>NZ_PDZJ01000001.1:0-2999788 GCF_002735685.1 Janthinobacterium sp. BJB301 | reverse complement strand
GGCACCAGTTCCAGGGCGCCGATGATGCGCGCCTGGCGTATGCCGACCTGGCGGCCGACGGCCCCGTGTACGTGATCCGCACGGTGCCGCAGCAGACGGGCAACTGGACGGCGGGGCTGGGCGTGAAACTGCTGCTGTCGAACGGCATGACCATTACCCTGGACTACAACAGCAATCTGAACATGGATAGCGGACGTAGCCAGTCGGTGATGTTCGGCATTGCCATGCCGCTCAAGTAATCAGTTAGCTTTCACGCCAGCCCTGATCGCCGGCCCGGAGTCCATCCGGTCCGGCGATTTTTTTTGGGGCTATGTCAGCGTGAGGAGCGGGGACTGTTCCATCGCCGCCACCACCTGCAGCAAGGTGTCGCCAAAGCCGCCGCGTGCCCTGGCATGGCGGCGGGCACTGGTCGTGACGCGCGGCGCGGCGCTCCAGGCGATGTGCGCACCGGACTCTTGCAGGGCCGCCACCATGGCCACGTCTTCGCTGCAAGCCAATGGCGCAAAGCCGCCGGCGCGCAGGTAGGCACTGGCACGTACGCCGAAGTTGGCACCATGGATGTGGCGGTGGCCGTCGGCATCGGTGTAGGTGCGGGCGTAGTGTTCACGCAGCGCATCGGCGTTGGCCCCGTGCGGCGACCAGTCGTCCACGGCCACCGTGCCGCAGACGGCATCGGCGTTCAAGCCCAGCTGGGTACTCAGCCAGGAGGGCGAGACGCGCGTGTCCGCATCCGTAAATGCCAGCCAGCGTGCACCTTGCTGCAGCAGCAGCTGCGCGCCGGCGGCGCGTGCCGCGCCCACGTTATGGGCATTGACGGCGATGCAGTCGAGGCGCCAGCGCAGGTCTGCCTGCATGGCGTGCGCCAGCACGATGCGCTGCGACTGGTCGCTGCAGGCGTCGAGCACGATGACGATGCTGACGGCTTCGCCAGACAGCAGCGGACAGGTGGCGGCAAAGCGCAGCGCCGCCAGGCAGTCGCCCAGGCACGCTTCCTCGTCATGTACGGGAACGACCACGCCTATCATGCGAAGCCCTCGCGTTGCGCCACCCAGCGCGCATCGTTGGACCAGATCTCCAGCAGGAAGTCGGTTTCCTCGTGGCGCAGCACCCGGTGCAGACCGTGCGCGTCCTGGAAGACCGCATGCACGCGCACGGTCGAGATGATGCGCTGCGCAAACGGCGCGCGCCAGTGGCAGGCGACGATGCCGCCGCCCGGCGCCAGGCTGGCGATGCTGTGTTCGACCACGCGCGCCAGTTCTTCCGGCGACAGGTAATAGGCGATCTCGCTGAAGACGATCAGGTCGAATTTCCCGGCGCCGGGCGGGATGCGCGGCCAGTCCTGCGGCAGCCGGTGCTGTGCGAGGGTGACATGCGCATCCTGTTCCGCGTCCTGCAGGCGCTGGAGGGCCAGGCGCAACGCTTCGGCCGAGAGATCGGCCGCCAGCAGGCGCTCGCAGCGCCGTGCCAGTTCGACCGTCAATTCGCCGTTGCCGCAGCCCGGTTCATACGCGTGGCGGTAGCGCTGCTGCGGCAGGCTGGCCAGCAGCAGGGCCCGCTTGCGTTCCTCGTACCAGCGCTGGCGCACCAGCCACGGGTCGGCATCTTGGCGGTACAGCTGCTCGAAATAGCTGCCGCGCTGGTCGTCTGGCATGGACGAGGCATTCATAGAAAATACACTTCGCAGGCGTGCAGCAGGCGCTGCAAGGCATCGCCAGCCACGATGGCGGGACGGCCGGTAGACGGATCGGCATCCATCTGGCTGGCGAAGCAGCGCAGGGCGGCGCGCTTGCGCTGCAGGATCGGGTCCGGCAATGGCAGGCGATGCGCGCGGTGCCATGGTACGCGCGCATCGCCGGGCGCGGCCCAGTGCCAGCCCCAGACGGGCATTTCCACCAGGGTGGCGCCGCTGGCCGAGCATGCCGCAGCGCAGGACCAGCCACAGGCTTCATGGTCCGGGTGGCCATCCAGGCGCCAGGTGGTAAACACCGTGTCGCCGGGACGCAGCTGCGCTGCCAGGGTCGTGCTCAGCTGCGGCGTCATGGCTTCTCCACTGCCATCGGGCAGGTGCAGGCGCAGCCACGCGGGCGACGTCAGCCCCAGTACCTGCAGCGCTTGCGCGGATTCCTGCGGACGCACGCGGCGCAGGCGTTCCTGCGGCCAGAGTGGGGAGCCCGGGTGGCTGGCGTCGCCATCGGTGACGGCGACGAACAGCAGTTCGCTGCCCTGCGCCGCCAGCAGCTGCAGCAAGCCGCCGCAGGCGAGGATTTCATCGTCGGGATGGGGCGCGACGATGACGGCGCGCGATCCCGGCGGCACCAGTGTGTGGGCGCCGATGGCGGGGATATCGTTCAGCCCCGGCCAGGATAGCCAGACGTCGTCCGGCGTGCCGCGGCCTTCGATGCGGCGCGCATGCGTATCGGGAAGGGCGGGCATGTCAGAGCGCCCAGGGATGGTCTTCGGCACCGGCGACGATGCCGCCTAGCACGGCCTGATCGCGTTCCGCATGGCTTTGGCGCAGGAAGACGGGCAAGTCGGCCACCAGGCGGGCGAAGCGGGCATCGCGGCACAGGGGGCCGGCGCCGAGGGCGCGCGTGGCCAGGTGCAGGACCAGGGTGGCGGCATCTTCCACCGCCAGGCGCAGGCGCAGCGCCAGGCCCATGACGTCGCGCTGCGGCTGTGCGTCGATTTCAGCGGCGCCTTCGCGCAGCAGGGCGCCGGCGGCGCGCAGCGCGCAATCGATTTTCCCCAGTTGCGCCAGGCGGACGGGATCGGGGGCGGCGTGCTGCGCGCGCGCATGCAGGTGGCTGGCGACGGCGCAGGCCGCGCCATACCAGGCGGCCGCGATGCCGGCGCCGCCATGCCAGAAACCGGGGCGCTGCAGATACGCGCCCGGCGCACCCACGGGAAAGGCGCGCGCGGCGGAAAAGGTCACGTCGACGCTGGCGCAGGCGAGCATGCCGACGGCTTGCCAGCCTTCGTCCGTGACGTGCACACCCGGCTGCGACAGGGCCACGGAGGCCAGGCAAGCCTGGCCGTCCTCATTCCAGCAGCTGATCAAGGCGTGGCTGAGGCCATTCGCGCCGGAACACCATGCCTTGCGTCCATCGAGCACATAGCGGCCATCGGCTGCCTGCTGCAAGCGGACGCGCGCGCCCGGCATTTCCGCACACCAGACACCCCAGCTGCTGCCGGCCGGCACGCCGGGGCCATCGATTTCCGCCAGGATGGCGAGCGCATCGGTATGGCCTTCATACAGCTTGAGCAGGGAGAGGTCGATGGCGGCGATGGCGGCCAGCATTTGCCAGCGCTGCAGAGTGGCGCCGTGGCCGGGCAGGGGCAGCTGGTCCAGTCCCGCCTCGCGCAAGCGGCGCAAGCCTTCGACGGGGGAGAAAGTGCTGTCGTGTGGCCGCAGCAAGGCGGTCAGCTCGGCGTGGGATGGCAGCGTAAAGGCGGTGGGCGACATGGCAAGCTCCTGTTTTTCAACAGAATAGCTTTCTATTTTCGCAATGTATGTTCGGTTCTACACATATGTTCGCTAACGGACCCGAGGCGCTGAAGCTGCGGGGCCACGGGCTCCGCAGCAAGTTACGCGCTTATTTTTTTACATATAGCATGTCGGGTTCATAAGCGGTGCCGTTATGCGAGAAGGTGTAGAGGTTGTTGTCGCGCAAGACGATGCCACCTTTGATGGTTTGCGCCGGGCGCATGCCTTCGTCGAGCAGGCAGGTGGAGCCGCCTTCATATTCGATGCACCATTGCTGTTTGCCATCTTTCTTCACGTATTGCACGCCAGGCCCCGTGACGTTGAATGCATAGGCGGGAATGGACAGGTTCAGCTTGTCGATGCGCACGTTGCTCGCGGCACCATTTTCCGTCAGTTTGACCAGAACGTCGACCACGCCATCCGGTGTCGCGCTGATCTTTGCCGTCATGGTTTCCGTCCCCAGCAAGGTGCCGCCGCAGCCGGTCTTGAGATAGGTTTCGGTGGTGGAACTGAGTTCCATGGCGCCGCTGCCATCGGCTTTGGCTGCGACCACCATGATCTCGCGCTCGTGTCCATCGCATGGCGCTTGCCAGGTACCGACATAGGGAGCCAGCGCCGATCCAGCATTGGAATTGCCTGCATCGCCGCCGCCGCCGCCGCAACCTGCCAGCAGTGCGGTGCTTGATGCCAATAAGACTGCCACTATTTTTTTCATGCCCCATCCTTTTATTCCGGCAAGCATGCGTGCCGTGAGCGCGGCAACAGTATAAAAGGATGGATGAGGGGCAATTCTCACCGAATGTATTCGTGACTTGATTTAAGTCAAGAGTAACTCGCTGCCGGCAGGAAAGGCCGGCTTAAAACTCTTCCCAGTCATCGCCTGCCGGCGTCTTGGCTTGCGTTCTTTCCGCTGGCGCCGGCTTGATCGAGGCGAGGCGCTTGCCTGGCGGCGGCGCCTTGACGGCTGGCGGCGTGCGCGGCGCAGCCACTGTCTTCACTGCCGGCACCGCCGCCTGTTGCTGCGCGCCCAGCTTGAACACGCTGACCACCTCGGCCAAATGGCTGGCCTGGTCTTGCAGGCTTTCGGCGGCCGCTGCCGCTTCCTCGACGAGGGCCGCGTTTTGCTGCGTCACGCCATCCATCTGCGCCAGCGCCTGGTTGACCTGCGCGATGCCGTCGCTTTGCTCGGTGGTGGCGACGCTGATGTCGGCCATGATGGCGGTCACCTTGCGTACGCTGTCGACGACCTGTTCCATGGTGGCGCCCGCCTCATCGACAAGCTTGCTGCCGACGGCCACCTTGCCCACGGAATCGTCGATCAGCAGCTTGATTTCCTTCGCTGCCGCCGCGGAGCGCTGCGCCAGGTTGCGCACTTCCGTGGCGACGACGGCGAAACCGCGCCCCTGTTCGCCCGCGCGCGCCGCTTCCACTGCCGCGTTCAGGGCCAGGATATTCGTCTGGAAGGCGATGCCGTCGATGACGCTGATGATGTCGACGATCTTGTTCGACGAATCATTGATCGAGGTCATCGTTTCGATCACCTTGCCGACCACTTCGCCGCTCTTTTGCGCCACGTCCGACGCCGAGGCGGCCAGCTGATTCGCCTGGCGCGCATGGTCGGCGTTTTCCTTGACGGTGCCCGTCAGCTCTTCCACCGAGGCGGCAGTCTCTTCCAGCGAACTGGCTTGCTGTTCCGTGCGGGCCGACAGGTCGTTATTGCCTTGCGCAATTTCCGCGCTGGCACGGGCCACGTTGTCGGCGCTGGCTTGCACTTGCAGCAGTACGGCATGGATCTTTTCCACGAAGGCGTTGAAACCCTTGCCGATGACGGCCAGCTCGTCGGTGCCCTTGACTTCCAGCTTGACGCGCAGATCGGCGTCGCCGCTCGACAAATCCGTCATGGTGCGGCCCAGGGTGCGCAATGGACGCGTCAGCTGGTTGACGACGAGGATCAAAATGCCGGCCGTGGCCGCCGCGCACAGCAGGGCGACGATCAGGGTGTAGATCATCAGGTCGCGCGCCGAGGCCGTGGCCACGCTTTTCGGGAAGTTCAGTTCCACGCTCCACGGGGCGATATCGGGGTGGATCTGCAGCGGCTGCAGCAAGTGGATGTAGCCCTTGTCGTCCTCGTATTCATATGGCTGGCCCTGGCGCACTTTCTCCAGGCCGGCGGCCGGCACGTCGTCCGCCTTCTTGCCCAGGCGTTCGGGCACGGGGTGGCTGGCGTACAGGCCGCCATTCGAGATAAGGGCCAGCTTGCCGCCCTCGATTACTTTCAGGTCGGCAAGGATTTTCGCCAGGCGCGTGAGCATGAAGTCGGCACTGGCCACGCCCTTGAAGCTGCCGTCGATCATGATGGGCGCCACCAGCGAGGCCATCAGCACATCCTTGCCGTCGACGGGATAGATATACGGTTCCGTAAAGTAAGTCTTGCCGGTGCGCTTGGGCACGTCGTACCAGTCGTTGGCGCCCGGTTTCGGGTCGAAGACGATGGGTTCGACTTGCAGCTTGCCGCCGGCGCCGCGCGTCCAGTAGGGCATGAAGCGGCCGCTGGCGTCGTAGTACGGCTTCTGGTTGGCGAAATCCGCATCCTTGCCGTCGAGCGCGTTCGGCTCCCACGTCACGGCCGAACCCAGCAAGTCTTCCGAGCTGGTCAGCGTCGCCTTGGTCAATTCATTGATCTGCTCGCGCTGCAGGGGCAAATTTGCGCTTTTGGTGCCGCGCATGGCGCCGGCCAGGCTGGATACGCTGGACAGGTTGCTGGCGATGCGGGCCTGCAGGGCGCCCGCCACTTCGCGCGCCGACGTGCGCGCCAGGTCCAGCGCGGCCGCTTCGGCGCTGGCGCTGCTCTTGTAGCCGATCACGGCCGCCGTGACGCCGAGGCTGAGGACGGCGAGCGCGGTGGCGGCGACGCAGATTTTACTGTTCAGTGAGAGTTGCATGAGGCTGTTCCTTGATGGGGATGGATATCGGTGTCATGGGCGTCGCGGGTAGCGCGCCTAGAAGGTCTTGCTGACGGCCAGCACGACGGTGGCCGCGGCGGGATTCGATGTGTCGAACTGGCCGGCCGCATTCGGGATGCCCAGGGTGTAATGGTCGTAGGCATCGGTGGCGCCCCAGGCGCGCGTGATGGCGGCGCTGGCGCTCCAGCCGCCGTCGAAGGCCCTGGTGGCGCCGATCTTGGCGTCGCGCCAGTTCCAGATGGCATTGCCCGTGCCTGCCACCCGGCCATTGCCGGCGTGCAGGTTCAAGGTCCAGGCATTGCCCAGGTCGACATTCGCGCCCACGTCGAGGTAACCCGTGCCGCGCGCATGCGTGATGCCAAAGAAGTCGCGCGTGACGGTATGGTTGTATTTGGCGTACAGCATCTTGTAGCTAAGGCCCAGCGACAGTTCGCCATAGTCATACTTGACACCCGTGGCGCGGTAGACGGCGCCCGGATACTTGTAGTAATACGCGAGCATGCTGTAGCCCAGTTCTCCCACCGTGCCGCTGTAGCCGCCGTACAGGTCCCATTCGATGGTCGCATCCTCGATATAGCGGTCGCTGACGGTGGAAGCCCAGGTGCCCAGCGACCAGCCGCTCGGGTGCGCGTAGTCAACGCCCGCCTGCAGGGCGGGCTTGCCCCAGGTCTGGCGAAAGCCGCGCGAAATGTATTGCGAAGTGAGGCTGGCATTGGCGCTGAAGGTGGCGGCAGGATTGTCCGTCGTCTGCGCCTGCACGGGCAGGGCGGTCAGCAGGAGGAGGCAGCCGAGCAAGGGTGTTGCAGGAAAATGGTGGTGCGATGGCATGGCAGTCAGCTCCGTATTTGCTGGCAGCGGCCGTCCAGGCGCGTTGCCCTGATGGTTGCAATAAAAATGCGGAATGGACTTTTGTGGGGGCAAGGCGGCTTGCGGGTATGCTCGCATGAACATGCACACATTCTCACCAAACGTAACTGAAAGGATAGGGGTTGGGGCTAGTGGAAGTCAACAAAGTTGCGCTGCGGAAAGCGTAAGTTGTTGTTTCCTGGCACTTTTTCACGCGCTTGCCACACTCGGTCCGCCACGGCTGGCGGCCTGTTGCAAGCCGGCCAGCAAGCCTGGCAGGGCCGCATGCAAGGCTTGCAGGCTGTCGGCGTCCAGCCCGGCCTGCATTTCCACCCGGCCCGATGGCTGGCCCCAGACAACCTGTGCGCTGAGCCGGGCGCCGGCGTCGAGGCCCGTGACGCTGACCAGCAGGGCGACTTCTTCCGGGGCATCGTCGGGCATGTCCGCGAGCAGGCAGGAAATGCCGAAGTGATAATCCTGGAAAGCGCTGGCCGTACCGCTAGAAAAGGCGAAGACGGAGGCGAGCGCCCGTGGCACGGCGGTCGCGAGTGGCGGCAGGGCGGCGCGGAACAGGGGCAGCAAGTCGTTTTCCAGCTGGAGCACCAGCGGGTGGGTGTGGACGAGGACGGTCATGGCAGGATGGATCAGGTGGCGGCGCGCGATAGTAGCAGTTTTTGCGGCCACGGTGTTCATCTACTGGTCCTACCAGTGGCCTCAATCGTCGTCGCTGGTGACGCGCGTGCGCACGAAATCGATGTGGCTTTGCATGGCCGTGCGCGCTTCCTCGGGCTGGCTGGCGCAGATGGCCTCGCAAAGGGTGCGGTGCTGCGACAGCAGGTGCAGCGACGTGGCGTCATCCTGCTGGCGCAAGCCCGTGCCATTGATGGTGATGTGTTCGCGCAGCATGCCGATGATGCTGGTGTGCAGGTGCAAAAACATGGTGTTGTGCGACGCTTGCGCGATGACTTCATGCAGCCGTGCATCGGCCTGCGCCTCGCCGTGCTTGTCATCGCTGGCGCGCGCCTGTTCCAGCTCGGCCAGCAGCGCCATGATCTGCGCGCGTTCGTCCCCGCTGGCCCGCTGCGCCGCAAAGTAGGCCGTCGCCCCTTCCAGCACGCGGCGAAATTCCAGGATGTCGTCGCGCAGGGCAGGGTGGTCGGCCACCAGCTGGCTCCACGGCGAAGCCATGCCCGTGCGCAACTGATCCGTCACGAACACGCCCGCGCCGCGCCGGCTGCGCACCAGTCCCCGCGCCGCCAGCCGCTGCACCGCTTCGCGCACGGTATTGCGCGAGACCCCATATTGCAGCGCCAGCAGGCGTTCTGCCGGCAACTGTGCACCCGCCGGCAAGCTGCCGTCCAGCAGGGACGTTTCCAGCCTGCGCATCACCATCTCGACCCTGCCCCGCGTTTGCATGCCTGTCGCCATCGCTGTCTTCCGGTGTTGTTTTAAAGTGGTCCGAGCAATTTGAAGTGGCTTGCGGAAGCTGGAATTATGCGTGAACCGGTCATTCTTAACAACACACAGCGGCGCCGCAGCAACACACAGAGCGCCGGGGAGACACACTCATGCAGCCAGACCCGCGCCAGCCGCGCCACGCTCCACGCCACTACCCACATGCGCCGCTCCAGGTGTACCTGTTCGCCACCTGCCTGGTCGACCTGTTCGTGCCGCAGGCGGGGCTCGACGCGGTGCGCCTGCTGGAGCGGGAGGGCTTGCTGGTGCATTATCCGCGCGGCCAGAGCTGCTGCGGCCAGCCCGCCTACAGCAGCGGCAATCCGGAGCAGGCGCGCGCCGTGGCCCGCGCGCAGCTGGACCTGTTTGCGCAGCCATGGCCAGTGATCGTGCCATCCGGCTCCTGCGCCGGCATGATGCGCCACCACTGGCCGCAGCTGTTCCAGGACGACCCGGCGGCCGGTCCCAAGGCTGCCGAACTGGCCGAGCGCGTGTATGAACTGAGTGAATTTCTCGTCTGCGTGCTGCAGCTCGACTTGGCCGGCCTGGCCCTGGCCGCCCCCGGGCAAGCGGAGGAAAACGTGGTGCTGCATACCTCGTGCGGGGCGCGCCGCGAAATGGGCACGCGGGTGCACGGCGTGGCCCTGCTTGACGCCTTGCCCGGCGTGACGCGCATCGAACACCAGCGTGAATCGGAATGCTGCGGCTTTGGCGGCACGTTTTCATTGAAACACCCGGATATTTCCGGCGCCATGGTCACCGACAAGATCGCCTCGGCCTGCGCCACGGGCTGCGACCGGCTCGTCTCGGCCGACTGCGGCTGCCTGCTCAATATCGGCCACGCCGCGCAGCATCAGGGCGCGCCGCTGCCCGTCGAACACCTGGCCAGCTTTTTGTGGCGCCGCACGGGAGGCGCGGCATGAGCGCGATCTTGACGGCCCGCGAACGCATGCTGGGACGCCTGCGCGCCGCCGCGCCTTCCGCGCCCGAAACGGTGGAGGCCATCGATGCCGCCATCGACAGGCACTATTCGGCGCGCCGCGCCGCAGCACCGCTGCCGGCACGGGACAGGATCGCCGCCCTGCAGGCAGCCTTGCGCGCCGCGCATGCGGAAGTCGATTGCGTGCGCGGCGATGCCTGGCCCGCCCTGCTGGCGCAGCGCCTCGGTGCGCATGGCGTGCGCCGCCTGCTGATGGATGCCGGCAGCGCCGAAGGGCGGGCCTTGTGCGCCGCCTTGCCCGAAGGCGTGGCCGCGCTGTCTTTCGAGCGTCCGCTGGCGCAGTGGAAGGGCGAATTGTTCGATACCGTCGATGCCGGTTTTACCGTCGCCCGTTCCGGCATTGCCGCCACGGGTACCCTGGTCATCGCGCCCGACGCGGCCACGCCGCGCACGGTATCGCTGGCGCCGCCCCTGCATGTCTGCCTCGTGTATGCCAGCACCCTGCACGTGGACTTGCATGCGGCGGCGCGCGCCGAGCGCTGGGCCGACGGTATGCCGACCAACCTGGTGCTCGTGTCGGGTCCTTCGAAAACGTCCGACATCCAGCAAACCCTCGCCTATGGCGCGCACGGTCCGCGCTGGCTGTGGGTGCTGATCATCGATGACTTGCCCGCCCAGGAAGGAGGCCAGCCATGAACGCCAAGCCACTGCAATTCGTCAAGCCGGCCGACTTCCATGCGCGCGCCCGCGCCGCGCTGGACGACCCGAAGCTGCGCCAGAGCTTTCGCGGCGCCATGGATTTTTTACAGGACAAGCGCAGCGCCCAGTTCCCGGATGGCGACGAACTGGAACGCCTGCGCGATATCGGCGAAGCCGTGCGCCAGCATGCGCTGGCGAGCCTGCCCGATTTGCTGGTGCAGCTGGAAGACAAGCTGACGGCGGCCGGCGTGCAGGTGCACTGGGCCGAGGATGGCGAACAGGCCAATGCCATCATCCACGCCATCGCGGAAAGGAACCGGGCGACGCGCTTCATCAAGGGCAAGTCGATGGCCAGCGAGGAGATCGAGCTCAATCACTACCTGGAAGCGCGCGGCATGACGTGCCTGGAGTCGGACATGGGCGAATACATCGTGCAGCTGGCCGGCGAAAAGCCGTCGCACATCGTCATGCCGGCGATTCACAAGACGAAAGCCGATATCGCCGGCCTGTTCACCGAGCATATTCCCGACGCGCCCTACACGGAAGATGTCGACAGCCTGATTCAGACGGGGCGGCGCGCCCTGCGCCAGGCGTTTGTCGAGGCGGACATCGGCCTGTCCGGCGTGAACTTCGCGGCAGCCGACACGGGCACCCTGTGGCTGGTGGAAAACGAGGGCAATGGCCGGCTGACGACGTCCGTGCCGGAGATCCACATCGCCATCATGGGCATGGAAAAAGTGGTGGCCAAGCTGGAACATATCGTCCCGCTGGCCAGCTTGCTGACACGCTCGGCGACGGGCCAGGCCATCACCACGTATTTCAACCTGATTTCCGGCCCGCGCCGCGCCGGTGAACAGGATGGGCCACGCGAAGTGCACCTGGTCTTGCTCGATAACGGCCGCAGCCAGGCTTACGCGGACGAGCAACTGCGCGCCACCCTGCAATGCATCCGCTGCGGCGCCTGCATGAACCACTGTCCCGTCTACACGCGCATCGGCGGCCACGCCTACGGCACCACGTATCCGGGGCCGATCGGCAAGATCATCTCGCCCCACTTGCTGGGCCTAGCTGCGACGGCGGACCTGGCCACCGCATCGAGCCTGTGCGGCGCCTGCGGCGAAGTGTGCCCCGTGCGCATCCCGATTCCGCAGTTGCTGGTGCGCCTGCGCACGGAGGCCAATCGCAATCCCGGCGAGCAGGTGGCGCATCCGCTGCGCGGCCAGGGCGCCAAGTTCAGCCGCGGCGAAAGCCTGATCTGGCGCTTCTGGAGCGGCGCCTTTGCGCGCCCCGCCAGCTACCGCCTGTTCCGCTGGGCCGCCACGCGCCTGCGGATGCTGACGCCGCGCGCGCAACTGGGCTGGACGCAGCACCGCAAGCCGTTGACGCCGGCGCCGCGCAGCCTGGCCGACCTGCTCAATGCGCGGGGCCAGGAAGAGTAGCACCGGCTTCCACAGAAAAATACGCCGCAAAAAAATACAGCAAAGCCGTTTTTTCACTTAACCCGCATCCACCGGAGGAGACCCGACATGCAAACCTGGACCCAACTTTATACACCGCTCGGCAGCCTGTGGCTGTCGTCGCTGGCGGCAGCCGTTCCCATCATTTTCTTCTTCATCGCCCTGGCCGCGCTGCGCATCAAGGGGCACGTGGCGGCCGCCGTCACCCTGGCGCTGGCGCTGGCCGTCGCCATCTTCGCGTATGGCATGTCCGTGCCGCAGGCGCTGGCGGCGGCCGGCTACGGCTTCGCGTATGGCTTGTGGCCCATCGCCTGGATCATCGTCACGGCCGTCTTCCTGTACAAGATCGTCGTCAAGACGGGGCAGATCGAGATCATCCGCGCCTCCGTGCTGTCGGTGACGGATGACCAGCGCTTGCAGGTGCTGCTGATCGGCTTTGCCTTCGGCGCCTTCCTGGAAGGGGCGGCCGGTTTCGGCGCGCCCGTGGCCATCACCTCGGCGTTGCTGGTGGGCCTGGGCTTCAACCCGCTGTATGCGGCGGGCCTGTGCCTGATCGCCAATACGGCGCCCGTGGCCTTTGGCGCCATGGGCATCCCCATCATCGTGGCGGGCCAGGTGACGGGCATCGACCCCTTCCTGATCGGCGCCATGGCGGGCCGCCAGCTGCCGCTGCTGTCGCTGGCCGTGCCATTCTGGCTGGTGTTCATGATGGATGGCGTGCGCGGCGTGCGCGAAGTGTGGCCGGCCGCTCTGGTGACGGGCGCCAGCTTTGCCGTCACCCAGTATTTCACGTCCAACCATATCGGGCCGGAGCTGCCGGACATCACCTCGGCCCTCGTCAGCCTGGTGTCGCTGACCCTGTTCCTGAAAGTATGGCAGCCGAAGAATGCCAAGGTGGTCAACGCCGTCGGCGGCGGCGCCGCTGCGCTGTCCGGTTTTGGCGGAGCAGGCAGTGCGGACTTGCGCGGCAGCGGCAGCCGCGCCGCCTCGCCCTACACCTTGGCACAGACGGCGCGCGCCTGGGCGCCGTTCGGCCTGCTGACGGCCATCGTCACCGTCTGGAGCCTGCCCGGCTTCAAGTCCCTGTTCGCCGCCGGCGGCGCGTTATCCAGCCTGGTCGTCAAGATCCACGTGCCTTACCTGGACCAGTTGGTGATCAAGACGATGCCCATCGTCGCCGCGCCGAAAGCGTATGACGCCGTCTTCAAGCTCGACCTGCTGTCGGCCGTGGGCACGGCGATCTTGCTGACGGCCGTGCTGTCGATGTGGATGCTGCGCATGAAGCCGCGCGATGGCATCAAGGCCTTCGTGGAAACGCTCGTGGAATTGCGCCGTCCCGTGCTGTCGATCGGCCTGGTGCTGGCGTTTGCCTTCGTTGCCAACTATTCTGGCATGTCGTCCACCCTGGCCCTGCTGCTGGCTGGCAGCGGCGCGGCCTTCCCGTTCTTCTCGCCGTTCCTGGGCTGGCTGGGCGTGTTCCTGACGGGGTCCGATACGTCGTCGAATGCCTTGTTCTGCTCCCTGCAAAACACCACGGCGCACCAGATCGGCGTGTCCGATACCTTGCTGGTGGCGGCCAATACGACGGGTGGCGTGACGGGCAAGATGATTTCGCCCCAGTCGATCGCCGTCGCCTGCGCCGCCACTGGCCTGGTGGGCAAGGAATCGGACCTGTTCCGCTTTACCTTGAAGCACAGCCTGCTGTTTGCCGTGATCATCGGCATCATCACCATGCTGCAGGCGTACGTGTTCACCGGCATGATCCCGCACTGAGCGATCCGTAGAAGTACGTAGTAAAACTAGATGAAATGATAGTAAAACGTGCAGAAGGTCATGAAAATGACCTGATGCACTGCAACATATCGAGGATGGCCCGGCGCAATGCCGGGTCCGCGGCGATACCCTCCGCATCGAGATCCGACCCCAGCAGGGGCAGGCTGATGCAGGCTTCGTCGATCAGCCGCGCCGACATGGTGCGTACCGTTTCGCGCAAGGCCGCCTGCGCATGCGTGGCGCGCGGCGAGGCGTTCAGCAGCACCAGCGGCTTGTCGATGAACGATTCATTTCCCACCATCCAGTCCAGCCCATTTTTCATGGGGCCGCTCACGCCGTGCGCGTACTCGGGGCTGGCCAGCATCAGCACGTCGGCAGCAAGGATGGCGTCGCGCAGGGCCGTCACGGCCGGCAGGCTGTCGGCGTCGAGGTCGGGATTGAACAGGGGTAATTCACCGAGTCCGGGATAGATGCGGATCTCGAATGGCGCTGGGGCAAGCCCTGCGATGGCGTGCAGCAGGGCGGTGTTCAGCGAGGCGGCGCGCAGGCTGCCGGCGATGGCGAGGATGATAATGGGCGTTTGCATCCCGCCTGTATAGCCCATCCTGTGCTCAAGCGCAAGGCGAGCAGGATGGCGCTATCGTTGTTGCTACAGCCGGTGATGGGCTGCGTGCTGCAGTACTGATTAACGGCTCAGGCCGCTCATCCAGCTTGGCTGCGGGTTGGCGCGGGCCAGTTCGCGCATGCGGTATTCCAGGTCGTAGCGGTCGGTCGATTCGGCCAGGTAGGCTTCTTCGTAAGCGCGCTCGCGGCGGTCGCTGCTTTGGTTCAGCCAGGCGCCCACGCGCTTGGCGGCGTGAACGAGGGTGGCGACGATATTGCTGTTTTGCGTGGTGTGGTAAGTAAATGCGGTAGACATGGCAGACTCCTTGTGTGGCGTGCCGCGTTGTGCTGCACTGCAATATAAGTATAGCGATTTCAAGTTATAAGGCTACTTTTGATTTCAAATGTCAGCTATTCATTTTTTAAATAACAGGCGGGAAAGCTGCGCAATACGGGGCTTTAAGGCATAATGCCGGCGCAGTATCGTAGTTTTACTACAAGACGTTTTTGTCCTGGATGTTGTTTTCAGACGCAGCCCGCAGGCGTGCCGCGCCCACAAGACATCGTTCTGACGAGAAACGGTCGGCCGTGCGCCTGCCGCGCGCGAGACGTGCCATGCCTGCCCCTCTATCGTTGATGGCAGTCATGGCCCACGCTGATATCTGCGTGGCGCTTGCGCGTCCTGGCGCTGCCCGGGTGGAAACGCTTCCATGCCTGGCGCGATCAACTTGGAATTGAAAAATGGAGAAGGTATGGAATACGTAAAGCAAGGCCAGGGCGTACCGTCCGCACGGGCCGGCACGCAAAACAATACAGGCGCCCTGATCATTGTCACGGTGCTGTTTTTCATGTGGGGATTGCTGACATCGCTCAATGATGTGCTGATTCCCCATCTGCGCTCGATCTACACCTTGACCTATGTCCAGGCGATGCTGGTGCAGTTCTGCTTCTTTGGCGCCTACGCCATCGTCTCGCTGCCGGCAGGCATGCTGATCAAGAAGATCGGCTACCAGCGCGGCGTCGTCGCCGGCTTGCTGATCGCGGCCGCCGGCTGCGCCATGTTCTACCCGGCGTCCACCGGCAGCTACGCGCTGTTCCTCTTATCCTTCTTCATCCTGGCGGCCGGCATCACCGTGCTGCAGGTGGCGGCCAATCCGTATGTGACGGAACTGGGCGACCCGCAGACGGCGTCGAGCCGTTTGACCCTGACGCAGGCGTTCAACGCGCTGGGCACCACCGTGGCGCCGGCCCTGGGCGGCATGCTGATTTTGTCGGGCACCGTGCTGACGGTGCAGCAGTTCGACCTGCTGCCGGCAGCCGAGCAACTGGCTTACCGCGCCAAGGAAGCGGCTTCCGTGCAAGGCCCGTACCTGGTGCTGGCCGCCACCCTGGTGATACTGGCCGTGCTGTTCGCGCTGGCAAAATTGCCGAAGATTTCGCACGCCGATGATGCGGCTGCCGTGGCGCAGGATGGCCACAAGGTCTCGATCTGGTCGCACCGCCACCTGGTGCTGGGCGCGCTGGCCATCTTCCTGTATGTGGGCGGTGAAGTCAGCATCGGCAGCTTCCTGATCAACTTCCTGGGCGAGAGCCATATCGCTGGCCTCAGCCACGCCGATGCCGCCTATTTCGTCAGCTATTACTGGGGTGGCGCCATGCTGGGCCGTTTCGTCGGCTTTGCCGTGATGCGCTATGTCAGCCCGGGCAAGACCCTGGCCTTCAACGCCGCCGTCGTCATCGCGCTGATCCTCGTCGCCGTGTTCTCCAGCGGTCACACGGCCATGTGGGCACTGATCGCCGTCGGCCTGTTCAACTCCATCATGTTCCCGACCATCTTCAGCATGGCCCTGAACAAGCTGGGCGCGCAAACGGGTCAAGGTTCGGGCATCCTGTGCATGGCCATCGTCGGCGGCGCCATCGTGCCGTTCATCCAGGGTTTCCTGGCCGACCACATCAACCTGCAGCTGTCCTTCCTCGTGCCGGCCCTGTGCTACACCTTCATCCTGTACTTCGGCTGGAAATACGCCAGCATGTACAAGGACGATGCCGCCAAATAAGCAAGGTGGCGTGATTAATCAAAAGGGTGGCCTCGGCCACCCTTTTTTTTGTCAGTGCGCGAATGGCGTGCCCAGCACGTCCTGGCACACCTCGAGCCAGGCGCGCGCCGCGTGCGACAGATAACGTCCGCTCCAGACATGCGCCACCTGCCATGCCACTTCCGGTTCGACGATGCGCACCGCCTCCAGCCGTTCGCCGGCCAGGCGGTGGATGAACGGCTCGGGCAGCAGGGCCACGCCCAGGCCCGCCGAGGCCATCGCCACCAGCCAGTCCCACTGGCCGCTCTGCGCGGCGATGGTCGGCGTGAAGCCGGCCTGCGCGAAATGCTGGCGCAGGCTGCGCGTGAGGGCGAAATCATCCTTCAATAACACCAGCGGCAGCTCGGCCAGCGCCTTGAAGGGCAGTGTCGTGCGGTTTTTCTGGAACGTGCCCGGCTCGGCCAGGGCCCAGATCGGGTAGTTGGCCACTTCCACTGCCACGAGATCGAGTTCCGGGTCGGCCGGCAGCACCGTCATGCCGATTTCCAGCTCGCCCCCCGCCACCTTGCGCTCGATCTGCTGGCCCGTGTCTTCCTGCAGGGTCAGGCTGATGTTCGGATGGCGCGCCCGAAAGGCTTTTAATACGGGCGTAAACAGCACGTTGATCATGGGCGGGATGCCGACCGCCAGGCTGCCGCGCTGCAAGGCCTGGGTGTCGCGCACTTCCAAGGTCAGCTGGCGCATATTGGCCAGCATCTCCTGGCCGTGCTGGTAGACGATGCGGCCCGTGTCCGTCAGGGTCAGCTTGCGTCCGTCGCGCACCAGCAGCTGGGCGCCCACCTCGTCTTCCAGCTGGCGCACCATCTTGCTGATGGTCGACTGAGTCAGGTGCAGCGATTCGGCCGCCTGCGTAAAGCTCGACAGGCGCACGGTTTCGACGAAATAGCGCAGGGAACGGATATCCAAGGGAGTGCTCAGCGTTGGCAGGGCATGAAAATATCGACTGGATGTGACGAAATTAATTCATGCCATGCATGTGGACGGGATTTTATACTGAAACCACTTATGGGGCTGGTGTATGACAGCCATCCAGTTTGAGAATATTAAGAATATCAGGAGCATCACGATGTACGAGGACCGTATCCGCCACCCAGGCTTGCTCAGTAAAATCATGAGCGCCGATGAGGCAGCCAAATTGTTCCACAACGGCATGCGTGTCGGCATGAGCGGCTTTACCCGTGCCGGCGACGCCAAGGCCTTGCCGCGCGCGCTGGCCGAACGTGCCCTGCAAGATCCATTGAGCCTGACCCTGATCACGGGCGCTTCGCTGGGCAATGGCAGCGATGGCCTGATGGCCGAGGCGGGCGTGCTGGCGCGCCGCATGCCGTTCCAGGTCGACCCCGTCTTGCGCGGCAAGATCAACAACGGTGAAGTCATGTTCATCGACCAGCACCTGTCGGAAACGGCCGAGCAGCTGCGTTCGGGCAACCTGGCCGCCGTCGACATCGCCGTCATCGAAGCGACGGCCATCACGGCCGTCGGCGCCATCATCCCGACCATGTCGGTGGGCAACTCCGCTGCCTTTGCCCAGCAGGCCACGCAAGTCATCATCGAAATCAACCTGTCCACGCCGCTGGCGCTGGAAGGCTTGCATGACATTTATATCCCGCAAACCCTGCCGGGCCGCGAGCCGATACCGCTCACGCGCGTGGACCAGCGCCTGGGCAGCACGGCCATCGCCATCGACCCGGCCCGCATCGCCGCCATCGTCATCACGGACAGCCCCGACAGCCCGTCGAACGCCTTGCCGCCCGATGCGGAAACGCAGGCCATCGCCGGCCACGTGATCGCTTTTCTCGAAGGCGAAGTGGCGGCCGGGCGCATGGGCCCGGAACTGCTGCCCCTGCAGGCGGGCATCGGCACCATCGCCAACGCCGTGCTGCATGGCCTGATCGGCTCGCCCTTCCAGAACATGACGATGTATTCGGAAGTGCTGCAGGACAGCGCCATCGAGCTGCTCGATTCGGGCCAGCTGGCGTTTGCCTCGGCCTCGTCGATCACCCTGTCGGCCGCCGTGCACCAGAAGCTGATGGACAATATCGACCATTACCGCTCGAAAATCGTGCTGCGCCCGCAAGAGATCAGCAACCATCCCGAGATCGTGCGCCGCCTGGGCATCATCGCCCTGAACACGGCGCTCGAGTTCGATATCTACGGCAACGTCAATTCCACGCATGTATGCGGTACGCACATGATGAACGGCATCGGCGGCTCGGGCGACTTTGCGCGCAATGGGCAAGTGTCGATGTTCGTGTCGAAATCGGCGGCCAAGGGCGGGCGCATTTCCAGCGTCGTGCCGATGGTCTCGCATGTCGACCATACGGAGCATGACGTCGACGTGCTGGTGACGGAGTGGGGTTTTGCGGACTTGCGCGGACTGGCGCCGCGCGAACGGGCGCCGCTGATCATCGAGCGCTGCACGCATCCCGATTACCGCGCGCAACTGCGTGCTTATTATGACGCGGCATGCCAGCGCGGCGGCCATACGCCGCACATCCTGGAGCAGGCGCTGTCGTGGCATACGCGCTACCAGGAAACGCAGAGCATGCTGGCAGCGTAGCAGGCTTCGCTAACCTCAGGACAGGCAGGGCAGGGCGGTGCTGCACCGCGCCTGCCTTTTTGTTTTTCCTCAGTACATATGCAGCGCCTTGGCGCCCAAGCCCAGCAGGGCAAACGTGGTGGTGGCCTGTATGCCCATGAACCACAGGAAGTGGGGGTGCATGTGCTTGCGGATGTCGCCCAGTTCCGTGCGCAAGGCGTGGCAGTCGCCGCGCAAGTCGCCGCGAAACTGCGTCAGGTCGGCGCGCAGCAACTGCGATTCGTCGCGCAACTCCGTACGTACATTGTCGAGACCGTCGCCAAGACGCTGTTCCAGGGTCTTGAACCATAGCCGGTCATGTTCCCGGTCCGTTTCCAGTTTTGTCAGGCGCGCTTCCATGCGTACAGCATTGTGCGGGCCTTGCTGTTTGTCAAGCTGGTCCGTGGCATAGGCTTCGTTCATCTCGCCCTCCTTCGCGCGAGCCGCGCTGCACCAGCGCAGGCGGCTTCACTCCACTGTCCGCCTTTTCTGTCGGGACGGTTTGCGCTGGATCAAACGTCAGGAAGCCGGTGCAAAGCGTAAACGGATGCCTGCCGTGACGACGGCCAGCAAGTCGTCGATATGCGCGTTCATTTCCGGGTGCGGCGTCCATGGGTCGCCCGCATCCATGACGATGCGCAGCGACACGAGGCCGTGCAGCGATTGCCAGAAGATTTGCGTCATCGTGTGCAGCGCCGGCTCGTCCTGGCGCACCAGGCCCGCCTGCGCCAGTTCGCCGAACAGGTGCAGCGCATAGGCGTACGGATCCTGCTCGATATTGCCGTGTTCGACTTCGACGGCGTCGAGCTCCGCATGCGGACGCAGCTCCATGAAGATCAGCGAATATTCGTCGGGATGCTGGAAGCCGTACTCGATGTAGGCGCGGCCGACCAGGCGGATGCGTTCCCACGGCTCAGTGCTGGCGGCGCAGGCCGTGCGCATGGCGCGCACCAGTTCCAGCAAGTCCTTGTCCATGGCCTGGGCGATCAGGGTGGCCTTGTCGCGGAACAGGGCGTACACGACGGTGGTGGAAAAGCCGGCCGCCTCGGCTACCTTGCGGATGGAGACGGCGCGCGCGCCTCCTTTCTTGATGAGATCTTTGACGACGTCGATGATGTGCTCGCGCCGCGCCTGAGCCTCGCGTAACTTTCTTTCCTGGATATTAGTTAACTTCTTGTCCACGACTCTTTCCTGGCGACTCTATGAAAGCAAGAATTATAGGGGGGCGATTGAGCGCCAATGTGTCAGCGGCTGTTACAAATCAGTTTTTTGTCCGGTAGATGCAACAGCTGACCGATTTTTCGCGCTTTTGCCCGTCACTTTTCCATCGATGCCCCGGATTGGTGCACAAATCGCCTGGCCAGGCTTTGCGAACGGGCCCAAAGGGCGGAAAATAGCGGGATAGCTTACACTGCGTTTTTAAGTAATCCCCGGGAAATTATTGTGAATTTATAGCGAACAGAAGCGGATGCGATGCAAGGCGCTCGCCGCGACGCAGTGCGAGCACTGCTAGCGGTGGGCAACACAGCAGCGCACCGATTGTGGAGACTAGAAATCAGAAGAATTTATTGGGGGTTACTTAGCGCGCCGGCGCCAGCCCACGAGGCAACGCCGGAATACTTACATTCGGACGGGATCATTACATGACCATTAAAATCAGCCAGAACTTCGACTCGGGCGCCATCGACGTGGTGAGCGCCACCAGTGCCGGCGCCATCGACCTGAACTTGCGCAAGGATAGCCACGCGGACATCCACCAGTGGTTCCACTTCCGCCTGCAGGGCGCGCGTGGCCAGGCATGCACGATGCGTTTCCTGAACGCGGGCCAGGCCACCTATCCGGCTG
This sequence comes from Janthinobacterium sp. BJB301, assembly GCF_002735685.1. Taxonomy (NCBI): domain Bacteria; kingdom Pseudomonadati; phylum Pseudomonadota; class Betaproteobacteria; order Burkholderiales; family Oxalobacteraceae; genus Janthinobacterium; species Janthinobacterium sp. BJB301. The sequence goes on along the minus strand of NZ_PDZJ01000001.1, from coordinate 2,979,049 downwards.
GCTACGAAGACTACCAGGCCGTGGCCAGCTACGACAGCGAAAACTGGTTCCGCGTGCCGACCTCGTTCGACGGCCAGGTCATGACGATCTCTCACACGCCGGAACTCGACAGCGTGTATTACGCCTATTTCGAGCCGTATTCGTGGGAACGCCATCTGCGCCTGCTGGGCGAAGTGGCCGAGCATCCGCTGGCGCGCGTGTCCGACCTGGGCAGCACGGTCGACGGCCGCGACATGAACATGGTGACCATCGGCAACCCGCAGGCGGAAAAGAAGATCTGGGTCATCGCGCGCCAGCATCCGGGCGAATCGATGGCCGAATGGTTCGTCGAAGGCTTGATCGACTCGCTGCTGGACGACGCCAACCCGATCGCGCGCAAACTGCTGCAGCGCGCCGTGTTCCACATCGTGCCTAACATGAACCCGGACGGCTCCATCCGCGGCAACCTGCGCACGAATGCGGCAGGCGCCAACCTGAACCGCGAATGGATGACGCCTTCGCTGGAATCGAGCCCGGAAGTGCTGTGCGTGAAAAACAAGATCCATGAAACGGGCGTCGACATGTTCTTCGACATCCACGGCGACGAAGCGCTGCCGTACAACTTTGTGGCCGGCAATGAAATGCTGGAAAACTTCACGCCGGCCCAGGCGGCGCACCAGAAAGCCTTCATCGAGCGCTACAAGCAGGCCAGCCCCGATTTCCAGGACAAGTTCGGCTATGCGGCCAGCAAGTACAAATCGGACATGCTGACCCTGGCGTCGAAATACATCGGCCACCACTTCGGCTGCCTGGCGCTGACGCTGGAAATGCCGTTCAAGGAAAACGCCGACTTGCCGGATCCGGCCGTCGGCTGGAACGGCGCACGCAGCGCGGCCCTGGGCGCGGCCATGCTGCAGCCTATCCTGCTGTCGCTGGATTGAACGGCGTTGTTCATGGGTATCGAGATCGAGCGTAAATTTTTGCTTGCCGGCGACGCCTGGCGCGGCCTGGGCCAGGCGGTCCTGCTGCGCCAGGGCTATCTGTCGTCCGCGCGCGAGCGCGTGGTGCGCGTGCGCATCGAAGGCGAGCAGGCGATGCTGACCATCAAGGGCGCGAACGTGGGCGCGACGCGCGGCGAGTGGGAGTATCCGATTCCGCTGGCCGACGCGGCCGAACTGCTCGACGGCCTGTGCGAACAGCCGCTGATCGAAAAGGTCCGCCACCGCATCGAACACGCGGGCATGGTGTGGGAAATCGACGAGTTCCTGGGCGCGAATGCGGGCCTGGTGGTGGCCGAGATCGAACTGGCCTCGGAAGACCAGCCGTTCGAGAAGCCCGACTGGATCGGCGCGGAAGTGTCGGGCGACGAGCGCTACTACAACGCGAATCTGATCCGCCACCCGTTTTCACAGTGGTGATGGTGGATGACTGGACGTGGTAATGAAAAAGGCGGAACCTCGGTTCCGCCTTTTTTGCATCAGGGGTATTGTCGGATTACGCCGTACCGGCTAATCCGACCTACGGCCTATGCCAGCAGCGTAGGTCGGATTAGCGCGCAGCGCGTAATCCGACAACACCGTTACAGCATCAATGGAAGTGTTCCGTGCCTTGCGGCGTATCTTCCGGCATTTCCGCATGCGCCAGTTCGCCCACGGGATCGGCAAACAGGGGCGCGCCGCAATCGTCGCAGTATTCACCGACAAAACGTTCCGCGTGGCGCTTGATCTGCGTCACGCCGGCGGCGTTCAGGTGCTCGATGATTTCATCGACGGGCGTCTTTTGCTTGTCCAGCGCGGCGATGCCGACCTGGATCAGGCCTTCGATCGGCGTGCCATCCTCGTCTTCCTGGCCATATAAAGGCCAGACGATGCCGTAGATCACGTCCGGCGCCTGGCGCAGGGTGAAGGCGATGCGGTACTCGTCCACCTGGCCATCGGCCGCTTCCTCGCCGAAACCGGCGATGACGGCGCGCAGTTCCGACGGCTCGATGGCCAGCGTGTGCGTCAGATAGTGCACGGCGGCGCGCACGGAGACGGGGCGTATCAGCTTGTCCGCTTCGCGGCAGGCCACGTAATACGCTTCCGGCAGCAGCAATTCCAGGCCGCAGCCGGGCAGCAGGCGGGCAATCGTCGGCGTGGCCTGCGTGCGCCATTGTTCCAGGGCGGCGCTGCGCTCGGCGATGAAGTCGAGCTGGCTCGACGGCGTCTGCCAGCGGAACAGCGGTGCGCCAGCAGGGGCCACCACGGCCACCAGCAGGTAGCGCGTGTCGGCCAGGAAGGGCGCCGTTTCCGCCTCTTTGGCCGACGGCTTGACGGCCGTGCCTTTCAGGGCGGCCAGTGCCAGCTTCTGCGTCTTGGCATAGGTCTCGACGTGGCTGCGCGGCAGCTGGTCAATCGAATACAGGGTGGGCGCCATGGCCATCTTCGTGCCATCGGCCAGCAGGTGGGCGGCGAAATGCGCCGACAGCACGCCGTGCGCGTCGCCGGCCATGGGGCCGGAGGCGATGGAAAAGCGCGTCCACGCGAGGATGGGTACGGCGACCAGCAGGGCGTCGTAGCGCACGTCGTCATGTACGACGACGGTCGATTCGCTGACGGCTTCAACGCAGTCCATCAGCACGTCGTAGGCGTTCAAGTCTTCCTTGAACAGGCTGCCCAGGGTGTTGTCGATGGTGTCCTGGTGGCCGGTTTTGAGTAATTTCTGGAGCTGCGTATCCAGGCTGTGTTCCCAGGACCGCTCTTCGAGACGGCTGGCTGCCTGTACGATCGCCTGGGCAAAGGTGACCAGGCGCTGGCTGTCGGCAGTCAGTTTATGGGATGAATCTTTGGAAGGACGACGCATGGCGGGATAAGAGTCTCGGAAAGTGAAAAAAATGGATCAGTCAAACAATGATAAACCCTTATAACCGTATTGTAGAGGATTCAGCCGCACGCAATACGTAAGCTATCCTCAGATCATGCCAATAGTCGGAATTTCAAGTCGGAACGGGGCGCAGGGACGAAAAAAAGCGCCGGTCGGAACCGGCGCTTTTATCTTACCTCACAGCTGGGCTGATTACTCGGCCAGCAGTTGACGCAACACGAATGGCAGGATACCGCCATGCTTGTAGTAATCGACTTCGATCGGCGTATCGATACGCAGCAGCACTTTTACGTCGACGCTGGTGCCGTCGGCGCGGTGGATCACCAGGGTGGCCAGTTGCTGTGGCTTGATTTCGCCTTCGAGGCCTTTCAGGTCGAAGGTTTCATTGCCGGTGATGCCCAGGGTTTGCACGCTGTCGTCGCCGATGAATTGCAGCGGCAACACGCCCATGCCCACCAGGTTCGAGCGGTGAATACGCTCGAACGAGCGGGTGATCACGGCTTTCACGCCCAGCAGTTGCGTACCTTTTGCCGCCCAGTCGCGCGACGAGCCCGTACCGTACTCTTCGCCGCCGAAGACCATGGTTGGCGTGCCTTCAGCAACATATTTCATCGCTGCGTCGTAGATCGACATCTGTTCGCCGGAAGGCTGGTGAATCGTGATGCCGCCTTCGACCGCCGAACCGTCCGCCTTGGCAGGGATCATGCGGTTTTTGATACGCACGTTGGCGAACGTGCCGCGCATCATGATTTCATGGTTGCCGCGACGCGAGCCGTAGGAGTTGAAGTCCGCTTTCAGGACGCCGTTTTCCTTCAGCCACTTGCCTGCAGGACCGTTTTCCTGGATCGAGCCGGCTGGCGAGATGTGGTCCGTGGTGATGGAATCGCCGAACACGCCCAGTGCGCGCGCGCCTTCGATGCCGGTGGCCACTGCCGCTGGCGTCATCGAGAAGTTGTCGAAGAACGGTGGTTCCGCGATGTAGGTCGATTTCGGCCAGTTGTAGACTTGACCGGACACGGTCGTGACTTTTTCCCACAGCTTGCCTGGTGCGCCCTTGACGTCGGCGTAGTTGTCCTTGAACACCTTGGCATTCATGGCGAACTTCATCATGGCCGAGACTTCAGCCGAGGTCGGCCAGATGTCGCCCAGGTAGATATCCTTGCCGCCCTTGCCCTTGCCGACAGGTTCCGTCATCAGGTCGCGCGTCATGTTGCCGGCGATGGCGTAAGCGACGACCAGCGGTGGCGAAGCGAGGAAGTTCGAGCGGATGTTCGGGTGAATACGCGCTTCGAAGTTGCGGTTGCCCGACAGTACGGCCGACGCGACGATGTCGTGCGTGGCAATGGCTGCGTTCAGCTCAGGCGTCAGGTCGCCCGCATTGCCGATACAGGTGGTGCAGCCGTAGGCGGTCACGCCGAAGCCCAGTTTTTCCAGGTATGGCAGCAGGCCGGCAGCCGTCAGGTACTCGGTCACGACGCGCGAGCCAGGGGCCAGCGAGGTCTTGATGTGCGGAGCGACTTTCAGGCCGGCTTCCACGGCTTTCTTGGCCAGCAGGCCGGCAGCCAGCATCACGCTCGGGTTCGAGGTGTTGGTGCACGAGGTGATCGCGGCGATCAGCACGTCGCCGTTCGACACTTTCACGCCGTTCGTCGTTTCGTACACGGCAGCCAGGTCGGCCGGGTTCTTGTTGAAGCCGTTTTCCGTGGTTGGCTTGGCGAACAGTTCGGCGAAGTTCGCTTTCACGTTGCCGATTTCGATACGGTCTTGCGGGCGCTTCGGGCCGGCCAGCGACGGAGCGACCGTGGCCAGGTTCAGTTCCACCACGCGGGTGTAGTCGATCTCGCCGGCTTTTGGCACGCCGAACAGGTTTTGCGCCTTGAAGTAGCCTTCGAACGCGGCGATTTCAGCCTTGCTGCGGCCGGTGCCCTTGAAGTAATCGATGGTGGCTTCGTCGACCGGGAAGAAGCCCATGGTGGCGCCGTATTCCGGTGCCATGTTGGCGATCGTCGCGCGGTCGGTCAGGGTCAGCGACTCGGTGCCTTCGCCGAAGAATTCGACGAACTTGCCGACGACTTTTTCTTTGCGCAGCAATTCGGTGATGGTCAGTACCAGGTCGGTGGCGGTGCAGCCTTCGCGCAGCGCGCCCGACAGGTTCACGCCGATGACGTCAGGCGTCAGGAAATAGACCGGTTGGCCCAGCATGCCGGCTTCCGCCTCGATGCCGCCCACGCCCCAGCCGACCACGCCGATGCCGTTGATCATGGTGGTGTGCGAGTCGGTGCCGACCAGGGTATCAGGGTAGTACACGTCGCCGGCTTTCTTGCCTGCGTGGTGCACGCCGCGCGCCAGGTATTCCAGGTTGACCTGGTGGACGATGCCGAAGCCTGGTGGCACGACGCCGAAGGTGTCGAATGCCTGCATGCCCCATTTCATGAACTGGTAGCGCTCGTTGTTACGCGAGAATTCCAGTTTCATGTTCAGGTCCAGCGCTTTCTTTTCGCGGTAGTGATCGATGGTCACCGAGTGGTCGACCACCAGGTCGACTGGTACCAGCGGTTCGATCTTCTTGGCGTTGATGCCCATCTTGGCGGCCACGTTGCGCATGGCTGCCAGGTCGGCCAGCAGCGGTACGCCGGTGAAGTCTTGCAGCACGACGCGCGCCACTACGAACGGGATCTCGTCGGTGCGCTCGGCGGTCGGGCCCCAGCTCGCCAATTGCTTGACGTGTTCTTCGGTGACTTTTTTGCCGTCGCAGTTGCGCAATACCGATTCGAGCACGATGCGAATCGACACTGGCAGGCGGGAGACATTGATGCCCAGGCTTTTTTCCAGTGCAGGCAGGGAGTACAGCTTGCCCTTCTTGCTATCCGAAATATTAAAGTCCTTGAGCGTGTTCAGAGTGTTGCGGGACATGACCTCTCCTTGTTGGGTATCGTCTATTTATTGATTATTCAAATTACAAAACATGACTGAGCCCCCGAAGAGGCCCTTGCTACGCACATCAGCCGCCGGTGGCCGGCAGCACGCCCAGCGATGGCGCGGCTTCCACCACTGCCGCCGGCTTGGCTTGCTCCGCATCCTTGCATTCATTGGCCAGCTGGCGGCCCTGCTTGGAATCGAGCAGCATGCCTTTGGCCGGGATGCCGATCCAGACGAGACCATATAAACGGTTCTCGAAGCGGTTGGCGCCGGTGGTGGTGCCAACACGGCTCAGGCGGTGCAGGCGCTTCTTCCAGCGCAGGGCGATGTGTTTGTCGTCAGTAGCATTGGTGTAGATGGTAATTTTATTACCAAGTTCACAATTGAAATCGGTGGAGGCTGAACCCGCGGTGTCCGGCTCGTCGGACTCTTCCTTGTCGACCACGGACATGGCCAGCGGATGCGCTTCCTTGGCGGCAGCCTTTGCCTTGGTGGCCTTGGCTTTCGGCTTGGCCTTGGCTTTGACCGCCTTGGCGTTTGCCGCTTCCTTGGTATCCGTGGCGGCGAAGCTGGCTGGCGCCAGCGTGAGGGTCATGGCGCCCAGCGCGACGCTGCAGGCAATTGCTAATTTGGAGAGGGACATCGTGTAATTCCTGTCAGTTTTCAGTGGTGCTGGAAGAGGGGGCGTTGAGTAATGCAGCGGCCGCCTCGGGCAGGCCGAGGCCTGCCAGTTTGGCGCGTTGCAAAACGGTCCAATAATATCGGTAGCTGGCGCGGTCGTGCAAGCGGCCATTTTGCGCAATCGGTCCCCAGTTGGCGCGCAGCGCTTCATTCAGGATGTTGCTGGCCTCGTTGACTTCGGACAGGCGCGGCGTGAAGGCCTTGATGATGGGCTTGATCTGGTCCGGGTGGATGCTCCACATGCGCGTGTAGCCGAACTCGGCTGTTGCGCGCTGGGCATCGTTGGCCACCACGGCCGAATCGCGCACGTCCGTCGTCACGTTGTGCGACGGCACCTTGCCATGTGCATGGCAGGCGGCAGCCACTTCCAGCTTGGCGCGCACCACCAGCGGGTGCGTGAACTGGCCCGGCGTACGCATGGCGGCGGCGGGAATGGCGCCGTAATGGGCCGAAACGAAATCCATGATGCCGAAGGACAGGCATTCGACCTGGGGCAGGGCGGCGATCGCATAGGCATCGCGCAGCGCGCCATGCGTCTCGATCAGGATGTGCACGGGCAGGTTGTCGCGGCCGGCGCGGCGCGCGTGCAGGTTGATCAGGTCGATGGCCAGCATGGCGTCCTGCACGCCGCCCACCTTGGGCACGGCGATGTAGGCCAGACGCGAGGCGGCGGTGCAGATGATTTCCACGTCGCGCGCGAAAAACGGGCTGTCGACGTCGTGCACGCGCACGCCGATGCGGTTGAACTGGTTCTCGTCGCTGGCCAGCAGGCCCGCGATCATCAGAGCGTGGGATTCTTCATTGCCGGCGCTGGCGCCGTCTTCGCAGTCGAACGTGATGTCGAACAGGGGACCAAGCTCTTGTTGCAAAGCAATCGATTTACGCATCAGCTTTTCAGAGCCGGCGTAGTGGTCGCAAGCGGCGAGCAACAGCGGCTGGCGTTTGCCTTGGAATAAAACCTCGGAAGGGTGCATGCTTAAGGCATTTCTGCAGGTAAAAACTACTTGATAAAACAGCCGCGCCGCGAATCTCGCAGGGCGGCCTTCTTTGGCGGGCGGCGCATTGCCGCGCCGCCAAAACTGGACTTAGGCCAGCAGGTGTTTCACGCCTTCGCGCTCTTCGGTCAGTTCTTTCAGGGTCAGGTTGATGCGCTCTTGCGAGAATGCATCGATTTCCAGACCTTGAACGATGGTGTACTCACCGTTGTCGGTGGTGACCGGGAAGCCGAACACGGTGCCTTCAGGAATGCCATACGAGCCATCCGAAGGAACGCCCATGGTGGTCCACTTGCCGGCGGTGCCCAGCATCCAGTCATGGATGTGGTCGATGGCGGCGTTCGCTGCCGACGCTGCCGACGACAGGCCGCGCGCTTCGATGATGGCGGCGCCGCGCTTGCCGACGGTTGGCAGGAAGGTGTTGGCGTTCCACTCCTGGTCGTTGATCAGGTCTTTCACAGCCTTGCCGTTCACGGTGGCGAAGCGGTAGTCGGCGTACATCGTTGGCGAGTGGTTGCCCCAGACGGTCAGCTTCTCGATGTCTTTCACGGCGGTGCCGGTCTTGGCAGCGACTTGCGACAGCGCGCGGTTGTGGTCCAGGCGCAGCATGGCGGTGAAGTTTTTCGCTGGCAGCGATGGCGCCGATTTCATGGCGATGTAGGCGTTGGTATTGGCAGGGTTGCCGACCACCAGCACTTTGACATTGCGCGAAGCGACGGCGTCGAGCGCCTTGCCTTGCACCGTGAAGATCTGGGCGTTCGCTTCCAGCAGGTCCTTGCGTTCCATGCCTGGGCCGCGTGGACGCGCGCCAACCAGTACGGCCACGTCGACATCCTTGAATGCGGTCAGCGGATCGGAGTGGGCGGTCATTTCCGTCAGCAGCGGGAATGCGCAGTCGTCGATTTCCATCATCACGCCCTTGAGCGCCTTCTGGGCTTTTTCGTCCGGGATTTCAAGCAGTTGCAAGATGACAGGCTGGTCTTTGCCGAGCATGTCGCCATTGGCGATGCGGAACAACAGGGCGTAGCCGATCTGGCCGGCGGCGCCGGTCACTGCAACACGCATTGGGGTTTTAGCCATGATGAATCTCCAAAAATGGGAAAGAAAACGGGCTTGAAGCTGGGCTTACGCTTATCCGGAAAAACTATAATGATACCAAAACCGGCCCGCGCCACCGAATTGCTGGTGTACGCTGCCGTCACGCTTGTGCTGCACGAGGCCAGAGTGGCTGGCCGACAACATAAAACGCTGGCTCACAAGTTTTATCGAGGGCAGTTTAGGCCCCTGATCTGCATCTGTCAATCATATCTTATGTCTTATATAAGACAGATAACTACGAGTCTTTTACTGGACGCGGGCAGTGATTTGTGTTGAAATGTCGGACTATGAATTCCGCCTCGTCCAATCTGACCAACAATGCCACTGCTGCAAGCGGGGCGGTCAGTCCGACCGCGGGCACCCCGGCCACGCCCGTTGCCGCAGCGGCCGGCACTGCCGCCACCCCTGTTGCCAGCGTGAATACCACTGCTGCCGTGGCCGCGCCTGCCGCGACTGCATCGCCCACCTTCAGCCCCCTGTACCAGCAGATCAAGGCGCTCATCACGCAAAGCCTGCAATCGGGCGAATGGAAGCCGGGCGAGCTCATTCCCAGCGAAGTCGAGCTGGCGGGGCGCTTCAAGGTCAGCCAGGGCACGGTGCGCAAGGCCATCGATGAGCTGGCCGCCGAGAATCTCGTCATGCGGCGCCAGGGCAAGGGCACCTTCGTTTCCACCCACCATGAGGCGCGCGCGCATTTCCGCTTCCTGCGCCTGGTGCCGGACGAAGGCGTACCGCATTATCCTGAAAGCAAGTTTATCGAAGTCAAGCGCGTGCGCGCGCCAGCCGACGTGGCGCGCCTGATGGACCTGAAGTCCGGCGACGCCGTCATCTTCATCAAGCGCGTGCAGTATTTCGACGGCGTGCCGACCATCGTCGAAGAGCTGTGGCTGCCCGGCCTGATCTTCAAGGGCCTGACGGCCGAACGCCTGGTGGAATACAAGGGCCCCATGTACGGCCTGTTTGAAACGGAATTTGGCACGCGCATGATACGCGCGTCGGAACAGATCCGCGCCGTGTGCGCCGACGCGGGCGCCGCGCAATTGTTAAATATCGACCTCGGCACGCCCCTGCTCAGTTCCGAGCGCGTGTCGTTTACCTACGGCGACAAGCCGGTCGAACTGCGCCGGGGCCTGTACCTGACCAGTCGCCATCATTATCAGAATGAACTCAGCTGAAGCGGCGGGGCGCCCGTGGGCGTCCGAACAAGCAGCAAGGCTGAAGTGCATCGCTTGCAAGATGCCTGCCGCAAGGCGGGCAACGGAGACAACGGAAAGCGCAGCGACAGCATGGCCCGCCCCGGCGGGCCGTGTTTTGCCGGCGATTCTGTAATTAAATTACGTGAACTACGGAAAGTAGCGCGGTATTTTGTAGTAAAAAACCATTTTGGTTATATGTAACAATAGATATTGGTATCGGTTGCGAAAATCGGCGAAAATCGCGGCTTCAATATTTAGTTGAAATTCAAAGGGGAGGTTTTTGTTATGTCTGAAGCCGTAAGAGAAGTACCAAAAAAAGAACGGCCGCAATTCCGTAACATCCATGTTACCGAATTGTCGAACTACCGCATGGCGATCGGCGCCATCGTCTCGATCCTGCATCGTATCAGCGGCATCATCATTTTCGCCCTGCTGCCGTGCATCCTGTACATGCTGGAACTGAGCCTGCGTTCCGAAATGTCCTACGCCTACTTCCAGGGCATCGCCTCGCACTGGTTCGTCAAGCTGATCACGCTGGGTCTGGTCTGGGCCTTCCTGCATCACTTCTGCGCCGGCATCCGCCACTTGCTCATGGACGTGCACGTCGCCGCCGAGAAAGAGCCCGCGCGCAATACCGCCAAGTTCGTTCTGGTGATCAGCCTGGTACTGACCGCTCTGGTCGCTTTGAAACTGTTTGGAGTATTTTAATGGCAAACAATAACATCGGACCGAAACGCCTCGTCGTCGGCGCCCATTACGGCTTGCGCGACTGGCTGGCGCAACGCGTCACCGCCCTCGTCATGGTGGCCTACGTCGCCATCCTGCTGATCGCCTTCCTGACCGGCAGCAACTTCAGCTATGAAGGCTGGGCAGGATTGTTTGCACAGCAATGGTTCAAATTATTCAGCCTGGTGACGTTTGTCGCCCTGTTCTACCACGCATGGGTCGGCGTACGCAATATCTGGATGGACTACGTGAAAAGCGTTGGCCTCCGCATGACCCTGCAAATTGCCACCATGCTGTGGTTGATCGCTTGTGCCGGCTGGACGGTACAGATACTCTGGAGTGTGTAATCGTGGCAGCATATAAATCTGCAATCCCTACCCGCCGCTTTGATGCGGTAATCGTTGGCGCCGGCGGTTCCGGCATGCGCGCGTCGTTGCAGCTGGCTGAAGCCGGTCTGAACGTCGCTGTCCTGTCGAAAGTTTTCCCGACCCGCTCGCACACCGTTGCGGCGCAGGGCGGTATCGGCGCGTCGCTCGGCAACATGGCCGAGGACAACTGGTTCTGGCATATGTTCGACACCGTCAAGGGCGGCGACTATCTGGGCGACCAGGATGCCATCGAATTCATGTGCCGTGAAGCACCGAAGGTCGTGTACGAGCTGGAACACTTCGGCATGCCATTCGACCGCAACCCTGACGGTACCATCTATCAGCGTCCTTTCGGCGGCCACACGGCCCACTTCGGCGAAAAGCCGGTGCAGCGCGCTTGCGCGGCAGCCGACCGTACCGGTCACGCCCTGTTGCACACCCTGTACCAGCGCAATGTGCGTGCGCGTACGCACTTCTTCGTCGAATGGATGGCACTCGACCTGATCCGTGACGCCGACGGCGACGTGATCGGTGTTGTTGCGCTGGAAATGGAAACCGGCGAATGCATGATCCTGGAAGCAAAAACGACGGTCATGGCAACGGGCGGCGCAGGCCGTATCTTTGCCGCGTCGACGAATGCCTTCATCAACACCGGCGACGGCATGGGCATGGCGGCACGCGCCGGCCTGCCGCTGCAAGACATGGAATTCTGGCAGTTCCACCCGACCGGCGTGGCCGGCGCGGGCGTATTGATCACCGAAGGCGTGCGCGGCGAAGGCGGCATCCTGATCAATAGCGAAGGCGAACGCTTCATGGAGCGCTATGCGCCGACGCTGAAGGATCTGGCGCCGCGCGACTTCGTTTCGCGTTCGATGGACCAGGAAATCAAGGAAGGCCGCGGCTGCGGTCCGAACAAGGACCACGTGATGCTGGACTTGCGCCATATCGGCGCCGACACCATCGCCAAGCGCCTGCCGTCGATTCTGGAAATCGGCCACAAGTTCGCCAACGTCGACGCCACCAAGGAACCGATTCCTGTCGTGCCGACGATTCACTACCAGATGGGCGGCATTCCGACGAACATCCACGGCCAGGTCGTCACCCCGACCGGTCCGGACAACTCGGCGAAAGTCGTCAACGGCCTGTACGCGATCGGCGAATGCGCCTGCGTCTCCGTGCACGGCGCCAATCGCCTGGGCACGAACTCGCTGCTCGACCTGGTGGTCTTCGGCCGCGCGGCCGGTAACCACATCGTCAACAGCGGCCTGAAAGCCAAGGAAAACAAGCCTTTGCCAGCCGACGCTGCCGATTTCGCCATGGGCCGCCTGGCGCGCCTGGAAAACTCGACCGGCACGGAAACCGTGCAGGGCGTGGCGAACGAGATTCGCGCCACCATGCAGAAGTACTGTGGCGTGTTCCGTACCGACGCGATGCTGGACCAGGGTGTGATCGAAATCATGAAGCTTGACGAGCGCCGCAAGCACGTCTCGTTCAAGGATAAATCGATGGTGTTCAACACGGCCCGCGTGGAAGCGCTGGAGCTGGACAACCTGATCGAAACGGCGAAAGCGACCATCGTCTCGGCAGCAGCCCGCAAGGAATCGCGCGGCGCCCACGCCCAGGATGATCACCCGACCCGCGACGACGACAACTGGATGAAGCACACGCTGTGGTACTCGGAAGGCAACCGCCTGGAATACAAGCCAGTCGTGACCAAACCGCTGACGGTCGATACCTTCAAGCCAAAACCACGTACTTTCTAAAGGTCAGAACATGGCACGCACTCTCAAATTCAAAATCTACCGCTACGATCCTGACCAGGATGCCAAGCCTTACATGCAAGACCTGACGGTCGAACTGAAAGACACCGACAAGATGCTGCTCGACGCACTGCAGCGCATCAAGTCGGACGTCGATGACTCGCTGGCCCTGCGCCGCTCGTGCCGCGAAGGCGTGTGCGGTTCGGACGCGATGAACATCAACGGCAAGAACGGCCTGGCATGCACCACCAACCTGAACGAACTGTCGGAGCCTATCGTGCTGCGTCCGTTGCCAGGTTTGCCAGTCATCCGCGACCTGATCGTCGACATGACGCAATTTTTCAAGCAGTACGATTCGATCAAGCCTTTCCTGATCAACGACTCGATCCCGCCTGAAAAGGAACGCCTGCAGTCGCCGGAACAGCGCGAAGAACTCGATGGCCTGTACGAGTGCATCCTGTGCGCATGCTGCTCCACGTCGTGCCCGTCGTTCTGGTGGAATCCGGACAAGTTCGTCGGCCCGGCCGGCCTGCTGCAAGCCTACCGCTTCATCGCCGATTCGCGCGACGAAGCCACCGGTGCGCGTCTGGACAACCTGGAAGACCCGTACCGCCTGTTCCGCTGCCATTCGATCATGAACTGCGTCGACGTCTGCCCGAAAGGGTTGAACCCGAACAAGGCGATTGGCAAGATCAAGGAGTTGATGGTCCGCCGCGCGATCTGATCCCCTGATCGCGTCCGCCGGGCGCCGTTTGCGGGAAGAGGGTATCCTCTCTTGCCTGCAGGCGGCGCCTGCAAAGCAGCACCGTGCCGCAAGGCACACGTAAAGTGGTAAACCAAATGACAGAATCAATTTTGTCCTCGCATCAGGCCGACCCGGCCAACCGCGCCCGCCTGCGCTGGCGTTCACGCCGTGGCCTGCTGGAAAACGACATTATCCTGACCCGTTTTCTCGATGCGTATGAAACCGAATTGACCGATGAAGAAGTTGACGCGCTGACGCGTTTGCTGGATTTATCGGACAATGCGTTAATGGATCTGGTACTGGCCCGTAAAGAGCCGGAAGGCGAAGTCGATCTGCCGCATGTGCGCGCACTGCTGCAACGACTGCGCATTGCCTAGACGCCTGGGCGATATATTGCAAACGGTGCGAGTGGCGCGCTGTAGCACTGCCGAATTGCGGTGCGAATTGCAGCCAGAATTTTTGATTTTAATTTCGACTCACTCCCGAGAAGGAAGAGCCCATGAATATCTCTGACACAAAAGCTACCCTGTCGTTCTCCGATGGCAGCCCATCGCTTGAATTTCCAATCTACAAAGGCACGGTTGGCCCGGACGTCATCGACATCCGCAAACTGTACGCCGGTAGCGGCAAGTTCACCTACGACCCAGGCTTTATGTCGACGGCCGCCTGCAACTCGTCGATCACCTACATCGACGGCGACAAGGGCGAGCTGCTGTACCGCGGTTACCCGATCGAACAGTTGGCCGTCAACGCCGACTTCATGGAATCGTGCTACCTGCTGCTGAACGGCGAACTGCCGAACGCGGCGCAAAAAGCCAAGTTCGTCGACACCGTCACCAAGCACACGATGGTGCACGAACAGATGCAATTCTTCTTCCGTGGCTTCCGCCGCGACGCGCATCCGATGTCGGTCCTGGTGGGCACCGTCGGCGCGCTGGCATCGTTCTACCATGACTCGCTGGACATCAACGACCCGCGTCACCGCGAAGTGTCGGCCATCCGCCTGATCGCCAAGATGCCAACCCTGGTCGCCATGACCTACAAGTACTCGGTCGGCCAGCCGTTCGTGTACCCACGCAACGACCTGTCGTACAGCGCCAACTTCATGCACATGATGTTCGCCAACCCGTGCGAAGAGTACAAGGTCAACGACGTGCTGGTGCGCGCCCTGGACCGCATCCTGATCCTGCACGCGGACCACGAGCAAAACGCATCGACATCGACCGTCCGTCTGGCCGGTTCGTCGGGCGCCAACCCGTTCGCCTGTATCGCTGCCGGTATCGCCTGCCTGTGGGGCCCTGCCCACGGCGGCGCCAACGAAGCGGCACTGAACATGCTGAAGGAAATCGGCACCGTCGAGAACATCCCTGCCTTCATCGAGCAAGTCAAGGACAAGAACTCCGGCGTCAAGCTGATGGGCTTTGGCCACCGCGTGTACAAGAACTTCGATCCACGCGCCAAGCTGATGCGTGAAACCTGCTACGAAGTGCTGCAAGAACTGGGTCTGCAAGACGATCCGCTGTTCAAGCTGGCGATGGAACTGGAAAAGATTGCACTGAACGACGAATACTTCGTGTCGCGCAAACTGTACCCGAACGTCGACTTCTACTCGGGCATCGTGCAATCGGCGCTGGGCATCCCTGTGTCGCTGTTCACCGGTATCTTCGCTATGGCCCGTACGATCGGCTGGATCGCCCAGTGGAACGAAATGATCGCCGACCCAGAGCAAAAAATCGGCCGTCCGCGCCAGCTGTTCGTCGGTTCGACCACGCGCGAAGTACTGCCACTGGACAAGCGTTAATCCAGAGCGGTATCAAGCAAACAAAAAACGGGCTTCGGCCCGTTTTTTTATATGCGTGTTCGATGCAAGCCAGGGCCGCCGTGCTGTTATGCTCGGATCCTGGTTCAACAGGAAGTACAACGCGATGAATGAAGAAATCTGCGCGCCCAGCGGCGTGGCCCTGGGCGATACGGCATTTGGTTATACCTTGTCGCTGATCGGCGGCAAATACAAGATGCTGATCCTGTATGCGCTGGCGGAAAACACCGTGCTGCGGCATAACGAACTCAAGCGCCATCTCGGTGGCATCGCTTTCAAGACCCTCAGCGTCGTGCTGAAGGAACTGGAGGCCGATGGGCTGATCATCCGCAAGGAATATCCGCAAGTGCCGCCCAAGGTGGAATATTCGCTTTCCAGCAAGGGCGCCTCGCTGATCCCCGTGCTGCATACCTTGTGCGCGTGGGGCGAACGGCACCAGCCAGCCTGAGGCGGATGCGCATGGCCAAACGTCTTTCCACGGCCTTGTAGCTTACTTTTCTTACTGTATGAGTGGTAAATGTGCGTACTTGTGAAAAGTACTCGGCATGGTTATGCTGTTTTTGCCCCTGCAGGCGCGCGGCCACATGCCGCGTGCCACGGGGCAGGGTACCGGCTTGCCTGCTTTCCTGTGCAGGCGGGCCGGTGCGTCCATCCATTTTCAGGAAAGCAGCATGATGAAAACCCTCGTTATCGTCTTCCATCCCGCCATCGACACGTCAGTCGCCAACAAGCGCTGGCTGCAGGAGCTGGCGCAGTATCCCGACCGTTACACCATCCACGACGTGCACCAGGCTTATCCGGATGGAAACATCGACGTGGCGCGCGAGCAGGCGCTGGTGGAGGCGCACGCCAATGTGGTCCTGCAATTCCCCATGTACTGGTTCAACTGCCCGCCCTTGCTGAAGCGGTGGCTCGACGAGGTGCTGGCATATGGCTGGGCTTACGGCACGGGCGGCGATGCCTTCCGGGGGAGATAGGTGGCGCTGGCCGTCACGGCCGGCATCCGCGAGGAGGATTTCACGCCGGAAGGCAGGTGGAACGTCACCCTGGCGCAGCTGCTGGCGCCGTTCGATGTCACCCTGGCGTACATCGGCGCCGACAACCGCCGCTTCTTTGCCTTCTATGGGGCGGAAGACGGGCTGAAGGAAATGGGCTATGCCGAGCGGCTGGCGCGCAGCGCGCAAGAATACGAGCGCTTCCTGGGTGCGTTGTAGGGCAGGCCTGCGTCGTGTCAGTTGAAGGCCGCTTCCAGCTGGCGCAGGGCGACGTGCCGGCCTTCCAGTTGCAGGCTGTCGCCTTCATAGGGCTGGGGCATGACGATGCGGTGCGGGGCATTGTGCTTGAGGATGCCGCCCCAGTGGGCGACCCTGGCGCTGGCCTGGCGGCGAATCGCCTCGACCGTGGCGCCGCTGGCGAGGATGCGGGCCTGCGGAAAGGCTTGTTGCAGCACGCCCAGGCCGAAATAGGCTTGCGGTTCGGCCGCGCTGATATAGATGGTGGTCAGGCGCTTGCCGCTGGCGGCGATGGTGTGCGCTAACTGCGCTGCATCGCCGCGCAGGAACTGGGTGTTGACGAGGATGGCGTCCGCCATGCCGCTCAGCAGCAGCGAAGTGGACGGTGCGCGGCCCAGCACATCCAGGCGGAAGGTCTCCAGCGTGCGGGAGGGGCGGGCGGCGCGTGCAAACATATTATTCTTTCTGCATTGGATGCTCTTGTCGCATATTATCCTTTCGACCAGGCGCGAGAAATAGGGTAGATTGCAATACTTAGTTGCATGGATCGGACGAATCAAGGGAGCACCGCATGGACCGCATCACCGCCGCACAAGTATTCGTCGCCATCGCCGAGCGTGGCAGCATGGTGGCCGCCAGCGAAGCGCTCGACATGTCGCGCGCCATGGTGACGCGCTACCTGGCCGAAATGGAACAGTGGGCGGGCGCGCGGCTGTTGCATCGCACCACGCGCCGGCTGAGCCTGACGGATGCGGGCGATGCCACCCTGGCGCGCTGCCGGCAGATGCTGGAAGTGGCTGGCGCCATGGCCGTCACTTCGCCCGAGGGCCTCGATACGCCGCACGGCTTGTTGCGTATCACCTGTTCGCAATCCCTGGCGCAGACGGCGCTGGCTGGCGCAGTAACCGCTTACCTGCGGCGCTACCCGCGCGCCGCCGTCGACCTGCAGATGGAGAACCGCGCCGTCAACCTGGTGGAGCAGCGCATCGACCTGGCGATCCGCATCACCAACGCGCTCGAACCAAACCTGATCGCGCGCCAGTTGGCCAGCTGCGCCTCGGTGGTGTGCGCCGCACCATCGTACCTGGCGGCGCACGGCACGCCGCGCCGGGCGCAAGACCTGGCCCTGCACAACTGCCTGACGTACACGTATTTCGGCAAGAGCCTGTGGCAGTTTACGCATGACGGGGAAGCACTCACTGTCCCCGTCAGCGGCCGCCTGTCGGCGAATGAATCGCTGGTCCTGCTGGTGGCCACGGTGGCGGGGGCGGGCATCGCCATGCAGCCGCGCTTTTCGGTCACGCCGCTGATTGCCAGCGGGCAGCTGGTGGAGCTCTTGCCCGCGTACCAGCCGCAGGACATGGGCATCTACGGCGTCTACACCTCGCGCCAGCACATGTCGCCCCTGCTGCGCACCATGCTCGACTTCCTGGTGGAGTGGTTTGCCGGCGATCCCGATTGGCTGGCGGCCATCGCGGCGGCGCCGTTGCTGGGCAGACCAGTTGGACGCAAGCGGCACGCCGGCAGGGCCGCCGATGTGTTGTAAGCATAACAGTGACAGGCTTGCAAGCCCGGGAAAATCAACAACACAGCTTACATTTGCTTGCCAAATAAAATTCAACTAGGCGTTGTTGCGTTACAATACCGCGTGCTATTCTAAATGACGGTATGCAGAATGCTGGTGCAATAAAAAAGCCCTTCCCCACAACTTGATGTGCAATCCGCTAACCGGTCAGGCCGTGTCGCGGAAGGTTAGATTAACCCGCTAATTCCTCGCGAAGCGCGAAGAAAGGTGAGCAATATATGCAGCAATTAACGACCAACTCCTACCTGTTCGGTGGGAATGCTCCGTACGTGGAAGACCTGTACGAGGCGTATCTGAACAATCCAGGCTCGGTACCCGATAACTGGCGTTCCTACTTCGACGCAATGCAGCACGTGCCTGCCGTCGATGGCACCAACAAGCCTGACGTGGCGCATGCCTCCGTCGTCGCCTCGTTCGCCGAGCGCGCAAAAGCAGGTCCGATCCGCACAGTGACCGCTTCCTTCGATGCTGAAATGGGCCGCAAGCGCGTCGCCGCCACGCAGCTGATCGCCGCTTACCGCTACCTCGGTTCGCACTGGGCCAACCTGGATCCGCTGCAACGCCAGGAACGTCCGATGATCCCGGAACTGGAACCGAGCTTCTACGGCTTCACCGACGCGGACATGGACACCGTGTTCAACATCAGCAATACCTATTTTGGCCCCGAGACCGCCACCCTGCGCGATCTGCTGAACTATCTGCGCGATACCTACACGCGTTCGATCGGCGCCGAATTCATGTACATCTCCGACCCGGCCGAAAAGCGCTGGCTGCAAGAGAAACTGGAAGCGATCCGCTCCACCCCGAATTTCACCCCAGAGAAAAAAATCCACATCCTCGACCGCCTGACCGCGGCTGAAGGCCTGGAACGCTATCTGCACACCCGTTACGTGGGCCAGAAGCGCTTCTCCCTGGAAGGCGGCGAAACCTTCATCGCCTCGATGGATGAAACCATCCAGCGCGCCGGCGAAAAAGGCGTGCAGGAAATCGTTATCGGCATGGCCCACCGCGGCCGCCTGAACGTGCTGGTGAACACCCTGGGCAAGGCGCCGCAGGAACTGTTCGAAGAATTCGAAGGCAAGCATGGCGACGACCTGCCTGCCGGCGACGTGAAGTACCATCAAGGCTTCTCGTCGGACATCTCCACCGCGGGCGGCCCGGTCCACCTGTCGCTGGCGTTCAACCCGTCGCACCTGGAAATCGTCAACCCTGTGGTCGAAGGTTCCGTCAAGGCCCGCATGGATCGCCGCGGCGACGCGCAGGGCGCGCAAGTGCTGCCTATCCTGGTGCACGGCGATGCCGCTTTCGCCGGCCAGGGCGTGGTCATGGAAACGCTGAATCTGGCGCAAACCCGTGGCTACCATACGGGCGGCACGGTGCATATCGTGATCAACAACCAGATCGGTTTCACCACCTCGGATCCGCGCGATGCCCGCTCGACCCTGTACTGCTCGGACGTCGTCAAGATGATCGAAGCACCGGTCCTGCACATCAACGCCGATGATCCGGAAGCCGTGGTGCTGGCGACGCAGATCGCGCTCGACTACCGCATGGAATTCAAGAAGGACATCGTCCTCGACATCATCTGCTACCGCAAGCTTGGCCACAACGAGCAAGATACGCCGGCACTGACGCAGCCACTGATGTACAAGAAGATCGGCCAGCATCCAGGCACCCGCAAGCTGTACGCGGACAAGCTGGTAGCGCAAGGCGTGATCCCTGCCGATGGCGGCGACAAGATGGTGGCCGCATTCCGCGATGCCATGGACGCCGGCAAGCATACCGTCGATCCGGTCATCTCGAACTTCAAGAACAAGTACGCCGTCGACTGGCTGCCGTTCCTGAACAAGAAATGGACCGATTCGGCCGATACCGCCGTGCCGATGACGGAACTGAAACGCCTGGCCACCCGCATCACCACCGTGCCGGAAGACTTCAAGGTCCACTCGCTGGTGGAAAAAGTACTGGGCGACCGTGGCACCATGGGCCGTGGCGAAATGAACCTGGACTGGGGCATGGGCGAACACCTGGCCTACGCATCGCTGGTATCGTCCGGCTACGCCATCCGCCTGACGGGCCAGGATGCCGGCCGCGGCACCTTCGTGCACCGCCACGCCGTCTTGCATGACCAGAACCGCGAGCGTTGGGATGCAGGTACCTACATTCCGCTGCAAAACGTGTCGGACAACCAGGCGCCGTTCACCGTCATCGACTCGGTGCTGTCCGAAGAAGCCGTACTGGCCTTCGAATACGGCTACTCGACCGCTGAACCGAACACGCTGACGATCTGGGAAGCCCAGTTCGGCGACTTCGCCAACGGCGCGCAAGTGGTGATTGACCAATTCATCAGCTCCGGCGAAGTGAAGTGGGGCCGCGCTTCTGGCCTGGTCATGATGCTGCCGCACGGTTACGAAGGCCAGGGTCCTGAGCACTCGTCCGCGCGTCCGGAACGCTTCCTGCAGCTGTGCGCAGACAACAACATGCAAGTGGTGCAGCCGACGACGGCTTCGCAGATCTTCCATTTGCTGCGCCGCCAGATGGTGCGCCAGTTCCGCAAGCCGCTGGTCATCCTGACGCCGAAGTCGCTGTTGCGCAACAAGGATGCCGGTTCGCCGCTGACCGACCTGGCCAAGGGTGGTTTCCAGACCGTCATCGGCGAAGTCGACGACAAAATCGACGCCAAGAAAGTCAAGCGCGTGGTCGCCTGCTCGGGCAAGGTCTACTATGACCTGGTCAACGCACGCAAGACACGCGGCCAGACCGACACGGCCATCGTGCGCCTGGAACAGCTGTATCCGTTCCCGCACAAGTCGTTCGCTGCCGAACTGAAGAAGTTCCCGAACCTGGTCGAAGTCGTCTGGGCGCAGGACGAGCCGCAAAACCAGGGCGCCTGGTTCCAGATCCAGCACAACATCTTCGAAGGCCTGGAATCGGGTCAGCGTCTGGCCTACGCCGGCCGTCCTGCTTCGGCGTCGCCTGCTGTCGGTTACTATGACAAGCACTACGCCCAGCAAAAAGATCTGCTGGAAACGGCATTCTCGAAGCTGAAGGGTTTTATCCTGACCAAGTAAGTGGCAGGATAGCGGGCGCCATGCGCATGCATGGCGCCTGTTCGCATACATCGTGACGGAGCGCCGCCCTTGCTACGCAGGGGCGGCGCCGCAATAACAAAATAAACGGAGTTTTACATGGCACAAATCGAAGTCAAAGTTCCCCAGTTGTCGGAATCGGTTGCAGAAGCGACCCTGCTGGCATGGCACAAGAAAGTCGGCGAACCAGTTGCGCGCGACGAAAACATGATCGATATCGAAACCGATAAAGTGGTGCTGGAACTGCCGGCGCCTGCCGCTGGCGTGATCGTGCAGATCATCAAGGATAACGGCGCTACCGTCGTCGCCGGCGAAGTCATCGCCATCATCGACACCGACGGCTCGGCCAAGGTCAGCCCGATGGAAGTGTCGGCCGTTGCCGCGCCAGCCCTGGCTGCCGCAGCGCAAGACACGGCTAACGCTACGGCGCCAGCCGCTGCGACCAAAGGCGATGTCGCCATGCCTGCCGCTGCCAAGATCCTGTCCGAAAAAGGCCTGTCCGCTGGCGACGTCGCCGGTTCCGGCAAAGACGGCCGCGTGACCAAGGGCGACGCCCTGGCCGCTTCCGCCAAGCCAGCTGTCGCGCCACTGGCGCCAGCCGCTGCCAAGCCAGCGCTGCAACAAGTTGCCACGCCGTCGGCCGCCAGCCTGGGCGACCGCCCTGAAGAGCGCGTGCCGATGAGCCGCCTGCGCGCACGTATCGCCGAGCGCCTGCTGCAATCGCAATCGACGAACGCCATCCTGACCACGTTCAATGAAGTGAACATGCAGCCGGTCATCGACCTGCGCAACAAGTACAAGGACAAGTTCGAGAAAGAGCACGGCGTCAAGCTGGGCTTCATGTCCTTCTTCGTCAAGGCCGCCGTCGCCGCCCTGAAAAAATACCCGATCATCAATGCCTCCGTTGACGGCAACGACATCGTTTACCACGGCTACTTCGACATCGGTATCGCTGTCGGTTCGCCACGCGGCCTGGTCGTGCCTATCATCCGCAACGCGGACCAGCTGTCGATCGCCGACATCGAGAAAAAAATCGGTGAATTCGGCGCGAAAGCCAAGGAAGGCAAGCTGACCCTGGACGACCTGACGGGCGGCACGTTCTCGATCTCGAACGGCGGTACCTTCGGCTCCATGCTGTCGACCCCGATCATCAACCCGCCACAATCGGCCATCCTGGGCGTGCATGCGACCAAGGACCGCGCTGTCGTGGAAAACGGCCAGATCGTGGTACGTCCGATGAACTACCTGGCCATGTCCTACGACCACCGCATCATCGACGGCCGCGAAGCCGTCCTGGGCCTGGTGGCGATGAAAGAAGCGCTGGAAGATCCTGCACGCCTGCTGCTGGACCTGTAAGCACCGTAGCCCCCCGGCGTCGCCGCCGGGGCAATGTAGCTGATACCCCTTGCCAGAAGACGCAGCTGGCTGATCTCAATGAAAGAGGATTCCCATGAACGTCTCTGAAGAAATCAAGCGTCTGCACGAGTTGCACCTGGCAGGTGCCCTGAGCGACGCGGAATTTGCGCAAGCGAAAGCCAAGCTCCTGAGCAATATCAACCTGGACAAGCCGGACAGCACGTCCGGCGCCGGCGCCGATGCGGCGGCCGGCCCGGCGAACGACCTGGTGCAGGAATTCAACCGCCTGCGCCGTTCGCGCAACGACCGCTGGCTTGGCGGCGTCTGCGGCGGCCTGGGCCGCGCTTCCGGCATGGAAGCGTGGATCTGGCGCCTCGTCTTCGTCCTGTTTACATTGACCTTCGGCTTCGGCGTGGTGATTTACCTTCTATTGTGGATTTTCGTACCAGACGAAGAGATTGGAATAACAAAACATGAGTACTAAACAATTTGACGTAGTTGTCATCGGTGCGGGCCCTGGCGGCTACATCGCCGCCATCCGCGCAGCGCAGCTGGGCTTTTCCGTCGCCTGCGTCGACGAGTGGTCGAACGCCAAGGGCGGCGCCGCTCCTGGCGGTACCTGCACCAACGTCGGCTGCATCCCGTCGAAAGCGCTGCTGCAATCGTCCGAGCATTTCGAACACGCGGGCCACAGCTTCGCCGAGCACGGCATCGATGTCGCCGGCCTGAAGCTGAACCTGGGCCAGATGCTCAAGCGCAAGGACACCGTCGTCAAGCAAAACAACGACGGCATCCTGTACCTGTTCAAGAAGAACAAGATCGCCTTCTTCCACGGCCGCGCCGCTTTCGCTGCCGCCGCCGCTGGCGCGTATGAGATCAGCGTGACGGGCGAAGCCAACGAAACCCTGACGGCCAAGCACGTGGTCATCGCCACGGGTTCGAACGCGCGCGAACTGCCGGGCGCACCATTCGACGAGAAACTGATCCTGTCGAACACGGGCGCACTGGCCATCGACGCCGTTCCAGCCAAGCTGGGCGTCATCGGCGCCGGCGTGATCGGCCTGGAAATGGGCAGCGTATGGCGCCGCCTGGGTTCCGACGTCACCGTGCTGGAAGGCCTGCCGGTCTTCCTGGGCGCCGTTGACGAGCAGATCGCCAAGGAAGCGTCGAAGCTGTTCACCAAGCAAGGCTTGAAGATCAACCTCGGTTGCAAGATCGGTGCGATTACGCCGGGCAAGAAAGACGTCACCGTGGAATTCGTGGACGCCAAGGGCGAAGCGCAAAAAGCCGTGTTCGACAAACTGATCATCTCGATCGGCCGCACGCCGAACACGAATGGCCTGGGTGCCGACAAGGTCGGCCTGCAGCTGGACGAGCGCGGCTTCATCGCCGTCGACGGCGACTGCAAGACCAACCTGCCGAACGTATGGGCGGTGGGCGACGTCGTGCGCGGCCCGATGCTGGCGCACAAGGCGGAAGAGGAAGGCGTTGCCGTGGCCGAGCGTATCGCCGGCCAGCATGGCCACACCAACTTCAACACGATTCCCTGGGTGATCTACACCTCGCCGGAAATCGCGTGGGTCGGCAAGACCGAGCAAACCCTGAAGGCCGAAGGCATTGCCTACAAGGCTGGCACCTTCCCGTTCATGGCCAACGGCCGTGCGCGCGCGCTGGGCGACACCTCGGGCATGGTGAAATTCCTGGCCGATGCGACGACCGATGAAATCCTCGGCGTGCACATCGTCGGCCCGATGGCGTCCGAACTGATTTCCGAAGCCGTCGTGGCGATGGAATTCAAGGCCTCGGCCGAAGACATCGCGCGCATCTGCCACGCTCACCCATCCCTGTCGGAAGCGACCAAGGAAGCGGCACTGGCGGTTGACAAGCGCACGTTGAACTTTTAATTGTAGTTAGTCCTACGGGGGCGCTCGCGGATTTTTTCCGCCGGCGCCCTTGTGCGTTAAAGCGAATCCCATGAACGTAGAAGAGTTTTACCAGCACGCGCTGCAGAAGCGTGATTTCAAGGCCGATGCCGCCCAACGGCGCGCGGTCGACCGCCTGCAGCTGTGCTATGACGAGTGGGTGGCCTACAAGGGCCAGCGCTCGAGCACCTTCAAGCGCCTGCTGAACCGTCCTGCCGTGCCGAAAGGCGTGTACATGTGGGGTGGGGTGGGGCGCGGCAAATCGTTCCTGATGGACAGTTTTTACTCGGTCGTGCCCCTGGTGCGCAAGACGCGCCTGCACTTCCACGAATTCATGCGCGGCGTGCACCAGCAGCTCGATGAATTGAAAGGCGTGGCCGACCCGCTCGACGAGGTGGCCAAGCGCATCGCCAAGAAGTACCGCCTCATCTGTTTCGATGAATTCCACGTCTCCGACATCGCCGACGCGATGATCCTGTACAACCTGCTGTCTGCCTTGTTCGCCAACGGCGTGTCCTTCATCATGACTTCGAATTACGACCCGGACCTGCTGTATCCGGACGGCTTGCACCGCGACCGCATGCTGCCGACCATCGCGCTGCTCAAGGACAAGCTCGACGTGATGAACGTGGACGCCGGCGTCGATTACCGCGGCCGCGCGCTGGAGCAGGTGGAAAGCTACTACACGCCGCTCGGCGCGGACACCGACAAGGCCCTGCGCGACGCTTACACGCGCATCGCCGAGACAGCCGACGAAGACGCGCGCATCCGCATCGAGAGCCGCGAAATCCATTGCCTGCGCCGCGCCGGCGGCATCATCTGGTTCGATTTCGCCACCCTGTGTGGCGGTCCCCGCTCGCAAAATGATTACCTGGAAATCGCCAGCCGCTTCCATACGGTGATATTGTCCGGCATACCGGCCATGTCGGCGGCGCAGTCGTCCGAGGCGCGCCGCTTTACGTGGCTGATCGACGTGTTTTATGACCAGAAGGTCAAGCTGATCATGTCAGCCGAAGTGCCGCCTGATGAGCTGTACACGAACGGCATGCTGGCCAATGAGTTTCACCGCACCGTTTCGCGTATCATCGAGATGCAATCGCGCGAATACATGGAAAAAGAACAGCGCGGCGCGGCCGACGCGATCGTTTGAGGCAGGGATAAGGAACATGATGGCAAATACACTATACAAGCTGGGCGCGGCGCTGGGCCTTGCCCTGGCGTTGTCCGCCTGCGCGCATCAGGGTAGCGCAGCATTGGATGAGGTCGGCGCGCCGCAGGTGCCCGCCACCTTGTCGGTGGAAGAAGCGGACGCCAAGCTGAAGCAGTCGGCCAGCGAGCGCGAGGCGGCGGAAAATGAGTTTGCCGCGCGCGAACTCGAGTGCTACAACAAGTTTTTCGTGAATAACTGCCTGGACCAGGCCAAGGAAAAGCGTCGCCTGATCCTCGTGCGCCTGCGTGCCGTCGACGCGGAAGCGAATTACTTCAAGCGGGCCGAATCCGTGCGCCTGCGCGATATCGACCTGGCCCGGACGCAGGAAAGTGCGCGCCTCGATGCCGAGCAGCGCGCCGCGGCCGTGCCCAAGCCCGTGAAAGTGGTCGCGCCCGAACCGGCGCCACCGAAGGCGCAAGGCAAGAGTGTGGCCGAGCGCGAAGCCGAGCACGCGGCGAAGATGGCGAAACAGGCTGCCGCCGATGCCGCCGAAGCGCCGCGCCGCGCGGCCCGTGAAGCGCAGTATGCGAAAAAACAGGCGGATGCCGTGGCGCGTCAGAAACGCGTGGCGCAACGCCTGGCCGAGCGTCAGGCCGAAGCGCAGGCCAAGGCTGCCAAGGCGGCTGCCGCCGCTGCCAGCACGCCGGCCGTGGCTGTGCCTGTGCCGCCTGCCAAATAAGACCTGTCGCGCAGGGGGCATGCCGGAAATGGCGTGCCCTAACGCGCGCGGCAGGTTAAACTACGCACTATGGCTGCCTGTGTACGCTGCGCGCGCCGGTTTCCCATTACTGTTACCAACACTGCCTGGAACGCAACACATGAGCGATGCACAGCAAATAGAGCGGCGCCTGATTGAACTCAACGTGGAACACCGCGACCTCGATGCCGTCATCGAGTTGCTGATACTCGATGGCCACCATGACGAGCTGCAGCTGCGCCGCCTGAAAAAGCGCAAATTGCAATTGAAGGATCACATCACCTTGCTGAAAATGCAGTTGGTGCCCGACGTTCCCGCCTGAGGGGCGCCAGTAGCGTCCAGTCCAGCCTTCACCTAAGTATATTTTGACCGATCACAATTTATTGCCCGCAAGTCCAGATGGCCAGCCTGCCGATCTGCCAGTCAGTCTGCCAGCCGAACCCCAGGCGGCGCCTGGCAAGCATGATGCCGACATCGAGCGCCTGTTTGGCGCCGGCGGCCCGCTCGGTCCGGCGGTGGGCAGCTACAAGCCGCGCCGTTCGCAAACGGAGATGGCGAAAGCCATCGCCAGCGCCATCGACAGCCAGACGACCCTGATCGCCGAGGCCGGCACGGGCACCGGCAAGACCTTTGCCTACCTGGTGCCGGCCCTGATGTGGGGCGGCAAGACCATTGTATCCACCGGTACCAAGAACTTGCAGGATCAATTGTTCCTGCGCGATATACCCACCGTGCGCGCCGCGCTGCAGGCGCCCGTTTCCGTCGCCTTGCTGAAAGGCCGCTCGAACTACGTCTGCCATTACCACCTGGAACGCACCCTGCAAAACGGCCGCATGACGTCGCGCGACGACGTGGGCCATCTGCGCGAAATCTCGCGCTTCATCAAGATGACCAGCTCGGGCGACAAGGCGGAACTGACCAAGGTGCCGGAAAACGCCATGATCTGGAACCTGGTGACGTCCACGCGCGACACCTGCATGGGCGCCGAGTGCCAGTATTACCAGGATTGTTTCGTCATGAAGGCCCGCAAGGAAGCCCAGCAGGCCGACGTGGTGGTGGTCAACCACCACCTGTTCTTTGCCGACGTGGCCCTGAAGGACACGGGCGTGGCGGAATTGCTGCCATCGGCCAACACCATCATTTTCGATGAGGCGCACCAGCTGCCCGATACGGCAACCTTGTTCTTCGGTAATACGGTATCGACCTCGCAAATCCTGGAACTGTGCCGCGACGTGCTGGCCGAAGGGTTGGCGCATGCGCGCGGCATCGACTGGGCCAAGACGGTCACGGTGGTGGAAAAGGCGGCGCGCGACCTGCGTTTGACCTTCCCGCAGGATATCGTGCGCCTGTCCCTGCCGCAGATCGCCCCGTCGAGCGACTTTTTCCCCGCGCTCGACACCCTCAAGGATGAGCTCGACGGCATGGTGGCCGTGCTGGAAACCCAGGCGGAACGGGCGGAAACCCTGGAACAGTGCAGGGTGCGCGGCGTCGAACTGGCGCAGCAGCTGAGCGGCTGGAAGTTCGATCCGAAGGCCAAGGTAGCGGCTGGCGAAGAAGCCGTGTTCTGGGTGGAAGCGTTTTCCAGTTCCTTGCAGTTGCATAAAACGCCATTGTCGATCGCGCCGATTTTCAACAACCAGCGCGAGGGCACGCCGCGCAGCTGGATTTTCACGTCCGCCACCTTGGCCGTGAAAAACGATTTCAAGCATTTTTCCGAGCAGATGGGTTTGACGGGCGAACCGTCGCACACGTGGCCGAGTCCGTTCGACTATGGCCAGCAAGGCTTGCTGTTCGTGCCACAAAACCTGCCGCAACCGAATTCGCTGGGCTACACGGATGCCGTCATCGATTGCGCCCTGCCCATCATCGAGGCGGCGGGCGGGCGCACCTTCTTCCTGTGCACCACCTTGCGCGCCGTCAAGCGGGCCGCCGAGCGCCTGGCCGACGAATTCAAGCAGCGCGGTCTGAACTTCCCCCTGTTCGTACAGGGAGAAAAGGGCCGCACGGAATTGCTGGACCAGTTCCGCGCGGCCGGCAATGGCGTGCTGATCGGTAGCCAGAGCTTCTGGGAAGGCGTCGACGTGCGCGGCGATGCCTTATCCCTGGTGATCATCGACAAGCTGCCGTTCGCGCCGCCCGACGATCCCGTGCTGGCCGCGCGCATCGAAGTGATGGAAAAACAGGGCAAGAATGGATTCATGCACCACTCGCTGCCGGAGGCCATCATCAACCTGAAGCAGGGCGCGGGCCGCCTGATCCGCGACGAGGGCGACCGTGGCGTGCTGATGATCTGCGATCCGCGCCTCATTTCCAAGCCGTACGGCAAGCGCATCTGGCAAAGCCTGCCGCCGTTCAAGCGCACGCGCGACACCGCCGAAGTGGTGGAGTTCTTCCGCAGCCTGCCCGCCAAGGGCGCTTAAGCCCGGCTTGCCGGCGCCGTCCGCGCGCCGGCGTATTTCCCTTTGTTATCAAGCGAGTAGCGTTTTATGCGCGGCGCCGGCTTGCGCGCCTGGCATGCCAGAAATCGGCGCGATCACGCCAGTTTCTGGCTTTTTTCTGCATGTCCAGGACGCCAGACACATCTTTGTGCCAGCGCAAACAGGCTTGTTGCCGAGCGGTCTACAGTGAGCTCATGCCTTGCAGGATCAAGGCGCGGCGATGGCAGGCCGCACGGGGAACAGGGGGATGCCATGGAGATCCGCTACGGCTGTTTCTTGAGCTACGCGCACGGCCAGTATGCGTTCATGAACAAGTTCAAGAATGACCTCATCGAGGCGCTGGCGTGCTATCTGGAGCCGCACCTGGACCGCGAGGAAGTCCTGTTCATCGACAGCGAGCAGCTGGGTGGCGGCGACGATATCGACCTGCGCGTGGCGCGCGCCATGTGCCAGAGCGTCTGCATGATCGTGCTGTACACGCCCAAATATGAAGCGCACGGCTATACGCGGCGCGAATTTGCCGCCATGCAGCTGATCGAACAGGAGCGGCGCGCCTGGTATGAACTGCCCAGCCACTTGATCATCCCCATCATCATGACGCGCCATCCGGACGGCTTGCCGCCGCAAATCACGGAGTCGGGCCTGTACGTCGATTTTTCCGGCTACACCCTGGCCAGCGGCGACCTGAAATCGAATCCGCAATACCTGCCCGACATCGAACGCATCGTGCAGCGCATCGCCACGCATTACCACTTGCTCAAGCGGTCAACACCGCCCGGCCACGATTGCAGCCGTTTCGTGTTGCCCGATATTCCACCGGAATGGCGCGCCATTCCACCTCCCCACTTTCCGCGTTAATCACGTAAAAGGTCCTGTCATGGAATGCCAACGCCTCTCCCTGCCGCCTTTGAGCGCCCCTGGCGAAGTCGTCACCTTCTATTCCTACAAGGGCGGTACCGGCCGCACCATGGCCCTGTCGAACATCGCCGTCCTGCTGGCGCGCCGTGAGAACGCCAGCGTGCCAGTGCTGATGCTGGACTGGGACATGGAAGCGCCGGGCCTGCACCATTATTTCGAGCAGCACGAGGAGCGGCCGGGCGTGCTCGAGTTCTTCGAAGCGTGCCGCCAGCAGCTCGAGCGCATCAGCCTGGAAACGGCGGGCGGTCGCGTCGGCGGGCAGGCCAGGGGGCGTGAAGATGGGGGGCGCGAGGACGCGGCGCTGGCCCAGCGCGTGCTCGACGCCATCGACTGGCAGCAGTACGTGGTGCGCGTCGACCAGGGCAGCCCGCTGTACCTGATGCGCGCGGGACGCTTCGACGCCAGCTACAGCGAGCGCCTGGCGCAGATGCGCTGGGATCAGCTGTTCGACACGTGCCCGGCCCTGTTCCGCTGCTTCGCCGACACCCTGGCCCAGCATTTCCGCTATGTGCTGGTCGATTCGCGCACGGGGCGCACGGATAGCGCCGGCATCTGCACCACCTTGCTGCCGAAAAAGCTGGTGGTGGTCTTCACGCCGAACCGGCAAAGCCTGGAAGGCGTCGATGCGCTCGTCACGCGGGCCATCGAGTACCGCCGCAGCCATGAAGACGAACAGCGTCCGCTGCTCGTGTACCCCTTGCCCTCGCGCATAGAAATGGGCGATGGCGCGCAGCGTGCCGAGTGGCGCCGCGGCGACGCGCACAAGGGCATCGCCGGCTTCCAGCCCATGTTCGAGCGCCTGCTGCGCGCTTCCTACGGCTTGCCGCAGATCGCCCTCGACAGCTATTTCGACGAAGTCCAGCTGCAGCAGACGAAAACCTTTGCCTACGGCGAGCAGCTGGCCGTGCGCATCGACCAGGGCGGCGACCGCTTTTCCCTCACGCGCACCTTCGAGGCTTTTTTGCACTGGCTGACGGGCGGCTACTTCCCCTGGCAATCGAGCCGTGAAATCGCCTTGCTGGGGGCCATCAGCGAAGCGCGCCAGGCCTTGCTGGCCGAACCGGGCCGCGCCGTGGCCCTGCCGCTGGCGCGCGACCTGGCCCGTCTGGGCGAGCTGTACCGCAAGGATGGACGCAGCGGGCAGGCGCTCGACGCCTTCCGCCAGAGTGTCGAGATCCGCGTGCGCCTGCTGGGCGAGGAGCATCCCGACAGCCTGTCCTGCAAGAGCGGCATGGCGCGCCTGCTGCGCCAGCTGGGCAAACTCGATGAAGCCCGCTTCCTGGAAGAAGACGTGCTCGACGTGCGCGAGCGCGTGCTGGGCAGCGAGCATCCCGACACCTTGGCTGCCCGCGCCTGCCTGGCGAAAACCCTGTTGCTGCAGGGGGAGCTGGCGGCGGCGCTGCTGCTGCAGGATGCCGTGCTGGCAAGCCATGCGCGCCAGCTGGGCGGCGAGCATCCGCTGACCCTGGAAGCGATGGATGGCCGCGCCGCCACCTTGCTGCGCATGGGCCGGCTGGCGCAGGCGCAGCAAGTGCTGTCCACGGTGGTGGCGGCGCGCGAGCGCCTGTTTGGCGCCGAGCATGGCGATACCTTGCGCAGCAAGCTGGCCCTGGCGCAGGCCTTGGGGCGCGAAGGCGACCTGGAAGGGGCGCGGCGCCTGTTCGCTGCCGTGCTGCAGGCGCAGGAGCGGCGCCTGGGCAGCGACCATGCGGCCACTCTGGCCACGCGCGACTTGCTGGCCGATATCGTGGCCGGGCAGGGTGACTGGGCCGGCGCGCGCCAGTTGCATGAAGACCAGGTGGCGGCGCGCGAGCGCACGCGCGGGCTCGACCATCCGGAAACCCTGATGAGCCAGCGCAAGCTGGCCGAGGCGCTGCTGCGGCGCGGTGAACTCGATGCGGCGCGCAGCGTGCAGGAGCAGGTGCTGGAAGTGCATGCGCGCCTGCTGGGCGAAGACCACCTCGATACCTTGCACAGCAAGACGCAATTGGCCGGCACCCTGCAGCAGCAGGGCGACAGCGCGGCCGCGCGCCTGCTGGAAGACGCCGTGCTCAGCGGCAGCGACCGGCTCTTGAACGCGCCCGTCACGGGGCATGCGGACAGCGTGCTGGACGGCGCGCGGCATTTGCAGGAAACCATCCTGGCCGGCCGCGCCAACGGGCACGAAGGGGCCGAGCCGGATACCCTGGCCAGCATGATCTCGATGTTGCAAGGCATGATAGAGCGCGAACAGTATGCGCAGGCGGGCGAACTGGCCGAACATCTGAAGTCCTGCCTGCTGCGCCCGGGCGTACCGGGCAAGCTGCGCAGGCGCGGCATGGCGCAGCTGAAAAGAATGTATAAATTGCAAGGTGACCTGAATGCCTTGCTGGCCTTGCAGGAAGATGAAGTGCAGGCGCTGGAAGGGGCGTTGTCGGAAGCGCGCATCGAGCAGCGCTGATGCGGCGCGCCATGTCCGCGCGGCAGCACAAATAATGCTGTCTATCGGCGTGCGGCATGCGCAGTGTTGGCATCGCTTCGGGTAAAATCCCGTTATGAGAATTCTTATCAGTAACGACGACGGTTACCTGGCGCCAGGACTGGCGGCCCTGGCCGACGCGCTCGCACCCATTGCCGACATCGTCGTGGTGGCGCCCGACAGCAACCGTTCGGGCGCATCCAATTCGCTGTCCCTGGACCGGCCCCTGTCCGTGCACAAGGCCGCCAACGGCTTTTACTTCGTCAACGGCACGCCCACCGATTGCGTGCACGTGGCGCTGACGGGCATGCTCATCGAGCGCCCCGACCTGGTGGTGTCCGGCATCAACAACGGCCCCAACATGGGCGACGACACCCTGTATTCGGGTACCGTGGCGGCCGCCACGGAAGGCTATCTGTTCGGCATTCCCGCCATCGCCTTTTCCCAGTCGCAGTTCGGCTGGGCCAACCTGGATGCGGCCGCCCGCGTGGCCAGGGAAATCGTCGAGCGCCAGTTTGACGCCCTGCAGAAACCGTATCTGCTGAACGTGAACATCCCGGCCATTCCTTACGAGCAAATGCAAGGCGTGGTGGCCACGCGCCTGGGCAAGCGCCATTCGGCCGAGCCCGTGATACGCGCGCTCGACCCCCGTGGCCGTGAAATCTTCTGGATCGGTCCTGCCGGCGCGGCCAAGGAGGGCGGTCCGGGCACGGACTTCCATGCCGTTGAGCATGGACAAGTATCGATCACGCCGCTGCAGATCGACCTGACCCATACCACCCAACTCGATGCACTGGCAAAAGGCCTGGCATGAGCGCTCACTATGACCGATAAGCCGCGTACCTTCCCCCTTACCCTCGATTCGCTGGCCGGCAAGCCCGCCAGGCAGGGCGGGGGACAGTCGCTGGCCCAGTCCAGGATCGCCACGCCGCAGACGGCCACGCAGAATGCGGCGCAAAACGCGGCGCGGGGCGTGGCGCAGCCGTACGGCACGCACGCGGCCATCGCGCCGTCGCGCGCCCAGGCCATCGCCAATGAGCGGGCGCAGCCTGCGGTGGTATCGCCGCCGCGACAAAACCCGCTCGTCTCGGAGGCCGTGCGCCGGGCCATGGTAGCCCGCGTGGCGAAGCAGGGCGTCAAGGACCAGGTGGTGCTCGACGCCCTGCAAGCCGTGCCGCGCCACATGTTCATGGATGAGGCGCTGGCGTCGCAGGCGTATATCGACGCCTCCTTGCCTATCGGCCACCACCAGACCATTTCACAGCCGTACATCGTGGCGCGCATGATCGAAGTGATGCGCCAGGGCGGCACCCTGCAGCGCGTGCTGGAAATCGGCACGGGCTGCGGCTACCAGGCGGCAGTGCTGTCGCTGGTGGCGAAAGAGGTGTATTCGATCGAGCGCATCCGGCCCCTGCACGAGCTGGCGAAGGCCAATCTGCGTCCGCTGCGCGTGTCAAATCTGCGCTTGCAGTACGGAGATGGTATGCTTGGCCTGCCGCAGGCGGCGCCCTTCGACGGGATCATCCTTGCCGCAGCCGGCCTGGAAGTCCCGCAAGCCCTGCTGGAACAGCTGGCGCCCGGCGGGCGTCTGGTTGCGCCGGTGGGGGCTAAATTGCAACACTTACAACTCATTACCCGGGTGGGGAAAATGGAATGGACTAGCCAAACCCTGGAAGATTGCCATTTCGTACCTTTGCGCCCGGGCACCATATGATCCCCGGATCAGCTAGCAAGCAGGACATACAATTACATGCGAATGATTAAGAAAAGTAACATACTTCTATGTAGCATCACCTTGGCCGCGCTGTTGAGCGGTTGCGGCACGACGGGCGTCCAGGCGCCCGTGGTGGAGCGCCAGCCATCGAGCAGCAGCGCCGCAGCCAGCGATCCGCGCGACCGCGACCCGGCTTATTACACGGTCAAGCGTGGCGACACCCTGTTGCGTATCGCCCTCGAGCACGGGCAGAATTACCGCGACCTGGTGGCCTGGAATGACTTGAGCAACCCGAACGACATCAAGGTCGACCAGGTGCTGCGCGTGTTGCCGCCAAATGGCGACACGGGCGGCGCGCAAACGTCGGCCATCGTCATGCCGCCGGTGACGGAAGTCAAGCCGGCCGCGCCTGTCGTGCCGAAGAAAACGGGTCCGCGCGGCGAGAAGCGCGCGTATTCCGACGCCACCCTGGCCGAATTGCGCGCCGATGGCGGCAGCAGCGACGTCAAGCCTGCGCCGGCCCCGGCAGCAGCCGTCGCCGCCGCACCGGCCGCCGCCGCGGCAGCCCCTGCGGCATCGGCGCCCGGCGACGAGAAAATCAGCTGGATGTGGCCTTCCGAAGGCAAGGTCATCGGCACTTTCGACGAAGGCAAGAACAAGGGCGTGGATATCGCCGGCAAGGCGGGCCAGCAGGTGGTGGCCGCCGGCGCGGGAAAAGTCATGTATGCCGGGAGCGGAATCCGTGGTTATGGTAATCTTGTCATCGTGAAGCACAGTAATAGTTTATTGTCGGCGTATGCGCATAACCGCAGCATCCTGGTGAAGGAAGGGCAGAACGTCAACAAAGGCCAGGCCATCGCCGAAATGGGCGATTCCGATGCCGACCGCGTGAAGCTGCACTTTGAAATCCGCCAGCAGGGCAAGCCTGTCGACCCTTCGAAATTCCTGCCTAACCGTTAGGTAAAGCAATGACACACGCGCCGCACGATCAGCTGGACGATGACCCGGAACCCCCGGAAGACGGGGCAGACGAAGTCGTGACGGACGATGCCGGCGAACTCGACGGCATTGACGCCGTCGACGCGGGCGAGGGCGGCGAGGTGGCCAGCGTCAGCGTGCTGGTCGAAAGTGTCGATGAACTGAAAAAAGTGCTGGCGGCCGAGCTGTCGACCGATACCACGCAGCACTATCTGAACCAGATCGGCACGCGGCCCCTGCTGACGGCGGCGCAAGAGGTGCATTACGCCACCCTCGCCAAGCAGGGCAATTTCGAAGCCCGGCAAACCATGATCGAGCACAACCTGCGCCTGGTCGTGTCGATCGCCAAGCATTACATCAACCGCGGCGTGGTGTTGCTCGACATGATCGAGGAGGGCAACATCGGCCTGATGCGGGCCATCGACAAGTTCGAGCCCGAGCGCGGTTTCCGTTTTTCCACCTACGCCACCTGGTGGATACGCCAGAGCATCGAGCGCGCCATCATGAACCAGGCGCGCACGGTGCGCCTGCCCGTGCACATGGTGCGCGAACTGAATCAAATTCTGCGCGGCAAGTACCACCTGGAAGCCCAGCACCACGATGGCAAGGATGCCACGGCGGAAGACATCGCCCACCTGGTGGGCCGACCCGTGGAAGAGGTGCAGGATATCCTGGCCCTGTCCGAGCACGCTACTTCGCTTGACGCGCCGCTCGACAACGACCCGCAATCGTCGCTGATGGACATGTTGCCCGGCGCCAGCGAAGACGGTCCTGACGCGCGCGCGGAGCACCATGAAATGACGGTGCTGGTGCGCGACTGGCTGACCAAGCTGCCCGACAAGCAGCGCGTGGTCATCATGCGCCGTTTCGGCCTCGACAATGACGACCCGGCCACCCTGGAAACCTTGGCCGAGGAAATGGGCGTGACGCGCGAGCGCGTGCGCCAGATCCAGCAAGAGGCCTTGATCAAGCTCAAACGGGCTATGGCCGCACGCGGCGTCGTGCGCGACTCCCTGCTCTAAGGCGTCCGGTCCCGGTATTTCCGGGGCCGCATCTGCTATCATACGCCCCGCTCGCGGCGCCTGACCTTTCCCCATTCTTTCAAGTTCCAGCGCGGCCCTGCGTCCTGGCCCACTCTTACCTATTGATCGCTATGCAAGAAAATATCATCGAAATCAAATCGCTCGACATGGACGCCCGTGGCGTTGGCCATATTGAGAACGAAGACGGCTCGCCGGGCAAGGTCGTGTTTGTCGAAGGCGCATTGCCGGGCGAGCGCGTCAGCTTTGTGACGTTCAAGAAAAAGAAGAACTGGGAAATGGCCCGGATGACGGCGCTGCACCGCGAATCGTCGATGCGCGTGACGCCCAAGTGCAAGCATTTCGACAATTGCGGCGGTTGCTCGATGCAGCATCTGGAGCCGTCGGCGCAGGTGGCGATCAAGCAGCGCGTGCTGGAAGATAATCTGTGGCATATCGGCAAGGTGCGTCCGCAAAGCATCATGCGCCCCATGTATGGCCCGACCTGGGGCTACCGCTACCGCGCGCGCCTGTCCGTGCGCCACGTCAAGAAGAAGGACGCCGTGCTGGTGGGCTTCCATGAAAAGAAATCGGCGTTCGTCGCCGACATGGATAGCTGCGAGATCTTGCCGCCACACATCTCGGCCATGCTGCTGCCGCTGCGTGGATTGATTGCTTCGCTGTCGATCTTCGACCAGATGCCGCAGATCGAACTGGCCGTGGGCGAAGACGTGACCGCCATGGTCTTGCGCATCATGGCGCCGTTGACGGCGGACGATGAAACGAAACTGAAGGCCTTTGCCGACGAGTACGGCGTGCAATGGTGGCTGCAAGTCAAGGGCCCGGAAACGGCCGTGCCGTTCTATCCACTGGACAAGCAATTGCATTACCTGCTGCCGGAATTCGGCGTCAAGATGCCGTTCAAGCCCGTCGATTTCACGCAGGTGAACCACCACATCAACCGCGTGCTGGTATCGAAAGCCCTGCGTTTGCTGGAAGTGCAGCCGACAGACCGCGTGGCCGACCTGTTCTGCGGCCTGGGCAATTTCACCTTGCCGCTGGCCACGCAGGGCAGCGAAGTGGTCGGTATCGAAGGCAGCACCACCCTGACGGAGCGGGCGCTGGAAAACGCGCTGGCCAATGGCCTGGCGGAAAAAACCTCGTTCTCGACGCGCAACCTGTTCGAAGTGACGACGGATGACCTGATCGCGCTGGGCAAGTTCGACCGCATCCTCGTCGACCCGCCGCGCGATGGTGCCATGGCCCTGTGCCAGGCGCTGGTCGGCCTGTCGCAAGTGCGTCCGGACCTGCTGCCGAAACGCATCGTGTATGTGTCGTGCAGCCCGTCCACCCTGGCGCGCGACGCCGGCATCCTGGCGCTGGAAGCCGGCTATGTGCTGAGCAAGGCGGGCGTGGTGAACATGTTCCCGCATACTTCCCACGTGGAATCGATGGCGGTCTTTGATTTGCCTCAATAAGTAATGCCGCGCGGCGGGTGGCCAGGCAGGCACCCGCCGCTGCCGCGTTCAGCGGCGCCGCGAGCTCCCCCAATACCACTTACAGCGTGTTATAAAACTGGTCTGTATTTTCCCGATCCAGCGTCTTTTTACATCCTTCCTCTGCCGTTTTTTCATTGTCCAGTAGGACAACACGCCATTTGCCTCCGCCGCTGCGCTTCTTGCGCAAAGTGGTATTGCCCACTTTGAGGCCACTTCAAAACCACTTGACCGCCTATTTTTTCAGCAGCATGCTGTTCTTGCAACTGCAAAAAACAAAATCACAGGGTAGCTCTTCATTGAAGCAAAGTGGTATTTCCGCAAACCTGAACAGGAGACAACGTGGAAAATTTAATACTCAAAAAAACGATCAGGAACATGATGGTATGTCTGGCCAGCGGTGGCGTGCTGGCTGCATGCGGCGGTGGCGGCGGTGACGCCGGCGCTCCGGCTGGGTCGCAATTGCTGGCGGCCAGTACGGTGGTCGCTTGCGTGCCGTGGCAAGAGGGCGGCACGTATAACGCGGGCACGGTGGTCACCTACCTGGGCGCCAACTATACGGCCCTGGTGACGCAGACGGATCACGTGGGCTCGGGTTGGAATCCTGTTTCCACGCCGAGTCTGTGGAGCGCCGGCGGCACATGCGACGGCGGCACCACGCCGACGCCGACTCCCACCCCAACGCCGACTCCAACTCCCACGCCAACCCCGACCCCGGCGCCTACGCCGAACCCGACGCCCACTCCGACGCCAACGCCAACCGGCGGCACCTGCGCGCTGGCGTGGGTGGCCGGCACGGCTTACAGCGCGGGCGCCACCGTCAGTTATGCGGGCACGAATTACCGCGCCAACTACTGGACGCAGGGCGACAATCCGTCGACCAGCAGCGGCGCCGCCGGCACGGGCAAGCCGTGGACCAGCCTGGAGATCTGCAGTACCACGCCGACACCTACTCCAACCCCGACGCCAACGCCAACGCCAACGCCAACGCCAACGCCTACTCCGACGCCGACTCCGACTCCAACGCCAACGCCAACGGGCCGCGAAGTCGGCTCCTATTTTGCGCAGTGGGGCGTGTATGGCCGCGACTATGAAGTGGCGAACGTGCACACGAGCGGCGTGGCCGACAAGCTGACTTTCATCAACTATGCCTTCGGCAACATCTATCCGAAAAACGGCGGCTATGAATGCGCCATGATCACCAAGACGGAGCCGGGTGCGACGAATCCGAATTCGCCGGACGCGGGCACGGGCGGCGATGCCGAGGCCGACTACATCCGCACGCCGAAGCGCACCGTCGATGGCCAGGCGATTCCTTGGGATGCACCGTTGTCGGGCAACTTCCTGCAGCTGAGAAAACTCAAGGCGGCGCACCCGAACCTGAAATTGTTCATCTCGCTGGGCGGCTGGAGCTGGTCGAAGAACTTCTCCGTCGGTTCGGCCACGGATGCGCTGCGCAAGCAGATGGTGCGTTCCTGCATCGATATCTACATCAAGGGCAACCTGCCGGTGCAGGGCGGTCGCGGTGGCGTGGGCGCGGCGGCCAACATCTTTGACGGCATCGACATCGACTGGGAATATCCGGTCGGCGGCGGCCAGCCGTACAACACGGTCAGCCCCAACGACAAGCGCAACTTCACCTTGCTGATGGCGGAATTCCGCAGCCAGCTCGATGCGCTCGGTGCAGCCAACGGCAAGCGCTACCTGTTGACGGCCGCTGTCGGTGCCGGCAAGGACAAGATCGACAACACGGAACCGGCCCTGTACTCGCAGTACATGGATTGGATCAACCTGATGACCTACGACTTCCACGGCGGCTGGGAAAACAGCACCAACTTCAACGCCCAGCTGTTTGCCGACCCTGCCGATCCGTCGACGGGCATGGCGCGTGAATACGTGGGTGACAAGGCGGTGCAGTACATGATTGCCGCCGGCGTGCCGCGCGACAAGCTGCTGCTGGGCATACCGTTCTATGGCCGCGGCTGGACGGGCGTGGCGCCGGGGCCGAATGGCGATGGCCTGTACCAGGCGGCCACGGGCACGGCGCCGGGCACGTACGAGTCGGGCATCGAGGACTATAAAATCCTCGTGGCCAAGGCTGGCACGCGCTACTACCATCCCGTGACCAAGCAGCTGTACCTGTACACAGGGGCGGGCGGCCAGTGGTGGAGCTATGATGACCCGACCGTCATCGGCACCAAGGTGAAATATGTGAAGGACCAGGGCTTGCGCGGCGCGTTCTCGTGGGAACTCGATGGCGACGCGAATGGCGTGCTGGCAACCGAGGTGTGGAAGGTGCGGTAATACTGCGCTAGAGTAGGAGGCGGCCGGGCGGCATACGCTGCCCGGCCGCTTGTTCACATAAAAAACAGGAGACGGGCGATGGCGGCGGTATCGACATTCGGAGTCAAGCAGAAAGAACAGCAGCCGGAACAGGAGCTGAGCCGCGAATGGCGCAGCTGGATCGCGGAAAACCTCATGCTGGGCAGCCACCCGTCGGCGCTGATGCCGGTGCTGCAAAAGGCGGGCATTACGGAGCCCCTGGCGCGCCGCGAAGTGGAGCTGGCGCTGCAGAGTCCCTACCTGGCCGGCGCCGTGCGCCTGTCGAACCGGCTGGCCAAGCGCGACTGGGTGATCGACATCCAGCGCAAGCTGAACCAGTTGCGTCCACCCGAGATTCCCCGCCGCGAGAAACTGACGGCGCACGAGTTCCTGACGGAGTTCTATTCCACCAACCAGCCCGTGATCATCACGGGCATGATGGACGACTGGCCCGCCATGGCCAAGTGGAGCCCGGCCTATTTCCGCGAGCATTACGCGCAGCGCGAAGTGGAAGTGCAGTTCGGCCGCGAGGCGGATGCGCAGTACGAAATGAATAGCGTGGCCCACAAGCGCAAGATGGCGTTTGGCGAGTACGCCAGCCTGGTCGAGGGCAGCGGCGCGACCAACGATTTCTACATGACGGCGAATAACAATTCGCAGAACCGGCAGGCGCTGCGCGAGCTGTGGGACGATATCGGCCAGCTGCCCGAATACCTGGAGCAGAGTGGCGGCCCCACGGGGTTTTTATGGTTTGGCCCGGCCGGCACGGTGACGCCATTCCACCACGACCTGACGAACAACTTCATGGCGCAGGTACAAGGGCGCAAGCGGCTGCGCATCATGGCCGCCTGCGAGGTGGCGCGGGTGTACAACCAGCGCCACTGTTTTACGCCCGTCGACGGGCGCGATATCGACCTGCAGCGCTATCCGCTGATGGCGGACGTGCAAGTGCGCGAATGCGTGCTGGCGCCGGGCGAGATACTGTTCCTGCCCGTCGGCTGCTGGCATTTCGTCGAAGCGCTCGACATATCGATGACGGTGGCGTTTACCAACTTCAAATGGGATAACGATTTTTACAGCAAGTATCCGCCGAATCACGACTTTTGATCGTGGGGCTAAGCTGCCGCGAACAGCCGCCGTACAGGCGGCTTTTTTCATGCTTCAGAGCGTTTCGTGCAAAAAATATTTCCATGAAAAAATTGATTCAAATCATTTCGCAGCAAATATTTTGATATGAATGGCCATGATGTTTCATTATCCAGATGGCGATGGCGGGCGGATAATTTTATGGCTGGCGCGGCGCCGGGCCGCGGAGTGGACTTGCCGGCGCGCCAGCACCGACAACCATCTGGAGGCGGCAGGGCATGAACACGCAGCACACGACACAAGCAGCAATGCAGTTGCAGCAAACACCGAAAATCACGCTGGACACGCGGCTGACGCGCGAAGCGGCCGAGCTGCTAGCGAAGGCCGACATCCATTTGAATGGCCGCGCCGCCTGGGACATGCAGCTGCGCAAACCGGGCGTACCGGAGCGCGCCTTCGCCAGCGGCAACCTGGGCCTCGGCGAAGCGTACATGGATGGCGACTGGGATGCGAACCAGCTTGACGAATTCTTTTGCCATTTGCTGCGCGCCAGGGTGGCCGACGACGTGCGCCCCATGCGCCTGGCCTTCCATGCGCTGACTGCGCGCCTGTTCAACCTGCAGACGGAGCGCCGCGCCTGGATGGTGGGCAAGGAGCACTACGACCTGGGCAATGCCTTCTATGCGGCCATGCTCGATCCGCGCATGACGTATACCTGCGGCTACTGGAAGGAGGCCGGCAACCTGGCCGAGGCGCAGGAAGCCAAGCTCGATCTGATCTGCCGCAAGCTGCGCCTGGAGCCGGGCATGCGCGTGCTCGATATCGGCTGTGGCTGGGGCAGCTTCATGCGCTATGCGGCGGAGAAATATCAGGTGCGGTGCGTGGGCGTGACGATCTCGAAGGAGCAGGCAGCGTATGCGCGCGGCATGCCGGGCGGCGAGCACCTGGACTTCCGCCTGCAGGACTACCGCGACACTGATGAAAAATTCGACCGCATCGTCAGCATCGGCATGTTCGAGCACGTGGGGCACAAGAACCACCGCACCTTCATGGAAGTGGCGCACCGCTGCCTGGAAGACGACGGCCTGTTCCTGCTGCACACGATCGGCAAGAACAAGCGCCATTCCACGTGCGATCCGTGGATCGACAAATACATCTTCCCGAATGGCGACTTGCCGTCGCTCGGCCAGATCGGCGACGCCATCGATGATCTGTTCGTGGCCGAGGACCTGCATAACTTCGGCGCCGACTACGACAAGACCCTGATGGCCTGGCATGCGAATTTCGAACAGGCGTGGCCGCGCTTTGCCGCCCAGCTGGGCGAGCGCTTCCACCGCATGTGGTCCTACTATCTGCTGTCCTGCGCCGGCGCCTTCCGCGCGCGCGACCTGCAGCTGTGGCAATGGGTGCTGGCCAAGCAGGGCGTGCTGGGCGGCTACGAGCGTGTCAGTTGAGATGTGCGGCAACTGATATGATGGATTGATGGATATCAATCAAGCGCGTACCTTCCTGGAAGTGGCGTCCTGCGGCAGTTTCATCATGGCGGCTGAACGCATGCACGTGACGCAGACGGCCGTCAGCGCCCGCATCCGCTCGCTGGAGCAGCAACTGGGGCGCCAGCTGTTCGTGCGCAACAAGGCGGGCGCGCGTCTGACGTCTGCCGGCGAGCGCTTCATGCGCCATGCGGCCACCATGGTGCAGGTGTGGGAGCGGGCGCGCCACCAGGTGGCCTTGCCGCCGGGGCGCGACGACGCCGTCAGCATCGGCTGCGAGCTGAGCCTGTGGCAGCCGCTGCTCGGCGACTGGCTGATACGCATGAGCCGCGACTGTCCCCAGATCGCCTTGCGCGCGGAAGTCGACAGCCCCGCGCGCCTGCTCGACGCCGTGCATGACGGCTCGCTGGACCTGGCCGTGCTGTACAACCCGCCGCAGCGCCCGGGCCTGGCCAGCGAATTGCTTGCCGAGGAAAAGCTGGTGATGGTGACCACGCGCGCTGATGGGCAGATGCATGCCGACACGTATGTGTATGTGGACTGGGGCCCCAGCTTCGCGGCCAATCACCAGGCGGCCTACCCGGAGCTGAGCAGCCCGCCCGTTTCGATTTC
The DNA here is from genome assembly GCF_002735685.1 of Janthinobacterium sp. BJB301. NCBI lineage: Bacteria > Pseudomonadati > Pseudomonadota > Betaproteobacteria > Burkholderiales > Oxalobacteraceae > Janthinobacterium > Janthinobacterium sp. BJB301. The sequence goes on along the minus strand of NZ_PDZJ01000001.1, from coordinate 2,936,276 downwards.
GCTGGGGCCGCTGGCCCTCGTGTATTTGCTCGACGCGGGTGGCGCCAGTTACTTTCGCATCGGCAGCGCGCAACCCTATCTCGATGCGGGTTTGCTGCACCGCGTGCGCGACGCGCCCGAATTCTCGCATTCGGCCTACGCCGTCTACGCGGCCCAGCGCGACAACCCGACCCTGGACCGCGCCCGCGCCTGCCTGCTGGAGGTGGCGGAAAAGGTGAAGTGAAGCTGCAGACGTAAAAAAGCCGACCCGAGGGTCGGCTTTTATTTTCGTGCGTCAGCGCCAAAGCGCAATGCTTAGTCGCGGCTGCCGCCAGCGAAGCCCAGCAAAGAGAGCAGGCTGGTGAAGATGTTGTACACGTCCAGGTAGATGCGCAGGGTGGCCGAGATGTAGTTGGTCTCGCCGCCGTTGATGATTTGCTGCACGTCATACAGGATGTAGGCCGAGAAGATGGCGATGGCGACCATGGAGATCACGATCGACAGTGCCGACAGGCCCAGGAAAATGTTCGCTACCGATGCCAGGATCAGCACGATCACGCCGGCGAACAGCCATTTGCCCATGGCCGAGAAGTCGCGCTTCGAGACCGTGGCGATCGTGGCCATCACGGCCAGGATGGTGGCCGTACCGCCGAATGCCGTCATGATCAGCATGCCGCCATTCGAGTAGCCGAGCGTGCGCGTCAGGATAGGCGTGAGCATCAGGCCCATGAAGAAGGTAAAGCCGAGCAGGACGGCGACGCCGAGGCCCGAGTTCTTGGTCTTCTCAATCGCGTACATGAAGCCGAAAGCGACGGCCATGAAGATGATGAAACCCATGCCGCCGGTCAGCATCGGCAAATGCATTTGCACGCCGATGAAGGCGCCCAGCACGGTCGGGATCATGGACAGCGCCAGCAGCCAGTAAGTGTTGCGCAAGACCTGATGGCGGACTTGCTGCATGCCCCCCGACAGGTCAAAGGTGCGTTGCATGTTCTGATTCATAGTGCCTCCGTGTTGTCAATTCAAATTACTGCTTTACCCAAGGATAGCATGAGGGCCGGAATTTGCCAAAAAAGCAGCTTAAGATTTCATTAAACGGGGGCAGGGTGGCAAGATGCCCCCTGCCTGTCTGGGTGATATGGGGTGGAGTATGGTAAAATCAAAGGTTGATTGAGTTATCAATTTACCGTTTTAAACCTTACTTTTTATTGGAGTTTTCACACATGGCAATCGAACGCACCCTGTCGATCATCAAACCAGACGCAGTTGCAAAAAACGTAATCGGTCAAATCTACTCCCGTTTTGAAAACGCTGGCCTGAAAATCGTTGCAGCACGCATGACCCAACTGTCGCGCGAACAAGCTGAAGGCTTCTACGCAGCGCACAAAGAACGCGGCTTCTTCAAGGATCTGGTCGACTTCATGGTTTCCGGTCCAGTCATGATCCAAGCCCTGGAAGGCGAAAACGCCGTTCTGGCCCACCGTGACCTGATGGGCGCGACCGATCCGAAGAAAGCAGAAAAAGGCACGATCCGCGCCGATTTCGCCGATTCGATCGACGCTAACGCCGTACACGGTTCCGACGCTGTCGAAGCTGCTAAAGTGGAAATCGCTTACTTCTTCCCAGAACTGAAGGCTTAATTGCCTTAGATAACGTTATTTCCTGGCGTTATCTGTGAAATAACTTATCACCCCCTGTTCCCGCTGCGCTGTGGAGTTTTCGCTCCGGATGCGCGCGGGGACGGATTTTTAGAATAGACAAGATCATGAATACGACGAACCTCACCAACTTGCTGGACCTCGATCCCGCGCAACTCATCGCCTACTGCGCCGAGTTGGGAGAGAAACCGTTTCGTGCGAAACAATTGCAACGTTGGATACATCAGTTCGGCGCTTCCGATTTCGACGCCATGACGGACCTGGCCAAGTCGCTGCGTGACAAGCTGGCCACGCGCGCCGAAGTGCGCGCCCCGGCCATCATCAGCGACCACACGTCGACGGATGGCACGCGCAAGTGGCTGGTCGACGTGGGCAATGGCAATGCCGTGGAAACCGTGTTCATTCCGGAAGAAAACCGCGGCACCCTGTGCATCTCGACCCAGGCCGGCTGCGCCGTGAACTGCCGTTTCTGCTCGACGGGCAAGCAAGGCTTCAACCGCAACCTGTCCGTGGGCGAAATCATCGGCCAGCTGTGGATGGCGGAATTCGAATTGCGCCGCACCAAGGGCATCGAGCCGGGCCCGAAAGGCGAGCGCCAGATCACCAACGTGGTGATGATGGGCATGGGCGAACCCCTGCTGAACTTTGAGCCGACCGTCACGGCCCTGAAATTGATGCTCGACGACAACGCCTACGGTCTGTCACGCCGCCGCGTGACCCTGTCGACCTCGGGCGTGGTGCCGATGATGGACAAGCTGTCGCAGGAAGTGCCGGTGGCTCTGGCCGTCTCGCTGCACGCCTCGAACGACGCCTTGCGCGACGGGCTGATTCCACTGAACAAGAAATATCCGCTGAAGGAATTGATGGCGGCCTGCAAGCGCTACCTGGAATTTGCCCCGCGCGACTTCATCACCTTCGAGTACTGCATGCTGGATGGCGTCAACGACAGCGACGAGCATGCGCGCGAACTGCTGGCGCTGGTGCAAGACCGCGAGTTCGGCGTGAACTGCAAGTTCAACCTGATCCCGTTCAATCCTTTCCCCGAGTCGGGCCTGTTCCGCTCGAAAAACCCGCGCATCAAGGCGTTTGCCCAGGTGCTCATGGATGGCGGCATCATCACCACCGTGCGCAAGACGCGCGGCGACGATATCGATGCGGCCTGCGGCCAGCTGGCAGGCGAAGTCAAGGACCGCACCCGGGTGCAGGAGCGCATGGAAAAGATGACTGAGTATCAACAAAAATTTGGCGCCAATTTCGGCAAGATCGTGGAGATCCGCTCCTGATGCGGGGAAGCATGGCTTATCCTGGCGCACTTGCCGTGGCTGTTGTCAGCCTGGGCGTGCTGCTGGCCGGCTGTGCTTCCACCGCAGACAAGGAGCAGGCTGCATCTGTCGAGCAGCGCGCCGCCTTGCGCTTGCAGTTGGCCAGCGCCTATTATATGCAAGACCAGTTTGTGGTGGCGTTGGCGGAAGCGGAGCAGGCGGTGCAGCTGGTGCCGGACAACGCCCAGGTGCGCGGCATGCGCGCCCTGATTTTTGCTGCCATGCGTCAACCTGTAGCTGCTGAAAAAGATTTTCTTTACGCATTGCGCCTTGCGCCCCACAATCCCGAGTTGAGCAATAATTATGGCCTGTTTCTGTGCCAGACCGGGCGCGCGGCGCAGTCGCTGGCGTATTTTGATGCCGCATTGCAAGATGTCGCCTATGGCACGCCTGAACTGGCGCTGCATAATGCGGCGGCGTGCAGCTTGGTCATGAAAGATTACCCGCGCGCCGCCGGCTACTGGCTCAAGGCGGAGCGCATCGCACCTGGCGCGGCAATTACCTATGCCGGCCTGGTGCGCGTGTATTACCAACAGCAAGACTACCGGCAAGCGGCTCATTACCTTGAGCGGCTCGGTAAAGTAGCGACAATGGAGGGCCAGACGGCCGATGTGCTGTGGCTCGGGATCAAGGTGCAGCATAAGCTCGGGGATGCGGGTGCGGAAGCTGGCCTGGGGGCGCTGTTGCGCAACCACCATTCCGGCTCCCCCGAATATGCTGCTTATCAAAATGGGGCGTTTGATGAGTGAGACAGGGATACCAATGAATTCAGAGTGGGCAGAAACGCCTCAGCAGCAGCCCCAGGGCAATCTTGCGTTGGCAGGCGCACAGTTGAAAGCGCAGCGCGAAGCGCTGGGCTGGCCGGTGGAGCAGGTGGCCGACCAGCTCAAGCTGGCGCCGCGCCAGGTGATCGCGCTGGAAGAGGGTGACATGGCGGCTTTGCCGAATCTGGCCGTGGTGCGCGGTTTCGTGCGCGCCTACGCCAAGGTGGTGCGTCTCGACGCGGCGCCGCTGGTGGCCATGATTGAAGTCCATCCGGCGCCGACGCAGCAGGACCCGGCCGCGCCCGTGCGGCGCGAGATTTCCGCCACGTTTTCCGAATCGCGCTTCCCGTCGATGACGCAGCGCTCGTCGAACCAGACTCCCCTCTGGATCGCCGGCGCCGTGGCTGTCGTCGTGGCGGCCGCCTTTGGCGCGTATAAACTCGGTTATGTGCCGGCCAGCCTGCTGTCCTCGCAGGCTGGGAAAGAAACGGCGCATGCGGAAGTGGGCCCGGTGGAAACGACCCTGATCAAGCCGGGCCAGGACTTGACGCCCGTGCAGTCGCCGTCCGTGCCCCTGATTTCCGTGCCGCCGCCGCCCGGCAACGATACGCAGACGGGCGCACCGGCCGCCGTCGCTTCGGCGCCGGCCGCTGCCGTCGTGCCGCCAGCCGCCGTGCCCGCGCCCGCTCCAGCGGCGACGCCTGCCGTCACGCCGCCCGCGGCTGCAGCTGCCGTGGGCGCGAATGCGCTGGTGCTGAAGGTCGAGCAGGATTCCTGGGTGGAAATCCGCCGCCCCGGCAGCACGCCGCTGATTTCGCGCATGGTCAAGGCGGGCAGCACGGAAACGTTCGATATCACGGGACCGGCCACCCTGGTGGTAGGCAAGCCTGGTGTCGTGCAGGCAACTTTGCGCGGCGCCAAGCTGGATCTGCCGACCGTTGCCGGCGGCACGATTTCCCGTGTCAGTATCAAATAATTGCAGTAACCGTTCAAGCAAACTCAGAAGATAATATTATGGCTACCTCGAAAACAGCGATCGGCTCCGGTCCATCCGGCCGTCGCGACAGCCGCAAGGTGCTGATCGCGCACGGCCAGCGCCAGATCTGGGTGGGCGGCGACGCCCCCGTGGTGGTGCAGTCGATGACGAACACGGATACGGCCGATGCCATCGGCACGGCGATCCAGATCAAGGAACTGGCGCGTGCCGGTTCGGAGCTGGTGCGCCTGACGGTGGACCGTCCTGAAGCGGCCGCGGCCGTGCCCTACATCCGCGAGCAGCTCGACAAGATGGACATCGACGTGCCGCTGGTGGGCGATTTTCACTATAACGGCCATACCCTGCTCAACGATTACCCCGATTGCGCGCGCGCGCTGTCGAAGTACCGCATCAACCCGGGCAACGTGGGCAAGGGCGCCAAGCGCGATACGCAATTCGCACAAATGATCGAAGCGGCTTGCCGCTACGACAAGCCGGTGCGCATCGGCGTGAACTGGGGCAGCCTGGACCAGGCCTTGCTGGCGCGCATCATGGATGAAAACGCGGGCCGCGCCGAACCGTGGCCGGCGCAAGCCGTCATGTATGAAGCGCTGGTGACGTCGGCGATTGAAAACGCCGTGCGCGCCGAAGAACTGGGCCTGGCGCGCGACAAGATCATTCTGTCGTGCAAGGTTTCGGGCGTGCAGGACCTGATCGCCGTGTACCGCGAACTGGCGCAGCGCTGCGACTATCCGCTGCACCTGGGCTTGACGGAGGCGGGCATGGGCAGCAAGGGCATCGTGGCGTCCACCGCGGCCCTGGCCGTGCTGCTGCAGGAAGGCATCGGCGACACCATCCGCATTTCGCTCACGCCCGAACCGGGCGGCGACCGCACGCGCGAAGTCATCGTCGGCCAGGAAATCCTGCAAACCATGGGCTTGCGCAAGTTCGCGCCCATGGTCATCGCTTGCCCAGGCTGCGGCCGCACGACGTCGACCACCTTCCAGGAGCTGGCCGACAACATCCAGACGTATCTGCGCGAGCAGATGCCGGAGTGGAAGAAATCGTATCCGGGCGTGGAAGCGATGAACGTGGCCGTCATGGGCTGCATCGTCAACGGCCCCGGCGAATCGAAGCATGCGAACATCGGCATCAGCCTGCCCGGCACGGGCGAGTCGCCGGCCGCGCCCGTGTTTGTCGACGGCGAAAAAGTCGTCACCCTGCGCGGCGAACGCATCGTCGAGGAATTCCAGGACATCGTCTTGAATTATGTTAAAAGCCATTATGGCAAGACCGCGCCGGTTGCCGCGTAATCGGTCGGGTAGGTCGGATTAGCGGGGCCGCCGAGGCGCGAAGCGCGTCATCCGACAATCAAGTTAAAGCAAAGAAGAACACTATGTCCGAAAATAAAAAAGCAGAAAAAATTACAGGCGTGAAGGGCATGAACGATGTCCTGCCAGCCGATGCCCCGCTGTGGGAATTGTTTGAAAACACGGCGCAATCCGTGCTGCAAAGCTATGGCTTCCAGCAAATCCGCACGCCGATCGTGGAAGAAACGAAATTGTTCGCGCGCGCCATCGGCGCCGTGACCGATATCGTGGAAAAGGAAATGTATTCGTTCACCGATTCGATGAACGGCGACAACCTGACCCTGCGTCCTGAAGGCACGGCCGGCGTGGTGCGCGCCGTGGTCGAGCACAACCTCGTCTACGAAGGCCCGAAACGCCTGTGGTACAAGGGCCAGATGTTCCGCCACGAGCGTCCGCAAAAGGGCCGCTACCGCCAGTTCCACCAGTTCGGCGTGGAAGCCATCGGCTTCACGGGCCCGGATATCGACGCGGAAATCATCATGCTGTCGCGCCGCCTGTGGGATGACCTGGGCCTGGAAGGCATCCGCCTGGAACTGAACTCGATCGGCGATGCGGCCGAGCGCCTGCGCCACCGCGCCGACCTGATCGCCTACCTGGAAAGCCACAGCGAGCTGCTCGACGAAGAAGCCAAGCGCCGCCTGCACAGCAATCCGCTGCGCATCCTCGACACCAAGAACCCTGCGATGCAGGACCTGGTCAATGGCGCGCCGAAGCTGCTGGACTACCTGGGCGAGGAATCGCTGGCCCACTTCCACGGCGTGCAGAAGATATTGAACCACAACAATATCCCGTTCACCATCAATCCACGCCTGGTGCGCGGCCTCGATTACTACAACCGCACGGTGTTCGAGTGGGTCAGCGACAAGCTGGGCGCGCAAGGCACGGTCTGCGCCGGTGGCCGCTATGACGGCATGGTGGAAATGTTCGGCGGCAAATCGACGCCCGCCGTCGGTTTCGGCATGGGCGTCGAACGCCTGGTATTGCTGATGAAAGACGCGGCCGAGCCCGAGCAGCCGGCCCAGTGCGACGTCTACCTGGTGCACCAGGGCGAGCAGGCAGGCTTGCAAGCTTTCGTGCTGGCCGAGCGGATTCGCGATGCGGGCCTGGACGTTGTGCTACATTGCGCAGCGAGCAACGGCGGCGGCAGCTTCAAGACGCAAATGAAAAAGGCCGACGCCAGCGGCGCGGCGTTTGCCGTGATCATGGGCGACGATGAAATCGCCAATAACGTCGCTACGGTGAAAGCCATGCGCGAAGCCGATGCCGGCGCGCAGCAGAACACGGTGCCGTTCGACGATGTCGTCGATTACGTGGTGGACCAGATCATCGGCGACCACGATTGCGGCCATGACCACGGCCCTGGCGGCCACGTGCATCACCACCATTGATTTGCAGCAAGACCGTACTACCCTCGATCAACTACTCATTAAAACTGACGACCCATGGCATACGATCACGAAGAACAAGAACAACTGGCAACCCTCAAGGCCTGGTGGCAGCGCAATGGCAATCTGACCTCCTGGGTCCTGATCGTGGCGCTGGCAGGCTACAGCGGCTGGGCTGGCTGGCAGTACTACCAGCGCACGCAGGCTGCGCAAGCGGGCCAGCTGTACGACGAACTGCAAAACGCCATCGCCGCCAAGGACACCGCCAAGGTGATGCGCGCGGCTGGCGACATGCAATCGCGTTTCAGCGGCACGGCGTATGCGCAGATGAGCGCCCTGGCCGCGGCCAAGGTGGCGTTTGACGCGAATGACCTGAAAGCGGCCAAGACCCAGCTGCAATGGGTTGCCGAGCACGGCACCGAAGAGTACAAGGCCATCGCCAAGCTGCGCCTGGCCGGCGTCCTGCTGGATGAAAAAGCCTACGATGAAGCGCTGAAAGTGCTGGCGACGGCTTCCGTGGCGCAATTTGCCGGCGCCGTGGCCGACCGCAAGGGCGACGTCCTGGTGGCGCAAAACAAGCTGGCCGAGGCACGCACGGCTTACCTGGCCGCACTGGCCGCGACGGACAAGAACAATCCAGGCCGTCAATTGATCCAGGTCAAACTGGAAGCGATCGGCGGTACGGTACCGGAAGACAAGGCCAAGGCTGACAAGGCTGCCGCCTGACAGGAACACTGACGGCGTGGCCGCGTGGCGCTTTGCACCGCCGGTCTTGCCCTTACAAGTACAAGAAAAAGGTTGGATAACACTTATGCGTGTCACTGAAAAGCTGGTAGCTGCAAGTCTGTTGGCCCTGATGGCCGGTTGCTCGTCCTGGAACCCGTTCGCCTCGAAAGATCCGAAAGTCGAACCGGCCAAGCTGGTCGAGTTAAAATCGAGCATCGCCGTGCGCGACGCCTGGAAGTATTCGATCGGCAAGGCCGGCGTGTACGCCTTCACGCCTGCGCTGGCCGGCAACAGCCTGTACGTGGTCAGCGCCGATGGCGCGCTGGCGCGCCTGGACGCGGCCAGCGGCCGTGAGACGTGGCGCGTCAAGGCCGGCAGCGACATCACGTCCAGCGCCGGCAGCGATGGCACGCTGGTGGCCGTGGGCGCCGCCAAGGGCGCCGTGCTGGCGTTCGATGCCGACGGCAAGCAGCTGTGGAAGGCGCAGGCGTCCAGCGAAGTCTTGACGGCGCCCGTCGTAGGGCAGGGCGTGGTGGTGGTGCGCAGCGTGGACAACCGCATCGTCGGCTTCGACGCCAAGACGGGCGAACGCAAGTGGACGGTGCAGCGCGCCACGCCGGCCTTGACCTTGCGCAATGCGCCGGGCATGGTGCTGGGCGGCGCGAACATCTACGTGGCCCAGCCGGGCGGCAAGCTGCTGGCTCTGACGGCGGCCACCGGTGTGGTACGCTGGGAGGTCGTCGTCAGCGAACCGCGCGGCGCCACCGAACTGGAACGCGTTTCCGATATCGCCGGCGCACCGGTGGTATTCGAAGGCGAAGTGTGCGCCGTCACGTACCAGGGCAAGGCGGGCTGCTTCGATGCCGCCACGGGCGTGCCGCGCTGGACCAAGCCGATCTCGTCCGATGTGGGCGTGGCCGTCGACCAGCGTTTCGTGTTTGTTGCCGACGCCCAGGGCGCCGTCGTGGCGTTCAGCCGCGAAGGCGGCCAGAGCGCCTGGAAGAATGAGGCGCTGGCGCGCCGCCGCCTGTCGACGCCGGCCTCCTACGGCCGCAGCGTTGCCGTCGGTGACTATCAAGGTTACATCCACTTCCTGTCACGGGAAGATGGCGCATTAATAGGTCGTGTCAGCACCGACGGTAGCCCGATTGTTTCGGCTCCCGTTGTTGCCGGTTCGAATTTGATTTTTCAAACCCAATCAGGGACAGTGACCGCTCTCGCGGTCGAGTAATACAATGAAGCCGGTAATTGCACTAGTAGGTCGACCCAATGTTGGGAAATCGACTTTATTCAATCGTCTGACCCGCTCGCGCGATGCGCTGGTGGCGGATTTGCCTGGGTTGACGCGCGATCGTCACTATGGCGAAGGCCGTGTCGGCGAACGTCCCTTCCTGGTCATCGATACGGGTGGTTTCGAACCCGTCGCCAAGGAAGGCATCATGCACCAGATGGCACTGCAGACCAAGCAGGCCGTGGCCGAGGCCGACGTGGTGGTGTTCATCGTGGACGGCCGTCAGGGCCTGACCCCGCATGACAAGACCATCGTTGACTTCCTGCGCAAGAGCGGCCGCCCGGTCTTGCTGGTGGTTAACAAAAGCGAAGGCATGCGCTACACGGCCGTCGTGTCCGAATTCTATGAATTGGGCATGGGCGATCCGTATGCGATCTCGTCGGCGCACGGCGACGGCGTCAACGACCTCGTCGAAGTGATGCTGGACCTGGCGTTCGCTCAGCGTCCGGATGAGCCTGAAGAGCTGGAAAAGACCGACCGCGGCATCAAGATCGCCCTCGTCGGCCGTCCGAACGTGGGCAAGTCGACGCTGATTAACACGCTGCTGGGCGAAGAGCGCGTGATCGCCTTCGACATGCCGGGCACGACGCGCGATTCGATCGAAATCCCGTTCGAGCGCGATGGCCAGCAATACACCTTGATCGACACGGCGGGTATCCGCCGCCGCGGCAAGGTGTTTGAAGCGATCGAGAAATTCTCGGTGGTGAAAACGCTGCAGTCGATTTCCGAAGCCAACGTGGTCGTGCTGATGCTCGACGCGCAGCAGGATATCTCGGAACAGGACGCGCATATCGCCGGCTTTATCCTGGAATCGGGCCGCGCGCTGGTGGTGGCCGTGAATAAATGGGATGGCTTGCAATCGCACGAGCGCGATGAAATCAAGATCGATATCGACCGCAAGCTCGATTTCCTGTCGTTCGCGCAGATGCATTTCATTTCGGCGCTGAAGGGCACCAATATCGGTCCGCTGATGAAGTCGCTCAACGCCGCGTATGCGGCCGCCATGTGCGACCTGTCGACACCGAAGCTGACGCGCGCCCTGATCGAGGCCGTGGAGAAGCAGGAGCCGCGCCGCAAGGGATCGATTCGTCCGAAGTTGCGCTACGCTCACCAGGGCGGCATGAACCCGCCTGTGATCGTTATTCACGGCAATGCGCTCGACGCCGTTGGTGATCCTTACAAACGCTATCTGGAAAAACATTTCCGCGATACGTTTGCGTTGGTCGGCACGCCGCTGCGCATCGAACTGCGCACGGGTAAAAACCCGTTTGCACGCACGCCAAGCAAGTAATGATTTAAATGCTGAATTAAGTGCATATTAAGGCGCCGCAGAGATAATGCGGCGCCGACAGCCAATTCAATGGCTTTTGCACGAGAATAATAAAGTGTTAATGCGCCATGCGCGACAGCGATCGCGAAAACAGGTTACAGTAGCTATGACGCATCTTTCTTTCTTTGAAAGGTGTGAGAGCACTTGAAATCAAGCGAGTCGCCTCCAATTCTTACACAACAACATAAACAACGGAGCTGTTATGAGCAACAAAGGGCAACTGTTACAAGACCCATTCCTCAATGCATTACGCAAAGAGCATGTTCCTGTCTCGATTTACCTGGTCAATGGCATTAAATTGCAGGGCCATATCGAATCGTTCGATCAATATGTCGTATTGCTGCGCAATACGGTGACACAGATGGTGTACAAGCATGCCATCTCGACAGTGGTGCCGGCCCGTGCCGTCAATCTCAATATTGAATCTGAAGCGGAGTAAAGCGTTGAGCTTGACGGCCCAGCGCCTTTCACCCTCTATCGCCCCCGTCCGCGCCAGCGGCGCTGATGCGTTTGCATCGGCGTCGGCGTCCGCCGCAACTCATCAGATGCCATCATGCGCGCGGCACTAGTCGGGGTTGACTTCGGTCACAGCGACTTCGCCGCCAGCATGGAGGAACTCATGCTGTTGTCGCGTTCGGCTGGCGCGGACCCGATTTCCACCATCACGGCCAAGCGATCCAGTCCCGATTCCGCGTATTTCGTCGGCAGCGGCAAGGCCGATGAAATTGGCGACGTCGTCGTCAACGATGGCCTGGAAATCGTCATTTTCAACCATGCCCTCTCACCTGCCCAGCAGCGCAATCTGGAAAAGCGCCTGAATGTGCGCGTGCTCGACCGTACCAGCCTGATCCTCGACATCTTCGCGCAACGCGCCAAGAGCCACGAGGGCAAGCTGCAAGTCGAGCTGGCCCAGCTGCAGCATCTGGCCACGCGCCTGATCCGCGGCTGGACCCACCTTGAGCGGCAAAAGGGCGGTATCGGCTTGCGCGGTCCCGGCGAGACGCAGCTCGAGACCGACCGCCGGCTGATCGGCGACCGCGTCAAGGCCTTGCGCGCCCGTCTGGAAAAGCTGCACAAGCAGCGCGAAACGCAGCGCCGCGCGCGCGGCCGCAATCACACATTCTCGGTGTCCCTGGTCGGCTATACCAATGCCGGCAAGTCGACCCTGTTCAATGCCGTGACCAAGGCCGGCGTGTATGTCGCCGACCAGTTGTTCGCCACCCTCGACACCACCTCGCGCCGGGTTTACCTGGGCCAGGAAGTGGGTAACGTGGTGATCTCCGACACGGTCGGCTTCGTGCGCGAACTGCCGCACCAGTTGGTGGCGGCATTCCGCGCCACGCTCGAAGAAACCATCCATGCCGATTTGCTGCTGCATGTCGTCGACGCCGCGTCGCCGGTGCGCATGGAGCAGATCGAGCAGGTCAACCTGGTCTTGAAAGAGATCGGCGCCGATCATATTCCGCAAATCCTCGTGTGGAACAAGATCGATGCGGCCGGGCTGGAGCCTTCGGTGGAGCGCGACGAATATGCTACGATCAGTCGCGTGTTCGTCAGTGCGCAGAAGGGCAGCGGGCTCGACCTGCTGCGCGATGCGATAGTCGAGATGGCCAGGAAGGCGCCCGGTTCGGCCCACCTGTACCAGAACGATGAAGCACCGCAGGAAGATCAGTTTGACGGTCAGTACGACCAGCACGATGGCGCCGCCCCGGACCAGGACGAAGAGCCTGGCGAGGACGATAGGATTTCCACCCACTCCCAAGTCGGAACACGATAGTTATGCTTGTCTCCCTACTCAAAAAAACAGGCTTGAAGTTGTCCCTGAACGATCCCCGCTGGGGCAATCGCAAGGACGACGGCAAGAAAGCCCAAGAAGGCAAAAAGCCCGGCGAAGGTCCGCCGGACCTCGATCAGTTGTGGCGCGATTTCAATCAGCGCCTGAACGCCTTTTTCGGACAGAAGAACCGTCCCGACAACGGCGGCAATAACAACGGTGGCGGCGGTGGTCCGCGTCCCGACATGAAGGGCGCCGGCATCACCGCCGGTGTGGTCGGCGTGATCGCCGTCTTCATCTGGCTCGCCAGCGGCGCCTTCATCGTGCAAGAGGGCCAGAACGGCGTCGTGCTCACGTTCGGCAAGTACAGCCACACCACGCCGGCCGGTTTCAACTGGCGCTGGCCGTACCCGTTCCAGACCGACGAAACCGTCAACGTGTCGCAGGTGCGCACGGTGGAAGTGGGTTACCGCCAGTCGCTGCGCAACAAGCAGGCCAGCGAGTCGCTGATGCTGACGGACGATGAAAACATCATCGACATCCAGTTCGCGGTGCAATACACCCTGAAGGATCCCGTGGCGTGGCTGTTCAACACGCGCGACCAGGAAGACACCCTGCGCCAAGTCGCCGAAACGGCGATCCGCGAAGTCGTCGGCCGCAGCAAGATGGACTTCGTGCTGTACGAGGGCCGCGAAAAGGTGGCGTACGATACGCAGCAGCTGATGCAGCAGATTCTCGACCGCTACAAGGTCGGCGCCGTCATCACCAACGTGACGATGCAGGCCGTGCAGCCGCCGGAGCAGGTGCAAGCCGCCTTCGACGATGCCGTCAAGGCAGGCCAGGACCGCGAGCGCCAGAAGAATGAAGGCCAGGCTTACGCCAACGACGTCATTCCAAAAGCCCGTGGCGCCGCATTCCGCCTGATGGAGGAAGCGGCCGCGTACAGCGCGATGGTGACCGAGAACGCCGCTGGTAATGCTTCGCGCTTCAAGCAGGTGCTGGTCGAGTACCAGAAGGCGCCGGTTGTCACGCGCGACCGCATGTACCTCGAAACGATGCAGCAAGTGTTCAGCAGTGCCAGCAAGGTCATGGTTGACGCGAAGACGGGCAGCAATCTGCTGTACCTGCCGCTCGACAAGCTGATCGCCCAGACGGCTGCCACCGATGCCGCTGCTGCCGCCGCCCGTGCTGCCGCGACACCCGCAGCCAACACCGTTTTGCCACAGGAAGCCATGCCGACAGTAGAAGTCAATACGCGCCGCGACAGCCGCTCTTCGCGTGAACGGGAGAGCCGCTAATGAACCGTATCGTAGCCGCCCTGATCGCGGGCTTTATCGCGATCATGCTCTTGTCCTCGACCGTGTTCGTGGTCGACCAGCGTAAGTATGCGGTCGTCTTCGCCCTCGGTGAGGTCAAGGAAGTCATCAGCACGCCGGGCCTGTATTTCAAGCTGCCGCCGCCGTTCCAGAACGTGCTGTACCTGGACAAGCGCATCCTGACCCTGGATACGCCGGAACCGGAACGCTTCATCACGGCCGAAAAGAAGAACATCCTCGTCGACGCGTACGTGAAGTGGCGCATCGCCGACCCGCGCCTGTATTTCCGCAGCTTTGGCGGCGATGAAAAGCCGGCCCGCAACCGCATGTCGCAAATCGTCAAAGCAGCGCTGAACGATGAAATCACCAAGCGCACCGTGCGCGAAGTGATCTCGGGCCAGCGTGGCAAGGTGATGGAAGCGATCCTGGCGAAGGTCTCGGCGGAAGCCAAGGCCATCGGCGTGGAAATCGTCGACGTGCGCCTGAAACGCGTCGACTACGTCGAGCAGATCAACAACTCCGTGTACGAGCGCATGAAGTCCGAGCGCGTGCGCGTGGCCAATGAGCTGCGTTCGACCGGTTCGGCCGACTCCGAGAAAATCCGCGCCGACGCCGACAAGCAGCGCACGGTGATCCTGGCCGAAGCGTATCGCGAAGCCGAGAAGATCCGCGGCGAGGGCGATGCCAAGGCATCGCAGATCTATGCGGAAGCGTTTGGCAGGAATCCGGAGTTCTACAAGTTTTACCGTAGCCTGGAAGCCTACCGCGCCACGTTCAAGGACAAGGGCGACGTGATGGTGGTCGATCCGAGTTCGGAATTCTTCAAGTACTTCAAGGGCGGCGGCGCAGCCGGTTCGGCCAAGAAGTAAGGCAGCATCCACACTGCGCCCGGCCGCAAGGACGGGTGCGGCAGCAGCGGGGCCGGCATCAATGCCGGCCCCGTTTTTTTGTGTCCGCCATGTTGTTGCGGGAAGGCGTAAAATGCGGTGTTTTTAGGGCTGTGCGGCAGCGTTTCGGACAACTTATCCCTAAAGGCCCGTGTTTTCGCGTAAAATATCAGGTTCGGCCTCTTGCCTGGCGCGCCTGCCGCTGCCTCGCATGATGCATTTTTTCAACTTTCTTCCGTATCTCGCTCCCTCATGCCGAATTGGCTTTTGCCCGAAAATATTGCCGATGTTCTGCCGTCGGAAGCGCGCAAGATCGAAGAGCTGCGCCGCCTCATGCTGGATAATTTCCGTCTGTACGGATATGAACTGGTGATGCCGCCGCTGCTCGAGTATCTGGAATCGCTGATGACTGGCGCTGGCAAGGATACCGACCTGCGCACGTTCAAACTGGTCGACCAGCTGTCGGGCCGCATGCTCGGCCTGCGCGCCGACATGACGACGCAAGTGGCGCGCATCGACGCGCACCTGCTCAACCGTGCCACCGTCACCCGCCTGTGCTACGCCGGCAGCGTGCTGCATACCCGTCCGTCGGGGCTGCACGCCACCCGCGAGCCGCTGCAGATCGGCGCCGAAATCTATGGCCACGCCGGCCTGGAAGCGGATGCCGAGATCCAGGAACTGGCGCTCGCTTCGCTGGCACTGGCCGGATTCGACGCGGTACGCCTGGATTTGTCGCACGTCGGCCTGTTGCGCGCTATCATTGCGCAAGACGCCAATGCCGAGCGCGACGAAGCTGCGCTGTACACCCTGCTGCGCGCGAAAGATGCGCCGGGCCTGCGCGCCCTCACGGCCGGCTATGACGCCGTGACGCGCGATGCGCTGCTGGCCTTGCCGAACCTGTATGGCGACATCGACGTGCTGGCGCGTGCGCGCGAAGTGCTGCCGCCGCTGCCGGGCGTGCTCAAGGCGCTGGCCGAACTGGCCGCGCTGGCAGGATCCGCGCTGGGCCGCGCCGAAGTGGCAATCGACCTGGCCGACCTGCGCGGCTACCAATATGAAAGTGGCGCGATGTTTGCGCTGTATGTACCTGGCTTGCCGAACGCGGTTGCGCGCGGCGGCCGTTATGACCACGTCGGCGAAGCGTTCGGCCGGGCTCGTCCCGCGACCGGCTTCTCGCTCGATTTGCGCGAACTGGCGCGCCTGTTGCCGACCGCGGAACGGAAGCATTCGATCCGCGCGCCGTGGGGCAGCGCGCCAGAATTGAAGGAAAAAATCGCCGAGTTGCGCAAGGCGGGCGAGGTCGTGATCCAGAGTATGCCGGGTCACAGTAATGAACAAGACGAGTTCGAGTGCGATCGCGTGCTGGTACTTGCCGATAATGGTAGTAGCTGGATTCTTAAAAACTTAGGTTGAGTGATGTCAAAGAAAATTATGGCAAAGAACGTTGTTGTCATCGGCACCCAATGGGGCGATGAAGGTAAAGGCAAGATCGTCGATTGGTTGACCGATCACGCCCAGGGTGTGGTGCGCTTCCAGGGCGGCCACAATGCAGGCCACACGCTGGTCATCGGTGGCGTGAAAACCGCGCTGCAGCTGATCCCGTCGGGCATCATGCGTCCAGGCGTCGCCTGCTACATCGGTAACGGCGTGGTCGTTTCCGTGCCGGACGTGCTGCGCGAAATCGACAAGCTGGAAGCCGTCGGCGTCGAAGTCGCCTCGCGCCTGAAAGTGTCGGACGCCGCACCGGTGATCCTGCCTTACCACTCGGCACTCGACCTGGCCCGTGAAGCTGCGCGCGGCGCGGCCAAGATCGGCACCACCGGCAAGGGCATCGGCCCGGCCTACGAAGACAAGGTGGCGCGCCGCGCCATCCGCGTCGCCGACCTGCTGAACGAGAGCCGTTTCGCTGAAAAACTGGCGGAAAACCTCGATTACCACAACTTCGTGCTGGAGCACTACCTGAAAGCTCCGCGCATCGATTACCAGAAGACCCTCGACGACGCGCTGGCCTATGTGCCGCGCCTGCGCCCGATGGTCACCGACGTGTCGAGCGCGCTGTACAAGGCGCACAAGGCCGGCGCGAACCTGCTGTTCGAAGGCGCACAGGGTTCCCTGCTCGACGTCGACCACGGCACCTATCCGTTCGTCACCTCGTCGAACTGCGTGGCTGGCAATGCCGCCGCCGGTTCGGGCGTCGGTCCTGGCATGCTGCACTACATCCTGGGCATCACCAAGGCGTACACGACGCGCGTCGGCTCCGGCCCGTTCCCGTCGGAACTGCCAACGGATGCGGGCGTCGGCCACCACCTGGCGCAAGTCGGCCATGAATTCGGCACCGTGACGGGCCGTGCCCGCCGCTGCGGCTGGTTCGACGCCGCCTTGCTGCGCCGCTCCGTGCAGATCAACGGCGTGACGGGCATGTGCCTGACCAAGCTGGACGTACTCGACGGTATCGAAACGCTGAAACTGTGCACCGGCTACACCATCGACGGCGTGGCCACGGACATCTTCCCATCGGGCGCCGAAGAAGCCGCCCGTTGCGTACCTGTGTACGAAGAGATGCCAGGCTGGACGGAAAGCACGGTCGGCGCGAAATCGCTGGCGGCCCTGCCGGCAACGGCACGCGCTTACATCAAGCGCATCGAAGAACTGGTCGGCGTGCCGGTGGACATGGTTTCGACCGGTCCGGATCGTGAAGAAACGATCGTGCTGCGCCACCCATTCGAGTAAGCTGCTGGACACAATCCGCCGCAAGGCGGATTTTTTTAATCACGCTAATAATAAGATTCCACTATCATGACTACCCCACAATCGAACGATCAACATCTCTGGGTCAACTGGGAAGAATACCACCGCCTGATCGAGCGCCTGGCGCTCAAGGTCTACGAATCGGGCTGGAAATTCGACCAGGTATTGTGCCTGGCGCGCGGCGGCGTGCGTCCTGGCGACGTCTTCTCGCGCATTTTTGATTTGCCGTTGGCCATCCTGTCGACCAGCTCCTACCGCGAAGACGCGGGCACGGTGCGCGGCGACCTCGATATCGCCAAGTACATGACCATGACCAAGGGCCCGCTGGCTGGCCGCATCCTGCTGGTCGACGACCTGGCCGATTCCGGCGTCACCCTGGACAAGGTCACGCGTCACCTGAAGGAAAACTTCCCTGACGTGACCGAAGTCAAATCGGCCGTGATCTGGCTGAAAGGCTGCTCCGTCGTGCGTCCCGACTACTTCCTGGACGAACTGCCGCACAATCCGTGGATCCACCAGCCGTTCGAAGACTACGACGGCCTGCGTCCGCACCAGCTGGCGGCGTGGATCAAGAAGGGCGAAGCAGGCAAGTAATCGCGTGTGCGCTTGCAAAAAAAAGACGATCGTGTATCGTCTTTTTTTTCGTCCAAGGAAATGCCATGACCATACTGACGACGGCGCGTCTGCGCCTGGAACCGATCACGGAGCAGCACTACGAGCGCATGCGCACCCTCAACACGGATCCCGAGGTGATGACCTATCTGAATGCGGGCCAGTCCGAGACGGAAGAAAATACGCGCGCGGCCGTCACGCGCATCACGGGCCGCTGGGCCGAGTGGGGCTATTCGTGGTGGGCGCTGATACGCCTCGATGATGGCGAGATGGTGGGCATGGCTTGCCTGCAGCATCTCGATGGCGACAAGACTAAACCGCATGAAATCGGCTGGCGCCTGGCGCGTACAGGTTGGGGCCAGGGCTATGCCAGCGAGGCGGCTGCCGCCATCGTCGCGCACGCGTTCGATGTCGTCGGCGCGCCCGCAGTGGTGGCCGTGGCTCACCCGGACAATGCCGCCTCGATCAAGGTCATGACGCGCCTGGGCATGCAATACGTGGGCATGGGGCGCCATTATGACCTCGATTGCGTCGTGTACCGCCTGGCACGCCCGTGACGGCGGCGCGCAAGCCCTTGAAGCTGGGCTGCAGCTACGGCGTGCAGTTTTCACCCGATGGCACGCGCCTGGCCGTGCTGGGGCGCGACCTGGTGCTGTGGGACGTGGCGGCACGGACCAAACTGTGGCGCGGCAAATTCATCGCGCACATGTCGGGCATGGCCTTCTCGCCCGACGGCAGCCGGCTCGCCATCAAGAGCACGACGGGCCAGCTGGCCGTGGTGGATGCCGATGCGGGACAATTGCTGTTCAATTTCCAGAACAAGAAGGATGGCGAAGGCTGCGGTCCCGCGTGGTCGCCTTGCGGGCAGTATCTTGCCGACGGCGGCTGGGATGGCCGCCTGCGGGTGCGCGATGCGCAAACGGGCGAGGCGCTCTTCACGCAGGCGCACCCGGGCGAGATGCTGCGCGGCACGTGGGCTATCGATGGCGGACGGCGTTTGCTGCTCCTGCATGGTGTCAAATCGGTGGAAGAGGGACAAGTGCAGCCGCCCGACTATTGCAGCGTGTGGGACTGGCCGCTGCAGGCGGGCGCCGGCCGCGTGGTGCTGTCGCTGCCGAAGCTGGCGTCATGCGCGCCGTCGCCCGATGGCGAGCATCTGGCAGTTCTGCATTACGCTGACGGCCAAGAGTCTCTGTCCGTGCATGCGCTGGATGATGGCCGCCGGCTGGCCACGGTGCCCGTGGAGGCGGGCGGCGGTACGGGCGACGCCTTGCGCTGGCTGCCCGACGGCAGCGCGCTGGGGCGCATCGGCAAGGGCAAGCTGCTGTTCTACGCCTGGCCGGGACTCGGCGTGCTTGCCGAACACGCCGTTGCCTATCCCTGCGCGCTGGACTTCTTGCCTGGCACGCCATTGGCCGCCATCGGCTCCTGGGAGTCCGGCATGCTGATGGATCTGAATCTTCACAAGGAAAGCGCATGATTACCTGTTACCTGCGTTACATCATCGACCCGTATAAATTGCGGGAATTTGAAGCCTACGGCAAGCTGTGGATACCGCTGGTCGAACGCTTCGGCGGCCAGCACCACGGCTATTTCCTGCCATCGGAAGGTGCCAGCAACGTGGCGCTGGCCATGTTCTCGTTTCCCAGCCTGGCTTTGTACGAGCAGTACCGCATCGACTCGATGCAGGACGCCGAATGCCAGGCCGCCTTCCGCTATGCGGAAGAGACGCGCTGCATCGTCAGCTACGAGCGCAGTTTTTTCCGCCCCGTGTTTGGCTGAACAGGTTTACTGAACAAGGTCAGTCGCGCTGCGGTGCGCCCAGGGGGAAGAGGTGGCGGTACGGACGTGCCTCTTCCACCGCGCGGGCGAACGATGGGCGGGCCAGCAGGCGCGCGCGGTAGGCGCGCAGCAGGGGCAGCGTCGCGGGAATCGGCTGGGTCCAGTCCGCATAGAACAGCGCGGGGGCGGCGGCGCAGTCGGCCAGGCTGAAGTGGTCGCCGGCTGCCCACGTCCTGCCGGCCAGGTGCTCTTCCAGCCAGGCGTAGGCGAGGTCCAGCTTTTCGCCGGCAAACTCACGGCCTTCCCTTGTCTTCACCGGGTCGCCGGTCAGGGCGGCGCCCACCGCATGCTGCACGGGTGTCATGACATGCAGGTCGAAATAGCGGTCGAGAAAACGCACGTCCAGCGCCTGCATCGGATCGTCTGGCAGCAGGCGCAGCGGACCGGGATGGGCCAGTTGCAGGTATTCGATGATGATGCTGGTCTCGGCGACGTTGCGCTCGCCGTCCACCAGCAGCGGAAACTTGCGCAGCGGCCAGCGTTCCAGCCATTGCTGCAGGTGCTGCGACATGTCCGGCGCCAGGCAGCGGAAGGAGAACGGGATGGCGTTCTCGTACAGCGCGATGAGCACCTTCTGCGTGTACGAGGAAAAGGGATGGCCGTAGAGTATCAGCGACACGGTGGGAACTCCTGTCATTGTGAAAGGTTGGCAACACGCGCGTGTGCCAACGATAGTGCAATGACAGGGTCAATGCAAGCGGTCCGCGCCGTTCCCGCTTGCCCCCGTGGCGCGCCCGCCTAGCGGAGGTTCGCCAGGTAGCGCAATCCCGTGATGCTGGGGAAGAAGCAATACACGCCGCCACGCGTGATGACGCTGCGCGAGAAATGCTGCAGTTCGGTATTGCCGCTTCCCTTCGCGCCCACGCCGGGCAAGGTGAAGGAACTGACGGCCGGGTCGTTGATGCCCAGGAACACGTCCTGGCCGCTGATGTTGAACGTGGCATCGCCCGCCTCGGGACCGGCCGGGCCGACGGCCGATTTGACGAAGGCGTCGTCATTGTTCCATTGCTTCATCAGGAATTCGAACTGATTGCGCAGGCTGGCATTGATGAAATAGCCGACCAGGCCGCGCTGCTCTGCGATGGGCGCTGCCGGATCATATTCGCTGCCGTAGGGCATGGCGCGCCGCACGATGCGGTGGTGGCGGGCGGAGGCGCCCACGACGGCTTCGTCGCGCGGATTGTTGCGCCGGATGTGCGCGCCTATCGGGCATTTCAGGCCCAGCGTGTCATCGAGTTCCGGCTGCCCATCGACATAGTGAAAGCGGTTCAGGCTGGCGTCCGGCAGCACGGGCCCGGCCTCGTCCGGCCTGAGCGCGAGCGGATTGCCGTTGCGCCAGCGCCCGCACATCTTGGCGGCCACCATTTCGGTCGTGAGTCCGGAACTGGCCGCGCCCTGGCTCAGGATGCTGTCGAACAGGGGCACGTCCTGTTCCAGGATGCGGAAGGCGGCATAACTGCCATTGGTGGATAGCTGCGGCGGCTGCACCTGGTAGGTGCCGCCGTTTTCATTCGGATAGCCGAGCAGGAATTCCCCCGTCTTCACGCTGTTGAGCGGGTCAGGGTCGTGTTCGCGCTTGCGCTGCGGGGCGCCATCGACGTCGGGCTGGGCGATGCTGTCGCGGTAGCCGAAATGCACGCGGTTGTCTGGCAGGGCCACGCCGTCGTGCGCATACAGTTCGCGCCAGCCCGCGGCAAAGGCGCGGCGTAGTGTGGCCGAGGTCGCCTTTAGCACTTCCGTCGATTCGCTGACCCACAGGCTCAGCAGCGCATGCACCTGGCCATGCTGGGTAGCCGGCCCCAGGTTGCCGAGCCAGTGTTCGGGGGCGCTGTCGCCTACGTCGCCCACGGCAGTGACGCTGGCCGGATCGGCCGCGCCCCGTTGAAATGCCTGGTCAAAGGTGGTCAGGTCGGTCGCGGCAACGCCCAGCGCCGACAGGCCTGGAGCGGTAAAGCTGAGATTCAGGAAGCAGGGCGGCTTGGGGTGGATGTGCCGCGCGGTGGTAATGGACGGCAAGCCGTCGCTGCCGTCGAGCAGGGCCGCGATGGTGCGCCGTGCCTGCGCCGCATCCGTGATGCTGAAGATGAAATGGCGCGCCAGGTTGACGCGGTAGCCGCGCAGGATCGTGCCTTGCACGTCGTCGTAATCGATGGTGGAATCGGCCATGCTGTCTCCGGGGGCTGGGGTGGTGGCTGGCAGGGTGGTGGGGCCGCTTGCGCAGCCCCGGCGTGGCTTTCGGCTCAGGTTCGGAATGCGGCGATGATTTTCTGGACGGTCTGCGGATAGGCGCTGTACAGGCCGTTATTGGGCACGTGCTGCGCGGCGTCGTTGGCCGTGATGAAGGCTTCAAATGCGGCCACATGGTTGGCAACAGGAATCAGCGCCTTGCCGCCCACGACAAATTGCAGCAGCGCGTCGAACACCTCGCCCAGTTTGCCCACGAAATCTTCGATGTAGTCGTTGAAGTTGCCGTCATACTCGGTGATCACGCCGATGATCAGACTATCGGAAGTGCCTGCTGATTGAATGTTGGGCAGCAGATTGGGCTGGGAGCGGTCCAGCAGGGTGAAGCGGGCAAAGTGTACGGTACCGATCTCGGTGAGGGCGGCATTGATCTTCGCCTGGAATTCCACCAATGTTGCGGCGATGGCGGTCGGATTGGTGCCGGGTAGCGCCGGCATCATTAAGCACAGTGGATTTGCCATGGGAGGCTCCTCATTACGTGGTTGTCGGGAGGACCGACACTACGCCGCGGCGCCCACTGCGTCAAAAGCTATATTTTCACATTTGTTGCTAATTGCGCACTATTGCAACATGATAGTCGATATGAAATCCGGTCTCATGTGGATAGTTGCCGAGGCTGGCCAGCGCATGCGGACACTCTGCTGCCAGGCTGTTCCGGCCTGTTTCTGGAAGCGCAAGTGGCGCCGCCAGCAAGCCGGATTTCATCGCCATTATTTTTGCAGGATGGGACGCTGACGCTCCCGATTGCCACGCCTCAATCCTCGGCCTGGAATTCGCTGGCCGAGACGAACAGATCCCACGAGGCGATGAACAGGGCCGCCACCACGGGGCCGATGACGAAGCCGTTCAGGCCAAACAGGGCCATGCCGCCCACGGTCGACAGCAGCACCACGTAGTCGGGCATCTTGGTGTCCTTGCCGACCAGGATGGGGCGCAGCACGTTGTCGACCAGGCCGATGACGAAGACGCCGAAAGCGGCCAGGCCTGCGCCTTGCCAGATGGCGCCCGTGGCCAGGAAGTAGACGGCCACGGGCGCCCAGACGAGGGCGGCGCCGACGGCCGGCAGCAGCGACAGGAAGGCCATCAGCACGGCCCACAGCAGGGGCGCGGGCACGTCCAGGAACCAGAACGCCAGGCCGCCGAGGGCGCCCTGGGCGATCGCCACGAGGATGTTGCCTTTCACCGTGGCGCGGATCACCGTGGTGAAATTGGTGAACAGGCGCTGCTTGTATTTTCGGCTCAGCGGCACGGCGCCCTTGATACGGGCTGACAGGGAGGAGCCATCGCGCATGAGGAAAAACAGCAGGTACAGCATGATGCACAGGCTGGTGAGGAATTCAAAGGTGTACAGGCCCACATTGATGGCTTTCACGGCCACCACCTGGCTCACCTGCGTGGCGCCCTCGGCCAGCTTGTCCTGCAGGCTGGTCAGGCTGGTCAGGTTGAAGCGGTCGAGCAAATTGATCAGCCATTGCGGCAGCACGGCCATGATTTTATTGAAGAACATGGCGACCGTGATTTCACCCGAACGTACCATTTCCACGACGCTGGCCGCCTGATTCACCAGCGACACGGAAATGAGCGACAGCGGCAGGATCACGATGACGATGATCAGCAGCAAGGTCAGCAGCGACGCCAGGCCTGCGCGGCCCTTCGTTTTCAGCAGCAGCCAGCGGTACACGGGCGCGAACAGGATCGCCAGGACGACGCCCCAGAAGATGGCGCCCGCATACGGCGCCAGTATCCAGCCGAAGCCGATGGTGACGATGCTCAGGAGGAGCAAGAACACTTTCTGGTGCAGCGTGAGTGTATGCATGGGCGGTAGCGGAATGATAATGGTTGAGTTGTGCCATCATAAGCGAGGCGTGGTGCGGCGCGCCATACAATTGTGCCTTGGTTGTCTGTACGCGAGCGCGCCTGGCGCCGGCGGGCTGGCAACACGGTAGCGGCAAATCCAGTAAGCTGTCGCTCCAGGCGTTCCATCCCGGGCGCCTTTGACTTGGACTTCAGGAACGCGCGTGGCCGACAACATTCACTTTTATGAACCTGCACAGGGCCACGGCCTGCCGCATGATCCCTTCAACGCCATCGTGGGGCCGCGGCCCATCGGCTGGATCGCTTCGCGCAGCGGCGAGGGCGTGCTCAACCTGGCGCCGTACAGCTTTTTCAACGCCTTCAATTACCACCCGCCGCTGATCGGTTTTTCCAGCATCGGCCGCAAGGATACCTTGCGCAATATCGAGCAGACGGGCGAATTCGTGTGGAACCTGGCAACCCGGCCGCTGGCCGAGGCGATGAATGCCAGCTGCGCGCCGGCGCCGCCCGAGGTCGATGAATTCGCGCTGGCCGGCCTGACGCCGGCCGCCTCGCGCATCGTGAATGTGCCGCGCGTGGCCGAAAGCCCCGTCTCCTTCGAATGCCGGCGCACGCAGATCATCGAGCTGCAGGGCGTCAATGGCGCTGGTGTCGGCAGCTGGCTGGTGCTGGGGGAAGTGGTGGGCGTACATATCGCGCGCCACCTGCTGACCGATGGCGTGTACGACACGGCGGCAGCGGCGCCGATATTGCGCGGCGGCGGTCCGGCCGATTATTTCGAGATCGGACCGGACAGCCTGTTCCACATGCGCCGGCCCAGCTATCCCTGAGCCAGGATTTATTTCTGCATGATGGGATCGCGTCCCAGGGTGCGGGCCAGCGCGCCGCCGTCGCCGCGCCAGAATTCGCGGTCGGCCAGGCGCACGCGTTCGGCCGCATGCTGCATGTGTTCCATGGCCGCCTGGCGCGCCCGCTGCGGGTCGCCGTCGGCAATCGCCTGCACGATCTTTTCATGTTCGCGCCGCACTTCGATGGAAAAGTCCGTGCGCCGCGCTTCATTCGCGCGCGTCACCTTGACGGCCGAGCGGATCGGGTCGGCGAACATGGCAACAAACTTCGGCCAGTAAGGGTTGCCCGTCGCCTCGGCGATGCACAGGTGCAGGCGTACGTCTTCTTCCACGCCATCGACGCCGGCCGCCACGGCTTCCTCGATGCGCCGCAGCGCGTGTTCGATGTCGGCCAGTTGGCCCGGCGTGCGCCGCACGGCTGCCAGCGCGGCGATTTCCGCTTCCAGTCCCTGGCGCACTTCGATCAGGTTCAGTAGCGATTGCACCGATTGCTCCGTCAGCGCGTCACCCCGCTCCCCGGCCTTCGCGCCATCCTGCGCGCACACGAACGTGCCGCTGCCCTTGCGCGTGACGAGGATGCCGTCCGCCTGCAGCAGGGCGATGGCTTCGCGCAGCACCGTGCGGCTGACGCCAAAGTGGCTGGCCATGGCTTGCTCCGACGGCAAACGCGTGCCGCCGGCCAGGCCATCGTGGTGGAGCTGCTGGCGCAGCCGTGCCGCCACGCGCGCACCCAGGGTGCCGGTGGTGAAGCTGCCCGCGGCGGGCTCCGGCGCGGGAAGGGTGAAGCTGAACGTGCGGTCCATCGGGTGCATCCTTGCGCTAACGGTTTTCAAATGGGGATTGCCTGCTTGCCATTATATGGAATATACAGCTTGACACACATAAAACACACACATAATATACATCCATACAAATTTTAGACAAGTTGCCAGCCACCACCGGTGGACCATAAAAACCCGGCACGGTCGATCCCCCAGTGATCAGGAGACAAGCATGGAAGTGTCACAGACAATGCCGGGCCAGCCGGCCGGCGCGGCCGCAAGCCAGAAAACCATCGATGACGCCGTCTACCGCAAGGTGACCTGGCGCATCATTCCCTTCCTCATGCTGTGCTACATCGTCGCTTACCTCGACCGTGTGAACGTGGGCTTCGCCAAGCTGCAAATGCTGGCCGACCTGCAGTTTTCCGAAACCGTGTATGGCCTGGGTGCGGGCGTGTTCTTCCTTGGCTACTTCCTGTTCGAGGTGCCCAGCAATGTGATGCTGCACAAGATCGGCGCGCGCGTGTGGATCGCCCGCATCATGATCACCTGGGCCATCATCTCGGGCGCCTTCATGTTCGTCACCACGCCAACCCAGTTCTACGTCATGCGCTTCCTGCTCGGCATCGCCGAAGCGGGCTTTTTCCCCGGCATCATCCTGTATCTGACCTACTGGTATCCGTCCGAGCGCCGCGCGCGCATGGTGTGCACCTTCATGGCCGCCATTCCCGTCGCGGGCCTGATCGGCGGCCCCCTGTCGGGCTGGATCATGGAAACCTTCGCCGGCTGGCACGGTTATGCGGGCTGGCAGTGGATGTTCGTGCTCGAAGCGATTCCCGCCGCGCTGATGGGCGTGGCCGTGCTGCTGTACCTCGATAACAGCATCCGCGCCGCGAAGTGGCTGACGGAAGATGAAAAAGTCATCCTCGAACAGCGCATCGCCACGGAAGCGCAGGGCAAGGTCTCGCACCCGTCGATCCGCGCCATGTTTGCCGACCCGCGCATCTGGGTCATGGCCCTGATCTATTTCTGCTGCGTGATGGGCCAGTATTCGCTGACCTTCTGGCTGCCCAGCCTGATCAAGGCGGCCGGCGTGACGGGCGTGCTCAATATCGGTCTCTTTACGGCGATCCCGTACTCGGTAGCCGTGGCGTCGATGATACTGCTGGGCCGCAGTTCGGACAAATACCGCGAACGCCGCTGGCACATGGCCATCCCGCTCGTGGTGGGCGCCGCCGCCATCGTCTGCAGCGCGCTGGCCGGCGCCCACAACACGGGCTGGGCCATTTTCTTCCTGACGATCGCCGCCGGCGGCATCCTCGCCGCCTCGCCCATGTTCTGGAGCCTGCCGACGGCTTTCCTCGGTGGCGTCTCGGCCGCCGCCGGCATCGCCGCCATCAACTCGGTGGGCAACCTGGCCGGCTTCGCGGCGCCGTACATGATCGGTTCCATCAAGGACCTGACGCAGTCGACCGACATCGCCATCTACCTGCTGGCCGGCATCCTGGTGATTGGCGCCATCATCATCATGCGCGTGCCGGCCAAGCTGGTAAACAAATAAGTGGAGCAAACAATGACTGCAACAATCGAAAAAGTGGGCGTGATCGGCCTGGGCGCCATGGGCATGGGCATCGCGCAATCGTTGCTGCGCGCGGGCTTCGACGTGCATGCCTGCGACGTGCGTCCGGAAACCGTGCAAACGCTGGCCGGCCAGGGCGCCCATGCGGCGCCGTCTCCCGCCGCGCTGGCGGCGCAGGTGCAAGCCTTGCTGATCGTTGTCGTCAATGCCCAGCAGACGGAGGCCGTGCTGTTTGGCGAACACGGCGCGGCGGCCAGCCTGGCGCCGGGCAGCGTGGTGATCGCCTGCGCCACCGTGGCGCCCGAGTTTGCCGAGGCGCTGGGCGCGCGCTTGGCGGCCATGGGGCTGCGCTTCATCGACGCGCCCATTTCCGGCGGCGCGGCCAAGGCGGCTGCCGGCGAGATGTCGGTGATGGCGGCCGGCGCGCCCGATGCGTTCGACGCTTGCGGCGGGATTTTCGACGCCATCTGTGCAAAGCTGTACCGTCTGGGCGAACAGCCGGGGCAGGGTTCGAAAGTCAAGATGATCAACCAGTTGCTGGCCGGCGTGCATATTGCCGCCGCGGCCGAAGCGATGGCGCTGGGCCTGCGCGCCGGCTGCGACCCGGACGCCCTGTACGAAGTCATATCGAACAGTGCCGGCAGTTCCTGGATGTTCCAGAACCGGGTGCCGCATATTTTGAAAGGCGATTACGCGCCGCTGTCGGCCGTGAATATCTTCGTCAAGGATTTGGGCATCGTGCTCGATTACGCAAAAAAAAGCGTGTTCCCGCTGCCCCTGTCGGCCACGGCGCACCAGATGTTCATGCAGGCGTCGGCGGCAGGCTTTGGCGGCGAGGACGACTCGGCCGTCATCAAGACTTTCCCGGGCATCGATCTGCCGGCGAAAGCGTAACTGAATAAAAAGGAACAATCATGACCGTACTACTGGGATGTATCGCCGACGATTTCACGGGTGGCACCGACCTGGCCGGCATGCTGGTCAAGGCTGGCATGCGCACGGTGCAGCTGATCGGCGTGCCGCAAGGTCCGCCGCCAGCCGATGTCGACGCCGTCGTCATCGCCCTCAAGTCGCGCACGAATGCGCCCGAGGAGGCGGTGGCTGAATCGCTGGCCGCGCTGGCCTGGCTGCAGCAGGCCGGATGCAGGCAGTTCTATTTCAAGTACTGCTCCACGTTCGACTCCACGCCGCGCGGCAATATCGGCCCCGTGGCCGAGGCGCTGATGCGGGCGCTCGACACGGATTTTACGATTGCCTGCCCGGCGTTCCCCGCCAACGGCCGCACCATCTACAAGGGCAACCTGTTCGTCGGCGACGTGCCGCTGGCCGAATCTGGCATGCGCGACCATCCCTTGACGCCGATGACGGATTCGAACCTGGTACGCGTGCTGCAGCAGCAGGTGCAAGCCAAGGTAGGCCTGGCCGATTTCTCCGTGGTGGAGAAGGGCGCCGCCGCCATCGCCCAGCGTTTTACGGACTTGCGTGGCCAGGGCTGCCATTTCGCCGTCGTCGATGCCGTCTCGAACCGCGACCTGGAAGCCATCGGCGCCGCCTGCGCGGACTTGAAACTGATCACGGGCGGCTCCGGCATCGCGCTGGGACTGCCACAGAATTTCCGCCAGCGGGGCCAGCTGGCGCCATCGCCTGCGGGCCAGGCGGGACGTTTGCCGCCACCGACGGGCTTGCGTGCCGTGATCTCGGGCAGCTGCTCCGTGGCCACGCAGCAGCAGGTGGCGCACTTGCGCGAACTGGCGCCATCGTTCCATGTCGACCCTTTGCAGCTGGCGGCCGGTGGCGAGGTGGTCGACGCCGTCGTGGAGCAAGCCCTGGCCTGGGCCGGCGCGCACCTGGCGCAAGGCCCGGTGCTGATCTACGCCACGGCCACGCCGGACGCCGTGCGCGCCGTGCAGGCGCAACTGGGCGTGGAGCGGGCCGGCGCCCTGGTCGAGGAAACCCTGGCCGCCATCGCGCAGGGGCTGGTGCGCCTCGGCGTGGGCCAGCTGATCGTCGCTGGCGGCGAAACGTCGGGCGCGGTAGTAAAAGCGCTGGGCGTGGCGGGTTTGCGCATCGGGCCCGAGATCGATCCTGGCGTGCCGTGGACGCAAGCCTTGCCGGCGCTGGGCGAAGATGGCGCGGCGCCGTTGGCGCTGGCCCTCAAGTCCGGCAATTTCGGCACGGTGGATTTCTTCAGCAAGGCCTGGCAGGTGCTGGCATGAGCACCACGGAATCGCGCCAGCGCGAGCTGATCGTCGACTTTGGCAAGTCGCTGTTCGAGCGGGGCTTGACGGCCGGCAGCAGCGGCAACCTGAGCGTGCGCCTGTCCGACGGCTGGCTGCTCACGCCAACGAATGCCAGCCTGGGGCGGCTCGATCCGGCGCAATTGTCAAAGCTGGACTGGGACGGCAACCTGATCAGCGGCGCGCCGCCGTCAAAAGAGGCGTTCCTGCACCGCGCCATGTATGCGGAGCGGGGCGGTGCCGGCGCCATCGTGCATTTGCACTCGACGCATTCGGCGGCCGTGTCGTGCATGTGCGGCTTGAACCATGACGACTGCATTCCACCCCTGACGCCATATTTCGTGATGAAGGTGGGGCGCTTGCCCCTGGTGCCGTATCACCGGCCGGGCGACCCGGCGCTGGCGGGCGCGATTGGCGCCATGGCGCGCAAGCATTCGGCCGTGCTGCTGGCCAATCACGGTCCCGTCGTCTCTGGCACGAGCCTGGAAGCGGCCGTGTATGCGGCCGAGGAACTGGAAGAGACGGCCAAGCTGTTCCTGCTGCTGCGCGACGTGCCCACGCGCCCGCTCGACGCGGCGCAGATCGCCGACCTGAAGCACACGTTCAAACTCGAACTATAAGATTCCCAAGGAGATACCGCATGCCCCGCTTTGCCGCCAACCTGACCATGATGTTCAATGAAGTGCTCTTCCCGCAGCGCTTTGCCGCCGCCGCGCAAGCGGGTTTCCAGGGCGTCGAATTTCTGTTCCCTTACGATTACGCGCCGCAGGAAGTCGCGGGATGGCTGCGCGAGCACGGCTTGCAGAACGTGCTGTTCAACCTGCCGCCGGGCGACTGGGCGGCAGGTGAGCGGGGCATCGCTTCGCTGCCGGGCCGCGAAGCGGAATTCCGCGCTGGCGTGGCGCGCGCCATCGAATACGCGCTGGCGCTGGGCACCCCGCGCGTGCACATGATGGCGGGCTTGCTGCCCGTAGGCGCCGACCTTGCCCTGCACCGCGCCACCTACCTGGCCAATCTGCAGTACGCGGCCAGGGCCGTGGGCGAGCATGGCATCGAGCTCTTGATCGAACCGATCAACGGACGCGACATGCCCGGCTACTTCCTCGTCACGCAGGCGCAGGGCCATGCGCTGCGCCTGGAGTCGGGCGCGTCCAACGTCAAGGTGCAGATGGATTTTTATCACACGCAGATCGTCGAGGGCGATATCGCCATGACGTTCAGGAACAACTTCGATGGCATCGGCCATGTGCAGATCGCCAGCGTCCCGGCCCGCAATGAACCTGACGATGGCGAAGTCAATTACCCGTATTTATTCACGCTGCTGGATGACCTGGGCTACGAGGGCTGGATCGGCTGCGAATACCGTCCGCGCGGGCGCACCGAAGATGGCCTGGGCTGGCTCGCCGCTTACAACAACAAACAAGGAGCATGAAGATGAAAGTACTCATTACCGGCGGCGCCGGTTTCCTGGGGCAGCGCCTGGCGCGCCAGTTGCTGGCGCAAGGCCAGCTGACGGACAGCCAGGGCCAGTTGCAAACGATCAGCGAGCTGGTATTGGTCGACGTGGTGGCTGCGCATGACTTCAACGATGCGCGCGTAACAGTGGTCACGGGCGACATCGCCGACGGTGCCCTGATGCGCGCCACCATCGATGCGCAGACAAGCTCGATCTTTCACCTGGCCGCCATCGTCAGCGGCCAGGCGGAAGCCGATTTCGAGCTGGGCATGCGCATCAACCTCGATGCGTCGCGTTTGCTGCTCGATATCTGCCGCGAACTGGGACACAAGCCGAAAGTGGTGTTTACCAGTTCCGTGGCCGTGTATGGCGGCAAGCTGCCGGACGTGGTGCAGGATACGACGGCGTTGAACCCGCAGTCGTCATACGGCGCGCAAAAGGCCATCGGCGAACTGCTGCTCAACGATTACAGCCGCCGCGGCTTTGTCGATGGCCGCGTGCTGCGCTTGCCCACCATCAGCGTGCGCCCGGGCAAACCGAACAAGGCGGCGTCGTCGTTCGCCAGCGGCATCATCCGCGAACCCTTGAATGGCGAGGCGGCCGTCTGCCCCGTGTCCACCGACCTGCGTCTGTGGCTGCTGTCGCCGCGCGGCGCCATCGCTTCCCTGATCGCCGGCCATGAATTGGCGGGCGAGGCGTTTGGCGCCAGCCGCACGGTGAACTTGCCGGGCTTGAGCGTGAGCGTGGGCGAAATGATCGCCGCACTCGAAGCCGTGGCCGGCAGCGAAGTGGCGGCCCGCATCAGCTATGCGCCCGATCCCGCCGTCGAGCGCATCGTCAAGAGCTGGCCCGGCGCCTGGGATACGGCACGGGCCGAAGCGCTGGGTTTGACGGCCGATGCGGATTTCGCCGCCATCATCCGTGCGTATGTCGCCGACATGAAAGCGGCTGGCTAGGCGACTGTCGCCAGCTGCGAGCGGCGATAGTCGAGCGGCGTACTGCCCACCAGTTCCGCAAAACTGCGGCTGAAATGGGCCTGGTCAAAAAAGCCCAGTTCATGCGCCAGGCTGGCCAGGTCGGGCGCATGGGGCTGCGCCAGGCGCCAGATCGCTTCCTGCAGGCGGTAGCGCTGGATCACCCATTTCGGCGGCAGGCCCACGTAGTTGGCGAACAGGCGCTGCAGCCGGCGTTCGCCGATGGCCATCTTTTCGCACAACTGCGCCACGCTCGCCGGGCCGTTGCGGGCCGCCGCCGCGGCAGTCAGCCTGGCGGCCAGCAGGGCGGCGTCATCGACTTGCGGCAGCCTTGCCTGCAGCAGCGCCTGTGCCTGCGCCACCATGGCCGTATCGCCGGCTTGCTGCAGTACCAGCGCCTCGGCTTGCGCAGCCGGCATGTCCAGCAGGGCATCGGCGGCGATGGTCGTATCGGTGAACGACGATAAGGGCTGAGTGATGAACGGGCGCAGGCCGCCCGGCGCAAAACGCACGCCCAGCACCTTGCCTGCACCAATCAAGGGCCTGTCAAAGGCGCCGCGCACCACGCCATGGATGGCGGTGCGCCCAAGCTCGAAAACCAGGTGGGCGTTCGGGTAGGGCAGCACGCGCTGCGTCTGTGGCGCGCAGCCCCGCCTGTCCCATTCCACGACCCAGAAGTACTCGACGAACGGCGCCAGCGCGCCAGCCGGCGGATAGGTCGCCAGCCGTATGCGGCGCGCCGCTGCCTGCGGGTCGACGATGCCTTTCGGCGCCTGGCCGCGCGCGGCGAGCACATTGCGCGTGCTGTCGGTTTTATCCAATATTTGTCTCCTGCGCTGCCTTAATCTGCTTCTCTCGCATCGATTGAAAGGGAATCATGAAATCACACAGCTTGCCGGGCCTGGTGCTGGCCGCATGTTGTCTATCGGTGGCGCCAGCCGGCGCCGCCTCGTTTGCAGAAGGGGATCATCGCATGCATGTGCACGCCACAGGAAGTTTTAGCATCACCATGACGCCATCCGCGGCGCCGCAGCGCTCCGGGCGCACGACCTTGGGCAAGGTACTGCTCGACAAAGTCTATGCCGGCGACCTGGTCGCCACTGCCACGGGCGAGATGCTCAATGCCGTCACCGACACCAGGGGCGCGGCCGCTTATGTCGCCATGGAAGCCATCACGGGCGTCCTGCAGGGCAGGGAAGGCAGCTTCGTGGCGCAGCATGCGGGCACGATGGCCGATGGCAAGCAGCAGCTGTCCATCGTGATCGTGCCGCATTCCGGCACGGGGCAGCTGACGGGCATCAGCGGCACGCTGGCCATCCGCATCGTCAATGGCCAGCATTTCTACGACATCGACTATTCGCTGCCGGAGCCGGAGCCGCAGCCGTAGGCCAGGCAAGGCACGGATAGCCGTTTATTTGCCCAGGATCGACGCCACATTGTCGGTGCCGGGCGCGCCGAACAGCTGCTGCTTGAGGACGTGCAGCTGGTCGCGCACTTGCGCCGCCTTTTCGAACTCCAGGTTCTTGGCGTGGTCGACCATCAGTTTTTCCAGGCGCTTGATTTCCTTGCTGACCTGTTTCTCGCTCATGGCTTCGAACTTGGCCGCTTCCTGCGCCACTTGCAGGGTTTCGCGCGCTTCCTGCGGGCTGTAGACGCCGTCGATCATTTCGCGGATCGATTTCTTGACGCCGATCGGGATGATGTTGTTGGCCGTATTGAAGGCGATCTGCTTGGCGCGGCGGCGTTCCGTCTCGTCGATGGCGCGGCGCATGGAGTCCGTGATGCGGTCGCCGTACAGGATCGCCGTGCCGTTCAGGTTGCGCGCGGCGCGGCCGATGGTCTGGATCAGGCTGCGCTCGGAGCGCAAGAAGCCTTCCTTGTCCGCGTCGAGGATGGCGACCAGCGACACTTCCGGCAAGTCCAGGCCCTCGCGCAGCAGGTTGATCCCCACCAGCACGTCGAAGGTGCCCAGGCGCAGGTCGCGCAGGATTTCCACGCGCTCCACCGTCTCGATATCGCTGTGCAGGTAGCGCACCTTGATGCCATGGTCGCCCAGGTATTCCGTCAACTGCTCCGACATGCGCTTGGTCAGGGTCGTCACCAGCACGCGCTCGTCCTTCTTGATGCGCTCGACGATTTCCGACATCAGGTCGTCCACCTGGCTGCTGGCGGGGCGCACGATGATCTGCGGGTCGACCAGGCCGGTCGGGCGCACGACCTGCTCGACCACCTGGTCGGAATGGCTCTTTTCGTATTCGGCCGGCGTGGCCGAGACGAACACGGTCTGGCGCATCTTCTGTTCGAATTCCTCGAATTTCAAGGGCCGGTTGTCGAGTGCCGACGGCAGGCGGAAGCCGTAGTCGACCAGATTCGTCTTGCGCGAACGGTCGCCGTTGTACATGGCGCTCAGCTGGCCCGTCAGCACGTGCGACTCGTCAAGGAACATCAGGGCGTCGGGCGGCAGGTAGTCGACCAGGGTCGGCGGCGGCTCGCCCGGCAGCGCGCCGGACAGGTGGCGCGAGTAGTTTTCGATGCCCTTGGTGAAACCGATTTCCGCCATCATTTCCAGGTCGAAGCGCGTGCGCTGCTCCAGCCGCTGCTCTTCGATCAGTTTATTCTCCTTGCGGAAGAACTCGAGGCGCTCGCGCAGCTCGTCCTTGATGGTCTCGACGGCGCGCAGCACGGTGGAGCGGGGCGTCACGTAGTGCGAGCCCGGGTACACGGTGAAGCGGGGGATTTTCTGGCGCACTCTGCCCGTCAGCGGGTCGAACAGCTGGATCGATTCGATCTCGTCGTCGAACATTTCCAGGCGCACGGCCAGCTCCGCATGCTCGGCGGGGAAGATGTCGATGGTATCGCCGCGCACGCGGAAGGTGCCGCGGCCGAAGTCGACCTCATTGCGCGTGTACTGCATCTGGATCAGGCGCGCGATGACGTCGCGCTGCGCGACCCTGTCCTTGACGCGCAAGGTCAGGATCATCTGGTGGTACTCGTTCGGATTGCCGATACCGTAGATGGCCGAGACGGTGGCGACGATGATGACGTCGCGCCGCTCCATCAGCGACTTGGTGCACGACAGGCGCATCTGCTCGATATGTTCGTTGATCGACGAGTCCTTTTCGATGAACAGGTCGCGCTGCGGCACGTAGGCTTCCGGCTGGTAGTAGTCGTAGTAGCTGACGAAGTACTCGACCGCGTTCTGCGGGAAAAAGTCGCGGAACTCGCTGTACAGCTGCGCCGCCAGGGTCTTGTTCGGCGCGAAGACGATGGCTGGCCGGCCCATGCGCGCGATGACGTTGGCCATGGTGTAGGTCTTGCCCGAACCGGTCACGCCCAGCAGGGTCTGGAAGGCCAGTCCGTCGGCAATCCCCTCTGACAGCTGGTCGATTGCCGTGGGCTGGTCACCGGCCGGAGGGAAGGGCTGGTGCAGCTTGAAGGGGGAGTCCGGGAAAGAGATAATTGCGCTTTCCGCCTCGCTGGCGGTAGATAATTCGGGCATGTGAATCAGACCTTTGTTAGAATAGTGCTCTGCTGGCGGCCCTGGCGTTGTATTTTGGGGCGCTGTCTACAACTCCGCTGTGAACCTGCTTCCAATCGAATCCAATCTTATCATGACGAACCCAACTGTTTCTGCCAGTCTGTTTAGCGCCATCGAGATGGCCCCACGCGACCCGATCCTGGGCATCACCGAAGCATTTAACGCGGACCAGAATCCCGCCAAAATCAATCTGGGCGTTGGCGTCTATTATGACGACAACGGCAAGGTGCCTCTGTTAGCTTGCGTACGCAAGGCAGAAGCCATCCTGATCGAACAGGCGGCGCCACGCACCTATCTGCCGATCGAAGGCCTCGCTGCCTACGACAAGGCGGTGCAAGAACTCGTATTTGGCGCCGATAGCGCCGTAATTCAAGAGCGCCGCGCCGTGACCGTGCAAGCCATCGGCGGCACGGGCGCATTGAAGATCGGTGCCGACTTCCTGCAGCGCTTCGCGCCGGGTGCCCAGGTCTACATCAGCGACCCAAGCTGGGAAAACCACCGCGCGCTGTTTGAAAACGCCGGTTTCGTCGTGAATAACTACACCTATTACGATGCCGCCACCCATGGCGTGAACTTCGACGGCATGCTGGCCAGCCTGAACGCCATGCCAGCCGGCTCCATCGTCGTGCTGCACGCCTGCTGCCACAACCCGACCGGCGCCGACCTGAGCGTGGCCCAGTGGGATCAGATCATCAGCGTGGTGACCTCGCGCGGCCTGGTGCCGTTCCTGGACATGGCGTATCAAGGCTTCGCCAACGGCATCGCCGAAGATGGCGCCGTGGTGCGCCGCTTCGCCGACGCGGGCGGCCCGCTGCTGGTATCGAACTCGTTCTCGAAATCGTTCTCGCTGTACGGCGAGCGCGTGGGCGCCCTGAGCGTCGTCGCCGCCAGCGCCGACGAAGCGGCCCGCCTGCTGTCGCAGCTGAAGCGCGTCGTGCGCACCAACTACTCGAACCCGCCAGTACACGGCGGCAAGGTGGTCGCCACCGTCCTGGCCACGCCGGAACTGCGCCAGCTGTGGGAAGAGGAACTGGCCGGCATGCGCGTGCGCATCCGCGAAATGCGCAATGCCTTCGTGGAAAAGCTGAAAGCCAAGGCGCCAGCCCATGACTTCGAATTCGTGCGCCAGCAAATCGGCATGTTCTCGTACTCGGGCCTCACCAAGGAGCAGGTGGCATCGCTGCGCGAGCAGTCGATCTACGCCGTCGACACGGGCCGTATTTGCGTGGCAGCATTGAATTCGCGCAATATCGACATCGTTATTGACGCGATCGCCAAAGTGCTTTAAGATCTTGCTTCTTCGGCGCTGCATGCAAGTGCGGCGCTGATGGCAGTAGAAAGTCGGCGATGGCCGTGTTTGTGTAGATGCAGTATCAGTCTTGCAAATATGGAACAAGCGACATATAATATTGTCTCTTTTCCCTGATAGCTCAGTTGGTAGAGCGACGGACTGTTAATCCGCAGGTCCCTGGTTCGAGTCCAGGTCGGGGAGCCAGAATTCGAAAGGCCACGTTGAAAACGTGGCCTTTTTTGTTATTGCGCCGCCGGCATGGGCGCCAGGGCAAGATAAGATTTTCCCTATGGAAATCTGGACAGCGCCAAGTTTGGCCTATATAATACGGCCTCTTTTCCCTGATAGCTCAGTTGGTAGAGCGACGGACTGTTAATCCGCAGGTCCCTGGTTCGAGTCCAGGTCGGGGAGCCAGAATTCGGAAGGCCATGTTGAAAAACATGGCCTTTTTTGTTTTCTGCCGCAGCCCGCAGGGCCGGCCGGTGCGTTATCGCGTTTTGCGCTATCCTGAATGCATCACTTCAGGAGCGCCTTCCCATGACTTGTCCCTCCGCCTTGCGCCATATCGTCCTGTGCGACTTCCTCGATGGCATCACGTCTGCCAAGCACGCCGAGCTCGTCTACGAGTTTTCCCAGCTGAAACACCGCATTCCCGGCGTGCGGCAATTTGAATGGGGGCCGAACGTCAGCCCGGAAGGCCTCGACGATGGCTTTACCGATTGCTTTACCCTGACCTTCGATGACGCCGGCGCGCGCGACGTGTATCTGAGCCATGCGGCCCACCTGGCCTTTGTCGAGCAGCTCAAGCCATGGCTGGGTCGCGTGCTGGTCTTTGACTACTATCCGCAAGAGCATCCCGGTTGACCGCTGCCAGGCAGGGTAGCGCCGGGAAAATACACATTTTTCTGGGGGAAATCTGGACATCGTAAAATTTACCCTATAGAATGCGGCCTCTTTTCCCTGATAGCTCAGTTGGTAGAGCGACGGACTGTTAATCCGCAGGTCCCTGGTTCGAGTCCAGGTCGGGGAGCCAGACACTCTTATTATGAACCACAGAAATGCCGTGGTTCATAATCTTGGCAGGGTCATATTCTATTGTGACCCGCTCTGCCTCTATCGTAATTTTCTCCACAAAAGTCCCAAAAAACGTACGAACCGTCACCGGGTCGTCTGCGTCAAGCACCATGCCGCGAATTGCTTCTGTGGCCTGGGCGATATCGGCCTGATTGATATCTAGTTCCGGGTCGGTTTGCGCTTCCAGGGCAACGATGCTCTGCTCGAGCGCTTCTACCTGGGCCTTGATTTCCCGGAGGCGCACAGTGATATCCGCCAAGTTGGGCGCATCCTGACCATGCAGCTCCAAAATGCTGAAAAGGTTGCGACGTCGCTTTTCCGCATCACGAATTTGGGCCACGATGGCCTCGCGCTTTGCTTCGCGGTCCTTCCACCAATCTCCAGTTGCCTTTTCAATTTCGGAAATGATGGCTGAGACTCGAGTAGGCGTCAGGATCTTGTTCAGGATCGTTTCAGCCAGGAAGCCGTCAACCTCTGGCGCGCTCAGCCTCCGGCCAGCGCAGCTGCTGCCGCGCTTGGCCTCACCGCAGCGGTAATAGAAATACTGCTTGCTGCGCCCCGTGGCGCTTTCGATGTGCATCGCTGCGCCGCACTCACCGCATTTCAGCAGTCCGGTGAAAAGATGGCTGCTTTTTGGGCTACCGGCGCCCAGCACCGGCGCGCGGGAGCTGATCTGTTGCTGAATTCTCATGAAAATATCCTCTTCGATGATCGGTGGATGGCTTTTTGTCTTGATCCAATTACTCTCAGGCTCCAGGCTTCTTTCGTTACGCTTCCTGCGGCCAAAAATCGTGTAGCCGGCATAAATCTCGTTCTTGAGCATGCTGATCACCGATGACTTGACCCAGCGCTGGCCACGGTGAGACTGCCCGCTGTTGTTCAAGGTAACTGCAATTGCCAGTGCTCCCATGCCGGTAGCGCACATGGCGAACATTTCGCGCACCACCGCTGCCTCGACTTCCAGGACGACAATGCGCTTGCGCTGGCCTTCCGCTTGCGTCTGGTACCCAAACGGCACCCGGCCGCCGTTGAAGTAACCCTGCTCCGCGTTCTGAATCATGGAGCGCTTTGTATCCTTGCTGATGCGCCTGCTGGTGCTCTCGTCCATGACCTCAAGCAGTGCCTCGACGAACCATCCCTCGTCCGTCTTGCTATCGATCGACATGGATGCATACACCACGTCCGTGCCATGCTTGCGCAGTTCGCGTTTGTACAGCGCCGCATCGATCCGATTGCGGGCAAAACGGGCGGTATCCCAGGCGATGAAGTAGTCCGGCCTATGTTTTTCGCAATAAGCGATCGCCTCCTGGAAGTCGGCCCGCTTGTCCGAGCGGCCAGACAGCCCAGCATCGGTGAATATGGCTACCACAACGGCGCCCAATGCCTTCGCCTTGCCTTGGGCATGCTGCAGCTGGCTTTCCACTGGAAGTTCTTTACGTGCCTGCTGGACCGAGCTGACGCGCAGATAAATGATGGCGGTCTTTTGGGTCATCGCGTGATCTTAGCCTTTTGTGTGAGGCGCCGGATGTGAACTAGCGAGATCGTTTCACATAGCTGACTGGCAACCCGTTTTTGAATTTCCTTCGGCTCGACTCCCTGCGCAGCAAGCGTCTCGACAAAGCGATTTTTTTGAAATCGCAGGTAGTTCGAATATGTGCGCAGCGTTGGCGCCATGCTGTTGCCGCCGCTTCTGTTGGATGCCGGTATGCTGTTTCGGTTCGCGTCAAGGATCCGCCACATGCCCAGGAATGCATCGAACCCCAAGTAGTCGGCAACCTGCAGCCAGTAATCCGCCAGGCCCATCTGCGCCAGCTCGGCCAGGCGCGGATCGGCGCAGGCGGATTTTTTTACCCCTACGTCAATTTCAAAAACATTGCATACATCTAGGTACCGTCCCCTTACAGCTGGGGTGCGGTCGGATCGACGCCGACCCCCCACCCCCAGGGGGGCAGGGATGAAACCTGGGAGGGCCATCTGCACCATCGTTGCAATATCACCCCTTGAGCTTCGCATTTCGCTGTCTATGGTGGCCTCTGGTACCCCTTGCGCTGGTATCTGACCTTCGCTTTCTGACAGAGCACGAAGGTCAGGAGGGGGGAGGGAGGGGGAAACTGTTGTATGGCTCATATGTGTTTTAGGTCGATATTTGTTGCAGTTGTACAACATTCGGGATCCGCTCCCTCGCGCCGCTGGAAGCCGCATGTGGCCTAGTGGTGGTTTAAAAGCCCCCTGTCTGCATGCCGTCTCTTCCTTGCGTTGTATCCGGCGTCCGTTTGTCGAGGTCCGTCTGCCGCACGTGTCGAAAAAAAATAGGATTCGGGTTATCTGGGTTTCTTCAGCTTGGAAATCAGGTCACCAACTGGAGTCCTGATCTTTGCCAGCGGGTTGCCACGGTCGTTTTCGGCCATCTTCTTTCTCATTGCTAGGTGGGTGTAGATCGATGTGGACTTTGGATCTGCATGCCCCATTAGCTCCTGCCGCACCAGTAGGTCGACATCGGACTCCAGCAGCTCGGTACCGTACAAGTGGCGCAGCGCATGCGGATGCAGCTGCTTGGCAGGAACGCCGGCCGACTTGCCATGCTTGCGCACGATCTCCCAAATGGCCTTTGGTGCCAGGCGGCGGCGTTCACCGGTGTACTCATGCGCCGGCACCATCATGTTGTTGGTGCTGATGAACAGCACCTGGTCACCGTCTGGCAGCGTGCGGTCCACGGTGGCAAGATATTCGTGTTCCAGGTAGAGCCGCAGCACCATGTCGACCTCGCGCGGCACGGGCATGGTGCGCTCCTTGTTGCCCTTTTCTATGACGTGGAGAATAAAGCGCGTATCGCCCTTGTGCTCCTGCTGCACCAGGCTCGACGTATTCAGCGCGGCCACGCCATCACGGCGCAAGCCGCAGCCAAGAAGCAGGGACAGGATTGCCGAGTCGCGCACTCCTTTGAAGGTGCTGAAGTCTGGCGCCCACATGATCGCCTCGGCGCTGGCCAGCGTCATCATCGCCGGCAGCTTGCGGCCGGTTTGTGGGTACACCATGCCGGCAGCTGGATCGGTGCTGATCTGTTTCGTTGCTCGCAGCCATTTGTAGAATTCGCGCACAGCAGCAATGTAGGGCTTGCGGCTGACGTTGTTGACCCCCTGCTTGTGCAGCCACAAGCCTCCGAAAAGATTCGTGTCGTCGACTGTCGCCAGTAAGAGATCGCGGCCGCCCAGGAAGCCGGAAAATCGCGTTAGCGCGGCCGTGTACGCCTCGGCTGTCCTTTTCGAGCGCCCCGCATTGTGGACTTTCCAGGCCACGAACTTGAGGATCAACGGATGAACTTCACTGGTAATTTTTGATAACTCTTGCTCTATTTGCATTGTATTTCCGTGTGGCTAGGTGGGTATGCACAAAACAATCTGTGGAACTGTGGATGGTTGTAAATACCGTCTAAGTCATTGATTTTAATAATTTTATTGTCCATCAATTTCCATAATTTATGCTGCTTTCCAGCAATAAACTCATGGACTGTTTTTTGTGCACATCATTTTTTTCTGGAATTTCGTGTGCAACCTGTGGACGCTGCCAAGTGCCGTCTTCTTGCGCCGTCCCTTCTCTTTCTTCTTTCTAATCAATTATTTAGAGAGAGATATATAAGTAGAAGGAGAGATTTCTATCAAAAGTCAATAATCTGGATTAATGCACATGTTTTCTGGATATTCGATAGCAACTTGTGGAAGGTGGTTCCTCTAAAATCAATGACTTAGCTACTTATCCACTGCGATCCACAGGTTTATTGCGCTGCCTGCACTGACCTTTATAGATTTTGCCTATGAAGCCCCCGCTTCCTCATCGTTTGGCCGTTCCCCCGGGCCGGGCTTCTTTGCCGGGGGGAAGGGGGGGGGGAAGCGAAGGGGTAAGGTGCTCGGGCGCTGTCTTGTTTAATTGGTGCGCCTGCGGCGCAGGGGGAATCCAAGCTGGG
This sequence comes from Janthinobacterium sp. BJB301, assembly GCF_002735685.1. Classification (NCBI taxonomy): domain Bacteria; kingdom Pseudomonadati; phylum Pseudomonadota; class Betaproteobacteria; order Burkholderiales; family Oxalobacteraceae; genus Janthinobacterium; species Janthinobacterium sp. BJB301. Next base: position 2,894,518 of record NZ_PDZJ01000001.1, on the reverse strand, counting down.
GAAAGCAAGGGCCACGGCAGTCACGCGCTGCTTAGCCACTCACGAGACATCGCCCTGCCTGTACGTGTTCTTGTCCTGCGACGGCGTGGCGTGCAGGCCAAAGGTGCGCAGCCTTTCCAGCGGGATCACCTGCAGGTTGCTCACCCTCTTGTACCCGATGGTCCGCTCGCAGTCGCCCGTGATGACGCCTGCGTTCAGCATCTGCTTTTTGAACACGCGGTCGCTCTTGACCGGCAGCCCGTTCCACTTCTCGCGCAGATGATTGCTTGATGAGATGTGATCCATGATGTGGCTGGTGCGCACCAGCAGCGCCGGCGTAGCGGTGTCGTCCCAGGTGTAGGGAAAAGTGAAGCGGCCGGCCGCGATTTCGGACAGGGCGATCTCCATGATCCAGACCCACGGCTCGCGGTCGGCGCTGGTTTCGCCGATATGGCCATTCATCTCGGCGAACAAGTCAGCCGTGAATCCGCCCTGGTCGGGATCGATGCCGGCATACTCGCACAAGTAGAGCCAGGCAAGGTAGACGGCCGCATAGTTACCGCTCATGCGCAGCGCGCCGTCGTCTTCGCCGCTGGCCCTGGATGCTCGTAGGCACATCGCGCGTACCTCGCGGTACCGGGCCAGCACATCGTTGCGCGACAGCCGTGTTAGGAATTCAAGCCAGCCGCGCACGGGGAAGCGGGGCAGATCGTCAGGCATCAGCGGCCCCTTCTTGCCCGTGAGGTCGGTGCGGATGATCTTTCCCAGTAGCGATCGTACCGGCACGTCCTCGCCGGCCAGCAGCACCGGCGCACACAGCAGGTATTCCGTCATTTCGGTGCCGCGGCGGGTGACCGTGTACTGGTAATTCTCCTGCAGCATGCCCACGGCCTTGTCGATCACCTCTTGGCGGCGCGCCGACAGCTCTTCCCAGCCGACAGGATGCGACGTGTGGCTGATCGATGTCAGCAGGCGGAACTCGGTCTGCAAGGACTGGCCAGAGAACATGGTCATGCCGATCGCGCGCTCAAGGCGCTTGACGAAGGTCGATTTGCCACTACCTTTGTCCGACTGGATCATCATGTGCGGCCAGAAGCCCAGGAGCGCTTTCAGGTGGCCGCCAAGCGACCAGGCCAGGGGCAGCATGCCGGCATTGCTTTTGAACGTGCTCTGGAAGGCGCTAATGACCGCGCGCGCATCTCTGGTGGTGCCGGTTGGAAAACTCATGTTCCAGTACGGGCATTGTTTTTCCGGTTCCGTGAAATAGCAGTCGGCCCCTTCGTTGACGACCAGCTGGCCCTCGCGGTAGGCCAGGCCGACGAAATTGGCAGCGTGGCGGGCGCCAAGGTCGGCCGTGCGTTCCAGGATGTTGATCATGCGCGAGAACGCGCCAGGGATCCAAACGGGCCCGAACTTCTTCCAGCCGTCCAGGTTGTGCAGCTGCTCGTCCATCATCACCTTGCGCTGCAGCGCGGCGCCGTGCCGCGGCGTCTGGACCGTCACCGCAAAATACACTGCCGGCATGTTGTCAGGGTCGCCCGTCATGGTGGCCGTGGCGCTGGCCACCGACACGCGCGACAGCGAAGCCACGCGGAAGCCGGCCAGGTCGGAAAACACCGGCATTTCGATTTTGCCGCCTTCGCCGTGGCCGTCGTCCTGTTCTTCCATCTTACCGATGTAGTTGGTGAAGTCAGGGCGCACGCGGAATTTCCAGTACTGCTGGAAGTCATGAGCTGGCAGATAGATGCGTTTCTTGCCCTTGGTGCCGGAATCGCCTGGCAGGCCCGGTATCAGCCAGTTTTCGAACACGTCGACGGCCTTGCGCAGTTTGGGGCCTCCCCAAGCCTGCAGGTAATCGTTGCAATCGTTGATGGTTTTCGTATCGATGTCTTCCCACTTCGACTGGTCGACCAGCATCGTGCCGATATTCAGGGACGTCAGGCGCTCGACCAGTTTCCATGCCGCCTCCGGACCTTGGCGGTGGCCGGCCAGCTTATGTTCATCGGGAAACGGCATGTCGTTGTCCAGGCACAGCACGACGTGCTTGCCGCGCAGGAACGACCAGTCGACCAGGTCGACGTTACCCAGGCCGCGGAGGACCAGCACGCAGGCAAAGGCGTCGGCCGTCAGGATGGACAGGGCATTAATTGCCGACTCCACCACGATCACCTTGGTGGCGGTCTTGAGGCGGCGCCAGTCCATGCACCACAGCACGCCATCCTTCTCTCCTTGCGACTGCGTTTTCACGCCGCCGTTCAGTGCCGGATCCAGGTAGCGCAGGTCGACGCCGCGCACGGCCGAGGTGAGGCGATCGCGCACGATGAAGGCCACGGCCGGGCCGCCGTGGCCGACCTCGCCCTCGTCGATCTTGTTCGACGTGTAACTATTGAAGCCGATCGTCTTGGCGCGGATGCCGGCATCGATCACCGTATCGCTGATGCCTCGGCTGGTCAGGTATTCCCGGGCGCGCTGCGCTTCTGCCATGCACTTGTCGGCGATGTATTCAGCACGCGACTTCTCCGGTCGGGGCTCGTCCAGCGCCGCCGGCTTGTCGAACGGGATGCCATATTCCTCGTGCAGCCAGCGCATGGAGTCTGCCAGCTCGGCGAAGCCCTTCACATACATGACCAGGTCGACGCAGCTCCCCTTTGCGAACTGCGTACCCTCGGCGCTGTAGTCGCGGAAAAACTTGCCGGCGGCATCGATGCCGATCGACGGTGATTTGTCCTCATGGAACGGCGAGTGATAGTTTGCGTTGTTGCCGCCCTTGCCGCGCTTCATGCCCAGGCGCTCGGCCAGGTCGTGCAAGTCGATACGATTCTTCAGTTCTGCAATGTCAGCCATTTATTTCTCTTCTTTGATACTGGTTTCTTCTGGGAGTGATGACGCGCCCCTGATATTGGCGACCCGTCCGCCTAATTCCGCGTCGTACAGGTACTTATTTTCATTCGCATAGCCCGTAAGCAGAGCTGCACGCTGTTGGTTCTTCCAACGCTGTGAGCAGTGAGAATTGCTTGCCGCCGCGGCTGGTCTTCGACCACTCAACCACCGACTCGATGGTTGACGCCTGGCCCGAGTGCGCCTTGGTGCCCATGTGAAAAAACGACACGGGCGAGCGCGGCCGGCATACTTCAGATACCAGGGTTTCCCATGCTGCGATTCGAAAGATGTGCTCAGGGAACCGGCGCGACACCTCGTGCAGCTCCGCCTTGCTGCAGTTGATGCATGGCATACAGCCGACGCGCGACATGCCTTGCTTGTAGAGCGGATTTGGATCAATGCCGGCTAAACGATGGGCCTCGAACACGTCACCGACGTTCCAACGCAAGATTGGCCGGTAAGTGAACAGGCCACCACCCACCACCTCAAAGTGCTTGACGCACGTACCAGTGCCTTGCAGCCGCTCGCGGCGCGACTGGCTTTCATCGATCCGCACGCCCTGCCAGGACCAGATCGCATCGCACTCACGATCGATCAATTCCATAGCGAACTCCGTCAAGGGCTTGGTCTTGAGGTATTCCGTGCAAAACTGCCGTTTGCGCGATGGGAAGCCGCCGCGCACCATGCAGAGGTCCAGGTATGGGTTCCCGGTCGGATGTAGCAGCTCAAGCGCCCGCTGTGCCGCCTCGGGCGTCCAGTGATATTTGAAAGCGCGCTTGCCATACACAGCCGATTCGGGCTCTCCGGCTGCGATACGTGCCAGGTTGGCGCGTTTGATAGCGAACTCGTCAGCGAAGTCGGCTCGCACCACGTCGACCTTGATGCCCAAGGCCGCCGGCAAGTAGTCCAGCGCATATTCCAGCGTGGCCTCGTGCTCGTTACCCGTATCGGCCATAACGAAACGGCACGCGGACTTACCGTACTGTTCCAGTGCGAGAATAGCGGTGGCCGTGCTGTCCTTACCTCCGGAAAGTGATATCAGGTGTATTAGGCTCATGGCGTCACCTTGGCACATTTGACGCAACGGCCATGCTGGCTCAATTGACGTGCCGTGGTGGCTTTTCCGCAAGCGCAGCGCTTGCGTATAAGCGAATAGACAGGACCTTTGTTGTTGGCCAGGTGCTGGCGTTCAGTTCGGGCGAGGTCGTACATCATGCCGACCTCACAATTTCTTGCTCGGTCGGCGCAGCGTCGATCAGCTGTGACGCATCAATGCTCTTCAGTAGTTTCTTCGCGCGTCGGGCGATAGCGCTTACGTTGAGCGTGCAGCTTTCGATTTCGGCGCAGGCTTCGACGAACTGCCTCCAGTCCGCCGGAATACCCAATTGGAGGGGGAGTGGCTCGGCGTTCATGCTTGCGCTCCTGCAGGGCGCCGCACGACCGTCACCGGCCTTGGCTCCGGCAGCGGCCGAGGCTGCGCAACCTGGCCGACATAGGCCTCTTTGGCATCGAGTGCGAACTGTGCGCGGGCGCGCTCGGTGATGGTGTATGTGATGCGGTTGACCGTAGCGTGGCCGCCAAGCAGCTCTTCAAATAGGTTGCGTACGCGGTGCGCCACATCGGTGTCGTCCAAATCGATGCCAGCTCGTTCGCACAGCTGGTACATCGTGCCGGGTCCATTCAGCAGTTCCTTGAGCAGGGTATAGGCACGCGATGGGTTGCGGGGGAGGGAAGTGCGCATCATAAAACGCCCTCCAGGAAGTCAGGTGTGAAAGCTAGGCGCACGCCTGCGGCGCCGATGAACACGCGGCTCGATGCGCCGCCCTGGGCCATTTGAATTCGCGCGTGGCGCCAATCGGTATCTGTCAGCGCAACGGCCGCCTCGGTGTCCGAGCCCACGAACGTTTCCACTACCACCTGGGCGAAGAGGGCATGCGGCGATGTCCGATGAATGGTGCCGGCGCCGGTGACCAGGGTGACCAGTGACAGCGGCGTGGCCGTGGCGTAGTCGGCAGCAAGGATCTCGGTGGCTTCGAGCCACGGAACCGGGCACAGGTCGCAGATCGGGGCCAGCCGGCCGGCGGTGGAGTTGACGGGTACCATCAGGGTCATGCCATGGCGTGCTGCCACCAAATGGTCGTAGGCACGGTACAGGAACTCTTGAGCTGGCCGGTTAAAACGCAGCACTACGTCGGCGGTACGCCGCTGATTGAGGTTAATGGTATCCATCAATTTCCTACCTTCGCTTTTGTGCGGAGCCCGTAGAAAAGCTCAAAAACGATGTTTTTTCCACGCATTTTTTGCTGTGTCTTCGTACCGCTGGCATCGGAGAATTCAGATTTCCCGTCGATCCAGAATCCGTCCTGAGCCAGCTTCTGGATAAGGTGCTTATAGGCCTGCTCGTCAATCATCTGATCAGCGCCGGTGCCGTAGAAGCTTGCGAGCAGAGATATCGATTTCGGGGAGTGAACGCAAACGCTCAGTGATAAGATTTCTTGGTACGGCAGCATGACTTGGCCGAAAAGGTTGATGGTTGCCTCATGCTGCGCAGCATTTGCAATATCAGATGCGTATCTGCTTGCCAGCGAGGTGAGATGTGACGAATAGGTGATGACCGGCCACTTTGGAACAGATGGTGTATTTTTCACGTTTAACTCCGATTTTCAAAATTGGTACGTAATGCCGTCAGCGTGACGCGGCGGCCCTTCGGTGCATCGGTGGTGCTCAATGCCAGCTCGACGTCCTCGCGGACCACGCCGGTGTAAACGCCGGTGCTGGAAATGTTGCGGTGGCCAAGAGCTGCCTTGGCCACGCCGCGCGGATCCTGGGCTGCGCTCTGGCGCATGATGTTCATGGCACGGGTATGGCGCAGCCAATGCGGTGAGGCGTCGGACGGCAGGCCTGCCAGCGCCGCCCAGTGCTTGAACCGCAGCTGGAAGGAGCGCACGGACATCGGGGCGCAGGTCTTGTGCTGGCGACTGACGACCAGGGCGCCGTCGACGTCGGCGTCTTTCTCTCCTGTGATCTCGAAACGGATCTGGATCAGGCTGGCCAGCGCGGCGCGCAGCTGGACGGTGAGAAATACGCTGTGGTCGTGCTGGCGGCCCTTGCGGTGTTCCTTGGGCACGAACAGGTATTTTCTTTGCAGGGCGGCTGCGGCGCAGCCCAGGGTGATGCGGCTGAATTCTTCAATGCGCAACCCGGACAGCATCAGTGCATTGATCCAGGCAGCATCGCGGCGGGCCAGCAAATTTGCTGGTTCCGAGACTGTTTTCAGCAGCAATTGCTGCTCTCCAGGCGTGAGGTATCGGCGGAGCATATTTTTCCTGTCGGTATAAATTTATGGATATGGTTTGGCGCCGGCGGCGCCAGGATCAGTCGAACTGCGGTGGGTCTATGCTGGCCAGCAAGATCAGGAAGGCGAACACGACGACGACGGCGATGATCCAGTCGATAAGACGTTTATTCAGCATCAGCGGCCTCCTCGTTTAAGGATTGCGGCGCGGGCCGCGTTTTTCAGGGTCAATGCGATCGATGGCACTGCCATCGCCCGGTCGAATGGCATCGCAGCTTTGTTCTGAACGCATCGCTCGTAGGCGGCGGCGAGATCCTGCAGGCTCGGTTCCGGCCGCATGCTGGCCAGAGCCAGTGTCGACTGCCGCGAGTTGTTTCTGTCCCAGGCCATTGCGCTCTCCCGATGTGAACAGCTTTTTTTGAATAATTTTGGCGAACAGGCGCACAAACTCGGCTTCAAAATTCCCGATGGATGATCCTGCAGGTACGTTGTCGACCACGCGAAGGATGCCGGCACGGCGCAAAGCTGGCGGAATGACGGGCGCGAGGATTGAGTTAGGCCTTGTCATCGACCATCCCCTGAATACGGCCGACCGCTTCGAGGATGGTGCTGATGTACTCCAGGCCACGCTGGTGAATCTTCAAGTGCTCAGTCTTGCTGAACTTGCCGTCCTCCAGTGCTGCCTTTAACTCGCCATGGAAAACGCCATTTGCAATCGAGATATCGGCCACCATTTCAAGCAGGGCAGCGTCTGATATGAGCTCGACTGGGGGGAGAGGAACGAACACGCCGCCAAGGATGTAGGCCATCGCTTCGACCAATCGGGTATCTTTTGCGATGATCTGCACCAGCACAGCGTCGGCCAGCGTCGGCTTGTGCGCGCTGCTCTCGTTCAAGTTGGCTTTGTTGTACAGCGAACCGGTGGGCATGCCCAAGGCGGCTGCCATTTTGTTGACGTCGAAGTCGTGAACGACAGCGCGAAATGCTTCGTGAACGTCACGGAGGGGTTTTTTGGTCTGCATAGTGTGAAATTCCGCTCAAAATTATCAAAACAAAATCTTGCCGGAATGATTACACTGTGCTTGTCACGTAGTGTGCTGTCCGGCAGGACAGTAGAGGTAGGGCCTGTCGACCGTTGGCGCGGTCGGCGGGCCTTTTTTAGTTCTGCTTTTTTGCGGCCTCGGCGGCCATGTGTCGCTCGACGCCCTCACGGATCAGATCGAGCGCCAGGCCAGCCCTAGTGTGGTTCTTCTTCTCGACAAGCTTGTCGAAATTTTCCAGGAGTTCGGCACATCCCCGGCCGAACGTCACCATGACTTGATGGGATTTTTTGGTTTGAGAGAGCATTTTTACGCCTGCTATACTGGAGGATTAATTACTAAGAAAATGCTTAGTTCTTGCCATGTAAGTGCTAGTTACTGGCTATCCATTTCTATATGGATAACTTAGCGTTTTCTTAGCCCGTGACGCAATTATCATCCATGTATTTATGGATTGCAACTCATTTATCCATATTTTTATGCACAAATTCGCCTCTATCACTGCGAGACTCCATTTTATTATGGATGGTCGTGACAAATATCCCTGGGGGCAGGCCATTGGGCTGGGGAAGGGAACAATCGACGGAATGACCCGCGGGGGATCCACACCAGGTGGGGAAACGCTGAGTGCCATCTCACGCTATGAGAATGCACGGGTCGACTGGATACTGGATGGCCGCGGCACGCCGTATAACATCACCTGCGTCACGAGTGATGAGGATGGCGCCGAGCTGCTCGACGACTACTTTAACGAGAACCCGAACTGGAATCCCACCGTCTTGACTGATGGGAAGCGTATCGCCGTGGTACTTGATGTACCTGCCGTCTACTATGTGAAAGATGGAAAAGATGACGACGGGGCGCCACTCTTCCGGGAGATACGGTATTTTGCGATGGAGATCATAGTTGGCGCCATTGGCGCTCTTGCCGTCGCGATGACCAAGGCGCACTCACTTCCCGACAGAATGGCACTTGTCCGCACCAGCCCGGAAATCATGAAGTTGGTTACGCGTGGGGGTGTCGGTACTTGGCGCATGCTCCAGGCCCCTGATGCAATCATCCGTGAGGAAGAATATATCGGCTCCAACGACCCCTTTCTTGCACAGTTCAACCAGCAAGAGGCGTTTCCTACGTCACCGGATGAAGCGATCCTGCTGGACCACTATCGCGCGATGGCGCCAAACGACCGGAGCGCGGTCAATCAAATCGTTACTACGATGGCGCAATACGGGGATTCTGCAGCTTTGAAAAGTGATGAGGCTCCACCATTGACCCGAGCGAGATCTTCCTAATGTATTTTCTCTTAACATGTATGCATGAATAATTTATCGCCACCGAAGCAATTTATAATCCCTGGAAATTTAAGACAAGTAGCGTTTTACGATTTGCTTGCCGACGCTGTTTTTCAACATAGATATGCAATCTCGGCGAAAGATAACTACACGCAAAGCCGATTCGCTAGAGCTTCAATATTGGCTTCCTCGTTATGTGTTGAATGCGTGGCTAACTGTCTATTTGATTCCTTGAATGCATCAAAAAATAAGCAGGCGGAGTTCGGTAAACTTCCTATTATTTTTAAATATTCAACATACTTTCATGTTAAAAATGTAAAAGGTTTTGACAAAAACCGGGTTGAGGTGCTTCGGATTGATGACCTGGCAAGAGCAAGGAACGATCACGTTCACCCGAAAACGCAGTCTTTGCCAGTCAGGATGGCGACCCCTGAAGATGGCGGTGCTGACTGGATTTTTCCGATGACACTAGATTGTGATTTATGGGAAAACATTCTCATACCGAAGCGTTCAATGCTCTGGTCGGGGGAGAATTCTTTGACTGTGTTGAAGGCTATTTCGGAATTTTTCAAATATATTTTTGTCTCACTTCATGATTTTACAGAGGAGGAGCTGCATGCCATTTTTATGCCACGTGTAGAGACGGCAAATATAATGATGCCAGTATTATTTGATGAAATTCGTTCCGAATTAGAACGTATTGACATTGAAGGAGTCGATTTTTCTTATTTTTGGTTTTTTCCTGAGTCAGATAAAGCTTAAAAAACTTTAGGAACTTCATCCCATTTTGTCGTATATCGTGGTGTGCGATTTTCTGACTTCATGGCCCAGCGCGGCGCGATTCCCGCAGACGCAATGTGAAGCACATCGCGGCCGAATCGCTCGTTGACGGCATCGAGCGCCGCCATGGCCGCCTGGCTATGACGTGGCCCGGTTGCCTCATCGAACAGGCTACCCTGCAGGAACGTCTCGGGTAGCAGGTCCATCAAGATCACGCCGGCCTTCTTGTACCTGAAACAGGGCAGGAATATCTTGGCCAAGCCTTGCAGCGCCGCAGCCGCCAGCACGCGATTGTCGGCGCTCGGAGCATGCAAGGGGATCGTAATGCCGTTGCTGTATTGCTCGTCTTCTTTACGGAACGGATTGGTCTGGATGAAAACGTGTACCGCGCCGCAGATCGATTTCTGGCTGCGCAGCTTTTCCGCAGCACGGGCAATATAGGTCGATATCGATTCTGCCAGCTCGAAGTCGTTCAGCACCATGGTGCCGAAGGAGCGCGACGATATGATCTCCTTGCGCGGGGGGGCAACCTCTTCCAGAGCCAGGCAGGAATTGCCCCTCAGCTCTTCGCATGTCCGTTCCATCACCACGCCGAAGCGGCGGCGCATGGCCTTGGGCGGTGCATTCAACAGATCCTGCACGGTATTGATGTCCATGGCGCGCAGTTCCGCGCTGATGCGCCGGCCGACTCCCCAAATTTCGCCGACGTCGATGCGATTGAATAGCCAGGCCCGGCGCTCGGCCGACATTGCTGTAATGTCGGCGACGCCGTCGAACAGCGGGAATTTTTTCGCTATATGGTTTCCCAGTTTGGCCAAGGTCTTGGAGTGACCCACGCCAACGCACACGGGCAGAGCCGTCCATTGCAGTATCCTGGCGCGAATATCCCGGCCCATCGCCGTGTGAGACTCCCACAGCCCCACCATGCCGGTCAGATTGAGGAAGCTTTCATCGATCGAGTAAACCTCCACGTTTGGGCTGTATTCGCGCAGGATGCTCACCAGGCGATTGCTCATGTCAGCGTAGAGGGTGTAATTCGAACTGAGGCCGATGATGCCGTGCTGACGCGCGAGGTCGCGCATCTGGAACCAGGGTTGGCCCATTTTCACGCCCAAGGCCTTTACCTCGTTCGACCGGGCTACCGCGCAGCCGTCATTGTTCGACAGCACGACCACCGGGCGGTCACGCAGACGCGGATTAAATGCGCGCTCGCAGCTGACGTACATATTGTTGACGTCGACCAGGGCGAATACCGGGCGGCCCATGTCATGCCCGCAGCTTGCGCACCACGCCGACGACAACGCCCCATATCGCCAACTCGCTGCCCTCGACCATGCATATTGGCTTGAAACACGGATTTTCGGCGTGCAGCTCGACCCTGCCAGCCTGACGGAATAGGGTCTTTATCGTGTACTCGCCGTTCAGCACGGCGACAACGATGTGGCCGTGCTGCGGGGTGACCGATCTGTCGACGGCCACCTTGTCTCCATCCAAGATGCCGACACCGATCATGCTGTCGCCGGATACCTCAAAGAAAAAACTCGCTGCCTTGTGCTGGATCAGATAGGCGTTCAGGTCGAGGCCGTCCTCGGTGTAATCCGCTGCCGGCGACGGGAATCCGGCGGCTATGCGATGGGATATCTCCGGCCTGGTGCACGGCAGCGGGTACTCGGCCGCTGGAAGCGGCTCCTGGAGCAGGGTAGTGGGGCTGGGCCGAGAAAGGAACGCAAGGGAATTCATGATGATCCAAAACAACTGTATAAAAACACAGTATATCAAATCAATTTCGAGGTGCAATGAAAACCGCATCCCGCCGGCCGCTTGTGCGCCCGCGTCTTGCGGCAGTACCTATGGCGCCATTCCGTTTTCTCTCACGAAGGCCTGACACGCGCGGCCTGTTGCCAGGTCCTGCTCGACCGCCTCCGTCAGCGTTCGCGTATCTCGCTCGACGTCATCGCGTACCAGCCGGCCGGGTGGATTGGGGCCATTGCTGCCGCCGGCGCCTTGGGTGTCGGCCGAGCTGGCAGGTCCACAGGTTCCGGTACCGACGCGCACGCGGTCAACATAAATACGCTGAACAACAGGGGCAACTTCTTCATTTTTTACCTTCGTGATAATTCTGTTGATGGAATCATGCTTGAGCGATAGCGCAGCGTTGTCGCGCGCCCGGGTAACTATGGCGACAGCATCCCGCGCGGCCCGCTCCGATGTGGCGCGATCAAACCCTTCCTGTGTGCCTTTCCTGAAAGCGACGACAATGGCTATGCCGGCCACAAGCAGCAGTACGGCCAGCATCATGGCAATTCCCCTCCACAACGCCGCACTCACGCCAACGCCTTACGGGCCGCCTGGAACAGCGCCAGACGCTCTGCCAAGCCATTCACGCCGCCGTTGATGCGACGCGTCACCCGTTCCTGGTCGCCAGCATCGGCCAGGGCATTCAGGCCGCGCGTCTGCCAAAACCAGCCGGCCGAGCGGCAGGCGTTGACGGTCTTCTCCAGCAGATCTGGCTGGGCCAACAGGTCTAGGCCCAGTGCCCTGGCGCAGGCGGCGTAGTTGGCGCGGCCAGTCACCTGCAGCAGGCCGCGACCACGGAAGCGCACGCCGTCGCCGCGCTGCGTGTTGCCCAAATCGGCGCGCCCTTCGTAGGCCTGGCCGCTGGCCAGCTCACGCACATAGCGCAGCTGCCCGGACTCGTGCCCGACCTGGGACAGGAACGATGCCTGGCGCGCCGGCGTCGTGATCCCGAATTCCACCATGGCTGCGTTCAGCGGCGCCAGGAAGGCTTCCGCGCGCGGGCGCGCCAGCGGCATGATGGCCAGCAGCTGGACCAGCGTGATGGCGCTCACAGGCCACCCCGCACATCCTTGACGACGGCGACCGCGTCGCGCGCCAGCTCGCCGATATCCTTGTCGCGGCGCTTGTCGAACCAGCGCACCGTGGCGCCCAGCACCCACCAGGCGGGCAGGCCTGCGGCCACCATCAGCGGCGCGGCAATGAACAGGAAGCCCAGCGCCGGGTCGCTGCCGTACAGCACGGCGACGGCGCGCGCGCTGTCGAACAGGCCCGGCATCCAGTTGCGCACGACCACCACCAGGGCCGGGCCCATCAGGGCGGAAAAGAGAATGGTAACGAAGAAGCGCACGCCCGCTTCCTTGGCAGTTTTTGGCCACATAAACATGAATCCCAGTGAGGTTGCGGCAGCGCCGGCAAGAACCGGGATGCCAAAAATTTTGATCAATGCGCCGCCGGCGGCGGTTGTTTCGATAGCCATAATTACCTTTCCAGGCGAGTGAGGAGTGAGTGAAGTTGAGCGAGAGGCGTACTACAATGTTTTGAACGTCAAACTGCCCAACATCAGCACGCGAGTGCCTATTGGTGCGAATCGGATGACGAGGCGCCGCGTGGCAGAATTGAAGTACAAATAACAAACGCCCAAACTTGTAGCGCCGTTGGCCGAAAATGCCTGAGCATCGAAATTGGTGTCATAGGTCGGGCAGCACCATCGTGGCATTTCGATTATTTCCGTGTTATCTGCTGCACTAGTCAACCCGACTGTCCCCAGCAAACAACCCATCCCATTTTTTTCCGACACATATCGAACATCGCCTATCGAAGTAGCACCGTTCAGAAATTTGTCTGGAGCAGCCAGTGCTTCCACCGAACCGGACATGGTGCAGTAATCGTTCACAATCGCCTGTGCGATAGCACGGGCGTACAGTTGATAACCCAAAACGTCTTGATGAATGTTGTCCCGCAGAAGTGCTGTTGCCGGGTTGCTGATCAAGTAGCGCGGGTCAGGATTGGGAAGCTCTTCGTTGATTTTGACGACGACACATTTTTTCTCAAATCCGATCCGTTCCATCACCATGCGGTAGGGAGCCGCTTTATCGTAATTTCCGGACGCCTGCCCCTTTCCGCCTGCCTGCGCTTGCGTGTACCACATGCCTGGAATAACAATTACTGGCTTGCGGCCGCTTGCCAAAATATAGTCAACCATGGTGGCCACCAACGTCTTAAACCCAGTCAGCTCCGATTGCCCTTGACCGTTATTTGTGCCAGTGCAGACGAGGACGTAATAGGAGGAGCCAAACCCATTCGCTTGCATGGACGCATAGGCTTGCTCAAGGGTCGTACCTGCAACCGAAAAATTCCGCACCAGACCGAGCCTTAGCCCGGCAACGCCGTCGATCTGCTGCCGAAGGTATTGGTCCCAAGACCCTGGAAAAGTTTCAGCGGTAGAGTCACCGAAAATACGCAATTCCTCCAACTGCTGGGCGCCAATAATCGCATCGGTACGGCGTTCGACAGTCAGTCCAGATACTGAAAACGCCTGTTTGCCGAACGTCACGAAGCCAATCTCGACAACGTCACCTATGGCGTCCAAATATGGAGCTGTCAGGGCTTTTCCATTTAGCTTGACAATGACGCGGCTGCGCGAGATGCGCGTAATGCTCCAGACCGAGTTTTCGGCGTGATATGACTGGTAGAGGCCTTGGCCAAGGGTCGACCACGGCAAACTGGCATTGTTGCCTGTCATGGGAGCACCAATCACTTTTTGCGCAGTAAAGTAATTCACGGCACCGCCGGCGGTGTAAATCGTTGAATACCCGCCGCGTCCACGCAAGATGATCCCGATTGAACCCCGCGATACACCGTTATCAAAAAATGCTGAAACGGTCTCATAAGGCCCCAAATCGACAAATGCCCCCCGGAAACTCTCGCTGGCGCGCGCTGCGAATGCCAATGTGTCGCCGGTACGAGTTACAGGCTCGTCACTAAATACATCTCCAGTTGGCCAAACCACGGAGCGGGCCGACACTTGCCGATCATCGCTGCAATTAAGTGCAGTCCGTATGCACGCTGTACCGGGCGTGACCATTGGCATGGAGTCTTTTTTGAACTCACTTGGCGTTTTTGGGAAGTAGTATCGGACACCGATATCCCGGAAAAAGACCTCAATGTCGCTATCAAATACTAAGTCTTTGAATAGGTTGTATTGATTTGACGCGAACGACAAAACTACACCACGGTCGGTGGAGATTGTCGCCCCGCGCAGCGCATCGGAGGAAAACCATCCTAGAAAGTAAGTCGTGTCCTTGTTGGCCCGGCGAGGGAAATGGATGAATCTCGACTTAGAGCGGGCGCGTAGTACTGCCTCAATATCATCGTTTACCCCATTGCCCAGCGCTCCTTGGTCACGCACGTTGGCGAAATCCGTCAGCTTGTCGCCAATGTTGCGAACAATCGCAGGGTCGCCATCCGGCATGAATACCCCGAACAGTTGCTGAAGTGCGGACGTAAACTGATCAAGACTCGCGTCAGGAACCATGCCTGCAGCCTCAATCGTCCGCGCAAGCGACTCTTGAACGCCATTGCACCATTCCGCTGATAGGTAGGTAGGCTCGCTAACGCCAGGCTGAGCCGAACGAAAGCCATCCTTTCCAGGACCAAATTTATCGATCTCACGATTTACTGTCTCAATGCGATTCATTATTTACCGTCCTGGTTGAGCGTGATGGGCTTCAATGCATCTTGCATGCCCGCGATAGCGACATGCATCCGCAAGGCTTTTTCCGAGGCATGCACCATTTGATTGCGAAAGTCTTCCGTTGCGGCAGCACCTTGGCGGACCTCTTGCGCCGTGTTGATCAACAACATCGGCATCCATACGATTGCGCAAGCCCAGTTGTCGACCTCCGTGCCGCTCTGAGGGTTGGTGCCGCGCACCTGCGTAAACCAGCTGCACTGCAGGCCCATGCAGTCTTTCTTGATGAGTGGGCAGAATTTTCCAGGTTCAAGTTTCATGTTCAGTTCTTGGTTGCGATGATGATGTCGACATACTTGATGGCGAGATTGATGGAATGGCTATGGGGGAGCCCGCCGCCAGTCGAGCCGGTTTTAACCCCAGGAAAGGTGGTAGCCGTACCACCGTCGCCGAGGTGAGCGCTCGAACCATCCCGCGCATACGCTGGGGTTCCATGGTCATGCGCCGGGATCTGTTCAATGGTCAGCGTCGTGGAGCCAACGTTGCCGCTTACAAACGCAGCGCTAAAATCAAGGGCGCCGCCAGACCCCGCCGCGCCGCTGACGACACGCAAGGCCTTATCGTTGTGGGTAACGTCCTTGGTCCATCCTGCTGGGGCGCTCGATTGCTGAAACAGCATCCGGGTACCACTGGGGATCACAGCATTGGCCTTGGAGGTCGCATCGAGCGCTGCAGCGTTGGTAGCGGCCTCGATGGCGGCAATGCGTGCTGCATTGGCCTTGTTCGTGGCGTCAATATCCGCTGCAGCGATGGCGGTAGCGCGTGCCCCTGCGGCCTTGTTAGTGGCGTCAACTGCGGCCGCCATAATGGCGGCATCACGCGCGGCAGCATCGAGTAGGCCAAGTGCCGCCACAAACTGCCCCATGTCCGCCTCGGACAATTGCAGCCCAGCAGCCTCGATCGTCCGTACGATGGATTCCTGGACCGCGTTAAACCATCGCGCGGTCAATGCGGTGGCCAGCGACACGCCTGGCACCTGTTCCTTGAAACCTGGCTTGCCGGGACCGAACAAATCCATGGCAGCGTCAAGCCCATCAATTCGCTTCATCAGCGAGCTCCTTGTAGGTGAAAATTATTTGCGTGTGAGCCGGCTTAAGGCGCATCAGCTGGCACTCCAGGGAGCCGAAGGCATAGCGATCGAGCCGCTCATCGCAGCGTGCGCCTACCCTGAAAACTGTGTAGTTGTTGCCCTGCCGCGGTAGGTTCACCTGCCAGAGAAAGCGAAAGCGCTCGTCCATCACGGGTACCTCACAGGTCATTTCACAGTGCGTGGGGCGGAATTCTGTAATAGCGACATCCTGGTAGCCGAGATCCGTGGCCATCTGTAAAAAATAGGCTCGTGACAGACTACCGACATCGGTAAGCCTGGAAACGACCAAACGCTGACGCTCATCCAGCGGTGCGCTCGTTAAAGTGCAGCATTCGTCAGGCAGAGCCACGAAGGCTTCCCATTCTGGCAAGAGAGCGGATGCCGTCGACGGATTAATTTCAGCCAGCAGTTCCTGCAGGCGCAAATCCATCTGTGCCATGCCATGGGCAAACGACTCCAGGAGACTCGACAGCACTGTCCCAAGCGCACGGGGCCAGGCCGCTCCGCTTGGCAGGAACTTTTGCAGCAGGGAGAGAATTTCGGGCTTGGTCAGTGGGCGCATGTCAGATCCACGTGATCGTGCCGCGTACGGCCATTTCATTCGCGGCGCATACCACGTTCGTAACTGGTGCGTACAGCGTATGGTCGGTCTCGCCTGGCGACAGCGAAATGTCACGGGTGATATGCGACAAGAGCAGGGTGGCGCCCACGTCTGCCTCGCGCAGGAACAAGTCGTCCAGACTGGACTGCACTGCTGTACGGACTGCCAAAGTGTTCGGTGTCACCGCAATTGAAAAATTCACTGGCTTGACCTGCGGCCCAGCTGCTGTGACATCGGCGGTGACCGGGCGTACCAGGTCAATGTGCGCCTGGACAGCGGCAATGGCCGCAGGGTCCGGCAACGCCGGGGTATCGCCGTCACGAACGAATAGGACAAGAACGGATCCGATGCCCGACCAGTTCGGTACAGTCCATGCTCGCGTGACACCCGGCACTTCCAGTGCCCAGCTGATGTAGTCATCAGCGCTGCCGCCATTGGCGCGTGTGCGCACGCGCGCCAGGTAGCGGTCATACAGCGCATCGACGGTCTCCATATCGCTACCGTTGCTGATGCCGGCCGCGTCGACAATGGCGGTGCCGGCAACGCCTGCCACGGCGTTGATCAGGGCCAGCTGCACGCCGGCAGCCAGGTTTCCGCTTTTGCCTGGCTCTGCCGCTAGCACGCGAACGCGGGCCACGCCGCTGGCGATCACCGCGCCATCGGCCGTTTCATATGCCTGGCCCGTGGCCGTTTGCAGCGCTGTTCCTGCATCGATCGGAGCACCGTTGGCACCGGTGAACGTAGCGTAGCCTTCCGCTGATACAGCCGGCTTTCGGTAGACTTTCCAGATTCCTGCCCACATTTCCAACAGGAATCCTTTGTTCCAAGGCAGGCACTCTTCCAGGAAACGGCGAAGGTAGCCATACAGCCCATGGGTGAAGCCAGCCATCACGCGCGCCAGCACACCAAGATTGCTGCGGCGAAGGCGCGCGTCGCTGCCTGGCAGTTCGGCTTCGATGCTCGATGCCGCCTGGTCGTTCAGCGTGGAGAGGTCAGGGGTTTCAAATGGCATCAGTCGTTCCAGAATCGTGAGAATTGATAGCGGGCCACTGCCCGGTCAGGACGGGAAATCGCAATATCCAGTGCCCGGACGCCCGCGCGCGGATTGCTGGCCACCACGTCAACCGCGCTGGCCACGCCGTCATCGATGAGCCATTGCAGCGCCTCGATAGCGTAGGCGCGATCCTGCACCAGCACGTTGGCCAGCTGCTTGGCGTTGTCATTCAGCCAAAGGCGGCTGCCGATCTTGTCACCCAAGGTGCTGCTCAGCTCATCCCCCCACCAGCCGCGCCGGTCAGAGCCGGCTGGGAGGGCATCGTCGGCGTTGGCTTGGCGATCAGTCCACAGCGAGATGATCACAGCAGTGACGAGCCCGTCGTCGTCGGCCAGCAGCAAACCGTTCATGGCGTAGTCGATCACAGGAAAGGAGTCGGCGCCGATGATGATCACAGTGCGAATATCTGCCATCACATCTCCTGCAGCGGTTTGTCAGTGTTGCCACCGTGGCTATCCGGATGGCTATGCTCGTTGAAGATGGAGCGCATCTGCGCCATCGTGATGCCGGTACCATCGCAATGGTCGCGGATATCGCCATTCGACTCGAGCAGTGGCGCGTCGAAGCGTACCTTGGTGGCAGCGATGACTTCGATCGAGCCGTCCAGCTTGAAGTGGACAGCCTTGCCCAGATGGTCTTCCATCACGCACTCGCCGCTGGCCAGCACTGTGGCGTGATAGCGTCGGTCATCGACGCACAGCACGACCGTGTGGTCGCGGCTGCCGCCCAGGGACAGCATGACGCCTTCGGCGCCAGGCAGGGGCAGGGAGCGGAAACCGTATTGCTGGAAAACTTCAGCTCCATCGCGCACTTCATCCGCCAGGCCTTCTACCTGGGCGGTTACAGCGTCCGACATCAGGCGGATCACGGCGCGGCCGGCCAACATGCGCAATTTGCGCTGCAGCGGCTCGACCATACGGCGCAGGCTATCGCTCATGGTGTGGTTTCCTTCAATTCACGCCCTGTGGCGGGGTCGATGATGACGCCAGGCCCTTTTTTTGCCTTGGCCTTGGCGGCCTTGCGATTCGATGCCAGTCCATCCTTGCCGCTAATGCGGCGGGCCAGCGCCGTGCCTCGCACGCCTTTCAACTGCTGAACTGCGCTTGGGTCAACCAGTTGGAGCTCGGTGACACTGCCGGCGCGCTCGTCCATGGTGTAGAGGCATTTGACAATAAGCATGTCCTGTTGCAGCCCAAGATAGGGGAGGTTGACGCCAACAAGAGTGTTTGGCCGCCAGATGGCGCCGGCGGCGTAGGTCCAGCCGGGAACTTTGACCACGGCGCGGGTACCGCGGCCGCGCCGTACATTTCGCTCCCATTCGGCGCGCGCTGTGAAGCTTGGACCCTGGCCGTGCTGTTCGGCAATCACGATCAGCGGCCGGTACCGCGCGATGGCGGTGTCGGTGGTACTGGCCTGGCCGTGAGCCACTTTGGCGCCATAGCTGTCGGCGGTGCCTTTTCCCTGGCCCTTTACGGTGATCATGCTGTAGCGTTCCTTCCAGCTCAGCACCAGTTCAGCGTGCAGCACGTTCACGCCCTGGGTCAGCTCGGCATCGGTTTTTTCCGTCGACGCGGTGGAAAGAAGCAGCATGCCAGCGCCATCCGTCATCACCAACACGCCGCGCATGCGGGCGGCGCGCTCGATCGCTTCGAATGCGCGCTCGCCGTCTTCGATGTTGAAACTGTCGAAAGCGGCGCCGATATCGACGTCGGCAGACACACTCACATTAATACCGAACGGCTTGGCGATGTCAGTGGCGATTTTGTCCAGCCTGGCGCCTTTCCACTGGCCAGTTTTGTAAATGGCGGAGCAATCGATCAGATCCTGCGTTTTGTCGCGGCCGCTGATGTAAATGCCGTGGTTGCTCCTGTCGAACGATGGACGCGCCTCGTCGATAAAGCCATTGATGACAGTTTTTCCATTGAGCACTACCTCACAGGCATCACCAGGGCGGATAGGCCAGGATTCGGATTGTTCCGACCAGCGATCGCTGACGCTGACGTCGAAAGCACCTGCCGCTTGTTCGATACCCACCTCGATCCTCACGGCCTTCCAGCCGGCGTACAGCCGGCCGCCCACCTTAAGCTGCACCAGGTCAGACACTGCGCACCTCCAGCGGAACGCCGCCCGGCATGATCAAAGGGTTCAAAATATTGTTGCGCTCCACCAGCTCGGAGGCGTATGCAGTGCTGCCGTACAGGCGATACGCCAGCACCGTAGCCGGTACCGACTCCTGCAGCGTTACGGTAGCCAGGCGCGTCAGGTCCAGGCCCCGCACGGCGATATCCGCCACCACCGCCACGCGCACGTCGACCAGCGCCTGGTACACAGGGTCGGGCGCATCGTGTAGCTGGACGTCGATCGCGTCATAGATGGCATCGCGCACCGCCGCAGCATCGTTAAAACTGGGAAAGGGCTGGAACACGACGGCGCGAGCGGCCTCGATCACGGCCGCCTGCCGCACCAGCGCAAACACGGCCTCCTGGTTCGAGGCCTGCTGCGCGCGCGCCGCCGTGCCGTTCTGCGGAACCGCCGGACGCGCGGTCGCAGTGCCAGCCAGGCCGTAGGTGGCCAGGCCCAGCATCGCCGTGAGCGGGCCTTTGGTATAGCGCGATGCCGAAAACGCGGAAATGCCGCGCGGCGCATTGAAGTCGAACAGGTCCGTCAGGCTGCGCACCTGGCTGATCAGCGCATTGGCCAGGTCGGCCGGCTTGTTCAGCAAGGTGGTCAGGTTGAATTTGAATTGGGCCGCCGAGCGGGTGATGGACGACAGGGCCGTCAGGTTCAGGCCCATGCCGTCGCGCACTTGGGCAATCTTGTCGGATACCCGGTTGATTTCAGACACCAGCGAGCCGACCGACCAGTCCGGCGCGCCGGCAACCGTCATTTTCTTGACGAAGGCGCCACCGCACGGGTCATATGCGGCATCGGCTTTGTCCTCGACAACCTGCTGGGTATCGGTGGCGGCGGCAAAGGAAAGCTGCTCGGCCTTGCCGACGTCCAGGAACACCAGGCTGAAGGCGACCATGCCGCGTTTTTCGATGAAACCCTCACGCAGGCGGCTGGGGTAGGGCAGCACTACTTGCATGCTGCCACGCGATGGATGCACCAGAGTGCCTGGACCGGGAGCGGTCAGGGCACCAATCAGGCGCTTCATCTGGTCAATGTAATCGTCGCCGATCAGGAAGCCGTCCAAGGTGAATTCGTTCGGCCGGCGCCCCAGGTCCTCTGCCTGCGGTGTATCTGACAGCGGAAATTCGTGCACCGCCATGCGGCGGCCTACCGACGTCTCCGAACTGGAAACGTGGAACGGGACGCCGCGGAAGCTGGCTGGTTGTAGTGTGTCGCGGAAATTCACGGCAAGGCTCGGTCACAAGATGAAGTGAGACCGAGTTTGCCGTGTGTTGCAACACAAAAGGAGGGGGGAGGTTGTTAGGTAGAATGCTGCTGAAACAGCAAGAAAAGGCTATCTATGACGAGGAACGAAGGGCACGCTGGCACTTCGGCAGTGCCTCAGAATACTGTGTCCGCCGTTCATCCAGGAACTGCTGCCCAAAGCTTTTGGAATGAACCATCTGGCCGAGGCTTGCAAGCGCCTGGCCTGCCTCGCGGCAATAGCCAAGGTTGCCGAAAGGATCGATTTGACTGCTATCTGCCATTTTCTGCCAGCGAACCAGTGGAGCATCAAGCGCGCTGTAAAAATATCGGCCATAGCGAGTCGTATCGTCCATGATGGTGCTGTCGTCAACGACGCCTTCCAGACTTTGCATCACCTTTAACAGATCTAAGGCCAGCGCACGCGCCGCCAGCTTTTCCGCTGGCGATGCTGATATTTCACCTGGATTGGCCGGAACAAGGATATCCGTGGCGGCAGTCGGTGTGGTGGCAGGCGCTAGCGGCGCAGCGGCAGCCGTGGATGTACTGGCGTGTACCGGCCGTGCTGTATCGCTGCCACTGCAAGCGGTCAAAAGAATGAGCATCAGCCCAGACGCAATTCGCAGCATTTTTCCTCCATTCACCTCAATACGTCATCATAGGCCCTGTATCCAGCCGTATCCCTGTACCGCCCAGGCTCTTTTGCTTTACATACGGGCTGCCTGCGTCATCAAATGCAATATCCAGTTTCAGCCTGGCGTCGATCGGTGGCGCATTATAGCCGGTGCTCAGCGCGCGCTGCATTGACGGGTTTGGCATGGTCTCGGCCAGCAGTTTGTCGACAGCTGGCCGCTCGCCAAACATCGCCTCGCCGGCCAGGGTTCCGGCGCTACTGCCGCCCCAGTATCCCAAGCCGCCCCCGATCACGCCGCCAATCGCGGTACCGACAACTGGGAAGAAGCTGCCAAGAGCAGCGCCTGCAGCAGCGCCGCCGATCACGCCGCCAGCTGCACCGCCGGCCACGCCCGTATAAGCAATTTTTTTCTGACGCTGGGTCATTTCTTCGTCTGAATAAACGCTGTAGGCCTCATAGCCTGCGCCCAGCAATGCCAATGGCGCGGCGACCTTGAGGCTTCCTGCCAGAAGGCTGCGAAATGGTACGCCGGTTGCCGCGCGGCCGCCGGCACCGCCGACTCCTCCCATGGCGCCAGCCGCGGCCACGGCATTTTTTCGTAGAAGAAGAAGCGCAAGCGAGGCGCCAGCGGCAGCAGCTGTCAGCGTGTTGACGGCGATCTTGCCGCCCTCGATTGCTGCCGTCAGCTCGGGATGCGCCTTGGCGCTCTTGACGACGTGATCATAGTATTTCTCAAGCGCCGGGTTGAGCTTGTCCAGAGCCGTCGTCTGCGCATTCTGTTCCTCATTCAGGGCCAGTTGCCGCTTGAAACCAGTTTGAGCGGAGACCACGTCGTAGTTTTTATCGGTCATGCCATCGGAATGGTTCAAGACCTTTTCAGTCATTTCTGTAAATGCCGCGCCGCGCTGGCGGAATGCCAGATAAGCGCCACGGGCCTGGCGATCCTGCAATACCTTGCCGATGGCGGTTCCTTCCTGGAGCTGCATCTGCCGCTCGATGATGTCGCGCCGCTCGGCGCCGCTGGCCCCTTTCAGTTTGGCCTCTAGTTCCTGGTAGGCCTTGTCCTTTTTCATGATCCCGTCGATCAGCTTGGAGAACGAAGTCAGCGGATCAATGCCTTGGGCCACGCCAGCGCGCAGGCTTCCTGTCAGATTGATGCCCAGTTTCTTGAAATCGTTCTGGGTGTCGACGCCATTGATTTTTGCCAGCAGGTTGACCACGTTATTACCGGCCATGTCAGGCGTTGCAGCCGTTGTAATCGCGGCCTGGTTCAGCGACAGCAGCTGCGCAAAACCCTGTTTACCCTTGTAACCCAGGGCCGCGGCCTCTGCCATCTGCTGCGGCAGCCAGCGGGCCATGTCCTTGACCTCGAAGCCGCCCAGGTTGGCCGAGTTCAGCGCCATGTCAATCACGGAAGGCAGATCTTCTTTTTTGAATCCGAAGTTTTGCAGGCCACGGATGGCAATACCGGCGATCTGCTCAGGAACAGCATTTGCGGCACTGGAGCCGCGCACGATGCCTGGCAGCATGTATTTAGCCTCGTCCGTACTGACCGCACCCGAGGCGATCATGGAATTCAGGGCGGCAAGAGCGGTATCGCGTGTCCCGCCTCCGGACCGCATGGAATTGACAATCGTGGCGTCCAGCTCTTTTTTCCCGGCAATACGTCCCTCGGTCGAGCGATCGCTGTAACTCACGTTAGCAAGGTGAGCCAAGGCGACGCCATAGTCCAGTGCTGGCTCCAGGTAGGGCATCAGCACGGCCTTGCCTGCGGCGAGCCCAGCAGCTGCCGAGCCAATGCCGGCGCCGATGGAGGCACCGGCTGATTTCAAGCGGTCGAAGGTGGTGACAAGTTTTGTCGCCTCGTCATTGGCTTGCCGCATATTGCGGCGCAGCTGCTCAGGACCATCATTTCGGCCCATGCGCTCGATGCGCTGCGTCAGGCGGTCCACCGAGTCGCTGACGTTCTGCACGGATTGGGGAAGGGCGTTCATGCCGTTGCTGACCGTGGTGGTCATGCGCGCGATATCGACCTGGGCCTTGGTACTGCGCTCGCTCAGGACATTGACCGCGCTGGCCACCATCAGTACGGACTTCGGCAGCGCTTCGAATGATTTTCCTGCGGCGGACACAAATGCGTTGATGTCCGCCAAGGCCTTGGCGTAATCGACGGCGATGCGGACCGCGATATCTTCTTTCCGATCGGCCATCACCCATCCTCATTGTTTGTTGTTAATTGTTCAATGTAAAAGTTGAAGCGGGAACGGGGCATGGCCAGAATTTCTTCCTCGGCCCAGCCTGTTACCTTGCCGAGAAAGAGGACCGACAATAGCCGTTCCCCTCTCACGGCAATTAATCTTCCCCCAACTTGGCCACCTCGTTCAGGCCATCGACGATGGCGTCATAGTCTTTCGGATGCAGGGCGCGGATCATGTTCAGCGTGAAGGGACCGGTATAGTCGCCTACGCGCACCAGCTGCAGGCTGGCCATTGCCGCATTGAAATTCATCGGCTTGTTACTTGGCGAAATCAGCTCGGCATCGAGCATGTCGGCCGTGGTCAGCTCGCGCAGTTCGAAATCCTTATAGGTCGAGCCGCCGATTTTCATGCCTTTTTTGAAATCTCCAGTAAAAGTGGCCATTACATTTCCTCCACATCGCCGTAGAACGTGGCCGCGATCTTGCCGCCTGCGCCGAAGACACGCGCGCTGCCACACTTGGCGTTGCGCATGACATAGCTCAAGCCGTTGTTGCCTTCGGCGATGATGGTGCCCTTGTCCATCTCCTGCACCGGGCGCAGTTTGAAGCCCTCGATGGCCAGCAGGGTGCAGCGGAACATACCCGGATTCAGCTTTTCAGCAGTGTGGGTATTTTTTGCCGCATCAACGACGGGTTCGTTATCGGCTCCGCCGATATCGATTTCGGTGCTGCGTTCTTCGGTGGCGTAGGTTTGACCGTTAAAGGTCATTTTCAGCCGGGCAAGCAATGCTGCCATGTGGTGCTCCTTGTGTTATGGCTTGCAGCTGGTGGCGCCTACGCGCCGACCAGCCGCTGCCTGGGTTAATTGATGAACTGGATGGCGGCCGCGAATACATCGAACTGGTTGACCAGGTTCGGTGAGGCTACCGCGTTAACCTGGTTCGGATTGGCGTTTGAACGCAGCATCACCAGCGTCTGCTTGAACTGGTCGACGTTTTCGATGATGCCGGCATATTCCAGATCACGCGCCAGGGCAATCGTCTCGATGCGCAGCACGCTTGGCGTGACGATAGGCTGGCCAGGTGCAAAATTCGTACCGTCGTTTGCCAGTTTGAAATCTGGATACCGGGTGGCGATCAGCCGTTTCCAGGCGTAGCGGAAGTAATCGGCCGTCCATTTGCTCTGCAGCTTGAAATAGGCACGGCTGGGCACGCCGAACGCGTTGGTTTTGTAGGTGGTGGCCACGATCTCGATGAACGCTGCGCCGCTTGCGTCGTAGCGCAGGGTGGAAATGCCGGCCTTGAGCAGATTGTTGCGGGTGGGCGTGTCGAAGCGGGCATTTTCCGCTGGCGCCGGGATGCCGGGCAACACCATGCCGTAGTAGGGCCGTGCAGGGTCGCTTGTGCCGCGCAGACTGCACAGGCCGGCAACCGACGCCGCTAGGCGCCAGGGGGCGACCATATTGCCCTCGCGCGGAATGATGGACACGTGCGGACTGTTGCGGCCGGCGCCATAGGTCACCAGCGTGGCGTAGCTGCCTGCCAGGCCGGCGAAACAGTGGCTTTCCTGCTGCTTCATCGGGCCGTAGCGTTCGGCAAAGTCAGCCTCGATCTTGACCATGTTGCTGCTGTCGGTCCATGGACAGATCAGCACCACGCGGTCGTCACCGGCGATTGCCGCCAGAAGCGGGCCGATATCGGGATTGCCAGTGCCGCCAGCCATCGGCGTGACGGTCAGCGCCACGCCGGCGGGCAGGTTTTGGCCCAGGTAGAACGAATGGCGCACGTCGATGTCGACGCCGCACTCGCCTTTATGCTTGGCCACCAGGGCGACGGTGGCCGACGTGGGTGCCACTGGCACGGACAGCGGCAGATCCGGGTTTGCGTTGATGCGCGCGGCGATTGCCGTTGCAATCTGGGCTGCCGTATCGCCGGCGCTCACGCCGATTTGCACAAGGGTGCCGTCCAGGTAGAGTGCGATGGTGCCAGCAGCGCTGGCGGGCCCGGCGACGAGGATGGAGCCGGTGGCAGCGGTGCCGCCAACAAGATCATCGACGGCAATAGCAGTGAATTTGCCGTAGGGATTGGCCTTGAACGCCTCGACAGCCATTTGTGCCAGCAGCGAGCCGCGGCCACCCAGCTGGATCACCTGGTCGGCGCTGGCCACCTGGGTTTCAGTTGGCGGCGTGGTAATTGCGGTACCACCCGGCAGTTTCTGGCCGATGATGATGATTTTGCGCGGGATCGGTGGCGTGCCCTGATCGGCACGCGAGCTGTCGATCTCGATGTATTGGCCCGGCACCAGAACGTCGGCCGGGATATCGCGGAAGCTGACGTTGTCGGCCATGGCGTAGTCCTTTTAAAAATGCAGCAGTGAGGAAGAAGAGCCTTATTTGGCCCGGGTTTTGGTGGTTGCGTTCTTTTTTTCCAGCGTTATGGCGCCGACTTCGTCAGCTGGATCGGACAGCGGATGAATGGTCAGGTCTCCGTCGCGTTCGCGCTGGTACCAGTACGACGAAAGGACAACCGGTCGACCATCTGGCGGTAGATTTCCGTTTCCGTCCGGCAGCGGCACCAGGATGCCGGCGCGGGGTACTACAAGGTGTTGCGTCATCATGCTTAACTCCGTGGGAGATCGACGCGCATCTGCGCGTCGGGTTTGCTGTTGCTGTAGTCGGGTGGATCCTGCGCCCAGCCCGCGTGCTCGGCTGCCGATTGGTGGGGCTGGGCCACATCGATATCGGCCCGAAAGGTGAGGAAGTCGGCCAGGTTGCCCAGCTCTTCGTCTTCAGTCAGGGGCTCGGATCCATCGTAAGGGCCAGCGTCGATCGATACCGCGATCCAGCCGTACGGGCATTCGAGCTGGGCGGAATGGTCGATGCCCTTGATCGCAAGCAGAGGTCCGCGCAGTTGGCGCTGTACCAGGGTCTTGATCTCTCGCGCCATGCGCAGCTCGGCTTCTTCGATATCGACGCCTTCGGCCTTTTCGATCAGTTCAACCTGGCCGACCACGACGAATTTCAGCATTTGCTGAAAAATATCGTCGCCGGGCTGTTCCTTGACGACGATGGTATAGACGCCGGCCTTTAGTTCGGCTGGCTTGCGATCAGCGAAATCCTTCAGGCTACGCGTGACGGTGCGCAGCGGGTAGGCGGTGGCAAGTGCCTCCTTGAATGATCCGAGGATTTTCGATTCCGGGGTTTGCGGATTCATTGGTAGTCCTGGCCAAAGGCCGTTTCAGCACCCGTGCGCAGCAGCTCGATAACGCGGTTATCCATTTTTGTCCTCGTGCGCGATACAAACGGGTTCGCCCTCGTGCCGTGGGCGGCGATGAAGCGCTGCAGGCCTTTGGCTCGGTCGTGCAGTTCATGCTGGTCGGTCACGCGCTTGGTCACCCGCAGCCAGTCCTTCAGCGGCTGCAGGGGCGCCCAGTGCGGCCGGCCGCCGTTATTCACGGCCGCAGCATATTTCACACGTGGACCGACGCTGTAGTACGCGGTATCCAGCTTTGTGGCCTGGATGCTGTTGGTCAGCAGGCTGAGTGCCTTGGGTGCCTGGATCTTTTCGGCCCGCGTGAATTCGTTCGCGGCACGCTGGACAAAGCGGTCCAGGGTGGCGGGAGCCATTTTCTCGCCGCGTAAGACGCGCTGCTGCAGGCGGCGCAGATCAACGTTAAAGGAGATGGCTGTCATACACCCATCCGTTTTACTTTGCAGGACCACTCTTCCATCAACTTTTCATACATCGCCGCCGGCGTGGAATTGCGGGGCGATGAATTGAGGCCATCACGCATCGCCACCGGTTTTTTGATATTGCGGATCATCAGCTCGCGCATGGCCTCGGCCTGCGCGCGCAGCAGCAGCAGAAAGCGGTCGTCCTGCGATAAGGTGGTCTCGGCGGCTGTTTCGCCGATAGTGTGAGTGCCGAAATAGTAGTATCGGAATTCGGAGCCCAGCGTCATCAACTGCAGCGCCGTCGGAGCCGGTATCAGGTGCAGCTCGCGTCCAGTGGCACCGTCGACCGTGCGCACGTCCGGCATGGGCCCCGGCCAGCTGCGCTCCCAGGGCTTGGCGCGCGGCACAGGTGCATGGCCCCACAGCGAGCTTTTGAACTGGTACATATCGTCTTGCGCAGGGTAGTCGATGCGGCCAATCTCCACAGTAAGCTTGCCAAGCAGCGTGCGCGGGCGGTGCGTGCTGAAGTCCGCAGCTGCCGTCTTGAGCAAGCGTTGCAGGTCGCTTGGCGCGTCGAAGACTTCGATTGCGTCATGCAGCGACGCGGTCAGGTCGGCAACCAGGTCGGAGAGGGACATCGTTCCAGGCATGAGGTCAGTCCTGTTTTGCCGCGGCGCGGGCCAAGTTTTCTGCCGACAGCGCGGCCAGCATGGACTTGCGGGCCACGCCAGCCTCTTCCATCACGGTCACGTGCGCCAGATCGGCGTCCGACAGGGTTGGCAAGGCTGCTGTGATGACCGCCACGCTGCCGGCCATCAGCTGCGCCAGCGGATCGGGAGGAACGTCGTTCGGCAAGACTTCTTCCTGCTCATGCCCTGGTAGCAGCGTAGCGTCGACCTCGCGTGTTTCACCTGGCGGGATGGTGACGCCGCCAATGTGCATGAAATTTATCGTTTCGTTGGTGAAGTGTTCAGTTTTCATTGGATTTTCTCAGTTCGTTGACCCGGCGCCGCGCCTGCGCGCCGGGTGCTAGTGCGGATTAGCGGCCAGTGAAGCTGAACGCCAGCACGGAGGTCATACGGTTGGCGATCGGCGTTGGCACCTTGATAGCCGAATACTCTTCACCGTATGCCTGCTTCTTGCCGATGGGGCGGCCCTGGGCATCTACCGCCTCGAAAGGCTGGCCGGTGATGAAGGGCTTGCTGACTACGTAGCCGAGCAGGCCGCGCTGGCCGATCAAGATCCGCTCGTCGCCCATGTCCACACCTGGTGCATTGGTGGCGTACGCCGGCAGGCCTTTTACAGTTTCGAGGTCGCCCGTGCTCGAGGTGTCGCTGCCGTCGCGCTTGCGCGATACGGCGAACTGCTCGGCATTGGTCAGGTTGTCGTTCATGGCCGGCGACATCAGCGTGAAGTCCGGTTGAACGAAACGCTGGCTCAGCAGCATCGCCTTGCGGCTGCCAATGCTTTGCAGCGGCTTGTTCATCTGCTGTTCGAACGTCAAGCCGCTTGCAACGTCCAGGTCGACCTTGGCCACGTTGGTGGCGCGGCTATAGGTGATGGTGTTGTTACCCGTGTTGGCCGGCGTGACTGCCGCACCCAGCTGGTTGACGAACTGGACATAGCCAAGGTTGTAGCTGTTGATACGGTAATAGGTACCAGCTGCCTGGTTATTGGTCCCGTCGTATGGCAGGCAGGGCGCCGAGTTCAGTACCACGGTGATCGGGTTCACGGCCGCGCCGATGTTGTTGCCCTGCAGGTCGCGTTGCTGGAATGCGCGTACGACAGGGAAGGCCGCGGTCTTCACCTGGGATGCTGCGCCGGTCAGCTGGGAGGTGAACGATTCAGCGGCCACGGCGACCGAGCCATACGAATCGGACGCGCGCTGCAGTTCGTTCAGAATGCGACGGCAGATCAATTCGCGCATGATGCGCGCGTTGCTTTCGACGTTGCGGGCCATGGCATCCCAGTTGATGGCGGCGGACTGCGTGAAGTGGATGGCTTCATTGCTGATCATCATCGCCAACTTCATCGGCAGAATATAGGCGGTGTCCATAAATTGACCGATACCAGCGCGTGGGATGGGCTGGCCTTCGAAGACGATACCGTCGTTGACGATCTGCGAAACGTCGCGCACTTCGTAAGGAATCTGCGTAATGACGGTAGCGGTGAAGTCGGTCAGCGTCTGCACCAGCTCCAGTACGCGCAGGTCCGACAACGCTTCACGAATTACCTCGCGGCGGAAGCCCACCGGCAGGCTGGTGTCGGCCATACCGACCTGGCCGCCGGACAGCATCTTGACCTCGTTGGATATCTGTGGCGCATGGAGTCGGTCAAACTCGGCCAGCACCTTGCTGATGAAAGCATTGTCTTTTTCGGACAGGCGCAATTTGCCGTTGGCAAACGACTCAGTCAGCTTCAGATGATCGCGGTAGATGCCCTGGAGCTTCTTCGGCTCGTCGCCGACGATCACCAGGCCTGGGATGCGGACGCTGCCCAGCGGAGCATGGTAGCCCAGCGCCGACAGCTGGCGCGCCACGGCCAGGTCATTACCTTGCTTGATCTGCACCTGCGCCAGCGTCACCACCTGGTCAGCCGTCATATCCGCAGTGACCAGCGGCTCGACGGCTTCGGCCAGAAGCTTCTTGGTCGGTTCGTCGAAGGTGGCCACGGCGCCGATGGTTTCGCTCAGCAGCTTGATATTGGTGGTGCGCTTGTCGGCAATAGTTTGTGCGGCGGCGACGGCGCGCGCGTTCTCCGATGCCATCAAGGCGATCACCTGGTCTTGGTTCATGCCGGTACCGGCACCCGTGTCGATCGAAAGGGTGATGGATTGGCCGCCGATTTGTTCGGCCAGCTGGGTACCGGCTTCATCGAACGACGCCAGCAGCGTGGTAGCCGCTGCCTCGTCGGTCACCAGTGCGACCGCATTTTCGGCGGCGGCCATCAGCGAGGTAACAACGGCGGCGGCCAGTTTTTTGGCTACCAGCTTGGCTTTCAGTAATTCAAGTGCTTTTTTATGCATGATGTGCAGCTCCTGCAGTAATTTGGTTTGGAGTTCGGGATGGATCAGGACGGGAATGCCCTGGTCGGTTACTTCGGACAGCTGGATAGGGTCAAGATGCTTGATGGCGGGACGCACGACCAAGGCTGCACCCATCATGACCGGCCCGAAATCGGTACCGTTCTCGTTATCCTTGTAGTGCTCGTGGTATTCGATCGACAGGTAGCGGTAGCCGCGATTCCGGATAGCTTCCAGGCCAAACGTGGTCCACTCGCACAGGGCGCGCAGTCGGTCACCCTCGATCTTCAGCTGAATGACCTTGGCCGCGGCGCCGTCGTTCGGCTTGTGCGCCACGTCGATGAACACGTCCTGGCCGAAAACCCGCTTTTCGAAGTTGCTGACCATGGCTGATAGCAACGTGCGCGAGATCTCGAATTCGCCGTAGCGCGGATCCGTGAATTTCCCCGTGCGGGTGATCGTGACCCAGGTGGATGCGCCGCCGTTTCCCAGGGTCTCACTGAGGCCGGACAGGAAGCGCACTGTGCCGGTATGGCTGGCATCCAAACGGATGTGACGAGAGGTTTTGTTCATCGGTTGCCTAGTTACTCTGCTGATTGAGCCCCTATTTTCGATGGCTTGGCTATACAAAAGGAGGGGGGGGATTGTTAGGGTTTCAGCTCGTTTTGCCGGTCTATGCGGCGCTTCACGTCGCGCCAGCGGCTGCGAATTTGCGTCGCGCGCAGCTTGCCTGCTTCAAAGGCCTCGTTCTTGTTCGCGCCCAGGATGCCCGCGCGATCCTTGCTGGCCACGGTCGCAAGGAACTCTGTCGGGGTCTGCTTGCCTTTGCGATCCGTTGCAGTCACCTCATCCGCGTAGACGATCACCTCGAAACTGAGAGTGTTCGGGTGCGCCGGCAGTGGGCTACGACCATGCGGATAGACTCCCGGCCCCAAGCCATGCAGATTGGCCCGGGCATGGAAATCGCAGATGTCGACGCGCGGATGGCGTGGCGAGAGCATGAACTTGGTACCGATTGAGTCCGTATCGGCTGCAGCGCTGCTCTGGTAGGCGAACGCGTGCGCGCGGTTCAACTCGGTGCGCATGACGCGCGTGGCGTTGTCGACGGGAGCTCCCTTGCCAGTCAGCAGCCCTTGGGATACTGATTTTTTAATACTGTCGACCTTGCCCGCTTCCTGTGCCAATGCAAGTTCAGGCGGCGGTTTCACGCCTTGAGCAAGGAAATCGCGCGCAGCCTGGGCCGCCCCATCGCCGCGCACTATCGCGTTTTGCACGGCGCCGCGAACGATTTCATTCGCATGCCGGTCTATGCGCCAAATCCGGTCCGATAGTTTGAGCTTGTCAGGGCCTACGTGAGACCAGACAGACTGTACTGCCTCGACACGCATTGCGGCCAGCTGGGCGTTGCTGACCCTGCCAATGAACGGGCGCACGCCGATTTCCGCCGCCTTGTCGACGCCACTGGCCAGCGCCGCGTTGCGGGCCGCCGCCAGGTTATTGAGCCTGGACTGAATCTGCTGCATCAGTTGTGGCATTGCGCTGGTCCTGATCGCGCCTGCAGCAGCAACGGCTGCGCTGCTGGTTCCAGGTAAGGCGGCCGCACCGGTCCATGCACCAGCACTGGCAGTGCCGGGGGCGATCACAGCAGCAGCCTCGGCACTACCTGCCCATACGCCGGCGCCAGCAGCGCTGGCTGCTCCACTTCCTGCGCCGGCAGCGGCCGCGCCTGTCGTCCCTACCCAGGCGCCGCTACTGGCGCTGTCGGCGCCCAGCGCAGCGCCTGTCGCTGGTGTCATTCCGGCGGCGCTGCTCAGCATCTGCCCGATATCGTCCACTGCCTCGCGGTACAGCCGCATGACGGCGACCAGGGCAGCGGTGAAGACAGCCAGCATTTCCTTGCGTCCTTCGGCTGATTTGTCTTTCACGGCCTGCTGCTCAGGCGTCAGGTTCATGGCCGGCTCCTGATCGCCGTACCTGATTCATCCTTGCGGCCATTGCCGGGCGTGATGCTGACACGTGGCGCCGCCGGCGGCTGCGGCATGTCGTCTTCTTCGTCGGGATACGGATCGACCTCATTTGCCTGGTGCTTTTTCATTGCGGCGATATAAGCAGGGTCATATCCCAGCTCCTGCCAGATCATGTTCTCGGGTAAGCCCAGCGCCTGCAGCTTCAGCGCCCGGTCGGAGGCCTGGCTCGGCGTTTCGGTTCGGCGTTCCGCATAGCAGATACTGAAATCGGCCTCGGCCGGATTGATGCCCTGCAAAAGCAGATCCATGGCGAACGCCTGCTGATAGCCGTAGGCGAGCGTGTCCTGCATGACGTCGATCTCATCGAAATAATCGCGTTTCAGATCCTCCAGAATGTCCCGGTTCAGGCCATCGGTATAGCCGGCAAGGCCTTTTGGCATCGGGCTGCCAGAGAAAAAGCAGTCCAGCAGCAGGGCGATATCGGCCACCTGGTCCAGATTGCTGTCGCCCTGGATTGGCGTGACGGTGCCTTTTTTGTTCTGGAAATAGTCCGTGGTGATCTCGCTTTGATTATTCACCACTTTCGCCTCGTAGGCTTCGAGATCCGGGCCTGATGCGCCTTCCAGCACATGCGATAGCCGGAGCGGCGCGCGCACGCGCCGGCGAATTACAAGATCCTCCTCGGTCATGCGCAATTTCTTCCAGGTCTCGCGGTTCGCGTCCAGAAATGGCCGGCCTATCGACCCCATATCGTCAAAATTGTCCGGATCGAACCGCACCAGGTGTAGCTGCCAGAGGGCAAACTCGGCTTTTACTTCGCCGGTGACCAGATCATGCTGGAAATATGCCTTGGTGACATCCTTGAACACGCCCTGGTCGTCGACGTTTGGCACGATGGTCTCGGTAGGCATGCGCACCAGCGACTGCACTCGATTTTGATCGTCGAGCACGATTTGCATGGGCAAATTGCCCTCCATCACCAGCCCGCGTGCATCCGATTTCAGTTTTTCCATGCGGTTGAGCTGCGTTCGCTGGCGGAACTTCGTCCATGCCTCGGATACGGCAGCGTTTGGCGTCGCCAGCTGCATCACCAAGCCGCCCTTGATGACGTCGCGTGCGACGCGGCTATGGATCATTTTCACGCGCCCATCGCGCTTGTCCATCTCGCGTACTTCCAGGATTGCCTCGCGCACCTCCGGATCCGTATAAAACTGGCGATACAAGCTGCGATAGCGGTCGCCTTCGCGTAGCCGTGTGCCCCGCTCAGTGCTGGTTTTTGACCAAGTAGCGGGGAGAATGGCGCGCAACATGCCGCCGATTTTATTCAGGGATAACATCGTTTTCCTTCGTGAGGGTGACAGCGCGCCAGCCGTCGATCAGGCCGTGCTCGTACATGCCTTGGATAAACGCCAGCAATTCGGGGGATTTTTCCTTGATGGTGGCGATCGTCTGCACGATCCGTTCGCGCTCGGCGGCGCTGACAGGCGGCAGGACCTTGCGCGCAACTGGTGGCGCGCCGGCGGCAGGCCGCACGGATGCCGTGGAATTAGCCTGGTATGGTCGATCATCAGCCACGGCTGGCTCCCATCAGCTGCGCACGCGTCTGGGTCCGGCCGCTGATAATTGTTGGAATGGCGTCGGCGCCGCGCGTGACCAGGCACCACACGCCGGCGCACGCGGCATCGAAATAATCGTCGCCGATTTTGATGTCGACCTGCTTGTAGCTGGGATAGCTTCCTGTTTTATTTGCTACCTGCTTGATGTTGCCCAGCTGGCGCGTGAAGTTTTGCCACTCCACGTTGTCGGCGGCCGTACTGTCCTCGTCGAAGGAAGGAATGGCCGCCTGGCGGTTGTGCAGCGCCGCGCGCAATGCCGATGCCATACTGTGTTTGATCATGCCCTCGAACCTGATAGGGGCAAACGGCCATTCCACCCAAGTGCTGGCGTTGCTGTCGCCGTCGCCGATGGTGCGCCGGTCGATATCGGTCAGGCCTTCGGCATACAGGTCGTCATTTACTGAAGTCAGCATGCCGACCCCGTACGCATCGCCCATGGCGGAATCTGGCATGAAGTAACGCCAAAACCCTACCAGCGCGCGCCGGATCACGTTGTCGTCGGTACCTGGCGGCCAGCTGATGACGAACGGGAAGAAAACGAAATTGCCGATCTGCTCGCATACCACCAGGGCGGACTTGGAGGCAGCCAGGCTTTCACCGTGGCCGGTGTGGTCATACCCGAATGACAGGATACCGCGCTTCTTGTAGCGCTGGCCGGGCAGGGGCCCCGCAGCGGCCAGGCCGGCCTGCAGGCCGACCGTGATCGCCAGCCGGATATATTTTAACCAGATGTGGTTTTGTGCCAGGACATTCTTGCACAGGTACTGGCGTATGTATTCGCCGCTGGGCATTTCGGTGCGCTTTTGCTCAATGTAGCCCTGGTCCAAGATGCCCAGCTCCAGCGCCAGGTACACATTGACGATCGGCAGGACATGGTAGGCGCCGGATTCGATCAGGTTCGACAGCGTGTCGGCGCCCTTGAACACGCCGGTGATGCGGATCTGCGGCTTGAAAATGGTGCCTTCCGGCGCGCCCAGGCGCTGCGTGCCGGCCAGCATAGGGAAAAGGCGCGAGTACAGGCGCTCTGCCGGCATGTCGTCGATCTCCTCCAGCGAGGCGTATGACAGGCCATCACCGTCGATCTGCGACATGATGCCGTAGGCTTGGGCGCGGCTTTTGTTGAAAAACTGGTATTTGGTATCCGACTTTTGCACGCGGCCGTTCTTGTACTCCAGGTAGGCCGTGAGGATGGGCGAGCGGTCGACGGCTTCGATGTGATATTTCAGGTTGGCCTGGCTCTGCTGCTGGCGCGGCGAAAAAATGCCCAACTCCTGGTGCGGGTTGCAGGCAAGGTTCTTTAACGCGTGCATTTCCTTGGCCGACGTCTTGCGGCCGCGCCGGCAGGAATAGTCGACCGTGTTCGGGTAAAGGTCCATTTCGATGCACTTCAGGACCTGCATCGGGTCCAGGGTTACGCCATGGACGTGCTTGTGCCACAGGGCGTGGTCGTCCTTGTAGCGCAGGATTTCTTCCTCGGCCCGGCTGGCGACCTTGATACGCTGTGCAGATGAGATGCGCGCGCCGCTCATTTTTCAGTCACGTCCACGTCGATCACATCGCCATCCACGCCATTTTCGCGGCCATACTCGACCAGCACCGGATCGGCCGAGGTCAGTTTGTTCGAACGCTGCACCTTGTTCGACAGGTCGCGCAACGCGGCGACTTGTTGCTGGCGGTATTCGTCAGCTGTGATCAGTGGCGAGGTATTGCGCGCAACCTGGCCGGGCATCAAGTCCTGGGCTTCGATTACCTTGTTCGTCATTCCCATGTCCGCCAGCGACATATTGTTTTTGACCAGCAAGTCGGCCATTACCTTCAGCAGCGGATGCGCGGACACTTCCATGATGGTGCTGCGCTCGCCGGAATCATCGTCCGTATAAGTGGCAATACTGACGTCGCCATGCTCATCAAAGTGGAACTCTGGCCGCGTCAACTTCACGCCGTCAGCAATGATGGTCATGATCACCTGCTGCAGAATGGAAAACACGGCCGCCTGCATTTCGCTGTACATGCTGGTGAGCAGGCCTGGCTTGCGCTGTTCGAACGCGGCATGGTGGGTCATGAAGTTCTGCGTCTGCTTGACGCAGCACGGCTGCGCTGCGCAAAAGCCGCGGTCGACATCGCAGCTCTTGCACAGGGCGTAGC
Source organism: Janthinobacterium sp. BJB301 (assembly GCF_002735685.1). NCBI lineage: Bacteria > Pseudomonadati > Pseudomonadota > Betaproteobacteria > Burkholderiales > Oxalobacteraceae > Janthinobacterium > Janthinobacterium sp. BJB301. The sequence goes on along the minus strand of NZ_PDZJ01000001.1, from coordinate 2,858,330 downwards.
CGTCTGGCTTGGCCGGGAAATACGTTGCCACCTTCGCCGACGCGCCATGCTTCATCGCGTTGAACCGCGTGCGCAGGCTTTCTTCTTTCGTCGGGTGCCCGACAAGGTTTTCTGCCGATGCGGCCTTGCCCTCGGGCGTCGTTGGCCCGGTGGCCGAGCGCCAGGCCTTCATCAGCGAGCGCTCCCAGTGGGCCTGCGCACATTCGTTGCCGCATTCCGGGCACAGGGCGAAATAGCGCCATGGGTGCACCTGGTCGCTGGGGTCTGCATCCACGCGCGCCGGCGCCGTCTTGAACGAACCATCCTTTGCGCACCGGAAGGTAACTTCAGACAATTTTATGCTGGGGTCTTTTTTTGGGGTGGCCACGAGGGGAAAGCGCAAGAATTGAGATTGCCCAATCTTGAACGGTCGTGCACTACAAAAGGAGGGGGGGAGATGTCGGGAAAGAAGAGGAAATACAGGGACTTAGGCCGCGCGAATCCGGCGGGTTACGGGCGGCGTCGCCGCCAGGCGGTTCGGCAGCCGCACGTGAAGCGTCACAGTTTGTAGCGAGGACTGTACGGGGGCATATAGTACAAGCGGCCAAACGAGCAATCGCGCAGCCGATTTCGTTAGATCGTTGCCTATATATTACCGGCCTTCGGGATTCCCCTTGTCATAGGCTAGTATTATTTCTGCTAGCCCGCTGACTTGGCACCTCCGTCCTTCGCGATTTTTGTCAAGAGAAATAGGAAATCCCTGTAACAGGCCATGGCGACGCGGGGGGCGCTTTCGTTCGGTTCGATGGCGAACGTCCCATTCGATTCTGTAATGTCGAAAGCTTCACCAGCTTCACGATTGATTTTTTTTGCGGCTCGCAAGCGAGGGCTTTTTTTTCCGACGCCCAATATGTTTTCGCTACCACCGTGTGCCAAGTGGTTTCGCACTTGCCTCAGCGCCTCAACAGTCTTCCATTCAGGGGATTTAAAGGGCTTTCCGTGCGCGAGAACGCATTCTAGGTACTCTTTTGATGTCATATAGTCCCGAAGCGACATGATCTTGTCGCCGCGATCTTTGCTAATCGAGAGCCAGCAAGCGGTCAAGCAGAACAGACGCTCAAAGCTGGAATGCATGAAAATAAGCAAGGCGTTGCTATGGATAGCAGGGAAGGAAACATGGGAGTTGTATCGTGCGATGTTTTGGAACATCTCGTCGTCGTACTTTTTAGCCGCCTTTGCTTCCCTTTGCTTTTCCGTTTCAATGTTTTTTTCGAAAAAATCGAGGTACTTTCCGATATCCTTGAACTGCATTTTTAAGTGGCTTTCGACAACTTTCGCTGACAAAATCATACTTTTATCATTCATACCTAAATTACCTATCGCGCTCGAATATGTGGTGATTCTGGACGTCCTTTCCAAATCCCATATTGCGTAGGAATGTGGTCTTTGCATTGGATGCCGAATCTCTTTTGCTGGGAACAATCAATTGTACCCGCTTGAAACTGCATCAAGTCGGCCCCGTCTTTGCGGACGCACCAATTTTTGGTTTGCTGCGGATACCTGAGCTCACGAGCGCTAGCGCCGTCTTGAATGAACCATCCTTTGCGCACGGGAAAGTGACTGAAGTAAATTCTATGCTGGAATCTTTTTTGCGGTGGCCACGAGGGAAAGGCGCATGAATTGAGATTGCCCAATTTTGACCAGTCGCGCACTACAAAAGGAGGGGGAGATGTCGGGGAAGAGAGATCGTGCAGGGAATTATGCCGCGCGGACCCGGCGCGCTATCGGCGCCGATGCCGCCAGGCGGTTCGGCAGTCGCACATGGAGCTTTACGGTTCGCAGTAAGGACTGCTCGGGGAGCCAGAACACGCAGTAGCAAAAAGCCCAGCCTTCACCGGTTGGGCTTTTTGCGTTGCAGGGCCCGCGTGCGACGCCCGTGTCGCTCGGCGGTGGTCGAAGTTGCCGGCAGCCATGCCATTTATATTTCGCAAGCCCGCGCGGTGGCGTCGCTGATCCGCAAGGCTGCGGCGAGCATTGCCGGCGACTAGGCCGGCAGTACGCCGGCCAGTGCGCCGGCCCTCGGAAAGGGCCCCATGTCATGGGGCGTCGTATCAGAACTTGGCAGTCGCATCCAATGTCTTGATGATGGCTTCTTGAAATTGCACCGGTTCATCCTGGTGTATCTGATGCCCGGAATGCTCGAAGAAAAACAAGCCCTTCCTTGGCGCCTTCAAGGTCTCGAAATACGCCTGCGTGATCCTGGTCGAGGTCTGGATATCGTTTTTGCCGACGAAGAAATACACGGGGCAGTCAACGCTCTTCAAGGTCTTGGGCAAATCAATGTTCATGACCTCGTTCCAGACGGGCGACCAGGTTTTTGACCATTGCAGAAAACCCGTCTTGAAACCTTCGCTCGTCGCAAATGCCTTGCCATCCTTGTAAAAAAGCCATTTCCTTAAATAAAACATGCTTTCGTCACTTGAAAAAGGAAAATTGATGCTGTTCAGCTCCTGGCTGGCGACGGCATTGTCCTTGAAATGCACTTTCAAGGCTTGCAGCAATTCCTTCTCGCTTTCCAGCTGGCTCACGACAGGATTCGACGCGAAATAGGCATGCAGCAGTTCCGGGTGACGCTTGACGATATCAAAGCCCAGGACGTTGCCCCAGGAACTGCCCAGCAAGTATATTTTGTCCTGCTTTAACTCTTTGCGCAGAAACTGGATGACTTGATACGTGTCCTGCTCCATCTGCCCCACGGATGGCTGCGAGGGGGAGGGATTCAGTTTCAAGGTTTTTCCGGCATCCCGCTGGTCCCATTGCACAATCGTAAATCTGCCTTTCAGGAGATTCGTAAAGGTATCCGCCCCCTTGATCATGGAGCTTCCCGGGCCGCCGGATAAAAACAGCAGCACGGGCTTGTTCGCGTCGTCCGTCCTGATTTCCACCACTTGCTTGATGCCGCCAATATCGGGTGTCAGGGTGGTGGTGACTTCCGCGGAAGCCGGTTTCGCTTCCGCCGTGGTTTGCGCCTGGCATGCGTAGAAGGGAATCAGGGTGGTCAAGAGCACTGCCAATGTCATTTTTTTTATCATGGTGTGAGGGTCAGTTTCAGGTTGCTTGTAAGGGCGGCGCATTGCACGCGGGGATTGCGCCGTAGTTGAACAGCTATCTATCGCATGGTCTTCAGCGGGTACGTCGACATGCCTCCTTGTCAGAGTTGGGTTTCATGGAAGTCATTGGCTTGCCCGGCATGCAGCCGCAACGCTTCCAGCGCCAGATAGCCCGGTTGCAATTGCGCGGCGATGGCGGCCAGGCCGTCTGCTGCTGGCACTGGCGGATCGCCGTGGTAGACGGTGCCGTATTTCGCATGCACGCCGCCGCGCGCGCGCATCGCTTGCAACTGCGTCGCTGTAGTGGCGATGCCGAAGCGGGCCAATAAATCGCTGAAGAGGATGCCTGGCAATTGCTTGTAGTCAATTAACTGCAACTGGCCGGCGGCCGCATGGGACAGGGCGGCGTTGAGCAGGCTGGCCAGCACCAGGCCCGTATAACCGTCGATATCGCCCGGCGCCAGCTGGTGCGCGGGCAGCGGCAGCTGTGCCGGGTGCAGCATGCCGGGCACCATTTGCGGCCCGCGCTGGCGCTGGTGCGAGGCGAGCACGGCCAGCGGTTCGCGGTAGACGAACAGGCAGGGCGTGCCGGGAAATGCTTGCCGCAGCAAGTCCACGCTGTGGATGTGCCAGCAGTCGAACTTGATGATGAAGTGTGATTCTTCGCCGGAGCGGCGCTGGCCCAGTGCCAGGATGGCCTGGCGCAGCAGGGTGATGCTGGCCGCCGGGTCGCCGCTGTCATGATGCAGACGCAGCAGCGAGTCGATAACGGGCGGCTCGGACATGACTATGCATTGCGGCAACGACGCCAGCAGCTGGCTCAGCAGGGTTGAGCCGCAGCGCGAGACGTGGAAGATGAAGGCGTCGGGCGCCAGGCAATCGCCGGGCGTCGCCAGCGCGGCCAGCGGCGTGCGGCAGACGCGGCGCTCCTCGTGCGGCTGGCGCGTCAGCGTATTGACAAAGAAGGCGTCGCTGAAAGCCGTTTCTCCCAGGTCGCGCCAGCACATGGCAGCGTCCGCCAGCGCATCGCCGCGCTCCACGTACAGCGGATACCAGCCGCGCAGATCCATGCCCTCGTGCCATGCTACCGTCTCGCCCCTGGCCAGCATGCGTTCTTGCTGGGCCAGGCCCGGCGCGGCGCTCACGGCGCGCTCCCGTCGGCCTGGGCGGCCAATTCCCTGGCCAGTGCCAGGCTGGCAGGCGAGGGCGACAATCGCAGCTGGGCGATGACGGCCCGCACATTGCCATCATGGATGCCGGGGTCGCCATACTTATGGGCCGCTTTCGGCACGAATCCCGCCGAGGCGAACAGCGCCTCGAGCCAGGCATTGGTGACGCAGTCGAGCACGAGGTGGATGCGCGGCGTCGTGCCCCGGTTGTGCACCGCGTGCAGGCAGCTGGCGTCCATGTACCAGGCGTGGCCAGCCGTGAAGTGGACAGTTTCGCCATCGATGGTAAACAGCACCTGCGGCGAAGTGTGGATGGGGATGTGGATGCGGATCAGGCCATCGGCCAGCGACGTACCGGCGTCGCGGTGCGCGCGGATGATGGCGCCCGGCGCCAGCGCCATCAGGCGCGCGGCGCGGATCTCGCATGCGAAGCTGGCGAGCACTTCGTGCAGGCAGGGGCAGCGCGCCAGTTGCGGCGTGCCTGCGTAGGCGGCGCCGTCGACGGGCATGATGTTGTCGGCTGCGCCGCCGGGCGAGCGCAGCGGCACGCAGCTCCAGCCCTGGTCGTAGGCGCCCGTATTGAAATGGCTGATCCACTCGTCCGCGGCGAACTGGTCGCTGTCGTCCTGCATGCGCGCCACGTCGAAGTGCAGCGGCAGCTGCAGCCAGCTGCTGGGGATATGCTGCGCCGGCACTATGGCGCGCTCCATTCCAATTGCTCCTGCACCTCGTTTTCCCCGCGCCCGCGAAAGCCCAGCCGCTGGTACAGGGCGCGCGCGGCGGCGTTGCTTTTGTTGACCGCAAGGTGGATCTGCCATTGCTCCGCGCCCGCTTGCGCCTGCAGGCCGCGCAGCACGGCGCTGCCGGCGCCCTGGCCTTGCGCGGCGGGCAGGATGGCGATGTCGACCAGGTGCAGCACCTGATCCTGGCGGTCCAGGATCAGGCGGCCGATGGGGGTATCGCCGTGCTGCAGCACCAGGTACACGGCGTGCGGATAGGCCTGGCGGTAGCCGTGGCTTTGCATGCGCTGCTGCATGGCGATCAGCTGTTCGATGACGGCGGGCTCGGCCGGCATCTGGCGCAAGTCGCCGCGTGTGGAACTGTACAGCGCGGCGGCAAAGCCATCGTCGCCGTCGCGCTGGGCGCGCAACTGGTAGGGGGTGGGCAGGCTGGCGAGGACGAGGGTGAGGTCGGAAAGCGGCAAGGCGTGCATCGATGCTCCGGTAGGTGTTTGCGGCTGGAGATAAATTAACAGGCGTACAGTTATTTGCTATGCTGCCAATTTTTCCGCGTACTTGCAATCATTTCAAGGAAGCCGCCATGCATTCTGTCTTTATCCCGTCTTGCCAGTGGAGTCTTGCATGAATCCGGCACGCGCGGAACTGGCCGCCATCGCGGCTGCGCTGTGTGATCCGCAGCGTTCGCTGGCAAGCCTGGTCGGCGAAACGGTGCAACTGCGCCAGCTCGTCGAACGCCATTCGCGCCTGCCCATGGACCGGCAGGACGGTTTGCGCGACGGCGAAAGCTTTCTTCCCAGCGGCTGGGCCATCTCGCCCGTGCAGGCGGGCCTGTGTGCGCGCGAGCCGTACCGCAGCGCCGCCTTCATCCAGGGCCTGGCGCTGGCCGTGCGCGAGCGGCTGGAGGTGAGCGGTGGCCGGCCCGTGCGCGTGCTGTATGCGGGCTGCGGCCCGTTCGCCTTGCTTGCCCTGCCTGTGATGGCCGTGCTGGATGCGGATTTGGTGCAGTTTGTCATCCTTGACGTGCATGCCGAGACCCTGGCCTATGCGCGCGAACTGATTGCAAGCCTGGGCCTGGATCGCCATGTCACGGCATACATTTGCGCCGACGCGGCCGCCTACCGCATTGCTGGCGGCGCCATGCCGGACGTGATCGTCAGCGAAACCATGAATACGGCGCTGGGCAAGGAGCCGCAGGTGGCCATCCTGCGCAATCTGCACGCGCAAGCGCCTGCTGCGGCGCTGCTGCCGGCATCCGTCACCGTGCACCTGGGTCTGGACCGGCGCGCGCCGGATGCGCCGTGCACCGACTGGGGCCGCGTGTTTGCCCTCGATGGTGACGCCTTGCGCGCCTGGCAGGGCAGGCAGGACGAGCAGGGCGACAGCTTGCCGGCCGCCAGCATCCGCCTGCCTGACGTGCTGGAGCAGGCGCCGCGCCTGCTGACGCGCATCCGCGTGCATGGCGACATCATCCTGGGCGACCATGACTGCAGCCTGAACCTGCCCCTGGCCCTGCCGGGCAAGCCGGCCCTGGCTGGCGGCAGCGTGCTCGACTTCCATTACCGCCTGGGCGGCCAGCCGGGACTGACGTTCAGCGTGCGCGACACGCCTGAATCCATCCAGGAATTGCACCAGCCAGTATCTCAGTCGTAATACTTCATTGGCAGACAATTTACTTCTGTAGGATAATATGGAACCGGTTCCATCTATGCGCAAATGCAATGTAGCGCAATCATCGAAGTCAATAAAACAACAAGTCTTGCGGGAGTCTCATGAACCATCCAGGCAGCGAACCATCTGCAACATCCGTTTCATCCCTTCCCCGCATCAGCCGCCGCCACGCCCTGATCGGCCTGGCCGCCTTGCTGGCGCAGGCAGGTTTCTGGAGCAATCCCCTGTCCGCCGCCATGCAGGCGCCTGCCAGCGCTCCGGCACCCGGCCTGGCGCCCGCCACCATGCTGTTCTATACCTTGTCGCAAACGATCACGGGCCACCGCGATTTGTCCGCCGACACGGCGGCGCGCATCGAGCAAGCCATGCGCACGAACGTGCCCGGCTTTGCCGAGCGCTTGCCGCAGCTGGGCGCGCTGCTCGTCACGGGCCAGGAAGCGAAAGCCCTGCTGGCGGCCGCCAGCGCCGCGGACACCGGCCTGCGCGAGCTGGCGCTGGCCATCGTTGCCGCCTGGTACACGGGCACTGTCGCCGGCAACGCGGCGCAGGGCACGAAGTCCATCGTTGTCGCGTATGCGGAAGCGTTGATGTACCGCACGGTGGCCGATGGCCAGGTCGTGCCGACCTATTGCAATTACGGCCCCCTGTGGTGGCTGAAGGCGCCGCCGGCCGTGCGCGTCTCCGCGCCCGTGGCGCCAAAACCCGTACCGGCCCCGGCCACCACCGGCACTCCCGAACCGAAAGGCAAGCAAGCAAAATGAAATCACCCCAATTCAAGAGTAATGGCGACGTCGTCGCCGATGTCGTCATCGTCGGTACTGGCGTCGTCGGCGCCATGATGGCCGACCAGCTGGCCGCGCAGGGCCATTCCGTGATCATGCTGGAAGCGGGCCTGCGCATCGAGCGTGGCCAGGCCGTGGAAAACTGGCGCAACATGCCGTTCGAGAACCGCGTCGGTTCCGACTTCCAGGGGCTGTATCCGCAGGCGGACAACGCGCCCGCGCCGCTGTATTTCCCGAAGAATAACTACGTGGAATTGTCCGGCCCCAGCGGCAGCAGTTTCCAGCAGGGCTATCTGCGCACGGTGGGCGGCACCACCTGGCACTGGGCCGCGTCGTGCTGGCGCCACTTGCCGTCCGACATGCGCATGAAAAGCGATTACGGGGTGGGGCGCGACTGGGCCATTTCCTACGATGAGCTGGAACCGTACTATTGCCGCGCGGAACAGGAAATGGGCGTGGCCGGCCCCAACGATCCCGCCCTGCAATCGCCCAGCGAACGCAGCGCGCCGTACCCGATGGACATGGTGCCCTGGGGCTATGGCGACAAGCGCTTCGCCGAAGTGGTCAACCCGCACGGCTACCGCTCCGTGCCGATCCCGCAAGGCCGCTCGACGCGCCCATGGCAGGGCCGCCCGACGTGCTGCGGCAATAATAATTGCCAGCCGATCTGCCCCATCGGCGCCATGTACAACGGCATCCACCACGTGGAGCGGGCCGAGCTGAAGGGCGCGGGCGTGCTGGCCGAGGCCGTCGTCTACCGCATCGACACGGATCAGAACAACCGCGTGACGGCCGTGCACTGGTATGACGCGAAGAAACAGTCGCATATGGCGACGGGCAAGGCTTTCGTGATTGCCTGCAATGGCATTGAAACACCGCGTTTACTGCTGCTGGCGGCCAACCAGAACAATCCGAACGGCATCGCCAACAGTTCCGATCAAGTCGGCCGCAACATGATGGACCACTCGGGTTTCCACTGTACTTTCCTCGCCAATGAACCGATCTGGACGGGCCGTGGTCCTGCGCAGAGCAGCTGCCTGGTGGGCCCGCGCGATGGTGCCTTCCGCGCGCAGTATTCGGCCAACAAGATGATCCTGAACAATATCACCCGCGTCGGACCCGCTACGCAGCAGTCGTTGAAGCTGGGCCTGGTGGGCAAGGACCTCGACGATGAAATCCGCCGCCGCGCCGCGTTTGGCGTGGACTTGTCGATCAGCCTGGAACCGCTGCCCGAAGCGCATAACCGTTTGACCTTGAGCAAGACGCGCAAGGACCCGCTGGGCCTGGCCTGTCCCGACATTTACTATGACGTGGGCGATTACGTGCGCAATGGCGCGAAGGCCGCGCATGCGCAGCTCGAGCACATCGGCAAGCTGTTCGGCGCCGTGGAATTCCATATCACCGAGAGCCTGAACGCGAACAACCACATCATGGGCGGCGTCATCATGGGCAGCAACCGTCTTGACTCCGTGGTCGACGGCAATTGCCGCGCGCACGACCATGCCAATTTGTGGTTGCCGGGCGGCGGCGCCATGCCGTCGGCCAGCGTGGTCAACACCACCCTCAGCATGGCCGCGCTCGGCTTGCGCGCGGCCGACGACATCGCCCGCACCCTGGCAAGGGAGGCAGCATGATGCGCCGTTTATTACTGAGCCTGGCGCTGGCGGCCGGCTTGCCGCTGGCCGCCCACGCTGTGCCACCGGCGCCGCCTGTCACGCTGACGCCGGACCGCCCGGCCGCGCCTGCCGCCGCCAGTCCCGATGCGCGCCTGGAGCGGGGCCGTTACCTGGCCATCGCGGCCGATTGCATGGCTTGCCATACGGCAGCGGGCGGCAAGCCGTATGCGGGTGGCTACGCCATCGATTCGCCGCTGGGCACGATCTACGCGACGAACATCACGCCGTCGAAACAAGGCGGCATCGGCCACTACACGGAAGCCGACTTTGCGCGCGCGCTGCGCGAAGGCGTGCGCGCCGACGGCAGCCATCTGTATCCGGCCATGCCCTACACCAGCTATGCGCAGCTGACGGATGCGGACGTGGGCGACCTGTATTATTACTTCATGCAGGCCGTCAAGCCCGTCGACGAGCCAGCGCGCCAGACGGCCCTGCCATTCCCGTTCAATGTGCGCCTGTCCATGCTGGGCTGGAATACCTTGTTTCTTGACAATAAACGCTTCGTGCCGGACGCGGCGAAGAGCGCGCAGATCAACCGCGGCGCCTACCTGGCCGAAGGCCTGGCGCACTGCAGCGCCTGCCACACGCCGCGCAACGCGCTGATGGCGGAAATCGGCAGCCAGACCCTGGCCGGCGCGTCGCTTGGTTCCTGGCATGCGCCGAACATCACGTCCGACAAGGTCAGCGGCATCGGCGCGTGGACGGATGCGGAACTCACGGCTTACCTGAAGACGGGCCACGTGGAAGGCAAGGGGCAGGCGGCGGGCGGCATGGCCGAAGCCATCCAGAACAGCCTGCAGTTTTTGCGCGACGACGACGTGGCCGCCATCGTGGCCTGGCTGCGCACGGTGCCGCCCGTGCGCGCGCCGGGCCAGACGAAAGCTGCCTTCAGCCATGGCAGCGCCGCCAGCGAAGAGCCGCTGCTGCGCGGCATGGCCGGTTCCACCGAGCACCATTCGCTCAACAGTGGCGCCGTGCTGTTTTCCGGCTACTGCGCCAGCTGCCATTCGGCCAGCGGCGCCGGCAGCACGGGCCAGGCGTATCCCGCCCTGTTCCACAACACGGCGACGGGCGGCAATACGCCGGCCAATCTGGTCTCGGCCATGCTGTTTGGCGTCGAGCGCAAGATCGAAGGGGAAGAACACGAAGCGTTCATGCCCCGTTTCGACCAGCGCTCCTACGTGCAGCCATTGACGGATGAGCAGATCGCCGCTATCGCCAATTACGTATTGAAACAGTACGGTAACCCGGATGTGTCCGTCACGCCCGCGTATGTGGCGCAGGCGCGCAGCGGCGGCGAGAAGCCCGTGCTGGCGCGTGCACAGCCCTTCATGCTACCGGGCGGCATCGTGGGAATCTTGCTGCTGATCGCGCTGTTCGTTTGGCTGCGCCGGCGCCGCCAGCGCAAGGGATAAGGGTAGAAGCGACGCCGCAGCGGCGGCGAATATGAACGTTGGGCGCAACTTGCAGTAAAATGTAGGCTGAAAAATGGTTACGAGCAATCGTAGCCATTTTTTATTCTGGCCTGATCCTGGCGATTGTTTTCGTCTTATTTGAAAATTGACAATGTCCCATTCCCTGCATCACCAATTTTTACGTTTCGCCGCCGTCGGCGCTTCCGGCACGGCCGTGCAATACAGCGTGCTGTGGGGCGGCGTGGAATGGGCCGGCGTCAGCGCCGCCGCCGCGTCCGGCATCGGCTATATCCTCGGTTCCGTCGTTAACTACCTCCTCAATTACTTTTTCACGTTTAAAAGCGACAAGGGCCACGGCGAGGCGGCTTCCAAATATTTCACCCTGCTGGGCATCGGCTGGTGCATCAATACGGGCCTGATGTGGCTGCTGGTACACCAGCTGGGCTGGTATTACTGGCTGGCGCAGGTGCTGGCGACGGGCATCGGGCTGGTCTGGAATTTCGCGGGCAGCCGCTGGTGGGCCTTCAAGCCGGCCGGCGCAGCGGGAAAGTAGTCATTTCGTCATAAAAAGAGGCGCACTGGCCACACGCAGGCGCCCGGTTTTACCAAAACAAGGGGTTAATCATGCAGTTCCTGGAACGCTATTTCAAACTGAAGGACAACGGGACCAATGTGCGCACGGAGCTGCTGGCCGGCCTGACCACGTTCCTGACGATGGCCTACATCATCTTCGTCAACCCGTCCATCCTCGGCGACGCGGGCATGCCGAAAGACTCCGTTTTTGTCGCCACCTGCCTGGCGGCCGCCATCGGCACCCTGATCATGGGCCTGTATGCGAACTACCCGATCGCGCTGGCGCCGGGCATGGGCTTGAATGCGTACTTCTCGTACACGGTGGTCAAGGGCATGGGCATGAGCTGGGAAGTGGCGCTGGGCGCCGTCTTCATTTCCGGCTGCCTGTTCATCCTCGTCAGCCTGTTCAAGGTGCGCGAAATGATCATCAACAGCATCCCGCCCGCGCTGCGCACGGCCATCACTGTCGGTATCGGCCTGTTCCTGGCCATCATTTCCCTGAAAAGCGCGGGCGTGGTGGTGTCGAACCCGGCCACCATCATCGCCCTGGGCGACTTGCACCAGGCGGCGCCCATCCTGGCCATCCTCGGTTTCTTCATCATCGTCGCGCTGGACCGCCTGAAAGTGCCGGGCGCCATCCTGATCGGCATTCTCACCATCACCGTCGCCAGCTTCTTCTTTGGCGGCAACCAGTTCAACGGCATCGTCTCGGCGCCGCCCGCCATCGAGCCGACCTTGTTCAAGCTCGACATCATGGGCGCGCTGTCGATCGGCATCGTCAACGTGGTGCTGGTGTTTTTCCTGGTGGAATTGTTCGATGCGACGGGCACCCTGATGGGCGTGGCCAACCGTGCCGGCTTGTTGAAAGACGGCAAGATGGAACGCATGAACAAGGCCTTGCTGGCCGACAGCACGGCGATTGCCGCCGGCGCCTGCCTGGGTACGTCGAGCACGACGGCCTTCGTGGAAAGCGCGGCTGGCGTGCAGGCGGGTGGACGCACGGGCTTGACGGCCGTCGCCGTCGCGCTGCTGTTCCTGGGCAGCCTGTTCTTCGCTCCACTGGCACACACGGTGCCGCCGTACGCGACGGCGCCCGCGCTGCTGTACGTGGCCTGCCTGATGCTGCGCGAACTGACCTTCATCGACTGGGATGACAGCACGGAAAGCATTCCTGCCGCCATTACGGCGCTGATGATGCCGTTTACCTATTCCGTGGCCAGCGGCGTCGCGTTCGGCTTCATCACCTATGCCGTCTTGAAACTGTTGACGGGCAAGGGCAAGCAGGTATCGGTGGTGGCTTACATCATCGCCGCCATCTTCCTGTTCAAGTTTATCTACCTGGGCGAATAGCAAGTTTGCCGGCAAGCAGTTGCCGCAGCAATGACAAGGCCGCCCGTGCATCCGCATCGGCGGCCTTTTTTGATGGGAGGCTTACATCAGCAGTGCGGCCACCAGGTCTTTCTTGTGGTCGCCGGCGCTGCCGTCGAAGCGCAACGCCGCTTCCACATGCGCCAGGTGCTCGACCATCAGGCGCGCCGCCAGGTCGGCGTCGCCGCTGCGCGCCGCGTCGAGAAAGCGGCCGTGTTCGTCGCAAGAGCAGGCCGCGTCGTGGCCGGACTGGTACAGCATGGTGATGAGCGAACTGCGGCCCACGAGTTCGCGCACGATGTCGCGCAGCACGGCGTTGCCGGCGATATCGGCCAGCAATACGTGGAAGTCGCCCAGCAGTTGCGAGCGCAGCGGCGTGTCCCGTGCCAGCGCCTGGCGTTCCGCTTTCAGGTGCCGCTCCAGCATCCGGTAGTCGGCAGCTTTGGCCCGCGCGACGAATTCGCGCGCCAGGGCCGCCTCGATGATGCGCCGCGCGGCAAAGATGTCGCGTGCCTCCGCCTCCGTTGGCTGGCTGACGAAGGCGCCCTTGTCGGGCACCATGCGTATGAGTTTGTCTTTCGAGAGTATCAGCAGGGCGGCGCGGATCTTGGTGCGGCTGACGCCATACAGCCGGCACAGCGCCTCTTCGCGCAGCCGCGTGCCGGGCGGCAATTGGCGCGCCACGATGGCGGCCGCCATATGCTCGGCAATTTCCGCCGAGCTGTCGCCGCTGCCGGGTTGGTCCACCAGGGTTGCGCTTGATTCTGTCATGTCGGATGAGAGCAGTAAGCCAGGGGCAAGGCGAACCTTGCAAGCGCATGTCCGCGTGGCGGCGTGGTTGACGCCCCGCTGCCGGCATGCGGTTGTGCGCCTTGCGTGTCGCTAAGGCCTGGCTATTCTACTATCTTGCGTGGCGCAGCGCAGACGGACTCTGCCATCTGGCGAGGCTTGCTCGCTGGCGGCCTGTTTTGCTGGCCATGCAGATTGAAACTGGACATGGGAAATTTTGACGTATATAATTCGGCCTCCTTTCCCTGATAGCTCAGTTGGTAGAGCGACGGACTGTTAATCCGCAGGTCCCTGGTTCGAGTCCAGGTCGGGGAGCCAGAACAAGCAGCAGCAAAGGGCCACGTGGCAACACGTGGCCCTTTTGTCATGCGCGCACGGTTTCCCGTTCGCGCTGGCCATTGCTTCAGTGCCTTGGCGACGTGCGCGATGCCGGCCCGCTGGTGGCGGGGGCGCGCGCAGTGTTTCCCGGATCAGGGATCCACAAACACGTCGAAACGCACCTTCAGCGGGCTGCCCCACGAGATATCCACCCAGGCCCGGAAACCGCCGTTATACGGTGCGATGTTGTACACGGCCATGCGGGCGGCGCCGATGAAACGGTCCTGTGGCGTCGCGGCATACTCGCTGATGTTGAGCAATACGCGCGAATTGGCCTTCACGTTGGCATTGGCGAAGTTGACCGAAGGATGCACGCCATTGGCCGTCCACGTGTAATAGGTGGTGAAGGCGGCGGGGCTCAGGTTCAAGTCTTGTGCTGCCGCGCCTTTTGCACTCTTGCCTTCCTGCTCCATCGGCGCATCGGTTTCTTCCAGTGCCAGGTTGCTGCCGGTGCGGTGTTCTACTTTCATTTCCATGATGTACTCCTGATCGATAGTTTGGACGCCGCGCCTGTCGTCGTGCGGCAAGACGCCTTATCTGTTGCCGTGACGGCCAGTGTCACGTCCTGGCTGATAAGGTAGCCGTCTGCTCCATGCTGTTGGAGTAAGCCATTCTAGGCAAACGCGCGGGCAAAAAGCGCGCGGCGCGGCCGGAAAAACGGCGCTCACTTGTGCTGGCGCAAACACCTTGCAGGCAGGCGGGAATATCTTTTCCAGCAGGCTATTTTTACGGGGCGCCACGCATGCCGTGCAGGACAATGGCACAATAGGCCCAGCCGACCTGCCGATGCGAGCCTAGCCCATGCCGATACTGAACCTGAGCGCCGAAACCGATATCTATTACGAATTGATCGAAGGCGACCCCGCCAAGCCTTGCCTGGTATTCCTGCACGAGGGACTCGGTTGCTGTGCGATGTGGAAAGATTTCCCCGCGCAGCTATGCCAGGCGACGGGGTGCCGCGGCTTGCTGTATGACCGCCATGGCTATGGGCAGTCGTCGCCGCTGGCGGCGCGCCGCCAACTCCATTATTTGCACGACTACGCGCTGTGCGAGCTGCCGCAGGTGCTCGCCGCACTGCTGCCGGGACAGGACCATTTTCTCGTCGGCCACTCCGATGGCGGCAGCATTGCCCTGATCTATGCGGCGCAGCAGCCGCCGCGCTTGCGCGGCATCATCACCGAAGCGGCGCACGTGTTTGTCGAGGGCATCACGCTCGATGGCATACGCGTTGCGGATGCGGCGTTTGGCGCGGGCAAGCTGCGCGCGCTGGCGAAATACCATGGCGACAAGACGGAGACCATCTTCAAGGCCTGGTCGGATACCTGGCTCAGTTATGGTTTCCAGTTCTGGAACATCGAATACCTGCTGCCCTCCGTCGAATGTCCGGCGCTGGTGGTGCAGGGCAGCGAGGACCAGTACGGCAGCGCGGCCCAGGTCGACACGATCGTGGCGCAGGCGCTCAACGCCGTGCCCGCCATTGTCGAGCAGTGCGGCCATACGCCGCACCAGGAGCAGCCGCAGGCACTGCTGGCGCTGATGGAAGGTTTTTTGCAAGGCCGCATGGACGCGGCCACTCACCCGAGAACTGTATGATAGACCACCTGGATCACCTGGTATTGACCACCCGCGACAAGCCCGCCTGCATCGATTTCTATACGCGCGTGCTGGGCATGCAGCTGGAAACGTTTGGCGCCGGCCGCCATGCCTTCAAGTTTGGCGCGCAAAAAATCAATCTGCATGAGGCTGGCAAGGAATTCCTGCCCAAGGCGGACTTACCCACGCCCGGCTCGCTGGACCTGTGCTTCATCGCCGCCGTGCCACTGGACGCGTTCATCGCCCACCTGGCGGCGCTGGGGATTGCCATCGAGGAGGGACCGGTGGCCCGCACGGGCGCCAATTGGCCCATCCGCTCCGTGTATCTGCGCGACCCGGACCGCAACCTGATCGAAGTGTCCGAACGCGCCTGAGGTTCGTCAACCGCCGGCAACCCCCATCAATGGCAGGCGGGATCGCTGTCCCAGCGGCCCGAGCAGATGCGCGAGCGGCACAGCATGCCTTCGATCAGGCCCAGCTGCTGACAGCGCCGCAACAGTTCCGCCGTTTCCTGTTCCCCTTCCCGCTGGCGCAGCACCACGTCGCGCACGGGCGCCGCCGTGCTTTCTTGCCGGTGCGCATGGGCCACCATCGCCGTCAGCAAGGTCACGTCGCTGTCGCCGGGAGCGGCAACCGGCCTCGGCCCCTGAGGGCGCGCGGCGGCCTGGCGCACGGGCGGTAGCGTCTTGTGCGGTGCGCTTGCTGTCGTGGCGGCCATCGCAGGCAAGGGCGGTCCCGCCGTATTGACGATGGTGGCCGCCTGCGCCGCGTGCGGCGGCACCGTTGGCGCCGGCATTGCGGGCGGAGCCTCAATCACGGCCGTGACGTGCGCCGGCGGCAGGGGCAGGACGTCCGTGTCATACGCGAGCACGACCGTGATCAGCAGCGCCAGACACAGCGCGCCAGCGGCCCAGTGCCGCCAGCCGGGGCGCCAGCGCAGTGCAGGTCTGGCCACAGGCGCGGCGATGCCGTGTTCGAGCTGCGACAGGATGCCCTTGCCTTCGATGCGCGCGCCAGCCGCGCCGGTCTTGCTCAACAGGTCAGGGCTGCGGGCCTGGCCATCCCCGTTTTTCAGTAAAGACAAAATATCACCTCCGCAGTGGAACAAACTCGACTGACCTTGATGTAAACCGCGCTCATGCGGGCCGCGGACGCCTACGATCTAGCGATGCCGCCGAGCATGCTGCCCGGCCCCCGTTATTCCCGTCACGGAGCGCCCATGTTCGTCGCCCTGGTCTTGATGTATTTCCTGCTCGCCTGTCTTGCCTGCTGGCTGCTGCTGTTTCCCGGCGGCCGCGCCATCGTGCTGCACACGCTCGTCAACCTGGGCTGGCGCATGCAGCGGCGCGCGCAGCACCTGAAGGGCGGCAGCGGCGCGCAGTGGCAACGCGTGCAGCGGCACACGGTCTCGGGCATGGCGCGTGCCTGGCAGCTGCTGTGGCTGCATCGCTGGCTGAGTCTGGCGGGCAGCGTGCTGGTCATCGTGCCGCCGCTGCTGGCCTGGCTGTCCAGCGACCGCATCGCCTTGCGCGGCTATGCCGACCAGCAACACGCGATCAATGACCAGGTCAGCGACTTGTTGAAGGGCGAGCAGCTGGTGCCGCCGCCGGCCTTGCCGCCGCTGCTGTTTTCCACGGCGGAAGTAACGCAGCTGCGCCCGCTGCTGGGCGGCGCCAGCCGCAACTGGCAATTGCTCGACCACGATTTCGCGCAGCGCCTGCTGCTGGTCTTCAAGATCATGAAAGACGTGCATGGCTACGACATGGTCTTGCTGGAAGGCTATCGCAGCCCTGCGCGCCAGGACCAATTGGCGGCGGCCGGCCCGAACGTGACGAACGCGAGGGCGTTTCAAAGCTATCACCAGTATGGCCTGGCGGCCGATTGCGCATTCATGCATGAAGGAAAGCTCATCATTTCTGAAAAAAATGCCTGGGCCATGCGCGGCTACCGTTTATATGGCGTGACGGCCGAATCGGTGGGCCTGCGCTGGGGCGGGCGTTGGACCATGATGGATTTTGGCCACACGGAATTGCCGCAACCGCGCGTGCTGGGCAAGTAAGCCGCGCCAGTCATTCTAGCGCCGGGTTTGGGCCTGATTTTCACCGCTGCAAGCTTGCTTGCGCGGCGTCAATGGCAGGCCAGCGCCTGCCGCACGCTGGCACCTGGTACTTGTCATATGTCAACAAAGGCGCGCCGCATTGCTGTCAGCATGGGCCGAATCCGCCTCGCTGCGCGGCGGCGTTACTCCTGCTTTGCGACCTCACCCTGGGCTCATCATGCTGCGACGAATCTGGCATTTCCTCACCGACAGCCGCAATCTGACCATCCTCGGCTTCATGGCGCTGGCCGTGTTCCTGTACCTGGGCGCCGAGGTGCTGGAAGTGGCGCTGGTCTGGGCCCTGGCCTTGCTGCTGCTGGCCTTGGTCACGTGGCTGGGCCTGTGGCTGTGGCGCCGGCGCCGCGCGCGGCGCGATGCGCAGGCGCTGGGGCAGGCCATCCTCAACGAAGCCGAGATCGCCGCCGCGCAAGCCGCTTCGGCATCCACGGCCGGCAGTACGCAGCGGGGGGAACTCGACGCCGTGCGCACGGGCATGCTGGCCGCCATCGAGACCATCAAGACGTCCAAGCTGGGCATCAAATCGGGCGCCGCCGCCTTGTACGAACTGCCGTGGTACATGATCATCGGCAATCCGGCCGCCGGCAAGAGCAGCGCCATCCTGCATTCGGGCTTGCAGTTTCCCTTTGCCGACGGCAAGATCGTGCAAGGCGTGGGCGGCACGCGCAACTGCGACTGGTTTTTCACCACGGACGGCATCGTGCTCGACACGGCGGGACGCTATTCCGTCGTCGACGAGCATCGCGGCGAGTGGTTCGGCTTTCTCGACCTGCTGAAAAAATACCGGCGCAAGGCGCCCATCAACGGCATCCTCATCGCCGTCAGCATCGCCGAATTGAAAGGCGACCCTGATGTCGGCATGCAACTGGCGCGCAGCCTGCGCAAGCGGGTGCAGGACGTCATCGAACGCCTGGAAGTGTTCGCGCCCCTGTACATCGTGTTTACCAAGGCGGACCTGATCGCCGGCTTCACGGAGTTTTTCGCGGATGCCGAGCGTAGCGAGCGAGAGCGTGTATGGGGCGCCACCATGCCGTACCAGCGCAAGTTGCCCACGGCGGATTTGCTGGCGTTTTTCGACCAGGGTTTCGATGAATTGCACGATGGCTTGACGGAACTGAGCCTGGCCAATATGGCGCACCGGCAACGCAAGACGATGGCGCCCGGCGTCTTTACCTTTCCGCTGGAATTTGCCGCCATCAAGCCGGCCTTGCGCGCCTTCATCGCCACCCTGTTCGAGGAAAACCCGTTCCAGTTCCAGCCCGTGTTCCGCGGCTTTTACTTTACCAGCGCGCTGCAGGAAGGCGAGCCCGTCAGTGCCTCCTCGCAGCAGGTGGCGCGCCGCTTCGACCTGGCCTTCGCGCCGGCCCCGGCCGCGGCGCCGTCCGGTGCGCGCCAGCATGGCTATTTCCTGCTGGAGCTGTTCCGCAAGGTGATTTTTGCCGACAAGCACCTGGTGGCCAACTATGCCAACCGCGCCAAGCTGCGCTTCAAATATGCCGTGTTCTTTGCCGCCACGGTGTCGCTGGGCGCCTGCCTGGGCGGCTGGAGCTGGTCCTACCTGGGCAACCGGCAACTGGTGGCCAACGTCGAGGCCGATTTAACCAAAGTGGTGAAGCTGCAGGAGCGGCGCCTGGACTTGCAGTCGCGCCTGGAAGCGCTCGAGATCTTGCAGGACCGCATCGAGCAGCTGGAAGCGTACCGCACGCAACGGCCGTGGTCCCTGCGCCTGGGCCTGTACCAGGGCGAGCTGCTTGAACGCAAGCTGCGCGAGGAATATTTTGCCGGTGCGCGCCAGGTCATGCTCGGCCCCGTGGCGGGCGCGCTGGAAGCCTTGCTGTTTGAAATGAACGCCAGCGCGGACCAGCTGCAGCCCACGGCGCGCACGCCGCAGACGCCGGCCGCCGCGCCAGCAGCGTCCGCGGCACCGCGCAGCGTCCAGTACCAGGCGGCCAGCGCGATGAATGTGGAAGATGCCTATAACGCGCTGAAAACCTATCTGATGCTGGCCGATAAGACGCATGCGGAAAGCAGTCACCTGAATGACCAGCTGACGCGTTTCTGGCGTGCCTGGCTGGAGGGCAACCGGGGCGCCATGCCGCGCGAGCAGATGATACGCAGCGCCGAGCGGCTGCTGACGTTTTACCTGGCGCAGATCGGCGATCCGTCCTGGCCGCGCATCGAGCAGAAGCTGGCGCTGGTCGACCAGGCGCGCGAAAACCTGCGCCGCGTGGTGCGCGGCATGCCGGCGCGCGAGCGCGTGTATGCCGATGTCAAGGCGCGCGCCTCGACGCGCTTTCCCGGCATGACGGTGGCGCGCATCGTCGGCGAACAGGATCAGGCGCTGCTGGCGGGCAGTTACGCCGTCTCCGGCGCCTTTACGCGCCAGGCCTGGGAAAAGTTCGTCGAGGGCGCGTTTCGCGATGCCGCCAACCGCGAGCTGCAAAGCGCCGACTGGGTGCTGAAAAGCGCTTCCACCGACGACCTGACCCTGGAAGGCAGTCCGGAACAGATCGAGAAAAACCTGGTGGCCATGTACAAGGCCGACTACGCGCGCGAGTGGCAAAAATTCGTGCAGGGCGTGGCCGTCGCCGACCTGAAAGGCTTCGACGGCGCCGTGCAGGCGATGAACCGCCTGGGCGACCCGCAGTCGTCGCCGATCGCCAGGCTGCTGACGACCATCTATCAGGAAACATCGTGGGACAACCCGGCGCTGCAGAATGCCCAGTTGCGCCAGGCCGAGCGGGGCATCGTCGCCTGGTTCAAGGAAACCGTGCTGCGCCGCGCGCCGTCGCCGCTGACGGCCAGTCCCGCCGCTCTCCATGCGCAGCTCGACCCTGCCCGCCTGGACAAGCCCATGGGGCCTGTCGGGCGCGAATTTGCCGGCGTGGGCAAGCTGGTGGCGGCCAGGGACGACAATGCATCCCTGATGCGCGCCTACCTGGAAGCGCTGTCGAAACTGCGCAGCCGTTTGAACCAGCTGAAGAACCAGGGCGACGCGGGGCCGGGCGCGCGCCAGTTCATGCAGCAGACCCTGGAGGGCAGCGGTTCCGAACTGGCCGACGCCCTGAAACTGGTCGACGAGCAGGTGCTCACGGGGATGAGCGACGCGCAAAAGCAGGCGATCCGTCCCATCCTCGTGCGCCCGCTGATGCAGACCTTTGCCGTCATCGTCGCACCGGCCGAACTCGATATCAACAAGACCTGGGCGGCGCAGGTGTATGAACCGTTCCAGAAATCGCTGGCCAACAAATATCCATTCGCGCCCACGGCGCGCATCGAGGCGAGCAACCTCGAGATCGGCCAGTTCTTCGGCCCGGAAGGCCTGGTGGCGAAATTCGTCACCACGTCCATGGGCCCGCTGGTGGTGCGGCGCGGCGACGTGCTGGCGCCGCGCACCTGGGCCGACATGGGCATCAGCCTGTCGCCGCAGGTGGTGGCGCGTTTCCCCGGCTGGATCGCGCCGCTGGGCGCGGGCGGCGTGGCGGCCACGTCGACGGCGGCGCAAACCGTCTTCCAGATCCAGCCGTCGCCCGCGCCTGGCACCCTGGAATACACGGTGGAGATCGACGGCCAGCAGCTGCGTTACCGCAACACCCCGGCGCAGTGGACGAACATGGTCCATCCGGGCCCGCAAGGCGCGGCGGGCCAGCAGGGCGCGCGCATCACGGCCGTCACCTTCGACGGGCGCACGGTGGAACTGTTCAACGAGCCGGGGCAATTCGGCTTGAAGCGCATGATCGACGCGGCGGCCAAGAAGCGCAAGGAGGGCGGCGTGTTCGAACTGCGCTGGGCGCGCGGCGAGGTGGCCGTGGCGGTCGACCTGAAAATCACCAGCAGCGCCGAGACGACGGGCGCGGGATCCGCCACGGCGGTGCAGGAACAGGGCTTTCGCGGCATGCAGCTGCCCGAGACGATCGTCGGCGCGCCCGGTGCTTCTGCCGCGTCCCCCGCGCCTCCCGCGCAGGCCATCGCCGCCGCAGTCATGCCCGGAGTCTCGCCATGATGCGCGCGGCGCAGCAGGTGCGCCTCGGCTACTTTGGCAAGATTCCCGCGCGGGGCGACTTCATCAAGGCTTGCGACAATCACGCGCTGGTGCAGCTGCTCGACGACTGGCTGGCGCAGGTCATGACTGCCCTGACGGTGGAACCGCGTTGGAAGCTCAATTACGACGCCTTGCCGCCGCTGCGCTTTGCCTTCGTCGGCACGCGCAGCCGGCGCGCCATCGCCGGGCGCCTGGAAGCGAGCAATGACCAGTCGTTGCGGCGCTTTCCCTTCATGGCCATGGGCGCGCTGGAAGTCGATGACGCGGAGACCTTTGTCGCTTGCAGCCCGCTGGCGCTGGCGCCGCTGTGGCAGCGGGTGGAGCAGCTGTCGCAAGGCATCGTGGCCAGCGCCGAACCGGGGCCGGCCCTGCTGGCGCTGGCCGGCAACGTGGTCGAAGTCGAACCGGCGGCCCCTGATCACGCGGCGCGGCTGGCAGCCTTCTTGCAGGCGCAGACGGTGCACGGCTTGCAGACGCTGCTGGCATCGCCCGCGTTTCCCGTGACGGTGCGCGAACTGCTGCTGGGCCTGGGCATGCTGCTGCAGCCGGTGCGCCAGAGCGGCTTGCCGCGCCTGGAAAAAAGCCTGGTGCTGCCGCTGCCGCACGACGCGCAGCTGCGCGACCTGGTGGCCAGCTTCTGGCTGCACCTGATCGCGCCTTTCCTGAGCCTGGCCGATTTCGAACTGGCGCTGTTCTTTTCCCACCTCGACGAGGCGCCCGTGCTGGTGATCGGCTTTTGCGGCGCCGACCCGCATGGCTTGCGCGCGCTGATCGATCCGCAGGCCGGCTGCGAACGGCTGATCGTGTTCGATCAGCTGGACTGGGTCGAGGAGCAGCTGGGACGCGATGCGGCGCTGCGCCGTTTTTCCGCCTGCCTGCAGCAGGAACAGCTGTCGCTGCGCTCGGCCTGCGCCATGTTTGCCGATACCTTTGTCTGAAGGATTGCGATGAAATATCCTGTCATTCTTCTGCTGCTTGCTGCAGCCGCTCCCTGCCACGCGCAGGCGCAAGCGCCCCAGACACCGATGCCGGGGCAGATCCTTGTCACGGGCACCCTGGCCGACGAGGCGGGCAAGGCGGCGGTGCTGGCCCGCCTGCGCGAACTGTATGGCGCCGAGCGCGTGGTCGACCAGATCGCCATCGGCAGCGTGGCCGTGCCGGCCAACTGGAACGCCTACGTGCACAAGCTGATTGCGCCGAACCTGAAGCTGATTTCACGGGGGCAGATCAGTATCGACGGCAATAACGTCAGCGTGCGCGGCGAAGTGGCGAACGAGGCGCAGCGCCAGCAGATCGCCAGCGACATCGCCACCAGCCTCAATCCCACCTACGTCGTCAACAACGGCTTGCGGGTCAAGGCGGCCGAGGCGGAGCAGGGTTTGCTTGATGCTGCGCTGGATAAACGCATCATCGAATTCGACAGCGGCAAGGCGTCCATCACGCCGGCGGGCCTGGCCATCCTCGACGAGATGGCGGCCGCCATGCTCAGGCTGCGGGGCCGCAAGGTGGAGGTGATCGGCCACACGGACGACACGGGCCTGCGCGCCAGCAATGTGGCCTTGAGCCAGGCGCGCGCCGAAGCCGTGCGCGCCTACCTGGCCAGCAAGGGCGTCGCGGCCGATTCGGTGCTGGTGTCGGGCCAGGGACCGGACCGTCCCGTGGCCAGCAACGCCACGGCCGATGGCCGGGCGAGGAACCGGCGCATCGAGTTCCGTATTGCGCAATAGATTGGCTTGACACCTCACAGAACCGTAGCGAGCGGATGAGAGTTGTGGCCGAGAAGCGCAGGTGTGCGAATGCACATTGAGCATCGCAGGCCGCAAATCTCGACGCGCAGTAGGTTCTGTGAGGTGTTCAGGGCAGGGTGATGGTCAGGTGCGCGGGGCGCGGCGCCAGCTTGACCAGGTCCGCATACGCGGCCAGGGTCGTTTGCGTGCCGCGCGTCAGATGGGTTTTCAGGCCCAGGTAGGCGCAGATGGCCAGCAGGGCGAAAAAGCTCGACAGCGCCCACAGCGGCACGTCGCTGCCGCGCTTGTTGACCACCTGGTCGGGGCGGTCCGCGCGCGGCGCGAAGCCGCGGCTCTTGCCCTTGATGTGGGCGATCTCGTCGCCCAGGCGCGCCGTCAGGTAACTGAGTTTTTCGCCGCCGTCGATCGCATACTTGCCCTGGAATCCCAGCAATAAACACATGTGGAAGACCTGCAGCGCCTGCACGCGCATGGCGCCCTTGCCGCGCAAGGCGTCGAGGCGGTCGAAAAAGTGTTCGCCGGCCAGCTGGTCGCCAAAGATCAGCAGCTGCAGCGGGCGCCGCTCCCACTGCTTGCGCAGGGCGAAAGGCGAAGCCAGGATGATTTCATCGACGGCCGCGCAAAACGCATACTTGGCTGCCTCGATATCGTCGCCATCGGCGCGGATTTTTTTTGCTTCGCGCTCGAAGTCGTCGAGGAAGGCCGTGATGCGGTCCATGAAGCTTTGCTCGTCGCCGGGCGCCGAACCGTGCTTCAGCATGAACAGCATATAAAAGCCTTCGTGCATCAGGTCCAGCAGGGCGCTGCCGGCATGCCGGCTGCCGCCGGTTGGGGCGGAACCGCGTTGTCCCAGCAGGGAGGGCGCTGCGCGCCGTTCGATGAGCTGGCTCATGCCGTCACCGCGATCAGTTCCAGCTGCAGGTCGCGTATGCCGGCCGGCACGTACACGGAGATCGACTGCGCCTTGAGCATCTGTTCATATAGCACGCCACGGTTTTCAATCGCAAAATAATAGGTGTCGGGGCGCACGGGAATGGCGGCCGGCACTTGCGGCGCATGCGACAGTTTCAGGCCGGGCATGGCCGTGAGCACGCATTTTTCCACGTCGTCGGGTGCGCCCACTTTCACGCGCAGCGGCACCACGTCCACCAGTTCGATGGCGGGCATGGCGGCGCGGATCGCCAGGTACAAGGTGGTGTGCTGGTCGATCTTGCCCGAATCGAGCTTGCCCAGGTAGTACGACGGCTGGTCCTCGAGCAGGGCGATGGAAAAATACTTCGACGAGATGACGGTGTCGAGCAGTTCGCGGATGATGCCGTCGATGGCGTCGAAGCAGGCGCCCGGTTGCGCGTGGTCGTAGGCGGGCAGGCTGGCCAGGGTGTAATGCTTGGAGTAGCTGAGCAGGCCGCCCGCCAGTCCCAGCAGCGCTTCGTACAGGCGCTCCGGATGCAGGGCCGGATGGCGCACATAGTGCATCAGCGCGGCGGCGGCCGTGCTGACCGTGTGCAGCAGCCAGAACGAGGACACGTCGCCGGAGCGGAACTCGATCACGTTGCGGCTCGGTTCGCGGTGGTGGCCGTGCAGCGCGCTCACCTTCGCCTGCAAGGCGTCGAGCAGGTGTTCCAGCACGCCCTGCAAGCGCGGCGCGCCGGCGATGGCCAGGCTGGGGGCCATGAACGAGGGCACGGGTTCGAAGCCGCCAGATACAGTGCGCCGCAGGGCGATCAGCGGCAGGCAGTCGTAGGAGCCGCGCGCCTCGCTGTCGGGAATCAGCCGCACGGTTTTCTTCAGGTAGGCCACGTCGGCCACGGCGGACTCCGTAAACAGGTCGGGCGTGGCGCGCATGGCGTGCGCAAAGCGCGTGGCCGCCGGCATGCCTGCCGTCGATGCCTGCGCCGTGTAATTCATGCCTTCGCGATTGAGGATGGGCAGCGCCGCGTAATACGTCACTTCCTGCACCGCCGGCGGCAGCGCTTCCAGGTCCACCGGCGGGGGCAGGGTATCGCTGCCGGGCGCGCCGTCGCCCAGCGACTCGAACACTTCGCCGTCGCGGAAGATCGCCGACAGGGCATGCAGGCGCAAGGTGCCCGTCTTCAGCGCCGCCAGGTCCCACGCCATGTGCGCCACGCCCCACAGGTAGGGATGCAGCGCGCTGGCCGTGTGATGCAGGCGCGCTTCGTGATACTGGTCCTGGCGCTGGAAATGCTGCGGCCGCAGGAACAGGCCCTCTCCCCACAAGATTTTCGCTGCCATGCCCATCTCGTTTCTCCTTGAATGTGTGGCGTGCCGGTGTGCCTTGCTGCCCTGCGCTACTGGCAGCGCAGGGCAGCCAGCGGCGCCATGCCGCTATCCATGCTGGCGACGCTGAGCGCGCAGGCGTGCAGGCCGACGGTGATGCCGCCGCGTTCCGCGTCCGCGGCGACAAAGGTGGCGCGCCAGCGCTGTACCGCAGGCGCGCGGAACAGGGCCGCCACGCCGATGAAATCTGCCTCCTTGCTGACTTTTTCCTGCACTTCGTAGCGCTGGCCCGGCACCAGCAGCACTTCCTTCACTTCCATCAGGTCGGCGCCCAGCGCGGTCTTTTCGCGCTGCGCGTCGAGGAAGCTGTCGTAGGGCGCCTGCTCGAAGGCGGCGCGCTGGCGCAGCTTGTAGATGCGCGCCACCAGCGCCAGCGGCCGGCCGTCGGCATCCGTGTTGAGGCGCTGCGCCGCATGCAGGCGGATGCTGACATTGCGCGGCGGCTTTTGCGCGTCGGGCAGTTCCGCTGGCGGCTTGGCCACGCCGGCCACTTGCAGCGCCGCGTTGGCCAGGGTGCCGATGGCGCCGCCCGCACAGCCGGCCAGCAGAAGGGCCGGCAGCAGTGGCGCGGTGGCGCGGGCCAGGCGGCGGAGCGGGGCGTCAAATGGCATGGGTGATCTTTGCAAGGTGAACGGTGGAAATAAAAGTGTTGCAGTCATTTAAGCGCATGCAGGGGCGACCCGCTTGCGTTGGCACAAAGTCCGCCCGCGATCAAGATAATTACTGCGCCAGATCAGGATTCATGTCGCTGCGCGCGGCTGTGATGTGGAACTTCTTCTTTGCTGATTAATCTCAATTTGGCAAAAAAATTGGCGATCAATAATGGCCTCCACCAAGGCGCCGCCCATCTTTCCCAGCGGTAGCGTCCTCCACGTGAAGGAATGCCTCGATGAAGCCAGCCACCATGTTGCCCCGTATTGCCTGCCTCGCCAGCGCCCTGCTGCTGGCCGCCTGCGCCACGCCAGAACAGCCGGCGCCCAAAAAACCTGCCGCGCCGACCCTGGCGCAAGTGATGAGCGATGCCGATGCGGCCGCGCGTGCCGGCCAGTACGAGCGCGCCATGACCCTGCTCAAGGCCGGCGGCAGCAGTTACCCGGCCGACAAGGCGCCATGGCTGCAAATGGCGCAAATGAAGTTCGATCGCGGCCAGTACGGCGACGCCATCGGCCATGCGCTCGAAGCGCTGGAGCGCGATCCGGACGACAAGGTCGCCAACAGCATCGTCGCCGTCAGCGGCTTGCGTTTGTCCGGCAAGGCGCTGTCCGACCTGTCGCGGCAAAACAATCTGAATGGCTCGCTGCGCTCGGAAGCGCAGGACCTGGCCAAGCTGCTGCGCGCGAGCATCGGCGAAGACGTGCTGGTGCCGCCGGCCAAGCGCCCGCCGGCGGCCGGCAAGCGCGCTGCCATATCCGGCTCCGGCTCACCGGCAGCGAAGGGCGCGGCAGCGCCGGCAAGCGTGGCCGATCCGTTCAGCGGCTTGAAATAAGCGAGCATCCCCACCATCCCCTTGCAAAGGAAGCGACATGCCCAAGTCCGACAGCGTGCAGAAACGCCTGCAGAAGATACGCGCGCCGCGCGTGCAAATGACCTATGACGTCGAGATCGGCGACGCGATTGAAAACAAGGAGCTGCCCTTCGTGGTCGGCGTGCTGGGCGATTTTGGCGGCAATCCGGACAGCGAGAAAAAGCGCCTGAAGGACCGCAAGTTCGTCGCCCTCGACCGCGATAACTTCGACGAAGTGCTGGCCGGCGTGGCGCCGGTGGCGCGTTTCGCCGTGCCGAACCGCCTCAGCGAGGCGGGCGGCACGTTCGCCGTCGATCTGCATTTCCGCTCGATGGACGACTTCCGCCCCGAATCGGTGGTGCGCCAGGTGGCGCCCCTGCGCAAGCTGCTCGAGGCGCGCACCAAGCTGGCCGACCTGCGCAACAAGCTGGCCGGCAACGACAAGCTGGAAGACTTGCTGACGGAAGTGCTGAACAACACGGACAGCCTGGCCACTCTGAAACCGCAGTTCCCGGCGCAGGAGGATTGAGATGAGCGCCCAGGCAGAAGCCCCAGAATCCCTCGCTGTATCCGCATCCGATGCGCCGGCCGCCACCGATTTGCTGGACCAGATCGTCGAGCAAAGCCGCGTCGCCAAGTCCGGCGCCGAACATGCGCGCGCGCGCGACCTGATCTCGGAGCTGGTGGCACAGGTGCTCGATGGCACGGTGCTGATGTCCAGCAGCCTGTCGGCCACCTTGGACGGGCGCGTGGCGGAAATCGACCGCCTGATCTCCACCCAGCTCAGCGAAATCATGCATGCGGCGCCGTTCCAGCAGCTTGAGCAAAGCTGGACGGGACTGCGCTACCTGGTCGGCAATTCCGATACGGGCACGCGCCTGCAGATCCGCATGTTCAACGCCACCAAGCGCGAACTGGTGAAGGATTTCCAGGCCGCGCTGGAGTTCGACCAGAGCAGCATGTTCAAGAAGGTGTATGAAGAAGAATTCGGTACCTTCGGCGGCGCGCCGTTTGCCGCGCTGCTGGGCGACTTCGCCATCTCGCGCCAGCCGGAAGACATGTATTTCGTCGAGCAGATGTCGCACATCGCCGCCGCCGCGCATGCGCCCTTCATCGCCTCGGCCGCGCCGGAACTGTTTGGCCTGGAAAGCTACGGCGACCTGGGCAAGCCGCGCGACCTGGCCAAGGTGTTCGACACCATCGAGTACGCGAAATGGAAAGCCTTCCGCGAATCCGAGGATGCGCGCTATGTCGGCCTGACCTTGCCCCGCTTCCTGGGCCGCCTGCCGTTCAATCCCGCCGATGGCACCACGGTCGAAGGTTTTAACTTTGTCGAGGAAGTCGATGGCAGCGACCATCACAAATACCTGTGGTGTAACGCCGCGTATGCGTTCGGCTGCAAGCTGACGAGCGCCTTTGCCGACTACGGCTGGTGCGCCGCCATCCGCGGCGTGGAGGGCGGCGGCCTGGTGGACGACCTGCCGACCCACACCTTCAAGACGGACGAGGGCGACGTGGCCCTGAAATGCCCGGCCGAAGTGGCGATCACCGACCGCCGCGAAAAGGAATTGTCGGACCTGGGCTTCATCTCGCTGGTGCACTGCAAGAACACGGCATATGCGGCGTTTTTTGGCGCGCAGTCGGCGCAGAAAAGCCGCAAGTACAACAGCGACGCGGCCAACGCGAACGCGGTGCTGTCGTCCCAATTGCAGTACATCTTTGCCGTTTCGCGCATTGCCCACTACATGAAGGCGATGATGCGCGACAAGATCGGCAGCTTTGCCGCCGCCTCCAACGTGGAAGATTTTCTGAACCGCTGGCTGATGCAGTACGTGCTGCTCGACGATAACGCCAGCCAGGAACAGAAGGCGCAGTTCCCGCTGCGCGAGGCCTCGGTGCAGGTGCATGAAGTGCCGGGCCGGCCCGGCGTGTACCGCGCCGTGTCGTTCCTGCGGCCGCACTTCCAGCTCGATGAGTTATCCGTTTCGCTCCGACTGGTCGCGGAGTTGCCGAAGTCGACCAATTCCTGATTCACCCATCTTTCAACCAGAGGAGCACACCATGGCAATCGATGTATATCTGCAGATAGACGGCATCAAGGGCGAGTCCACCGATGACAAGCACAAGGACTGGATCGAATGCAAATCGGTCAGCTGGAGCGTCGCGCAGCCGAAGTCCGCCACCGCATCGACGGGCGGCGGCCACACGGCCGAACGCTGCGAGCACAAGGACATCGTCATCTCCAAGCTGGCCGACCTGGCCTCGCCGGTGCTGCTGCAGACCTGCTCGGCCGGCAAGACCATCCCCAAGGCGCGCTTCGAATTCATGCGCGCCGACGGCCAGGGCGAGCGCGTCAAGTATTTTGAAATCGAAATCGAGAATGTGCTGATCGGCGCCGTGACGCCGAACGTGGAAGAGGGCGATATCCTCGGTGAACACGTCGGCTTCAAGTTCTCGAAAGTGAAGTGGAAATACACGCAGCAAAAAGTGACGGGCGGCGCCGGCGGCAATACCTCGGGCGGCTGGGACCTTGCCGCGAACCGCGTGGCTTGATCCACGGTGCGCGGCGCGCGGCGGCCACCTTCGCCCGCGCGCCGCGCCGACTTTTCAGGAGAGCGCATGGACAGTTATGTACCTGGCCTGTTCGACCGCCTGATGGGCGACGGCGGTGCGGCGGGCGGCGTGGCGGTGCGCCTGTCGCTGGAACAATTGAAGGATGCGGTGGCGCGCGACCTGGAAGAGCTGCTCAACACGCGCGTGGCCCTGCCGCCCGGCGCGCTCGACGCCTATCCGGAATGCGCGGCATCCATCGTCAACTATGGCTTGATCGATTTCGCCGGCATGTGCTTGTCCAGCAGCGATGACCGCGCCCGCATCTGCGCCGCGCTGAAGGCGGCCATCGAACGCCACGAGCCGCGCCTGCGCAATGTGCGCGCCCGCCTGGAGCGCGAAGCGGGCGCCATCAACCGGGTCGGCTTTGTGATCAGCGGCACCCTGGCCGTGAGGTCCGGCGGCGAGACGGTCAATTTCGACGCCGTGCTGCAGCCGTCGTCGCTGCGCTATTCGATCAACCGCAAGGGAGCCGCCGCATGAGCAACAACCTGAAAACCCTGATCGCCAAATTCAATGACACGGCGCGCACGGCCGCCACCCGCGCCGCCGCGATCTGCGTGGGCCTGGGCCAGTACGAAGTCGATATCGAACACCTGTTTTTGGCCTTGCTGGAACAGGAGCGCAGCGATTTCGTCACCATCGCGCGGCGCAGCGAAATCAGCCTGACGGCGCTGGAGGCGGACCTGCGCCGCGAGATCGGCAGCTTCAGGACGGGCAGTGCGCGCACCCCCGTGTTCTCTCCCCATTTGCCGCTGCTGTTCGAGCACGCCTGGTTGATTACCTCGCTGGACACGGCGCAGCCGGGGCCTATCCGCAGCCGCCACCTGTTGCTGGCGCTGCTGACGGAGCCGGAACTGTCGCAGCTCGCGTACCGCGGCTCGAAGCTGTTCGCCCGTTTCAGCGTGGAGCAATTGAAGCACCATCCGGACAAGCTGACGGCCGGCTCCGGCGAGCAGGAAAGCGCGGCAGTGCCGCAGCCTTCCGAAACGGCCGTCGACCCGCTGACTGCCCTGGCCAGCAAAACCCCGGCGCTGGACCAGTTCACCACCGACCTGACGCAGCTGGCGCGCGACGGCAAGCTCGATCCCGTGATCGGCCGCGAGGCGGAGATACGCCAGGCCGTCGATATCCTGCTGCGCCGGCGCCAGAACAATCCGATTCTCACGGGCGAGGCGGGGGTGGGCAAGACGGCCGTGGTGGAAGGCCTGGCCTTGCGCATCGCCGCCGGCGACGTGCCCGAGGTGCTGCAGGGCGCGCACATCCACGCGCTCGACATGGGCTTGCTGCAGGCCGGCGCCAGCGTGAAGGGAGAATTCGAAAGCCGTCTGAAGAATGTCATCGACGAGGTGGCGAAAAGCCCGCATCCGGTCATCCTCTTCATCGACGAGGCGCACACCATGATCGGCGCCGGCGGCCAGGCGGGGCAGAACGATGCGGCCAATCTGCTGAAACCGGCGCTGGCGCGCGGCGCCCTGCGCACGATTGCCGCCACCACCTGGAGCGAGTACAAAAAGTATTTTGAAAAGGATGCGGCGCTGGCCCGGCGCTTCCAGGTGGTGAAGGTGGAAGAGCCGAGCGAAGACATCGCCTGCGCCATGCTGCGCGCCATGGCGCCGCTGATGGAGCGCCATTTCGGCATCCGCGTGCGCGACGCCGCCATCGTCGAGGCAGTGCGCCTGTCGCACCGCTACATCAGCGGGCGACAGCTGCCCGACAAGGCCGTCAGCGTGCTCGACACGGCATGTGCCAAGGTGGCGCTGGGCCAGCGCGCCACGCCGGCGCAGCTGGAAAACGCGCACCGGCGCCAGGAACGCATCGGCGCGGAAATCGCCGCGCTGGCCCGCGAGGCGGCCGATGGCGAAGTGCCCGATAAAGCCGGCGCCGCACGCCTGGCGCAGCTGCGGCGCGAACATGACGAGGGGCAGGCGGCGGTCGCGGCGCTGGCGCAGCGCTGGGAGCGCGAAAAGGCGCTGGTGGCGCAGATCGGCGAGCTGCGCGCGCAGCTGCGCGGCGAGCGGCCGGGCGAGATCGGCGCGGCGCGCCTGCTGGCGCTGAAGGAAGAGCTGGCGGCCCTGCAGGGAGAGGCGCCGCTGTCGCCGCTGGAAGTCGATGCGCAGGTGGTGGCCGGCATCGTCGCCGGCTGGACCGGCATCCCGCTGGGAAAAATGCTCAAGGACGAGATCCGCACGGTGCTGACCCTGGATGGGGCGCTGCGCGAACGGGTGCTGGGACAAGACCACGTCATCGAGGCGGTGGCGCAGCGCGTGCGCACGGCGCGCGCCAGCCTGGACGACCCGGACAAGCCGAAAGCCGTGTTTTTGTTTACGGGACCGTCCGGCACGGGCAAGACGGAAACGGCGCTGGCGCTGGCCGACCTGCTGTATGGGGGCGAGCGCAAGCTCATTACCATCAACATGAGCGAGTACCAGGAAGCGCACAGCGTGGCCGGCCTGAAAGGCTCGCCGCCCGGCTATGTCGGTTACGGAGAAGGCGGCGTGCTGACGGAAGCCGTGCGGCGCCAGCCCTACAGCGTGGTGCTGCTCGATGAAGCGGAAAAAGCCCATCCCGACGTGCTGGAACTGTTCTTCCAGGTGTTCGACAAGGGCGTGCTCGATGATGCGGAAGGGCGCGAAGTCGACTTTCGCAACACCATCATCATCGCCACCTCGAACCTCGGTTCGGGCGCCATGATGGCCGCCTGCCTGAACCGGGCGGCGCAGGACTTGCCCACGCCGGCCGCGCTGGAAGAACTGGTGCGCCCGCAACTGGTGGCGCGCTTCAAGCCGGCCTTGCTGGGGCGCCTGAAGGTGCTGCCCTTCTATCCCCTGAACGACGCGGTGCTGGCCGAGATCATCGTGCTGAAGCTGGCGCGGATAGGCGCGCGCATCGCGCGCAACCACCAGGCGCAGTTCAGCCATGACGCGGGCCTGGTCGACGCCGTGCTGGCGCGCTGCACCGAGGTCGATTCGGGCGCGCGCAATGTCGACCAGATCCTCAATGGCAGCTTGCTGCCGGCGATCGCCGAAGCGGTGCTGGCGCGCATGGCAGGAGGCGAGCCGGTGGCGTCGATACGCGTCAGCGCGAACAAGCAGGGACAGTTCAAGTACACGATCCGATAATCCATCTTCCGGAGAGCGCCATGTTCAATCTGGAGCAGTTGCTGCACCCCGTCAGCGCCGTCAGTCCATGCGGCGAAGACCTCACCTTCAGCCAGGAGCTCGACGCCATCGCGCGCGCACGCCAGCACGATGATCCCACCCTGGACCAGGGCGAGTGGGTGACTGCGCTGAAGGAAGCCGACTGGCCTTTCGTGGCGACGCGCTGCGAACAGCTGATCGCGACGCGCAGCAAGGATTTGCGCGTGGCCGTGTGGCTGGCCGAGGCGCATGCGAAGACGCGCCACTTCCGTGGCCTGGGCGATGGCTATGCGCTGCTGGCCGGCCTGTGCGAGCGTTACTGGGATGGTCTGTACCCGCTGGCGGAAGAGGGCGACCAGGAACAGCGCATCGGCAATGTCTTCTGGCTGCTGTCACGCACGCCGCAGCTGCTGCGCGAGATCCCGCTGACCGAAGGCGCAGATGGCCTGTTTTCATTGCAGGATTTCGATGCGGCGCGCCAGCGCGCGGCCGCCAGCCTGGCGCAGGGCGCAGCGGATCAGGGCTGGGGCGATACGCGGCACGACGAAGGGGCGACCCTGGCGCAGATGGAGGCGGCGCGGCAAAGAAATACGCGCGCCTTTTCCGACGGCTTGCTGGCCGATGCGCAGTACTGCATGCAGTCGCTGCTGGCGTTCGAGCGCAGCGTCGATGCGCGTTTCGGCGCTGATGGCCCGAGTTTTCGCGCCGCGCGCGAAGCGCTGGAAAACGTCATTCACTTCATCGCGCCGCTGTCTCCAGGTGCAGATCTTGCCGGCGCGCCGCCCTCCGCTGGCCAAGGCGCTGGCGGCAGCGGGGGGGCCATCGTGCAGCGCCAGCAAGCGCTGGCCCAGCTGCGTCAGGTCGCCGATTTCTTCCGCCGCACGGAGCCGCACAGCCCCGTCGCCTACCTGGCCGAGAAGGCCGCCAGCTGGGGCGAGCTTCCGCTGCACCTGTGGCTGCGCGCCGTCGTGAAGGACTCCGCCACCCTGGCGCAGCTCGACGACATGCTGGGCACGAACAGCGCAAACGGATGATGGCGTTTGCCCCTTCCATGCTACTCTTCGGGCATGTTCAGAATGCTCTTTTTTCCTGCCGCGCTATGCCTGTTCATCGCTGCCAGCGCGCGGGCCGGAGCTGCGGTGCCCCTGGTGATTTATGGCGACGATGATTATCCTCCGTACTCCTATGTTGAACATGGCCAGATGAAAGGCATCTACACGGAGATCGTGCGCGAAGCCGTGCAATCGATGCCGCAGTATGCGGTGCAGCTGCGCCCCGTGCCCTGGAAACGGGGCGTGCTGATGCTGCAGACGGGCGAGGCGTTTGCCCTGTATCCACCGTATTCGTGGCGCAGCGAGCGGCCGTATGTGCGCTATTCCGTGCCGCTGCTGATGGAGCAGCTGGTGGTGCTGTGCAACCAGGACGTGCTGGCCAAACGTACGCTGCGGCAGTGGCCCGCCGATTACGGCGGCCTGCACATCGGCGTGAACGCGGGTTTTTTGCTGGGCGATGCGAAGCTGACGGCTGCCGTGCAAGCGGCCAACATCGTGTTCGATACGGCCAAGGGCACGCGCACGAATCTGCTCAAGCTGATGCGCGGGCGCATCGATTGCTATGTCAGCGACCGCCTGTCGGCGCAGTGGGAATTGCAGCGCATCCGGCGCGAGGGTCCGCCGGGCACGCCGATGCAGGCGATACACGAAACCGCACAGCTGGCCAGCCAGCAGGGCCACCTGGGTTTTACGGAACGCCGGCCTGCCGCCTACCCGTATCGCGATGATTTTATCGAACAATTCAATGCCGCCATCGTGCGCATGCAGAACAATGGCGCGATCCGCCGCATCGTCGACCACGCATTGCAACCCTGACGTTGCAACCTTGATTTCACCCGATGGAGAAGACCATGAAAAAATTGCTGTTCCTGTGTGTGCTCGTGCTGGCCGGCTGTGTGGGCCGGCCCGAGAATATTCATCCCGTCAATAACTTCGACACGGCCCGCTATCTGGGCAAATGGTATGAGATCGCGCGCCTCGATCATTCCTTCGAGCGGGGCCTGAGCCAGGTGACGGCCGACTACAGCCTGCGCCAGGATGGCGGCCTGAAAGTGCTCAACCGCGGCTACAAGGATGCGGACGCTGTCTGGAAGGACGCGGAAGGCAAGGCGTATTTCGTCGACAAGAAAGACGTGGGCTACCTGAAGGTGTCGTTTTTTGGTCCCTTCTATGGTTCCTACATCGTCTTCGACCTCGACCAGCAAAATTACAGCTATTCCATGATCAGCGGCCCCGACAAGTCTTACTTCTGGTTGCTGTCGCGCACGCCAACCATGGACCCGCCCTTGCAGCAGCGCCTGGTAGAGAAAGCCGCTGGCCTGGGTTTCGATACGTCAAAATTGATCTATGTAAAGCAAAACTGACCTTGCTTGCCTGCCGCCCGTTCGTGGCGGCATACCGCCTTCTGGCTGTTGCTTTTCTGCATGTTATTTCTTGCAATACCACTCTGATTCACTCACAATCTGCTCCAAAGTAGTGCGCTGCGGCGCGCTGCCATTCCGGTGGCGAGTGTCCGTTGCGCCACCGCTCGTGATTGCCGCACGGCAGATGCCTGCTATATGATACGTAGCAGTAGGTCGGTTTCGTGGCGTCTGTGCATCGTTTTTCTTCAGATAGGAATCACGCAATGAAAAACCTCAAAATCGGCGTACGTCTCGGTGGCGGTTTTGCCGCCGTCCTGCTCCTGTTGACCAGCCTGACCGTGGTGGGCATCGTGCAGATGCAAAGCGCCAGCAAGGAAACCGATGCGCTCGTCAACGTCAAGGTGCGCAACGAGCGCCTGATCGGTGAATGGACCAAGGTCATCGAGGTCAATGCGGCGCGCACGGCGGCCGCCTGGAAAGTCAGCGATCCCGAACACCAGAAGCAGTTTGAACAGGAAATGGCGGTCTCGTCTGCACGCGCCACGGAAATCCAGAACGATATCGGCAAGAGCGAACTGAGCGCGGACGAGCAGGCGCTGTACCAGGAAGTACTGAGCACGCGCAAGGCCTACACGGAAGTGCGCAAGAATGTGTTCAAGGCCAAGAATGCGGGCGACCTGGAACTGGGCAAGCGCCTGTACGAAGGCGACATGGCCGTCAAGCGCGACGTCTACCTGGCGTCGCTGAAGAAGCTGGAATTGCTGGAAGCCAAACTGCTCGATGAAACGGCCGCGCAAATCCGTTCGCGCTACGAGAATGGCCGCATGCTGCTGATCTCGCTGGGCGTGGTGGCCATCTTGCTGGGCATCGCCTGCGCCTACTGGATCACGCGCTCGATCACGCGCCCCATCACGCGTGCCGTCGAAGTGGCGGAAGCCGTTTCCGCCGGCGACCTGACCAGCCATATTGTCGTGGAAAGCCGCGATGAGACAGGGCAATTGATGCATGCGCTGAAAAACATGAACGATAAACTGGTCAGTATCGTGGGCCAGGTGCGCGCGGGCACGGAATCCATCAGCACGGCGTCGAGCGAAATTGCCGCCGGCAACCTGGACTTGTCGTCACGCACGGAAGAGCAGGCCAGTTCGCTGGAAGAGACGGCGTCTTCCATGGAAGAGCTGACGTCCACCGTGAAACTCAATGCGGACAATGCGCGCAGCGCCAACCAGCTGGCCATCGACGCGTCGCAGATCGCCAGCAAGGGCGGCGTGGTGGTGTCGGAAGTGGTCAGCACCATGGGCTCGATCAACGATTCCTCGCGCAAGATTGTCGACATCATCAGCGTCATCGACGCCATCGCCTTCCAGACGAATATCCTGGCCCTGAATGCGGCCGTGGAAGCGGCCAGGGCCGGCGAGCAGGGCCGTGGGTTTGCTGTCGTGGCGTCCGAAGTGCGCAACCTGGCGCAGCGTTCCAGCGCGGCGGCCAAGGAAATCAAGGGCTTGATCGACGATTCCGTGCAAAAGGTCGAGGCCGGTTCGCAACTGGTGGACAAGGCGGGCCGTACCATGGACGAGATCGTGCAAAGCATCAGCCATGTGACGCAGATCATGAACCAGATCACCGACGCCAGTGATGAGCAGCGCGCCGGCATCGAACAAGTCAACCAGGCCATCGGCCAGATGGACCAGGTGACGCAGCAAAACGCGGCCTTGGTGGAAGAAGCGGCCGCGGCGGCCGAATCCATGCAGGAACAGGCGGCCAAGCTGGCTGACGTGGTGGGCCTGTTCAAGCTCGATGCAACGCAGCACTATGTTTCGGCCAGTGCTGGTCCGTCCGTGACAGCGTCTGCGCCAGCAAAATCTGCCATGCGACCCGTCATGCGGCCCGCCATCCAGCCTGCCAGGCACCGTGCGCCGGCGCCAACCGTAGCCGCGCCCGCGCCGGGCAAGTCGGCGCAAGCGGAAGCTGCGCGCGCACGCGTGTCGAAGGCGCCGGTGGCGTCGGGCGCCGACGAATGGGAAGAGTTTTAAGCGCAGATTCCCCTTGGCATGGCGTGGGCGCTACAATCGCGGCTTGAAGACAGCCGCGAACGCGCTCCGCCATGACTACCCGCCGTACCTCCAGCCCGATTTCCAGCGCTATCTCCAGCCCTGCCGCTGCCTCGTCCTCCCTGGCGGAACCGGCCAAACGGGCGCGCTGCCCAGCCTGCCTGCGCGCCGCATCCAGCTGCATCTGCCGCTGGATCGCCCCCGTTTCCCACGCGGTGGACGTGCTGATCCTGCAGCATCCGCTGGAAATCCACAATGCCAAGGGCAGCGCCCGCTTGCTGCACCTGAGCTTGCCCAACAGCCGCATGTTGACGGGCGAGCAGTTTGCTCCCGATACGCTCGCTGAATTGCTGGACGGCAAGCACAACGTGCTGCTGTATCCGGAGACGCCCGGCGACCGCTCGCTGGGCATCGCGCCGCCGCCAGCGCTCGACCCTGCCATCTTGCTTGATCCGGCCCGATTCTCGGCCCGGTTGCGGCTGGTGGTGCTGGACGCTACTTGGCGCAAGAGCCGCAAGATGCTGTATCTGAATCCCCTGTTGCAACAGCTGCCGCGCCTGCCCCTGCGCGATACGCCCGCATCCCATTACCTGATCCGCAAGGCGCACGCGCCAGACCAGCTATCGACCCTGGAGGCGACGTGTTATGCCCTCATGCAGTTGGAGCAGGACGCGGAGCGCTTCGTTCCCCTGATCGCGGCATTTGACGGTTTTGTCGCGCAGCAGTTGAGTTATGTCATGCCGCATGGCGAAAAAGCGTGAAACAGCATTACGCCAGCCCTTGATCTTGTCCGCACAGCGGCATAGTATACTGTACGTATATACAGTTGATGGGGCCGTTCATGAAAGCAATCATTCCAGAGCACGATGACAGCTTCGCCGGGCAAGCCATGTTGCCGCCGCAATCGCTGAAAGCCCGGAAGGGGCGCGGGGCAGTCTCGAACCTGCAAGGGCGCTACGAGGTGCACGCGCGCGCCGGTTTCGATGACGGCTGGAGCGTGGGCGGCCTGGATGAGGAGGCTGGAGAGGCGGCGGCGCCGGGCTGGAAGACGCAGGTCAGCGACGAGCAGGCGCGCACCATCCTCACGCGCAATGCTTCGCCCGATTTGCCGTTCAATGTCTCGCTGAATCCATACCGGGGCTGCGAACATGGCTGCATCTATTGCTTTGCCCGCCCCACGCACAGTTATCTGGGGCTATCGCCGGGCCTGGACTTCGAAAGCCGCATCTACGCCAAGGTGAACGCCCCCGAACTCTTGCGGCGCGAACTGGCCAAGCCATCCTATGTGACCGAACCGATCGCCGTGGGCGTCAACACGGATGCGTATCAGCCGTGCGAACGCGAACGGCAGCTGACGCGGCGCGTGCTGGAAGTGCTGCACGAATGCGACCACCCCGTGGCGCTGATCACGAAATCGTCGCTGATCGAGCGTGATATCGACATTCTGGCTCCCATGGCGGCCCGGCGCCTGGCCGCCGTGGCCGTCACTGTCACCACGCTCGACCCGGCCATCGCGCGCACCTTGGAGCCGCGCGCGGCCGCCCCGGCGCGGCGCTTGCGCACGATCCGCACCCTGACGGAGGCGGGCATCCCCGTGGGCGTGAGCATTGCGCCCATCATCCCGTTCGTGACGGAACCGGAAATCGAGCAGTTGCTCGAAGCCGTGCGCGACGCGGGCGCCATCCACGCCCATTATGTGGTGCTGCGTCTGCCGTGGGAAGTGAGCCCCCTGTTCCAGCAATGGCTGGAAGCACACTTCCCCGAACGGGCCCAGCGCGTGATGAACCGGGTGCGCGAAATGCGTGGCGGCAAGGATTACGACAGCGCGTTCGGCGCGCGCATGCGGGGGGAAGGCGTATGGGCCGACCTCATCCGCCAACGCTTTGAAAAAGCCGTGCACCGGCTGGGCTTGCATGGCAAGGGCGGCCGCTTCAAGCAGCTCGATTGCACGCAGTTCCGCCGCCCGCTGGTGGTGCCGCCGCTGGGCGCGAAAGTAAAAAATGGCAATGCGGGGCAGCTGGATTTGTTTTAAGTTAAGTCATTGTCACGGCCGAGAATGCTGGGGCGCGCTCACAAGCTGAAAGGCGGGCGACGCTGACCTGCGGCCGGGGGAAGGTCGCCGGGAGTGGCGCGCCATCGTCCGGGAACCCGGAGACAGGGTCTTGCCCGGGCACCGCAGGGTGCCGCGGTGCTGCCGTGCGGTGCTATGTTGGGGCGCTATCCTGCCGCGTTATCCTGTGTCTGTGTCTGTGTCTGTGTCTGCATCTGTGCCAGATGTTGCTCGATGGCAAAGACATGGGGGTCGCTCTTGCCCAGTTCGCGCAGGGCGCTGGCCAGGTGCAGCAGGTATTCGCTGTTCGGGCCGCTGGGGCCGTTTGAACGGGCGATCTGGCGCGCGATGTCCAGTTCCGGAGCGGCACCGAGGAAGGCGGCGTTTTCCTCGTTGGCGATGTACACCAGGCCTTCAACCTTGCTGCCATCGTCGAAGATGATGTCGGTGGCTAAACGCAGGTAGCCGTTCTTTTCGCGGTGGTCGAGGTGGGCGAAGACTTCGGGCGTGATCAGGTAAGCCATGCCGTCGCACACGGCGCCTGCCTGCGGCACGATGGTGGCGACCCGGCCTGGCGCCATCGGCGTGCCCCGGTGGTCGTGCGAACCTTGCCAGAAGCGCCGCGTCCAGCCGGCGATGCTGGCCGGGCGGCGCTCGATGTAGGGGAAATCGGCCTTGTAGATCAGCGAGCCATAGCCGAACAGCCAGACCTGTGCGTGGCCGTCGAATTTGTTCATGCGCTGGTTGATGGCGATGGTGGCGGCGTCGATGGACGACAGCTCGTTCAGGGCAGCTTGGGTCATGGTGCGGGCGGTATGGAGTGATGTGCCATTATAAAGGGGCGGCGGCCGAACCGTCCGCAGGCAAGGCCACACGTGCTGCGCCGCCGTTCGCCCCCACGTTCCATTCGTGCGTCTCGACGAACTGGAACAGGAAGGCCATGAAGCTTTCGGCCGCCGGCGACAGCGACCGTCCCGTCTTCGTGTAGACGAAGAAGCGCCGCGTCAGTTCCGGCTCGTGCAGGGCGCGCATGTGCAAATTATATAGTTTGACCATCGGTTCCGCGTACGGCAGGCAGACCGTGATGCCGAGGTTGGCGCTGACCATGGCCAGCGCCGTCGTCATGAAGGTCACTTCGTTATAGGGATTGAGCGACAGCTCGCGAAACGCGCCGTGCATGTCGCGCAGCAGGCGTTCCGTAAATTGTCCCTGCAGCGAAATGAACGGGTAGTCGCCCACGTCGGCCCAGGTGACCCTTTCCTTTTGCCGCAGCGGGTGCTGTTCGGGAAAGACCAGCACGAAGGGCATTTCGAACAGCACTTGCGCGGCGATTTCCGCCGTCGGATCGCGCTCGGGGCCGATGCCGAAATCGACTTCGCCGCTGAAGACGCGCGCCGAGACATTCTCCACGGGGCAGTCGACCAGGCGCAGCTGCACGTCCGGGTGCGCCTGTCGGTAGGCGGCGATCACTTCCGGCAGTAGGGTGCACGCCATCATCTGCGGCGCGGCAATGCGCACCAGGCCTGTCTTCAGGGCCTTGCGCTGGGCGATGCCAGCCATGGCGCCATCGAGGTCTTCGATCATCTTTTCAAACAGCGGATACAGTTCGCGGCCGATTTCGGACAGCTGCGTCTTGCGCGTGCTGCGCTCGACCACGCGCACGCCCAGCACGCTTTCCAGTTCCTTGATCAAGCCGCTCAAGGCGGACTGCGTCACGTGCAGGTATTCGGCGGCCAGGGTAAAACTGCCGGTCTTGGCCAGTGCCACGAAGGCGCGCATCTGCCGCAGGCTGGGACTCATAAGATAATCCGATAAATCAATGGTTAAAAATTGTTTGTATGATAGCTGGAACTCGATTCTAATGGTGAAAAGCTGAAAAACAGGCCAGCCATTGCGCCCAGGGCGCCATCCATTGGAGACAAGCACATGAAGATCAAGCAAATCCACCACGTCGCCTACCGCTGCATCGACGCGAAGAAGACCGTCGAGTGGTACGTCAAGCATTTGAACATGAATTTCGTCCTCGCCATCGCCGAAGACCTGGTGCCGTCGACCAAGGCGCCGGACCCGTACATGCACGTCTTCCTCGACGCGGGCCAGGGCAATGTGCTGGCCTTCTTCGAGCTGCCGACGCAGCCGCCGATGGACCGCGACCGCAATACCCCGGCCTGGGTGCAGCATCTGGCGCTGGAAGTGGGCAGCATGGAAGAGCTGCTGGCCGCCAAGGAGCGCCTGGTAGCCGGCGGCATCGAGGTGCTCGGTCCCGTCAACCACGCCATCTTCCAGTCGATCTATTTCTTCGACCCCAACGGCCACCGCCTGGAACTGGCGGCCAACGTGGGCACGCCCGAGATGATGGCCAAACTGGACGCCGTCAAATGGGAAATGCTGGAAGAATGGTCGCAGACGCGCCGCGCGCCAAAACACGCCGCCTGGATGCACGCGCCGGCGCAAGCCTGAGCGCAGTAGCTTGAATACGGCAGACCGACACTCTCTGACATACATCGAACAAGGAACACCATGAAACTCGCAACCCTGAAAAACGGCAGCCGCGACGGCGCCCTGATCCTCGTCAGCCGCGACTTGCGCCAGTACCAGCGAGTGGCCGCCATCGCGCCCACCCTGCAGGCGGCGCTCGACAACTGGGACGCCGTCGCGCCCAAGCTCGAACTTGCCTACGCGGACCTGAATGCAGGCAAGGCGCCGGACGCCCAGCCCTTTGACGCGGCGCTGTGCCACTCGCCGCTGCCGCGCGCCTACCAGTGGGCCGACGGTTCCGCCTATATCAACCACGTGGAGCTGGTGCGCAAGGCGCGCAACGCGGAGGTGCCGGCTTCGTTCTACACGGACCCGCTGATGTACCAGGGCGGCTCCGACAGCTTTATCGGTCCGCGCGACCCGATCTTCGCGCTGTCCGAAGAGTGGGGCATCGACCTGGAAGCGGAAGTGGCGGTGATTACGGGCGACGTGGCCATGGGCGCCGGCGTGGACGACGCGGCGAAGGCGATCCGCCTGGTGATGCTGGTCAACGACGTCTCGCTGCGCAACCTGATTCCGGGCGAACTGGCCAAGGGTTTCGGTTTCTTCCAGTCGAAGGCGGCCAGCGCGTTTTCGCCCGTCGCCGTCACGCCCGATGAACTGGGTGCCGACTGGGCGGACAGCAAGCTGCACCTGCCGTTGCTGGTTGACCTGAACGACAAACCGTTCGGCAAGCCGAATGCGGGCGAAGACATGACATTCAACTTTGCCCAACTGGTGGCGCATGCGGCGAAGACGCGCGAACTGGGCGCCGGCAGCATCATCGGTTCCGGCACCGTGTCGAACAAGCAGGGCAACCTGTTTGGCTCCAGCATCGGGAACGGCGGCGTGGGCTATTGCTGCCTGGCCGAAGTGCGCATGTATGAAACCATCGAACACGGCGCGCCGAAGACGGCGTACCTGAAGTTCGGCGACACGGTGCGCATCGAGATGCGCGACGCGGCCGGTGCCAGCATCTTCGGCAGCATCGAGCAGACCGTGGCCCCGTACGCCGGCCGCGCCTGAGGGGAGGGCGCCCCATGAAGCTGTACACCTATTTCCGCAGTTCGGCCGCCTATCGGGTGCGCATCGCCCTCAATTTGAAGGGCATCGCCTACGACACCATCCCCGTGCATCTGCTGCAGGACGGCGGCCAGCAACTGCTGCCCGCCTACCGCGCCGTCAACCCGTCGGCGCTGGTGCCGGCCCTCGACGACGACGGCGCCATCCTGACGCAGTCGCTGGCGATGCTGGAATATCTGGACGAGACGCGGCCAGCCGTGCCGCTGCTGCCGGCCGACGCGTTGGGACGCGCCAGGGTGCGCGCGCTGGCGCTGGCCATCGCCTGCGATGCCCATCCGCTGACGAACCTGCGCGTTTTGAAATACCTGAAAAATACCCTGGGGCTGTCGGACGAGGCCAAGCAGGAGTGGTACCGCCACTGGATGGCCGAGGGTCTGGCGGCCGTGGAAGCGCTGCTGGCGCAGGGCGACCCGGCCGGCACGGGCCTGTTCTGCCATGGCGGCAGCCCG
The DNA here is from genome assembly GCF_002735685.1 of Janthinobacterium sp. BJB301. NCBI lineage: Bacteria > Pseudomonadati > Pseudomonadota > Betaproteobacteria > Burkholderiales > Oxalobacteraceae > Janthinobacterium > Janthinobacterium sp. BJB301. The sequence goes on along the minus strand of NZ_PDZJ01000001.1, from coordinate 2,815,066 downwards.
ACGATGGCCGACTGCTGCCTGGTGCCGCAGGTATTCAATGCACAGCGTTTCGCCATCGACCTGGCGCCGTACCCGCGCGTGGCGCGCATTCACGCGCATTGCACCGGCTTGCCTGCGTTTGCCGCCGCGCATCCGTCGCAGCAGCCTGACGCAGAATAAGTTTGATCCGCGTCAAGCCGCGAACCGCCCCGGCCAGCATGCAGGCCGGGGCTTTTTTATGGGTGCTTGATTTTGGGCAGTCAGTACCAGCTTGCCGGTAGGCTACAATTTGCGTTTGCCCAAATACTTCACGCCCCATGACCGCAACAATCGTTCCTGCCAGCATCACCGATGCCCTGTCCCTGGCGCACGCTTCCTGGCGTCCCATCCTGCTGCGCGGCTTGCAGGCCGTGATGGCGGCCGACCCCGCCTACCTGCCGGCGCTGGCCGCCGACGACTACCTGCCTACGCAGGGCCGGCTGTTTGCCGCCTTTGCCTTGCCGCTGGCACAGGTGCGCTACGTGCTGGTGGGCGAGGGGCCGTATCCGCGCGCCGACAGCGCCACGGGCGTGTGCTTCATGGATGGTGCCGTCGGCAGCCTGTGGTCGGCGACGGGCCTGTCGAAGCCCGTCAACCGCGCCACGTCCCTGCGCAACTTCATGAAGATGCTGCTGGTGGCCGATGGCCAGTTGCAGGGTGGCGACACGTCCGGCGTGGCCATGGCGCCCGTGGCGGCCGCCGCGCAGTTGCCGGGCAGCGGCGTGATCCAGACCCTGCCCGACTTGCAGCGCAAGATGACGGAGCAGGGCTTCTTGCTGCTCAACGCGGCGCTGGTGTTCCGTTCCCACGTGCCGCCCGTGCAGGATGCGCGCGGCTGGCTGCCCTTCCTGCAGGTGGTGCTGGAAGCGCTGGCGCAGCAGGGCGGGGCGGCCATGCCGCAACTGGTGCTGTGGGGCAAGATCGCCGAGCTCATCAAACGCCTGCCGGTGGCCGCATCCTTGCCGCAGGTGACGGCGGAACATCCGTATAATCTGTCCTTTATCGGCAATCGTGACATGCAGGCCTTGTTTGGCCCGATGCAACTATTGCGTGCTTGAGCTTGAATCATCGCCTGTCTGGCGGAAGTGCGGGGAATATGCAAATCAGTAACGTGGAAGAATTGAAGGCGTGGATCGCGGCGGGCGGCGTGCCCGACTATCTGTATTTCTGGGGCCACACGCCGGCGCAGCCGCAGTTGGCCGACAAAAGCTGCTTCAGCCAGTGGTTTCCGTCACCGTTCAGCCTGGCCGGCGTGACGTATGCGACGGCCGAGCACTACATGATGGCGCAAAAGGCGGCCCTGTTTGGCGACACGGCCGTCCAGGCGCGCATCGTGGCGGCCGAGCGGCCGTCGGAAGTGAAAAAGCTGGGACGCGAAGTGGCGAATTTTGATGCCAAAGTATGGGAAGCGGCACGTGCCGGCATCGTTTTCGATGGCAATTTTGCCAAGTTCTCGCAAAAGGCCGCGCTGCGCAAGTTTCTGCTGGGCACGGGCGAACGCGTCATCGTCGAAGCCAGTCCCGTCGACCGCATCTGGGGCGTGGGCCTGGCGTCGGACAATCCGCGCATCCTGGATCCCGCCAGCTGGGACGGCTTGAACTTGCTGGGGTTTGAACTGATGAAAGTGCGGACCGCTTTACGGGGCTGAGAACTGACGCCAAGCACGTCCGCGATTTCCCGACTGTTGTTTTCCTGAAGCCGCCGCGCCCGGCGCGGCCGGCCATGCCCCTTCCAGCCCTGTGGTCATCGAGGGGCGCTCTGACAAACCCCGCCGAATTTGTTATACTTGACTAAATCATTCAACTACTCGGGGTTTGAGGAGTTGAAAAACCGCAATATTTTAAACCAGTTGACCAGAGGATGTATGCGTCTGACTACAAAAGGCCGTTTTGCCGTGACAGCGATGATCGATCTTGCCCTGCGCCAGGGCAAGGGACCGGTCACCTTGTCCGGCATCAGCCAGCGGCAGTCGATTTCCCTGTCCTACCTGGAACAGCTGTTCGGCAAGCTGCGCCGGCATGAGATCGTCGAGTCGATCCGCGGTCCCGGCGGCGGCTACAGCCTGGCGCGCCGTGCAGACAAGGTGACGGTGGCCGACATCATCATCGCCGTCGACGAACCGCTGGACGCCACGCAGTGCGGCGGCAAGGAACATTGCCACGGCGCCGACGCGGCCACGGGTGCGCGCTGCATGACGCATGAATTGTGGTCCACACTCAACGAAAAAATGGTCGATTATCTGGATTCTGTGTCCTTGCAGGACCTGGTCGACCAGCAGAGACAAAAGATTGCCGAACAAAGCGTGATGGTGATGCACCGTAACCACGCCGCCCTCGGTTGATAATGACAAAAATACCAGTTGCTGATTGCAGGAGTTATTGATGAACGCCCCAGAAAAAAACGTAGGCCAAGTGCACTTTGAAACCGCACCGCATTTCCCGATCTACATGGATTACTCGGCCACCACGCCGATCGATCCACGCGTCGCCGACAAGATGATTCCGTACCTGCGCGAGCAGTTCGGCAATCCGGCATCGCGCAGCCACATGTATGGCTGGACGGCGGAAAAAGCCGTGGAAGAGGCACGCGGCTACGTGGCGGCCCTGGTGAACGCCGATCCGCGCGAAATCATCTGGACCTCCGGCGCGACGGAAAGCAACAACCTGGCCATCAAGGGCGCGGCACAGTTCTACAAGACCAAGGGCAAGCACATCATCACCGTCAAGACCGAGCACAAATCGGTGCTGGACACGGTGCGCGAACTGGAACGCATCGGCTTTGAAGCGACCTACCTGGAACCGCAGGACAACGGCCTGATCACCGTCGAGCAGCTGGCCGCGGCCGTGCGCCCGGACACCATCCTCGTGTCGGTCATGCTGGTGAATAACGAAATCGGCGTGATCCAGCCGATCGACGAAATCGGCGTGTTCTGTCGCTCGAAAGGCATCATCTTCCATTGCGACGCCGCGCAAGCGACGGGCAAGGTCGTCATCGACCTGCAAAAGACCAAGGTCGACCTGATGACCTTCACGGCACATAAAACCTACGGCCCGAAAGGCGTGGGCGCCCTGTACGTCTGCCGCAAGCCGCGCGTGCGCCTGGAAGCGCAGATGCACGGTGGCGGCCATGAGCGCGGCCTGCGTTCGGGCACCCTGCCTACGCACCAGATCGTCGGCATGGGCGAAGCGTTCCGCATCGCCAAGGAAGAAATGGACAGCGAAATCGGCCGCATCAAGGCCTTGCGCGACCGCTTGGCCAAGGGCTTGCAAGAGATCGAAGAAGTCTACATCAATGGCGACATGGATCACCGCGTGCCGCACAACCTGAACGTGAGCTTCAACTACGTTGAAGGCGAGTCGCTGATCATGGCGATCAAGGATATTGCCGTGTCGTCCGGTTCGGCCTGCACCTCGGCCAGCCTGGAACCATCGTACGTGCTGCGCGCACTGGGCCGCAGCGACGAACTGGCGCACAGCTCGATCCGCTTCACCATCGGCCGCTTCTCGACCGAGGAAGACATCGACTTCGCCGTGAACCTGCTGAAATCGAAAGTACACAAGCTGCGCGACCTGTCGCCGCTGTGGGACATGTTCAAGGATGGCATCGACATCAATTCCATCCAATGGGCAGCCCACTAACCAACACCGTGGCCCCTGTTGACGGGGCCGGCAAGAATATTAAAGGAGCATCAAAATGGCTTACTCGGACAAAGTACTCGATCACTACGAAAACCCGCGCAACGTGGGCGCTTTCGACAAGGGTGATGAAACCATCGGCACCGGCATGGTAGGCGCGCCTGCCTGCGGCGACGTGATGAAACTGCAGATCAAGGTCGGCGCCGATGGCCTGATCGAAGATGCGAAATTCAAGACCTACGGCTGCGGTTCGGCCATCGCGTCGAGCTCGCTGGTGACCGAATGGGTCAAGGGCAAGACCCTGGACCAGGCACTGGCCATCAAGAACACGCAGATCGCCGAAGAACTGGCCCTGCCGCCAGTGAAGATCCACTGCTCCATCCTGGCGGAAGACGCCATCAAGGCGGCAGTGCTGGATTACCAGACCCGTCACCCGGCAGCAGCTTAAACGTTGGTAGCCCGCCCCAGCCGCAAGGCCGGGGCAGTTACGGAGAAATACATGATCACACTGACCGAAAAAGCGGCGAAACACATCAACCGTTATATCGAACGGCGCGGCAAGGGCATGGGCCTGCGCTTTGGCGTGCGGACCACGGGCTGCTCGGGCCTGGCTTACAAGCTTGAGTATGTCGATGAAGTGGCGGCCGAAGACAGCGTTTTTGAGTCGCACGGCGTGAAAGTCTTCGTCGACCCGAAAAGCCTGCCTTACATCGACGGCACGGAGCTCGATTTCGCGCGCGAAGGCTTGAACGAAGGCTTCAAGTTCCACAATCCGAACGAAAAAGACGCCTGCGGCTGCGGCGAGTCCTTCAGGATTTAAACAGCTGGCAAGACCCCGGTCGGTGCGCTGTACCCATCGATTGCGGTACAGCGACCACTGACCATTATGCAAAACCACTTCGAATTATTCCAGTTGCCGGCGCAGTTCTCGCTCGACATGAGCGCGCTCGACTCTGCCTACCGCGACGTGCAGGGCAAGGTCCACCCGGACCGTTTCATCAACGCCAGCAGCGCTGAAAAGCGCGTGGCGATGCAATGGGCCACGCGCGCCAATGAAGCCTATCAAACCCTGAAAAGTCCGCAAAAGCGCGCGCAATACCTGTGCGAACTCAATGGCGTCGACCTGCAGACGGAGTCGAACACGGCCATGCCCGTCAGCTTCCTGATGCAGCAGATGGAATGGCGCGAAGAACTGGGCGACGCCCGCGCCGGCAAGGATGCCGATGCGCTCGACGCCCTGGACCGCCAGCTGCGCGGCGAACGCAAGGCCTTGCTGGCCCAGGTGGCGGCCCAGCTGGACGCGGCCGACTACGCGAATGCCGCGCAAAGCGTGCGCGCCCTGATGTTCCTCGACAAATTCGGCGAGGAAGTGCGTTTTGCCTATGAGGCCATCGAGGCTTGACCAGGCGATCGCTTGACCGGCGTGCCAAGCGCCAGTCTGGCCCGCGACTTATAATGCGCGTCAGGCATCAACTGCATCACGCAAAAAATTAATCGAGGCACGAATACAATGGCACTTCTGCAAATTTCCGAACCAGGCATGTCGACCGCGCCGCACCAGCACCGCCTGGCCGTCGGCATCGACCTTGGCACCACCAATTCCCTGGTCGCCACCGTCCGCAACAGCATTCCCGAGGTGCTCAACGACGAAGACGGGCGCTCCTTGCTGCCCTCCGTCGTGCGCTACCTGCCGAACGGCCACGCGAACATCGGCTACAAGGCCCTGGCCGCGCAAACCACCGACCCGAAGAACACCATCGTTTCCGTGAAACGCTTCATGGGCCGCGGCCTGGCAGACATCGCCTACGCGGAAAACCTGCCCTATGACTTCCAGGATACGCCTGGCATGGTGCAGCTGAAAACCGTGGCCGGCGTGAAAAGTCCCGTCGAAGTGTCGGCGCAAATCCTCGCCACCCTGCGCCAGCGCGCGGAAGATTCCCTCGGCGACGACCTGGTGGGCGCCGTGATTACTGTACCAGCGTATTTCGACGATGCACAGCGGCAAGCCACGAAAGATGCGGCGCAATTGGCCGGCATCAATGTCTTGCGCCTGCTGAGCGAGCCGACGGCCGCCGCCATCGCGTATGGCCTCGACAACGCTTCCGAAGGCGTGTACGCCGTGTATGACCTCGGCGGCGGTACCTTTGACATCTCGATCCTGAAACTGAGCAAGGGCGTCTTCGAAGTGCTGTCCACGGGCGGCGACTCGGCCCTGGGCGGCGACGATTTCGACCGCCGCCTGTTCTGCTGGATCAGCGAGCACGCCAAGCTGGCGCCGCTGTCGGACGAAGACACGGCCATCCTGATGGTCAAGGCGCGCGAGATCAAGGAATTGCTGTCGACCAAGTCGGAAACGACGATCGACGCCAAGCTGAACTCGGATGAAGAGATCCACCTGCGCATCACGGCCGAAGAATTCGCCGCCATGACTTCGCACCTGGTCGTGAAAACCATGAACGCCATCAAGAAAGCCTTGCGCGACGCGAACGTGGATGCGGACGACGTCGACGGCGTGGTGATGGTGGGCGGCGCCACGCGCATGCCGCACGTGCAGCGCGCCGTGAGCGAATTCTTCCACACGACGCCGCACGCGAATATCGATCCGGACAAAGTGGTGGCGCTGGGCGCCGCCATCCAGGCGAACTTGCTAGCAGGCAATCGCGCCGCCGGCGACGACTGGCTGCTGCTGGATGTGATCCCGCTGTCGCTGGGCATCGAAACGATGGGCGGGCTGGTGGAAAAAATCATCCCGCGCAATTCGACCATCCCGTGCGCCAGAGCCCAGGAATTCACGACATTCAAGGATGGCCAGACGGCGCTGGCCGTGCACGTGCTACAGGGCGAGCGCGAACTGGTGAGCGATTGCCGTTCGCTGGCGCGCTTCGAGCTGCGCGGCATTCCGCCGATGGTGGCGGGCGCCGCGCGCATCCGCATCACCTATCAGGTCGATGCGGATGGCTTGCTGTCCGTCTCGGCGCGCGAATTGCGCTCGGGCGTGGAAGCGTCGATCAGCGTCAAGCCGGCGTATGGCTTGGGCGACGATGACATCGCCCGCATGCTGCAGGATTCGTACACGTCGGCCGACGTCGACATGGTGGCGCGCGCCTTGCGCGAAGAGCAGGTGGAAGCGGAACGCATCCTGCTTGCCACGCAGTCGGCGCTCGATGAAGACGGCGGCTTGCTCGATGACGCCGAACGCGTCACCGTGGATGGCTTGATGAACAAGGTGCGCGACGCCATTGCGCAATCGCAAAGCGGCGCCATCGACCACCAGGCCCTGAAGCTGGCGATCGAGGCGCTGGCCGACGGCACCGAGGATTTCGCCTCGCGCCGCATGGACCGCAGCGTGCGCACGGCACTGACCGGCAAATCGCTGGATCAAGTTGTTTAAAGATAATTGACATGCGCGCCGCAGGCATTCGCCGCGGCCGCGCCCCGAATGACAGACTGAAAGAAGACACCATGCCACAAATCGTTATCCTGCCGCACGCCAAGCTTTGCCCGGACGGCGCCGTCATCGAAGCACCTGCCGGCAAGTCCATCTGCGACATCCTGCTGGAAAACGACATCGACATCGAGCACGCCTGCGAAAAATCGTGCGCCTGCACCACCTGCCACGTGCTGGTACGCGAGGGCATCGAATCGCTGAATGAAGCGACGGAACTGGAAGAGGACATGCTGGACAAGGCCTGGGGCCTGGAAGCCGTGTCGCGCCTGTCGTGCCAGTCCATCGTGGCCGAGGCCGACCTCGTCGTCGAAATCCCGAAATACACGATCAACCAGGTCAGCGAAGGCAGCCACTAACATGAAATGGTCCGACATTCACGTGATCGCCGAGGCTTTGTTCGACGCGCATCCGGACATCGATCCCCTGACCGTGCGTTTCACCGACCTGCACAACTGGGTGGTGGAGCTGGACGGCTTCGACGATGACCACACGCGCGGCGGCGAAAAAGTGCTCGAAGCGATACAGATGGCGTGGATCGATGAAGCGCGCTAAGGCCGCGGCAACCGCCGCCACCGTAGCCGCCGCGCCGAAAGACGTCATCACCGCCGCCAGCAACATGCCCGAAATCAAGGATGGCCAGTCGGTCGCCTTGCTGCAGGAATTGCACATCCTGACGCGCGACGGCAAGATGAACCAGGACAGCCGCCGCAAGCTCAAGCAGGTGTACCACCTGACGCAATTCATCGAGCCGCTGCTGCGCGAAGTGCAGCTGGACCATCCTGGCGTCTCGCTGGTCGACCACGGCGCCGGCAAGTCCTACCTGGGCTTCATCCTGTACGACCTGTTCTTCAAGAACGGCAACGACGGTTCGCACATCTACGGCATCGAGACGCGCGAAGAACTGGTGCAGCGTTCGCAGGAGCTGGCGAAGAAATTCAAGTTCCCCGGCATGTCGTTCTTGCCGCTGTCCGTGGCCGAATCGACGGAATCGACCTTGCTGCCGCAGCAGATCGACATCGTCACGGCCTTGCACGCATGCAACACTGCTACCGATGACGCCATCCACTTCGCCTTGAAGAAGAAGGCAAAATTCATGGTGCTGGTGCCATGTTGCCAGGCGGAAGTCGCTTCCGTGTTGAAGAAGAACAAGGGCAAGAGCCTGGGCAAGAATGTCTTGACGGAACTGTGGCGTCACCCGCTGCATACGCGCGAATTCGGCAGCCAGATCACCAACGTGCTGCGCTGCCTGCAGCTGGAAGCCCATGGCTACCAGGTCAGCGTGACGGAACTGGTGGGCTGGGAGCATTCGATGAAGAATGAGCTGATCATCGCCAGTTACAAGAACTTGCCGCGCCAGCGGCCGACGGAACGCTTGCAGGAAGTGCTGCAAACGCTGGGCCTGGAAGAGATGGGGCACCGTTTCTTTGCCGAGGAATTGGCCAAGGCCACGGCCTGATTGTTGGATTACGCGGCAAGCCGCTAATCCAAGCTACCTGATGCGCCACGTAGGTCGGATTCGCGCAGCGTAATCCGACAACCACCTGCGCAATCAACAAGAGGGGAGGAGCGGGTCGGTTACAATACCGGCTTTCTCCTCCTCTTGCTTTTTGCGCCTCCCCATGACCACACCTATTGAAATGCCCACCGTCCGCCTGGCCAAGCGCCTGTCTGAAGACGTGCCCTGTTCGCGCCGCGAGGCCGAGCTGTATATCGAGGGCGGCTGGGTAACGGTCGATGGCGTGCTGGTGGAAGAGTCGGGCGCGCGCGTGGCCGACAATCAAACGGTGGTGCTGCTGCCGAATGCGACCCTGGAAGAAATGCCGCCCGTGACGATCTTGCTGCACAAGCCGGCCGGCATCAATGGCGGCGTGGGCGCGGAAGGCAAGCCAGCCTTGAGCTGTTTGCGCCCCGAAGAAATTTTCACACCGGAAAATGTGGCGCCCAGTTCCGTCACGCGCTTCCTCAAGCGCCACCTGATCGGCCTGACCATCACCAATCCGCTCGAGACCATGGCTTCCGGCTTGCTGGTGTTTACGCAGGATTTCCGCGTCGCCCGCAAGCTGGTCGACGAAGCGAAAACGGTGGAACAGGAATTCATCGTGGAAGTGTCGGGCGCCATCGCCGAGAATGGCCTGGCGCTGCTCAATCACGGCTTGCCGTTCAATGGCAAGCCTTTGCCACCGATCAAGGTCAGCTGGCAAAATGAAACGCGCTTGCGTTTCGCCCTGAAAAACGTGCAGCCGGGCCAGATCGCCCACATGTGCAAGATGGTGGGACTGGACGTGGTCGCCATGAAACGGCTGCGCATCGGCCGCATTTCGATGGGCGCCATGCCGTCAGGTCAGTGGCGCTACCTGCAGGGTTACGAGAGGTTCTAAAGCTGCGGCGCCGTGATGGCGTGGTTTTCCGCAAAGCTTTTCCATAGCCGTTCGGCAATATTCAAGGCGATGGTATCGGCCTTCTCTTGCAGGGCCGCATTGCCCATGCTCTCGGTCGTGGCGAAGAACAGGGTCAGCCAGCGGCGGAACATGCAGGGCGTCAAATTTTCCATTTGCGCGTGCTGGGCCAGCGGCTTGCCGTGGTAGCGCATGGTGCCGCGCAGCAAACCTGACCAGAAATCGATTAATGTTGCCAGATGGGCATCCCAATCCTTGACCTCGGCGGCAAAGATGGGACCCAGCATGGCGTCGTCGCGCGCGGCCGCATAAAAGGTGTGGACGAGATGCTTGACTTCGTCTTCGCTGCAGACTTCGTCGCGGTAGGGGGCGAAGCGTGTGTGGGGGAGGGGGGCGGTATTATTCATGGCATGCCATGATCGCAGAGCCCCCGTGGCGCTTCAATGACCCAGGTCAAGCCACGCAAAAACTCAGGCGGCGACTTTCTTCGACTTCTTTGCGGGGGCCGGCAATTGGACAATCTGCGTGCCCACCAGCTTGTCGTGCAGGAATTGCCCATTGCCCGTGAACAGGGCCGTGCTTGACCAGGCCAGGATGCCGATGCCGATGGCACCCAAGGCAGTCCAGTGCTGCAGGTCGAAGGCATACGCCGCCACGAGCGCTGGCAGCAGCCACATCCATGACAGGACGTAACGGTACGCGGCCACGCGCAGCGGCACGTGGGCATGGCCCGGCAGTACCAGTTGCAAACGCCACGTCTTCATGGCCAGGGTTTGCCCTTCGCGGCTCCATTGATGGATGAAATACGCCCCCATGACGAGGAAGGCCAGGCATTGGCGCATGTGTTCCGTCAACGGCGTATGCGCGCCTTGCACGGCCAGTTCAAACAGCAGGAAGGGCAGGAACAGCACGGCCAGGGCCAGCAGCGACTCGTACACCATGGAAATCAGGCGACGCTTGATCGTGGGATGGGAAGTGATGCTGGCGGCAGGCGTGCTATTTGACATTGGTTGGCAGTGGGGCAGGCGTGGTAGGTGGCGTGACAGGCACGGCGGCAGGATCGCTTGCCGGCACTGCCGGCGCTGCGGGAGCGGGCGGCAGGACGGGCGCGGCGGCGGCAGGCGCTGCCGGCGTGGCGGGCGCCATGAGCACGGGCGGCTTGCTCGTGTTGGAATTGATTGCGGGCACTTTGCCCAGCGGTTTTTTCGGCACGAGTTCCGTCGCCAGCTTTTTCTTTTGATCTTCCGGCAATTGCTGGTACTGCTCCCATTGCGCGGTTTTTTGACCCGGATCAATCTTCTTCGTGCGCGTATAGTTTTCGCGCACGAGGCGGCGCTGTTCCGGCGTCAGCTTGACCCATTCGCGCATGCGCTCATGCACGCGGGTTTGCTCGTCCGGCGTCATGGAGGCAAAACGGCTGGCGATATCGAGCCATTTCTGCTTGCGCAAGGCTTCCAGCTTGTTCCATTCGCCCGCCAGCGGCTGCAGGGCTTCCTGCTGCGCGCGCGACAGCTTGTTCCACGATGGATTCTCGCCGGCCTTCGGCGTGCCGCCTTTGCCTGCCGTGCGGGGGGAGCCGGGCTTGGCGGCCGGGGCCGGGGGCGGCGCCACCACGGGAGCGGCCGCCACGGGAGGGGCGACGGGAGCGGCATGTTGCTGCGCGCCTACCCAGGCGGCGCCAGCGAGGGCGCAGGCACCCAAGCCGATGCCGCCAGCCAGCCAGCCTTTGCGTACGCTCGAGCGTGCCATGTTTATTGCTCGCGTTTCGTCAGGTAGGCGTTGAAGCCATGGTCCATGTAGGCGGAGAGCGGCAGTTCGTCCGACAGCACGGCGGCGTCGATTTCTGCCAGTTCGGCAATATGTTGTTCCTGCTCAAACTGATAGATGCCCACCATGCCGCCGACCAGCAGCAGCAGGGGGATGATGACGCTCATGCGGCCCAGCCACGACAGCGGTTCGACAAACAGGCTGCTGGCCGCGCCGGCGAACACATTCTGGCGCACGGTGACGGCGGCGGGCGCGTCCGCCTTCTTGCGCGACAGGGCCAGTTTGCGTGCCGCTGCCAGGCGATCGGTGGCCGATGCGGGCAGGTCGTCGAGTTTTTCGTTCAGTGCATGGCGCACTTTGTAAGCGAAATTGAGATCGTCGGTGTTCATAATTTAATTCCCTTGGCTTTCAGCGATTCGGCGAGCGTGTGGGTAGCTCTAGAGCAATGTGTTTTCACGCTACCTTCGGAGCAACCCATCGCTTCCGCTGTTTCAGCCACATCCATGTCCTGCCAATAACGCATGAGGAAGGCTTCGCGTTGACGTGAGGGCAGTTTTTGTACCTCTGCATCAATCAAATCAAGGATTTGCGCGCGTTCGACCTGGTCGGCCGAGGATTCGGCGGCGCTGGAGCCCTGTTCCGATTCATAAGTATCAAGTATATCAAAATCCTCATGCTCGTCGCCCGAGGGCTTCATGCCGGAGAAGAGGCTGACCCAGGTGTTGCGCACTTTTTCGCGACGGAAATAGTCGAGTATGGTGTTTTGCAAGATGCGCTGGAACAACATCGGCAGCTCGGCGGCCGGCTTGTCGCCGTACTTTTCGGCCAGCTTGATCATGGCGTCCTGCACGATGTCGAGTGCCGATTCTTCCTTGCGGACCGCGTAGGCGGCCTGCTTGAAAGCGCGCCGCTCGACATTTTCTAGAAAGTCGGATAATTCTTTGTCTGTTGCCATGCGGTATGGGGCGAGCTAACGGCTGCGTGTGCTGTGGGCGGAGAGGAGGCGGGACTGCTTTTCGTAAACTGAGCGCATGCTAGCAAAAAATGTGCGTTTCCGCATGGTTTTTGCATATCGGGTGAGCAAAAAGGCAGCAGCGCTGACATTTTCCTTGACCATAATGGTGCAACGCGATAACGTATGGGACGCTTTGAACACCCCAAAGCCCTATGGTCAGGTCGCGACCGGCACACAAGGCCATCCGCGGCAAGACGCGCTTTCATTTGTAGGCAGTTTGTTCTAACCCGCGCCACAAGCGCGAGCGGTTCGTACAGGCGCCACAGAAACTCCGGCCAAACGAGTTGCGTTAAGCGTTGTTTTGTAAGGTATCTATGGGTGCCCAAAGAAATGTCGTGACCGCATGAAAAGGGAAGCAGGAGCACTGTCGCGCACGGCGAACTTCGTCAGGAAAGAACATCCGATCAATCTCCAATGGACCTTGAAAGGAATGTTTCATGAATACCGAAGCAGCAGCAGGACCAATTACGGGCGCAGAAATTGTCGTGCGCTGTCTGGCTGAAGAGGGCGTCGAGCACGTCTTTGGATACCCGGGCGGAGCCGTACTCTACATCTACGACGCCATCTTCCAGCAAAACAAATTCCAGCATATCCTGGTACGCCACGAGCAGGCCGCGATCCACGCCGCCGATGCCTATTCGCGCAGCTCGAACAAGGTCGGTGTCGCCATCGTCACGTCCGGTCCGGGCGTCACGAATGCCGTCACGGGCCTGTCCACCGCGTACATGGACTCGATTCCCATGGTCGTGATCTCCGGCCAGGTGCCGAGCCACGCCATCGGGCAGGATGCGTTCCAGGAATGCGACACGGTCGGCATCACCCGCCCCGTGGTCAAGCACAACTTCCTCGTCAAGGACGTCAAGGACCTGGCAGCGACGATCAAGAAGGCTTTCTTCATCGCCCGTACCGGCCGTCCGGGACCCGTGCTGGTCGATATCCCCAAGGATATCAGCATGCACAAATGCCATTTCGACTATCCGAAGGAAGTCGAGATGCGTTCCTACCGTCCCGTCGACAAGGGCCATTCGGGCCAGATCCGCAAGGCCGTCCAATTGCTGCTGCAAGCGGAACGTCCGATGATCTACACGGGCGGCGGCGTGATCCTGGCAAATGCCTCGGCCGAGCTGAACAAGCTGGTCGACCGCCTGGGTTTCCCATGCACCAACACCTTGATGGGCCTGGGCGGCTACCGCGCCTCGAGCGAGCAGTATGTCGGCATGCCCGGCATGCACGGCACCTATGAAGCGAACATGGCGATGCAGAACTGCGACGTCCTGATCGCCATCGGCGCCCGTTTCGATGACCGCGTGATCGGCAACCCGAAACATTTCGCTTCGCATCCGCGCAAGATCATCCACGTGGACATCGATCCATCGTCGATTTCCAAGCGCGTGAAGGTCGATATTCCCATCGTCGGCAACGTCAAGGATGTGCTGATCGAATTCCTGGCGCAACTGGACGCGGCCGAAGCCAAGCCGAACGTCAATGCATTGAGCAACTGGTGGAAGCAGATCGCCGAATGGCGTGGCCGCGAATGCCTGAAATACCCGACCTCCGACCTGGTCATCAAGCCGCAAGCGGTGGTCGAGAAAGTATTCCAGATCACCAAGGGCGACGCCTTCATCACGTCCGACGTGGGCCAGCACCAGATGTGGGCTGCGCAATATTATGGCTTCGACAAGCCGCGCCGCTGGATCAATTCCGGCGGCCTGGGCACCATGGGTGTCGGCTTGCCGTATGCCATGGGCGTGCAGATGGCCAATCCGGACGCCACCGTTGCCTGCATCACGGGCGAAGGTTCGATCCAGATGTGCATCCAGGAATTGGCGACGTGCAAGCAGTATCATTTGACGCCGAAGATCATCATGCTCAACAACCGTTTCCTCGGCATGGTGCGCCAGTGGCAGGAAATCGATTACGGTTCGCGCTATTCCGAGTCGTACATGGATTCGCTGCCCGACTTCGAGAAGCTGGCTGAAGCCTACGGACACGTGGGCATGAGAATTGAAAAACCGGGCGACGTCGACGGCGCCCTGAAAGAGGCGTTTGGCATGAAAGACAGGCTGGTATTCATGAACTTCATTACCGACCAGTCCGAAAACGTGTGGCCCATGGTGAAAGCCGGCAAAGGCCTGTCCGAAATGATGCTCGGCTCGGAGGACCTCTAATCATGCGCCATATTATTTCTGTCTTGCTGGAAAACGAAGCGGGCGCCCTGTCGCGCGTGGTGGGCCTGTTCTCGGCACGCGGCTACAACATTGAAACATTGACGGTGGCGCCGACGGAAGACTCGACCCTGTCGCGCATGACCATCGTCACCAGCGGCTCGGACGACATCATCGAGCAGATCACCAAGCACCTGAACCGCCTGATCGAAGTGGTGAAGGTGGTGGACCTGACCGAAGGCCAGCATATCGAACGCGAGTTGATGCTGATCAAGGTTCGTGCCGTGGGCAAGGAGCGCGAGGAAATGAAGCGCACCGCCGATATCTTCCGTGGCCGCATCATCGATGTCACCGAAAAGACGTACACGATCGAACTGACCGGCAACAAGGTCAAGCTCGACGCGTTCATCGATTCGATCGACCGCGCCGCCATCCTGGAAACCGTCCGCACGGGTGGTTCCGGTATCGGCCGCGGCGAACGCATCCTCAAAGTATAAAAAGACAAGCAGCACTACGCGGCCCTGGCGCCGCATTTAAAACAACAACGCATCATCAAATTATAGGAAATACCATGAAAGTTTTTTACGACAAAGACGCTGACCTCTCCTTGATCAAAGGCAAAAACGTTGCCATCATCGGCTACGGTTCGCAAGGCCACGCACACGCACAAAACCTGAACGATTCGGGCGTCAACGTCACCGTCGGCCTGCGCAAGGGCGGCGCGTCGTGGACCAAGGTCGAGCAAGCTGGCTTGAAAGTGGCGGAAGTCAACGACGCCGTGAAAGCGGCCGACGTCATCATGATCCTGTTGCCAGATGAAAACATCGCCCAGGTCTACAACGAAAACATCGCCCCGTTCGCCAAGCAAGGCGCTGTCCTGGCCTTCGCCCACGGCTTCAACGTGCATTACGGCCAAGTCGTGCCACGCGCCGACCTGGACGTGATCATGGTCGCGCCGAAAGCCCCGGGCCACACCGTGCGCGCCACCTACACCCAGGGCGGCGGCGTGCCCCACCTGATCGCCGTGTACCAGGACAAATCGGGCATCGCCCGCGATATCGCCCTGTCGTATGCCTCGGCCAACGGCGGCGGCCGTGCCGGCATCATCGAAACGAACTTCCGCGAAGAAACTGAAACGGACTTGTTCGGCGAACAAGCCGTGCTGTGCGGCGGTGCCGTGGAACTGATCAAGGCTGGCTTCGAAACCCTGACGGAAGCCGGTTACGCGCCTGAAATGGCCTACTTCGAGTGCTTGCACGAACTGAAGCTGATCGTCGACCTGATCTATGAAGGCGGCATCGCCAACATGAACTACTCGATCTCGAACAACGCCGAATACGGCGAATACGTGACCGGTCCTAAAGTCGTGACCTCGGCCACCAAGGATGCGATGCGTCAATGCCTGAAAGATATTCAAACGGGCGAATACGCAAAGAGCTTCATCCTGGAAAACAAGGCAGGCGCACCGACCCTGATCTCGCGCCGCCGCCTGACGTCCGAGCACCAGATTGAAGAAGTGGGCGCGAAACTGCGCGCCATGATGCCTTGGATCGCCAAGAACAAGATGGTTGACCAGTCGAAGAACTAAGCAGTCATAGTTCCTCACAAGAAGCCGGCGCAAGCCGGCTTTTTTTTGTGCGCAGGCGCCTGGCAGGCAACATCCGTTACAATCGGGCCCATTCAACAATACCGTCAGCACCATGCTTGTTTTTTCTAAAGTTTTTATCGGCAATCTTCATGTGCTCAAGCGCCCCGTCTCGGTTGCCATCAGCTGCTGGTTTCTGGTCATCGGCTCGCTGTCAGCGCTGGTGTCGGCTTACCTCGGCCGAAACGATCCCGCCATGCTGGCCGGAATGGGGGGCAGCGTGATTCCCGCCGGGGTGCAATATGCGATGTTGCTCTTCAGTCAGGGCATTACCCTGGTGGCAGCGCTGGCCATGCTGCAGAGGCAGCGTGGCGCGCGCACTGTGTATCTGGTGTGGGGCGTGATCGACATTGCATTCTGCCTGGCGACCGTGCCGCTGAAGATGAACGTCTTGCCTGGCGCGCTGACGTTCGCCGTCATCTGCGCCTTCCTGTACAGTCCGAAATCGAATGCCTGGTTTTCGCCGCGCAAGGCGGCCAATGATGCCTGCATGACACCAGCTTGAGCACTGCCGGTTCAAGCACGGCTGTCTTGGCGCGCACGCTTTTCGCCCGCCTCCTATATAATTCCGCCCTTCCTTTGCAGTTTCACATGGACTGCATCTGTTTCGGTATCTGCCGACCGCAACGCGCATCACCGCTTTTGTAGCACGCCAGGCGCTAATTGATCAGCCGCTTGCGCAACCTGAAGGACCCCTATGACTGACCGCATTACCGCCACAGTACCCATGCAGGGCGCTGCTGAATCCTCCGTTTCCGAACGGCTTCCCGTCCTGGCCTTGCTGGCCCTGGCCATGACGGCGTTTCTCGCCCTCCTGTCGGAAACCTTGCCGGCCGGCTTGCTGCCGCAGATTGCCCGGGACCTGAATATTTCCGAAGTCATGACGGGCCAGCTGGTGACCGTCTACGCCATAGGTTCCATCCTGACGGCGATTCCCCTGACGGCCCTGACGAGCGGCTGGCGCCGGCGCAATGTCTTGCTGCTGGCCATCATCGGCTTCTTGATCTTCAATACGGCGACGGCCCTGTCGCCCAACTATATGGTCGCCCTGGTCTCGCGCTTCGTCACCGGCATGGCCGCTGGCCTAGCCTGGGGCTTGATGGCCGGCTACGCGCGCCGCATGGTCAGCGTCGAACAGCAGGGCAGGGCGATGGCCATTGCCATGATCGGCACGCCGCTGGCCCTGTCGCTGGGCGTGCCGCTGGGCACCCTGATGGGTGGCGTGCTGGGCTGGCGCAGCATCTTCGGCATCATGTCCGGCATGGCCGTGGTGCTGGTCGCGTGGGTGTTGCTGGCCGTGCCCGATTATCCGGGGCAAAAGAATGGGGAACGCCTGTCGATCCGTCAGGTGTTCATGACGCCGGGCGTGCGGCCGATCTTGGCCGTCATCGTCGCCTGGATGCTGGCGCATAACATTCTGTATACCTACATCGCACCGTTCCTGGCGCCGTCCGGCTTGCGCCCCCGCGTCGACCTGGTGCTGCTCGTGTATGGCGTGGGCTCGCTGGCCGGCATCTGGCTGGTCAGCCAGCTGATCGACCGCTGGCTGCGCCCGCTCGTGCTTGGCTGCATCGCCGCGTTTGCCCTCGTGATGGTGGCGCTGGGCCTGGCGATGGACTCCCCGATCGTCATCTATGTCAGCATGGCCATCTGGGGCATCACCTTTGGCGGCGCCGGCACCTTGCTGCAGACGGCGTCGGCGGACGCGGCTGGCGACGGCATGGATGTGGCGCAGGCCATGGTGGCGACCATCTGGAACGTGGCCATCGCGGGCGGCGGCCTGGCGGGCGGCATGCTGCTCGACGGCTATGGCGCTGCGTCGTTCCCCTGGGCCATGCTGGCCTTGCTGATGGTGGCACTGACCATCGCCTGGCGCGCGCACCGGCACAGTTTCAAGCCGGGCCGGCGCAGCGGCGGCGCAGTGCACGGTCACTAATAACATTGTTATTTTGAATGTCGCTGTGTTGAAATGTGAGCAGATGTGACTGGCAAGCACATTTTGTGACGATTTGTTAATTTGCGCCACAGGAATGAATGAGGCGTTAGAATCTACACAGTTTGACAAGTTTCTCAGGCGAAAGGGATGGCAAAAGCGTCCCCTTCGCTGGCTGTCAGCCATATTAACTACCTAGGAGTACCCCCATGACCGTGATGAAATCCGTCCTTGTTGCCGCCGCCGCCACCGTTGCCCTGAGCGCACAAGCCCAATCCCTGCCGACCAACGGCACCCTGGTGGTCGTACCCGCGTTTGGCGAAGTCAAGCATGTCAATGACCAGGTGGTCGCTACCCTGGCCGTCGAAGAACAGGACAAGGACAAGGCTGCCGCCGCGTCGAGAGTCAACCAGAAGATGAACAAGGGTATCGCCATCGTCAAGCAGGCCGATCCATCGGCAGCATTGAAATCGTACGGCTACTACACCTATCCCGTGTATCCGGAAGAGCGTCCATTGCCGGCTGGCGCCGTTGCCAAGCCGCGCCTGCCAACGGCCTGGCGCGTGGGCCAGTACCTGGAAGTGACGACGGCCAACCTGGCGACCCTGCCAAAAACCGTGTCGGCGGCGCAAGGCGTGCTGACCCTGAATGGCTTGAATTTCGGCCTAAAGCCGGAAACCATCCGCCTGCTGGATGACCAGCGCATCGCCGCCACGTATAAAAACCTGAACGAACGCGTGGCCGCCATCGCCAAGGCCATGGGCCGCAACGTTTCCGACGCCGTGCTCGATACGGTGGACTTCGAAGGTTCGGGCAACTATGTCACCGAAAACCGTGCTGCCGCCGCGCCGATGATGATGCGCAGCGCCAAGATGGCCGAAGACAGCACCGTTGCCGAACCAAGCTTCGAGCCGGGCGAAACGACGCTCGACATGCGCGTCGTCGGCAAGGTCAAGTTCAAGTAAGCTCAAGTAAGCTGAGTCGCGCGGAAATGCTTCCGCGTTAGCATGTTGTAAAGATCATGGGGCTGCTGGCCCCATGGTCGTTTTTGCCCCATTATTTCCAGGAGAACACTATGACCGTCATGAAAGCTATGCTGGCAGCCGCCGCCGCTACCGTTGCCCTGAGCGCACAAGCCCAGGCCTTGCCGACCTCCGGCACACTCGTGGTGGTGCCCGCCAACGGCGAAGTGGTGCATGCGAACGACCAGGTGACCGTCACCCTGGCCATCGAAGAGCAGGACAAGGACAAGGCCGCCGCCGCCTCGCGCGTGAACCAGAAGATGAACCAGGGCGCGGCCATCGTCAAGAAAGCCGACCCGCAAGCCGTGCTGAAGACCCAGGGCTACTACACGTATGCCGTGTATCCGGAAACGGCGCCCTTGCCGCCGGGCGTCGCCGCCAAGCCGCGCGTGCCGACCGGCTGGCGAGTGGGCCAGTATCTGCAGGTGACGACGACCAACCTGGCCGCCTTGCCGAAAACCGTATCCGCGGCGCAAGGCGTGCTGACCCTGAACCGCCTGAATTTCGGCCTGGCGCCCGCCACCATCCGCAAGCTCGACGACCAGCGCATCGCGGCCGCGTACAAGAACCTGAACGAGCGCGTGGCCGCCATCGCCGGCGCCATGGGCCGCAATGTCAATGACGCCGTGATCGACACCATCGATTTCGAAGGTTCGGGCAATTACGCGCAGCGCGTCAACATTACCGGTGCGCGCGCCAGCATGAGCGCCGATGCCATGGGCTACGGCGGCAACCAGGTGGCCGAACCGAGTTTCGAAGCGGGCGAAACGACCCTGAACATGGGCCTGGTGGCGAAGATCAAGTTCAAATAGGATAGTATCGGCGTCAATATTGCCAGCTTGACGCCGCCGCGCTTTTCTTTGGCGGTGGCTCCTCTATAATGGCAACATCGGCAGGCGCATGCCGCAAGACGAATGCGCCTGCCATCTGGCACCGAATCCCCGCAGTACACAAGATATGGAACAACATGGCAAACTTCCCCCGTCGTAGAGGCAAGAACGGCACCCCCGCAGTATCCAAAGCGTCCCGCTTCAGCAAATTCGTGCGCCAGCCGGTGACCGATGGCACTGGCAAGAAAACCTTGCGCCGCCGCGGCATCTATCTGTTGCCGAATGCCTTCACGACGGCAGCCCTGTTTTGCGGCTTCTATGCCATCGTCATGGCCATGAACCAGAAATTCGAACACGCGGCCTGGGCCATCTTCATCGCCATGATCCTCGACGGCCTCGACGGCCGCATCGCCCGCCTGACGAATACGCAGAGCGAATTCGGCGCCCAGTACGACAGCCTGTCCGACATGGTGTCGTTCGGCGCCGCGCCGGCGCTGGTGATCTATGAATGGTCGCTGCGCGGCATGGGCAAGCTGGGCTGGCTGGCCGCCTTCGTGTATTGCGCCGGCGCCGCCTTGCGCCTGGCACGCTTCAACACGAATATCGCCGTTGTCGACAAACGCTTCTTCCAGGGCTTGCCCAGCCCGGCGGCGGCGGCCATGGTGGCCGGTTTCATCCTGCTGATGAACGACCTGGAATTTGCCGGCAACCAGCTGGCCTGGGTCTCGTGGACGATCGCCCTGTTCTCCGGCCTGACCATGGTCACCAACGTGCCGTTCTACAGTTTCAAGGATGTGAATTTCCGCAAGTCCGTGCCCTTCATCGTGGTATTCCTGCTGGCATTGTTCTTTGCGCTCATTTCCATCGATCCGCCGAAAGTGCTGTTCCCGATCTTCGTCGCCTATGGTCTGTCCGGCTACGCCGTGTTTTTCTGGCGCATGGCGAAGGGCAAGCCCGTCAGCATCATCCAGACCGACCCCGAGCATTGATGCGCTGAGTCGGTAGCGTCGCCAGTCTTCAGCCAGCCAGGAGCAGCCATGAACACCAGCAACCGACTCATCATTTTTGACACCACCTTGCGCGACGGCGAGCAATCGCCGGGCGCCTCCATGACGCGCGAGGAAAAGCTGCGCATCGCCAAGCAGCTCGAACGCATGAAGGTCGACGTGATCGAAGCGGGCTTCGCCGCTGCCTCGCAAGGCGATTTCGAGTCGATACGGGCGATAGCCGGCGCCGTGCGCGAGTCCACCATCTGCTCGCTGTCGCGCGCCAACGACCGCGACATCGCCCGCGCCGCCGAAGCCCTGCAGCCGGCCGAGCGCAAGCGCATCCACACCTTCATCGCCACGTCGCCCCTGCACATGCAGATGAAGCTGCGCATGACGCCCGAGGAAGTCTTGCTGCAGGCACAGAACGCCGTGCGCTACGCGCGCCAGTTCACGGACGACATTGAATTCAGCCCCGAAGACGGCAGCCGCTCCGACGAGGATTTCCTGTGCCGCGTGCTGGAGGGCGTGATCGCCGAGGGCGCCACCACCATCAATTTCCCTGACACGGTCGGTTACGCCGTGCCGGAGATCTTCGGCAATACCATCAAGCGCTTGCGCGAACGCATCCCGAACTCCGATAAAGCCATCTGGTCCGTGCATTGCCATAACGACCTGGGCCTGGCTGTCGCCAATTCGCTGGCCGGCGTCATGATCGGCGGCGCGCGGCAGATCGAGTGTACCGTCAATGGCCTCGGCGAGCGGGCCGGCAACACGGCGCTGGAAGAAGTGGTGATGGCGCTGCGCACGCGCGCCGCCTATTACAACTTGACGGTGGGCATCGACACGACGCAAATCGTGGCCGCATCCAAGATGGTGTCGCAAATTACGGGCTTTGCCGTGCAGCCGAACAAGGCCGTCGTCGGCGCGAACGCCTTTGCGCATGCGTCCGGCATCCACCAGGACGGCATCTTGAAGGCGCGCGAGACGTATGAAATCATGCGCGCCGAAGACGTGGGCTGGACGGCCAACAAGATCGTCCTCGGCAAGCTGTCGGGCCGCAATGCCTTCAAGCAGCGACTGCACGAGCTGGGCATCGCGCTGGAATCGGAAGCGGAAGTCAACGCCGCCTTCATCCGTTTCAAGGAGCTGGCGGACCGGAAATCCGAGATTTTCGACGAAGACATCATGGCCCTCGTCAGCGAAGAACAGCAGGCGCAGGAGAGTGAGCACTACCGTTTCATTTCACTGACGCAGCAGTCGACGACGGGCGCCGTGCCGCATGCGCGCGTGGAATTCCTCGTCGGCGGCAAGCAACTGAGCTGCGAAGGGCGGGGCGACGGCCCCGTCGACGCCACGGTCAACGCCATCGAAAGCGCGGCCGCCAGCGGCGCGGAGCTGGTCTTGTTTTCCGTCAATGCCATCAGCACGGGCACGCAGTCGCAGGGCGAAGTCACCATGCGCCTGTCGCGCGACGGGCGCATCGTCAACGGCGTGGGCGCCGACCCGGACATCATCGTCGCCTCGGCCAAGGCGTATCTGTCGGCGTTAAATAAACTGCACGCCAAGGATGAGCGCATCGATCCCCAGCCGTAAGAGGGACGCTGGCAATCTGTCACCAGAAAAAGCGCCGCTCTTCCTTGGCTGGATCGGGCCCGTTCATCATCATGCGCACGATGCCGTCGTGGTCGAAATGCACGTGCATCATGGAATCCCAGACGCCCGATTCCTTGTAGCGGTAGGACCAGACATGCAGTTTCGGCAGCGACAGGTACGATGTTTCCGTCGGGCGGCCCAGGGTGTGCAGCACGTCTTGCTGGGTCGACACACCCACCTTGATGCGGGCAAAGCCCGGCGTGTCGAGCACTTGCTCGTAGGAAATTAGCTTGTCATCGGGGCCGAAGCGGGCCATGTACGTGTACTGGCCGTACGGTCCCGTCGCGTATTCCAGTTCAGACCCGGTGGGCAATTGATAGATATTCGTCGGCCGGCCCAGGCGCGCTTCCACGGCGGCGCGCGGCTCGCCCGGCTGGGGCGGCGGGGCGTTCCAGCTAGCGCAGCCGGCCAGCACGGCAAACAGCAGCGGTGTTGCTGATTTGAGCAGTTTTTTCATGTTTGACCTCCTGAAATGCAGGAAAATCCTATCATGCACCGAGAAAAGGCTGCACGGCAGGATACAGGCGGGCTTTTTTCCGATATACTTGCGCGTCTGGTTGGAAGCATAGGCCAGTATTTTAATAATCGTAGTTCACGGTGGATAGGGTTCAGACTCTGTGCACCGCATGTGAAAGGTTTATCATGACAGTAGAAAACATCAACAAAGCCGCTATCATCGCGGACAACGCACGTGGTCAAAACGACACCGGCTCCCCTGAAGTGCAAGTTGCACTGCTGACAGCTCGCATCAACGAACTGAACGGCCACTTCAAAGCCCACTCGAAAGATCACCACTCCCGCCGCGGCCTGATCATGATGGTCAACCGTCGTAAGAGCCTGTTGTCCTACCTGAAGGCTAAAGACGCTACCCGTTATCGCGACCTGATCGCTAAACTTGGTCTGCGCAAGTAATTTTTGCCGTACAAGGTTTATACAGAAATGCCTGCGCCAGTTCGCTGACGCGGGCATTTTGTCATTTGAATTCCGGATTTATATCGAGAAGTACAGTATTCTCTCCCGATATCATGTTTTAAAAGTAAAGTAGTAAAGGTGGCAACGATGTTTCTGCCGCCTGTGGTGAGGTGAACGACAGCCCCTGAAAATCTGTCGGCAATTAGAAAAGGGATACCCCATGTTTAACAAAGTTACGAAAACCTTCCAGTACGGTCAACACCAAGTGACCCTGGAAACCGGCGAAATCGCACGTCAGGCATCCGGCGCAGTGCTGGTGTCGATCGAAGATACCGTCGTTCTGGCAACGGTAGTGGCACGCAAAGATGCCAAGCCAGGCCAGGATTTCTTCCCTTTGACGGTTGATT
Source organism: Janthinobacterium sp. BJB301 (assembly GCF_002735685.1). Lineage (NCBI taxonomy): Bacteria > Pseudomonadati > Pseudomonadota > Betaproteobacteria > Burkholderiales > Oxalobacteraceae > Janthinobacterium > Janthinobacterium sp. BJB301. The sequence goes on along the minus strand of NZ_PDZJ01000001.1, from coordinate 2,791,231 downwards.
ATGTCGAGAAAACCTATGCTGCCGGTAAAATCCCGGGCGGTTTTTTCAAGCGCGAAGGCCGTCCTTCCGAAAAAGAAACACTGACATCCCGTTTGATCGATCGTCCTATCCGTCCGCTGTTCCCGGAAGGCTACCTGAATGAAGTGCAAGTCATCATTCACGTGTTGTCGGTCAATCCTGAAATCGATCCGGACATCGCCGCCATGATCGGCGCCTCGGCCGCCCTGTGCGTATCGGGCGTGCCTTTCAACGGTCCTATCGGCGCCGCGCGCGTCGGTTACGCCAATGGCCAGTACATCCTGAACCCGACCGTCCAGCAGCTGAAAACGTCGGAAATGGACCTGGTTGTCGCCGGTACCGAAACGGCTGTGCTGATGGTCGAATCGGAAGCGAAACAGCTGTCCGAAGAAATCATGCTGGGCGCCGTGGTCTTCGGCCACGACCAGATGAAAGTCGTCATCGACGCGATTCACGACCTGGTGCGTGACGGCGGCAAGCCGGAAGTGGAATGGGCGCCTGCGCCGAAAAACGAAGCACTGATCGCCCGCGTCGCGCATTTCGCCAACGCCAAGATCAATGACGCGTATCAAACCAAGGACAAGCAAGAGCGTACGGCCAAGCTGAAAGCAGCGACGTCGGAAGTGATCGCCGACCTGTCGGCCGAAGCGGCTGCCGCCGGCGGCGCGTCCATCGACAGCGCCGAAGTCAACAATATCCTGTTCGACATCGAAGCGAAAATCGTGCGTACGCAAATCCTGGACGGCGAGCCACGCATCGACGGCCGCGACACGCGCACCGTGCGTCCGATCTCGATCCGCACCAGCGTGCTGCCACGCACCCACGGTTCGGCCCTGTTCACGCGTGGCGAAACGCAAGCGCTGGTCGTGGCGACGTTGGGCACCGCCCGCGACAGCCAGAAGATCGATGCGCTGATGGGCGAGTTCACCGATTCGTTCATGCTGCATTACAACATGCCTCCGTTCGCCACCGGCGAAACGGGCCGCGTCGGTACGCCAAAACGCCGTGAAATCGGCCACGGCCGCCTGGCCAAGCGCGCGCTGATCGCCGCCCTGCCAGCAGCTGAAGAGTTCAGCTACTCGGTGCGCCTGGTATCGGAAATCACGGAATCGAACGGTTCCTCGTCGATGGCATCGGTGTGCGGCGGCTGCCTGGCACTGATGGACGCCGGCGTGCCGATGAAGGAACACGTGGCCGGTATCGCCATGGGCCTGATCAAGGAAGGCGGCAAGTTTGCCGTGCTGTCCGACATCCTGGGCGACGAAGATCACCTGGGCGACATGGACTTCAAGGTAGCCGGTACCCGCAACGGTATCACGGCGCTGCAGATGGACATCAAGATCATGGGCATCACCAAGGAAATCATGCAAGTGGCACTGGCGCAAGCCAAGGAAGGCCGCGAGCACATCCTGGGCGAAATGCAAAAAGCCATGCCGCACGTCAAAACCGAACTGTCCGATTTCGCACCGCGTCTGATCACCATCAAGATCAACCCGGAAAAAATCCGTGACGTGATCGGTAAGGGTGGCGCCGTGATCCGCGCGCTGACCGAAGAGACGGGCACCCAGATCGACATCAGCGACGAAGGCGTGGTCACCATCGCTTCCGTCGACGCTGCTGCCGGCCAGGAAGCCAAGCGCCGCATCGAAGAACTGACCGCTTCCGTCGAAGTGGGCAAGACCTACGAAGGCACCGTGCTGAAACTGCTGGACTTCGGCGCCATCGTGCAAGTTATGCCAGGCAAGGACGGCTTGCTGCACATCTCGCAGATCGCCAACGAGCGCGTGAACGCCGTGGCCGACTACCTGAAAGAAGGCCAGCTGGTGCGTGTAAAAGTTCTGGAAACAGACGACCGCGGCCGCCTGAAACTGTCGATGAAAGCTGCCGAAGGCAACGAAGCGCCAGCCGCTTGATGTCCTTCAGGTACGCCTGAGTGCGGCCTCGGCCGCATGCTTAAAAACCGCCGGCGCGCAAGCCCTGGCGGTTTTTTTATGCGCCGCGTTTGCGCTGTATCGAAGGCGTGTGCCGGCTTGCCCGCCTGTCTGCACCGGCCTTGATCCAGCGCGTATCGGCCGCTGCCGCGCCTTGTAGATTCGGAGTGGGATCTTCCCCTGAACGAGTCTTCCAAGGAGATGCAGCATGCGCACATTCTGCGGGCTGGCCGCCGCCTTTCTGCTTGCCGTCGCGCCCGGTGTTCGGGCACAGCTGGACAATGCACCCACGCCGGTGCCGCTGCCGATTCCCATCGCCGCCGCGTCCGCGGCCATGCCGGCGCAAGACCTTGACGCCTTGCGCGCCGTGCATGCGCGCGAAATCAATGACCTCAGCACCTTCAAGACGGCGGGCTTGCAGCGCGAAGCGATCGATCCCTACCTGGACAGCGCACCGGGCCGGCAATTCCTGAGCGAACTGCGCGCCGCCGATCCCGCCGCCCCGGCCGAGACGATTTACGCGCGCGCGGTCGAGCAGCTCGCTTCCGGCAGCACCTTGCCCGATTTGCAAGCCATGTCGGCCGCGCTGGTGAAGATCGTGCCGCATGGCCAGAACGTGTCGCCGTACTCGCCGTATTTCACCACCAGCGCGCAATTGCAGCTGGCGTCGGGCCAGTGCGCCAGCCTGGCAGACTGTTTCGGCTTGCCCTTGAAGAGCGAGGCGCCGCTGTATGATGTGTATCAGATCATGCCCAAGGGCACCGTCAACGTGTTCGTCAGCCAGGTGGCGCCGACGCAAGAGCTGGGCGGGCTGGTGCGGCGCAAGGGTGGGGCGCAGCAGTATCTATTGCCCAACCGCAGCCTGTGGTCGGCCCCCGTGCTGATCGGCACGATCAAGAATTAAGGAGAGATGATGGATCAACAGCGTTTGCAAGCCCATGCCGCCGAACTGGAGCAATTGTTGGCCCGGCTGGCGCCTAACGATGGGGAGGTGGCCGACCTGCGCAGCGCGCTGGAGCCGCTGCTGGCCTTGGCTGGCAGTGGGGCCTTGAGCGCGCCGCTGCCGTGGGGCGACATCCCCGGCGGGCGTTACTTTACGGAAGGCGGCTTGCGCCAGTACCCTGAACTGGAGCAGGCATTTGCCCGTTTCCGCATCGAAGCGACGGGTGGTGAATCGCCGGCCCTGCGCAAGCTGCGCGGCGAGCTGTAATTAATATATGGTATCAATTGTTGTTTATGGGTAATTGACTGTCAGTATTGCTTGACGACAAAATCTTATTCATCGACCATGGCGCATCCCTCCCGATTTTCTCTTTTTTATTGGATGCACCATGTTGTCCTCCCTTAAGGCGCGGCTGATCGCCATCGCCGTTTCCATCGTCGTGCTGGCCATGCTGGCCGTTGCCATCGCCAATTTCTTCACTACGCGCTCAAGCACCCTGGCTGCGCTCGACACGCAGATGCTGCAGTTGTCGCACAGCCATGCCGCGGCCATCGCCGAATGGCTGCGTTCCAAGCAAGCCGTCGTGGGCTCGCTCAAGCAGGGCGCCACGGCGGCCGATCCGCTGCCGGCCCTGAAGGCGGCCGAACAGGCGGGCACGTTTGACATGGCGTATATCGGCTTTGCCGACAAGCACGCCGTCTTTTCGCAAGAGCGCAAGCGCGCCGCAGACTATGATCCCACGGCGCGGCCCTGGTACAAGCTGGCGTCCGAAGCGGGCGGCCCCGTCATTACGGCGCCGTATATCGGCGCCAGCACGGGCAAGCTGGTGGTGACGTTTGCCGAGCCGCTGGGCGGCAAGGGCAGCGTGACGGGCGTACTGGCGGCCGACGTGATGATGGATGCCGTGGTGCAAAACGTCGCATCGATCAAGCCGACGGCGTCCAGCTATGCCTTCCTTGTCGATGGCGGCGGCAAGATCATCGCCCACCCGGACGGCAAGCTGACCTTGAAGCCCCTGGCCGAGCTCGATCCGGGCCTCAGTGCGCAGGCGCTGGCCGACATTGAAAAGAGCGGCGATGGCGCCGCCATTCGCCTGGGCGAGCGTGACGGCATCTTGCATGTAAGTAAGGTGCCGGGCAGCGACTGGTTGCTGGCCACCGTGCTCGACCGGGCAGAGGCGACGCAGGCATTGACTTCCATGCTGCGCGCCTCGGCCTTGACGGCCTTGCTGGTGCTGGCCCTGGCCGCCACGGTATTGAGCGCGCTGGTGGCGCGCGCCTTGCGCCGCCTGGGCCTGGTGCGCGATGCGATGGAAGCGATCGCCACGGGCGACGGCGACCTGACCAGCCGCCTCGACGCGGAAGGCTCGGATGAGCTGGCGCAGATCGCCAAGGCGTTTAACTTGTTTGTCGAAAAGATCGCCACCGTGCTGGTGCAGATCCGCAGCATCAGCACCCTGGTGCGCAGCGAATCGGCCGATATTGCCGCCGGCAATGCCGACCTATCCTCGCGCACGGAAGCGCAGGCGGGCGCGCTGGAAGAAACGGCCAGTTCGATGGATGAGCTGACGTCGACCGTCAAGCAGAATGCGGAAAACGCGCATGCGGCCAATGAGCTGGCCGTATCCGCCTCGGAAGTGGCGGCCAAGGGCGGCCGCGTGGTGCAGCAAGTGGTCGGCACCATGGCCGGCATCCAGGAAAGTTCGCGCAAGATCGTCGACATCATCGGCGTCATCGACGGCATCGCCTTCCAGACGAATATCCTGGCCCTGAATGCGGCTGTCGAGGCGGCGCGCGCGGGCGAGCAGGGCAGGGGCTTTGCCGTGGTGGCGTCCGAAGTGCGCAATCTGGCGCAACGCTCCGCTGGCGCGGCCAAGGAAATCAAGGAATTGATCGGCGACTCGGTGGAAAAAGTGGATGCCGGCGGCCGCCTCGTCGATGAAGCGGGCCAGACCATGGATCAGGTGGTGGCGTCGGTGCAGCAATTGACCACCATCATGAGCGAGATCACGGTGGCCAGCCGCGAACAGAGCGCCGGCATCGGCGAAATCAATACGGCCGTCACGCACATGGATACCATGACGCAGCAAAACGCGGCCCTTGTCGAGCAGGCGGCCGCCGCCGCGGAAAGCCTGCAGGAGCAGGCCGTGGACCTGGCGCAAGCCGTCGGCATGTTCCGCCTGGGCGATGCGCCAGCTGCGGCACCGGCGTCCGTGACGCGCCTCAAGGCCAAGCCTGTTGCCCCCGCGCCGCGCGCGCCGGCCCGCGCGCTGTCGCCGGCCAGGCCCGTCAAGGCGGCCAAGGCGGGCGCTGACGAGTGGGAAGAGTTTTAAGCGCGCAGCAGTAAATCGACGTTTATCCGCGTTTTTGTCAGGCCAGCCTGCCAAAAGCGCAGTTCGTCGCAATCGGCGTGTCTGCCGGGAGCGGTATGGCTATAGTGATCACATACCGCAAGCCCACTGCCAGACACCCGAGGAGAACAACATGAACGTCGCTAAAAACATGGAAGTCATTGCCGTTGCCGCCGCCATCCTGATCAGCGCCAGCTGCTACGCCATCGCCCCGGCCGCCCCGGCCCTGCAAGTGGCCAGCTCCACCGCCACCCTGGCCGCGCCAGCGGGCAAGACTGCCATGCACGTGGTGGTCGTCAAGGCCAAGCGCCTGAACGCCGCCGAAAAAGCCCGTTTCGCATAATTGATTGTCAGCAATTTTTGCTGCTGCTACAGTGGCAGCCAGTGGCAATGCGCGGGAGCTCCACGAGGGCGCCGCGGCACATAAAAACAAGATACCGAGGATGCATTACATGAAAAAGACACTGCAACTGGCGCTGCTGTTCCTGGCGACTTTGGGCCTGGTGCGCGGCGCGGCCGCCGAGACCCGCTTGCTGGAAATGCGCAACATCGACGCCCGCGTGGTGCGCGTCAAGCTCGATGGCGTGATGGAAGTGCGCATTCGCCAGGGCAACGTGCCTTCGCTGAGCATCACGGCCGACAAGCGCTATATCGCCGATGTCAGCACCGCGCAAAGCGGCGATACCCTGCACATCGAAACGGAAGTGCGCGGCTTCAAGATCGGCCCTTCGTCGATCCGCGCCGACCTGGTCTTGCCGAACTTGCGCGAACTGAGCTCGGAAGGCTTTGGCAGCACGGACATCACGGGTTTCAAGGGCGAAGAACTGACCCTGTCGCTGGAAGGGGCGGGCAGCATCAAGCTGGTGGGCGATTACCGCAAGCTCAATGCCAGCCTGGGCGGCGTGGGCAGCATGCAGATATGGATAGGTAACAATGAGCGGGCCGAGCTGGACTTGCAGGGCGCGGGCTCGGTGGTGCTGGGTGGACGCGGGCGGCTCCTGAAAGCCAGCCTGGGTGGCCTGGGCAGCCTGAATGCACAGCAGTTCGAAGCGGACGCCGTCAACCTGGAATTGAGCGGCCTTGGCAACGCTACGGTGAATGCGCATACGAATGCCAAACTGAACTTGAGCGGACTCGGTTCGGTGGTGGTGTACGGCAAGCCGGTCAACCGCGATGTCAGCGTCGAGGGCCTGGGCAAAGTTAGCTGGAAATAAAAGCATCCTGCCGCAGGCCTTTTGGCAGGACAAGAATAAGTAGTCAGACCACATCCCATTCCGATGAAAAAACTGATCATTACATTACTCATGCTGTTGACGATACAGCTACCCGCGCGGGCTGGCTTCGCCGAAGGCGCCAGCGCCTACAACAACAAGAATTACGCGCTCGCCTACAAGGAAATATTGCCACTGGCTAAGACCGGCAGTGCCGATGCCCAGCATTTGCTGGGCTTGATGTATTACATGGGACGGGGCTTGCCGCAGGATTACAAGCAAGCCATGTTCTGGCACCGCAAGGCGGCCGAGCAGGGCAAGGCCGACGCCCAGTATGTGGTGGGCGCCATGTATTACACGGGCAATGCCGTGCTGCAAGACCATAAGCAGGCCGTCGGCTGGTTCCGCAAGGCGGCTGAGCAGAACCATGCCGAGGCACAGCAGGTGCTGGGCCTGATGTACCGCTACCACATGGGCGGCGTGCAGCAGGATAATGTCATCGCCTACATGCTGTGGAACCTGGCGGCCGCGAATGGCAACGCGAATGCGGCCGACCAGCGCGCCGCCGTGGTGCGCAAGATGACGCATGAGCAAGTCGAGGAAGGGCAAGCCCTGTCGGCAAAATGGAAGCCCGGTACGCCATTGCCGCGGCAGTCGAAGACGGGCGGCGCCTAAGGGGAAGCGGTGCTCTGCAAGGGCTGGCGGCTTGGCGTACAATCGCCGTTTTCCCTTGAAAGAGTCCCGCCATGCGTGCAGTTGCCATCAGCCAGCCAGGTCCCGCCGACGTTTTGCAGATCGCCGAACGTCCCATGCCGCAATATAAGGCGGGCGAATTGCTGATCAAGGTGCACGCGGCCGGCATCAACCGTCCCGACGTGTTGCAGCGCCTGGGCAAATACGCGCCGCCAGCCGGCGCGTCGGACTTGCCTGGCCTGGAAGTGGCGGGCGAAGTCGTCGATGGCGACTTCACTAATACCATATTCAGGAAAGGGGACCTGGTCTGCGCACTGGTGCAGGGCGGCGGCTATGCCGAATACTGTGCCGCGCCCGCCGGCCAGTGCCTGCCCTTGCCGCAAGGCTTGACGGCGCTGGAAGGCGCGTCCCTGCCGGAAAATTTCTTTACCGTCTGGAGTAATGTCTTCGACCGCTGCGCGCTGGCCGATGGCGAAACGTTATTGGTGCAGGGCGGCACGTCCGGCATCGGCGTGACGGCCATCCAACTGGCGGCCGCGCTCGGTCACCGCGTGTTTGCCACGGCGGGCAGCGACGAGAAGGCGCGCGCCTGCGAGGCCTTGGGTGCCGAACGGGGCATCAATTACCGCACGGAAGATTTCGTCGCCGTCGTCAAGGAATTGACCGGTGGTAAAGGCGTCGACGTCATCCTCGACATGGTGGGCGGCGACTACCTGCCGCGCGAAATCGATTGCCTGGCCGACGATGGCCGCATCGGCCTGATCGCCGTGCAGGGCGGCACCAAGGCGGAACTGGACCTGGGTAGCTTGCTGCGCCGTCGCCTGACGGTGACGGGTTCCACCCTGCGTCCCCGTTCGGTCGCCTTCAAGGCGGCCATCGCCAACCACCTGCGCGCGACCGTCTGGCCGCTGATCGAAGCAGGCAAGATCAAGCCCGTGATCTATCAAACTTTCCCGTTGGAAAAAGCCAACGAGGCGCATGCCTTGATGGAAGCGAGCACGCACGTGGGCAAGATCATGTTGCAAGTTGCCTGAAACGGGGCACTGCCTGTTTGACCGGCATCGGTGCCGGAGTTAGAATGACGGGTTATTAGAATTTAGGCTACTATGCGTCGCAAACTCGTCGTCGGAAATTGGAAAATGAACGGCAGTCGCACCTCGAACGCGGTGTTATTGTCTGAAATAGTTGCTGGCCTGGCTGCCTCTGGCGCCGCCAGCGCCGTCTGTGTGCCTGCGCCGTATCTGGCGCAGTGCCAGGCGCAATTGGCAGGCACGGCTCTTGGCTGGGGCGCGCAGGATGTGTCCGCGCATGCCGGCGGCGCCTACACGGGGGAAATCTCGACCGCCATGCTGCAGGATTTTGGCTGCGGCTACGTGGTGATCGGGCATTCCGAGCGCCGCGCCTACCATGGCGAGAGCGATGCGCAAGTGGCGGCCAAGACGGTTGCCGCGCTGGCGGCAGGCATCACGCCTATCGTCTGCATCGGCGAAACGCTGGCGCAGCGCGAAGCGGGCCAGACCAATGCCGTGGTGGCGCAGCAGCTGGGCGCCGTGCTGGCGGCGATTTCCGCCGACGACGTGGCGAAACTGGTGCTGGCCTATGAGCCAGTCTGGGCCATCGGCACGGGCAAGACCGCCACGCCACAAATGGCGCAGGACGTGCATCAGGTATTGCGCGCCCAGCTGGTGGCAAAGAATGCGGTAGCGGCCGCCGGCGTGCAAATCCTGTACGGCGGCAGCATGAAGCCGGAGAACGCAAAAGAATTGATGGCGATGCCGGATATCGATGGCGGTCTGATCGGTGGAGCAGCATTGAAGGCGGCGGATTTCCTGGCAATTATTCACGCCGCTGATTGAATTAATTTAAACTAAGAATGGAATTGCAATGAACATGATGTTCAATCTGGTAGTGGTAGTACAGGTTATTTCGGCATTGTCGATTATCGCGCTGGTGTTGCTGCAGCACGGCAAGGGCGCCGACATGGGCGCCGCCTTCGGTTCGGGCGCCTCGGGCAGCCTGTTCGGTGCGACGGGTTCGTCGAACTTCATGTCGAAGTCGACGGGCGTTGCCGCCGCGATCTTCTTCGGCGCCACCCTGGCCCTGTCGCTGATGGCCAATCAGCGCGCCACCACGGTGGGCGGCGGCGTGATGGATAAAGTCGTCAAGCCAGTGCCGGTCACCGGCGCGGGCGCGATCCCGACGACGGTGCCAGCAGCCCCTGCGGCACCAGCGGCCAGCGCTCCAGCGGCGGCGGCACCTGTTGCCAGCACCCCGGCCGGCGCGATTCCGAAGTAATTCGGTATTAACTCGATGCCTCATCGAGAGTAATTCTCATTACGGGCAGATTATTGCTCAATGTTTTAGCAGTGCGGCAGGAAAAAATCGTGACGCGCTGGAAGATGTAAAAATTTATCGTTTTTATCTGTGTTTTGATGCATTTGTGCATTAACTTTAGCGGCAAAGCAGAGTAGAATACGGGCCTTACCGCCGACGTGGTGAAATTGGTAGACACGCTATCTTGAGGGGGTAGTGGCGAAAGCTGTACGAGTTCGAGTCTCGTCGTCGGCACCAGAAATCAGAAGCCAGCAACGGCGCACGAGCCATGGCTCGTACAAAGTTGCTGGCTTTTTTTACGAGGATGTGTCGTTCGATCCTGGTCTTAGCTTTGATTGGGGTCGTGCGTTAGATACGCTGCAAATGATCGCAGCGTCCTCATTTAACCGATCGTTCAATATAAGCTCATCAATCGTGAACCTCGAAAATTACTTCCCCGTCCTGCTGTTCATTATTATCGGCCTTGGTGTCGGTATCGCTCCCCAGCTCCTGGGGCGCCTGTTAGGTCCTAACAAGCCTGACGCAGCAAAACTCTCCCCGTACGAATGTGGCTTTGAAGCATTCGAAGACGCGCGCATGAAATTTGATGTGCGCTACTATCTGGTCGCAATCCTGTTTATTTTGTTCGATCTGGAAACGGCATTCTTTTTCCCATGGGGCGTTGCAATGCGCGACCTGGGCTGGGCCGGTTTCGTCACGATGATGGTGTTCATCGCTGAATTCGTGGTCGGATTTTGGTACATTTGGAAGAAAGGTGCCCTTGACTGGGAATAAGCCATGGCTATTGAAGGCGTATTAAGCGAAGGTTTCATCACCACCTCGGCCGACAAGCTGATCAACTGGGCGCGCACCGGGTCTATGTTCCCGATGACGTTCGGTCTGGCCTGCTGTGCGGTCGAAATGATGCATGTGGGCGCAGCCCGCTACGATATGGACCGTTTCGGCGTCGTGTTTCGTCCGTCGCCGCGTCAGTCCGACGTCATGATCGTTGCCGGCACCCTGTGCAACAAGATGGCGCCGGCCCTGCGCAAGGTCTACGACCAGATGGCAGAGCCACGCTGGGTCATCTCGATGGGTTCCTGCGCCAATGGCGGCGGGTACTACCATTACTCCTATTCCGTGGTGCGCGGTTGCGACCGCATCGTGCCCGTCGACGTGTATGTGCCTGGCTGTCCTCCGACCGCTGAAGCCTTGCTGTACGGCATCATGCAGTTGCAGAACAAGATCAAGCGTACCAGCACGATCGCACGCTAACGGGGCCGCTTCAGATTATGACAACACATTTAGAAGTATTGCAAAACGCCCTCGGCACTGCCCTGGGCGATCGCGTTAGCACGACGGTTGCGCTGGGCGAAGTCACCCTGGTCGTCAAGGCCGAGGACTACCTGGCCGTGATGCAGACCTTGCGCGACGATCCGACCCTGCATTTCGAGCAGCTGCTCGACCTGTGCGGTGTCGACTACTCGACCTATGGCGACGGTAGCTGGGATGGTCTGCGTTTCGCGGCCGTGTCGCACTTGCTGTCGGTCAAGCACAACTGGCGCGTGCGCGTGCGCGTGTTCGCACCGGACGACGACATGCCGCTGCTGCCTTCCGTGGTGGGCATCTGGCGTGCCGTCAACTGGTACGAGCGCGAAGCATTCGACCTGCTGGGCATTCTCTTCGAAGGCCACAACGACTTGCGCCGCCTGCTGACCGACTACGGTTTCATCGGCCATCCGTTCCGCAAGGATTTCCCCGTCTCCGGCTATGTCGAGATGCGCTACGATCCGGAACAAAAGCGCGTGATTTACCAGCCCGTGACGATCGAGCCGCGGGAAAACGTGCCGCGCGTGATCCGCGAAGAACATTACGGGATGAAATAATGGCTGAGATTAAGAACTACACCCTGAACTTTGGGCCGCAGCATCCGGCCGCGCACGGTGTGCTGCGCCTGGTGCTGGAGATGGATGGCGAAGTCATCCAGCGCGCCGACCCGCATATCGGCCTGCTGCACCGCGCCACCGAAAAGCTGGCAGAACAGAAGACCTACCTGCAATCCGTGCCGTACATGGACCGTCTCGACTATGTGTCGATGATGTGCAATGAACATGCGTACGTGATGGCCATCGAAAAGATGCTGGGCCTGGAAGTGCCGCTGCGCGCGCAATACATCCGCGTCATGTTCGACGAGATGACGCGCATCCTGAATCACCTGATGTGGCTCGGCACCCACGCGCTGGACGTTGGCGCCATGGGCCCGTTCCTGTATTGCTTCCGCGACCGCGAAGACTTGTTCGACGCCTACGAGGCAGTGTCGGGCGCGCGCATGCACGCGGCCTACTACCGCCCGGGCGGCGTGTACCGCGACCTGCCGGACGCGATGCCGCAGCACAAGGCATCGATCATCCGCAACGCCAAGGCCATCGGCAAGCTCAATGAAAACCGCCAGGGTTCGCTGCTGGACTTCATCGAAGACTTCGCGCGCCGTTTCCCGAACTCCGTGGACGAGTACGAAACCCTGCTGACCGACAACCGTATCTGGAAACAGCGTACCGTCGGCATCGGCGTGGTCTCGCCGGAAGATGCGCTGGCCATGGGCTTTACGGGCGCCATGCTGCGCGGCTCGGGCGTGCAGTGGGATTTGCGCAAGAAACAGCCGTACGAAGTGTACGACCTGATGGATTTCGACATTCCTATCGGCACCAACGGCGATTGCTACGACCGCTACCTGGTCCGCGTGGAAGAGCTGCGCCAGTCGAACCGCATCATCAAGCAATGCGTGGAGTGGCTGCGCAACAATGAAGGTCCTGTCATGACCAGCAACCGCAAGGTGGCGCCTCCGGGCCGTGTCGACATGAAGACCAACATGGAATCGCTGATTCACCACTTCAAGCTGTTTACGGAAGGTTTCCACGTGCCGCCAGGCGAGGCCTACAGCGCCGTGGAACATCCGAAGGGCGAGTTCGGCGTGTACCTGGTGTCCGATGGCGCCAACAAGCCGTACCGCATGAAACTGCGCGCGCCAGACTACGCCCACTTGCAGTCGCTCGACGAGATGGCGCGTGGGCACATGCTTGCCGACGCCGTGACCATCATCGGGACGCAAGATATCGTGTTCGGTAGTATTGACCGCTAAGAGGCAAAAAGTATGTTGTTATCAGAGCAATGTTATAAGAAAATTGACCGTGAGTTGGCCAAGTACCCGGCCGACCAGCGTCAATCCGCCGTCATGGCCGCGCTGGCCCATGCCCAGGATGAACTGGGCTGGCTGGCGCCAGAAACCATGAAGGAACTGGCCGATTACATCGGCATGCCGGCGATTGCCGTGCAGGAAGTGGCCACGTTCTACAATATGTACAACGTGAAACCCGTGGGCAAGCACAAGATCACCGTGTGCACCAACCTGCCATGCGCCCTGTCGGGCGGCGTGCGCGCTGCAGACTACCTGAAGCAGAAGCTGGGTATCGATTTCCGCGAAACCACCCCTGACGGCCAGTTCACCCTGGTTGAAGGCGAGTGCATGGGTGCGTGCGGCGATGCGCCTGTCTTGCTGGTCAGCAATAAAACCATGTGCAGCTGGATGTCGAACGAGAAGATCGACGCCATGCTGGAGGAACTCAAGAAATGACGTCACTCCACAACCGCCATATCGATCCATTGATCCTGAAGGATCTGGATGGCAAGAACTGGCATTTGCAAGATTATGTGAACCGCGGCGGCTACAGTGCCCTGCGGCGTATCCTGGAAGAGAAAATCACGCCGGAACAGATCATCGCCGACCTCAAGGCTTCGTCCTTGCGCGGCCGTGGCGGCGCGGGTTTTCCTACCGGCTTGAAGTGGAGCTTCATGCCGCGCCAGTTCCCGGGTCAAAAATACCTCGTCTGCAATACAGATGAAGGCGAACCGGGCACTTTCAAGGACCGCGACATCATTCGTTACAATCCCCATGCCCTGATCGAAGGCATGGCCATTGGCGCTTACGCGATGGGCATCACCGTGGGTTACAACTACATCCACGGCGAGATCTTCCAGGAATACCTGCGTTTCGAAGAAGCGCTGGAAGAGGCGCGCGCCGCCGGTTTCCTGGGCGACAAGATCATGGGCAGCGAGTTCTCGTTCCAGTTGCATGCGCACCATGGTTATGGCGCCTACATCTGCGGCGAAGAAACGGCCCTGCTGGAGTCGCTGGAAGGCAAGAAAGGCCAGCCGCGCTTCAAGCCGCCTTTCCCTGCCTCGTTTGGCCTGTACGGCAAGCCGACGACGATCAACAACACGGAAACCTTCGCGGCCGTGCCATTCGTGCTGAACATCGGTCCAGAGAAATACCTGGCGATGGGCAAGCCGAACAACGGCGGTTCGAAGATCTTCTCGATCTCGGGCGACGTGGAAAAACCGGGCAACTACGAAGTGCCGCTCGGCACCCCGTTTGCGACCCTGCTGGAACTGGCAGGCGGCATGCGCGGTGGCAAAAAGATCAAGGCCGTGATCCCTGGCGGCTCGTCCGCTCCGGTGATCCGCGGCGACATCATGATGCAGACCGACCTGGACTACGACTCGATCGCGAAAGCCGGTTCGATGTTGGGTTCGGGCGCCGTCATCGTGATGGACGAAACACGCTGCATGGTAAAGGCGCTGGAACGCCTGTCCTACTTCTACTTTGAAGAATCGTGCGGCCAGTGTACGCCTTGCCGTGAAGGCACAGGCTGGATGTACCGCATGGTGCACCGCATCGAGCAGGGGCAGGGTCGTCCAGACGACCTGGACATGCTCAACTCGATCGCCGACAACATCCAGGGCCGCACCATTTGCGCGCTGGGCGATGCGGCTGCCATGCCGGTACGGGCCTTCATTAAGAATTTCCGTGAAGAATTTGAATATCATATCGAGCACAAGCATTGCTTAGTGCCCGCATATATCTAAGCTGCGTCAGGTAACGATCACCATGGTTGAAATCGAAATAGACGGCAAAAAAGTCGAAGTCCCTGCTGGTAGCATGGTGATGGACGCCGCCAACAAATTGGGAACCTACATTCCGCACTTCTGCTATCACAAGAAATTGTCGATCGCAGCGAACTGCCGCATGTGCCTGGTCGAAGTGGAAAAGGCGCCCAAGCCTTTGCCCGCTTGTGCGACCCCGGTCAGTGCCGGCATGATCGTGCGCTCCGCCAGCGATAAAGCTGTGCAGGCGCAAAAGTCGGTCATGGAATTCTTGCTGATTAACCACCCGCTCGATTGCCCTATCTGCGATCAGGGCGGCGAATGCCAGTTGCAAGACTTGGCCGTGGGTTATGGCAAGAGCGAATCGCGCTACAAGGAAGACAAGCGCGTCGTGCAGCCGAAGGAAGCCGGTCCGCTGGTGTCCATGCAAGAAATGTCGCGCTGCATCCAGTGCACCCGCTGCGTACGCTTTGGCCAGGAAGTGGCTGGCGTGATGGAGCTGGGCATGATCGGCCGCGGCGAACACTCGGAAATCGTGTCCTTCGTCGGCCAGACGGTCGACTCCGAACTGTCGGGCAACATGATCGACCTGTGCCCGGTCGGCGCACTGACCTCGAAGCCGTTCCGCTACAGCGCCCGTACGTGGGAACTGTCGCGCCGCAAATCGGTCAGCCCGCATGACGGCCTGGGCGCGAACCTGATCGTGCAAGTGAAAGCTGGCAAGGTCAAGCGCGTATTGCCTCTGGAAAACGAAGCCGTCAACGAGTGCTGGATCTCGGACAAGGATCGTTTCTCGTACGAAGCGCTGGACAGCGCCGAACGCCTGACGTCCCCGATGCTGAAACAAGGCAACGAGTGGAAAGAAGTTGATTGGCAAACGGCGCTGGAATACGTGGCGCACGGCCTGAAAAACATCAAGCACGAGCATGGCGCTGACGCCATCGCCGCGCTGGCAACGCCGCATTCGACCGTCGAAGAGCTGGTACTGCTGCAAAAAGTGGTCAACGGTCTCGGTTCCGAGCACGTCGATTTCCGCCTGCGCCAGACCGACTTCGCGCTGGACGCCGGCGTCAAGCCATGGCTGGGCATGCCGATCAACGAATTTGGCCAGATCAAGCGCGCCTTCGTCATCGGCTCGTTCCTGCGCAAGGACCACCCATTGCTGGCCACGCGTTTGCGCGCGTCCGTCAAGGGCGGCGCCAAGCTGTCGATCCTGCACGCCTCTGACGATGAGCAGCTGATCACCATCGCCAACAAGATGATCGTCGCGCCTGGCGATTGGCTGGCGGCCTTGTCGGAAGTGGTCGTCGCCGTTGCCAAAGCCAAAGAAATAGCCGCGCCGGCCGGTTTCGAAGCGATGACCGCTTCGGACGTGGCTGTCGCCATCGCCGCCAGCCTGATGGCTGGCGACCACGGCGCCGTACTGCTGGGTAACGCGGCAACGCAACACCCGCAAGCGTCGCAATTGCATGCTGCCGCGCAATGGATCGCCGAACAGACGGGCGCCAAGCTCGGTTACCTGACGGAAGCGGCCAACACGGTTGGCGCGCACCTGGTCGCCAAGCCGCGTGCCAATGTGCAAGCTGCCTTTGCCGCGCCGAAAAAAGCCTACGTGCTGCTGCACGCCGAGCCGGAACTCGACGCTGCCAACCCGCAAGCGGCCCGCGCCGCCCTGGATGGCGCCGACATGGTCGTGGCGATGTCGGCCTTCAAGCACGGCATGGATTACGCCGATGTCTTGCTGCCGATCGCTCCGTTCGCTGAAACCTCGGGCACCTTCGTCAACTGCGAAGGCCGCGCGCAAAGCTTCAACGGCACCGTGAAACCGCTGGCGGAAACCCGTCCAGCCTGGAAAGTGCTGCGCGTCCTGGGCAACATCCTGGGCCTGGCCGGTTTCGACTACGACACTTCCGAAGCGATCCGCGACGAAGCGTTTGGCGCCGGCGTGACCGATCTGTCGGCACAGCTGAACAACATCGCGAAAAATGCACCGGAAGCGGCAAGCTACGCACCGGCTTCGCCTGCGCTGCAACGCATCGCCGACGTGCCGATCTACTTTGCCGACGCGCTCGTGCGCCGCTCCGAACCGCTGCTGCGCACGGTCGATGGCGCCGCACCGCAAGCGCACCTGTCCCTGGCGCTGGCTGACAAGCTGGGCATCAAGGCGGGCGACAAGGTCAAAGTGGCGCAAGGCTCCGGCAGCGCCATCCTGGTGGCGGCACTCCATGCCGGCCTGCCAGCCAATGTGGTCAAAGTGTCGGCGGCGCATGCCTCGACGGCTAGCCTGGGCGGCATGTTCGGTGACATCACAGTTGAAACAGCAGAGGGGAAAATCTGATGGCTCTGCCTGAATTTGTAAACGTCATCAACAGCGGCGGCCAGAATTTGCTGGGCGGCTCGTGGCCGTTCTTCTGGACCCTGATCAAGATCCTGTGCGTGCTGCTGCCGCTGATGGGCCTGGTTGCCTACCTGACCTTGTGGGAACGCAAGCTGATCGGCTGGATCCAGATCCGCGTCGGCCCGAACCGCGTGGGTCCGCTGGGCTTGCTGCAGCCGATCGCCGATGCGCTGAAACTCTTGTTCAAAGAGATCATCATCCCGTCGAAGGCCGCCAAGGGCCTGTTCGTGATCGGCCCGATCATGACCATCATGCCGGCCCTGGCCGCCTGGTCGGTCGTGCCGTTCGGCCCGCAAGCCGTGCTGGCCAACGTCAACGCAGGCTTGCTGATGCTGCTGGCGATTACCTCGATGGAAGTCTACGGCATCATCATCGCCGGCTGGGCCTCGAACTCGAAGTACTCGTTCATGGGCGCCATGCGCGCTTCGGCACAGATGATTTCGTATGAAATCCCGATGGGCTTCGTGATGGTCATCGTGCTGATGGTCTCGGGCAGCCTGAACTTCATCGACATCGTCAGCGGCCAGCAAATCGGCTTCTTCGCCGACAAGGGCGTGAACTTCATGTCGTGGAACTGGCTGCCGCTGCTGCCGATGTTCGTCATCTACCTGGTGTCGGGCCTGGCTGAAGCCAACCGTCACCCGTTCGACGTTGTCGAAGGCGAGTCGGAAATCGTCGCCGGCCACATGGTTGAATATTCGGGCATGGCCTACGCCATGTTCATGCTGGCCGAATACGCCAACATGATCTTGATCGGCGCGCTGGCTTCGATCATGTTCCTCGGTGGCTGGTCTGCACCATTTGCTTTCCTTGAGTTCTGGGGTGGTTTCGGCGGCTTCTTCTGGCTGTTCGCCAAGACCTTCTTCATCGTGTCGGTGTTCATCTGGGTGCGCGGTACTTTCCCACGCTACCGTTATGACCAGATCATGCGCCTCGGCTGGAAAGTGTTTATCCCGTTGACGCTGGTCTACCTGGTCTTCGTCGCTGCCTGGATGCAGACATCCTGGAATATTTGGAAGTAAGAGAGTGCATACGAATGGATAAGGTAAAAGATTTCTTCAGCAGCCTCTTGTTAGGCGAGCTGATCAAGGGCATGGCGTTGACAGGCAAGTACATGTTTTCGCGCAAGATCACGGTGCAATTCCCGGAAGAGAAGACACCGATCTCGCCGCGTTTCCGTGGCTTGCACGCGCTGCGCCGCTACCCGAACGGCGAGGAACGTTGCATCGCCTGCAAACTGTGCGAAGCGGTTTGCCCGGCGATGGCCATCACGATCGAATCGGAACAGCGTGACGACGGCTCGCGCCGCACCACGCGTTACGATATTGACTTGACCAAGTGCATCTTCTGCGGTTTCTGCGAAGAGTCCTGCCCGGTCGATTCGATCGTCGAGACGCAAATCCTGGAATACCACGGCGAGAAACGCGGGGATTTGTATTACACGAAAGAGATGTTGCTGGCCGTGGGTGATCGTTATGAAAATGACATCGCCGCTGCGCGCGCCGCCGACGCACCTTATCGCTGATGGATGCGCCGCAGCTGACCAGCTGCGGCGCGCCCCTCGTTCATCTGTACGTCTATTGGGTTTTTTATGGACTTTAAAACAATTTTGTTTTACGCCTTCGCGCTGATCTTGATTCTGGCAGCGACGCGCGTCATCACGGCCCGTAATCCGGTCCACGCAGTACTGTTCCTGGTACTGTCCTTCTTTTCCGCAGCGGGCATCTGGATGCTGCTGCAAGCTGAATTCCTGGCCATCGTGCTGGTATTGGTGTATGTCGGCGCCGTGATGGTGCTGTTCCTCTTCGTGGTCATGATGCTCGATATCAATATCGACCGCATGCGCGAAGGCTTCTGGGGCTATCTGCCGCTGTCCGTGACGGTGGGCGTGATCATCGTGCTGGAAATGGCCGCTGTCCTGTGGCACGGTTTCCGCAACTTTGCGCCTAGCATCGCTCCGGTGAACGTCAACCTGGGCGGCACCAAGGAACTGGGCCTGCTGATCTACACGAAATATGTGTTCGCCTTCGAGATCGCTGCCGTCGTGCTGCTGGTGGCCATCGTTGCCGCGGTTGCACTGACCCTGCGCAAACGCAAGGACACCAAGCATTTTGCTCCAGGCGATGCCGTGCGCGTCAAGCGCAACGACCGCCTGAAGATCATCAAGATGGACGCGGTCGTCGAGCGTCCTGCGGCTGAGCCGGAAGTTAAGGAGGCACCATGACATTATCGCTCACACATTTTCTGGTCCTGGGCGCGATCCTGTTCGCAATCTCGATCGTCGGTATTTTCCTGAACCGCAAGAACATCATCGTATTGCTGATGGCAATCGAATTGATGCTGCTGGCGGTGAATATGAATTTCATCGCGTTCTCCCATTTCATGGGCGACGCGGCCGGTCAGATCTTCGTTTTCTTCATCCTGACGGTTGCCGCCGCTGAGTCGGCTATCGGTCTGGCTATTCTGGTGGTGATGTTCCGTAATCTGGATACCATCAACGTCGAAGACCTGGACAGCCTCAAAGGCTGATGTTTTTCAGACTCGATCTCTCGAATAATAACGATTAAGGTTCATCATGGCGGGGCAACTCCTCAACCCTAACCTCCTTCTTGCCGTACCGCTGGCGCCGCTGGCCGGTGCCGCGATTGCAGGTTTGCTTGGCACCCAGTTCCTGGGTAATTTGGTCGGACGCAAGACGTCGCATACCGCGACGATCCTGGGCGTACTGATTGCGTTCATCCTGTCCGTGCAGACACTGCTGGCAGTGATGGATGGCGCGACATTCAATGGCACGATCTATAACTGGATGACGATCGGCACCCTGAAGATGGAAGTGGGCTTCCAGATCGATTCGCTGTCGGCGATGATGATGTGCGTGGTCACCTTCGTCTCCCTGATGGTGCACATCTACACGATCGGCTACATGAAGGACGACGAAGGCTACAACCGCTTCTTCGCCTACATCTCGCTGTTCACCTTCTCGATGCTGATGCTGGTCATGGCCAACAACTTCCTGCAACTGTTCTTCGGTTGGGAAGCCGTGGGTCTGGTTTCCTACCTGCTGATCGGTTTCTGGTACCAGCGTCCGACGGCCATCGTGGCCAACATGAAGGCTTTCCTCGTCAACCGCGTGGGCGACTTCGGCTTCATCCTCGGCATCGGCCTGCTGCTGGCCTACGCCGGCACCATGAACTACCAGGAAGTGTTCGCCAAGAAAGACGAACTGGCGCTGCTGAGCTTGCCAGGTACCGACTGGGCCCTGCTGACCGTTGCCTGCATCTGCCTGTTCATCGGCGCGATGGGCAAATCGGCGCAGTTCCCGCTGCACGTGTGGCTGCCTGATTCGATGGAAGGTCCTACCCCGATCTCGGCGCTGATTCACGCCGCGACGATGGTGACGGCCGGTATCTTCATGGTCTCGCGCATGTCGCCGCTGTTCGAACTGTCCGACACGGCACTGTCCTTCATCCTGGTGATCGGCTCCATCACGGCGCTGTTCATGGGCTTCCTGGGCATCATCCAGAACGATATCAAGCGCGTCGTCGCTTACTCGACGCTGTCGCAGCTCGGTTACATGACCGTGGCGCTGGGTTCGTCCGCATACTCCGTGGCCGTGTTCCACCTGATGACGCACGCATTCTTCAAGGCACTGCTGTTCCTGGGCGCCGGTTCCGTCATCATCGGCATGCACCACGACCAGGATATCCGCAACATGGGCGGTCTGCGCAAGTACATGCCGATCACGTGGATCACTTCCCTGATCGGTTCGCTGGCCCTGATCGGCACGCCGCTGTTCTCCGGTTTCTACTCGAAAGACAGCATCATCGAAGCCGTCGAAGCGACGCACATCTGGGGTGCTGGCTTTGCCCAGTTCGCCGTGCTGGCTGGCGTGTTTGTCACCGCCTTCTACTCGTTCCGCATGTATTTCCTCGTCTTCCATGGCAAGGAACGTTTCGGCCAGGCGCATGCGCACGGTCACGACGACCATCACGCACCGAAAGCGGCCCATGGCGCGCACGGCGATGCGCATGACGACCACGCTCATGAAGAGGAGGAAGACGACCACGCTCACCACGGTCTGGAGCCTGGCCAGAAGCCGCACGAGTCCCCATTCGTCGTATGGTTCCCGCTGGTGATGCTGGCGATTCCTTCGCTGATCATCGGCTACCTGACGATCGGCCCGATGCTGCATGGCGATTTCTTCAAGGGCGTGATTTTTGTGGGTGAAAACCATCCAGCAATGGAAGAGTTGTCGCATGAATTCCACGGCGCAATGGCGATGGCGATCCATGGCCTGTCGACGGCACCGTTCTGGCTGGCATTGTCCGGCGTGGTGGCAGCCTACTACTGCTACATGGTCAACCCGCGTGTACCGGCCTGGTTCTTTGCCAAGTTCCACGCTATCCACACCCTGCTGGACAACAAGTACTACATGGACAAGTTCAATGAAGTCGTGTTCGCCGGCGGTGCCCGCTTGCTGGGTAATGGCCTGTGGAACTTCGGTGACAAGAAGCTGATCGATGGCCTGCTGGTCAACGGTAGCGCCAAGGTCGTCGCCTGGCTGTCCTCGCTGTCGCGAGTGCTGCAGACCGGCTACATCTATCACTATGCATTCGTGATGATCCTGGGCGTGCTGGGCTTCCTGATCTATTTCCTGCCATTCTGGCCCGCTAAGTAAGCTGACCTGATAAAAGAATACTGAGAACCATGATGCAGTCTACGATTTCTACACTACCTCCTTACCTGAGTCTGTCGATCTGGGTGCCGATCATTTGCGGCGTCCTGATCCTGGCTCTCGGCCGTGACAGCAAAGCGGGCTTTACCCGCTGGCTGTCGCTGGCTGGCGCCGTGCTCAGCATGCTGTGCACCTTGCCGCTGATCCAGCATTTCGACAACGCCGCGCACGGCATGCAATTCGTCGAAAAAGCACCGTGGATTGAAACCTTCAATATCTGGTACTCGCTGGGTATCGACGGCCTGTCGCTGTGGTTCGTGCCACTGACGGCGTTCATCACCGTCATCGTCGTCATTTCCGCTTGGCAAGTGATCGAGAAGCGCATCGCCCAGTACATGGGCTCGTTCCTGATCCTGTCGGGCCTGATGATCGGCGTGTTCTGCGCGCTGGACGGCTTGCTGTTCTACTTCTTCTTTGAAGCAACCCTGATCCCGATGTTCATCATCATCGGTATCTGGGGCGGTTCGAACCGCGTGTACGCGTCGTTCAAGTTCTTCCTGTACACCTTCTTCGGTTCGCTGCTGACCCTGGTTGCCATCATCTACCTGCGCAATGTGTCGGGCACCTTCGACATCCTGGCCTGGCATGCGTTCAAGCTGACGATGAACGAGCAGATCTTCATCTTCCTGGCCTTCCTGATGGCGTTTGCCGTCAAGGTGCCGATGTTCCCCGTCCACACGTGGTTGCCGGACGTCCACGTGGAAGCGCCAACGGGCGGTTCCGCCGTGCTGGCCGCCATCATGCTGAAACTGGGCGCTTACGGCTTCCTGCGTTTCTCGCTGCCGATCACGCCGGACGCCAGCCACTACCTGTCGGGTTTCATGATCGCCTTGTCGCTGATCGCCGTGATCTACATCGGTCTGGTTGCCCTGGTGCAAACCGACATGAAAAAACTGGTCGCCTATTCGTCGATCGCGCACATGGGTTTTGTGACCTTGGGCTTCTTCATGTTCAACGACATCTCGGTGCAGGGCGGTATCGTGCAGATGGTCTCGCACGGCTTCATCTCCGGCGCCATGTTCCTGTGCATCGGCGTGCTGTATGACCGCATGCATACCCGCAACATCGCCGACTACGGCGGCGTCGTGAACCGCATGCCGAAATTTGCCGCCTTCTTTGTGCTGTTCTCGATGGCCAACTGCGGTCTGCCTGCGACGTCCGGCTTCGTCGGCGAGTTCATGGTGATCCTGGGCGCGGTGAAATACAACTTCTGGATCGGTCTGCTGGCTGCAACGGCACTGATCTGGGGCGCGGCGTACTCGCTGTGGATGGCCAAGCGCGTGGTGTTCGGCAAGATCAAGAACAAGCATGTGGCCGAACTGACCGACATCAACAAACGTGAATTCTTCATGCTTGCTGTGCTGGCCATCGCCGTGCTCGTGATGGGTCTGTACCCAGCCCCGTTCACCGACACGATGCAAACTTCGGTTGCTGACCTGCTGCAGCATGTCGCCACCAGCAAGTTGCCTTAAATAGAAGACCGATAACATGACTAATGCACCTAATCTGGTACCGCTGTACGCGGAAATCTTTCTGCTGATCGCCACGTCGGCGCTCTTGCTGATCGATATGTTCTTGCCTGCGGCGAAGCGTTCGATCACCTATGCGCTGTCGCTGCTGACCCTGGCCGGCTGCGCCTTGCTGACCGTGGGCGACTTCAACGCGGGCACCACCGTCTACACGTTCCACAACATGTTCGTGTCGGACCCGATGTCGCAGCTGTTGAAACTGTTCTCGTACGGCGCCGTGGCGCTGACCCTGATCTACTCGCGCGCCTATGCCACCGACCGCAGCATGCTGTCGGGTAACCTGGGCGGCGAGTTCTACGTGCTGGCCCTGTTTGCACTGCTGGGCCAGATGATCATGATCTCGGCCAACAACTTCCTGATCATCTACCTGGGTCTGGAACTGATGTCGCTGTCGCTGTACGCACTGATCGCCTTGCGCCGTGACAATGCCAAGGCCACGGAAGCGGCCATGAAATACTTCATCCTGGGCGCGCTGGCCTCCGGTTTCATGTTGTACGGTATCTCGATGCTGTACGGCGCCTCCGGCACGCTGGACCTGGGCGAACTGCGCGTGGCGCTGGAAAACGGCAAGACCAACGGCACCATCATGGTCTTCGGCCTGGTGTTCCTCGTTGCCGGCCTGGCCTTCAAACTGGGCGTCGTGCCATTCCACATGTGGGTGCCTGACGTGTATCAAGGTTCGCCGACGGCCGTGACCCTGCTGCTGGGCGCGGCGCCGAAACTGGCCGCCTTCGCCATCACCCTGCGCTTGCTGGCCGAAGGCTTGCTGCCGATGGCACATGACTGGCAGCAAATGCTGCTGGTGCTGGCCGTGATGTCGCTGGCGATCGGCAACTTCACCGCGATCGCGCAAACCAACCTGAAGCGTATGTTGGCGTACTCGACCATCGCGCAAATGGGCTTCGTTCTGCTGGGCTTGCTGTCCGGTACCGTGGATGCACCGAACAACACCCTGAACGCGGCTGGCGCAGCCACCGCCTACGGCGCCTCGATGTACTACGTCATCACCTACGTGTTCACCACCCTGGGTACCTTTGGCGTGATCATGTTGTTGGCACGTAATGGTTTCGAAGCAGACGAACTGGCCGACTTCAAGGGCCTGGGCAAACGCAGCCCGATCTTCGCGCTGGTGATGACCCTGTTCATGTTCTCGCTGGCCGGCGTGCCGCCGCTGATGGGCTTCATGGCCAAGTACTCGGTACTCGCTTCCGTGCTGGCGACGGGCCAGCTGTGGCTGACCATCGCTGCCGTGCTGTTCTCGCTGATCGGCGCCTTCTACTACCTGCGCGTCGTGAAAATGATGTGGTTCGACGAGCCGACGGACGGCAATGTGCTGGTCGTGCATGGCGACATGCGCGTCGTGCTGGCCCTGAACGGCGTGTTCGTCCTGGCGCTGGGAGTGATGCCTAACAGCATCCTGGCCGCCTGCGCGACCGCCATCACCAAGACTCTGGCGTCCTGATCGATGGATGTCACCGCCTCGAGCTGGCTGGTGATCGCCCTGGGCATCCTGGGCGCCAACCTGCCTTTCCTGAACGAGAAACTGTTTGCCGCCGTGCCCCTGAAAAGGGCGGCGCAAGCAGAGCAGGGCTGGCGCAAGCCGCTGGCGCTGCGTCTGCTGGAGATGGTGATTCTGTACTTCATCGTCGGCGCCGTGGCGTTCGCGCTCGAAGCGCGCATCGGCAACGGTTTCCCGCAGACGTGGGAGTTCTATGCCATCACGGGATGCCTGTTCCTGGTGCTGGCTTTCCCAGGCTTTGTCACCCGCTACCTGCGCAAACGACATTAGCCCCATCGACCGAAAGCGGCGCCTCTGGCGCCGTTTTTTTTTATTGAGCATAATCAAGGTATGGATACTGAACGCATGGATATGAATTTAACTGAGACCAAGGTGGACGGTGAGCTCGTCTATCAGGGCGGCTTCCTGCGCGTGCAGCGCGACCGGGTTGCGCTGCCGGACGGCAAGATCACGGCGCGCGAATTCGTCCTGCATCCGGGCGCCGTCGTCATCCTGCCGCTGCTCGACGATGGCACGGTGCTGATGGAACGCCAGTACCGCTATCCGCTGGACCGGGTCTTCATTGAATTCCCGGCCGGCAAGATCGACGCGGGAGAGTCGCACCTGGCGTGCGCCCAGCGCGAATTGCTGGAAGAGACGGGCTACACGGCCAGCGACTGGCAATTCGTCTCCACCATCCATAATGCCATCGCCTATTCCGATGAACACCTGGAGCTGTTCCTGGCGCGCGGCCTGGTGGCCGGCGAACGCCAGCTCGATGAAGGCGAATTCCTGGAAACCTTTACGGCCACCGTGCCGCAGCTGCTCGACTGGGTCAAGGATGGCACGATCACGGACGTGAAAACCGTCATCGGCATCTTCTGGCTCGACAAGATCACCAGCGGCGCCTGGCAACCGGCCTGATTCCGCACATGCGCGCGGCGATCTTCCTGCTGCTGGCGTCTGCCAGCCTGTGCGCACACGGGGCCGCGCGCACGCCGTTCCAGGTGCGCTGCGAAGACACGATCAGCAAGACGGTGTCCGTGCTGACGGCGCAGCAGAATGGCTACAGCATCGACACGCATCTGCCGTACAAGGCCCTGACCGTGATGAAGGGCACGGCGCGCGCCAATACCTGGGTACTGGGATTGACGAAGACGGATTCGCGCGTGGCCATCGCCCTGGCCGGTCCCATGCTGCAAGACCCGGCCAGCGGCTATGAATGCGTGGCGCCGCAGATTACCGTGTCCCTCACGTATGCGCCCGTGGTGATCTATATCGGCCGCGAGTTTGCCCCCGGCACTTGCGCGTATGATGAGATACTCGCGCACGAGCTGCGGCACATGAAAACCTATATGGAACACTTGCCGCGCGTGGAAAAGACCGTGCGCGCGGCGCTGGCCAAACGCTTCGAGGCGCGGCCCCTGTATGCGCCCAGCGGCACGGCCAAGGCGGCGCTGGCGCGCGAGATCGACACGGGCTGGTTGCCGTATATCAAGGCTGAAATGCGCAAGGTGGAAACCTTGCAGGCGGCCATCGATTCTCCGCAAGAATATGCACGCCTGGGCAAGGCGTGCAAGGGCGAAATCCAGAACATCCTGGCGGGCAAGGCAGCGCCCGCCAACTAGACAAGGAATGGCATGACAGCAGCACCGAACACCGTCCGTTACTTTGCGCTGATCCCCGCCGCCGGCGTGGGCGCGCGCATGGAAGCGGGCAGTCCCAAGCAATACTTACCTATCGCTGGCAAACCCATGCTGCGCCACGCGCTCGACGCCTTTCTCGCCAGCCCCCTGATCGCGCACACGTATGTCGTCGTCAGCGCGGAGGATAGCGTGATTGACACGGTCGTGCCGGAGCAGGGCGTCACTGTGCTGCGCTGCGGCGGCGCCACGCGCATGGAGACGATCCTGAATGGCTTGCAGGCCGTGCACGGCAGCATCGGTGCCCACGACCAGGTGCTGGTGCACGACGCGGCGCGTCCCGGCCTGACGCCGGCCCTGATCGAAAAGCTCATCGGCGAGGTGGGCGACCACCCGGCCGGCGGCCTGTTGGCCTTGCCCGTGGTCGATACCGTCAAGCGGGCGGGGCCGGACGGCCTGTCGGCGCAGACGGTGCCGCGCGATCATCTATGGCTGGCGCAGACGCCGCAAATGTTCAGCTATGCGCTGCTGTACCAGGCCTTATCCGAAGCGCTCGACCCGCAAGCGATTACGGACGACGCCAGCGCCGTCGAAGCGCTGGGCCTGGCGCCCATGCTGGTCGAAGGCCACCCGCGCAACCTGAAGGTGACCTTGCCGCGCGACATATACACGGCCGAACTGTATTTGGCCAACCCTTGAATTCCAGAGAGACCCGCATGAACACAACGACTCCCGTACTGCCTTTCCGCATCGGCCAGGGCTATGACTGCCACGCGCTGGTGGAAAACCGCGACCTGATCATTGGCGGCGTGAAAATCCCCCATCACCTGGGCTTGCTCGGCCATTCCGATGCGGACGTATTGTTGCACGCGATCACGGACGCCATCTTCGGCGCCGCCGCGCTGGGCGACATCGGCCGCCATTTTCCCGACACGGACGCGCAGTTCAAGGGCGCCGATTCGCGCACCCTGCTGCGCGAAGCCGTGCGCCGAGTGCAAGCGACCGGTTATATCATCGGCAATATCGACGCCACCATCATTGCCCAGCGCCCGAAGATGGCGCCGCACATCGCCGCCATGTGCGCCAACGTGGCCGAAGACCTGGGCGTGAGTGTGGGCCAGGTCAACATCAAGGCCAAGACGAATGAAAAACTGGGCTACCTGGGCCGTGAAGAAGGCATCGCGGCCGAAGCCGTGGCCTTGCTGCTGCGCGCCTGAGCGTACCCGGCAGCTCCTTTTTAAGGATTCCTGAAAATTAATATTTCCAAATTGAAATTTGGTGAAAATTTAACGTTATTGTCATGATAATATTTGTCCGCTTTTTCGGACGCGACAAGACGTC
Organism: Janthinobacterium sp. BJB301; assembly: GCF_002735685.1. Lineage (NCBI taxonomy): Bacteria > Pseudomonadati > Pseudomonadota > Betaproteobacteria > Burkholderiales > Oxalobacteraceae > Janthinobacterium > Janthinobacterium sp. BJB301. The sequence continues at coordinate 2,763,687 of NZ_PDZJ01000001.1, read as the reverse complement.
ACTTTATAACCACGGGAAATATTGAAAGAACGGAATCATATGCGTAGTCGTATGCAGGGACCAGCCGCGCGCTGGTTGGGAGCGGGTATGTTGGCCATGGCCATGCTGGCCGGGTGTGGCGGTGGAGGTGGTGGCAGTGAAACTGCGGCGCCGCCGCCCGTGGCGGCCGTGCCGCAGCCTGCCATCCTGTTTGCCGGTGCCGTGTCGGCGGCGGCAGAAGGTGCCGATGCCATCGGCAGCATGGGTGGACAGATTGAACTCGATGCCGGTGGCAGCAAGGATAGCGACGGCGGGACGCTGAGCTTTGCCTGGAGCATGGTCTCGAAACCTGCCGGCAGCGGCTTGAACATGGGCGCCGTCTCGACCCCGAAACTGAACTTCCAGCCCGACGCGCTGGGTACCTATGTCTTCAAGCTGCGCGTGACGAATGGCAAGGGCGGTTTTGCGGAAAAGAACGCCACAGTGCTGGTGAATAACCGGGTGCCGAATGCGGTGCTGGTGGTCAATGCGACGTTTACGGCGCAGCCGCTAGTCAAGGATGCTGTGAGTGTCTCGGCAGGTTCCGGCATCGTGCTTGATGCTACGGGCAGTACCGATGCCGATGGCGATAAGGTGAGCACGACGTGGGAACTGATCCAGAAGCCAGCTGGCAGTACGTCCCTGCTGTTTGTCAGCGGTCAAACGGCGCGTTTCTCGCCCGATGTGCTGGGCCTGTACAAAGTGCGCGCCCGCGGCGCGGACGGCAAGGGCGCGTATGCCGAAACGGTGTACCAGTTCGATGCCAACAACAGCATGCCGATGGGCGTGATCCAGGGCACGGTCGCGGTGGTCAGCCGCAACAACCAAACCGTCCCCGTCGGCCAGCCGCTGGTCACCAGCGGCATTCTCAGCTATGACGAGGGTGGCGCGCAATTGACTTATGCCTGGGCGGTCGACAGCCGGCCGGCCGGTTCTGTTGCCGCGCTGGCCGCAGCATCGACCGCAATACCATCGTTCACTCCGGACGTGGCGGGCGCCTATATGCTGTCCTTGACGGTCAGCAACGGTCGGCAGACAGCGGTGGCCTATCTGAAGTTCAATGCCGTCATCGCATCCTATAGTGTCGTGGCCTTGCCTTTCACGCCGCAGGAAGTACGTTACAGCAAGGGACTCGATCGCCTGGTCATGGTCAGTGCTGATCCTGACGCCTTGAAAATCACCAATCCGGTTGATGGCGTCACTACGAGCATCAGTCTGCCAACCTCGGTCAAGTCGTTTAATTTGAGTCCGGACGGCAAGCTGGCTGCCGTATTGCATGAAGGCGTGGTCAGCCTGGTTGACCTGGTGGCAGGGCAACTGCTGCGTTCTACAGGCACAGACGGTACGCAGACAGAGGTATTCACGACCAATGCTGGCATCGTGTTCCTGACGGGCTCTTCTGTCGGCACATCGCCGCGAGCCGCTGTTAGTGTGATCAACGGGCGTACTGGCCAGGTCCTTCCAGGACTTAATTCTTACTATGTCCTCTATGGAGCGTTGCGTGGCGTTTTTGCGGCATCCAAAAACAAGGCATTCGTGGCGCAGGGATATACATCCGCTATCACGTACTTTGACATAGACCCGCAAAGCAATGCCGTTCTGTCCAATGACCACACCTATCTCGACTACCCGTCGGGGGCTCCGTTCTTCTTGTCTTCCAAGGAAGATCTGCTGTTTACGGCTGCTGGTACGTATTTCAGTACCGATACGCTGAAATATGTCGGTCGCTTTATCCTCAGTACGGATGGGAGTAGCGTGTTGTCGATGAGTTACTCGCCCACCAAGGCGGAAGCGCTGGTCCTGGAGACATCGTACAATTATGGCTATCCGGTCAGCAATGTGATCTACGAAGCCAGTTACAGGCGGTTTAGCGGAGAACTGTTGTTCCCGGATGGTAATGTCAGCTTGCCGTACATCGGTGGCGAACCCAGCTACGGCATAGGTATCTTCCACACGGCCGCCGGCGATCCGGTGGCGCTGGTGCAGACGGGCGGCGCGCAGAAGGGCACCGCGCGCGCCAAGTACTATCTGGTGTATCGCTGATCGTATGGACGCGGCGGCGCGTCCGCCGTGCAATCTGTGCTATTTTTAAAGGCGGCGCGATGGCAAAGACCATCGCGGCCGCCTTTTTTATTGACGACACAGGAGAATTCCCGATGCCAATCATCAAGCGCACACGCCTTGCCACCGCATTGCTGCTGGGAGCCTTCGCGGCCTTGGCCATGCCTGCCCACGCCGAACTGCAAGCCACGGGCGAGCCGCCTGCCGCGAAACAGGGTTGGAAGGCCGAGACCGTCGCGCAGGGCGTGCGCCAGCCGTGGGGTATCGCCTGGCTGGGCGAGGGGCGCGCGCTCGTCACCAGCAAGCAGGGAACATTGCATCTGCTGAATGGAAAGACTTTTAGCGACGTGGCGCTGGAAGGCATGCCGAAGGTGTTTACGGGCGGGCAGGGCGGCTTGCTCGATATCGTCCTGCACCCGCAGGATGCGGGCAAGGCGCAGCAGCGCGTCTACATGACGGTGTCGACAGGCACGAATGACGCCAACCGCACGACCCTCGTGCGCGGCGTGTTCGACGGCAGGAAGGTGACGGGCATCCAGACCCTGTTCAAGGTGGCCACCGACAAGAGCGGCGGCCAGCATTTCGGTTCGCGCCTGCTGTGGCTGCCGGACGGCACTTTGCTGATGAGCGTGGCCGATGGCGGCAACCCGCCGCTGCGCATCGGCGACCGCCTGGCGCGCGAGCAGGCACAGAATCTGGCCACGCACCAGGGTTCCATCCTGCGCCTGACGGAAGACGGCAAGCCGGCACCTGGCAACCCGCTGGCGGCCAAGGGTGCCTTGCCGGAAATCTGGTCGTACGGCCATCGCAACGTGCAGGGCCTGGCGCTCGATCCTGTTTCCGGCCGCGTGTGGGCCACGGAACACGGTCCATATGGCGGCGATGAGCTGAATCTGGTGGCGGCGGGCGGCAACTACGGCTGGCCGCTGCAAAGCTATGGCGCCGACTACAAAACGCATGAGCCCGTCGGCAAGCACGAAGTGGCCGGCATGCTCAATCCGAGCGTGGCCTGGGTGCCGTCGCCGGCACCGTCGGGCCTGGCCGTCTACACGGGCGACAAGATTGCCGCCTGGCGCGGCAGCATCTTCAGCGGCGGCCTGGCGGCCAAGGATATCCGCCGCATCGCCGTCGATGCCAGCGGCAAGGTGACGGGGCAGGACCGCCTGGCCATCGGCGCGCGCGTGCGCGACGTGCGCCAGGGGCCGGATGGCTACCTGTATGCGCTGACGGATGAAGACAATGGCCGCCTGCTGCGCATCGTGGCGCAGTAACACGGCAGGCGCCATCTTCGCTTAAGATGGCGCCTTTACTTCATTCAAGGTGGCGGCATGGCCCGTGATACTTATGCATACCGGCACGTTGCCGTCGAATCGCGCGCCATTGATGGCCGCGTGGAAATCCGCCCCGTGCCGGGCCAGGCTTTTTCGCCCGAGCTGGCCGTGCAGTGCTCGCGCCGCCTGGTCGATGTGCAGCGCTACCCGCTGGGCAGCCGCTTTCTGCTCTTTGCCAAGCTGACGGATCGCCTGGGCGGCACGCCCTTCCTGTATGCGTATCACGGCGATGCGGACGTCGTGATGACGCCGGCCGAAGTGACGAAATTCCTTGGCGAATTCCGCCGCGGCCGCATTTGATTCCTACGATGTGACGCAGGCCGTGCCAGCCTTGGGGCTGGCCTGCGGCTTGCCAAAGATGGCGATCGTCAAGGCGCAGCCGAGGGCGAACAGGCCGCCGACCACCATCGCGCTTGATACCCCCAGCCGGTCGACGGCCATGCCTCCCAGCAACGCACCCGACGCCAGCGACACTTGCACGATGGCGACAAACAGCGCGCTGCTGCCTTCCATCAAGTGTGGCGCCGCCTTGAACATCCACGTCTGCACGGCGATCGGCATGGCGCCGAAACCGAAACCCCACACGGCCACCAGCAGCATGGCGGTAAGCGAATGGCTGCCGAACGCGGCCAGGGCCAGGGTGGACAAGCCCAGCACGGCACCCGTCACCATCAGCGCGGCCCGTTCGTAGCGGCCGGCGGCCCAGCCGCCCGCGAGGTTGCCGATGAAGCCGGAAGCGCCATACACGAGCAGCATGGCGCTGACCGTGCCGGCTGCCAGGTGCGAGATTTGCGTGAGGAACGGCGCGATATACGTGTAGGCGGCGAACTGGCCCGTGAAGATCATGGCTGTGGCGATCAGGCCCAGCCTGGCCTTGCGGATGCCGAAAATCATCGGCAACTGGCGCAGGTGGATGGCCTGCGTCGGCGGCAGCTTGGGCAGCAGCAACAGCTGGCCAAGGAAGACCAGCACGGCAATGGCGCTGGCCGCGCCGAAAGCGACCCGCCAGCCCACCAGCTCGCCCACCAGCGCGCCGGCCGGCACGCCCGCCACCGTGCCCAGCGAGACGCCGGCGAAGATGATGGACATGGCGCGCGACGCATGCTGCGGCGCCACCAGGCGCGGGCCGATGGCGCTGCCGATGGCCCAGAAGCCGCCCACGCCCACGCCCAGCATGGCGCGGCCCAGCAGTATCCACGCATACGACGGCGCCAGCGCCACCAGCAGGTTCGACGCCACCAGCAGGGCCGTGAGGGCCAGCAGCACGATGCGGCGATCCAGGCGGCCCGAGCCGACGGTGACAAAGATGGCGGCAAACGCGGCAACGATGCCTGGCGTGGTGATCATCAGCCCCGCCTGGCCCTTGCTGATGGCCAGTTCGGCCGCCATGGCGGGCAGCAGGCCGACGGGCAGGAATTCGGAGGTGACGAGGGCGAAGGCGCCGATGCCGACCGATAAGACGGCCAGCCATGGCGCCACGGTGGTATCGTCGCCGGAAGCGTTGGAAGGTGTGTGCATAGGGGTTCCTGAAAAGCCGGGAGGTTTTTAACCGGTCGGTATATAATCAGGGAAGGCGGACAGTGTTGTCAATAATTTTTTACCGAACGGTATGAAACAAGATAAAAATGAGGAAGCGGTCAAGGCGAAAACGGGGCGGCCACGCACGTTTGACGCGGATCAGGCGCTCGATTGCGCCATGAAAGTATTCTGGGAAAAGGGTTATGAAGGCAGCTCCCTGCCGGAATTGACGAAAGCCATGGGCATGAACCGGCCCAGCCTGTATGCCGTCTTTGGCAACAAGGAGCAATTGTTCCACAAGGCGCTCGAGCGCTACAGCGACACGCGCATGCGGTTCTTCGACGCGGCGCTGGAGCAGCCGACGGCACGCCAGGTGGTGGAAGCCTTGCTGACGCAATATGTCGACGCGCAAACCATGCCCGATGGCCCGCACGGCTGCATGGGCGTCAATGCGGCGCTTGCCTGCAGCGACGATGCCTTGCCGATCCGCGATGAATTGTTTGCGCGCCGGCTGCGCGGTGAAGTCAAGCTGCGCGACCGCTTGCGGCGCGCCAGGGAAGAGGGGGATTTGCCGCCCGATTCCTGCCCGGAGCAGCAGGCGCGTTTTGTCGTGACCCTGTCGCAGGGCATGGCCATCCAGGCGGCGGCCGGCGTATCGCGCGAGCAGTTGCAGCAAATGGTGGGATTGCTGCTGCGCAATTGGCCGCTGTAACTATCCTGTCGGGGCGATGGTCTTGGCCAGGTCGCTGGGCGCCTTGCGTCGCCAGGCGGCCGTCAGGGCGGCGGCCAGCATGTCCAGCTCGGCATCCGCCAGGCGCACCGTGATGCCAGCCAGGCGTTCTCCCCACCAGAGTTTCTCGCAGCCCGATGGCGTGATGACGGTGGCGATGTGCGCCGCTTCCGCATCGAGCAGCACGTTGATGTGCTCGTCATCGGGCAGGGTGGCAAAGATCTTCCCGCCCACGCGGAACGCCGGACGGTCGTGGTGTTCTTCCTCGGTGGTGTCGGGAAACGACAGTGCCAGATAGCGTAGTTCTTCCAGGTCGACCATTCCTCTTTCCCCCTCATCGGACAGATAGCAGCGTGACTGCATTTTGCCATGCTGTTTCACCCCGTGGTGCAGAGGCATGCGAAAAGAAATGCGCAAGATGCGACACTGACGGACTGGTCTGTGGTGCAGCCGCGACACGTCACGTGCCGCGCATGCTCGCCGCTCCAGAGTGAGGGCTGCGGTTTTTCTGCCGCTGGACAGGTGCTTGCCATAAAAATATCTTTCATGGTTAAAAGAAAAATACTTTTCTTCCAAGGAATTTGCGCTAGAATAGCTTCATCGTCTTACCTGACCCGTCAATTGTCTGGCCTTGTCCCGGGAACCCGAACCCTTTCCAGGACGCTTGCAGTGCCGCCACGGCACGCCGCAAGTCCGCGCTGTTTCGCGGAAGCCATGCCCCCGACCGCTCATTCCTGCAATCCCTAGCGCTACGCCGACACGCCTCAATGCAGCGTGTATTCAGCTCCAGCGCCCCTTGCTGCGCCCACTGAATACTTACTTACTGGATACCATCATGAAAAACTTGCCTAAAATCGCTTTGTCCCTGATCGCTGTCGGTGTGTTTGCCCACGCGAACGCCAGCACCATCACCCTGTCCACCGGCTATTCGGGCGCCGGCGCGCAAAGCTCCGCCGCCGACTACCAGTCCGTTGTGAATGCCGCCGTGGCCACGCCTGGCGCCGGTTATGGCTCGACGACGATTGCCAGCTATGACAACGTCAACAACAGCGGCCTGTTTGGCAGCGGCTCGAACATCGCCTTCAAATCCGTCATCAACTTTGGCGTCGGCGCGGCCGATGCGGGCACCTGGAGCTTCCGCAGCGGCGTCGATTTCGGCAAGGGCGGCGCCCTGTTCCTCGACGGCGTGGCGCTGGATTTCAAGAGCAATGACATGTGGTGGGCAGGCAACTACAACAATGGCAGCCAGTTCCTCAGCGGTTCGAGCACCCTGGCGGCCGGCAACCATACCCTGAGCATCTACGGCCTGGAAGGCTGCTGCGATGGCGGCCAGCAAGCGCAGTTCAAGGCGGGCAACAACAATTTCGTCAGCTTCGGCGCCAATGATGGCTTGATCTCGGCTGTCCCAGAGCCAACCACCTACGCCATGCTGCTGATCGGCCTGGGCTTGCTGGGCTTTACGGCACGCCGCAAGCAGGAATCCAAGTTCTAAGTTTGTATCGCCGACCTCGCCGCGCCTGATGGCGCGCGATAAAAAGCCCGCCGGTCTGTCAGGACACGGCGGGCTTTTTGCATGGCGGCGGCTTAATCGCCGCTGTCTTCGTCTTCGTCGGCACCCTTGGCCGCCTTGCCGCGCTCGGCATCGACGGCGCGCTGCAGGCTGGCCGCATCGCGGAAGAAGGCGTCCGTCGTGTGATCCGGGCTCAGGCGCAAGGCCGGCGGGTAGATCACGGACATGTACGGCTCGTCGGCCAGGCGGCCGCTGCTCTGCAAATTGCTCAGCAGGATCAGGGTCGAGCCAAGGATGGCCAGCACGACGGCAACGAGGCCGAAGCGGCGCGGGTGCTGCGGCTTGATCGTGCACAAATGGTAGTAGATCATGGCGCAGACGATGACGATGAACATGTGCCGTCCGTAGCGCGTCAGCACTTCCAGCGACAGCGCATACGCCGCCATGTTGCTGCCCAGTTCCCACACCTCCATGGCCAGCAAGCCGCAGCCGATGATGAACAGGTGGCGGCCGAAGCGCGCCACATGGCCGAACAGGCGGTTTGCCACGGCCCAGATCGACGCCCACACGAGGCCGCCGGCCAGCGCGTAGGCGATGATCATCAGATAGGAAATCGGGTCGAAGGCGTCCGCATCACTGAGCCAGTTGCTGAAGGCGGCCGAGGCGCCGATCATGGCCAGGCCGGCGACGGCGGGGCGCAAGCCTTCCCAGTCATGCCGGGTGGTGTCGCCCAGTTCGGGCGCCACGGGATGGTCGCTGGCGCGCACGCGCAGACGCGTGTGGCCCAGGCGCACGATGCTGTTGCCGGTCATGGCCACTTGCAGTTGCCGCTGCCCCCGGTGGATCACGCCATTCTGGCTGCCCAGGTCGCGCAGCAGCAGGCCGCCTGCGCCATCGTCCTCGACAATGGCGTGCGCGGCTGCCGTATGCGCATCATCGAGGATGAAGTCGTTGTCGTAGCCGCGGCCGATGCGGATCGGCAGGGATGCCATGCGCTGGCGCTGCCGCACTTCGCCATTCTCGGCGACGATTTCGATGAAGTATGGTGCTTTCATGGCTTGCGTGCGCTTTCCCGCGACAGCGCTTCGAGGAAGGTGCGCGTGACGCGCATGCCGTTGGCGTAGGACACGCCGCGCGCGTCGATGCGGCTTTGCAGGCTCATCAATGGCTCATCGGTGCTGGCGGCCAGCAGGGCGAAGTCGTACAGTCCCGTAAACTTGCGGTAGGCGCGCACGCACAGGACGGCGCGCAAGGGCAAGGTCTTGTTCTTGACGAACTGTTCGGTGCAATGGGGGCCCGTCAGGTGCGCGCTCTTGTAGCTGCCGAAACTTTCATTCTTGAACGAGGCACTGGCCAGCTCGGAAAAGCGCAGCGGCCCCAGTTCGCTGCTGCGCAAAAATTCGTGGCGCATCGACACCTGCCCCGTCTGCAGGGCGCCGGAGATGAAGATGGCCGATTCCATGGCGCAGCTGGTATTGTCGAGCATATAGGGTTTGTCGGACTTGACGTTGGAGCGGCCCCAGCAGCGCATCTGGTTGGATTCGCGCACGGGCACTCGGTACGGGCCCATGGCTTTCAGGCTCAATGGCGTGTCGAGCAGGCGCGCCAGCATGACTTCCTGGTGCGCCAGCAGCTGCGCCGTCACCAGCGGCTTGAAGTCCTTCGGCGGCTTGCCTTGCTGCGCCACCTTGGCCAGCAATTGCTGGGCATAGCGGGCGGGTACGAGAAAACTGACGAGTTCGCCATCGAGGCGTTTCGACACGTTCACGCCGGCCACGTCGCCATTTGCCGTCACGCTGGGGCCGCCGCTCATGCCGGAATTGATCGGTCCCGTAAACATCAGCTGGTCGTAGAAGCTGCGCGTGACGACGCCATTATAGGAACCTTCCGAAATGGCGAAGCCCAGGTCCAGCGGATTGCCCATCGAATACAGGTACTGGCCTTGCGTCAGCGGCGCCAGCCCTTCCGGCATCTTGAAGAAGCCCGTGCCATGGCGGTTCACGCGCAATACCGCCAGGTCGTGCAGCACGTCGACGGCCAGCAATTCCACATTGCCCCGCTGACCGCTCGTGTCGACCCATTCGCCCACATAGGTGTCCGGGTCGAGGGCGAACTGGGAGACCACGTGATAGTTGCTCACCACCAGGTCGCCCGTGCCGATCAAAAAGCCCGAGCCGACGGACGACTGCGTGCGGCCGTTCTTCAGCAGCACGCGCACTTGCAGGATGTCGGCGCGCGCGGCCGTGTACAGCTTTTGTGCGGCCGAGGAGGGCGGCGGCAGGGCCGCATGTTCGGTGGCGGCTGGCGCGGCGGTGGCCGGCGGCGGCTTGATGGGGGGAGTCGAAGCGGTGGGGGCCGCGGCTGGCGCGGCAGGTACAGGCGCTGGGGCCGCGTGGGCGCCTGCGGCAGCGCTCAGGCTGGCCAGCAAGAAGGCGAGGTTAGATAATTTCATGCATCCTTTGTGCGTGAGCAGGAGCGCGGCCGGCGCGGCGCGGTATCGAGCACGCACCGGCCCGGGGCACTACAGGGCGCCGTCTTCCAGCGCCGGTGCCGTTTCCGGCGTCATCATATGACCGAGCTTGCTTTGCTTGGTATTCAGGTAATGCTGATTGAAGGCGTTGCGGTTGACCAGCAGCGGCACCCGTTCGGCCACCGTGATGCCCAGCGCTTCCATGGCGGCGATCTTGCGCGGGTTGTTCGTCATCAGGCGCAGGCTATGGATGCCGAACTGCGCAAACATGGGTTTGCACAAGGTGTAGTTGCGCGCATCGGCCTTGAAGCCCAGCTGTTCATTCGCCTGCACCGTGTCGGCCCCCGCCTCTTGCAGGCGGTAGGCGCGGATCTTGTTGATCAGGCCGATGCCGCGCCCTTCCTGGCGCAGGTACAGCAAGATGCCGCGGCCTTCCTCGGCGATGCGTTTCAGGGCGCCTTCAAGCTGGGCGCCGCAGTCGCAGCGCTGGGAAAACAGCACGTCGCCCGTCAGGCACTCGGAATGCACGCGCGCCAGCACCGGTTCGCCGTTGCCGATATCGCCCAGCACCATGGCCAGGTGTTCCTTGCCCGTGGCGTGCTCGACAAAGGCGTGCAGGGTGAACTGGGCCCACGGCGTCGGCAGTGCGCAGGAAGTCGTGTAATCCAATTCGCCTGTCGCCAGGATGTCTGCGCCGCTTTGCATGGTTGTGCTCATATAAGTAATTATCAAAAATAAAAGGCGCGCGACACCACTCCGGTGCCGGCGCGCCTTGCCATCATACCAAAAAGCAGGGAAACGTTTTCCCTGGCTGCCATTCGGTCGTTGCAATGTCTGGTGATAAGCCTTACTTAGGGACACTTCCTCCTTTTACAAGGTGAACTGCTGGCTTTGCCTGGCGGATGCCGCCGCCAGGCACGGGATATCAACTGCCGATGCGTCCGCCGTCATTCTTGGTGATCACGATGGTGGCCGAGCGGGGACGCTTGCCGGCGCCATAGCCGGCGTTGGCCGGCCACTGGCTCGTGTATTTGGACGGATCGCCGATATTCGCCAGCGAGGTGTTTTCGCCCGGGTGCTGGATGTTGATGAACATGGTCTTGCCATCGGGCGTTTCGCTGATGCCCGTGATTTCCGAGCCGACCGGTCCCACCAGGAAGCGCTTGAGCGTGTCGGCAGTGGGTTTCTTGCCGATGAAGGTGTCGACCGCCAGGTTGCCGCCGGCCGCCGTCGCGTAGTTCAGGGTGGACTTGGCGCCATCGCCGACCTTGCCGGGAATGGCCGCCAGCATCATGCAGTTGGTCACATCCGTGTAGGCGCCATCGTCGGTCTGGATCCAGCAGATACCCGTGTACGGGCTGAAGGCCAGGCCGTCCGGGCTCGAGAAATCCTGATCGGCCGTCAGGTTCGACAGGTTGATCTTGCTGGCGTCGGCGCCGCTTTCGGCGCCAAACAGGTAGACATCCCAGGTAAAGCTGGTGGCCGCGGCCGCGCCCGTGCCTTCCTTGAAACGGATGATATGGCCGTTCGGATTGCCGTTCTGCGCGCTGCTGCCCTTCATGTCCGTGTAGGCGCGCGGGTTGGCGCTGTCCGGCGCCAGCTGCGACGAGCCGCTCGGATTGACGGTGCGGTTCGAGTTGTTGGTCAGCGTGTAATAGATCTCGCCATTCGCAGGATTGACCGAGCACCATTCCGGACGGTCCATCTTCGTCGCGCCCACGGCGTCGGCCGCCAGGCGGGCATTGACCAGCACGTCGGCAAGGTCGGCGAACTTGTAGGCGCTGTACGCCTGGATCAGCGCGTTCGAGATGGCCAGCTCGATCCACTGGCCCGTGCCGTCGGCGGCCAGCTTGGCAACGTACAGCTTGCCCGAATCGAGGTATTTGTCGCCGGTGGCCATGCGGTCGGCCGGGTTGGCGTCCGCGGCGGCCCAGACGGCGGTCGTGACGAACTTGTAGATGTATTCGTTGCGCGAATCGTCGCCCATGTAGACGGCCAGCTGCTGGCCCACGGCCGGCACGCTGAAGGCGGCGCTTTCATGCGCGTAGCGGCCCAGGGCCGTGCGCTTGCGGATAGCCTTGGTCTTGTCGTACGGGTCCATTTCGACGATGTAGCCCATGCCGTTCAATTCATTGCGGTAGTCGTCGCTGCCGTTGCTTGATGCGCCGATCTTGCTCAGGTTCCAGCGCGCGTACTTGTCGTCGCTGCCGCCCGTTTCCCAGCCGTGGCGCGAGGCGCCGCCCTGGCTGCGGCCATAGCGGTTCAGCGAAGCGACGGACTTGTCGCCGCGCGCCGCATTGTCGGTGGCCGAGCGGGTGAAATAGCCGGCCCAGTTTTCTTCGCCGGAAAGGTAGCTGCCCCATGGCGACTTGCCCGTGCCGCAGTTGTTGATGGTGCCGCGCGTCTTGGTGCCGGTCGGCGAATACTTGGTCACCACGAGGGCGTTGCCGCGCACGGGGCCGGCAATCTCGATGTCCGTCAGCGGCGTGACGCGGCGGTTGAAAGCGGAATCGTTGACGGTGGCCCAGGCGCTGCCCGTCTTCCTGACTTCCACCACGCTCAGGCCGTGGACGGCCACTTCCTTGTCGACTTCGGCGGCGGGACGCGGCAGCGTGGTGGTGCCGCCATTGACGTGCAGGAAGTGCGAGGACAGTTTTTCGTCCGTGGTCGCTTCGTGGTTCATGGCCAGCAAGCCCCGTTCCGCGCCGGACGCCAGCGGCGCGCCAGCGGCGGAGAGGCCGTAGTATTCCATGCCGTCGTGGTGGTCGCCGGCGCGGTTGTCGAAATCGGTATCGCTGCCGTCGTTCTTGTAGGCAGGCGTCGCCGCGCGCAGCGAGTCGCCCAGCGCATACAGGGCGGTGGCCGTGTAGCCGGCCGGCACCGACACGACGTCGGCCAGGCTTTTCGGCACGGCCGTGAAGGCCAGCAGTTTTTCGGGCGTCGGCGTTGGCGTCGGCGTGATGGCGACCGCATCGCTGCCGCCGCAAGCGGACAGGCCCATCGAACCCATGACGGCGGTAGCGGCCGTGACGGCACTGCCGCGCAGCCAGTTGCGGCGGCTCAGGCGGGCGTTCAGGATGCTGTTGAAGTGGTTGTCGTGGGACGCGTTGCTGTCAATGTCGTTCAGATCGGTGGCGCTGATGGCCAGATCGTTGGGCTTGTTCATGGGCTGCGATGTCCTGTGGTTGCGTGATTTAAAGGCAACCGCATGATAGTTGTCGAATGTGACAGCGCCATGTCAGCTTGATGACAAAACGGTGACAGGCTGCCGGCCGGGCGGGGCGCGTCCATGACGGGCCCGTTCGGTCAGGCAGCCTTGGCCTTATTTGGCCTGGCGAAAACCGCGCTCAACCAGCAACAGCATGCCGCCGAAGATGGACAGGTTCTTCAGGAAATTCGTCAACTGGTCCTGGAAGTGGGCCGCGTCGGCGCTCCAGAAGGCGTGGAAGATCAGCGTGGTGGGGATCAGGAACAGCGCCAGGGCCAGCGCCGCCCAGCGCGCCTGCCAGCCCGTGATCAGGAGCAGGCCGCCGCCCACTTCCAGCACGATCACGCCCACCAGCAAAATATTGGCGATCGGCAAGCCCTGGCTGGCCATGTAGCCGGCCACGCCCGCAAAGCCGCCGATTTTCAGCAAGCCCGAGACAAAGAACAGCACGCCAAGGGCGGCACGGCCGAGGGGCAGCAAGACGTTGGTTTTGTTTTCCATGATTTTTCTCTTTTTCTATATTGATCAATTATTTGGGTAAGTCGAAGACGAGGAATTCCGCGTCTTCCGGCTGCGTGATGATGACGCTGGCTTCCTGCGTCAGTTTCAGCGCATCGCCCGCTTTCAATGGCGTGCCGTTGACCACCAGGCTGCCGCGGATCAGGTGCACATAGGCGAGGCGGCCTTCGTCGAGCGCATGTTCGGCCTGTTCGCCTTCCTGCAGGATGCTGGCGTAGATGGCCGCATTCTGGTGGATCAGCACGGAACCCTGGCGGCCGTCGCTCGAGGCGATCAGGCGCAGCTTGCCCCGTTTGCTTTCCGGCGTGAAGTGTTTCTCTTCATAGCTGGGCGGAATGCCCGTCACGTTCGGCTGGATCCAGATCTGCAGGAAGTGCAAGCCATCCGTTGCCGAGTGGTTGAACTCGCTGTGGCGCACGCCGCTGCCGGCGCTCATGCGCTGCACATCGCCGTAGTGCAGGACGGAGCCCGTGCCCATGCTGTCCTTGTGTTCCAGCGCGCCGTCGAGCACATACGAAATGATTTCCATGTCGCGGTGGCCGTGCGTGCCGAAACCCTGGCCTGGCGTGACCCGGTCTTCATTGATCACCAGCAAGGGGCCAAAGCCCATGTGCAGCGGATCATGGTAGCTGCCGAAGGAAAAGCTGTGGTGGGAATTGAGCCAGCCGTGGTTGGCGGCGCCGCGTTCTTCGCTATGACGAATCTGTAACATGGTGGACTCCGTTTCTATAAGTTAATGTGCGATAATTTCGAATGACCGTTGCCTGGCGCTGTGCCGTGGCTTCTTATCTGCCCTTCGCTGTACGATGAACAAAGTATAGGCCCCTCTGCAGAGAAAGAAAAACGGAAAATCTTGCGACCTATGATCGAAAAAATCGAATGTTAAGACTGAGCCTGGAAGCCCTGCAAATCGTTGACGCCATCGACCGCCGCGGATCGTTCTCGTCGGCCGGCAAGGAGTTGCATAAAGTCCCGTCCACCATTTCCTATACCGTGGCCAAGCTGGAAGACGACCTGGGCGTGCAAGTGTTCCAGCGCAATGGCCCGAAAGTCATGCTGACGGCGGCCGGCCAGGAATTGCTGAAGGAGGGCCGTTATCTGTTGAAGGCGGCGCAGGACCTCGAGCACCGCGTGCGCAGGGTGGCGTCCGGCTGGGAAACGGAATTGTCCATCGGCATCGACTCCATGTTTTCCGCCGTGGCCCTGGCCGACGACGTGCGCGCCTTCTACGACGTGGCGCAGCAGACGCGGCTGCGCCTGTCGCAGGACACCCTGTCGGGCACGTGGGAAGCGCTGCTGGACCGGCGCGCCGACTTGCTGGTGGGCGCGCCCGGCGACGGGCCGGCCGGCGGCGGCTATATCGCGCAGCCGATCGGCATGCTCGACTTCGTCTTTGCCGTGGCGCCCACGCATCCTCTGGCCCAGGTGCGGGAACCCTTGTCGCGCGGCCACCTGCAGCAGCACCGGGCCGTGGTGGTGGCCGATTCGGCGCGCCAGATGGCGCCGCGCACGGTGGGGCTGCTGCTGGGGCAAGATGCCTTGAGCGTGCCGAACATGCAGGTCAAGTTCGATTACCAGGTGCTGGGGCTGGGTTTTGGCTTCCTGCCGGGGCCGTGCGCCCGCGCCGCCATCGCGCGCGGCTTGCTGGTGGAAAAGGCCGTGGAAGAACCGAAACCGTCGGAAACGTTTTACCTGGCCTGGCGAGTGGGCGAGGATGGCGCTGCGCTGCGCTGGTGGATGGCGCGCATGCGCGAACCGGATGTGTTTGCCCGCCTGGCGCAGCATCTGCCGGGCCATTCGGCGTAGGCCTTAAAATGTTGACATACGCCAACACTTTTAAGTTACCATATTCACAGTATTTCCCGCCCGACCTCCACGCCCCATAGTGGGATTTTGATGATTACACACACCGCAGCGCCCCTGATATGTTCCCCTGACCTGGCTCTAGAGTGGGGTTGCCATGCTTGAGGCGAAGGTTGCGCTGTGCCTGCGCCTGGCCCAGGATGCCCGTGAACAGGCGGGGCCGCAGCAGGCCGCCACCATGGCGCGGCTGGAGGAAGAACTGGAGCGGCTGCGCGGCGCCAGCCGGCCCGTGGTGCGCGTGGCGCCGGCCGACGCCTTGCTGGAAATCGATCCCGATGGCTTTTTGATCGGCTGGAACCATGGGGCCGAACAGATGTTCGGCTATTCCGAACTGGAAGCGCTGGGCCAGCACATCCTGTTTTTGTATCCGGAAGACGACGCGGAAGCGAGCGTGCTGGAGCTGCATTTCACCCAGGGCGACGTGGCTACCGATGTGCGCCGGCGCAAGAAGTCGGGCATGGTGACGTGGTTGCGCATGCACCGCCACGTGATCCACGACCAGGCCGGCAAGGCGTGCGGCATGGCCGTGCGCCTGTCGGCCATGAGCGAGCCCCTGTCCGACGTGGACAAGGTCAGGTTGCACGCGCGCATCATCGAAGACAGCGAGCAAGCCGTGCTGATCACGGATGCGGAAGAGCGCATCGTCTCGATCAACAGTTCCTTCAGCCGCATCACCGGCTATTCGCCGGCAGAAGCCATCGGCCGCACGCCGGACTTGCTGCGTTCTGGCGTGCACGACCCCGATTTCCGCGCCAAGGTGCGCGCCGCCATGCGGGGACACGGTTCCTGGCGCGGAGAAATCATCGGCAAGCGCAAGAATGGCGAACTGTTCCCGCAAGACGTCACCATCAGCGTCGTGCGCGATGAATTTGGCGAGATCAGCCACGTGTTTTCCCTGTTTTCCGATATCTCGGTACACAAGGATGCCGAAGCGCGCATGCAGCGCATGGCCAACTACGACAGCCTGACGGGCTTGCCCAACCGCTGCCTGCTGAACCAATTGGTCGACCAGGGCCTGGCCGAAGCGAAACGGCAGGGCACGCATGGCGCGCTGATGGTCATCGACATCAGCCGCATCGGTTCCATCAGCGACACGCTGGGCCATGAAGTGGGCGACCAGCTGGTGATCGCCATCGGCCAGCTGTTCCGTGGCGCCCTGCGCGACGCGGACATCCTGGCGCGGGTCGACAACAGCAAGTTCGTCGTGGCCCTGCTGCATATCGAAAAGCGCGAACACGCGGCGAATGTGGCGCAAAAGCTGCTCAATTTGCTCGAAGCGCCGATCAATATCGATACGCACGCCCTGCACGTGGGCGCCAGCATCGGCATCACCGTGTATCCGGAAGACGGCCTGGAAGCGCCGGCCCTGTTCCGCTTTGCCGACGTGGCCGTGTCCAAGGCAAGCCAGACCATCGAATCGACCTTCCTGTTTTACCGCGAAGACATGAACCGCCGGGCCAAGGAACATTTGCGGCTGGAAAGCGAAATGCGCTTGGCCTTGGGCGACAAGGAGCTGGAATTGCACTACCAGCCGAAAGTGAGCCTGGCGAGCGGGCGCATCGTCGGCGCGGAAGCCTTGCTGCGCTGGAAGCATCCGATGCGCGGCATGGTCTCGCCCGGCGTCTTCATCCCCGTCGCCGAGGAAACCAGTTTGATCCTGGAGCTGGGCACCTGGGTGCTGGACGAGGCGTGCCGCCAGATCCGCAACTGGGAAGACCGGGGCCTGCACATGCCGGCCATCGCCGTCAACCTGTCGGCGCGCCAGTTCGATGAACAATTGCCCGCGCGCATAGCGGCCGTGCTGGAACGCTATGGCGTGCGGCCCGACCAGATTATGCTGGAAATCACGGAAAGCCTGCTGATGCGCGGCGCCGACAAGGTGATCGACATCATGAACCAGCTGGTGGCCATGGGCCTGGCGCTGGCGCTGGACGACTTTGGCACCGGCTATTCCAGCCTCGCCTACCTGAAGAAATTTCCCATCAGTACCTTGAAAATCGACCGCTCCTTCGTTATCGGCTTGCCCTTCGAGGAAAACGATTGCGCCATCGCCCGCGCCATCGTCACCATGGCCCAGCAGTTACGCCAGGAAATCGTCGCCGAAGGGGTGGAGACGGCAGAACAGATGCGCTTCCTGCGCGAACTCGGTTGCGACCAGTTGCAAGGCTATCTGTTCAGCCCGGCCGTGCCGGCGGCCGAGTTCGAGCTGATGTTCGATGAAGGCCGGCAGTTGCGGCTGGAAGAGCTGGCCTGAGCCAGTGATTGTCAGACCTTGAGTCGTCCACGGAAACCCCGGCTCGCATAATACGATTCGGCGCCATTGTGGTAGACGAAGACCTGCTCATAGCGGCGGTCGCAAAACAGGGCGCCGCCCAGCGCCCGGATGCTGTCCGGCGTCGCGATCCAGCTCGAGGTTTTGCGGTCGAACGGTTCCAGTTCCTGCAACTGGCGGTATTGCGCCTGCGTCAGCAACGCGATACCCATCGCTTGCGCCATGGCCATGGCGCTGCCGGCAGGCTTGTTGGCCTTGCGCGCGGCCAGGGCCGCGGCATCGAAACACAGGCTGCGCCGGCCGATGGGGCTTTCTGCGGAACAATCGCAAAACGTGACGGCGCCCGTGTCGCCGGCATGCCCGATGACGTCCGGTTCGCCGCCCGTGTCTTCCATTTGCTGCAAGGCGGCCAGGCTGGCGGGAGCGGCATTCAAGCGCGCCAGCACGCTGTCCCACGTCAAGTCCGCATGGCGGTGCATGTGCTGGCTGAAGCGGGTTTGCAAGGTGTGGATCAAGTCATCGTGCATGACGCGGCTCCGTGAAGTTTCAACGATATCGACGATAGGGCCGATTATAGGACGCGCTGCGGCCGGGCGGCGCTCACCCCAGTTTTACTTTTTCCAGCAGATAATCGAGCATCACGCGCACCCTGGCCGGTACTTGCAAGCCCGGCCCCACGAAGACGGCGTGCACGAGTTCCTTGTCGCCCGGATTGTAGTCCTGCAGCACGGGTATCAAATCGCCTTGCTCGATATCGCGCAGCACGTGCTGGCGCGAAAAGCGTCCCAGTCCCATGCCTGCCAGCACCAGTTGGCGCATGCTTTCGCCATCGCTGACGCAGGTATTGCCCTGCGGCGCCACCTGCACGGTGTTGCCCGCCTCATCGAGAAAGGGCCAGGTTTCGTTCTGGCAGCGGAAATTGAAGGCCAGCAGATTGTGCGAGGATAAGTCCTGCGGCGTGCGCGGCAGGCCGTGCCGTGCCACATACGCAGGCGAGGCCACCACGACCATCGCGTCTTCGCCCAGCTTGCGCGCCACCAGGTTCGATTCCTTCAGCTTGCCCGTGCGGATGGCGATGTCCGTGCGGTCTTCCAGCAAGTCGACGATGGCATCGCTGACCACCACGTCAAGCACGATGTCGGGATAGCGCTGCGCGAACTCGGGCAGGATGGGCAGCAGATGGCGCACGCCGAACGGCACGAAGCAGTTGATGCGCAAGCGCCCGCGCGGCGCCGCGCCCTGGGCCGCTTCGCGCTCGGCGCCATCGATATCGTCGAGGATGCGCTTGCACTGCACGAAGAAGGCGTCGCCCTCGGGCGTCGTGTGCAGCTGGCGCGTGCTGCGCTGGAGCAAACGGGCGCCGAGCCGCGCTTCCAGGCGATTGACGAGTTTGCTGACGGCCGACGGCGTCAAGGCCAGGCGGCGCGCAGCGGCGGAAAAGGCGCCCGTTTCCACCACGGCCACAAACACGGCCATCTCGAACGCGCGGTTGATGTCTTGCCTGGCCATTATTGAATCCATTTCACAGGTGTTTCCATTATTGGAGTCTATATCAAAAGCGTTTCCATCGATACACTGGCTGGCTTGAACTCTGCCGGAGAAATACCATGACCACCGCAAGCCCTGTTTCCACCTCAGCCAGCAAGATGCCGCCCGGCGTGCTGGCGCTGGCCGTCGGCGCCTTTGCCATCGGCGTCACCGAATTCATCGTCGTCGGCATCCTGCCGACCATTGCCAAGGATTTGCATATTTCCATCGAGTCGGCCGGCTCGCTGGTGAGCCTGTATGCGCTGGCGCTGGCCATCGGCACGCCGCTGCTGGTGCTGCTGATGTCGCGCCTGCCGCGCAAGGCGGCATTGCTGGGACTGATGAGCGTGTTTCTGGCCGGTAATCTGCTGGCCGCCTTTTCGCACACGTTTGAACTGTTGCTGCTGGGAAGGGTCATCACGGCCGTGGCGCACGGCACCTACTTTGCCATCGGCGCCACCGTGGCCGCCAGCCTGGTGGACAAGGCGCAGGCGGGCAGGGCGATTTCCGTGATGTTTGCGGGTCTGACGTTGGCCATGGTGATCGGCGTGCCGTTCGGCAGCTTCCTCGGCAATTTGATGGGCTGGCGCTTGCCCTTTTTTGCCGTCGCCGTGCTGGCTGCGCTGGGTCTGGCTGCAATGGCGCGCTGGCTGCCGGCCGGCTTACAGCAGGGCAAGGGCGGCAAGGCCATGACGCAACTGGCGGCCCTCGGCAGCGGCCCCATCCTCACCATGATGGCGGTGACGACGTTCGGCTTTGGCAGCAGCTTTGCCGCGTTCACGTTTATTACGCCCATCCTGACGGATGTGACGGGTTTCTCCGCCACCATGGCCAGCGCCTTGCTGATCGTGTTCGGTGTCGCCACCTTTGCCGGCAACCTGGCGGGCGGCTACCTGACCAGCCACCTGGGCTGGCAAAAGGCCTTGCGTGCGATGCTGCTGTTGCTGGCCGTTACGCAAGCGGGCGTTGCCTTGAGCATCAGCTCGCCATGGATGATGACGGCGATGCTGTTCGTCTGGGGCGTGTTCGCCTTCGGCCTGTCGCCCGCCCTGCAGGCCGGCATGCTGGCCACGGCCGAGCGCTATACGCCGCAAGCCGTCGATTTCGCTTCGGGCCTGAACATTTCCGCGTTCAACCTGGGCATTTCCTTCGGCTCCATGCTGGGGGCGCTGATGGTCTCGCGCCAGTTGATGGCCTCGTCGCCGTGGGCCGGCGTGGCTGCCGCATTGCTCGCCTTGCTGCCGCTGGCGTGGCTGGCGCGCAAGAACCTGGCCGCCCATGTGGCGGGTGCGGCCGCGCACTGAGGTTCAGGTATGCACGGCGGCGGCCGGCGCCGCTTTCTTCATGCGCTGCGCCATGTAGGAGCTGCCCATCGACGCGGCCATGATCATGGCGATGGCCAGCCATTGCGGGGCACCGAGGCGCTCGTCGAGCAGGATGTACGCCAGCATGGCTGCCACGGCCGGTTCCATGCTGCTCATGATGCCGAACGCTTGCGGCGTCAGCCGCTTCAGGGCTACCATTTCCAGCGAGATCGGGATGGCGCTGGAAATGAGGGCCACGCCCAGCCCCACGGCCAGCACGACAGGCGAGAGCAGGGCGGCGCCGCTGTGCATCACGCCGACGGGCACGACCACCAGGGCCGCCATGGCCAAGCCCAGCGACACGGACTGGCCCGCATGCAAATGGCTGGCGCGCTTGCCAAAGACGATATACGAGGCCCAGCAGACGGCGGCGCCCAGGGCGAACAGCACGCCGGTGGGGTCGAGGTTGCTGACGTCGTGGCCGAGCGGCAGCAGCAGCGCCAGTCCCGCCACGGCCAGGGCCACCCAGACGAAGTCGATGGGGCGGCGCGAGGCGAGCAGGGCCACGGCCAGCGGGCCGGAAAACTCGATCGCCACGGCGATGCCGAACGGAATCGTGCGCAAGGCCATGTAGAAGCACAGGTTCGTCAAGCCCAGCGCCGCGCCGTACAGGGCCACGGTGCGCAGGTCGGCGCGGCTCAGCTGCCAGCGCCACGGGCGCCAGAACAGCAACAGCAGCAAGGCGGAAAAGCCCACGCGCACGGCCGTCGTGCCCTGTGCGCCCACCAGCGGGAACAGGCTGTGCTTGGCCCATGACGTGCCCAGTCCCAGGCAGGTGACTGAGCCGAGGATGGCCAGCAGGGGAATCAACGAGGAATAGCGGCGTAATGGCATGGTGATAAAAGGCTTGATATCGGAATAGCGAAAGTTTATTGTGTCTGCTCCGATATTTGCACTGCATTTTGACCTTCATGACGCAACTTTCGCTCACGCCTTCCCTTGCCCTCGATACCTTCGACCTGGCGATCCTCGATATCTTGCAGCGCGATAACACGACCTCGCAGCGCGAAATCGCCCAGGCCGTGCACCTGTCCGCACCGGCCGTGCAGCGGCGCATCCGCCGCCTGCGCGAGAGCGGCGTGATCCGTCATGAAGTGGCCGTGCTCGACGCGAGCCGCCTGGGCCGCCCCCTGATCCTGACGGTGGAAGTGCATTTGCACGACGAGCACCCGCAACGCACGGCCGGCATGCGCGCGCGCATCATGGCCGAGCCTGCCATACAGCAGTGCTACGGGATCACCGGCGAGGCCGATTACCTGCTGATCATAACCGCCAGCAGCATGGCCGAATACGAAGCGCTGACGGAACGCCTGTTCGGCGGCGACGACAATATCCGGCGCTACCGCACCTCGGTGGCCTTGACCTGTCTCAAGATGGGCTTGTACGTACCGCTGGGATAGAGAAAAGGCCAGGCAGATGAAGCTATCCAAAAGCAAGCAAGCCGCCGTGACGGCAGCCATGCCCGCCAGCCTGTCCGCCGCCGTGGCTGCTTATCAATGGGCGTGCGACAGCGGCGGCGAGTCGGACGCTGCCGTCTACCGCCTGCATGGCAGGGACGGTGTGCCGGACCTTTACCTGAAGCACGGCAGGGGTTGTGCCGCCGCCGACATCGCCGATGAACTGGCGCGCCTGCGCTGGCTGGCGCAATACCTGCCCGTGCCTGCCGTGGTCGAGTTCGCCCACGTGGCAGACCCGGACCAGGCATGGCTGTTGATGACGGCCATCCCAGGCACAACGGCGTCAGCGCTGCTGGAAGCGAACCCTGCGCTGGGCTTCGCCGTGGTCGATGCGCTGGCGGCCTTCCTGCGCCGCCTGCACGCGCTGCCCGTGAGCGACTGCCCGTTCGACGCCGGCCATGCTGTTCGGCTTCCCCAGGCGCGCCAGCGCATCGATGCGGGCCTGGTCGATGCGGGCGATTTCGATGCCGGGCGGGCGGGCTGGACAACGGAGCAAGTGTGGCTGGCGCTGCAGGAGTGCCTACCCCTCGCACCCGACCTCGTCGTCACGCATGGCGATTTCTCGCTGGACAATATCCTCCTGTATGAAGGCGCCGTCGTCGGCTGCATCGATGTGGGGCGGGCAGGCGTCGCCGACCGCTATCAGGACCTGGCCATCGCCTGGCGTGGTCTCGGTGAGTTGGACACCTCGCTACAGCAAAGGTTGTTGCGGCAATATGGGATACTTGATGCCGATCAAGGCAAGCTGCAATATCACTTGCTGCTCGACGAGCTGTTTTGAATGCGATCTGCGGGTCGCTGCCGCCTGCGTTCCGGGATAATCAGCAGGATGAATGTGGGAGCCGAATGATGGGTGAGCAAGAAAATTCGCGTCTGCTTGAGCCTGGCCTTCTTGCTGCCTGGCTGGCTGCACGTTCGATTGCCCGTGGCTTGGCGTTGCCCGTGCCGGATCACGGCGGCTGGCGCGTCGATACGGGTTTGCCCGGTGAAATCCGGCGCCATGTTTTTTCGGGACCTGTGCCAGGCATCAGCGTGCTGGCGGCCTCGATTGACCATCCGCATATTTTCATCAAGATGTGTGGCTCTGGAGAACAATTGCTCCGCCTCTTGCCGGATCGATGGCAATTGCTACCCGGAGGGTTCTTCATGACGCATGAAGGCAGTCTGCAGGCGCCAGCTCTGCCGGCCGGGTACCTGCTTGACGTCACGACGTCGCAGGCCATCACGACGGCGCGCATTCTGACCGGCGATGGCGCTGTTGTCGCCAGTGGCCATGCCGTGGAATATGCGGGCGTCTTTGTGTTTGACCGCATCGTCACCGAGGCCGGCCACCGGCGTCGGGGGCTGGGGCGGGCGCTGATGGCCGCGCTGGCGGCCAGGCAAAGGTCGGGCGGCGCGCGCCGGGTGCTGGTGGCAACGGAAGATGGGTCGAAACTGTATGCGAGCCTGGGCTGGCATACTCAGTCGCCGTATTCGACGGCAACCATCATGTAAGGCCAGGATATTGCCCTTCCGCACGTGGATGCTGGCAGGCCAGGTCACAGGTCACAGGTCACAGCTCGTCGCGCTCGGCATCGCGTTCCCGGCAGCTCAATGACGCGTAATGGCCTTTCGGCATCCGGGTCTTGATGGCAACTTCGTTCAGTGCATGCCGAATATCGACTGGGTCGGTCAAGGTGCAGCGCTGGGCGCTGGCGAACGCTTGCAGCTTCTGCGTGTTGCCGCGCACCTTCACCGTCACGCCGGCGCCGGGGCTGACACAGCAGCCGATGTATTGCGTGATGTATTCTTCCTCGATGAGCACCAGTTCATGCCCCATGAAGCTGGCGGGCTTTTTCAGCAGGTAGTAATCGGTGTAGTCGGCGCGCTGGTCGGGGTGCTTGCCGATGTAGCCTTCGCGCATGTAGGCCCGGATGGCCTTGCCCGAGGTGCCGACTCTTTCCGTGGTGCCCTTTTTCAGCTGCAGCGCATGGAGCAAGCCGCTTTCAAGGCCTGGATCGGCTGCGGCGTGGGCGCTGGCGCAGCTGGCAGCCAGCAGAAACGAGCCGATCAGGCGGCGGGTGCGGCGCCATTCAAGCATGGGATGGATTGCTGGCATACATTTCACGTGAAGAAGAGAAGAGGCGCAGTGTAGCGCACGCCACGCAGTGCGCATGGCACAATGCGTGATCCGCACGCCACGTGCCACTCACCCCAGGACTTTCATGACCCGCGCCATCCTTGACGAAGCCCAGATCCATCCCGCCGCCCGCCCCTTGATCGGCAGCAAACACAAGGACATCGTGCGCGAGGTGCAGGCGGCCATCGCCGCGCACCAGGTGGTGGTGGTCGGCATGGCGCTCAATCCGTTTCCGCGCAAGGCGCGCAAGATCCTCGACGTGCTGGGCACGCCCTACCAGTACCTGCAATACGGCAGCTATTTGAACCAGTGGCACCGCCGCAATGCCCTCAAGATGTGGACGGGCTGGCCCACGTTTCCCATGGTCTTTGTCAACGGTGTGCTCATCGGTGGCGCCAGCGAGCTGCAAAAGCTGGTGGAAAATGGCGAGTTCAGCGCCATGCTGGCAAAGAAGGTGCGCCAGTTTTAAGGTCTGCCTTATTCCCCGGGCCGCCACGGCGATTTGCGCGTGCGCAAGGGGTCGAGCAAGCTGCGCAAATCGTTGTGGTCGAGCTCGAACATCAGCGCAATCAAGCTGCCCAGTTCGCCCGAGGGGAAGCCCTCGCGCGCGAACCAGCCCAGGTAGTGTCCCGGCAAGTCGGCCAGCAAGCGTCCCTGATATTTCCCATATGGCATTTCGCGCGTGACCAGCAGCGCCAGTTTTTCTGAATTCATGGTGGTGATCCCGTGTGGATGCGGCCAGTGTAGCAGATCGCTCTATTGTTGATCTGTGCGCAACTATCTTCTGCCTGATGAGGTATTTTTCGAAACAAAGAAAACCCCGATACTGCATGCCAACATCATTTATCGGAGTTTGCCATGCCCATTGCCTTGCTCGCGCTGACCCTCAGCGCATTTGCCATCGGAACCACCGAGTTTGTCATCGTCGGGCTGTTGCCCACCATCGCTGCAGACCTGGGCGTCAACCTGCCATCGGCCGGCTTGCTGGTCAGCCTGTATGCGTTGGGCGTCGCCGTCGGCGCGCCCGTGCTGACGGCCCTGACGGGGAAGATCCCGCGCAAAACATTGTTATTGTCCCTGATGGTCTTGTTTACTTTGGGTAATTTGCTGGCGTGGAAATCGCCCGGCTATGAAACGCTGGTGGTGGCGCGCATCCTGACGGGGCTGGCGCATGGCGTGTTCTTTTCCATCGGCTCGACCATCGCCACGTCCCTGGTGCCGAAGGACAAGGCGGCCAGCGCGATTGCCATCATGTTTACGGGCTTGACCGTGGCCCTGGTGACGGGCGTGCCGCTGGGCACCTTCATCGGCCAGCATTTCGGCTGGCGCGAAACCTTCCTCGCCGTCTCGGCCCTGGGCCTCGTGGCGTTCATCGGCAGCCTGCTGTACGTGCCATCGAATATCGCCCACAGCAAACCGGCGTCCTTGCTGCAGCAAGTGCAGGTATTGGGCCAGCCGCGCCTGCTGTTGGTGTATGCCATGACGGCCGTCGGTTATGGCGGCTCCTTCATCGCCTTTACCTACTTGGCGCCGATTTTGCAGCAAGTATCGGGTTTCAGCGCGGGCGCCGTGGGCGTGGTGATGCTCGTGTATGGCGTGTCCGTGGCGTTCGGCAATATCTGGGGCGGCAAGCTGGCCGACAGGAAAGGCCCTGTCAGTGCCCTGAAACTGATCTTTTTACTGCTGGCGGCCGTCTTGCTGCTGTTGACCTTCACGGCGCCGCATCCCGTGCTCGTCGTCATTACCGTGCTGCTGTGGGGCGCCGTGGCCTTCGGTAATGTGGCTGGCCTGCAAGTGTATGTCGTGCAGCAAGCCGAACACTTCACGCCCCGCGCCGTCGACGTGGCTTCGGGTTTGAATATCGCCGCCTTCAACCTGGGCATCGCCGGCGGCGCTTGGGGCGGCGGCTTGATCGTCGAACACCTGGGTCTCGTGCACACGGGCTGGATCGGTGCCCTCGTCGTGCTGGGCGCGTTCGGCTTGACGGCCTTGAGCGGCCGGATGGATAGGCGCTATCCCATCCCCGTGCGTGCTGGCGGTGAAAAGTCGATCCATGCGGTGGGGCATTAAATTTCTGGCGGCCCGGCCTGTACAGTAAGTTTCTGGCAGAAAACATCAAAACGGGCGAGAATAGGGCTTACCTTCCTCTGGCCCATTCTCCCCATGTCCGATACAGCAACGTCACCCCTGCGCTTGCGCGCCGCCATCAATCCGAAACCGCTGGGCGTTGCGCTTGTGCTCATCCTGCTCGGCGCGTGGTACCTGGCGCAAACGGTCGGCATCAAACAGGCCGCGCTGTATGTGGTGGGCGCCTTGCTCGGCATCACCCTGTATCACGCGGCCTTCGGTTTTACGTCCGCCTGGCGCGTCTTCATCGCCGATGGCCGCGGCGACGGCTTGCGCGCGCAAATGCTGATGCTGGCCGTGGGCGTGGCGCTGTTCTTCCCCGCGCTGTCGGCCGGGACCCTGTTCGGCACGCCCGTCGCGGGCCTCGTTTCTCCGGCCGGCACTTCCGTCATCTTCGGCGCCTTCATCTTCGGCATCGGCATGCAGCTGGGCGGCGGTTGCGCGTCCGGCACCCTGTACACGGTGGGGGGCGGCAGCACGCGCATGCTCATCACCCTGGCCGCCTTCATCGTCGGCTCCGTGATCGGCACGGCGCACATGCCGTTCTGGACGGCGCTGCCGCAGCTCCAGCCGATTTCCCTCGTCACGACCCTGGGCCTGGCGCCCGCGCTGGCGCTGAACTGGATCGTCTTCGCGCTGATCGCCGGCATCACGGTGCTGGTGGAAAAGCGCCGCCATGGCAAGCTTGTCGCCACGCCCCTGCGCCCGGCACAGGCGTCACCTTGGCTGCATGGCCCCTGGCCGCTGGTGGCGGGCGCCGTTGCGCTCGTCGTGCTGAACTTCGCCACCCTGGCGCTGTCGGGCAAGCCGTGGGGCGTGACGTCCGCGTTCGCCCTGTGGGGTGCCAAGGCCGCATCCGTGGTCGGCATCGACACGGCTAGCTGGGCTTACTGGTCGACCAAGGCGAATGCCGCCGCCCTGGCCGCTCCGTTGACGCAAGACAAGACTTCCGTGATGGACATCGGCATCGTGCTGGGCGCCATGCTGGCGGCGGCGCTGGCCGGCCGTTACGCGCCCGTATGGAGCATCCCGCGCCGCTCGATCATCGCCGCCGTCGTCGGCGGCTTGCTGCTCGGCTATGGCGCGCGCCTGGCCTATGGTTGCAATATCGGCGCGTATTTCAGCGGCATCGTCTCGGGCAGCCTGCACGGCTGGCTGTGGCTGGTCTGCGCCTTCCTGGGCAATGTCATCGGCACGCGCTTGCGTCCGTGGTTCGGCCTGGAAGTGGAGAAAGTCAAACCGACCGGCTGCTGACGCCGGCGTAATCAGGGGCTTTGCTGTATATTTCTGCCCCTGTTCCCCTTTGTCGCCAGCGCATCGCCCATGTCCCCCCTCATCCTGTTTGCCATCGTCCTCGCGTATTTCCTGATCCTGCTGGGCGTGGCATGGCGCACGTCGCGCCATGCCACCAATGACAGTTTTTTCATCGGCAACAAGGACAGCAACTGGATGCTGGTGGCCTTCGGCATGGTGGGCACGACGCTTACGGGCGTGACCTTCATCAGCGTACCTGGCGCCGTGGGGAGCAACGGTTTCGGCTATATCCAGCTGATGATCGGCTATGTGCTGGGCTATCTGGCCATCACCTTCATCTTGCTGCCGCTGTACTACCGGCTGCAGCTCACGTCGATTTACCGCTACCTGGAACTGCGCCTGGGGCGGCGTTCCTACCAGAGCGGGGCGGCGTTTTTCATCCTGTCGCGGCTGCTGGGCGCCACGGCGCGGCTGTATCTGGTGGTCAATATCCTGCAAGCGACCATTCTCGATAGCCTGGGCGTGCCATTCTGGCTGACGTCGTGCGTCGTGCTGCTGCTGATCCTGCTGTACACGTATGAAGGCGGCGTCAAGACCATCGTCTGGACCGATACCCTGCAAACGGCGTGCATGCTGGCGGGCCTCGTGATTTGCAGCGTGTTCCTGCTGCGCGAGATGGACCTGTCCCTCATCGACAGCCTTGAGCGCATGCGCGCGCAAGGCCTCACGCGCATCTTCACCGTCGACCCGGACAGTCCCGCCTATGTCTGGAAACACATTATCGCCGGCATGTTCATCACCATCGCCATGACGGGCATGGACCAGGAGATGATGCAAAAGAACATTTCCGTACGGACCTTGCGCGATTCGCAAAAGAACATGCTCAGCCTGACCGTGGTGCTGACCGGCGTGCTGCTGCTGTTCCTGTTCCTCGGCGGCTTGCTGCACCTGTATGCGCCGCTGGCGGGTGTCACCGCGACAGGGGATAAACTGTTTCCCGCCGTGGTACTCGGGCATTTCCCCGCCGTGGTGCAGCTGATCTTCTTCATCGCCCTCATTTCCGCCCTGTTTCCCAGCGTGGACGGGGCACTGACGGCGTTGACGTCCACCTTCTGCATCGATATCCTCGGCGTGCAACGCAGGCAGGATTTGAGCCCGGCGGCGCAGATGCGCTGGCGCCGCCGCGTGCACCTGGGGTTTGCCGCACTGTTTTTGATCCTGATCATGGCCTTCAAATGGCTCGATGATCCCAGCATGATAGTCGTGATCCTGAAGCTGGCCAGCTATACCTATGGTCCGCTGCTGGGCTTGTTCGCTTTTGGCCTGCTCAGCCGGCGTGGCGTGCGCGACCGCTGGGTGCCTTTGGTGGCCGTGGCCGGGCCGCTGCTGTGCGCGCTGATCGAAGGGGAACAGGCGCTGCTGTTCGAACATTACCGCATCGGCCTGGAATTGCTGATACTGAATGGTTCCCTCGTGCTGGGCGGCCTGTTCCTCATTTCCACGCCGCCAGGGCAGGGCGCCCAAAGCGCGGCACACTTGTCAAAATAAGACGAATCCCAAGACGATCGCAGCCATTTTCAGCTATATTGATTTCCTTTAGGTACATAACCTCACGGAGCATCAATGTCACTCAACCCCTTCCCGCCGCTGCGCCGCGGCTTTGGCGCATTCTGGCGCGCGCTGGACGCCACCCGCCGCGCGGTCATCAACCTGATTTTCCTGCTGATCGTCATCGCCATCCTGATCGCCATCTTTGGCGGCGGCGCCAAGCCCCTGGCGGAAAAGACCACCCTGGTGCTGGACTTGCAAGGCCCGCTGGTCGAGGAAACCCCGGGCGGCGTGCGCGAGGCGGTGCTGGCCAATGTCAGCGGCGAAGTCAAGAAAAACGTGCAGCTGCGCGATGTGCTGGCCGTGCTCGACACGGCATCGAAGGACAAGAACATCGGCTCCATGGTGATCCTGCTCGACGAGTTGCAGGGCGGCGGCCTCGCTTCGCTGCGCGAAGTGGCGGCCGGCGTGGAACGCTTCCGCGCCACGGGCAAGAAAGTCACGGCCTGGGGTTCGAGCTACAACCAGCGCCAGTACCTGGTGGCGGCCAAGGCCGACGAGGTATTCCTGCACCCGATGGGCGGCGTCATGCTGGAAGGCTTTGGCCGCTACCGCAATTACTACCGCGACGCGCTCGACAAAGTGGGCGTGACGGTGAACCTGCTGAAAGTGGGCACGTATAAAAGCGCGGCCGAGCCTTTCATCGCCAACGGCCCGTCCGAAGCGGCGGCCGAAGCGGACCGTTACCTGAACAATGGCCTGTGGACCACCTATACGACGGACGTGGAAAAGGCGCGCAAGCTGCCGGCCGGCGCCATCATGCAATCGATCGATGCGTTGCCAGCGCTGATGACGGCGGCCGGTGGCGACCTGGGCAAGCTGTCGCTGGACGCCAAGCTGGTCGACGGCCTGAAAACGCGCGATGAACTGCGCCAGTTCATGATGGCGCGCGGCGCCAAGAACACGGAAGGCACGAATTTCCGCCAGGTGAACTATGCCGATTACCTGGCGCGCCTGCGCCCCGTGCACATCGGCGACGCCGTCGGCGTGGTCATCGCTTCCGGTGAAATCGGCGACGGCATCGCGGCACCGGGTTCCATCGGCGGCCTGTCCACCTCGCGCCTGATCCGCCAGGCACGCGAAGACAAGTCGATCAAGGCCGTCGTGCTGCGCGTCGATTCGCCGGGCGGCAGCGCCTTCGGCTCGGAATTGATCCGCCGCGAACTGGAGCTGACGCGCGCCGCCGGCAAGCCGGTGGTCGTCTCGATGGGCAACGTGGCCGCTTCCGGCGGCTACTGGATCAGCACCTCGTCCGATGAAGTGATCGCCGACGCGGCCACCATCACGGGTTCCATCGGCGTCTTCGCGATTCTGCCGACGGCCGACAAGGTGGTGGAAAAGCTGGGCATCCACACGGCCGGCTCGCCGACCACCTGGCTGGCCGACGCAGGCAACCCGTTGCGTCCGCTCGACCCCCGCTTTGCGCAAGTGATCCAGGGTTCGATCAACCACGTGTATGGCGACTTCCTGAACCTGGCCGCCAAGGCGCGCAAGACGACGCCGGAAAAGATCGATGAAGTGGCGCAGGGCCGCGTCTGGACGGGCTTGCAGGCCAAGGAGCGCAACCTGGTCGACCGCATCGGCAGCTATGGCGATGCGCTGGCCTCGGCGGCCAAGCGCGCCAACCTGGGCACCGACTACCGCGTGACGTACCTGGAGCAGGAAACGTCGAACGTGGACCGCCTGATCGGCATGTTCGGCTCCAAGGCCATGGCCTCGCTGGGGCTGGGCGAACACGTGAAACTGGGCCTGGCCACGTCCGGATTGCCGGCCGATGCGGCGCTGGGCATGGCGCAGGAGCTGAGCTGGCTGTCGGGCATCACGCGCGAGCACAAACCGTTCATGGCCCTCACGCACTGCCTGTGCGAAGTGCCACTCGGCAGCAAGTAACACCTGACCAAATCTACTGCGCTCGATGATTTGCGGCCTGCGATGCTCACTGTGCTCAAGCACAGCTCCGCTTCTCGGTCACAACTCATCTTCGCTCGCTACGATTTTGTCAGGCGTTACACGGCAATATAGATGACATACTTAAGCCGGCTTTGCCCGGCTTGTTTCACATCAGGAGCAAGGCATGGCAAGCGACATGAGCGGAGAAATTGACACGGCGATCACCATCCGGCCGTGCGTGAAGGGCGATGAACAGGCGCTGGCGCTGGTGGGGCAGGCCACCTTCCTGGAAGCCTTCGCGGGCATCCTCGATGGCGCCGATGTCATCGCCCATTGCCAGCGCCAGCACGACGCGCAGCTGTACCGCGACTGGCTGGCGCTGCCGGCCATGCGGCTGTGGCTGGCCGAGGCCACGCCGGGTGGCGCGCCCGTCGGCTACCTGGTGCTCAGCCCCGCCGGCTTGCCGGTGGCCGACCCGCGGCCGGACGACCTGGAAATCAAGCGCATCTACCTGCTGCACCGTTTCCAGGGCCAGCGCGTGGGGCAGCGCCTGATGCAGGCGGCGCTGAGCCAAGCGCGCGCCAGCGGGGCAGGGCGCGTGCTGCTGGGCGTGTACGCGGAAAACCACGATGCGCTGGCGTTCTATATGCGCTGCGGCTTTGCGCAGGTGGGCCGGCGCACCTTCCGCGTGGGCCGCACCGACTATCAGGATGTCATCCTCGGCATGACGTTGTAAGCGCAAACGTCCCCGCGCGGCGCCAGGTCAAGCCGGCTGGCGGGAGATTTGTAGCGAGTTTGTATCTGCATGCGAGTCGCCCTCGCCACGCGGTTGTCCGCCTGCGGCGCCCCGCAAGCCTGATTTTTCCACCGTTCCCCCACAGGGGCGGCATGCCTGCCGGCCCGCCTGATCCTCCCATGCCTGCCTGGCTGTGTGTAATTGTTTCAAGTAGAAATGAAACAGTTACATGACTATGCTAGAGTCGTTTCACGCTAGGGAACGATGTTTTTTCAGCTGATTTTCAGCTCTTGATTCCCCCGGCTTTGTACCGAAACAACCCCGAAAAACGGTCGTCCGGCCTGAGTGTGTCCCACCTCGGCCGGCGCCACAGACTCGCCGTGCCAGCGGCCACTACAAGGATAAGCGATGGATTCGCAGACAACACCCAACACCCCGCGGCGCAGCCGCCGTTCGAAAATCGTCGGCACGGTCATCGCGCTGGCCGTGATGGCTGCGCTGGGGGGCGGTGCCTGGTACCTGACCCATTCCGGCACCAGCGCCCAGGGCGGCCCCGGCATGGGCGGCCCCGGCGGTGCCGGCGGGCCAGGCGGCCCGGGCGGGCGCCGCGGCGGCCCTTCGACCACCGTGGGCGTGGCCACGGCCGTGAAATCCGACCTGCCCGTGGTGCTCGATGCGCTGGGCACCGTGACGGCCGCCTCCACCGTGACGGTGCGCCCGCAAGTGTCGGGCATCCTGAAGGAATTGAAATTCAAGGAAGGCGGCATGGTCAAGGCGGGCCAGGTGGTGGCGCAGATCGACCCGGCCCAGTTCGAGATGGCGCTGATGCAAGCCACGGGACAGCGCCAGCGCGATGAAGCGCAATTGGAAAACGCGCGCCTGACCCTGAAGCGCTATCAAACCCTGCTGGGCCAGGATTCCATCGCGCGCCAGGACGTCGACACGCAGGCTGCCCTGGTCAAACAATTGGAAGGCACCGTCATGACGGACCGCGCGGCCGAAGGCACGGCGCGGCTGAACCTGGGCTACACCAAGGTGGTGTCGCCGATCAGCGGGCGCGCGGGCCTGAAGGTGGTCGACATCGGCAACCTGGTGAGCACCAGCGATACGGGCGGCGTGGTGGTGGTGACGCAGCTCTCGCCTATCGACGTGGAATTCTCCGTGCCGCAGGATAAGGTGCAGACCATCCAGGAGCGCCTGAATTCGGGTTCGGCCCTGGCGGCGCTGGCGCTGGACCGCACGCGCACGCATACCCTGGACAAGGGCAGCTTGAGCGCGCTGGACAATCAGGTCGACGTACAGACGGGCACCGTGCGCGCCAAGGCCCGCTACACGAATGACAAGATGGCCCTGTTCCCCAGCCAGTTCGTCAACGTGCGCCTGGAGCTGGGCAATATCACGGGCGCCGTGCTGGTACCCGTGACGGCCCTGCGCCACAGCAATAACGGCGACTTCGTCTACGTGCTGAAAGCGGATAAAACCGTCACCGTGCGCATGGTCACGCGCGGCCAGGCCACCACCGACATGGTGGAAATCCGCGCCGGCCTGGAAGCGGGAGAACAAGTCATCACGGAAGGCGCCGACCGCCTGAAGGAAGGCGCGAAAGTCACCCTGGCGGGCGACAAGCCTGCCATGGGCGGCGCAGGGGGCGCGGGAACCGCCAACGGCGAACGCCGCCACCGCCGCCAGCACGCTGACGGCGCGGCCAGCGCATCGGCCTCGGCATCCGCGCCGGCCAGTGCACCGGCTGCAACCCCCGCGAAGGGCGCAGCGCAATGAGTCCATCGACGCCATTCATCCAGCGCCCCGTCGCCACGGCGCTGCTGATGCTGGCCATCGTGCTGGCGGGGCTGGTCGGCTTCAAGTTCCTGCCGCTGGCCGCCTTGCCGCAGGTGGACTTCCCCACCATCCAGGTGCAGACCCTGTACCCGGGCGCCAGTCCCGAAGTCATGGGGCAGACGGTGACGGCGCCGCTGGAGCGCCAGTTCGGGCAGATGTCGGGCTTGCAGCGCATGAGTTCCACCAGCGCGGCCGGCGTCTCCATCATCACCCTGCAATTCACCCTGGGCCAGACCCTGGACGTGGCCGAGCAGGAAGTGCAGGCGGCCATCAACGCGGGCGGCTCGCTGCTGCCGACGGACTTGCCGGCGCCGCCCGTGTACGCCAAGATCAACCCGGCCGACGCGCCCGTGCTGACCCTGGCGATTACCTCCGACACGATGCCGCTGACGCAGGTGCAGAACATCGTCAACACGCGCCTGGCCCTGAAGATCAGCCAGGTCAATGGCGTGGGCCTCGTCTCGCTGTCGGGTGGCCAGCGTCCGGCCGTGCGCATCCAGGGCGACACCAAGTTGCTGGCCTCGTACGGCCTGGGCCTCGACAGCCTGCGCACGGCCATCGCGGCGGCCAACGTCAACAGCGCGAAGGGCAGTTTCGACGGCCCCACGCGCTCGTTTACCATCAACGCCAACGACCAGCTGGTCACGGCGGAAGACTACAAGCGCCTGATCATCACCTATAAAAACGGCGCGCCCGTGCGCCTGTCCGACGTGGCGAATGTCGTCGACAGTGCGGAAAACACGCGCCTGGGCGCCTGGTCCGGCAAGCAGCCGGCCATCATCCTGAACGTGCAGCGCCAGCCCGGCGCCAACGTCATCAAGACGGTCGACGCCATCAAGGCCCTGCTGCCGGACTTGCAGGCCAGCCTGCCGGCGGCCATGAAGCTCGACGTGCTGAGCGACCGCACGACGGGCATCCGCGCTTCCGTCGAACACGTGGAAATGGAACTGCTGCTGTCCGTGCTGCTGGTGGTGCTGGTGATCTTCGCCTTCCTGCACAGCATGCGCGCCACGGTGATCGCCAGCCTGTCCGTGCCGATCTCGCTGATCGGCGCCTGCGGCGTCATGTATTTGCTCGGCTACAGCCTGAACAACCTGTCGCTGATGGCGCTGACGATTGCCACGGGCTTTGTCGTCGATGACGCCATCGTCATGATCGAAAACATCGCCCGCTACATCGAAGAGGGCGAAACGCCGATGGCCGCCGCCCTGAAGGGCGCGTCGCAGATCGGCTTTACCATCATCTCGCTGACGGTCTCCCTGATCGCCGTGCTGATTCCCCTGCTGTTCATGGGCGACGTGGTGGGCCGGCTGTTCCGCGAATTTGCCATGACCCTGGCCATCACGATTCTGATTTCCGCCGTGGTCTCGCTCACGCTGGTGCCGATGATGTCGGCGCGCTGGCTGAAAAGCCGTGCCGATGAAAAGGTCAGTGCCACGGGCCAGCGCATCCAGGCCTTTCTCGACCGCGTCATCGTGCAGTACGACCATGCGCTCGTGTGGGTGCTGAAACGCCAGGGCTTGACCCTGCTGGTGGCCCTGGCCACCTTGCTGCTGACCGTCGTCCTGTATATCACCATTCCGAAAGGCCTGTTCCCCACGCAGGACACGGGGCAGCTGAAGGCGCGCATCGAAACTTCGCAAGCCGTCTCGTACGAGCGCATGGCTGCCTTGCAGCAGGCTGCCGCCAGCGCGCTGCTGGAAGATCCCGCTGTCGATACCCTGAGTTCCCTGGTGGGCGTGGATGCGGCCAACAACACCATGCTGCATACGGGCAGCATGCTGATCAACCTGAAGCGTCCGCGCAGCGGCAACCAGGATGACATCATGGAGCGCCTGCGCAACCGCGTGGCCAAGGTGGCCGGCGTGACCCTGTATCTGCAGCCGACGCAGGATCTCACCATCGATGCGGAATCGGGCCCGACGCAGTACCGCGTGTCGCTCGAAGGGGCCGACACGGCCACCGTCACCGAGTGGGCCGGCAAGCTGGCCGCGCGCATGCGCGAAAAATCGCAGCTGCGCAATGTCGTCACGGATGCGGGCGCCACGGGCGCCGCCGTCACCGTGGGGATTGACCGCGACAGCGCCGCGCGCATGTCCGTCACCACGGCTACCGTCGACGACGCGCTGTACAACGCCTTCGGCCAGCGCATCATCTCGACGATTTTCACGGAAACCAACCAGTACCGCGTGATCCTCGAAGCGCAGCCTGGCATCGTCACCACGCCGTCCGACCTGTCGGATCTGCAGGTGCGCACGGGTTCCGGCAAGTCGACGCCGCTGTCCGCCTTTGCCAGCGTCAGCGAAAAACAGGCGCCGCTGCAGATTACGCACGTGGCGCAATATCCGGCCACGACACTCGGCTTCGATACGACGCAGGGCGTGGCGCTGGGCAGTGCCGTCGACGCCATCCGCCAGGCCGCAAAGGATATCGCCTTGCCGCCATCGGTGACCCTGACCTTCCTCGGCGCGGCCGGCGCGTATGAAAACTCGCTGTCGAACCAGCTGTGGCTGATTCTGGCCGCCGTCGTCTGCGTGTATATCGTGCTGGGCGTGCTGTACGAAAGCTACATCCACCCGCTGACGATCCTGTCGACCTTGCCGTCGGCCGGCGTGGGCGCCTTGCTGGCGCTGATGCTCTCCGGGCAGGACCTGGGCGTGATCGGCATCATCGGCATCATCCTCCTGATCGGCATCGTCAAGAAGAACGCCATCATGATGATCGACTTCGCCATCGAGGCCGAGCGCGACGAGGGCAAGAGCCCGCAGGAAGCCATCCACCAGGCGGCGCTGCTGCGCTTCCGCCCCATCCTGATGACGACCCTGGCGGCGCTGTTCGCGGCCGTGCCGCTGATGCTGGGCTGGGGCGAGGGCGCCGAGTTGCGCCGTCCGCTGGGCCTGGCCATCTTCGGCGGCCTGATCGTCAGCCAGGTGCTGACCCTGTTTACCACGCCCGTCATCTACCTGGGCTTCGACCGCCTGGGCCAGCGCTTCGCTTCAAAGACACGTGGCGTGAGCCTGGACAAGCCGGCCGATAATGCGGGGAGCGCCGCGTGAACCTGTCCGAACCGTTCGTCAAGCGCCCCATCGCCACCGTGCTGCTGACCATCGGCATCGCGCTGGCGGGTATCGGCGCCTTTTTCGTGCTGCCCGTCTCGCCGCTGCCGCAGGTCGATTATCCGACCATTTCCGTCAGCGCCAGCCTGCCCGGCGCCAGTCCCGCGACCATGGCCACGTCGGTGGCCACGCCGCTGGAACGGCGCCTGGGCGTGATCTCCGGCGTGAACGAGATGACGTCGTCGTCGGGCACGGGCTCGGCGCGCATCAACCTGCAGTTTGACTTGAACCGCAAGATCGATTCGGCCGCGCGCGAAGTGCAGGCCGCGATTGCCGCCTCGCGCGTGGACTTGCCAGCAACCTTGCGCAGCAACCCGACCTACCGCAAGGCCAATCCGTCCGACGCGCCCGTGATCATCCTGGCGCTGACGTCGAAAACGCGCACGCCGGGCCAGATCTACGATGCCGTGTCGAACCTGGTGCAGCAGAAGGTGGCGCAAGTCAAAGGCGTGGGCGACGTGGAACTGGGCGGCGGCTCGCTGCCGGCCGTGCGCGTGGAACTGCTGCCGTACCAGCTCAATCACTATGCCGTGTCGATGGAGGACGTGCGCGCGGCCATCCAGGCCAGCAACGCCAACCGCCCGAAAGGGGCGATTTCCGGCGACGAGCGCAGCCTGCAGATCTATTCGGGCGCGACGACGGCTTCGGGCGGGCGCAGCGCCGCCGATTACCGCAGCCTGGTGGTGGCCTGGCGCGACGGCGCCGCCATCCGCCTCGACGACGTGGCCGAAGTGGTCGACGGCGTGGAGAACAACAATACCCTGGGCCTGTTCAATGGCGACCCGGCCGTCATCGTGCTGATCACGCGCCAGCCGGGCGCCAACGTCATCGCCACGGTGGACGGCGTGCGCGCGCTGCTGCCGCAACTGCAGGCGCAGCTGCCGGGCGACATCAAGCTGCAGGTGGCGTCCGATAGCACCAATTCCATCCGCTCGTCCCTGCACGAGATCGAGTTCACCCTGATCCTCTCCATCGTGCTGGTCGTGCTGGTGGTCAGCGCCTTTTTGCGCAGCGTGCGCGCCACCATCATCCCGGCCGTGGCCACCATCGTCTCCCTGCTGGGCACCTTCGGCGTGATGTACATGCTGGGCTTTTCCCTGAACAACCTGTCCCTGATGGCGCTCACGGTGGCCACGGGCTTTGTTGTCGACGATGCCATCGTGGTGCTGGAAAACACGCAGCGCCACATCGAGGCGGGCATGGACCGTTTCAAGGCGGCCCTGCTGGGCGCGCGCGAAGTGGGCTTTACCGTGCTGTCGATCAGCCTGTCGCTGGTGGCCGTCTTCATCCCGCTGCTGTTCATGGGCGGGCAGGTGGGGCGCTTGTTCCGCGAATTTGCCGTGACCCTGTCGGCCGCCGTGATGATTTCGCTGGTCATTTCGCTGACGACCACGCCGATGATGTGCGCCTGGCTGCTGAAAAGCGGCGAGCAGCACAAGCCACCGGGCCTTGTCGCGCGCTGGTTCGAACGCGGTTTCGAGCGCATGCTGAAAGTGTACGAGCATTGCCTGGACTGGGCCCTGTCCAGCGCCGCGCTCGTGATGACGATCCTCGTGTTCGTCGTCGGCTTGAACGTGTACCTGTTCGCGGCCGCGCCCAAGGGTTTCTTCCCGCAGCAGGATACGGGCCAGATCAACGGCGGCATGCGCGCCGACCAGAGCATCTCGTTCCAGGCCATGCAGAGTAAATTGCGCCAGCTGGTCGACATCATCAAGGACGATCCGGCCGTCGCCACCGTCGTCGGGTTTACGGGTGGCGGCAGGGCAGGGGGCGGCTTCATGTTCATCGACCTGAAACCCGCGTCGCAGCGCACGGACAAGGGCCAGGCCGTGATCGCGCGCCTGCGTCCGCAGCTGGCCAAGGTGACGGGCATCTCGCTGTTCCTCAACCCCGTGCAGGATTTGCGCATGGGCGGGCGTTCCAGCAATTCGACCTACCAGTACACCCTGATCAGCGACAACCAGGCGGACTTGAAGAAATGGGCGGCCAAGCTGGCCGACCAGATGAAGATGCAGCCGGCCCTGATCGACGTGGACACGGACCAGGCGGAAAACGGCGTGGAAACCTTTGTCAGCATCGACAAGGACCGTGCCACGCAGCTGGGCGTGCAAGTCAAGGATATCGACAATGCGCTGTACAACAGCTTCGGCCAGCGCCAGGTGGCGACCATCTACGATGAGCTGAACCAGTACCACGTGATCATGGAAGTGGCGCCCCGCTATGCGCAAAGCCCGGAAGCGCTGCGCTCCGTGTACGTGCCGGCGTCGAATGCGGCCGCCGTCGCCGTCGCCGCCACCGGCACGACGGCCGCCAGCGCCGCCACGGCCAGCACCAGCGTTGCCGCGACGACGTCCAACACGACGGCGGCGCGCGACCCGTCCAGCGGTTCGGCCCTGTCCACGACCCTGGCGCGCATGGTGCCCCTGTCGTCGTTCAGCAGCTTTGCCGAAAGCTCGACGGCGACGTCCATCAACCACCAGGGAGGGGAGCTGGCCACCACCGTGTCGTTCAACCTGGCCGACGGCTATCCGCTCAGCGACGGGCAGGCTGCCGTGGCCCAGGCGGAGTCGGAAATCGGCATGCCCGTGAATGTGCGCGGCAGCTTCCAGGGCTCGGCGAAGAGCGCGCAGGACAGCAACAAGGAGCAGCCGCTGCTGATCCTGGCCGCCATCGTGGTGATCTACATCGTGCTGGGCATCCTGTACGAAAGCCTGATCCACCCGATCACCGTGCTGTCTACCTTGCCGTCGGCAGGGGTGGGCGCCGTGCTGGCATTGCTGATGTTCCGCATGGAGTTTTCCATCATCGCCCTGATCGGCGTGTTTTTGTTGATCGGCATCGTCAAGAAAAATGCTATATTGATCATCGACTTCGCGCTGGAGGCCGAGCGTTCGCGCGGACTGACAGCTGTGGAGGCGGTGCGCGAGGCATGTTTGCTGCGTTTCCGCCCCATTCTGATGACCACCCTGGCGGCGGCGCTTGGCGCCTTGCCGCTGGCGATCGGTTTCGGCGAGGGGTCAGAGCTACGCCAGCCCTTGGGGGTCGCCATTATCGGCGGCCTGATTGCCAGCCAGTTACTCACATTGCTGACCACCCCGGTGGTCTACATCCTGCTCGACAAGCTGCGCACGCGCAGCGCCGACGAGCAGCAATTGAGCCGCATTCCTGGGCCAGATAACCCGAGCACACAATCATGAAGCAAGTAAAACCTATTCCATCCGCCGTCCCTGCACGCCACCTGCTGGCGCTGGCCGCTGCCGTCCTGCTGGCCGGCTGCGCCGTCAGCCCCGCGTATGAAACGCCGACGGCCGCCGCGCCGCAAACGTTCAAGGAGGCGGCAGGCTGGCAGCCGGCCGTGCCGGCCGACACGCTGGAACGGGGTCCGTGGTGGACCCTGTTCGGCGATGCGCAGCTGAACCAGCTGGCCGACAGCATTGAAGTATCGAACCAGAACGTGGCGGCCGCCATCGCCTCGTATGAACAGGCGCGCGCGCTGGTGCGCGAACAGCGCGCCTCGCTGTTCCCCACCGTGAACCTGACGGGCAGCGGCGCCCGCTCCGGCGGCGGGGGCGAGCAGCAGACGAACAACAACTTCAAGGCCGCCATCGGCGCCTCGTGGGAACCGGATATCTGGGGCAAGCTGCGCGCGGGCGTATCGGGGGCGGACGCCAGTGCCGCGGCCAGCGCGGCGGACCTGGCCGCCGCCCGCCTGTCGGCGCAGGGCGAGCTGGCCACCAATTATTTTTCGCTGCGCCAGAGCGATGCGCAGATCGCGCTGCTCAATTCCACGATCGACGGCTACAAGCGCGTGCTCGAGATCACCGGCAACCGCTTCAATTCCGGCATCGCCGCCAAGTCCGACCTGCTGCAGGCGCAGACGCAGCTGGCCAATGCGCAGATCGACCTGTCCAGCCAGACGCGCGCGCGCGCCCAGCTCGAACACGCGATCGCCATCCTTTTGGGCCGCGCGCCATCCGACTTCAGCCTGGCCGTGGCACCGTGGACCCTGACCGTGCCGGACGTGCCGCTGGGGGTACCATCGACCCTGCTGCAGCGCCGTCCCGACATCGCCGCCGCCGAGCGCCGGGTGGCCGTGGCCAACGAGCAGATCGGCATCGCCCGTTCCGCGTATTACCCGAGCCTGAACCTGACGGGATCGTATGGCTCCGGCGCCAGCAAGTTGGGCGACCTGTTCAATGCATCGTCGAGCCTGTGGTCGCTGGGTGTGTCGGCCGCGCAAACCCTGTTCAACGCGGGCGCCACGACGGCCAGCGTGGACGCGGCCAAGGCGGGGCATGAGGCGGCCGTGGCGCGCTACCGCCAGACGGTATTGTCCGCCTTTGGCGCCGTGGAAGACCAGTTGTCGGCCACACGCGCGCTGGCCGAGCAGCTGGCCTTGCGCCAGCAGGCGTCATCGGCGGCCGACCAGGTCGAGCAGCAGATGCTGAACCGCTACAACGCGGGCCAGGTCGGCTATACGGACGTGGTGACGGCGCAAGTGACGGCCCTGTCGGCGCGCCGTTCGCTGGTGCAGGCGCAGGCGGACCGCCAGACGACGGCCGTGGCCCTGATCCAGTCGCTGGGCGGCGGCTGGCATGTGCCGCAGACGCAGTAGAGGGCGGGAGTAAAGGGCAGGCTGGCGCAGGGCAAATCCCTGCGCCAAATTTGCGTTTTGCCGCGCATCTTGAGTGCTAGAATGCAAGATTATCAATTGCTGGCCATGGCAAGGTTTGCCGAGGCTGGTTTCTAGCAGACGATGATAACCCGCAAACGCAGCAAAACCAGTCTGGTCAGCCTGCCTACTGTTCCTGAAGCGCCCACCATCGGTTTTCCCGTGGTGGCCATTGGCGCTTCCGCTGGCGGACTCGACCCTATTGTCGCTTTCCTGACCCATGTACCGCTGGAAAGCGGCATCGCCTATGTGGTGATCCAGCACCTTGATCCCACGCAAAAAGCCCTGTTGCCGGAACTGCTGCAGCGGGCCACCAGCATACCCGTCACGGAAATCACGCACCAGGCGTCATTGCGGCCCAACCATATCTATGTGATTCCGTCGAATGCCGACCTCGGCCTGTCGAAGGGCCGTTTCCTGCTCAGCGAACCGCTGCAGTTGCGCGGACACCGCTTGCCCATCAATGCCTTCTTTGAGAGTCTGGCGGTCGAGCTGGGCGAACTGGCCGTGGGCGTGATCCTGTCGGGCATGGGCAGCGACGGCACGCGCGGCTTGCAGGCCATCAAGCAGGCCGGTGGCCTGACCCTGGCCCAGCATCCCGATACGGCCAAGTTCGACATGATGCCGCAAAGCGCCATTGCCGCCGACGCCGTGGACCTCGTCGATTTTCCCGACAAGATGCCGGAAAAGATCATCAGTTACCTGTTTCGCAGCAGTTTCCTGGAATTGCCGGGCAAGGAGCCGAGCGGACGCAATTCTTTGCAGGAAATTGTCGCCTTGCTGGCCGAACATACGGGCAACAGCTTCTCGGACTACAAGGTCAATACGGTCCTGCGCCGCATCGAGCGCCGCATGAGCTTGTACCAGATGACATCGATGGAAGAGTACATTCCCTATCTGCGCAACAATCGCGTGGAAATCGACCTGCTGTTCAAGGAATTGCTGATCGGCGTGACGAATTTTTTCCGCGATCCGAAAGTGTGGGAATACCTGAAAATGGTGGTCTTGCCGCAAATGCTGGCGGCCCACCCGGAAGGGCGCGCCTTCAAGGCCTGGATTCCTGCCTGTTCCACGGGAGAGGAAGCGTATTCGCTGGCCATGGTCTTCCATGAAGTGGTGGCCGGCAGCAACCCGCCATCGAAGTACAGCCTGCAGATTTTTGCCACCGACCTGTCGGCCGACGCCATCGACCGCGCGCGCCAGGGCCGGTTTCCGCCAACGATCAGCAGCGATGTGTCGGCCGAGCGCCTGGAACGGTTTTTCTTGCAGGACAAGACCGATTACCTGGTCAGGAAAGAGATCCGCAACATGATCATCTTTGCCCAGCAAAACATCATTTCCGATCCGCCGTTTACCAAGCTCGATATCCTGTGCTGCCGCAACCTGTTGATCTACCTCAATGCCAAGTTGCAGCAGCGTTTGATTCCCCTGTTTCATTACGCCTTGAACCGCGACGGCGTTTTGCTGTTGGGCAGCGCCGACACGCCCGGACATTTTTCCGAGCTGTTCGCGCCGCTGACGACGTCGACCCGGCTGTACCGCCGGCTCGACAACCTGGCGCGCCAGCGCTTGCTGACGTACTTCCCCACGAAGGTATCGTCGGCCACTCCTCCTACCCCCAGCGACACGAGAGAAGTCAGCATGACTGGAAAAATCCAATCCCATGTCGAGCAATTATTGCTCCAGAAATATTCGCCTGCGGCCGTGCTGCTGAACCAGGATGGGGACATCCTGTATATCAACGGGCGCACGGGCGCCTTCCTGGAGCCGGCGGCAGGCAAGGCCAACTGGAATATCCACGCCATGGCGCGCGATGGCCTGCGTTACGAGCTGGCGGGCCTGATCAAGCAGGCGCTGCAAAGCGACAGCCTGGTACGCCTGAAAGGCTTGCTGCTCAAGGATCACGCAGGGCAGGCGCAGGGCGTGGATTTGACGGCGGAAGCCTTGCGCCAGCCCGAAGCGCTGCGCGGCATGCTCTTCGTGACGTTTGCCAGCGTGCCGCTGGCCGCCACCCCGCGCCGGGGCCGCTCGCTGAATCCCAAGGTGCTGGAACTGGAACAGCAGCTGATCCAGGCACGCAATGAAATCCAGGCCGTGCGCGATGAAATGCAGACCTCGCGCGAAGAATTGAAATCGGCCAACGAG
Source organism: Janthinobacterium sp. BJB301 (assembly GCF_002735685.1). Classification (NCBI taxonomy): domain Bacteria; kingdom Pseudomonadati; phylum Pseudomonadota; class Betaproteobacteria; order Burkholderiales; family Oxalobacteraceae; genus Janthinobacterium; species Janthinobacterium sp. BJB301. The sequence goes on along the minus strand of NZ_PDZJ01000001.1, from coordinate 2,720,333 downwards.
GAATTGCAATCGACCAATGAAGAGCTGCAATCGGCGAACGAAGAGCTGACCACGTCGAAGGAAGAAATGCAGTCGTTGAACGAAGAACTGTACACGGTTAATGCGGAGCTGCAATCGAAGGTCGACGATTTGTCGCTGGTCAACAGCGACATGAAAAATCTGCTCAATAGTACCGATATCGCCACCATTTTCCTCGACAGCGAGCTGCGCATCCGCCGCTTCACGGCGCCGGCCACGCAAATCTACAAGCTGATCCAGACGGACCTGCGCCGTCCGCTCAGCGACATCGTCAACGACCTCGCCTACCCGAATCTGGAAGTGGACGCGCTGGAGGTCATCCGCAGCCTGGTGTTTTGCGAGCGGCAGGTGCAGACCAAGAACGGGCGCTGGTACAACGTGCGCATCATGCCGTACCGCACGGTGGAAAATGTCATTGATGGCGTGGTCGTGACCTTTATTAACATTACCGAGTCAAAGGTACTGGAAGCCCAGCTGCGCCAGATCCAGGCCGGCGCCGTGGCAGACGGGAAAGCAGGAGAGAGCGCGTCATGAGCGAACCATTCGACGAGGAGAGCGGGCCGGCCAGATTGCGAGAGCAGGCCGGGCAATTGGCGGCGCAGCAGCGCCAGCCCGTAGCGCCGCCGCAGTCGAATGAAGACGTGATGCGCCAGTTGCATGAGCTGCAGGTCAGCCAGATCGAGCTGGAAATGCAGAGCGCGGCCCTGGCCGAACTGGAGCAGCTGAAGAATGAATTTGAAAGCAGCCGCGACCGTTATGCGCAGCTGTATGAGCAGGCGCCCGTCAGCTATTTCTCGCTGGCGCGCGGGGGTGTCATCACACGCGTCAACGTAGCGGCCTGCGGCTTGCTGCAGCGCGACAAGAACCGGCTGTTGGGACGGCGTTTCGAGCAATTCGTTGCGCCGCAGGCGCAAGGGGACTTCCGCCGCTTCCTCGATGCGGTCTTTACCAACGGTGCGCGCCAGGTGCTTGAAGCGCAATTGTTCGAAGGCGAAGCGGGTGGCATGAGCGGCATGGTGCGCATCGAAGCCAATTATGATGCGGACAGCGCCACGGCGCGCATGGTGGTGACGGACCTGGGCGACGAGCACGCGCGCGAATCGGCCTTGCGGCGCGCTTTTGTGATACTCGACAGTATCCGCGAAGGCGTGCTGGTGACGGACAGCGCCAACCGCATCATTTCCGTCAATCCCGCTTTCACCACCATTACCGGCTACCAGGCGGAGGAAGCCATCGGCCGCGATCCGTCCTTCCTCGGCGGCGGCACGCATTTGCCGCATTTCTATGAAGCCATGTGGCGCAGCCTGCACCAGGATGGCAGCTGGTATGGCGAACTGGTGAACCGCCGCAAGAATGGCGAGCGCTTCGTCGAGTCGCTGTCGATCACGCCGATGCGCAGCCCGGATGGCGCGATCAGCCATTTTGTCGGCGTGTTTTCCGATATCACCGAGCGCAAGCTGGCCGAGGCGGACTTGCGCGAGTTGCACCGCGAGCTGGACCAGCGCGTGGTCGACCGCACGGCCGAATTGCTGCGGGCCAACCAGCATCTGCAGCTGGAAGTACACCAGCGCGAGCGGGCGCAGGAAGCCTTGCGCGATGCCGAGCGCTTCTTTCACGCCACCATCGATTCATTGACGGACCGCGTGCTGGTGCTGGACCGGGCGGGCCGCGTCGCGCATGCCAACCAGGCGTGCCTGGATTTTGTCGGGCAGATGCAAAAACCGCAGAATTACCTGGAGTTTTGCGAGCTGGACCCGCGCTGGCAGCGCAGCGCCGGGCGCGAGCTGGCCGCCGGCATCCGCGCCGTCATTGCCGGCAATGCGGACACGTTTGCGCTCGAGTATGAGTTTGCCACGCGCGCCGGCCCCCGCTGGTCGCAGGCCAGGATCAGCCGCTTTCTCGGCGAAGGGCCGCTGCGCGTGGTGGTGGCGCATACGGATATCACCGAACGCAAGCTGATGGATGGCGCCCTGCGCCAGTCGCATGCGCAGCTGCGCCAGCTGGCGCTGCACCTGGAAACGGCCAAGGAGGACGAGCGCAAGCGCATCTCGCGGGATATCCACGATGAGCTGGGGCAAAACCTGCTGGCGCTGCGCATCGATATTTCCATGCTCAGCGCGCGCACGGAAGGTTCCCATCCGCGCCTGCACCGCCGCGTCGGCGCCGTGCTCAGCAACGTCGACACCACCATCAAGAGCGTGCGCGGCATCATGAACGAGCTGCGCCCGATGGCGCTGGACCTTGGCTTGCAAGCGGCCATCGAGTGGCAGGTGGGCGACTTCCGCAAGCGCAGCGGCGTCGCTTGCCAGCTGCTGATACGCGACGAGGCATTGTTTTCCGCCATCGGCAGCCAGGTCGAGATCGTGCTGTTCCGCATCGTGCAGGAAGCGCTCAGCAACGTCATGCGCCATGCCCAGGCCAGCCAGGTGGAGATCGAACTCAGTTCGGATGCCTGCGCCGTGTATGTGGCCATCAGCGACAACGGCATCGGCATCACGCCGCAGCAGCAGCGCAAGAAACAGTGCTTCGGCCTGATCGGCATCGCCGAGCGGGTGACGGCGCTGGGCGGGCAATTCGAGGTCGGCATGCCGGCATCGGGCGCCGGTTGCCGCCTGGCCCTGCAGATCCCCTTGCAGGGGACGGGGCGGCCGGCCGCCTGATACAGAAATTGCAATGGGTTAATTTTTGCCGACTCATGCCGCCTGGACAGGCTATACTTTCGCCTGCTATTTATGGAGGGGCATATCTTGTTCAAAACAATCGTTTTACCAGTCGCCTTGTTGGGCGCGTTCGCCGGCGCACACGCCGACGAAGGGCAGTGGCAACCACATCAGCTGCCACAGCTGAAAGCCGAACTGAAACGGGTCGGCATCGAAATTCCTGCAGAAAAACTGGCTGACCTGAGCAAGCACCCGATGAGCGCCATTGTGTCGCTGGGCGGCTGCTCGGCCGCTTTCGTTTCCGACGCCGGCCTGGTGGTGACGAACCACCATTGCGCGTATGGCGCTGTGCAGCGCAATTCCACGCCGGAACACAATTACATCACCAACGGCTTCCTGGCCAAGACGCGCGCCGCAGAGCTGCCGGGCGGTCCGAACAGCCTCGTGTATGTGACGGACAAGGTGGAAAACGTCAGCGACCGCGTCTTGAAAGGCTTGACGGCCGACATGAGCGGCCGCGCGCGCCACGAAGCCGTGGAAAAGCGCGTCAAGGACCTGATCGCCGAATGCGAAACGGACAAGATGTACCGCTGCTCCGTGCCAGCCTTCCACCGCGGCCTCGAGTACTACCGCATCCGCCAGATGATGATACGCGACGTGCGCCTCGTGTACGCGCCATCGGACAAGATCGGCAACTTCGGCGGCGATATCGACAACTACGAATGGCCGCGCCACACGGGCGATTATTCGTTCCTGCGCGCCTACGTGGGCAAGGATGGCCGTCCGGCCGACCCGTCGCCCGACAACGTGCCGTACAAATCGAAGGATTTCCTGGTGGTCTCGGCCGAAGGCTTGAAAGCCGGTGACGGCATCTTGCTGGCGGGCTACCCCGGCCGCACCAGCCGCTACAAGCTGCCGGCGGAAATCCGCTTCGCGCGCGATACGGCCTTCCCCCTGAAAGTGTCGGAACTGCAAGCGGACCTGGCCGTGATGGCTGACGCCACGAATGGCGACGCGGCCGCTGCCGTGCGCTATGCGAGCGTGGTGAAAAGCATCAACAACGTGCTGAAGAAAACCCAGGGCTTGCTCGATGGTTTCGCGCGCAAGGACATCGCTGCCATCAAGGACGTGCAGGATGCCGAGTTCCGCGCCTGGTATGCGAAACAGCCGAACGTGTCGCCGACCCTGCTGGCCGAACTGGACGCGGCGATCGCCAGCGACATGGCCTTGAGCGAAGAAGAGTTCGCCTGGAGCGTGGCCACCAACAGCGACTTGCTGAAAAGCGCGCGCACCCTCTACCGTTTGTCGCTGGAGCGCCAGAAGGCGGATGCCGAGCGCGAATCGGGCTTCCAGCAGCGCGACCTGGCTTTCATCAAGGCCCGTCTGGCCCGCCTGGAACAGTCGTATGTCAACAAGGTCGACCAGGCGCGTTTTGAAGCCGGTCTGAAGCGCTACGCGCAACTGGCGGCGAAGAGCCATCCGCAAGGCCTGGACGCGCTGCTGCCGGCGCCAGCTGCCGTGGCGGCCCTGTACCAGCAGACGCAACTGGCTGACACGGCCAAGCGCCTGGCCTGGCTGGAGAAGGACCAGGCCGCTGTTGCCCAGTCCGACGACGCCTTCATGGCGCTGGCCATCAAGCTGCAGCCCGTCGAAGCGGCGCTGGAAGAGCGCCGCAAGGAAATCGACGGCAACCTGGAACGCGTGATTCCGCAATACATGCAAGCCGTGATTGCCTGGAAAAAGTCGCAAGGCAAACCGGTCTATCCTGACGCCAACTCGACCCTGCGCGTCACGTATGGCACGGTATCGCCGTACTCGCCGCGCGATGGCATCACCAAGGGACCGTTCACGACCGTGGAAGGCATCGTCGAGAAAGTCACGGGCAAGGCCCCGTTCGAAGCGCCGCAAGGCCTGATCGACGCCGTCAAGCAAAAACGCTACGGCCAGTTCCGCGATCCGGTGCTGGGCACGGTGCCCGTCAACTTCCTCACCAGCGCCGATACCACGGGCGGCAATTCCGGCTCGGCCGTGATGAACAAGCGTGGCGAATTGATCGGCCTGAACTTCGATTCGACGTATGAATCGATCACCAAGGACTGGTACTTCGACACGGCCATCACGCGCGCCATCCACCTCGACATCCGCTACATGCTGTGGGTGATGAAGGAAGTGGACCATGCGGATAACTTGCTGCAGGAAATGACCATCAAGTATCCGAAGGCTGCCAAGAAGTAATTTTTCCCAGCTGGGATAAAAGCCGCATCCGCCGCAGGGCCGATGCGGCTTTTTTGCGTATGCGCAACTAGTTTGAGTTCCATCAATATGCCAGCGTTCGCCATGGTTAGCATAAGCTAGGGAAACAAGTTTGAAGGGGGCAAGATGGATGATGGCGAGCTGGCAGCGGAACTGGCGCGCCTTTTCGGAGCGAGCTGGCGAGTCCAGGACAGCCGCTTGTTGCGTATGGATTTTCCGCGCGACGATGGCCCGCCTGATACCGCGCTGCTGGTTAACAGTTTACAGGCACACGAGGAAATGTCACGCGACTTCCGCTTCGACGTCGAACTGCTGTCCGACAATCTCCATGTTCCCCTGACAGCGATGATGGGACGCATGGTCACGATTTCGATGGTGCGCGATGACGCCAGTTTGCGCTATTTTAATGGTTATGTCGGCGAATTTCGCTTGTTGCGCAGCGATGGCGGTTTCGCGTTCTACCAGATGGTGCTGCAACCCTGGCTGGCGTTTTCCAGGCTGCGCATGGACAACGTCTCGTTCCACGAACGCACGGTCATCGACATCAGCGAAACGACCTTCGATCATTATGTGCAGCGCGACTGGCAAAACCGGTTGCATGAGGAAAAAGCGATATTAAGCTGCGCCAATCAGCATAATGAAACCGATTACAACCATCTGCACCGGCGCTGGGAAGACCAGGGTATTCATTATTGGTATGAACATCGCGCCGACGGTCATACGCTCTGTTTGGGCGACAATACCTGGCTGAGCGACAGCATTGATCCAGGCGACCGCGATGCCAGTGTAGCCGACGAGATGGTGTTTCGCAGCGGCGCGGGCTCGCTGGAGGGCGACGGCATACGCGATTGGCAGGCAATACGGAAGATCGCTGCAGGCTCGCTCACGCTGGCCAGCTTCAACTACAAACAGCCGTATGCCAGCCGCGCCAGCGGCTATGCGCTGCACCAGCAGGGCGACGTGTTTGCCCATGAACTGTATCAAAACACCGGCTATGGCTATGCCGACATGGGCGACGGCGAGGCGCTGGCGCAACGCCGCCTGGAGGAGCATAGCTGCCAGGCGCAATACTTCGAAGCTGACGGCAATCACCGCTGCGCCCAGGCCGGGCGCAGTTTCACGCTGGGCGGACACTTCAGCGGTAAGCAAGCCATGGCCGCCAGAGGTGAAGCGGCGCGTCCGGACATCCGCTCGCGCGAATACCTGATCCTGTCGGTCGATCATATCGCCAGCAACAATTACCAGGCAGGGACGGGCGCGAAGTCGCATTATGAAAACCGTTTTAGCTGCATCCGCAAGAGCATCCGCTGGTATCCGGGGCGGCACTTCAACAGCACGCCTTGTGCCTTGCCCGGCGTGCAGACCGCGATTGTCACCGGGCCGGCAGGCGAAACCATTCATACCGACGCGCTGGGCCGGGTGAAGGTGCAATTCCACTGGGACCGGCTGGGCAAGTTCGACGCGGGCAGTTCGCCGTGGGTCAGGGTCATGACGCCATGGGCGGGCCAGGCGTTCGGCCAGATCGCGTTGCCGCGCATCGGCCAGGAAGTGCTGATCCAATTTCTCGACGGCAATATCGACCGTCCCGTCATTGTCGGCGCGGTGTACAACGGCAAGCATGCGCCGCCGTGGAATTTGCCGGGGCAATGCGTACTGGGCGGCTGGCGCAGCGCCGAGCTGATGCCTGGCGGCGGCTACGGTGTGCGCGGCAACCAGCTGGTGCTCGACGACACGCACCAGCGCATCCAGGCGCAACTGAAAAGCGATCATCAGCACAGCCAATTGTCGCTCGGCTACATCAGCCGCATCGAAGACACCAGCGGGCGCAAGGATGCGCGTGGCGAGGGCTGGGAACTGGCGTCAGACGCCTGGGGCGTGGCGCGCGCCAGCCGCGGCATGTTGCTGACCACTGAAGCGCGCCCTGGCGCCGCCTCGCATATCAAGAGCATGGATGAAACCTTGCGCCGGTTGGCCGAGGCCGCTGAGCGGCACAAGGCGCTTGCCGCCTTGGCACAGCATTGCGGCGCGCAAGAAAGCGCCGCCCAGCAGGGCGCCATCGCCGATGTGCTCAATGCCCAGCATGCGGCGATCAAGGGTGCCGGCGGTGGCGAAGGCGTGTTTCCGGAGTTATCCAAGCCGCATCTGGTGCTGGCCAGCCCGGCCGGTATCGAAACGACGACCGCGCAATCGACGCACATCGCCAGCGCCGAGCACACCGCGCTGACGACCGGGCGCGACCTGTCGCTGGCGGCCGGCGGCGGCCTGTTCGCCAGCATCGGCGCAGCATTCCGCCTGTTCGTCCATAAGGCTGGCATGAAACTGATCGCCGCAGCTGGCCCGGTGCAAATCGCGGCGCAAACCGATACGGTCGATATCGTCGCCAACAAGGTTCTGGAATTGATCAGTCAGACCGACTGGGTGAATATTCGCGGCCGCAAAGGCGTGCGCCTGCATGGCGCCGATTGTATGCTTGAAATTAGTGACAAGGTACAGTTTTTTACCGCGTCACCGACGCTGTTTCATGGAAACCTGGAAACGCTGGCACCCAAGAACCGGGCGCAACCGGAGATGGAATCCCCCATCGCGCCGGTAGCGGGGCAATTGCAGCATACGATCCAGGCCCATGCGGATGGCGGCCAGTACGCCAATGTGCCATACACGCTGTACAACGGCGAAGTTGAAGTCGAGCAAGGCCTGACCGATGAATTCGGCCGCATCCTGATCGCGCACCAGGACGGCACCCCGCGCTACCGTGTCGTCCTTGGCAATGGCGAAGAGTTTTCATTGCAGGCCAGCGCACGCTTCGACCCGAACGCGGCGCCTGACGGCGAACAGAAGCTGTCGAACCGCGGCTTGCGCGCGCTCGACGATACTGCCGATGGCCGCTGGGTTCAATGATGCACGACACTGACTGGAGAGCGCCATGCCGGAATCGAGCGGCCGCATCGAAACCACCCACATCGACGAGGTTGGCCGTACCGCGGCCAGTTCGCTCCAGTGGCTGCTGGAAAACCGCAACCTGAAGGGCAAGGCCACTCATCCGATTACGCACAACAACAAGCTCGCGCTGTTCATTTGCGGCCAGGAAGCGTTCGCCGACATCGCCGGCGAGATTGCCAGGGCTGAAAAGTCCATCGACCTGTGCTGCTGGGGCTTCGATCCGGGCATGGAACTGGTGCGCGGCAACAGCGCCACCTGGCCGCGCGGCGACACGTATGGCGACTTGCTGATCGCCGCCGCCCGGCGTCACGTCAGGGTGCGCCTGCTGATCTGGCATGACCGGATCGGTTCGCCGATGGTGCACAATATGCCGGGTCATTCGCACGGCACCTCGCCATGGAAAACCGATGGACAACGCACCGACAAGCTCAGCGCTAAAGCCAGCCTGGCGATGTTGCACGACGCGGTCAAAAAAAAGAAACCGGTTGTAGGCAACGGTTATTGGGGCAAGTACGTCCGGCCTGAGGATATCCCGATGCTGGCGCGTGAAGAATATTGCCACAGCTGGTATGCGGCCGCGTTCAGCGGTTTGTTTGGCGGCCTTGAGATTCGCTTGCGGCACGGCGACAGCGGCGCGATCGGCAAGAGCATCGCGACTGAAATAAACCAGCCGGGCGGCTTGACGATGGGGGAAATCGAGAAGCCCGGCATGCAATACCTGGGCACGCACCACCAGAAGCCGGTTCTGATCGATTTCGACCACGAAGAGGGGGCCAAGGCCGTCGGTTACGTGATGGGCCTGAACTCGGTGACCGATTATTGGGACACGACGGCCCATCTGCTCGACGATACGCGCCGCGAACAGGGCGGTGTCAACGAGCGGCGCGAGTGCTTGCAGGGAAGGGCTGCGGACGGCGGGTTCGCCACGTTGAAACCGTATCAGGATTACGCCTGCCGCATCGACGGCGGCAAGGCGCTCATTGCGCTGTACAACAATTTCGCGAAGGCATGGGATCGCGCGGCCGGCGACCGCACGCGTTCGGCTTCCACCGACTGTGTAAGCCGGGAGTTGCCATGTGGCAGCCCACCGGCGCGGCTGTTGCGCGAGGCCGGGAAGGATGACTCCACCGTGCAGATCGTCCTGACCCAGCCCGAGGAGCAGGACAAGACCATCAAGGAAACCTACTTTCGCGCCGTGACCCAGGCCAGCCTGGCGGCCGGCTACCTGTACGTGGAAAACCAGTATTTTCAATATGAAGAATGGGCGCGGCACTTGCTGGCCGAGCGCAAGAAGGTGGTCGCCGCCTGGAAGGCCGGCAGTGTCAAGGCGGGCAAGAGTCTTGAAGATATGCCGGTCATGCACGTATTCATCGTCATCCCCGTGCCGGAACGCGCGCAGATGGTGCCGCGCACCCACGACACGCTGGCAGCGCTGGGGCAGCACGATGGCATGACGGGGCAAAACACCATGATCGACGGTTACAACAAGCGACAGAAAACCCGGCGTGTCAGGGATGAATTCGGCGTTCCCTCCGAGGTGGCGGTCCAGTTGCCTGACGTGGTGCGGCACTCCAACGGCATCAACAAACCCGGTGCGATGACGCTCGAGAGCGAATTCGGGCTGAAGGTATCGGTGGCCATGCTCAATGTCAGCGCGTTTGACAACGGCCGCTGGCGCTACCGTGAAATCTACATCCATTCCAAACTGATGCTCGTCGACGACGTGTTCATGACGCTGGGGAGCGCCAACCTGAACCAGCGCAGCATGGCCGTCGACAGCGAAATCAATATCACCACCATCGACCACCGCGTGGCGCGTGATTTGCGCAAGCGGGTGTGGCGCATGCATAGCGGCGGGCTGGTCGATGGTGGGGGTGGGACGAAGGCGGAGATTGTGGATGCTTTTGAAAAGTGGGGAAACTTAATGAAGGCCAATCGGACGAAAAAGCTGGCAAAACAAGGAGGAGCAAAATTAAAAAAAATGATTGGTTTTTTGTTGCCATTAGAAGATAGCCGAAGTTCTACCATACGTCTGGGGTGAGCATGAAAAAGTATCAAAATATATTCATTCGCCTGCCATGTTCCGTATTGGTAGTTTTCCTGTGTATCCCTTTATTCGCCTGCAAAATGCCAAACGACAAAGAAGACGTCTTGCCACGCAACCAAAGCCTACCCCTCTTCAATCCACATGTCCCCGATTTCATTTGTGAAATCGAATCGAACAAGGTGCCGCCCGTCGATGCGCAAGCGGAGGAGTGGTTTCTCGAAGCACGCGCCATGGAAGATCCTGAAATTGCCGTGGACGACCGCGATTACAAAAAAATCGTCGCTCTGACGCGTCAAGCGGCAGAGCGGTTGCATTGGAAGGCGATGCTCAATCTGTCCAGCCTGTATGTGGAAGGACGCGATCCCTTGCATGGTGAGGAAGAGGCGGTGCAACTGGTGGAAAAGGCAATGCGGCTTGGGATACCGGCAGCTTATGACCGGATGGGGACGTACTATGCGAATAGCACCGGCGTTGACGGCGACAACACTCGCGCCTATGCTTTCTGGCAAAAGGCTGCTGTCATGGGGAATCCTCAGGCGATGGCATTTTTAGGAGAGAAATTAAGAGCGGGAACAGACGGTGCTATTCCTGGATATTGGGCCAATATTCCTGTGGCGATAAAAATGATGGCATGTGCGCTTTCTCAGGGATACGGACCTGCTGCGTTTAACTTACACTATTTGTATGCAATACCAAGAGCTGCGAATGGCGATGAGATTGGTGATCGAACTCCCGCAACCAAACAGCGTGCTCTAAATGTATTGCATGAGGGAGTCAAGTTTGGTTGTGCAGAGTGTGCGAGCGCATTGGCAATTGAATTTGGTTCTCCTTTTGATCTTGCCGATATGCTGGTTCCATATGTGGACAAAGCGCGCGGTGAACGTTATGCGGTACTTAATCGTGCTCTCGGCTTCAACCCCAATCGCCGCTTCCCCAACCTCGATAAAATATTGCCATTACCGCCGGCCGATCTGCCGCCGTGGGATGGCCAACGAAAGAGCCTGCTCGACGCTGCCATGGGCGTGCGCCCGCCGCCAACCACCCCGAAGCCAAGCGCCACCTCGCTGTTGCAAAAACCATATTTCCTGGCCGCCGACTATGCGCTCCGCCCCACCGGCTTGCACAGCGACGCGCCGAGTGCGCCGTTTTCCGCATACTGGCAACCCGCCGGTGGGCAGGGTTTGACGGAGCCGGCCCGGCTGTTTCTCAAAGGCGAAGAGTTCCGCCATTTCAGCGTGCTCGATGCCGATGGCAGGAGCCGTTATGGCCTCGTGACGTGGGAACAGTGCCTGACGATACGGCATAACCATGGGGCCGTGGAACCGCGCGCGGCGCGCGGTTTGCTGCGCGAGGTGACGCGGCCCGAGCCATGGTTGAGCTGCACTTGCGGGCAAGCCTGTCCGGTCAGCGGCGTCTGGCAACCGTGGGTAGCGGCCGACCATCCGCTGCAGGCCATCGTCAACCAGTACTGGCGCCAGGCGTGGTTGAGCCAGGGTACGCCGTTCCCGCGACCGCGCCGCGACTGGCTGCTCGATTTGCCGGACGACGACGTGATGTGGCATTTGATGGATGCGTCCATTGCAGACCCGGCTAACGCTTAACGTTCACAGCTGTGCTGGCGTCATTGCCGCCACCGGCAATTGAAAAGACCGTGGCACCATCGCCGGCGACAGCTCGTCGCCGCCGTCCGCCATGGCCAGGCGGCCGCTCAGCAGCATCACGTAGCCGTGGCCCAGCGACCAGCCGGCGTTCGCGGCGGCCTTATCCCAGCGGGGATCGAGGCCCGCTTCGCGCACGGCCATGCTTGCTGCCTGCAGCACATACTGGAAGCACGCTTGCACCGATTCCTGCAGGGCGGGGAACTGGCGCACCTCCTGGTGCTCGAACATCTCTGACTCGCCGGTTTGCGGTCCCGCCATCGTCCGCACTGTTCACGCGCCACCGCCTGCCGCATCGGCTGCGCCACGTATAATTCTTTTCACTTCCCATCCTTATTTTTTTTCGACAGGCCCGCCATGCCCCCGACTCCCGCTTTACCCCTTGATTGGCAGACATTTGAAACTGCCTACGACGTGGAAGAAACCTGCTTCAAGCTGGCCAGCGCGTCGCTGGCCTTGCTGGGCGCGTCCCCATTCAAGGATCAGGCATTTTCCGCCTTTGCCTTCAACGCCGTATCGTTTCCATCCCTTTCGCTGAGCCTTGACACCGATCCCGCCAACCGGGAGCGCGATTACTATCCTCCGGATTGGTCGAACGAGTGCATCGAAGTCGACGTGCCGGAAATCGGCCAGCTGTGGGAGGAGGGGTATGCCAGGATCGAAGGCGCGCTGCTCGAGCTGATCGACGCTGCCGATGACGAACTGCTCGATGCCATCGAGGAGGGCTATCTGCACAGCCTGAGGAAAACCATGGTGCGGCTAGAAACGAGCCAGGCTTTCGAGCAGATCAGGACCTGCCCGCAATTCTGGACCGTGGTCACGCAAATCGACGCCGATACGGAGGAAGAGGAGCGGCTGCTCGACCAGGTGCGCCAGGGTCTGCCGGCGTGAGCCTCCGCCGCCATTGCAGGCCGCGCGCTATAGCAGGGCTTGCCAGCGCCTGACTTCCGCGTCCGTCAGCATCGGCCCCCAGCCGCCGCGCAGCGCCGCATCGTGCTGCACATAGTGCGCAAGCGGTGGCGCCGCCACGCCGTGCCTGGCGCAGATATCAAGGACGGCTTCCAGCTGCCGCCGGCTTGCCGGAAGGTCATCGCCATGCCAGGTGCAGGCGCTCGTTTCCAGCACATGCCCGACAAGTTGCTCCAGCGTGCCGAGCAGGTGCCCGGGCATGGCCAGGCGGATGTCATCCGGCCAGGGGTCGCCCATGCCGGTCACCGCCAGGGATGCAAAACCATGCTCCCATGCCGAAAAATCCCCAGGCGCGATCTGCGCCACTTTCCACACGTGTTCGGCGAATGCGGACAGCGCCGGATGGTGAATGTCAAAGCGCTGGCAAAAGCGTTGCAGGCAGCTTACGGCAATGCATTGCCTGGCGGTCACCGAGAGCGTGTCTATCGATATGTTGCGCATGAAAGTTCCTGACGTTGGCACTCGCCGATCACTGGGTCAATCTGACTTGATTGCGGTTGCCCCGCCTGGCAAGGCAGCCTGCCGCAACGCCTCCACCGGCAACTGGAAAAAGCGCGGCACCATCGCCGGCGACAAATCGTCGCCGCCGTCCGTCATGGCCAGGCGGCCACTCAGCAGCAGCATCACGTAGCCATGGCCCAGCGACCAGCCGGCGCTGGCGGCGGCCTTGTCCCAGCGCGGGTCGAGGCCCGCTTCGCGCACGGCCGCGCCGGCCGTCTGCAGCACGTACTGGAAGCACGCTTGCGCCGCTTCCATCAGGGCGGGGAACTGGCGCACGTCCTGGTGTTCGAACATCAGCCGGTAGTGGGCCGGCGCGGCCAAGGCGAATTCGATGTATTGCTGGCCCAGCAACTGAAAACGCTGTTCGGAGGGCAGGCTGCCCTGCGGCGGCAGTTCTGCCTCCCATTTGGCGATCAGGCTGGCGAAGCCGGCTGCCGCCACGTCGGCCAGCAAGGCTTCCTTGCTGGGGAAGTGGCGGTACACGGCGGCGATCGACACGCCCACCGTGCGCGCCAGTTCGCGCAGCGAGAGGGTGGCGTCGTGCTGCTGCGCCAGTTGGGCGATGGTGGCGGCGACCAGGGTGTCGCGCAGGTTGCCGTGATGGTAAGTACTTGTGCTTGTCATTCGATGTTATCGCTGTTCACATTGTCGTGTATGATGGCCATGTTATCACTGAACACATGGAGAGCACATGCAAGAGATAAGCAACGTGGTACGCGCCGTGGCCTTGCCGCCAGGCGCCAGCATCGCCCCCTTGTATCCGGGCAGCAACCTGGCCGACGCGTATGCCGTCGGCCTGCCCAGCGCTGGTGTACGGCAGATGGATATGCAGGCCCTGGCGCGTGTGGTGCTATGCAGCCAGCCGCGCTGGGCGCAGTGGCTGCTGGCGGTGCGCGACACGATAGTCTCGCCCTTCGGCATCAAGACGGCAAGACAGCTGGCGGCCAAGCTTGATGGACGCATCGGCATCTTTCGCATCTATGCCGTCAGCGATGATGAAATCATCGTGGGCGAGGACGATAGCCACCTGGACTTCCGTTTGTCCGTGCTGCGCAACCGGGACGCGGGGCTGCATGGCAGCGTTACCTTTTCCACCGTCGTGCATTGCCATAACTGGATAGGGCGTACCTACATCCTGGTGATCCGGCCATTTCACAAGCTGATCGTGCGGCGTACGCTGGCGCGCGCCGTCAAGGGGGGCTTTGCCTGAGTAGGGAAGGGCTGCGGCGGTGCGGGCAATCTTGCTTATTCATGGCTGGTATTGCATACTGCACCACCAGCCTCATCACGATTCCCATGAACGATACGCTTCTCCTGCTGGGTTTTGCCACCACGCCGCTTGAACTGATTTCCTTTGTCCTGGCATTGACAACCGTTGCGCTGAACATCCGCCAGAATCACTGGGCGTGGCTGTTCGCCATCATTTCCTCGGCCGCCTACGGTTTCGTGTTTTTCGAATCGCGCCTGTATGGCGACATGGCCTTGCAACTGCTGTTTATCAGCGTCTCGTTCTGGGGCTGGTACCAGTGGCTGCACCCGGCCAGCGGCGGCAAGACCTTGCCTGTCACGCGCCTCGATGGACGCGGCTGGATGGCGTGCGCCGCAGGCTGGCTGGTCGGCTTCCTGCTGATCGCCTGGCTGCTGACGACGACGGATACGGACGTGCCCCACGCGGACGGCTTCCTCACGGCAGGCAGCCTGGTGGGGCAATTCCTGCTGTCGCGCAAGAAACTGGAAAACTGGATCGCCTGGATCATCGTCGACGTGCTGTATGTGTGGCTATACCTGCACAAGGGACTGACCCTGACGGCCGTGCTGTATGCCTTCTTCGTCGTGATGGCCATCATCGGCTTGCTGGCGTGGAGAAAGTCGGCCCCGGCCGCGCCGAGCGCGATGGTCCTCAAGTGATGGAGCGTTGCGTGCGCGTGGCCATCCTGGGCGCGGAATCGTCGGGCAAGTCGACCCTGGCAGCCGCCCTGGCCGAACGCTACGGCACCGTCTGGGTGCCGGAATACTTGCGCGAATTTGTCGAGAAGCAGGGCCGGGTGCCCGTCGCAGCCGACCAGTTTGGCATTGCGCGAACGCAAGTCGAACGCGAAGCGGCCGCCACCGCGCAGGCGCGCCACTTCCTGTTTTGCGATACGACGCCGTTGATGACGGTGGTCTACAGCCGCCATTATTTCAATGGCGCCGATGCGCCGCTGGCGGCGCTGGCCGATGCCACGCAGTACGATCTGACGTTGGTGACGGCGCCCGACAGCCCGTGGGTGGCCGACGGCTTGCAGCGCGAGTCGGAAGCCGTGCGCCAGCTGATCTACCGCTATCTGCTCGACGAGCTCGATGCGCGCGGCATCGCCTACCACGTGCTGCACGACAGCCTGGAGGCGCGCCTGGAACAGGCGGCGCCCTTGCTGCAGCAGGCGCTCGATGCGGCGCCTGCCTTTACGTCAACTTAATTAAAAGTCGAATTGCGCCGACACCTTCAAGGTGCGGCTTGCACCCGGGAACAGGTAGCCGCCTGCTTCCGGAGTCACATCGCGCCAGTAGAACTTGTCCGTCACGTTGTTGACGGTGGCGCGCAGCACGGCTGGCGTGCCGGCCAGGCGCGTGGCCCAGGCGGCGCCCAGGTTGAACACGCTGTACGAAGGCACGAAGGTGGTGTTGTTGTTTTCAAACGCCTTTTTGCCCGCATATTCCCAGCTGCCATTCACGCTCAAGCCCGCCACTTGCGGCACGGCGTAGTCGGCGTGCACGGCCGCCTTGAAGGCCGGCACGTTGGGCACGCGCTTGCCATCGTAGTCCGCACTGCCCGTGCCTGATTGCTGGCTGTTCAGGGCCGTGATGGACGCGCCCAGGTTCAGGTTGGCCGATGCCTTGCCTTGGGCAGACAATTCCAGGCCACGGTGCTGGGCCTGGCCCGCGCGCACGAAGTTGTAGGTGCTCATGCTGCTGTCGAGGTACTGGTTGAATTCCAGGCCCTTGCGGATCTGGAACAGGGTGGCGGCCACCATGAAGTCCTGCGTCAGGTCCGCCTTCACGCCCAATTCGACCTGCTTCGAGCGGCTCGGCGTCAGTTCCACATTGGCGTTTTCCGCGTAGCGGTCGGCCGTGCCGCCGTGCTCCATGCCCTGCGAATACGATGCATACACGGCGATATTGTCTTGCGGGTTGTACACCAGCGCCACGTTCGGCAACAGGAAGTCGTGCTTGGCGCGGATTTCCGTGTCGGCCTTCAGCACATACTGGTAGCCATCCACATTGATGTGGCGCAGGCCGCCATGCAGCTTCCAGTTGGGCGCCAGGCTGACGATGTCCTGCACGAAGACGGATTTTTCCTTGTCGTTGCGTACCAGGCGCACGGGGCCCGTGACGCCGTCGGATGGCGCGACGATGACGGGGCGATAAATGTTGCTGATGCCCACTTCGTCGTACACGTACTTGCCGGCCCGGTCCTTGCGGTTGAAGTACGACACGCCGGCAGTGAATTCGTGGCGCAGGCTGCCGGTGGCGAACTTGCCCTGGATCATGGCTTGCGCGCTCAGCGGCTTTTTCGTTTCGCCCAGGCTGCGGAAGTCCCATACGGAGAAATCGCCATTGCTGCAGAAGACGGGCGCCCAGCTTTCCGGGCTGCAGCCATACGGATACGCCGTGTAGTCGTCGCGCTTGAACGAGTGCTGGTTGGCGGACAGGGTGGCGTGCCAGTCATCATTGAAGGCGTACTGGAAGCGCAGGCCGAGGTTGCTGGTGACGGTTTCCACCGGATGCGTCCACGGCTGCTTGTTGAGCATGGTGTCGGCGCTGACGTTGGCCGGCAGGCTGCCGTTGCTCAGCAGCTGGAAGCCGGGCGCCGTGACCTGCGCCTTGTCCTGGTAGTCGGCGTCGAGCTGCAGCAGCGCTTGCGGGGAAATCTGCCAGTCGAAGGCGCCGGAAATGAACCGACGGTTGCCGTCCGCGCCCTTGATGTAGGAACGCAGGCGCTCGGCTGCCACGTTGACGCGGTAACCGAAGCGCGTGTCTTCCAGGCGTCCGCCCAGGTCGACGGCGCCATACACGGTGCCCCGTTCGCGCGCTTCCACGGTGACGCTGCGCAGCGGTGCGGCGGTGGGGCGCTTGACGATGAAGTCGATCACGCCGCCAGGCGCGGCCACGCCTGCCTGCAAGCCGGCCAGGCCTTTTAATACTTCGATGCGTTCCTTGTTTTCCAGCGGAATTTGCGTGTCGCCAGGAATGGCCACGCCATCCTTGCGGTAGCTGGAGTTCGTGTCGAGCTTGAAGCCGCGGATGGTGAACTGTTCTGCGTAGCCGACGGCGTTGTACGATTCGTTGATGCTGGCGTCGAGCTTGACGGCATCGCTGAGATTGCGGATCTGCAAGTCCTGCATGTCTTTTTGCGAAATGACGGTGACGGACGCCGGTGTCTGCAGCAGCGGCGCGTCGGTAAAGCCGCCCACGGAGGCGCGCTTGGCGGCCGGCGCCTTGCTGGCCGTGACGACGACTTCGGCCATGTTTTGGGCCTGCGGATCGGTGGCTTCGGCGGTGTCGTTCGCAGCAAAGGCAGGCGCGGCAAACGCGTGCAGGATGGCCAGGGTCAGTACAGGACGGGAAAAATGCGCAGATAAATTCGGTGTGGACATAGATTGCTCGTGGTTCAAGCCGTCTCTGTAAAGAGCACGGCAGGCTGCTTGTT
The DNA here is from genome assembly GCF_002735685.1 of Janthinobacterium sp. BJB301. Classification (NCBI taxonomy): domain Bacteria; kingdom Pseudomonadati; phylum Pseudomonadota; class Betaproteobacteria; order Burkholderiales; family Oxalobacteraceae; genus Janthinobacterium; species Janthinobacterium sp. BJB301. The sequence goes on along the minus strand of NZ_PDZJ01000001.1, from coordinate 2,702,600 downwards.
CGGCTGGCGCCAACGCAGGAGCTATCAAAGGAGGGAGGTACTTTGCGCTTTCCTTCGCTGGCATTATCCAGATCAGGTACGAAGGGTATCTCTCACCCGGATAACGACTCCAGGACCCCTAGCGGTTGACAGCTTAGCATGAACCACGGCCAGCTGTCCCCCTGGCTGACCGTTTTACAACAGTGTGGCTGGAATTTGCAAACTGCGCTACAGACTCAGTTCCAGCACCTTGCGGCTGACGGCGGGCGTCACTTCGCGCTGCTCGCCCAGCGCCGTCATGCCGTGCGCTTCCAGGGCGGACACGACGGCATCCACGCTGGCGTGGTTCAGGCCGTAGTCGGCCAGGCGCGTCTTGACGCCCATGTGGCGGAAGAAGAATTCCGTGCGCGCGATGGCGGCCTCGATGCGGCCATCCTCGTCGCCGCCGTCGAGTCCCCACACGCGGGCCGCGTATTGCAGCAGCTTGGCGCGCTTGGCCTGCTTGCGCACGCGCAGCATGCTGGGCAGGATGATGGCCAGGGTTTGCGCATGGTCGAGCTCGTACAATGCCGTCAATTCGTGGCCGATGGCGTGCGTGGACCAGTCCTGCGGCACGCCCACGCCGATCAGGCCGTTCAAGGCCAGGGTGGCGCTCCACATCACGTTGGCGCGCACGTCGTAGTCGTCCGGGTGCGACAGGGCTTTCGGGCCTTCCTCGATCAAGGTCAATAAAATGCCTTCGGCGAAGCGGTCTTGCACGGACGCGTTCACAGGGTAGGTCAAATACTGTTCCATGACATGCGCAAACGCATCGACGACGCCATTGCCCACCTGGCGTAGCGGCAAGGTGAACGTTTTCGACGGGTCCAGCACGGAGAATTTCGGATACACCTTGCGGCTCATGAACGAGCGCTTTTCCTGCGTGGCCTTGCGCGTGATCACGGCCGAGCCATTCATTTCGGAACCCGTGGCCGGTAACGTCAATACCGTGCCGAAGGGCAGGGCGGCCTCGACGATCTTGCCGCCTTTCGCCAGGATGTCCCACGCCTCGCCTTCATGCAGGGCGGCCGCGGCGATGAATTTGGTGCCATCGACCACGGAACCGCCGCCGACGGCCAGCAGGAAATCGATGCGCTCGCTTTTCACCATGGCCACGGCCTGCATCAGGGTTTCATAGCTGGGATTGGGTTCGATGCCGGCAAATTCCAGCAAGGTATGGCCGGCCAGCGCCGCCTTGACTTCATCGTAGACGCCGTTCTGCTTGATGCTGCCGCCGCCATACGTCATGAGCACTCTGGCATGCGGCGGGATCAGCGCCGTGATGGCGGCGATCTGGCCCTGGCCGAAGAGGATTTGCGTCGGATTGTAAAAGTCGAAATTGAACATGGGGCTCCTGCCGCTGGGGTTTAGGCTGTTGCTGAGCCATGATTATGGCCGAACGGGTGGAAACGTGTCGTGGACGCTTGAGCTTTTCGCCCGCGCGGTGGAGAATGCAGCCGATGTCACCACCACGCGAAAAGGAATGCGCATGACCAACGTCCCACTGGAAGAATCCGGCTTGCCGGCCACCGCGCTCGACATGCACCGCGCCATCGGCGCCACCATCGCCGCGCTGCAGGCACTGGACTTGAACAGCCAGCGTTTCGAGGCGTGCACGGACCCGGAACTGCGCCGCGTGCTCGCGCATGCGGGCGACACCAGCCGCAAGGAAGCGGCCATGCTGCTCGAATGGATGCGCCGCCGCGATGCGCGCCTGGACGCGGCCATGAAGGAAGCGCTGTTCAAGGCGGGACCGATTGTTGCCCAGTATCACTATGACGAGAAAATATTGTAACTATTGGTTTGTTACTGTGGCGTACCATGCGCCACTTTTGCATCGTTTCGCGTAGACTGTGCCCCTAATTAAATTTAACGTCGGATAGCAGCGGCTGTCCGGTGTATTCCAGGGGGCTTCAAGAAATGAGATCATTACCATACCGAGAAGGCAGCTGGTTTGCCGTGCCCTTGCCGGGCGGCGGCTATGCCGTCGGCGTGGTGGCGCGCAGGGCGCCTGCCGGGCGCATCATGCTGGCGTATATGTTCGGGCCGAAGCGCGACAGCTTGCCGACGCTCGATGAGCTGGAAGGCTTGCGGCCGGAACAGGCCGTACGCCGCCTGCGCACGGGCGACATGGCCCTGCTCAACGAGCGCTGGCCCCTGCTGGGTGACAGCCTCCACTGGGAGCGCGACGCCTGGCCCATGCCGGCCTTTATCCGCCGCAATGAATCCTTGCAGCGCGCCTGGCGCGCCAGCTATGCGGACGCGGACCCTGCCAAGCTGAACCGCGAGGAATCGATCCCCTTCGATACGCCGGGCATGGAGAGCGATTCCCTGTACGGCTACGGGGCGACGGAATTGCTGATGAATAAATTGCTGGCGCAGGAGCAGGCGTCCGCTTGACCGTTGTCGGGCGGCGGAAACGCCGGAGCCGGTAGCGTAGGTCGGATTAGCGCCTGGCGCGTAATCCGACAGGAACAGCCAACAATGTTGTCGGATTATGCGAGGCAAGGCCTCGCTGATCCGACCTACGCCGCTGGCAAGCTGATCTGAAACGCCAGGCCGCCGCCTTCGCGGTTGCGCACTTGCAATTCGGCGCCATGGCGCAGCAGCACGCGGTCGACGATGGCCAGGCCCAGGCCGGCGCCGTTTGCCTGCCCGCGCGCCGTGTCGAGGCGGGTGAACGGCTTCATCAGTTGCTCGATCTTTTCTGCCGGCACGCCCGTGCCGTGGTCTTGCACTTCGATGATGACCTTTTTCGCGCCGTGGCTGGTGCGCACCTGGCAGGCGATGTCGATTTCCGTCACGTCGCTGCCCGGCGTCTTGCCATAGCGGCGCGCATTCTCGATCAGGTTGTTCAGCACGCGGCGCAGGTCGGTGGGGTTGCCCATCGCATGCGCGCCGTCGGCGATGCTGGCGTTGATCTTCACATCCGGCAGGCGCATGGCTTCGCGCGTCATGTCGCTGAGCAGGCCACTGAGGTCGACGTCCGTAAAGCTCGACGCTTCCGTCGGCTTGGCATAGTCGAGGAACTGGCCGATGATGGCGTCCATCTGCCCGATATCGGACTGGATGCCTTCGCGCGCCTCGTCCGACAGGTTCGCCATTTCCACTTCCAGCTGCATGCGCGCCAGCGGCGTGCGCAAGTCGTGCGAAATGCCGGCCAAAATCACGGCGCGGTCCGATTCCACCTGTTTCAGATCATCGACCATCTGGTTGAAGCTGCGGTTCGCCTCGATGATTTCGATCGGGCCCTTTTCCGGCAGCGGCGCCGGCTGCTTGCCCTTGGCGATGTCGCGCGCGGCCGCCGTCAAACGCGACAGCGGCAGATTGATCAGGCTGGAAATGATGGCCGCGCCCAGCAGGGACAGCAGCGACACCAGGCTGGCCCAGCCCAGCCACTGGAAGCCCGTCAAGCCGCGTAGGCGCTCCCGGTCCAGCATCAGCCAGTACTCGTCGTCGTCGATCTTGAAGCTGACCCAGAAGCCGGCCACGCCGTTGACGCGCGCGGAAAAGCGCGTGTCCTTGCCCAGCTTGGCCTTCACCAATGCCTCGATGTCGGGCATCAGGTAATTGTCGGGCGGCGGCTCGATGCGGTCGTCCTCTTCCAGCGAGAAGATGCGGATGCCTTCATTGCTGACGAGATCGAACAGCAGCTCGCGCCGCAGCTCGGGAGCCGAGTGCGTCAGTGCCGCATGCGTGATGGTGACGACGGAAATGATCTGGGCGGAAATCTGCTGCGCCTGCGGCTCGCGCTGGATGAAGGAAATCATGCTGAACCAGGCGATCATGCTGACCGTGGTCAAGGTGCCGAGCAGCAAAAAGGTGCGCCAGAACAAGCCGCTTTTCAGCCGCGCCAGGCTGATATCGGGAAAAAGCTTCATCATGCCTCGCCTGCGATCAGCGCGGCTGTCCGTCCGGGATGAAGACGTAACCTAAGCCCCACACGGTCTGGATGAACAGCGGGCTCGACGGATCAGGTTCGATGAGTTTGCGCAGGCGCGAGATTTGCACGTCCAGGCTGCGGTCGAACACTTCGTATTCGCGGCCGCGCGCCAGTTCCATGAGTTTCTCGCGCGACAGCGGCTGGCGCGCATGGCGGGCAAACACTTTCAGCACAGAAAATTCACCGGTTGTCAGCGGCACTGTTTCGCCATTCTTTTTCAGGGTACGCGTGCCCAGGTCCAGCACGAAGTCGCCGAATTCGAAGGTTTGCGGCGTTTCCGACGGTGCACCCGGGATTTCATCGGGACCCTTGCGGCGCAGCACGGCGCCGATGCGGGCCACCAGTTCACGCGGATTGAATGGTTTCGGCAGGTAATCGTCGGCACCCATTTCCAGGCCCACGATGCGGTCCACGTCCTCGCCCTTGGCCGTCAGCATGATGATCGGCGTCTGGTCGCCCGCGCCGCGCAGGCGGCGGCAGATCGACAGGCCGTCTTCGCCCGGCAGCATCAGGTCGAGCACCAGCAGGTCGTAGCGTTCGCGCAGCCACAGTTTGTTCATGGCCGTCGCGCTCTCTGCCGTGAAGACATTGAAGCCCTGTTCGGTCAGGTAGCGCCGCAGCAGGTCGCGCAGGCGCACATCGTCATCGACTACCATGATTTTTGCCTGGTGGCCGTGGATCGATTGCGTTGTTGTATTGCTGCCGGAAGTGGAGGTTGTGGTCATTTAGGGTGTCGTGTTATCTTATATTAGTTGCTATAGTAACGCCTCGCGCGGCGTCGGCAAGGGGCTGTGGCGACCCATTACAAAGTGTTACAAACTTTACCCAATTACTCTTACTGCACCGTGTAAAGCATCATACACTGGGGCCACAGTGGAAATCAGCTTTAGTTTATACGGCATCGCGGAAGAGGAACTCAATGAATATCTTTACTAAAAAAATTCACGCCGCTCCCAGCGCAGCTATTGCTGCACGTACGACCGTGCTGTCCGCATTTGCCGTTTGTTCCGTGTTTGCCGCCAGCCTGGCGGCAGCGCAAAACCAGCCGCCGCCACGCCGTGACGACCAGCAGCAAATGCAGGCCCAGCGGTATGAACAGGTACAGCGCAGCAACAGCAATGATACGCGACTGCGCGAACAGCGTGACGCACGCAGTTTCGACACGCGCGCAGAAGAGCAGCGCCGCGCCAACGAAGGCGCCGACGCCTCGCGCCGCACGGGCCGCATGACGCCCGACGAACGGCGCGACCTGCGCCGCCAGATCAACGAAGTGGGGCAGGACATTTACTCGAATCCCCCGCGCCGCTAGGCAGCCATTCCCCCTCCGACAGGGCCATCTCGCAAGACATGGCCCTGTTTGCATCTGGCCGCATGCATTGTTGCTCAGTCAGGCACACGGCCCCGCCCCGTGATATTGTTCTAGTGCACGGAGGCAATTCTTTGAAATGGCTGCTGGGGGAGGCAAGGCGTGAGCGACGACGACACACCCGTTCCGGATGCGGTCCCCGCAGGCGGCTTGCCGCACGGCCTGGTCCAGCGCGACGAGGGCGTGTTCCTTGACCTGTCCCTGGCGCCGGCGCAGCTGCGCACCGCCGTCGAGCAGCTGTTCCAGTCGGGCCAGCTGCTGGCCGGCCTCGATTACGGGTTGTTCCTGCTGACCCTGTTCCATGCCCCCACTCCCCGCGCCGCGCCCAAAGGCGATGCCCTGCTGCGCATCGCCGTGCGCGTGGCGCCATTCCCGCCCGCGCGCCGCGCGCTGTACAAACAAATCAAGATCCGTGGCGACAGCGCCGAATTTTACTTTGAAGCCTTGCCTGCGGACGCGGACGGCCAGGTGCCGGCGCGCCGCGAATTCGACGAGCTGGTAGCCGACCTGTGGTGCAAGGGCGTGCACTACGGCATCGATAGCGCGGCCGTGCGCGCAATGCTCGCCAGCGGCAAGGCCGAGCGCATCACGGTGGCGCGGGTGCTGCCGCCACAGCCGGGGCGCGACGCCCAGCTGGTCGAAGTATCGCAAGGCATCCACCGCGACGATGCGCCGCGCGAACGCTCCGATGGCCGCCTGGATTTGCTCAGCTTCAAGAACCGCTTTCCGCAAGTGAAAAAACACGCGCGCCTGCTGCGTCTGCTGCCGGGCACGCCCGGCTTGCCTGGCTACGACCTGGCCGGCAAGGCGCTGCCACCGCCCGTGCCGCTGGAACTGGACCTGGCCACCGTGGCGGGGCCAGGCACGGCGGTCGAGCATTTCAGCGATGGCGATTTCGTCGTGGCCACGCAAGATGGCTATGTGAATGTCGATGAGCACGGCAAGATGTCCATCGAAAACAAGATCGTCAGCCGCGAAGGCGTCAGCAGCCGTACGACGGGCAATCTGAAGCTGAGCGCCGCCTACGAGGAGTATGGCGAAGTGCAGGAGCAGCGCCAGCTCGACGGCAGCGACATCACCATCCATGGCGACGTCTACGGCCACTTGCACTCGCATGGCGGATTAATATGGCTACAGCGCAACCTGGTGGGCGGCACGGCCTTTAACGAGCATGGCGACGTGCGCGTCGAGGGCGTCGCTTCCGGCTCCGTGCTGCAGGCGCTGAGCGGCGAAGTGCATGTGAAGCGGGCGGAAAGCTGCGTCATTGCCGGCACGCGCGTGGTGATCGACAGCGCCAGCAATTGCGAGATCATCGCCGACGAGGTCGTCATCGAACTGGCCGAAGGCTGCGCCGTGGCGGCGCGCACCATCCGCATCGGCAGCGCTGGTCCCCGCAAGCAGGTGGAGATGCTGCTGTTCCCGCTGGTGCCCGACTTGAGTGCGCTGGAACAAAAGATCGCCGAGAGCCTGGCGAAGGCGGCGCAATTCCTGCAGGTGCAGCACAAGCGCCAGCAGGAAATCGATGCCATCGCGCAATTGCCCGAGGTACGCAACTACCTGACCCTGGCGGGCCAGCTGCGGCGTGGCGAATTGCAACTGCAAGCAACGCAGCAGGTACAGTACGACAAGCTGGCCGCGCGCATCGCTCCCGTCCTGAAAGAGGTGGCGCGGCTGCGCGTGGAGGTAAAACAGTCGGAAATCCTGCACGCGCAGATGCTGGCGCTGGTGGAACAATTGCGCCAGGAGCGGCAGGCAACGGCGGGCCAGTCGCGCTGCACCCTGAGCCTGATTGATGGCGAGACGACGGTGCGCGCCCTCGTCGTGCCGCCCGGACCGGCCAAGGTCTACGACCGGCCGCCGAAGGAAATCAAGGCCTTGCTGCGCAGCGCCACGCCGGCCACGCAGCCCGTGTTCGCGGATAGCACAGGCAGCCTGGACTGGACCTACCAGCCGCCACTCTGATCAGTCGATAACCTTGCCGCGAGATTGTTTGAGGACGCTGTGCGTGCTCTTGCTGTCGAGACGGCGCCGCTGCGAGCTGCGCGTGGGCTTGGTGGCGCGGCGCACGGCGGGCAGGAAGGTCACGCTGTCGATGATTTCCTGCAAGCGCCGCAAGGCTTCTTCCTTGTTCTGTTCCTGGCTGCGCGACTGCTGCGCCTTGAGCACCAGCACGCCATCCTTGCTGATGCGGCTGTCGCGCAGGGCCAGCAGCCGTTCCTTGTACGCTTCCGGCAGCGACGAGGCGGCGATGGGGAAGCGCAAATGGATGGCGCTGGACACCTTGTTGACGTTCTGCCCGCCCGGGCCCTGGGCGCGGATGGCGGAAAATTCAACTTCAGCGGGGTTGACGAGGTGTTGCATGGCCTGCCTGTTGGGGGATGATGGGGGTATTGTAAGGGAAGATGGCTGCGCCGGCGCAAGGCCGGGCGCTGAGGCCAGGCTGCCTTCCGGGAAAGTTGATGTTTCTCAACGTCGCCTGCGGCGATGCTGGTTAGCATGGGGCCAACGTTGCGCCACTGCGCATCCTGGCAGCGCCTACCGGATGAAAGGAACACCATGCAGCCCACGACCACGCCTGGCGCCGCAACGACCCAATACCTGACGCAGTACTTGAGCTTCCGGCTGGGCGGCCTGGAATACGGCCTCGATTACCGTTGCGTGCGGGAATTGCGCCCCCTGAAGGAACTCGACCGTTTTTCCTCGGAAGGGGAAGTGCTGCACAGCGTGGCCGTTTCGCGCGGCGTAATCATCCCCATCGTCGACATGCGCGCCGCGTTTGGCAGCGCCCACGGCGCGCCCGACCCGGCCACCGACGTGATCATTTTGCAGCTGAGCAATGGCGTGATGGGCATGGTGGTCGATGGCGTCACCGATATCGTCAGCCTGGCCGCCAGCGACATCGCCGCCGTGCCCGGCCTGGGCGAGGCGGAAGCCGATTACCTGCTGGGCCTGGGCACGGTGGCGGGGCGCCGATTGATCCTCGTCGACATCGACCGCCTGATGGCGATCCGCAGCCCCAGTCCCATGCAGGCGGCATAAAAAAAGACGACCCGGGAGTCGTCTTTGTGTTTTGCGTTAGCCCAGTTTCTCTAACTGATCCTGCAAGTCCAGCCATTCCGCTTCCAGCTGCGCCAGGTCCTTGGTGAAGAAGGTCTGGTCGGCCAGCAATTGCTTGAGCTTGGCCTTGTTGGCCGCGTCATAGATGGTCGGCTCGCCCAGCTTGGCGTCGGTTTCCGCCTTTTGCGCATTGCGCTTGGCGATCTGCTCTTCCTGGCGCTTGATCTTGTTTTCGATCGGTTTGCGCAGGGCGGCGGCCTTCTGGCGGTCTTCCGCTTCCTTGCGCTTGTCGCGCACGGGCGCGGCAGGGGCGGCGGCTACCGGCGCAGGGACGGAAGACGTCACGGGGAAGTCAGTCTTGTTGGCCTTGCCGGCGGCCGGCAGCACGTCCGTGCCCTTGCCCAGCTTGGTCTTGAACAGCCAATCCTTGTAGTCGTCCAGGTCGCCGTCGAACGGTTGCAGCTTGCCGTCGGCAACGATGATGAATTCGTCCGTGGTGGCGCGCAGCAAGTGGCGATCATGGGAAACGACGACCAGGGTGCCTTCAAACTGGGCCAGCGCTTCCGTCAGCGCTTCGCGCGTTTCCAGATCCAGATGGTTGGTCGGTTCATCGAGCAGCAGCAGGTTAGGACGCTGCCAGACGATCAGGGCCAGCGCCAGGCGGGCTTTTTCACCGCCCGAGAACGGTGCGATCGACGCGGTGACCATGTTGCCGGGGAAGTTGAAGCCGCCCAGGAAGTTGCGCAGTTCCTGCTCGCGCACGGTCGGGGCGATCTTCGCCAGATGCCACAGCGGCGATTCGTCGTGGCGCAGCATTTCCACCTGGTGCTGGGCGAAGTAGCCGATGTTGAGGCCCTTGCCCATGGTGGCGTCGCCCGTCAGCGGCATCAGTTCGCCGGCGATGGTCTTGATCAGGGTCGACTTGCCGGCGCCGTTCTGGCCCAGCAGGCCGATGCGCTGGCCGATCTGCAGCGAAAACTTGATGCCGTTGACGATGGTTTTATGAGTGATTTCGCCCGTCGCTTCGTTCTCGATCTTGTAGCCCGCATCGACGTCTTCCATCACCAGCAGCGGATTTGGTGCCGACAGCGGCTCGCGGAATTCGAACGAGAATTCGGCGGCGGCGCGCAATGGCGCCAGCTCTTCCATCTTCGCCAGCGCCTTCATGCGGCTTTGCGCCTGGCGGGCCTTCGAGGCTTGCGCCTTGAAGCGGTTCACGAACGATTCCAGATGGGCACGCTTGCGCTGCTGCTTTTCCAGCGCGCCGGCGGCCAGGATCATCTGCGCCGCGCGTTGGCGCTCGAAGCTCGAGTAGTTGCCCGAATAGCGCTTCAGCTTGCGTTCGTCGATATGCACGACCACGTTGACGACTTCATCGAGGAAGTCGCGGTCATGGGAAATGATCAGCAGGGTGCCGGCGTAGCGCTTGAGCCAGTCTTCCAGCCAGATGATGGCGTCCAGATCCAAATGGTTGGTCGGTTCATCGAGCAGCAGCAGGTCGGATGGGCACATCAGCGCTTGCGCCAGGTTCAAACGCATGCGCCAGCCGCCGGAGAAACTGGCCACCGGTTGCTGCATCTGGTCCAGGGTGAAGCCCAGGCCCAGCAGCAATTGCTCGCCGCGCGACTGCACGGTATACGCGTCGGCATCGGCCATGGCGCTGTAGATTTCGCCGATGGCGATACCGTTTTCCGACGTGGCAGGCTCCGATTCCAGGCGCGCCAGTTCCGCTTCCAGTTTGCGCAGGGTGACGTCGCCGTCGATTGCATAATCGAGCGCGGCACGGTCCAGCGGCGGCGTTTCCTGCGCCACGTAAGCCACGCGCCACTTGGCCGGGAAATCGATCTCGCCCTGGTCAGGGTGCAATTCGCCACGCATCATGGCGAACAGGCTCGATTTGCCCGCGCCATTGGCGCCGATCAGGCCGATCTTGTCGCCCGGATTGAGGGTGACATCGACTTGTTCGAGCAACGGTTTGATGCCGCGCATCAGGCTTACTTGTAGGAAACGTATCATTTTTTTCTTTGTAAAGGCTGGGCTTTGACCCTCGCCGTAAAAACATCGTGTAGGTCGGATTAGTCCGAAGGACGTAATCCGACGGGTGCCGCGCAGGCATGTCGGATTACGCTACGCTAATCCGACCTACCAATTCCATTAACCCAGCTTCAACTGCTCGGCCGTCAGCAGGAAGACCATGTCGTCGCCGGCGCTCGTCGTCAGCCAGGTCAGGCCCAGCTCGCCGAAGGCCGCTTCCGCGTAGGCGCGTTCGTTGCCGATTTCAATCATCAGGATGCCGTCGTCCGTCAGGCGCTCGGCCGCGCCGGCGATGATCTTGCGCACCAGGTCCATGCCGTCGCTGCCGCCGTCGAGGGCGATTTGCGGTTCAGCCAGGTATTCCTGGGGCAGGGCGCCCATCGAGGCGGAATTCACGTATGGCGGATTGCTGATGATCAAATCATATTTCTTGGCCGGCACGTTCGCGTACAGGTCCGATTCGATCAGGGTGACGCGGTCCTGCAATTTGTAGGTGTCGACGTTGCGCTTGGCCACGGCCAGCGCGTCGGCGGAAATGTCCACGGCGTCGACTGCGGCGTTCGGGAAGGCATCGGCCATCATGATAGACAGGCAGCCCGAGCCGGTGCACAGTTCCAGGATGTTTTCCACGGCTTCCGGTTCCGCCACCCATGGCGAGAAGTATTCAGGGATCAGTTCGGCGATGAAGGAACGGGGCACGATCACGCGCTCGTCAACGTAGAAGTTATACGTGCCCAGCCAGCCTTCCTTGGTGATGTAGGCGGCCGGCACGCGGTCGATGCTGCGGCGGTCGATGACGCTCATCACGCTGGCCACTTCCGACGGCAGCAGCTTGGCGTCGAGGAAGGGTTCGAGCTTGTCGAGCGGCAACTTCAAGGTGTGCAGGATCAGATAGGCCGCTTCGTCGAACGCTTCGGCGCTGCCGTGGCCGAAAAACAGCTTGGCGGTATTGAAACGGGTAACGGCGTAGCGCAGCAGGTCGCGTGGCGTGGAAAACGGGTTCGGGGTCATGGCATTCTCGAAAAGACGGTGTTCTGGCCCGCCGTGACGGGCCTCGGTATTCTGGTTCAGACGGGCAGCAAATGCTCCAGCGTGCGCCGGTAAATATTCTTCAGAGGATCGATGTGGCGCAGTTCGATGTGCTCGTCGATCTTGTGAATACTGGCATTGGGCGGCCCGAATTCTATCACTTGGGGGCAGATTTGCGCGATAAACCGGCCATCCGAGGTGCCGCCCGTGGTCGACAGCTCCGTCGCGAGGCCCGTTTCTTCCAGGATGGCGGCGGACAGCGCATCGGAAAGGGTGCCGCGCGGCGTGAGGAAGGGCAGGCCGCTCAGGGTCCACTGCAAATCGTATTGCAAATCATGCTTGTCGAGGATGGCGTGGACCCGTTCCTGCAGGTTTTCCGCCGTGCTGGCCGTGGAAAAGCGGAAATTGAAATCGATCACCATGTCGCCGGGAATCACGTTATTGGCGCCCGTGCCCGCGTTGATGTTGGACATTTGCCACGAGGTCGGCAAATAGTACTCGTTGCCGGCATCCCATTTTTCCTCGACCAGGTCGGCTAGCGCCTGCGCCGCTTCGTGAATCGGGTTTTTTGCCAGGTGCGGGTAGGCGATATGGCCTTGCACGCCCTTGATCGTCAGCCGGCCCGACAGCGAACCGCGGCGGCCGTTCTTGATCATGTCGCCCAGCTGCGCGCTCGAGGTCGGCTCGCCCACCAGGCAATAGTCGATCTGCTCGCCGCGTGCCTTCAATTGCTCGCAGACGATGACGGTGCCATCCGTGGCCGGGCCTTCCTCGTCGCTGGTGATCAAAAAGGCGATCGAGCCCGTGTGCCCGGGTGTGGCGGCGATGAATTCCTCGCAGGCGATCACCATGGCGGCGATCGAGGTCTTCATGTCGGCCGCGCCACGGCCGTACAGCTTGCCGTCGCGGTGCGTGGGAATGAAGGGCAGCGAACGCCATTGCTCGACGGGGCCGGTCGGCACCACGTCCGTATGCCCGGCAAAGACGAAGACGGGAGATGTCGTGCCACGGCGCGCCCACAGATTGGTGACGTCGTTCGACTGTATCGTTTCGCAGACAAAGCCCAGCGGCGTGAGGAGGTCGATCAGGTGCTGCTGGCAGCCCTTGTCGTCGGGCGTGACCGAGGACAGGGCGATCAGTTTTTCGGTCAGGGCAAGGGTTTTGGAGGTGGTCATGGGTAAGGTCGTGCCGGCAACATCGTTCCGGTGGTCAACTAAGTATGGTTACAGCGAAAAAAGGGTCTTGTACTGCGCATCGGAAAACGCCACGCTGAACTGGCCATCCTTGTCCAGCACGGGGCGCTTGATGATGGACGGGTTTTCCAGCATCAAGTCCAGGGCACTGGCCGCATCGACGGTGGACGCCTTGCGCTCGTCGGACAGGGCGCGCCAGGTCGTGCCTTTCTTGTTGACCAGCACATCCCACGGCAATTGCTGCAGCCACGCCTCGACGGTGGCGCGTTCCAGGCCCTGCTTCTTGAAGTCGTGGAAGGTGAAATCGAGTTGTTGCGCGGCCAGCCAGGTGCGGGCCTTTTTGACGGTATCGCAGTTGGGGATACCGTAGAGTGTAATGGTCGTCATGGGTAGGGCTAAGGGGAATGAATGCGGTTCGCTTGACCGTGGCGCTTGCGCCAGGGAAAAATGCGATGGTAGCCGCCATTATACAGTCGATGCGCAGTCGATGCGGCAGTGCAACACGCCCCAGTGATTTGCCCTACACGGGCCGTGGCGCCGCCTTGCCCGATTCGGCCGGACCGAAATGCAGGCCAAGTCGCAAGGCCAGGGCGCGCAGGGCGCCGCTTTCCTGCAGGTGCAGGGCCAGCGCGATGTGGCCGTCGGGGCGCACGAGATAGGCCGCGTCGCGGCCCAGGCCGGCCAGTTTGGCGGCCACGTTATACGTGTAGCAATGCACGGGCAGTTTCAGCACGCGCGCTTCGTCGAGCAGCTCGGGCGCTGCTTCGCCATAGATGTGCAATTGCCAATCCATGCTGCGCAAGGCCGTGAAATTGTCTTGCGTGCCGTCCGAGAACCACGGCAGGCGGTCGCCGCCGCGCAGGTATTCCGCATGGCCCGCGGAAAGGGCGCTGTCTTCATAGCTGATCTGGATTTGCGACACGGTCCGGAACAGCAGCCGGCGCGCGCGCGCGAAGCCGGAGAGGAAGGGCAGCGCGTGCGGCACCAGCCAGCGGCGCAGGAATTGCCCGGCCATGCCTTGCGCGACGATGGCCTGGAAGGCCCGGTCGGTGGTGGCGACGAGCTTGCGGGCAAACACGATGCGCTCGCTTTCATAGGTGTCGAGCAGGGCGTCGTTGCTTTGTCCCCGCAGTTTTTGCGCCAGTTTCCAGGCCAGGTTGACGGCGTCGCCCAGGCCCGTGTTCATGCCCTGGCCGCCCACGGGGCTGTGCAGGTGGGCCGCGTCGCCGAGGATGAAGCAGCGCCGTTCGCGGAATTGTCCGGCCACCCGGTGGTGCACCTTATACGTGGAAAACCAGTTCACGTGTTCGACCTCGATGCCCAGCAAGGCTTGCACCTGCTCCCGCACGTCGTCGAAGACGGGCGCGGGCGCGCCATCGGGGCGGTCGGGCAGGATGCCGATCAGGCGCTGCATGCCGCTGGTGCGCACGGGCAGCATCAGCGCAAACGAGTTCGCGCCCAGGTGGGCGTGCAAGTCCGTATTCTTGCCGGCCACTTGCGCGTCGGCCACGTAATACAGGTGGTCGTAGGTGCCGCCGGAGAACGCAAAGCCGGCGATCTCGCGCACCTTGCTGCGGGCGCCGTCGCAGCCGCAAATATAGTTAAACGTGCAATATTGGCGTTCGCCATTGTTGAGCAGGATGGCTTGCACTTCGCTATCGTCCTGCGTCCACAGGTCCAGCGCCACGTTCCATTCCACGTGCACGCCGGCCGCCGCCAGTTTGCTGATCAGGAAGCGTTCATGCTCGTCCTGGGGCAGGCTCAGGACGAAAGGGTAGGGGCTCAGCCCTTCGCCGATCTCGCCCAGCGCCAGTTTCACCAGCTCCTCGCCGCCTTCGTGGATATGCATGGCATTGATCTTGATGCCCAGGTGCACCAGCTCGTCGGCAAAGCCCAGCTGCTGGTAAAACTCCAGCGTGCGCGCATGCACGGCCATGGCCCGCGACGCCTGGCCCGGACCGCTATTCCTGTCGATGATGCGGCAATCGACGCCATGGCGCGCCAGGCGCAAGGCAAGCATGAGGCCGGTAGGACCGGCGCCGACGATCAAGACGGGAGGAGTATTCATGCCATCCAGTATAGGACAGGATGGGGGATGGCTGCGCGACGATTGAAGTTGCTGGCCAGAAATGAAAATGTCCCGCCGGAGCGGGACATTCACGGTGCTACGTGCGCCTTACGGCGCAGTAATTAAATACCGCGCAAGAGTTCGTTGATGCCGGTTTTCGCGCGCGTCTTCGCATCCACGCGCTTGACGATCACGGCGCAGTACAGCGAGTACTTGCCGTCTTCCGAAGGCAGGTTGCCCGAGACCACGACGGAACCGGCTGGCACGCGGCCGTAGGTCACTTCGCCCGTGGCGCGGTCGTAGATCTTGGTCGACTGGCCGATGTACACGCCCATCGAGATGACCGAGTTTTCCTCGACGATCACGCCTTCGACGATTTCCGAGCGGGCGCCGATGAAGCAGTTGTCTTCGATGATGGTCGGGTTCGCTTGCATCGGTTCCAGCACGCCGCCGATGCCGACGCCGCCGGACAGGTGGACGTTCTTGCCGATTTGCGCGCAGGAACCGACGGTGGCCCAGGTGTCGACCATGGCGCCTTCATCGACGTAGGCGCCGATGTTGACGTAGGACGGCATCAGCACGACGTTCTTGGCGATGAAGCTGCCGCGGCGGGCGACGGCGGGTGGCACGACGCGGAAACCGCCCTTGGCGAAGTCTTCCTTCGTGTAGTTGGCGAACTTGGTCGGGACCTTGTCGTAGAACTGCATCGTGCCATCGGATGGCAGGACGACGTTGTCTTCCAGGCGGAACGACAGCAGCACGGCTTTCTTGACCCACTGGTTGACGACCCAGTCGCCCGAGGTTTTTTCCGCCACGCGGATGCTGCCGTTGTCCAGGCCATTGATGACGTGGGAGACGGCGTCGCGCAATTCGGCCGTGCCGTTGCCCGGATTGATCTCGGCGCGGTTTTCCCAGGCCAGGTCGATGATGGTTTGCAGTTGTTGGCTCATGATGATGTCTTGTTTATGTAGGGGTTGATGCGGATGCGGAAAGCTGCTGGCAGAATTTTACTATGCGCAACGCTGCTTCCAGCCCTTCGGCCGTTTCGGCCACGAGGGCCATGCGGATGCGGTTGCGGCCCGGATTGATGCCGTGCGCGTCGCGCGCCAGGTAGCTGCCAGGCAATACCGTGACATTATATTCGGCGTACAGGCGTTGCGCGAATTGCGTGTCGGACAGTCCCGTGCGGCTGACGTCGGCCCACAGGTAGAAGCCGGCGTCCGGCAATTGCACGTCCATCACCGATTGCAGCAGCGGCGTGATGGCGTCGAACTTGGCGCGGTACTTGGCGCGATTTTCCTCGACATGGGTTTCGTCGTTCCAGGCCGCGACGGAGGCCGCCTGCACGGCAGGGCTCATGGCGCCGCCGTGGTAGGTTCGGTAAAGCAGGAATTTTTTCAGGACTTCCGCGTCGCCGGCAACAAAGCCCGAGCGCATGCCCGGCACGTTCGAACGCTTCGACAGGCTGGAAAACACCACCAGGCGTGCATACGGGCGCTCGATGGTGGACAGGCCCAGCATGTGCGCCGCCTGCAGCGCGCCCAGCGGGGGCGTGTCGCCGTGATAGATCTCGGAATAGCACTCGTCGGCGGCGATGACGAAGTCGTAGCGCTCGGACAGGGCGAACAGGTGTTCCCAGTCCGTCAGGGTCAAGACGGCGCCGGTCGGGTTGCCGGGCGAACACAGGAACAGCAGTTTGACCTTTTCCCACACGCTGGCCGGTACGCTGTCGTAGTCGCAGCCGAAATTGCGCGCCGGGTCAGAATTGACGAAATACGGCTCGGCACCAGCCAGGTAGGCCGCGCCTTCATAGATCTGGTAAAACGGGTTCGGGCTGATCACCAGCGAGCCGGCCGACGGGTCGATCACCGTTTGCGCCAGCGCAAACAGCGCTTCGCGCGAACCGTTCACGGGCAGGATTTGCGTGGCAGGATTGAGCTTGGGGATGCCGTAGCGGCGCTCGAGCCAACCAGCGATGGCCGTGCGCAAGGCTTCCGAGCCGATGGTGGTCGGATAGCTGGCCAGGCCATGGATATTGTCGGTCAGCGCCTGTTCGATGAACGCCGGCGTCGGGTGCTTGGGTTCGCCCATGCCCAGGCTGATGGGCGCATACTCGGGGTTGACCGTCACGCCGGCAAACAGCTGGCGCAGCTTTTCAAATGGATATGGTTGCAGTTTAGCAAGAAGTGGATTCACGGAACGGACCAGGGCAAGAGTGGAAAGACGATGTTGCTAAGCGACTAACTGGCGCGGCAGACTGGATGCCGGTCAAATAATAAGCTGCGTCTTTCATTATAGCCGTCCTCGCGGGCCCGCTGTGCAAGCCGCATCGGGCCGCGCCGGCCTGATCGTTGCCCGGCTTGCCACGGCATGCCGCAGCGGGGAGTGCCGCGCCATGGCGCGGCAAGGTAAAATACGCTATGTCTACCTTACTTCCCACCCTGCTTGCTATTGAAACTTCGTCCGAACTCGCCTCCTGCGCCTTGCTGCGCGGCGATGTCGTCCTGTCCCGCGCGTCGTCGGGCGTGCGCACCCATTCCCAGTCCATCTTGCCGATGGTGCAGGAATTGCTGGCTGAAGCGGGCGTGACCCTGGCCGACGTCGATGCCATCGCCTACGGCTCCGGTCCCGGTTCGTTTACGGGCGTGCGCACGGCCTGCGGCATCGCGCAAGGCCTGGCCTATGGCGCCAGCCTGCCCGTCGTGCCCGTTGTCACGCTCGACGCCATGGCGCTGGCATGCCACCAGCAGCATGGCGCGCAACGCATCGTGACCGTGCTTGACGCCCGCATGGGCGAAGTGTACTGGGCGCAATATGATTGCCAGGATGGCTTGCAGCTCGTTTCGCCACCGGCACTGAGCGCGCCGGCTGGCGTGGCGCCGCAAGGCGATGTTGCCGGCTGTGGCAACGGCTTTAGTGCCTATGCCGAAGCACTGGCCGTGCTGCCATGCGCTGCGACTGCTGACGCGGCCATCATGCCGCATGCCGTGCAAGTGGCGCAACTAGCGCGCATCGCCTATGCCGCCGGACATTTCGTGACGGCGGCCGAGGCGCAGCCTTTGTACTTGCGCAACAAGATCGCCTACACGAGCGCGGAACGGCACGAGATGCAACAGGCCAAGGCCGCCGCGGAGCCGGCACAATGATGGAGGCGGGCAAGGACGCAGTGACGCAGGATGGCAGCGCGGCAGGCTGGGACTTGCTGCGCCTCGACTATCAGCCCATGGTCGAAGCGGACCTGCTTGAGGTGCTGGCGCTGGAGCAGCGCGTGTATCCGCATCCCTGGACGCATGGCAATTTCGTCGATTCCCTCAAGAGCGGCTACCCTGCCTGGGTGCTGCGTGACGTGGACGGCACCTTGCTCGGCTACTTTTTGCTGATGCTGGTTGTCGATGAAGCGCACTTGCTCAACGTGGCCGTCGAGGGCGCCATCCAGGGCCAGGGGCTGGGCCGCTTCCTGTTGAATCAGTCCTGCGCCTGCGCCCGCCAGCTGGGCATGGAATCGATGCTGCTGGAAGTGCGCCCGTCGAACGTGCGCGCGCTCGATATTTACCAGCGCTATGGATTTGAACAGATCGGCCGGCGCAAGGGATACTATCCGGCCAGCAACTCGCAACGTGAGGACGCCATCGTGATGCGTTATACCTTATGAGCCGCAGCGCTGTTTTCCTCGATGAAATGGGCGTCGGTCCCCTGTGGCACTTGCGCCAGGGCGCCGCAGCCGAAGCCGTTGATGTCGTCGAAGCTCCCATGGAGATGGAAGTCGCCGTGGCGGCTCCCATGGCCGAAGCCGCTCAAGCCGTGACTGAGGTGGTTGCCGAGGTGGCCGCTGCGGTCGTTGCCGAAGTGGTCGCCGAGGTGAAGGCTGAGGTACCCGTCGCCGTTGCCGCCACGCCAGTGCCCGCCGCCGCGCCCGACGACACGGCCTGGTTCGACGATGCGCCGCCACCGCCGCCTGCCAAACAGTTGAGCGATACGGATATCGCCGCCCTCGACTGGGAAGGCTTGACGGCCGCCGTCGCCAAGTGCGCGCGCTGCGACTTGTGCAAGACGCGCAAGGGCGTCGTCATGGGCCGTGGCGATCGCCAGGGCGATTGGCTGATGCTGGCCAGCAGTCCCTCGCGCACGGAAGAACGCGAAGGGCGCGCCTTGCCGGGCGAGCAGGGCAAGTTGCTCGACAATATGCTGAAAGCCATCGAAGTCGATGCGGGGCGCGACGTGTACATCACGCATTTGCTGAAATGCCGTCCGCTCGATGAGGCGGGCCAGGAGCGCTTGCCCACCGAAGCGGAATCGGCCGCTTGCCGCCCGTACTTTGACCGCGAACTGGCCCTGCTGCAGCCGCGCACCATCGTCACCCTGGGTTCGATGGCCGCCGCCGGCATCAATCCCGGCGAGAAACCCGTGCGCGGCACCGTACGCCAGCTGGGCAATGCCTCGGTCGTGGCCACCTTCCATCCGGAAATGTTGCTGCAGGACGAGACGGGCAAGGCCAAGGCGCGCGCCTGGGCCGACCTGTGCCTGGCGAAAAGCGCCCACGGCGATTCGCACGGTGAGTGATGCGGCCGGCGGCACGTTTCAGGTCCGCTTCGAGCAGCGCTGGGGGCATCTGACGCACCCCCGCGTGCGTGCGCTGGCCTGGCTGCTGGACTCGCCCGACTTGCTGGACCCGGCCAGCCCCCACTGGGGCGGGCGCATCGCCAGCCTCGCGCCCGTCACGCCCTTTGTCGCGGCATGGCTGGGGGCGCTGCAGGATGATCCGTCGCCGCTCGATGCGGCGCTGGGGCCGAAATTCTATTCCCGCCTGGGCCTGTATGCTGAAAAGCTGCTGGCCTTTTATTTTGAGCAGCATGGACTATTGCAAGCGCATGGCTTGCAAGTGCAGGTCAATCGCAACGACACGGTGGGCGAGTTCGATTTTTTGCTGCGTGATGGGGTGCAGGGTGACGCGTTGCTGCACTGGGAATTCGCCACCAAGTTCTACCTGCTGGAAGGCGCGCCCGATCCCGGTATTTTCAACCACTTGATCGGCCCCAACCTGGCCGATACTTTGGGCTTGAAGATGCGCAAGATTCTCGACAAGCAGCTGGCCTTGTCTCGTCATCCGGCCGCGCAAAGCCTGCTGGCGCAACCTGTGCGCGCGGCGCAGGCACTGGTCAAGGGCTGGCTGTTCTATCCATCAGGCGCCACGCCCGCCATGGACGGCATTTCCCAGGAACATGGACACGGCTTCTGGTGCACGCCGGCGCAATTGCCGGCGCGGCGCTATGTCGTGCTGCCGCGCCTGCAATGGCTGGCGCCATTCAAGGGGCGCGACGTGGAAGTGCTGGACGTGGATGCCTTGCGCGCACAGTTGTTTGATCTGGCGCAACCCGTAATGGTGGCAACGGTGGATACTATCGAAGGCTGGGAGGTGGAGTGCACGCGCGGTTTTGTCGTGCCACATGACTGGGTGGAGCAGGCTGCCGCGCGGCGGCTGACAGGCACGTTACCTGCGTAACCATGTACCGTGAGCCTAATGCCGAAGTCATGTAGGTCGGATTAGCGCGTAGCGCGTAATCCGACGTCACATTGCTTAATGTTTTTGCTCGCCAATCAAGGACAGATTGTCGTGCTCTGCCTGGTTCAGCTTGTGCTTGCGCATGATCATGTACATGGTGCCGGCGACGAACAGGCCGAACAGGGTAATGATGATATTGAGCGGCAGGTGCAGGCGGATCATGATCGAGTACACGGCCAGCATGGTCAGAATCGACAGGTTTTCATTGAAGTTCTGCACGGCGATGGAGTGGCCGGCGCTCATCAGCACGTGGCCGCGGTGTTGTAGCAGGGCGTTCATGGGCACGACGAAGAAGCCGGACAGGGCGCCGATCAGTATCAGCAGCGGGTAGGCGATCCACACGGAGTGCACTTGCGTCATCATCATGACGATCACGCCCATGGCGATGCCCAGCGGAATGACGGTCAGCGATTTGCGCAGTGGAATGAAACGTGCCGACAGCACGGCGCCGGCGGCCACGCCGATGGCGACCACGCCCACCAGGCTGGTTGCCTTGTCGAAGGGCATGTTCAGCGATTGCTTGGCCCATTCCAGCACGATCAGTTGCAAGGTGGCGCCAGCGCCCCAGAACAGGGTCGTCACGGCCAGCGTGATCTGGCCCAGCTTGTCTTTCCACAGGATGGAATAGCAATTGGCAAAATCGGTAATGAGTTTGATAGGATTGCGTTCCTGGTGCGGATACACGCAGCCCGTGTCGGGAATCTTCAGGTTGGCCAGGGTTGCCAGCACATAGATGCCGACCACCACACACAGGGCCGCTTCCGTCTTGTTGGTGATGCCCGTGTCGATCAGGGGGAAGTCGAAGGACAGCAGCATGTCGGACACGTGGCCGCTGACGAGCGCGCCGCCCATGACGGTGCCGAGGATGATGGAGGTGACGGTCAAGCCTTCGATCCAGCCATTCGCCGCCACCAGCTTTTCCGGCGGCAGCAGTTCCGTCAGGATGCCGTACTTGGCGGGCGAGTACACGGCCGCGCCAAAACCGACGACGGCGTAGGCCAGCAGCGGGTGTACGTGGAAGAAGACGAGGGCGCAGCCGAAGATCTTGACCATGTTGGCGATGAACATGACCTTGCCTTTCGGCAGAGCATCCGCGAAGGCGCCGACAAAAGCGGCCAACAGCACGTAAAACAGGACGAATGACAGTTTAAGCAGCGGCGTGATCCACGCCGGTGATTTCATGGACACCAATAAATCGACGGCGACAAAAAAGAGGGCGTTATCTGCCAGCGAGGAAAAGAACTGCGCCGCCATGATGGTATAAAAACCACGATTCATTCTGGAATGCCTGAAATCATATCTGGCTTGCTTTATACCACGAAAAAACGGCAAACCCCAAGTTTGGACGGGGCTGCTTTGCATAGTCTTGTCTAAGCGAAGCTTAATTTTTCTGCCGTAGAAAAATACACATACATGTGAGCATTTTGTACATGGTGTCCTGCGCGCCTATCCTGCTCCCGCTAGCGGCTCCCCCTTGCGGCCCATCCGGTAAAATACGGCTTTCCCACCCGCCGTGAACGACGCATATGCCCAGGCCCCTTATCGCCACCATCCATCTCGATGCCATGCAACACAATCTGGCGCGCGCCCGTGCCGGCGCCCGCGGCGCCAAGGTGTGGGCCGTCGTCAAGGCGAACGCCTATGGCCACGGCCTGGAACGGGCCATGCGGGGCTTTTCTGACGCTGACGGACTCGCGCTGGTCGAGGTCGATTATGCCGTGCGCTTGCGCGAACTGGGGTGGACCAAGCCCATCTTGTTGCTGGAAGGGTTTTTTGATGCCAGCGATTTGCCTGTCATGGCGCAATATGGATTGAACGGCAGCGTGCATTGCGAAGAACAGATCGCCATGCTGGCAGCGGCGCACTTGCCGCACAGTATTGATGTGCACTTGAAAATGAATACGGGCATGAACCGCCTGGGTTTCACACCGCAGGCCGTGGCGGGTGCGTATGCGCGCCTGCGCGCCATCCCGCA
Organism: Janthinobacterium sp. BJB301; assembly: GCF_002735685.1. Taxonomy (NCBI): domain Bacteria; kingdom Pseudomonadati; phylum Pseudomonadota; class Betaproteobacteria; order Burkholderiales; family Oxalobacteraceae; genus Janthinobacterium; species Janthinobacterium sp. BJB301. The sequence continues at coordinate 2,680,357 of NZ_PDZJ01000001.1, read as the reverse complement.
TATCGGCGCGATCACCTTGATGACGCACTTCGCCAATGCGGACGAGGCGGCGCCCACGCGCTTGCCTTTGGCCCAGCAGATGCTGCGTTTCGAGGCGGGCGCGGCCAGCATAGGCACGCCGCTGCCGCGCAGCCTGTGCAATTCGGCCGGCGTGCTGCTGCACCACCTGGACAGCGATTGGGTGCGCCCCGGCATCATGCTGTACGGCGGCACGCCTAGCGGCGCTCCCGGCGGCACATCGGCGCAAGCATTCGGCTTGCTGCCCACCATGACCTTGCGCAGCCGCATTATCGGCATCCAGGATATTGCCGCCGGCGAAGTGGTGGGCTATGGCAGCCGCTACGAAGCGGCCGGCAATATCAAGGTGGGCGTGGTGGCCTGCGGCTATGCGGATGGCTACCCGCGCCACGCGCCCGAAGGCACGCCCGTGCTGGTCGACGGCGTGCGCACGGGCCTCATCGGCAGGGTGTCGATGGACATGCTGATGGTCGATCTGACGCACGTGCCGGGCGCAAAAGTTGGCAGTGCCGTGACCTTGTGGGGCCAGGGCATGCCGATCGACGAGGTGGCCCTGGCTGCCGGCACCATCGGCTACGAGCTGATGTGCGCACTGGCGCCGCGTGTGCCCGTGGTCGAAGCGACACAGTGACGGCGGCCCGCTGTTTGTATATACTGTATATATAGACAGCAGTTTCACCTTACCCGGGCAAAGTACACCATGGCAAAAGTCAAGACCATCTACACCTGCAGCGATTGCGGCGCCATCAGCAACAAATGGATGGGGCAATGCACCTCGTGCAACCAGTGGAACACCATGGTGGAAACCCTGCCCGAGACGGGCGGCAACAACCGCTATTCGAATCCGCAGCACATGTCGCTGGCGCAGACGGCGCCCGTGCTGTCGCTCGATGATATCGACGCCATCGACGTGCCCCGCTTCGGCACGGGCATCGAGGAATTCGACCGCGTGCTGGGCGGCGGCATGGTGGCGGGCGGCGTCGTGCTGATCGGCGGCGACCCCGGCATCGGCAAGTCGACCCTGCTGCTGCAGGCGCTGGCCAACATGTCGCACCACAAGCGCGTGCTGTACGTCAGTGGCGAGGAATCGGGCGCGCAGATCGCCCTGCGCGCCAAGCGCCTCGTCATCGACGCCAAGGAACTCAAACTGCAGGCGGAGATCCAGCTGGAAAAGATCCTGGCCACCTTGAACGACCTGAAGCCGGAAGTGGTGGTCATCGACTCGATCCAGACCGTGTATTCGGACGCGCTCAGCTCGGCTCCCGGTTCCGTGGCGCAAGTGCGCGAATGCGCGGCCCAGCTGACGCGCGCGGCCAAGCAGACGGGCGTGACCATCATTCTGGTCGGCCACGTGACGAAAGAGGGCGCGCTGGCGGGTCCCCGCGTGCTCGAGCATATTGTCGACACGGTGCTGTATTTCGAGGGTGACGCGCACTCCAGCTTCCGCCTGGTGCGCGCCATCAAGAACCGTTTCGGCGCCGTCAATGAGCTGGGCGTGTTCGCCATGACGGAAAAGGGCCTGAAGGGAGTATCGAACCCGTCCGCCCTGTTCCTGTCGCAGCACGACAATCAGGTGCCCGGTTCCTGTGTGATGGTGACGCAGGAAGGCACGCGCCCGCTGCTGGTGGAAATCCAGGCCCTCGTTGACACGAGCCACTTGCCCAACGCGCGCCGCCTGTCCGTCGGCCTGGAGCAGAATCGCCTGGCCATGCTGCTGGCCGTGGCGCACCGCCATGCGGGCATCGCCGCCTTCGACCAGGATGTGTTTATCAACGCCGTCGGCGGTGTCAAAATTACGGAACCGGCGGCCGACCTGGCCGTGTTGCTGGCGATTAACTCGTCGATGCGCAACAAGCCGCTGCCACGGGGACTCGTGGTGTTTGGCGAAGTGGGGCTGGCCGGTGAGATCCGCCCCGCACCACGGGGCCAGGAGCGCTTGCGCGAAGCGGCCAAGCTGGGCTTTACCCTGGCCGTGGTGCCCAAGTCGAACTTGCCCAAGCAAGTCATCGAAGGCCTCAAGGTCATCGGCGTCGAGCGTATCGACGAAGCGTTCAACAAGCTGCGCGACCACGAGTAAAAGTTGGTATGGTTTAAATGCCAAGCTTGAGACAAGTCAAACAGAATTTCCGTTTAGAACTATAATATTTGTCCGATGGATTCTCCCCATGAATCCGCATCGACAATGAATTGATAGAGAAGCGGAATACAGTGTCAGTTGAGCAAAGGCAGGGCGCACGCAAGATATTGCGTGCCAAGGCGATGTTGGTAATGGATGGCGCGGGCCCCGTGGCGGCGCGCACCCTCGATGTGGGGCCGGGCGGGATGGCGGCCGTCATCGCGGAACCGGTGCCGACAGGCAAGAAGGGCAAGGTGCTGTTCGAATTGTTTTACGATGGCGCAGCGCACATCATCGAGGCGCGCGTGTCCGTCTCGCACTGCATTTTCAGCAGCGCAGGTTTCAAGGTGGGACTCACTTTCCTGCAGTTGGACATGGCCGTCAGCAGCGCCATCTCGAAATTCATGCGCTGAGGCAAGCCGGGAGGGTGCTGCAGGTGAACTGCGCTAAAATGGTGCATATGGGTTTGCAGTCAGGAAAAACCTGTTCTGTTCGCTGTTTTGATATTCCAGTAATACTGCATAATTATCAACCAGAAGAGGGGCCTTGCCGCGTCACGCGCGCCTGCCGTCCGTCTTTCGCGCAGCACGGTCACGACCTGAACCGTGCGCCATGACCTTACATCCGACGGGAACGCCTACCATGTTTAATTCGACCATCAACAGCAGGGCCTACACCAACAATACGCAGCAGACGACGCAGGGCAATATCTCGGCCGATGTGTATGCGAAGGTGGAGCGCCAGATGCAGTCGCAAAACACGGGCGTCGTCAAGCTCAACGCCAGCCTGGCGCGCGACCAGGCCAAGTTCTCGGGCCTGGGCCAGCTGCAATCGGCGCTGGCGAAATTTCAGACCGTGGCCAAGAACATGGCCGGCAGCGGCCTGGCCACGTCGGCCACGTCCAGCAGCAAGGATGTGCTGAGCGCCACCACCACCGACAAGGCCGCCAGCGGCAGCCATGAACTGAACGTCAAGCAACTGGCGCAGGGACAGACTTTGCTCAGCGGCGCGCAGAAATCCTCGAGCGCGGCGATCGGCACGGGCGCGCCCGCGCTGGTGAAGATCGAAGTGGGCTCGGCCGACGGCAAGCAATTTACGCCAGGCAGCGGCAAGATCATTTCGCTGACGATTGACAGCAGCAACAATAGCCTCGACGGCATCGCCGCCGCGCTCAAGCAGCAGGGTATCGACGCCAGCGTGGTCAAGGGCCCCGATGGCTACTCGCTGGCCTTGAACGGCAAGAGCGGCGCCGACAGCAGCATGCGCATCAGCGTGGCTGGCGACGCGGCCGTCAGTAATTTGCTCAGCTATGCGCCCGGCGCCGGCAAGGGCATGCAGCAGACGGCCGCCGCGCAGGACGCGCTGCTGACCGTTGACGGCAAGGAAATCAAGAGCGCCACGAATACCCTGACGACGGCCGTCGAGGGCGCCACCATCGAATTGAAGAAAAAAGGCACGACGGACCTCGTCATCGCCAAGGACAGCAGCCAGATCGCCAGCAATGTGGCCAGCTTCGTCACGGCCTACAATGAACTCAACAGCAAGCTGCAGAGTCTGCAGCAGGGCGATTTGAAGTCCGACACGGCCCTGGGCCAGGTGCGTTCGCAGATGGAGCAGGTGCTGCGCACGGCCAGCACGGGTGTGCCATCGTCGGTGCTGGGCAGTGCCGGCGTGACCCTGGGCAAGAGCGGCGAGCTGGTGCTGGACGATAAAAAGCTGAAGGCCGCCATCGCGGCCGATCCGGACGCCGTCAGCAAGATGTTCACCAATAACGGCAAGGGCGTGGCGGACCAGTTCGCCAGCAAGATCGGCGAGCTGACGGGTGAAACGAGCATCATACGCAAGGAAGTGCAGACGGTCGGCAAGGACATCACGACGCTCACCAACAAGAAAGCCGTGCTGGCCAAGGCGCTGACGGCCCAGGCGCAGGCGCTGGTGAAAGCATATTCGGCCCAGGAACAGATGGGAACGAACTCGGCCTTGCCGGGCTATACTGGCAAGAATTCCTTGTTCGACTTCATGGCTTAAGAGCGCACCGCTAAAGCGCCCATGGCGGCGTTGCATCGCCTTGCCGTACCAGCGTACTGCCTGCGGCGCTGCGCCTTGCCCTGAGCGCTGTATCGGCGCGCTTTCCAGTTGGCTAGATTCTGTCGCCCTGGGCAAAGAAGGCTGACGGCGAGCTGCCGAAGGTCTTCTTGAACATGGCGGAAAAGGCCGACTGGCTGGCATAGCCCAGCTCTTCGGCCACTTGCGACAGCGGCACGCCGCGCGCGATCAGGGGCGCCGCGTGCGCCAGGCGCACTTGCTGGCGCCACTGGCCAAAACTCATGCCCAATTCCCGTTCGAACAGCCGCGCCAGGGTACGCTCCGAGGCGCCGACTTGCTGCGCCCAGTGTTCCAGGGTCTGGTGCGAACCCGGTTTCTCGATCAGGCTGTCGCACAGGGTTTTCAGGCGCTTGTCGCTGGGCAAGGGCACGCGGATGGGGCGCGTGGCCGAGCGTTTCAACTCATCAAGGATCAGCTCGGCCAGCAGCGCCTCGCGCGCCGGTTCCTGGCCCGGATCCAGCTGTTCCAGCGCCATGATCAGCTGGCGCAGCAGATTCGACACTTCCAGCACCTTGCAGTCGCGGCCCGCGAATGGCGCGCGCGCGGCATGGATGCACAGGGGGCGCAAGCGGGTTTTTTCCAGTATCGTGACGGCATGCTCCACGTTGGGCGCGATCCAGATGGCGCGCATGGGCGGCAGCACCCAGCTGCTGTTGTTGGCGGTGATGCGCAGCACGCCTTCGAGCGCCATGGTCACCTGACCCCATGGATGGCTGTGCGGCAAGAGAAATTCATCGGTTTGCAGGTCGCGCGCGACCATCGTCACGGGGATGGTCGCGCTGGGCGCTTCCCGTGGCGGACACATGCGGGTATGGTGGAGGATAGGTACACCCATCAGCTTGGCCTTAATTCGATAAATTATGTCGTTCTGTCGGAAAACAGACGATGGTATTTTGCATACACTTGAGCTTCACCAGTATAAGACAGGGTATGACATGATAACAACTAACTCGGCAATGGACTTGCCACCGCACTCACCGCCAACTCTGCGCAACGATGCGCGCGTCATCGCCCTGGTGGGGCTGGCGCATGGCGTGTCGCACTTCTACCATCTGATCCTCGCGGCCCTGTTCGTCTGGCTGAAACCGGCATTCGACCTGTCGTATGCGGAGCTGGGCCTGCTGATGACGGTGTTCTTCATCATCTCGGGCGTGGGGCAGGCGCTGGCCGGCTTTGTCGTCGACCGTTTTGGCGCCCGCGCCGTGTTGTTTTCTGGCATCTTCTTGCTGGGCGTGTCGGCGCTGGCCCTGTCGACCGCGCACAGCTATGCGGCGCTGATGCTGGGCGCCATGCTGGCCGGTATGGGCAACAGCGTGTTTCATCCAGCCGACTACACGATCCTCAACCAGCGCGTCTCGGCGGCCCGCGTGGCCTACGGCTTTTCCGTGCATGGCATCAGCGGCAACATCGGCTGGGCCCTGGCGCCCCTGTTCATGACGTATGTTGCCACCCATTATGACTGGCGAGTGGCGCTGCAATGCGCGGCCGTGCTGCCGTTTGGCGTGCTGCTGATCCTGTTCCTGAACCGCCACGCCATCCGCCCCGAGCCCGTGAAAATGGCTGCGCCAGGCCAGGCGGCCGGCGGCGAAGGCACGCTGGACTTTCTGCGTTTGCCAGCCGTGTGGATGTGCTTTGCCTTCTTCTTCATTACGGCCATCGCCCTGGGCGGCATCCAGAGCTTTGCCAGCGTGGCCCTCGTCAAGCTGTACGGCATGAGCCTGGCGCTGGCCACCAGTGCCTACACGGCCTATATGCTGGCCTCGGCCGTGGGCATGCTGGCCGGCGGCGTGGTGGGCGCGCGCAGCAAGCAGCCGGACCGTAACGTCGCCATCGCCTTTTCCGCCGCCGCGCTGCTGGCCGTGCTGCTGGCCATGGCCGTCGTGCCGGCCTGGGGCGCGGTGGCGCTGATGGGCGCCATCGGCTTGATGTCGGGCGTGGCGGGGCCATCGCGCGACCTGATGATACGCGCGGCAGCGCCGAAGAATGCCACCGGGCGCGTGTATGGCGTCGTGTATTCGGGCCTCGACAGCGGCCTGGCCGTCGGTCCCCTGTTCTTTGGCGCGCTGATGGATGGCAACCATCCGGCCCTGCTGTTTGTCTTCATCGGCGTGTTCCAGGCGCTGGCGATTGCCACGGCCGTGGGCGTGGGCGGCAAAACCCGCGCGGCGGCGCTGCAAAAGGCATAGAATCGTTGCCATCTGCCACTCAAGGAACTCCCATGACCTTTGCCACCACCGACCTGTGCGACGACTATGCAGCCATGCTGGATGATGGCACCCTGGCCGTGCTGCCGCCCGTGTACCGCGCCTTTGGCCAGCGCGTGCGTTTCAGCGGCCCCGCCACCACCTTGCACGTGTTCGAAGACAACGCGCTCGTGCGCAGCACCCTGGAAACGCCGGGCCACGGCCATGTGCTGGTGATCGATGGCGGCGGCAGCCTGCGCCGCGCGCTGGTGGGCGGCCAGCTGGGTGTGCTGGCCGAAAGCAACGGCTGGGCCGGCATCGTCGTCGATGGCTGCATCCGCGACAGCGAGGAAATCAATGTCTGCCAGATCGGCGTGCGCGCCCTGGCCACGCACCCGCGCAAGAGCAACAAGACGGGCGCCGGCCAGCGCGACGTGCGCGTGCAGATCAGCGGCGTGGCCGTGCATCCGGGCGACTGGATCTACGCCGATGCGGACGGTATCCTGGTGGCGCGCCAGGAGCTTGATTGAGGCATTACTCTCCGGAAGATACGTTGCAAATTGTCTACATTAAATATATTTTTGCAAAGTTCTTTGATTTTCATCATGGCTGGGATATGATTTCACTTAAGGTAACTTTAATGTCAACAAAGTAAGGAAATCAGATCATGAAAATCGCCACCATCGCCGCAGTTGCCGCCCTGTTCGTCGCCGGCAGCGCCAGCGCCAGCCCCGTCAACCTGATCGCGAATGGCAATTTTGAAACGGTCGCTTCCGGTTACGCCTTCGACAGCGGCTTTAAAGTCGTCAACAGCGGTTCGTCGGGCATCACGGGCTGGACCGTGGGTGCCAGTTCCGTCGACCTGATCCGCAATGCGTATAACGCCATCGATGGCTACAGCATCGATTTGCTGGGTACGCCAGGTCCGGGTTTCCTGTCGCAAAATTTCAGTGTCGTTGCCGGCCAGACATATAACCTGAGCTTTGACATGGCGCGCAATTCCGGCGGCCCGGCAGGCCAGGGCGTGAGCGTCAATTTCGGCGGCGTGGCCGGGGATTTCTATTCGACCGCTGCAGCCTCGAATACCTTGTACAGCAACACGCTGAGCTTCACGGCCGCTGCCACCGGCCTGGCGACCCTGTCGTTTGCCAGCGCCGCCAAGGCCGGTACGCCGTTCGACAATTACTCGGGCGCCGTGATCGACAATGTTTCCGTGATGGCCGCCGTGCCGGAACCGGAAACCTATGCCATGCTGCTGGCCGGCCTGGGCCTGATGGGTTTCCTGCGCCGCCGCAAGGCCGCCAGGTAATCCCGGCTCCGCCCCACGTCAGACCGCCTGCTGCATTGCACAGGCGGTTTTTTGTTTTTCAGGGGGCTGTTGCTGCATCGGCATCCCCCCGCAACGGACAGGCGGCCGCCTGTGGCTCCATCCGCCGCGCCAGTTCGCCGCGCAGCTGCGTCAAGCCGGCGATGCGCGCATCGATGTCGGCCAGCTTGCGCGCCAGCGCCGCGCGCAGCAGGTCCGCCATGGCCGGATCGCCTGCGCCGGCCAGCAGCGGCATGTCGGCCTCGATTTCCGCCAGCGTAAAACCCAGCTGCTGCGCCGTGCGCAGGTAACGCAGCCAGTCCGCCGCCTCGGGCGGATAGTCGCGGTAGCCATTCGCGCCGCGCCGCGCGCGCAGCAAGCCCCGCTTTTCATAGAAGCGCAGGGTATCGCGGCTCAAGCCCGTCGCCTGCGCCATCTCGCCGATCTGCATGGAAATATTCCTTCATAAAATGCTTGACCATGGAGTGTACTCCAGCCTTGAGAATGGGCGCTTTCCATACACAGGAGTTCCCATGTTATCTGTTGTTGCTTTCCGCCGCCTGGTGCGCGCCAGCGCCATTTACGATGTCCTTATGACGGCCGCGTTTGTCACGCCGTGGACGTTCCTGCTCATGCGCGAGCACTTGAACGCCCTCAACCTGGCCCTGGGCGGCGCGCCACTGCCAGTGTTCGAACCCTTGCATTTGCTCATCAGCAGCATGATGGGCAGCGTGGTGATGGTCTGGTCGGTGCTGCGCATGCTCGATCCGCAGCCGCGCTTCGGCCGCTACGACGCGGTGGCCCGCTACCTGTTTTCCACCTGGATGGCGTGGGCCTTGCTGGTGACGGGCCAGCCCCTGCTGTGGCTGTTCCTCGTGCCGGAACTGGCCTGGGGCCTCGCGCAAAGCTTGCCATTGCGCCGCAGCGAAGGTGGGCGGGAAGGGCATCCACGCGAATCGCTGTTGAGATGACGATAACGAAATGCAATAATGGCCGTGCTCGCAGTGCAACAATGACTGCAATGAACGACTCTAAGGGAATGAATATGCAGCAGGATGCGGCTGGAAAAAACATGGCGTTACTCGATCCGGTGGTGGCGCCGCGCATCGCGGTGACGCGCCTGGTGACGGGCCTGCTGCAAGGCTTGCTGCTGTACTGGCTGTACAGCACGGCCCAGGACAAGGTGTGGCCCGCCACGGAAGCCTATCTGCTGGGTCCGTTGATGCTGATCAGCTTGCTGTTACCGATCCTGCTGGTATCCAGCCTGGGCCATATGTCGGCGAAGCGCATCGTGCTGTGGATGGCGGGCGCCGCCGTCGTGCTGGCCGTGCTGGCCTGGCATGACGTGGCGCGCGGCGCCGAGCACGTAATCTGGGGCAACTACAAGCCGGGCGCGCCCCTGCGCGTCATTTCCGCCCAGCTGTTCGGTTTTTGCGTGGTGGGCTTCTATATCGCCCACGCGCTGGTGCTGGCCAGCGCCCAGGATGGCCAGCGCATCGCCCGCTATCCCACCTACTTTGAAATCGCCTGGAAGCTCGGCATCCAGTTGCTGTTTTCCCTGCTGTTCGTGCTGGGCCTGTGGCTGGTGCTGTGGCTGGGTGGGCAGCTGTTCCTGCTCATCAAGCTGAGTTTCCTGAAAAAACTGCTGGGCCAGGCCTGGTTCGTGATTCCCGTCATCTGCTTCGCGTTTTCGTTTGCCATCCATATCACGGACGTGCGCCCATCCATCGTGCGCGGCATCCGCACCTTGCTGCTGGTGCTGCTGTCGTGGCTGATGCCGATCGCCGCCGTGCTGGTCTCCGGCTTCCTGCTGACCTTGCCATTCATCGGCTTCGAGCGCCTGTGGGCCACGCGCCACGCTGCATCCGTGCTGCTGGGCATGGCCGGCGTGCTGGTGGTGCTGATCAATGCAGCCTTCCAGAATGGCGAAGTGGGCCATGGCGTGGCGCGCGGCATCCGCCTGGGCACGCGCCTGGCCTGCCTGCTGCTGCCGTGGGTGGTGGGCATCGCCATCTATGCGCTGACCTTGCGCGTGATGTCGCACGGCTGGACGTCCGACCGCCTGATCGCGGCCGCCTGCCTGCTGGTCGCCACCTGCTACGCCGCCGGCTATGCCTGGGCGGCCAGCAAGTATGGCGACTGGCTGCACCTGATCGCCAACGTCAACGTGGCCACCGCCGGCGTCACCCTGCTGGTGCTGTTTGCCCTGTTCTCGCCGCTGGCGGACCCGGCGCGCATTTCCGTGGCCAGCCAGATGGCGCGCCTGAACAGCGGCAAAGTTGGCGTGGACAAGTTCGATTTCGAATACCTGCGCTTCCAGGGCGCCCGTTATGGCCAAGCGGCCTTGCAGGAATTGAGCAAACGCACGACGGGGCCTGACGCGGCCATCGTGCGGGCTCGCGCCGACGCCATGCTCAAGCGCCAGAACCGCCTCGACGAGACGGGCGCGCTGAGCGACGTGTCGATCAACCTGACCCTGCGCCCGGCCACGGCGAAGTTGCCGGAGAGTTTCCTGCGCCAGGATTGGACGCAAGTGAGCCCGGCCTGGCGCCTGCCCGCCTGCTTGAAGCGGGCAGGGCCGCAGTGCGACGCGTATCTGCTCGATTTCGATGGCGATGGCAAGCAGGACGTACTGCTGATCAGCAATGACCCGCGCGCCTCGTCGGTGTTGCTCGCGGAAAAGGAAGACGGCAGCTGGTCGGCGCGCGGGCAAATCCCCACGGATGCCCTGCGCTGCAAGCCCCTGCGCGAGAAGCTGCAGGCGGGCGAATTCCAGCTGGTGCCGCCGAAAGTGCGCGAACTGGAAGTCGACGGCCAGCGCGTGCCGATGACTTTATATACGCCAGAGGACGAGGTCAGCTGCCCCGATGAGACGGCGCCGACTCCGTAAATGGCAGTGAGAGGACTTGGCGCACGGGACCAAGCCTCTTGCTGGTTCCGAAGGCAGCAACTTCGTGCACTGAATCTGCAGACTGCCCGGTAGCGGCTGCGGATTCAATCGCTCAACGCAACACACTGTTCAAATCGTTGAGCCGGTGTCGGGTAGTGTCGCGTCTTCCTGTGGCAGTTCGACTTGAACTCTGAAAGCGATGAGGAGAGAAGCGAACAGCATCACAACGCCAGCAATAATGAAAACGCCTGTGACGCCACCAAACCCGAACATCATGCCACCCAATGCCGCGCCGGCAGCTATTGAGGATTGCACCGCAGCGACGACCATGCCGCCAGCCGTCTCCGCTTGATCCGGAACGGCACGAGCTACCCAGTTGGACCAGGCGACAGGTACGCCGCCGAACGCCAAGCCCCAGAGGGCCACCAAAAGCATCAGGCCGGTTCCCTGGACTGGCAGTAAAATCATGCCGAATGCCGCCAAGCCCACCAGCGCAGGCATGCTCACTAAAGTAGCATGCAGGCTACGCTCCATTAGCCAGCCGGCCAGCAGCGTGCCAATGAAGTTGGCGACACCAAAACCCAGGAGCATCAGAGACAAACTGTTTACATCAATATGGGCAACGCTTTCAAGCGCGGGGCGAATATAGGTGAACAATGCGTATTGCCCCGTATGGGCAAGTACACAGCCCAGCATCCCGATCCCGATCCCCGGGCGACGCAGCAGTGCCAGTACAGACGGGGTACGCATCATCGTGCGCGGTGCCATACGGGGCAGTGTGAACAATTGAAACAACAGTGTTAGCCCTCCGACAGCTGCGGCTGCTATAAATGCACTGCGCCAGCCATATATCCCCCCCAAGTAGCTGCCCAACGGTACGGAAACAACCGTCCCGATGGCGATACCGCTGAAGATTATGGATAGCGCTCGCGGCACTGACTTTGCTGGCACCAGTCGCATAGCCACGGCTGCGGCCATACTCCAAAAGCCTCCCAAGGCAACGCCCAGCAGAATGCGCATCACCAACAAAACGGTCAGGCTTGACGATAACGCCACCAGCAAGTTCGACGCGATCATCAGCACTGTGAAAGCTAACAAGACGACACGTCGGTCAAAACTGCGCGTCAGGCGTGGCACTGAAAGCCCGGCGACCATGGCCACGACGGCCGTCACCGTCACTGCCTGACCAGCCAGCGCCTCCGACACACCAAGATCGAAGGCCATCGGGGTCAATAGGCTGGCTGGCAGGTACTCCGCCGTCAGGAGGCCGAAAACGCCCATTGCCAGTGAAAACACTGCCATCCATGCTGCTGCCGCTGGCTCTGCAACAGACGCATCGCTCGCGTTGGGCGTTTGCCCGTTACCCAAAACATCATTGTTCATCTCTAACATTCCTAAAACGATCAGAGTCGAAAGTCTAGAGGGAAAGTCCAGGATGATCTATGATGACAAGTCTTGATGTTTTGATCGAAACTCCTGAAATGACCAAGAAGAATCAAGTTTTCCTGTCCTCAAGTCTCGTCAGTGAACTGTTGATGGGGATGCGCCTGCGTGGCGTCCAGTACCGCCGCATTCAGACCGGTCCAGCTTTCGGCATAGGCTTTGAAGACAAGCCAGGCCACGCCTACTTCCACTTCGTGGCTGTTGGTACTGCCTACCTATGTACGGATGATGGCGAGTTGCATGAGCTGTCCGCCGGTAGCGCGGTGTTCATGCCGCACGGCAGGAGGCACCAGCTGCTATCGGATGCGGGCGTTGCATTTCAGGACATCGACAAGTTCGATGTCGCGCCCCTTGGTGAAGCCGTTAGCGGAGTCGACACATGTCCCAGTACGGCCTCCGTGCCCAGTGCAATTATTTTTTACGGCTGCATGGAATTCGATCTCGGCGGGATGCAGGGGGTCGGAAAGTTGATGCCAACCGTCATGGTGGCCGACACGCAAGCGCAGGGTTATCCCGGCTTGCTGCCGGTGCTGGATTCAATGAAGCGTGAAATCTGCGCCGGTCGTATCGGCTTTGCAGGCATTCTGGCTCGACTGGCAGAGGTTGCGGCAGCAATGATCGTGCGCGGCTGGATTGAATGCGGTTGTGAAAGCGCCTCCGGTCTCCTCGCCGCATTGCGTGATCCGCGCCTCGCTCTTGCCATATTGGCGCTGCACCGCCAGCCAGGACGGGAATGGACAGTTGCACAGTTGGCTGCGGAGTCTCATGTCTCTCGTTCTGTCTTCGCACGACGCTTTCAAACCACCATCGGGGTGCCGCCCCTGAGGTATGCCACGGAACTGCGGATGCGTCTTGCTAAACAATTGCTCACTCATGAAAGAGTGTCCATCGACGCCGTTGCCCAACGCCTTGGCTATACATCTCAAGCGGCGTTCAGTCGTGCTTTTAAGCGCGTCATCGGCAGCCCGCCGGGTCGCGATCGGGACGTGCTGTGAGGAGAATAGCTTGCGGGGAGCAAATATTGATTTGGTGCGCCACTTTTCAAACCTCGCCACTGGAAGGTTCATTTTTGATATGTTATTGAAAAGACCGTTTGTAACGTTTACACCGGTGCAGGAAGGCGACGCAGATGAACTTGTCGCACTTCGCATTGAGGCGATGCGCGATAGCCTGATGCAGGTGGGGAGATTCGATCCGGTTCGAGCGAGAGAGAGGTTTCTGTCAGGTTTCTTGCCGGAGCACACACGCCATATTGAAACAGAAGGCAAACGGGTCGGCTTTGTTGTTCTCAAACAGCAACCAAAGGCCATGCTGCTCGACCACCTCTATATTCATCCAGACAACCAGGGCAATGGTATCGGGGCCGTTGTTCTCGCTCGTATTATCGAAGAGGCAAACGCTCTTGGTTTGCCGGTTCGAGTGGGAGCCCTGCGCGGTAGCGGCTCAAACCGTTTCTATGTGCGCCACGGATTTACATTGATCGAGGAAGGAGACTTTGACAATTATTACATTCGTCCATGCGAAATGGACACCAAGCGCCCGGAGCAAATGTAGAGCGCCATTTATAATAAAGATGAGCCTCCGTTTTGTGGCGGAAACTGCCAATGAGCCCAATTGGCAATCCGCCAGTTGCGTTGCGCGCCTGCGGTGGAGTTTGTCCGGGCAGGGCCGCCTGTATCGCCGCTGTAGCAGTCGTCCGACTGATACAGCATGTGTTTGTACGCGTCGCCTTGTGCCTTGTCCCTGCCGTGCCGCGCTTCTAGACTGGGGCCTTCTCCACGCTGCGACTGCCTGCCATGACCGAACTGCTGCCCCTGATGAGCTATTGCTTTGTGATGTCCGCCACGCCGGGGCCGAACAACGTCATGCTGGCCACCACCGGCGCCAATTTCGGCTATCGCGGTGCGCTGCCGGTGATCCTCGGCATCCAGGCCGGCATCTTCGTGCAGACCGTGCTCATGTGCGTGGGGCTGGGCAGCGTGTTCGTCGCGTATCCGGTGGCGCAGCAGCTACTGCGGATCGCGGGCGCGCTGTACCTGATATTCCTGGCCTGGAAGCTGGCCGGCGCCTCGGTGGCGGGAAGCAGCGCACCGAAGGCCGTGTCGTTTGCGCAGGCGGCCCTGTTTCAGGCGCTGAATCCCAAGAGCTGGCTCAAGGCGGTCACCATGGCGTCGGTCTTCATGCCTGCGCAGGGCAATATGCTGGCCAGCGCGCTGCTGGTGTCCGTGACCGGCACCGTGGTGGGCACGCCGTGCAACGCCATGTGGGCGCTGTTCGGCGTCTCGATCCGCAGCGTGCTGAAAGCGCCCCGCAACCAGCGCCTATTCAATCTGGCGATGGGGGCCGTCCTGCTGGTCCTCGCCTTGATGTTTTTACGCTAGACTGCCACCCATGTTCGCCATCGACCGCTCCTCGCCCATCGCCCTGTTCAAGCAGATCGAGGCCGCATTGCGCCTGCAGATCGCGCAACGCGTCTTGCCTGGCGGGACCCGGCTGCCGTCGATCCGCCAGCTTGCCACGCAGCTCGCGGTCAGCACCAACACCGTGGTGGTGGCGTATGACAGGCTGGTGGCCGCAGGCGTCATCGATACGCACGGCACGACGGGCTTCTTCGTCTGCGCACCAAGCGATGCCAGCCGCGCCATTCCCGACGAGGTGGCGCTGGAAGCGGGCCAGGAGCAGGAGCCGGTTTGGCTGAGCCAGCAAGTGAACGACCAGCGGCCGGGCGTGCTGCTGGCCAGCAGCGGCGCCTTGCCGCCCACCTGGCTGCAGGACGCGCTGCCGGCGGCTGCCGTGCAACGCGGTCTGGCGCGCAGCGCGGCCGGCATGGCCTCGCGCTGTCCGCCGCAAGGGCTGGCCGAACTGCGCGAGCAGATCGCGCTGCTGTTGCGCGGCATCGGCATCGCTGCGGATGCCAGCCACATCCTCACCACTTTCGGCGGCACCCATGCAATCGATCTGATCTGCCGCACGTTTCTGCAGCCCGGCGATACGGTGCTGGTGGAAGACCCCGGATACTTCCTGATGTTCGGCAGGCTGCGCCAGGACGGCGTGCGCCTGGTACCCATCAAGCGCCGCCCCGATGGCCTCGACCTGGACGAACTGGAAGCGGCCTGCCGCGCGCACCGTCCGCGCCTGCTGTTCGTGCAGACGGCTTTGCACAATCCCACCGGGTGGAGCAGCAGCGCCGCCAACCTGCACAAGGTGCTGATCATGGCGCAGCAGCATGGCTTCCTGATCGCCGAAGACGACGTGCACGGGCATTTTCAGCAGGGCCACAGCACGCGGCTGGCATCGCTTTCCGGACTGGACGGCGTGATCTATTACTCGAGCCTGTGCAAGGCGCTGAGCCCGGCCCTGCGCATGGGCTACCTGGCCGCGGCGCCCGCCCTGCTCAAGCTGCTGATGCGCACCAAGATCCACGCCATCATGACTCTGCCTGCGCTGAACGAATACGTTTTGCTGGAAGTGCTCAAGGCCGGCAACCTGCGCAAGCACCTGGAGCGGCTGCAACGCAAGATCATGGTGGCGCGCAACGCCAGCACGCGGCAACTGAGCGCGGCCGGCGTGCTGTTCGAGCAGCCCGGCGACGCCGGCATTTTCCTGTGGGGCAGCATGCCCGAAGGGCTGGACGTGGACTTGCTGGTGCAGGACGCCTACCGCAACAAGATCCTGCTGATGCGCGGCGCCGCGTTCTCGGCCAACGACACGCCCGACCAGCACATCCGCTTCAACGTCGCCTTCAGCCAGCATCCCCGCGTGAGCGCCTACCTGGAAGAACGCCTGCGGGCGGTGGCTGGCGCGCGCTCAAGCCTGGCCCGCGCCAGCCGCGCCGCCAGCATCGGCGGCAAGTCCTGAGCATGGTCTGCGCCTTTCCTTGTCATTTGTTGATATTCTGGAGGGGCTCTTTTTTCGCCAGCGTGTCAATTTGGTGTGCCGCCACCCTTCACCGGGACGGCGCACCGGTTGCCCATTCCACTTTTATCAGGGAAGCGCCATGAACAAACAGATCATCCTGAACCTGCCCGTGAAGGACCTGGAGAAATCCAGGGCCTTCTTTTCCGCCCTCGGCTTTGCCTTCGATCCCCGCTTCAGCGGCGAAAACGCGGCCTTCATGAATATCGTCGACGGCAGCATCCAGGCCATGCTGACGACCGAATCCTTTTTCCAGTCGCTGATCGGCAAGCCGGTGGCGAATGCGAAGGAAGCCAATGAAGTCGTCATTTGCCTCAGCTGCGAAAGCCGGGAAGAGGTGGACAGCCTGATCGCCAGGGCCAAGGCCGCAGGTGGCCGCATACCGCATCCGCCCGAGGACCATGGTTTCATGTATGACCAGGGCTTCGAGGATATCGATGGCCACCTGTGGAACCTGGTCTGGACGGCGCCGGAAGCCTGACGCGCCGAGCAAGCGGAACAGGCCGTATCAGTTCTTCGTGCGCACCTGGCGCACGTGGTTTTCCAGTTCGCTGAACGAGGGGCGTTCCGTGGCGGAAATGACCTTGCGGCCGAATTCCACGGCCAGCGCCGGAGCGTAGCCGTTCAGGCTGGCCAGCAAGGTGACTTTCACGCATTGGTACATCTTTGCCGTTTCATGGTGCTTGCGGCGCAGCAAGCTGGCCAGCGGCGCGATGAATCCGTAGGCCAGCAGGATGCCGATGAAGGTGCCCACCAGCGCCTGCGCGATCAGCACGCCCAGCTCGGCCGGCGGCAAGCCGACGGAGGCCATCGTGTGCACCACGCCCATCACGGCGGCCACGATGCCGAAGGCGGGCATGGCGTCGGCCAGCTGCGAAATCGTCTGGATCGGCATTTCCGCATCTTCATGGTGCGTCTCGATCTCGTTATCCATCAGGTTTTCGATCTGGTAAGCATCCATATTGCCCGACACCATCAGACGCAGGTAGTCGGTGATGAATTCCAGGATGTGCTCGTCACCGAGCGTGTACGGGTATTTCACGAAGATGGGGCTGCGGTAAGGGTCGTCGATATCGTCTTCGACCGACATCAGGCCTTCCTTGCGGATCTTGCTGAGGATTTCATACATCAGCCCCATCAGTTCCATATAGCGCGCCTTCGTGTATTGCGAGCCGTGGAACAGGGTGGGCAGGGCGGCGAACGTGGCGCGGATGGCCTTGGCGTCGTTGCCGACAAAGAAGGTGCCCAGCGCGGCGCCGCCGATCATCAGCAGTTCCAGCGGCTGGAACAGGGCGCCCAGGTGGCCCCCCTGCATGGCGAAGCCGCCAAAGACGGAAAACAGCACGACGAGAAATCCGAGTATGACTAGCAAAACCTACTCCTTCATAATATTGCCATATCGCAATATTGTAGTTTAACCTGATTTGGCCGCCGTGGCCGCTTCCGGCTGCAACTGCTGGATGAGAAAATTGATAAAAGCGCGCACTTTGGCGGGCAGCTGGTGCCGGCTCGGGTAGTAGGCGTACAGGTCGGCCGGCGCCAGCGCGTAGTCGGCCAGCACCACGCGCAGGCGGCCGCTGTCGAGGTAGCGGGCCAGGTCCCATTCCGAGCGCAGCAGGATGCCGTGCCCGTCCAGCGCCCAGCCCAGCACCACGTCGCCATCATTGCTGGCCACCGTGCCGCGCACCTTCACCGTGTGCGTGGCGCGGCCTTTACTCAGGCGCCAGATGCCGTAGGCGTCGTCGTTTTGCCGGTGCACGATGCAGCGGTGCTGCGCCAGCTCGTCCGGGGTCTGCGGCGTGCCGTGCGCCTGCAGGTAGGCGGGTGAGGCGCACAGGAAACGCCGGTTCGACATGATGCGCCGCGCCGACAGGCGCGTGTCGGGCAAGTCGCCGAAGCGGATGCCCAGGTCGTACGCCTGCTCGACCAGGTTGATGGGGCTGTCCGTCAGTTGCAGCTGCACTTCCAGCTGCGGGTGGCGCAGGGCAAATTGCGACAGCAGGGGGGCGATCACCGTGCGCCCGAAACCCAGCGTGGCATTCACGCGCAGCAAGCCGCGTGGCTCCGCGCTGCCGCTGGCCAGGGACTCTTCCATGGCGCGGATATCGTCGAGGATTTGCCGCGCCTGCTGCAGATAGCTTTCGCCGTCGCCCGTCAGGCTGATGCGCCGCGTGCTGCGGTTCAGCAAGCGCACCCCCAGGCGCTGCTCCATCAGCACCAATCGCTTGCTGACGGCGGGCGGCGTGATGCCCAGCTCGCGCGCCGTGGCCGACAGGCTGCCCAGCTTGGCCAGCAGCACAAAGAAAGCCATTTCCGTCGTGGCGTCGCTTTTCATTATTAACCTGAAGTGAAGAATGGTTTAAATTGCTATCGATTATACGGTTTCATATCGCGGTTAAGCTGGCGTCATTGTTTTCACTACAGGAGAACCGCATGAAAATCGTTGAAATCCGGGAAAAGACCATCCCTATCTCGTCCCCCATCCGCAACGCTTACATCGATTTCAGCAAGATGACGTTAAGCCTGGTGACCGTCGTCACGGATGTGATGCGCGACGGCAAGCCTGTCGTCGGCTATGGCTTCAATTCGAATGGCCGCTATGGCCAGGGCATGCTGATGCGCGAGCGCTTCATTCCCCGCATCCTCGACGCCGATCCCGCTTCGCTCGTCACGGCGGATGGCAGCAACCTCGACCCGCACAAGGTGTGGGATAGCATGTACACGAATGAAAAGCCGGGCGGCCACGGCGAACGTTCGGTGGCCATCGGCACCATCGACATGGCCATCTGGGATGCCGTGGCGAAGATCGACAACAAGCCGCTGTTCCAGCTGCTGGCCGAGCGCCACGGCACGGGGGCGCCGGACAAAAAAGTCTTCGTGTATGCGGCCGGCGGCTATTACTACCCGGGCCAGAGCCTGTCTGCCTTGCAGGATGAGATGCGCAGCTATATCGACCGCGGCTACACGGTGGTCAAGAAAAAGATCGGCGGCGCTTCGCTGGACGAAGACTTGCGCCGTATCGACGCCATCATGGAGGTGCTGCAGGATGGGCAAAAGCTGTGCGTGGATGCCAACGGCCGCTTCGACCTCGACACCTCGATCGCCTACGCCAAGGCGCTGCGCCAGTACGACCTGTTCTGGTATGAAGAGGCGGGCGACCCGCTCGACTTCGAGCTGCAATCGACCTTGCGCAGCTACTACGACAAGCCGATGGCGACGGGCGAAAACCTGTTTTCCATGCAGGATGCGCGTAATCTGATCCGCTACGGCGGCATGCGCGCCGACCGCGACTGGCTGCAGTTCGATTGCGCCCTCAGCTACGGCCTGGTGGAGTATTTACGCACGCTGGACATGTTGCACCAGCACGGATGGTCGCGCAGCCGCTGCATTCCGCACGGCGGCCACCAGATGTCCTTGAATATCGCGGCCGGCCTGGGCCTGGGCGGCAATGAATCGTATCCCGATCTGTTCCAGCCGTTCGGCGGTTTTCCCGATGGCGTGCGCGTGGAAAACGGTCATATCACCATGCCGGATCTGGTCGGCATCGGCTTCGAGGGCAAGGCCAACCTGTATGCGGAAATGCGCGCCCTGAGCGGCCAGTGAGCGCTATGGCGTTCTTTGCCAGAAGCGCAGCCGGTTGCCGAACGGGTCCGCCACTTCCAGGATACGGCCCCAGTCCTCGTCGCGGATGCCGGGCCGCGCATACGGGTAATCCTTTGCCTGCAGCTCCGCGTGCAGGGCGGCGATGTCGTCGACGGGGATCAAGAGCGCCGTGCCTGGCGTGGCGTCGCCGTAGTGCTCGGACAGATGCAGCACGAGATCACCGCGCGTCACCTGCAGGTACAGCGGCGCCGTGGGCGCGAAGCGGTGTTCCCAGTCCAGGGTAAAACCGAGAAAACCGAGGTAGAACTCGCGCGTTTTTTCTTCGGAAAAGCTGCGCAGGATGGGGATGGCGGGGGACAGCTGCATGGCGGCCCTTTCAATAAAAGTGGCAAGATTCCTATTCTAGCGTCAGGCCAGCGCCTGCCGTTTCATGCGCGCGGCGGGGCTGGCCTTCTCCCAGCGGAACAGCCACATGATGATCAATTTGGTCGTGGCGCTGACGCAGGCCAGCAGCAGCAAGGGCCAGCCTGTCGCCAGTCCCATGGCGCAGGCAAAGAAGATGGTGCTGACATCCATCGCCAGGATGAACTGGCTCATTTTCAGGGACACGGCACCCGTCCTGCCCGAGCGCCAGATCAAGCGGATCTGGTGCGCGTAGCCCTGCGCCAGCAGCACGGTGACGGCAACGATCAGGCTTTGCGACATCACGCGCTTTTCATCCGTGAAGGTGGGGCCGAACAGCAATCCCGCCACGCCCGCACCCAGCAGCAGCGCGCAGGCCAGCAGCGCGTGGCGCGATGCCCGGCTGCGGCGGTCGCGGTCGATTTCATACAGTATGCCCAGCGCGATCAGCGAGGCGATCAGGCGCGGCCAGACGATGTAGTGGTTGAACGGCGTGATCGAATAGCCGTAGACGAAGAAGGCGCAGTAGGCGAGGAAGCTGACGGTGAACTGGTTGAGCGACAGGATGTCCGTCGCCTGGCCTGCGCCCAGGCTGGCGTCGTGCTTGCGCCGCCAGATTTTTTGCAGCTGCGACCATAAACCAAGCAGGCTGACGACGATGAAGAGGGAGTTGAGGCTGCCGGCGATGGCGTACAGTGAACTGGATTGCAAGGTGTCTCCCTGGAGGACAAGGCAGCCCTGCGAGATGGGACGCCTTGTCTATACATTTTGCAACATATTCTCATGAGGTAAATTGCCATGCAAGCAATATTTCATGTCTGGCTGGCTTTGCCAATACTTGCCCGAACTCACCTCTCGCCGTACTTGCCCCTATAATCATGGCATGACTTTCTTATCACTGCGTGCCCGCTCCGTGCTGGGCAGTATCGGCAAAATGGCCGTTTCCCTGATTCTCCTGTTGACCGCACTGTGGGGCGCACTGGCGCTGTGGTACCAGCTGTCCGGCGGCACGGCGGCGCAAGCCATCGGCGCGCTGCTGTGGGGTGCGCTGGGCGTGGCCAGCATCGCGCTGTGGTGGACGCGCGGCGATGCGCGCGTGCTGCTGCCGTATGCGGCCGGTTTTATCCTGCTGCTCGTGTGGTGGAGCCTGATCACGCCGAAACAGCAGCGCGTGTGGGCCGACGACGTGGCGCGCAATGTGACGGGCACGCTCAAGGGCAATCTCGTGACCCTGGACAATGTGCGCAATTTCGACTGGCGCAGCGACGACGACTACACGGTCAAGTGGGAACAGCGCAGCTACGACCTCGACGAACTGCGCACGGTGGACACGGCGCTGTCATACTGGACGGGACCCTATATCGCACATACCCTGATCTCGTTCGGCTTTGCCGACGGGCGCTTTTTGACGTTTTCCATCGAAATCCGCAAGGAGAAGGGCGAGAGCTTTTCCGCCATCGGCGGCTTCTTCAAGCATTTCGAGATGAGCCTGATCGCCGCCGACGAGCGCGACATCCTGCGCGTGCGCACGAATGCGCGGGGCGAGGACATGCATCTGTACCGCGTGATGATGCCGAAAGCGGCCATGCGCTCGCTGTTCCTCGCCTACCTGGACGAGGCGCAGGCGCTGAAGAACCAGCCGCAGTTCTACAACACCCTGACGGCCAACTGCACCACCATCGTCTTCGAGATGGTGCGCCGCATCGTGCCGGGCCTGCCGCTCGACTACCGGCTGATGGCTTCGGGCTACCTGGACCGCTACCTGTTCGACGTCAAGGGCCTGGTGCCCGGCTTGACCTTCCAGCAGCTGCGCACAGGGGGCCACATCACGGCGCGCGCGCGCGCCGCCAACGACGATGCGGATTTTTCGCACACGATCCGGCGCGGCATGCCGGGCTATGACGAAGCGGGCTTCCCGAAGCTGCAAATGCCCAGGCAGTAAGCGCCTGCTTTATACTGTCGCTATTCCGACCGGCCGCACATTGCGGCCGGTCTCACTTCATGACTAAATAATAAGAAGGCCCGCTATGCCATTTTCCTCACTGGGTCTGATTCCCTCCCTGGTCCGCGCCGTCGACAAGGCCGGCTATGCCGCGCCGACGGCCATCCAGGCGGCCGCCATTCCCGCCATCCTGCGCGGCAGCGACGTGCTGGGCGCGGCGCAGACGGGTTCCGGCAAGACGGCCGCCTACGCGCTGCCGCTGCTGCAGGCGCTGATGGCGCCGGCCTCCGGTCCGCGCCAGGTGCGCGCGCTGATCCTCGTGCCCACGCGCGAGCTGGCGGCGCAGGTGGGGCAGACGGTGCACGCGCTGGCCAAGCCGCTGCCCGTCAAACTGAAGATTTCCGTGCTGTTCGGCGGCGTGTCGATCAATCCGCAGATGATGGACTTGCGCGGCGGCGCCGATATCGTCGTCGCCACGCCGGGCCGCCTGCTGGACCTGGTGCGCCAGAATGCCGTCAAATTGGGCGGCGTGTCGCTGTTCGTCCTGGATGAAGCCGACCGTTTGCTCGACATGGGCTTCAGCGAGGAAATCAACGCCATCCTGGCGCTGCTGCCCAAGCAGCGGCAAAACCTGTTCTTCTCCGCCACCTTCCCCGACAGCGTGCAGGCGCTGGCCGACAGCCTGCTCAAGGAGCCCGTGCGCATCGAAGTGGCGTCCGAACCGCAGGACAAGCCCGACATCGTGCAGCGGGCCATCACGGTCGACGTGCCGCGCCGCACGCAGCTGCTGCGCTACCTGATCCTGCAGCAGCAGTGGGAGCGCGTGCTGGTGTTTGTCGCCACCAAGTACGCGGCCGAACACGTGGCCGACAAGCTGCAGCGCGCGGGCCTGCACGTGGGCGCCTTTCACGGCGAATTCAGCCAGGGCACGCGCAGCCAGCTGCTGGCCGACTTCAAGGCGTGCCGCTTGCAGGTGCTGGTGGCCACCGACGTGGCCGCGCGCGGCATCGACATCGCCGGCCTGCCTGCCGTCGTCAATTACGACTTGCCCCGCTCGGCCGTCGACTACACGCACCGCATCGGCCGCACGGGCCGCGCCGGCGAAAGCGGCACGGCCATCAGCTTCGTGACGGCCGACACGGAAGCGCATTTCCGCCTGATCGAAAACCGCAACGACTTGCGCATCGTGCGCGAAGTGGTGGCCGGTTTCGAACCGACGGAACTGCCCGCGCCCGTGAGCACCGTGACGGACACGGTGAACGGCGGCGTGAAGGGGGCGCGCAAGAGCAAGAAGGATAAATTGCGCGAAGCGGCAGCCCTGGCGGCGAAGGCGGCCGAGGGCAATTAAATCGCCCTTATGTGCGCTAGCCGCTTGAACGGCTGGCCGTCCCGCTTTAAGATGATGTTTCTATAAAGCAAGGGGACTGTTGATGCACATGACATTCATCACGCGCGCGGGCGCTCTGGCTTGCGCGCTGGCGCTGGCAGGCTGTGCCGGCATGGGCGGCAAAAGTGATGGCAGCGGCATGCAGATGCCGGGCAAGGCGCCTGCCGATGCCGCCGTGGCCGCCACCTGGTACAACCCGCCCAGCGAATTTCCCGGCATT
Source organism: Janthinobacterium sp. BJB301 (assembly GCF_002735685.1). Taxonomy (NCBI): domain Bacteria; kingdom Pseudomonadati; phylum Pseudomonadota; class Betaproteobacteria; order Burkholderiales; family Oxalobacteraceae; genus Janthinobacterium; species Janthinobacterium sp. BJB301. The sequence goes on along the minus strand of NZ_PDZJ01000001.1, from coordinate 2,656,826 downwards.
TGCCTGACCCAGTTCAAGGATGGCAGCCTGCGTTTCGATGGCGGCTTCGCCTTCTATAATCCGGGCCGCTGGGCGTATGACAGCGCCACGTCCGAGCTGCGTTTGCAACTGGCGCCGACGCCATCGCTGGAACTGTCGCACGCGCAAATCGTGCAACACATGAACCTGCTGCGTATCGAGGCGGACAAGAGCACGCTGGTGTATGGGGTGAAAGCCGATACCAAGGCCATCGGCCTGGGCGGTTTTGTGTTTTACCGCGATACGCCTTGCCCGGCACGGCGCGGATAGGTAGCTGATAAATGCCATACAGGAATATTTAGTCGTATAATTTCAACGCAAGCTGGCTGCCGCGCAAGACTCGCAAGACTGTTCCGCGTAGCAGATTTCCCCCTCCAGGCAAGCTCCGATATCGCCGCGGCGATGAGAGGATGGTCCGATGGATGTGCACGATGAGCATGGTATGCCAGGGACTGCGGCACCGGCCGCGCAGCCGCGCACCTTGCTGCTGGTCGATGACGAGCCGAATATCCTCGCTTCTCTCAAGCGGCTGCTGCGGCGCGATGGCTACCATATCCTGACGGCGGGCAGCGGCCAGGAAGGGCTGGAGGTGCTGGCCAGCCATGCCGTCGACGTGATCGTGTCGGACCAGCGCATGCCCGGCATGCTGGGCGCCGACTTCCTGCGCAAGGCCAAGCTGCTGTGTCCGCAAACCATCCGCATCATGCTGTCGGGTTATACCGAGTTGCAGGCCGTCACGGATGCCGTCAACGAGGGCGCCATCTTCAAGTTCCTCACCAAACCATGGGAAGACCATCAGCTGCGCGAGCATATCGCCGAAGCCTTTCGCCTGAAGGGCATCGATGACGACAATGTGCGCCTCAATGGGCAGTTGCGCGAGGTCAACCTGGCGCTGGCGGCAGCCAATGCCGCCATGCAGGCGCTGGTGAGCCAGCAGCAGCATCAGATCAGCCGCGATGAAGTCAGCCTGGGCATCGCGCGCGAGTTGCTGCAATTTCTGCCGCTGCCCGTGATCGGGCTCGATGAGGATGGCATGATCGCCTTCATCAACGCGGCGGCGGCCAATCTGTTCGAACGGGGTGCGGCCCTGCTGGGCAACGAAGCGGCGATCGTCTTGCCGCAGCTGTTCGGCGGGCAGGGCGCACCTTGCCTGGCCGCCATCGATGGCCAGCCGTATGCCGTGGCGATCCATCCGATGGGCATGCATTCGCGTTCGCGCGGCAGCCTGGTCACCCTGAGCCGTCATGGAGCGGGTACATGAGTATAAGCGTGAGTACAAGCGTGAGTGACAGCGGCCGCGAGATTTCCATGGAGCAGGCGCAGGAAGGCATGGTGCTGGCGCAGGCGCTGAGCGACGCCAGCGGCGCCGTACTGCTGGCCCAGGGCGCCACGCTGACGGCGGCGAACCTGACGGCCTTGCGCAGGCGCAATGTGGAGCGCTGTCACGTCGTCATGGACGCGGCGATTGACCCCGCCGCGCAGGCGCATGCCGAGCAGGAACGGGCGCGCCGCCTGGAACGGCTGGCCGTGCTGTTCCGCGCCACGCCGCCCGATTCCGCAGGGGCGGAACTGCTGGCGCTGCTGCAGCGCTACCGGCAAGGGGGCGCGGCATGACACGGCTCAGTTTTGAACACATCATCCGCCAGATACAGGAACTGCCTTCGCTGCCGGTGGTGGTGCTGGAACTGCTGTCGAGCATGGACCAGGACGACACGGACGTGCATGTGCTGGCGCAAAAGATCGAGCTGGACCAGGCCCTGGCGGCCAAGACCTTGCGCATCGCCAATTCCTCGTTCTACGGCATGCAATCGAAGGTCACCAGCATTCCGCAAGCCGTTTCCGTGCTGGGTTTTCACAGCATCCGCACCGTCGTCACGGCCTGCGCGCTGACGGGCAGTTTCGCGCCCGTCAGCGGCGGCTTCGATTTCCAGGCGTTCTGGCGCCATTCGCTGGCCACGGCCATCGCCGCGCGCCTGCTGGCGCCGCACTTGCGCGTCAATCCCGAAACGGCGTTCACGGCGGGACTGCTGCACGACCTGGGCACCCTGGTGCTGGTGACGCGCTTCCCGGCCGAGCACGCGCTTGTGCGCAGCTACCGCCAGGCGCATGACTGCCAGATGGCCGACGCGGAACTGGCCGTCATCGGCATCGACCACGCGCAGGTGGGCAGCGCCCTGGCCGCCTACTGGAAGTTTCCCGAGGCGATACAGCAGGCGGTGGCCGACCACCACGCCATCGACCGGCTGGAGGCGGGCGGCTTGCCGCTGGCCGTGCATCTGGCCAATGCCGTCGCCCTGGCGCTCGACCTGGCCGGCGTCGATGATGCGCTGGTGCCTCCCCTGTCGCCCGCGGGCTGGCGCAGCGTCGCGCTGGATGAGCAGGCCTGGATGGCGCTGCTGCGGCAAACGGAACACACCTTCGATGAAATGTCGCGGATCATGCTGGCATGAACAGGATACAGGCCATGGAAACAGACGCAGGGCAGGCACTGTCCGCCACGCCGGAACGCCGCCAGGGCGATTCCATCGCGCTGTCGGCGTTTTTCGATGGCCATCCCGTGGCCACTTTCGCCATCGACACGGACCACGTGATCACGCACTGGAACAGCGCCTGCGAACAGTTGACGGGCTTTACGGCCGCCGAGATGGTCGGCACGCGCGACCACTGGAAGGCGTTTTATCCGCAGCCGCGCGCCTGCCTGGCCGACTTGCTGGTGGCCGACGATATCGCGCTCGGCGAAAATGACCTCTACCTCGGCAAGCTGAAGCGCTCTCCCGTGATCCCCGGCGCCTTTGAGGCCGAGGATTTTTTTGCCGATATCGGCCCCGAAGGCCACTGGCTGCATTTCACGGCGGCGCCCCTGCGCGACCGCCAGGGACGCCTGGTGGGCGCCATCGAAACCCTGCGCGACGTGAGCGAGCGGCGCCTTGCGGAACTGGCGCTGCGCAAGGCGCACGACAACCTGGAACACCTGGTGGCCAAGCGCACGGCCCAGTTGGCCGACATGAACGAGCGCCTGGCCGACGATATCCGCCAGCGCCAGATCGCCGATCTCGAATTGCGCGAGCGTAACCTGGCCCTGACGGAATTGAACAGCAAGCTGTCGCTGGCCCAGCAAAAACTGCTGCAGTCGGAAAAACTGGCCTCGATCGGCCAGCTGGCCGCCGGCGTGGCGCACGAGATCAACAATCCCATCGGCTATGTATTTTCCAATGTCGGCACGCTGGAAGGGTATCTGGACGACCTGTTCAGCATGCTCGACGCCTATGAGGAAGCCGAACCGGCCGTCACCGACCCCGTGGTGGCGGCGCGCCTGCGGGCGCTGCGCGAACAGGTCGACCTGGACTTCCTGCGCACCGACATTCCGCTGCTGATGGGCGAGTCGAAGGAAGGCATTGCGCGCGTGCGCCGCATCGTGCAGGACCTGAAGGATTTTTCGCGCACGGATGCGCACCAGGAGTGGGTCTGGGCCGACCTGCGCCAGGGCATCGATACCACGCTCAATATCGTGAATAACGAGGTCAAGTACAAGGCCGACGTGGTGCGCGAGTACGCCGACATTCCCGATATCGAATGCCAGCCTTCCGAACTGAACCAGGTGATCATGAACCTGGTCGTCAACGCGGCCCACGCCATGGGCGAGGCGCGCGGATGCATCACCCTGCGCACGGGCAGCGACAACGCGACGGAAGTGTGGATCGAGGTCGAGGACACGGGCGGCGGCATCGCGCCCGAACACCTGTCGCGCATCTTCGATCCGTTCTTCACCACCAAGGCCGTCGGCAAGGGCACGGGGCTGGGCCTGTCGCTGGCCTACACCACGGTGCAGAAACATCACGGCCGCATCGACGTGCGCAGCATCATCGGCCGCGGCACCACCTTCCGCATCACCTTGCCCGTGCGCCAGGCGCAGGCCATCGCACCATGACCGAACAGGACAGCATGAGCACCAGTACCAGCGCCAGCACCGCGGCCGCGCCGCCCACCATCCTGTGCGTCGATGACGAACCGAATATCCTCTCGTCGCTGCGCCGGCTGTTCCGCCCGCACGGCTACCGCGTGCTGACGGCCGATGGCGGCGCGGCCGGCCTGGCCCTGCTCGAGAGCGAGACGGTGGACCTGGTCATTTCCGACATGCGCATGCCGCACATGGATGGCGCGCAGTTCCTGGCCCAGGTGCGCCAGCGCTGGCCCGGCACCATACGCTTGCTGCTGACCGGCTATGCCGACATCCAGTCCATCCTCGACGCCATCAACCAGGGCGAGATCTACCGCTACGTGACCAAGCCGTGGGACGAGAACGATATCGTGCTGGTGGTGCGCCACGCGCTGGAACGGCGCGCGCTGGAGCAGGAAAAGCTGCGCCTGGAAGCGCTGACGGCCAGCCAGAACGTGGAGCTGCAGGCGCTCAACGCCAGCCTGGAAGCGAAGGTGGCCACGCGCACGCAGCAGCTGAAGCAGTCGCACGACGAAGTGCAGGCGGCCAACGAGCGCCTGAAGGCCACGTTCGTGACGACGATCAAGGTGTTTTCCAACCTGATCGAGATGCGCGGCGGCAAGCTGGCCGGCCATGCGCGGCGGGTGGCCGAGCTGTCGCGCAAGCTGGCGCAGGCGCTGGGCCTGGAAGGGCAGGAGGCGCGCGACGTGTTCATCGCGGCCCTGCTCAAGGATATCGGCAAGCTCAGCTTGAGCGACGATGTGCTGGAACTGCCGGCCAGCGCCTGGACGGGCGAGCAGCTGGCCGCGTTCCGCAAGCATCCGCTGCGCGCCGAACAATTATTGATGGCGCTCGAGGAGCTGCGCGCCGTTTCCGTGATCCTGCGCTCGCAGCTCGAGCGCTTCGACGGCGGCGGCTTTCCCGATGGCCTGGTGGGCCTGGCCATTCCGATGGGCGCGCGCGTCCTCGCGCTGGCGTCGGACTACGACGGCTTGCAGATCGGCGCCATGGTGCAGCGCAGCCTGCGCGCCGAAGAGGCCCGCAGCCTGATCTACGACAGCGTCGGCAAGCGCTACGACCCGGCCGTGGTGGCCGCTTTCCGCAGCATCATGGAGGAGACGGAACCGCCGGCGCGCGACCTGACCGTGCTGTCGGGCCAGCTGGAACCGGGCATGGTGCTGTCGCGCGACCTGATCAGCCGCGATGGCCTGATGCTGCTGGCGGCCGAGCACGTGCTGACGGCCCGCGTGATCGCCCAGCTGCTCGACTTCGAAAGCAAGAATGGCGGCCGCCTCAGCATCCGAGTGTATGTGCCCGTCAAGGAAGGCTAGGACACTGCCTGGGCCGCCGGAGGCGATACGGGCAGGTGCACGGTAAAGCGCGTGCCGCAGCCCACTTCCGAGGCCACGTCGATGCGTCCGCCGTGCTTGTTGACGATGCCGTATGACAGCGACAGGCCCAGGCCCGTGCCGCTTCCGACGGCCTTGGTGGTGAAGAACGGTTCGAAGATGCGGTTCAGGTGCTCGGGCGCGATGCCGGCGCCCGTGTCGCCGATCTCCACCCAGACCCAGTCGTCCGCATGGCCGGTGCGGATGCTGATCACGCCGTCGCTGCTGATGGCCTGGCCCGCGTTGACGAGCAGGTTCATGAAGACCTGGTTCAGCTGCGAGGCAAGGCACAGTATCGGCGGCAGCTCGCCATACTGCTTCTCGATGCGCGCCTTGTATTTCAATTCGTTGGCGACGATATTCAGGGTGCTGTCCAGGCCCGCATGCAGGCTGGCCACTTGCCAGTCCGTCTCGCCCACGTGGGAAAAATCCTTCAGCGCCTGCACGATGTCGCGCACGCGTTTGAGGCCATCCATCGATTCGCGCACCAGGTCGCCGATGTCGTCCTGCAGGAAGGCCAGGTCGGCCTGCGCGCGCACCTGGGCCACGTGCGCGGCCAGGGCCGGGCCGTCGAGCGGCTCGCGCATCGCCGCTTCATACTGGGCGATGACGTCGAACAGGGTGCCGACATAGGCTTGCAGCGAACTCATGTTCGAGTTGACGAAGCCGATCGGGTTATTGATTTCATGCGCGATGCCGGCCGCCAGCTGGCCGATGGACGCCATCTTTTCCGATTGCAGCAACTGGTCGTGCGCTTCCTGCAGCTTGCTGATCAGTAGTTGCTGCTCTTCGCCGCGCGCCTGCAGCATCGCTTCCATGCCCTTGCGCTCCGTGATGTCCGTCAGCGAGCCGATCACTTCGAACGGCACGCCATGCTCGTCGCGCACGAGGCGCAGGCTGTCGTGCATCCACAGATAGCTGCCGTCGCGCACGCGGAAACGGTATTCGTAGGCGCGCGCGCCTTCGACGAAGATCTGCGCCAGGCTGGAAAAAATCCCGGGCGCATCGTCGGGGTGGATATGGTCGAACCAGAAATTGGGGTCGGCCACCATCTCCTCGGGCTGGTAGCCCAGCACATTCAGGGCATTGTTGCTGACAAACGTCATCTTGAAGTCGCCGCTGGGCACGGTGCAATAGATGATGGAGGGAGTATTGTCGAGCAGGTATTGCAGGCGCACGGCCGTGGCGGCCGGTGCATCATCGCCAGGCGCCGCCCCGGCATGCCGGCCGGTATCGTGAGTGGAAAGGTCGAAATCCTCGAACTGCATCGTCACACCTCGCTGCCTGCACGGCATAGCTGTCGTCCTGCTTCGATTATGCCTGATTCCGTCTGCCTTGGGCCGGCATCGGCGCGCTCAGGGGGCCAGCGGCTGCTCGACGATTGCCATGCGCCGCGCGATGCGCTGCGCCGCCAGCGTGTCGCCCGCCTGTTCGGCGCGCAGGCGCTGCACGCCCAGCCACGCCAGCAGCGGCCGGCGCCAGCCCTGGTCCGAGGCGGTGGCCACGGCCGTATCGAGCAGTTCCGGCGTGGCGCGGCCCGAGCGCAGCAGCACGCCGGCCGCCACCAGTTGCGACAGCGGGTCCTTGATGGCCGCCACGGCGCTGGCGGCGGCCGTGTCGGAGCTGGCGCCGGCGGCCGCCCGCTGCGCTTCCGGCAGCAGGGCGACGTCGGCCGCCTGCGCCTTGCCGGCCAGCCAGGCCGCATACGCGCGGTCGGCGGCTGTCGCATCGGCTTGCAGGGCGTCAAAGCCGGTGCAGTCCTCGAAGGCCAGGCTGGCCACGCGCGTGGCGCAGCGCAGCAGTTCGATGCGCGCCACGAGTTCAAGCTTGCCCGTGCCGGCCACCTGGCTGCGGGCACGCCGGAATTCCGTCTGCTCGACCAGCGCGTTGCCGCCCAGGTAGGCCGCCTGGAAGCGCTCGACGGAACTTTGCGCATTCATTTTCCAGTCCGGCACGGGCGGGCCGCTGGAGCAGGCGGCAAGCAAGGCGGACAGCAGGGCGGCGATGGCGGGGCGGGATATTTTCATGGCAGTTTGATCTCCGGATTGCGCTTGAACGGCCATTTGCGGTTGATTTCATTGACCAGCTGCTCGACCTTGCGCAGATTGCTTTCCACGTCGGCGCGCAGCGGATCCAGGTCGGCTGTCGCCGCCTTGGCATTGGCGCCCACGGCTTGCGCCTCGACCAGCACGGCGTCGACTTTTTTCAGGCTGTTGCGGGTGTCGGCCAGCAGGGCGTTCAGCTGCACGATGGTCGCCTGCGCATCCGTCATCACGCCCTTGTCGCCGAAGACGCGCGTATCGGCATTCGCCACCAGGCCGTCCGTGCGGCGGGCCAGCTGGTCCGCCGTGATCAGCAGGGCATTGGCCCGCTCGACCAGCAGGCGCGACTGCTTGTCGTCGCCCGTCAGCAAGCCCATGGCGCCGCCCGGGCCGCTCAGCTTGCCGGTGACGGCCTGCACATTGCGCAAGGTGCCGTCGAGCGCGGAATCGGTGCCCGTCAGGCTGGCCACGTTGTTCAGCAAGTCCTTGGCGGCGGCCAGCAGGCGGGGGATTTCCGCAGCCATGTCGCCCACCAGCAAGTCGCGCGTGGCGTCGTCGGGCAGCGGCGGGTCCGTCAGGATGCCGCTGTAGGCGCGCAGCTTGGCGCCGCCCACGATGCCACGTTCCAGGGTGAAGATGGAGCTGGTGCGCAGCCAGTGCGCGTCTTTTCTCGGCACGTCGATGATGACGCGCGCGCGGCCGTCCGGCGCCAGCTCGATGCGTTGCACGCGGCCGATGGGAAAGCCGGAAAAGGTCAGGTCGGCGCCCACGCCGACGCCGTCGGAATCGTCGGCCGTCAGCACCAGCGTCTGCGTCGCTTCGAAGGCGCCGCGCGCATACATCAGGTAGACGACGGAGCCGACCACCAGCACGAACATGAAGACGAGCAGGATGGCCGCCTTCAGTTCGGCGTGGCGCACGGGCGGCGGGGCGGGCAGTACGGAATCTTGCGTGAGACCGGCGGGCGCCGTGACGTCGACCTGGTCGGGATTCGGGGGTTGGCTCTGGCTCATGGCTTCTGGCTCTCGTATGGGTGGTTCGGGATCGCTGGCGGTGGCGGGCGGGGCATCAGTAGTAATTGCCCATCAGCGAAGCCACTTCGACCAGCAGGATGACGGAAAACAGGCGCAGCATTTCGGACAGGCCGTGCGCGGCCCACAGGCGGTTGCGCCGGCCGTGCGGCTCCTCCGGATAATAGGAGGAGGCCAGCGGGATCAGGGCCACGGCAAAGCTGAAGAAGATGACCTTGAGCATCAGGATCAGGGCCACGGCCGGATTGAATATCTGCCCTACGACGCGCGTGTAGCCCTGCAGCGCCCACGGCGTAAAACCGTAGATGGTGACATAGGCGAGGATGAGCGAAGTGACGCAGCTGACGATAGCCAGCATCCACACGGCGAAGATGCCCGACATGACACGCGGAAAGTATTCGCGGCGCAGCAGGTCGACGCCCTGGCGCTGCATTTTCTCAAGCATGCCGGACGAGCGCATTTGCGCGAACGCAATGCCGTCGGGCAAGGTCAGGCGCAGCGCCACGAACAGGGCGGCCGTCAGCGGTATCAGTTCCAGCACCAGCACGCGCACCACCATTTCCAGCGCATAGCGCGACAGGCCGTAGCTTTGCGCGCTGACGACGACGATGCGTATCAGCACCAGGCTGACCAGCGCGCAGGCGACGCTGAACCACACGAGGTTCGGCGCCGTATTCGTCACCAGGCGGTGCGCGAGGATGGGGCGGTTGTCGCGGTTATAGCTCGAAGGCGACAGGGCCAGCGAAAACACGAGGATGGCGAAATGCAGCATGCGCCACCAGCTGACCAGCCAGGCCATGGTGGCCCGGTGCAGGCGGCGCAGGCTGATGATGAGGGAGACGGATAGGGTCATCATGGCATCTTAACATTGGATGCGTTCGTTACAAGCGATTCTCCAGCCGTGCGCCGTGCAGGCCGGGCCCGCTATTGGCCGGCCACGCTGGCGATGATGGCGTCGGCCGCCGCCCGTACCCGGGCGGAACGATTCAGGTCGGCATGCATGACCAGCCACACGTCGTAGCTTTCCGCCCGCTCGGGCCAGATGCGCACGAGCAGCGGGTCGATGTCGCCCAAATGGGTGGCCAGCTCGGCCACGCCCAGGCCCGCGCGCGTGGCGTCCTGCAGCATCGCCGCCGAGTTCACTTCCATGGCGACCCGGGCGTTGGCGACGGGTTCGCCGGCGATTTTCTCCGCATGGCGGGGCGTCACGGAATGGTGGTAGATGACGATATCGTGGCCGGCCAGCGCCGTGCCGCGCACGGGTTCGCCCCGTTCGGCCAGGTAGCTTTTCGACGCGTACAGGCCCAGGCTGCGCTTGACGAGGTGGCGCGAGATCAGGTCCGGGTCGGTGGGACGCACGCCGCGCACGGCCAGGTCCGCTTCGCGCCGCGTCAGGCTGGCCAGCGCTGGCGCCACGTTGAGCACGATGCGGATGTCCGGATGGGCCGCATGCAGCTGCTGCATGGCGCGGATGACGAAATGGCTGGCCATGGTGTCGGTGGTGGCCACGCGCACCAGGCCGCTTAAACGATTGTCGACGCCCTGCATCTCGCGCTGCAGCTTGTCGGCCGCCCGTTCCATGGCTTCGGCCGCCGTGAGCGCCAGTTCGCCGGCCGGCGTGGGCACGTAACCCGACGGCGTGCGCAGGAACAGGGTGGCGCCCAGCGAGCTTTCCAGCGCGGCCAGGCGGCGCCCGCACGTGGCCTGGTCGATGTGCAGCAGGGCCGCCGCGCCGCGCAGGGTGCCGGCCCGGCCGATGGCCAGAAAGATGCGCGCGTTATCCCAGTCCATAAGCACAGTCCATGACTTGTTTCCCTGTCGTTATCTTGATGCATTTTTGCATCATAGTGCTGATTTTATGCCTGTTTACTGCATCATGCAACGCTCGCATAATGGCTGCCCCGCTGTCCCTGCAAGGAAATACCATGTCCGCCCCCACACCGCGCCGCGCCAGCGGCTTCATCCTGCTGACCCTGGCATTCGGCTTCGTCATGGCGATGCTCGACGTCACGGCCGTCAACGTGGCCCTGTCCGATATCGCGCTGGACCTGGCCATACCGCTGACGGGCCTGGTCTGGGTGGTCGACGGCTACACCCTGACGTTTGCCGCGCTGCTGCTGGCGGGCGGCGCGCTGGCCGACCGCTACGGCCCGAAAGCCGTGTACCAGGGCGGCCTGGGCGTCTTCCTCCTCGGCTCGATCCTGTGCGGCGCCGCGCCCGACGGGCATTTCCTGACGGCCGCGCGCTTGCTGCAAGGGGCGGGCGCGGCCCTGTTCATGCCCAGTTCCCTGAGCTTGCTCACGCACAGCTTTGACGACGAGCGCGAGCGCACGCGCATGCTGGGCGCCTGGTCGGCACTGGTGGGCGTGGCCGGCGCATCCGGCCCCTTGATCGGCGGCATCCTTGTGCACCAGTTCGGCTGGCGCAGCGTGTTCTGGGTGAATGTGCCGCTGGGCGTGCTGGCCATCGTCATGGCGCAAGTGCTGCTGGCCGCACCGGCGCGCCACCCGCGCGATCTGTCGCTGCTCAGCCATGCCCTGGGCGTGGCGGCGCTGGCGGGCCTGAGTTTCGTGCTGATCGAAGGTCCCGTGCTGGGCTGGCTGTCGCCGGGCGTGCTGGCGGCGGGGGCGTTGACGGTGCTGTCCGTCGGGCAATTGCTGCGGCGCGAACGCAGCGGCAGCCATCCGCTGTTGCCGCGCGCACTGTTCCACAGCAGCAGCTTTGGCGCGGCCAATGGCGTGGGTTTCCTGATCAATTTCTGCGTGTTCGGCCAGCTGTTCTTACTGAGCCTGTTCCTGCAGCAGTCGGGCGGCGCCGATGCCTTGCAGTCGGGCTTGCGCCTGCTGCCCATGATGGCAGCCTATACGGTGGGAAACTTTATGGCAGGCAGTATCGCGGCCCGGCATGGCACGCGGCTGCCGATGCTGGCCGGCTTGCTGGTGGGCGCCATCATGGCGTTGTTGCTGATGGGTTTGCATCCGGGTACGCCGTACGTATTGCTGGCGCTGGGCACGGCCGTCATGAACGTGGCCATCGGCATCGCCATTCCCGCCATGACGGCCACCGTGATGCGGGTGGCCGGCAAGCTGCATGCGAACAGCGCGGCGGCGGCCCTGAATGCCAACCGGCAAATTGGCGCCCTGGTGGGCGTGGCCCTGATCGGCAGCATCCTGCACATGGTGCCGGACTGGTCGCTGCGCTTGCCGCTGGCCTACGCGACGATTGCCGCCGCGTATGGCCTGGCGGCGGGCCTCGTGTACAAGCATGTACATTTGCCCAAGGCCGTGGCCGCCTTAAGCTAGCTTACTGTTCGCGCGTGCTGCGCCACTCCACCAGTTCCTCGATGGTGAGGATCGGCATGCCGTGCAATTCGGCGAAGCGTTCGATATCGTCGCCGCGCATCATGGTGCCGTCCGGGTTCATCAGCTCGCACAGCACGGCGGCCGGGTTCAGGCCCGCCATGCGCGATAGGTCGACGGAGCCTTCCGTGTGGCCACGGCGCTCGAGCACGCCACCGGGCGCGGCGCGCAGGGGAAACACGTGGCCAGGACGCACCAGGTCGGCGGGCTTGGCGTTCGGCGCGATGGCGGCACGGATGGTGGTGACCCTGTCGGCGGCCGACACGCCCGTCGTGACGCCGTCGCGCGCCTCGATGGAGACCGTGAACGGCGTGCCGTAGCGGCTGCCATTGTCGGACGACATGGGCGGCAATTCCAGCGCGCTGACGACGTCCGTCGGCAGGCACAGGCAGACGATACCGCTGCATTCGCGGATCAGCAGGGCCATGGTTTCGTTCGTCAATTTTTCGGCCGACAGGATCAAATCGGCTTCGTTTTCACGGTCGAAATCGTCGAGCAGGATGACGGGAATGCCGGCGCGCATGGCGGCCAGGGCGGATTGGATGCGACCTTCCAGGTCGTTGGAAAGCAGGGTGTAGCTGTTGACTAACATGGTGAAACGCTCCTCGCATAGGCGAAAAACGCTGCAGGGCAAGCGAATAGACGCAGCCGGCCGCATCGACAGGTCGATCGGACATCGCGTTTACTGCACATCTTCTTTCATCCGGACTATACCGTCGGCTCTGGAGTCACACCAGATCTGCTGACCTTATCAGGCGAAACCTGATAAGCGCTCGCGGGCTTGACCGTTGCCGGTCTTACCGCCGGTGGGGAATCGCACCCCGCCCCGAAGACGTATTGTTGTGCCGGTCCACATGACCGGCGGCAATACTTTAGCACAATTGAAAGAAGCTGGCAGGGCACTGTTGAGTTTGTCATTCGGCAAAGTTGCCTGGGGAAAGCAGTTCTTCCTAAGCTGTTTTTAATGGCGGAAAGACGATTTCAGTGTAAGGTACGCTTACTGAATCTTACCGTTGAGAATACATGAAGCTGAGTAAATTACGCCTGATCTCGGGCGCCGTCTTGCTGGCGTGCGCCTGCATGGCCCAGGCGGAAATCCGTTTGAGCGATCCCTTGCCGCTGGCACCAGAAGTTACCGTCGGAAAACTGCCGAACGGCTTGACCTATTACATCAAGAAAAATGCCCGTCCCGCGCAAAAAGTGGAATTGCGCCTGGTGGTGAAAGCCGGTTCCATCCTGGAAGATGACGACCAGCAAGGCCTGGCCCATTTCACGGAACACATGGCCTTCAATGGCTCCACGCATTTCAAGCGTAATGAGCTGATTTCCTATCTGCAATCGATCGGCGTGAAGTTCGGCGCCGACCTGAATGCCTACACGAGCTTTGATGAAACCGTGTACGTGCTGCCGATTCCGACGAACAAGAAGGAAAACCTGGAAAAGGGTTTTCTCGTGTTGGAAGACTGGGCGCATGGCTTGAAATTCAATCCGGCCGATATCAACAGCGAGCGCGGCATCGTGCTGGAAGAGGCGCGCCTGGGCAAGGGCGCCAGCGACCGCATGAACAAGATCCTGTATCCGAAGCTGCTGAACGGTTCGCGCTATGCGGAGCGCATGCCGATCGGCAAGGAATCCGTCTTGAAGACGTTCAAGCCGGAAGCCATTAAGCGTTTCTACAAGGATTGGTACCGTCCCGACCTGATGGCCGTGATGGTGGTCGGTGATGTGGAACCGAAACAGGCTGAAAAGCTGATCCAGCAGCATTTCGGCAAACTGAAAAATCCCGTGAAACCGCGTCCGCGCCTGTACGCGGAAGTGCCGCAGCGCTCGCAAACGGAAGCGCTGGTGATCACGGACAAGGAAGCGCCGGACGACACCGTCTTCATCCGCTACCCGATCCGCGCCGCGCAGGAGCCCGTCACCATTGCCGACTACCGCCGCCAGATGATCGAAAACCTGTATGGGCAAATGCTCAGCGCGCGCATGCAGGAATTGACGCAGCAAGCCAATCCCCCGTTCATCCAGGGCGGCAGCAGCATGGGCAAGCTGGTGCGCGGCTATGAATCATTCAGCGCGTATGCCTTGTTGGGCAAGGGCGGCGTGCAGCCGGCCGTCGATGCGCTGGTGCAGGAAGATGAGCGGGCGCGCCGCTTCGGTTTCAGCCAGGACGAGCTGGACCGCGCGCGCAAGAACATGCTGCGCAATTACGAGCGCGCGTACAGCGAGCGCGACAAGTCCGACTCGGCCGGTTTCGTGGCCGAGTATTCGCGTAACTTCCTGGAGCAGGAAGCCATCCCCGGCATCGCCAATGAATTGCTGTACGCGCAGGAACTCTTGCCGCTGGTAACTCTGCAGGAAATCAACGAGACGGTGGCCAAGGTGATTCCCGACCAGCAAAAGAAATTGGTGGTCTTCATGGGCGCCGAGCCGAAAGCGGGTGCCAGCGTGCCGACGCAGCAGCAATTGCTCGACGCGGTGGCGAAGGCCGAGCAGCAAACCATCGAGCCGCGCACGGAAAAAGTCCTGGCCAGCAAGCTGATGGACGGCCCGCCGGCCGGCGGCAGCATCGCCTCGGAAAAGTTGAATAGCGCCATCGGCGTGACGGAGCTGACCCTGGGCAATGGCGTGCGCGTGCTGCTCAAACCCACGGACTTCAAGAATGACCAGGTGCTGATGGGCTCGACGCGTTTCGGCGGCCAGTCGCTGTTTGGCGACACCGACATCTACAACGCCCGCTACGCGAGCGCCGTGGTCGGCAGCATGGGCCTGAAAGACCTGGCGCCGCTGGACTTGCAGAAAGTGCTGGCCGGCAAGACGGTCAACGTGGGCGCTTCGCTGGGCGAACTGAGCGAAGGCTTTGGCGGCTCGGCCAGCAGTGCCGACGTGGAAGCCATGCTGCAACTGGTGTACCTGTATTTCAACGACGTGCGCAAGGATGCGGGCCTGTACCAGTCCTTCATCGGCAAGCAGCAGGACCTGGCAAAAAACAGCATGGCGCAGCCGGAGGCCGTGTTTTACGATGCCATCCAGCACGCCATGTTTGGCGACAACCCGCGCGTCGATGGCGTGCCGCGCGTGGCCGACTTCGACAAGGTGGGCCTGGACCGTTCGCTGGAAATCTTCCGCCAGCGTTTTTCCAGCGCGCGCGGCATGACCTTCATCTTCACGGGCAGCTTCGAGCTCGACAAGATCAAGCCCCTGATCGCCAGCTACCTGGGCACCTTGCCCGTGGCCGACGTGCCGCACGCCTACCGCGATGTGGGCATGCGCCCGGTGACCGGGATCGTCAAGAAGGATATCTACATGGGCAGCGAGCCCAAAAGCACGATTTCCATCACCTTCAATGGCGACGTGGCGTATTCGGACGAGCAAAAGCTGACCCTGCAGGCGCTGGGCGAGGTGCTGAACCTGAAAGTCATCGAAGTGCTGCGCGAAAAGATGAGCATGATCTATGGCGGCGGCTTTGAAACCTCGATGGGCCAGCATCCGTACGGCCATTACTCGGTGGCCTTGAACTTGCCCACCGGACCGGAAAACGTGGACAAGGTGATCGCCGCGGCGTTTGCCGAAATCAACAAGATGAAGACGGACGGGCCATCCGCGGCGGACCTGGAAAAGGTCAAGCTGAACTGGATCACGCGCCAGCAGAAATCCTTGCGGGAAAACAATTACTGGATGAACCAATTGATGGGTTCGGTAACGCAGGGGCGCGACCCTGCGCACATCCTGCGCTACGAGCAGCGCGTGCGCGCCATCACGCCGCAAGCGGTGAAACTGGCGGCGCAACGCTACCTGGACATGCACAATTATGTGCAGGTAGTGCTGTATCCGGAACGCAAAAACGTTGCAGCCAAGTAAGCTTCATTGTTGAACTGCAGGGGCGGCAGTGTGGCGAAGCTGTTAAACTGCTGCTTATTGATGTGATCGCAATTTAACAAGCAAGGAAATACGATGGCTAAGAAAGAAGAACTCGATCCGGAGACCCTGGAGTTGATCAACTGGTGTATCGAGGTCGAAGGCTTCCTCGTGGCGGGCGGCGCCACCGTGGCGCAGGCGCAGGACCACATCGAAGAGCAGGTTGAGTGGTTTACCGACCAGTTCTACGACGGCTTGACGCCGGAAGAGGCAGCCAAGGAAGCCTTGGCCTGACCTTTCAGTCATACTTCAGCAAGACATATGCGGGCGGTGCCTGCCGGGCATCAGCCTGGTAGCGCCGCCCGCTTTGCTTTTCTGAAAAGATTTCCATATGGAAATTGTTTATAATTCCACATTTTATTCTTTACCCAGGCACCCATGACACTCCGTTCGCGCATTCTCCTCCTGTGTTTCAGCACCTTGCTGGGCATTGTCCTCATCGCCTCGTTTTCCCTGTATTCCTTGCGTCAGACCATGATGGCGGAAAGGGTCGAGCAGCTGACGGTGCTGGTGGAATTGGCCAATGCCTCGGTGGAAAAGGCGTATGCGCTGGAACAGTCTGGCAAGCTCACGCGTGAGCAGGCGCAGCAGCAGGCCAAGCTGGCCATCGGCAGCTTCGTCAAGGACGAGATGTATTATTTCGTGCGCGATTTCAGCACGGACTTGCTGTACGTGCACCCAAATGCGTCGCGCATCGGCACGCCGCAAAAGAACATGAAGCAGTCGGGCGACCGCTACCGCGCGGCCCTGGCCACCAGCCGCATCGGCCTGGTGCAGGCGGACGGCACGCGTCCGGGCGTGAAGGACCCGGTGGCGAAGATGTATGCCGTGGTGAAATTTGCGCCGTGGGATTGGCTGATCGGCACAGGCACGTACATCGATGACATCAACCACAAGTTCTGGGCCCAGGCGGGCGTGCTGCTGGCCATCGGCGGCGCGCTGATGCTGGTGGTGGGCGCCCTGGCGGCCTTGATGCTGCGCCGCATCCTGGGCCAGCTCGGTGGCGAACCCGACTATGCAGCGGCCATCGTGGCGCAAATCGCCCAGGGCGACCTGACCACGCAGATCGACACCCGCCCCGGCGATACATCCAGTTTGCTGATGGCCATCAAGGCCATGCGCGACAACCTGGCCCATCTGGTGAGCCAGGTGCGCACCGATGCGGAATCCATTTCCACGGCATCGGGCGAGATCGCTTCCGGCAACCACGACCTGTCGGCGCGCACGGAACAGCAGGCGGGATCGCTGGAAGAGACGGCCTCGACCATGGAAGAAATGACCTCGACCGTGCGTCAGAATGCGGACAATGCGCGCCAGGCGAACCAGCTGGCTATTTCTGCCTCGCAAGTGGCGACGCAGGCCGGCGGCGTGGTGAGCCAGGTGGTCGACACCATGGGCGCCATCAATGCCTCGTCGAAGAAAATCGGCGACATCATCGCCGTCATCGACGGCATCGCCTTTCAGACGAATATCCTGGCCTTGAACGCGGCCGTGGAAGCGGCGCGCGCGGGCGAGCAGGGCCGTGGCTTCGCCGTCGTCGCCAGCGAGGTGCGCAACCTGGCGCAGCGTTCGGCTGCGGCCGCCAAGGAGATCAAGCAATTGATCGACAGTTCCGCCGAGCAAGTGGGCGCCGGTGAAAAACTGGTGGCGCTGGCGGGCGAGACGATGGAAAAAGTCGTCTCCAGCGTGCAGCATGTGACCGATATCGTGGCCGAGATTTCCTCTGCCAGCGCCGAGCAAAGCGCCGGCATCGAGCAGATCAACCAGGCCATCGTCGAGATGGACAACATGACGCAGCAAAACTCGGCCCTCGTCGAGCAGGCGTCGGCGGCGGCGCAAGCCATGAACGAGCAGGCGGCGGGGCTGGCGCAGATCGTCAGCGTGTTCAAGGTGGGCGCAGTGGCGCCGGCAGCGGCAGCACTACAGCGCAGCGTGCCTGCGGCGCGGCGCCTGACGCGCTAAGCGCTTTTTTCTGTCACTGGGGAACTTAACCCCGGCTCACCTGTCCAAACTTTTTCGTCCGCACTGGACGCACAGAAGAGGTGAGCATGACAGACGGTTTTTCCTATCACGCGGCGTTCGCCCGCAACCTGGGCTGGGTCACGCAGGCGGAGCAGGATAGCTTGCGCGGCAAGCGCGTGGCCATCGCCGGCATGGGCGGCGTCGGTGGCGTGCATTTGCTGACCCTGGCGCGGCTCGGTATCGGCGCTTTTCATATCGCCGATTTCGACACCTTCGATATCGCCAACTTCAACCGCCAGGCCGGCGCCATGGTCTCCACCCTGGGCCAGCCCAAGGTGGCCGTGCTGGCGCAGATGGCGCGTGACATCAATCCCGAACTTGAGATTAAACAATTTCCAGACGGTATACACGACAGCAACCTGGCCGAGTTTTTTGCCGGTGTCGACCTGTATGTGGATGGCCTGGATTTCTTCGCCTTTCCCGCGCGCCAGGCCACCTTCGCCACGTGCGCCCGCCTGGGTATTCCCGCCATTACGGCCGCGCCGCTGGGCATGGGCACGGCCGTTCTCAGCTTCATGCCGGGCGGCATGACGTTCGAAGAGTATTTTGGCTGGGGCGACTTGCCCGAGGAAGAAAAAGCCTTGCGTTTCCTGGTCGGATTGGCGCCGGCCGGCTTGCACGGCTCCTATCTGGTCGACCCGTCCGCCATCAACCTGAAGGAGCGGCGCGGGCCGTCGACCATCATGGGCTGCCAGCTGTGCGCGGGCGCGGCCGCCACGGAAGCCTTGAAGATATTGTTAAAGCGGGGCAAGGTGATGGCGGCGCCGCACGGCATGCATTTCGACGCTTACCGCAACAAGCTCGTGCATACCTGGCGTCCGGGCGGCAACCGTCATCCGCTGCAGCGCCTGACGATGGCCGTCATCAAGCGGCGCCGCGCGGCGCAGGGGGCATAAATGGCGCAAGCACCGCAGATCGATCCCGTACTGGAAAATATCCTCGAGCAGGCGCGCTGGGCGCCCAGCGGCGACAACACGCAGCCGTGGCGCTTTGAAGTCGTGGACCCGCGGCACGTGGTCGTGCATGGCTTCGATACGCGCAGCCATTGCGTGTATGACCTCGACGGCCATCCCAGCCAGCTATCGCTCGGTGCCTTGCTCGAAAGCATGGCACTGGCGGCCAGCAGCCATGGCTTGCGCATGGAAGCGCGCCGGCGTCTGTCCATGCCCGACACGCTACCCACCTTCGATGTGCGCCTGGTCGACAGTCCCGGCATGCAGCCCGACCCGCTGGCGGCCTTCTTGCCGCAGCGCAGTGTGCAGCGGCGCCGGCTCAGCACGCGCAGCTTGCGCGCCAGCGAAAAGGCGGCGCTGGCGGCCAGCTTGCCGCCCGGGTACGGCGTGCAGTGGTTCGAAGGCGGGCGCGCGCGCCTGGCCTGCGCGCGCCTGATGTTCGACAATGCGAAGCTGCGCCTGACTATGCCCGAGGCGCACAAGGTGCACCGCGACGTCATCGAATGGGGCGCGCGCTTCAGCAGCGACCGCATCCCGGAGCAGGCGCTCGGCGTCGACCCGATGACGGCGCGCCTGATGCGCTGGGTCATGCACAGCTGGCGCCGCGTGGATTTTTTCAATACCTGGCTGGCTGGCACCGTCACGCCGCGCCTGCAGATGGACTTGCTGCCGGGCCTGTATTGCGCCGCGCATTTCATGCTGCTGGCCGATGCGCCGCCGCGCCACATCGACGATTACGTGGCGGCCGGCCGCGCCATGCAGCGCTTCTGGCTGACGGCCACGCAGCTGGGCCTGCAATTGCAGCCGGAATTGACGCCGCTGATCTTTGCCCGCTATGTGCGCGAACGGCGTACTTTTTCGCACACCGATGGCATGCAGGAGCTGGCGCAGGAGCTGGCCGCGCAATGCCAGGCCGTGCTGGGCGCCACGGCGGTTGAGCGGGCCGTGTTTCTCGGGCGCATAGGCGCCGGGCCGGCGGCCAGTGCGCGCTCGCTGCGCCGTCCGCTGCAGGAATTGCTGGTGGCGCCAACGGCGGGGCAGTGAGGCGCACGTGACGCCATGCGCGCGCCTCAGCCTTGTCGGCGCCGTGGCGCCAGGCTGGCCAGCGCTGCCAGGCCAGCCGCCAATAGCGGCAAGGTTCCCGGCAGCGCCACTGGCGTGACGCCTGGCACGTAGACCAGTTCGGAACTGTTCAGCATGTTCAACACCAGCGTGTAGTTGCCCGCCACCAAGTGATCCGTGACGGCGCTGTACTGCCCGCCGCACGTCGTGCCGATGCCGGTGCCTGTGGGTGCGCCGCAGCCGCTTGGGTCGTAGGTGAACATGCTGCCGCTGGTGAGCGGCGTTTGCGCGTAGCCGGTATTGAGGTTGGCGGCATCGGCCAGTTCGGTGCCGCCCAGGATGCCGGAACCGAGGTTGCCGTCGGGCGCCCAGCTGAAGACGATCTGGCCATGTTCATCGATGATGCTAAACGTCATCGCCATATTCGTGGTGGCCGCCGAGCCTGTGCCGGCCAAGGCGTCCAGGTACAGCTGCATGAAGGGCAGGGCCTGGAAGTCGAAGGCCATGGTTGCGCCCGGTTGGCCGACGACAAAATTGACGGTCATCGCGGTGCTGGAACCATTGCGTCCCGAGGCGTCGGCGCTGCCGCCGCCCGCCAGGAAGGTTTCTGCCGCGTTTACGGTATGTGTGCTGGTCGAGCCCGGTGGAAAGGGGGGGATTTGCGAGGTGACGATTTGCGCCTCGCCGCGCGCATACGAGGCATTGCCCATGCCTTGCCGGGTAAAGTCGTTTTCTCCCTTGGTGACGGCGCCGCGTGTCGCTTGCGGCGCGTCGATCTCATTGCTGCCGCCCTTGATGATGCTGCTGCCGTTGAGCGTGGCGGTGGTGCGCGACAGGTCGATGTTGCTGAGCAGGGAGACGGAGCCGGAGGGATTGCTGATGACCAGGCCAAAGACACTGGTGTACGAATAGCCGTAGGCGGCGGCGCTGGCGGTGCCGCTGCTGGCCAGCAGCAGAAAGGCTAACAAGACCATTGGCAGTCGGGTGCAAGAAAATGTCGTCATGAAAAATCCTCATCTCCTGATCGGCCGCGTTGTAAGGAAAACCGACAGGCTTGCCACATAAAAAAGGCGAGGAGAGCCTCCTCGCCTGTGAATCCCCCTGTTGCCTGGTTCAGGCGGCAACCTTGCGGCGACGGGCATAGCCCAGGCCAGCCAGACCCAGGCCCAGCAGAGCCAGGGTGCCGGGCTCAGGCGCGGCCTGTTTCACCAGATCCACGCTTTCCACCGCATTCAGGGTCAAGGTGTAGTTGCCGGCTGTCAAAGCATTGCTGACGGAGCTGAAGTTGCTGCCGCACGCTGTGCCGACACCGGTGCCCGTGGGCGTGCCGCAGCCGGATGGGTCGTAGGTGAACAGATTGCCGCGTGTGAGGAAATTGGTCGCCAGGCTGGTGTTCAGGTTGGCGCCATCGGCGTTTTCCGTGCCGCCCGAGATGCCCGAGCCGATCACGCCATCGGGCGTCCAGTTGAACACGGTTGCGCCGGTCGCATCCGTGATGGTGAAGGTGACGACCAGGTTGGCCGTGGCGGTGGACAGCTGCCCGACCGTGCTTTGCAGGAAGACCTGCATGAAGGGCGAGGCCAGGAAGTCAAAGCTCAGCGTTGCCGTGGGCGAACCGACGATGAAATCGACGGAGAAGCCCGTGGTCGAGCCATTGCGCCCGGACGCATCGGCCGTGCCGGCGGGGCCGTCCAGGTGGGCTTCGGCCACGTTCACCACCTGGGTGGAGGTGGAGCCGGGCGGGAACGAAGGGAACTGCGTGCTGACGATCTGCGCATCGCCGCGCGAATAGGTGTTGGTGGGGCCTTGCTGTGTGAAGTCGTTCTCGCCTTTGGTGACGGCGCCGACGTTGGCGCGGAGGGCATCGAGCGAGCCGGCGCCGCCATTGATGACGCTTACCCCATTCAGGGTGGCCGTGCTGCGCGAGATGGTGGTGCTGTTGGCCACCGTGATCTGGCCCGTTGGCACGCCGATCACGAGGCCGAAGATGTTGTTGTAGGAATAGCCGTAGGCGCCCGCCTGTGCGCTACCTGCGGCGCACAGCATGGCCAGTGCCGCAGCGGCCGGGAGCAGTTTCAGTTTCGAGAGTTTCATTGTATTCACCTCGTGGTTGAGTGAGTCTGGAAGTCTTGCTGAGTCCTGTCGGCAGGTGCTCATGGCCAGTACCTAGCGACTTCCATGCCAACGCATGAGGCCCTTTTGAAATCAATGACTTGGCGTGTTTTTGTTGATGCGGTGCAGGCTTTGCCGGACTCGCTGTAAGAAAAACCGACGCTGCCCGTCAAGGCTGGCTGCCTTGCGGCAACGAGCCCAGCAGGGCGTGCATATGGGGTAGCAAGCGTTGCCCTGGCACATAGTCGCGCATGGCCGTGGCCAGCTGGCGCGCCGCCAGCTTGGCCTGGCCATCGTCGAGCATGCGCGTGGCGGCATGGCGCAGGGCGGTTTCCTGGAAGCGGTCGGCGCGCAGCAGCAGGCCGGCCCCGGCCTCCGTGATGCCGTGCATGTTGAGGAATTGATCGAGGTTGCCGGCGATACCGATGACGGGTACGCCCGCCGTCAGCGCCTGCTGGCTGGTGGGGCTGCCACCGTTGCAGATCACCAGGCTGGCGCGCCGTGCGGCCACATCGCCCGGCAGAAAGGGCGCGACATAGGCGTTCGGCGGCACGGCGTCGACGCGGATGGTGCCGGCCGTGGCTGCCAATACGGTGACAGGCAGGGGCGCCAGCGCGCGCAGCACGCGCGGCAGCAATTGCCCCTGGCCGGAACTGCCCAGGGTGACATAGATGATGGGCCGTCCGCTGCTCAGTTCCGGACGCTGCCACCAGTCCGGCAAGTCGAGCGGCGGCGCCCAGATGATGGCGCCCAGGTAGTCGTGCGTGGACGGCATGGCGTGCGGCGGGAACAGTTGCGGAATATCCGCATACAAGGTGCGGTCGGCATCCGTATAGATGCGCCGCAAGTCGCTGCCCAAGGATGGCAGGCCATGGCGGCGGCGCACGCGGTTCAGGGGCACGGCATGCGAGGCGAAGGCCAGCGGGCGGATCAGGCGGAACAGGGGGGCGGCCAGCCAGATGGGCAGCAGGCTTGTCAGGGGCAGGCTGGGCACCGTGTAGTGCTGGCGCACGTACGGACTCCAATAGGCATTGCTGAGCGTAATGTAGGGAATGCGCTGCAGGCGCGCGCTGACCGACAGCGACAGGCGGAAGTCGCCGATCACGAGATCGGGCTGGACCGCATTGAGCAGGCGCAAGTCGTCTTCCACGTACGCGTGCAGGGTGCTTTCCGTGTAGACAGGCTTGCCGTAGGCCAATGCCTGCAGGAATTGTAGCGATGAAATGCTGTCGATGCGCCAGCGCCGGAAGGAGGCTTGCTTGAAACAAAAGTCATAGCCATCGGCGCAGGCAAAATGCACCTCATATTTATCCTCGTCGAGGCCCTGGGCCAGGCTCAGAGGGCGGCCGACATGGGCCAGGGTCACTGCCTCGGCCATAAAGAGGATTTTCTTGCGCGCCATGGGAACCGCTGTACTCGCAGGAGGGGATGCCTGCCAGGTTGGAGTGGCGCCACGCTGTTTAGTTCCCCTTGGCGTGCCACTGGCGGGCGCCAGGATTTGGCCGCATCGGCTAGAGTGGGGCAAAGGAGGTCACATGCAAACCCAATTCCGTCCTGCCCCGTTGCGTGCGCACAGCACGCCCGAACCCGATATGCCGCCACCGCCGGAAGGCGATCCCGTCACGCCGCCGCCGGAAACGCCGCCCCACATCGAGCCCGTGCCCGTCGAGGAGCCGACGCCACCACCACCGCCCGTGAAAATGCAGTGACGGGGCGCGGTGCGCCGCGTTTATTTCCGATCGGAAATGGACTGTGGGGCCGTCGCCGGCGCCACGCCATTTAAACAACAAAAACGTCAATAAATGTTGCCGAGTGGATACAAATCAAACTCTAACTGTCGAGTGTCATGCGGCCGTCACGATTCTGTTCTTATAATGAGACATCATAAAAATTCTTGTACAGGAGACCATCATGGGCAATTCCTTGCATAACAAAATTTACCTGGGCCGGCGGCCGGTGATGACCAGCAAAAACCTCGTGGCGCTGGCCCTGGCGGGCGCCGTGGCGGGTTGCGGCCTGGCCTGGCTGCTGCTGCGCAACTATAAATAAGGGCTGTCCTGCCCGTCTTCCAGTCAGCCGTCCGCCGCGCGGGCGGTGACTGATTCACGTTGCCTGTTGCCGATGCGCAGCGGGGCGCGTACCATGGGGGCCGAACACCTGGCCTTTTATGGAAAAGTAATGAAGAACGAGAAATTAACAACCGATGAATATGACGCGCTGGAGCAAGTTGCACGCGGCATCAAGACCGAGCGCCCCAGCGCTTGCGTTGCCCGCAATGCCAAGCGCCTGTCCGGCCTGAAGCTGCTCAGCTATGCACGCGATGGCCGTCTGTCCATCACCGAGAAAGCACAGCAACTGCTGTTCCTGCGCCGCTGCATCATGGGGCTGCGCGCCGTCGCCACCGATCCCCTGACCAAGCTGGAGTCGGATGTGGCTTACTTCCTGGGCAAGAAAGCCCACATCGTGGCGCGCGCCGAAGGCGAAGGCTACGACATTTCCGACAAGGGCCGCGAGTCGCTGGCCGATATCGACACCCTGGGCCTGTAAGGCTCACAACCGGCCCTCGTGGCCGGTTTTCACATCTCCCCTCACTTTTAATTTCCCCTTTTGGAGAATACTTTGGACAGCGCGATGAACTGGTCGGCCCACGAACTGACGATGACGGTCTTGATGACGCCCGATATGGCCAATTTTTCCGGCAATGTGCACGGCGGCACCATCCTGAAATACCTCGACAGCGTCGCCTATGCTTGCGCCAGCCGCTATTCGGGCAGCTATGTGGTGACCCTGTCGGTGGACCAGGTGATGTTCCTGCAGCCTATCCACGTGGGCGAACTGGTGACGTTCCTCGCGTCGATCAATTACACGGGCACGACGTCGATGGAAGTGGGTATCCGCGTGGTGACGGAAAACATCCAGCAGCGCCTGGTGCGCCACGCCAACAGCTGCTATTTCACGATGGTGGCCGTGGATGCCAACCGCAAACCCGTGGCCGTGCCGCCGCTGGTACTGGAAACGCCGGAGCAGCACGCGCGCTTCGAGCAGGCCAAGCTGCGCAAGCTTTCGCGCCAGAAGGTGTCGAAGAAATAAGTCGTTGCGGACATAAAAAAACGGCCACCAGAGCGATCTGGTGGCCGTTTTTTATTGCTTGCCGCCCGTGGGCGGCATGGCGCCGTGATTAACGGTCGCCGTAGCTGCGGCGTGCGCCGTCGGTGCTGCGCGGGTTGGAACCCTTGTAGCCGCCGCCGGTGCTCGGTGCGCCGTCTTTGCGTGGTGCGCCTGGCTTGCTGAACGTGCGTTGACCTGGCTTCGCGCCGCCACGGTTGTCGCCTGGTTTCCAGCCGCCTGGACGGGCGCTCGAACGTGGAGCCGATGCCGTTTTCTTAGGCTCGAAACCTTCGATGACATTGACCGGGATCAATTGCTTGGTGAAGCGTTCGATACGCTTGACGTTCATGCCTTCAGCGTGGTTCACCAGCGAGATGGCCAGGCCATTGCGGCCAGCGCGGCCGGTACGGCCGATGCGGTGGACGTAGTCTTCCGGGAACTTCGGCAGATCGTAGTTGAACACGTGGGTGATCGTTGGCACGTCGATACCGCGGGCGGCAACGTCGGTGGCAACCAGCACCTTGACCTGGCCGCGGCGCATGCCGTCCAGGGTGCGGTTACGCGCGCCCTGATGCATGTCGCCGTGCAAGGCGGCAGCCGAGAAGCCGGCGATGTTCAGACGGTCGGCGATGGTGTCGGCGTCACGCTTGGTGGCGGTAAACACAACAGCCTGGTCCAGCGATTCGTCGCGCAGCAGGTGGTCCAGCAGGCGATTCTTGTGCGACAGGTCGTCGACGAAGTGAACGCGCTGGGTGATGTTTTCATGCTTGTTGCTCGAGCTTGCCACTTGGATGACCAGCGGGTTCTTCGTGATGCGGCGAGCCATGTTGCCGACGACGCCGTCCAGCGTTGCCGAGAACAGCATGGTTTGACGGCCTTCCGGCGTCGCTTCCACGATCTTTTCGATGTCGTCGATGAAACCCATGTCCAGCATGCGGTCGGCTTCGTCCAGCACCAGGATTTCCAGTTGCGAGAAGTCGATCTTGCCCGAGTCCATGTGGTCGATCAGACGGCCAGGGGTGGCGACCAGGATCTCAGGATTCTTGGCCAGCAATTGCATCTGTTTAGGGTAAGGCATGCCGCCCAGGATCGACACAGCCTTGATGCGGCGGATGCCGGTGCTGTACTTGTCGGTATTGGTGGTCACTTGCAGGGCCAGTTCGCGCGTTGGCGTCAGCACCAGCATTTTTGGCTGGGCAGCCTTGAAACGTGGACGCTCGCCGCGGGCGCGCGATGCTTGCATTTCCTGGTTCGGCGTCTTGCCGGCGGCGCTTTGTTCGGCGCTGGCCAGTTTGTGCAGCGATGGCAGCATGAAAGCTGCCGTCTTGCCCGAACCGGTCTGCGACGAGACCAGCAGGTCACGGCCTTCGATCGCGGCTGGAATCGCTTGCGACTGTACCGCGGTTGGCGCGGTGTAGCCCGATTCGGTCAGAGCGGCGATGATGGACGGATGCAGGCCTAAGGATTCAAATGTCATTCTTTTTCTTTCGTGAAAATCAGCGTTCTTGCAAAAAGCAGAACGCAAAATAGCAACGCCAACCAAAACGAAATGACTCAACTAGAAAGAAATTTCGGCACAAAAGCTTTGCGCCGGGACGGTGTCAGGTGCGACACACAAGGCGGGAGGGCTTTATAAGCGGCATCCTGTGGATGCGCTAAGGCTTGCGAAGCTGCTAAGTTTGTAGTGCATGTAACTGCGGTGTTGCCATCGCTTCAAGGAAACATATTGCAGCGCACAACGACACTATACCGTATTTGCAGCCGTTTTGCACGGCTTAAATGGGAAGAAACGACAGTCCTACCACGTTTTGATCATGTTTCCTATGTGAAATCAGTAAGAATACGTAGTTTTCTTCCGTTTAATGGAGCATGGCCACGATGTCGGCGGGCAGCGGCGGCGCCTGTCGCGTTTCCCTGGCCAGGTTGATTTGCCGGGCCGCTTGCGCCACGTCGACCAGGCTGCGTTCCAGCTGGTAAGTCCCCTTGGCCTGCAGCCAAGCCAGCACGTCGGCCAGGTGCCAGATGGTGGCGCTGCCCTCATGCACGGGCGCGGGGAAGTTGTGGCGGTGTTTGTTCATCAGCTTGTGCAGGTTTTGGCGAGACAAGCCCAGCACTTGCGCCACGTCCGTCAGTCCCACGAAGTCGGGGGCGGCCTCGACCAGCACGGCCCCCGGCACGATGGCTTTCACATCGGCCATGGCGCTCAGCAGTGCTTCGCTGGCATTGCTGGCCTCGCGCGTGAATTCCAGCGCCAGGCGTCCCGCTTGCCCGATGCCGGCCAGGGCATCGTCGCAACCGCCGCCGCCCAGGCGCTCAGTCAGCGCATCGAGGTCGGTTTCGTTATCGGGCAGGCGGTATTTGAGAGTAAAGATGTAATCCATGATGGCTACCCCTTGGATTTGCGTTGCATGCAGTCGTGCATCAGCTTATTGAAAGTGCAATTGTCGACCACCCGTCGTATCGCCCGCGCATGGTTGCCGGGATTTTTCGGCGTGCTCCAGATGCAGGCGATGCAGAATTCGCCGCAACGGCAGCTGGCATCGTTGTACGGGCAGTAGATCTTGCCCCAGGCATGGCTGCCACCCACTTCCACGCACCAGCCCTGGTTTTCCGCGTGGCGCAATGCCGCTTCGATGTCCTTCTTCGGGTGCGGGGAGCGCGCCATGCGATGCCTCCAATGTAGGTCGATATTGGTCGGTTGTCAAGTGACAACCGCAAAACATCGGCCATCACCGCCTCACTCTACTTCGGGATTCACGGCCATCACTTGCGAAAAACCGCCATCGACGTAGGTAATCTCGCCCGTGATGCCCGAGGCCAGGTCGGATAGCAGGAAGGCGGCCGTGTTGCCGACTTCCTCGATGGTGACGTTGCGGCGCAGCGGGGCATGTTCGGCCACAAAGCCCAGGAGCTTGCTGAAATCCTTGATGCCGGAGGCGGCCAGGGTCTTGATGGGGCCGGCCGAAATCCCGTTGGCGCGGATGCCGCGCGGACCCAGCGATTCGGCCAGGTAGCGCACGGATGCTTCCAGCGACGCCTTGGCCAGGCCCATGGTGTTGTAGTAGGGCACGGCGCGCACGGCGCCCAGGTAGGTCAGGGTCAGCACCGAAGCGCCCGGGTGCAGCAGGGGCAGGGCGGCCTTGGCCATGGCGGGAAAGCTGTAGGCGGAAATGTCGTGCGCGATACGGAAGCTGTCGCGCGACAGGCCATCGAGGAAGTCGCCGGCGATCGCTTCGCGCGGCGCAAAACCGATGGCGTGCACCAGGCCATCGAGATGTTCCCAGTGGCGCGCCAGGTCGCTGAAGACGGCGCTGATCTGTTCATCGCTGGAAACGTCGCAGTCGAATACCAGTTCGCTGCCGAATTCCGCCGCAAATTCCGTGATGCGCTCCTTGAAGCGTTCGCCCACATACGTGAAGGCGAGGGTGGCGCCTTCGCGGTGGCAAGCCTTGGCGATGCCATAGGCGATGGAACGGTTCGACAGCAAGCCCGTGATGAGGATTTTTTTGCCTTGCAAGAAAGCCATGACGACTCCTGTCTGGGTAGGTGGGCGGGGTGGGCGGATGTACAACCGGCCGCGACAGCAAAGCTGTGGCGGCCGGTGAGGTAGGTCAATACAGCTCAGGCGATCAGTGACGGGCCTTGGCGCGACTGTTGCCACCGCCGCGCTGGATGCGCGGTTTCACCAGGGAAATTGGCGCGGCTTGCACCTTGCCACCCTTGGCGGCGCGGCGCAGTGCCTTGGCGGCCCGTTCCGGACGGTCCGCTTCCAGCAGCATGGTGGCGCTGTCGGCGATTTCCTGGGTGATGTCCTTGTTCATCGTGGCCGAAGTTTTCGGCACGAGGATGGTGGAGCCGGCACGCAGGCTGGTGCGCTGGGGAATATTGTTGGCCTGGCGCAGCACGTCGGCCGTGGTGCCGAATTTCGACGCCAGGGTTTCGATGCGTTCGCGCGCATTGGTGATCTTGTGCGTCGTCCAGCTGGACAAGGCATGGCCCCATTGCGCCAGGTTGGTGGTGAACTTGGCGGCGTTTTCCTGCGGCAACAGAATCTTGGTCTTTTCACCGCCGATGATGACGGGGCGGTTAAATTGCGGATTCAAGGCCTTGAATTCATCCATTGACAGCTCGGCCAGCTGGGCGGCAACGGTGATGTCGATGTCGCTGGTCTTGTCGATGGCCGTGAAATACGGCTGGTTGTCGACCACGGGCAGGGTCAGGCCGAACTGGGCCGGATTGGCGATGATGTTTTTCACCGCTTGCAGTTTCGGCACGTAGTTGCGCGTTTCGGCCGGCATCAGGTCGGCCAGGCTTTCGAAGTCGGTCGGCTTGCCCAGCGCCTGGTTTTTCTTGATGGCGCGCTGCACGGAGCCTTCGCCCCAGTTGTAGGCGGCCAGAGCCAGTTGCCAGTCGCCAAACATGTCATACAGGCGCTGCAGGTAGGTCAGGGCCGCATCGGTCGAGGCCAGCACGCCGCGGCGCTCGTCCTTGAACATGTTTTGCTTGAGGTTGAAATCACGCCCGGTGGCGGGCACGAATTGCCACATGCCGGCCGCATTGGCGCTGGAGAATGCTTGCGGGTTGAAGGCGGACTCGATGAACGGCAGCAAGGCCAGTTCCGTCGGCATGCCGCGCTTTTCCAGTTCCTGCACCACGTGGAAGATGTAGCGCGACGCGCGTGCCGTGGTGCGGGCGATGTAGTCGGGGCGGGTGGCGTACCAGTTGACGTGGTTCGCCACCAGCTGGTTGTTGATGTCGGGAATCGCATAGCCGCTGCGGATGCGGCCCCAGACGTCGGCTTCGCGCAGCGGATCGGAATTGTCGCTGAGGTTTTTCAGCAGACGGTCGGTCTTTTGCAGGCGGTTGTCGAGGGTGGGGAGTTTCGCCGTGACCTGGGCGGTCATCGGGATCAGGGCGGGTGCGGCGGCGGCGACTGGCGCGTTATCGCTCTCAACACCGGCTTCGTACGCCTGGCTGAGGGCGGGCGCAAGCGCCAGGGCCAACGCCGCCAGGACGGTAGATTTAAAGGAGTTTTCGTGCATAGTGTTCCATTGTTGTCGTCGGAGAAACATCGGACAGACCCATGATTAAGCAGCGAGTGTACGTATATCCACATGCCGGAGTCAAGAATTATGTCAGCATGATGACAGGAAATAAGCGGCAATAAGTGGGTAACGGCTGAGTTTCCATTCGCAAATGCTGTCATTATTGCAAATTTAATTTGCCCGATGCGTGATTCGGCCGCTGTTATAGCATACATGGCGAGGAGGCTGGCGCAAGCCTGGATGGCGCCCGGTATGAGGCTGCGCAAAAGTGCGTACAATTTGGCTTTGGCCGGCCATTCAGCCGCCGGCCGCCTTATTAATAGAGAGTCAAGTATATGAACACCCCGCCGCGCCACGACGACGACAACGCCGTCATCATCGCCAATACCGTTGCCTGGCTGGAAAAGGCCGTGATCGGCCTGAACCTGTGCCCGTTCGCCAAGGCCGTGCACGTCAAGAAGCAGATCCGTTACGTGGTATGCGAATCGGGCAATCCGGAAGATCTGCTGGCGATGCTGATGGACGAGCTGCAAACCCTGGCCGACACGGATCCCGAACAGATCGACACGACCCTGCTGATCCATCCGTACACCTTGAACGATTTCCTCGACTACAACGAGTTTCTCGACGTGGCCGACGCGGCCGTGGAAGACATGCACCTGGCCGGCGAACTGCAAGTGGCCAGTTTCCATCCGAATTACCAGTTTGCCGAAACGTTCGAGGACGACATCAGCAACTACACCAACCGCTCGCCGTACCCGACCCTGCACCTGCTGCGCGAAGACAGCATCGAGCGCGCCGTCGAGGCGTTCCCGGAAGCGTCGGAGATCTTTGACAAGAATATTGCCACGCTGGAAGCGTTGGGTACCGAAGGCTGGGAAAAGCTCGGCTTGCCGAAGGTGTCCTGATGGCGGACAAGGAATTGCCGCCGCGTCCAGACACGCCCTGCGTGGCCGTGTGCTCGACAACCTTCGATGAAATCTGCCGCGGCTGCGGCCGCAGCGTAGTGGAAGTGGCCCACTGGGTGTCGATGACGGATGAAGAGAAGGAAGTGGTGTGGGTGAGGATTCTGGCGCAGGGCTATCCGCGCCGGAATACCTGATTTAACCCAACTGCAACTGTCGGGGTCAGACCAGACGGGGGAATGCTTCCCAATGGGAAGCATTCCGATTCCGAAGGAACTGACCCCGCTACTTTTGGCGCTAGTGATTAATAGCTGCCAATAAAATCTTTCTTGCCCACTTCAATGCCATTGTGGCGCAGGATGTCGTACGCCGTCGTCGCGTGGAAGAAGAAGTGCGGCAGCGCGTAGTGGAACAGATAGGTCTGGCCCGTGAAGTGCTTGGTCTTTTCGCCGCTGCCGGTGGTGATGGCGCGCGTTTCGCTGCCGTCGATGTCCGCTTGCGGCAGGCTTTCCAGGAAGGCGATGGTTTTCACGATGCGCGCTTTCAGTTCCGCAAAGCTCTGTTCGCTGTCTTCATACGGTGGCACGGCCACGCCGGCCAGGCGCGCGCCGCAGCCCTTGGCGAAGTCGGTGGCGATCTGGATCTGGCGCACGAACGGCAGCATGTCCGGGAACAGGCGGAATTGCAGCAGGGCGTTTGGGTCGATTTTCTTGTCTTGCGCGTGCGTTTCCGCCTTGTCCAGGATGGCGGCCAGGCTGCCCAGGATCTGTTTGAAGACGGGGATCGAAGCGGAGTAGATGGAGAAGGTCATGGTGGTTCCTCTAGGTAAAGTGGCGCGATGATAGCAAGCTGCGCGCTTTTCTGCTGGCGCCGGCCGGGCGCGCCGGGCGGCGTGTGGTTTTTCAACCCTGTTTATATGACATGAGGTAGCCGTTGGCGTGTGTTTATTGGTGACTTCCCCCGCTTTTTCCATGCATAATTGCTCCTGATAAAGTTTCTTCCCGCCTCACCACCCGATTCCCCTGTAAAGTCAATGATCGCCCGCCTGATCCCTGTTGCCCTGTTGCCGCATGTTTAATTCACCTTACCAGCGCCTGCGCGCCAGCCTGCGTGTGCTGTACGGCTCGTCTATCTATGGCGCCTTGCTGCTGGTGGTATTTGGCGGCCTCGTCGTTCCGGCCATCTTCGGCAGCTATGTGCTGGTCGGCGTGCATGAGCGCCAGTCGGCGCGCACCAGCCTGAACGAAGCCTTGCAGCGCAATGCCGATATCCTGGCGCTGGGCATGCAGGAGTCGCTGTGGAACATGAACGCGGAATCGGCCCACTCGCTGGTCGAGTCGGTGATGCGCGACCGTTCCGTGCTGCTGGTGAAGGTGCTGGGGCAGGGCGACACGGAATTCATCCGCCTGCAGGCGCCGCAGCGGCCCGTGGGCAATCTGTACCGCGCCGAGCGCGACATCCTCGTGCGCGGCGAACGCATCGGCCACGTCGTCGTCGAGATGGACGATGCGCGCAGCCAGCAGGAGCTGCGCGAAAAGCAGATCTCCTATATTTTCGTGCTGGGTGCGCAACTGGCCGTGTCGATGGCGCTGATCGTGCTGTTCCTGAACCGCCGCCTGTTGAAACCCCTGCGCCGCCTGACGCGCTTTTCCGACCGCCTGTCGCACGGTGATTTCGACACGCCCCTGACCTCGCACAGCACTGACGAGCTGGGCCGCCTGACGGCCCAGCTTGAGCAAATGCGCGCGGCCATCGGCCAGCTGTTCGAGGATGTGGGCCAGCGCGAAGAGCGTTTCCGCACCATCGTCACGCAGGTGCCGGGCGCCGTCTTCCGCTACCGGCCCGACGGCCCCATCGATTTTGTCAGCGATGCCATCGAAGAGATTTCCGGCTATTCGGCGCGCCAGTTCATGCGCGGCACCACGCATGCCTGGGCCGACCTGATCTGCCCGGAGGACCGCCGCGAGCACCGCCGCGCCGTCCGCCAGGCGGTGGCCGAGGTGCGTCCATATGCGCTGGAATACCGCATCATCGACGCTTTCGGCATCGAGCGCTGGGTGGCCGAGAATGGCCAGCCGCAGGCGGGCGAGCAGGGCGTCATCTGGGTCGACGGCATCATTGCCGACATCAGCCAGCGCAAGCACCACGAGATGCGCATCGAAGCGCTGCTGACGGAGCAGAGCGCGATTCTCGACAATGTGATGTTCGGCGTGATGTTCGTGCGCCACCGCCGCATCATTTCCGTCAACCGCCGCTGCGAGGAACTGTTCGGCTACGAGCATGCCGAGATGACGGGTAATTCGACGGCCATGGTGTTTATGAGTTCGTATGACTTCGAGGAGGCGGGCGAGCGCCAGTATCCGGCGCTGGCCATGGGCGGCGATTTCAGCGAGGAGCGCCAGTACAAGCGCCGCGACGGCAGCCTGTTCTGGGCGTTGGTCAGCGGCTGCGCGCTCGATCCGCTGCGCCCCAATGAAGGCAGCATCTGGGTGTATGCCGATATCACGGCGCGCAAGGAAGCCGAGGAAAAACTGCGCCTGTCGGCCACCGTGCTCGAACATATCGCCGACGGCGTGATGGTGGTCGATGCCAGCGGCATCATCGTCACCGTCAATCCCGCCTTCACGCAGATCACCGGCTATGCCGAAGCGGAGGCGGTGGGCCAGCACTCTTCGCTGACCCGCTCGGCGCGCCACGACTCTGCGTTCTACGAAGCCATGTGGAACGAGCTGAAGGGCAGCGGCTTCTGGCGCGGCGAAATCTGGCATCAGCGCAAGAATGGCGAGCTGTATCTGGAGTGGCTGACGATCAGCGCCGTGCGCGACGCGCGCGCCGGCACCACGCATTACGTGGGCGTGTTCAGCGACATCACCCTGATCAAGGAGTCGCAGGAAAAGCTCGACCACATGGCCCACCACGATCCGCTGACGGCCCTGCCGAACCGTTTGCTGTTCCACGACCGCCTGCAGCACGCCTTGCTGCGCGCCGCGCGCGACCAGGAGCAGCTGGCCGTGCTGTTCATCGACCTGGACCGCTTCAAGAACGTCAACGACACCCTGGGCCACCATGTGGGCGACGAACTGCTGCAAAAGGTGGCCGGCCAGCTGGCGGCCCGCCTGCGCGAGGGCGACACCCTGGCGCGCCTGGGCGGCGACGAGTTCATCGTGCTGCTCGAACGCGTCGACGGCGAGTACGGTGCGACGCAGGTGGCGGAAAAGCTGATGACCATGTTCGACCAGCCGTTCACGGTGGCTGACCACGAACTGTTCGTCACCTGCAGCGTGGGCATCAGCCTGTATCCGGACGATGCGCTGGACTTGAACATGTTGATCCGCAATGCCGACGTGGCCATGTACCAGGCCAAGGCGCGCGGGCGCAATGGCTACCGCTTCTATGCGCCGTCGATGACGGGCGAAGGCGTCGAGCGGCTGCGCCTGGAAACCTTTTTGCGCCGTTCGCTGGAGAAGAACGAGATGTTCCTCAATTACCAGCCGCAGGTGGAAATCGACACGGGCCGCCTGGTCGGCGTCGAGGCGCTGGTGCGCTGGAACCACCCGGAACTGGGCCTGGTGCCGCCCGCGCGCTTCATCCCGCTGGCCGAGGACAGCGGCTTCATCAACCAGCTGGGCAAATGGGTGCTCGACGAAGCATGCCGCCAGATGATGCGCTGGCAGGCGCAGGGCTTGCACGTGCCGAAGATGGCCGTGAATCTGTCGGTCAAGCAGTTCGAGCGGGGCAGCATCGCCGGCATGGTGGCCGACATTCTGAAGGAAACGGGTCTCGAGCCGCAACGCCTGCAGCTGGAAGTGACGGAGTCCGTCATCATGAACACGGGCGACGCGCTCGGTTTCATCAACGACTTGCACGCCATCGGCGTGGGCCTGGCCATCGACGATTTCGGCACCGGCTATTCCTCGCTCGCGTATCTGAAGCAGCTGCCCGTGCAAACCCTGAAGATCGACCGCTCCTTCATCAAGGATATATCGACGGACGTCAATGACGAAGCGATTGCGATTGCCATCATCCAGCTGGGCAAGAGCATGCAATTGTCCGTGATCGCGGAAGGCGTGGAGACGGAAGAGCAGGCGGCTTTCCTGCTGCGCCATGGCTGCAAGCTGGCGCAAGGTTATTTTTATAGCCGCCCGGTGCTGGCACAGGATATGCTGGAGCGCTGGATCGACCCGCTGGATCAACCACTAACCAATTAAAGGGTATCCCATGGCCGGAGAAAAAAATACGTCGCGCCGCCGTTTCCTGCTCCGCGGCCTGGGTCTCGGCGTGGCCGGCGTGGGTGCCCTGGTGCTGGGCTGGGGCGTGCTGCCGCCGCGCCAGCGCCTGCATGGCAGCGTGCCGCTGCCGCTGCAGGATGGCGCCGTGGCGCTGAACGGCTGGCTGGCCATCGGCACCGACGGCGCGGTGACCCTGGCCATGCCGCGCAGCGAGATGGGGCAGGGCGTGCACACGGCCTTGCCGATGCTGGTCGCGGAGGAGCTCGACGTGCCGCTGTCCAGCGTGAAGCTGATCCAGGCGCCCATGGACAAGATCTTCGGCAATGTCGCCATGCTCCAGGACGGCTTGCCTTTCCACCCGGACGACCAGGGCCGCGTAAAAGCGCTGGCCCAGTGGACGGTGGCCAAGGCGGCGCGCGAGCTGGGCGTGATCGTCACGGGCGGCTCGTCGAGCGTGAAGGATGGCTGGGGTCCCATGCGCGAAGCGGGCGCGTCGGCGCGCGCCATGCTGGTAGGCGCCGCCGCCGCGTTGTGGCAGGTGCCGGCTGCGCAGTGCCGCACGGAAAATGGCGCAGTGCTGCACCCGGATGGCCGGCGCGCCAGCTACGCCAGCCTGGCGCAGCACGCCGCCGCAATCGACCCGGGCACGCCCGTGCTGAAGCTGCCCAAGGATTTCAAATTGATCGGCCAGCCGGCGCCGCGCCGCGACACGCCATCCAAAGTCAATGGCAGCGCGCGTTTCGGCATCGATGCGCGCCCGCCCGGCATGCTGTATGCGGCCCTGCATCTGCCGCCGCGCCTGGGCGATATCCTGTCCGCGTTCGACGCGGCGCCCGTGCTGGCCATGTCCGGGGTGAAAAAGGTGCTGGACCTGACGCCGCACCTGGCTCAGCGCAGCGTCTCGTGTGCCGCCGTGGTGGCCGACACCTGGTGGCGCGCCAGGCAGGCGGCGGCCGCCTTGCCGACGCAGTGGAAGGCTGGCCCGCAGGCGAATTTGTCCAGCGCCGGCGTGTATGCGGAGTTTGCCCGCCTGCTCGATAGCGAAGCGGGCTATGCCTATCACGCCAGCGGCCAGGTGGAAAGCAAGGCCGTGCAGGGCATGCGGCAGGTTACTGCCGAGTACCGCGCGCCATTCCTCGCGCACGCCGCCATGGAACCCGTCAATTGCACCGCGCAAGTCAAGGATGGCAAGGTGATGCTGTGGGTCTCGACGCAGGCGCCCGGCATCGCCGTCGACGTGGCGGCGAAAGTGGCCGGCGTCGCTGCGAAGGACGTCGTCATCGAGGTGCTGCTGCTCGGTGGCGGTTTCGGCCGCCGCCTGGAAGTGGACATGATCGCCCAGGCCGTGGCCATCGCACTGCAGTGCGGCGGCGCGCCCGTGCAGCTGGTGTGGACGCGCGAACAGGATACGCAGCACGATATGTACCGTCCCGCCGCGCTGGCCCGCTTTGCGGCCCGCCTCGATGAACACGGCCGCATCGCTTCCTGGGACAACAAATCCGTCAGCGGCTCCATCACGCACCAGTTTTTGCAGCGTAATTTCGGCTTGCCCGGTGCGGGGCCGGACAAGACCACGGCCGAAGGCGAATTCGACATGCCGTATGAAATTGCCAGCCAGCGCATCGCCCACGTGATCGCCGACAGTCCCGTGCCCATCGGTTACTGGCGCTCGGTGGGGCACTCGCACAACGCTTTTTTCAAGGAAAGCTTTATCGACGAACTGGCCCATGCGGCGGGGCAGGATGGCATCGCTTTCCGCCGTGCCATGCTGGTGCGGCACCCGCGCCACCTGGCCGTGCTCGATGCGGCAGTTGCCAAGGCGGGAACGCCTCCGCCCGGCCATGCGCATGGCGTGGCCTTGCACCAGTCGTTCGGCAGCATCGTGGCGCAAGTGGCGCAGGTGTCCGTGGAAAACGGAGAAATCCGCGTGCAGCGCGTGGTGTGCGCCATCGATTGCGGCATCGCCGTCAATCCGAACATCATCGCCCAGCAGATGGAGTCGGCCGTGCTGTTTGGCCTGTCGGCGGCGCTGGGCGGCGAGATCACCTTCAAGGAGGGGAAAGTCGAGCAGGCTAACTTCCACGACTATCCCGTGCTGCGCATGGGGCAAACGCCCGAGGTGGAAACCGTCATCATCGCCAGCGCCGAGCATCCGGAAGGCGTGGGAGAGCCCGGTACGCCGCCGATTGCGCCGGCCGTGGCCAACGCCGTGTTCATCCTGACGGGAAAACGGCTGCGCAGCCTGCCGCTGCGCCTGGGTTAATTTACATCAAGCCAGGGTGGCGGCGAGGAGGTTGCGCAGATTGCAGTCGCGCTGCCAGTCGCGCCGCTCCTGCGTGCTGGTGGCCAGCGCCGCCAGTTCAGCCGCGCTGAGCGCCTGCTGCGCCTGCACCATGCGGTGCGCCAGGCCGCCGTCGGGCAGCACGGTGCCGAAGAAGGCCACGTTGTCCTCGTGCTGGATCAGCAGGGTGGGGAAGTTGTCGATGTCGAGGTCGCCCACCACGTCGGCCTGGTCTTCGATGTCGACCCAGACGAAGACGGTGTCAGGATGGCGCGCGGCCAGTTCCTCGAATGTGGCGCGGTAGCTGCCGCAAGTGCCGCACCACAGCGCGCACAGGCAGGCCACCGTCCAGCGCGGGCCGGCCAGGGCTGCCGCGACGTCGGCGCGGTTATCGGTCGTGAGGGTCAGGCTGTGCATGGTCGTATCTGGTTAGTAGGGCGATGGGCGCCGGGCGCCCGATGCGCGTATTCTACCGCGCCCGGCCACCGCAGTCCCGGGAATGCATGGGCTTGTTTATCCGTGTTTTTTGATGCAATACACCTTTCTGGTGGATAATGCTGGATATTGCGCGCTGATTACGCTGGTCCATGCTGTTTCCTGGCCCCGCAGCCTGACCCCTCCAGTCTGTTTTCATGCCCTGCCCGGTGTCAGCGCTCCCGCCTTTATTTATTTTTATTATGGAATTAGCCAGCTTATGTTGAGTTACCGCCACGCCTTTCACGCGGGTAATCACGCCGATGTGTTGAAACATTATGTGCAGATTCAGTTGTTGCAATATCTGAATCAAAAAGATACCGCCTATAGTTATATCGATACCCACTCCGGCGCGGGTGTGTATGCGCTCGACGGCGGCTATGCGTCGAAAAATGCCGAGTACGAAACGGGCATCGCGCCCCTGTGGGACCGCACGGACTTGCCGGCCTCGCTGGCCGAGTACATGAAGCTGATCAAGGAAATGAATCCGAGCGGCAAGATGCGCTACTACCCGGGGTCGCCGTACTGCGCGGACAAGGTCAGCCGCGAGCAAGACCGTCTGCGCCTGTTCGAGTTGCATCCGGCGGACGCAAAGATTCTGGCCGACAACTTCCGCAAGGTCGAGGCGCATGCGCTGGCGCAGGGCGAGCGTCCTACCGTGCGCGGCAAGCGCGTGCTGATCACCAAGGCGGACGGTTTCCAGAGCCTGAAAGCCCTGCTGCCGCCGCCATCGCGCCGCGCGCTGGTGCTGATCGACCCGCCATATGAAGACAAGATGGATTACCGCAAGGTCAAGGACACCCTGGCCGACGCCCTCGTACGCTTCCCTTCGGGCATGTATGCCGTCTGGTACCCCGTGCTGCAGCGCATGGAATCGCGCCAGTTTGCCGACAAGCTCAAGCAATTGCCCAGCTCGGACTGGTTGCACGTGACCCTGACGGTCAACACCCCGTCGCCGGACGGTTTTGGCTTGCACAGCAGCGGCATGTTCATCTTGAACCCGCCGTACACGCTGGAGCCGATGTTGCGCGAAGTCATGCCGTACCTGGTGAAGGTGCTGGGCCGCGACGATGGCGCGAAGTTCGTATTGGAAACGGGCAAGGGCGGACAGAAAAATACCGGTACCCGTCGCGTGTAGTGACTGTCGTAGCGGGGTAATGCAAACGCCACGGTGCATTTGACCGTGGCGTTTTTTTTATGGGCGGGGGATTACTGTCCCAGCAGCAGGAACACGGTCGGTTTCTTGTG
The DNA here is from genome assembly GCF_002735685.1 of Janthinobacterium sp. BJB301. Classification (NCBI taxonomy): domain Bacteria; kingdom Pseudomonadati; phylum Pseudomonadota; class Betaproteobacteria; order Burkholderiales; family Oxalobacteraceae; genus Janthinobacterium; species Janthinobacterium sp. BJB301. Next base: position 2,617,697 of record NZ_PDZJ01000001.1, on the reverse strand, counting down.
GAAGTCAGGTGCCTTGCCGGCAGCCAATTGTTTCTTCCATTGGCCGCCATTCCACGTTTGCACGCTTTCCGTTTCCAGGCTCAGGTCGGTGGCAACGCAGATCAGGGTCGACGGCGCGCATTGCGCCACCAGCGCGTCGAGCATGGCCGCATTGCGGTACGGCGTTTCGATGAACAGCTGGGTCTGCTTTTCCGTGCGCGAACGCACTTCCAGTTCCTTGATGCGCTTGGCGCGCAGGGCCGCATCCGTGGGCAGGTAGCCGTTGAAGGCGAAACTTTGGCCGTTCAAGCCGCTGGCCATCACGGCCAGCAGGATCGACGACGGCCCCACCAGCGGGCGTACTTTAATGCCGTGCTGATGCGCCAGGCGCACCAGGTCGGCGCCGGGGTCGGCCACGGCGGGCACGCCCGCTTCCGAGACGAGGCCCGCATCGCGCCCCGCCAGCAGGGGCGCCAGCAAGCCGGCCAGCGCTTGCGCCGGGGTATTCACGTTAAGTTCGGAAATCGTGATTTCCTGCAGCGGCTTGGCCAGCGGATGCTGGTTGCCGATCAGTTTCAGGAAGGCGCGCGCCGTCTTGGCGTTTTCTGCCACGAAATAATCGAGCTGCGACGTGATCTGCCGTACTTGCTCTGGAATGATGTGGGCCAGCGGGTCGGCCGGGCTGTCGGACAGGCCGAGGTGGTTGGGAATCAGGTACAGGGTGCCGGTCATATTGTTATTGTCGGTATATTCAATGAATTAAAGGGTGAAAAACGCGACGCCCGCCTTGCGCAGCATGCCGGTGAGGGCGATCAGCGGCAAACCGGTCAGGGCGGTCGGGTCGGTGCTGTCAATGCGCTCGAGCAGGGCGATGCCCAGGCCCTCGTTCTTGGCGCTGCCGGCGCAATCGTACGGCTGCTCGATGCGCAGGTAGGCATCCAGTTCGGCATCGGACAAGTCGCGCACGGTGACGAGGGTCTGGATATCTTCCACTTGCGCCACAGGCGGACTCTGGCGACCGTCGAGCAGGCACAGGGCCGTGTGGAACACGGTCTGGCGTCCGCGCATGGTTTGCAGCTGCAGCAGGGCTTTGGCATGGTTGCCCGGCTTGCCGATCTGCGCACCGTCCAGGGTGGCGACCTGGTCGGAGCCGATGACGAGGCTGCCAGGGTGGCGGTCGAGTACGGCCTGCGCCTTTGCCTGGGCCAGGCGCAGGGCCGTGGCGCTGGGGCTTTCGCCTGGCAGCGGGCTTTCGTCGAGATCGGGAACGGCGACCTCGAAAGGCAGGCGCAGGCGTTCCAGCAATTCCTTGCGGTAGGTCGAACTCGATGCAAGAATCAAGCGCAATGGGACGGAAGTTGGTATCATTCGGTAGTGGATGGCGGCCGGCATGGCCGCGCTGGTCGATGTCAGTGGAATTTCACGCAAATTCCAGGGCGCAGAGCCCACAACTGAGGCTCCATGCGGCATGACGGTGTTGATGAAGTTGTCATGTTTATGGCAATGATTGCGTCAAAAAAGATGCTTAGCCTTTGACTCCGTGCTAAAAACCCTGTTATTATCGCAGGTTTTCCGGGGAAATTTTCTACCAATGAATGCTTTTGTGATCGACGCCTTTGATTTTTGTCGTATCAGCGGGAGCCGCGAGGGTGTAACTCCTGTCGCTGAAATGACCCGGTTGACCAAGGATTGTGCAGATAGTTCCGGCGAGATCGCCTGGAAGATCGTCGGCGGCACCAGCAAGCTGGGCTACCCACAACTGACCTTGTCGGTCAACGGCACCGTTCAGCTGGTTTGCCAGCGCTGCCTGACTCCGTATGCTTACGCAATTGATTCGACGACCACTCTGATGCTGGGCAAGGATGACGAGCACGCGGACGAGATCGAAGAAATCATCAACGATGAATCGATCGACGTGATCGTCGGCAGCCGCAGCATGGATGCCGCGGCCCTGATCGAAGATGAAGCCTTGCTGGCCCTGCCGCAGGTACCCAAACACGACGTCTGCCCCGATACGGCGCAGCTCGATGCTCTCAAGACTGAAAAGAAGTCGCCGTTCGCGGCCCTGAAAGACTTGAAGCCAGAATAAGTTAAGAGAATAAGTAGTAGTGGTAGTTTGTAGGGGGCCTCAAAAACCGTAGCGAGCGGTCAGCGCAGCAGGTTTGTGAGGCTCCGCTTAGAGAACGTGTCAAACGCGTGTAGTAATCGAGTATGGCAAGTGTAGTGAAATGTAATTGTAATAAACGATGTCGGTCCGGGCTATTTTCGGGTAGTCTTTGCCGCTGGGATACTCGATTCGCATGTATTTGCTAATCGATTGTGCTAAAATTTTAGAACTTATGTATTAGGAGTCATCATGGCAGTTCAACAGAACAAGAAAACCCCTTCCAAGCGCGGCATGCACCGTTCGCACGACTTCCTGGTCGCGCCGCAATTGAGCGTCGAGCCAGTTACTGGCGAAACACACATGCGTCACCATATCAGCCCTAACGGCTTCTATCGTGGCCGTAAAGTGTTGAAGACCAAAAACGACGAGTAATCGACGTTTTTGTTGGGTAAGATGAAAGCGGTGTTGCGTGGTTATTCGGCGTGGCGCCGCTTCTTCTTTTTTATCGGCTGCAATTCATCTTGCGCACCCGTCATTTTGAATCAAGCTTGCTCAGGCGGTGCATGACATGCTGCGCCCTGCATATGCTCCAGTCCGATTCACATCTTGCCGCACGCCCGCAGCGGTATTGAATCAACACAAATGACAATCAAAATTTCTATCGACTGCATGGGCGGAGATCACGGTCCCTCAGTCACTATCCCCGCAGCAATTTCCTTCGTAAAACATGAGCCTGAAGCTGAACTGATCCTGGTTGGATTGGAAGACGTGATCCGTGCCGAACTGAAAAAACATAAAGCCGACACGCATCCGCGCCTGTCGGTATTGCATGCCTCCGAACAAGTTACCATGGACGATCCCCTGGAAGTGGCCCTGCGCCGCAAGAAGGATTCCTCCATGCGCGTGGCCATCGAACAGGTCAAGAACGGCGTGGCGCAAGCCTCCGTTTCCGCCGGTAATACGGCAGCCCTGATGGCCGTCTCGCGCTATGTATTGAAAACCATGTCCGGCGTCGACCGCCCGGCCATCTGCAGCATCTTGCCGAATCAAAAGAACGGTCCCACCTACATGCTGGACTTGGGCGCCAACGTCGATTGCGAACCGCATCACTTGCACCAGTTCGCCATCATGGGTTCCGTGCTGGTGTCCGCCATGGAAGGCATTGCACGCCCGACGATCGGCTTGCTGAACGTGGGCACGGAAGATATCAAGGGCAATGAAGTGGTGAAACTCACCTCGAAGCTGCTGCAGGCCGACCACGAGCGTGGCGCGCTGAACTTCTACGGCAATGTGGAAGGCAACGATATCTTCAAGGGCACGACCGATATCGTCGTCTGCGACGGTTTTGTCGGCAATGTCACCCTGAAAGCCATCGAAGGCCTGGCGCGCTTCATGAAAGACGTGCTCACTTCCGAATTCAAGCGCAATCCGATTACCATGCTGGGCGCGCTGATCGCCCGCGGGGCCCTGAAAGCCATCGGCAACCGTTTGAATCCATCGCGTTACAACGGCGCCAGCCTGCTGGGCTTGCGTGGCCTCGTCTTCAAGAGCCATGGCAGCGCCGATGCCTATTCGTTCGAATGGGCCTTGCGCCGCGCCTTTGATGCGGCAAAAAATGACGTGCAAGCGCACCTGGCCAGCCTGATCGCCGAGCTGATGCCGCGCACGCCAGTACCGGACGAACCTACATCAACAAGCTCTACCATTTAGTGGACGGGTATTTGCATGACTGTTTTTAGCAAAACTTACAGCAAAATTATCGGTACCGGCAGCTACTTGCCGGAGAAGCGCGTCACCAACCAGGATTTGACCGAACAGCTCGCCGCCAAGGGCATCGAGACGTCGGATGAATGGATCGTGTCGCGCAGCGGCATTTCGGCGCGCCATTACGCGGCGCCGTCGCAAAACTCCTCGGACCTGGGCGTGGAAGCGGCCAAAAAAGCCCTGGAAATGGCTGGCCTGAACGGCAATGACCTGGACTTGATCATCGTTGCCAGCTCGACTCCCGATTTCTTCGGCAGCTTCCCCAGCACGGCCTGCATCGTGCAAAACAAGCTGGGCATCACGAACAACTGCGCTGCCGTCGACGTGCAAGCCGTCTGCAGCGGTTTCGTGTATGCGGTCGCCACGGCCGACAGCTTCATCCAGTCGGGCATGCACAAGAATGTGCTGGTGATCGGCGCCGAAGTGTTTTCGCGCATCCTCAATTTCGACGACCGCGGCACCTGCGTGCTGTTCGGCGACGGCGCCGGCGCCATCGTCATGACGGCCTCCAAGGAGCCGGGCATCCTGGCCACCAAGCTGCACGCGGACGGCCGCCACTCGAACATCCTTAGCGTGCCGGGCAGCCTGGCTGGCGGCGCGCTGGACGGCAGCGCCTTCCTCTACATGGATGGCCCGGCCGTATTCAAGCTGGCCGTGTCCGTGCTGGAAAAGGTCGCGCACGAAGCGCTGGAACACGCCAACATGACGTCGGACCAGATCGACTGGCTGATCCCGCACCAGGCGAATATCCGCATCATGAACAGCACGGCCAAGAAACTTGGCTTGCCGCTGGAGAAGATGGTTGTTACCGTCGACCAGCATGGCAACACCTCGGCCGCCTCGATCCCGCTGGCGCTGGACATCGCCGTGCGCGATGGCCGCGTCAAGAAGGGCGACAACGTCATGATGGAAGGCGTGGGCGGCGGCTTTACCTGGGGCGCCGTGCTGGCGCGCATGTAATCCCGCAACACTATTAAAAAAACGGAGTCGACATGACACAATTTGCATTTGTTTTCCCAGGTCAAGGCTCGCAAGCGATTGCGATGCTCGACGGTTTCGCCGGCAACCCCGTGGTTGCGCAGACCGTTGCCGAGGCGTCGGACGCCCTGCAATTCGACCTGGGCAAGCTGATCGCCGAAGGTCCGAAGGAAGAACTCGATCTCACCACCAATACGCAGCCGGTGATGCTGACGGCGGCCGTGGCTTTCTATCGCGCCTGGCTGGCGGCCGGCGGCCCCGTGCCGACGGTCGTGGCCGGTCACAGCCTCGGTGAATACTCGGCGCTGGTCGCCGCCGGCGTCATCTCCTTCAAGGATGCCGTGCCGCTCGTGCGTTTCCGCGCGCAAGCCATGCAGGAAGCCGTGCCCGTCGGGCAGGGCACGATGGCTGTCGTGCTGGGCTTGTCGGATGACGACGTGCGCGCCGCCTGTGCGGAAGCGGCGGCGGAAAACCCGGCCCTGGTGGTCGAGCCCGTCAATTTCAATGCGCCAGCACAAGTCGTCATCGCCGGCCATACGGCGGCCGTCGAGCGCGCCTGCGAACTGGCCAAGGCCAAGGGCGCCAAGCGCGCCATGAAGCTGCCCGTCTCCGCGCCATTCCACTCGTCGCTGCTGAAGCCCGCATCGGACCGTTTGCGCGAATACATGGCCGGCTTGACGTTCTCGGCGCCGCAGATCGCCCTGATCAACAACGTCGACGTGGCCATCGTCAACGATGTGCCCGGCATCAAGGATGCACTGGTGCGCCAGGCAGCCAGCCCCGTGCGCTGGGTGGAAACCATGCAAAAAGTGGCGGCCGACGGCATCACGCAAGTGATCGAGTGCGGTCCGGGCAAGGTCCTGATGGGCCTGGCCAAGCGCATCGATCCGGTGCTGGTGGGCGACGCCATCGTTGACCAGGCCTCGCTGGAACGCATTTTGACGCAGCTCAAATAAACATCAGACCGCGGCAGCCTGCCTGCCGCGGTTGCTCTTAAGGATACTCATGAATTTAGCAAATCAAGTCGTGCTGGTCACGGGCGCCTCGCGCGGCATCGGCCGCGCCATCGCCACCGAACTGGGCAAGCAGGGTGCCACCGTGGTCGGCACCGCCACCTCGGAAAGCGGCGCGCAAGCCATCACCGATTACCTGGCCGCCGAAGGCGTGACGGGCAAGGGCCTGGTCCTGAACGTGACCGATGCGGCGCGCTGCGCTGCCGTCGTCGATGAGGTGCAGAAAACCTACGGCAGCCTGTCGATCCTCGTCAACAATGCAGGCATCACGCAAGACCAGCTGGCCATGCGCATGAAGGATGAAGAGTGGGACAGCGTCATTTCCACCAACCTGTCGGCCGTCGGCCGCCTGTCGCGCGCCGTGTTGCGCGGCATGATGAAAGCCAAAACTGGGCGTATCATCAATATCACGTCGGTGGTGGCTTCGTCGGGTAATCCTGGGCAAATGAATTACGCGGCGGCCAAGGCCGGCGTGGAAGGCATGAGCCGCGCCCTGGCGCGCGAAATCGGCAGCCGCAACATTACCGTGAACTGCATCGCCCCGGGTTTCATCGATACCGACATGACCAAGGCGCTGAGCGAAGAGCAGCACGCGGCCCTGTTGACGCAAATTCCCCTGTCCCGCCTGGGCAAGCCGGAAGACGTGGCAGCGGCGGTGGCCTTTTTGGCTTCGCCGCAAGCGGCGTATATCACGGGCACGACGCTGCACGTGAACGGTGGAATGTACATGAATTGATGTGAAAGCTAGACGGGGCGGGCGTTTGTGGCATGATTCAACGGCCGTTTTTGTCTATAATCGCATCTTTTAGCAGCAGCTTCGGTCGAATTAGCAGCAGACACCGAAATTAGTATTCGGACGCGCAAACCTGATAAAATGCGCGCACTTTCCGTAACACACACTTTGGAGCCATAACATGTCGGATATCGAACAACGCGTTAAGAAAATCGTCGCTGAGCAACTGGGCGTTGCAGAAGCAGACATCAAAATCGAATCCTCCTTCGTCGACGATCTCGGCGCCGATTCCCTGGACACCGTGGAACTGGTCATGGCCCTGGAAGACGAATTCGAAATGGAAATCCCTGACGAACAAGCTGAAAAAATCACCACCGTGCAACAGGCGATCGACTACGCCACTGCACACGTCAAGGCCTAAGCCTGTCTGACCGACTTCAGGAGAATCGCTTGAGCCGTTCTAAAAACCGTCGTGTTGTTGTCACCGGCCTGGGCTGCGTTTCACCTGTCGGCAATACTATTGCCGAGGCGTGGGGCGCAATCATTGAAGGTAAATCCGGCATTGCCACGATTACCAAGTTCGATGCACTGCCATTCACCACGCATTTTGCTGGTGAAGTCAAAGGCTTCAATATCGAAGAGTACATCTCCGGTAAGGAAGCCCGCCACATGGATACCTTTATCCATTACGGCATGGCTGCAGGCATCCAGGCGATGCAGGATTCCGGTCTGGAAGTCACTGAAGAGAACGCCGAGCGTATCGGCGTGATCATCGGTTCCGGTATCGGTGGCTTGCCGCTGATCGAAGAGACCAAGTCCGAGTACGAAAAGCGCGGTCCGCGCCGTATCTCGCCATTTTTCGTGCCTGCCTCGATCATTAACATGATCTCTGGCAACCTTTCGATCAAATATGGTCTGAAGGGCCCGAACCTGGCGATCGTTACAGCGTGTACCACCGGTTTGCACAGCATCGGTGCCGCAGCGCGCATGATCGAGTACGGCGATGCCGACGTCATGATCGCCGGCGGTGCTGAATCGACCGTGTCGCCACTGGGCCTGGGCGGTTTCGCTTCGGCGCGTGCCTTATCGACCCGCAACGACGATCCGGCAACGGCATCGCGTCCGTGGGATACCGACCGCGACGGCTTCGTGCTGGGCGAGGGCGCTGGCGTCATGGTGCTGGAAGAGTACGAGCACGCGGTGGCCCGTGGTGCCAAGATCTATGCCGAAGTGCATGGTTTCGGGATGAGCGCAGATGCTTATCACATGACCTCGCCGCTGGAGGATGGTAGCGGCGGCAGCAAATCGGTGATCGCGGCCCTCAACAACGCTGGCTTGAACGCGGATCAGATTCAGTACCTGAACGCGCACGGCACGTCGACCCCGCAAGGCGACGTGGCGGAAGTGATGGGCATCAAGCGCACCTTCGGCGAGCACGCCAAGAATCTGGTCGTCAACTCGACCAAGTCGATGACGGGCCATTTGCTGGGCGGCGCGGGCGGTCTGGAAGCGGTGTTTACGGTCCTGGCATTGCACCATCAGGTGTCGCCACCGACCATCAACATCTTCAACCAGGATCCGGCTTGCGATCTCGATTTCTGTGCCAACACGGCGCGTGATATGAAGATCGATTATGCAGTGAAGAATTCGTTCGGCTTCGGCGGAACGAATGGCACGCTGATTTTCGGTAAAGCGAAATAAGCAGGAACTTTCAAGCGCTCGCTACGGTCAAACTGTAGTGAGCGCTGATTCGGCGCCAACGTTCGTTGGCGCCTGAATTTGCCCGGCATGGTGCCGGCGCGCCTTTTTTTTCCCATGAAGTATGTCGATCGCGGTAGCGGCTGTTATTCGCACGCCTGTCTGTTTGCGCCTGTTGCAAGCGGTGCTGGGGTTGTGCGCGGTGCTGGCCGCCTGGCCCTTGAGCGGTGCGTGGCGCGCTGCGGCCCTGTCCGGGTCTGCTTCCGGCCCTGGTCAGCTGGTGGGCGGCTACGCGCTGGGCTGGAGTGCTGCGCTGCTGAGCGCTGCTGGCGGCGTGTTTTTGCTGGCTTTGCTGCGCCGGCGCAGAAAGCCGCAGGCGCTTGATATTTCGCCGGTTGGCCAGGTGCGCCTGGCGGTATATCTGGAGCATGGCGAGGTGCCAGGGGCTATTGCTGACGGGGGAGCGGAGCCGGCCGGGCCGGGGCCTGTGGCGGCACCGGGGCTGCGCCTGTTGCCGGGCTCGACCTTGTGGTCGTCGCTGCTCGTGCTGTGCCTGGCCGATGCTGCCGGGCGGCGCACGGATGTGCTGGTGCAGCGTGGCGGCAGCTGCGCCGCCTTCCGTCCGCTGGCCGTGGCTTGCCGGGCGATCGCGGCGCGGAACAGGGAAGAATAAAAGTGCGGCGAACACTGAACTTCTTGCAGCGGGCCAACTCTATATCCATACAGGCGCCCACGCTGCATGACTACAGGGACATCGGGCGTGAGGACAGAGCGCGAGTATGATCAGTTGCTGGTCGAGCGGGTACAGGCTGGCGACAAACGGGCATTTGATGTGCTGGTATCGAAATATCAGCGCCGCTTGATGCGCCTGGTGTCGCGCCTCGTGCATGACCCGGCGGAGGCCGAAGATGTGGTGCAGGAAACCTTTATCAAGGCCTACCGGGCGCTGCGCCATTTCCGCGGCGAGGCTGCCTTTTATACGTGGTTGTACCGCATCGGCATCAATACTGCCAAGAATTATCTCGTCACGCAGGGGCGGCGCGCCGCCACGTCCAGCGATACCGACGCCGAGCAGGCGGAGTCTTTCGATGACGGTAATAAATTGCGCGATAACAATACACCCGAATCGGTGCTGGCCAGCAAGCAGATTGCCGCCACCGTCAATGCGGCCATGGATGTGCTGCCCATCGAGTTGCGCACGGCCATCGTGCTGCGCGAGATCGAGGGCCTGAGCTATGAAGAAATATCGGAGATCATGGCGTGCCCCATCGGCACCGTGCGCAGCCGGATTTTTCGCGCGCGCGAAGTGATTGCGGAGAAATTGAAGCCATTGCTGGACATGCCAATTGACAAGCGCTGGTAATCTGGGGAGTATGAGGTTGGCATGGCTGCGTCCGTTTTTCGCACCGACCCTCTTGACATGGCAGGATCCATCATGGATACGCACACACGATTGCACGAGACTATTTCCGCGCTGGCCGATGGCGAGCTGGCGGCGAACGAACTCGAACTGGCTTTTGCCGCCCTCGATACGCCATCGGGACGGCAAGCCTGGGATGCCTATCGCCATATCGGTGACGTGCTGCGCTCGGAGCAGTACGGCCATGCCTTGAGCGCCCAGTTCGATGCGCGCCTGGCCAGCCGCCTGGCCACCGAGCCGGCGCCCGATGAGCCGGCTGCCCATGCGGAACCGCTACCACCCCTTGCCGCCGGCATCGTGCCGCCGGGCGCGGCCGAACCGCTGGAGGCGGGGCCGCTGGCGCAGCGCTAGCTGTCGCGTTTTCCATCTTATGCCAGGCTTAACGTTCCTGTCGCCCTCTTGACACTGGCCTTCGGTACGATTGACACTGTGCACAGGCAATATCTTGCTTTTGCGATATATTGTTTCATTATTTGCCATGCGCGCTGTCAGGTGGGTTTGCCCCTGGTTTTCCGTCATGACGGCCAATCATGCGCGCAGGCAATTGCCTGATCCGCGTTTTGATCCGTTTTACCGTTTATATATACTCGAAAAGATCCTTTCCATGAAAAAAAACATGTGTGCCGCCAGCAAGTCGTTTTCAGTGAAGACGCTTTCCGCCTTATTGTTCGGTACGGCTGGCGTCTTCCTTGCTCCCACCATGCTGGGCCTGGCGCCACAGGCGCAGGCCGCCGTGCCTTCCGTGAAACTGCCTGATTTTTCGGACCTGGTCGATGCCGTCGGCCCGGCCGTGGTGAATATCCGCACCACCGAGCGCCTGAAAATGGGCGCCGCCGGGGCTGGCGTGGGCGGCCAGGATGAGCAGGAAATGCAGGAATTCCTGCGCCGCTTCTTTGGCGGCGCCATGCCCACGCCGCGCCAGCAGGCGCCACGCGGCGGCCGCCGCGCCGTGCCGCAGGAGCAGGAAGTGCAGCGCGGCGTCGGTTCCGGCTTCATCATCTCGGCCGATGGCTATGTGCTGAGCAATGCCCACGTGGTCGATGGCGCCGACGAGGTGTACGTGACCTTGACGGACAAGCGCGAATTCAAGGCCAAGGTGATTGGCGCCGATGCGCGTACCGACGTTGCTCTGCTGAAAATCGAGGGCGGCAACCTGCCGCGCCTGACCATTGGCGACTCGGACAAGATCCGCGTGGGCGAGTGGGTCATCGCCATCGGTTCGCCGTTCAACCTGGAAAACACGGTGACGGCCGGCATCATTTCCGCCAAGTCGCGCGACACGGGCGACTACTTGCCGCTGATCCAGAGCGACGTGGCCGTCAACCCCGGCAACTCGGGCGGTCCGCTGATCAATATGCGCGGTGAAGTGATCGGCATCAATTCGCAGATCGCCACCTTGTCCGGCGCCTACAATGGCATTTCGTTTGCCGTGCCCATCGATGAAGCCATGCGCGTGGGCGAGCAGCTGAAAAAGACGGGTAAAGTTGTGCGCGGGCGCATCGGCGTGCAGATCGGCGAAGTGAGCAAGGATGTGGCGGAATCGCTGGGCTTGCCGAACGCCAAGGGCGCGCAAGTATCGATGGTGGAGCCGGGCGGTCCGGCCGACAAGGCGGGCATCAAGCCGGGCGATATCATCCTGAAATTCAACGGTGCTCAGATCGAGCGTTCGTCCGATCTGCCGCGCCTGGTAGGCGGTGCCGCCGTCAACGGCAAATCCACGATAACGGTCTGGCGCAAGGGCGCGCAGCAGGATATTCCCGTCACCGTCGTCGAGCTGGAAAGCGAGAAGACGGCGAAGAAGGGCGCCAAGGAGCCGGAAGCGCAAGCCGTCAATGCACTGGGACTGAAGGTCAGCGACGTGCCGGCCGCGAAAAAGCTGGAATTGAAGATCGACGCGGGCGTGCTGGTCGACGAGGCGGATGGCGTGGCGGCCTTGGCTGGCCTGCAGCCTGGCGACGTGATCTTGCAGTTGAATAACGTTGCCGTGAAAGACGCCAAGCAATTCAACGCCCTGGTCGCCAAGCTCGATCCGAAAAAGACATCGGCCGTGCTGGTGCGCCGTGGCGACGTGGCGCAATTCGTTTCGCTGCGTCCATCAGCGAAGTAACTATGTGATCATCCCGCATTCCGGCCGCAGCCGGGATGCGGTATTCTTCCCGCTATGCACTTCACCCTCTATTCCCGCAGTTATTGCCATTTATGCCAGGATATGCTCGATGCCTTGCTCCTGCTGCAGCTGCCTGAAAAACCGTTTACCGTGGACGTGATCGATATCGATGCCTCGCCAGATGCCTCGCTGCTGGCCCGTTTCGATGAACTGGTGCCGGTGCTGTTTGGCGACCTGGCGCAGCCCGAGCTATGTCATTATTTTCTTGACGAAGCGGCTGTGCGGCGCTGCCTGGCGTAGCTTAACTGTCAATATTGACACTGCAATGCACCATTCTGGTGCCGAAAACAGCCGAAAATGTCGGCTCGCCCCGGTGCCGGCCTCATAAGACGGGCTTTCTACTCTGAAATCCGGTAAAATGGGGAGGTCGAAAAAGCTACTGTCCGAGGCAGCAGCTTCTGTCGCTTCAAAAGCGCTCGCCTGGGCATGCAGATGTCCTGCTCGGAGCGCTTTTTTTCATCATGAGTGGGGCGCCCGGTTTTGGCCCTGTTTGGCCCGAGCATGATCCCCATGATTCCTGTTAAAGCAGTGTCGTCAACTTCGCACTTATATTAGTTAATGAACAACATACGCAATTTCTCCATCATCGCCCATATTGACCACGGTAAATCGACCCTGGCTGACCGCATCATTCAATTGTGCGGCGGCTTGTCCGACCGCGAGATGGAGGCGCAGGTGCTCGATTCGATGGATCTGGAGCGCGAGCGCGGCATTACCATCAAGGCGCAAACGGCGGCCTTGCACTACAAGGCGCGCGATGGCCAGATCTACAATCTGAACCTGATCGATACGCCAGGCCACGTCGACTTCAGCTATGAAGTGTCGCGCTCGCTGTCGGCGTGCGAAGGCGCGCTGCTGGTTGTTGACGCGTCGCAAGGCGTGGAAGCGCAAACGGTCGCCAACTGCTACACGGCGCTGGACCTGGGCGTGGAAGTGGTGCCCGTCCTGAACAAGATCGACTTGCCGAACGCGGATCCTCCGAGCGCCATTGCCGAGATCGAAGACGTGATCGGCATCGACGCGGGCGACGCCGTGCATTGCTCGGCCAAGACGGGCTTCGGCGTGCTGGACGTGCTCGAGCAGCTGATCGTCAAGGTGCCGCCACCGAAGGGCGACCCCGATGCGCCGCTGCAGGCGCTGATCGTCGACTCCTGGTATGACGCCTATGTGGGCGTGGTCATGCTGGTGCGCGTCATCAACGGCACCCTGAAACCAAAAGACAAGATCCGCCTGATGGCCACCGATTCGGTGCAGCTGGTGGAAGACATCGGCGTGTTTTCGCCCCGTTCGCAATCCTTGCCGCAATTGTCGGCAGGCCAGGTGGGCTTCATCATCGCCGGCATCAAGGAATTGAAGGCGGCGAAAGTGGGCGATACCGTCACCCTGGCCAACCGTCCTGCCGCCGCGCCATTGCCCGGCTTCAAGGAAGTGCAGCCGCAAGTGTTCGCCGGCCTGTTCCCTGTGGAAGCGAACCAGTATGACGCGCTGCGCGACTCGCTGGAAAAGCTGAAACTGAATGACGCGGCCCTGATGTACGAGCCGGAAGTGTCGCAGGCGCTGGGCTTCGGCTTCCGCTGCGGTTTCCTGGGCTTGCTGCACATGGAAATCGTGCAGGAACGCCTCGAGCGCGAATTCGACATGGATCTGATCACGACGGCGCCAACCGTGGTGTATGAAGTGATCCAGCGCGACGGCACCATGATCAACGTCGACAATCCGTCGAAGATGCCCGATCCGTCGCGCATCGAGGAAGTGCGCGAGCCTATCGTCACGGTCAATCTGTACATGCCGCAGGAATACGTGGGCTCCGTGATCACCCTGTGTATCGGCAAGCGCGGCATCCAGATGGACATGAGCTACCACGGCCGCCAGGTCAAGCTCGTGTATGAAATGCCGATGGCCGAAATCGTGCTGGACTTCTTCGACCGCCTGAAATCGACGTCGCGCGGCTATGCCTCGATGGATTACGAGTTCAAGGAATACCGCGCGGCCGACGTGGTCAAGGTCGACATGCTGATCAACAGCGAAAAAGTCGATGCGCTGGCGATTATCGTCCACCGCTCGAACAGCCAGTACCGTGGCCGCCAGGTGGCTGCCAAGATGCGTGAACTGATCCCGCGCCAGATGTTCGACGTGGCCATTCAAGCGACCATCGGCGCCAACATCATTTCGCGCGAGAACGTGAAAGCCTTGCGCAAGAACGTGCTGGCCAAGTGCTATGGCGGCGATATCAGCCGCAAGAAAAAATTGCTGGAAAAACAAAAGGCGGGTAAGAAACGCATGAAGCAAGTGGGTTCCGTGGAGATCCCGCAAGAGGCATTCCTGGCAATTTTACAAGTGGATGGTTAATCAATGAACCTGCAAGTGATTTTAGGAAATTTCGCTTTAATCCTGTTCGTGCTGATGGTGTTGACGGGCCTGGTCTGGTGCCTGGATGTGTTTTATCTGTCCAAGCAGCGCCGCAAGGCGGCCGACCGCGCCCTGGCCGAGTTCGACGCACGCCAGTCCAAGCTGGCCGCCGAGGGCATCAAGTCCGATGCGGGCGGCAGCCGCGCCAGCATCGAGGCGGCCCTGTTGCGCCAGCCGACCTGGGTCGAGTATTCGGGCAGCTTTTTCCCCGTCATCGCGCTCGTGTTCTGCCTGCGCTCGTTCCTGTACGAACCATTCAAGATCCCGTCGAGCTCGATGGTGCCGACCTTGCTGGTGGGCGACCTGATCCTGGTGAACAAGTTCACCTATGGTATCCGTTTGCCGATCGTCAACAAGCGCATCATTGAAGTCAACGATCCGCAGCGCGGCGACGTGATGGTGTTCAAGTATCCGAAAGATATGTCGCAAGACTATATCAAGCGCGTGATCGGTGTGCCCGGTGATAAAATCACCTATGAAAACAAGCGCTTGACGGTCAACGGCAAGGAAGTGGCCTACACGCCGCTGGACGACTACCTGGACGATGAAAGCACGGTCTACCACAAGCAGCTGGAAGAAAACCTGACGGGCGTGAGCCACCGCATCCTCAACGACGAGCCTGCTCCAACGTTGAACTTGCGCGAAGTGAAGGATTTCCCGCACAAGGATGCGTGCAACTACAACGAAGACGGTTTTACGTGTGTAGTGCCACAAGGCAATTACTTCATGATGGGCGACAACCGCGACAATAGTGCGGACAGCCGCTACTGGGGCTTCGTGCCGAACGAGAACATCGTCGGCAAGGCTTTCCTGGTGTGGATGAACTTCAGCAATCCGAAACGCGTGGGCGGCATACACTAAGCCGGTCTGGTCTGTAAAAGACCAGCCATGGCTGTCGCGCCGATTCCCCGCGTGGCGGCCAGCCGAATTACTCAGATGACACAGAAACAACAATGAATCTTCAGCTATTGCAAACCCGTTTAGGCTATACGTTCCAGGATGCTGGCCTGTTGCAGCAAGCCTTGACGCATCGTAGCCACAGCAGTTTGCATAATGAGCGGCTGGAATTCCTCGGCGACTCCATCCTCAACTGCGTGGTCGCTTCCATCCTGTACGAACGCTTCAAGTCCATCGACGAGGGCGACCTGTCGCGCCTGCGCGCCAATCTGGTCAAGCAGCAGTCGCTGTATGAAATCGCGCAAAAGCTGGAACTGTCGCAATTCCTGCGCCTGGGCGAAGGCGAACTCAAATCGGGCGGCTTCCGCCGTCCATCGATCCTCGCCGACACCCTGGAAGCCTTGCTGGGCGCGATTTTCCTCGACACGGGCTTCGATGCCGCCAGCACGGTGATCCGCGCCTTCTACATCCCCATCCTCGATTCGGTCGATCCGCAAACCCTGGGCAAGGATGCCAAGACCCTGCTGCAGGAGTTTTTGCAAAGCAAGAAAATTTCGCTGCCACAGTACAACGTGGTGGCCACCCACGGCGCCGCCCACAGCCAGGAATTCGAGATCGAATGCCTGGTGCCGAAATTGAACATCCAGGTCTACGGCCGTGGCGGAAGCCGCCGCGCCGGTGAGCAAGCCGCCGCCAAACTGGCGCTGGACGTGGCCGAGCAGGCGCTGTTGAAGTCGCCTGCCGCCAGCCGCAAGCCCAAACCGCGCGCCGCCCAGCTCAAGCTGGCCGGCATTGCCACCATCCAGAGCGACGACGCGCAAGCTCCTGCAGCCCCGGCGATCGCCGCTCACACTAAACAGAATCGACACTAGCATGACAGCCACCAAAATGCCCGACAACTTCCGCTGTGGCTATATCGCCATCGTGGGCCGCCCCAACGTGGGCAAATCGACCCTGATGAACGTGCTGATCGGCGCGAAGGTCAGCATCACCTCGCGCAAGGCGCAAACCACGCGCCACCGCATCACGGGCATCCAGACGGTGCCGGACGCGCAGTTCATCTACGTCGACACGCCAGGCTTCCAGACGCGCCACTCGAACGCGCTGAACAAGACGCTGAACAAGACCGTCACGAACACCCTGATTTCCTCGGACGTCATCCTGTACGTGATCGAAGCGGGCACGTTCGGCCCGGCCGACCAGCAAGTGATGGACCTGTTGCCGAAGGAAGTGCCATGCATCCTCGTCATCAATAAATCCGACCGCGTGAAGGACAAGGCCGTACTGCTGCCATTCGCGCAAAAGATCGCCGCCATGCGCGACTTCGCCGCCATCGTGCCTGTTTCCGCCAAGCTGCACTTCCAGCTGGAAGGCTTGCAGAACGAAATCAAGCGCTTCTTGCCGGAAAACCAGCCGATCTTTGGACCGGACGACATCACGGACCGCAGCGAGAAATTCCTCGCCTCGGAAATCGTGCGCGAAAAACTCTTCCGTTTCGTGGGCGACGAACTGCCGTACACGAGCACCGTGCTGATCGAGAAATTCGAGCAGGAAGGCGATCTGCGCCGCGTGTTTGCCGCCATCCTGGTCGAGCGCGACACGCACAAGTCCATGATTATCGGCAACAAGGGCGCGCGCCTGAAGGAAGTCTCCACCCAGGCCCGCCTGGATATGGAAAAGCTGTTCGGCGGTCCCGTGTACCTGGAAATCTGGGTCAAGGTCAAGTCGGGCTGGGCCGACAACGAGGCGGGCTTGCGCGCCTACGGCTACGAGTAATCCGCAACCCGGGGGCGACGCCACACGCATGAGCACCACCACGCCAGCGCTGCACCATCCTGCGCCAGCTTCACCTGCTGTTTCCGCACCTGTCCCCGCGCCGGTGGCCATCGCGCCGCCGGCCGTACCTCCCACAGCACCCCGGCGCAGCCGTCCGCCCACGCGCGACGGCCGCATCACGGGCCAGCCAGCCTTTGTGCTGCACAGCTACCCGCATAAAGAAACCAGCCTCATCGTCGACGTGTTTACGCGCGAGTACGGCCGCATCGCGCTCGTTGCCAAGGGCGCCAAGCGGCCCCATTCGCAGTTGCGCGGCGTGCTGCAGACCTTCCAGCCGCTGCAAGCGGGCTGGACGGGCAAGTCCGAGCTGCGCATTCTCACCGGTGCGGAATGGGTGGGTGGTATGTTGCCGCTGGAAAAGACTGCCTTGCTGTGCGGCTTTTATTTGAACGAATTGCTGGTCAAATTGCTCGCGCGCGACGACCCGCATCCCGTCCTGTTCGACCACTACGTTGCTACCTTGAATCAACTGGCGCACAATGAGCCGCCGCCCATCGTGCTGCGCAAGTTCGAGCGCGCCCTGCTCAAGGAAACGGGCGTGGCGGCCGACCTGACGCGCTGCACGGGCACGCGCCAGGCCGTCGAGGCGGGGCAGGTGTACGTGGTCGACCCGGAGCGGGGGCCGCGCCCGGCGCGCGCCGCCGACGCCTGGCCCAGGATCACGGGCAAGACCTTGCTCGACATGGAGCGCGAAGATTATCTTGACGTGGCCACGCAGGCGCAAAGCAAGCTGCTGATGCGCTTTTTGCTGGCCCATCAACTGGGCGGCGCCACCTTGAACACGCGCCAGATACTGATTGATTTAATGCAGCTGTAGCTGAAGTTTGCAGCAGGACAGCACTTTACGGATACCATTTATATGAGCTTTTTGCAGCCTTCCGGCCCCGTCATCGACCTGGGCGTCAACATCGACCACGTGGCCACCTTGCGCAATGCGCGCGGCACCGCGTATCCGGACCCGATCCGCGCGGCCCTGCTGGCCGAACAGGCCGGCGCCGACGCCATCACCCTGCATTTGCGCGAAGACCGCCGCCACATCAAGGATGCGGACGTGATCGCCATCGCGCCGCAATTACTGACGCGCATGAACCTGGAAGCGGCCGTCACGGCCGAGATGATCGATTTCGCCTGCCGCATCAAGCCGGCGGACGTCTGCCTGGTGCCGGAAAAGCGCACGGAAGTGACGACCGAAGGGGGGCTGGACGTGGTGCGCTACTTCAAGGAAGTGCAGGCGGCGGTGCAACAATTGCAAGGCGAGGGCATCCGCGTGAGCCTGTTCATCGATGCGGACGAGCAGCAGATCGCTGCCGCCGCCGAGCTCGGCGCGCCCGTGATCGAGCTGCACACGGGGCGCTATGCCGATACGCAAGGCGCCGAGCAGCTGGCGGAGCTGGAGCGCATCAAGGCGGGCGTGCTGTTTGGCGTGGGCCGTGGCTTGAAAGTCAACGCGGGCCACGGCTTGCATTACACCAATGTGCAGGCCATCGCCGCCATTCCCGATATTGCTGAGCTGAACATCGGCCACGCCATCGTCGCGCATGCCGTGTTTGTCGGCTGGGAAAACGCCGTGCGCGAAATGAAGGCCATCATGGTGGCCACGCGCCTCGGTCACAGGGCTTGACAGGGGAGTAGGGCATGATCTACGGCATCGGTACCGATATCTGCAAGATACCCCGCATCGAGGCGGCTCTGGCACGGCACGGCGAGCGTTTCGCGAAAAAGATACTGGGGCCGCAGGAGCTGGAAAAATTCCGCGCCCGCAGCGCCAAGAATGCCGCGCGCGGCGTGCGCTTCCTTGCCACGCGCTTCGCGGCAAAGGAAGCGTTTTCCAAGGCCATCGGCCTGGGCTTGCGCATGCCGATGACCTGGCCCGCCGCGCAGATGCTGAACCACCCCAGCGGCAAGCCGATGATCGTCTGCAGCGGCATACTGGCGGAGTTCATGGAGAAAAATCGCCTGAGCGCGCAAGTGACCATCAGCGACGAGGAAGAATATGCGGTCGCGTTCGTGATCGTGGAACAGGCAGTGTAACTATAAGTGCGCAATGAGCCAGCAATGACCGAAGCAAGCCCAGAATCTTCCTTGGCGGAAACGCCACCCGACCCGCGCGCGCAAGTGCTGGCGACCGTCGCCAAGCTGCCGAATTTGCCCGGCGTGTACCGCTATTTCGACGCCGCCGACAAGGTGCTGTATGTCGGCAAGGCGCGCGACCTGAAAAAACGCGTCTCCAGCTACTTCCAGAAGAACCTGGCCAGTCCCCGCATCGCCATGATGGTCGAGCGCATCGCGCGCCTGGAAACGACGGTCACGCACAGCGAAGCGGAAGCCTTGATCCTGGAAAACAACCTGATCAAGGCGCTGCAGCCGCGCTACAACATCCTGTTCCGCGACGACAAGTCGTATCCGTATCTGAAGATCACGAATGGCGATGCGCCGCGCATGGTGTATTACCGGGGCGCGGTGGACAAGAAAAACCAGTATTTCGGGCCGTTCCCCAGTTCCTGGGCCGTCAAGGAATCGATGCAGATCCTGCAAAAGGTGTTCCTGATCCGTACCTGCGAGGACAGCGTGTATGCGAACCGCACCCGTCCGTGCCTGCTGCACCAGATCGGCCGCTGCAGTGCGCCCTGCGTGGACCTGATCAGCAAGGAAGACTACAAGAACGACGTGGAAAACGCGGCGCGCTTCCTGCGCGGGCGCCAGAGCGAAGTGCTGGCCGACCTGGAAAAGAAGATGCACGCGTTTGCCGCTGAATTAAAATTCGAGCAGGCCGTGGTGGTGCGCAACCAGATCGCCTCGCTGTCGCGCGTGCTGCACCAGCAAAGCATGGAGACGACGGGTGACGCCGATGTCGACATTCTCGCCGTGCTGGTGCAGGGCGGGCGCGCCTGCGTCAACCTGGCCATGGTACGCGGCGGACGCCATCTGGGCGACCGCGCGTATTTCCCCAGCCAGCTCAGCGATGCGGCGGCGATTGCCGAAGAACCCATCGAGGTGGAAGTGCTGGCCGCCTTCCTGGCCCAGCACTACACGGAAAAATTCATTCCCGGCACCCTGATCCTGAATATCGAATTCGACCAGCCAGCCCTGATGGTGGCGCTGATGGAGCAGTGTGGCCACCGCATCAACCTGATCTTCCAGCCGCAGGGGCAGCGCCGCCAGTGGCTGGAAATGGCGCAGAAGGGCGCCGAGATTTCGCTGGCGCGCTTGTTGTCCGAACAGGGTTCGCAGCAGTCGCGCACGCGCGCGCTGGCCGAGGCGCTGCGCCTGGAAACGGAAGACCTCGACAGCCTGCGCGTGGAGTGTTTCGACATCAGCCACACGCAGGGCGAGGCGACGCAGGCATCGTGCGTCGTGTTCCACCATCACGCCATGCAGAATGGCGAATACCGGCGCTACAACATCAACGACATCACGCCCGGCGACGATTACGCGGCCATGCGCCAGGTCCTCATGCGCCGTTACGAGAAAGTGGCGAATGGCGATGGCGTGATGCCCGACGTGGTCTTGATCGACGGCGGCAAGGGACAGATCGAAATGGCGCGCCAGGTGTTCGCCGAGCTGGGACTCGATATCAGCTTGATCGTCGGCGTGGCCAAGGGGGAGGGGCGCAAGGTGGGTCTGGAAACCCTGCTGTTCGTCGATGGCCGCGCGGCCCAGGAACTGGGCAAGGAATCGGCGGCGCTGATGCTGATCGCGCAGATCCGCGACGAGGCGCACCGCTTCGCCATTACGGGCATGCGCGCCAAGCGGGCCAAGACGCGCCAGACGTCGCGCCTGGAAGAGATCGAGGGCATCGGCGCCAAGCGCCGCCAGAAATTGCTGTCGCGCTTTGGCGGCTTGCGCGGCGTGGTCGACGCCAGCATCGAGGATCTGATGTCGGTGGAGGGGATTTCCACGCAGCTGGCGGAAGAGATTTACAAGCAGCTGCATTAGAACTCCTAACCAAACCTACTGCGCGTCGCGACTTGCGGCCTGCGATGCTCACTGGCTCGGCGCCCCCGTGTCAAGCACAGCTGCGCTTCTCGGTCGCAACTCACTGCCGCTCGCTACGGTTTTGTGAGGGCTCTATGACGGCCTGATCCGGTACCGCGGCAACCGGACTAGGCTAATACCCTGGGGCCATGTAGACTAGTGGCGCTTTCTTCACGCTTTCCTCATGTTCAATTTACCCGTCGGCCGATTGCTCTCTTATGCCTTTTAATATTCCCATCCTTTTGACGTGGCTGCGCGTGGCCCTGATACCGCTCGTCGTCGGCGTGTTTTATTTGCCGCCGTCGATGCTGCTGCATGGCGACCAGAACCTGGTTGCCACCCTGGTCTTCATTGTTGCCGCCGTCACCGACTGGTTCGACGGCTTCCTCGCGCGACGCTGGAACCAGACCTCGGCCTTCGGCGCCTTCCTCGACCCGGTCGCCGACAAGCTGATGGTGGCGGGCGCCTTGCTGGTGCTGGTGCAGCTGGACCGTGTGAATGCCGTGCTGGCCTTCATCATCATCGGCCGCGAAATCACGATTTCCGCGTTGCGCGAATGGATGGCGCAGATCGGTGCATCGAAATCGGTGGCCGTCAGCTCGATCGGCAAGATCAAGACGGCCGCGCAAATGACGGCCATTCCCTTGCTGCTGTACCACGAAGTGATCTTTGGCGCGATCGACACGCACGTGTGGGGCGAGAAGCTGCTGTGGATCGCCTGCGTGCTGACGGTGTGGTCGATGTTCTATTACTTGCGCCTGGCGTGGCCGCTGATTAAAGAAAAAGCGGGAAATTTGCACTAAGAATAGGCAGGCGGCTGCTTTGTGCGGAATATTTTGCAAAAGACCAGATATTGCCCGTTGACAGCCCCTGTAATCCCTCTATAATGCTGGCCTGTTGTTGATGACGCGGGAGTAGCTCAGTTGGTAGAGCGCAACCTTGCCAAGGTTGAGGTCGAGAGTTCGAGACTCTTCTCCCGCTCCAGTTTTCTGGATCGTGTCATAGGTAAAAACAGCGAATGCAGTAAAAAGTAGTACTGGCGATGTAGTAGAGCTTCTGATACAATGTTGTCCACTGCGGGAGTAGCTCAGTTGGTAGAGCGCAACCTTGCCAAGGTTGAGGTCGAGAGTTCGAGACTCTTCTCCCGCTCCAGTGAATACTGGATCAGCAGTAAAGCAGCACTGGTAAACGGTAGCAAAAAGCAGTAAAATAGCGGTTCGTATGCGGGAGTAGCTCAGTTGGTAGAGCGCAACCTTGCCAAGGTTGAGGTCGAGAGTTCGAGACTCTTCTCCCGCTCCAGCGAAAGCTGAAGCAGTACAGCAAGATGGCAGTAGCAGAAAATAGAAGCTCCAATGCGGGAGTAGCTCAGTTGGTAGAGCGCAACCTTGCCAAGGTTGAGGTCGAGAGTTCGAGACTCTTCTCCCGCTCCAGAATTCTAAAGGGAAGCTAAGCTGGCTTCCTTTTTTTATCCGCCGCGGTACGCAGCGAGATTAAGCAGTAACCAAGCTCCAATGCGGGAGTAGCTCAGTTGGTAGAGCGCAACCTTGCCAAGGTTGAGGTCGAGAGTTCGAGACTCTTCTCCCGCTCCAGTTTTCAAGGTGTGCCGCAAGGCCCATCCAAGCAGTTCCTCTGGCGAGGTAGCAAAGAGGTTATGCAGCGGCCTGCAAAGCCGTTTAGACGGGTTCGATTCCCGTCCTCGCCTCCAGATGAAAAAAATAGCCCACTTTCGAGTGGGCTATTTTTTTGTCCGCGCATTTGCCTGACTTTTGCCGGCTACGCATCTTGTATAATGCCGGCAAGCTCAGCCGCGCCGCCTGGCGCCTTGATGAAACTTCCCCTTTCCGCCATACCGATGTAGTCACTGACGACTTTCCTGCTCCGTTCGACCTCAGCGCAGCTTTTTTGTGAGGCCCGCTGGTATGGCTGTGCCTGATGATTGTCCATCAGGCCGGCATTTTCCTGTTCCGACTTTGGATACGCATCAATGATCAACACAACTTTTCGGGATGAGTGGTTCTCGAACCTGCAAAAGAACGTCCTGGCGGGCTTGACCACTTCCTTTGCCCTGGTGCCTGAATGCATCGCCTTTGCCCTGGTGGCGCAATTGAATCCCCTGATGGGCCTGTATGGCGCCTTCATCATTTGCGCATTCACGGCCATTTTTGGCGGACGCCCCGGCATGATTTCCGGCGCCGCCGGCTCCATGGCCGTCGTCATCGTGGCACTGGTGGCCCAGCATGGCGTGCAATACCTGCTGGCGACAGTCGTGCTGAGCGGCATCCTGATGGCCTTGTTCGGCATCTTGCGCCTGGGTAAGCTGATCCGAATGGTGCCCTATCCGGTGATGCTGGGCTTTGTGAATGGCCTGGCCATCGTCATCGCCATGGCCCAGTTGGAACATTTTCGCCAGGCCACGCCGCAAGGCGAAGCGTGGCTGCAAGGCATGCCCTTGTATGTGATGGGCGCGCTGGTGGCGCTGACCATGGCCATCGTCTACGTGCTGCCGCGCGTCACGAAGGCCGTGCCTCCCGCGCTGGTGGCCATCCTCGGCGTGGGCGTGCTCAGCCATTTCTTGCACCTGCCCACGCGCACCCTGGGCGACCTCGCGCATATCGCCGGCGGCCTGCCGGCCCTGCATTGGCCCACCGTGCCGCTGGACATGGCGACCTTGCACATCATTTTTCCATATGCAGCCCTGATGGCCATGGTGGGCTTGCTGGAAACTTTGCTCACTTTTAATCTTACCGATGAGATGACTGAAACGCGGGGCCAGCCGAACCGCGAATGCATCGCCCTCGGCGCATCGAACGTCGTTTCCGGCCTGTTCGGCGGCATGGGCGGCTGTGCCATGATCGGGCAGACCATGATCAACCTGAGCTCGGGCGGCCGTTCGCGCCTGTCGGGCGTGACGGCCGGCGTGATGATTTTGCTGTTCATCCTGTTCCTGTCGCCGCTGATCGAGCGCATCCCGCTGGCCGCCCTGGTGGGCGTGATGTTCGTCGTGGCGCAGCAGACGTTTGCCTGGGGTTCCTTGCGCGTACTGGGCAAGGTGCCGTTGCAGGATGCGCTGGTGATCGTTGCCGTGACGGTCATTACCGTATTCACGGACCTGGCGATGGCCGTGCTGTGCGGCATCGTCATCGCCGCCTTGAATTTTGCCTGGCAGCATGCGCGTGAAATGCGTGCCGATATCGATGACAGCAGCGCCGGCACGCGCGTGTACCTGCCGCATGGCACGCTGTTTTTTGCTTCCACCACGCATTTCCTGGAACTGTTCCAGCCAGCGTCGGACCCGGCCCGCGTCATCCTTGACTGCCGGCACCTGCACATGGCCGACCACTCGGCCATTGCCGCCATCGAATCCTTGTATGAACGCTATGACAAGGCGGGCAAGCATCTGCAGGTGACGCATCTGTCCACCCGCAACCAGGCCTTGCTGCAGCGGGCCGGGGTGGATGTCGGCGTGGCGTAAAATAGGGGATTGTTGAATGTCTGTGGAGTGGGAATGCTGTCGAACGAACAAGAGCAATTGTTGCAACAAAGCCAGGCGGGATTCGACGCCTACTATGACGCGCTGGGCGCCTCGCTGGTGAATTTCGTCGAGCGCCTGGGCATCCAGCCGGCGCACGAAGTGCTGACCAGCGCGGCTGAATACCTGCCCTACATCGATGCTGCCATGCGCACCATCGTCATCCGCGACGAGAGCTGGCAGTGGGTGAAAACCATGCTCGGCTACTTTATCGGCGAATACTTCGTGCAGGGCCATGCGGGTTGCTGGTATGTGGAAACGCGGCCGGAATCGCCGCATTTCTGCCGCACCATGGTGGGCGGCTTCGAGCATGGCTTGCCAGCGGACGCCGCCATCGATCCGGAGGCGCTGGCGCTGGAATTTCTGGGGCAATCCGTGCCGCGCGAGCTGGCGGTACTGATCGCCAAAGCGCAAGCCCGTGCGGCTTGATGCCGCACGGCTTGCTTAAGCAGATTTAAAACTCTTCCCACTCGCCTTCGGCCGGCGCAGTTGCCTTGCTGCTGGCGCGCGTCGCGGGCAGGCGCAGGGCAGGGGCCGAAGCCTTGCGGGCTGGTGCGGCAGCAGTTGGCGTTGCGCTGCGCTGTGCCGCTTTTACGCTGAAACGGTCGGTCGCTACTGCATTGGCATCGAGGCGGAAGACGCTGACCACCTGCGCCAGTTCGCTCGCCTGTTCCTGCATCGCTTCGGCCGCTGCCGAGGCTTCTTCCACCAGGGCCGCATTTTGCTGGGTCACCTGGTCCATTTCGGAAATGGCCTGGTTGACTTGCTCGATGCCCGCGCTCTGCTCTTCGCTGGCGTTGCTGATCTCGCTCATGATGGAAGTGACAAAGCCGATGCTTTGCACGATTTCTTCCATCGTCTTGCCGGCCTTGTCGACCAGGTCCGTGCCCACATCGACCTTTTGCACGGAGTCGTCGATCAAGCCCTTGATCTCTTTTGCCGCCGCTGCCGAGCGCTGCGCCAGGTTGCGCACTTCCGTGGCCACCACGGCGAAGCCGCGGCCCTGTTCGCCGGCGCGCGCCGCTTCCACGGCCGCGTTCAGGGCCAGGATATTCGTCTGGAAGGCGATGCCGTCGATGACGGAAATGATGTCGACGATTTTCTTCGACGAGGTATTGATCTCGCCCATGGTGGCGACCACTTCGGCCACCACGGCGCCGCCGCGGCTGGCGATGCCGGCCGCGTCGCCGGCCAGTTTATTCGCCTGGCGCGCGTTGTCGGCGTTCTGTTTGACGGTCGAGGTCAGTTCTTCCATCGACGAGGCCGTTTCTTCCAGCGAACTGGCTTGCTGTTCCGTGCGCGACGACAGGTCCTGGTTGCCGGCGGCGATTTCCGCGGAGGCCGTGGCGATGGTATCGGTGCCGCTGCGCACCTGGCCCACGATGCCCACCAGGCTGTCGTTCATGGTTTTCAGGGCATGCATCAGCTGGCCCGTTTCATCGCGGCCCTGTGCCGTGATGGTGCTGGTGAGGTCGCCAGCTGCCACGGTTTCCGCCACCTTCACTGCAGCGCGGATGGGGCCGGTGATCGAGCGCGTGATCCACCACGCGAAACCGATGCCCATCAGCACGGCCAGCACGCCCATGGTGATCAGGAAGATGCGGGTGCCGCTGTAGGCTTCGATGATGCTGGCGCCGACGCCGTCGGCGGCCTTGATCTGCATGTTGGCAAAGCGTTTGACTTCGGCCAGGTAGGCCACGGTGATGGGTGCCACTTCCTTGTCGAACACGACCTTGGCGCCCGCCACGTCGCCGTCGGCCTTCATCTTGAAGGCGCGCGCGCGCGTCGTCACGTAGTCGGTGCGCACCTTGCGCACGACCTTGAATTGCTCGATCACGGCAGGATTGAGCAAGGACGCGATGATGTCATCCTGCAGCTTGCTGGAACGCTCCGCATCGACTTTCAAGTCTTCCTCGATCTTGGCGCGCACGACAGGATCGGTGATCTCGAACGAGGCGACGCCGCGCACGCTGTTGAGTTCAATGATCTTCGACCATTCGGCCACCATGCGCTGGTTCTTGATGCTGGTATTGATGAGACGGTAAGTCAGGTCGCTGGCCGTTTGCATGCGCACGAGGGCGGTGATGGTCAAGGCGGCAAGCAACAGCAATACGACAGCAAAGCCGACGCCAAGGCGGCTGCCGATGTTCAGGTTTTTCATGTAATTCCTAACAGTTTAATAGTCATGATCGCCGCCGCCAGCAGGGGCGGACAGGCGCCGCAAGGCGCAGGGGATCGGGGTCTTCGGGTGCCGCGTGATGGCTGTGCGGCGCGCCACGCTGAGCGTGGCGATGGAGGTGAAGCAAGGGGCATGTCGGTCAGGCTGACCGCTGCCCAGCAAGCCGCAAGTATAGCATTGACGCAGAGAAATAGTTTTTCAAAGCAATTTTAATTGTTTTTTGATATTGATTTCCTGTTGTGTTTTTACATCAAGTACCTGCGCTATAAGTACTATCACTTACATAAGTGCTGACTTATCGCATGGCTGCCTGATAAAATACTAATGATAATCATTCGTATTAAAACATCGACCAGGGAATTGTATGCAGCGCAAGCCAGGATTCAAACCGATCACCATCGCCGTACTGGGCGCCTTGACCTTGGGCGCCACGCCATTGGCTACTTGGGCACAGGAAAGCTTGCCCGCCGTCACCGTGACGGCGGCTAAGGACAAGGATGGCTATGTTGCCGCCACCTCCGCCAGCGGCACCAAGACGGAAATGGCTTTGCGCGACGTGCCGCAGACGATCAACGTGGTGCCGGCCGCCGTCATCCGCGACCAGAACGCCATGTCGATCCAGGACATCATGAAGAATATCCCGGGCGTGGGCTTGTCCACGGGCGACGGCCAGCGCGACCAGGTGTTCATCCGCGGCTTCACGGCCATCGGCGACCAGTTCGTCGACGGCTTCCGCGATGACGCGCTGTACTTCCGCGACCTGTCGAATGTGGAGCGCCTGGAAGTGATCAAGGGACCGGCCGCCGTGCTGTATGGCCGCGGTTCCTCGGGTGGCCTGGTCAATCGCATCACCAAAAAACCGGGCGTGGATATCACGGACGTGGCCCTGAGCCTGACGAACACAAAAGGGCGCCGCGGCGAAGTCGACGTGGGCCGTGTCGGCGAGACGGTGGACTGGCGTGTCACGGGTGCGCGCGAATTGTCGGACAGCTACCGCGACCAGCAATTCATCAACCGCACGGCGCTGGCCCCTTCCGTGGCCATCCGCTTGTCGAGCGCGACGAAACTGCTGCTGCAGGGCGATTACCTGGAAGACCGCCGCCTGACGGACTTCGGCATTCCATCCTACCAGGGCCGTCCCGTCGCCGTCGATGCGGGCACCTATTATGGCGCGGCCAACGCCCGCGATGCGGACTTCAGCCAGTCGCGCGTGGTGTCCACGGCCGCCACCCTGACGCACAAATTCAGCGATAGCTTGTCGCTGCGCAATGCCTTCCGTTACTACGATTACCACCTGGACCGCAACAACACTAACATTTCCGGCAACGTCAACGAAGTCAAGGGCACGATGAGCCTGGGTCACGCCAAGCTCAACCGCGACGAGAGCGGCTGGTTTAACCAGACGGAACTGACGCAAAAGCTGGTCACGGGCACCTTGCGCCACGAAGTGCTGTACGGCGCCGAGTTCGGCAAGCAAAACAAGGATGCGTCGAGCTGGGCTTCGACCGTGGTGGCGACGAATGTATCGATCTTCAACCCCGTCCTGCCGCAGGTGAACCGCAGCAAGCTGGGCGCGCGCGGCGATACCTTCGGCACCTATGACACGGCCGCCGCCTACGTGCAGGACGCCATCAGTTTCAGCGACGAGTGGAAGGCGCTGGCGGGCCTGCGCTACGACCGCTACAAGCAGCAGTCGCGCCTGGCCAATGCGCTTGGCGTGACGACGGCTGACCTGTCACGCACGGATTCGGCCTACAGCCCCCGCGCCGGCCTCGTCTGGCAACCGGGCGCCGCGCAATCGTATTACGCGTCGTGGAGCCGTTCGTTCCAGCCGAGCGGCGAGAACTTCGCCCTGGCCGCCAACAATGCCGACCTGGCGCCGGAAACCACGCGCAACACGGAAGTGGGCGCCAAATATGACCTGTGGGGCGGCCGCGCCAACGCCACCGTGTCGCTGTTCCGCCTGGAGCGCGACAATATCAAGACCAGCGACCCGATCACGAACCGCATCGTGCCCGTCGGCACGCAGCGTACGGATGGCCTGGAACTGACCTTCAACGCCGACTTGCACGATGGCTGGAAGATGATGGCCGGCTACGCTTACCTGGATGCCACCATCACCGATTCCATCGCCGTCGACCGCAGCGTGAATGCGCCGGGCACGACGACGGCCAGTTCCGTCGCCATCAAGGGCAAGCGCGCCACTTTGACGGCGCGCAACACGGCCAATCTGTGGCTGACGAAAGACCTGGGCCACGGCTTCACCGTGGGCGGCGGCGCGAATGCCGTCGGCAGCCGCTTCGCCAACCCGGGCAACACCGTCGTGCTGCCAGGTTACGTGACGGCCGACGCCATGGCCGCTTACCGCACGGGCCGCTATGAAGTGCAACTGAACGTCAACAATATCGGCGACACGCGCTACATCGTTTCGGGCCACGGTTCCAGCCCGAACCTGAGCTTGCCGGGCGCGCCGCGCAACGTGGCGCTGACCTTGCGCTACAGCTTGTAATTTGTCATTTTTCTGACGCATCCCAAACCCGCTCGCGAGCGGGTTTTTTCATGGTGGGTAGCGATGTGCAAGCGTGCCGGGCAGGCTGGCATTGTTTAGAGGGAATATTCGGTATCGTCAAATTAATGTTGACTAAAGGCAATTTTTTCCAGTGGACTAAGCCTTGTCGGAGTTTGAGGGGTAAAATACTGTCATACGGCACAGGCATGGTGCTTATATCTTGGTGATATGACACGACCACGACGCCGTATGACTTTTTATTTACTCACATCATAGAGGCCTGAATATGGTTCAGATGTCCAGGCGCCAGTTCCTTCGGGTAACTGGCGCGACCATTGCTGGTTCCAGCCTCGCCCTGCTCGGTTTCGCACCGGGCCAGGCGATGGCGGAAGTGCGGCAATACAAGCTGTCTCGCACGACCGAGACACGCAATACCTGTCCCTACTGTTCGGTAGGATGCGGCGTCCTGCTGTATGGGCTGGGTGACGGCGCGAAAAATGCCGTTTCCAGCATCATCCACGTGGAAGGCGATGCCGATCACCCGGTGAACCGCGGCACCTTGTGCCCGAAAGGCGCCAGCCTGGTCGACTTCATCCACAGTCCGAACCGCCTGAAAGTGCCCGAATACCGCGCACCGGGCGGCACGGAATGGCAACCGATCTCCTGGGATGTGGCGCTCGACAAGATCGCGCGCCTGATGAAGGATGACCGCGATGCCAACCTGATCGAAAAGAATGCCGACGGCAAGACCGTCAACCGCTGGCTCTCCACCGGCATGCTTGCCGCGTCCGCCGGCAGCAACGAGGTGGGGTATCTGACCCACAAGACAGTGCGCAGCATGGGGATGCTGACCTTTGATAATCAGGCGCGTGTATGACACGGACCGACGGTGGCAGGTCTTGCCCCGACGTTTGGCCGTGGCGCGATGACGAATCATTGGGTCGATATCAAGAATGCCGATGTGATCCTGGTCATGGGCGGCAATGCAGCAGAAGCACATCCTTGCGGATTCAAATGGGTAACGGAAGCGAAGGCGCATAACAAGGCCAAGCTGATCGTTGTCGATCCGCGCTTTACCCGTACCGCATCCGTGGCAGATTACTACTGCGCCACGCGTACCGGCACGGACATCGTCTTCCTCGGCGCGATCATCAATTACCTGCTGACGAACGACAAGATCCAGCATGAGTACGTGCGCAACTACACGGACATGCCTTTCATCGTGCGCGAAGACTATGCGTTCGAGGACGGCCTGTTCTCGGGTTTCGACAAGGAAAAAGGCAAGTACACGGACAAGGCCACCTGGGATTACGAGATCGGCGACGATGGTTACGCCAAGGTCGACCCGACCCTGGAACACCCGCGCTGCGTCTACCAGATGATGAAGAAGCACTATGCGCGCTACACGACCGAGATGGTCGAGCGCACGTGCGGCGTGTCGGCCGACAAGTTCCACAAGGTGGCGGAGGCATTGGCTTCGACCGCCGTGCCGGGACGCGCCGGTACCATCCTGTACGCGCTGGGCTGGACGCACCACTCGACGGGCGCGCAAACCATCCGCACGGGCGCCATGGTGCAGCTGTTGCTGGGCAATATGGGGATCGCCGGCGGCGGCATGAACGCCTTGCGCGGCCACTCGAACATCCAGGGCTTGACCGATCTGGGCCTGATGTCGAACCTGTTGCCAGGTTACATGACCCTGCCCAACGAGGGCGAGCAGGACTTCGACGCCTACATCGCCGCGCGCGCCACCAAGCCGCTGCGGCCGAACCAGCTCAGCTACTGGAGCAATTACCGCAAATTCCACGTCAGTTTCATGAAGACGTGGTGGGGTGATTTCGCCACGGCGGAAAATAACTACGCCTTCGACTACCTGCCGAAACTCGACAAGCCGTATGACTTGATGCAAGCCATCGAGAACATGCACCAAGGCAAGATGACGGGCTATATCTGCCAGGGCTTCAATGTGCTGGCGTCCGCGCCGAACAAGCAGAAGGTCACGGAAGCGCTGTCGAAGCTGAAGTTCCTCGTCATCATGGATCCGCTGGCCGTGGAAACGGGCGAATTCTGGAAGGCGCACGGGCAGTACCACGAAGTCGATCCCACCAAGATCATGACGGAAGTGTTCCGCCTGCCGACCAGCTGCTTCGCCGAAGAACGCGGTTCGCTGGTGAGTTCCTCGCGCGTGCTGCAATGGCACTGGCAGGCGGCCGAACCGCCGGGCCAGGCGCGCAGCGACCTGGAGATCATGTCCGGCCTGTTCCTGCGCATGCGCAGCATGTACCAGAAGGAGGGCGGCAAGTTCCCCGATCCTATCGTCAACCTGACGTGGAATTATGCGCAGCCGCATAATCCGCAGCCGGAAGAAATCGCCCGCGAATTCAACGGCCGTGCGCTGGCCGACCTGTACGATCCGAAGGACGCGACCAAGCTGCTGGTGAAAAAGGGCGAGCAGCTGGCATCGTTTGCGCAATTGCGCGACGACGGCACGACCACCAGCGGTTGCTGGATCTTCGCCGGCAGCTGGACGCAGGCGGGCAACCAGATGGGACGGCGCGACAATAGTGACCCGACCGGCATCGGCCAGACGTTGGGCTGGGCCTGGGCGTGGCCGGCCAACCGCCGCGTGCTGTACAACCGCGCCTCGTGCGACTTGAAGGGCAAGCCTTTCGATCCGACCCGCAAGCTCATCGAGTGGAATGGCACGAACTGGAGCGGGGCCGATATTCCCGACTTCAAGGTCGACGAACCGCCGGAAAACGGCATGGGTCCGTTCATCATGCTGGGCGAGGGCGTGGCGCGCTTCTTTGCGCGTGGCGCCATGGCCGAAGGGCCGTTCCCCGAGCATTACGAGCCGTTCGAAAATCCGCTGGGCTACAACCCCATGCATCCGAAAAACCCGCAGGCGACCAGCAATCCGGCCGCGCGCGTGTTCGCCGATGACCGGAAAATGTTCGGCACGCACGAGGAATATCCGCATGTGGCCACCAGCTACCGCCTGACCGAGCATTTCCATTACTGGACCAAGCATGCACGCCTGAATGCCATCATCCAGCCGCAGCAATTCGTTGAAATCGGCGAAGAGCTGGCCAAGAGCATCGGCGTCGTCGCCGGTGGCGAAGTGCGCGTCAGTTCCAAGCGGGGCCACATCATCGCCAAGGCCGTCGTCACCAAGCGCATCAAGGCGTTGATGATCGAGGGCAAGCCGGTGCATACCGTGGGCCTGCCGCTGCACTGGGGCTTTACGGGCGTGGCCAAGCCGGGGTATCTGATCAATACCTTGACGCCGGGCGTGGGGGATGCGAATTCGCAAACGCCGGAATTCAAGTCCTTCCTCGTGAAGGTGGAAAAAGCATGATGGGAGCTCAATAATGGCACTGCAATCCTTAGATATCCGGCGCCTGTCGGCTACCACGGTAACGCCGCCGCAAGCGCGCAGCCCGGTGACGGGCACCGTGGCCAAGCTGATCGATGTGTCGAAATGCATCGGCTGCAAGGCTTGCCAGACGGCGTGCATGGAATGGAACGACTTGCGCGATGAAGTCGGCGAAAACCATGGCACCTATGACAATCCGACGGACCTGACGCCGCAATCGTGGACGGTGATGCGTTTTGCCGAACACGAAAACAATGACGGCAACCTCGAGTGGCTGATCCGCAAGGATGGCTGCATGCACTGCGAGGACCCGGGCTGTCTGAAAGCCTGTCCGGCGCCGGGCGCCATCGTGCAGTACACGAACGGCATTGTGGATTTCCACCAGGAAAACTGCATCGGCTGCGGCTACTGCGTGGCCGGCTGTCCTTTCGACGTGCCCCGCATTTCGAAAAAGGACGACCGCGCCTACAAGTGCACGCTCTGCTCGGACCGCGTGGCCGTGGGCCAGGAACCGGCCTGCGTGAAAACCTGCCCGACGGGCGCCATCGTTTTCGGCACCAAGGAAGACATGAAGGTGCATGCAGAAGAGCGCATCGTCGACCTGAAGTCGCGCGGTTTCGAAAATGCGGGCCTGTACGATCCGCTGGGCGTGGGCGGCACGCACGTGATGTACGTGCTGCATCATGCGGACAAGCCGAAGCTGTATTCGAACTTGCCGGAACGTCCGCGCATCAGTCCGATGGTGGGCTTCTGGAAGGGCTGGTCCAAGCCGCTGGCGGTGGCCGGCATGGCCGCCACGGCCCTGGCAGGCTTCTTCCATTACACGCGTGTCGGTCCGAACGAAGTGAGCAAGGACGAAGAGCACGAAGCGCTGGAAGAGGCCAAGCGCATCCGGGAGGAAGACCATGAGCCACAGTGATCTGCATGATGGAAAGCTGCGCGACAAGGATGGCAACCCGCTGATCCAGCGCTACGACCCGAACGAGCGCACGAATCACTGGGTGACCGCCATCACCTTCGTCATGCTGGCCCTGTCCGGCCTGGCCATGTTCCATCCGTCGATGGCGTGGCTGGCAAACCTGTTCGGCGGCGGGCAATGGACGCGCATCCTGCATCCGTTTGCCGGCCTGGTGATGTTTGTCTCGTTCGCGATCCTCGTGGTGCGCTTCTGGCACCACAACAAGTTCGAGGACGGCGACAAGCAGTGGCTGAAACAGATGGACGACGTGCTCAACAACCGCGAAGAAAAGCTTCCGAAGATCGGCAAATACAATGCCGGCCAGAAGATCCTGTTCTTCGTGCTGCTCGCTTGCATGGTGGGCTTGCTGTTGTCGGGCATCGTGATCTGGCGCGCGTACTTTGCGTTCTATTTCCCGATTCCCGTCATCCGCGCGGCCGCCCTGCTGCATGCCGTGTGCGCGTTCGGCATCATCTGCTCCATCATCGTGCACATCTATGCGGCCCTGTGGGTCAAGGGTTCGATCGGCGCCATGGTGCGCGGCACCGTCACCTACGGCTGGGCGCGCAAGCACCATCCGAAGTGGTTTGAGGCTGTCATTCGCAATACAAAAGACTAAGTTCTTGATATTGATGACACCGGCATTACCCGGGGTCAGTCCCAGGACTGACCCCTTTCTTTTTATCGATTAGAATACTTTACAGCCCCTTTTTTGATGGGAAACTCCATTGGTACAACGCATTCTTCAGCCAGGCGAAATCGAAGGCCTGGACCACAACGCGATTCCGCGCCTGCTGCTGCCGCAGCCTGACAGCCTGTTCAAGGCGCGCGCCTTGCGCTTGCGCGAACTGGCGCAAGGAAACATCAAGGGCATCCCCGTCGACGCGGGCATGCAGGGTTACCTGGTGCTGATGGCCGCGCTGGCCGATGCGCAGGCTGCCGTGGCGGGAAGACTGGCGCCCGGCGCCGTGCCTGCCGCCGACCCGGACGCGCTGCGCCGCGCCATCCAGCACCGCATGCCGGTGCTGCCCGTCAGCGGCGCCCGTCCGCCCGTCTGGCGCGACATCTTTGCCAGCCTGCTCGATGAACTGGCCGCCACGGCGACAAGCCAGCCGGCATTGTCCGGCGGCCTGACGCAGGTGCTGGCCCAGCTGCGCGCGCTCGACGCGCCGGCGCTGGACGCCTGCGCCGATGCCGTGCTCGATGAAAACGGCGATAACCTCAATCCCATGCATGCGCCGTTCGTCGCGGCCGCCCTGCAAATTTTATGGTCGGTGTCGGCCAGCGAATTGCGCGCCGCGCGCGTGCCGGACCTGGAAACGGGCGCCCTGTGCCCCGTCTGCGGTTCGCATCCCGTCGCCAGCGTGATCCGCATCGGCGGCGGGTCGCAGGGCTACCGCTACCTGCACTGCGGCATTTGCGAAAGCGAATGGCATATGGTGCGCGTGAAGTGCTCGACCTGCGAACAGAATGGCAAGATCGCCTACCAGGGCCTGGACGCTGCCGACGCCGCGCCGTTCGACCCCGTGACGGCGAAGGACGACAAATTGCCCAACAAGGCGAACGATCCGAAGAAGGTGGCGCGCGCGGAAACCTGCGACGACTGCCACACCTACCGCAAGGTCTTCAACCAGGAACACGATTACAACGTCGAACCGCTGGCCGACGACCTGGCCAGCCTGATGCTCGACCTGCTGGTGGGCGAAGCGGGCTACCAGCGCGCCAGCGGCAATCCGCTGCTGTGGCTGGGGAAGAGCGACAGCAGCGAGGGCCAGCAGTCATGACGACGGGGCAAACCGTGCGCCTGCCATCGGTAGACCGCATCCTGGGCGACACGGCTTGCCTGGCCCTGATTGCGCACCATGGCCGCGTGCAGACGCTGGCCTGTGCGCGCGCCGTGCTGGCCGAATTGCGTACGGCCATGCTGGCGGGTGCCGTGTGCGAAGAGGGCGCGTCGATTGCCGCCATCGCCGCGCAAATCGGCGAACGGCTGCAATCGCAGTCGCGCTCGCAACTGCGCGCCGTGTTCAACCTGACGGGCACCGTGCTGCACACGAACCTGGGCCGCGCGCTGCTGCCCGACGCCGCCGTGCAAGCCGTGGTGGAAGCGCTGCAGTGGCCGATGAACCTGGAATTCGACCTGGAAACGGGCAAGCGCGGCGACCGCGACGACCTCGTCGAGGAACTGTTGCGCGAACTGACGGGGGCCGAAGCGGCCACCGTCGTCAACAACAATGCGGCCGCCGTGCTGCTGATGCTGAACACCCTGGCGCAGAACAGGGAAGTCATCGTCTCGCGCGGCGAACTCGTGGAAATCGGCGGCGCCTTCCGCATCCCCGACGTCATGACGCGCGCCGGCGCCGTGCTGCGCGAAGTGGGCAGCACCAACCGCACGCACCTGGCCGACTATGCGAATGGCGTGAATGACGACACGGCCCTCTTGATGAAGGTCCATTGCAGCAATTACGCGATCACCGGCTTTACCAAGAGCGTGGAGCTCGACGAACTGGTGCCGCTGGCGGCAAAACACCATGTGCCAACCGCCGTGGACCTGGGCAGCGGCACCCTGGTCGACCTGGCGCAATACGGCCTGCCGCATGAAACGACGGTGCGCGAAACCATAGCAGCGGGGGCCGACCTGGTCACCTTCAGCGGCGACAAGCTGCTCGGTGGCCCGCAATGCGGCGTGATCGTCGGTCGCGCCGACCTGATCGCAAAGATCAAGCGCAACCCCTTGAAACGCGCGCTGCGGGTCGGCAAGCTGACGCTGGCCGCCTTGGAACCCGTATTGCAGCTGTACCGCGCACCGGACTTGCTGGCCGAACGCCTGACCACCTTGCGCCTCTTGACGCGTCCCGCCGCCGCCATGCGCGCGCAGGCGCAAACCCTGCTGCCGCTGTTGCAAAGCGTACTCGGCGCCACCTATATGGTTAGCGCCGAAGCCATGAAAAGCCAGATCGGCAGCGGCGCCTTGCCCGTCGACCAACTGCCCAGCTTTGGCCTGGCCATTCGCAGCGCGCCCGGTTCGCGCCTGAGCAATCCATTGGGCGTGCTGGAGCAGCGTTTGCGCGCCTTGCCGTGCCCCGTGATCGGGCGCATCGGGCAAGATACGCTATGGCTCGACTTGCGCTGCCTGGAAGCGGCGCACGAGACGACCTTCATCGCGCAGCTTGCCGGGTTGTCCGCATGATCGTCGGCACCGCAGGCCATATCGACCATGGCAAGACGACGCTGACGCGCGCGCTGACGGGCGTGCACACGGACCGCCTGAAGGAAGAGCAGGCGCGCGGCATTTCGATAGAACTCGG
The DNA here is from genome assembly GCF_002735685.1 of Janthinobacterium sp. BJB301. Taxonomy (NCBI): domain Bacteria; kingdom Pseudomonadati; phylum Pseudomonadota; class Betaproteobacteria; order Burkholderiales; family Oxalobacteraceae; genus Janthinobacterium; species Janthinobacterium sp. BJB301. The sequence continues at coordinate 2,580,862 of NZ_PDZJ01000001.1, read as the reverse complement.
TTACGCCTATCTGCCGCTGGCGGACGGCACGGTGCTGGGCGTGATCGACGTGCCCGGCCACGAAAAATTCATCCGCACCATGGCTTCCGGCGTGACGGGCATCGATTTCGCCCTGCTGGTGGTGGCCGCCGACGACGGCATCATGCCGCAGACGCACGAGCACCTGGCCATCTTGCAGCTGCTGGGCGTGACGCAGGGTGCCGTGGCGCTGACGAAGATCGACCGCGCCGATGGCGCCCGCGTGGCGCAGGTGGAAGCGGATATCGAAGTGCTGCTGGCCGGCACGCCGCTGGCCGGCAGCCCGATTTTCCCCACGGCCGCCAATCGCGACAACGATGCCGGCGTGGCCGCTTTGCTGGCGCACCTGACGCAAGCGGCGCGCAGCCTGCCGCAGCGTGACGAGCGGCGCTTGTTCCGCCTCGGCGTGGACCGGGTGTTCACCTTGTCGGGGCAGGGCACCATCGTCACCGGCACGGCGCTGGCGGGAAGGGTGCAAGTGGGCGACATGCTGCAGCTGGCGCCCGGTGGCGCGCAGGCGCGGGTGCGCAGCATCCATGCGCAGAACCGCGCAGCCGGGACGGGCATGGCGGGCCAGAGATTGGCGCTGAACCTGGCAGGCATCGACCGCGAGCGCATCGAGCGGGGCAACTGGATCGTCGCGCCCGAGCTGGCGCAGTGTGCCGAGCGCCTCGACGTGGAACTGACCCTGCTGCCCGACGCCGGAGTACACCTGAAAGCCTGGTCGCCGCTGCACGTGCACCTGGGCGCGGCGCACCAGCTGGCGCGCGCCGTCATGCTTGATGGCGAGACCCTGTCGCCAGGACAGACGGGCAGGGTACAACTGGTATTCGAGTCTCCCATGCACGGCGTGCCGGGCGACCGTTTCATCGTGCGCAACGCGCAGGCGACGCAAACGGTGGGCGGCGGCATGGTGCTCGATCCGTTCGGGCCCGCGCGCAAGCGGCGCAGCCCGGCCAGGCTGGCCTGGCTCGATGCGCTGGCCGCGTTTGTCGCGCACGGCGACTATGCGGCCCTGCTGGCGCAAGGCCCGCTGGGCTTGCGCGAATCGCTGCTGGTGCGCCTGTCCCTGCTGCCGGCGCACGCCCTGGCGCTGGCGCCCGACACGCGGCGTATCGCCCTGCGCGGTGGCGACGCCCTGCTGGTGGCGCCGCCGGCGTTGCTGGCGCTGGAAGGGCGGGTGCTGGCGGCATTGGAAACCTTCCACGCGCGCGCGCCCGACGAGGCGGGGCCGGAACTGTGGCGTTTGAAACGCATCGTCGACGCGGAGATGGAAGACGCCTTGTGGAGCCACCTGGTCGAAGGCTTGCTGGCGCGCGGCGAGGTGCTGGCGCGCGGCGCCAGCCTGCACTTGCCGACGCACAGCGTGGAACTGACGCCGCAGGAGCAGGCGGTGGCCGAGCCCTTGCTGGCCGCCCTGGAGCAGGGGCGATCCGATCCCCCGTGGACGCGCGACCTGGCGCGCGGCTTCGGCCTGGCCGAGGATGAAACGCGCCGGCTGTTGCGCAAACTTGCCAAGGCAGGGCAGATCAGCCAGGTCGTGCACGACCTGTTTTATCACCAGGCGGCGCTGGCCGAGCTGGCGCAGCTGGTGCGGGAACTGGCGCACAAGGCGGAAGGGGATGCAGGCTTGCCGGCCGGTAATGGCGCCGTGGGCGCGGCCACCTTCCGCGACGCCAGCGGCCTGGGCCGCAAGCGGGCGATCCAGGTTTTGGAATTTTTTGACCGCGTCGGTTATACTCGCCGTGTTGGCAATGGGCATCTATTACGCCCGCAAGCGTTGTGGTCCTACACCACAGCCTTGCCCAAGAGCTAAGTACTAGTTCAGGTACCGCGGAAAGCACACTCATCCGGTGATGTGGCCGGGCTTCAAACCCGGTGGAGGGCGTCAGACGTTCTCCCGTAGGTTCGACTCCTACTGTTTTCCGCCAATCATTTCTCTCTCCTCCTCCCTTGCATCATCCTCCGCTGGCGTTGGCCTGTTGCCACGTTGTGGAAAGTATGTCCCGAAATTGACAATATCCGGCAATGCCAGGGTGAGCCGATGGTAACATCGGCTTGTATCCCTGTGGCAGATGAAAGCAAGCATGAAACAAGCAAGCATGGCACGGCTGCTGGCAGTGGCGCTGCTGATGCCGGCGCTGGCCGCGGCGGCGGACGTGCGCATCGTCGGCGAGCATTTGCCGCCGTCGAGCATGATGGAAGGCAATGTCGTCGTGGGACGTGAAACGCTCAAGGTGCGCGACATCATGGCGCGCGCCGGCCTTTCCTACAGCATCGAGCTGCTGCCGTGGAAGCGCGCGTATGCGCAGGCGCTGCGCGAGCGTGATACCTGCATCTTTTCCACCAGCCGCACGCAGGAGCGCGAAGCGCAATTTCGCTGGATCGGTCCCCTCAACGAAGCCGAATGGATACTCTACGGCCTGGCCGAACGGCACCTGGCGTTGCGCACGCTGGCCGATGCGCGCGGCCTGGTGATCGGCACGGTGCTGGGCGACGCGCGCGACGATTACCTGCGCCAGCGCGGCCTGAACGTGGCGCCCGTGACGCAGGAGTGGCTCAATCCGCAAAAGCTGCTGCTCGGACGCATCGACTTGTGGGCCGTCGGCATGGCGGTGGGCAGCAAGCCGTTTGCCGGCAAGGAGTGGGAGGGCAAGGTGGTGCCGCTGCTGACCTTCAACCGGGTGCAGACTTACCTCGCCTGCAACAGGCAATTGCCCGAGGCGCAGGCATTGGCCATGCAGCGGGCGGCGGCGGCCATGCGCCGCGACGGCAGCATGGCGCGCGAACATATCCGCTAAGGGCCGCTTCAGCTTTCCAGCCACTGGCGCACGCAATTGCGTCCTTCGCGCTTGGCCTGGTACAGGGCCTGGTCCGCGTGGCTGTAGGCCGTTTCAAATGCCGTGCCGGCGCGGTTCCAGCTCAGGCCCACGCTGACGGTGATGGCGCGCGTGATGGGCGCCGCATGGCGCTGGCGGCCGACAGTCTCGCAGATGCGCTGCGCCACTTGCGCCGCGTCGTCGCGCGAGGAGGTGGGCCAGACCACGGAAAACTCTTCGCCGCCGACCCGGCCGATGGCCGTCTCCTGTCCCAGCAATCCTTTCAGGCAGTCGACCACGGCCTGGATCACGCCGTCGCCGGCAGGGTGGCCGAAATCGTCGTTGACCTGCTTGAACAGGTCGATGTCGAGCACGATCAGCGCCATGTCGCCCTGCGCCAGGCAGCGCGAGGCGTGGTCGATCACGGCGCCGCGATTCAGGGCGCCCGTCAGCGGGTCGTGCGTGGCGCGGTATTCGAGCTGGCCGGCCAGGGTTTGCAATTGCCGGTTCAGCAGATGCATGTCGCGCTCGGCGCGGTCGCTGCGGCCGATCAGGCGCCGCGTCTCGCGCATCAGCCGCTCGTAGTGATTGATCAGTTCACCGAGCACGCGCCGCTGTTCCGCGCTCGACGCGCCGGCGTCGGCGTGCATGCGGCGCGCGGCAGCCAGCGCCGCCGCTTCCACGGTGAACAGGTCGGGCTCCAGTCCGGACTCGGAGATGGCGGCGCGCATGTCCTAGCTGCCCTGCACGGGATGGTCGCGGAAGTCCAGCGCAGTGAAGTCCTGCTGCAGCTCCTGGCCGAATTCCAGGATGGTGTCGTCGTCCTCGTCGTGATACCAGTTCAGGCGCACCTGATTGCCGTCCACGGCCGCCTGGTTCAGGGTGTCGAACAGGGTAAACAGCATCTTCGTGCTGGAGCTGTTGAAGTAGGCCAGCGAGACGTTGACGGTGATGGCCGCTTCGCGGCAGCCTTCCAGGTAGGCGCGCACGGCGGCGATCAGCGGGCCATAGAAGGCGGCCGCGTTTTCCGGGTACGACTCGCCCTTGATCGACAGGGTGTGCTGCTCGAAACGGAAGTCGATTTCGGGCGAACTCGGGGTCGCGGCGATGAACAGTGGTGACGGTAATTGCATATGCTTTCCTGAGTCGGCTCTTTCAAATGATGGCTTTGATGCAGAAGATGGTGTGGCCCGGTTCCTGGGGATCCTGGACGAATTCGAATTCCAGCGGCTCGCTGGCGTCGCGCGCCATGGTGAGGAAACCCAGACCCGCGCCCTTGCTGTCGGCGGGCGCTTCCTCGCGCAGGGCCTTTTTATACGCCAGGCGGATTTCCTCCATCGTCATCGTGTGCAGCGGCTCCAGTCGGGCGCGGATCTGCGCCACGTTGTCCGTCGAGACGGGGTTGGCGCACAGCAGGAAAAAGCTGTCGCCGCGCGTGCCGATGCAGAACGAGCCGCGCCGCATCTGTTGGTCCAGCTGCGCATCGGGCGTCAGGCTGTCGGCGGAATAATGCATGATGTTTTGCGACATCTCGATGAACGAGGAAAAGATGCGCCGCCGCGTGGGCCCGGCCGCGCCGGCCGTATCGAGGCGCGCCTTGATGGTTTCGGAAATGGCATTCACCACGTGCTGCGAGAAATAGCCCACGTAAAAAAAGATGATGTTGCGCTTGCGGGCCACATCCCAAAACTCGTTGAATTCTTCGTACAGCACGTCCGTGCTCCTGGCTAGCCGGTGACCCGGTTTCTTGTTGATAAGGTGGCTCGATGGCGCCAAAACTACAGGCGGAAACAGAAAAAGGTCAGGTCGTCGCGGCGCGGCTGCTTGCCTTGCCATGCGGCGCTGTCCTGCAGCAGCGCCGCCGCCACGTCGCCGGCGCAAGCGTCGCGCCGCGCCAGCAATTGCTCGCGCATGCGCCGCTTGCCGTAGGCGATGTCGCGCGCGCCGCCGATCTGGTCGAGCAAGCCGTCGGTGGTGAGGAACAGCAGGCTGCCGGCGGGAATGGCGAGCGTCTCGTTGTGCCAGCAGTAGCCGGCTGGCGTGTCGACATAGCCCACGCCCATGCGCGCGCCGTCGATGGCGCGCACGCTCTCCACGCTCTCTTCGCCCGGCGCGACCACATGCAGCGCCAGTTTCGCGCCCGCGAAACGCAGGCTGGCGCTGGCCGTGTCGTAGCACAGGAAGGCGCAATCCATGCCGTCGTTCGAGCCGGCGTGGCCGGTGGCTTCACCGCTGCCGGTGCCGTCCTGGCCCAGCAGGGTCTTGATGGCGCGGCTGACGGCGCCGATCAGGGCGGCCGGGTCGTGCGGCCCCAGCTCGCGCAAGGCCTGGCTCAGGGCCGACGAGGCGATCAGGGTCATGAAGGCGCCCGGCACGCCGTGGCCGGTGCAGTCGGCGATGGCGGCGAACCAGCCGCCCGCGTGGCGCTCGAAGAAGTAGAAATCGCCGCCGACGACGTCGCGCGGCTGCCATTCCAGGTGAGCGTCGGGCAGGGTGGCGCGCAATTCCGCATCGGAGGTGCGCAGCAGGGCGCGCTGGATCACGCTGGCGTAATCGATGCTGTGCATGATTTGCCGGTTCTTTTCCGCCTGCATGGTGGCCACGACGTTCATCAGCTGCAAGCCGAAGCCCACCCCGGCCAGCGCGCCATCGGCAGTGATGATGAAGCCGTCGGCCAGCGCCTTTTCGCCCGCTTCCACGGCGCGGAAGGTGAGGTCTTCGATGCTCATGGCGCCATCGACGATCAGCGGTTCCTTGTCCATGAAGGCGATGCAGCTCTTCTTGCCGTACACCTCGTGATAGAAGGGCTTGGACATCTGCGACATGAAGATGTTGCGGCTGATCAGGCCGATGGGCTTCTGCTGCTCGGTGACGGGCAGGCTCATCATGTCGCGCCGTTCCGTGAACAATTCCAGCACGGCGAAGTTGCTGGCGTCGGCCTGCACGGATTCCGTGGGGATGCACAGGTCGTACGCCACGGACGTGCGATAACGGGGAAGATGCAATCGAGAAGCGTTGAACTCCACAGCGGCTACCTTTACATGACGATCGGACCCTTGTTGTCGCGACGGCAAGGCGACTGACAAACAGGCAATATCATCATGGTAGCCGTTGAATATGACGGCTTGATTACCAGCTTGTCAAAACCGTATGCAAGATGGCTGCATGGCAAGCAACTTACAGGCGCCGGGCCAGCACCTGTGCCTGCGCCAGCCAGCGCGCGCGCTGCGGCTCGGTGGAGTGCAGGATGGGGCCGAAGCTGGCCACCCTGACGGGCTGGATGCCGCAAAATTCGAGCGTCGTCTTGCGCAGCTGGTGGATGCCGGGCATGCGGTAGACCCAGCGGAAATACCAGGGCGGAGTATCCATCGTCACCAGCAGCTGGGCCGTGCGGCCTTTCAGCAGTTGCGCCGGGAAAGCCTTGCCGGGCCGGTACTTGAAAGCGTAGCCGGGCAGGAAGACGCGGTCGACAAAGCCCTTCAGCAGGGCCGGTGCGCCGCCCCACCAGATCGGGTAGGCGAACACCAGGTGTTCGGCCCAGCTGATGGCTTCCTGCGCCGCCAGCAAGTCCGCTTCCAGCGGCTGCACCTGGCGGTAGCCTTCGTGCAGGATGGGATCGAAGTCCAGCTGGCCCAGGCGCAGTTCGCGCACGATGTGGCCTGCGCTGCGGGCCGTGGCGGCATAGGCCTCGGCCAGGGCGGCGCAAAAGCTGTCGCCCGACGGGTGGCCGAGGAGTATCAAAATGCGCTTGGGTGTCGTCTTGGTCATGATGCAGGCTGTCCGTTAAAGAAGAGCTTGCATGCTAAAGCCTGCCCCTGGGGGCAGAGTCAAGCGGCCTTTTGCAGACGCTGCTCCGCCAGGCAGTCGCGGATTTCCGTGTCGATGTCGGCCAGTTGCGCATCGAGCTGGCGCAGGCGGGCGATATCCTGCCGCACCTGTGCGCGCTTGGCGGCGATGTGCTGCGACAGGACGGCCCAGTCGGTATCGTCGCCGGCCAGGATGGGCAGCAGTTCGGCCAGGCGGAAGCCCAGGGCCTGCGCCTGGCGTATCAGCCTCACTTGCGCCAGGTCTTGCTGCGTGTAGACGCGGTAGGCGCCCGAGCGGCGCACGTCGCCAAGCAAGCCCAGCGCTTCATAGTGGCGCAAGGCCTTGGGCGAGGTGCCCGCCAGGCGGGCGATTTCTCCGATGTACATGCTGGTCCTTTGTTGAGCTGAGCTGCGGCGCACGCAGTGTAGCGCAGGTGGCTTGCCAGGCGCTACGCTGCGCGCTGCCTCAGGACGCTTTGCGCGGCGGGACTTTCTTCGCCGTGCACTCGGCGCAGGTGCCGTACAGCGACAGCGCGTGCTCGTGCAGTACGAAGCCCCGCTCGGCGGCGATCTCGTTCTGGCGCAGTTCAATGCCTTCGTCGACGAATTCATCGACCTTGCCGCAGCCCGTGCAGACCAGGTGGTCGTGGTGCTGGCCTTCGTTCAGTTCGAACACGGCGTGGCCCGATTCGAAGTGCCGGCGAAACAAAATACCCGCTTCGGCAAACTGCATCAGCACGCGGTAGATGGTGGCCAGGCCCACGTCGATTTTTTCGGCCAGCAAGAGTTTGTAGACATCGTCCGCACTCAGGTGCTTGATCGTGCCTTCTTGAAACAGCTGCAGAATCCGCAAGCGGGGGATGGTTACTTTCAAGCCCGATTCACGCAGTTCCCTCAATATATCCATGTCTCCCATTCCTTTTTGTAGTCGCTTGAGCGAGGTAGTGCATTATATCGCAAATGATAATCATTACTATTCTCATTTGTATTGTGCGGAGTGGAAATATTATGCTGGCTAGCCGGCCGGCAGACCAGTGACATCGGCGCAAGCGTCGATTGCGTTGCACGCATCTTGCGTTGGAATTGCAAAACCAACGGTGATATCGCTACACTGTGCAGCAAGGAATAACAATGGGGCAGGAAGATGGACCGATTTGATGCGATGCGCATTTTTACCCGCATCGTCGAACTGCGCAGTTTCACCCAGGCGGCGCATGACCTTGGCTACCCGAAGGCGACCGTCACGCATGCGATCAAGCAGCTTGAAGCGCGGCTGCGCGTGCGCCTGCTGCAGCGGACCACGCGGCAAGTGACGCCCACGCCCGATGGCGAGGCGTATTACCAGCGCTGCGTGCGCCTGCTGGCGGACCTGGAAGAAACGGAAGCCGTGTTCAGTTCGGCGGCCCAGCAGCCGGCCGGCAAGCTGCGCATCGACCTGCACGCGACCCTGGCCATGCATTTCGTCATGCCCGTGCTGGACCAGTTCTGCGCCCGCTATCCGCTGATCGAACTGGAAATCGGCATGGGTGACCGCCTCGTCGACCTGGTGCGCGAAGGCGTCGATTGCGTGCTGCGCGTGGGCGAGCTGGGCGATTCGTCCATGGTGGCGCGCCGCGTGGCGCTGCTGGAGCAGTTGACGTGCGCCAGCCCCGCCTACCTGGCCGCGCACGGCACGCCGGAGAGTCTGGCGCAACTGGATGGCCACCGCGCCGTCAATTTCTTTTCCGCCCAGACGGGCAAGGTCTGGCCCTTCGATTTCAAGGCGGACGGCCAGCGGCACAGTGTGGCCTTGCCGGGCACCGTGTCCGTCAACAGTGCGGACGCATACCACGCCTGTTGCCGCGCGGGCATGGGCCTGATCCAGGCGCCCCGCTACCATCTGGAGCGGGCGCTGGCGGCCGGCGACCTGGTGGAAGTGCTGCGGGACTTGCGGCCCGACCCGCTGCCCGTGTCCGTGCTGTATCCCCACCACCGGCAATTGTCGCCCCGTGTGCGCGTGTTTGCCGACTGGGTCGCCAGCCTGTTTGACGGCGTGCATTGATAGGTATGCGTGCGCTGCGCTGCCGCATTTTCTTGACCTGGGCAAAGGAAAAAATCCCTCTGATGATGCCATCTAGCACTATTTGATGTGGATCAAAGTTTTTGTTGCACTGCACTCTTAGACTTCGCAGCGTTACTTAACGACATTAACGACAGAGGGAAATAAAATGAAAAAGTCCGCAACTGCAGCAGCAATCGTCCTGGCCGCCATCGGCGCATTCGCCGGCAACGCAATGGCACAGGAAAGCCCATGGCTGGTCCGTGCGCGCGCCGTGCATATCGATCCGGCCAACAAATCTGCTCCCGTTGGTGGCGTCGGCGCATCCGACCTGATTCACGTCAGCAGCAAGACGATTCCTGAAATCGATATTTCCTACTTCTTCACGCCAAATATCGCTGCCGAGCTGATCCTGACGTATCCGCAAAAGCATGACGTCACCCTGTCCGGCACGAAGATCGGCAGTTTCAAGCATTTGCCGCCGACCCTGTCGCTGCAATACCACTTCATGCCTGAAAAACAGTTCAGCCCATACGTGGGTGCGGGCGTGAACTACACGAATATCTCGGACGTGAAATTGCTGAACGGCGCCGGCCGCCTGGAACATGACAGCTGGGGCTTCTCGCTGCAAGCCGGTGTCGATTACAAACTGGACAAAAACTGGTCCTTGAACTTCGACATCAAGAAAGTGCAGATCCGCAGCGACGTATTGGCCGGTGGCGCCAAGATCAGCGAAGTCAAGGTGGATCCACTCCTGATCGGCGTCGGTGTGGGTTACCGTTTCTAAGCATGGCATGACGGCGTCCACGCGGCGCGGGCAATAAAAAAACGGCCAGGTGTAAACCTGGCCGTTTTTTTGCGTGCAGCGCTTTGCTTTATTTTTTCAGCGTCTTTTCCAGCGCCAGCTGGTAGTCCGTCTTTTCGTAGCCGGCCAGGTATTTGTTGGTCGCGTCGAGGAAGGCGCGCGAGCGGTAGGCCGCTTCCAGGTCCTTGACCCATGGCTTGGCCTTGTCGGCCGTGCGGATGGCGACCAGGTTGATGTAGCTGTCCGAAATCTTTTCCACGGCGAGGGCCGACGTCAGCTTCATGCCGGCGGCCAGGGCGAAGTTACCGTTGACAAAAGCGTAGTCGGCATCGGCCAGCGAACGTGGCAGCTGCGCCGCTTCCAGCGGCACCAGTTTCAGCTTCTTCGGGTTTTCCAGCACGTCGCGCTCGGAAGCGCGCAGCGGATCGACGTTCGGTTTGAGCTTGATCCAGCCCATCTTGGCCAGCATCACCAGCGCGCGCGCCTGGTTGGTCGGATCGTTCGGCATGGTGATGGTGGCGCCGTTCTTCACGTCGGCCAAGGACTTTTGCTTGCCGCCGTACAGGCCGATCGGCATGGTCGGCACGGTGATCAATGAGCTCAGTGGCAGCTTGTTATCGGTGGCGAACTTGGTCAGATAGACGATGTGCTGGAACACGTTGGCGTCCAGCGAACCTTCGGCCAGCGCGTAGTTCGGCTGCACGTAGTCGTTGAATTCCACGATCTTGACCTTGTAGCCCTGTTTTTCCAGGATGGGCTTGATGCCCAGCTTCAGCTGGTCCGAATACGGGCCGGAGCTGGTGCCGATGACGAGTTCTTTCGGGTCCTTGGCGTGGGCGGCGGTGGCGAAGGCCAGGCTGGCGGCGGCCAGGAGCAGGTTGCGGCGAATGTGGTTCATGCTTTTCCTTGTACTGAAATACTGAATATGAATTAACGTTTGTCGAGGCGCTTGGCGATGCGCGTGCCGGCGAACTGGATGGTTTGCACCAGCACGATCAGGATGGCCACGGTGGCGATCATGATGTCCGTCTCGAAGCGGTAGTAGCCGTAGCGGATGGCCAGGTCGCCGATACCGCCGCCGCCCACCACGCCGGCCACGGCCGAATACGACAGGAAGCTGATCGACAGCACGGTCAGGGCCAGCACCAGGCCGGAGCGCGCCTCCACCAGCAGCACGCGGAAGATGATCTGCATTTCCGATGCGCCCATGGCATGCGCCGCCTCGATCACGCCGCGCGGTACTTCGCGCAGGTTCTGTTCCACCAGGCGCGCCAGGTAGGGAATGGCGGCAAACGACAGCGGCACGCTGGCCGCCAGCGGACCGATCGAGGTGCCGGCGATGACGCGTGTAAACGGCGTCAGGGCGACCAGCAGGATGATGAACGGGAAGCTGCGCACGGTATTCACCAGCCAGCCCAGGATCGTCGACAGCGGACGGTTTTCCAGCGACTGGCCTTCCGAGACGAGGAACAGCAGGATGCCCAGCGGGCCGCCGATCAGGATGGCGGCGGTCAGGCCGATGCCCAGCATGGTCATGGTCTGGCCCAGCGCCACCCAGATTTCCGGCAGCAGGTTGATGACGTTATTGATCGATTCTTCAAACATGTGTTGCATCCTTCCATGCGGTGGCTTCAAACGCCTCGGTGCCGTAATAAGCCAGCTCGCGTCCCAGCGCCGTCTTGCGCGGGGTGGCCGTGTCGCTCAAATCGAACTGTTCGGCGATGGCGCCGTTTTCCACGACAGCCACGCGGTTGCAGATGGCGCCCAGCACCGACAGCTCATGGCTGACGATGACGATCGTCACTCCCAGGCGCGCATTGATGTCGCGCAGGGTGTCGAGCAGGGCGCGCGTGGTTTCCGCGTCCAGCGCGGACGTCGGCTCGTCGCACAGCAGCACGTCGGGATGGCTGGCCAGGGCGCGGGCAATGGCCACGCGCTGTTTCTGCCCGCCGGACAATTGTGCCGGATAGCTGTGCAGCTTGTCGGACAGGCCCACCAGCGCCAGACATTCCTCGACGCGGGCGGCGATCTGCTCGCCCTTGGCCGTGCCATGGATTTTCAGCGGGAAGGCGACGTTGTCGAACACGCTGGCGTTTTGCAGCAGGTTGAATTGCTGGAAAATCATGCCGATGTTCTGGCGCGCGTCGCGCAATTCGCTCTTGCCCAGGCGTGTCAATTCGCGCCCGGCCACGGTAATGGTGCCGCTGTCGGGGCGCTCGAGCAGGTTAATCAGGCGCAGCAAGGTCGATTTGCCGGCGCCGCTCTTGCCGATCAGGCCGAAAATATCACCGGGATAGACTTCCAGCGTGACCGATTTGACCGCGTGGAATTGTTCGCCTTTGGGCAGCGCGAAGGTCTTGTTTGCGCCATCGATGCGAATCACCGGCGTACGGTGTGGTGTGGTCATGCAGTGTTTCCTTTTTTATTGGACCGTGACAGGCTTGCTTGCAGGGGCCAAATCGCCCAGCCTGCCACGTCGGTTGCGTAGTATACCTCCGATCGTGTTATTACTCCTACGACAGAATCTTGCTTTGAATATGCAAATAATGTCTATATGGGTGTTTGGCGAGAGTAAAAGCGGTTTTTGTGCGATCAGCCAATGGAAAATTCGACGGGAATCGATAATTCCAGCGGGTCCGGCCGTTCCTTGGGAATGCGCGGCAGTGGCGCGGCCCGTTGCAAAGTATCGAGCGCGGCCTGATCCAGCGCCGCGGAACCGGAACTGCGCTCGATGGCGGCGGCCAGCACCTGGCCATCGCGGTCGATGCGGCAGCGCAGGTACACCACGCCCTGTTCCTGCTTGGCGCGCGATGCCGTCGGGTAGCGGCGGAAGCGCTCCATGCGCGCCAAAACCTTGCCTTCCCAGCTCGATACGCCGCTGCGCAGCTCCTGCGGCGCGGGCGGCAGGGCGGGCGAAGGCGGCGCCGCCGCGATGGACGGCGCCGCCGCCGGTGCCGGTGTCACGGGGGCATGCCGCACCTCGGCGACGGCTGCGATGCTCTCGGCTTGCGGCGGCATGGGTGCGGCATCCGGCTGCGGTAGTACCAATTGTTGGATTGCCGGCGCTGCCTTTTTGGCAATGGCGGCGGATGGCGCGGCGGCGGCGCTGACCCGTTCAGCAAGATTCTGCTCCAAAGGGCGGGGCGGGGCGGCGGCCGGCAGGAACAGCAGCATGGCCGGTTGCGCGGCGTCGGGCACGATGGCCAGCACGGGCGGAGCCGGCGCGCGGTGGTACAGCGCCCATCCCAGCAGGGCGCCATGCATGGCGAAGACGGCGGCTATCGTCAGCGGACGGCGCCAGTCGGTCGGCGGCGTCTTGTCGGCGGCCGCCGTCGGCGCCGGCCCTTCCGGGCGGCGCAGCAGATAGATGAGGACGGCGATTTCCACCGCGCCCACCATGGCGATCACCCACCAGGGCGGATGGCCGAGGCACATGGCGACAAAGCCGATGGCCATGCCCAGGCAGGCCATGGCCTTGCCGCGCCGCGACACGGCGCGGTGTTCGCGCCACTGCCGCAGGGGCGCGCCGAAGCGGGGGTGATGCAGCAGCCAGTGCTCCAGGCGCGGCGAGGCGCGGCTGAAGCAGGCCAGCGCCAGGATCAGGAAGATCGTCGTCGGCATGACGGGCAGCATGGCGCCGATCACGCCCAGCGCCACCATCAGCATGCCGGCGGCCGTCCACGCCCAGCGGCGCAGGCGTGCCGTGTGCGCTTCCGCGCCGGCCTGGATGACTGGCTCTTCCATCAGGCGCAGGCCTCCACGTGGCCGTGCATGCGCAGGAAGGCGGCGCGCGCGCCGTCGATCATGCGCGCTTCACCCGCCTCATCGAGGATGGCCGTATCGAGCACGGAGGTAAATTCGCGCCAGTGCCGCGCGCGTCCGTCAGGATGGCCAGCCAGGTGGCGCGCGCCGTGATGCTCGTCAAGGCCGATCTTGCCGGCCAGTTTATACAGGATGGCCGCGCCCAGCTTCGAGCCTTCGCTCACATACAGCCAGCCCAGCGCCGTGGCCAGGTCCAGCTGCGCGTCGAACGGCGGCGTGGCCGCATCGGACGGCAGCGAGGTGTCCAGGTCGCGCAGGTCGGCGGCGATGCTGGCGTAGCGGCGGCGCTGTTCCAGGTCCGGCAGCAGGGCCGCCAGCTGCGCGTTGTCGTACAGCGCGTCGACGTCGCGCAGGAACGCGTATTGCGCCTGCAAAAAGCGCGCATAGTTCTCGCGGCTGGAAAACGGTGCGCTGGCCATGATGCGCTGGTCCAGCAATTCGTGGGTGGCCATGGTGTCGGCTTTCAGGCGCTGGCTGCGGGTTGGGGCCGCGTTAATCGGAACGGTGTTCAAGGTGCTGCTGGTGTCGCTTGCTGCATGCATGGAATATCTGCTCTCTATTATAAGGATGAATCAAATCAGAAACGAAGGCCAAGCGTGACGCGCGCCGTGCGGCCCGGTCCCGGCATCAGGCTCAGGGTCAGCGGATCGAGGTAGTAGCGGTCCGTCAGGTTGTCCACCGCCAAGTCCAGGGTGGCGTTGGGTGTGATCTTGTAGCTGGCGAACAGGTCGGCCAGGGTATAGGCCTGCGTCAGCACTTGCGGCGAGGTGCCTGTCCACGACTGCCAGACGGCCTTGTCGTCCTGGCGCGCGAGCGGATGGCCCACGTGCGTGAGGCGCGTACCCACGGTGAGTTTTTCCTGCAGCCAGCGCGTACCCAGGGTCAGGTTGGCGCTCAGCTTGGGCTGGATATGGTTGCTGACATACGAGCTGGAAAAACCGATGGGCGAGCAGTCTGGCGTGTTCCAGATATCCGATTGCCACTTGCTGGCCTTGCGCAGATACGCTGCGGTGGCCGCGTCGCAGATCAGGGTCTTGCGGTTCCAGGTGCCGGAAAAATCGGCGAACACCGTGCCGCGGTCATACGCCGATTGCAGCTCGACACCCGAGACGCTGTATTTGTCCGTGTTCGCCATCGAGAAGTTTTGCGCATAGGCCGGCAGGTCCGGGATCGGGCGGCGCGTGATGTAGCCATGCGTGACGTTGTCGAAGTAGGACACGCGCAGGCGCAGCTTGTCGCTGGCGCTCCATACGCCGTCCTTGACCAGGCTGACGCCAACTTCGCGGTTATGGCTGCGCTCCGGCTTGAGCGGCGACGAATATGTGGCGGAAAAGCCCATCGTCGATTCGTACAGGCTGGGCATGCGCAAGCCGCGCGCGTCGCGCAGGAACAGGCTGACGCTGTCGGACAGGCGCGCCGTCAGGGCGAAGGTGGGCGCGAAACCGTGGTCCTTGCGGCGGATCGGCGTGCTGTACTTGAACAGGCCGGGGATGGCGTCGCGGAAGACATAATCGTTGCCGCTCCACTGGTCCACCTGCGACAGGTCCAGCGGCGCCGGTTCCTCGCCATAGCGTTCCACCATGCCGCCCACCAGCGCGGGATTGGTGGCCGCCGTGAACTGGCCCTGCGCATCCTGGTACCATTTCGCGGCGCCGAGCTGGTCGCCGTCCTTGTCCCACATGGTGACCCATTGCCAGCCCTGCGGCTGGTACTGCTGTTCCGCGCGGCGGTTGCGGTCGCGGGAATCAAAGCGCTGGAAGCGTCCACCCGCGTCAACGGTCAGCCAGTCGCGCGCCTGCCACTGGAGCGAGGCGAATACGCTTTGCTCGTGGCGCTTGCCGTTGCGCAGGGTGTGATTGGCGTTCAAGTCTTCATCTAGGATGCGCACGCTGTCGGCCGGACCGATATCCTCGTTCTGCAGGGACAAGCCGTAATCGAGCTTGAGCGCGCCGATGCCGGTGGCGAAGCGCGAGGTGTTCGTCAGGTCGGCGCCAACGCGGCGCGCCTGGTTCTTCGCCAGGTACAGCACTTCCACGCACTCCTTGCATTCATGGTCGCCCGGATTGGGCTTGCCTTCCAGCGGATTGCTGAAGATGTCGCCGTTGCGCGACTTGCTCTGCATGTCCGTCAGCCACAGGTTGGCCTTCAGGTCGATGAGGTTCTGGCCTTCCGGCTTCCACTCGTAGCGCGCCGTCAGCGCGTTGGTGCGCACCTGGCTGGGGTCCCACTGCGGGATGCTGCCGGTGCTGTTGCGGTAGATTTGCGAGGGCATGATTTCGCCATAGCTGCTGTCGAAATAGCGGTAGCCCAGTTCCAGCTTCTGCTCGTGCGGCAGGCGCAGGATGGCCTTCAGCAGGGCCGAGGTGGTGCGGTTGGCCGTGTTCAGCACCTCATCGCCGCGCTTGAAGAACTGCGTCACGCCATTGTCGTCGCCCCATTCGTTGAGCAACTGATAGCGTTCGAAACCGCGCGTGCCGGAAAAATAATTGCCGATGCTGCGGTGGCTGATGGCCGCCACCAGGTCGTAGTCGTCCTGGCGCGTCGCCACGGCGATGCTGCCAAAGCCGCTGCGCGGGTCGCCCAGCTTGTTGCGGTGCGTGCGCGGCGCGCTGCCGAAATCGCCGGGTGCCGTGACGCTGTTGTCCTGGATGCCGCCGCGCAGGCGCACGCCCGTGCGCTGGCCTGGCAGCAGAATGTCTTCCGGGCGCAGGGTCTGCATGCTGACCATGCCGCCGATGGCGCCGGCGCCCTGCGCCGACAGGTTCGGGCCCTTGTCGATGCGGATGGCGCTGATCAGGTCCGGGTCGATGTAGCTGCGGTCGGCGATGCCCGCGTAGCCGCGGTAGACGGTCGACGATTGCAGGCTGCCGTCGATCAGCACGGGCACGCGGCCCTGGCCCTGCATGCCGCGCACGTTGACGTCGACGGCGCCGCTGTTGCGGCTGTCGCCCACCTGCACGCCGGCCACGCCCTTGAAGATATCGGCCGGCGAGGTGCCGCGGAAGCGCTCGATCTGTTCGCGCCCGATGTACACGGAGGCGGCCGGCGTCAGGTAGGGCAGGTCGGCCGGATCCGTGTCGTCCGCCTCGAACGTGCCGCTGCCGCCCTGGCCATTCACGCGCAGGGTGCCGATCTGCACCGCGCCGGCGGCGACAGGCGCGGGTGCGCTGATGATGATGGTCGTGCCGCCCTGCAGCTGTGCTTGCAGGCCGCTGCCGGCCAGCAGCTGGCGCAGCGCATCGGGCAGCGAATGCCGGCCTTGCAGCGGGGCGCTGTGCCGGCCTTCGGTCAGGCGCGCATCGGCCAGCAGCACCATGCCTGCCTGGCGCGCCAGTTCGTTCAGCGCGCGGTTCAACGGTTGCGCGGGGATCTGCCATTCCACCTGCGCCACCGGCGCGGTGGCGGCATGCGTGGCGGGTGTGGCGAAGGCCAGGCCGATGGCCAGGAACAGGGGAGACAGGCGGGCGTGCAAGGGATGGCGCGGTGGAGTCGTGTGCATGTTTTTCCTATGGTGATGTGGTGATCATTCATAGTTAAAACGAATGAGTATCATTTACCCTGACGTGCGGATTGATTTTATTTCGCTGCATGTTCCGGCAATCAGCGGGCGACGATATGCAGCTTGCCGTCCTGGCGCAGCAGGCGCACGGGCAAGGCCAGCGGCAGGGCGGCGGCAAATTGCGCCGGCAGCTTCGCGTCGAAGCTGCCGTTCAGGCGCAGGCCGGCCAGCGCCGGATCGCCGAGCACGAGGTTTGTGTCGCCATAGCGCTCGAATTCGGCCAGCGCTTCGGCCAGGGTGGCGTCCTCGAAATCGAGGCGCCCGGCACGCCAGTTGCCCACCGCTTGCGCGCTGACCCGGGCCAGCGTTTTCACGCCCTGCGGCGTGACGGTGACAGCGTCGCCCGCCTGCAGCACTTCAGCGCGCGCGTCGCCTTCCCCTTCCACGCGCACAGTGCCTTGCGCCACGCTGACTTGCGTGGCGGCTCCTACATGGCGCACGGAAAAATGCGTGCCCAGCACCGTGGCCGTGGCCGGCCCCGCCAGCACCTGGAATGGACGGGCCGGATCGGCCTGCACATGGAACATGGCCTGGCCGCGCAGCAGGCGCACGGTGCGCCTGTCGCGGTACAGGGCCACGTCGACGGCGCTGCCGCTATCGAGTTCGATGCGGCTGCCGTCGGGCAGGACTTGCGTGGCGAACTGGCCGCGCAGCGTGCTGTAATCGTGCTGGAAGCCGGGCTGCTGCAGATGGCTGGCCAGCGGCCAGGCCAGCAGGCCGCACAGCAGCAGGCAGCCGCCGGCCAGCGCGCCGCGCGGCAGCCGGCTCGCCGCCAGCGGTAAATGCGCCAATCGCCGTAGCAGCGAAACAGGGGCCGCGGCGGATGAGGGCAGGGCGGGCTGGCTGAAGGCGGCCACGCGCTGGGCGGGCAGGCTGGCCAGCAGCGCGTCGGTGCGCGCCAGCGCATCCCAGGCATGCTGGTGGCGCGCGTCCGCTTCCAGCCATTGCCGCAGCGCCGCCAGTTCAGGCGCGGCCAGGCCGGCGTCGTGGCGCAGCAGCCACTGCGCGGCCTGGAAATCGATGTCGTCTGCCGGAGTCGGGTTGGGTGTCATGCGCGGTCTTTTCCAGTATCGCGTTCGGGCATGCCTTTTTTACAGGCGAGCATGCCATTAATGATATGTTTTTCCACCATGTTGACGGAGATGTCCATCTGGGCGGCGATCTCGATCTGGCTCATACCTTCGAATTTGTACAGCGCGAAAGCCTGTCGGCAGCGCGGCGGCAAGGCTTCGATGATGGCCAGCAGGCGTTCCATGGTTTGCCGGTCGTGCAGCCGTTGTTCGGGTTCGTCGGCGCGTGGCGCGCGCAGCTGGAAATGCGGTGTGTCGATGTCGTCGTGGGGGCGGCGCTGGCGCAAGCGCTGTTCGTCGATGGCGATGTTCTTTGCCGTCACGTAGAGCAGTGCGCGCTGGCCGCTATCGGGCGCCATGTTCCCTTGCAGGGGAGCTGCGCCGCCGAGCGGCTTGCGCGCCAGGATGCGGGCGTAGGCTTCCTGCACCACGTCCTGCGCCTTGTCGCGGCAGCCGGTGGAGCGCGAAATCAAGCGCAGCAATTCCTGGTAATAGCGTTCAAGCACCGCGCGTTTCCTCGTTATCAAAGCCGGCAATGATAGCAAGCCCATCAAATAATAACAAGAATCATTCTCATCTGCATTACTGGATAACGCTGGATATTTTTGGCATTACAGACAATAATCGGCAACAGAAGGCGCTGTGGCGGACCTTATTGGCGGGTATTATCGATTTTATCGATGCTAACTAGGTATATTTTCCGTTTTACATCGATCTTCATGCCATGCATAATCTGTTGCAACTGAAGCCAGACAATCAGCCGCATGCGCCATTCGCCTGCAGCTGCTTGCGGTTTTGACATCCTCTACTTTCTATCAGGAACCTACAATGAAAAAACTGCTCGCTTTTATCGCCGCCGCCGGCTTCTCGCTGTCCGCGTTTGCCGCTCCTGAAGTCTATGTCATCGATGGCAGCCACACCTTCCCCCGTTTCGAGTACACCCACATGGGCTTCTCGACGCAGCAAAGCCGTTTCAATAACACCACCGGCAAGGTCACCCTGGACCGCGCCGCCAAGACGGGCGCCGTCGAAGTGCTGATCGACACCAAGTCCGTCGATACGGGTTCGACCCTGTTCAACTCGCACATCCAGGGCGAAGATTTCCTCGACACGGCCAAGTTCCCGGTCGCCACCTACAAATCGACCAAGTTCAATTTTGACGGCGACAAGCTGGCGTCCGTCGACGGCAACCTGACCCTGAAAGGCGTGACCAAGCCAGTTACCCTGACCGTCACCTCGTTCACCTGCGCACCGCACCCGATGCTGAAAAAAGACGCTTGCGGCGCCAACGCCACGGCCAAGATCAAGCGCTCGGAATTCAACGCCGGCAAATATGCGCCAGCCGTCAGCGATGATGTCACCCTGACGTTTGCCATCGAAGCGATCAAACAGTAATTGTTGGCTGCATGATGCAAAATGGCGGCGGACTTCGGTCCGTCGCCATTTTTTTGTCATTGGTGGGTCGGATTACGCGCTTCCCGCGCTAATCCGACCTACACGGGTTGCTGGTTACGATCACGCCAGGTGATGCACCTCCTGCTGCCCATACACGGGGGTAGTTAATCCCTCCATGCGCGCCTTCAGCTGCAGCGACAGGTATTGCGAATAGTGGCGCGACTGGTGCAGGTTACCGCCGTGGAACCACAGCGCCTGTTGTTGCGTGGGCTTCCACATATTGCGCTGTTCGCCCTCCCACGGGCCCGGGTCCTTCGTCGTGGCGGAACCGAGTCCCCAGACCTTGCCCACCTTGTTGGCCACCTCGGGCGAGATCAGGTCGGCCGCCCAGCCATTCATGGAGCCGTAGCCGGTGGCGTACACCACCAGGTCGGCCGGCAGTTCCGTGCCGTCGGACAGCACGATGGAACGGGCTTTCAATTCCTGCACGCCGACGCCGCTTTTCAGCTTGATCTTGCCCTCGGCGACCAGCTCGGAGGCGCCCACGTCGATGTAGTAGCCGGAGCCGCGGCGCAGGTATTTCATGAACAGGCCGGAATCGTCGTCGCCGAAATCGAGCATGAAGCCCCGTTCTTCCAGGCGCGCATAAAAGTCCGCGTCGCGTTCGCGAATGGCCTTGAAGACGGGTTTCTGGAAGTCGGCCAGGATTTTATAGGGAATCGAGGCGAACGTCAGGTCGGCCTTGGCCGTCGTCATGCCGGCGGCCAGCGCCCGTTCCGAGTACAGGTCGCCCAGCGCCAGGTCCATCAAGGAATCGGACTTGACGATGTGCGTCGACGAGCGCTGCACCATGGTCACGTCCACGCCCGCCTCCCACAGGGCGGCGCAGATATCGTGCGCGGAATTGTTCGCGCCGATGACCACCACCTTCTTGCCGGCATACGCATCCGGCCCCGGATGCTGCGACGAGTGCTGCTGCTCGCCCTGGAATATGTCCATGCCCTTGAACTTCGGCATGTTCGCCTTGCCCGACATGCCCGTGGCCAGCACCAGCTGTTTTGGCTTGAGGGTGACGGGCTGGCCGTCGCGCAGCACCTGCACCGTCCACTCGCCGCTGGCCTCGTCGAAGCTGGCCGATTCGCATGAAGTCGAACCCCAGTAATTGAGCTCCATTACCTTGGTGTACATCTCGAGCCAGTCACCCACCTTGTCCTTGGGCGTGAAGACGGGCCAGTTGTCGGGGAAGGGGATGTACGGCATGTGGTCGTACCAGACGGGGTCGTGCAGGCACAAGGATTTGTAGCGCTTGCGCCAGCTGTCGCCGGGGCGCGCGTTTTTCTCGATGATGATGGTGGGGACGTTCAGCTGGCGCAGCCGCGCACCGAGCGCGATGCCCCCCTGGCCGCCGCCGATGATGACGCAGTAGGGCTGGCGCGCGTAGCCCAGTTCCGCCGCTTCCTGCTCGCGGTGCTCCAGCCAGCTGCTGCGGTTCGTGCGCGCGCCGTGTTCCGCGCCCATGGGCCGCCGGCCGCCCTTGGCTTCCTCAAAACCCTTCAATTCGCTCATGGTGGTAAGCAGGGTCCAGATCTTGCCGTCGCGGATGCGGATGAAGCCCACGCCGCGCGCCACGTTCGTTTCCACCGTGATCCAGCTTTGCAGCACGCCACCGGCTTCCACCGCATGTTCACCATCGGCGATGCGGATGGAAACGGGCTGCACGGCGCCCAGCTGGGCGGCCAGCATGGCGGCGATCTGCTCGCGGCCCTCCAGGGTTTTCAGGTTCCAGGTAAACAGCACCAGGTCGCGCCAGTAGCCGTCCTGTTCGAACAATTGCGCGGCGCCCGTGCCGTCGCTGGCGCGAAGAAAGCCTTCGAGCTGCTCCAGGATGCCGGCCATGGCCAGGTCGTGCGGGTTGATTTCGGTTTGCATCGTGTCTCCTCCAAGTCTGCTGACTTTATGATGGGATGCGGCTGTCTTGCCGCTGACGATGTTGTAACACTGGCGTTCTGGCACCGCATCCCGCAGCGCAGCATGGCGGCGATTGAGACGGAAATCTCAGCTTTTCGATCGGTTACTGGCGGTGCGGCGGCACGATGTGCAGCTGCTTGAGGCGCCGGTACAGGGTGGCGCGCGAGATGCCCAGCATGGCGGCAGCCTGCAGCGGACGCCATTTGGCGGCGTTCATGGCGTGGACGATGCGCGTGCGCTCGGCCAGCTCCGGCGGCGTGCAGGCCAGCACGCCCTCCGTCACAGGGGCCGTGTTCTTGACGCGTGTTCGCGCGCTGGCCTGGCGCAGCGGCGCGCGCACGCGGGCGTGCAGCCAGGTGCTGCCGCCGGCCAGGCGCAGGGACAGCAGATTGTGTCCCGCGCGCGCATCGAACAGCCGCTCGGCGCGCACTTCGAGCACCTCGCCGACGGGACGCGGCAGGACGTCCAGACCCCCGATGACATCGCGCGCGCAGCGGTTGGCGGCGACGATGTCGCCATGCTCGTCGATGGCGAGCAGCATCTCCGGTTGCACTTCCACGAAGTGGCGGTTGCGGTGCGCCAGCAGGATGCAGCAATGGCCGTAGGACTTGAGAAAAAATCCGTCCTCGATCAGCGTCGCGCCTTGCCGCACCAGTTGTTTCACTAGGCGCTGGCTGTCGCGCGCGTCGGGCGAACTCAGGGCCGACGCATCGAGCACGCCGATCAAGTCGCCGTGCGGCGAAAAAATCGGCGCGGCGCTGCAGGTCAGGCCCGTGAA
Organism: Janthinobacterium sp. BJB301; assembly: GCF_002735685.1. Classification (NCBI taxonomy): domain Bacteria; kingdom Pseudomonadati; phylum Pseudomonadota; class Betaproteobacteria; order Burkholderiales; family Oxalobacteraceae; genus Janthinobacterium; species Janthinobacterium sp. BJB301. The sequence goes on along the minus strand of NZ_PDZJ01000001.1, from coordinate 2,558,784 downwards.
CGCGGCGCGGAAATGGTCGGTCTTGTGCACGGTGATGGCTTCATGGTCGAGCAGCACGGAGGCGATGCCGCACGTGCCTTCCTCTTCTTCCGACCAGCACGAACCGGGATACAGGCCCGCCTTCTTGAAATCCTTGCGCTGGTCCGCGTCGACCGCGTAGTCGATGGTCACGCCGCGCGCATTGGCGAGGATGACGCAGTAGCCCGCTTCGCGCACCATGGCGTGCAGGCGCGGCAGGCACTGGCCCGTGGAGCGCAGAAAATTTTCCTCGGACTGCTGGATGGCGCGCAGTTCGGCGCTTGTCAGGATGCGCGGCCCTGTCGTCGAGGCGGGGTCGAGCCGGTAGTCGTCCAGCGAGCGCCGGTACGACGACGCCAGCCTGGCCGTATCGGCTCCCGGATTGACGATACGGCCGGCGATCAGGTCGCGCACGCGGTCGATATGGCTGGTCTGGCGGACGTAGGGCATGGCGCTCTCCAGTGTCTCGGTATCTGGTGTTTTGATGGTCTTTCCGTTTGTAGCACGAAGCGCCGGCACATGCATGCCGCATTGCAGCATGGGACTGCCGTGAGACGTTTGTCTCACCTCGGCCGCACCGCACGATAGGATGCCTTACAACAAGAGCATCTCTGATAACATTCGCTCAAATATACAGTCAGCCAGCGCAAGGGATATCTATGGCAATGCAAGCGATGTTCCTGGTACGCAGAACGATGGTGCTGGCGATGCTGGGCTGGAGCGCCGCCTGCGGCGCCGCCGGCCAGCTCGATCCCGATGGCCAGAGCAGCATGGAAAAGGAAGTGGCCCGGCGCGCCGCCGTCGAGCCGGCCATCGGCGCCGACTGGCAGGTGACGCGTTCCGTCGAAGCGGGCGTGCAGGTGGCAGGCGAGAGCAATCTGTTCTGGAAGCTGTCGAATACGCCGGCGCGCAATCCCGGCTTCGATTTTCATCCCTACTGGTACGAGTTCTATGTCAAGCCGGCGCTCGGCTTCAAGCGCAATCTGGGCGACGGCAAGCAGCTGTATGCGCGCGTTTCCGCCGTCGGCTCAGGCACCTTGCGCCATGACCCTTTTGGCGCGGGCGATACGGGCCGCATCTCGATCGAGGAATTCGTCGCCGGCATCCGCATGCCGCTCGGCGGCACGCGCGCCACCCTCGACCTGTCGGCCGGCGCGCAGAGTTTCACGCTGGGCACGGGCATGCTGGTCGCCAATGGCGGCTCGAACGGCTTTGACCGTGGCGCGCTGAAACTGGGACCGCGCAAGGCCTTCCAGAATTCCGTGGTGGCCAAAATAAGCCAGGATGCGCTCAGCGCCCAGGCGTTCTATCTCGACCCGAATGAAAACCCCGACAACGATTCGGGCACGCGCGTCGTCGGCGTTGACGTCAGCTACGCGCCCGCGAACGACCGCAAGGCGGGCATCGCGTATGGCAAGGCGCCCCGTTCGCATGCCGCGTATCCGCAGGCGGCGCCGGGCGGCATCGGCGCGCCGCTGGCGGTGCCTGACGGCCGCAAGGACCTGCAGTTCGTGTATGGCTATGCGCGCGTTCCCGTATTGCCCTCCGTGCTGCCGAAAGGCTGGTTCGGTGTCGACGCGGCGCGTGAATGGAATACGCGCGAGCCGATGCGGGCCTGGGGCTGGCGCACGGAAGGGGGCTTTTCCCTGCCCGACGTGGCGTGGACGCCGAAGTTCACCCTCGGCTACCAGAGCTTTTCCGGCGACGATCCGCGCACGGCGCGCAACGAGCGCTTCGATCCGCTGTTTTTCGAAGGCACGCCGGGCGCCTGGGCTTCTGGCAGCAAGGCGACCTGGGTCTTTGTCAATGCCAACGTGAATGCGCTGCAGGCCACCATCGAGCTTCACCCGACGCCGAAAGACACCGTGACCGCTTACCTGGCCCAGGTACGCGCCAACCGGATGGGCAGCCCGCTGCAGTTCGGCCAGGCGACGCGCCTCGACGTGCCGGGGGACGCGCCCGTGGTGATCTCCGGCGTGCTGCGCCCGATGCTGGCGAACGATGTCTTCGTCAAGTATGTGCGCGTCGTCAACCCGAATACCTACCTGACCCTGGGCTTCAGCGCCTCGTTCGCTCAGTCCGGCGTAAACCAGCTGGTGAACGGGCAGGCCCGGACCTGGACGGGCTGGCTGGCCAACGTCGTATGGGTATATTAAGTATTCCGTTTATCAAGGAGAGCATCACATGAACGATTTTCCCAGCATGAAACGTATGGCCCTGGCCGCAGCCTGCCTTACGCTGGCTGCCAGCGCCCATGCGGCAGCGCCGCTGTCTGCGGCCGCCAGCGACCCGGCTACACTGCAATGGATGGTGGGCGCGCCGCCGCCGGCCGATAAGATCATCCGCTTCGACGATGGCAGCTATTTCAATTTCCCCCAGCTGCGCTGGAGCGTGTCGCACTTCCGCCAGCTGATGCCGACGGTGGAAGTGGCGCGCGGCCTGAAAGCGCCCGTGCCTTTGCCGCGCGCGCTGCGCAGTGATATCGACAGCCTGCGCTTCACGCCCCTGGGCGCGCAGGACGCGATGACCTGGGAGCAGTCGCTGGCTGCCAACTACACGGATGGCATCGTCGTGCTGCACCGGGGCCGCATCGTGTATGAACGCTATTTCGGCGTATTGAAGGAAAGCGGCCAGCACGGCGCCATGTCCGTGACGAAGTCCGTCATGGGCACCATCGGCGCGGCCCTGGTGGCCGAAGGCAAGCTCGATCCAGGCAAGAAAGTGGCCGAGTATGTGCCGGAACTGGCGAAGTCCGCGTTTGGCGACGCCACCGTGCGCCAGGTGCTCGACATGACCACGGGCCTGAAATTCAGCGAAGATTACGCGGACCCGAAAGCGGAAGTATGGCAGCACGCGGCGGCCGGCAGCCCGCTGCCCAAACCGAAGGATTACACGGGGCCGCGCAGTTATTTCGAGTATCTGCAGACGGTGCGGCACGAGGGCCGGCATGGCGAGGGCTTCGGCTACCGCACGGTCAACTCCGACGTGCTGGGCTGGATCATCGCCCGCGTCACGGGGCAGAACGTCAACGAATACCTGTCCGAGCATATCTGGCAAAAGCTGGGGGCCGAGCAGGATGCCTACATGACGGTCGATTCGACCGGCACGCCGTTTGCCGGCGGCGGCTTGAATGCGGGCTTGCGCGACCTGGCCCGCTTCGGCGAGATGCTGCGCAACGATGGCCGCTACAACGGCCAGCAGATTTTGCCCAAGGCGGCCGTCGACGATATCCGCCGCGGTGGCGACAAACAGCTGTTCGCCAAGGGCGGCTATGATTTGCTCAAGGGCTGGAGCTACCGCGACATGTGGTGGGTCACGCATAACGACCATGGCGCCTACATGGCGCGCGGCGTGTACGGCCAGCGTATCTACATCGACCCGAAGGCGGAAATGGTGATCGTGCGTTTCGCTTCCACGCCGACGGCGGCCAATGCGGCCAACGACCCGACCACCACGCCGGCCTTCGAGGCGCTGGGCAAGTTGTTGCTGGCCAAGCCGAAGTAATCTGCGGGCGGGCCCGTGCCAGCCGTGCGGCGGCACGGGCGCAACTGCAATACACTATCCTTTCGTCATCATTCGTTGCTTGAATGGTAATTCATGCGCCGTACGCAAGGGGAACGCACCGTGGAAACCAGCCAGCAGGATCAACCGCGCCCGCCGTTCTGGCGGCGCCTGCTGTGGCCGGTCGCCCAGCTGGGCTCGGCCTTCAAGCTGACGGGCACGCACCTGCTGCACCACGTGATCGGCGCCAGCCTGATCGCCGCGCTGATGCTGGCGCTGGAAGGTTTTCACGTGCTCGAATGGCTCGATGCGGCCATGCTGCGCGCCAGCGCGGAACAGGGGCAACTGCTAAACCGGGGCAAGGACCCGGGCGCCGCCTACCGCCCCGGCATCATCGAAATCGACCAGCCCGCGTTCGAGCAGGTCTTCGACGAGCGCGAACCGCTGGAGCGTTCACGCCTGGAACAATTGATCGCCAGCGCCGCAGCGCGCGGCAGCAAGGTGCTGGCCATCGACCTGGACCTGGCGCCAGCCGTGTACGAGCAGCACAAGGCGGGCGAGCGGCCGCTGGACCGCCTGCTCGACCGGCTGGCCGCCGATGGCCGGCAACTGGTGCTGATCCTGCCCGAGCAATCGGACCGCAATGCGAACCTGCCGTGGATACGCGAGCGCTGCGCCGCCGGCATCCACTTTGCCAGCCCGCGGATCCGCGAACGCATGGGCGCCGTCACGCGCATCGAGCTGAAAAGCCCCGTGCTGGCGGCCGTGGCCTTCGAGCTGGCGCATGGCGCCGACGAGCAGGAGCAGAAGCAACCCATGCCGGCCGCCCTGTCCGAGCAAAAGGAAGTGGTGGCGCTGGCTGGCCGCGTGTGCCAACTGGCGCGGCGTACGGGCAGCGAAAAGGAGTTGGCGCGCTGGGCGTTCGAGCCCGTCATCCGCGGCGACGCCAAGGCGGCGGCCGAACAGAACGCCGTCACCGCACCGTTTCACCCGGCCGCCGTGGCGCCGGCATTCCTGAATCCCACGCGCACGCGCGTGAAACTGATCGATGGCCAGGCCGGCGTGGAGGCCGCGGCATTGCGCAAGAACGTCGTGTATCTCGGCAGCACGTATGACGTGCGCGACCGCTACACGACGGCCGAAGGCGAGCAGGCCAGCCTGCACCTGCATGCGGCCGCCCACACGTCGCTGGGCATCGGCACGGCCGACGTCAACAAATATGCGGTGTTCGTGGCCGACATCGTCATCGGCGTGCTGCTGGGCTGCCTGTTCGGCGGCCTGTGGACCTTGTACGGCCGCGCCGAGCTGGCCATCGACCGGCGCATGGAAGACCACGATTTCAGCCGCCTGCACCGCATGGGCACCCTGGCGGAATTCTATGGCATCCGTCTGATGCTGGTGCTGGTGTGGGCCTCGCCGTTTGCCATCGGCGCGCTGGCCATCTACCTGTCGCGCGGCTTGCTCGAACAGGGCTGGTGGGTCAACCCCGGCCCCCTGATTGCCGGCATGTTCCTGCACGCGATGTCGCTGCGCGACGAAGCCCACCATCCGCACGAGGAAGTGCCGGGCCTGTCCGTGTGGGCCCAGCTGCGCCGCACGCATCCGGGCATCGTGCTGGTGCAGGCGCCGCTGGCGGTGGTGCTGTTGGTGGTGGCGCTGGTGTAAAGCTAATTACTGAATTCACGCAGGTCGCCAGGTACAGTCGCTACGCAGTTTAGGGTGCTTGATTTATCTATCTTATTCCGTTTTTTTGACGTCGAATTGGAGAAATCGATGAATTCCAATGGCTCATTGCAGATCAGTTTTGTTCCTGCAAAGCTGTAGCGAATGTAAGCTGAAATCGTGCTCAATTCGCCATCCGACTTTGTTTCTATATTCGTGTGTTTTATTATTTCCTTAAGCTCTGGTTTTAGTATTTGGAATTTCTTTTTATTGTTGTTGTATATTTCGGTGCTTTCTAAAAGTATTTTTGATGCGGGAGTAAAAATTAATACAAGGAAAAATGTTGAATAGATGAAAATAACTGAAGTATTTGCTAGTACTTTAGGTATGTTATGTGCTCCAGTATTTTCTTTTCGTAACATTAGGTAAATCAGGCCTGGAGAAAGCGCTGCAAGCGGGATAAGAAATAATGTTATTAATTTATTCATTATTTCATTGCCTGAATTTGCTGCATAATGCGACATGATTCCATCAAAGAAAAATATCGGGAAGATTATTCCGAATATTGCAAAATTCGACATGGCAATCACTGCAAGCGTATTGGCGATTTTCCATTTTCTGGTATGTGTTGTCGGGTTTGAATTTCCCAACTTATCTGATTTTACGTATCCATAAAGGGATGTTGTTATTATTGGAAGAATAAATATCCAGGTATAAGTTTCGTCCATATATGGACTCGCATTTATCACGAGCAACCAGGAACTAAGTGCTAACCAATAAATGGTAGAGACTTCTTTTTTTATTTTTTGATTTTTATCAAAATAAGATAGGGTAATTCCCATCAGTATCGATGGCGTTGAAAGAATGAATAAACTAATTGCGCTCAACGCTACCGCTGCCAGAACCAGAAAGGTGAGTCCCGTTACTGTCATGGCTGATTCATAAAATAAGCCACTCCATTGGATATGTTTTAAATACATCCAGAGGAATAATCCGGCGCATGCCAGCGATAGGGGTGGCGCTACTCGCCATGCGATGTCAAGCATGTCTTTTGTTATGGATAACCAATCTTTGATGGTTTCCTTTTTTGTGGATGGGACTTTGTTTTTCGATTTGAAGTTAAGTATTTTATTTTGCGAAGTCATTTTTTATTGGAAATGTATGAGGTGTCAAATAGTACAATAAATATCATGATGTGGCATTTAAAATATTTCAGTATTGATGCATGTCATGATTATGGTGGTTGAATTGAATGAGGTTGTGATTTTTAGGTATTTGGATGTGATTATTTAATGGCATAACCGAGTTGCCATTTTTAGTGGTTTCGGAAAACCATAGACACCTAAAGATGCCTGCAGCAATTTCGGATGATTTTCCGGTGATGTCGGCTTCCGGTGCAGACAAAAGCTTATCCTGGTGTTGCATTTGGCCGGCTGAGACGTTCGGCTGGAAAATGCAGACACACCCTTGAACAGCACACAGTCGCGGCAGTGAAGAGGGAGCTGCGCGGGCTTTTAATATTGATGCGATGGAAGCACAGTCATCATGGGATAAGGAGGGTTGCCCGCTTGTCAGTGCTGCTGGCGCGTGCCAGGTAGTATATATACGCGCCTGGACTGCCTGATGGGCGACGTGGGGATATGTGCGCCGCACCTATCCCGGAATCATGCTGCTGTTGGCGCTGGCGTAGGCAGGCTGCGCTTGAATCCGATCAGCCGATCAGCTTCAACCCCGGCGGCAGCGCCTCGCCCAGCATGCGTTTCGTGTTCGCTTCATCCAGCTGCGTCACTTCGCTGACCATGGCCTGCCACAGGGGCGGGGCGCCCACGGCTTTCAGGCGGGCCAGGATGGTGGTCCGCAGCTCGTCGCCGATGTCGCGCGAGCGGTCGCCCGTCATGCGCGCCAGGTGGGTGGCGGCGAAGGCGGCCGGTTCCACTTTTTTCCAGTCCAGCGCCAGCAGCACGTGCAGCCAGTCGGCCACGCTGGCGCTGTCGACCACTTCGTGCGCGCTGCCGTGGAAGGGCTGGCGCGCGCCGACCCTGGCCAGCGCCCACAGGGTATTCGTATCGGCCGCTTCCCCCTTCTTGCTGGCTTTCTCCAGCCGCTTGATCAGCCAGACGCCCACTTCGGCCTTGTAGGCGCCGGGGATGCGCTCGAGCGACGCGCCCACGCGCAGCATGTCGTCGTCGCTGCCGTTGACCAGGGTGACGGGGCGGCTGCCGCGCTGGGCCGCATCGGCTTGCAGGTTGAAGGCGAAGTCGTCGAGCAGGCGCAGTTGCTGCTCGGGGTTCAAGCCGCCAGCCACCCGGCGCCACAGGGTCCACCATTCGGCGCACACCTGGTTGTCCTTGTGATGCTGCACGCCCGCGTCGAACATGGCCCACAGCTGCTCGATGCGCCACGGGTCCAGCGCGTCGCCATAGCCGGGCCGCAAACAGTAGCCGGCCAGGTTCAGCCAGACCCGCTCATGCTCGGCGGAGCGGCGCCGGCCACGGGCGCGCAGCAGCAGGGCGTCGAACAGCTGGCGCAGCAGGGGAGTCTCCCAGCTTTCGCGTCCGCCCAGCCCCCGTTCCAGGTGCTGGCGCAGCTGCCGCACTTCCTTGGCTTCGACCTTTTGCGCCTTGCCGCCAAAGATGCGCTCGATCTTCTCGACCGCTTCTTTCACGCGCGGCGAAACGGCTTGAGCCTCGCCATCTCCTTGCTCTTCCTTATCAGTGCGCAACTGGAATTCCAGCAGCCAGCGCTGGCCGGCATCCGCTGCGGCCACGCAATGCACTTCCAAAGTCCCTACCTCGGTCATGACTGTCGCCAGCTGCACGGTGATTTCGCGCTTGTCACTGGCATCCTGTTTGTCGTGCAGCACGCTGGCCAGCGGCGGCAGGCGCAAGTATTCTCCGGCGTCCAGGTCGACGATTTCGCCCAGTTGCGGCGGCGTGCCCGCCTCAAAGAGGGACGTGGCCAGGTGGAAGCGCACGGGCCTGCCCAGGCGCAGCGCGAACAGCCGTTCGGTCAGGCGGATTTCCTCGCCGCTGGCGCTGCCACGGGGCAGGATGCAGACGGCGCGCTTGTCCTTGCCCGCTTCGCCCAGCACGAGGAAATAGCTGCGCGGCGAGCCGCCGCCGATGCGCGGCGCCTGGCCGCGCCGGGCCAGCGCGTAGGCGACGGCGCCACGGGCCACGGCCACGTCGGGATTGTCATTGTGCAGGATGGTCAAGGGCTGTCCGCGCCAGTGCTCCAAGGTCTCGGCCAGGCGGCGCGCCAGCGCGTCGGCGCGGAACACGCCGCCATTGAGCAACAGGGTATCGGGCAGTGCGCCCTGATGTTGTTGTAAAAAGCCGGCCAGGTGACGCGTGATGGCCGCGTCCTGCGCATACGGCAGGCCGAATTCGACGATGCCGGCGCGGCCCTTCCTGGCCACCTCGTTCAGTTCCACCTTCGGGAAGAAGCCGTCGACCACCATGGCCGCCACTTCCTCGCGCGTGACGTCGGCGGAACGGCTGCCGCCGATCAAACGAGATCCTGCGCCCAGCAGGGTGACGGTGGCGCTCTCCGGCGCATCGTTCGACAGCAGCAATTCCTTGGCGGCGCGGCAGCGTTCCATCAGCTGCGACAAGCGCGCGGCCGATAGCTTCATGCCGCCTTCGCTGCCCGCCGCCATGCGCGTTTCCACCAGGTGGGCCAGCGCCAGGTCCATATTGTCGCCGCCGAGGATCAAATGGTTGCCCACGCTGCTGCGCGTGAGCTGCGGTTCGCCGTCGTCATCGAAGTCCACGTCGATCAGGCTGAAATCCGTGGTGCCACCGCCCACGTCGCACACCAGAATGCGGCGCGTATCGGCCAGGTCCTCGCGCAGGGTGGCGCGCTGGCGCTGCAGGAAGTCATAAAAGGCCGCCTGCGGTTCTTCTACCAATCGTAGCGCAGGCAAGCCCGCCATGCGGGCCGCTTCCAGGGTGAGTGCGCGCGCACCTTCATCGAACGAGGCGGGGATGGTCAGCACCAGTTCTTGTTCCTCCAGCGGAGAATCCGGGAAGCGGTGATTCCACGCGGCGCGTACATACGCGAGGTAGCTGGCGCTGGCCGCCACGGGCGACACCTTGGCCACGTCGGCCTCGGCGCCCCACGGTAGGATGGGCGCCTGGCGGTCCACGTTCGCGTGCGACAGCCAGCTCTTCGCGCTGGAAACGAGGCGGCCCGGCACCTGGGCGCCGAGCTGGCGCGCCAGAGCGCCCAGCACGGCATGCTCCAGGTCCTGCTGCGGCCATGGCAGCTGCAAGTCGCCCGCCGCCAGTTCGCCGGCGGCAGGATGGTAGCGCAAGGACGGCAGCAGGGGGCGTGCGCCCACTTCGCCGGGAGCGACCAGCTGCTCGATGGCGAACAGCTCGATGCCCGCCTGCATATCGGCTGCATTGGCCGCATTGGCATAGGCGACCACCGTGTTGGTGGTGCCCAGGTCGATGCCGACCAGGAAGGCCGGCTTGCCCACAGCGCTGCGCATGCCTATTGCTGCGGCGTGCCGCGCACGTCGAATTCCACCTTCCAGCGCTCGGCGCCATCAGGAGAGACGGCCAGCAGCTCCAGCGTGCCCGCTTCCGTCACGCGCGCGTGCAGTTTGACCTGCACCACGTCGCCGGCCTGACGGCCTTCGGCGGACAAGGTCGCCTGGATTTCGCTCAGCTCCTGCAATTCATCGGGGCCCCAGAAATCGAGCAAGTCGCCGATCTGGTCGTTGCGCCGCGTGGACGAGGCGAAGAAGCGGAAGTGCACGGGTTCGCCCACGACCAGGCCGAATTGCTGGCCTGGCAGTTCCAGTTCGCTGCCTTCTTCCATGCCGAACGGCGCCACGCACAGGGCCTGGATAGGCGGTTCCATGCCGGGGATGGCCGGCATGGCCGACTCGATGGCGACATAAAAGGCGCTGGCGGTGCCGCCGCGGATGCGCACGCCATGGCCGCGCCGCACGTAGCTGTAGTAGGCCGCGCCGCGCGCCACGGCCAGATCCAGGTCGGCCCCGGCCAGCATGCGCGCCGGTTCCGCGCCTTCCATGTACAGCCAGTCGTTGACGGTGGCCATGATGCGCTGCACCAGCAGGTCCGACTTGAAGACGCCGCCGTTGAACAGCACGGCCGTCGGGTGCAGGAAGCTGGCGCCGTCCGCCTGGCGGCCGGCAAAGCCTTCCAGCTCGCTGGTGGCCGCCACCTGGCGGCCCAGGAACGCGGCCAGGTGGCGCGTGATGGCCGCATCCTGCGCATACGGCAAGCCCAGTTGCGTCAGGCCGGCGCGCGTGCGCACGGCAGGACGGCTCGATGCTTCCACTTGCGGGAAGAAGCCGTCGAGGATGAAGGTGGACACTTCCGCGCGCGTCAGTTCCGTGCGGATGGAGCCGCCGATCAGCTTCGAACCGCGGCTCGGCACGACGATGGGCGCCACATCGAGGCCGCTGTCGGCCAGCAGGCTTTCCTTGGCGCTGCGGCAGCCGTAGGTCAGCGCGCGCATCTGCCAGGCGTCGAGCTGGGTGCCGTTGGCGGCCAGCTTGCGGGCCACCAGGTGGGCCAGCGCCAGGTCCATATTGTCGCCGCCCAGCAGGATATGTTCACCGACGGCCACGCGGTGCGGTTCCAGCACGCCATCGCGCTCGAGCACGGCGATCAGCGAAAAGTCGCTGGTGCCGCCGCCCACGTCGACCACCAGGATGATGTCGCCCGGCTTGACTTCCTTGCGCCAGCGGCCTTCGCTGGTCTGGATCCAGCTGTACAGGGCCGCTTGCGGCTCTTCCAGCAAGGTCAATGAGGAATAACCGGCCGCCTGCGCCGCTTCCATCGTCAGCTCGCGCGCTGCCGGGTCGAACGAGGCGGGAATGGTGACGGTGATTTCCTGCTCGGCGAACGGTGCTTGCGGGTGGGCGTTGTCCCAGGCCTGGCGCAAGTGCGTCAGGTAGCGCGTGGCGGCCGTGATGGGCGAAATGCGCGCGACTTCGGCCGGCGCGTCGTTCGGCAGGATCGCCGCGCGGCGGTCCACGCCCGGGTGGCACAGCCAGCTTTTCGCGCTCGACACCAAACGGATCGGCGTGGTGGCGCCACGGCTGCGGGCCATTTCGCCAACGACGAACGGCGCTTCGGCTTCCTCGGTGACCCAGGGCAGGGCCAGGTCGCCCGCCGCCACTTCATCGGCGTGCGGCAGGTAGACGAACGATGGCAGCAGCGACAGCTCTTCGACGGTGCCCGGCGCCGACAGCTGCGGCACTTTCAGCACGCCATGGCTGGACTTTTCGCCGTCGCTCTCGACCAGGTTGACATATGACAGGGCGCTGTGGGTGGTACCCAGGTCGATGCCGATGGCGTAGCGCGGGGTAGGGTTGATCGTGTCGCTCACAGTTCCACCTCGGCCGGTGCCAGGATGGCGGCGTCGTGCTGCTCGCTCAGTTTCGGCAGGCGCACGCTGGAGGCGCGCCAGCCGCGGTGGCTGAGGGTACCCGTGAACGGCGCGGAGCCGACCACGTTGCCCGTCAGGCGTACCTGGGCGGAGTCAAAACCTTCCTGCAGGACGATGCGGCTGCCCTCGGCTTCCTGGCGCACGGCCTCGATGGTGAAATACTCGCGCATGACCTTGGCGCAGCCTTCATGCACCACGCGGGCGGCCGCGCCGATATCGGCATCGGCATGGCTGCCCAGGTTTTCCTGGGTGAAATCGATCAATCGCGCTTCGCGTTGCAGCAGGGCCAGCAATTGCAGGGCCGCGTCCGGCGTCGCTTCCTTCAAAATGACGGGCGCGGCGGCTGGCGCCGGGGCAGGGGCCACTGGCGCGACGGGAGCGGCGGGCGCCGCCTCGGGCAAGGCCAGCTTTTCCACGCGGGCCGCATAGGCGGCGTCCGACAGGGTGCTGAAGAAGGCGCCGAAAGCCAGCGGGACACGGCGCCAGAACGATGGGTGCGACGATGATGTGCTCATAGGGAACTCGTTTCTCTGATCTGTAGGGAGGCGTCGGCGGCGCGCCGGAGGGCAGGTCCGCTTCGCAGGGTAGTGCCTGTGCCACGCCAATATGGCCGGCTGCGTTTGCCCGCATGATACCAGCTACCGGGCCGCCGCCAAAGTCGCCGCCCCCCAGGCCGGCAGGCCGAAGCGTGGATTTTCTTTGTTCCTGCGCAAGGAAACGCTCGATTTCCTGCCGTTTCGACTAGAATCGCGCATTATCTTTTCGCATGACCTTGACGCCATGTCTACCGACTTTTCCCCGTATCTAGCCAGCAGCACTTACATCGACAGCGACCATCCTGCCGTGCGCGCCAAGGCGGCTGCACTGGCGGCAGGCGCGGTGGGCGACGCCGCCATCGCGGCCCGCTGCTTTGCCTTCGTGCGCGACGAGATCGCCCATAGCTGGGACTACCAGCGCAATCCCGTCACCTGCCGCGCTTCCGACGTTTTGCAGCACGGCACTGGCTATTGCTATGCGAAGAGCCATCTGCTGGCGGCGCTGCTGCGCGCCAACGGCATTCCTGCCGGCCTGTGCTACCAGCGCCTGGCCGTGGGTGAGGTGGGGCCGCCGTTCTGCCTGCATGGCTTGAATGCCGTGTATCTGCAGGAGTTCGGCTGGTACCGCATCGATGCGCGCGGCAACAAGCCCGGCGTCGCTGCCGCCTTCACGCCGCCACGGGAACAGCTGGCCTTTCCCGTGCTCGCGCCCGAAGAGCGCGACTTGCCGGAAATCTGGCCGGAACCGTTGTCGCAGGTGGTGGCGTCCTTGACCTGCCATGCGACCGTGCAGGATGTGGCGGCGCACTTGCCCGATATCGAATTGTTGCCGCTGCAAAAATAATCCAAAGAAAGAAATCATGAAAAAAATATCCATATGCCTGTTTGGACTGTTGCTGCTGGCCGGCTGCGGCAGCAAGGGCGAGAGCGGCGGGCAGTCGAGCGCCGCGCGTCTCGAAGGCAAGGAAAAGGGCAGCGAGTTCCTTGCCTATGAACATAATGTCAGCGTTGATACGCGCGAGGCGCAAGTGCGGCCCCTGTATGAAAAAGTGGTCGCCGCCTGCAAGGCCGATACGGAAAACGGCTGCCTGCTGCTCGATTCCAGCGTCGACAGCGGCCGCTACGTGCATGCGCGCATCAGCATGCGCGCCAAGCCGGCCGGCATCAAGAAGCTCGTCGCGCTGGTCGCGGCCGAAGGCGACGTCACCAGCCAGGGCACCAAGGTGGAAGACCTGGGCCGTCCCGTGCTCGACAGCAAGAAACGCCTGGAAATGCTCAAGCAATACCAGGCGCAATTGCAAGACCTGGAAAAACGCTCGGGCACCAACGTCGATGCCCTCATCAAGGTGACCAAGGAACTGGCCACCGTGCAAGTGGAACTGGAGCAGGCGACGGCCGCCAATGCGCTATTGATGCAGCGTATCGATACGGACTTGTTGAACGTGGCCATCAGCGCCGAAGGCAGGCAATCGTTCTGGCGGCCCGTCAAGCGCGCGCTGGGCAATTTCACGGAAAACCTGTCGGAAGGCGTGGCCAACGCCATCACTGCCATGGCCTACATTCTGCCGTGGCTGATCGCTTTCGTGCTGCTGTTCCCGCTGGGCCGCAAGGGCTGGCGCCGTCTGCGTGGAGCTCCGCGCAAGGATTGATGCCGGGATTGCTGCGTCCTGCGCACCGTTTTACGGCAATTTGAAACCTGGCTGCACAGTCCTTGTGCAGCCAGGTTTTTTTTCGTGCGGCGAGCGCCGCTTGCACCATGGCGGACGCCTGCCGGTGCTGGCATGCATTCTGCTTTAACAACATAGCAGACCCAGCTCGACCCCCACGAACCCATCACAGGAGTCCCCATGACACGACGCATCATCCTGAAAGCGGCCGCCGCCGGCGCACTGGCCCTGGCCATGTCCACCACCATGCAGGCAGCCTTGGCCGCCGACACGATCAAGGTGGGCATCTTGCACTCCCTGTCGGGCACCATGGCCATTTCCGAAACGTCGCTCAAGGATGTGGCGCTGATGACGATCGCCGAGATCAATGCCAAGGGCGGCGTGCTGGGCAAGAAGCTGGAAGCCGTCGTCGTCGATCCCGCGTCGAACTGGCCCTTGTTCGCGGAAAAAGCGCGCCAGCTGGTGGCGCAGGATAAAGTGGCTGTCGTGTTCGGCTGCTGGACATCCGTGTCCCGCAAATCCGTCTTGCCGGTGTTCAAGGAACTCAACAGCCTGCTGTTTTACCCGGTCCAGTACGAGGGCGAGGAGCTGGAAAAGAATGTGTTTTATACGGGCGCCGCGCCGAACCAGCAGGCGATTCCTGCCGTGGAATACCTGATGAGCAAGGATGGCGGCGGCGCCAAACGCTTCGTGCTGCTGGGCACGGATTATGTGTATCCGCGCACCACCAACAAGATCCTGCGCGCTTTCCTGAAAAGTAAAGGTGTCAAGGATAGCGATATCAGCGAGGTCTACACGCCGTTCGGCCATGCCGACTATCAAACCATCGTCGCCAACATCAAGAAGTTTTCCACGGGCGGCAAGACGGCCGTCATTTCCACCATCAATGGCGATTCCAACGTGCCGTTCTACAAGGAACTGGGCAATGCGGGCTTGAAAGCCACGGACGTGCCCGTCGTCGCGTTTTCCGTGGGCGAGGAAGAATTGCGCGGCATCGATACCAAGCCCTTGCTGGGGCACTTGGCGGCGTGGAATTACTTTGAATCCGTCAAGAACCCCGTGAATGCGGCCTTCATCAAGCAGTGGAAAGCGTATGCCGTGGCGCAAAAGCTGCCGAACGCGGGTTCTGTCGTGACGAACGACCCGATGGAAGCGACCTATGTGGGCATCCACATGTGGGCGAAAGCCGTGGAAAAAGCGAAATCGACGGACACGGACAAGGTGATCGCCGCCATGGCCGGCCAGAGCGTCAAGTCGCCGTCCGGCTTTACCCTGACCATGGACCCGACCAACCACCACTTGCACAAGCCCGTGATGATCGGCGAGATCAAGTCCGACGGGCAATTCAATGTCGTGTGGAAAACCAAGGAACCGATACGCGCCCAGCCGTGGAGCCCGTTTATCAAGGGGAATGAGGGCAAGCAGAAGCTGTAGGCGCTATCACCCACCAGCAAATGCCGGGGTCGGACCCTGAGGGACTAGGCGTCCCCATCCGACCCCAGTCCTCGCCTTTGGGGTAAGCGCACGCCCCGTGCAGTTTTTCCATGGAACTTACAATGAGGTTCATCTCCAAACTGCTGGTCCTCGCCTGCCTGTTGCTATCCTCGCTGGCGCAGGCTGCCATCCCTCCCGATCTGCTCAAAGCGCTATCCGGCGACGATCCCGACACCAGGATCGCCGCCGTCGCCCAGATCGCCGCCCTGGCCACGCCCGAGGCCGCCCGTGTGCTGCAAGCCTTGCAGGACGATCAGTTATATGCGGCCCCCGACGGCAAGGTGTATATCGTCGACGGTGAACGGGCATATGAGCCGGCAAGCGGCCAGAGCCTGCCGCTGCCCGATGGCATCGACGGCGTGATGGTCAACAACCGCTTGCGCGCGGCTGTGGCGGGCGCCTTGTCGGGGCTGAAACTGCTGGCGCCGGAGCGGGCCACGCGCCTGGCCGCCGCGCAGGCGCTGCAGCAATCCGTCGATCCCGCACAGGTCCCCCTGATCCGTAGTGCGCTGGCGCAGGAAAACGATGCTGACATCAAACAGATATTGCAGGTGCTGATCGCCAGCGCCAACCTGCATGCGCCCGACGCCGCCACGCGCAAGGCCGCCGTGCAGGCGCTGGCGGGCAGCAGCGATGCGCGTCTGCTGCCCGTGCTGCAAGCCATGCTGGAGAAAGGGCCAGATGGCAAGGCCGGCGAGCCGGACGAGGCCGTGCAGCTGGCCGCCATCGAGACCATGCGCCAGATCAAGGGACGGGTGGCGCGCATGGAGTTCGCCGGCAATGTGTTCTACGGCATTTCGCTGGGCAGCGTGCTGCTGCTGGCCGCGCTGGGGCTGGCCATCACGTTTGGATTGATGGGCATCATCAACATGGCGCATGGCGAATTGCTGATGATAGGCGCTTACACGACCTACCTGTGCCAGCTGTTCTTCCGCAGCTACCTGCCTGGCTTGCAGGATGCGTATCTGCTGGCCGCCTTGCCGGCCGCCTTTTTGGTCGCGGGACTGGTGGGCGTGATGCTGGAGCGCACGGTGATCCGCTGGCTATATGGCCGGCCGCTGGAAACCCTGCTGGCCACCTGGGGCATCAGCCTGATCCTCATGCAGGCCGTGCGCACGGTCTTCGGCGCGCAAAACGTGGAAGTGGCCAATCCCGCCTGGATGTCGGGCGGCGTCACCGTGCTGGGCGGCCTCGTGCTGCCATACAACCGCCTGGCCATCATCGTCTTTGCCATCGTTGTCGTCGCGGCCGTGTGGCTGATCCTGAACAAGACGCGCCTGGGACTGTTCGTGCGGGCCGTGACGCAAAACCGCCGCATGGCCGATTGCGTGGGCGTGGCCACGGGCAAGGTCGACATGCTGACCTTCGGTCTCGGTTCCGGCATCGCGGGGCTCGGTGGCGTGGCCCTGTCGCAGCTGGGCAATGTGGGGCCGGATCTGGGCCAAAGCTACATCGTCGATTCCTTCATGGTGGTGGTGCTTGGCGGCGTGGGCCAGCTGGCCGGCACCGTGATTGCCGCGCTGGGGCTGGGTGAAGTCAACAAATTCCTCGAACCGGTGGCGGGCGCCGTGCTGGCGAAGATCGCCATTCTGGTATTCATCATCATTTTCATCCAGCGCCGGCCGCAGGGCCTGTTTGCCATGAAGGGACGCAGCGTCGAATGACTACCTCCTATCAAATCAAGCCTGGCCTGTTCACGCGGCCCGTCTGGCTGGCCATCGCCGGATGCACTGTGCTGGCGGCGTTGTTGCCGGTATTTAACCTGGCGTTTGCCGAAGGGCATGCGCTGCATGTGTCCGCCTATACGGTGGCGCTGGTGGGCAAGTTCATGTGCTACGCGCTGGCCGCGCTGGCGCTGGACCTCGTCTGGGGCTACACGGGCATATTGTCCCTGGGCCACGGCGTGTTCTTTGCCCTGGGCGCGTATGCGCACGGCATGTATCTGATGCGCGCCATCGGCGACCAGGGCCAGTACCACAGCAGCCTGCCCGACTTCATGGTCTTTCTCGACTGGAAAACCTACCCCTGGTACTGGGCGTTTACGGAACATTTCTGGTACTGCATGGCGCTCGTCGTGCTGGTGCCGGGCGTGCTCGCCTTTGTGTTTGGCTACTTTGCCTTTCGCTCGCGCATCAAGGGCGTGTATTTTTCCATCATCACCCAGGCGATGACGTATGCCTTCATGCTGCTGTTCTTCCGCAATGACACTGGCTTTGGCGGCAACAACGGTTTCACGGATTTCAAGACCATCCTCGGCCATGGCATCACGGCGCCCGCCACGCGGGCCGTGCTGTTCCTGCTGACCCTGGCCTTCCTGCTGGCGGCCTTGATCGGCGCGCGCGCCATCGTCCGCTCGAAGCTGGGCCGGGTGCTGCAGGGCGTGCGCGACAGCGAGGCGCGCTTGATGTTCCTCGGCTACAACCCGCTGTGGTTCAAGCTGTTTGTGTGGACCTTGTCGGCCGTGCTGTGCGGCATCGCCGGCGCCCTGTACGTGCCGCAGGTGGGCATCATCAACCCGTCCGAAATGTCGCCGGCGAACTCCATTGAAATGGTCGTGTGGGTGGCCGTGGGCGGACGTGGCACCTTGATCGGTCCCATCCTGGGCGCCTTCACCGTCAACGGCTTGAAAAGCTGGTTCACGGCTGCCTTGCCGGAACTGTGGCTGTTCGCGCTGGGCCTGTTGTTCATCGTCGTCACGCTGTTCATGCAGCAGGGCATGCTGGGCGTGCTGAACAAGCTCAAACGTAAAAAAACCGCCGCCATGGCAGAGGAGGCCGCATGAGTATCCGCATGTTGCCCGGCATGGCCAGCGCGGAAGCGGGGCCGACGTACTCGCGCGTGAAAGGCGAGGGCGTCGATACGACGCATGGCGCCATTTTGTACCTGGAAGACATCAGCGTGTCCTTCGACGGCTTCAAGGCCATCAACAAGCTCAGCCTCGATATTTCCGTGGGCGAATTGCGCTGCATCATCGGCCCGAACGGGGCGGGCAAGACGACGATGATGGATGTGATCACGGGCAAGACGCGGCCCA
Organism: Janthinobacterium sp. BJB301; assembly: GCF_002735685.1. Taxonomy (NCBI): domain Bacteria; kingdom Pseudomonadati; phylum Pseudomonadota; class Betaproteobacteria; order Burkholderiales; family Oxalobacteraceae; genus Janthinobacterium; species Janthinobacterium sp. BJB301. Next base: position 2,540,443 of record NZ_PDZJ01000001.1, on the reverse strand, counting down.
CGTCCGGCACGGCCTGGTTTGGCCAGACCATGAACCTGGCCACCATGACGGAAGCGCAGATCGCCCACGCGGGCATCGGCCGCAAGTTTCAGCGCCCCACCGTGTTCGAGCAGCACACGGTGTTCGACAACCTGGAACTGGCGATGAAGATGGACAAGCGCGTGGCGCCCACCCTGTTTGCGCGCCTCACGTCCGAGCAGGAAGGCAGGATCGACGCGATATTGCGCCTGATCCGCCTCAACGGCCAGGAGGCGCGGCCGGCCGGTTTGCTGTCGCACGGGCAAAAGCAGTGGCTGGAAATCGGCATGCTGCTGATGCAGGAGCCGCAGCTGATTTTGCTGGACGAACCCGTGGCCGGCATGTCGGATGCGGAAACGGCGCGCACGGCCGAGTTGCTCAATGAGTTGCGCGGCAAGCATTCGATCATGGTGGTCGAACACGACATGGGTTTTGTGACGGAGATCGCCCGGCAAGGCATTGTCACCGTGCTGCATGAAGGCGCCGTGCTGGCGCAGGGCCGCATGGACGAGGTGCAAGCGGACGAGCGGGTCATCGAAGTCTATCTGGGAAGGTAAGCATGCTGGAAGTCGAACAATTGAATCAATACTATGGCTCCTCGCACACCTTGCGCGGCATCAACCTGTCGGCGCGCAAGGGCGAATGCCTGGCCTTGCTGGGCAGGAATGGCGTGGGCAAGACGACCTTGCTGAAATGCCTGATGGGCGTGCTGCCCGTGGCGCAGGGCAAGGTGGTGTTCCATGGACGCGACATCACCAGGCTGGCGCCCCATGCGCGGGCCAAGCTGGGCATCGCTTACGTGCCGCAGGGCCGCGACATCTTTGCGCGCCTGACGGTCGAGGAAAACTTGCTGATGGGTATGGCGAGCAAGGGCGGCCGGCAAGCTGCGCGCATCGATCCCCACGTGTATGAACTGTTTCCGGTGCTCAAGGAGATGCTGCAGCGGCGCGGCGGAGATTTATCGGGCGGGCAACAGCAGCAACTGGCCATCGCCCGCGCCCTGCTGGCCGAGCCGCAGCTGATCATCTTCGACGAGCCGACGGAAGGCATCCAGCCCTCCGTCATCAAGGATATCGGCCGCGTGATCAGCCTGTTGAAACAGCGGGGCGACATGGCCATCGTGCTGTGCGAACAGTATTTTGATTTTGCCCGCGAACTGGCCGACGAATTCATCGTCCTGTCGCGCGGCAGTGTCGTCGCCAGCGGCAAGGCGGAACAGATGGATGGCGAGGACGTGAAGCGGCACCTGGCCGTGTAAGGTCAGACGAGCTGGAACCAGCCCAGCACGGCGCCGGCCGCCAGCAGCCACAATAAATGGATCTTCGTGCGCCAGATGATCAGGCCAGCCACGATGGACAGGCTCCACAGGGGCCAGTCCGTGCGGATGTCATGGTTGGCGCCGCCCAGTATCATGCCCGTGGAAATCAGCAGGGCGACGACGATGGGCGCCATGCCTTGCTTGAAGGCGCGCACGGGGCGCAGGTCGCGGTTGCGGTAGCCCCACTGGGCCGCCACGTAGGTGAGGGTGGTGCTGGGCAGCATGATGCCCACCATGGTCACCAGCACGCCGAGGTAGGCCGCCGCGTAGCTGCCCGCGTTCATGCCCACGTTCCAGCCCATCAGGGCGACGAACAGCACGTTGGGGCCGGGCGCGGCCTGGGCGATGGCGATCGATTCGTTGAATTGCGCCTGTGTCAGCCAGCCATGCTGTTCGACGAGGAAGCGGTGCATTTCGGACGTGGTGGAAATGGCGCCGCCGATCGACATCAGCGACAGCATCAGGTAGTGGCCGAACAGGTTCAGCCAGTCGCCCGCGCTCAACACCAGTTGCAGGGGCGGATTCATGCGGACAGCTTTCGGTAGGTCAGCAGGCAGCCGATGCCGCCCAGGCCCAGCAGGATGTACAGCAGGGGCCAGCGGAAGATCGCCACCATCAGCACGCCGAGCACGGTGATGGACAAGGTCAGCCACAAGGGCAGCGGATGCTTGCCCAGCGCGGCAGCCAGTTTCACGCCCGTGGCGGCGATCATGCCGGCCGAGACGGCCGCCATGCCGCGCAAGGCGCCCGCCATCTGCGCATTGTCGCCAAAGCGCGTGTACAGCACGCCCAGCACGAGCACGATGAGGAGGGGCACGGCCAGCATGCCGGCCAGCGCCGTCAGCGCGCCTTTCAAACCGAAATAGCGCCCGCCCACCATCAGCGACAGGTTGACGACATTTGGCCCGGGCATGATTTGCGCCACGGCCCAGTCTTCCAGAAATTCTTCCTGCGTCAGCCAGCGCTTGCGCTCGACCATCTCGCGCTGGATCACGGCCAGCACGCCGCCGAATCCCTGCAGGGCCAGCCAGGTGAACGAGAAGAACAGGTCGGCAAGCGAGGCGGGCTGCGGGCGGGGCAGGTCGGGCTGGATGGAGGAGGGGGAGGGCATGGCTGATTATCGCCGTGGCCGATCGCGCTTGTCCATCGCTTTCGGCTGCGCTTGTGCCTGCAAGAAAAAAACCGTGGCTCATGTTTCCCTGCCATTGACATCGAGGGTTTATCGGCAATACTTTTATCGGCAACATAACCGCTGTCCCTGTCCGGGCTGTCGCGGGTCGCACCGCTACGCCGTCTCCTCCCTCCGTCCCCTTCGCAGGAGTTGTTCATCATGCCTCATTCCACAGAAACGCTGCATATGCCCGTCAAAACCGTGGTGCTGCATGCCCGGGTCGACCAGAAGATGTGCGATATCGTCAATCTGGGCATCGCCGTGCAGGCGGCCTTCAGTACCTTGTGCGCACTGGAATACCTGAAGTCATACAATGTCGCCCCGGAACTGATCGAGCGCGTGCTGCTGCATCCCGAGCAGCGCCGCCAGACCGTGCATTAAGTATCCCCACGGCAACTGTGTTGCCGGAGGCCGCGATCCGCTGTTGTCGGATTGATCATTACGGCTCAGTTATGCACAAATGATGAGTTAACGAAATTGGCGAAATAATTTTCTTGTGATTATGTGTGAGTTTCTAAGTGCTTGATTTTAATGTGTTTTATTTTTGCTGTTTGATTGAGCAGTTTATTGAAAGCCGCACGGGCTGTGGCTTTGAGGCCTGTCAATAGGCCCTTATCCACAAAGATATCCACAGTCCGTGTGGATATCTGAAAAAGCGCTTAACAATCCGCCACTTAGGAAATGGGAGCCGCCCAACCCATGCAATCGGCGGGCAAGATGGGCCAAAATGGGGCATTCCACAAGCCTGTATGCCTATCCAGTGCTCTTGTTTTTATGACTGAAAGTAGCGGCCGCTGGTCAGGGCGTGCCGCTGGCCGGCGCCGCCGGCGTGTCGCCGCACTGGGCCAGGGCGGCAGCGAGTTCGGTAACCTGCTGCTGCGCTTCGCGCAAGGTGGCATAGGTGCGCAGCGAGGCGATCACGGTGGTAAACAACTTGCGCGTGGTGAGGTCGGTCTTGCACCAGAAATCATTGATGTCGTAATCGATGATGATGCGGTGTTCCAGGGCCTGGCCGGGCTGGCCCGTGCGCAGGATGATGCGCACGGCGCTGTTGTGCAGTTCTTCGCGGACCTGGCGCGCCACTTGCAGCCCGGCATCCTGGGTTTCCATGATGACATCGAGCAGCACCACGGCGATATCAGGCGTGCTGCGCAGCAAGGCCAGCGCCTCGGCGCCCGAATACGCGTGCAAAAAGCTCAGCCTGCGTCCCTGGAAGCTGGCTTGGCTGAGGGCGAACTTGGTCACCACATGCACGTCGACATCGTCATCGACAATCAGCACGCGCCAAGGCGCCGCAGTGGACGGTTCTGCCGCCGCGTCTGTCCGTCCCAGCGGTTCGTCGACCAGCCAGTCGGGTTCGTCCGCCTCCTTGGCGGCGCTATCGCTATCTATATTCATGCGTTTATCCACCGTTGATCGTACTCGCTACTCCACACTATGCCAGTCTGCGGGGTTTGTCAAAACAATGCTGTTCAAGCAAGACGGCCTCGCGCCACATCGGCTTATGCACAGCAAAAATATATTTTCATGGTGGCAGATTAAGTTTGCGCCAGCGCAAATTCATGATTGCAAGTCATTGATTTCATTGGGGTAAAAAATTGCCTGTGAAATCAGCAAATTATTGAAACCCGCATCAATACTGGCGTTGCGGCTTGTCAAGAGGGGCTTATCAACAACTTTATCCACAGTTGCTGTGGATATCTAAAAAAGCCGTGAAAAAACCGGGGCTTAGCGCCGATTCGTACGGCAGGGTGGAAGCATTCATGCGGCCAGCCCAAGCCCGCCCAGTTGGGCAAAGGCATGCAGGAAGCGCTGCTTGGCTTCGGCAGGGCCCATGGCCTCGATTATACCGGGCAAGGGGGCGATGCCGTCAAGGTAAGCCCAGCGTTCGGCCGAGTGCGGCATCAGGTCGCGCTTTTCCGTGGCCAGCGCGATCAGGTCGGCCCGCTTGATGGGCGCGTAATCGGAAAAATCCAGTCCATACGTGGCGGCGATGATGGCGCTGACCTTGTCTTCCAGTACGGCAAATTCCGGCAGCAACACTTTCAAGGGTTTCACCATGTCGCCCAGGTAGGCTTCGGCCGCGTCGTGCAGCAGGGCGGCCAGGCGCAAATGGGGTGGCACCAGTTCGGCGACGATCAGGCTGTGCTGGGCGACCGAGTAAAACACTTGCGTCTGTCCATTGAAGCGGCACTGGTAGGCGAGGCCGTGGGCGATGTCCTCGATGGCTACCTTGTCGATATGCGGGCGCAAGGGATAAAAACGGTTGCCTGAATAGGTGGAAACGTAGTCGGTGGTAATCATTGCCATGGCATGTTGCTCGGAATGCTCAAGATGCTTCATCGTACACCCGATGGCATGGGCTTGCCCCGGCTGCCGTGCGCAAGCGGCTTTCTGCCGGGATCGCCTCCAAGCCTATGCATCTTGGCAAATCCTTTAATTTATTTCATATCATTCATTGATATTTCTCAAATACACTGTAGAAATCTTGTTTGACTGAAACTTAAAGGGGACAGGGCAATGACGGCGACACCTTCGGCAAGACCTTCGTATATCTATCAGGGCGGTTCGGTGATGATGCACTCGCCGCTGCAATTGAAACAGTCGGAAATGTACGGTTATTTCGTCAGGGGCGAGCTGGCGAAACTGCAAGCGACCGTGAATACCACCCTGAACCAGGTGGCGGGCAGCAAGATGACCCTGAAAGTCCTGTCGCCGTATGTCATGCTGACGTTTACGCGCGTCAACCATGCGGACTCCGCCAACCCCGTCGACCAGGCCAAGGGCTGGATCACGGAAGTCGACATCGTCACCTGGATCATGGTCGGCCAGATGGATGCCCAGGGCAAGCTTGCGCATATCTACTGGTATCCGTGCCACATTTTCGTCGATGACGCGATGGCCCTGATCAACGGGCGCGAGCTGTTCGGCTATCCGAAATACCTGTGCGACTACGAGATTCCCGCCGCCGGCAGCGAGCCGCTGCGCTGTTCCGTGGCTGCCAAGGGCTTCCAGCATTTTTCGCCGGAAACGAAACTGGCCCTGCATCCGTTGCTGGAAGTCAACGCCACCGTGCAGACAGGGCAGCACAAGAGCGTCAACAGTTTCCTGGAACTCATCGAGCAGGCGTTCCAGATTTTCCTCTCCATTCCCGATTTCTTCGACATGGACCAGGCCGGCTGGGCCGATATTTTGTCCTTGCTGCGCACCCCCCGCATCGACCAGATATTCCTCAAGCAATTCCCCGACAGCGCCGGCGTGAAAGCCGTGTACCAGGCCCTGGTGGCCGCGCCCGCCGAGATCAACCGCCTGCACAGCGCGCGCCTGCTCGGCTACGAATATGAATGCACGCTGCATGCGTTCGACAGCTTCCCGCTGGACCAGACCCTGGGTCTCAAACTGGGGCCGCAGGCGGCGATATTGCCGTTCCAGGTGAATTTCGACTTCACGGCCATGCCGGGCGAGGAGCTGGTCGACAATTCCCGCATCGCGCCGGAAAAGATCGCCATCCTCGGTGGCGGCGTGGCGGCCATGACCACGGCGTATTATCTGACGAACCAGCCGGGCTGGCAAAACCGGCATGCCATCACCGTCTACCAGCTGGGCTGGCGCCTGGGCGGCAAGGGGGCCAGCGGGCGAAATGCACAGGTGGGCCAGCGCATCGAGGAACACGGCCTGCACATCTGGTTCGGCTTTTACGCGAACGCCTTCAAGATGATCAAGGAAGCGTACGCGAGCCTGGAGCGTCCGCCCGGCGCGCCGCTGGCCACCTGGCGCGACGCTTTCAAACAGCACGATTACGTGGCCCTGTCGGAAGACGTCAAGGGCAAGTGGCGCAACTGGTCCATCGTCTTTCCCACCTTGCCGGGCGAGCCGGGCGAGGGCGGCGAAGACATCACCCTGTGGCAGATGGCCATCGCCATGGTGGGCTGGATCGAGCAGTGGATCCGCCAGATCCGGCAAGTGGCGGACGCCGACGCGCGCATCGTGCGCGCCAGCGCGTCGCAAGGCGAAGGCGTGTGGCCGGGCTGGCTGCGCCGGCTGGCCGACGAAGTGGTGGGGCAGGCCGATGAACTGGGCCTGGACGTGGGCCTGTCCGTGGGCGCGCTGGTGGCGCTGGTGGCCGACCTGGCGCCCGATTCCACGCGCCACGACCAGGCGCGCCACCAGCTGCTGGCCAGTACCCTGAACGGCATCCGCGCGTGGCTGCGCCTGCGCTACCGCGCCCTGATCGATGGCGACGATGAATTGCGCCGCCTGTTCATTTGCCTGGACCTGGGCATCACGGTCATGAAGGGCATGTTCGAGGATGGCGTGTTCAAGAACGGCTTCGACGTCATCAACGATATCGACTTCCGCGCCTGGCTGAAAAAACATGGCGGCGACGAGCAGTTCAGCGTCAATTCGGCGCCCGTGCGCGGCTTCTATGACCTGGTGTTCGCCTACGAGGGCGGCGATTTTGCGAAACCGAACATCGAGGCGGGAACGCTCTTGCGGGCGATGGCGCGCATCGGCCTGGCCTACAAGGGCGGCATCATGTTCAAGATGCAGGCCGGCATGGGCGACACGATTTTCACGCCCATGTACGAAGTGCTGCGCAAGCGCGGCGTGGAATTCAAATTCTTCCAGCGCGTGGAAGAGCTGGTGCCGGGCGCGGGCGACATCGACAGCATCCGCATCACGCAGCAGGTGCAATTGAAGGATCCCGCCGCCGGCTACGCGCCGCTGGTGGACGTCAAGGGACTGGCTTGCTGGCCCAGCGCGCCCGATTACGCGCAGATCGAACCAGCCCAGGCCGCGCTGCTGCAAGCGCAGGAAGTCAACCTGGAGTCGTACTGGAGCGACTGGCCGCAGCAGTACCAGCAGGCGTTCGGCCGGCAGCTGCCCGCCACTGTATTGAAGAAGGGCGTCGACTTCGACAAGGTGGTGTTCGGCATTTCCATCGGTTCGCTGCAGGCCCTGTGCCCGCAACTGCTGGCGCAAAGCCCGGCCCTGCAACTGGCGGCCGACAAGGTACAGACCGTGGCCACGCAGGCCTACCAGGTATGGATCAACAAGAATCTGGCGCAGATGGGCTGGACCACGCAGCCGAAAGGCCAGCAGCCGGTGCTGTCGGCCTTCACGGAGCCGTACGACACGTGGGCGCCGATGGATCAATTATTGGCGCACGAAGACTGGCCGGCGGGGCATGAACCGAAAAATGTCTCGTATTTTTGCAGCGCCTTCCCCGTCGACAGCTATCCGCCCGTCACCGACACGGATTTCCCGGCCCGCTGCGCGGCCAGGGCGAAGCAGGGCGCGCTGCACCAGCTGGAGCGCGAGATCGGCGCGCTGTGGCCCGAAGCGGGCGGGCCGGGCGCGTTTCCGTGGCAATGGCTGGTCGATGCGAAGGAGGGGGCGGGGCCGGCGCGCTTCGACAGCCAGTACTGGCGCGCGAATGTCGATCCGTCCGAGCGCTACGTGATGTCGGTGGTGGGCAGCACGCAGTACCGGCTGGCCACCGACCAGTCGGGCTTCAGCAACCTGTTCCTCACTGGCGACTGGATCAAGACGGGCATCAATGCGGGCTGCGTGGAGGCTGCCGTGATGGCCGGCATGCAGACCTCGCGTGCCATGACGGGCTATCCGGCCGTGATCCAGGGGGAGACGGATTTTTAGTTATTTCGCTATGATGGCGTTTCATTGTTCCCTGCGCGAGCGGGCCATGCAACGCCTGATGCTGTTGAGTCTTGTCCTTGTCCACCTGTACGCGGGCGCCGCGCCGCCCGGCGCGATTGTGCTGTGGCCCGGTGCGCCGCCCGGCGGCGCGGCGCCTGGGCCGCAGCGCGACAGCGCCAAGGGCTCCATCACGCAGGTTGATCAGCCTTACCTGATCGCCCACCGCCCGGCGCAGCCGAACGGCATGGCCATCCTGCTTGCCAGCGGCGGCGGCTATGCGCATATCGAGGCGGGCAAGGAGAGCGGACCGGCCGCCAACTGGCTGCAGGCGCAGGGCATCACGGCGTTTGAGCTTGTGTACCGCCTGCCACGCGAAGGCGGCGGGGTGGCCGCGCCATTCCAGGATGGCCAGCGCGCCATGCGCGTGATCCGCGCGCGGGCGGCCGAGTGGGGCATCGACCCGGCGCGCATCGGCATGCTCGGTTTTTCCGCCGGCGCGCACCTGGCCGGCATGACGGCCGTGCGGCCTGACGCTTCCCGCTACGCGCCCGTCGACGCCATGGATGGCGTCTCCGCGCGGCCCGACTTTGCCGTGCTGCTGTACCCCGTGCTGACCATGCAAGCGCCATTCGACACGACACACGCGAAGAAGCAGTTGCTGGGCGCCCATCCCACGCAGGCGGCGCGCGACGCCTTGTCGGTGGAGCTGCATGTCGATGCGCGCACGCCGCCCGCTTTCATCGCGCAGGCGCTGGACGATCCCATTTCCCCGCCCGAGAACAGCCGGCTGATGGCAGCAGCCCTGCGCCGCGCAGGCGTGCCCGTCGAGCTGCATTTGTTCCAGCACGGCGGCCATGGCTGGGGCCTGGGCAAGCCGGGCAGCGAGCCGGCCGCCTGGCCGCAGCTGCTGCTGGCATGGCTGCGGGCGCATGGCTGGATGGCTCAGCCGGCAGGCTGAGCTTCCAGGTCGCGCCGCGCCGCATCCAGCGCCGCCTGGAGCTGCGGCAGGAACTGCTCCACGTTATCGAGCTGGCCGTTCGATGCCAGGGTTTCCATTTGGTGGCACAGGCCGTGCAGGGTAGGGCGGCTCAGGTAGCCGGCGCTGCCCTTCAAGGCGTGGAAGGCGGCAGCGGCAGCGCTGGCGTTGCCGTCGCGCACGGCGTGGCAGGCCAGGTCCAGGCGCCGCGGCGCTTCCGTCAGGAACGCTTGTGCGATGCGCTGCAAGTGCTGCGGCGACAGGCCTGCCAGCGGCAGGATGTGCACGGGCGCCGTCATGGGATCGGCCGGCGCCGGTGGCTCGTCGGCGGCGCCTTCCAGACCGAACTGGCGCGCCAGGGCGTCGTCTTCGGTGGGCGTGGCAGGCGGCAGCGCGTGGCCGCGCGCCAGCAGCAGGTCGATGATGGCGTCGATTTTCTCGAACAGCAGCGCTTCGTCGACGGGCTTGCTGAGGAAGTCGTCCATGCCGGCGGCCAGGTAGCGTTGCCGGTCATGTTCGCTGGCGTTGGCCGTCAGCGCGAGGATGGGGATGTGCGCGTCGGGAATGGGGAATTGGGCGTTGCCGCCGTCGCGGATCAGGCGCGCGGCCTGTTCGCCATCCATCTGCGGCATGCGGCCATCCATCAGCACGCAATCGTAGGCGCCGGATCCCAGCGCGCGCAGCGCCTGCTCGCCGTTTTCCACGATGGTCACGTCATGTCCCATGCCTTCCAGAAGGGTGCCGATGATGATCTGGTTGGTGCGCACGTCTTCGGCGCACAGGATGCGCAGGCGGCAGGCGTGGCGCGCGTGGCGTGCGGGCCGGCGCGCGTCGGCCGCCGGCGCGCTGCCGTCTTGCAGCGGCAAGGTGAAATGGAAGCGCGAGCCGATGCCGACGCGGCTCTCCACGCCGATCATGCCATCCATCAGTTCGACCAGTTCCTTGCAGATGGCCAGGCCCAGGCCCGTGCCGCCGTAGCGGCGCGTGGTGGAATGGTCGGCCTGCTCGAATTTTTGGAACAAACGGGGCAAGGTGTCCGCGTCGATGCCGGGACCCGTATCGCTGATGATGAATTCGATGGCGCTGCGGCCATCGTGGCGCGGCGGCGTGCGGGCGCGCCGCACTTCCAGCAGCACTTCGCCATTGGCCGTGAATTTCAGCGCGTTCCCCAGCAGGTTGATGAGGATTTGCCGCAGGCGCGTGGGGTCCGCGCGCACGTAGCGCGGCAGGTCCAGCGCCAGTTCGCGGCGCAGCAGCAGGCTTTTCGCATCGGCCTGGCCCTGCACGATGCCGGCCGCGTCGCCGATCAGCGCCAGCAGGTCGAAGTCCACGGTTTCCAGGGTCAGCTTGCCCGCGTCGATCTTCGAGAAATCGAGGATGTCGTTGAGGATGGTCAGCAGCGACACGCCATTGTGCAGGCCGATGCGCAGGTATTCCTGCGTACGGCCACGTACAGACTGGTCGCGCAGGGCGAATTTCAGCATGCCGATGACCCCGGCCAGCGGCGTGCGGATGTCGTGGCTCATGGCGGACAGAAAATCGATGCGGTGGCGGCTGACCACTTCCGCGTGTTCCTTGGCCTTCAGCAGGGCGTCGTTGCTGAGGGTGAGCGCCAAAGTCCGTTCCTGCACGCGCTGTTCCAGGTTGTTGCGCAGCAGGCGGATCTGGTCGGCCAGGGCAAACGCCAGCAGCAAGCCGTCGAAGGTGCCGCCGAGCAGGGTCACCAGCTGGGCGTTGGCCACCATGGCGGGCATCAGGCCCAGGTTGGCCGGCAGGATCAGAAAGCCGGGCAGCATCAGGGCGACGAAGGCCAGCACGAAGAAGCGCGCCGGCTGGTAGCCGCGGCACCAGACGACGATGCCGCAGATGAGCGCCAGCAGCATCCAGATGCTGATGGCGATGGTGGCCAGGGTGTGGGCATACGACAGGGCGAAGAAGCAGCTGGGCAGGAACAGCAAGGGCAACACCAGGTTGACCTTGCTGATCCGGTACAGCAGGGGCGAGTAGTCGCGCAGGCGCAGGAAATGCGTGTAGAACAGGGTGCTGAAGACGGGCAGCAGGAAAAACGGCACGTAATGCAGCTGCAGCATGTGCCAGTCGAACAGGTCGGCAAAGACGTGGAAGGTCATGGCCCAGGCCAGGCCATAGGTCAGCACGTACAGCGCGTAATAGGCCGAGGCTTTTTCCAGGGTGATGGAAAAGATGAAGAAATTGAACAGGCCCAGCGCCAGCAGGGCGCCGATGGATGCCACCATCAGGAAGTTTTCCTTGCCCACCAGCTTGCGGTAATCCTGCTGCGTCTTCACGCCGAACATGGGTGCGCGCGCGTAATAGGGGCTGGAAAAGCGGATCAGGATGTCATACGTGGCACCGGGCGCCAGCTGCACGTTCCTGCCGTAGTGCAATAGATACTCGTGCGGGCGCTGGTAGCCGGTCAGCAGGGTCTGCGGCGCCGTCTGTGGCCCGGGGCCATACACGTGCACATCGACCAGGTCGATCAGGGTATCGTTCGGGTCGATGACCCAGGCCGCTACGCTGCTGTCGTTGCGCACTTGCGCATGCAGCCAGTAGGCGCCGCCGAACAGGTCGACCTGTTCGGCCGGGCGCTGGCGCGCCAGCCAGGCGGGCAGGGCGGCCGCATCGGCAGGTGCGGCCTCACTTCCGGCGAGAAACAGTTGCCCACCGTTGCCCAGGTGCTGGATGCCTTGTTTGTTCAGGGGCAAGGGTGCCGCCTGCGCCGCACCCGCCAGGCCCAGCAGGCTGATCAGCAAGCTGAACAGAAGCGGCCAGCCGCATAGCCAGGCGCTGACGCGGGAGCTGGAAGCGCGGTGGCTGGATGGGGGCGGGTGGGCTGGCATCGATGGGTTTGGTGATGGTCGCGCGGAAAATGGCGGCAACGCCGTTTGCTGTGGAGTACCCATTTTAATCGACTCTCGGTGGCACACGGGCAATTTCATGTCCTGCCGGCATGGCGAGCGCTCCGGTATCATGGCGCCTTTTGCTTGCGAGATATTCATGCTCAGTCCTGACCAGTTCCTGGCCTTCCTGGCCGCCGCCGTCGTCATTACCGCCAGTCCCGGCCCCGACAACCTGATGGTGCTGGGCGTGGGCATGTCGCGCGGGCGCCGCCAGGGCATGGCGTTCGGCCTCGGTTGCGCCCTCGGCTGCCTTACGCACACCGTGCTGGCGACCATCGGCGTGTCGGCCCTGCTGGCCGCCTCGCCCACCGCATTTACCCTGCTGAAAGTGGCTGGCGGCCTGTACCTCGTGTGGCTGGGCATCGGCGCCTTGCGCAGCCGTGGCGGCGCCAGGGTCGATGGTGCGGCGGCCTTGCCCGACGAGTCCTTGCTGCGCCTGTTCGGCAAGGGCTTGTTTGCCAACAGTATCAATCCGAAAGTCGTGCTGTTTTTCCTCTCGTTCCTGCCGCAGTTCATCGTCGCTGGCCAGGGCAATGCCAGCTGGCAGACGGCGCAGCTGGGCCTGGTCTTCACGGCGCAGGCTTGCGTGCTGTTCGGCCTGCTCGGCTATTTTTCCGGCGCCGTCGGCAAGTGGCTGAACCGCCGCCCGCGTGCCGGCCTGTGGCTGGACCGCGTGGCCGGCACCATCTTCATCGGCCTGGGCTTGCGCCTGATCCTGGCGCGCTGATTTCCTGCCGGGCGGTGATGCGGAACGCCAGTTCCATCTGGTCCTGCACGGCCATGGCCCCGCCCAGGACGGCGAATGGCACGATGCCGAAGTCGCTCTGTTTCAGCAGCAGGCTGCCGCTGGCCTGCAGGCGGCGTCCATCGGCCGCTTGTTCGATCCGCACCGGCAGCTGCACCGTGCGCGTCACGCCATGCAGGGTGATGTCGGCCTCGAGCACTTCCTTGTTGCCCATGCGCCGGGCGTCGATGCGCACCCACGGATAGCGTTCCGCCTCGAGCACGCGCACCAGCATGTTGTGGCGCGTGCCGGCGATGGCGTCGGCCGACGGCGTCGTCGTCAAGCCGGCCGCCTGGCGCAGGCTTTCTTCATCCACACTCATCTCGTCCAGCCGGAACTGAAAGGCGGCGCGACCCGGCGCAGGCGCCACCACGCCCTGCAGGCTGCGGCTGGCGATCACGTGGTCATGTCCGAGCCGCGCCAGCGCGCCGCCGCGGCGCACGGTGATGGTCAGCAGGGATTCTTGCGGGACGATGTGCAGCACCTGCACGCCCTGCTGTTGCCACGCTGGCGCTTGCATGGCGGCAGGGGCGGCCGGTGCAGGGGCCGGCGGCAAGGGCGTGCAGGACGCCAGCACGGCGCAGGTAAGCAGGAAAGTGGTGCGGATGGTTGACTTCAGGCGGTGGTTCTGGCTGGGCATGGGCGTACGAGGCAAGGGCGATGGGGGAATAGTACGCGATCCGCGCGGCGGCGCGCGTGCATTGTTAGAGCTACGTCATAAGGCGGTCATATGGCGCTGTTATGATGCTTTTGTTGGCACACAGCATGCAATGCGCAAATCACTACGCTCCGGGAGCGATAGGATGCAGGCATGACTCAACAGCTTAGCCGGTGAGCTCAACCATCGGCACCAGATATGTAAAACTTGTTTTATAGTAATGATTGCAGGGTGGGACAGGGGAAATGCGGGGATCGGGCGGGGATTTAATGAAGTCCTAAGCCTGTTTCCGGCAAGGGCTGGCATAGTGGATACATGGCGCACGGAAACCCCGGGCGCAAGGTTGCCGGACACCTCAATGACCGGCACGATTTCCACTTTTTCATGTGTTTTCCTGCTTTATCCCTGCGCTCTGAAACAGCGTTTCAACCGGCTACCGCACTTTGCGAAGCCGGTTTTTTTTGCCCGGATTTTCGTACAGGGCTGGAAAATGCCCGGCGCTGCCGTACTGCGGCGCCGGGCGCGGGAGCTTAGCCCGTTTGCTTGGCCAGCCACGCATCGACGGCCGGCAGGCGCTCGGCACGCACCTTGATGCGGTACTTGATGCCGGCCACGGAACTGTCGGCGTCGCCGCGCGCGCTGGCCGGCAGGTTGGCCTGCGCATACGCTTCCAGCTTGGCGATCATTTCCGGCTGCGCCGAACCGGCCGCCAGGCGCGGGAAGTAGCGGCTGCGCGAACTGGCGTCGATGCGCGCATTGACTTGCTCCAGGTGCGCCAGCGCGAAGTCGAAGGCCAGTTCAGGATGCCTGCGCGAAACGCGCGAGATCATGGCCGGGCTGTTGGTCACGCCAGGTTCATCCGTCAGCGCCAGCGCCAGCGCCCGCTGCGCCAGGGCCGCATCGTCGGTCGAGGCCAGCAAGTCGTACAGCTGGTTCTTGACCAGCGGCGTCTTTTCCTGCTGCGCCTTGGCGTGCAGCTGCTCCCAGGTGGCGGCGTCCGCATGCTGCGCCACCACGCCCAGGATGGTGCGGCGCAGCGGCGCAGGCATGGCGGCCGGATCCTGTTCGCTGGCCGCGTAGCGGCGGCGCGCTTCGGCGATCACCCCCGGCTCGCCCATGTCGCCGAGGATGGAAATCAGGCGTCCGCGCAGGGTCGCCACGCTCGACGCTTCGCCCGCGCGCGCTTCCCAGCCCGTCTGCGCCATCATCGGCGCCAGGCGCGCCATGGCGAAGCGGCCGAAAGCCTGCTGGCGCGCCTTGCTTTCCGCGCTATCGCCCGCATACTGCTCATACAGGCCGTTCAGCGAGCCGGCCACGCGGCCCAGCACTTGCGGATCGGCCGACAGCGGCGTGGCCTTCACCAGTTCCAGGAAAGCCGCCGGGTCTTGCAAGCCCGCCATGCCCAGCGACTGGCTGTCCGCCAGCAAGCCCAATTGATCGATCGGCGCCAGACGCGCGAAGCTGCCCGCCAGCGCGTGCGTGCCGGCTGGCGCGTACAGGGTGCGGTAGTAGCCGCTTTGGCCCGCGTTCACCAGCAGGGCGCCGCAACCGGGCACGTTCAGGGTCGCCTTGCCATTCTTGATCACTACCTTGGCCAGCTTGCCGTTGCCGACCGTAGAAGCGATCACCGGCACTTTCCACGACAGCGGCTTCTTGTCCGGCTGATCCTTGGAAAATTCCGTCTGCGTCAAGGTCACGCGCGTACTGCCCTTCCTGCACACGGCTGCGCCGACGGTGATCATCGGCACGCCCGGTTGCAGGGTGAAGTCATGGGCGATGGCGCTGACGGGCTTGCCCGCGGCCGCATCGACTTCGCGCCACAGGTCGTCCGACACCGTATTGCCATAAGCATGCTTGCGCATGTAGCTGCGCACGGCCGTGCGCCACGTGTCGGCGCCCACGTACGCTTCGAGCATGCGGATCACCGCTTCGCCCTTCTGGTAGGTGATGCCGTCGAAGGCCTGGCTGGCCTGTTCCACGGTGGCGATGCGCTGCACCACCGGGTGCGTGGTGCGCAGCGCATCCTGGCTCATCGCTGATTCGCGTCCGCCCACGTTGGACAGGGCCGTGTTCCATTCTGGGTGCAGACGCTCCGTGGTGCGGCTTTCCATCCACGACGCAAAACCTTCGTTGAGCCACAGGTCGTCCCACCAGCGCATGGTGACCAGGTCGCCGAACCACTGGTGCGCCATTTCATGCGACAGGGTGGTGTAGATGTTTTCCTTGTCGGTCTGCGTCGAGATGGTCGGGTCGAGCAGCAGGCCGTATTCGAAGGTGAAGACGGCGCCCCAGTTTTCCATGGCGCCGAAGAACTGGCTGCGGCCCGGCGCGGCGATGTTGTCGAGCTTGGGCAGCGGGTAGCGCACGCCGAAATAATCGTTGTATTCGCGCAGCAGGGCGGCCGATTCGTCGAGCGCGAAGCGGCTTTGCGCCAGCGCGCCCTTCTTCGTGATGACGCCTATTTCCGTGCCGTCGCTCATGGCCGTGGCGCGCTCGAAGTCGCCCAGGCCGAAGAACAGCAGATATGTCGACATGCGCGGCGTGGTGGCGAAATACACGTGCTTCTTGCCATTGCCCAAGTCTTCGCTGCGGGCGATCGGCATGTTGCCGACGGCCATCTGGTTGCTCGGCACGACCACGTCCAGCGCGAAGGTGGCCTTGTAGTCCGGTTCATCCCACGATGGCAGCATGCTGCGCGCATCCGAATTCTCGAACTGCGTGTACAGGGCGCGCTGGCGTCCTTGCGGCGTATCGTAGTCGAGCGAGAACAGGCCCGTCGCCTGCGTGCCGATCTTGCCGGTGTAGTCGATGCGCAACAGGTACTCGCCCTTGGCCAGCGGCTCGGCAAAATGCACGGTGGCCGTCTGCTTGTCCGCATCGATATCGATCTTTCGCGTCACCTGCTTGCTGCCGCCCGCGCCTTCGATGGCGGCGGCGGCAAACGCCAGGTTCAAGGCATTGAAGGTGATGCTGGCCGTTGGCGTGTCGACGGCCACCTTGATGGCGGCTTCGCCCTTGAAGGTCGAGGCGGCGGCATCCGGCGTGATCGACAGGATGTAGTGCAAAGGCGTGACGCCGCGCGGCAGCTGCGTGGTGGTGCCAAGGGCGTGGCTGGCCGACGCGTATTTGGCGGCGGGCGCGGCGTGGCCCGGGGTGAAGCCGGTGACGGCGGTCAGCGCCAGGACGGCGGCGGCCAGATGGCTGCGGCGGAAACGCGGAGTCGGTGTGCGATGCATGGTATGCCCTTCGTTCATGGGTAAAACGCCCGCCGGCCGGGTAGGCTGCGAGCGTTGATGGCGGTTGGGGGACATCGCTGGAACTGGAAGCCAGCGTTCCCGTACAGCAATCTAAGTGGAAACGGGGGCAAAGTCAACGCGCCAGGAGCGCCGCACCACGACGGTGCGCTGGTATGATGGGCGCCTGACTGCATTGCCACAGGCTGGTGCCGCACCTGATTGTCAACCACCATCCACCACTACAACGAGACGAGACCTGCACATGAAACTGACTATCAGCCCCCGCACGCCCAATCCACGCCGCGTCACCATGTTCATCGCCGAGAAGGGCATCACCGGCATCGAGGAAGTGGCGCTCGACCTGATGGCGGGGCAGCACCGCGATCCCGCCTTCCTGGCGAAAAACCCGCTGGGCCGCGTGCCCGTGCTGGAATTGCAGGACGGGCGCGTGCTGACCGAGACGCGCGCCATCTGCACCTACCTGGAAGGCTTGCAGCCGCAGCCGAACCTGATGGGCGAAGGCTTCGAGGAACGCGCCTTCATCGAAATGGCCGACCGCCGCGTGGAACTGCATTTGTTCAGCGCCACCGCCAACTGGGTGCGCCACGGCCATCCGGCCCTGGTGGCGCTGGAAAACCCGCAGTTTCCCGATTTCGCCGCGGCGCAGGCGGGCAAGCTGCGCGAAACGGCGCAATGGCTGGACCAGGTGCTGGGCAGCCAGCCGTACATCGCCGGCGAACGGTTCACGATTGCCGACATCACGGCCTTTTGTGCGCTGGAATTTGCGCGCGGCCTGATGAAGTACCGTCCCGGCGCGGAAGGCTTGTCCAACCTGCAGGCTTACCGCGACCGTATCGCCGAACGCCCCAGCGCGCAGGCGAAGTAGGCAATCCTGCAGCCGGGCAGGCCGGGTAGGCCGGGCAGGTCGGATTGGCGGGACGCGTAATCCGACACCACCCCATTACTTCAGCTGCTCCAGCAGGAAGGTGTAGGTCAGCGCCCACATCAGCGCCTGCTGGTCGTTGTTGGCGGCACCCGCGTGGCCGCCTTCCGTGTTTTCCCAGTACAGCACGTCGTGGCCTTGCTCTTCCATCTTCGCCACCATCTTGCGCGCATGGCCAGGGTGGACCCGGTCGTCGCGCGTCGAAGTGGTAAACAGCACGCGCGGATATTTCTTGTCCTTGAAGACGTTCTGGTACGGCGAGTACTTGCTGATATAAGCCCATTGTTCCGGCACGTCCGGGTCGCCGTACTCTCCCATCCACGAGGCGCCCGCCAGCATCTTGTTATAGCGGCGCATGTCGAGCAGCGGCACCTGGCTGACGACTGCGTTGAACAGGTCGGGACGCTGCACCAGCACGGCGCCGGTCAGCAGGCCGCCATTGCTGCCGCCCATGATGCCCAGGTGGCGCGGGCTGGTGACCTTGCGCTTGATCAGATCCTGCGCCACCGAGATGAAGTCGTCATACGCGCGCTGGCGGTTTTCCTTCAATGCCGCCTGATGCCAGCGGGGACCGAATTCGCCGCCGCCGCGGATATTCGCCAGCACGTACACGCCGCCCTTTTCCAGCCACGCCACGCCCGTGGTGCCGCTGTAGCTGGGTTTCAGCGACACTTCGAAGCCGCCATAGCCATACAGCACGGTGGGGTTGCTGCCGTCGAACTTCGTCTTCTTGGACATGATGGCGAAATACGGCACCCTGGTGCCATCCTTCGACGTCGATTCGAACTGCTCCACCTTGTATGGCGCCGCGTCGTAGTAGGCGGGCAGCGACTTGATTTTCGTGCGCTTGTCGCTCTGCGCCGTGGCCAGGTAAAGGGTGGTCGGATTGAGGAAGTCGGTCACCGTCAGGAAGTATTGGTCCGAATCGACGGGATCGAGCGCGCTGACGGCCAGGGTGCCCAGCTTGGGCGCATCGACGGCGCGGCGCTGCCACTTGCCGTTCACGTGGCGCAGTTCCGTCAGGCGGTTCTTGACCTTGTCCAGGGTCGTCACGAGGATGGCCGATTTCGTCGCCGTGACATTGTCCAGCGAAGACGTGGCCGTCGGCGCGTACAGCACTTCCAGTTCCTGCTTGCCCTGCATGAAAGACTTGAAGTCGGTCGCCAGCAGCGAACCTTGCGCATAGGTCTTGCCGTTGACTTTCCAGTCCGAGCGCAGGGTGATGACCAGCTGGTCGCGCACGGTGAATGCCGTGGAGTCGTCCGGTTTCGGCACTTTCTTCAACTCGGCGCCGTCGCGCAGGAACATTTCGCCGCTGTAGAAATCGATTTGCCGCTCGATGAACTGGTGTTCGTGGCCGGGCGTGAAATCCTTGTAGGCGCCCGCGCTCAGGTCGTCGGGCTTGGCTTCGTACAGCGTTTGCGCCTGCGCCAGCGGCGTGCCGCGCTGCCACTGCTTGATGATGCGCGGGTAGCCGGAGCTGGTCATCGAGCCGGGGCCGAAATCCGTGGAGACGAACAGGGTATCCTGGTCGATCCAGCTGGCGCTGCCCTTCGCTTCGGGCAGGGTAAAGCCGCCGTCGACAAAGGCGCGCCTGGCCACGTCGTATTCGCGCACCACCTTGGCGTCGCCGCCGCCGCGCGACAGTGAAATGAGGCAGCGTTCGCCCTTCGGATACAGGCAGGTGGCGCCGCCCCAGACCCAGTTTTCACTCTCGCCGGCGGCCAGCTGGTCGAGGTCGATCACGGTTTCCCAATTTGGCTCGGCCAGCTGGTATTGCGCCAGGGTGGTGCGGCGCCAGATGCCGCGCACGTGCTGGGCGTCGCGCCAGAAGTTGTAGTAATACTCGCCTTCCTTGCTGACGTAGGGAATGCGTTCCTTGGAATTGAGGATGGTTTTCAGGCGCGCCTGCAGGGCGGCGAAACCGGGCTGGCTTTCCAGTTCCTTGGTGCTCACGGCATTGTGCTGCTTGACCCAGGCCAGCGGCTTGTCGCCGAGGACTTCTTCCAGCCAAAGGTGGGGATCGGTAGGGGTAGAGGCGGGCGCCGGGGCTTGGGCATGGGCGATGCCCGCTGTGGCCAGGCCCAGCAGCATGCTGCCGGCAAACTTGCGATAAAAAGACATGGACAGGGTTCCTTGACGATGGTCGGTTGTGCCGTGTTGCTGTCAAAACGGCGCACCCATGGTGCCATGGATTGCTGCGGGGAACCAGTGTCTATAAACGACTATTTAAGAATTAACATGCTTTTCCAATATTGTTTGCTGGAACGGAAGCAGGCCGCAGAATCTGCGGCGTGATGCGCCCTTCAGGGGGCGCCAGGCCCAATCAGGGAGGTCACGGTGAGCCGTGTCTTGTCGACATCGCCGCCATCGGAGTGATAAATCCACAATGCCTCGTTGTCGCGGCTGTCGATGAACAGGATGCGCGTATTTTCCTCGCCGATGGTCAGGCAAGCCGCCAGCTCGGCAGGGCTGAACGGTGCTGCCTGCTTCGAGCCTGTTCCCGCCGCTTGCGCCAGGGCCTGGGCAAAGCCTTCCAGTTGCCTGACTGCCAGATAGCTTGTTCCATCCACATCGACCTCTTTGCACAACTCGTCCAGGCTGTACAGCGTGAAAGGATCTTCATCGCTGCAAATCGCCACCTCGCGACGCGACTTTCCGCTGTGGAGGTGATCGAGATAGGCCGGGGGCAGGGCCACTTTTTCCCTGGCCAGCAATTTGTCCAGCTGCTTGCCGCTTTTCTTCGCTACCCTGGCAGCCTTGGGCGCGGCAGCTTCGCAAGCCTGCGCTGTCCAGGCGACCGGATTGAACTGGAACATCCTTGTACATGCGGGGCAGTGCAGGAACATGAACGTCATCTTTTTGGTGATGGCCGTCGTTAAGAATGCGCCATCCGACGCTGCCATTGCGCTGGGGGCGAATGAGTGCCCGCAGTCGCCATCGTAGGGGCAAGTGATCTCTGTCATGGTTCAGATTGCTGTCGCATTGAAGTAGTGTTCCATACGCAAAGCGATCTCCTCTTTTTCCTGTGGATAAGATGCCTTGGGGTTTCTTTCCCAGTAGGCAATGCCTTCGTGCAAGGCCCACAAGGCTTTTTCCTGCTTGCCGGCCATCAGATAAAAATCGCAGGCCCTGGCATGCGAGCCTTGCGCTTCGACCAGGGCCAGGGCCGCATTTTCCCAGTTGGACCGGTGCTCGAGCCAGGGAATGGCCAACTCCAGCAGATTGTCCCGCAGGCAGGCCATGACTGTTGTCCGATGGGACGGATCGACGAGCTGGTGTTCCTTGTCCTCCTTGCCATCGATGACAGGGAATTGCCAGTTTCTGATATTCCAGTCGGCTACATCGCCAACGATATTGTTGGCAGGTTCGTGAGCGTAACGCGCCTTGTGCCACGATGTATAGAATCTGGACGAAACCTGATAGTGGCTCCAGAATGCCACGCAGAGATGCTCTTCGTTATGGCGGTTGGCCTGGAAATGGATGGCCTGGACGAATTCGTTCCGCGTGCGCTTGAACGTCAGCTGGCTTGGCGAGAACTTGAAGCCTGCTGCGCTCAGCGGCTCCAGCAAGAACGCTTCGATATGGGCGATGATCAGCGCTTTTGGCTTCATTGGGTTTCCTGGCATGGGTTGCTTGCGCCGCCTTGCTGTCAACATGCTGTCCAAACGGCGCTGCCATGTTGCCACAGATCAGTGCCAGCGCACCTAGCGGCGGGCAATCGTGCGAGGGAAAACCTGCCGCTATTTTTCCTGCACGCTTCCGGGGTCTGCGTGGTGGCCAGGCAGCTTGGCCACCACCTTGATCTCGAACTGGAAACCATACAGCCACGTCACGCCCACGGCCGTCACCGTCGGGTGCGGCGCCTGGCCCCAGTACCCGGCCTGCACGATATCCCAGATGCGCTGGAAGTTGGCCTGCGGGTCGACGATGAAGATGGTCACGTCCTGTACATCGTCGAAGGTACAGCCGGCCGCTTGCAAGATGGCGTTCAGGTTGTCGAACGCACGCCGGACTTGGGCGTCGAGGCCTGGTTCGGGCGTGCCGTCTTCGCGGCTGCCGACCTGGCCGGAGACGAACAGCAGGCCGTTGGCGCGCACGGCCGGGGAATAGCGGTTCTGTTCATACAGGGCTTGGCGGCCCGGAGGGAATACGACGTCGCGTTTCATCAGCTTTCCTTTGTTGATGCAGCGAAGTTGCTGCCTGGAGAACACTTTATCTGCTGCCAGCCAGCTGATAAAGCGGCCAGAATCGCCTGCACTGTTTGTATAATCCAAACAATCGAATGGCGGAGGTGTAGATGGACAGGTTTGACGCGATGAAGGCTTTCGTGCGGGTGGTCGAGACGGGCAGTTTTACGCGGGCGGCCGCGACCTTGCACATGAGCCGCACCACGGTGACGCAGCTGGTGCAGCAGCTCGAGGCGCGGCTGCGCCTGAAGCTGCTGAACCGCACCACGCGCAAGGTCAATGTGACGGCCGATGGCGCCGCCTATTACGAGCGCATCGTGCAGGTGCTCGACACCCTGGAAGAAATCGAAACGAGCTTGCCGCACGCCGCCGCCTTGCCGCGGGGCCAGTTGCGGGTGGACGTGCCCAGTCCGCTCGCCGCCTTGCTGCTGGTGCCGGCGCTGCCCGGGTTCCATGCGCGGTATCCCGATATCGTGCTCGACATGGGCGCCAGCGACCGCATGGTCGACGTGATCGGCGAGAATGTCGAT
The DNA here is from genome assembly GCF_002735685.1 of Janthinobacterium sp. BJB301. Taxonomy (NCBI): domain Bacteria; kingdom Pseudomonadati; phylum Pseudomonadota; class Betaproteobacteria; order Burkholderiales; family Oxalobacteraceae; genus Janthinobacterium; species Janthinobacterium sp. BJB301. Next base: position 2,518,043 of record NZ_PDZJ01000001.1, on the reverse strand, counting down.
TGCGTGATACGCGGCGGTGACATCACCGACCAGTCGCTGATGGCGCGCAAGCTCGCCGACTTGCCGCTGGGCGTGTATGCGGCGCCCGCCTATCTGCAGCGGGTAGGCACGCCCTTGCATCCGCTGGACTTGCAGGACAGCGCGCACCGCATCGTGCGCTTTCGCTGGGCCAGCAGCGGCAACGGCTTTCCGTACGTGATGCACCGCGAGGGCCAGAGCGTGAAGATCCATGGCCAGTACGTGCTGTCGATCGACGACGGCAACGCCTACCTGGCGGCCGGGGTGGCGGGGCTGGGCGTGCTGTGGCTGCCCGATTACATGGCGCGGCCGCACGTGGCCAGGGGCGAGCTGCTGCCGCTGTTCCCCGCATGGACGGTCGATGCCATGCCGCTCCATCTCGCCTATCCGCCGAACCGCCATGTCAGCAAGAAACTGCGCGTCTTCATCGACTGGGTGGCCGAGCTGATGGCCCGGCATTCCGCCCCCGCTGTCACTGTCACCGTCACGGCAGCTGATTGACCCACACGGGCGCCGACCAGACGATATTGCCATCGTCCTGCGCCAGCCGCGCGTAATAGAAATGGGGGCCGGGCGGGGGCGTGAGGGTGAGCTCGGCCTGGTCCGATACCTGTGTGACGGAGCCATTGCTTCCCGGCACGCCGTGGAAGATGGCAATGGCGGCCGCTTGCCGCCCCGCGCTGTTGCTGAAATGGGTGGCCAGGTGCAAGGGGCCATGGTTGTCGAAACGCTCGCCCATCAGCTTGCCGTTGGCCGTGAACAGCAGCTGCGCATGCTTGTCCATGGTGGCAAACACGCGGCGCGCGCGCAGCGCGTCGAGGAAGCTGTCGCGTGAGACGGGCATGCCGGCGGCCGGGCTGGCCACCAGCACGGCCGTGCGGTTGCCGTACGACGCGCCCCAGTTGGCGCAGTGGTTGTCCTGGTTGCTGCTGAAGGCCAGGTGGTAGCCGGCCGACAGGGCGCGGTTGCAGGCTGCCTCGTAATTGCTGCGCCGCGTCTCCGTTTCCTGGTCGTTGGTGGAAAACGCGGACGTGTTCATGACTTCGCACAGCACCATGGCCGCGTCGCCATCCGGCGTGTAGCCCAGCGGCTGGCCATTGACGAGAAACTGGCCCGTTTGGGCCGGGTGGTTGAACTGGCCGACCCAGCCCCGTTCGCGCATCAGCGCGTACAGGCCCGCGTAATCGCCCTTCGGCGTTTCCACGTCGGCCAGCAGCTCGCCCAGGGCATTCCGTTCCCAGCCCAGCAGCTGCTCGCTATTGAGGATATTCACATGGCCGCCCTTGTTGATGACGCCCCATTCCATGCCGTACAGGGCCAGGAAACCGGGGTGGGCGGCCGAATACGCGGCCGCTTCGGCCAGCCCCGTCTGGTACAGGGCTGTCGCTTCGGCAGCGGTGGCGGCTGGGTTGGTGCCGTCGGAACCGTCATACATATGGTTGTGCTCGGATGTCAGCAGGGCGTCGAGCCCATGTTGCTGCGCATACTTGTAGGCATCGATGGGGCCGAAGGGCGCCGTTTGCGGATCCTGCGCGCCGTGGCAGGCGTCGAGCGCCGCGCCGCCGTCGCTGTGGCGCGTCTGGCTGTGCAGGTTGGCGTAGACGATGCGGTAGCCGGGCTGGCCTTCCAGGCTGGGCAGTTGTTGCAAGCCGGCCTGGAAGGCGGGCACCGTGGGGGCCGTGCCGCTGCGCCGCCGCACCTGGATTGGCCATTGCTGCTCCACCTGCGTTTCCTGTGGCGTGCCCGCATCGGCCACGGCCAGCAGGCGCAGTTCATATAAACCGTCCGGGACCGGTATGCGCCGTTCGCGCGCTTCGGCGTCGGCGCGGCCATCCCAGGGCAAGGTGACACTCTTGCCGCCGGCCCCTACCTGTTGCGTGCCCGACCAGCGCCGCAGCACGGCGCCTTGCGGCCCCGGGCCGGACAAGGTCAATGTCCAGCGCACCGCATGGGTGCGGCCTTCGCCCGGATAGGCGAGGCGCACGACAAATGCACGCGCCTGCGTTGCCCGCTCGCCGCGCGCGGCGTGGAAGGGCGCGGCGACGGTGGCATCGAGTTCGCTGTGTTCCTTCGGCTCTTGCGCGGCGGCAGTGTTACTCCACGTAATGAGCAGCAGCCCCGCACACACGCCAGCCAGCCATGGCGGCCGTAGCCAACGCAGTGTCTTGACCATCGTGGCCTCCCGTACTGCTTCAGATGGCAGTTAGACAAGATATGCCACTTGCTGGTTCCCGCATGCACCAGCAAGTGGCATGCTTGCACCGTGATTGGCCATGATCTGGCGCAAAGCCGGTGTGAATGATGCTGCGTGCCCGTCAGGCAAGCTGGCACGGCACTTGCTAAACAGAGGGTACGGATCAACGGCGATCCCCTGAATAAACGCACAACGGTCCAACGACGGACCACATGGACAACGGCGTCCGCCCAGGCTGATTTTTCTCATCGGCGGGGGCGGGCGCCGTTTTGTTTTATCAACGGGATACTTCGGGAACCATCATGGCCAGCCAAAAAGCAACGCGCATCGCGCTCTTCTCCCTCGCCACGCCACCCATGCGCGCATTCCACCTGACGTGGATGGCATTTTTCGTGTGTTTCTTCGCCTGGTTCGCCTGCGCCCCCTTGATGCCGGTCATCAAGGGCGAGTTCGGCCTTTCCTTGGCACAAGTGGCGAACATCAATATCGCGGCCGTCGCCATCACCATCCTCGTGCGCCTGATCGTGGGGCCATTATGCGACCGCTACGGCCCACGCAAGACCTACACGGGCTTGCTGCTGCTGGGCGCCATTCCCGTGCTCGGTGTGGCCGCCTCGCAAAGCTATGAAAGTTTTCTGTTCTTCCGCCTGGGCATCGGCGCCGTCGGCGCCAGCTTTGTCATCACGCAATATCACACCTCCGTGATGTTCGCGCCCCGCGTGGTGGGCACGGCGAATGCGGCGGCAGCCGGCTGGGGCAATGCGGGCGGCGGCGCGGCGCAGGCGCTGATGCCCTTGCTGCTCGGTGCCGTGCTGATGCTGGGCGTGTCCGAATCGATGGGCTGGCGCGTGGCCCTGCTGGTGCCGGGCGTGCTGATGCTGGTGATGGCCGCCCTCTACTGGCGCTATACGCAGGATTGCCCGGAAGGTAATTACTCGGACTTGCGCGCCGCCGGCGTGCCTATCGAGGGTGGCAAGAAGGGGGGCTGGGACAGCTTCAAGGCCGCCAGCAGCAATTATCGCGTCTGGCTGCTGTTCGTCACCTACGGCGCCTGCTTCGGCATCGAAATCTTCATCCACAACATCGCCGCCGTGTACTACGTCGACCATTTCGGCCTGTCCCTGAAATCGGCCGGCCTGGCCGCCGGCAGCTTTGGTTTGCTGGCCCTGTTTGCCCGCGCTTTGGGCGGCTGGATGTCGGATAAATTGGCCCTGCGCGGCAACCTGAACAGCCGCGTCACCCTGCTGTTCATGCTGATGATCGGCGAGGGCGTGGGCCTGCTGTGGTTTGCCAAGGTCGACAGCGTCACGTACGCCGTCATCGCCATGCTGGTCTTCGGCCTGTTCACCCACATGGCGTGCGGCGCGACCTATGCGCTGGTGCCTTTCATCGACAGCCGTGCCCTGGGTGGCGTGGCCGGCATCATCGGCGCCGGCGGCAATGTGGGCGCCGTGGCGGCCGGTTTCCTGATGAAGGGCACGGGCGACATCCGCCAGACCCTGATCATCCTCAGCGCGCTGGTGGTGATCTCGGCCCTGTGCGCCATCGCCGTGCGCTTTACCCGCGAAGCGGCAGAACCAAACATGGCCGCGGCCTGAGGAGAAAACAATGAACCACCCCCTGAACATCGTCGTCCTTGGCCATGGCATGGTCGGACACAAATTCCTCGAACGCCTGGCGCTGGAGAACAACACGCGCCTGTCCGTGACGGTCTTGTGCGAAGAGCCGCGCCCCGCCTACGACAGGGTGCACCTGTCCGAATTTTTCAGCGGAAAATCGGCCGAGGACCTGTCGCTGGTGGCGCCCGGCTTCTTCGACAAGGGCAACGTCGTCCTGAAGCTCAATGCGCGCGCCGTGTCCATCGACCGCGCGGCGAAAACCGTCACCGCCAGCACGGGTGAAGTGCTGGGCTACGACAAGCTGGTGTTCGCCACCGGCTCCACGCCGTTCGTGCCGCCGCTGCCGGGCAAGGAGCGCGATGGCTGCTTCGTCTACCGCACCATCGAAGACCTGGAAGCCATGCTGGCCTGGGGCGGAAAGTCAAAAACGGGCGTGGTGATCGGCGGGGGATTGCTGGGTCTCGAATGCGCGAAGGCCTTGAGGGATCTGAAGCTGGACACCCACGTGGTGGAATTCGCGCCGCGTCTGATGGCCGTGCAGGTCGATGAAGGCGGCGCGCGCGTCCTGCGCCGCAAGATCGAGGAACTGGGCGTGACCGTGCACACGCAAAAGAACACCCTGGCCATCGTCGACGGCGAAGCGGCCACGCACCGCATGCAGTTTGCCGACGGCAGCCACCTGGAAGCGGACATGATCGTCTTCTCGGCCGGCATCCGCCCGCGCGACGAACTGGCGCGCGCCTGCGGCCTGGACGTGGGACCACGCGGCGGCATCGCCATCGACGACAGCTGCGTCACGTCCGACCCGGACATCTATGCGATCGGCGAATGCGCGCTGTGGGGCGGCCTGGTGTTTGGCCTGGTGGCGCCCGGCTATGAAATGGCGCGCATCGCGGCGCGCCACGTGCTGCAGGAAGAGGGCGAAGCCTCGTTCAAGGGCGCCGACATGAGCACCAAGCTCAAACTGATGGGCGTGGACGTGGCCAGCCTGGGCGACCCGCACGGCAATGCGCCGGGCAGCCGCTCCTACCAGTTCATGGATGAACGCAAGCAGATCTACAAGAAGATCGTCGTTTCCGATTGCGGCAAATACCTGCTGGGCGGCGTGATGGTGGGCGACGCCAGCGAGTACGGCACCTTGCTGCAGATGATGCTCAATAAAATCGAGCTGCCGGCATCCCCCGAGTTCCTGATCCTGCCCCAGGCCGACGGCCAGCAAAAAGCGGGCCTGGGCGTGGATGCCTTGCCCGAGTCGGCGCAAATCTGCTCGTGCAATGACGTGTCGAAAGGCGCGCTGTGCGCGGCCGTCGCCGATGGCGCCACCACCATCGGCGCATTAAAGTCCTGCACGAAAGCGGGCACCGCGTGCGGCGGCTGCGTGCCGCTGGTGACGCAGATCATGAAGGCGGAAATGCAGAAGCAGGGCCTGGCCGTCAACAACCACGTGTGCGAACACTTTGCGTATTCGCGCCAGGAATTGCACCACCTGGTCCGCGTGGGCAAAATCCGCAGCTTCGGCGCGCTGCTGTCCGCGCATGGCCAGGGTTTGGGTTGCGACGTGTGCAAGCCCGTGGCGGCGAATATCCTGGCATCGTGCTGGAACGATTTCGTCCTGTCTCCGGTGCACGCCAGCCTGCAGGACAGCAACGATTATTTTCTCGGCAATATCCAGAAGGATGGCACGTATTCCGTCGTGCCGCGCATGCCGGGCGGCGAAGTGACGGCCGACGGCCTGATCGCCGTGGGCATGGTGGCGAAAAAATACGGTCTCTACACGAAAATCACGGGCGGCCAGCGGGTCGACCTGTTCGGCGCGCGCGTCGACCAGTTGCCGGCCATCTGGGAAGAACTGATCGCGGTCGGCTTCGAGTCGGGCCACGCCTACGGCAAGTCGCTGCGCACGGTGAAATCGTGCGTCGGCTCCACCTGGTGCCGCTATGGCGTGGCCGACAGCGTGGGTTTTGCGATCCAGCTGGAAAACCGCTACAAGGGCTTGCGCACGCCGCACAAGATCAAGTTCGGCGTCTCCGGCTGCACGCGCGAATGCGCCGAGGCGCAGGGCAAGGACATCGGCCTGATCGCCACGGAAAAGGGCTGGAACCTGTACGTGTGCGGCAATGGCGGCATGAAGCCGCGCCATGCGGAGTTGCTGGCGTCCGACCTCGATGAAACCACCCTGGTGCGCTACGTCGACCGCTTCCTGATGTTTTACGTGCGCACGGCCGACCGCCTGCAGCGCACCAGCGTGTGGCGCGACAACCTCGAAGGGGGCCTCGATTACCTGAAAGCCGTCGTCATCGCCGACCGGCTGGGCATCGCCCACGAGCTGGAAGCGGACATGCAGCACGTGGTCGACACGTATGCCTGCGAGTGGAAGGAAGCCGTTTCCAACCCGGCCGTGCGCCAGCGCTTCCGCCATTTCGTCAACAGCGACAAAGGCGATGAAAACGTGGTGTTCGTCGAAGAGCGGGGCCAGATCCGGCCCGCCACCGAGATGGAACGCCGCAGCACCGTGATCCCCATCCTTGCCGTGGAGGCTTGAGCCATGAACGCCATGAATGAACTTTCCGGCGCCACCGCCGACAACTGGGTAGCCATCTGTCCCTTGACCGACATCGTGCCCGACACGGGGGTGTGCGCGCTGCTCGGTGGCCGCCACGTGGCCGTGTTCCGCGTCGGCGATGCCGCGCCGCGCGTGTACGCCATCGACAATGTCGACCCGAATGCGGGCGCCTCGGTGCTGTCGCGGGGCCTCGTGGGCAGCATCGGCGAGCGCGTCGTCGTCGCCTCGCCCATCTACAAGCAGCACTTCGACCTGGCCAGCGGCGAGTGCATCGAAGCGCCCGAGCATTCGGTGGCCACCTGGCCCGCGCGCGTGTTCGCGGACATGGTGTGGGTGGCCCTGTGAACCCGCCCCGGCGTCCCGCGCTCGTGGTGGTCGGCAACGGCATGGCCGGCATGCGCACGGTCGAGGAACTGTTGAAACTCGCGCCGGACCTGTACGACATCACCGTGTTCGGCGCCGAGCCGCACGGCAATTACAACCGCATCCTGCTCTCTCCCGTGCTGGCCGGCGAAAAGTCGGTGGATGACATCATGCTGCATACGCGCGACTGGTATGCGCAAAACGGCATCACCCTGCACGCGGGCGACCCCGTCGTGCGCATCGACCGCAAGGCGCGCACCGTGCAGTCGCTGTCCGGCATCACGGTTGCCTATGACCGCCTGCTGCTGGCCACCGGTTCCACGCCCTTCATCGTGCCCGTGCCGGGCCATGCGCTGCCCGGCGTGATCGGCTTTCGCGACATCAGCGACGTCGATACCATGCTGCAGGCGGCGCGCACGCACCGCCACGCGGTGGTCATCGGCGGCGGTTTGCTGGGGCTGGAAGCGGCCAACGGCTTGCAGCGCCAGGGCATGGACGTCACGGTCGTGCACATGAGCGGCGCCCTGATGAACCAGCAGCTCGATGCGCCCGCATCGATGCTGCTGAAATCGGCGCTGGAAGCGCGCGGCCTGCGTTTTCTGATGCACGCGCAAACGTCCGCCATCATGGGCAGCGCCCGGGTGGAAGGCGTGCAGTTTGCGGACGGCAGCAGCATCCCCGCCGACCTGGTGGTGATGACGGCCGGCGTGCGCCCCAACATCGCCCTGGCGCAAGCGGCCGGCCTGCACTGCGAACGGGCCATCGTCGTCGACGACTGCCTGCAAAGCTACGACCCGCGCGTGTACGCCGTGGGCGAATGCGTGCAGCACCGGCGCGCCACCTTCGGCCTGGTCGCGCCCATCTGGGAACAGGCGCGCGTGTGCGGCGCGCACCTGGCCGGCGCGGGACACCGCCGCTACGTGCAGCAGGCCAGCGCCACCAAGCTGAAAGTGACGGGCATCGACCTGTACTCGGCCGGCGACATCATCGGCGGCGAGGGCAGCGAAGACCTGGTGCTGCGCGACCCGCGCCGCGGCGTCTACAAGCGGTTGGTGGTGCAGGGCAGCCGCCTGGCCGGCGCCGTGCTGTATGGCGACGTGCAGGACGGTCCCTGGTATTTCGACCTGATCCAGCAGCGCCGCGACATCAGCAAACTGCGCACCCATTTATTGTTTGGCCAGGCGCTGTGCGCCCAGGCCGCCTGACAGCGACCAACAGGATACTTTCATGACTAGCTGCATGCCCGTGAAAACCACTTGCCCGTATTGCGGCGTCGGCTGCGGCGTGGAAGCGACACGCCTTCCCGACGGCGCCATCCGCATCGCCGGCGATAGCGGCCACCCGGCCAACCTGGGCAAGCTGTGCGTGAAAGGCTCGGCCCTGGGCGACACCCTGGACCTCGACAAGCGCCTGCTGCATCCGCAAGTGCGTGTCGATGGCGTGCTGCAGCGCGCTTCCTGGGATGCCGCGCTGGACCAGGTGGCCGGCGGCTTGCGCGCCATCATCGCCGAGCACGGCCCCGACGCCGTCGCCCTGTATGTCTCGGGCCAGCTGCTGACGGAAGACTATTACATCGCCAACAAATTCATGAAGGGCTATGTGGGCAGCGCGAATATCGACACCAATTCGCGCCTGTGCATGTCGTCGGCCGTGGCGGGCCACAAGCGGGCGTTCGGCGAGGATATCGTGCCGGGCTGCTATGAAGACCTGGAACTGGCCGACATGGTGGTGCTGGTGGGCTCGAACACGGCCTGGTGCCACCCGATCCTGTTCCAGCGCATCACACGTATCAAGGAAAGCCGACCGCACATGAAACTGGTGGTGATCGACCCGCGCCGCACGGCCACCTGCGAGCTGGCCGATTTGCACCTGCCCGTGAAACCGGGCACGGACGTGTGGCTGTTCAACGGCTTGCTGTGCTACCTGGCACGCGAAGGCGTGATCGATGACGATTTCGTCACGCGGCACAGTGCGGGACTGGACGACGCGCTGGCGGCTGCCCACGTGGATTGCGGCGACCCCTTGCAGGTGGCGGCCATCTGCAAGGTCGACCCGCACGCCTTGCTGGCGTTTTACCAGGCGTTTGCCGCCACGCGCAATGTCGTCACGGCGTTTTCGCAGGGCGTGAACCAGTCGTCCTCCGGCACGGACAAGGTCAACAGCATCATCAACTGCCATCTGGCGACGGGGCGCATCGGCCAGCCCGGCATGGGGCCGTTCTCGCTTACGGGCCAGCCAAACGCCATGGGCGGGCGCGAAGTGGGCGGCCTGGCCAACATGCTGGCAGCGCACCTGGAGCTGGACAAGCCGCTGCACCGCGAAGCCGTGCAAACCTTCTGGGGCTCTCCGCGCATGGCAAGCAAGCCTGGCCTGAAGGCGGTGGACCTGTTCCAGGCCATCGAGGCGGGCAAGGTGAAAGCCGTGTGGGTCATCGCCACCAATCCGCTGGTCAGCATGCCGGACGCCGACCAGGTGCGCCGCGCGCTGGCCAAATGCGAACTGGTGGTGGTGTCGGACATCAGCGCCAGGTCGGACACGAATGCCCATGCCGACGTGCTGCTGCCGGCCCTGGGCTGGGGAGAGAAGGATGGCACGGTGACCAATTCCGAGCGCCGCATCTCGCGCCAGCGGGCGTTTTTGCCGGCGCCCGGCGAGGCGCGCGCCGACTGGGACGTGCTGTGCGACGTGGCACGGCGCATGGGACATGCCGGCTTCGATTTCACGTCGCCGCAGGCCATCTTCGACGAACACGCGCGCCTGTCCGCCTTCCGCAACGCGGGAGACACGGCGCGCCTGTTCAACCTGGGCCACCTGGCCGGCCTGGATGCGGCGCACTATGACGCCCTGGCGCCGCAGCAGTGGCCGCAGGGCCAGGCGAGGTTGTTCGGCGACGGCCGTTTCGCGCATGCGGACGGGCGCGCGCGCTTCATTCCCACGGCGCCGCGCGCGCCGCGCAACATGCCCGACGAGGACTATCCGCTGATCCTCAACACGGGCCGGGTGCGCGACCAGTGGCACACGATGACGCGCACGGGCAAGGCGGCGAAACTGTCGGGCCACATCGCCGAAGCCTTCATCGATATCCACCCGCAGGATGCGCTGCTGTACAGCGTGCGCGAAGGCGAGCTGGCGCGCATTTCCAGCGCCTGGGGCGCGATGGTGGCGCGCGTCGTGCATGGTGGCGGCATCGCGCGCGGCCAGGTCTTCGTGCCGATACACTGGAGCGACGCCAATGCATCCGATGCGCGCGTGGGCGCCGTCGTCAACCCCGTCGTCGATCCTGTCTCGGGCGAGCCGGAATTCAAGCACACGCCCGTGCGCATCGAGCAGTTCCGCGTGCACTGGCATGCGTTTGTCCTGAGCCGCACGCCCTTGAACCTCGACGGCGTGGCGCACTGGACGCGCATCCAGGGCGAGCAGTTCCTGCGCTACGAGCTGGCCGGCCGCCAGCGCATCGAAGACCTGGGCGCCTGGGCGCGCGCGCTGCTGGGCGTCACGGACGATAATGCCGACTGGCTCGATTATGCGGACGCCAGTGCCGGCGTGTACCGCGCCGTGCACCTGGACGAGGGGCGCATCGCGCAATGCGTGTATGTCTCGCCGCGTCCCGACCTGCCGTCGCGCAGCTGGCTGGCGGGCCTGTTTGCGCACGCGCAAATGGATGCGGCCGACCGCGCCGGCGTGCTGCTGGGGCAGCCCATCGGCAAGGGCGTGGACGCGGGGCCCACCGTGTGTTCGTGCTTTGGCGTGGGACGCAACACCATTTGCGCGGCCATCGTGGAACAGCGGTTGACGACGACGGCGCAGGTGACGGCCTGCGTCAAGGCGGGCGGCAATTGCGGCTCCTGCGTGCCGGAGATACGACAATTGCTGCTTGAGACGCGCAGCGCTGCCTGATAATCTGTCCTTTCCTGCGCGGCTTTGTTATATTGCCAGCTCTACAAGAGGAGAGGCAGTGTGATGACAGCAGGACAACACGACACGGTCTGGCTGACGGGCTTGAGCGGCGCCGGCAAGTCCAGCATCGCCGATGCGCTGGCGCGCCGGCTCAAGGCGGAGGGCCGCGCCGTGGCGCTGCTCGACGGCGACCAGCTGCGCCATGGCTTGAACCGCGACCTGGGGTTTACGCCCGAAGACCGGCATGAAAACATCCGCCGCACGGCCGAAGTGGCGCGCCTGATGAACGGAGGGGGGCTGACCGTCATCGCCGCCCTCATTTCGCCGTATCGCGCCGACCGGGCCATGGCCGCCGCCATCATCGGCACGGCGCATTTCATCGAAGTCCACGTCAGCACGCCGCTGGCCGTGTGCGAGGCGCGCGATCCGAAAGGCCTGTATGAAAAGGCGCGCGCGGGGCAGCTGGCGCAATTCACGGGCATTTCCGCCCCTTACGAAGCGCCGCTGGCGGCCGCGCTGACCCTGGACACGGGCACCCTGGCGCTGGACGAGTCGGTCGAGCGCCTGTACCGGTATTTGCAGCGGCGGACGTGACGGCATGACGGCGACAAGAGGGAAATTGCGTCAGTGGCTGCGCCGGCGCCTGCCCGCCAGCCTGAAGGCGCGCATGAGCGTGGTCGTCTTCCTGCTCGTGCTGGGCGCGGTGGCTTCGCTGGCGCTGGCCACCCTGGCCGTGGCCGAACGCGGCATGCGCGACGTGATGGGGCGCCAGCAGTACGTATCGCTGGCCAGCGCCGCCGTCTTCATCGACGAGGAACTCGACGCGAAGCGCAATGTGCTGCGCGCGATGGCGGACAGCCTGGCGGCCAGCGACGGGCACGACGGCGCCAGCCTGCAGCGTTTCCTGGCCGCGCAGACGGTGCTGGGGACGGAGTTCTATTCGGCCGGCGTGGTCGGCATCGACGGCGACGTCCTGGCCAGCGTGAGTCCCTTCAAGCCGCAGGCGGGGCTGAACGTGAAGGGCCGTCCTTACTTTGAACAGACGCTGGCGACCCGGCGCTCGGTGATTTCCGCGCCGCTCAACGGCAGTATTTCCGGCATGCCCATCGTGGTGGTGACGCAGCCCGTGTTCGACGCGCAGGGCGGCGTGCGCTATGTGCTGGCGGCCAGCGTGAACCTGCGCCAGCCCGATTTCCTGGGCCGTCTGGGCGCCCTCAAGCCGGGGCAGGGCGGCTATCTGTACATCATGACCAGCGAAGGCGTCATCGTCGAGCATCCCGACAAGTCGCGCATCATGCAGCATATCGAAGCCCATGGCCCCGTCAGCGTGCCCACGCGGCGCGCCATGCAGGGCTACGAGGGCTGGCTGACCGGCACCACCACGCAAGGCGTCGATGCCCTGTTCGCCTACCACCGCATCGCCTCGACGGGCTGGATACTGGCGTCCGTGTATCCCATGAGCGAAGCCTTCGCGCCGCTGCACGCCATCCGCAGCAAGATCCTGCTGGCCGCCGTGCTGCTGGCGACGCTGGCGGGCCTGGCCGGCTGGCGCGTGGTGCTGCGCCTGCTGCTGCCGCTTGAGCGCTTGCGCCGCCAGGTGCACCAGATCCGCCGCCAGCGCCTGGGCATCGAGGCGCTGCAAATCGAGCGGCGCGACGAGATCGGCGACTTGAGCCGCGACTTTTACTCGCTGGTGGCCGAGCGCGAAATCGCCGAGGCGCAGACGCGCGACAGCGAGCGGCGCCTGAAGCTGCTGACGGACCACGTGCCCGTGGTGATCGTCTATATCGACCGCGAGCACCGCTACCAGTTCATCAACGCCACGTTTGAAAAATGGTTCGGCAGGTCGCAGCAGGAAAGCCTGATGCAGTCGATCCGCGACGTGCTGGGCGAGGAAGCGTACCAGCTGCGCGAGCAATACCTGCGGCGCGCCTTCGCGGGCGAGGAGGTCGAGTATGAATTCACCATCGGCGGCGAGGGGGACGCCGGCCGGCGCGCCTTCCAGACCAGCTACGTGCCCGACGTGGGCGAGAGCGGCACGGTGGAAGGCGTGTATGGCCTGATTCATGAAATCACCAAGACCAAGGCGATGCACACGGCGCTGCAGTTTGCCGCCGCCACCGACACCCTGACGGGCATCGCCAACCGCCGCCGCTTCGACGAGCAGCTGGCGCAAAGCATGCAGCGCACGCGGGCTGCGCGCGCGCCGATGGCGCTGGCCTATCTCGATATCGACCGTTTCAAGGCCATCAACGACAGCCTGGGACACAAGGCGGGCGACGAGGTGCTGAGGGAATTCGCTTCGCGCCTGGTGCGCAGCGTGCGCGCCAGCGACCTGGTGGCGCGCCTGGCCGGCGATGAATTCGTGATCATTCTCGAAGGCGTGAACGGCGCGGCCGAAGTGCGCCACGTGGGCGCCAAGATCATCGACGCCATCCGCCAGCCCTTTGAACTGGCCAGCGGCCCGTTGCCGGTGACGACCAGCATCGGCATCGCCATCTTCCGCGAAGGCGCGCTGACGGCGGCGCAGTTGCTGGACCTGGCCGACCAGGCCCTGTATGCCGCCAAGGGGCAGGGCCGCGACGGCGTGGCGCTGCTTGAGGCGGCGCCCTGAGTATTACAGGGTGGCAGTCCAGTGGTCGAGCTGCTGCGTGGTGGCCGTCACGCCGCCGCACACGATGACCAGCACATTGCGGTAGGGCGCCAGTTCCTGCACCTTGCTGTAGACGGCCGCCAGCGCCGCGCCGCAGGCCGGCTCCACCACCAGGCGCTGGTCGGTGATGAAGCGCTGGCAGGCGTCGACGGCGGCCTGGTCCGACACCACCACGCTGTGCAGCAGGCGCGTCTGGCTGATGGCGAATGCCTGCGCGCAGACCTGGCGCGCGGCCAGCGACGTGGCGATGCTCGTCACGGCCGGCAGGGTCACGTGTTCGCGCGCGGCCACGGCCGCCGCCAGCGAGGCCGCGCCTTGCGTTTCCACGGCCACCAGGGCCACGTCATCCCAGCCGTTGCGCTGCAAGCCTTCGGCCACGCCGGCCAGCAGGCCGCCGCCGCCCACCGACAGCACCACCGCGTCCGGCTTCAGGCCCGCGCGCGCCACTTCATCGATCATGCCGGCGTGGCCCTGCCACAGCAGCGGGTCGTCGAACGGATGCAAGAAGGCGTCCTGCGGCGTGAGCATCGACTGCGCCAGCGCGTTCGCTTCCTGCCACGCGGCGCCGTGCACGATGACTTCGGCGCCTTCCTGCGCGATCAGGGCCCTGGCCCGTTGGCTGGTCGTTTCCGGCACGACGACGATGACGGGAATGCCCAGCTGGCGTCCCGCATAGGCGACGGCGATGCCGGCATTGCCGCCGGAAGAGGAGATGAAACGGCTGGCGCCGCGCCGCGCATATTCTTCGCAGGCGAGGCCGATGCCGCGGATCTTGAAGGAGCCTGGCGGCTGCAGGGCTTCGAGCTTGAGCCAGATGGCGCGTTCGCTGTGCAGGCTCAGGGCGCGTGAATTGAGCAAGGGAGTTTCGATGTGCAGGGCCATGCGTGTTCCTGGTAGACAGTCAGGCCAGCATCATAGCCGAAGCGCCCGCGCCACCGTGTCACCCTTGCAGGGAGTGTTACTGCTGTTAATTCAGCGGGGCGCTCTTGAGCTGATGCGTGCGCGCCACTTCCTTCATCGCTTCGAGCAGGTCGTCGCGCAGCTGGCGCGGCAGCTTGCCAAAGAATTCCTCGTCGTTCTGGTCGGCCATCTCGGCCAGCACGGGCACCAGCGCCTCGCCTTCCGTGGTCAGTTCGATCGAGTGCTGGCGGCGGTCGGCCAGCAGGATGGACTTGCTGACCATGCCCTTGCTTTCCAGGCGGTCGATCAGTTTCGATACGGCGCCCTTGCTCATGCCGGACACTTGCGCCAGTACCGTGGGCGAGGTGCAGCCCAGGCGGAACATTTCGCGCAGCACCACCCATTCGGAGACCGTCACGCCATTGGCTTCGGCTTTTTTCTGGAAGCTGTGGGAAACGTGGTTGGAAACGAAACGCAGCCAGTAACCGAGGTGGGCTTCCAGCTCGCTGACGGGGACGCTGTTGGGATGGGCGGATTGCGGCATGGCGGCCGCTTCAAAATTATGGCTCATTTCTTTTCCTTCACTGGGCGGCGTTGCCGGCATGGTTAAGGCCTTCACGCTTGCTGTCGAGTGGTTTGTTTGGGAACAATCATCGTGCTTGAGATAGTTTTAACACTGTTTTCACAGGAAATCACTTACCGGCAAAGAGTTTTTCCTTTTTTCTTGCTCTGGAGAGATAAAAAAACAATATCAAGCAAATAATCGTATTGCCAGAGAGGAAGATTAAAAAAATAACTCATGTTGCATCAATGGTAACAGCATTTTTGCCGAATTGATAAATATTTCATATCATTCGGTGCGCTTGCCCACACACGGCGTATTGCCCACGCGACAGTGCGGGGTTTTCTTGCAGAAATGCGGCCCGCTCAGGCCAGCACCACCTTCACGCCCGCGTCGCGCAATACTTCGGCAAAGCGGGGCGGTGGCGGCGCATCTGTAAACAAGATGTCGATTTGCGCCAGGTCGGCCAGGCGCACCAGCGCCTTGCGGCCGAATTTATGCTGGTCGGCCACCAGCCACACTTCGCGCGACTGCTCGATGATGGCTTGCGCCACCTTCACTTCGCGCGCGTCGAAGTCGCGCAGGCTGCCGTCTTCGTCGATGCTGGAAATGCCGATGATGCCGATGTCGACCTTGAACTGGCGGATGAAGTCGATGGTGGCTTCGCCGACGATGCCGCGGTCGCGCCCGCGCACCACGCCGCCGGCCACGATGACTTCGCAAGCGGCGTTGTCGGCCAGGATGGCGGCCACGTTCAGGTTGTTCGTCACCACGTGCAAGCCCGTGTGCCGGCCCAGCGCGCGCGCCACTTCCTCGGTGGTCGTGCCGATATTGATCAGCAGCGAACAGCCGTGCGGCACCTGCGCGGCGACGGCGGCGGCGATGCGCCGCTTGGCGTCGCTGTTGAACACCTGCCGCTGGCTGTAATCGATATTTTCCACGGACGAGGGCAAGCCGACGCCGCCGTGGTAGCGGGCCAGCAGGCGCGCTTCTTCCATCTGCTTGACGTCGCGGCGCACGGTTTGCGGCGTCACGCCCAGCTGCTGGGCCAGCTCTTCGACGGACATGGTGACCTTCTGGCGCACCACTTCGAGCAGGCGGCGCTGGCGGGGATTCAAAATCATGGATTTGTCTCTTTAAAAATCATAAACGAACAGAAACGAACAAATAGTGATGAAAATATGTTGCTATGAGTTCGCATTCTGGCGTATCTTATTCATATTGCATGCGTATTACCAGATGGTGATCTTAACGACAGTCGCCGGCGATGCCTAGTCTTTCCTCGCCAGCGTGTCCCCGACATACACGGAGTCCCGATGACCGCAGCACAGCAAGGTGTGGAGACAGCGATGGCATGCGATGTGCTGGTGGTGGGCGGCGGCATCAATGGCGCCGGCATCGCGCGCGATGCGGCCGGGCGGGGCTTGTCCGTAGTGCTGTGCGAAAAGGACGACCTGGCCGCGCACACCTCATCCGCATCGACCAAGCTGATACATGGCGGCCTGCGCTACCTCGAATACTATGAATTCGGCCTCGTGCGCAAGGCGCTGATCGAGCGCGAAGTGCTGCTGCGCTCGGCGCCGCACATCATGTGGCCGCTGCGCTTCGTCATGCCGCATGCGCAGGGCCAGCGCCCCGCCTGGCTGATACGCGCCGGCCTGTTCCTCTACGACATGCTGGCGAAGCGGGAAATCCTGCCGGGCTCCAGCGGCATCGACCTGACGCGCCACGCCGCCGGCAAACCGTTAAAACCCGAGTTCAAGCGCGGCTTCGTGTATTCCGACGGCTGGGTTGACGATGCGCGCCTGGTGGTGCTGAACGCCATCGATGCGGCGGACAAGGGCGCACACGTGCTGACGCAGACGCGCTGCACGGCGCTGGCGCGCGAGGGGGCTTCCTGGCTGGCTACCTTGCAGCACGCGGGCGGCAGGCAGACGATGGTGCGCGCGCGCAGCGTCGTCAATGCGGCCGGGCCGTGGACGGCCGAATTCCTGCAGCAGGCGGCGCCCGGCGGACAGGGCCGGCATTTGCGCCTGATCAAGGGCAGCCATATCGTCGTCAAGCGCCTGTTCGAGCATGATCACGCGTATATCTTCCAGCATCCGGACGGGCGCATCGTGTTTGCCATTCCGTATGAACACGATTTCACCCTGATCGGCACCACCGACCTCGACTATCACGGCGACAGCGGCAAGGTGGAAATCGACGACGAGGAAATTCGTTACTTGTGCGAGCTTTCCAGTTACTATTTCAGCAAGCCCATTGTGCCTGCCGATGTGGTGTGGACGTATGCGGGCGTGCGCCCGCTGGTGGAAGACGCGGCGGCCGATGCCAAGGCCGTCACGCGCGATTACCGCTTCGAACTGGACCAGGAAGGTGCGCCCCTGCTCAGTGTTTTCGGCGGCAAGATCACCACCTTCCGCAAGCTGGCCGAGGAAGCGCTCGATGTGCTGGAGCCGTTGCTGGTGTCCGAGCCGGGCAAGCGGCGGCGGGCCTGGACGGAGCAGGCTTGCCTGCCCGGCGGCGATGTGTATGGCACCGTGCCGCAGAACCGCTCCGTGCGCGAGTTCGGTCAGTTCGTGCAAGGCTTGCAGCGCGAGTATGCGTGGCTGCCGGCGGCGCTGGTGGCGCGCTATGCGCGCGCCTACGGCACGCGCATCCACGTGCTGCTCGAGGGCAGGGCGGACGTGGCGGCCATGGGCGAGGAAATCGCCGCCGGCCTGTACGCGGCGGAAGTCGAATATTTGCGGCGCCATGAATGGGCCGTCAGCGCGGCCGACATCCTGTGGCGGCGCTCCAAGCTGGGTCTGCACCTGCCGCGCGAGACGGCGGAGAGGCTCGATGCCTGGCTGTTGCAGCACCCTTTGCCGTAAGCACAACACGTTGGCGACCGCGCCCCGCAGAGGGTGCGGCGAAGAATAAGAAACCATCACTGGAGGAGAAGCGCGTGCAACTGGTACTGGACAAGATCAGCAGGAAGCAGGGGGCTGACGACTTTTTATATCCGATGTCGCTGGCCTTGGTGCCGGGCGCCATCAACGTCTTGCTGGGCACCACGCGTGCCGGCAAGACGACCCTGATGCGCGTGATGGCGGGCCTGGACAAGCCCAGCGGGGGCACCGTGACGGCCGATGGCGTCGACGTGACGGGCGTGCCCGTCAGCCGCCGCAACCTGGCCATGGTGTACCAGCAATTCATCAACTATCCGGCCTTCACTGTCTACGACAATATCGCCTCGCCCTTGCGCTTGCGCAAGGTGCCCGAGGAACAGATACGGACGAAAGTGCTGGCGCTGGCCGAGCGCCTGCATATCACGCCGTACCTGCAGCGCACGCCCGGGGAACTGTCGGGCGGGCAGCAGCAGCGCACGGCGCTGGGGCGCGCGCTGATCAAGGATGCATCGTTGCTGCTGCTCGACGAGCCATTGGTGAACCTCGACTATAAGCTGCGCGAGGAATTGCGCCGCGAATTAACGGAACTGTTTTCCAGCGGCAGCACGACGGTCGTGTACGCGACCACGGAGCCGCTGGAAGCGCTGCAGCTGGGCGGCCACGTGGCCGTGCTGCACGAGGGACGCCTGCTGCAGCAGGGGCCGACCCTGGACGTTTTCAATGCCCCCAATTCCATCGATGTGGCGCGCACCTTCAGCGACCCGCCCATCAACCTGATCCCCGCGCGCGTGGATGCGAATGGCGTGGCGCAGGCGGCGGACGGCCTGTCGATACACCTGAGCGGCGAACAGCGCGCCCGCCTGGGCGACAGTACGGAGGTGATCCTCGGCGTGCGCGCACACAGCCTGCATCTGTCTCCCCAGTCCGATGGCGACGTGCCCATCGCGGCGCTGGTGGACCTGGCGGAAATCAGCGGCTCGGAAACCTATGTGCATGCGCGCCGCGGCGAGCTGGCCCTGGTGGCGCAGCTGGGCGGCGTGCACAACCTGGAGATCGGCAGCGCCTGCACCGTGTATTGCCAGCCGCACGCCTTGCTGATCTTCGCGCAAGACGGCGGGCTGCTGTTTGCACCGGGAGGAGCTTGACATGGCGCGCATCGAACTGGTCGACCTGGCCCACGCCTACAAACCGAACCCGACGGCGCCAAGCGACTACGCGCTGCGGCCCATGAGCATGGAGTGGCATGACGGCGGCGCGTATGCCTTGCTGGGACCGTCCGGCTGCGGCAAGACGACCTTGCTCAATATCATTTCCGGCCTGGTGAAACCGTCGCATGGCAAGGTGCTGTTCGACGGCAAGGACGTGACGCAGCTGCCGACCGAGGCGCGGAATATCGCGCAAGTGTTCCAGTTTCCCGTGATCTACGACACCATGACCGTGCACGACAATCTGGCGTTTCCGTTGCGTAATCGCGGCTGGAAAGAGACGGAAGTGAAAAAGCGCGTGCAGCAAGTGGCGCAGATGCTGGAATTGACGGGCGACCTGAAATTGCGCGCCAGCGGCTTGTCCGTGGATGCCAAGCAAAAGATTTCGCTGGGACGCGGTCTCGTGCGCCCCGACGTGGCGGCCGTGCTGTTCGACGAACCGCTGACGGTGATCGACCCGCATTTGAAATGGCTGTTGCGCAGAAAATTGAAGGAAATCCACCACGAACTGAAATTGTCGTTGATCTACGTCACGCACGACCAGGTGGAAGCGCTGACCTTTGCCGACCAGGTGGTCGTCATGACGCAGGGCGAAGTGGTGCAGACGGGCAGCGCGCAAGCCCTGTTCGAGGAACCCGAGCACACCTTTGTCGGCTATTTCATCGGCAATCCGGGCATGAACTTGCTCGATTGCACCTTGGACGATGGCGGCGTGCGCGTGGCGGGGCAGCTACTCGCCGTGTCCGCAGCCGCGCGCGCGGCGCTGTCGGGTGCGCAAGGAAAAATCACGGTGGGCGTGCGGCCCGAATTCGTCGAGTGCGTCAAGGCGTACCCGGGAGACGGGGGGGGCGACCACTGCCTGGATGCCACGGTCACGGCCGTGCGCAACATGGGTACGCATTACCTGGCGGAATTCCAGCTGGGTGGCGCGACGGTGGCGGCCAAGCTGCGCGCCATCGATGCCGTCGCGGGAGATGCCGTGCGGCTGCGCTTTCCGCCGCAACGCACCTTGTTCTATGTCAACGATAAGCGGGTGGCCTTATGATACATAACGGTAAAACCGATAACAACCGCCGCGCCTGGCTATTGATCCTGCCCGTGCTGCTGTGCGTGGCCTTTTCCGCCATCCTGCCGCTGATGACGGTGGTGAACTATTCCGTGCAGGATATTCTGAGCCCCACGCAAAAGGTCTTCGTGGGCACGGAGTGGTTCCGCATGGTCATGCTGGACGGCGACCTGCACAGCGCCTTGCTGCGCCAACTGCTGTTTTCCGGCTCCGTGCTGGCGATCCAGATTCCGCTGGGCATTCTGATCGCCCTGTGCATGCCGGCCGATGGCTGGAAGGCGTCGCTGGCGCTGGTGCTGATCGCGCTGCCCTTGCTGATCCCCTGGAACGTGGTGGGCACCATCTGGCAAATCTTTGGCCGCGGCGATATCGGCCTGATGGGCTATACCCTGAACCAGCTGGGCTTTGACTACAATTACAACGGCAATTCGCTCGACGCCTGGCTGACGGTGATGGTGATGGATATCTGGCACTGGACGCCCCTGGTCGTGCTGCTGTGCTATGCGGGCTTGCGCGCCATTCCCGACGCGTACTATCAGGCCGCGCGCATCGACGGCGCCTCGCGTCTGGCCGTGTTCCGCTACATCCAGCTGCCGAAACTGCGCAATGTGCTGATGATCGCCGTGTTGCTGCGCTTCATGGACAGTTTCATGATCTACACGGAACCGTTCGTGCTGACGGGCGGCGGGCCGGGCAATGCGACCACCTTTTTGTCGCAGTACCTGACGCAAAAGGCCGTGGGCCAGTTCGACCTGGGGCCGGCGTCCGCGTTTTCCCTGATCTATTTCCTCATCATCCTGCTGTTCTGCTTTGTGCTGTACACGTGGATGCAGCGCGTCGGCACGGGAGACCAGAAATGATGCACAAGAAAATGAGCAGTGCCATCCTCGCCGTCTTTTTGCTGGCGTCATTGTTGCCCATCTACTGGATGCTCAACATGTCGCTCAAGACCAACGAGGAAATCGTCGGCGTGCTGAGCCTGTGGCCCCAGCAACTGACGTTCGCCAACTACCACACGATCTTCACGGACCGGTCCTGGTACAGCGGCTACATCAATTCCATGATTTACGTGGCCTTGAACATGGTGATGTCGGTCACGGTCGCCTTGCCGGCCGCGTATGCCTTTTCGCGTTATAACTTCGTGGGCGACAAGCATCTGTTCTTCTGGCTCTTGACCAACCGCATGACGCCGCCCGCCGTCTTCCTCGTGCCATTCTTCCAGCTGTATTCGACGGTGGGCCTGATGGATACGCACCTGGCAGTGGCCTTGGCGCACATGGTCTTCAACGTGCCGCTGGCCGTGTGGATACTGGAAGGCTTCATGTCCGGGGTGCCGAAGGAAATCGACGAGACGGCGTATATCGACGGCTACAGCTTTCCCCGCTTCTTCATCCGCATTTTCTTGCCAATGATCAAGTCGGGCGTGGGCGTGACGGCCTTCTTCTGCTTCATGTTCAGCTGGGTGGAACTGTTATTGGCCCGCACCTTGACGTCCGTCAATGCCAAGCCGATTGCCGCCACCATGACGCGCACCGTGTCGGCGGCCGGCATGGACTGGGGCGTGCTGGCGGCAGCGGGCGTGCTGACCATCGTGCCCGGCGCGCTGGTGATCTGGTTCGTGCGGCATTACATTGCCAAGGGTTTCGCGATGGGGAGGGTGTGACATGGAAAATACAGATAGCACAGCCAGCCTGTTCGGCTGGATGGCGTGGACGCCGGAAGTGGCCATCTTCTTCATTTGCATCGGTTTGATGCTGGCCGGCATGACGGTGTGGCAGATCCGTTCGCCCAGCATCGAGCGCAAGGGCTTCCTGCCGATGCCGACCACGCGCGGCGACCGTTTGTTCATCGGGCTGTTGACGGCCGCCTACGTGAATCTGGCGTGGGCGGGGTTCACGGAAATGCAGCAAGCCATCGGGGCTGCGATCAGTTTTGTCTTGTTGTTGGTTGTAATGCGTTGGGGATGACCGGCTTGCCGGTGTTGATGGATGCCGTACCGCCAGCAGGCGGCCGGTAAAAACTATAAAAGGAGATTCACGATGAAATTGAAGTTCACGGTCTTCGCGGCTGCGGCCATGCTCGTGTCGAATGCGGCCCTGGCGGACGCCAAGCAGGCGCAAACCTGGATCGACAAGGAATTCCAGCCATCCAGCCTGAGCAAGCAACAACAGCTTGCTGAAATGAAATGGTTCATCGATGCGGCGGCCAAGCTGAAAGCCAAGGGCATCAAGGAAATTTCCGTGGTCTCGGAAACCATCGACACCCACGTCTACGAATCGAAGACCCTGGCCAAGGCATTCGAGGAAATCACGGGCATCAAGGTGCGCCACGACATCATCCAGGAAGGCGACGTGGTGGAAAAGCTGCAGACCTCCATGCAGTCCGGCAAGAGCATCTATGACGGCTGGATTTCCGATTCCGACCTGATCGGCACGCACTACCGCTATGGCGCCGTCGAGCCGCTGTCCGACTACATGGCCGCCAAGGGCAAGGAATTCACGAATCCGGGCCTGGACCTGAAGGATTTTATCGGCATCAGTTTTACGACGGCGCCCGATGGCAAGGTGTACCAGCTGCCCGACCAGCAATTCGCCAACCTGTACTGGTTCCGCGCCGACTGGTTCGCGCGCAAGGATTTGCAAGCCAAGTTCAAGGCCAAGTATGGCTATGAGCTGGGCGTGCCGCAGAACTGGTCCGCGTATGAAGACATCGCCGACTTCTTCACGAATGACGTGAAGGAACTGGACGGCAAGAAAGTCTATGGCCACATGGATTACGGCAAGAAAGACCCATCCCTGGGCTGGCGCTTCACGGATGCGTGGCTGTCGATGGCTGGCGCGGCCGACAAGGGCATTCCGAACGGCATGCCTGTCGACGAATGGGGCATCAAGGTGGCGGCCGACAAGTGCACGCCCGTGGGCGCATCGATGTCGCGCGGCGGCGCCACCAATTCGCCGGCGGCCGTCTTTGCGCTGACGAAATACATCGACTGGATGAAGAAATACGCGCCGCCGCAGGCGAACGGCATGAATTTCTCGGAATCGGGCCCCGTGCCGGCGCAGGGTGAAATCGCCCAGCAAATCTTCTGGTACACGGCGTTTACGGCCGGCATGACGAAACCGGGCTTGCCAGTGGTCAACAAGGATGGCACGCCGAAGTGGCGCATGGCGCCGTCGCCGCACGGCCCGTACTGGAAAGAGGGCATGCAGAACGGCTACCAGGACGTCGGTTCCTGGTTCCTGTTCAAGTCCACGCCGGACGACCGCAAGGCCGCCGCCTGGCTGTATGCGCAATTCGTCACGTCGAAAACCGTGTCGCTGAAGAAATCCATCGTCGGCCTGACGTTTATCCGCGATTCGGATATCCGCCACGATTACTTCACGAAGCACGCGAACGAGTACGGCGGCTTGATCGAGTTCTACCGCAGCCCAGCCCGCGTAGCGTGGACGCCGACGGGCAACAACGTGCCCGACTATCCGAAGCTGGCGCAGCTGTGGTGGAAGAACGTGGCCACGGCCATCACGGCGGAAAAAACGCCGCAAGCCGCCATGGATAATCTGGCCGAGGAAATGGACCAGGTCATGGCGCGCCTGCAACGTGCCGGCATGAAGGCGTGCGCGCCCAAGCTCAATCCCAAGGTCGATCCGAACCAGTATCTGTCGGACCAGCACGCCCCATGGAAAAAGCTGGCGAATGAAAAGCCGAAGGGTGAAACGATTGCCTACGACAAGCTGCTGCAAGCCTGGAAAGAAGGCAAGGTAAGGTAAACTGCCTGCGCTGTCCTGAGGGCACGGAGTGAACACCCTCCGTGCCTGTTTTTACCCGCTTTTCGCACCACCAGACAATGACCAAATACATACTTGCTTTAGATCAGGGCACCACCAGTTCGCGCGCCATCCTGTTCGACCATGCGGGCCGGCCGCACGCCAGCGCGCAGCGCGAGTTTCGCCAGATTTTCCCCCAGCCTGGCTGGGTCGAGCATGACGCGGGCGAAATCTGGGCGTCGCAAGAGGGCGTGCTGCAGCAGGTCTTGCGCGACAGCGGCGTGGCCGCTTCCGACGTGGCCGCCATTGGCGTGACCAACCAGCGCGAAACGACGGTGCTGTGGGAGCGCGCCACGGGCGAACCCGTCGCCAATGCCATCGTCTGGCAAGACCGCAGAAATGCGGCTTACTGCGAGCAACTGGTCGAGCAGGGCAAGGCGGACTTGATCCAGCAAAAAACGGGTCTGGTGCTGGACGCCTATTTTTCCGCCACCAAACTCAAATGGCTGCTCGACAACGTTCCCGGCGCCCGCGCGCGCGCCGAGCGGGGAGAGCTGGCCTTCGGCACCGTCGACAGCTGGCTGATCTACAAGATGAGCGGCGCCCACTTGACGGACACGAGCAACGCGGCGCGCACCATGCTGTTCAATATCCACACCCTGCAGTGGGATACGGATCTGCTGGCGCTGCTGGACATTCCCGCCTCCTTGCTGCCCGATGTCGTACCCTCGAGCGGCGTGGCGGCGCACACCTATACCGGCTTGCTGGGTATCTCCGTGCCGATCGCCGGCATCGCGGGCGACCAGCAGGCGGCCACCTTTGGCCAGGCCTGTCTGAAGCCGGGCATGGCGAAGAATACCTACGGCACGGGCTGCTTCATGCTGATGAACGTGGGCA
Source organism: Janthinobacterium sp. BJB301 (assembly GCF_002735685.1). Taxonomy (NCBI): domain Bacteria; kingdom Pseudomonadati; phylum Pseudomonadota; class Betaproteobacteria; order Burkholderiales; family Oxalobacteraceae; genus Janthinobacterium; species Janthinobacterium sp. BJB301. Next base: position 2,493,451 of record NZ_PDZJ01000001.1, on the reverse strand, counting down.
AGCGCCCCTTGCCATCGAAAAACCGGCTGCTGACGACGGTGGGCTGGAGCCTGGGCGCGGGCAGCGACAAGACAGATTATTTGCTGGAAGGCAGCGCCTTCATCGCCGGCGCGGCCGTGCAATGGATGCGCGACGGCATCGGCATCATCCGCGACTCGTCCGAAGTGGAGGCGTTGGCCACCAGCGTGCCCGATTCGGGCGGTCTCGTCTTCGTGCCCGCATTTGCTGGCCTCGGTGCACCGTACTGGGACCCGTATGCGCGCGGCACCCTGATCGGCATCACGCGCGGCACGGGCAAGGCGCATATCGCGCGCGCGGCGCTCGAGGGCGTGGCTTACCAGAACGTGGACGTGCTGTCGGCCATGCAGGATGACGCGGGCATCGCCTTGAGCGAGCTGCGCGTTGACGGCGGCGCGGCCCGCAACGACATGCTGATGCAGTTTCAGGCCGACATCCTGAATGTGCCCGTGGTGCGTCCCGTGGTGACGGAAACGACGGCCCTGGGCGCCGCCTACCTGGCGGGCCTGGCCGTGGGTTTCTGGGAATCGCAGGAAGAAATCGCCGCCCAGTGGCAGGTGGGACGCCGTTTCGAACCGGCCATGGCGGCCGACGAACGCCTGACGCGGCTGCACAAATGGCAGCGGGCCGTGGAGCGCTCGCGCGACTGGAGCGAGTGACTGCTTACTGGCCTGGCCTTGCCATCAGCCTTGCCGCCCGCTTCAGCAGGCCCGGCATCAACAGGGCCGCGCTGGCGGCGCACAGGGCGCTGGCGGCATAGGCTAGGCCCGCCGTGATCGATTGCGTTGCAAATGCCAGCGCGAAACTGCCATATAGCACCGCGCCGCACAGCGCGCCCGCGCAGGCCGACAGCCAGTGTCCATGCGCCACATCCACACGCCGCGCCAGTGCGCCAAAGGCGGCGATGCACAGCCCCAGCATCAGCACGCCAAACAGAGACAGGCTTGCAGCAGCGCCAATCGGCTCCGCATCGGCGGCGGCCATCGATGGCACTGCGCATGCGGCCACCAGGCCAAAACTGGCGGCAAAGGCAAGTATCTTCATGTTCAGGATTTCACGTAATACACAAGGTAGCCCACGGTTTCCCTGGGAACGGAATACAGGTCGCGCAGCTCGAAATAGGGCGCGTGCACGTTGCCGCTGACGGCGATGCCGCTGCGCTCCAGCGCCAGCCGGAAGCGGGGCACGTGAAAATATTGCGTGGCGACCATGGCCGTGCGCCAGCCATGCTGGCGCATCAGGGCCGCCGCATTGCGGGCCGTGGCGTCCGTGGTCCAGCCTTGATTGTCCTCAAGGATGGCGCTGGCAGGCACCCCGCGCGACTGCAGGTAACGGGCCATGGAAGCGGCCTCGTCAAAACCTTCCTTGCCCGTGGCCCCGCTGACGAGGATGCGCGGCGCCCGGTGTTCCTGGAATTGATTGAGCGCCACGTCGAGGCGTGCCTGCAGGCGGGGGCTGGGCGTGCCGTCGGGCGCAATCGTATTGCCGGGCACGACGATCACGTCGGCGGGCGCCAGCTTGTCGTGGAGTCCCGCCAGCACCAGGGCGGCGGTGGCCAGCAGGAACAGACCGGCAACGCTTGAACCGAGCAGTATTATTTTTCGCATTGCGCATCATCAAGTTGGGAATGGACGCATGATACCCGTCCATTCCCGCCGGCGTCAGTTCGCCTGCGCCTTGCGCGCGCGCTGGTTCGACAGATAAATATTGTCCTTTTCCAGCGGCTTGCCCTCGCGCACGGCAGCGAGCCAGTCCTGCGTGCTGGCGACGGCGGCGAAATTGGAGTGGAACACGGCGCTGAAGACGCGGTGGATTTCCTCGGCGCTGGCCGTGCCGCCCGCGTTGGCGTAGGGCAGGGTGCCGGTGGCATCCTGCAGGAATTCGACTTGCAAGCCATCGTGCGCGGCGTGGTAGATGGTGGCGGCGTCGCAATTGTGCGTCATGTAGCCGATCACCGTCAGGGTATCGATGCCGTGGCCCTCCAGCCAGGCGCGCAGGTCCGTGCCCGCAAAGACGCTGCCCATGACCTTGTTGATGCGGTGGTCGGCGGCAAACGCGGCCACTTGCGGATGCAGCTGCCAGCCGTCGCTGCCCCTGGCGAAGATGGGGGAAGCTTCCGGCGCATCGTGCTGGACGACGATCACGGGCACGCCGGCGGCGCGGGCGGCGGCCATGGCGGTGACGATGTTCGGCAGGGAAATTTCGACGGACGGATATTCGATGGGCATGTCGCCCGTGAAGTATTCATTTTGTACATCGATGACGAGCAGGGCGCGGCGCGGGGTGGTGGATGTTGCGGCAGACATGGATAACTCCTGGCATGGTTGAGCGGGGAAGGGCTTCCCCGATACCGTCATTGTCTGCCCGTATGCTGTCAATAAAAAGTGGCCCGAAGGCATATCTGCGATAAAATCGGGCCATGACTACTATTCCCGCTTCTGCCTCTCCCTTGCGCGTGGCCGTGATTGCCTTTGACGGCATGACGCCATTCCACTTGTCCGTGCCTTGCCTCGTGTTCGGCGCCCAGACGGACGAGGCCGATCTGCCGCCTTTCCACGTGCGCGTGTGCGCCGCCGATCCCGCACCCCTGCGCACGGCGGCCGGCTTCGGCATCACGCCCGAGTTCGGCCTGGAAGGACTGGAGGGGGCCGATATCGTCATCATGCCCGCCTGGCACGACGATTGCCGCGCTGCGGCGGCGCCCCTGGTCGCGGCGCTGCAGGCGGCCAGCCGGCGCGGGGCGCGCATGGTGGGCCTGTGCCTGGGCGCGTTTCCCCTGGCACAGGCAGGCTTGTTGGATGGCAAGAGCGCAGCCACGCACTGGGGCATGGCGGACCGGCTGGCGGCCCGTTATCCCAAGGTCAGGGTGGACCGGGAAGTGCTGTATGTGGATGATGGCGGCGTGCTGACGTCGGCCGGCGTGGCGGCCGGCCTCGATTGCTGCCTGTACCTGCTGCGCCAGTTGGCGGGCGCCGAGGTGGCCAACCGGGTGGCGCGCCGGCTGCTGGTGGCGCCGCACCGCCAGGGCGGGCAGGCGCAATTCATCGCGCGTCCGCTGCCCGTGTCCGGCAGCGAAGGGCGTTTTGCCGAGGTATTGGCCAGCGTGACAGCCGATTTGGGGAAGGCGCACAGCATCGATGCGCTGGCCGAACAGGCCGCCATGAGCCGGCGCAACTTTACGCGTCACTTCCGCCAGGCCATGGGCACCTCGTTCAAGCAGTGGCTGCTGAACCAGCGCCTGGCGCATGCGCAAGGCTTGCTGGAGAAAAGCGCGGCATCGATCGATATCGTGGCGCAAGAGGCCGGCTTCGGCACGGCCCTGTCGCTGCGCCAGCATTTCCGGGCCAGCTTGCAGACGTCGCCATCGGCGTATCGCAAGCTGTTCCGGCAGCAGCTAGGCCAGCTCGCTTGACCATAGCGCCGCCGGGTCGCGGCAGCCCTGCGGCAGCTTCGCGCTGACGGCGATTTGCCGCGCAAGGAAGGCGGCAGGCTCGAAGGCGTAGCGCTCCTGGAAGGAGACTGTTTCCGCGCTCATCAGTTCGGCGTAGGTCTGCATCAGGGTCGAGGCGCCAACATGGTTGCCTTGCTCCAGGTAGGTGGCGATGGCGGCCAGCAGCACGGGGTAATCGGCATTTTCCTTGCTGCCGCCAAAGTTGAACGACAGCTGCCCGCAGGCGCGCCAGATGGGGTCGATTTCCCCCGCCGGCACCGCCTGCGTGCGCAGCCATTGCAAGGCCTTGAATGGCGGGCCGCCAAATGACGGCGGCGAAATGATCGCCTGGATGGCCACCTTGACGGCTTCACCGATTCTTCCCGCGCGCACATACTGGCCATGCAGCAGCACCAGCGCATCCGTGTATTCGGGCAAGAGGGCCAGCGCCGCTTCCAGCAGCGCGATGGCCGCATCCGGGTTGCGCTGCGCAATCAATTCCTTGGCCTCCAGATAGGCGGCGCGCGGCGAAGCTGGGTCGTCGGCCAGCGATGGCGCGCCGACATATTCGTCTTCCGCTGCCGCGCAGGCTTGCAAGAACGTCGTCAGGCTGGAAAAGTGCGGCTGGATGCGCCACTCGTCGTGCCACGTCTCGACGACGATCGGTTCCGCCGCTTCGCGGCCGATGGGCCAGTACAGGCCGAAGGTGTCGCCATTGCCCAGTGCGCCTTCGGAAAAGGGGGTGAAGCCGAGAGGCGGGTAAGGCGTGTCGTGTTGCCAGTCCTTGTCTGTCGAAATATGGGCGAGGCGTGCGGGTAATAGCATGGGGGCACCGGAGAATAAAACGCCAGTGTAGAACAAGAGGACGCCGCCGGGCGTCCGCCAGGGCGGGCTTGGCATGGCAGGCCCACCAGACTCGCCCTGATCAGCGTCCGCTGGCTTGCGGCTTGAGCAGGCGCAGGGTATTGATCGTTGTCATCAGGTCGGAGAAAGAGTCGGCCTGCATCTTGCGCATGACGCTGGCGCGGTGCAATTTGACCGTATGTTCCACCGTTCCCAGTTCCGCCGCGATTTGCTTGTTCAGCCGGCCAGCGACCACCAGCTCCATGACCTGGTGTTCGCGTTTCGTCAGCCTGCCCAGGCGCAGTTCGATGGAACGCAGCAGCGCCCGGTCCGCGGTGAGCCTGCCATTCAGCTTGAGCGCCAGTGTCACGGCATCGAACAGGCGCAGGGCGTCGACGGGCTTGGTCAGGAAATCAACCGCCCCCAGCTTCATGGCCTTGACGCTGCTGGCCACGTCGCCATTGCCTGTTAAAAAAATCACCGGCAGCAGCGATTCGCAATGCAGCAGGTGTTCCTGGAGCAGGGGACCGGACATGGCGGGCATGGACAGGTCCAGGACGAGGCAGCCCGCCTGCTGCAGGTCGGCCTCGGCCAGAAACGCTTCAGCGGAAGAGAAGGACTGTACCTGGTGGCTGGTACAGGAAAGAATTCTTTCCAGTGCGCGCAGGATGAACGGGTCATCGTCGACGAGGAAAACGCAGGGCGCTGCGGCACTGGTGTTATTCATCAATGGGTATGGTGAATTCAATGGTGGAGCCGAAGGGATAGGCGGAGCGGGCCCAGATTTCGCCATAGTGGGCAGCGATAATTTTCTTGCAAATATTCATGCCCAGGCCCATGCCGCCTTCCTTGGTGCTATAGAAAGCATCGAATATCCTGTCGTGATGGTCGGGCGGCAAGCCGACCCCCGTATCGCTGACGGTAAACAAGGCATATTTGCCCAGATAGTGGCGCACCGACAGGTAGATGCACTTGCGCTCGTCGGGCAAGTCCTTGACCGCGTCGATTGCATTGGCCAACAGATTGATGAGGACTTGCTGAATCTGCACCAGGTCTCCGCTGACATGCATTTCGTGGTCGCAATATTCCGTCAAGCGAATATTTTTGAGCGCCAGGTCGTGCCGCATGAATTGTCGTACGCTGGCCAGTACGTCATTGACGCGTATACGTTCCGTGCACTTCTTGCCGGGATACAGCAGTTTCCTGATTTTCGTGAGCACCGTGGCAGCCCGCTTGGTCTGATCGATGATGTCGCGGATGATCGCCAGTTGTGCGGGTTCATTGAAGTGCCGGTTCCTGATCATGAATTCCGCGGCCTGGGCATTGCCCAGGATGGAAGTGAGCGGCTGGCTCAGTTCATGGGCGATGGCGCCGCTCAATTCGCCGGCCAGGGTGACGCGCGACAGGTGCATCAGTTTGAGCTCGTTGTCTTGCAGCGCGATCATGGATGTCATTTCGCGCGAGCTAGCCTCCTGCATCGCCTGCCGCATGATTTTCATGGAGTAAGCGATGGAAAAACTTAAGGCGATCACGGAAAAAATCGTGCTTTCCGCCATATGGAAATTATGTTCAAACAGATGCTGGGAGGTAATGAAGTTATCCAGGCTAAGTAGTTTTAAGGAAAGTGTTGTTCCAAGCGGAAAGAAAGCAATCAATAGAAAAATGGCATTCATATTTTTGTTCAGGCATAGAGGAATAAGCAGAATCAGAAGGACAAGTATATTGGTCTGCACGAGTATCGTATTGATGGTATAGCTGGCTGCATAGCCAATCAGGAATGCCAGCGGCGATGCCAGTAAAATGGCGACAGTGATGATGTTGTAGATTGTGATGAAACTGTTGGATGGAAGATCCGGCATTTTCAGATAGGATCTGGCGAAAATGAAAAAAAAGAACATGCACAGTGAAAAGAGGAATGGCAGTAGTGAATTATTGAATTCTGGATTGCTATAAAAGAGAAATTCAGCGCTGGCGCCATAATAGAAGAATGTGGTGGAACTCAGCAGGGCGAGAAATGCCGCGTAGATGATATGAATATTGTCTTTGGTGGAAATAAAAAGAAAGATGCTGTAAATGCAGAAGGCCAGCAGGCAGCCAAAATACATTCCCATCAAGAGTTTTTCCTTGGATTTCTGCAGGAAAAACGTATCGCTGGCCTGCACGGTAAGGGCAAGCGGTTCCTGAAAGCCGTCCAGGCTGGCAAGCCTGGCATACACTGCCAGCTTTTGTCCTGCAGCGATGGCCAGCGGTAATGACAAGGTCCAGGACTGTTGGTAGCGGAAGTTGAAATTGCGCCGGTCGCCGCTATGGATGCTCGTCATGAGGCGTCCATCGGCCCTGTCAAGCACATGCCAGTCTACAAAATCCTGCAAGGGTGTGCCCAGGTCAACCGTCACCTGCGCCGGCTGCGGGCCAGAATTGTCGAGGTTGAACCTGATCCACCGGCAAGCGCCAGCGAGGCCGACGTTGGGCGGGTCCCCCGTCACGGAGATCCAGTGCGGGCTATGCCTGACGGCATCGACTGGCTGTTCACAGCTGCTGTCTTCCAGTGCCTGGTAGTGCCGGAGCAAACCTAAGCTCGTCGGCTGCGCGGCATCTATCGTCTCCCTTCCTTGCGCCCCGACATGCGCCGCAAATCCCAAGACACTGATTGCTATTAAAAAGACAATATGGGTAATGAGAAGCCAGTAATTTCTTTTGAAAATAATTTCCCCACATTCCCTAAATAGCAACATTGCTGTTATCTCCATCAGTGAGACGATTTGGTTGAAGTTGCCGAGCGAGATGCTACGGATTTCGCGTGCCGCTATCAATAGAACCAAAGTGTAGTATCGCTTGCTTCAGTATAAATGTACCGTGTCGTGGTTAGATTTCCAAGTGGAAATATCATGATTGCATGGCGAATAAAGAAATATTAGTAAAATAAAATTTACAAAAAACGCACCCTTGCTTAAGCGGTAAGTATTTTTTAAATAATGGCGATGTGGGAGCGGAGATGCGTGCATTACACAAAAAAATGGCGGAAATATGCAGGGTGCCTCATGCCGGTGCGTATGATTTATCGCAGCAGCGATACTTTTATCTGGAATTGAAGACGCCGAGTCTGGCATTGCAATGCATGGCCTTTATTGGCATGCTCGCGTCATATTTCCTGGCTGGCAGATTATCTTATGCGGTGGGTCAGGAATATTTTATTTGTGTAGCCGGAGTCTTGCTTGGAATTGTGATCAGCTGCAGGGCAGGAAATTTACGGTATCTGAATATTGGCGGCCTGGTGACTGCCATTTTTTCCTGTGCCGGCTTTCGCGTGCTCATGTCGGCAAGCGGCATTAGCGGGTACTGGATGTTTCCACTCGGAGTCTTGATGACGGTTTCCATTTCGGCCATCGCCAGTGATCCATTGACGTATCTGGTGCTGATACTGGTTGTGTGGTTTTTACTGGGGCTGGGCGGTTTCGAGCAGGCGTTGCTGGCCAGCGGCGAATGGTCGGTAATGTATGCGGCGGCGGGGGTGTTGATCGGCCTGCTTTTCAGCAGCTGTTTTTTTCGCCTGCGCTATATGCACCATGTCGCCACGGCGCGCCTGGAAGACATGGCTTACCGCGATTATTTGACTGGCATACCCAATCGCCGCTGTTTTCTCGATGCGCTGCATGCGGCAATGAGAGATGGCAAGTCGTCGCCTGCATACCTGTTAATGGCCGATGTCGATGATTTCAAGAGGATTAACGATGAATTTGGACATGATACCGGCGATATCGTCCTGCGGGAGCTGGGCCAGATTATTGCCGCGTCGGCGGCAGGTTGTCCGCACGGGCGGATCGGCGGCGAGGAATTCGCCATGCTGATCGATGCCGACCTGGCGTGCGTGGCCTACATTGCGGATCAGCTGCTGGACACGGTGCGGCGCTCGACGGCTGTCAGGCGGGGCGTGACGATCAGTGTCGGTATCGCGCGCATGCAGGGAAATGCCGTGGCGGACAGTTTCCGCAGGGCCGATGAGGCGCTGTACAGCGCGAAACTGTCCGGCAAGGATTGCGTGGTCTTTTTTCCCGACGCAGCGCCAGCTTAGGCGCCGTACCTCAAGAAATGCAAGCAAGAAGATGCGCGTGCAAGTGCGCAGGCCGCCGTGGCTATACCATTCACAGGGGAAATGATATGAATATCCGTACGATCAAGGGCAAATTGGCCATCGCCTTTGCCGGACTGGCGCTGATGGTGCTGGCCGTTTCCGGCATTTCCATCACCTCGCTGCTGGATGCGAATGCGCGTTTCGATTCCTATTTGTCCGAAACGAATGCCCGTTCCGTCCTGGTTGCCAAATTGCAGGAGGCGGTTGATAGCCGGGCCATCGCCGCACGCAATTTGCTGCTGTTTGTGAATGCACAAGATATCGCGCAGGAAAAGGAGCGTGTCGCCGAAGCCCACGCCCGGGTGCAGGCGCAGTTGCGGCAATTGCAGCGCAGCGCTGCGCAATCGGCCCAGATCACCGAGACAGCGACCAGACTGATACGGGAAATGGAAGCGGTGGAAGCCCTGTATGGGCCGGTGGCGTTGTCCATCGTCGATTTGGCGCTGACTGGTCAGAAGTCTGCCGCCATCGACAAGTTGAACCGCGAATGCCAGCCATTGCTGATGCGCCTGGAAAGGACGACCAATGAGTACGCGCGTTATGCCGCGGCCAGGGCCGAGGCGCGCTTGCTGACGGGTAAGCAGGCGTTTGCCGCCCAGCGCAATCTGCTCGTCGGCGTTTGCCTGCTCGCTTTCATGGCGGCCGGCGGCGCCGGGCTGTGGATCGTGCGCACCTTATTCCGTTCCTTGGGTAGCGAACCGGCGCTGCTGGGCGCGGCGGCTCAAAAAGTTGCCGGAGGGGATTTGAGCCATGCAGGCGAGCAAGTGCAGGCGCCGGGCGGCAGTGTCATGGCCTCGCTGGTGGCCATGCAAACAGCCCTGGCGACGATGGTGGGCCAGGTGCGCGAAGCGTCGCAGGCGATGTCCACGGGGGCAGTGGAAATCGCCATGGCCAATACCAGCCTGAGCATGCGTACGGAGGAGCAGGCGTCCAGCCTGGAGCAAACGTCGGCCTCGATGGAGGAATTGACTGGTGCTGTCGGCAATACGGCCAACGCGGCCAGGAAAGCTACCGAGCTGGCCAACTCCGCCTCGCGGGTCGCCAGCCGGGGTGCCGATGTCGTTGCCCGGGTGGTGCAGACCATGAATGCGATCAATGCGGGTTCCCAGCGCATTGCCGATATTCTTGGCACCATTGACGGCATTGCCTTCCAGACCAATATCCTGGCCTTGAACGCGGCCGTCGAGGCGGCGCGCGCGGGGGAGGAGGGACGGGGCTTTGCCGTAGTGGCCAGCGAGGTGCGTAACCTGGCGCAGCGCAGTGCCGTCGCGGCCAAGGAAATCAAGGTGCTGATCGACGCCTCCGTGGCCAGCGTGGCGTCGGGCAGCCGCCTGGTGCAGGATGCCGGCGTGACGATGGATGAAATCGTCGACAGTGTCGGCCATGTCATGGCCATGATAGGCGAAATCAGCACTTCGGCCAGGGAGCAGAGTGATGGGATCGGCCAGGTCAATGTGGTGGTGAGCCAGCTTGATCGCATGACACAGGAGAATGCGGCGATGGTGGAGCAGACGGCGGCCGCCGCCGAGCAGTTGAAGGAGCAGGCCATCCAGATGGCGGAGCTGGTCGGTACGTTCAGGCTCGGCGACGAGCGCGATGGGGCGGGCAGTCCAAAGGCAATCGATGCCGGCGCGCGCAGGCTTGCCCTGGGCGCCGTTGCCGCACCATGCCCGGCCTGAGCCGTTTATTCAGGGGAGCAGGTGTTTACTTGCGCGGCTCGTGTATCCGGAATTTCCTCACGATGCCCGCCTGGTCGAACATGACGGCCACTTCGCGCGTGCCCTTTTCGCCCAGCAGGGGGATCAGGCGCGTCATCTTGGGTGCTTGCAGCTGGTTCTTGTAGACCCAGACCTCATAGCCGGGATCGAAGCTGACGACGGTGGCGTTGCCCAGGGCAGCGTCGAGGTCGAGGCGGGTGGTCTTGCCCACCTTGATGTTTTGATAGATGGCGCCATTGTCCGGCGCGCGGTTGACCTTGTATTCACTGGCGGTGCACATGGCCACGGCCAGGCCCGCGAGGCAGGAAGCTGCCAGTTTTATCAATGTGTTCATACGGACTCCCAGTGTGCATCACTGCTTCCAATCTCAGAGGGGACGGGCGTGATGTCAGGACAGGAGTGTGCTTGTGTCGCCGCGAATGTGCTACAAGATTATACAAAGGTGCAAAATTTGATGCTGTCGGTACCGGCAGGCGGTACCTTCACCGATTTTGCAGCACGTCGGTCGACAGCGCCAGGGTTTCCTTGATTTCTTCCATCACCACATAGCTTTTCGATTGCGCGGCGCCGGGCAGCTGCAGCAGCATGTCGCCCAGCAGCTTGCGGTACTCGGCCATTTCATGGATGCGCGCCTTGATCAGGTAATCGAAGTCGCCCGACACCAGGTGGCATTCCTGTACCTCGGGAATTTGCAGCACTTCGCGGCGGAATTGCTCGAAGGCGGACGCGGATTTTTGATTCAGCGTAATCTCCACAAAGACGAGCAGCTTGGCGCCCAGCGCGGCCGGGTTCACCTTGGCATGGTAGCCCGTGATGACGCCGTCGCGCTCCATGCGCTTGACCCGCTCGATGCAGGGCGTGATGGACAATCCCACCTGTTCGCCCAGGTCTTTCATCGAGATGCGGCCATCCTGTTGCAGGATGCGCAGGATGTGGCGATCCAGCTTGTCGAGGCCACGTGCCGATTCTTTAAGGATTCTCATGATTTATTGCTGAATATCTCGATTTATACGTGAACAAATACTGGCTCTTTCCCAATATGATAGCGGTTAATCTGGCGTCAGCCTAAAAAATATAATGAGGAAACTATGCGTATCGTGATTCTGGGTAGCGGCGTCATCGGCGTCACCAGTGCTTACTATCTGGCCAAGGCAGGACATGAGGTGACCGTCATCGACCGCCAGCCGGGCCCGGCACTGGAAACCAGCTTCGCGAATGCGGGGCAAATCTCGCCCGGCTACGCTTCGCCATGGGCTGCGCCCGGCATTCCCCTGAAAGCCGTGAAGTGGATGATGCAGCGCCACGCACCGCTGGCCATCTCGCTCGACGGCAGCGCCGCCCAGCTCAAATGGATGTGGCAGATGTTGCGTAATTGCACACCGGAAGCGTATGCGGTGAACAAGGAACGCATGGTGCGACTGGCCGAATACAGCCGCGATTGCTTCAAGGTGCTGCGCGCCGAGGCCGGCATCACGTATGAAGGCCGCCAGCAAGGCACGATGCAATTGTTCCGCACCGAAAAGCAATACAACGACGCCGCCAAGGATATCGAAGTGTTGAAAGACGCGGGCGTGCCGTATGAAGTGTTGCAGCGCAACGAGCTGTCGCGCGCTGAACCGGCCCTCGAAGCGGTCAAGGATAAACTGTTCGGCGGCTTGCGCCTGCCCAACGATGAAACGGGCGATTGCCAGCTGTTTACCACTCGCCTGTCCGAAATGGCCGTGGCGCTGGGCGTGAAGTTCCGCTATGGCGTCGCCATCGATGCATTGCTGACGCAGGGCGATGAAATCGCTGGCGTGCAATGTGGCGCGGAAATCGTCAAGGCCGACTCCTACGTCGTGGCGCTCGGTTCCTATTCGACGGGCTTCATGAAGCCGCTGCTCGACATCCCCGTGTATCCGCTGAAGGGCTATTCGATCACCGTGCCTATCGTCAACGCGGCCAAGGCGCCCGTGTCGACCATCCTCGATGAAACGTACAAGATCGCCGTGACGCGTTTCGACGACCGCATCCGCGTGGGCGGCATGGCGGAAATCGCCGGCTACAACCTGAACCTGAACCCGCGCCGCCGCGAAACCCTGGAAATGGTCGTCAACGACCTGTTCCCAGGCGGCGGCAACACGGCCGAAGCCACGTTCTGGACGGGCTTGCGTCCGATGACGCCGGACGGCACGCCGATCGTCGGCCGCACGCCGCTGCGCAACCTGTTCCTCAATACGGGCCACGGCACCCTGGGCTGGACCATGTCCTGCGGTTCGGCGCAATTGCTGGCCGACCTGATGTCGTCGAAAAAGCCGGCCATCCTGGCCGACGACCTGTCCGTCAGCCGCTACAGCGGCGCACAGGGCAATGGCAAACTGCAACACGCGGTGGCCTGAGATGGGGGCCAGCATGCCTCCAAAGGAACGTAGCGGCGCCATCCTGACGGTGGACCTCGACGCCGTGCGCGCCAACTACCGCTTGTTGCGCGACAAGGCGCATCCTGCCGCCTGCTCGGCCGTCGTGAAGTCCGACGCGTATGGCCTCGGCGCCGCGCAAGTGGGCGCGGCCCTGTATGAAGAAGGTTGCCGCCATTTCTTCGTGGCCCACCTGGAAGAGGGTATCAGCCTGCGCCCGCATGTGGCGCCGGATGCGGACATCTTCGTGCTGCACGGCCCGCCCGTCGGCACGGAAGGCGAATTCACGGCCCATGGCTTGACGCCAGTGCTCAACAGCGAGCCCCAGGTGGCCGGCTGGCGCGCGCATGCGAAGGCGCTGGGCACCACACTGGACGCCATCGTGCAGGTCGACACGGGTATGTCGCGCATGGGCCTGTCGCCGCAGGAAATCGACGCCTGGCTGCTGGACCCGCATTTTCTCGACGGCATCAAGGTGCGCTACATCATGAGCCACCTGGCTTGCGCCGACGAGCGCAGCAACCCCATGAATGGCGAGCAGCTGGCCCGTTTCATCGCTATCCGCGCCCGTCTGCCGCAGTATCGCGCCAGCCTGGCCAATTCCTCGGGCATCTTTTTATCCCCCGATTTCCACTTCGACCTGGTGCGTCCCGGTGCGGCCCTGTATGGCATCGGGCCGCAGGGCGGCGAACCGAATCCCCTGCGCTCCGTGGTGCGCCTGCAAGGCAAGGTCATGCAGACGCGCACGATTGCCGCCGGCGACCACGTGGGCTACAGCCGCCGCTACACGGCCAGCGAGCCGCGCCAGGTGGCCACTGTTTCCGTCGGCTACGCCGATGGCTGGCTGCGCAGCATGAGCAACCAGGGCCTGGCCATCGTCGACGGCGTGAAAGTGCCGCAGATCGGCGCCATCTCGATGGATTCCATCACGCTCGACGTGAGTGCCATCGCCGGCGACCGCGTCGCGCCGGGCAGCCTGGTCGACCTGATCTGCGCCGAACATCCGGTCGACGCGGTGGCAGCCATGGCCAATACCATCGGCTATGAGGTGCTGACCAACCTGGGCGGACGCTATTACCGCGAGTATCGAGGCCTGGCTGGCGGCGCACGCTAAGCAGCGCAAAACCGATGATTGTGTGGCAAGATAGCCCCGGTGTGAACTCCACTCCGGGGCTTCTTTTTAATCATCATCGGGGATTTATATGAGTCAATATAACGTTGCTATCATCGTCGGCAGCCTGCGCAAGGATTCCTTCAACCGCAAACTGGCTGATGCGCTCGTCAAGCTGGCGCCGCCCGAGTTTTCCTTCAAGCACATCGAAATTGGCGACTTGCCGTTGTACAACCAGGATGACGATGGCGCCCAGTCCGAGCAGGTGCTGCGTCTGAAGTCGGATATTTCTGCTTCGCAAGCTTTGCTCTTCCTCACCCCCGAATACAACCGCTCGATCCCCGGCGTGCTGAAAAACGCCCTCGACCACGGCTCGCGTCCGTATGGTCAGAGCGTGTGGGGCGGCAAGCCGGGTGCAGTGCTCGGCGTTTCCGTGGGCGCCACGGGCACGGCGCTGGCGCAGCAGCATTTGCGCAATGTGCTCGCTTACCTGGACGTGCCGCTATTGGGACAACCGGAAATGTTCATCCAGGCCAAGGAAGGCCTGTTCGACGAGCATGGCGGCATCGGCCCGGCCAGCCTCGGTTTCTTCCAGGGCTGGATGCAGCGCTACACGGACTGGGTCCGCAAGCACGCCATCCACGCTTGACGCATATCAAGGCGGCAGCGCTCTGCGTTGCCGCTTGTACACATTCTTTGACCATGGATGCCAACATTTCAATATTGGCACGGGTGTCTCGGTATAATGCGCCCTTTCTTTAGCGCAATACTTTCCGATTTTTTGCCGACCCATGTGGACTAAACCTGTTCTGCGCATGAATTTGCGCCGTTTGATCGTGCTCGTGGCCTTCGCCAGCGCCCTGGTGTCCCTGGCCAATACCTTCTATGCCAGCTACAGCGTGCAGCGCCAGTTGCTGATCGATACCACGCTGGAAGCGAACCACGCCTACGCCAGCAAACTGGCCAGCACGGCCGAGGATTTCCTGCAGTCGGCGCGCCAGCAACTGGCCTACAGCGCCGGCAGCCTGCCATCGCGCATGGGCGACGAGCACTGGCTGACGGACGAGGCGCAGCGCCTGCGCCTGCAAACGAACAGCTTCAATTCCGTGCTCATCGTCGATGCCCAGGGCAAGGTGCTGGGCGTGTCGCCGGAAACCCTGGCCTTGAAGAATCGCACGCTCGATTCGGCCGGTGCCGTGCAGGCGCTGCGCGAACGGCGCCCGCTGGTGACGCAGCCGTACGTCTCCTCGGCCGGCAACCTGGTGGTCTTCATTTCGCATCCCATCCTGGGCAAGGATGGCCGCTACCTCGGCTATGTGGGCGGCAGCATCTACCTGAAACAGAAAAATATCCTGTACACCATGCTGGGTCAGCATTACTACCGCGACGGTTCCTACCTGTACGTGGTTGACCAGAGCCGGCGCCTGCTGTACCACCCGGACCCCGAGCGCCTGGGCGACGTGGCCGGCAGCAATGAAGTCATCGACGCCATCATCGCGCAGCAGGGCGGCGGCAACCGGCGCATGCACAACAGCCTGGGCGTGGACATGCTGGCCGGCTACGCCATCATGCCGTCGACGGGCTGGGGCATCGTGGCGCAGCGCCCCACGGCCATGACCCTGGCCCCGCTGAACCAGCTGATGGCCAACACGGTATGGCATTCCCTGCCGATCGCCTTGCTGAGCCTGCCATTCATCTGGTGGCTGGCCAGCCTGATTTCGCGGCCCCTGGTGCAGCTGGCCGAGGGCGCGCGGCGCATGGATGCGCCCGGCACTGCCGAGCACATCGCCGCCATCCGCTCCTGGTACGTGGAGGCGGCGCAAATCAAGAAAGCCCTGCTGAAGGGCCTGGCGCTGTTGCAGAACAAGATCGGCAAGTTGAAGACCGACGTGCAGACGGACCCGCTGACAGGGCTGTCGAATCGGCGCGGCATGGCGGCGGCGCTGGATGCGTGGCAGGCACAGGCGCGGCCGTTTTCCGTCATCGCCATCGATATCGACCATTTCAAGCAAGTCAACGACCAGTGGGGCCATGCCGTGGGCGATGAAGTCATCCTGCGCCTGGCGCAGCTGATGCGCGCCTGTTCGCGCGATGCCGACGTGCTGTGCCGCAATGGCGGCGATGAATTCATCATGCTGCTGCCCGATGCCGACCTCGACGTGGCCATGCAGGTGGCCGAGCGCTTGCGCGCCAAGGTAGCCGCCGCCGTGATTCCCGGCGCGGGCTTTGTCACGGTATCGCTGGGCGTCGTGTCGTCGGAACAGGAGGCGGGCAATACGGACGCCGTGCTGCGCGCCGCCGATGCGGCCCTGTACGTGGCCAAGGAAAATGGGCGCAATTGCGTGGGCATCACGGAGCCCGCCTGACAGGCGGGCCGTGCGGCATGAACTGATACGCTGTTTTCTGTTGCATCTGAGCCTGTTCCGTTTGCCTGCCAGCGCTTACCATATAGCCCTGATGAGGTACAACGAGGATAACGGACATGGCAGGGTTGGATGTTGATGACGTTTGAGCAAGAACTTGGTATCCGCTGCGACGTCAATGGGCGGCCACACCCGCTGGCCTTCCTCGGATGCCGCGGACTCAACTATGGCCAGCACAGCGTGCTGCCGCTGCACCCATTTCGCCTGAGCGTGCCGGAAACGGCGCTGGCGGGCCTGCTCGACGAGCCGTTCAACAGTTTTATCCAGACTTGCCGCGAAGACGACCTGCAGGACGAGGAAAGCGACTTGCCCGAGCTGATGCAGGCCGGCTACCCCGACATCACGGCCATGCTGGCGGGCCACCGGCCGCTGCTGGCCGAAATGCTGTACGACTTCATGATCAGCGATTTGATGGACGCGATCGGGCGCGCCAGCGGCTACCGGCCCCTGCGTGCACGCTACTGGGGCGATGTCGAGGCGGCGGATGCCCGCGCGTATTTCACCGTCAATGAAGTGCAAAAAGTGTCTTTTGCCGATGGCCAGGCCATCTTCGAAGGGCAGGGCTACTACGGCATCTATGTCATCTGGCTAACGCACGGCTACCGGCGCAAATAGGGGCTTGACCTTCCTTATGTGGGAAGGTTTATAGTGGCGCCATGAACCGTGCCTTTTTCCGCTTTCTCGCCCGCTCGCTGCTCTGGCTGCTGGCCGTCACGCTGCCCATGCAGGGCTTTGCGTCGGCCATGCGCAGCTGCTGCGTGGACGAGCTGGCGGTCGCCGTCACGGTTGCCGTCGAGGCCATGCAGGCACCCCAGTGCCATGACATGGGCGACATGGCCGGCATGCACATGCAGGACCCGCCGATGAAAATGGCCATGGACGATGGCGGCGCCACGCACCACGGCCACGATTGCAGCAACCATGGCGCGTGTACGGTGGGCGCCACGGCGCCGCCCGGCATGCCAGCCTTGCACGCCTTGACCCTGCGCGCGCCGCCTCCCGCGCTGGCGCCCGATTCCCTGTTCGCCGGGCATATCCCGCCTGGTCCCGAACGTCCCCCGAGAAGCACGCGCTCCGCCTGACCGCCCGTTGAACCTGGCGGTGCCGCCGTCGCACGTCCCAGCATCTTGAGCCTTGCACCGGCCGCGCCAGCGTTCCAGTCGCGCGCCCGCCGCGCCACACCCTGTCATTCAAGGAATACCATGAAACACCTGTTCAGCCTTGCGCTGGCTGTACTGCCGCTGGCCGCCGCAGCGCAATCCCCGTCCGCCCCGCAAGAGGCGCAGGCATCCGTGCCGGCCACCACTTACCGCTCCGCCTTCCTCGGCTACCGTCCCGCCGCCGAGGGCGACGCCACGCCCGACCAGGCCTGGCGCGCCGTCAACGAGAAAGTCGGCAAGGCCGGCGGCCACATGGGCATGATGAAGATGGACGGCCACAAGATGGATGGCCATGCCATGAAGGGCCACACGATGCCGATGGATAAGCCGGGTCCCAAGCCGGATGGCCAGCCCGCCCCGCAACACCAGCATGAAGGACACTGACATGGCCCGCTTCACAAAATCAACTTGCCTGACGCCGCTGGCGCTGGCGGCAATCTTGCTGCTCAGTGGCTGCGCCAGCTTCAGCCAGGATGGCGGCATGCAGGCGGTGTCCGCGCTGGCCGGCGCCCGCACGGGCGCTCCCGCGGCGCTGGCCGACAAGGGCGGCGAGGAAAAATTGGCTGCCCTGCTGGCCCAGCCTCTGGATGCCGACAGCGCCGTGCGCATCGCCCTGATGAACAACCACGGCATGAAGGTGGCGCTGGCCGAACTGGGCGCGTCCGAAGCGGATCTGGTGCAGGCGGGGCGCTTGCGCAATCCCGGCCTGTCGTTCGGCCGCTCGCATGGCAGCCATGGCAATGAAATCGACCGCGGCGTCAGCTTCGACCTGGCCGGCCTGCTGACCATGCCGATGCGCGTCAACATCGAGAAGGGCCGTTTCGAGCAAGCCAAGCTGCAGGCCGCCAATAGCGCCGTGCAACTGGCGTCGGACACGCGCCGCGCCTACTTCAATGCCGTGGCCGCCGTACAGACGGAAGCTTTCATGCAGCGGGCGCTGCTGTCGGCCGAGGCGGGCGCCGAACTGGCCACTCGCTTGCAGCAGGCGGGCAACTGGAGCCGCCTCGACCAGGCGCGCCAGCAAGTGTTTTATGCGGACGCCGTCGGCGACCTGGCCCGCGCGCGTCACCAGGCCACGGCCACGCGCGAGCACCTGACGCGCTTGCTGGGCCTGTGGGGCAAGCAAACGGCCTTCACCTTGCCGTCGCGCTTGCCCGATTTGCCAGCCAAGCCAGCCGAGGCGGGCAATATCGAGGCGCAGGCGATGGAGCAGCGGCTCGACGTGCAGATGAGCAAACTCGACGCGCATGCCACGGCCGACGCGCTGGGCCTGGCCAAGGTGACGGGATTCGTCAACGTGCTCGACGTGGGTTATACCAACAAGAGCAGCAGCGAGGCGCCGCGCGAAAATGGCTATGAAGTCTCGCTGGAATTGCCCCTGTTCGACTGGGGCTCGGCGCGCAATGCCAAGGCGCAAGCGTTGTACGAGCAGTCGCTGCAGCGCACGGCGGGCACGGCCGTACGGGCCCGCTCGGAGGTGCGCGAGGCTTATTCGAGCTACCGCACGGCCTATGACCTGGCGCGCCACTACCGCGATGAAGTTGTGCCGCTGCGCAAGACGATCTCGCATGAAGTATTGCTGCGTTACAACGGCATGCTGGCCAGCGTGTTCGAACTGCTGGCCGATGCGCGCGAACAGGTTGCCAGCGTCAACAGCGCCATCGAGACCCAGCGCGATTTCTGGATTGCGCAAACCGAACTGCAAGGCGCCATCAATGGCAGCGGCCCAGCCAACAAGGAATAATGATGATTACACGTAGAAACTTTTTCATGAACGCGGGCGCTGTCGCCCTGAGTGCCGCCGCTGTCAGCAGAGTCGGTGCGGCATCGTTGCCGGAAGCCGTCAGCATGGCTGGCGCCGACACCAAGGCGCCGCCACCGCCGCCGAACGGGCGTCCATACAACCCCGTCGTCACCCTGAATGGCTGGTCCTTGCCTTGGCGCATGAACAACAACGTCAAGGAATTCCATCTGGTGGCCGAACCCGTCGTGCGCGAACTGGCGCCCGGCATGATGGCGAATCTATGGGGCTACAACGGCCAGTCGCCAGGGCCCACCATCGAAGTGGTGGAGGGCGACCGCGTGCGTATCTTTGTCACCAATAAATTGCCGGAGCACACCAGTGTGCACTGGCATGGCCAGCGCTTGCCCAACGGCATGGATGGCGTCACGGGCCTGACCCAGCCCGGCATCGCTCCGGGCAAGACCTTCGTCTATGAATTCGTCGCCAAGCGGCCCGGCACCTTCATGTACCACCCGCATGCCGATGAAATGACGCAGATGGCCATGGGCATGATGGGTTTCTGGGTGACGCATCCGAAAGACCCGAACTTCATGAAGGTGGACCGCGATTTCGTCTTCTTGCTCAGCAACTACGACATCGATCCGGGCAGCTACACGCCGAAGATCATGACCATGACGGATTTCAACCTGTTCACGTTCAACAGCCGCGTCTTCCCCGGCATCGACCCCATGGTCGTGCGCCAGGGCGACAAGGTGCGCGTGCGCGTGGGCAATCTGACCATGACGAACCACCCGATCCACATGCATGGCCATGAATTCGAGGTGACGGGCACGGATGGCGGCTGGACGCGCCCTGAGTCGCGCTGGCCCGAAGTGACGACGGACGTGGCCGTGGGCCAGATGCGCGCCGTGGAATTCACGGCCACGGACCTGGGCGACTGGGCCTTCCACTGCCACAAGTCGCACCACACGATGAATGCCATGGGGCATGACGTGCCCACCATGATCGGCGTCGACCACCAGGGCGTGGCCGCAAAGATCAACCAGCTCGTGCCCGGCTACATGGTGATGGGCGAGCGGGGCATGGCCGACATGGGCGAGATGCAGATGCCGATCCCCGACAATACCTTGCCGATGATGGCCGGCGACGGCCCGTTCGGCGCCATCGGCATGGGCGGCATGTTTACCACAGTCAAGGTGCGCAAGGACCAGAAACCGGGCGACTACCGCGACCCGGGCTGGTACAAGCACCCGGCCGGCAGCGTGGCCTATGAATGGACGGGCGCCTTGCCGGAACCCGTGCGCGGCCAGGGTGCGGGCAAGCAAGTGGTGAAAGGCGGCGTCGAGATGACGGTGCGTAAACCTGGAGCTCACACGGGTCATTAACGCGGGCAATCAGGTACCGTCCTGAACGGCTTGCCTAGCATGGCAAGCCGTTTCGTGTGTTGCTATAAATCAATGAATTGTTGTTTGGTGACAATCCGAGCATTTTTTTCCGTGTTTTTTCTTTATATTCAAGCCAGTACGCTCCAGTTACATCGAGTATCGGCCAGTCTTATGGGAGAAATCATGTTGAACCGGATGAAGGTGGGAACGCGTTTGCTGACGGCTTTTTTTTGCGTCGCGCTAATGGGGGCCATCGTGGCCGGCATCGGTATCTTCAACATGGGCAAGATCGATACCATGGCGGGGCAGATGTACAACCATGAATTGCTGGGCTTGTCGTACATCAAGGAAGCCAATATCGCCTTGATCAAGGTGGGCCGCGCGCGCAGCAATTTCTTGCTGGCGACGACCGCCGAGGAACGTGCCACGCGCCAGGCCGACATCGCCAAATTTCTCGATTCAAACAGGGCCTATCTTGCCAAGGCCCAGCCGCTGTTCGTCACGCCGGCCGCCAAGGAACTGTTTGCCCGCTTTGCCGCCGTCGAAGCCGAGTATGTCGTCACCATGCAGCAGGCGCTCACGCTGGCCGCGGCCGAACCGCTGGCCCAGCGCAGCGCGCAGCTGATCGAATTGCTCAACAAGACGCGCCTGCATGCCGATGAGCTCGATGGCGTGCTCGACAAATTATCATTGCAGAAAGAAGAGCGCGCCAAGGCCGCTTCCGAACAAGCCTCGGGCGTGTACCAGGCCAGCCGCAGTTTCATGATCGCGCTGGTGCTGGGCAGCGTGGCCGCCGGCCTGGCGCTGGGTGCGCTGATCACGCGCGGACTGACGCGCCAGCTGGGCGGCGAACCGGCGTATGCCGTCAAGATCGCCGGCGCCATCGCCGAGGGCGACCTCACCGTCGATATCCGCACGGCCAGCCACGACAGCGCCAGCCTGTTGTTTGCCATGAAAACCATGCGCGACAAGTTGGTGGGCATCGTCAGCCAGGTGCGCTCGGGAACGGACACCATCAACACGGCCTCGGGAGAAATCGCCCAGGGCAACCTCGACCTGTCGTCGCGTACGGAAGAGCAGGCCAGCTCGCTGGAAGAAACGGCTTCATCGATGGAACAGCTGACGTCGGCCGTGCGGCAGAACGCGGACAATGCGCGCCAGGCGAATGCTTTGGCCGGTGCCGCCTCGGAGGTGGCCGGCAAGGGCGGCGCCGTGGTGGGGCAGGTGGTGCAGACGATGGAATCGATCAATGCGTCTTCGCGCAAGATCGTCGACATCATCAGCGTCATCGACAGCATCGCCTTCCAGACGAATATTCTGGCCTTGAACGCGGCCGTGGAAGCGGCCAGGGCGGGCGAGGAGGGGCGCGGATTTGCCGTCGTGGCATCCGAAGTGCGCAACCTGGCGCAGCGCTCGGCCAGTGCCGCCAAGGAAATCAAGACCCTGATCGGCGACTCCGTCGAGCAGGTGGAGATCGGTTCCAAACTCGTGCATGACGCGGGCAAGACGATGGATGAAGTGGTCGCCAGCGTGCGCCAGGTGGCCGACATCATGCAGGAAATCACGGCCGCCAGCGCCGAGCAAAGCGCCGGCATCGAGCAAGTCAACGAGGCCGTGCTGCAGATGGACCAGGTGACGCAGCAAAACGCGGCCCTGGTGGAGGAAGCGGCGGCCGCCGCCGAATCGCTGCAAGACCAGGCGCAAACCCTGACGGAACTGGTCGGCGTGTTCCGCCTGCATGCCCAGGCGCAACAGATGGCCGTGCCCGCGTCCAGCAACGTCACGCCGCTGCGCCGGCCGGCGCCACCCGCCAGGCAGGGCGTGCGGCGCCTGGCCTGACGGCGGCGGGATCGGGCGCAATCGGCGCGGCGGTGGTAGGCTGTCGCTATTGCGCGTTTACCACTTCCGGGTCTTTCATGCCGTCTTCCTGCTTGCTGTGCTTACCTCTGCTGTTGCTGTCCCTGGCGCCCCTGGCGCAGGCGCAGGACAGCGATCCCGTCCTGCCTTACCGTCCTTCGGTGGCCAGTCCCGCCCAGCTGCCCGTGCCGGGCCAGCTGGAATTCGAGGCCGGCGGCCTGCTGTCGAAAACGGACGGCACGCGCCGCGCCAGCCTGCCGTACACGTTCAAACTGGCGTTTACGCCCGAATGGGGCGTGCTGCTGGAAGGCGAGGGCTTCGTGCGCGCGCGCGACGCAACGGGCCGGCGCGAAACGGGCGTGGGCGACACGACGGTCGTGCTCAAGCGGGCCTTTTTGCTCGACAGCGCCACGGCCCTGGGTCTGGAGCTGGGCTGGAAGTTGCCGACAGCCAAGGACAGCATCGGCAGCGGCAAGAGCGACGTGTCGCTGAACGGCATTCTCAGCCGCGACCTGGGCGCCGTGCACGTGGATGCCAACCTGAACGCCACGCGCCTGGGGGCATCGGACCCTGGCGCGGGCAGGGTGCAAACGGGCTGGGCGACCTCCTTTTCCACGCCCGTCAGCGACCGCTGGGGCGCCACGGCGGAAGTGTCGGGCACGCGCTTGCGCGGTGTGCCGGCCACGGCCCAGCTCTTGTTGGCCGCCACCTACAGTCCCACGCCGCGGCTGGCCATCGATATCGGCTTGGCGCGCGGTGTGACGGCGGCGTCGCCGGACTGGTCGCTGTTCAGCGGCCTGGTCGTGCCGTTGGGTAAGCTGTGGTGAGATTGCCACGGCTTTCCTTATGTGTCCTTGCGAACAAACAGTTGGTTGTACAAGGTCTACAATTGCGGCATAACTGATAAAAGGAGTGTCCCATGAAAACCCTCATTCTCGCCGCCGTCCTGCTGTCGGCCGCTACCGCTGCCGTCGCCCAGGTTGGCGTCTCCGTCACCGTCGGCCAGCCGGGCTTTTACGGACGCATCGACATAGGCGACTATCCAGCGCCGCAATTGATCTATGCCCAGCCCGTCATCGTGCAGCGCCCGCAATACTATTCGGCGCGCCCCATTTATCTGCGCGTGCCGCCCGGCCATGCGAAAAACTGGTCGAAGCACTGCCGCAAGTATAATGCCTGTAACCAAGAGGTATATTTCGTCCAGGATAGTTGGTATAACAACCAATATGTGCCCCGTTACCGCCAGCAGCATGGCGACCATGGCCGTCCCGATTACGGTGACCGCGGCCGTCATGACAACAAGCATGACAAGCACTTTGACAAGCATGATGACAAGCGCGACAAGCATGACAACAAGCATGACAACAAGCCGGGCAAGGGCCATGGCAATGGTCACGGCAATGGCAACGGGCACAGGGATTAACACGCAGGAGGATCTTTGCACAGTAAAATCGTTATCGTAGGGGGAGGAGCAGGCGGCCTGGAGCTGGCCTGCAAACTCAGCCGCAAGCTCGGCGCCGGCCAGGTCACCCTGGTCGACAGCCGGCTGTACCATATCTGGAAGCCTTCGCTGCATGAAGTGGCGGCCGGTACCCTGGACATTCATCAAGAGGGCCTGTCGTACCAGATGCTGGCGCATGACAATGGTTTTACCTATGTCTATGGTCCTTTGATCGGGCTCGACGCCGCGTCGAACAGCCTCACCGTGGGCGCCATCGCCACCGACAAGGATGAGCAGCTGCTGCCGCAGCGCACTGTCAGCTACGACCAGCTGGTGCTGGCCGTGGGCAGCACCTCCAATTACTTCGGCGTGCCCGGCGCCCAGGAAAACACGATTTCCCTGAATGCCACGGAAGATGCCGAACGTTTCCGGTTGACCCTGCTGAAACTGCTGGCCATGGCCGAGCAGCGCCAAGGCGACGCGGGCCACCCTGGTGTCGACATCGTCATCATCGGCGGCGGCGCCACGGGCGTGGAACTGGCGGCCGAATTGCGCGAAGCGAGCGGCGTGTATGCGGCGTATGGCTTCCAGAATCTCAATGCCATCAAGGATGTGCGCATCACCCTGCTCGAAGGGGCGCCGCGCATCCTGGCGCCGCTGCCCGAGCGCGTCTCCATCGCCGCCTCGAAACTGCTGCATAAACATGGCATCACGGTGGTGACCGACACGCGCGTCACCACGATCGAAGCCGACAAGGTGACGGTGGCCAGCGGCACCAGCTATGCGGCCGACATCTGCGTGTGGGCCGCCGGCATCCGCGCGCCGGAATTCCTGTCCACGCTGGGGCTGCCGACCAACCGCGCCGGCCAGCTGGAAGTGACGGGCATGCTCAATGTGCAGGGCCACGCGAATATTTTCGCGCTCGGCGACTGCGCCGCCTGCACGGGGCCCGATGGCAAACTGGTTCCCCCGCGCGCCCAGGCGGCCCACCAGCAAGCCGATTACCTGCTGAAAACGTTCCTGCTGCAAGCGAAGGGCAAGCCGTCGCAAACGAAGCCGTACGAATACCTGGACTACGGTTCGCTCGTGTCGTTTGGCCGCACCACCTCGGTCGGCACCCTGATGGGTTCCCTGAAGGGCCTGAGCTGGTTCGTCGAAGGGTTTGTCGCGCGCATGATGTATGTCAGCCTGCACCTGATGCACCACAATGCCGTGCTGGGCAGCGTGCGCACGGCCGTCATGGCCATGGGCCGTTTCCTGATCAAGCGCAGCACGCCGCAGGTCAAGCTGCACTAAGCCGTTGCTATCCCATCAAAAAGGGGCCTTGCGGCCCCTTTTTATTTGCCGCGCGCGATGGGCGCCGCTTCGCAGCGTCCCCGCGTCATGGGGAAATCGATGGTGGTGAGCTTGCCTTTCAAGGTGCCAGTGATGCTGGCATGCAGGATGCGCTCGCTGTCGCGGCGGTAGATGATGCGGCTCGGGAAGTCATTGTCCAGGTTGGCGAAGATGAATTCATTCGGTTTGTCCTGGCGCAGCAGATTGAAGATCACGGGCGGCTGGCCCGACGGCTGCACGATGTAGGCCAGCTGGCCCGGCTCCGTGAGGCGGATCTGCACGAATTCAAAGGCCGTCGTCTTGCCGCCCTTGACGGTGCGGCTGGTGCCGAGGATGGTGCCGCCGGCGGCCGTGCTCCATTGTTCGCCGGAGCCGGGCTCGGCGCCGTCGACGTTCCAGCAGCCGGCCAGCCAGGCCAGCTTGTCCACGGTTTCCGGCGGCGGCACGGTATTGTCGGCGGCCTGGGCGGCGCCCATGGCCAGCAGCGCTGCCAGCAAGGTCGTTGCGAGTCGTTGCATGCCATCTCCTGTCGTTGCGATGTTAGCGGTCACTAGGGCACGCCGGCGGCGTGCCTGGCCAGTGTAGCCGATGCTGGGCTGCACACGGCAAACACTTTATACTCGGGAAAGATGCCGACCGTCACCACCATCACGCCAAGGACAATCATGCACGATACTTCCACACAGCCGCGCGGCGCCGCCAGGCCGGGCCAGTTCGACGAGCGCTACATCAGTCTGAAAAGCCTGGGCCTGGACCCGGAGCAGCTCGATTTTTACCAGCTGCTGCTGGCCTGCAGGGCGAAGGGGGATGCCGGGGAAAGCCTGCGGCAGGTCGCGCGTTTCCGCACGGATGGCTATGGCAAGTCCCGCTTCATCAGCAGCCTGGATGCGTTGCCGGCGCCGTTGGCCACGTTTCCCCTGTGGCGCGCCGAGCTTGACGGCTGGCCCGGCGAACTGGCGCGCGAGGACTTGCTGGCGCGGGCCTGTGTAGCGCTGGAGCAGCCGGTCGGCGTCTTCCTCGCCTCGGCTGGCTGGCGCACGGCATTGCCCGACATTTGGCAAACCCTGCTGGCGCTGGGATGGCGTCAGGCGGGTTCTCCGGCCGATGCCGCCCTGGCGGCGCAATTGACGGATGTATTGCGTGTTGGACATTTCTTGCAGGTGCTGGCAGGCGATCGCAGCAGCCTGGCCGGGCATGGCGCGCGCCGCGATGTGCTGGGGGCGCAACTGCTGTTGCCGGAAGAGGGGATGCCGCTGCCCCGTTGAGGCGGGCAGGGCGCCCGTTGCGGGAAATTATTCTTTTGGCGTAACGCGCGGCAAGACGACGGTCAGGGCCGTGCCGCCTTGCGGATTGGCCGTCAGGCTCAGAGTGCCGCCCAGGTAATGCACGCGCTCGCGCACGGAGCGCAGGCCGTGCTTGCTCATTTCGACGGGTTCGCTCTTCGGCAGCCCCACACCGTCATCCTTGACGGTCATCATCAGCGCGTCCTCATTGTCGTCGATGATGATATCCACTTGCGTGGCGTGGGCGTGCGCGGCGATGTTGCCGAGCGCTTCTTCCAGGGTGCGCAGCAGGGCCACGCCCACGTTGCGCGGGCAAATCAGTTCATCTTCGGGCAGGCTGCAGCGCACGGTGATCTTGTGCTGTTCGGCAAATTGCGCGGCCAGTTCACCCAGCGCGACATTTACGCCGAGAAACTCGAGCTTGTCGTTCCACAGCTTCATCTGCATCTGGCGGTTGGTCTCGATCACATTCAGCAGCAATTGCTTCATGGTCGCCGCGCGGTCGAGCAAGGCGGCTTCCTGCGGCATCTTTTGCGTCAGCAGCGACAGGTGCATGGTCAGCGCCGTCAGCGAGGAGCCGAGGCTGTCGTGCAACTGGCGCGACAGGGCGCGCCGTTCATTGTCCCAGCTGGTGTTGACATGACCCAGCAACTCGCTGAGGTCGGCGGCGCGTTCCGCATCGGCCTGGGCCGCTTCCTTGTTCGGATCTGTTTGTGCGGACATAGCGCCCCGTGAATGGTGAAAGGTGAGGACCAAATTCAAGTTGTGGATCATACATGAGGATTTCATCGCGGGGCGCATGGATGGAAAATTTCTGTCTTTTCGGCAATTTTGATCTCCTTCCATCACTTTTATATGATAGGCAATATTATCGCTTTCGCCAGCAGGCAAAGTTCCCGTCGTTACGTACGGCTGCGCACATACCGGGACGCTGCGCGCTGCCATAGTGGGGCTGTGCATCCCCATGCAGCATAGCCGCCCCGCGGCGCAGGGCGCGATACAGGCCCGCTTACCGAAACGAAAGGACATGCCATGAATATCGATACCATCGTCGACAAGGAATACCTCGACAAAAGCTTCCGCGACATTGTCAATGCACCCATCAGCGCCCTGCGCGGCGTCAGCGCGAAGGATGCCAAGGCATTGCAGCAAGCGTTTGGCGTGAACACCGTGCGCGAACTGTCCAACCTCAATTTCGTCAAATGGGCCAGCGCGCTGGCCATCCTGGCCGATGAGGAGGGCATGAGCGGCGAAGAGCGGGCCAAGGAAGAATTGCTCGATGACGCCGTGGAAATGACGTTCCCTGCCAGCGACCCGATTTCCGTCGATGCCGGCATCACGCGCATCGAAGTGCCGCCCGAAACCGTCAATGCGCAAACGGATCACCAGCATGCGGGCCAGCATGAAGTGAGCGCTGGCAAGAAATAAAGCGTCCAAAGCAAAAAAACCGGCTGGCCGTGAGGCTTGCCGGTTTTTTTACGTGCCGCTCAATAAAAAACTTCAGGCGATCGACGGGATGCTGCTTTTCTGCATGTTGACCTGCGAGGCGATCACTTCGTGCGGCGTGCAGCAAAAGCGGTTCTTGCCGGCGCGCTTGGCTTCATACAGGGCCGTGTCGGCCGCGCCCAGCAGGGATTCGACGGTGCTGGCGTCGTCCGGGTAGATGGCGATGCCGATGCTGGTCGACAGGCGCAGGGTCAGGTCGTTGATGAAATACGGCTCGGAAATGACTTCGATCAGCTTGGCGGCCGGTTCGCGCGCGTCGCCCTTGCCGGCCAGGTTGCCCAGCACGATGACGAATTCATCGCCGCCGATGCGCGCCACCGTGTCTTCTTTGCGCGATGCGCCCACCAGGCGGCCCGCCACCATTTTCAGGATATCGTCGCCATAGCCGTGGCCGTAGCTGTCGTTGATGGCCTTGAAGCCGTCCAGGTCCAGGTACAGGATGGCGGACTTGCCGCGGCTGCGGGCCGATTGCTGCAAGGTATGCTCGATGCGGTCTTCCAGCAGGCGCCGGTTCGGCAAGCCCGTCAGCGGATCGTGCAGCGCCAGTTCCTGCTGCTGCTTGCTGTATTGCGCCAGTTCCTTGTACAGCAGGCGCACTTCCAGCATGTTGTGGATGCGTTTGTGCACTTCCATCAGGTCGAAGGGCTTGCTGATGAAGTCGCGCGCGCCCGCTTCCAGGGCGGCGATCTTGAAACTCGGCTGCGCCGTCAGGGCCAGCACGGGCAGGTAGCCGCCATGTTCGATTTCCTTCAAGCCTTTCATGACCTGGAAACCATTGAGTTCCGGCATTTGCAGATCCAGCAAGATCAGGTCGTAGCAATGCTCCTGGTGCAGGGGGCAGACCTGCGCCGGACGCATGGTGGCCGTGACATTGGTGTAGCCGGCATCGCGCAGGATTTCCAGCATCAGGTCGACATTGTCGGGTGAATCGTCAACGACCAAAATTTTGGCTTTCAAAATCTCATCTTGGCTGGGCATGTAGGGTCTCGGTTATACGGTCTATGCAACACTGGCTTCTACCGCAGCGAATGGGCTGGCGGCGCGGCTGACGGCGGTCGGATGATAGTAGCGCCTTGCAACAAGATAGGGCGCACAACAGCGCTTGAACTCGCTTCTGCCAATGACGGCAGCCAAGGTCGACGGTCTCCAGCCTGCCATGCAGGTGTGCTTCTGCATTTCAGTGTAGCAAACTTCAGCTTAGTTGCTTGTAGGACAGTGCCGCGTCTGAAAGTAGGAAGGCTAAACCACAAAATAGTTATTTTGTTCTGCACTATGTATTTCTTTGCATCATCTTTTTGCGGGCTATCTTGCCGCCCTGGCGGCGCTGTTCAAGGCGGCGAGCCGGTCACGCGCGCGGCGGCCAGTTGCGCCACTGCCGCCACCAGTTCGGCCGGGTCGAGCGGTTTCGACACCCAGTCCTGGAAGCCGCTGGCCAGCGCCCGCTGGCGATCCTGCGGTTGTGCAAACGCCGTCAGGGCCAGCGCGGGCAGCCGGGCCGCCTCAGGGGAGGCGTGCGCGCGGACTTGCGCCAGCAAGTCGAAACCGTCGGCATCAGGCATGCCGATGTCGCTGACCAGCACATCCGGGCGTACCTGGTCCAGCAGTTGCAGCGCTTGCGCCACGCTGCCGGCGCTGTGCACTTCGGCGTTGTTGTCGCGCAAGATACGCTCCGTCAGCTCGCGCGCATCGGCTTCGTCATCGACCAGCAGCACCGTGACGCCGCGCAAGTCATGGCTGGCGGACGGGGTGCTGCCCGCCTGGCGCGCGGCAACGGCCGGCGTCCCCAGGGGCAGGCGCACGGTAAAGCTGGCGCCCTGCATGTCGCCGGCGCTGCTGACGGTGACCGTGCCGCCGTGCTGCTCCACCAGGTGCTTGACGATGGCCAGCCCCAGCCCCAGTCCGCCATGCCGGCGCGTGGTCGAGGCGTCGGCCTGGCGGAAGCGGTCGAATACGTGGGGCAGGAAATCTTTCTTGATGCCGACGCCGTTGTCGGCCACCGTGATGGCCAGTCGGGTCGCTTCGCGGTGCACGTCGATATCGACCCGCCCTCCTTGTGGCGTGAACTTCAGGGCATTCGACAGCAGGTTCCAGATCACTTGCTGGATGCGGCTGGGGTCACCCGTGATGCGGCCCGCATCGCTGGCGATATTGCTGTGGATGGCGATGTGCTTGGCGTCGGCCGCCGGGCGCAGGGTTTCGATGGCCGAGGCGATGATGCTGGCGGGCACGATGGTTTGCAGGTCGAGCAGCACCTTGTCTGAGGTGATGCGGCTCATGTCGAGCAAGTCTTCGATCAGCTGCGCCTGCGCGCGCGCATTGCGTTCGATGCTTTGCAAGCCGCGGTGCAGGTCGGCCTCGTCGCGCGTGCCGCGCCGCAGCACCTGGGCCCAGCCCAGGATGGCCGACAAGGGCGTGCGCAGCTCATGCGACAGGGTGGTGAGAAAATCGTCTTTCAGCTGGTTCGTGCGCTCGGCCTCGGCGCGCGCCTCGCGTTCGCTGTCGAGCAGCACCTTGCGCTCTTCGGCGGCGCGCGTGGCAGCCGCGTACAAGCGCGTATTGTCGAGCGCGACGGCGGCCTGGGCAGCGATGGCTGAAACGATGCGTTCGCTGCGCGCACTGAACATGCCCGCCTGCGGATGGCCGAGCAGCAAGCGCCCCAGCAACAGGCCCGAGCGCGAGCTGACAGGCAGGCTCAGGCAGCTGCGCAGCGGCGGCGCGCCGCCGGCGCTGGCGTCGGGCGCGGCCAGCAAGTCGTTCTGGCGCATGGCTGGTCCCTGGCGCAGTTCCGTGGCAATGGCATCGGCCTCGCACAGGCTGATGCCGTTGACGGCGCGCGCCGCGGGCAGCGGGGCGGCGCTGTCGTGGAGCTCGCCCGCATCGTCATAATACAAGGCGCCGAAGTGCGCGCCGCTGATGCGCGTGGCCGCATCGACGGTTTCCTGCAGCAGGGCCGGCAAGTCCAGGGTGCCGGCCAGGGCCGCGCCCGTATTGTTGAGCAACTCCAGCACGCGCGTTTCATCGCGCAGGGCTTCCTGCGCGCGCTTGACCTGGTCGACATCGGTGCTCGTGCCAAACCAGCGCAGCAGCTGGCCGCCCCGGTCGCGTACGGGATTGGCGCGCGTCAGGAACCAGCGGAACTGGCCGTCGGCGCCGCGGATGGGGAATTCCATTTCGAAGGGCGTGCCATCGCGCAAGGCGGCCTTCCAGGCATGCAGCATGGGTGGCAGATGCTGCGCGTGATAGGCGATGCTCCAGCCATCGCCCGCCATCTGTTCGGCGCTGGTGCCCGTATAGTCGTGCCAGCGCTGGTTGTACCACGCAATGGTGCCGTCGAAGCCGGCGATCCAGGCCAGTTGCGGGATGGAATTGGCCAGCGCGCGCAAGTCTTCCTCGCTGTGGCGCAAGCTTTCTTCGCTGGCCTTGCGCTGGCTGATGTCCTGGATATACGTGGTCAAGCCATCGCTGGAAGGGAAGATGCGCACTTCCAGCCAGCGCCCCAGCGGCGTGTACAGCAGTTCGAAGCTGCCGCCGTGCTGTTGCGCCATGGCGCGCCGATACTGCGTTTCCAGTTCCGTGCCCAGCAGTTCCGGGCAGGCTTGCCACAGGCTGCTGCCAGCCAGGCTGGCGCCAGGCGGACGCTGCGGCGCCAGCATGTCGGTGCCGCGCGTATTGATATAGCGGATGCGCCAGTCGCGGTCGAGCAGGCAAAAGCCATCGGTGATGCCCTCCAGCAGGTTGGCCAGGCGCTCGTCGGATAGGCTCAGCGGCGCTGATGGGGGAAGCAGATCTTGCTCGCGGTCATGCTTGGCCATCGGAAATCCTGCAACAGTGAGTCTGCCGCACGGGCGCTTGCCCCGCCGGGCCGCCGCCGCTAAGCTCAGTTAAATGGAGCATGATGGAATTGCCCGCCGTCATGAATTAGGGGAGGCACAAGCGCCCCTGTCTGACTGGTATTGTAGCCCCAAGCGCCGCGCCGCCACCGCACGCTTGCGCGCCGCCTGCAGATAGCACTGGACAGGCTTGAAAGCAGTCCCTATAATCCCGCTTCTTTCGAGACAGCAACTTCTCGATTCGCTGGAAGCTCCTGTGAAAGCAGAAGTGTCCATCGATAAAAAGGCGTGAGCTTTTTGGCAGTGAAAAGGTAGTCGATCATGCGGGGCGGTATTCTGCAAAATCAGCTAAGCGATTGAAAAATCGAACTTTTCAAAGCGAAATGAATACGCTATAATGTTTGCCTGCGCGGCTGTAGCTCAGCTGGATAGAGTACTTGGCTACGAACCAAGGGGTCGTGGGTTCAATTCCTGCCAGCCGCACCAGAATACTGAAAATCAGACTTTGCCTGGTTTTGTTGTAAGCAGTTTCACCTCCATGCTGTCGATGGAATGTTGTAGAAGTTTTGCGGCTGTAGCTCAGCTGGATAGAGTACTTGGCTACGAACCAAGGGGTCGTGGGTTCAATTCCTGCCAGCCGCACCAGTATTGCCAAGATGGAGTTCGCTTCATGTTGATGAAAGTTTCAAGCTTCGCGCCGTCCGGCGAAGTGTGTCAGAGTTTGCGGCTGTAGCTCAGCTGGATAGAGTACTTGGCTACGAACCAAGGGGTCGTGGGTTCAATTCCTGCCAGCCGCACCAGTATTTGCAGTAGTGAAAAAACCCGGAAAGTTCGCTTTCCGGGTTTTTTTTCGTCCTGACGGGACGCGGGCAGGGTGCATGTTGGCGGCCTGGGCAATTGTGAAATATCCGCACGGCGCCCTTTGCCATTCTGCAAAGCCCTGCTATAATCTTGTCTTAGGCGGCTGTAGCTCAGCTGGATAGAGTACTTGGCTACGAACCAAGGGGTCGTGGGTTCAATTCCTGCCAGCCGCACCAGAATATTGGGGGTCAGATTGTAAAATCTGATCCCCTTTTTCGTTTCTGAATGGATTTACGCTGCGCCAGTGGCGCCACGCCGGTATTGCAGGCGAAACGCGCGCGGCGTGACTTGCCTGGCGGCGCGGAACTGGCGGTTGAAATGCGCGAGGTTGCGGTAGCCAGCCTCTTGCGCGATGACGGCGATGGCGAGATTGCTTTCGATCAGCTGTTGGCAGGCGCGGCCGATACGCAGCCGCGCCAGGTACTCGCCCGGCGTGCAATGCGCGTGGCGCTTGAAACAGCGGTGAAAGGCGCCCAGCGACAGGGCCGCCCGCTGCGCCAGGGTTTCCAGTGCAATCTCTTCCCGGAAATGCGCGTGCATGAAGTCAAACACGATTTCCATGCGCTTTTGCTGCCCATCGGGCATCGGCGCCTGCGCCGTTGACGCCAGCGGCTGCGCACCCCCGTCGCCCGCCAGATCCAGCAGCACGTCGAGCAGCAGCGGCAAGCGCTGCGGTACGGGCAGCGCATTCAATTGCAGCAGTCTGGATGCGCTGCGCGCGCTCGTTGCCGGCGAAAAATGCAGGGCAGGGCCGGCGCGGCGCGCCAGTTGCCGGACGCTGTGCAACTCCGGAAAACAGGCCGCCAGCTGCTCCACCCATTCGAGGGAAAACCACACGACGACGGCCAGCATGGGCTGCGTGCCGTCCATGCGTTCGCTGGCCGACCACGTGTGCGGCAAATTCGGCCCCAGCAGCACCAGGTCGCCCGGCTCGAAATCGCCCAGGTGGTCGCCGATGTAGCGTTGCCCCCGCGCATTGACCGTCAAGGTCAGCTCGAACTGCGGGTGGTAGTGCCAGATGAAGGGAATGGCATCGAGTTCGCGCCATAGCAAGCCCCAGGAGTGGCCTGTCGGGATCGTGACTTGTTCGAATAAAGGCGTCATCGTGACGTTTTAAGGTAGTGGATAGTCAGGATAGTATCAGGATTGGTTGCTGTGCACCCATTTTACACGGCACTGCCGAAGCACAATCTGTCTCACACCAACACAGGAGACAGCGATGCAAGAAGACCGATATCAATACGGCGAAGACCGTCCCGGCAACCCGTCCGTGGCCTACACGGAACAAACCCAGTTGCGCGACATCCAGAAACAGCTGCCGCTGCGCGTGCTGTCCGACAGCGACTTTTTGCACTGGCAAACCTACGGTTACGTCATCGTCAAGGATGCCGTGCCGCCGGAACAGGTGCGCCGCACAACCGATTTCCTGTGGGAATTCCAGGGACTGGACCAGCATGACCCTGCCACCTGGAACCGGGACCAGCTGCGCGACCACGCCATGAAAGAGCTCAACGGTTCCGGCATGGTCGAGGCTTACCACAACCAGACCCTGTGGGATAACCGCCAGACCCAGCGCGTGTATGACGCCTTTGTCGACATCTGGGACCGTCAGGATTTGTGGGTGACCATCGACCGCGCCAACCTGAACACGCCGAACAACGGCAAGCGCAAGTTTGGCGGCTTCATCCACTGGGATGCCGACACCACGCTCGACCCGCTGCCCGTCAACGTGCAAGGCGTGCTGGCCCTGTCCGACACCTCGCCCGAGAGCGGCGGTTTCCAGTGTTATCCAGAATTGTTCAACAAATTGCTGGCGTGGCGCAAGACGGTGCCGCTTGATCGCAACCCGTGGCAGCCAGACCTGGCGACGGTGCCGTACCCGATGGAATTCATCGCCATGAAGAAAGGAGAGCTGCTGATCTTCAACAGCTTGCTGGCGCACGGCATCCGCCCGAACACGTCGGCGGACCAGGTGCGCCTGGCGCAATATATTTCCTTCACGCCGGCGCAGGAAGACAATCAAGCCTTGCGCGACTGGCGCGTGCAAAGCTGGCGCGAGCGCAGCGCGCCGCAGGGCTATGCGTTTCCCGGCGACCCCGAGGAAAAGGAAAAGCTGCGCTATCCGCAGGCGCGGTT
Organism: Janthinobacterium sp. BJB301; assembly: GCF_002735685.1. Classification (NCBI taxonomy): domain Bacteria; kingdom Pseudomonadati; phylum Pseudomonadota; class Betaproteobacteria; order Burkholderiales; family Oxalobacteraceae; genus Janthinobacterium; species Janthinobacterium sp. BJB301. The sequence continues at coordinate 2,458,842 of NZ_PDZJ01000001.1, read as the reverse complement.
GACGGCGCTGGGCGAGCAGATCCTCGGCGCGCGCGACTGGTAAGTGTGGCGCGGGTTCCGATGGCATTGCCTGCCGGATAGACAATTGCAGGCAAATGCACGATCATGGTTCGACTTGCCATCGACCGAGGAAACGCATGAGTATCATCACCTGCATCGAAGACTTGCGCGTGCTGGCCCAGAAACGGGTGCCGCGCATGTTTTACGACTACGCCGATTCCGGCTCCTGGACGGAGTCGACGTACCGCGCCAACAACAGCGATTTCGCGAAGATCAAATTCCGCCAGCGCGTGGCCGTCAACCTGGAAAACCGCAGCCTGGCTTCGACCATGGTGGGGCAGCACGTATCGATGCCGGTGGCCCTGTCGCCCACGGGCTTGACAGGCATGCAGCATGCGGATGGCGAAATCCTCGCGGCCCAGGCGGCTGAGCGTTTCGGCGTGCCATTCACGCTGTCGACCATGAGCATCTGCTCGATCGAGGATGTGGCGGCGAACACGACGAAACCGTTCTGGTTCCAGCTGTATGTGATGAAGGACCGCGAATTCATCAACCGCCTGATCGACCGCGCCAAGGCGGCCAAATGCGGCGCGCTGGTGCTGACCCTGGACTTGCAGGTGCTGGGGCAGCGCCACAAGGACTTGCGCAACGGCCTGTCGGCGCCACCGAAATTGACGATTCCCAACATCATCAACATGGCCACCAAGCCGCGCTGGGTGGCGGGCATGCTGGGCACGAAGCGGCGCGGCTTCGGCAACATCGTCGGCCATGCCACTTCCGTGTCCGACATGTCGTCCCTGTCGGCCTGGACGCAGCAGCAGTTCGACCTGAGCCTGTCGTGGGCGGACGTGGAATGGATCAAGCAGCGTTGGGGCGGGAAATTGATCATCAAGGGCATCATGGACCCGGAAGACGCGCGCCTGGCCGTGGAAAGCGGCGCCGACGCGCTGATCGTCTCGAACCACGGCGGGCGCCAGCTCGATGGCGCGCAATCGTCGATCGAAGCCTTGCCCGCCATCGTCGACGCCGTCGGCAGCCAGATCGAAGTGCACATGGATGGCGGCATCCGCTCGGGCCAGGACGTGATCAAGGCCGTGGCCCTGGGCGCGAAAGGCGTGTACATCGGCCGCCCCTTCCTGTACGGCCTGGGCGCCATGGGCGGCCCGGGCGTCACCAAATGCCTGGACATCATCCGCAACGAGCTGGACCTGACGATGGCCTTTTGCGGCTTGCGCGACCTGCAGCAGGTGGACAAGAAGATCCTGCTGCCGGGCACGTTTTAAGCGGCAATCCGCACAATATCAAAGCCTTCCGAGGCCTGGGGCGGCACGAAGTGGCGCGTGATGGCGTCAAAATCAGCGTCGCTGGTGGAGAACGGGTGCAGCCCGCTGGCATTGCGCTGGCGCAAGCGCGCCTTGCATTCCTCGTCCGGCACGTCCAGGTAATGCAGCACGTGCGGCGTGCCCGCCTGCTGGAACAGCTCGCGCATCCAGGCGCGGCTGGCGGGCGTATTCGCGGGGAAATCGAGCACGACGGACACGCCCGCCTGCAGCATCTGCAGGGCCAAAGGGGCGATGGCTGCGCGCAGCCGCGCAGCGCAGGCCGCGTAGTCGGCCAGGCTGGCGATCTGGCCCGGATACAGCTGCGCCAGCAAGCTGTCTTCGCTGATGCGCACGGTGTGTGGCGCGCTGGCCAGCCGGGTGGTCAGGGTGGATTTGCCCGAGGCAATTTTGCCGCACACGAGGTGCAGGGTGGGGGCAGCGGTGGTGCTGGAGGTAGGGGACATGGTCGCTCGCTAGAAAGAAATAATGCCTGCGAGACGTCTTGATCTATTACTGCAAATCAAAGCCGCCTCTCAGGCGGCTTTGGCAATCACTGTCCTGCTAAGCCACCATCGGTCGAATGGCGGCAATAATCGATGGCAGGGGAGGAAATGGCGATTGCATGGCGCAACGATGTCATGGAATGGCTGGCGCTGTCAATTGTCGATGCGCGTCCATGGCTCGCGGAACGTGGCCGCATCGAGCGGCCGCGCATGCGGGTCGTCGGGCTGGAACAGGCCGCCGATCAGCATATCCTGGATGGCGCCCGTGAAACCGCCGTACGCGGCGCGGCCCCACTGGCGTTGCGTGCAGGCGAAGAGGACGGCGTCTTGCTGCGCCGCCAGCTGCGTCAAGGAGTGCCGCAAGGTGGCGCTCGCTTCCGGCCCCATGTCCGTGGCGATGGCGCACACCAGGCGCTGGCCAAATTGCAAGGGCTTGCCTGCTCGTCCCAGCAGCGATTCGTTGGCCAGGGTGAGGAACACATCGGGCGCCTGGTCGTCCTTTTCGCAAATGGTCCAGATGGGCGCCCATGCTTCCAGGCTCATGAAGCGGGCGTCGCGTGTTTCCGGCGTATGCGTCCACTTGGCGTGCGATTTGTCGTCCCAGCCCAGGCGGCCAAAGGAAATCGGCTTGCCCTTGGGATTGTATTGATGGCTGCGCACGCCGGGCTTGCCCCTCGCGCTTGCCTGCGCCATGAGCCCATCGAGGCTGGCGGCAAACGGCGTCCATTGCGCCGCATCCCACAGCGGCGCCGCAGCGGGCGCGGCCAGCAGCAGGAATACTTCGTAATCACGTGAAAAAAACGCCATGCAGCTTCCTCGGCAAGTGGATGGAAAAATGTGTCGCAATATTATAGTTGCGCTTGCGACAGGACGGCGCGCTGGCTGGGGCGCAGCAGGTAGACGCCGTACAGGCACAGGGGCAGCACGGCCAGCAGGGCGATATATGGCAGGATCGACGCGCCGTCTTCGGCCGGGTTGGGCAAGGTGGCCGTCACCAGCGCGTAATCCCACAAGCCATGCACGAGCACCATGGGCCAGATGGAGCGGGTACGCAGGCGGATGGCCGCGTAGCCGACGCCCTGCAGGGTGGCGGCCACGGCTTGCCACAGGGCGCCGCTGACGTCGCCCGTGGCCAGGCCGTTGGCCGTGTGGGCCAGGCCGAACAGTGCCGATGACATCAGGACGGCCGGCCAGACGGCGTAGCGCTCCAGCATGCCTTGCAGCAAGATGGCGCGGAACATCAGCTCTTCCGAGACGGCCACCAGCGCCGCATTGCAAGCGACGATCAGCAGCACGCGCGGCTGCGGCCAGCCGCCGGCCCAGGCCAGCAACAGCATCAGCAGCGCATACAGCAGGGGCGGCCAGACGAGCCACAGCGTTTTCCATGGCTGCGGCGCGCACAGGCCCGCCGCTCGGCGCCGGCTTGAGGCCAGCAGCAGCGCCAGCGCGAACAGGGCGGCCAGCGCCCACGACAGTCCGATGCGGCCGGTGACGGCGGCGCCCGGCAAGGCGTAGCCGGCCGCTTCCAGCCAGCGGCCGCCCAGGCTCAAGCCCAGCCAGATGGCCAGTGCGATGAGGGTGACGGGCATGGTGAGGGCGATTCTAGGGAAGGGCATGGTTGGCTTCGGTGTTGGCCGCGTCGGTTACTGCGTACATGGGCGAATCATGAAGTTGCATCAATGATATGGTGAAAAATATTGCCATAGTACATTAAAAGCATCGTCACAAAATTGCCACATCGTTATAGTTGCATGGAATAATAAGCATTCGTCCGTTTGCCGCCAGACTGGAGCGCCATGACCTACAGCAAGACCATCACCACTGAACGATTGATCCTGCGCAAGCCGCAACCATCGGATGAGGCGGCGCAATTCGCCATGCATTCCGACCCCGAAGTGATGCGCTATTTCAGCGAACCACCATGGACCGATGCCAGCCGCGCCGCGCGCCAGATTGCCGAGGACATCGCCGCTTTCGAGAAAGAGGAATTCTTCCGCTTCGCCGTCGAGCTGAAGGCGACGGGCGAATACCTGGGCAGCTGCAGCCTGTTTTCCGAGCACCGCCAGAACCGCCGCGCCGAGATCGGCTACGCGCTGGGCCGTCCGTACTGGGGCAAGGGCTATATGCACGAAGCGCTGTCGGCGCTGATCGAGTATGCGTTTGTCGAGCGCGACCTGAACCGCCTGGAAGCCGACATCGACCCGCACAACGCCGGTTCGGCCAGCGCCCTGGAACGCCAGGGTTTCAACAAGGAAGGTTTTCTGCCCGAACGCTGGATCGTGGCTGGCCAGGTCAGCGATTCGGCCTTGTATGGCTTGCTGCGCCGCGAGTGGGAAGCGCGGCGCCTGCTGGAGGAATAAACATGCGAGAGCACAGGACTGCGCGCTGGTCGTCCCCTGCGATCGTGGCGCTGGCCATCATTGCGACGATCAGCGTGTATGTGCTGGCCGCTTATCTGTCGCGCTTTTTCCCCTCGGAGCAGGAGATGTGCACCGCCACGTGCGCGAAGGAGAACCAGGTCGGCTATCTGGAGTATCTCCATAGCGCGCAGCAAACGGCGGGAATGAGAGATAAGGGGCCGACACAATGCAAGTGCCGCTGAGGCACAGACAGGATCAGGAGTCATGAGTAAGACGATGCAAGAAATCGATGTCTTCCAGCAAGCGTTGGGCCACACCTTGCCAGCGTACTATTTGGCTTTTCTCAAGGACTGGCACGAAGACATGCGCGGCGAACAGGTATTGCTGTACGGCGCAGAGAGCTTGCGGGAGCGTAACGAGACCTATGACACGCAGCAATCCTGTCCTGGCTACATGACCATCGGCGACGACAGCGGCGGACGCGCCGTCATGCTGGCGCTCGATGGCGCTGAGCGCGCCGTCTACCTGGTGGGGCATGGCTCGATGCAGCGCGACGATTTCGAGCTGGCCGCCGATGATTTCGTGTCCTGGCTGGCCGCCGATTGCCCGCTTGACTAAAAAGGATGCAAGGCGATGAAAGCTGCTGATTTACCCGCTTCAGGCCACCCGCTGGTGACTTTGCGCCAGCTGGAACGTAGCGACGCGCCCGCCTGGTATGCCTACCTGGCCGACCCTGCCGTCGTGGAGCACACGAGCTGGAACTTGCGTTGCGTCGACGATCTGCAGGCCAATTTCGATGACTACGCATCGGCAGAACCGTCTTCGTCCATACGGCTGGCTGTCGTGCTGCGCGAGGGTGGCCAGCTGGTGGGCACGATCGGCTTCAACGCCATTTCTCCGCAGCACCGCACGGCGGAGATCGCCTATGACTTGGCCCCAGCTGTATGGGGGCAGGGCGTGGCCACGTCCATCGCCGCGTCGGTCGTGGACTGGGGCTTCCAGCGCCTTGGCTTTCTGCGCATCCAGGCCACTGTGCTGGAAAGCAATGAACGTTCGGTCCGCGTGCTCGAACGCTGCGCTTTCGAGCGGGAGGGCTATCTGCGCTGTTACCGGCAAGTTCGCGGAAGATCCGGCAATTTCTGGCTGTATGCGCGCATTGCCGGCGTGCGATGAACAAGCCACCCTTGAGTATCCTGCTGGTGGAAGACCACCTGGCCATCGCGCGCCAGGTGCTCGACTTTCTCGACGGCTTGCGCTGGCAGACGGACCATGCGGGCACGGGCGCGCTGGCGGTGCAACTGGCCACGTGCAACAGCTATGACGTGGTGCTGCTGGACCTGAACTTGCCCGACATGGATGGCTTGCAAGTGTGCCGCGCCATCAAGGCAGCCGCTCCCAGCAATGTGCCGATTTTGATGCTGACGGCGCGCGACGCGTATGAAGACAAGGCGCGCGGTTTTCGCGACGGCGCCGACGATTACCTGACCAAGCCGTTCGACCTGCGCGAGGTGGCTTTGCGCTGCGAAGCGCTGGTGCGCCGGCAGCAGTTGCACGTGCACCAGGAAATACGCGTGGGGCCATTCACCTTGCAGACGCGCGCAGGGCGCGCCCTGTATGGCGATGTATCCCTGCCGCTGACGCAGACGGGTTTTAAAATCTTGCTGCTGCTGTGCCGCGAACATCCGCATGCCGTCTCGCGCTCGGCCTTGCTGCAGCAACTGTGGGGCAGTCAGCCACCCGACAGCGACGCCCTCAAATCGCACATCTATGCGCTGCGCAAGCAGCTGGAGTTGCTTGGCGGGGCGGGTGCGGCGGGCATGCTGGTGACCATACCGCAGCTGGGCTACCGCCTGGCCTTCGATGCTGCGGCGTCTGCATGAGCAAGTCGATCCGGCAGCGCCTGTTCGCCGCCCTGGCCGGCTTCACCGTCTTGCTGTGCCTGTGCTACACGGGCCTGGCGCTGGTGATCGCCTACGTGACGGAAGACATGCTGGTGCAGCGCCTGCTCGAGCGCGAAGCGGCGGCCGTCAGCATGCGCTGGCAGCAGCACGACAAGCTTACGCCTTCCGGCAGCGACCTCATCACGGTTTATGGCGGCTACCTTGACTTGCCTCAAGCGGTGCGCGCGCAAGTGCCGCAGTCTGCCCCGCGCGGGGAAGTGTTTACGAAGACGGGCCAGCATTATCACGTGCTGGCGCTCGATGTCGTTGCCGGCGGCAAGCCGGCCCGCTGCTATCTGCTGGCCGACGTGGCGCCCGTGCTGGTGGTGTCGCGCCTGGCGCGGGAAGTGGGTGGTGTCGTGGCTGGCGTGGCGCTGGCGCTGATCGCCCTGGCCTTGCTGCTGGCATACTGGCTTGCGCGGCGCCTCGTGCTGCCCTTGCAGCGTCTGGCCCAGGAAGCACGCCAGCTGGCGCCCGGCAGCGCCGTCCATTTCAGCGAGCGCGACCGCCCCGACGAGATCGGTTTCCTGGCGCGCCGCCTGGAAACCACTTTTGCCGAACTGCAGTCGGTCTTGCGGCGCGAACAGGCATTCACCCGCGACGTCAGCCATGAATTGCGCACGCCGCTCACCCTGATGCATAACACCCTGGCGCTGGCGAATGCGCAGCCCTTAAGCGGGCAGCAGCAGGCGCAGCTGCGGCAATCCATGGACGAGATGCGCGCCACCATCGACGTGCTGTTCGCGCTGGCGCGGGCCGAACGGCTGCCCGGCGACGTGGTGGAATTGCGCGGCTGTATCGAGCAATGCCTGCTGCGCCTGCTCGACGAACATCGCTGGGATGCCAGCCTGCTGACCCTGGACTTGCCCGAGCGGCTGGAGGTGGTCGGCAACCCGCAACTGCTCATGTTGCTCATCAATAATTGCCTGGCGAATGCCCTGTTCCATGGCGGCCCCGACTGCCGCATCAGCATTGCGTTTGCGCAAGGCCGCCTGAACATCGTCAATACCGTGCAGGCGGGGCATCCACGGCGCATCCACGGTTTCGCGCATGGCCAGAACCTGCTGCTGCGCCTGGCACAAGCCATGCAATGGGACATTGTTTTCCACCCCGGCGCGATGCAGTACCGTGTCGCCATCCTTCCCGTCCAGGCGCCATAAAAGAAGTCACCGGATTTCACCGCGATTTCACCTCGCCTTGCTTATGCTGGCTGCTCTTTTACATGAAGGGAAGCCCATGAAAATCGCCATCAGCCTGTTCATCCTGTCCTGCCTGTGTACGCCAGTGCTGGCGCAGGTGCAATCGCTGCAGCACAAGGAAGACAAGCGCCGCTACATCGTCTATACGCCCGCCGCCTACGACAGTGCGCCGCAGCAAGCCTTTCCCGTCGTCTTCAATTTCCATGGCGGCGGCATGAGCATGGCCGAGCAGATGCTGTACACGCAGATGAACAAGACGGCTGAACGGCACCAGTTCATCGTTGTGTACCCGCAAGGTATCAAGCAGGACTGGAACGTGGGCTTCGGCATGGATTACCTGGCGGGCACGGATGATATCGGCTTTACGCTAGCCATGCTGGCCAAGCTCAAGCAGACTCACCGCATCGATGAGAAGCGCGTGTATGCCACGGGCTTGTCGCGTGGCGGTTTCTTTGCCCTGCGCCTGGCGGCCGAGCTGCCGCAGCAGTTCGCCGCCGTCGCCTCGGTGGGGGCGCCGATGCCGGAACCGGTGCTGCAGCAGCATAAAAAGACGGACAAGGTCGGCATGCTGTTGATACAGGGGACGGCCGACAAGGTCGTGCTGCATGAAGGCAAGGCTGCCAGCTACCTGTCGGCAGCAGGCACGTTCGATTACTGGCGCAGGCACAATGGCATCGTAGGCGCCACGCCACCGGCGCGCCTGCTACCCACCGTGGCAGGTGACGATACGCAAGTGACGCATGTGGCGCAGGGCAATGGCGCGCAGCAGGTGGCCTTGCTCACCGTCAAGGACGGCGGCCATACCTGGCCGGGCGCCGATGCCTTCAATATCGGCCTGCCCATCGGCAAGACCACGCGCGCCATCGATGCGAATGAAGTCATGTGGGACTTTTTCAGCCGCCATCACCGCTGACGCCATGCTAGGATGGCGGCCATCGCTGCAGTGCTATGCGGCAACTTGAGGGGAGCATGGTGGCAATGTCAGAAGCAGGTATCGCGGCCATGGCCGAGGCGATCTTCGCCAAGCCCGGCGCGGCCGTGGCGCAGGCGTATTCGGAGGCGGAACAGGAAACGCTGCACTTTCACTCGCCGGCCGAGCTGTGCGCGTATGCGGCCAGGCTGGAGGCCGAAGGCGCCAGCGAGGTGTTCCTGGCCGTGCATTACCCGGACATGGGCGGGCAGTTTGCCCCGCGCCGTATCGCGCTCGACCCGGCCAAGTGCGCTGGCCTCACTTACCGTTACGTGTGCGAAGGCTGGGGCCTCATCCGCGTGTACCTGCGCTTGTCCAGCGGCAAGGGACTGGCGTCGCATGTGGGCGCCAATTCGCAGAAGCGCGCGGAAAAATGGCAGCGCCACTACCCGGAATTCGGTCCGACCGATGCCTGGCACTGGGACGCCGTGGGCCGCCATGAACGCCGGCTGATCCGCGTGCTGAAGAAGGTCGCCGCGCAGGAAGGCTTGTCATGACGGACGCGATGCACATCAATCCCGCCACCATCTTTTGCCGTTCGCTGGCGCAGCTCTCCGCCATGCTCGACAAGACCGGCACCGAGCCGCACATGCTGGCGGCGCGTTTGCACCCGGACATGCTGCCGTTCGCCCAGCAAGTGCGCGCGGCCGTGAGCTTTTCCCTGCGCGGCTGCTGTCCGCTGGCGGGGCTGGAGGTGGCCGATTTCAGCGCCGCCGCCAGCCTGCAGGAGCAGATCGCGCACACCATGCGCTACCTCAAGGACATTCCCGTGGAGCGCTTCGACGGGCCGCCGGGGCGCATCTGCCGCGACCGCGCCGGCTTTGCCGATATCGCCTTGCCCGCCGACGAATATTTGAATTTGTACATCCTGCCGAATTTCTATTTTCATTTCAGCATGGCGTATGCGATCGCGCGCAGCGGCGGCGCGGCCATCGGCAAGGGCGATTTCGACGGTTATCACGCGTATGCGCCTGGTTTCAGCTTTGAGCGGTCTGCCGCGCTGTAGTTCCTACAAGCCCGCATCCTTCCACGATGCCAGTCCCAGCCGCTTCAGCAGCCGGCCCGATAGCCCGCAGCTCCAGCAACTGATCTGGATTTGCCGGTGCCGGGCCGGCCCCTGCGCATGCCAGGCTTGCTCGGCGTAATCGAGCAGCGCTTCGTTGAGCGCAGAGGCGTCGGCCACGGGCGGCAGGCGCGTCATCAGTTCAAACACGCCGTGGGTGGTTTCCTTGATCTGCAGCAAACCTGCCAGCAGGGTGCGCAGCACGGCGGCGTCGATGCTGGTGCTCGCTTGCGTGCAGCGCTGCTGCCAGCACAGGCTGCGTTGCGGCCACAAGGCCAGCAGTGCAGGCACGTCGGCCGACCGCAGTTGCCCGATCAGCTCAGCCACCTCCTGAAACAGGTCGAGGCGGTCATACTCGCCGCTGTCCAGGCCCAGCAGCTCATCGAGTTCGTGCAATACGCTCATGCCACCACGTTCGTGGGCGCGCCGCGCTCGAACGCTTCCACGTTGCCGATCAAGATGTCGGCCAGCTTCTGCATGGCTTCCCCGCTGGCCCAGGCCGTGTGCGGCGTGAGGATGAAGTTGGGCAGGCGCAAATTGAGCAGCGGGTTGTCCGGCAGCGGCGGCTCCTTGGATAATACGTCGAAGCCGGCGCCGGCGATCACGCCGTTCGTCAATGCCTCGGCCAGCGCCGCTTCATCGACGAGGCCGCCCCGCGCCGTGTTGATCAGGAGGGATGTGGGCTGCATGCGCGCCAGCTCTGCCGCACCGATGATGTTGCGCGTCTTGTCCGTCAACGGCAGGTGCAGGCTGAGCACATCGGAGGTGGCCAGCAATTCGTCGAAGCCCACTTGCGTCACGCCGTCCTCATCGACAGGGGAGCGGTTGTGTACCTGCACCTGCATGCCGAAGGCGCGGCCCAGCTGCGCCACGGACTTGCCCAGCGCGCCATAACCGAGCAAACCCAGGCGGCTGCCGGCCAGGTCGCGGATCGGGTGGCCGAACAGGCAGAAGCGGTCCGATGCCTGCCACAGGCCAGCTTCCACATCGGCGCGGTAGGCAAACAGCTGGCGGCGCAGGGCCAGCATCAGGGCCAGGGTATGCTCGGGCACGGTGGCGCGCGCATAGTCGCGGATATTCGCCACGACGATGCCCCGCTCGCGGCAGGCGGCCAGGTCGAGGATATCCGTGCCGGTAGCGGCCACGGCGATCATCTTCAGGTCCGGCAGCTGCGCCAGCTCGGCCGCGCGTAGCGGCACCTTGTTGGTGATGGCGATGCTGGCACCTTGCAGGCGAGACACCGTCTGTTCGCTGCCCTTGGTATGCGGATACTCTTCCCAGCCGTGCGCAAAGGCGGGCGGGCGCACGGTGGCGATCAGGCTGTCGCGGTCGAGAAAGACGATGCGGTGCGGCTGCGGCGATGTGCTTGCTGTTGTCATGGCTGGACCTCGGTCAGGTTGGCGCGCGCGCTCGCGGGACTGCTCTTGCCCTTGAGCTGCGTGGCCGGGTGGTTGGTAAACATGTCGGCGACCCATTCGACAAACACGCGCACCTTGGCGGACAGATGGCGGTTGGGCGGATAGATCACGTGGATGGGCAACGGGTCGGATTCCCATTCGCCGAGCAATTCCACCATTTTGCCCTGTTCTATCAGGGGCGCAAGCATGAAGTGCGTCATTTGCACGATGCCCAGGCCCGCCAGGCCGGCGGCCGTGTAGGCGTTCGAATCGTTCAGGGCGATATGGCTGGGCATGGCGATCTGGATGCGTTCGCCGGCGCGCGTGAAATCCCAATCAAACGTTTTGCCTGTCTTGGCGGAGAAAAAATTCACGCCCCGGTGCTGTGCCAGGTCGTCCGGATGCAGCGGCGTGCCGTGCTGCGCCAGGTAGCCGGGCGAGGCGCAGGTCATGAAGTGCAGCACGCCGACCCGGCGCGCGATCAGGTTCAGGTCGCCCAATTCGCCGCCGCGCACGGCGCAATCGACGCCTTCCTCGATCAGGTCGACGGGACGGTCGCTGCAGCCCAGTTCCAGCGAGATGTCCGGGTAGCGGGCAAAGAAGTCGGGCAGGGCGGGTATGATCAGTTCGCTGGCCAGGGCCGTGGGCGCATCCACGCGCAGGCGTCCGCTGGGACTCAGGCGCGTGCGCGACAGCGATTCCTCGGCCTCGCGCACGTCCGACAGGATGCGCACGCAGCGTTCGTAATAGGCGGCGCCGTCGGACGTGATGCTGACATGACGCGTAGTACGGTTGAGCAACTTAACCGACAGGCTTGCTTCCAGCGACTGGATCAGGGTCGACACGGTGGCTTTCGGCAGCTGCATGTTTTCCGCCGCGCGCGTAAAGCCGCCCGCATCGACGACTTGGATGAAAACTTCCATGGCTTGCAGCTTGTTCACTTGAATTCCTATCACTTTATGCGTGATTATTCAGAATCCTGAACAATCAATTCGTCATTGCACTCTTTATCAGATTGTAGATCAAGTCTATAGTTGTTGTACTGCAGCATAAGATGATTGCCGCAGGAAGTTCACAGGAGAAAAATCATGGGTCATCGGAATGGAATCTTTGCAGTGCTCGCTCTCGCTATGAGCTCGCTCGCTCTGGCCGCGATGGTATCGACGGATGCATACTCGATGGCGGCGCAAAGCGAAGCCAGCGGTTATAGCGCCCTGACCCATGAAGTGGGCGGCGTCGCCCTGTTGTGCCTGAACGACACGGTGCTCGATGTTGCGGTGCAGCCGGTGGTGGCGCAATGAGCTTTGCCGACACTGCGGCCGAACTGGCACCTGGCCAGGCGCTGAAGATACGCGACATCCAGGTGCAGGGCGCGCAGGATGCGCTCGGCGCGCGCGTCTACACGGCCGGCGTGCCGGGCGCCAGGCAGCCGAACCTGATGGTTTTCTTCCATGGCGGCGGCTTTGTCGACGGCGACCTGGACGATGCGGACGACTTCCTGCGCTGCCTCGTGCTGAGCAACCCCGACCACGTGGTGCTGGCCGCGAACTACACCCTGGCACGTGTGCGGCCATTTCCCGCCGCCGTGGAAGACGCGCATGCCGTGCTGCTGTGGGCAAAAAAGAACAAGTCCAAACTGGGCTGGACGGGCAAGCAGATGGTGGTGTCGGGCATCGAAGCGGGCGCCAACCTGGCTGCCGTATGCGCCATGATGTCGCGCGACCGGGGCGGACCGCCCCTCGCGGGCCAGGTGCTGATCATGCCCATGCTCGACCCCGGCCTGTCGACCTGCTCGATGCGCAACTTGCCGACCTGTCCTGACCTAGCGGAAGTGGCCGATCAATGCGCCGCCGCCTACCGCGGCTATCTGCCGAATGCCGCTGACCGTACCCATCCGTATGCGTCGCCATTGCAGTCGAGCCGCCTGAAGAACCTGCCGCCGGCGCTCATCCTGTCCAGCGAAGACGACCCATTGCGCGACGAGGCTGAACAATACGGCAGCAAACTGATCGCCTGCGGCATCAAGACCACCGTGCGGCGCATGGCCGCCGCGCCGCTGCAGGACGCTACCGCCCGCAATGAGTGCGCTTGCAAGGTGCAGGTATTGAGCGAAATTAGCAGTTTCGTCGCCGGACTGGGGCAGGAGCCCGAGTCATGACGCCGCCATCCGCGGCACCGCAAAAAAACTTACACTAATCAGTTTACTTTTTGAGTTTTGGTTGCTACACTACGCGGTGTAGTTCCCTTCATGCCTGAGTTGTGCGTTCGCACAGCCAGCTTCGTCGTCCCCGTCCGCTTTTAAGCAGCTGGCGGCCTGTTTACCTTTGATCGAGCGCCGTCGGGCGCCATGGCACCACCATTCACTTTTTCAGTTGGGTTGCTTCCTGCCGCCCATACCATTAGAAATTTTCATAAAACAGGGAAATAAAATGAAAAACGTTCAACAATTTTCCACTCTGCTGAAGCCCCTGGCTGCCTCGCTCGCGCTGGCAGGACTGGTGGCCGTGAGCCTGGCTGGCTGCGATTCGGCCAACAGCAAGGTGCCCGACGCGCCAGCGGCCGGCGGCCCGCCCATCTCGGCCGCCGCCGTCGTTGAAAAACAGATCACGGAAACACAGGAATTCTCGGGCCGCCTGGAAGCGATCGAGCGCGTGGAAATCCGCTCGCGGGTCGGCGGCTTCATCACCGCCGTCAACTTCAAGCCGGGCAGCGAAGTGAAAAAGGGCGACGTGCTGTTCGTCATCGATCCGCGCCCATTCCAGGCTGAAGTGTCGCGCGCCGAAGGCACGGCCGCTTCGGCCCGCGCCAAGGCGGAACTGGCCAAGCTGGAACTGTCGCGCGCTGAAAAGCTGCTGGCCGAAAAAGCCATCGCCCAGCGCGAATTCGATGAAAAAGCGTCGGGCTTGAAAGAGCTGGACGCGAACGCCCGCTCGGCGCAAGCCGCCTATGAAGCGGCCAGGCTGAACCTGTCGTACACGCAGGTGCAGGCACCGATCAGCGGCCGCGTCAGCAAGGCGGAAATCACCGTCGGCAACCTGATCGACGCTTCCGCCATCCTCACCTCCGTGGTGTCGACGGACCGCATCTACGCCAGCTTCGACGGCGATGAAGATACCTACCTGCGCGTGGCCGGCACGGCGCAAAAAGGCACGCCCGTCACCGTCAAGGTAGGCCTGGCCAACGAAACGGGCTTCCCGCACGAAGGCAAGCTGGAATTCGTCGACAACCAGCTCGATCCGGCCACGGGCAGCGTGCGCATGCGCGCCACCTTCGCCAACGCCGAGCGCCAGCTGGTGCCGGGCCTGTTCGCGCGCATCCAGCTCGACGGCGGCAACGGCCCGCAGGCGCAAAGCACGGCGCTGTTGATCTCCGACCGCGCCGTCGGCACGGACCAGAGCCGCAAATACGTGTACGTGGTGGGCGCCGACAACAAGGCCGAATACCGCGCCGTCAAGCTGGGCCCGGCCTCGGACGGCTTGCGCGTGGTGCGCGAAGGCTTGAAGGCGGGCGAAAAGATCGTCGTCAACGGCTTGCAGCGCGTGCGCCCCGGCGCCCCGGTGACGCCGCAGATGGTGGCCATGGACTTCGATCCGACCGCGCCTGCCGCTCCCGCAAAACCTGAAGTAAAAGACGCCAAGATCGCCGCGAAAGCAGCATCGACTTCCAAGGAATAAACATGAATTTTTCCCGCTTTTTCATCGACAAGCCGATTTTCGCGGCGGTGCTGTCGATTGTCATATTCGTGGCCGGGCTGCTGTCGATTTTCGGCCTGCCCATCTCCGAATATCCCGACGTCGTGCCGCCATCCGTGGTGGTGCGCGCGCAATACCCGGGCGCCAACCCGAAAGTGATCGCCGAAACCGTGGCCGCGCCGCTCGAAGAGCAGATCAACGGCGTCGAGAACATGCTCTACATGTCCTCGCAAAACACGTCCGATGGCGCGATGATGCTGACCGTGACCTTCAAGATCGGCACCAACGTCGAGCAGGCCGAGACGCAGGTGCAGAACCGCGTGCAGCGCGCCTTGCCGCGTCTGCCCGAGGAAGTGCGCCAGATCGGCGTGACGACCGTCAAGTCGTCGCCCAATCTGACCATGGTGGTGCATCTGGTCTCGCCGAACAAGCGCTATGACGACATGTATCTGCGTAACTACGCGGTGCTGAACGTCAAGGACCAGCTGGCCCGTCTGCCCGGCATGGGCGACATCCAGATCTTCGGCGCCGGCGACTATGCCATGCGCATCTGGCTCGACCCGCAAAAGGTAGCGGCGCGCGGCATGACGGCCAATGACGTTGTCGACGCCATCCGCGAGCAGAACGTGCAGGTGGCTGCAGGTGTCATCGGCGCTTCGCCGGCGAAAAACTCGGACTTCCAGCTGACCGTCAATACTCAGGGCCGTCTGCAGACACCCGAGGAATTCGGCGCCATCATCGTGCGCACCAATGCCGACGGCGCCGTGACGCACCTGAAGGACGTGGCGCGCGTGGAAATGGGCGCCAACAGCTACTCGCTGCGTTCGCTGCTGAACAATAATCCGGCCGTCGGCATGGGTATTTTCGAAGCGCCGAATGCCAACGCGCTGCAATTGTCGTCCGACGTGCGCGCCAAGATGGACGAACTGAAGAAAGACTTCCCGCAAGGCGTGGAATACCGCATCGAGTACGACCCCACGCAGTTCGTGCGCTCGTCCATCGAAGCCGTGATCCATACCTTGCTTGAAGCGATTGCCCTGGTGGTGCTGGTGGTGATCATCTTCCTGCAAACCTGGCGCGCATCGATCATTCCGCTGCTGGCCGTTCCCGTGTCGATCGTCGGTACTTTTGCCGTGATGCTGGGCTTTGGCTTCTCGATCAACACGCTGTCGCTGTTCGGTCTCGTGCTGGCCATCGGTATCGTCGTCGATGACGCCATCGTGGTGGTGGAAAACGTCGAGCGCAATATCGAGGAAGGCCTCTCGCCGCGCGACGCCACCATCCAGGCCATGAAAGAGGTCAGCGGTCCTATCGTCGCCATCGCCCTGGTGCTGTGCGCCGTGTTCGTGCCGATCGCCTTCGTGCCAGGTTTGTCCGGCGAGTTTTACCGCCAGTTCGCGCTGACGATCGCCATTTCGACCGTGATCTCCGCTTTCAGCTCGCTGACCCTGGCGCCAGCCCTGTCTGCCGCGCTGCTGAAACCGCACGATGCGCCGAAAGACGCGCTGACGCGCGGCATGGACATGGTCTTCGGCCGCTTCTTCGCCTGGTTCAACCGCTTCTTCGGCCGCGCTTCGCACCGCTATGAAGCGGGCGTGAAAGGCGTATTGGGCCGCAAGAGCGCGTCGCTGGGCGTGTATGCGCTGCTGGTCGTTGCCGCCATCTTCACCTTCAAGTCCGTGCCGGCCGGCTTCGTGCCGGCGCAGGACAAGCAATACCTGGTGGGCTTTGCGCAATTGCCTGACGCCGCTTCGCTGGACCGCACGGAAGATGTCGTGCGCCGCATGTCCGACGTCATCAAGTCGGTGCCTGGCGTCGAATCGACCATCGCCTTCCCCGGCCTGTCGATCAACGACTTCACCAATGCGCCGAACGCCGGTATCGTGTTCGCCACCCTGAAACCGTTCGATGAACGCAGCAGCAAGGAATTGTCGGGCGGCGCCATCGCGGCCGAGATCAACAAGCGCCTGGGCGGCATCCAGGACGCTTTCATCATGGTCTTCCCGCCACCGCCGGTCAACGGCCTCGGCACCATCGGCGGCTTCAAGATGATGATCGAAGACCGCGGCAATCTCGGTTACGACGCGCTGTACAACGCCACCCAGGCATTGGCCGCGAAAGCGTACCAGACGCCGGAACTGGCGGGCGTGTTCTCGGGCTACCAGATCAACGTGCCGCAGCTGTTTGCCGACGTCGACCGCGTGAAAGCCAAGCAGATGGGCGTGCAGCTGCAAACGATTTACCAGACCTTGCAGATCAACCTCGGTTCGCTGTACGTGAATGACTTCAACCAGTTTGGCCGCACCTACCAGGTGCGCGTGCAGGCCGATGCGGCGTTCCGTTCGCATGCGCAGGATATCGCGCAGCTGAAGGTACGCAATGACAAGGGCGAAATGATCCCGCTGTCGTCGTTGATGCGCGTGAAGGACAGCTATGGTCCGGACCGCGTGCAGCGCTACAACGCGTATGCCGCAGCCGACTTCAATGGCGGCGCAGCCCCCGGCGTATCGAGCGGCCAGGCGCAAGCCGCGCTGGAACGCATCGCCAAGGAAGTGCTGCCGCAGGGGATCGCGTATGAATGGACGGAGCTGACCTACCAGGACATCTTGTCCGGCAATACGATGATCTATGTCTTCCCGCTGTGCGTGCTGCTGGTATTCCTGGTGCTGGCCGCCCAGTATGAAAGCTGGACCTTGCCGCTGGCCGTGATCCTGATCGTGCCGATGTCGATCCTGTGCGCCTTGCTGGGCGTCAAATTGACCGGTGGCGACAACAATGTGTTCACCCAGATCGCGCTGTTCGTGCTGGTGGGGCTGGCGTCGAAGAATGCGATTCTGATCGTGGAATTTGCCCGCGAACTGGAAGAGCATGGCCGCACCGTCGTGCAAGCGGCGCTGGAAGCGTGCCGCCTGCGTCTGCGTCCGATCCTGATGACGTCGATCGCCTTCATCATGGGCGTGGTGCCCCTGGTGTTCTCGCACGGCGCCGGTTCGGAAATGCGTCATGCCATGGGCGTGGCGGTCTTCGCCGGCATGCTGGGCGTGACCTTCTTCGGCCTGTTCCTGACGCCCGTGTTCTATGTACTGCTGCGCACCCTGGCGCAGCGTTTTGAGAAAAAACCAGCCGATGCTGCCGCCAAGCCTGCCGCCGCGCCAGCATTGAACCTGGAAGGAGATATATATTGAAAACCAAGGAAATCATCTGGCGCGTCAAGCCCGTGCTGACCGCCATGGCCGCAGCCGTGCTGCTGGCCGCCTGCGCGGCGCCGGAGTTCAAGCAGCCGCAGATCGAGACGCCGACGGCGTTCAAGGAAGCGCAAACCTTGCCCGCCGTGCAGACGGCAGCCGATGGCACGCGCTGGAAGCAGGGCGTCCCCGCCGAGCGCCAGGCGCGCGGCGAATGGTGGCTGGCCTTCAATGACCCGGCTTTGACCAGCTTGATCAACGAAGCCACGCAGGCCAATGCCAACCTGGCCGTCGCCGCCGCCCGCGTCAAGCAGGCGAGGGCGATTGCCGGCATCGCCGAAGCGGACCGCATCCCGCAAGTGGGCGTGAACGTGGGCGGCCAGCGCAACCGCGCTTCCGCCGTGTCGCTCGGCTTGCCGAACGGCGCGCCGGTGGCTGCCACGAATGTCTACCAGGCCAACCTGACGGCCAGCTACGAAGTCGATCTGTTCGGCAGGGTCGCCTCGAACGTCAGCGCCTCGCGCAGCGATGCGCTGGCCGTGGAAGCGACATACCGTTCCGTGCTGCTGTCCTTGCAGGCCGACGTGGCGCAGACCTATTTCCAGCTGCGCGCCACGGATGCGGAACTGGCGACCCTGGAACAGACGGTGCGCCTGCGCGAGGAAAGCGTGCATGTGAACCAGCGCCGCTACGACCTGGGCGACATCGGCGAATTCGACCTGTCCCGTGCCCGCACGGAGCTGTCGACGACGCGCGCCGAAGCCATCGGCCTGCAGCGCCAGCGCGCCACCAGCGAACATGCGCTGGCCGTCCTGCTGGGTAAACCTGCCGCCAGTTTCACGGCGACCGTCAACCCGCTGCAGGACAGCGGCTTCCTGCCCGTGATCCCGGCCGGCATGCCGTCGTCCCTGCTGGAGCGCCGTCCCGACATTGCGTCGGCACAGCGCACCATGGAAGCGTCGAATGCGCGCATCGGCGTAGCGAAATCGGCCATGTTCCCCGCCTTGACCCTGAACGCCTCCGGCGGCGGCGCGTCCGATACCTTCTCGGACATCTTCAAGTGGAGCAGCCGCTCCTGGCTGCTGGGCGCCCTGATGTCGATGCCGATCATCGACGGCGGACGCAATAAAGCGGCCGTGAGCCGCAGCGAAGCGCAGCTGGAAGAGTCGGTGGCGACGTATCGCCAGAGCGTGCTGGTGGCCTTCGCCGAGGTGGAAGACAACCTGGCCGGCTTGCGCATCCTGTCGGGCCAGACGCAGCAGATCGACGAAGCCGTCGTTTCGGCACGCCGCTCGGCCGACCTGGCGCAAAAGCTGTATGACGCGGGCCGTTCCAGCTACCTCGATCTGCTGGACGCGCAGCGCAACCTTGCCACCATCGAGCGCAATGCCGTGCAGCTGCGCGGCAACCGCGCCGTCACCACGGTGGCGCTGATCCGCGCCCTGGGCGGCGGCTGGGGCGAAACGGAGCCGCAGGTCGCGGCCAACTAGTTTCCCGGCACCGCGGGCTGGATCAATCCGGCCCGCGACGCGGGAGTCTGCCAGGAACGGCGCCGTGCACTGCACGGCGCCGTTTTTCTGTTTTCAGCGAGTTGAATCCGTTTGCGGAACGGCGGCGTAAGTACTCCTGCAATCATGCAAACGCAGTCATCCAGGAGATATCATCATGCGCACCTTCGTTCCCGCAGCATTGTTCATTACGTCCATGCTGGCCGCCAGCGCCCCGTTTGCCGCCGACATGACGACCATGGTGGGTGGCCAGAGCATGTATCCGTCCAAGGACATCGTCGATAACGCCGTCAATTCGGCCGACCACACGACCCTGGTCGCTGCCGTCAAGGCGGCCGGCCTGGTCGACACCCTGAAAGGCAAGGGTCCATTTACCGTGTTCGCGCCGACGAATGCGGCCTTCGGCAAGCTGCCCGCAGGCACCGTCGAGACCCTGGTGAAGCCGGAAAACAAGGCGACCCTGACGAAGATCCTCACCTATCACGTGGTGCCCGGCAAATACGACTTCAAGGCGCTGGCGAAGGAAATCAAGATGCACGACGGTAAAGCCACCTTGCCCACGGCCAGCGGCGGCAAGCTGATGTTCGCCATGAACGGCATGCACAACATCGTCGTGATGGACGAGGGCGGCAACAGCGCCACTATCAGCACCTATGACGTGTACCAGTCGAATGGCGTGATCAATGTGATCGACACGGTGCTGATGCCGAAATAAGCGCACAAAAAAGCGGACGAAAAAAAAGACAGGGAAAACCCTGTCTTTTTTGATGGTGCCGCCGCGATTACTTGGCTGGCGCTGCTGGCGTTGCCGGTACTGCTGGTTCCGCAGGCGCTGCCTTGTCGGCTGGCGCGGCTTTCTTCGCCTTGTGATGCTTGGCTTTCTTGTGCGCCGCTGGTTTGACGGCGGCTGCCGGCGCTTCGGCCTTGACGACAGGGGCGACGACAGGAATCGGTGCCACTGGAGCGACTGGCGCGACGGCTGGCGTCTGGGCGAATGCGGCGGTGGCGAACAGGCTGGCGATCAGGGTGGCGATAACTTTTTTCATTTTAAGATCCTTGGTATGCGTGGTCAGTAAAGTGTGTCGGAATTACTTGGCTGGAGCCGCTTCGGCGGTAGCCGATGCCAGCTTTTCGTCAGCCTTGGCCTTGGTTTTCTTGGCCTTGTGGTGTGCCTTGGCCTTGGTGGTGGCCGCTTCCGCTTTGGCGCTGGCGACGTCCGTTTTTGCGGCGACGACGGCTTTCGCTTCCTTGGCATCCGCCTTCACGACGGCTTGCGCTTCCTTGGCGTCCGCTTTCACGACGGCCTTGGTGTGGGCCGCTTCCACTTTGGCGGGTGCTGCCGGAGCGGCCGCAGGTGCTGCCGGGGTTTGGGCGAAGGCTGCAGTTGCGAACAGGCCGGCGATCAGGGTAGCGATTACTTTTTTCATGGTGCAGTCCTCAGTGGTGGTTTGTCTGGTATGTCTGTTTGTGTCGGGATGATTCCCGTGTCACTGAGCATAAAACGCGCCCCCGGACGCTTGCGTTGACGGTCATTACAAACGCTTACATCTGCGTTGCATCCGCTTTCAGGATGGCCTTCAGGATGTCTTCCGAACGGCGCTGCCCATACCCCTTGCCATACGCGCTCGATGCGATGCTGACCACCATGCGACGGGCGGGTATCACATAGATCTTGTTGCCGCCATTGCCCGAGGCGAAATGCACGGCAATCTTCTGTCCTCCGACGTCCTGCGTCTTCGCGTACCAGAAATAGCCGTAGCTGTCGGCGTAGCGGTCCACGGCGCCGATGGCCACGCGCGGCGCCAGCGCCGCTTTCAGCCAGGCGGCATCGATTACCCTCTTGCCGTCAAATACGCCTTCGTCGAGCACCATCTGGCCGATTTTCGCCGTGTCGCGCGCGCGCAGCGACAGATTGCCCTGGCCTTTCGGGTGGCGTGCCACGTCGCGGCCCCAGCTCCAGCGGGTGATGCCCAGTGGCGCGAACAGCACCTTGGCGGCGTAGTCTTCCAGGTCGGCGCCGCTGGCGTTTTCCACCACTCTGCCCGCGACATATGATCCCAGCGAGTTGTAGCGATACATGCTGCCCGGCGCCGTGGCAGCCGGTATCGCACGCACGAAGGCGGCCGGGTCGGGCGCCGCATCGAGCTTGTCTTCATTGCCAGGCGACTGTTCGTCTTCATCGAAGGCGGCCAGGCCCGAACGCATGGTCAGCAAGTCGTCGAGGATGACCTTGCCTGCCGCGCTGCCGGCGACTTCGGGCCAGTAGTCGCCCACTGTTTTTGTCGTGGCCAGCTGGCCGCGCGCCACGGCCGCGCCCACCAGCAGGGCGGTGATGCTCTTGCCGGCCGAGCGGATGTCGTGCAGGGTATCGACCGTCTCGCCGTTGTAATAGCGTTCGGCCACGACGGCGCCATCGCGCAACACGACGACGGCGCGCAAATCGCCATGGCTGTCGCGGTCCTGGGCTTGCAGGACTTGCTCCAGGGTGGCGGGGATATCTTGCGCATTGGCGGCGCAAGGCAGATACAGGGCGGTAGTCAGGATGAGGGGCAGGTGGCGCATGGGATAGGCTTCGCGGCGATGGTGGAAGTGCCAGTGTCCTCCATGTGCACCGCTTTGTCGCGCGCAAGCTGGCCGGTTCGATGAAGTTTGCATGAAGGCGCGCAGGAAGCCATGTCATTTGGCGCCGCGCCATGCAAAAAGGACAGCCGAAGCTGTCCCTGGTAATCAGCGTAGCCACGCAAGCGCAGACCCGGCGGACGCGCTCCCGTGACGTCGTTCGCGCTTACTTCGCTGGCGCTGCCGGCACTGCGGGAACGGCTTCCGCCGCTTTGGCCGCATCCGCTTTCACTTTGGCTTTGCTGGTTTTGTGATGGGCCTTGGCCTTGGTGGCTTTGGCGTCGGCCTTTGCGCTGGCCACATCGGCTTTCGCATCGGCGGCGACGACCGCTTCCTTGGCATCGGCTTTCACGACGGCCTTGGTTTCCTTGGCTTCAGCCTTGGCCACGGCTTTCGTGTGGGCCGCTTCCGCCTTGGCGGGAACCGATGCTGCGGGAGCGGCAGGGGTTTGGGCGAAGGCTGCGGTAGCGAACAGGCCGGCGATCAGGGTAATAATTGCTTTTTTCATGGTGCAGTCCTCGGTGGTGGTTTGTCTGGTGTGCCGGGATGATTCCCGTATCACTGAGCAGAAAACGCGGCCCGGAAGATAATGGTTGACCTGGTTTACACTTTCTTACAATCAGGTGATTTGAGCGACGTTAATTGAAGAAGAAGGAGCGAAAATGCAAAAAGACAGCCGAAGCTGTCTTTTTGCATGGTGCCTCCCGCCATGGCGGGATGGCGATTACTTCGCTGCTGCGGTCGCTTCAGCTTTGTCTTCGGCGGCTTTTGCCTTGGCCTTGGTGGCTTTGTGATGGGCTTTGGCCTTGGTGGCTTTGGCGTCGGCCTTGGCGCTGGCCACATCGGCTTTCGCATCGGCGGCGACGGCGGCTTCTTTCGCATCGGCTTTCACGACGGCCTTGGTTTCCTTGGCTTCCGCTTTTGCCACTTCCTTGGTGTGCTTGGCTTCGGCCTTGGCAGGCACGGCTGGCGTTTGAGCAAAGGCTGCGGTAGCGAACAAGCCGGCGATCAGAGTAGCGATTACTTTTTTCATGGTGCAGTTCCTCGAGAAGTGGGGTTGTAGTTCAGGAGATGCATTTCCCCTGTCACTGAGGCAAAAACGCGCCGTACGGCAATAGCGTTGACAGCGATTCGGGCTAATTACAAACACTTACATTTGCCGGGGCAGGTACTCTGTTAGCTGGCGTACCGCGCCAGGGACGGCAGCGGCCTAGACTCGATGCCATCGTCACCGCATGGGTCCGCCATGAAAGCCGCCTTGAAAACCTATCAAGCCAAGCGCAATTTCGCCGCCACGCCCGAGCCTGCGGATGGCGGCGAGGAAGCGGGCGAGGCGCTCACCTTCGTCATCCAGAAGCACTGGGCCAGCCGTTTGCACTATGACTTTCGCCTGGAACTGGACGGCACGATGAAAAGCTGGGCCGTGCCGAAAGGGCCCAGCTACGACCCGCGCGACAAGCGCATGGCGGTGCAGGTGGAAGACCATCCCATTGCGTATGCCGGTTTTGAAGGCACGATCCCCGAAAAGCAGTATGGCGCGGGCAAGGTCATCATCTGGGACAAGGGGACGTGGCAGCCCCAGCCGGCCACTCCCGATGCGCGCAAGGCGCTGGCGGCCGGCGAACTGAAATTGACCCTGCATGGCCACAAGATGCATGGCAACTGGGTGCTGGTGCGCATGAAAGGCAAGGGCGATAAACGCAGCGCAAAGCAGCCTGCCTGGCTGCTGATCAAGGAAAAGGACGCATTTGCCCGGCCGGCACTGGAATTTTCTGTCGTGGACGAGTTTCCCGACAGCGTCAAGAACAAGGCCATGCCCAAGCGCAAGAAGAGCGCGGACGGCTCCGCAGCGCCGGATGCCGATTTGCCCGCCACCCTGTCGCCGCAGCTGGCTACCCTGGTCGATGCGCCGCCGCCAGACGCGCAGCAGTGGCTTTTCGAAGTGAAATTCGACGGTTACCGCATCCTCGCGCGTTGCGATGGCGAGCGGATCAATTTGATCACGCGCAATGGCAATGACTGGACGGAAAAACTGCCGAAGCTGCGGCAGGCGCTGGAACAGTTGAGTTTGCCGCCGGGCTGGTATGACGGTGAAATCGTCGTCAACGACGCCAGCGGCCACCCGGATTTTGGCGCCTTGCAGCGCGCGTTCGATGCGGAAACGACCAGCGAGATCGTGTATTACCTGTTCGACGTGGCGTTTTTCGATGGCCGCGATCTGCGCGGCCAGCCTGTCGAGGCGCGCAGGGCGTTGCTGGAACAGTTGCTGCAGAGCTTGCCAGCGTCGCCCCTGGTGCGCTTCAGCGCCGCGCTCGACGCGACGCCGCAGCAGATACTGGCCCACGCCTGCCGGCTGGGGCTGGAAGGCGTGATCGGCAAGCGGCGCGGTTCGCCCTACGTCACGCGGCGCTCGGGCGACTGGATCAAGCTCAAATGCGGGCTGCGCCAGGAATTCGTCATCGGCGGCTATACGGCGCCGCAGGGCGCGCGCGAAGGCATCGGTTCTCTGTTGCTGGGCGTGCATGATGACCAGGGCAGGCTGCTCTATGCGGGCAATGTGGGCAGCGGCTTCGACGATGCCAGCCTGCGCGAATTGCGGCGCCGGCTTGACGCCCTGGCAGCCGGGACGAGTCCGTTCGCGGGCAAGGCGGGCGGCGCGCGCCAGCCCATCTGGGTCAAGCCGCAACTGGTGGCCGAAGTGAGCTTTGCGCAATGGACCAGCGGTGGCGCCGTGCGCCATGCCGTGTTTCACGGCTTGCGCGAGGATAAACAGCCAGCCGCCATCGTGCGCGAGCGGGCGCAGCGAATCGACAGGGAGAAGAAGATGCAGAGCAAATCCACGCCGGACGGCGTCTTGCCGGCCAGTTTCAAGGTCAGCCATGCGGACAGGGTGATCGACCGGGACAGTGGCGCGACGAAGATCGACCTGGTGCGCTACTACGCGCTGGTGGGCAAGCTGATGCTCGTGCACTTGCGCGGGCGGCCCGTGTCGCTGGTGCGCGCGCCGGCCGGCGTGGGTGGCGAGCTGTTTTTCCAGAAGCATGCGGACACGTCCAGCATGCCCGGCGTCAAACAGCTCGATCCCGGCCTCGATCCGGAGCATGCCGCCATGCTGGAAGTGGCCAGCGCACAGGGCTTATTGTCTGCGGCGCAGTGGAACGTGGTGGAATTTCACACGCAAAACGCCCTGGCCAGCGCCTACGACACGCCGAACCGCCTGGTGTTCGACCTGGATCCGGGCAAGGGCGTGGCCTGGCCCGCCATCCGCGAGGCGGCCGTATTGCTGCGTGCCTTCCTGACGGAGCTGGGACTGCCCGCCTGGCTGAAAACCAGCGGCGGCAAGGGCTTGCATGTGGTCGTGCCGATCCGCCCGAAACACGATTGGGATACGGTCAAAGCGTTTTCGCAAGCCATCGTGGCGCATATGGCGCAGCTCATTCCGCAGCGCTTCGTCCTGAAAAGCGGCCCCGCCAACCGCGTCGGCAAGATTTTCATCGATTATTTGCGCAATGGCCGGGGCGCCACCACCGTATGCGCGTGGTCTGCCCGCACGCGGTCGGGGCTGGGCATTTCCGTGCCGCTGGCCTGGGATGAACTCGACAAACTGAAGGCGGGCGATCAGTGGAACGTGGGCAATGTCCACAGCCGTCTCGACGTGGGCAACGCGCCATGGGACGGCTACGCGCGTAGCGCGAAGGGCATCGATGCGGCGATGAAAAAGCTGGCCTTTACTCCTCCGGCTTGAATGGCAGGACGGCGCGCGCCAGCTGCAGCGCTTCCTCGATGGCCGCGTTGAGCAGGGTGATCTCGACGGGCTTGGTCAGGTAGCGAAAAAAGCCCGCGGCCAGGCCATGCCGGATATCGCCCTTCATGGCGTTGGCCGTCAAGGCGATGACGGGGATGTGCGCCGTGCGCGTATCGTTGCGCAGGATGCGCTGCGCCTGGTTGCCATTCATGCCGGGCAAGTTGATATCCATCAGGATCACGTCGGGGCGGCGTTCCAGCGCCAGCGCGATACCCTGGCGGGCGTCGGTGGCCGAGATCATGCGCAGATGGGGCAGGAAGCTGACGATATCTTCCACCAGCCGCAGGCTGGCCGGATTGTCTTCCACGTACAGCAGCAGGGCCTGGCCGCCGGCATCGTCCCGGACGTCGCAGGCGGGCTCGGGCAGGTATTCCGGCTGCCGGTTGGCGGGCGGGGCGGTCATGGTGTCGAGTTCGATCCAGAACACGCTGCCCACGCCGACGCAGCTGTGCACGCCCATGCTGCCGCCCATCAGCTCAACCAGGCGCTTGGTGACGACCAGGCCGATGCCGGTGCCTTCCTCGCTGCCTGCCTCCTGTCCCAGGCGGTTGAATGGCTGGAACAGTTCCGCCATCTGCGTCTCATCCAGTCCCTTGCCTGTGTCGCGGATGGCGATGCGCACGCGCTGCGCCCCGGGCTGCGACACTTCCAGCTCCACCTTGCCGGCCGGGCGGTTGTACTTGATGGCGTTTGACAGCAGGTTCAGCAGCACTTGCTTGAGGCGCGTATGGTCGGCCCTGAGCGTCAGCGCCTCGCAGGCTGGAAACACCAGGTGAATCTGGCGCTGCTGCGCCTGTTCTTCCACCATGACGCGCACTTCCTCGAGCAGCACGGGCAGCGCCACCGGCTCGATCGACAGGCTCAGGCTGCCTGATTCGATCTTCGCCAGGTCGAGGATTTCATTGATCAGGGTGAGCAGGTGGCGGCCCGAGGTGACGATGTTGTGCACGAAAGCGCGTTTTTGCAGCACGGTCGCGGGCAGGGCTTCATTGGCCAGCAGCTGGGCGAAGCCGAGGATGGCGTTCAGCGGCGTGCGCAATTCATGCGACATGCTGGTGAGAAAGCGGTCCTTCGCCTGGCTGGCCCGTTCCAGTTCGATTTTCTGTTCGTTCAGCGTGCGCTCGATGCGCTTGCGCTCCGTGATGTCGCGGATGGCTGACGAGACCAGCACGCCTTCCTCCGTTTCCAGCGGCGACAGGCTGATTTCGACGGGAAACTCGGTGCCATCGCGGCGCAAGCCATACAGTTCCAGGCCCGCGCCCATGGAGCGGGCGCGCGGCGCCGCGGAAAAGGACTGGCGGTGATGCGGATGATCAGTTGCATAGCGGGCCGGGATCAGCACTTCCACATTGCGCCCGAGCAACTCCGCGCGCGAGTAACCGAACAGGCGTTCCGTTTGCGAGTTGACGAGCACGATCTCGCCATCGCCGTTGACGATGACGATGGCGTCCGGCGCCGATTCGAGCAGGCCGCGGAACTTTTGCTCGGCCCGGCGGCGGTCGCTGACGTCGCGGATGGCGCTGATGACGAAGGTGCCGATTTCCGTCTGGATCGGCGACAGGCTGATTTCCACAGGGAATTCGACGTTGTCCTTGCGCAAGCCCAGCAATTCCAGGTCGGCGCCCATGGTGCGCGTACGGGGCTGGTCGAAATAGCGCGCGCGGTGCCCCACGTGCGCATGGCGCAGGCGTTGCGGCAGCAGACTATCGATTTGCCTGCCGCTCAATTCGCCTTCCGCATAGCCGAACAGGCGCTGTGCCTGCTGGTTGGCCAGCACGATGGCGCCCGTGGCATTGACCATGATGACGCTGTCCGGCGTGGACTCGAACAGCACGCGGTAGCGCACGTCGACGAACTGGGCGTCGCGCGCCGCCTTCAGCAAGGTCGTGTCCTTCATGGTGGAAATCAGGTAGCGGTGGCCATCCGGCGCGCGCTGTGCGGCCTGGCATGCCACGTCGACGTAGATGAGCTCGCCATCTTTGCGCCGCCGCAGCGATTCGCGGTCGTAGCTGCCGTGTAGGATCAGTTGCTCGGCGATCAGCGGGCCAGCTTCGGCCTGTCCCGGCAAGGAGATCAGTTCCCACAGCGTGCGGCCCAGCGCTTCGTCGCTGGCATAGCCGAAAATGCGCTGCGCCCCCGCCGTCCAGCGCACGACGACATGCTCTTCGTTCGTGATGACAACGCCGCCAGGGGCGTTGCTGAGGATAAGCTGATCGAACTCGGCATCCATTTTTTCCGCACGCATGACAGGGCTTGCCGGGTGGCAGGCCTGTGCATAACGTAGCGAGAAGCCGGATCAAAGTCAATGCATTTATATGATGGCAGAGTCTCGCTAAGCAGGTAGGGTGGTTCAGGCCGCCTTGCGCCTGGCGGGCGGCGGCTTGCGGGCGGCGGACGAGGCCGCGCGCTTGCGGGCCGGCGCGGCGGACGCTTTCTTGCCCAGGCTTTGCTGCAGCAGGGCGACCAGGTCGATCACGTTGCTGCCGTGCTCTTCTGCTGGCTCGGGCGCGGGCGGCGTGATGGTCTTGGTCTGCTTGGCCTTGACTTTCTTCTTGACCAGCGCCAACACGTCTTCGCGGTAGCTGTCGTGGTATTGCCCGGGTTCCCACGCTTCGCTCATGCCTTCCACCAGCGACAGGGCCATCTTGAGTTCCTTGTCGGAAATGCCGGCCGATTTCAGGGTGCTGCCGGGCAAGTCCAGGTCGTCTGTGGGGCGGATTTCATCGGCGTAGCGCAGGGTGTTGAGCACGATGGCGTCGCCCACGCACACGAGTGCGCACAAATGCTGCTTGGTGCGCATGACCACGCTGGCGATGCCCACTTTGTTCGCCTTGCGCAAGGTTTCGCGCAGCAGCGCATAGACTTTTTCGCCGCCCTTGGCGGGCAGCAAATAATACGGGTGCTCGTAAAAGGTCAGCGGCACTTCAAGCGCATCGACAAAGGTCAGTATGTCGATGGTTTGCGTAGCCTTCACATTGGCTTGCCTTAAATCTTCCTCGGACAGCACCACGTACTCATCCGTCTTGTATTCATAGCCCTTGATGATGTCGTCCCACTCGACTTCCTTGCCCGTCTTCTTGTTGTAGCGCTTGTAGCCGATGGGTGAAAAGTCGCGCCGGTCCAGCATGGACAAGTCCAGTTCATGGTCGAGGCTGGCTGAAATCAGCTCGACGGGGATGTGCACAAGGCCGAAGCTGATGGCGCCTTTCCACAGTGCGCGCGCCATCGCCTAGTTCCCCACGCTGCCGGTGATGGGCAGGACGATGCCGCTGATATAGCTGGAACAGGCGGGCGAGGCCAGGAAGACGTAGGCGGGCGACAGCTCTTCCGGCTGGGCCGGGCGGCGCATGTCCGTGTCCTGGCCGAATTTCTGGATGTCCTCGGGGCTTTTGTCCGCCGGGTTGAGGGGCGTCCAGACCGGCCCGGGCGCGATGGCGTTCACGCGTATGCCCTTGTCCAGCAAGTTGCCGGCCAGCGCCATGGTAAACGCATGGATGGCACCCTTGGTGGTGGAATAGTCGAGCAAGTGCTTCGAGCCTTGCAAACCCGTCACGGAGCCGGTGTTGATGATGGACGCGCCCCGCTGCAAGTGGGGCAGGACGGCCTTGGCCATATGAAAGTAGCCGTAGACATTGGTTTTCATGGTGAGGTCGAAGCGTTCTTCGCTCAGGTCCAGCAAGGATTCCGCATGTTCCTGGAAGGCTGCGTTGTTGACCAGCACGTCGATGTGCGTGAATTTGTCCAGCACCTGGCTGACGGCTTGCTGGCAAAAGCCCTGGTCGCGCACGTCGCCGGCAATCAGGAGGCAGCTCTGGCCTTCCGCTTCCACGTAGCGCTTGGTTTCGTGGGCGTCCGCGTGTTCGTTCAGGTAAATGATGGCGACATCCGCCCCTTCGCGCGCGTACAGCACGGCCACGGCGCGGCCGATGCCCGAATCGCCGCCCGTGATGATGGCCACCATGCCGGCCAGCTTGCCGCTGCCGCAGTAGTCGGGCGCCAGGAAGCGGGGTTTCAATGCCATCTGTGTTTCAAGGCCGGGCTTGTCCAGGTGCTGGGCGGGCAGGGGAGGCGTCGGCTGGTTGCGGTGGCCCGTCTGCACGGGCGGCTTGCTTGCCTTGCCTTGCTTGGTGGCATCGCGCTGCTTGTCTTCCTGATCCTGCTCCTGCTGTATGCTGCGCTGCAAGTTACCGGCGGACTGGTCCTTGTTCTCGTTCATGCTGGCCTCCCTGGAAACGAAGGTCCAGTATCGGCGCGGCAACCGCATCCAACGGTGCGCTTGCTAACAGAGTGGCGCAAACAGGCGTAAAGTTATATGATGATTGACATAAATGTGGGAGGGCAGCATGAAGGTAAG
The DNA here is from genome assembly GCF_002735685.1 of Janthinobacterium sp. BJB301. Classification (NCBI taxonomy): domain Bacteria; kingdom Pseudomonadati; phylum Pseudomonadota; class Betaproteobacteria; order Burkholderiales; family Oxalobacteraceae; genus Janthinobacterium; species Janthinobacterium sp. BJB301. The sequence goes on along the minus strand of NZ_PDZJ01000001.1, from coordinate 2,428,925 downwards.
CAGGGAACAGGCAGCGCTGAACCGCGAGCGCATCGTGGAGGTGGCGGCCAAGTTGTTCCGCGAAAAGGGCTATGACGGCATCGGCGTGGCCGATTTGATGAAGAACGCGGGCCTGACGCATGGCGGTTTCTATGGCCATTTCGCGTCCAAGGAAGACTTGATGATCGAGGCGTGCCAGCATGCCCTGGAGAAATCGCTGGAAGGCTGGCAGGCAAAGGTCGCCAGCGACCCGCAGCGGGCGTTGCCGGCCATTATCGACAATTATTTGACCACCCGGCACCGCGACCAGCCCGGCGGCGGCTGCCCTGCGGCGGCCATGGGCGTCGACGTGGCGCGCATGTCGCCCGGCGCGCGTCCCGCGTTTACGGCGGCCACGCAGCAGCAGTTCGCCTTGCTGCAGGGTTTGCTGCCCGACGGCGCCCCGGAAGAGCGGCGCCAGCAGGCCATCGCCACGTTTGCCGCCATGGTGGGGGCCATGGTGCTGGCCCGTTCCGTCGATGACGAAGCCCTGTCGGCGGAAATCCTCGATGCCGTGAAGGCGCAATTGCTGCAAGAGTGAACGCGTTCCCCCTGTCAGCCGGCCTCGTCGCATGATAGGCTTCGGTTTTCAGATTTCGGGATCATCCATGCTGCTCTGGCTCAGGCAATACCGGCGTCCTCTGTTGGCCGGAGACATCACTGCCGGTATCGTTGTCGCCATGATGATGGTGCCGCAAGGCATGGCTTATGCGCTGGTGGCCGGCTTGCCGCCCGTGGTGGGCATCTATGCCAGCATCTTGCCGCCCGTGCTGTACGCCCTGTTCGGCAGCAGCATGACGCAATCGGTGGGCCCCATGGCCATCGTATCCCTGATGACGGCCGCCGCCCTGGCGCCGCTGGCCGACCCCGGCTCCTCCTTGTATATCGTCCTGGCCGCCCAGCTGGCCTTCATCAGCGGCCTCGTCCTGTTGCTGTGCGGCGTGCTGCGCCTGGGCTTCATGGCCAGTTTCCTGTCGCGCCCCGTGATCAGCGGTTTCAGCAATGGCGCCGCGATCCTGATCATCTGGGGCCAGATCACGCCCTTGCTGGGTGCCACCTGGCCCCACTGGCATACGCCCAGCCTCGTGCTTGGACTGTCCGGCCTGTTGTTCCTGTGGCTGGCCAAGCGTTATCTGTCGCGCCTGCTGCAGCGTTGCGGCCTGAACAAGGTGGCGGCCGACGTGGGCGCGCGCCTCGCGCCGATGGCGCTGGTGCTGGCCGGCATCGCGCTGGTCGCCTATGGCGGCCTGGAAGCGATGGGCGTGCAGACGACCGGTCACGTGCCCAGCGGCTTGCCGGGCCTGAACCTGGCTACCTCGAGCGCCCATTGGCGCACCCTGCTGTCGCCGGCGCTCCTGATCGCCTTCATCATCTTTTTGATGAGCATGTCCGCCGCCCAGACCCTGGCGCAAAAACGCGGTGAAAAGCTGCAGACCAACCGCGAACTGCTGGGGCTGGGCGCGGCCAACGTGGCCAGCGCGCTGTCGGGCGGCTTCCCCGTCACGGGCTCGATTTCCCGCTCGGCCGTCAATTTCCAGGCGGGCGCCAACACGCCCCTGGCCAGCATCATCACGGCCGGCCTGCTGGCGCTGGCGCTGGTGGCCCCCACGGGCTGGCTGGCCCTGCTGCCGCTGCCCGTTCTGGCAGCCACCATCATCTTTGCCGTCAGCAGCCTGCTGGATTGGGACACCTTGAAACTGTCGTGGCGCTACGACCGCAGCGATGCGCTGGCCCTGCTGGCGACGACGGCCGGCGTGCTGGTGCTGGGCGTGGAAGCGGGCGTGGTGATCGGCGTGCTGTTGTCGATGGGCACCCTGATCTGGCGCGCCAGCCGCCCGCACATCGCCGTGCTGGGCCGCATCCCGAATAGCGAACACTTCCGCAACGTGGAGCGCTATGAAGCGCAAACCTTGCCGGACGTCTTGCTGTTGCGCATCGATGCGGGCCTGTTCTTCGGCAACGTCGAAGCCGTGACGGAGCGCGTGGAAGACGAGTTGCGCGGCCACCCGACGGCGCGCCACCTGGTGCTGGTGCTGTCGGCAGTCAACCAGATCGACAGCACGGCCTTGCTGGGCTTGATCGAACTCAACAGCGCGCTGATCAAGCGCGGCATCAGCTTGAACCTGGCCGAAGTGAAAGGGCCCGTGATGGACCGCCTGCGCCAGAGCAGTCTATTGAAAGACCTGAGCGGCAAGCTGTACCTGAGCACGGCCCTGGCGACGGCCGATCTAAGTGGGGAAAAAGCATGACGATGGAACTGAATCTGCATGGCGAGCCGCGCGTGGTGGATAGCATCTTTGCGCTGGAGCAAGCGCTGCATGAGGCGCGCGCGCTGGCGCAGTGCGAGCTGTGGCTGACCTTGGCCACGGACGCCGAGCAGGGCCCGGCCCTGTGCATGTTGCGCAATGGCGGCAATGCCTGGCTGATGTATCTGTCGGGGCAGGACGACCTGAGTTTTCACTCGCTGGGCGACGAGGAGGCAGACGGTGCCTGCAGCTATCTGCTGTCGAATGGCCAGGTGGACGAGTATCCCGAGGCATGGTGCGTGGACGTGGAACAATGCCAGCGTGCCTTTGCCGAGTTTTTCAGGACGGGCGGCGCGCGGCCGGCCGCCCTCGCGTGGGAGGCGGATTGAGATGCCGCAAACCATCATCGCCGATATCGACCGGGACTTGCTGGCCGCGCTGGACGCCAGGGCAGGTTTGCTCACGTTGCGCGCCATCCTGCTGCGTTACAAGGCCAGCGGCGTGACGGCTGCGCAAGTGGCGGCCTTGCTGCAGGAATTGCGTTCAGCCACGCAGGAGGGGCCGCTGGAAGACGTGATACTGGACGCCCTCGACATGGTGACGGGCTGGTGCACGCCGCAGCTGCGGGTATGGGACGGGGCAGGAGACGAGCATGCATCCTGACAAGTTCAAGCAGGTGGCGGGGCTGCCGTCGGCCGAGCGCCATGCCTACTTTGTGCGCAAGGCAGCCGATACGCAAGAGGTGTGGGGCTTGTACCGCGATGGCTGGGCCACTGCGCAAGTCGACGGCAAGGTCGCCATCCCGTTCTGGCCGGAAGCCGCGTTTGCGCAGGCGTGCGCCAGCGGCGACTGGGAACATTTTCAGCCGCGCGCCATCGCGCTCGGCGATTTCCTGGCCAAGTGGCTGCCCGGTATGAACCAGAATGGCCAGCTGGCTTTCGTTTTCCCTGTGCCTCAAGGCAGCGCCAGCATCGCGGCGCCGGCTGATTTACTGAGGGATTTGCAACATGAATCAGAGCAATATGAATGAGGGCAAGGAACGCCTGGACGCCTGGTACGACGGCTCGGCCATCTGCCTGATCGCCGTCGGCGCACAAGGCGACCCGCTGGACCTGGGCGGCGACGAAGTACGCGCCCTGATCGCGAAGCTGCAGCACTGCCTGGCCGAGTCCGAAGCTGCTGCGACGGACGACTGACGGCTCAGGCGGCCGCCAATGCCTTTTCCATCGCCACGCTGGCCAGGCTGATGCCGCTCGGGTGCGCATACGCTTGCTCGCGCAAGGCTGTAAAGCCGGCAGCCGCGTAAAACGGCACGGCATTGAGCGATGCGGACAGGTGCAGACGCGCAATGCCGCGCCCGCGCGCCAGTTGCTCCAGCGCCGCCAGCAGGCGCTTGCCGATGCCGAGTCCCGCATGCGCGGGATCGACAAAAACGGCGTCCACTTCCTGCTTGTCCGCATCGAGCATGGCGTAACCGGCAATGATCTCGCCCTGCATCGCCACGATGCCGCCACCCGCGGCCAGCATGGCGGCATACGTGTCCGGCACGGGCGAGGCCGTCCACACAGCAATTTGCTCCGCTGCATAGTGCGTAGCGCAACTGACGCGCACGGCCACCGTGCGCAGGGCCCACAGGGCGTTGATGTCGTCGGGCAGGGCGGGGCGAAGATGAATCATCGTTGAGTCCTGAGAAAAGGCCATGCTAGCGCAATGGCTGGCTGGGGGCGCCAGCAGGGGCTTATCCGACCGTCACTGCGCCGGCTGGTCCGGATCGATATAGTACGAACCCGGCGGCGCACCCGGCACCTTCACCCGGAACTTCAGGCCGGACAGCAGCTTGTCCCACAAGGCGATTGCCTCCTCGTCGGTCAGCGACGATGCTTCGGCGGCGCCGACCATGTTGTGGGCGACCTTGGTGAACATCCTGACCTCCAGTACCGATGGATTCGCGATGTCCTTTGGTTTGCCTACCAATGCCCATTCAAAATCATGGACACCGTCGGTACGCCGTATCAGCGACTCTTCGCCTTTCCAGTGTTGAACGGTACGTTTGCCTTCGCGTAGCAAGGTGCGCTTGGGATAGTTATTGCGTTGAATTTCTTTTGCATCTTGTATGCGACTGAGTAGTGATAGTTTTCCACGCAACCTTGATTCAAATTCTGTCGAAGGGTAGTCGCCATATGCATCTTTATTTGAACTGATGGAGATAGTAACATCTTGCAAGCTGGGTAAATAAATGCCTACGTCGTCTATTTCTTGATATTTATACTGATTTTCACTCAGGAATCCATGCTCCACGCAAAGTCCTGGCGTGACCGGAATTTCTTCCGTATCACGTAAACGCAGACTTTTCGCTTGAAGGAGTTGTCTTTCCGCTGTTGCTCTTTCGGTGTCGCCATTGCCGACAGCATCACCTATTGCAAATATGAAATCCCCTTTATTTATTAAGGTTCGATAAATTATAAAATTATCTTCTTTGGCTGAGCTGCTACTGTAGTATCGAAGTTGCCAACTGTTTTCTATTGGGCCATTGCCATTGTAAATAATTTCAGGGGAAATATTAAGGGTTTTTATTTTTCTTAAATCAATTTCTGCTTGGTGTTTCAAATTATTCGGGCCTCCTTTAAATAAATCCACTGCCGAGTTCCCGGTTATTAATTCTGCTTCGTTGGGTAGATTTAATAGATATCTACCAAAGCATAGTTTTTTTGTGTTCTGGAACAGGGTTTCTATTTTCCTTTTTTGAATGGTGGTTTCGTTCATTTTTTTTGCCCTATGTATTTTTGGTGGATTATTCTCATTTGCTGCTGTTTGGATTGATATTATTGAAATTATGAATATAAGTGCTTTTTTATGATTTTTCATAATTATTCCCATTTTGCCGTTTTTGCAATTTGCACAATTGAATAAAGCATAGATGCTAGGACATGTGGATGAGTATAGCTATTTTGATGTTCATATCCAGTTCCAGCTTTCTCCCCGTGGAGAAATTTTTTTCCAGGTATGTGTTTCGCTGAGCGATCCGATGGGACGGTTTCATCGCCAGCAGAACTTGCTGGTTGTAATTTTAGCTTTAATACACGTGTTCCCGCCTGTATAGTGAGATTGCCTTTCGCATCATCACTCAGCAGCCTCCATTTATTTGGTGGGGGCGTCGCATTTTCTGGATGGTTTGTTTTTTTTATTTCTAATCCCTCAATAACTTTGAACGTAATTTCTCCATAGCTTAGGAATTCTTTTGATGCGCAATAACTTGCGTATGTGTTCGGATGAAATGTTTTATCTATTTCCCTTAATAATGCAGAGGCATCTTTCAATCGTTGCATGACATTGCTTATGCCTCCTCCTTTGTTAAGCGGAATATTTGCAGGGTTCACCCACGAAGGATTTATGAGTCTCCACCAAGCATTCACAGGTTGCAGGTAAATACTCTCCAGCGCACTTTCCTTGTCGCGTGGCCAACTCCAAAGTAAATTATCACTTGCGTCAACAACTTTGAGCCATTCTTGACCATATGCCGTACCGGGCATCATCTCTAGAGGTGCTTGCGTATTTGCGAGAATCGCGGTGGCGTGTTCGCCGTCGATGCCAAGAACTTGGGCTGCGAGTGTATTTAATGGGCCGCTCTTTTCCTGAAAACCGAAACGCATGCGTTTGTATGCACTGGCGGCTCCTAATGTAGGCATCACGTTATGATATATTCCAAGTATTTTTACAATTTTATCATTAAGCATGTTTCCATATTTTGGATGCATTAAAGCCCTGGCGAGCAAACCTCCCATACTGTGCGTGATGAGAATGACTTCACTGCATTTAAAGCCACATTTCTGATAACCTATTACTATGCCGCGTATGCGTTCGGCAATAACGGCGGCAGAAATGGCATTGCTCTGTAGGAAATTGTATCCCAACGCATGAACCGGATACCAGCATGGAGAAATCTTTAACATGTCAGAATTGTTAATTGCTGTTCCGGAGGAGGCGCCAAATTCTTTTGGATCTTTTATTAGAAGCTTGGCAATAGGTGGGTGGGATTGTTGGCCATATGAATATCTGCCCGTTGTTTGATCGGAAGGATCAATTTTCCAATGAGGTAAAACTTGTCCATTTTTTATTATATTATTCATGAAAAATTCTGTCTTTTGAAGCATTTCTCCATATGCGCCGGCGAAAAGAACTTCGCTCCATCCTCGCCATCGTGCAATATGTGCTGGCGTTTCACGTATCTCACGGGGAATAAATCTTCCTGTTACTCCAGGTTTCTGAATAGAATCTACTTGTGCATTTCTTTTTGGGCTAACAGAAATCAATGGTGGAACTCCAGGAAAATCGTCAGGAACATTGTTGTGGCGTACGTCGGATCCTTTGGTGACATCTCCACCTGGAAAGAAGCGTTCATTTTCAATTGAATATTGATAGTACTCAACTTCAGTTTCGTTCGGGTCAAAAGCCAATTGTCGATCTCTTGGGGATGCACTCCTGAACCAACCGCCTAGACCGCTACCAGTTGCAACCGCCAAATTTCCGGATTTGTCTACCATGTCATCAGGCCTCCATGATCTGTTATCTGGTCGCTTCAGATCATCTTGACGTTTTTTTGTTATTCTTAAGTTGCTACCCATAACACCCGGTAGAAATATGATAGGAATTATTTTCTTAGGTGGAATAATTACGTCATGACGAATCGTATCTTTTATTTCAGTCATATTAACTGTGTATTCAGCCCATCCGCCAACACTCTGCCTAAACTCGCCTTGGTGATTGCCGTGTTCATTCAGATCCATATCGTCACTCATGGAAGTTCTCCCTTGTAGCGTATTGTGTAGCTATCCATGCCGTCCCCTTTCTGTACAGGGGTGTGTCCATCACTGTTACTCTTTTCGCTGATTCTGTGACCATCTTCGCGTATTAACTCAAAGGCTATATCGGGGGCGGGCGTGCCGTCGACTTGCAGCAGTCGGACAGCCTGGTCAAAACGGGTTATTGGCCTCTCATTAAATTCCTGCGACACACTCTTCGGCGCCAATGTTTCCAGGTTGCCGTTAAAGAGCACGGGAGAAGAGGTGAAGAACTGCACCTTGTCGCTGATTTCCAGCATGTGGTTGGCGCCGTGCAGGCGTACGCCTTTTTTGCCCTTGATGTTGACCCAGTCCGCTTCGCTGATCAGAGACAAGACTTTCTGGGCGAGGATTTCCACCTCGTCGCTGTGGGCCTGGATGGACACTTTGCCGCTGGCGGCGATCAGTTTCATGCCGGCCTTGTGCACGAACAGGCTGAAGGTCCTGGCAATGCTGGCAAACATGCTGTCGCCGCTGGCGAGTGAAATATGCTTGCTGCTGGTGAGCGCCACATGCTCGCTGGCGGCGAGGTGGATGGACTGGGCCGTGCTCAACTCGATGCCGGCCGGGCTGGCCAGCAGCAAATGCGGTTCGGACAGTTCCGGGAAATCGCCGCCGGCGCCCTTGATTGCGGCGTTTTGCCGCTGGATGGACTCGGCGACGGCGCCTTGTTGTGCTGCGCTGTCTTGCGCGCCCGCGTCGACCGCCATGCCGGCCAAGCCTTGCTGCAGTTGACGTGCTTGCGCCAGACGGGCCTGTGTTTCGTCGAGTTGCTTGACGGAGCCGCCGCCTGCCGGTGTTTCGGTGGTGATCAGCATGCCTTTGGCCGCGCGCAGGGCGCCCCAGGCGCTGCTGGCCAGTTCAAAGCCCACGCCGCGCGCTTCCTTGCGGCCGGCATTGTCGTCGATGCGGGTGATGTTGCCCAGTGAAAGCCGGCTGTCCTGGTGTTCGCTGCGCAGCTGCGCCTGGATCGCACCCTTGGTATCGTCGAGCACGAGATGGTTGGCGCTGCGGGCGCCCAGTTCACGGCTGCGCAAGCCGGACAGGGCACGCTGCTGCGGCAGTTGCCATGGAGGCGGATTGGCGCTGTTGTAGACCACGCCGATGACGATAGGGTGGTCGATATTGCCGTCTTGAAATTGCACAACGACTTCCTGGCCCACGCGCGGCAAGGCGATGTGTCCCATTTGCGCACCCGCCATCGGCATCATCACGCGTATCCATGGCGAGCTGCGCTCATCGAATTCACCCAGACGATCCCAGTGAAACTGCAGGCGGATGCGTCCCAGTGCATCGGTATGGATTTCCTCTCCGGCCGGTCCGACCACCAGCGCCGTCTGCACACCGGCAACCACGCACGGTGTGCTGTTGTAGCCACGACCCGGCCGCCAGCGGATGTCCCGACGCACGCACACCAACTTGTTGACATAGTGGGAAGGTGTGCCAGGGCCAAGCTGATAATTATTGCTGGCGCTATGCACGACTGACAGGATCAGGTACTCGCGTTCGGCGATATTGTCCGGGCGCTCCTGGCCAGGCTGGCAGCGTTTTTCCTCGGCGCTGAAATGTCCATCGAGCCGGAAGCAAAGGCCAGGCTGTGCGCCACGGTGATTGCCGGCCGCCTCGAAATACTGGCGCAAATGGTCGCTTTCTTCCATGCGGCGTTGCGCCAGGGATTCTCCCTCGTCGATATTCTTATAGCCATATGCGCCCGTGTTTTCATATAGCTCGTGGGCAAATACATCACCCTGGCGATTCAGGGAGTAGCCGCTGGCAAGGCGCGGCTGGGGATTTTTATAGTCGAAACTGGCCAAGGTCAGCTGCCCGGAGCCGATGCGGCGCACGGCTTGCCACTGTTGCAGGCCATCGTCTTCCATGGCACCCGATTCGGCGTGAAAGCGCATGGCACCGTCTCCGGACGCCGTTGCGACCATGTCCGCCAGGGTGCTGTTGTCCGCGAGCCACAGCGTATGGCCATCGGCGCGGTGTTCGTACCAGTAATGCCAGCCCAGCGCCTCCCAGCGCCGGTGCAGGTGGTTATAGTCGGTCTCATTGTGCTGGTTGGCGCAGGTGATCTGCGGATCGTCCCCATGGATGCTGGTTTTCCAGTCGCGCTGCTCGTAGTGTGCGAACGTTGTTTCGGTCAGCTGCATCACGCTTTGGCCATGAAAGGACACATTGTCCTGGCGCAGCCGGGCGAAGGCCAGCCATGGTTGCAGCACCATGCGGTACCACGCAAAGCCGCCATCGGCGCGCAGCAGGCAAAACTCGCCCACATAGCCATTGAAGTGGCGCAGCGTGCCATCGTCGCGCACCATGGAAATGCTCACCATGCGGCCCATCATGGCCTTGAGCGCAATATGCGCGTCATCGGAAAGCAGTTCGGCCTCGAAACGGAAGTCGCGCGACACCTCCTCCCTGGCCGTCAGCGAATTGACCAGCAGGATGGCGCCGGCTGGCCCATCTTCATGGGGGAAATCGATCTTCAGCAGGCGCCGTTCTTGCGCGGCGAGGTCGAAGGCCGACAGTGCCGCCTGGATGCTTGCATGCATGGCCTGCCTCCGTTACAGGGATGTGATCAGGTGGGCGCCGCAGGCGGTGGCATCGCCGTCATAGGCGTACGGCTTGCCCATGTGTTTTGCGCCGGCGCCATCCGGCGTGATCGGAAAACTGCCCTTGCACTTGGGGCAGAACGTTGTGTCGTCGGCCAGCGCCGCAGTCTTCCCCATCACGGTGCTGCCGGACGATGCGCTGGTGACCTTGCCGCCGTGATCGGTGGCGTCTCCGAGCCGGATGACGCCGCGTCCCGCATGTTTCATGCTTGCCTCGCTTTCCAAGAGTGAAGTACTCAAGCCAGTTGCAGCAAATAACGCACTTCGGCGCCGCGTACCTTGCCTTGTGCTGTCTGCAAGAACGTCGTCCAGCCCAAGCGCCGCCTTTCTGAAGGGTTGGAGCTCAGGAGCAGGGGAGTAATGCATGGCGGGCTCAATATCAGCCGCACTTCATATTGCAAGTCTGGTACGCCGAACAGCGCCAGCATCTTTGCCAAAGCCGCCGCGCCTGTGCTGCGCGGCAGGAAGCGTTGCAGGCCAGCAGCATCCAGCGGACCGATATGCAGGCACACGCGCATATCCTGGCGCCACAGCCGTAGGCCAAGCGTTGCGCCGCGCGCCAGGGTAAAGTTGACACTGCCCAGCAGGCTGCGCCTATCTTTTTCAAGATAGTCCCAGCCGCCGACAAATTGTTGCAGGGTGACGGGTACGGCGCAGTACTCGGCCAGCACGGGGCCGATTGCTTGCGCGGAGACGGGGCGGCAGCGCAGCAGACCCGCGTACCAGGCCGCGACATCCTGCGTCACAGCATCAGTTTCTCCGTTCGACGGCAGTGCAGTGCGCTGCACGCCGGCCAGTGCCATCAGCAAAGGTAGTTGCGCATCCGTTGCCTGGGTCTGGAGCGTGGATTCCAGTCGATACTTTTCCCACGCCTGGTAATACAGCGTGAGCATGCGGTGCGAAAAGATATCGAGGAAGGCCGGAACGCCGGCGTCTTTGCTCGACAAGCGGTGGCCGGCGATACGCTCCGAATGGTGCAAAGGCAAGGTACCGCCGATGCCCAGAAAGCGCATGAACGTCGGTATCAAGGTCAGCTGTTCATTGTCGTCGAGTGAAAGCTGTTCGATTTCACTGGCGGGAAAACTCAATGACAAGCTGTTCTTGAAACGCAACACCTGGCCAAAGGCTTGCGCATGGGACACGTTCTGCTGACGTAGCCAGCACAGCAGAATACGCACCGCCTGCACGAACTCATAGCGGTAGGGCTCGGCAAGCAAGTGTTGGATTACACCAGATTCTGCAGCCCGCTTCTTGGTTTGCATCGGATCAGTTCCTCTCCGCTTTGCAGTGACAGCACCACCAGTTCGATGAAACTGTTGATTTGCACATATAGCCCAAGGAAGTGATCGATCACCTGCACAAACAGGTGCATGCTGCTGCCGACGAACGCCCCCTCGTCAAGCGTGATGCGCACCTCCACGCCATGCGCCAGCGAGGTGCCGCGCTTGTGCCGCAGCCAGGTCGTGGTCGGCGAGTGCGTCAGTGCGACGATGCCGTCGATCTGGCGTTGCGAGCTTGCCGATTGGGACAGGTCATACAGTGTCAGCATTTCGCGCAGCGCCGGCAAGCCCTCCTGGACCAGCGCGTGATGATTCAGCGTCAGGTGCGAAATCAGGCGCCAGTGCAGGCCCGCGCCCTGTGAAAAGCGTCGCGGCTGGCTGGGGCGTCGCAGCATGTGCAATGCGGGTCCGCCGCCGCACGGTTGCAAGTCTCCTTGCGGCTGGCCGTATTTGAGCGACAGCGGAAGATCGCGGTTACTGCATGTCAGCGACAGCGACAAGCTGGCCTTTTCATGGATCAAGGGATTGAAGTCGCCATCGACCAGCGTGATTTTCTTTTCATGGCCAGGACTTTTGATGGCCAAAGCCATGTCGTGGCGAACGATCCAGTAATGGCCTTGTTGCGCCGCGCTTTCGCCATGGCGCAGGCTGTACAGCGGGCGAAATTCGGTCAGCGTGCTTTCCCCTCCCCGCTGGCGCAACAAACGCACCGTATCGACAGTGACGACTTCGTAACCATGGGCATGGGTAGCATGGGCCAGCACGGCGTAGTCGGCTTTCTGCCGGGTGATGGCGATCGGCACGCCTTCCTGGCGGAAAAGATTGACCGCCGGACTGCAGCCCAGTCTTAAGTTTTCGCTGGAAATGCTGGACAACATGCGTGCCGCAGCGCAATCGGGTCGCAAACCTGCCATGCACAGATGCAGGGTAAAGCGCTGGCACCCAGGCGGCAGGGCCGTACTCAGCGTCGCGATATCGATGTCGAAGAAATTGAATTTTTCCGGATACGCAAAATACTCGCTCAGGATGCGGTAGGCCGGCTGGGAACGGGCACCGAAAGGTATCAAGGCATCCGCGTCGGCGAAGCCGACGGGCGTCAAGGGCACGGCGGGTAAAGCAAACCATTGCACTGCGTCGATGGACACAAAAGCGCAGACTGCATGCATGAACAAGGCATCGCGCAATGCGGCGGAAAAAGAAGCTTCGCCATCGATGAAAACGCGCAGTGATGCAGGCGCTGCGTCGAGATGCCGGATGCAAATGTTCAGCGAGGAACTGGCTTGTGCCGGCAGGCGTATGCCTGGCGGCACCTTGATCATCGTATCGAAAAACGTGCTTTCCAGTACCGATGCTCCTGTCGTCATGCCGTAGGCAGTCTTGAAGCGGCAGCGCACGCCGCGCACAGGCGTTGCGTCCATTTCACTGCCCGCCGGCAAGTGCAATACGCCCGCTCCAGCGGCCGGGGCGGACTGGTGAACGATGGTGCACGATGGAAAGGGGCGCAGATAATGGGGGAACAGGGCTTCGAACAAGGCTTCGGTAAATTGCGGATAGTCGTCATCGAGCCGTTTCGAGATGCGTGCCGCCAGCATGGCCACCGATTCGATCAAGTGTTCGACGTGGGGATCTTCGCAAGACTCGCCGGACATGTGCAGTTTGCCGGCGATTCGCGGATAGCGTTCGGAGAACTCACGGCAATGTCGCCGCAGCATCACCAGCTCGCGTTCGAAATACGGCAGCAAGTCCTCCATCTCTGTTTCCTGTGTCTTTGCGGCGGAATGGCCAGTATCCGAGCGTTTGCTCAAAGGTAAATTGCGTTTGCGCAAATAATTGAATAGGGTTACTGCGCAACATCAAAGACGTCAACGCTGGCAACATCAGACTGGCAAGGCAGCATGATTCCAACGGTCAACATGGAGAACGCAATGACATTGCCATCCAAATTACTTTGGTCCGAAGGACTGGCCATCGGACCCCAGCAGTTCCAGCAACTGGACCGCTACCATGAGGCGCGCCTACAACGTCTGGCCTCACTCATTAATCCACATTTATGGGGCGTGCACAGCGTCAGCTGGAATGCGGATGCACTGGCCAACAACAGCCTGCGGGCGGACGCCATGTCGCTCGTCTTTCAGGATGGAGAGCTCTTTGACGCGCCGCTTGGCGATGTATTGCCCAGTGCGGTTGACCTGTCCAAGCTACCTTCCAGCGAACATAGTTTTACGTTTTATGCCGCGCTGCCCGCGCTGCGGGCACATGGCGGCAATTCGAGTTCTGCCGGCGCGCGCTATGTTCAGGTGGATATCGAAACCCCGGATCTGTATAGCGAAGCAGTCAGCATTGACGTGGCTTACCTGAAGAAACGCGTGTATCTTCTGTCGCAACTGGAGCCCCTGAACGATTACCTTGCCATTCCGCTGATCCGTTTGTACCGCGCTGGCAATGGCGGCTTTGAAGTCGATACGTCCTTCATTCCACCTGGCCTGACCATCAGCGCCGAGTCTTCTCTGCAAAAAATGCTCGAGTCGCTGATCGACCGCATGGGTGCGAAAGTTGAGGCGCTGTACAGCCGCCACCGTCAGCCCGGTAAAAATACGGTTGAATTTCATGGGGGGGATGTTTCCTCATTCTGGATGCTCAATACATTGAGTACGGCCAGCGCCACGCTCAGCCATTGCGCCAGTTATCGGCGCCACCATCCCGTATATTTGTTTGAAAAATTGATGGCATTGGCCGGTGGCTTGATGACGTTTTCGAAAAAATACACACTGAGCGACTTGCCGGCGTATTGTCACGATGACGCGGCTCCCGGTTTCGGCAAGCTCGATGGCATCATTCGCGATCTGATCGATACTGTGCTGCTGTCGCGCTACTTCCCGATTGCACTGTCCAACGACATGCAACAAAACACCCACTATCACGGCTTGCTCGATGCCAAGCGGATTGACCGGCAGACTGAACTCTGTCTTGCGGTAAACGCCGATATGCCGGCGCTGGAACTGGTCGCCACGGTGCCATTACAGTTCAAAATTTCCTCTCCGGACACTATCGAACTATTACTGGGGCGGGCGCTTCCGGGTGCCGAGTTGCGCCATATGGCCCAGGTCCCTGCCGAAGTGCCAGTGCGGCCCAATACGTATTACTTTTCGATCGATAACAAGGGCAGTATTTATGACAGCATGATCAAGGCCCAGGCGATTGCGATTTATGTGCCGTCTGGCATAAAAGGGTTGAAGCTGGAATTGTTCGGTATCAGCGGCACCGCCGCGTAACGATGGTGGGCGTGGCGAGCGGATGTCTTGTCAAAAGATTGCCCTAAGGAATAGACTTGCCCCTGCAGTTGACGTTATCATGTTTTTGTAAGTGTCGGTGGCTGAGCAGTCAGCGCATAGTTGAAACATGGTGACAGGCGGGAGTGAGCATGGGCATGGCGAATGATGCGTGATGTGCCGGGCGGCTGGCGGCCTGGCGGCGGGATGGGCAGGGCAGCGGTGCGTCGCTGTGGCCGCGCATTGCTGCTGGCGTTCTGTGTCGCCGCAGCCCCGGCCGCCGTGCCGGCTGCGACGCCGGCCGCTGCGCCGCCGCACCAGGGCCAGCGCGTGCTGTTTCTCAACGCCTACGATTACGGCCGCGCCGGCGTGGAGTCGTACACGCGGACCTATGTGGCCGCCATGGCCGCCGCGGGCCTGGCCAGCGAAGACATCATGGTCGAGCACCTGAACCTGAATACCCAGGGCGACCCGGCGCTGCGCAACGAGATGCGTGATTTGTTGCTTTTAAGATACACCCAGATGATGGGCCGCAAGGCCGACCTGATCATCGCCATGCAGCAGCCGGCGCTCGATTTTTTATTGTCCGACCTGGCGCCGCTGGCGCGCGGCGTGCCCGTGCTGGCGATTAACACCTCGGGCAAGGCTTTGCCGGCCGGCAGCCCGGCATCCATCTGGCAGCAAAAGGCGAATGTCGATTTCCCCGGTACCCTGGCGCAAGCCATGGCGCTGTTCCCGGAGACCAAAACCATCGCCATGGCCGTCGGCGCCAGCGAGGCCGACCAGGCATTGAAGCGCAACATGCAGCAGGCGGCGCAGGCATGGCAGGGCAAGGTGGCCATGCGCTACCTCGATGACCTGACCCTGGAGCAGATGCGCGCGGCCGTGGCGCACCTGCCCGCCGATACCTTGCTGGTGGCGGGCAACGTCAACCGCGATGTGGACGGCGCCATCGCCACGCCCGTGCAGTTTGCAGGGGAACTGGCGCGGCTGGCGAACGTGCCCGCGTTCGGCATGTACAACACGAACGTGGGCAAGGGGATCCTCGGCGGCTCCATCCTGCACATCGAAGGGGCCGCGCAGCAGGTGGCGCAGATGTCGCTGGCCGTGTTGGCCGGCAAGGCGCCTGCCGCGCCGGGCGCCTTGCTGCCGCCGGTCCGCCCGGTGCCCATGTATGACTGGGAACAGCTGCAGCGCTGGGATGCGGACTTCAGCCGGCTGCCGCCGCACACCCTGTTCTTCAACCGCCCGCCGCAACTGTGGCACGAACACCGCGTCGCCGTGCTGTCGGCCGGCGCCGTGTTTCTTGCCATGGCGTGCATGCTGAGCGCCTTGCTGCTGCAGCGCCGCCGCCTGCGCCGCGCCGAGAGCGATGCGCGCGAAAGTGAGCAGCGCTTCCGCATCCTCGTCGAGCATGCGCCCGAAGCCATCGTCGTGTATGACCTGGACCTGGACCGCTTCATCGACGCCAACAGCAGCGCGCAGCGCATGCTGGGGATGTCGCGCGAAGCGCTGCTGGCGCGTGGGCCGTTCGACCTGTATACCGGCGAGCAGCCCGATGGCCTGCCGCTGGGACTGATGATGGAAGAGCATCTGCGCCGCGCCATGCTCGGTGAACCCATCCTGGTTGAACGCAATGTGCGGCGCGCCGACGGCAGCATCTTTCCCTGCGAAGTGCGGCTGGTGCGCTTGCCGATGGAAGGGCGGCGCCTGGTGCGCAGCGGCATCGTCGACATTTCCGAGCGCAAGCAAAGCGAGCAGGAGCTGCTCGGCTACCGCGACCATCTGGAAGAATTGGTGCAGCAGCGCACGGCGGCCCTGTCGGTGGCCGTCACCGAGGCCGAATCGGCGAACCGCGCGAAAAGCGTCTTCCTGGCCAACATGAGCCACGAATTGCGCACGCCCTTGAATTCCGTGATCGGCTTTTCGCAGATGATGGCCGATTCGAGCAGCATGTTCGAGGAAGAAAAGCATAACCTGGCCATCATCAACCGCGCCGGCCATCATTTGCTGACCTTGATCAACGATATCCTGGAATTGTCGAAGATCGAGGCGGGCCGCATGCAGCTGCAAGCGGGGCCCGTGGACTTGAATGGCTTGCTCGACGAGGTGCTCGAGATGGTGCGCATGCGCTCCGGCGACCAGGGCATCGCGCTGCGGCTCGAACGTGCCGGCGTGCCGCCGCTGGTGCGTCTCGATGGCGCCAAACTGCGCCAGGTGCTGTTGAATTTGCTGTCGAACGCGCTCAAGTTCATCGAGCAGGGCAGCGTGACCCTGTCGCTGGCCTGCCAGGCGGACGGCGATGGACAGGTGGCGCTGGCGTTTGCCGTGCGCGATACGGGCAGCGGCATCGCGGAAGAGGATCTGGAGCGCATCTTTGAACCGTTCGTGCAGGCCGACAGCGCCGTGGCGCAGGCTGGCACGGGACTGGGGCTGACCATTTCGCGCGAATTCGTGCGTCTGATGGGCGGCGAGCTGCGCGTCGAATCGACCCTGGGGGCCGGGTCCCGCTTCAGTTTCGAGCTGCGCGCGCCGGTGCTGCAGCAGCCGGCCATCGCGTCGCTGGCGCCGGGCCGCGTGGCGCGCCTGCCGCCAGCCCAACGCGGGCGCATGGTGCTGCTGGTCGACGATGACGATAACTGCCGCAAGCTGCTGGCCGGCTTGCTGGCGCCGCTGGGCTTCCAGCTGCAGGAGGCGGCGGGCGGCGTGCAGGCGCAAGCCATGCTGGCGGCGCAGCGCTACGACATCGTGCTCAGCGACTGGCGCATGCCGGACATGGATGGCCTGGCGCTGACGCGCTGGCTGCGCGCGCAGCCGGCGCTGGTGCAGCCGCGCCTGGTGATCATGACCGCCTCCGCCTTCGAGGAGGAAAAACAGGAAGCGCTGGCGGCCGGCGCCGACGGCTTCCTGCGCAAGCCAATCGAGCAGGAACACCTGTTCGCCATGCTGGAGCAGCAGCTGGGCGTGCGCTTCCAGCGTACTGCCGCCGCGCCGCCGCGCGTGCCGGTGGCTGTCTTTGACTTGCAGCAGGCGCTGGGCCAGCTGGGCGCTGCCGAGCGGCAGGCGCTGCTCGAATCCGTGCAGGCCCTCGATCTGCGCCGCAGCGCCATCGTGCTGGCCGGCGTGGCGACCAGCCTGCCGCAGCTGGCCGCGCATATCGCCGCCATGCTGGAACAGCATCAGTACCAGCCGCTGTGCGCCTTGCTGGCGCAGCTGGCGAGCGAGCCGCAGGGCGAGGACGCATGACTTTTCACTTGCCCAAAGACGCGCGCCTGGGCGGCGTCTCCATCGTGCTGGCCGTCAGCGTGGCGCTGACCTTTGTCGTCACCGCGCTGCTGCTGGTGTTTGCCGTGCTGTTTTACCAGTCCGAACGCGAGCAGCGCTGGCAGCAGCTGCATCGCAGCCTGGCCGTGAGCGCGGACCAGCTGGCCGTGGCCATCGAACTGCCATTGTGGAATCTCGATGAAAAGCAGATGCAGGCCATCATGCGCAGCATGCTGGGCAAGCGCGACCTGGTGGCCAGTTCCCTGACGCCGGGCATCGGCAAGGAAGCGCTGGTCTTGCGCCGCACTGCAAGCGGCGCCATCGACAGCTTTTCCTCGCTGTCCGCGGAACCCGACTGGCTGGTGCAGCGGCGTCCCGTGACGATGGGCGGACAGGTCATCGGCAGCGTGGCCGTGTATGCGACGCCGGCACTGCTGCACGCGCAGCTGCAGCAGCGCGCGCTGGGCATCGGCGCCATGATCGTGGCGCTCGACGTGATCC
Organism: Janthinobacterium sp. BJB301; assembly: GCF_002735685.1. Taxonomy (NCBI): domain Bacteria; kingdom Pseudomonadati; phylum Pseudomonadota; class Betaproteobacteria; order Burkholderiales; family Oxalobacteraceae; genus Janthinobacterium; species Janthinobacterium sp. BJB301. The sequence continues at coordinate 2,410,897 of NZ_PDZJ01000001.1, read as the reverse complement.
TGGTGGCCAGCGTCTGGCTGCTCATGTGGTGTCTGATGCTCAAACCCCTGAAGGCGATCGGCCAGTATGCGGCCGGCATCAAGGCGGGGCAGGGCGAAGCATTCGGCACGCCGCCGAAAGCCTGGTTCCTGGGCGAACTGCGCACGCTGTACCGCTCCATCCGCGACATGGTGGCACTGCTCGACAGCCGCTACCGGGCCCTGCAGCGCAGCGAGGAGCGCGTGCAGATGGCCACCGGCGCGGCCAGCATCGGCATCTGGGACTGGAACGTCGTCAACGATGCCTTGCAGTGGGATGAACAGATGTACGCGCAGTTCAAGGCCGATGCGGACAGCAGGATGGCACCCGCGGCGATCTGGCGCGCGGCGCTGATGCCCGACGACGTGCCGGCCGCCAAGGAAGCCCTGCGCGCCGCGCTGGGAGCCGGCCAGGCGTTCACGCACGAGTACCGCATCCTGTGGCCCGATGGCGCCATCCGCTACATCAAGGCCGATGCCGTGATCTTCCGCGACGGGCAGGGCCAGCCCATGCGCCTGGTGGGCTCGAACTACGACATCACGGCGCACCGCGAGGCCGAACTGGAACTGCTGCGCCACCGCCATCACCTGGAAGAACTGGTGGCCGAGCGCACGAGCGCCCTGTCGGTGGCCGTCAGCCAGGCGCAGGCGGCGAACCGCGCCAAGAGTACCTTCCTGGCGAACATGAGCCATGAACTGCGCACGCCCTTGAATTCCGTGATCGGCTTTTCGCGCCTGATGGCCGCCTCGCCCAACATGCAGGACGATGAAAAGCGCAACCTGGCCATCATCCACCGCTCCGGCAATCATCTGCTTACCCTGATCAATGAAATCCTCGAACTGTCGAAGGGCGAGGCGGGACGCCTGCACGCGCAGACGGCCGTGGCGGCGCTGGCGCCCCTGTTGCAGGAAGTGATGGACATGCTGGGCATGCGCGCCGAGCAGCAGGGCCTGGCCCTGCGCCTCGATTGCGCGGACCTGCCGGCGGCCGTGGTGCTCGACGCGACGCGCTTGCGCCAGGTGCTGCTGAACCTGATGTCGAACGCCGTCAAATTTGCCGGCGGCGGTGAAGTCACCTTGCGCGTGCGCGCTGAGCGGCGCGATGGCGATCAATGGATGCTGTCGTTTGCCGTCAGCGACACGGGCATCGGCATCGCCCCGGAGGACCAGCAGCGCATTTTTGAACCCTTCGTGCAGGCCGACAGCGCGGGACCGAAGGATGGCACGGGCCTGGGCCTGGCCATTTCGCGCGAATTCGTGCAATTGATGAAAGGCGAATTGACGGTGGAATCGATGCCGGGGCAGGGCGCCACCTTCCGTTTCAGCATACCCGCGCAGGCGGCGGAAGCGCCCGTGGCGGCGCCCGTGCCGCTGCCCGTGGCGCCGGCGCCCGAGGCGCCGCCGGCGCTGCGGGCGCGAGACTTGCAGTTGCTGCCAGGTGAAGAGCGCGCGGCCTTGCTGGTGGCGCTGCGCGAATTGAACCTGGCCAGGGTGGCGCTGCTGCTGGGTGACTTGCCGCCGGCGGCTGCGCCCGTGCTGGCGCCGCTGCAAGCCATGCTCGACCAGCATCAGTACCGCCAGCTGTGCGACTTGCTGGAGAGTGAGGGCGCGCCGGCGCACGCTTGAAAAGTGTGGGCTGACAACATCGGATTCGATGAAAAGACGGGCTAAGTGCCACCGATGGATGGTGCTAAATTGCAATAAAGATTATGATGATAGTACGTAGTTCATCGCAAAGAAATGTCTTGTCCAGCGCGGCAACGGATCGCCGCGCCTCATCCAAAGCTGAGAGAACTGCTACATGCACCGCGATTTTTCGGAAGTGAACTCGAAGGGCGAAGTACTGATCGTTGAAGATACGCCGGCTTCGCTGAAGCTGTTGAGCGATTTGCTGGGCGGCGCCGGCTATGCGGTGCGCCAGGCGCCGAACGGCGAATTGGCCCTGTGGACGGCCCAGGCGCGCCCGCCCGAGCTGATCCTGCTCGACGTGCGCATGCCGGGCCTCGACGGCTTTGAAGTGTGCCGCCGCCTGAAGGAAATACCGTCCCTGCGCCAGGTGCCGGTGATCTTCCTGTCGGCCCAGTACGACACGGACGACAAGGTGCGCGGCTTCGCGCTGGGCGCCGTCGATTTCATCGCCAAGCCCTTCCAGGCCGAGGAAATCCTGGCCCGCACCGATGCCCACGTGCGCCTGGCGCGGGCGCAGCTGCAGCTGGCGCAGGAGCGCGCCAACCTGGAACGGCGCGTGGCCGAACGCACGGCCGAACTGGAACAGGTGGCCAGCACGCTGGCGCGCGAAGTGCAGATCCGCCGCGCCAATGAAGAATTGCTGCGCCTGTCGGGCCAGGTCTTTGAAGCGACCCAGGACGCCATCCTGATCACGGATCCTGCCGGCGTCATCGTCACGGCCAATCCCGCCTTTACGCGCATCACCGGCTACGCGGCGCAGGAAGTGGTGGGCACGGACATCCTGCGCCTGCACGCCGAACACACGGGCGAAGCGGTGCTGCTGGCCCTGCGCCAGGGCTTGCGCAGCAGCGGTTGCTGGTCGGGCGAGGTGCAGACGCGGCGCAAGAGCGGCGACACCTATCCCTGCCTGCTCAGCGCCTCCACCGTGCACGGGCCTGATGGCGCCGTCGTCAACTACATCGGTGTCTTCCTCGACATCAGCGAGCGCAAGGCCGAGCAGCATCTGATCGATTTCCTTTCCTACCACGACGCGCTGACGGGCTTGCCGAACCGCGTGCTGCTGCGCGAGCGCTTCGAACAGGCGCGCGCGAACGCCCTGCGCGACAGCCAGCAAGTGGTGCTGATGTGCCTGGACCTGGACCGCTTCAAGAACATCAACGATTCGCACGGCCAGGCCGTGGGCGACAAGGCGCTGCAAGTGGTGGCGCGTTTCCTGTCCGGCTGCGTGCGCGAGGGCGACACGGTGGTGCGCCAGGGCGGCGACGAATTCCAGATCCTGCTGCAGGACGATGCCCTGCTGGGGCGCACCCTGGGGCTGGCGCAAACCATCCTGGCCGGCTTGCGCGAAGAACTCAGCGTCGATGGCGAGCGCCTGGCGCTGACCACCAGCATCGGCATCGCCATGTGCCCGGCCGACGGCGACAGCCTCGACGACGTGCTGCGCCACGCCGATACGGCCCTCGTGCGCGCCAAGGAAATGGGACGCGACCATTACGCCTTCTTCACGGAGCGCATGGGCAGCGATATCCGCGCCCGCCTGGCGATGCAGCAGCAGCTGCGCGGCGCCATCGGCCGCGATGAATTTGAAGTGCACTACCAGCCGCAGATGTGCTTGCGCACGGGCGCCTTGCTGGGCGCGGAAGCCTTGCTGCGCTGGGATAATCCGGTGCTGGGCAAGGTGCCGCCCGGCCTGTTCATCGCGCTGGCAGAGGAATATGGCTCGATCACGACCATCGGCGAATGGGTGCTCGAAAGCGTGTGCGCGCAGATCCGCGCCTGGCACGACGCGGGCCTGGGCAGCATCAAGGTGGCCGTCAACCTGTCCGGCAAGCAGTTCGCGCAAGACCGCACGGTGCCGTTCGTCGAGGCGGCCTTGCGCAAATACGCCATCGCGCCCGCCTGCCTGGGCATCGAGATCACGGAAAGCACCGTCATGGGCGATCCGGACAAGGCCGTCGCGGCCCTGACGCGCCTGAAGGATATCGGCGTGGGCATTTCGCTCGACGACTTCGGCACCGGCTATTCCAGCCTGGGCTACCTGAAGCGCTTTCCCATCGACGTGCTGAAGATCGACAAATCGTTCGTCGACGATGTCACCACCAGCAGCAGCGATGCGGCCATCGCCCGTTCCGTCATCTCGCTGGCGCACAACCTGGACATGCGCGTCATCGCCGAGGGCGTGGAAACGCGCGAACAGGTCGACTTCCTGACGGAACACGGCTGCGACGAAATGCAGGGCTATTACTTCAGCCGCCCCCTGGCCGCGGAAGCCTTCACGGCCTTGCTGCGCGAACGGCGCACCCTGGCCGTGGTGGCGGCCTAAGCGCCGCGGTGCGGCCGATGCACCATGCCGGTGCGTTCGCTGCAGCGCGGTGCACGATTCTCACTTTTATTTCCCCTGACGCTGGCACATATCCTGCTTAGGTAATCGCTTATTTACGCGATTGCCCCGCATGCCAGACAGTACCCCTCCAGCCATGCTTTCACAGGCCAGCGCGCACGGCGCCTGGCAGGCGCACTTGCGCCTGGGCTTCGCGCTGCACGATGGCGTCAGCCGCCTCGTCGAGCGTACGCACAGCGGCCCCCTGCGCGTGCAAAAGCCCCTGTATCCGGAGGGCGATCGCGTCTGCCACGCCATCATCATCCATCCGCCCGGCGGCGTGGTGGGCGGCGACCAGCTGGCCGTCGACGCCACGGTGGGCGAGGGTGCGCACGCCTTGCTCACGTCCCCGGGCGCCGCCAAGTGGTACCGCGCCAACGGCCATGTCTCGGGCCAGCACATCATGCTGCGCGCCGCCAGCGGCGCGGCCATCGAGTGGCTGCCGCAGGAGAGCATTTTCTTCGACCAGGCTTGCGTGCGCCTGCGCCATGAAGTGGAACTGGCGGCCGACGCCAACTACATCGGCTGCGACATCGTCTGCCTGGGCCGCAGCGCCTCGGGCGAAATTTTCAATACGGGCAGCATCAGCCAGCAGGTGCGGATCCGCCGCGGCGGCAAGCTGCTGTGGTGGGAGCAGGGCGTGCTGGCCGCCGGCGGCGCGCTGATGGCCAGCCCGCTGGGCCTGGGAGGCCACACCGTGTGCGCCACCCTGATCGCCATCGGCACGTCAGTTTCTCCCGCCGTGCTGGCGGCCGTGCGCGAGATCGCCGTGCCGGACGGCGCCGCGTTTGGCGCGACGCACATGAAATCGCTGGTGGCGGTGCGCCTGCTGTGCGGCGACAGCGAGGCGGCGCGCCGCATCATGCTGGCCGCCTGGCAGCTGCTGCGTCCCGCCATGCTGGGGCGCGGCGCCGTCGTGCCCCGCATCTGGAACACTTAATCAGGAAAGAAGCGCAAGGAAAACCATGGACCTGACTCCCCGCGAAAAAGACAAGCTGCTCATTTTTACGGCCGCGCTGCTGGCCGAACGGCGCCTGGCGCGCGGCTTGAAGTTGAATTATCCGGAAGCGGTGGCCCTGATCAGCGCGGCCATCATGGAAGGGGCGCGCGATGGCAAGTCGGTGGCGCAGCTGATGTCGGACGGTACGAAGATACTCTCGCGCGCCGACGTCATGGACGGCATCGCCGAGATGATCCCCGATATCCAGGTGGAGGCGACCTTCCCCGACGGTAGCAAGCTGGTCACCGTGCACCACCCGATACCTTAACCATACAAGCGACATTACAGGAGCCGGTCATGACCCCAGGCGAATACAAATTGGAAGAAGGCGAAATCAGCTTGAATGCCGGACGCGCCACGGCCACCGTGGTAGTGGCCAACCGGGGCGACCGGCCGATCCAGGTGGGCTCGCATTTCCACTTTTTCGAAGTCAACCCCGCGCTGTCCTTCGAGCGCTGGCGCGCCTACGGCATGCGCCTCAATATCACGGCCGGTACGGCCGTGCGCTTCGAGCCGGGCCAGCAGCGCACGGTGGAACTGGTGGCGCTGGCGGGCGAGCGCAAGGTCTACGGCTTCAATGGCGCAGTGATGGGCGAACTGCAAGATACTCCACCGGGAAAGGATTGAGATGGCCAGCATTCCCCGCAGCGCGTACGCCGAAATGTTCGGCCCCACCAAGGGCGACCGCATCCGCCTGGCCGACACGGAATTGTTCATCGAGGTCGAGCATGACTATGCGATCTACGGCGAAGAGGTGAAGTTCGGCGGCGGCAAGGTGATCCGCGACGGCATGGGCCAGTCGCAGCGCTGCGCGGCAGAGGTGATGGATACCGTCATCACGAATGCCGTCATCCTCGACCACTGGGGCATCGTGAAGGCGGACATCGGCCTGAAAAACGGGCTGATCTTCGGCATCGGCAAGGCGGGCAATCCGGACATCCAGCCCGGCGTGACCCTGGCTATTGGCGGCGCCACCGAGATCATCGCCGGCGAAGGCATGATCGTCACGGCCGGCGGCGTCGATACCCACATCCACTTCATCTGCCCGCAGCAGATCGAGGAAGCGCTGATGAGCGGCGTGACCACCATGCTGGGCGGCGGCACGGGACCGGCTGTGGGCACGGCCGCCACCACTTGCACGCCGGGGCCGTGGCACCTGCACGCCATGCTGGCGGCGGCCGACGCCTTCCCGATGAACCTGGGCTTCATGGGTAAAGGTAACGTCAGCCTGCCGCTGCCGCTGGAAGAGCAGGTGCGCGCGGGCGCCATCGGCCTGAAACTGCACGAAGACTGGGGCAGCACGCCGGCCGCCATCGACAACTGCCTTTCCGTCGCGGACCGCATGGATATCCAGGTGGCGCTGCACAGCGACACCCTCAACGAAGGCGGTTTTCTCGAACACACCTTGGCCGCCTTCAAGGACCGCACCATCCACACGTTTCACACGGAAGGGGCGGGCGGCGGCCATGCGCCCGACATCATCGCCGCCGTGGGCCAGGCCAACGTGCTGCCTTCGTCGACCAATCCCACGCGGCCCTTCACCGTCAACACGCTCGACGAGCACCTGGACATGCTGATGGTGTGCCACCACCTGGACCCGGCGATCGCCGAAGACGTGGCCTTTGCCGAGTCGCGCATCCGCTGCGAAACCATCGCCGCGGAAGACATCCTGCACGACATCGGCGCCATTTCGATGATGTCGTCCGACTCGCAAGCGATGGGGCGAGTCGGCGAAGTGATCATGCGCACCTGGCAGACGGCGCACAAGATGAAGGTGCAGCGGGGGCCGCTTGCGCCCGATACGGCGCGCAGCGACAATTTCCGCGCCAAGCGCTATATCGCCAAGTACACGATCAACCCGGCCATCACGCATGGGATCTCGCACGTGGTGGGCTCGATCGAGGCGGGCAAGATCGCCGACCTCGTGCTGTGGAAGCCGGCCTTCTTCGGCGTCAAGCCCTCGATGATTCTAAAAGGCGGCATGATCGCGGCCGCGCAGATGGGCGACCCGAACGCCTCGATCCCCACGCCGCAGCCCGTGCACTACCGCATGATGTTCGGCGCCTTCGGCGGCGGCCTGAAAAAGTCGTTCACCTTCGTCTCGCAGGCGGCTTACGACCTCGATATCGGCCACCAGCTGAAACTGAATAAATCCATCATCGCCGTGAAGAACATGCGCGGCTTGCGCAAGCACGACATGATCCACAACAGCGCCACGCCGCACATGGAGGTGGACCCGGAAACCTACGCCGTGCGCGCCGACGGCCAGCTGCTCGTGTGCGAGGCGGCCGCCGTGCTGCCGATGGCGCAGCGCTATTTTCTATTTTAAGCAGGAGACGATCATGCTCACATTGCATACCAAACTGGCACCTGGCGATGAACGCGCGCCGTTTGCGCAACTGGTGCTGCCCTACGACCAGCGCGAAAAATGCCGGCTGCGCGCCGTGCTGTCGACTGGCGACGACGTGGCCGTGTTTACCGTGCGCGGCACGGTGCTGCGCGATGGCGAGCGCATGACGGGGCCGGATGGCCAGGTGGTGCAGATCGTCGCCGCGCGCGAGCCAACCTATCTGGTGCGCTGTGCGGACGCGCATACCCTGCTGCGCTGCGCTTTTCACCTGGGGAACCGCCACACGCAGGCACAGGTGGGCGACGGCTTTTTGCGCATCCGCAAGGATGTCGTGCTGAAGGAGATGCTGGAAGGCTTGCAGGCGAGCGTGACGGAAGAAAGCGCGCCGTTCGAGCCGGAAGCGGGCGCGTATGGCGGCGGCCATGGCCACCACGACGGCCATGGCCAGCATTTGCTGGCGCCCGTGCCGCTGCGGCAGAAAATCCACCGCCCCGGTGACACTGCATGATGCAGGCGTCCGCCCTGCTGCATTTGCTGCAGTTTGCCAGTCCGGCCTTGCCGATTGGCGCCTACAGCTATTCGCAGGGGCTGGAGGCGGCGCTCGAATCCGGCCTGGTAGTGGATGCGGTCACGGCGCGCGAGTGGATCGCCCAGCATCTGACGCACGTGGTGGCGCGTTGGGAAGCCCCGCTGTGCTGGCGCTTGATGCAAGCGTTCGAAGCGCAGGATTTGTGCGCCGTGCAGCGCTGGAGCGAGCGTTTCATCGCTTCGCGCGACACGGCGGAATTTCGCGCCGAAACCATCCAGATGGGCTATTCGCTGACCAAGTTGCTGGCCGAGCTGGGCGTGGCCGACGGCGTGCTGATCGACATGCTGCAGGGCCAGCCGGAGGTGGCCTTGCCCACGGCCTATGCCTGCGCCGTGGCGGCACTGGCGATTCCGCGGGAGCAAGCGCTGCTGGCCATGCTGTTCGCGTGGGCGGAAAACCAGGTGCTCGTCTGCGTGAAATCCGTGCCGCTGGGACAGGTGGCGGGCCAGCGGCTATTGCTGTTGCTGCGGCCGGAGCTGGAAGCGGCGGCCCTCACGGCGCAGACGTTGGCAGACGACGAGATGGGCAACTGGGCGCCCGGCCTGTCGCTGCTGTCGATGCGGCACGAAGTGCAGTACAGCCGGCTGTACCGTTCCTGAAAATTTTATGAGAGAGCAAAAAATGACATCGATCACCTCCAATCCCCTGCGCGTGGGCATCGGCGGCCCCGTCGGATCGGGCAAGACGGCCCTGTGCGAAATGCTGTGCAAGGGCATGCGCGAGCGCTACGACATGGCCGTCATCACGAATGACATCTACACCAAGGAAGACATGGAAATCCTGCTGCGCGCGGATGCTTTGCCGGCCGAGCGCCTGATGGGCGTGGAGACGGGCGGCTGCCCGCACACGGCCATCCGCGAAGACGCGTCCATCAACCTGGAAGCGATCGCGCGCATGCAGGCAGATTTTCCGAATCTCGATTTGATCCTGGTCGAATCGGGCGGGGACAATCTGGCCGCCACCTTCAGCCCGGAATTGTCGGACCTCACCATTTATGTGATCGACGTGGCCGGCGGTGAAAAAATTCCGCGCAAGGGCGGGCCCGGCATCACGCGTTCCGATTTGCTCATTATTAACAAGACGGACCTGGCGCCGTATGTGGGTGCCAATCTGGACATCATGGCGCAGGATGCCAAACGCATGCGCGGCGAGCGCCCCTTCGTGTTCACCAACCTGCGCAGCGGCGACGGCGTGCAGGTCGTCATTGATTTTATCCGCGAGCAAGGTTTGCTCGATCAACCAGGCAAGGAGCTGCAATGAGTGCAAGACTGATGAAGAATACGGCCGCCGTGGCGGCGCTGTGCCTGCTGGCCTTGCCCGCCATGGCCCACCCCGGCCATGGCGAGAGCGCCGGTTTCCTGGCCGGTTTCGCCCATCCGTTCACGGGCATCGACCATTTGCTGGCCATGCTGGGCGTGGGCATCTGGGGCGGCCAGCAGCGCCGCGGCTTGGCCCAGCCCGCCACTTTCCTCGGCATGATGCTGCTCGGTGCGCTGGCCGGCATGGCGGGCGTGGCGGTACCCGGGCTGGAAACGGGTATCGCCGCCACGGTGGCGCTGGTGGGACTGGCCATCGCGCTGGCGCTGGCCTTGCCGAACTGGCTGGGCATGGGATTGGTGGGCCTGTTTGCGCTGGCGCATGGCAATGCGCATGGCCAGGAATTGCCGGCCGCCTCGGCCGCGTGCGGCTTCCTGCTGGCTTCGGCCATCTTGCTGGGGGCGGGACGTTTCATCGGCCAGGTACTGGCCGAGCGCATGCTGCGTGTGGCCGGCGTGGCCTTGGCGGCTGCCGGCGTGGTGCTGATGGGAATGAATTAGGCGCCGGGGCGACGTTCCGACAGCACGATGGGCGCCGCCTTTTCAGGATGCAAGCCCTGATGGCCCGCATACACGGCGGCGATGGCGGCCATGTCGGCGTCCTTGTCGCCCGTCAGATAGATATGGTCGACGACGCCCAGCACCTTGTTCGGGTAGTCGATATACACCAGCAACAGCGGCACCTTGGCGGCCAGGGCCAGGTGATAAAAGCCGCTCTTCCAGTTCGGGCGGTAGCTGCGCGTCGCTTCCGGCGTGATGGCCAGCCAGTACCAGTCGGCGGCCAGCATGCGCTCGGCCTGGCGCTGGATCGTGCCGCTGGTGGTACTGCGGTCGACGGGTTCGCCGCCGAGGTGGCGCAGCACCTTGCCCATCGGGCCGCGGAAGAGGGAATCCTTGGCCAGCCAGCGGAACGGCAGGGACAGCGTCCATTTGCCGAACAGGCCCACCATGAAATCCCAGTTGGACGTGTGCGGGTAGACGACGGCGATGCCGCGCGGTCCCGGCAGGGGACGGAAGCGCATGCGCCAGCCAAACAGGTGCAGCACGCGCAGCGCGCAGCGCTGGTGCCAGGTCGGCAAGTCGCCCGCTTGTACAAATAAATCGTCCATTGATACCCTTCAGTGACACTGTTCTTAATGGGATGGCGCTGGTGGCCATTTTCCTTGAAGCAAAAATTCTGCGCAGGCATTCTATACGGGGCTGGCGATGGCGACAAGCAGCCGAGGCCGCTATTCATGCGGTGTCGAGGCGGTTGCTGCCGCTATTTTAACGATGCTTGGTCACTGTGTCGGGCACTAAATGCGCACAATGTGGTCAAAACTTGACGCAGCGTTGATCCACCCGACATGGAGCCATGGCATGAAAAACAACATCGACGATGTAAATGGGGAGCATGTGCGAACGGACAAAGCGATGGCCGAGCTCGTCGAGCGGGGCGTCGCTTTTCATCACACCCTGGGACGGACGGTGGCGACAGCCTATTTGCGCGAACACGCGGTACCGGTCGAGGTGATACGCCGGGTCTTCAGCAGCGTGCAGGCGCGTCGTCCGGCCCGACCGGCACGGCGCCGATGGCGCTGACGATGGGGGAGCGGCGGCGTCATTAAAAAAGCGGCGAAAACGGCGGGCGCCGCGATCGTCACGCAGTGAGTTGCGTTGGTATCGTTGCGTCCGCCGCCGGTGGGGGATGAGCGGGGATGAGCAGCTTAGTGCCGCTCAGAGAGCTCTCAGGGTATTCTCAGGGAGTCTCAGGGAGCCGTTCAGGCGTGCGCCGCCAGTGCCGGGTAGTCCGTGTAGCCGGCAGCGTCCGCTGCGTACAGGGTATCCGGGTTCAGGGGATTCAATGGCGCGTCGCTGTGCAGGCGGATGGGCAGGTCGGGGTTGGCGATGAACCACAGGCCAAAGGCCACGGCATCGGCTTCACCGTTGGCCAGCAGGGCTTCGGCCGCCGCCTTGTCCATTTTCTCGTTGGCAATGTACACGCCGCCAAATTCCTGCTTCAGGTACGGGCCTAGGCGGTCGTCGCCCAGCGCTTCGCGGGCGCAGATGAAGGCGATGCCGCGCTTGCCCAGCTCGCGTGCCACATAGCCGAAGGTGGCGCGCGGGTCGGAATCTCCCATGTCGTGCGCGTCGCGGCGCGGCGCCAGATGCATGCCCACCTTGTCCGCGCCCCAGACTTCGATGCACGCGTCCGTCACTTCCAGCATCAAACGGGCGCGGTTTTCAACGGAGCCGCCATAGTTGTCGGTACGCAAGTTGGTGCTGTCTTGCAGGAACTGGTCGAGCAAATAACCATTCGCACCGTGGATTTCCACGCCGTCGAAACCGGCTTTTTTCGCATTCTCGGCGCCCAGGCGGTAGGCTGCCACGATGCCGGGGATCTCTTCCGTGTCCAGCGCGCGCGGCGTGACGAATTCCTGTTTCGGGCGCAGCAGGCTGACGTGGCCGGCCGGCTTGACGGCGCTGGGCGCCACGGGCAAGTCGCCATCGAGAAAGGCGGGGGCGGAAATGCGACCCACATGCCACAGTTGTAATACGATCAAGCCGCCTGCGTCATGTACGGCCTGGGTGATGTGTTTCCAGCCTTCCACCTGTTCCTCGGACCAGATGCCCGGCGTGTCGGCATAGCCCACGCCTTGGGGCGTGACGGCCGTCGCTTCCGAGATGATCATGCCGGCCGAAGCGCGCTGCGTGTAGTACTCGGTCATCAGGGCGTTGGGCACGCGGCCCGGGTTGCCGGCGCGCGAACGCGTCAGCGGCGCCATGATGATGCGGTTTTTCAGTTGCAAACTGCCAATGGTGATGGGGTCGAATAAAGTTGCCATGATTGTCATTTCCTTGTTGGGGCCGCTCGGGCGGCGTTGAGACGGAGTTATCGAGATGAAAGCTGTACTTACAAACCTTGCTGCATGTGATCGAGAAAGGCCTGGATGGTGGCTTCATTGCGGCTGAAGAAACTCCATTGGCCCACCTTGGTGGCCCAAATCAGGCCTGCCTTCTGCAAGCTGGCCAGGTGCGCCGAGACCGTCGATTGCGACAGGTTCAGGCGGCGGTCGATCAGGCCGGCGCATACGCCCAGGTGCAGCGGGTGATCCTGCTCCTGGAAATACTGCTGCGGCTCTTTCAGCCATTGCAAAATCTGCCGGCGCACCGGATTGGCCAGCGCCTTGTGGATGGCGTCGATATCCATATTGTTTCTCCTGAATATACAATTCGCTTTTCAGCGATGTATATATCGTAGTTGTTCAATTCTAATATCGCTGTTTTACGATATATCTATCTTACGATATAAATGAAAAGCGTGCTGGCGGCGCGCGTTTTTGAACGGATTCAGGCGGGTAGGGGATTGCGCTGCAGCACGGCCGGGCCCGTCAGCACGATGCGCACCAGATCCACCTGGCGCTGGGCGCCGGCCTTGGCGGTGGCGCTCTTGATCTGCGTGCGCGCCGTGTGGATGGAAATGCGCTGGCGTTCGGCGTATTCCTGCAAGGAATAGCCGTTGACGAGCGCTTCCGTCAGGCGCGCCTCGGCCACCGTCATGCCATAGAAATTGCGCAGGGTGGCGGCCAGGGAGGTGATCAGGTCGCTGCTATCGCTGAGGAAAACGGCGATGGCGCTGGCCGAGCCGAACGGGCTGTGCCAGGAAGGCAGGGGCGTGACGCGCAGGCGCAGCTGTTCGCCCGTCAATCCATTCAGATTGAGCACGCCGCCGGGACCGCCTGCCGCCGTCGTGCCCGTTTGGGCCGCCTCGTGCAGCATGCGCCGCAGCGCGCCGTTGTCCGCTTCGCGCGGGCAATACAGGGGGGCGCCTTCGCGCAGCTGCAGCAGCCTCGTCGCGGCCGTCATGGCCAGTGCCCGCTCGTTGGCGTACAGCAGTTGCGAGGTGGCATCGAGCAGCAGCACGCCAAACGGCAGCAATTCGAGCACCTGCGTGGAACTTTGGGACAGCACTTCCAGCCGGCGCAGCTTGCGCTGCAGGGCAAAGGCCGTTTGCAAATGCGGCATCAGGCTGCGGACCAGCGCCAGTTCGCCCGCGTCATAGGCGCCCGCCTGTTCGCGGCGCACCACGGTGACATTGGTGGAGCGCTCGGCGCGCAGTTCGACGATGGCCGCCGCCGTATAAAAGATGTCTTGCGGGCGCAGCCAGTCGTTCCAGTATTCGGTTTTCTTCAGGCAATGGTCGGGAAACAGCATGGAGCCGGTGACGACGGCTCCCTCGCGGTGCAGGGTGGCGTCTTCCAGCCAGACATTGCGCGCGCCGTAATAGCTGGCAAAGCTGGCCATGGCATCCGACTCGAAGCCATACGTGGCGGACAGGCCGCTGCCGGGCAGCTGGACGTCGACCGAGCGGTTGCTGAAATCATTGGCCCAGATCAAACCCGCGTGCGATTTCAGTTGTTGCGCAAAGGCGGCGAGGAATTGCGACCAGGCGCCATGCCGCGTGGCCGCTTCGTAGATCAGGGCAATCAGTGCCTGGCTGGCGACGGCGAGCGATGGCGTCATTGGCGATCCTCATGGCGGCAAGCGGTGGACAAGACACATCTGGGGGCGGCCCTTGCTACGGCCGCCCGGCTTCCCTAGCGCGATTCCAGCCAGCTTTTGCCGCCGGATGTGCACGTGCTGAGGCTGGCATACTGGCTGACATAGTTATAGCCGCTGCCGCAGCCGCCTTCGCCCGATTTGACGGGGCCGTAGCAAGCGCCTTCATAGCTGAGCTTACCACTGACGGTGGTGCTCTTGACACAGAAATTGTAGTTGCTTGCCGTCGTGTTGTTGGGCAAGGTGGGGCCATTGTTTTGCCCGCAGCCGAGCTCCTTGCTCACGGAGCGCGCGTAGTCGACCATTTTCTGGTACGTGCCGCTGTAATAGGTATCGGCAACGGTTTTCTGCCCCTGTTTGCAGGCGGCGACCACGCTGTCGTATCCCGAGTCCGCCTGGGCGTAGTTGCCCGATACCTGGACGCCGCAGGCGCTGGCCTGCTTGCGTTCCGTATCGCTGATCAGGTTGCTGTACTGGCAGTTTGCCGAGGTGCCGCTGGTGCCGCCGGCGCTGGTGGAACCGCTGCCGGAGCCACTGCCGTCGCTGCCGCCGCCACCGCAGGCGGACAGCATGAGGCAGCCGAGCAACGTGACGGCAAAGGTGGTTGGATGTGCTTGCATGATTTCCCCTGTGGACTGTGACTTGCCACCATGTGTCTGGTGGTATTTTTGCTACAAGGAATTGTATCGGGCATGTTTTTTGGAAACATCACCCATTTGGGGTATGCGCAGGCAGTGCGGAGTGGAGCGGGCCAGGGCGGCCGGCTGGCCGCCCTGGCAAGTATCAGGCGAAGTGGAACAGCAGCAAGGCGATGACGGCAGGGACGGTTTGCAGGTAGAGGATGCGCGTCATGACGGTCGCTGCGCCCCACACGCCGGCCACGGCGATGCACGCCAGGCCGAACACGGTAAACGCATGGGCGATGGCCGCGTCCGGGTGAAAAAAGCCCAGCGCCAGCGCGGCGACGAGAAAGCCGTTGTAGCAACCCTGGTTCGACATGGCGGGACGCACGATCTCCGCCTTTTCCTTGGACAGGCCAAACACCTTGCGTCCGCGCGCATCGAACAGCACGGTTTCCAGCAGCACGATGTAGGCGTGCAGCAGCAGGATGAGGGCGGTAAGGATTTGGGCCATAAGTAGCATCATTGTTCCCGAAAGTGAATGGATGCGGCAATTATGCTGCCATCAGCATGTTTTTTGGCAACTTTCGATTGGAGCGGCCGCACTAGAAAAAATGTGCTGACGGCAAGAGTTTTCACCCAATGGTATACTTTTCCTTTTGCTCCAGTGGGGACGACCCTGCTCGATGACGGGGCTGTATGGCGGGGACGACCCTGCCGCCTCGGGAGAAAAGTATGGCGTGGATCATTCTGGTATTGGCGGGCTTGCTGGAAATTGGCTGGGCCATCGGCCTCAAATACAGTGCCGGCTTTACCCGCCTCGTGCCATCCGTATTGACCGCCATTTCCATGCTGGGTAGCGTAGTGATGCTGGGCCTGGCCTTGCGCACCTTGCCGCTGGGCACGGCCTACGCCATCTGGACGGGCATTGGTACCGTCGGCACGGCCATCTTCGGCATCATGGTGCTGGGCGAGCCGGCCAGCGCCGCGCGCATCGCCTGCATCGCCCTGATCGTTTCGGGCATTCTGGGCTTGAAACTGCTCAGCCCACAATAAAGGATGCCAGCATGAGTCTCGCCATGACGTATTTCTACCTGGCTATCGCCATCATCGCCGAGGTCATCGCCACCAGCGCTTTGAAGGCGTCCGAGGGCTTCAGCCGTTTGTGGCCCAGTGTCATCACCGTGATTGGCTACAGCATCGCCTTCTGGTGCCTGTCCCTGACATTGAAGGTCATTCCTACCGGCATCGTGTACGCCATCTGGTCGGGCGTGGGTATCGTGCTCATTTCCGCCGTCGGCTGGTTCTGGTTCAAGCAAAGCCTCGACACGCCGGCCTTGATCGGCCTGGGGCTGATCATTGCTGGCGTGCTTGTCATTAACTTGTTTTCCAAGTCGGTCGGCCACTGATCAAAAGCTGGCGGCGACCCTTGCCAGGTAATACCACTCCGCATTCGCCGCCGCATTGACGTCCGGGAACAGGATGTAGGCGTCGAATTCGGCCGTCACGGGCGTGCCGTCCGCGCGCACGCCGATCTGCTCGCCCTGTTTGACCTTGTCAAAGCTGGACCAGGTCTTGATGAAGCGGTCGCCCGCATCGAGCTTGTCGTGCACGACGACCATGTTCAGCGCTTCCATGTCGGCGTCGGCGATCGCTTCCGGCTGTGGCGCGTCGATGAAACCCAAAAAAGCCAAGGTGTTCATGATGGCGCGGTAAGCGACATCCGGCGCGGCCGGGTCCGCATGCTGGCCGCATTCCAGGGTCAAGGCGTAGCCGCCCGTCGAGCGCATGTATTCCGTCGTGCCCACGCCGTAGCGCAAGACCAGGCCCACCTGGTCGCTATTGCCCAGGCGGCGCTGCACGCCCTGGCCGTACGCATGCAGCCAGCCGTCGACGAAGCGGCGCACGCCCAGGCGGCGCGCCAGCGCGCGTTCCTTTTCTTCATGTTTAAACGGTTGCAGCGGGCCATCGTTGTTGCGCGGCCCCACCATGACGAAAGGCTGGCTGTCGGCATTGAATGAGTGCAAGTCCAGCAGCACGTCATGCTGGCCCAACAGCGGGCACAGCCAATTGGCGATGCGGTCTTCGAAATCCTGCGGATTGTCGTTCGGGAACAGATTACGGTTCAGGTTGCGGTCGCCGCTGCGCACGCCCTTGGCATAGGCCAGCGGATTGGTGATGGGCACGAAGGTGACGCTGCCGGCCACGATGGAGAGGGCGCCGCTGTCGAGTTCGGCCATCACGCGGTGAATGCCCTTGGTGCCGCAGGTTTCATTGCCGTGCACGGCGCCCGTGACGATCAGGCGCGGGCCGCTGCCCTGGCCCGTGTAGTTGATGGATTTGAAGTGGAGTGCGCTGCTCATGCTGGACATATCCTATGCTGTTGCGGGAAGGGAAAGCGGGGTCGGCATATTTTAGCGGGATTCGCCATGGACGCCTGTAAAAAGTTGGCAATGGCGGCGTGCGGCGTGGCATGATCGGCGCCACCGTTGTTTTCCCTTGCCGATTCCATGTCCAGTACGTCCCATCCTTCCCGCCTGTACGGCCTCGATACCTTGCGCGCGCTGGCCATCGTGCTTGTCTTCATGAACCATTATTTGCTGTTCGTTAGCGAGGGTGGGGCGTTTGGTTTCTGGGGTGAAATAGGCTGGACGGGCGTGGACCTGTTCTTTGCCCTCAGCGGTTATCTGATCGGCAACCAGATTTTTGCGGCCTTGCGCAGCGAACATGGATTTTCCTTGCCGCGTTTCTATGCGCGGCGCTTCCTGCGCACCTTGCCCAGTTTCTATGCCGTGCTGGCCCTGTATTATTTGTGGCCCGCGTTCCGCGGCGATAGCGCGCTGCTGCCCCTGTGGAAATTCCTGACCTTTACGCAAAACATCAATCTGACGCCGGGTACGGCGTTTTCGCATGCGTGGTCCTTGTGCGTCGAGGAGCAGTTCTATGTGCTGCTGCCGGCCGTGGCCCTGGTGATCGCCGCCTGCCGCAAGTCGCTGCTGTGGGCCTGGCTGGCCGTGGCCGCCAGCTTTATCGTCGGCATGCTGGTGCGCGCCTATTTGTGGGATGAATACGTGCAAGTGCCGCGCGGCCGCCTCGGGTATTACAAGTATATTTATTACGCGTCGTGGTGCCGCTTCGACGAGCTGGTGGCGGGCGTGGCGCTGGCGCTGCTGAAGAACTACCACCCTGGCGCCTGGTCGCGCCTGACCTCTTACGGTAACCGCAGCTTGCTGGCGGGAATCGCGGGCACGGCGCTGATGTTTTACGTGTTTATCACCGATCACTATGGCTATTGGGTGACGGTGTTCGGCTATCCGGCCCTGGCGGCCAGTTTTACTTTATTGCTGATCGCCGCGCTGAGTCCCGCCAGTGCTTTGTATCAACTGCGCGTGCCCGGTGCGGCCAGCCTGGCCTTGTGGTCGTATGCGATCTATCTGCTGCACAAGCAGCTGTGCATTTTGCTGCGCCCCTTGTTGCAAGACTTTGGCTACGGGCCGGATGGCCTCACAGCGATACTGGTCAGTATCGCTGTGAGCATCGTCACGGGCTGGCTCTTATATAGATTGGTGGAAACGCCGTTCATGCGCTTGCGGGCGCGCTACGTTCCCGCGAATCATGCGTGACGACTACATGTCGATTACATCGAGTCCCCGTGGTGTGCCCACCAGCAATTCCAGGATGGCATGCACGCGCAGATTCGTGTCTTCGTGCTCCGTGTTGTAGATCAGGGCGCGCAGGCCTGGCACGGCTTCCGTGATGTGGTCGCTGGCGTAGGCATGGATCAATAACAAGACCAGGTCCGTGGCGCCCGCGCCGGGCTGGCGCCGCAGCCGGTCGTGGATCACGTTCAGCAGCGCGCGCTGCATGCGCGGCGTGGGATTGGTGATGTAGGCGAAGACGCTCGGCGTATTGGCAATGGCCGCGCAAATGCGCCGTTCGATCTCGTCAGGTTTTACGTCGGAGGCGATATCGAAATACGCGGCTTCCCAGTGCGTGCGCGCATATGGGTGGCCGGGGGGGAAGGAGTCGGCCGTTTCAAAACCGCAGATGCGGCTCAGGGTTTTCAGCCAGGCTAATATGGTGGAGTTCATGCCGCGATTCTAGCGGCATTCCGCGTGCGCAGGGCCTACTCTATATAAAGGGGGCTGACGCCCGGAGAGTGATTAAAGTTTCCTGTAAAACAGCCCTTGTCATTCTGGGAAAGCCTCTCTATAATGCTGGTCTTCGGGGCGGTTAGTTCAGCTGGTTAGAATACTTGGTCGACATCCAAGGGGTCGGGGATTCGAATTCCTCACCGCCCACCAGAATTTGGCAGTAGATGGTTTTTAAGCTGGCGCAAGCCGCAAGCGGTCATTTGAAATACAATGATCAACAAAAGTTTTACGGGCGGTTAGTTCAGCTGGTTAGAATACTTGGTCGACATCCAAGGGGTCGGGGATTCGAATTCCTCACCGCCCACCAGAATGCAGTTAGAGAGAAAGGTAAAACCGGTTATGACACCGCGAACTACTACCAAGCTTTGGGAGTGACGCTAGTCGAACGGGTTTCCTTTGTCTCAAGAAAGTGAAAAACGCGGCTAGTCCGCGTTTTTTTGCGTCTGCGTTTTCCTTTCAGTATTTTACCCATCACATTGCAGTTTTACCTGGCGCCAGCGCCGATATGGAGATCAATATGCTTACAATCCGACTTCCCGATGGTTCCGCCCGTCAATTCGACGGCCCGGTCACCGTGGCCCAGGTTGCGGCCAATATTGGTACCGGTCTGGCCAAGGCTGCGCTGGCCGGCAAGGTCGACGGCAAACTGGTCGATACTTCCTATCTGATCGAGCAGGATGCGGAACTGGCGATTGTCACGGACAAGGACGCGGACGGCCTGGAAGTGATCCGCCACTCGACGGCCCACTTGCTGGCGTATGCTGTCAAGGAATTGTTCCCTGACGCGCAAGTGACCATCGGTCCCGTGATCGACAACGGCTTTTACTATGACTTCGCCTACAAGCGTCCGTTCACGCCCGAAGATTTGACGGCGATCGAAAAGAAAATGGCGGAACTGGCCAAGAAGGATGAGCAAGTCACGCGCAAGGTTGTCGCGCGCGACGAAGCCATCGAATACTTCAAGGGTATCGGCGAGGCGTACAAGGCGGAGCTGATCGGCTCGATTCCCGCCGACCAGGAAGTGTCGCTGTATTCCGAAGGCAAGTTCACGGACTTGTGCCGCGGCCCCCACGTGCCATCGACGGGCAAGCTGAAAGTCTTCAAGCTGATGAAGCTGGCCGGCGCCTACTGGCGCGGCGACTCGAAAAACGAGATGCTGCAGCGTATCTATGGCACGGCCTGGGCCAAGAAGGAAGACCAGGAACTGTACCTGCACAATCTGGAAGAGGCGGAAAAGCGCGATCACCGCAAATTGGGCAAGCAGCTCGATTTCTTCCATTTCCAGGAAGAAGCGCCAGGCCTGATCTTCTGGCATCCGAAAGGCTGGTCGATCTGGCAGCAAGTCGAGCAATACATGCGCAATGTGTATCAGGTCAACGGCTACCAGGAAGTCAAGGCGCCGCAAATTCTGGACCGTGGCCTGTGGGAAAAAACCGGTCACTGGGACAATTACCGTGAAAACATGTTCATCACGGAATCGGAAAACCGCGCCTATGCGCTGAAGCCGATGAATTGCCCTGGCCATATTCAGATTTTCAACAATGGCATGCGCAGCTACCGCGACTTGCCATTGCGCTACGGCGAATTCGGTCAATGCCACCGCAATGAGCCGTCGGGCGCCTTGCACGGCATGATGCGCGTGCGCGGCTTTACGCAGGATGATGGTCACATTTTCTGCCTGGAAGAGCAGATCGCCGGCGAAGTGACGGCGTTCCACCAGCAGGCGATGGATGTGTACACGGCTTTCGGCTTCACGAATATCGACGTGAAACTGGCTTTGCGCCCGGATAACCGCATCGGTACGGAAGAGTCGTGGGATTTCGCCGAGGAATCGCTGCGTTCGGCCTTGCGCGCCTGCGGCGTGGAATGGACGGAATTGCCGGGCGAGGGCGCGTTCTACGGTCCGAAGATCGAATACCACCTGAAAGACAGCCTGGGCCGCGCATGGCAAGTGGGTACCGTGCAGATCGATCCATCCATGCCGGGCCGCCTGGGGGCCGAATACGTGGCCGTGGACAATACGCGCCAGGTGCCCATCATGCTGCACCGCGCGATCGTCGGTTCGCTGGAACGTTTCATCGGCATCCTGATCGAACACTATGCGGGCGCCATGCCGCTGTGGTTGTCGCCAGTGCAAGTGTCGGTGTTGAATATTTCCGACGCTCAAGCCGACTATGTACAGGAAGTTACAACAAAACTGCGCAAAGCGGGGCTGCGCGTACAGGCTGATTTGCGTAACGAGAAGATTACCTATAAAATACGTGAACATTCCGTACAAAAATTGCCTTACATCTTAGTGATTGGCGACAAAGAGCGGGATGCGAATACAGTGGCCGTGCGGGCGCGGGGCAATGTCGATCTGGGCGTCATGTCCGTCGATGCCCTGATTGAGCGACTCAAACATGAAGTCGACACCAAGGCCTGACGAGGAAACTCGCTGCACGACCGTCTTACAAGATTTTTAAAGGAAATTACAATAGCTACTGACAAGTCACATCGCATCAATGGCGAAATCACTGCCCCTGAAATGCGTTTAAGCGGGGTCGATAACGAGCCACTCGGTATCGTAAGTTTGGCTGAAGCCTTCCGCCTGGCGGAAGAGGCAAACGTCGACCTGGTGGAAATTGCGCCTACCGCGCAGCCACCGGTGTGCCGTTTGATGGACTACGGCAAATTTAAGTATTCGGAGCAAAAGAAAGCTCACGAAGCCAAATTGAAGCAAAAGATCATCCTCGTGAAGGAAGTCAAATTCCGTCCGGGGACTGATGATGGTGACTACAATATCAAGTTGCGTAATCTCATCAAGTTCCTCGAAGATGGCGATAAAACCAAGATCACCTTGCGTTTCCGCGGTCGTGAGATGGCGCATCAGGATATTGGCTTCCGCATGCTGGAACGTCTGAAAGCCGACCTGGAGCCGTACGGCCAGGTCGAGCAGTTCCCGAAGATGGAAGGCCGCCAAATGATCATGGTTCTTTCGCCTAAGAAGAAGAAGTAAGCTACAATAGCGTTTTACTGTGGATCGACGTGGTTTGTGCCTGCATGGGCGCGACACCAGATTCCAGGCAGAATTTGCGCGGCCCGGTCAGCAATGCCCGGGCCGCGTGAACTGTAGTGGACTCGCATCCGCTGCACAACATGTGAAAGCAGGCATCTAAGCGCAGCGTCGTGTTGCCACCTGCAATCCTGTTATAAATGGAGCTGTCCGTAAGAGGACAGATTGCTATGCCTAAAATGAAGACCAAAAGCTCCGCGAAAAAACGTTTTCGCGTGCGTCCAGGTGGAACAGTTAAGTCGGGTCACGCGTTCAAACGCCACATCCTGACCAAGAAAACCACCAAAAACAAACGTCAGTTGCGCGGTACCCGTAACATCAACGCATCGGATGTCACATCCGTCATGCGCATGATGCCGACTGCTTAATCTCACACTCAATTTAAGGAGTTACTATGCCTAGAGTAAAACGTGGGGTTACAGCTCGTGCCCGTCATAAAAAGATTCTTGTTCAAGCTAAAGGCTACCGTGGTCGCCGCAGCCGTGTATACCGTGTTGCCAAGCAAGCAGTTATGCGCGCTGGCCAATACGCTTACCGCGATCGCCGCAACAAGAAACGCGTTTTCCGCCGCCTGTGGATCGCACGTATCAACGCCGCTTCCCGTGAGCATGGCGTAACGTACAGCGTATTCATGAACGGCTTGAAAAAAGCAAATATCGAACTGGACCGTAAAGTCCTGGCCGATATGGCTGTGATGGACAAGCCAGCATTCGCTGCGATTGTCAACGCAGTTAAAGCAAAAATCGCTGCGTAAGCATCGGTCATTGCACAACGTCATCCGTAGGGTGACGTCATAAAGAGCGGGGCAGGGGTGTGAACCTTATGCCCCGTTTCCGTTTTTGATTGTTGGACTTTAGATAAGCGAGTCCAGAATTGATGTCCAAAACAGGAAATGCCGCATGAACTCCCTAGAAGAACTCGTCGTCTCGGCCCAGGCTGACTTTATCGCCGCCGCAGACGCTGCCGCACTTGAAAACGCCAAAGCCCGCTACCTGGGCAAGACTGGCCAGATTACTGAAATGATGAAGGGCCTGGGCAAGCTGGACCCGGACGCGCGCAAGGCGCAAGGCGCCCTGATCAACGCCGTCAAAGTGCAGATCGAGGACGCGCTGACGGCGCGCCGTGATGCGCTGGCCGATGCCCAGATGCAAGGTCGTCTGAACGCCGAAGCGATCGACGTGACCCTGCCAGGCCGTGGCCGCATGCCCGGTGGCATCCATCCCGTGATGCGCACGTGGGAACGGGTCGAGGAAATCTTCCGCTCGATCGGCTTCGACGTGGCCGACGGCCCCGAAATCGAGAACGACTGGACCAACTTCACGGCGCTGAACAGCCCGGAAAACCACCCGGCCCGTTCCATGCAAGACACCTTCTACATCGACGGCAACGATACCGATGGCAAGCCCTTGCTGCTGCGCACGCACACGAGCCCGATGCAGGTGCGCTATGCGCGCACGCACACGCCGCCGATCAAGGTCATCGCGCCAGGCCGCACCTACCGCGTCGACAGCGACGCCACCCATTCGCCCATGTTCCACCAGGTCGAAGGCCTGTGGATTGCCGAAGACATCAGCTTTGCCGACCTGAAGGGCGTGTACCTGAATTTCGTCAAGGCGTTCTTCGAGACGGACGATTTGCAGGTGCGCTTCCGTCCATCGTACTTCCCGTTCACGGAACCGTCGGCCGAGATCGACATCGCCTTTGGCTCCGGTCCATTGAAAGGCCGTTGGCTGGAAGTGTCGGGCGCCGGCCAGGTGCATCCGACCGTGGTGAAGAACTTTGGCCTCGATCCCGAGAAATTCATCGGTTTTGCTTTCGGCTCCGGCCTGGAACGCTTGACGATGCTGCGTTACGGCATCAACGACCTGCGCCTGTTCTATGAAGGCGATTTAAGGTTCCTGAAGCAATTCAACTAAGCGTTGTTCCGTTTGATTCATGGCGCTTGAGCGCCTGTGCGCTCGCGCTGTGAGCTTTGACCCTTTGAAGGCTTGATTATGCAATTTTCCGAAAACTGGCTCCGTACCATGGTCGATCCGAAGATGACTTCGGACGAACTGGCCCATCTGCTGACCATGTCCGGTCTCGAAGTCGAGGACGTCGATCCTGTCGCCCCTCCGTTTTCGAACGTGGTGGTAGGCCTGGTCCTGGAGATGGAAAAACATCCGAATGCGGACCGCCTGAATGTGTGCCAGGTCGATGTCGGCACGGGCACCATGCTCAACATCGTCTGCGGCGCGCCGAACGTGCGCCCGGGCTTGAAAGTCGTGTGCGCGATGGCGGGCGCCGTGCTGCCGCCAGGCGCCGATGGCAAGCCGTTTGAAATCAAGGTGGGCCAGCTGCGCGGCGTCGAGTCGCAAGGCA
This sequence comes from Janthinobacterium sp. BJB301, assembly GCF_002735685.1. Classification (NCBI taxonomy): domain Bacteria; kingdom Pseudomonadati; phylum Pseudomonadota; class Betaproteobacteria; order Burkholderiales; family Oxalobacteraceae; genus Janthinobacterium; species Janthinobacterium sp. BJB301. The sequence goes on along the minus strand of NZ_PDZJ01000001.1, from coordinate 2,386,827 downwards.
TGCTGTGCTCCGCGCGCGAATTGAAATTGTCGGAAGAAAACGCCGGCTTGATGGAATTGCCGGACGACGCGCCGATCGGCCAGAATTTCCGCGATTACTTTGCGCTCAACGACTTGAAATTCACCATCAAGTTGACGCCGAACAAGGCGGACTGCCTGTCCGTGCTGGGCGTGGCGCGCGAAGTGTCGGCATTGACGGGCGTGCCCCTGAATGCGCCGCAGTTCCGCACCGTGCCGGTTTCCAGCGACGAAATCCTGCCCGTGAAAGTCAGCGCGCCGGACCTGTGCGGCCGTTTCACGGGCCGCGTCATCCGCGGCTTGAACGCCAAGGCAGCCACGCCGGACTGGATGAAGCAGCGCCTCGAGCGCAGCGGCCAGCGTCCGCTGTCGGCCCTGGTCGACATTTCCAACTATGTCATGCTGGAACTGGGCCGTCCCAGCCACGTGTTTGACCTGGCAAAGATCCACGGCAGCCTCGATGTGCGTTGGGGCAAGGCGGGCGAATCCGTCAAGCTGTTGAATGGCAACACCATCGCCGTCGACGAGTGGATCGGCGTCATTGCCGATGAGCAGGAAATCGAATCGCTGGCCGGCATCATGGGCGGCGACGCCAGCTCGGTGTCGGACGATACGGACAGCATCTACCTGGAAGCGGCATTCTGGTGGCCGAACGCCATTCAAGGCCGCGCGCGCCGCTTGAATTTCTCGACCGATGCGGCACACCGCTTCGAGCGCGGCGTCGATTTCGCCACCACCGTCGAGCACATCGAGCGCATCACGGCCCTGATCGTGGAAATCTGCGGCACGCCGGCCACGACCGTCGGTCCTGTCGACGACCACGTGGTGAATTTGCCGCAGCGCCAGCCCGTGTCGATGCGCACGGCGCGCGCGCAAAAAGTCATCGGCGTGCCGCTCAACGATGAGCTGATCGCCGATATCTTCACGCGCCTGGCCCTGCCATACACCCTGGCGGACGGCGTGTTTTCCGTGACGTCGCCCAGCTACCGTTTCGACATCGAGATCGAGGAAGACCTGATCGAGGAAGTGGCGCGCGTGTACGGCTTTGAAAACATCCCGACCTTGCCGCCCGTGGCCGCGAACGTGATGCAGATTGCACCGGAAAATACCCGCTCGCTGTTTGCGGTACGTCATGAGCTGGCCGACCTGGGCTTCCAGGAAGTGGTTAACATGAGCTTTGTCGATACGGCATGGGAGCGCGATTTCTCGGGCAATACGAACCCGATCAAATTGCAGAACCCGATCGCCAGCCAGATGAGCGTGATGCGTTCCTCGCTGATCGGCAGCCTGATCGCCAATGTGCGCTACAACCTGAACCGCAAGACGAACCGCGTGCGCATCTTCGAAGTGGGCGCCATCTACCAGCGCGACGACAGCGTGGAAAACGGCCCCTTGTCGGTGGCTGGCTACGCCCAGCCGAAGCGCGTGGCGGCCATGGCCTACGGCGCGGTTGCCGACGAGCAGTGGGGCCAGGCTGCTCGCACGGTCGACTTCTTCGACGTGAAGGCGGACCTGGAAGCGCTGTTTGCACCGCTGGTCCTGCGTTTCACCAAGGCGGAACATCCGGCCCTGCATCCGGGCCGTTCGGCCAATGTGGAGCTCGATGGCAAGGTCATCGGTTTCATCGGCGAATTGCACCCGCGCTGGATGCAAAAGTACGACTTGCCGCTGGCGCCCGTGCTGTTCGAAGTCGACGCCGCTGCCTTGACGCAACGAGTCGTGCCGTCGTACCAGGAAATCTCGAAATTCCCTGGCGCCAGCCGCGACTTGGCCGTGGTCGTCAAGCAATCGGTAGCCGTGCAGGATCTGCTCGACAGCTTCCATGCCGCCGCCAAGTCGAGCCCGGCAGCGCGTATCGTGCAAGCCATTGTTTTATTTGATGAATATCGTGGAAAAGGGCTGGAAGTGGATGAAAAAAGCCTTGCTTTCCGGATTAGCTTGCAAGATACTCAAAACACCCTGCAAGACGATGTCGTCGACGGCCTGATGGCTGTCCTGATCGATGCGGCCAAGCAGGGCCACGACGCGAAACTGCGTTCGTAATTACCGGACGGCCGTCGCCTTGCGTGACGGCCTTTCCGTCGTCAACCGTAGACGAGCTTGCCATGTGGCAGGCTCGGGCGCACAGAAAAGGCAGGGCAGGAAAATTAATAACAGCGACGTTGATTCCGCCGTACTGCAATCCGCACTGGCCGCCGATTTGCATCGGGCCATGCTGGTTGCCAAAGTGCGCCAGGAAGCGGAAAAAGATTTACCCACCTTGACCAAGGCGGAACTGGCCGAACTGTTGTTCGAGCAAGTGGGCCTGAACAAGCGCGAAGCGAAGGATATGGTCGAGACCTTCTTCGACGAGATCCGCAATGCGCTCGAGCGTGGCGAGGCCGTCAAGCTGTCCGGTTTCGGCAATTTCCAGTTGCGCGACAAGCCGCAGCGGCCCGGCCGCAATCCGAAGACGGGCGAAGAGATTCCCATCACGGCGCGCCGTGTCGTGACCTTTCATGCGAGCCAGAAGCTGAAAAGCATGGTCGAAGAGACCAGTCCGCTGGCACGTGCTGCCTGAGTGAGTGGCGATGAACGAGCGCATCAGTAAAACCGAGTTGATCGCCTTGCCGCCCATTCCGGCGAAACGCTATTTCACGATCGGCGAAGTGAGCGAATTGTGCGGCGTCAAACCGCACGTGTTGCGCTACTGGGAGCAGGAGTTTTCCCAGCTCAAGCCGGTCAAACGACGTGGCAACCGCCGTTATTATCAGCACCATGAGGTGCTGCTGATACGCCGTATCCGCGAATTGCTGTACGAGCAGGGCTTTACCATCAGCGGCGCGCGAAACAAGCTCGACAGCCGTGGCGCATCGCATGCCATCCTTGACGAGTTGCCAGTGCTGCCGGCCATGCCCGTTGTGCCGCAGGAAGCGCCGCTGGACCGCGTGTGGATACGCAATGAATTAATTGCGATTTTAAACTTGCTAAAATAAGATTTGTACCAATATAGGTGGGGTTGTCCGGTAGCAGTTGACTAAGTTGACTATACTGCATGGGCGCTCCGTCTTGGCGTTGACGCTACCGTACGGCGCGCCATATTTTGAATATAATGTTAATGTTGCGTTTTTGTTAGTGACGCTAAGCCGGAGCAGCGTTCAGGTTCCGGTAGTCTTTCCCAGGCCAGGAAAATTTAAGGGGAAACAATGATACGCGTTGCCATTTGTGATGATCACCAAATAGTACGAGCTGGATTCAAACAGATTTTTTCGTCGTCAAGCGATTTCAGTGTGGTGGCGGAAGCCGGTACGGGGCGTGAAGCCCTCGATATCGCCCGCCGCGAAATTTGCGATGTATTGTTGCTCGATATAGCCATGCCCGATCAGAGCGGCATTGATACCTTGCGCACGATCCGCCAGGGCCAGCCGGAATTGCCCGTACTGATCCTCAGCGGCTATCCCGCGCAGCAATACGCGCTGAACCTGTTCAAGATGGGCGCGAATGGCTATCTGAACAAGGAATGCGAAGCCGACGAGCTGATGACGGCCGTGCGCACCGTTTTCCAGGGACGCCGCTACGTCAGCTCCACCGTCGGTGAATTGCTGGCGCAGTCGTTCGACCGCGACACGAATGCCGCCCTGCATACGGAATTGTCGGACCGCGAGTTCCAGGTCTTCCTGCGCCTGGCGCGCGGCGCCACCGTGTCCGATATCGGTGTGGCCTTGTCGCTGAGCATCAAGACGGTGAGTACCTACCGCACGCGCATCATGGAAAAAATGGGCTTGCAATCGAACAGCGACTTGACCTATTACGCAATGAAAAACAATTTGCTTGACTAGCGCTGCGGTGCGATCATGGAAACATGATCGCTCAGCCAGCTGGCCAGCACGACTTGTGCAGTGCAGCAGTTTGTGGCGAGGACTATAATTGGCCGGCGCCGGCGCTCTCTCCCGCGCCGAACCTTGCTAAGGATGCACATCAGGATGTATTTCACCGCTGAACCGGCCCCGAATCACCGCCTGCCCCTGTACAAGACGATCCTGTGCGTGACGTGCGCCTTGTTGCTTGTACTTAATGGTTTCAGTCTCTTTCATAACCTGCAGTCGCTGAAGGGCACGAATGCCTTGCTCAGCCAGAGCGCCCGCGTGGCGGACCGCCTGCAGTATTTGAACGTGCTCGTGCTCGACGCGGAAAGCAGCTTGCGCGGCTATTTCATTTCCGGCTCCGAAACCTATCTGGGGCCGTCGAAGACGGCTACCACCGAAATTGAAAACGAATTCAACGAGCTGCAGACTTTGCTCGCGGGCAGTCCCACCCAGCTGAAAAACCTGGGCCAGCTGAAAAGCTTGATCCGCCGCAAGATGTCGATGCTGCAAGAGTCGATCGAGGTCTACAGGCAGGGCGGGCTGGCCGAGATCGTCAACATTTCCCGCGTGACCGATGACCGCGCCACCATGGACGAGATCCGCCTGCAGGTGGTGATCATGACGCGCGAGCAGAATGAAGCGCTGTCGTCCGGCAGCGCCGCCTTTTACCATGAGTACCAGAAAGCCGTGCTGCTCGGCATCGGCATCAATGCCCTGGCCATCCTCGTGCTGATCATGTTTTACCAGCTGGTGCGGCGCAGCTTCCAGAACCGCGCGGCCGTCGAGTATGCATTGCAAAATGCCAACGACAATCTGGAATCGACGGTCAGCAAGCGCACGGAACAGCTATCCGTGCTGTCGCGCCATTTGATCAGCGTCAACGAAGTGGAAAAGGCGCGCCTGGCGCGCGAATTGCATGATGAGCTGGGCGCCAACTTGACCTCGATCAGCATGGACCTGGGCGCCGTTACGCAGCAGCTGGCGCACACGCAGCCGGAACTGGCCGCGCAATTACGGCGCGCCAAGGCAACCTTGCTGGAAACGGTGGAACTGAAGCGCCGCATCGTCGAGGATTTGCGCCCGAGCCTGCTGGACAACCTGGGCCTGTGCGCCGCCATCGAAAGTTATTGCGAGGATTTTACGCGCATGAGTTCCGTGCGCTGTGAAACGGACGTGGCCATCAATATCGACAACCGCGAAGCCACCCTGACGATTGCCCTGTTCCGCATCGTGCAGGAATCGCTGACGAACATCCTGAAATATGCGCGCGCCGGCATGGTCAGCGTGACATTGAAACGCAACGAGCATGGCCTGGTGCTGCGCGTGATCGACGACGGCATCGGCATCACGGAAGATGCCTTGCAAAAACCCATGTCGCACGGCTTGCTGGGCATGCGCGAACGGGCTTTGTTGCTGGGCGGCACTCTCACCGTGCGCCAGGGGCCGGAAGGCAAGGGGACCTGTGTGGAAGCCGTGATTCCCCTGCCGCTGACGCCGGAGCCGGAAGACATCGATGCGGATGCTGAAGCCTAGTTGAGGTTGCGGCAAAAAAAATGGCCGGGCATGCAGCCCGGCCATTTTTTTATCTGTCTGCCTGATCAGCAGCGCGATACGTCGCGCAGCAAACGGTCGTATTCCGTCTTGGCTACTTTGTAGCACTCGCCCGCATAGCATTCCAGGCCGGCGCGGTCCAGCACCGTGATATTGCCGCGGCGATAGTGGATCAAGCCTTCTTCCTGCAGCTTGCCGGCGGCTGCCGTGATGCTTTCGCGGCGCACGCCCAGCATGATGGAGATCAGCTCTTGCGTGACTTTCAATTCATTCGATGGCGAACGGTCCAGGCGGTCCAGCAGCCAGCGGCACAGCTTTTGCTCGATCGAGCTGTGGCGGCCGCCGACGGCGTTCTGCGCCATTTGCGCAAACAGGGCGTTGGTGTAGCGCATCAGCAACTGGGGCAGGGCGCCGCCTTGATTAAAGGCATCACGCAAGCTTTGCGTTTTCAGGCGGTAGCCGTAGCCGGCGCTTTGCACGACAGCCGTGCACATGGCGCGCTCGCCTGCCAGCAGCGAGGCACCGGCCACGCCTTCATGGCCGACAACGGCGATTTCCGTCGTGGCGCCGTCTTCCATTACATACAGCAAGGAAATGATGGCGGTGGTAGGGAAGTAGCTGTATTCCAGGTTGTTACCGTAGGCATACAGTTCCTTGCCGAAAGGCAGTTCGACCAGTTCCAGGTCTTCGAACAGCGATTCGAGCGCGGCGCGCGGCAGGGCGGCCAGCAATTCATTCTGTTGTGCACTGCTGAGGCTAACCCGCGACGCAAGCTTGATTTCCCGACCGGCCGCCGGCATGGCGCGCGGCAGCAACTGGTTCTTCTGGACCGGGGCGATAAGTTGAGTATGGCTCATAGTATTCCTCACAGGCTTTTTACATCGGAGTGCGACTGCCGCGTTGCTGGTCAAAAAAAACTGCCGTACTCATGTGGTAACGGCGTTTTTGTCGACCGCGCGGTGCAGATCGCGATGTAGCTACTTTAAAAGCTTATGTAAGTGGCGAACATAAGATTAGCAGTCGCCACTTTGTAGTCTCCATTGAGGCGAAATTGTAGTCCTTGTCCTACGTGCACACTTTTGACTAGCTAGCCTTGCGCCGTTCCGCGCGATTTTGTGATATGACGCGCGGCTTGTTGGCGCTCCACAGGCCGGCCGGACGCACGCTGGGCAAACCGTCGCGCACGGTTGCTGCGGGTGTCTGGCGTACGTTTGGCGCCTCGTGTTCCCCCAGGCGGAAGCGGCTGACGGCCTGCGTCAGCGCTTCGCCTTCCTGGTGCAGGCGCTGCGAACCGGCGCGCGCCTCGTCGACCAGGCCTGCGTTCTGGCGCGTCATGTCGTCGATTTGTGCCAGCGCGCCGTTGATGCGGGCGATCTCGCCATTCTGCTCGGCGCCGGCGCTGCTGATGCGCCCGATGACGACAGACACCTGCTGCACGGCATCGACGACCTGGCGCATGGTGCTGCCGGCCGCATTGACCAGGTCGCCGCCCGCATCCACGGTGGCGACGGAATCGCCGATCAGGCGCTTGATCTGCTGCGCCGCCTCGCTGGAGCGCTGCGCCAGGCTGCGCACCTCGGACGCGACGACGGCAAAGCCGCGTCCCTGCTCGCCCGCGCGGGCCGCTTCGACGGCCGCGTTCAGGGCCAGGATATTCGTCTGGAAGGCGATGCCGTTGATGACGCCGATGATGTCGACGATCTTGTGCGAGCTGGCCTTGATCGAGGCCATGGTCTCGACCACGGCGCTGACGGTCTCGCCGCCGCGCAGGGCCACTTCGGCGGCCGAGGCCACCAGGGTGCGCCCCTGTCCTACGTGGGCTTCGTTGCGGCCCACGGTGGCCGTCAGCTCGCGCATCGAATCCACGGTGGCGCCCAGCGCATCCGCTTGCGTGGCCGTATGGCCGGACAGGGCCGCGTTGCCCTGCGCGATATCGGCGCCGGCCGCGGCGATGACGGCCGCGCCGCCGCGGATTTCCTGCACCAGGGTGGCCAGGCCGTGCGTCATGGCGCCGAAGTCGCGCACCAGGTCGCCGATCTCATCGTGCGCCTGCGAGGTAATGCGCTGCGACAGGTCGCCCGCCGCCGCCGCGCCGACGGCCACGCGCAATTGCGTCACGTCGCGCACGAAGGCGGCATAGAAGCCTGCGCACAGGTAGGCGGCGGCCAGCAGCACCAGCAGCATGGCCGCCAGGATCAGGCCGCGGCGCGCCTCGTCGCGGGCGATGCGCTGCGCCAGCAAGCCGTCCAGGGCGGTGGCCGAGGCGCCGGACAGCGCCTGCAGGGCATCGATCGCTTGCATGCCGGCCGCATGAAATTGCGCGCCCGAGGTCTGATCGTAGGAATTCGTCACTTCATTCTTCGTGCGTTCGAGGAAGGCCAGCGCGGCCGGCACGGCTTTCAGGGCTGGCTGCAGGCTGGCGCGCAGTTCCGGCTTGGCAGTGATGATTTCGTCGAAGCGGGCCGGCAGGCGTTCCAGTTCGTGGCGCGCGATCAGGGCGTTGGCATTGACGAGCTGATCTTCATTCGCCTCGAACAGGCCCGTGTCGATGTAGGCGGCGCCGCGCCCGGCGATGTCCGACAGGCTTTCGGCCAGGTCGGGCAGGGTGGCGGTGAAAACTGCGCTCAGGTGGTTGGCGCCCGCGTCCGGGTCCAGGCTCAGGTGCGAACGGTCGGCCACCAGCTGGCCCAGTTTGGCCGCCTGGCGCAGCAGCGCCGTGTGCGCCGCGTAGCTGTCGCGCGCCGCAAGGCCCGCCTGGCGGCCCAGCAGGGCTTGCCACTGCTTCGTCAGTTCGGCCGCCTGGGGCAGGCCTGCGCCAGCCGGCAAGCGCGCCAGGGCGGCCAGCGTGGCCGTGATGCGCGCGTTCAGGGCCGTATTGTCCATCCCCGCCTTGCCGCTCAGGCGCAAATGTTCGAGGCCGCGCCGCTGCTGCAGCAGCCGCGTGCCTTCCTGCAGCTGGCGCACATAGGCCACGCCCCGCTGCGCATCCTGCGCCTGGGCCAGCGATTTGCCCAGTTCCGAGATCAGCAGGGTGGTCGCCAGCGCCAGTGGCAGCAGGAAGACCAGGCAGACAAGCATGAATTTGGGCAGCAGGCGCAAGCGCTGCATGAGTCGGATGGCGGGGGTGAGGAGCATTTTCATCGGGTTTCCAGGAAAGAGTGGCAACATTTCTGCAGTGCAATGTTGCCTGTGGATTGTGACCCCTTGATGAAGTGGGCGATTTTGCCGTTCGCCAGAGTGAAGCAGTTCACACGGAAGGCCGATCCTTCTGTAAAATCGAGGGTTTTTTGCGAGGGCCATATTATGGTCACCAATATGGCCAACGAGAACGACATCAACACCCCCGATTCCAGCGACAGCGCAGCCGATTCCGCCAGCACTGCCGTCAGCAGCAAGGCGCCGGCCGTGATCGCGCGCGAAGTGCAGCGCCGCCGCACCTTCGGCATCATTTCCCACCCGGATGCGGGTAAAACCACGCTGACGGAAAAACTGCTGCTGTTCTCGGGCGCGATCCAGATGGCCGGTACCGTCAAGGCCCGCAAATCGGGCCGCCACGCGACGTCGGACTGGATGGAGATCGAGAAGCAGCGCGGCATTTCCGTCGCTTCCTCGGTGATGCAGTTCGAATTCCGCGACCACGTCGTCAACCTGCTCGACACCCCGGGCCACCAGGACTTCTCGGAAGATACCTACCGCGTGCTGACGGCCGTCGACTCGGCGCTGATGGTGATCGATGCGGCCAAGGGCGTGGAAGCGCAGACGATCAAGCTGCTGGCCGTCTGCCGCATGCGCAATACGCCGATCGTCACCTTCATGAACAAGATGGACCGCGAGACGCGCGATCCGTTGGACCTGCTCGACGAACTCGAGTCGGTGCTGAAGATCCAGTGCGCGCCCGTCACCTGGCCTATCGGCATGGGCAAGAACTTCCGCGGCGTGTACCACCTGCTGAACGACGAGATCATGCTGTTCAAGGCCGGTGAAGAAAAGGCCGATGGCGCCTTTGAAATCATCAAGGGCATCGACAACCCGCGCCTGCAGGAGATGTTCCCGCTGGAGATGGACCAGTTGCGCATGGAAGTGGAACTGGTGCACGGCGCGTCGAATCCGTTCAACCTGGAGGAATTCCTCTCCGGCGTGCAGACCCCCGTGTTCTTCGGTTCGGCCATCAACAACTTCGGCGTGCGCGAGATTCTCTCCGCGCTGGTTGACTGGGCGCCGGCGCCGCGCGAGCGCGACGCCACCGTGCGTTCGGTGGCCCCGTCCGAGCAGCCGTTTACCGGTTTCGTCTTCAAGATCCAGGCCAACATGGATCCGGCCCACCGCGACCGCATCGCCTTTTTGCGCGTGTGCTCGGGACGTTTCGAACGCGGCATGAAGGTCAAGCATTTGCGCCTGGGGCGCGAGATCAAGGTGTCGAACGTGGTGACCTTCATGGCTTCCTCGCGCGAACAGGTGGAAGAAGCGTACGCGGGCGACATCATCGGCTTGCCGAACCATGGCAACATGCAGATCGGCGACAGTTTTTCCGAAGGCGAGATGCTGACCTTTACGGGCATCCCGTACTTCGCGCCGGACTTCTTCCGCTCCGTGCGCATCCGTAATCCGCTGAAGATCAAGCAGTTGCACAAGGGCTTGCAGCAGCTGGGCGAAGAGGGCGCGGTGCAGGTCTTCAAGCCGGTGCAGGGCGGCGAACTGGTACTGGGCGCCGTCGGCGTGCTGCAGTTCGAAGTGGTGGCCAGCCGTTTGCTCAACGAGTATGGCGTCGACGCCGTGTTTGAAGGCACCAGCATCAGCAGCGCCCGCTGGGTCAGCTGCGACGACAAGCGCATCCTGCAGGATTTCGAAAACGCGCTGGGCCACAACGTGGCCTACGATGCGGCCGGCAACATGGCCTACCTGGCCACGTCGGGCGTGAACCTGCGCCTGACGGAAGAGCGCTGGCCGAAATTGACATTCCACGCCACGCGCGAGCATTCGGCCAAGCTGGCTTGATGTAGCGCTGGTGGTGTCGGATTACGCGCTTTGCGCTAATCCGACCTACCGGTTCCTGGCGTAGGTCGGATTAGCGCGGCCACGCCGTGCGTAATCCGACACCCTTGTTGGCAGCAATTCAAGCCGGCAGGATCGTGCGCGTACTCCAGTCGCGCCGTTCCAGCAGCAGCGCCGTCAACTGCGCCGCCGTCATCGGACGCGCGAAGAAGAAGCCCTGCACGTTGTCGCAGCCGGCTTTTCTCAAAAACTCCACCTGCCGCAAGGTTTCCACCCCTTCTGCCACCACTTTCAGGTGCAGGCTGTGCGCCATGGCGATGATGGCCGTGACGATGGCTTCTCCCTCGCCGGGCAGGTCGTGCACGAAGCTGCGGTCGATCTTCAGCTGGTCGATGGGCAGGCGCTTCAGGTACGACATCGACGAATAGCCGGTGCCGAAATCGTCGATCGACAGGTGGATGCCCGTTTCCTGCAGGCGCCGCATCAGTTCCACGTTGGCGTGGACATTGTCCATCAGGACGCCTTCCGTGATTTCCAGTTCCAGCAAGCCATGCGGCAGCTGCGTTTCATCTAGGATGGCGCGGATATCGTCCATCAGGCCCGGGTCGCGCGCCTGGCAGGCCGACAGGTTGACGGCCACGTGCTCGAGCGAATCGAGCAGACCTGCCTTGCACCACAGGGCCGCCTGGCGGCAGGCGCTTTGCAGCACCCAGCGTCCCAGGTCGACGATGATGCCGCTTTCCTCGGCCACGGGGATGAATTCGGCGGGGCTCAGCTGGCCCATGTCGCGGCAGTTCCAGCGTATCAGCGCTTCCACGCCGACGATGCGCCCGCTGCGCAAGTCGATCTGCGGCTGGTAGTGCAGATACAGTTCCTCGTTCTGCAGAGCCTTGCGCAGGTTCGCTTCCATGCGCAGGCGGCGCTGGGCGCGCAATTCCATTTCGGCCTTGAACACGGCGTAGCGGTTCTTGCCCTGGTGCTTGGCGTGGTACATGGCGGTATCGGCATTGCGCGTCAGGGTAGCCACGTCCTGCGCGTCGAACGGATACAGGCTCACGCCGATGCTGGCGCTGACATATAGCTGGTGGCCTTCGAGGTCGAACGGCGCGGCCAGCACGGCCAGGATCTTGCGCGCCACGCTGGCCATTTCCGAGGCGTCGTCGGCCGGTTCGACGATGACGACGAATTCATCGCCGCCGATGCGGCAGATGATGTCGGTGCCGCGCAGGATGGCCACCAGGCGCTCGGACACGAGCTTGAGCAGCTGGTCGCCGCAGTGGTGACCCAGCGTATCGTTGACGATCTTGAAGTTGTCCAGGTCCAGCAGCAGCAGGCCCACGCTGCTATCCTGGCGGTCGGCGCGCGCCAGCGCGTAGGCCAGGGCATCGTTGAATTCATGGCGGTTCGGCAGTTGCGTGACCGGGTCGACATGGGCCAGGTAGTGCAAATGGCTTTCCGCATGCTGGGCGGCCGTGCGCGTGCGGCGCACCATCAGGAACGTCAGGCCGAACGCGCACAGGCAGACGAGCAGTGTGAAGGCGGCAAATTGCGCCAGGCTGGCGTACAGCGGCGCCAGGCTGGCGCGCAGGTACAGCGCGCCGCCGCCGGGCAAGGTTTTCAGGATGGCGGCGCTGCCGTCCAGGTAATCGATGTGCAGGCCGTTGCGCGGCGCCGCGGGCGCGGCATCGCTGGCGCTGCGCGCGTAGCTGGCAAACGGCGCGCCATAGGGGCTGTAGAGCAGTGCTTGCCGGACATGCGGGGCGGCGGCGAGGGAGGCGAGGAGTTGTTGCGCTGCAAGTCGATTGTCCTGGCGCACGGCCTGGGTGGCGGCAGGCGCCAGCATGTCGGCCTGGATGCGCAGCGTGCGCTGGAAGGAAGTTTGGAGGGAAAACAACTGGAAGAGGACCAGCAGCAGGCTGGCCATCGCCAGCATGGCCGCCGCGGCCAGCAAGTTCAAGCGGGCAATCCGGTCGCCGCGCAATTGCGCCGACGGCAGCATCAATGGCGCCATCATGACGCGCCCTCCTGCCGGCCCCGCTTGCCGCCGCCCCGTGTGATCCCGCCTCGCCCTGCCATACTTTACGTTCCAGTCTGATGAAAACCGAAGTGAGCCGGAACTCTCAACGTGTTGTTAAGGCCGACATATTGTCATTTTGCAGCGTGAAAGTACAGGGCGCGCGGCAATTTAGTGTCCATACCGCAGGCCGGTGGCAGCAGGCTAAGTAGGTCGTAATAAATTATTGTGATTTCTGACTTCCATAACCGGCGCTCTGCGGCGTTACCCGCTGCTAGCAGTGCCTGCACTGCGTCGCAACGGGCGCCTTGCAGCGCATCCGGTTCTGTTCGTCATAACTTCACAATAATTTCCCACGACCTACTTAGGCGACAAGACGGACGGAAAAGGCGGGACGTGTCTTTCTAATAATAATTCCAGATGAATTTTAATCCTTTTTTTGCCCGCCGGTTTTTTTCTTTAAAAACATGCTGACGGTAAACAAAATACCATCAAGAATAACTTCAATACCTGCGACCATCCCGGCGTGGATTAATTTCTTGTCCGTATGGTCGATTGCAAGTCATTGATTTTAATAAATTTTAATGAAGAATGCGCGAACGCTATGGCCTTGCTCCGCGACTTCGTCCATAATCCGCTGATGATGGACGTTCTGATGCTGTTTGTTTTGTCTGCCGCGGCCAAGCAAGCTGCCGCCAGTAAAACCGGACGTCGCCCTAATGATCAATAGTGAGGATATCTTGGAAAAAAAACCAAAAATTATTTTGTCGTCACAAGACCTGGAACGACTGGAAGCGTTGTTGTATGCCTTGGGTAATAATCTGTCACCGGACAAGGCTGCCTTGCTCGATGAGCTGGGCCGCGCCGAGGTGCTCGAGCCGCAAGAGATTCCGCCGACCGTCGTGACGATGAATTCCACCGTGCGCTTCACGGTGGAAAACAAGGAGGAATTCTGCCTGACGCTCGTGTATCCGAAGGATGTGGAAGGCCAGGCCGACCGCATTTCCGTGCTGGCACCCGTCGGCAGCGCGCTGCTGGGCCTGTCCGTCGGCGACAGCATCGCCTGGCCCATGCCGGGCGGCGTGGTGAAGGTCAAGATCGAGGAAATCGTCTATCAGCCTGAACGGGCTGGCGAATACCACCGTTAAGCGCAGCAAGCAGTAATGGCGGACGGCGCCTGCCGTTCGCCTGCCAGGCCGTGCCGGGACGGGAATTAACTGTTTCGCTGCACGCGCACCACCAGCCATCCCGCCACGACCGTAAACGTGACGATGATGGCAACGATGATCCAGAAGCCCTGCGGGTGCTGGGCCAGCGGAATTCCCCCCACGTTCATGCCCAGCATGCCGGCGATGATATTGATCGGCAAGGCCAGCACGGTGACAATGGTCAGCACGAACAGGCTGCGGCTGTTTTCCTCGTTGACGCTGGCGGCGATCTCTTCCTGCAGCAGCTTGATGCGTTCCTGTAGCGAGGACATATCGCTGAGCACCACGGAAAATTCCTCCGTCGACTGGCGCAGTTCCAGGCTGTCCAGCTCCGACACCCACGCAGGTGGGCGTTGCAGCAGGCGGAACAGGGCGGCCGGTTCCGGCGCCAGCAGGCGCTGCAGCCGCACCAGCACGCGCCGCATGGCGCCCAGGTCTTCGCGTTTCGGCACCAGGCGCCCGGCCAGCAAGTGATCCTCGATATCGTCGACCCGCGCCACGGCGTCGCGCACGATGTTGACGAGCACGTCCGCCTGGTCGCGCAGCAAATGAATCAGCAGCTCCACCGACGAGCGGATCGGCTCGTGATTCTTGATGACGGCCTGGCGCAGGCGCTCGATCGACTGCAGCGGCGCGCGGCGCGCCGTGATGACGAGGTTTTGCGCCACGCTGGCCCACATGGTGGAAATGTCGGATGCCTCGAACGAGAAATTGTGCACCACATCGTTGACCACGGCGATCAGGGTGTTTTCCGCCTGTTCGATGCGCGTCGAGCGCGACCCCTGGTGCAGGGTTTCATAGAATTCGTCGGCCAGCTGCGTATGCGTCATCAGCCATTTTTCGCTGGCCGCATGCGACAGGTTGAAATGCAGCCAGACGAATTCCTGCGCCGGACGCGCCGCGCCATCGGCCAGCCAGGCCAGTGCCGCCGTCGAGTCGAGCGCCAGCGGTGGCCCGTCGCGGCCAAACAGGAAGCCCCAGACCAGGCCCGAGGTGTCCGAGCCGTAGGTAAAACCGGCAGTTTCCATCGCCATCGTGAATCTTTCTCGCGCAGTGTGATTGATCGTCGCGCGATTCTAATACACGGATATGTCGGGAAAATGACAAGGCCACCGCGAACGGTGGCCTTGGTGCCAATTACAGCCGCATATCAGCTGCGGTTCGGGTTATCCGGACGCCGGTCGTCGCGGTTCGGCACGCCGTCATGGTCGCGGTCATGGCGGTTGCCATTGTCGCGGTCATAGCGGTTGGGGATACCGTCGCGGTCGCGGTCGCCGTTCGGCCCGCGTGGCGACCAGCGGCCTTGCTCCATCTGCCAGCGGCCATCGCGCTGGTTCCAGGCGGGCGGCGCATACACGTAGCCGGGGCGTTCGGCGATCCATATACCTGGCGTCCAGGCGTAGCGCTGGCCGCGCCATTCCCAGTGGCCCGGCGCCCAGGTGTAGCCGTGGCGGGCGCGCGGGATGGCTTCGCGGCGCGGCGGCGGCGGGGCGATGCGGATGTCGTCATAGCGCACGGGCTGCACTTGCGCGGCGACCCAGCCGCCCCGGTCCAGGCGCCAGCGGTTGTTCTCTTGTATCCAGGCGGCGCGGCGGTACTGGTTGCCGCTGCGTTCGCGCAGCCATTCACCGTTGTTCCAGACATGGCGCTGGCCATCCCAGTTCCAGTAGCCGGGTGCCCAGACATAGCCGGCGCGCGGCGCGGGTGCGCTTTCAAACCGTGGCGGAGGCGGGGCGTTGCCGACGACAATGCTGACGCCAAGCTGATTCTGTGCCATGGCCTGCACGGGCAAGAACGCTGCGGTGCTGATGGCAAGCATGGCTGCTGCGTAGAGTGTGATGGGTTTCATGGTGTACTCCATTTCGGTGATTGCGTGAAATGGACTATAGGCGCTTGCCGGCGGTTTTTCGCCTTTGATTCAACTTATTACAATTGACACAATGCTGTGTGTCCATGTATCCGTGGCGGATACATTTGCGATGCAAATGGCGGCCTGGCGCGGCGGTGATCAAGCGGGTGCCAGGCGGCGTGGTGTCAGCATCGGTGGCTCACAGGGTGCTGGCGGTGGCGTTGCCCAGCAAGGCTTGCCTTTCCTCGATCAGCGAGATTTTCTTTTCCGATTCCGTCATGCGCTTGGCGCTGACCGTCACGACGGGGATGGCGCTCGCTTGCGCCACATCGGCAGCCTTGGCGGCCGATGGCTGCATGAAGCTGACATAGCTGGCACCGCAGGCGATGGCGACGGCGACGGTGAAGATGGCTTCCATGTTTTTCAAGGCTTTCATGATGTTTCCTTTCGGGTGGCGGGTGGGTATGCATGCACTGTAGCCAGGCGCGGGCCGCTGCGCCATGCGGATGCGACCAGCCGTGGTTTTGGCGGGATGGCCTGCAAAAAAACGGCGCTGAAATGCCTGCGCGTGGGGCTGGCAAGCCGACCGTTTGAATTGAGGCCTAAATTGCCCTGTATCCGGGCATATGAATGTAATTGCCGCGTGGCATTATTTGACGCTGCACACTGCCGCGCGCGGCAAGTGCAGGGCCAGCTGTCCTGCTAGAATCGGCATGGCGGCCCCGTCGCGTGGATAAAAATATCATCAGGAGTCACATATGTTCCAATTGTTTGGTTTTGGCGGCGCCTGCTGCCCGCGCTGCGAGCACAAGAACGGCGCTGCCGCCGGCTATTGCGCGCAATGTGGCTTGTCGCTGGGAGCACCCGACAGCGACGCGGTGCTGCATGCCAATCAATGGCATCTTGCTGATGGGCAACTGGCACTGTTCTTTGGCGTGCGCGAACTGTCTTCGCTGTTCGGCAGCGCCGCGCGCCGCCTGCAGGTGCCGGCCGAGTCGCGCGCCTGGATCGTGCAATCGGACGCTTTCACCTTGATACCTGCCGGCGACTATGACAGCGCCGCCTTCTTTGCGCGCCTGCCCGCGCTGCTGCCGGCGCGTCCGGCCGAAGTGCTGATCGCACGCGCCGACGCCGTCAGCCTGGAATTCGACTTGCCCGGCCTGGCCAGCACGGAGCGGCTGGACGTCGCCGCGTCCCTGCGCGTGGATATCGCCCTGGGCCAGCCCGATGCGTTCGCGCGCCAGTTCATGCGCGCACCGGGCGCCGTCACGCGCGCCCACCTGCACGCCCTGTTGCTGCCATCCGTGCGCCAGATTGCGCTGGAATTCATCGGCAGCCGCGCGCTGCGCGAGATGGATGCGAATGCCGACCTGCGCCCGGAATTGAATGAACGCCTGCAATCGGCGCTGACGCAGCGCCTGGCGTCCAGCGGCCTGGCCGTGGCGCGCGTGGAAACCCTGGCGCTACGCCACGACAAGCGCGAAGGCGACGCCGGCGCCAGCATCGGCACCCTGTGGCTGGGCGGCTTGCCGGCGCAGGAACTGGAGCAGCACAGCCTGGAACGCATGAAGCAGCTCGACCAGCTGTATGACGAGGAAGAGTGGCAGCGTATTCGCCGCGAGGAACTGGCGGCGCGTCATGCGCACCGCCGCGCCGAGCTGCAGCAGGACGCGACGGTGGAAAAGGCGGAACTGAACCACCAGGAAGCGGAGCGCCTGCAAGCGCTGCGCGGACGCCAGATCGACCTGTATGGCCGCATCCTGGAAGCGAAATCGCGGCGCCAGGCGCTCGACCATGGCGCCGCGCTGGCGCTGGGCGAACTGGAACAGGAACTGGCGCAGAAGGGCGCGCAGCGCGCCGATGAAGCGGCCAACTGGGAACACGTGCGGGCGCTGGCCGCCATCAAGATGCGCAGCGAGCTGGAACTGTCGCAGCTGCACGGGCGCGAACAGATCCAGCTGGCGCAGCAGCGTTTTACGCATCAAGTCCACTTGCAGTCGATCGCGCAGCAAGTGGAAAGCGCGCTGCTGATCGATGACGAGACGGGCCGCCGCACCCAGCTGGCGCGCCTGCGCCAGGCGGAAGCGGATGCGGCCCAGCGCGAGGCGCAGCTGGAAGCGGAACAGCACCAGGCCGCCTGGCAGGGCCTGATGCTGGCGAACGCGGCGCGCAAGCGCGAGGCCGAGCGGGTGCAGGAGTGGGAAGACCAGATGCAGCTGGCGCGCCAGCGCGAACTGCTGCGCGCCGAGGCGCACAAGGATGAAGCGGCCCAGGTGCAGGCGGCGGAAATCGCGGAAAAGGTGGCGGCGCTGCGGCGCGGCGGCGCCCGCGAAGACGCCATCGCGCAGCAGGAAAAGCTGCTGCGCACCATCGAGGCCGATGGCGTGCACGCGCGCCAGCTGCAGCAGCAAACGCAACTGGCGCAGCTCGACGCGCTGGCCATCGAGGAACAGCGCCAGCAGCTGCGCCAGCTGGAACAGGAAGCGCAATGGCAGCGCGATCTGCTGGCCATGGCGCAGCAGCGCGAAAGCGATTACGCGCGCTGGAAGGGCGAGTACGAAGCCCTGCTGGCGCAGCAGGCGCATGCGGCCGAACTGGCGCGCATCGACATCGACCGCATCGAGAAAATCGGCTCGCTGAGCGACACGGGCAAGGTGGCCATGGCCGCCGGGCAGAACGCGGCCGCGCTGGCGCAAGTGCTGAAAACGCAGCTGCAGGCGGGCATGAGCGCCGAGCAGATCCACGCGCTGGCGGCGCTGGCGGCGGCCGAGAACAGCGTCGCGCCGCTGGACGCCATGCGCATGGCGCAGGACGGCGTGGCGCAGGAGCGCAGCTACCTGGAAGGCCAGGCGGAACGCGAACGGCGCCAGCAGCTGGACCTGATCAACCTGCAAAATGCGGCGCATGCGCATGGCCTGTCGGCGCAGGCGCAGCTGGGCGTGGCCGTGGCGCAGGCGCTGCAGCCAAGTGTCGGGCTGGGCGCCGCTGCGCCGCTGCGCTGCAAGAACGGCCATGCGCAGCGCGCGGGCCATCCGGAAGATAAATTCTGCGCCGCCTGCGGCGTTGCCTTGCAGCCTTGATGGAAGCGTTTCACCCCAGATGATGCAAAAAGCACGAGACAAACTGCGGGAACTGCGCGCCCTCCACGATGATGGGCTGCTCAGCGAGCAGGAATTTGAAAGCCGCAAGAACGCCATCCTCGACGCCGAGTACGCGCCGCCCGGCGCCGCACCTGCGTCCGCGCCGCTGCCCGTGCGCCAGGGCACGGAGCTGGGCTTCATGACGGGCCAGGAAATCGGCCCGCAAAACCGCCGCTACCGGCTCGAACGGCTGATCGGCACGGGCGGCATGGGACAGGTGTGGCAAGCCACCGACCTGGCCACGCACGCGGAGCTGGGCAGCAGCGAAATGGTGGCGCTGAAGATCTTGCCGCCGCAGCTGACGCAGAGCGCCACGCATGCAAAACTGCTGATCGAGGAAGCCACCCAGGCGCGCAAGCTCGCGCATGAAAACATCGTGCGCGTCTACGAGTGGGCGCAGGATCCGGCCACGGCCAGCTATTTCATCATCATGGAATGCCTCGATGGCGAAGACCTCGAGCACTATCTGGCGCGCGAGGGCGCGCTGCCCCTATCGACCGTGCAGCAACTGCTGCAGCCGGTGGCCGACGCCCTGTCGTATGCGTGGGAAAAGCACAAGCTGGTGCACCGCGACATCAAGCCTGGCAATGTCTTCCTGACGGCGAAGGGCGACGTCAAGCTGCTCGACTACGGCATCGCGTCTCGCGTGCGCAATGCGGACAGCAGCCTGGCGCTGGAGATGCCGAATGCGGGCACGCACGGCTACCGGGCGCCCGAGGCCGGCGCCAACCAGCGCCAGCCCAGCCCGCGCCTGGACGTGTATGCGGTGGCCGTGATGATTTACCAGATGCTCGAAGGGCGCATGCCGTTCGACGACATGCGCAGCGCCAGCCACTTGCCGTCGGCGCCGCAAGCGCTCAACGCGCAACAGTGGCAAGTCTTGCAGAACGGTTTTTCCTTGACGGCGGAATTGCGGCCGCAATCCGTGCAAGCCTTGCTGGAAGGGCTGGAGCGGGCCGCCGGGCCGTCGCCCGAAGAATTGGCGGAACAGGCGCGCCAGCAGCAGGCGCGTGCGGCGCAGCAGGCGCAGCAACAACGGCAGGCGGCGCTGGCCGCCGAACAGGCCCGCGAGGAAGAGATCAAGCGGGCCCGGATACGCCAGGAAGAACTGGATCAGCGCCGCAAGGCGGAAATCCAGGCGGCCGCGCTGGAAAAGCAGCGCCAGGACAAACTGCGCCGCGAGCAGGAGGCGCAGCGCCATTTCGAAGCGGAAGAGGCGCGCAAGCTGCGCAAGGAAGCGCTACGCGGCCAGCTGCGCGCGCGCCGCGAAGCCGACGCCGCCACCGCCTTGCAGGAACACCAGGAATTACAGCGCAAGGCCATCGTCGCCAAGGCGGAGGCGGCCTACCGCGCCGAGCAGGAGCGCGCGCGCAAGGAAGAGGTCAGCCGCGCCGCGCCGCAGCAGGCGCCGGCCGCCGCCGCGGTGAGCGAGCCGGCACCGGCGCCCGCACACGCGGAACCGGTGGCCAACGCCGAAGGCATCTTGCGCGATGATTTTCTCGATGGCGCGGGACAGGGGCCGGAACTGGTGCTCATCCCCAGCGGCCGCTTCCAGATGGGCGCGCACGAGACGGAGCACAAGGCGGCCTTGCAGGCCGGTTCGCAGCAGTCATGGCTGGACCGCGAAACACCGCAGCACTGGGTCGGCATCGAGCGCCCGTTCGCGCTGGCGCGCCACCCAGTCAGCGTGGGCGAATGGCGCGCCTTCGTCAAGGCGACCGATTGGGCGGGCGGTTCGGAAACGGACTGGGACAATCCCGGCTTCGTGCAGAACGAGCAGCACCCGGTGGTGGGCGTGAGCTGGAATGACGCGCAGCTGTACCTGGCGTGGATGAGCGAGCGCACAGGCCGGCAGTACCGTTTGCCCAGCGAAGCGGAATGGGAATATGCGTGCCGTGCCGGTACGCGCACGGCCTTCAACGTGGGCGACACGATCAGTACTGATCAAGCCAACTACGACGGCCTGTATGTGTACAACGGCGGCCCGCGCGGCGTGTACCGGGGCGGCACGACGCCGCTGGGCACTTTTGCGCCGAATTCCTGGGGCCTGTTCGACATGCATGGCAATGTGTGGGAATGGGTGCAGGACGTGGTGCACGACAATTACGAAGGCGCGCCCGTCGACGGCAGCGCGTGGGAAGAGGGCAGCGACAGCAGCCGGCGCATCCTGCGCGGCGGCTCCTGGCTGTACCACCCGCGCTACCTGCGTTCGGCCTTGCGCAACGGCTTTTCCACCGTGCTGTCGAACGACATCGTGGGCTTCAGGGTGGCGCGCACGCTCGATTAGCATGTTGTTAAATCGGTCATCTTGGCGGATACTTCATGCACCTTAACCGTGCCGGAGTGTCCGTGTTCAAACGCCGCCTGCTGTCCATCGTGTTTGCCTGCCTGCCCCTCGCCGCCCTGGCCGGCGATCTGCCCTCCTATCCCTTCATCCACGCGACGGGCACGGCCTACAGTTTCGTCACGCCGGACCTGGGCGAGATCGATTTCGACGTCAGTGTCTTCGACCCGGCGCCGGACGTGGCCACCGCGCAGGTAGCGGCGCGCATCGCTGAAATCAAGTCGCTGCTGGTGGAGCAGGGCTTGCCCGAGGCGGCGGCCGGCATCGAGGTGCGCGACGTGCGCAAGGAGATCCGCAAGGGCGCCGAGCAGGACCCGGCCAACCCGCAGTACCAGATCAAGGCGAGCGTGCATATCAACGTGGCGGATTTGTCGAAATGGCCCGCCATCATGCGTCCGCTGCTGGCCATGCCCAACCTCGATGCGTTTGCCGTCACCTTTGGCGCCACGGAGCGCATCCGCCTGGAAGAGGAACTGATGGGCGAAGCCGTCAAGGATGCACAGCGCAAGGCCGATGCCATGGCGCGCGGCTTCG
Organism: Janthinobacterium sp. BJB301; assembly: GCF_002735685.1. NCBI lineage: Bacteria > Pseudomonadati > Pseudomonadota > Betaproteobacteria > Burkholderiales > Oxalobacteraceae > Janthinobacterium > Janthinobacterium sp. BJB301. Next base: position 2,365,333 of record NZ_PDZJ01000001.1, on the reverse strand, counting down.
GCAAGCGCGCGGGCGCCGTGGCCGGCATCTCGTCGGACCAGCTGAAAAACCTGGGCAATGCGGTAGGCCTGGTGCCTTCGGACCGCTACAACCGCGCGAATAGCCGCCAGCGCCAGAACCCCGAAGACATGCTGATGGTCACCAGCCTCAAAATGGCGCAGACGGTCGACGCCGTGTTCCGTATCAAATGACCAGGTAGCAGGGCAGCAGGCTGCGCAAAGCGGGCAAACGGTGTAAATTGTGGCTTTCCAAACGCACCAAGGAACGCCATGACCATCAAAGCCATCCGCGATCAGTCGCAACCCATGCGCCACATCGTGCACGTGCGCGATCACATCATTTCCGCCGACGCCTCGGTGGCCGAAGGGGGCGGCGATGCCGGCCCCTCGCCGCACGACCTGTACGACGCGGCCCTGTCGGCCTGCAAGGCGCTTACCGTCGTCTGGTACGCCAAGCACAAGGGCATTCCCCTGGAACACGTGGAAGTGTCGACCGAGCGCGATGCCAGCGAAGAGCGCAAGGGCGTGTACCGCCTGGCCGCCACCCTGCACCTGACGGGCGAGCTGACGGATGCGCAGCGCGAGGAATTGCTGGCCGCGGCAGGCAAATGCCCGCTGCATAAATTGATGACGGCCGTGACGACCGAAGTGACGACGGTGCTGGCATGAGCGCGGCCATCCTGAAAAGCCACGAAAAAGACCTCGGCGGCGGCTTCGTCGTACGGCGCCTGCTGCCCTCCGCAGTAAAACAGGCCGTCGGTCCCTTCATCTTCTTCGATCATTTCGGCCCCATCGACGTGGCGCCCGACGCCAACCACGACGTGCGTCCCCATCCGCATATCGGCCTGGCCACCGTCACCTATCTGTTCGAGGGCGCGATCGACCACCGCGACAGCATCGGTTCCTGCCAGCGCATCGAACCGGGCGCCATCAACTGGATGACGGCCGGACGCGGCATCGTGCATTCGGAGCGCACGCCGCCCGACCTGGCCGGCCAGCCGCACCGCACGCACGGCTTGCAGCTATGGGCCGCGTTGCCCAAGGCGCATGAAGAGGACGAACCGAGTTTCACGCACACGCCGCAAGCCGACATTCCCGTCGTGCCGCTCGATGGCGCCGTGGTCAAGGTCTTGATCGGCACGGCCTTTGGCCAGACCTCGCCCGTGCGCACCTACATGCAGACGCTGTATCTGGACGTGGCGCTGCAGGCGGGGCGCGAGTTGCGGCTGGAAGGCTTGCCGGCGGAAGCGGCGATCTATCCGATCAGCGGGGAAGTGCTGGTCGATGGCGTGGCGCTGGTGCCGCACACCATGGCCTTGCTGGAAGCTGGAGCCGCGCCCGTGGTGACGGCAGGCGGCGGCCCGGTGCAGTTCGTCGTCATCGGCGGCGAGCCGCTCGATGGCCACCGCTTCCTGTTCTGGAACTTCGTCTCGTCGAGCAAGGAGCGCTTGTCGCAGGCGGCCGACGACTGGAGCGCCCAGCGCATGGGACAAGTGCCGGGCGAGACGGAATTCATCCCGTTGCCGAAGGCGCCATTGCGCCCGGCAAGCTAGGCATCGTTCAGAACCGCGCGCGCAAGGTCAGTTGCGCCTTGCGCGGCTCGCCATAGAAATTGCCCCACGCAGGCGCGCCCACTGTCTGGTAGTAGCGCTTGTCGAGCAGATTCGTCACGGACAGCGACGCCGTCCAGTTACGGTCGATCTGGTAGGCGGCGCGCGCGCTCCACAAGGCATACGCGCCTTGCGCCACCGTGATGTTCTGCGTCACGCGCGAGCTCTCCGTCTGGAAGTTCACGCCGCCGCCCACGCTCCACTTCTGCAGGGCGCCGGGCAGGCGGTAGTCGCTCCACGCGCGCAGCATGTGGCGCGGCGAGTAGGTGCTGGCGAACATCACGCCCGCATTCGACGTCTGGTCCAGGTACTTGAAGTTGTTCAGCGTATAGCCGGCGAACAGCTGCCAGCCCGGCGCCACTTCGCCGCTGATTTCCGCATCGAGGCCTTCGCTGCGTACCTTGCCGGCCGAGAAATAGCACTCCGTGCCGCTGGAGCAGGTGTTGACGAGGTCGAGCTCCGCGCGGTTGCGCTGTTCGATACGGAACAGCGCCAGCGAGGTATTGACCTTGCCGTCGAACAGTTCACCTTTCACGCCCACTTCCAGGTTGCGGCCTTTCAGCGGGTCGAGCAGGGCGCCGTCGGCCGTGCGCTGGTTCTGCGGCTGGAAGATGTCGGAAACGCTGGCATAGCCGGACCAGCGCGGGTCGAATGCGTAAATGACGCCGCCATACGGCGTGACGACGCCATTTTCGCGGTACGGATCGATATACACCTCGCCCGTGTCCCGGTACACGCTGCTCGATTTGTAGTTCGACACGCGCGCGCCGGCCACCACCGTGAGCGGATCGCTGACGCTGAAGCGGGCCACGCCGTAGGCGCCCGTCTGCGTCATTTTTGTTACGCTGGGATCGCCCCGGTAGCTGTTCTCGCGGAACCAGGCGTCGCTCGGTTCGGCCACGCCGTGATTGGGCCGCAGCGGATTGTTCGCTTGCTGCAGCAGGGCCAGGCTGAAATCGCTGTCGCTTTCCAGCCGGTTCGTGTTGATGCCGGCGCTGAAGCCATGACGGCGGCCGAAGGCGTTGAATTTGCCATCGAGCGACAGGTCGATGCCCTTGTTGGTGCTGCCGTAGTCGAACACGCCGCCATACATCATCATGCCGGCCAGTGTGGCGGGATTGAGCGCGCCCTGGCTGAACATGTATTTCACGTCATGCCGCTCGCGCGTGTAGTTGGCGCTGGCCTTGAGCGACCAGTCGGCGTCGAAGCGGTGCTCGAATTCGGCGAAGACGGCCGTCTGCCTGCTATTCCAGCGGTTCCAGTCGGCGCCCAGGAAGGTTGCGCGGGGCAGCTTCGGGTCGCTGCCATCGCGGTAGCGCGGCATGCCGGAGAAAAACGGTGTCGAGTGCAGCTTCTCGTAGCTGGCGCCCGTCGTCAGCTTGCTGCCCGGCGCCAGGTCGAATTCCAGCACGCCATACAGCACGTCCGTGCGGCTGTCGGCCACGTCATAGAAATAATCGCGCTGCTCCATGGAGGCCACGGCGCGGCCGCGGATGCTGCCTGATTCGTTCAATGGGCCGGTGACGTCCACTTCGCCGCGCACGTCGTTCCAGCGGCCCGCGCTGAGCGCCAGCTGCACCTGCTTTTCCGCCAGCGGGCGCTTGCGCACCATGTTGATGGCAGCGCCCGGCGAGCCCGTGCCCTGCAGCAGTCCCGTGGCGCCGCGCACGATTTCCACGCGATCGAGCATGGCCGTATTGCTGGTAAAGCTGTTTGCCTGCGGGTAGTACATGGCGCGGTTGACGCCATCGAACTGGTACGTTTCGACCATGAAGCCGCGCGAATACACATAGCGCCCGCCCATGGGACTGTCATACATGGTGATGCCGGTGGTATTGGCCAGCACGGCGTCGATGGTGTTGAGGTTCTGGTCATCCATCTTCTGGCGCGTGACGACGCTGACGGATTGCGGGATCTCGCGCAGGGTCTGCACGCCCTTGCCGACGGTGACGGCGCGCGCCGCATACGAGTTGCTGTGCTCACTGACAGGGTCGCGCTCCATGCTGGCGCTGACCGTCACGGGCGCCATGGTCTTTTCCACGCCGGCCGCCGACGCGGAGGAGGGAGGGGCCTGGCGCAGCACATAGGCGCCGTTCGGCAGCTGCACGGCCTCCAGGCCGCTGCCGGCCAGCACCTGGGCAAAGCCTTGGCTGACGTTGAAGCTGCCGCGCACGCCGGGCGAGCGCAGGCCCCGCGTCTGCGCGGGATCGGTCGACAGGCTGACGCCGGCGGCGACGGCAAAGTCGTTGAGGGCGGTGGCCAGCGGCCCGGCTGGCACGGCATAGGCTTGCGGCGCTGCGGTGGCGGGGACCTGGCCTTGCGCCAGCGCGGGCGCGGCGACAAAGGCGGCGGGGGCGGCGCAAGCCATGGCGATGACGGCCAGGCGGATGGCGCGCGCGGCGGGATGGAGAACGGGGGTGGTCAGCTGCATGCTCGGTCTTTCTGCTCAGAGGGATAAGAAAATGGCGTATGAATCGGCTTCTTACTTGTCAAGCCGAAGCAGCGCATCGAAACACCAACCCCTGGCGCAAAAAAACTGAAAATAATTATGCCGGCCGTGCCGCCACCGTGGCCCAGTAGCGCGTGAAGTACGTCACTTGCAGCCCGTGCGAGGCGCACAGGCTTTCCAGCACGGCGTCGATATCGTCGAGGCGGTAAGTGCCTGTGACGGGGCGCTGCGCCACGCCGGCATCGCACGCCAGGCGTCCGCGCCGGTAGCGCGCCAGTTCCTTGACCAGTTGTTGCAGCGGCCAGTCGGCCGCCACCAGCATGCCGCGCAGCCAGCTGTCCTGGTGCGCCGGCATGGTCTGCACGTCATCCGCGCCGGTGTCGCCAAAGCGCAGCTGCTGTCCCGCTTCCAGACGGCGCACGGCGTCCGGGCGCGCCGCGCAACGTACTTCCACGGCGTGCTCGAAGACGCTGACGGTGCTGCCATCGTCGTCGCAGCGTATGCCGAAGCGCGTGCCCAGCGCGCGGATCACGCCGTGCGGGGTGTCGACCAGGAAGGGGCGCGGGTCGGGTGCCGTCGTGATCATGATTTCGCCATGGTGCAGGCGGATGCGGCGGTGCGTGGCGCCGTAAGCGATATCCAGGGCGCTATCCGTATTCACCTCCATGCGTCCGCCATCGGCCAAGGTCACGTGGCGGCGCTGGCCCGGCGCCGTGCGCAGGGACGCCGTCAGGGCTTGCCATGGGCCGGACTGCAAGCCCGCCTGGCCCAGCGCGATGCCGCCGCCGGCCGCCACCAGCAGGGCGAGTATCCTGGCGGCCGCGCGCCGGCGCTGCTGCGCCGCCTGCAGGGCCGGCATCGCCAGCGCTGCCGGTATCGTGCCCAGCTGGCCGTGCATGCGTTGCAACAAGTCCCAGGCCCGTTCATGCTCGGCGCTGGCGTCGCGCCATGCCTGCACGGCGGCCGGGTCGGCGCTGCCGCACTGGAGTTCCACATGCCAGTGCGCGGCGGCGGCCAGCACCTTGCGGGCAATGGGTGCGGAAGGCGAGATCGCGGGGCCGAACATCAGCCGGCCGCCAGCATCAGGCATTCCGTGTAGGCGCGCACCAGGTGTTTTTTCACGGTGGGCAGGGAGACGCCGAGGCGCCGGCTGATGTCCACATAACTGAGCTCCTCGATCTGCGCCAGCAGGAAGATGGTCCGCGTGCGCGGGCCCAGGCGGTCGAGCAGGCGGTCGATGGCGAGCAGGGTTTCGATGATAATGGCATGCGTTTCGGCGCTGATCGTCGTTGCTTCGGCTTGCTGCGCCAGCGCTTCCAGGTAGGCTTGCTCCAGCGCCTGGCGCCGGTAGCGGTCGATCAGCAAGCCGCGCGCAATCGTCGCCAGGTAACCGCGGGGTTCGCGCAGGGGCGCCAGCGGTGTCACCTCGCGCTTGCCCAGCAGGCGCACGAACGTATCCTGCGCCAGGTCGGCCGCCTCGGCGCGGTTGCCCAGCTTGCCGCGCAGCCAGCCATACAGCCAGCCGTGGTGCTCGCTGTACAGGGTGCTCAGGTGGCTGGTATGGACGGGACTGACGGTGCTCACTGCGTTCTCCAGGCAAGGGAAGAGCTGGGCTGACGGAACGCGCGGTGCCGGCTGGCTGGGCTGTTTGAGAATGATACTCATTATCACATTGCCACGCCGCCGGCGTCAATTGGCGTCGCCGCCCAGGCGCCAGCGCAGCTGCCATTGTTGCAGATCTGCCCAAGCCTGCTGTAGGGCGCTGGCGGACCAGTGCAGCAGGCCGTCGAACGCCTGCAGGGTGCGGCGCAGGTGGATGCCGTCAAAAAACACATGGTCGGCCACGACGGTGGCGGCCAGCCAGGCGGCGATGATGACGATGATGTCGTGGCGGCCGCTTTTCCACCAGCGCAGCGAGTGGCGGCGGAAAATCCACGGCACGCCCAGCGGATTGGGCCAGTCGGCCAGCAAATGCATGATGCCGCCGGCCGCAAAGCCGAACAGGGGCGGCGCCCACAGGTGGTGCGGCAATTGCAGATAGGTGTAGACGAGCAGGGCGATCCAGGCCAGGCCCCAGTGCGTCCACGTGCGGTGCGTGATCCACAGCCGGTGCGTGCGCGCCCACCAGGCCACTTCCAGCCAGTCCGGCGCCGTGCCGCCCAGGGCACCCATGACAAAGGCGAGCATGCTCAGCACTTGATACGGGCCACCGGCGCCAGCGTGCGCGACCAGGGCCGCGGCGATCACGCCGGCAGCCCAACCGGTCGCATGATGCGCTTTGTTGGAAGCCATAGGAAATGTAAAACGCCATGCGGGCGCTGTGTGAAATACAGGGGAATATTAACTGGATGAATATACAGTATGCAAGGGCGTGGAGGGGGCTATTTGCGGAATATCTGCCGATAATTTGTTAAATTGTGTGTCGGCATGGCTTGGCCAGCGGACTCGGCAAGTCATGCCGGGCGGTCAAGTGTATTGCGTGGCTGATAATGCAATTGGCGCAGGGCGCGCTATGCTGAAGGCAGTCCTGTGTTTTGAAGAGGTGTCGCCATGAAAATCCCGCGCGAATTGCAGATTCCCGCCATCGTGTTTACGCTGGAAGCGGTGTTTATATTCGGTTTGTCAATGATTTTTCTCGTACTAGTACCCCGCTAGTGCCTTGCGGATAACTGCAGATTTACAACACTGAACAAAACCGTAGCGAGCGGAAGGGAGAGGTGGTCGAGAAGCGCAACCGTACTCGGTACGGGGGCGCCGAGCCGGTGAGCATCGCAGGCCGCCTATACCGACGCGCAGTAGGTTTGGTTCAGTGTCCCTATGCAGTTTGCATGGCGCTGTCGCACAGCGCAGCACCTTCGGTGCGGATGATCCAGCATTCCGGATACGGTTCGCTGGCGAAGCGGTTGTGCCGCGCGAAGCCGCTGAGCTTGTCGAGCGCGGTAGCGGGTGCGAGCGCGGTTTCCTTGCCGCTGGCCGTGTCCAGGTGCCAGAAACCGCCATTGCGGTGGAATAGCACGGGCAGGCAGCTGGCTTGCGGCGTGGCAAGGTGGCTGGCCGGCGCAGGCTGGGCTTCCGGCAGCAGCAGGTAAAAACACTCGGCACGGGCGCCGTGGTCGATGCGGTGCAGGATCACGCCGTGCGCGAGCAGGGCCGTGACGCTGAGCACGACGATGCCCTTGATGCTGGCAGACAATTCGATGCGCATGCCCAGGCGCAGGGTGACGGGCTTGTGCTTGCCAGGCCATACGCCGTCGAGCAGCACGCCATAGCGCGACACGTCTTCGATTTCAAAGCCTTGCTGGCCGCGCCGGATGATGGCGTGGCGGCCCGACAGGCGGCGCGTCAAGCCATTGTTGTCTTGGCCGTCGGGGCTGAAATGGCTGAGCAGCACGTCGGCTTCCGGGTCCACCAGTTCGAAGCGGCCCAGCATGCATTCTTCCAGCGCGAACAGGCGGATCTGGCGCTGCTCGCCCGCTTCCGGTGCCGCATTGACGAGGCAGGCGGCCTGGCTCGGGTGCGGATGGCAGTGGCTGGCGGCGGGCAGGTCGACTTCGATCAACTCCTCGTCCCAGGCGATGGTGGTAAAACCCATGTCGATCTTGCCTTGCGGCGCAGATAAATCCACGTGGGCGATGCCGGCATTGCGCGCCGTCACGTCGAGGTTGCAGCCGTCGCCACCCGTCACGCGGGCGATCGAGGCGTCATCGGCCATCACGCGCACGTTCTTGTGCGTGCTGAGGAAGATCTGGTGGATTTCCGTCAGGGTGGCGTCGCGTCGCGGCACGAGGATGACGAAGGTGCACACCCATTTCTGCGCCACGGCGCCATCGACGTGGCTGTGCACTTCCACTTCGATCTGGTATTGCCCGTGTTCCTTGTTGCGCGAGGAAAACTCGACAAACACGGGACGCCAGTCACCGCGCGTGGTGCGCACGAAATCATGCTGCACGTGCCCGCGGGGGATAAGGTCCGAGCGCAGGCGCAAGGTCAGCTGCGGCGCGCAGGCGGCGCTCATGCCGCGCAATTCCATTTTCAGGGTTTGCCGTCCGCCTGCCGCGCGCGGATCGAAGCCGCTGATGTGCAGGTGGGCTTGCACCAGCTGGTAGGCCTGCGGGCCCGATGGCGGCGCAACCGGCGTTGGCGTGAACGCCGGAGGCGCGGCGGAAGCCGGCACGGGGCTCGTCAGCGTTTGCATAGCAGCATCGCGAATAACAGCATCACGGGCAGGGGCGTGCGAAGGCGCCGTTGCCGATGGCTCGGAACGGGCGCTGCGCAGTGCGGTCAACAGGTCGTAGCTGCTGGGGGCAGTCGTCGCTTGCGGGTGGTTGCCCGCGCAGACTGTTTCCCCAGGCAAGACCCAGAACGTACAGTGCGGGTGCTCCGGGTTGCTGCATTTTTTCATGACATTCTGACTCGAATCGAGCGGGGACATTTTGCCCTCTGTTATACATGAGAGCTTACGCGCTTTTGCGCCTGCTTGGCAACTTTCACGGCGCCGGAACGCGCTCTTTTTGCCCAAATTCATGTCCCTGGTCACATCTTGCCATGCAAGCCATGGAAACTATTGCTCAAAAACACATTTAATGTCCTTGTTGGCATGTTATTTTGATATGCCTTATCATTGCGTCGTTGGTTGGCGGTCACTTCCAGATACTCGCCGCAGCGCCAGCGAGAGGATGCAGGCAGAGTTCATGCGTTCGAGTAAGGCGGGCAGTTCGCGCACCTGAGCCATGGTGTATTTTCATGCGGGCTATTTGATCCCATGGCATCCATGGCGGCGTTTTGCATTATGCTGGCGTAACCGTTATCCCCCACACGCTGCCTGACGCCGAAAGATGACCATGCCTGTCCAACGTCCGCTCCAGCTTGCCATTGCCTATGGCGCCACCTTGTGCGTATTTTTGGCCATCGATGCCCTGTGGCTGGCCGTGCTGATGAAACCGATGTACGCCGCGGCGCTGGGGCCGTTGCTGGCGGACACGCCCCGCTGGGCGCCGGCCACGCTGTTTTACCTGCTGTACGTGGCGGGGCTGCTGGTCTTTGCCATTTTGCCCGGCTTGCGCCTGCGCCGCGGGCGCACTGCGGCTGCGCTGGGCGCGTTGCTCGGGCTGCTTGCCTACGGCACCTATGATTTGAGCAACTACGCGACATTGCGCGACTGGCCGCTGGCCTTGACGGCGATCGACATGGCCTGGGGCGCCGTGCTGTCGGCCGTGTCGGCGACGGCCGGCTACCTGGCCGCTAGCCGCCTGGGGCGCTGAACTCCGCATCGAAGCGCAGCGCCAGCATGGTAATGTTGTCGCTATGCAAGCCTGTTGGCGGGTGGGAGAGGAAGTCGTCGAACAGGGCGCTGACGGCCTGTGCCGCAGTCTTGCCGGCACACAAGGCGGGCCAGCGGGCCGTGAGGGCCAGCGGATCGTCGCAGGCCCAGAAACCGTCGCTGGCCAGCAGATAGTGGGCGCCGGGGCGCACGCGCAGCACGCGGCGGTCGCCCAGGTGCGCGAGGAAGGGCGGCAGGGTGGCCGCATCGAGGCCGCGCAAGGGCTTGTCGAGCTGCAAGCTGTCGCTGATGGCATTGCCCAAAATGAATGCCTGCGAGATTTGCGGATGATGCTCGCCGTGCACGGCGGCACGCCAGCGCGTCTCGTCGAGCGCGCCGCGCATGGCGTACACGGTGGCCGGCACGTGGTCCACGGTGAGGATGCTGGCTGCCCCGTGGGCGATTTCATACAGGCGCGAATCGCCCACGTGATACAGCAGCGGCGCTTCGCCGGGCGGTACTTCCAGCAGGGTCAGGGTGGTGCCGGGCGGACGCGCCTGGGCTGGCGCGGCCATGGCGAAACTGTGCTGCAGCCGCGTGTGCAACTCGTCGAGCCTGGCGGCCAGGCTGGCCGTGTCGAGGCAGGCGGGCATGGCCAGCAAGCCTTGCACGGCCGCTTCCGCCGCTTCACGCCCCTGGCCGTGGCCGCCCATGCCGTCGAGCACGGCGACGCGCACATGGCCGCGCGGCCAGCCCGGCACCTGGCAGTGGAATGGCGCTTGCTGCGACAGGCAGACGGCGTGGCCGCTGGCATCGATCAGCAGGAAGTTGTCCTGGTTCTCGCGGCGCGGCAGGGGACCGGCGCCCACGCTGGTGCCGGCGGCGGCATCGAGCCAGGGGCCGAAGTCAAGTCCGTCTTTAATTAAATGCATCGGTTGGTGCGGTCCAGGCGGCCAGAAATGTTGATCATAGGACACAGCTTAGCCGATATTGTGCAGGGGCGATACCTTGCCTGTCGCGCAAAAAAACCTGCGGCAGCAGGCTGGCGCAGGTTTTTCATGGTGCAGGTGCAGGGCGGTGCTTAACGGCGATGGCCCCAGCCGTGGCCGTGACCGTGGCCACGGTCATAATAGTCGCGGCGGCCATGGTCGCGGTAGTAGCCGCGGCCCGGTTGCACGTAGACGACAGCCGGCGGGCCGTAGTAGCGCGGTGGCGGTGCGTAATACACCGGCTGCGGGGCAGGGGCGTAGTACACCGGCTGCGGCGCAGGCGCGTAATAGGTTTCGCGGTAACCGCCGCGATAGCCGCCACGGTCATAATAACGGTCATTCGTGCTGATGCTGTTGCCGACGGCGGCGCCAAGCACGCCACCGACGATCGCGCCATTGCGCCCGCCGGTGCTGTTGCCAATGGCCGCTCCGACAACGGCGCCTGCAACGGTATTGAAGTCGCGGTCACCGGCGACTGCGGCCGAAGACACAGCCACTGCCGCTACCATTACCGCACCCAGGAGTTTCTTGTTCAACATGGCATTTCCTTCCATTCCGGCGAGATCACAATGATCTGCATGGAGTGGACTATATCCGCTGCCGCAAGCTTGTTCCACGTCTAATACAACTTATTACAATCAGGGCGGCGTGGTAACAGTTTCAGCCTGACACGATAGGCGCAAACGCTTGCCATTCCGGACGCAGCAGGCTATACATTTTCACGTCGCGCATGACGCCATTGATGAAAAAGGCCTGGCGCTTCACGCCTTCCTCGGTAAAGCCGCACCTTTGCGCGATCCGTTCGGAAGCCGTATTTTGTGGGTCCATCAGCAATTCCAGACGGTGGTAGGGGTAGGCATTGAACAGGTAGTCGACCACCAGGCGCGTCGCCTCGCCGCCATAGCCGCGTCCGCCCCACTTGGGGTCGAACAGGCGGTAGCCGATTTCGCGGCAAGCCGGGGTGCGGCCCTTGAAGTGCGTGATCGAGCCGATGATGTGCTGGTGATGGTCTTCAATCAGGAACAGTTCACTATCTTCCGTGACCAGGCCCGTCTGCAGGAATTCGCGCCGGATCGCTTCGGGCGACTTGAATTGCATGGAAAAGAACTCGCTGCGCGCGGGCAGGTCGTTGATCAGCGCGATATAGGTATTGAGGTCGGCGGCGGTCAAATGCCGGACGATACAGAGTCTTCCCTTGAGCATGGCGGTATCCGGTAGCGATCACGATCTGCATGGTAATCGACTGTGGGGGAAAGAGGCAATCGATCCCGTAAAAGTTGCTGCAATGACAGAATAAATACGCTATCGTAGAAAAATTCGCGCCTTGCCCATGGCTACGGCGTACCCGCTTCGACCTTGTTGACTGGAACTGAACACATGCATAGTATCCTGACTGGCGCGCCACTGCGCCGTTCCGCCGTATCCCTTGCCCTTGGCTGCATCGTCAGCGCCGGCGCCTTTGCCGCCGCGCCAGGCAACACGCCGCAAGCGCTGGCGCAGGTGCGCGACACCGCGCTGCAAAGCGACTGGGCCTACGCCCGCCTGGCCGACATGACGGATCTGATCGGCCCGCGCCTGTCCGGCTCCGCCGGCGCCGCCGCCGTGCAGCAGGTGGCCGACACCATGCGCCAGCTGGGCGCCAAGGTCACCTTGCAGCCCGTGAAAGTGCCGCACTGGGTGCGCGGCGTGGAAACGGCGGAAATCGTCGACTATGCGGGCCGTCCGCAGGGCGTGTCGCAGCGCGTGGTGCTCACGGCCCTGGGCGGCTCCGGCGCCACTGCGGCCGCCGGCCTGACGGCGCCCGTGATCATCGTCAAGAGCCTGGAAGAACTCAAGGCGCGTGCGGCGGAAGTGAAGGGCGCCATCGTGCTGATCGACACGCCGTTCGACCAGGAGATGGCCGAGCGGGGTCTGGCCGGCGTCACCTACGGCCAGGGTTCGCGCTCGCGCTTCCTCGGACCGAAGGCGGCGGCCGACCTGGGCGCGGCGGCCGCGCTGGTGCGCTCGGTGGGCGGCGCCGATTTCCGTATCCCGCATGCGGGCGCCACGGGCCTGGACGACAATAAACGCATTCCCGCCGCCGCCGTCACCGTGGAAGACGCCCTGCTGATCGGCCGCCTGGCCGCGCGCGGCCCGATGAAAATGCACCTGACCCTGACGCCGCAAAACCTGCCGGAAGCTGATAGCTACAACGTCATCGCCGACTGGCCGGGCACGGACAAGGCCGACGAAGTGGTGGTGGTCTCGGGCCACCTCGACTCCTGGGACCTGGCGACGGGCGCGCACGACGACGGCGCCGGCGTGGTGGCGGCCATGGGCGTGGTGGAAACCCTGAAAAAGCTCGACTACCGTCCGCGCCGCACCATCCGCGTGATCGCCTGGATGAACGAGGAAAACGGCGGCCGCGGCGGCCAGGCCTACTTCGAGGCCCACAAGCAGGCGCTCGGCAAGCAATATGCGGCCATCGAGATGGATAGCGGCGCCGGCCGTCCGTTCGGCATCAAGGCCAGCGTGGGACCGAAGGCGGAAAAACTGTTCACGCCTTTGCTGGCCGCCCTGCAGCCGATGGGCGCACACGCGTTCACGCGCCGCGATGCGCTGGGCACGGGCGATTTGCACCGTCTGGAAACGGGAGGCGTACCCAGCTTCGAGCCGCTGGTCGACAGCCACAGTTACTTCCACTACCACCATACGCCGGCCGACACCCTGGACAAGGTCGACCCGAATAACCTGAAACGCAACGTGGCGCTGATGTCGTCGCTGGCCTGGTTCCTGGCCAATATCGACGGCGAGATCGGCCGCGCGCCGGAGCAGGGCGAGTAAGCGGCATGGCGCCGGGACAGCGCCAGCTGTGGCGCCTTGACAGGGCCGGCGCCTGGGCAAGGGGAGTGTGCACCCCGGCCCCTCAGTTTTTCAGATGCCAGCCCTCCGGAAAGACAATTTGCCTGGCCAGCGCGGCAACCATAAGATATGCAGCTGTAAATAATTCTCATTTAGTTGAGAATCCATTCTACGCAGCACACTTGCCCGGCCCATGGCGGCCGGGGTTTGCCTCTCTTCTGATCGTCAGGAACGCTGGTGCCCCGTCTTCGCTTGCTTTTTCCCCTACTCCTTGCCGGCTGGCTGGCGTGTGCCGGCGCCAGCGCCAGTACGCAGCAGCCGTCGCCGGCGCCGCGCATCGAGCGCTGTACCATTGCCGATGAACAGGGCGACTTCGGCTTGCCGACTCCCTACACCCATGCCAGCGGCGGCATGGGCTATACGCTGACGAGCCTGATTTTCGACACCCTCGTGTGGCGCGATGCCAGCGGCAAGCTGGTGCCGGGGCTGGCCAGCGCGTGGCGGGAAAGCGCCGACCACCGCACCATCGATTTCACCTTGCGCCCCGATGCGCGTTGGCATGACGGCAAGAGCGTCACGGCGGCGGACGTGGTGTTTACTTTTGCGTATTTGCGCCAGCACCCGCATCCCCTGTTCGACCTGGGGGCCATCGACGGCGTGGACGACCTGGGCAAGGGGCGCGTGCGCGTGCGCCTGAAGCGCGTGTATGCGCCGTTCGTGGCGCAGCTGGCCGGTTCGGTGCCCATCCTGCCACAGCATGTGTATGCGCGCCTGGACGACCCCCAGCACGTGAAACAGGCCGACATCGTCGGCAGCGGCCCCTATCGCCTGGGTGCGTATGACAAGGCGGCGGGCCGCTACCTTTTCACCGCGAACGAAGAGTACTACCTGGGTCCGCCCAGGGTGCGCAGCCTGCTGTTCCTTCGCATGCAGCCTTCGCTTGCCGTGGGCGCGCTCAAGCGGGGCCAGGTGGACATGATCCGCAGCCTGCCGGCGCCCCTGGCTGCCGAAGTGACGCGCTTTGCCACCGTGGTCAGCGCGCCTTCCGGACATCCGGTGCGGCTGCGCTTCAATCATGCGCGCCCGCCGTTTGCCGACAAGCGCCTGCGCCAGGCCATCGCGCGCGGCATCGACCGGCAGGAACTGCTGCGGGTGGTCGAGAACGGGCAGGGCGAGGTGTCCGCCGGACGCTTCGTGCGGGGCAGCATCTGGCAGAGCGGGGCGCCGTTCGATGCGTATGCCTACGATCCGGCGGCAGCGCGCCGCATGCTGGCGGAGCTGGGCTACCGTGCCGCGCCGGACGGTCGCCTGCGCGACAGCGGCGGCAAGCCGTGGGTGCTCGAACTGGCGGCGACGCGCAGCCTGGCGCGGCCCGCCAGCCAGCTGGCTGGCCAGCTGGAAAAGCTGGGCATGGAAGTCAATGTGCGCATCATGGACGGCGGTATCCTGGGCGCGCGCATGGTCGCGGCCGATTTCGACCTGGCGCTCGTCAGCCAGGGCAGCAATGGGGACCCGGAAAGCATGCTGCGGCAAACGGCGGGCAACGGCGCCTTCAGCGATGCCTTCCGCCGCGCCGATCTGCTCGAGCTGCTGCAGCAGCAGGTCGGCACCGTCGACGTGGCCAAACGGCGCGCGCTGCTCGACCGCGCCCAGGCCATCTATGCCGAGGAGCTGCCGGCGTTTTTCCTGTATTCGCCGCAGTGGATCACGGCGGCCAATGCGCGCCTGCGGCCGTGGTTCACGCCGGGCGGCATCGCCGTCGGCATCTCGCTGCCGCTGAACAAATTGATGTTCGTGCAGTAGACGGGAGCCGACGCTGAGCGCTTCTACGTTCCCGGGCCGGCGCGCCGCGGGCTATGCGCTGGCCTTGCTGGCGCTCGTCAGCCTCGACTTCGCGCTGCCGCTGCTCATGCCCGGCGACCCCGTCACGGCCATCCTGGGGCAGGATGCGCTGATCGAACTCGATGCGGCCGAACGCGGCGCCCTGCTGGCGCGCCATGGCCTGGGCGGCGGGCAGCCGCTGTGGCAGCTGTACCTCGGGCACCTGGCGCAGCTGCTGCGGCTCGATTTCGGCTATTCCATCCGCCACGGCATGCCGGTGAAGGATTTATTGGCGCAGCACCTGCCTTGGACCATGCTGCTGGTGGCGTGCGCGCTGGTGCTGGCCCTGCTGCTGGGCGTGGTGCTGGGCATCGAGGCCGCGTTCGCGCAGGGCAGGGCGCCGGACCGCGTGCTGACGGCCGCCACCCTGGCACTCGACAGCATCCCGCCTTTCGCCCTGGCGATGGGCCTGGTCATGCTGTTCGCCTATGGTTTGCAATGGTTTCCCAGCAATGGCGCCATGGCGCCGTTTTCCATGCAGACGGGTGCGGCCGCATGGCTGGAGCGCGCGCAGCACCTGGTGCTGCCCGTGTGCGCCATGGCGCTGCCAGCGGCCGCCGGCGTATTCCTCAGCGCGCGCGCCACGGCCGTCAGCGTACGGCAGCGCACCTTCATGGACCTGGCCCGCGCGCAGGGCGTGGGGCCGTTCGCCTTGCGCTACCGCCACCTGGCGCCCAACGTGCTTGCCGTCGTGCTGTCGCGCCTGGGCGGCGTGGCCGCGCGCCTGGTGTCGGGCGCCGTGTACGCGGAAACCGTGTTTGCCTATCCCGGCATCAACCTGGTGCTGACGGACGCCATCATCAAGCACGACTACCCGCTGGTGCGTGGCGCCCTGCTGGCGACGGGGCTGCTGCTGTTCGCCCTGAACTTGCTGGCCGATGCACTGGCCGCCCGCCTGGCGCGGCGCGCGCAGCGCGCGCCATGAACGCGTCCGTGCGCGCGGGGACCGGGCTGCTGCTGGTGCTGGCCCTGATGCTGGCCGGCGCCAGCTGGCTGCAGCCGGCGTCCGGCGGCGCCATGGATGCCGTGCTGGCGCCGCCCGGCGCCCTGCACTGGCTGGGCACCGATGACCTGGGCCGCGACGTGCTGCGCCGCCTGGCCGTCGCCGCGCTGCCGACCCTGGGCATCGGCGTGGCCGTGAGCGCCGCCAGCATCGTGCTGGCCGTGCTGCTGGCGCTGTGCGGGCTGGCCTGGCCGGCGGCCGATACGCTGGTGCTGCGGCTGGCCGACCTGTTCAGCGCCTTGCCATCGACTCTGGTTTTCATCGTCATCGCCTCGGCCATGCAGCCGGGCGTGGCGGCGCTGGTGGCGATGCTGGCGGCATTCGGCTGGGATGTCGAGTTTCGCGCGCTGCGCCTGCGCCTGCGCCAGGTGTGGCGCCAGGAGAGCCTGGACGCGGCACGCCTGGCGTCGGCGTCGGGCATCTACCTGCTGCGCCGCCATGTGTGGCCGGCCATGGCGGGATTGCTGGCCGTGCAAGCCGTGGCCCTGGTGCGCCGCGCCGTGTTTCACTACGCGGGCCTGGCCTTCCTCGGGCTGGCCGATCCGCGTACCCCGACCTGGGGCGGCATGCTCAATGAAACCATGCCCTATCTTGCCCACCCGGACGCGCGCGCCTGGATACTGGCGGCCTGGCTGTGCCTGGCCATGCTGCTGATCGCGCTGGCGCTGCTGGGCCAGGGCCTCGACGAGCGCGCGCGATGCTAGCGGCGGCCGCTTTCTGCATCGAGGCGGATGGCCGCCAGCTGCTGCGCCAGCTGCATTTTCAGGCGCGCCCCGGCGTGCCGCTGGTGATCATCGGCGAATCGGGCGCCGGCAAGAGCACCCTGGCGCGGGCCTTGCTCGGCATGGCGCCGGGGCGCGGCAGCGGCAGCTTGCGCGCCGGCGGCATGCAACTGGTGGATGCGGACGAAGCGGTGCTGCGGCGCTGGCGCGGCCGCCAGGCTGGCCTGGTGCCGCAAGACGTGCACGACGCCCTCAATCCCCAGCACACCTTGCTGGCGCAGGTGGCGGCGCCTTTGCGGCGGCATCTGGGCATGCGGCGCGGGCCAGCCGAACTGGCGGCCGGTGCCCTGCTGGTTTCGCTGGGCCTGGCCGAAAACCTGCACCGGCGCTATCCGGCCCAATGCAGCGGCGGCCAGCTGCAGCGCGTCCTGCTGGCGGCGGCGCTGGCGCCTGACCCGGCACTGCTGGTGCTGGACGAGCCGACGTCCGCGCTCGATCCCGCCACCAGCGCGCTGGTGCTCGGGCGCCTGCGCGCCGAAGCGGCGCAGCGCCAGCTGGTGGTGGTGACGCACGACCTGGAGCTGGCGCGCGCGCTCGATGGCGACGTGCTGGTGCTGTACGGCGGCAGCGCCGTGGAAACGGGGCCGGCCGCAGCGGTGCTGGCGGCGCCGCGCCATCCCTACACGCGCGGCCTGCTGCGCGCCTGGCCGCGCGAGAACGGCAAGGACTTGCAGGGCATCGCCGGCACCCATGAAGAGGGCGCGCGCGGCTGCGCCTTCGCCAGCCGCTGCAGCCAGCGCATCGCCCGCTGCGGCGAGGAAGCGCCGGCGCTCGATGCCACGGGCGTGGCCTGCCTGCGCGGCGGCATCGTCACCGTGCTGTCCGCGCGCGGCGTGCACAAGCGCCTGGGCGGACAAGCCGTACTGGCGGGCGTCGACCTGGACGTGCAGTCGGGCGAAACGGTGGTCATCGTGGGCGCGTCCGGCGCGGGCAAGTCGACTTTGGCGCGCATCCTCGTCGGCCTGCAGCAGGCTGATACGGGCACGGTGACCACGCCGGAGCGCGAAGAGGGAGGCGCGGCGGCGGGCATCGCCTACGTGCCGCAGCATGCGGGCGCCTCGGTGGCCAGCCACTTCAGCGTGTTCGAGGCGGTGGCCGAGCCGCTCGCCATCGCGGATCGCGTCAGCGTGGACGCGATCCGCGCGGCGGCGCGGCGGGCGCTGGCCGACGTGCGCCTGCCGGCCACAGAAGCCTTCCTGGCGCGCCAGGCGCGCAGCCTGAGCGGCGGGGAATTGCAGCGCCTGGCCATCGCGCGGGCGCTGATCGCCGATCCGGCCGTGCTGGTGGCCGATGAACCGACCG
Organism: Janthinobacterium sp. BJB301; assembly: GCF_002735685.1. Classification (NCBI taxonomy): domain Bacteria; kingdom Pseudomonadati; phylum Pseudomonadota; class Betaproteobacteria; order Burkholderiales; family Oxalobacteraceae; genus Janthinobacterium; species Janthinobacterium sp. BJB301. The sequence continues at coordinate 2,347,217 of NZ_PDZJ01000001.1, read as the reverse complement.
CCGCGCTGGATGCCTCGGTGCAGGCGAAGGTGCTGCGGCTGCTGCTCGACGTGCAGGAGGCGCGCGGCCTGGCCCTGCTGCTCATCACGCACAATCTGCCTGTCGCCCGCCACGTGGCGGACCGCATCGTGCGGCTGGAAGATGGCCGCTGCGCGGCGTTGCCCGGGCCGCAGGACGGCACGGAGGGCGCCGCGCCGGCGGCCTGGATGCGCCTGGCCTAGCCGAGGAAATCGCCTACGTACACCAGGTGTTCGAACGGCGGCTTTTCGTTCTCCGTGCGGGCCAGCACCGTGCCCAGCGTGGCGCGCAGCACGGCCTGTTTCGCGTCGGCGCCCGCGTGGGCGACGATGGCGAGCGGCGTGCTGCCGGGCAGGTGGCGCGCCAGGCGCTCGACTAGCGAGGGCAGGTCGGCGCGCATGGTAAAGAAGACCAGGGTGGAACCCGTGGCGGCCAGCTTGTCCAGGGTGTCGCTGCCCGTGTAGTCGTCGCGCGTGTCGGCCGAGGCGGCGAGGATCACGGAACGGCTGTGCTTGCCGCCGGTGACATCGCGGGCCAGCGCCGCATTGGCCGCATTGAAGCAGGAGATGCCAGGGATGACGACGGGATTCAGTTCGCTGAACTCGCTCAGGTAGCCCGATTGCGGCCCGAAGATCATGGCGTCGCCATAGTCGAGCACCGCGACGGTCTTGCCTGCCGCCGCCGCCGCGTGGATGATGTCGCGCGTCTGTTTTTCCATGGCGTCGACTTCCTCTTCCGGCGTGTCGCGCCGCGCCAGGGGGCTGAACAGGCCGTGGCCCGCCTTGTGCAGTTCCTTGCCGTCAAGCAGGTCGGCAAACGCCTCCAGCAGGCGCGGGATGCCGAACACGATATCGACGCCGCGCAGGGTTTTCTGCGCCTTCACGGTGATGCTGTCAGGGTCGCCGATGCCGGCGCTGACGAGGTACAGGCCGCAGCGCGCGCCCGCTTGGGTGGTATAGGTCATGGTTCTCTTCTCTTTACGGATGGGTGATTGGGATGGTGGAATCGCTTAAAAGTGGTAACTGGCGCTCACGCGCACGTCGCGTCCCGGCTCCGGCAGGATATTGCCGACGCCGCCGTCGAGCGAACTGTGGCTCGTGTAGCGCTTGTCGCCCAGGTTGCGCACTGCCAGCGCCAGCCTCAGCGCGCGCAGCGCGGCCGGCTGCCATTGCAGCTGGACGTCGTGCAGCACGTAGCCGGCCCGCTGTACCGCCGCTTTCGGCACGTCGTCCAGGCGCCGCACGGCGTTCAGGGTATAGCCGGCCGTGAGGCCGGGCAGCATCTGCCAGTGGCTGTCCCACGTGAGCCGGTCGCCCAGCGCCGTGCCCACGCGGCGCGCCGGGTTCAAGGGCTTGCCGCCCACCGTGGTATCGGCCAGCACCACGCCGACGGACGTGCCGTAGCCGCCCCGCTGCCAGCGCGCCTTCCATTCCCAGCCCTTCGAGCGCAGGGTCTCGGGCATGTTGCGGATATACGCGGGATACACGACGCCCTGGCCGGCCCATTCGATCAGGTTGGCAATGCGGGTGTCGAAGTAGCCGAGGCGTACGGTCAGGCTGTCGCCGTCCAGCAGCGCATTGGCGCCCTCGTACTTCAGGCCCGCTTCGCGCGTGGTCGAGGTTTCCGGCTTGAAGGGCTTGCCGTTGTTGAAATTGCTCTTTTTGTCCAGGCTGGTGAGGAAACCGATGGGGATGATGCCGCTGGCGCGCACGGCTTCGCCATAGCTGGCAAAGGCGCCCACGCCGCGGCCCAGCTCCAGCTCGGCGCCCGCGTTCGGCGATGTCTTGCCACCCTTGAAGGTACGCGGTCCGAAGGCGGTATCGTAGCGGTCGTGGCGCATGCCCAGCGACAGCTGCAGGGCTTGCCAGCGCATGTGCTCCTGCACGAACAGGCCCAGATTGCGCGCCTGCGTGGATTTGCGGCCCGGCCCCAGGATGGCGGCGCCCAGCACGCCGTTGGTGATGCCTTCCTCGTCCATGAAGTCGGCGCCGGCCGTCAGGCGGTGCTGCGTGCCGGCCAGGGCCAGGTTTGCCGTATTGCGCAGGCTGCCGCCCCGTTCCGTCGTCCTCGCGCTGCGCGCCTGGCTGACGTCTTCCAGCTCGTTCTCGTTCAGGTACAGATTGAATTTCCAGTCCAGCAGCGCATTGCCGGCCGGCTGGTAGCGGTGCTCCAGGGTATAGGTATGGCGTTCGCTGCGCTGGTAGGTGGGCACGGCGTTCGCGGGCGCATAGCCGTTGTCGCTGCCGACCCGGCTGAATAGGTAGAGCCCCGCATTGCGGTTGCGCGCCGCGCCCAGGCGCAGGCTATGCCCGGCCAGGTCCAGCAAGCTCAATTTGAGCAGGTAGTCGCGGTCATGCCCGGCCGAATTGGGCACGTCGCCACCGCCGCCGATGCGGTAGTTGTCGCGGTTGACGGCGCTGACATGGGCCAGCAAGCCCAGCTTATTGTCCAGCGTCTCGCCCGGCATGCCGTACACGCTGACGGCGCCGCGCCGCGCCTCGTCGGCGCTGGCGTATGCCGCACGCACGCTGGCGCCGGCGCGTTTGCCAGGCGCCAGCAAGTCCTGCGCATCGACGGTGTCAAAGCGGATGCTGCCGCCCAGCGCGCCCGGTCCCGCGTCGGCGCTGGGGCCGGGCTGGATATCGACCTGTTTCAGCAGGTCGGGATCGATGCCGCCCAGGTCGCCCCGGTGCTGGTGCAGGCTGCGGCCCTGGCGCGCGCCGTCGATGCTGATGTTCAGGTTGGCGCCATCGACGCCGCGCAGGTAGATGCGCTGCGCATTGCTGGCGCCGCCGCCCACGCTGACGGCAGCTTCGCTGGCGAAGACGTCGGCCATGTTCATGGCTTGCGGGCGCTGCAGGGTCTCGCGGGAAATGCGCGTGATGCCCGGCAGTGGCGCGTCCGGCGCGGACTGGTCGATCAGCTTGACTTCGGGCAGGGTCGCCAGCGGCGCGGCCTGTTCGGCGCGCGTGTCGGACATTTGCTGGGCGAAAGAGAAGGGGGCGATGGGCAGCGCGCTGGCGCCAAGCAGGAAAAGGGGAACGGCATGTCGCATGGGAAGGTCGTCTTTGTCAGAAGGGAAGCTACGGGAAGGGAGGGCGCAGGTGCTGGCCTGCGCAGCGTCAGTCGAATCTGCTACAGCAGCGCTGTCCCGGGACCGGAAGCGGCGCGCCGCACCGCTTCCGGTCCCTGAAATACCCGGTTGGCTTCATCTCGTCAGCCGCCATTCTGAAAGACGGGGGCAACGTTGGCTATTTGTATTTCTTGAGCGGCGCCATCAGGAAAACTGAGGGCTGCCGCTCACGGCCCTGCACGCTTGGCGACCAGGGTCAGGATGTCGTAGCTGGCCACCAGTTCATCGTTCTGGTTGGTGACCTGCACGTCCCACGACACCACGCCCTGGCCGACGCCCTTGTCGTCGCGCCGCTGGCGGTCGACCTTGCGCTTGCACGTCAGGCGCGCGCGGATGGTGTCGCCGATGCCGACCGGCGCGACGAAGCGCAGGTCGTCGAGCCCGTAGTTGGCCAGCACGGGACCCGGCGCCGGGGAGACGAACAGGCCGGCGGCGGCGGCCAGCACGAAATAGCCGTGCGCGATGCGCCGGCCGAACTGCGAATCGCGCGCGGCGATCTCGTCGAAATGCATGTAGAAATAATCGCCCGAGATGCCGCCGAAGGCCACGATATCCGCTTCGCAGACGGTGCGCCGGTGCGTCAGCAGCGATTCGCCCACTTCCAGCTCGTCGAAATGCTTGCGGAACGGATGCTGCACGCTTTCGCGCACGGCGGCGCCGCGCACGTATTCGCCCGTCACGGCCGTCAGCATGGTGGGCGAGCCTTGCAGCGCCGAGCGTTGCAGGTATTGCGAGATGGCGCGCAGGCCGCCCAGCTGCTCGCCGCAGCCGGCGCGGCCAGGGCCGCCGTACTTCAGGTGCGCCGACGCCAGCACGTCCGTCCCCGCCGCCGCCACTTCGCGTTCCAGCACCAGCACGCGCCCGTGCGAGGCGGCCAGGCGCGGCACCGCATACGCGGCCAGCTTCGGATCGCGCGTGGCCAGGGTGCTGGCCAGGCTGCCCCTGCCGCGTGCGGCCAGCGCCAGCGCTTCCTCCACGTCCGCATACGGCATCAGGGCGCAGACGGGCCCGAAGGCCTCGATTTCATGCACGGCGTCGCTGCGCGCCCCGCCGCGGCACAGCAGCAGTGTGGGCGCGGCAAAGGCGCCATCGCGCACGCCTGCGCCGGAAGGCGCGTAGCCGTCCGCCTGGCCGCAGACGATGTCGCTTTCCTCGGCCAGGGCGCGCACGCGGGCGCCCAGTTCGCTGCGCTGCTCCTGCGATGCCAGCGGTCCCATTTGCACGCCTGCCTGGGCCGGGTCGCCGATCACCACCGCCGCCAGGCGTTCGCGCAGGCGCGCCGTCAGCGCTTCGATCTGCCCGTGCGGCACCATCACGCGGCGGATGGCGGCGCCGTCCTGGCCCGCCTTGACCGTCATCGAACGCACGATGGCGTCGACCAGCAGCTCGAATTCCGGCTCGCCGCTGCGCACGTCCGGTCCCAGGATGGCGCAATTGAGCGACGCCGCGCCCAGGCTGACCTGGACCGAACGCGCCAGCAGGTTGGGATGGTTGCGCAAGGTCGTGGCGGTGGCGTCCGAACCGGTGAAGCTGACGGCATCGTTGTCCTGCAGGCGGGCCAGCAAGGCATCGGCAGGGCCGATGGCCAGCTGCAGCGCGCCTTTCGGCAGCACGCCGGACGCGTCGATCAGGCGTACCAGCGCTTCGGCCAGGTAGCTGGTGCAGGTGGCGGGCTTGACGATGCAGGGCATGGCGGCCAGGAAGCTGGCGGCGAATTTTTCCAGCAGCGACCAGACGGGCAGGTTGAACGGGTTGATGTGCAGGGCCACGCCGCCGCGCGGCACCATGATGTGCGTGCCGGCCGCGCCGCCGCGCCGGCACAGCGACATGGCGGGCGCTTCGTGCAGCACATTGCCCGAAGGCAGGCCGCTGGCGGCGATGCCGGCGTAGGAATTGAGCACGCCGATGCCGGCGCAGATATCCTGCTTGCTGTCGGCGCGCGTGGCGCCGCTCAGGTAGGCGATCGTGTACAGCTCCTCGCGGTGCTGCTGGATGTGCGATGCCAGCGCCCGCAGGCAGGCCGCCCGCTGCTGGAAGTCGAGGGCCATCAGCGCCGGCACGCCGGTGCGGCGCGCATAGTCGAGCGCCTGCTGCGCGTCGACCGACTCGGCATGCGTGTGATAGATCAGCGAATTGTCGATGGCGCTGTGCAGCGACAGGCCCGCTTCGCTGCCCATCCAGCGTCCGCCTATCCAGCTTTGCAGTGTGCTTACCTTGCTCATGATTGTTCCTCGTTCGTGTGCGTGAGCGATGCCGCCGTTTCCAGCGCATCGATGAACATGCCTGCCACGTCGAAACCCGTCTGCTGCATGATTTCGCGGAAGCAGGTGGGACTGGTGACATTGACTTCGGTGAGATGCGCGCCGATCACGTCCAGCCCGACCAGCAGCAGGCCGCGCGCCGCCAGCACCGGCGCCAGGGTATCGGCGATCTCGCGGTCGCGCGCCGTCAGCACGCGCGCTTCGCCGCGCCCGCCGGCAGCCAGGTTGCCGCGCACCTCGCCCGCCTGCGGTATGCGCGCCAGCGCATGCGGCACCGGCTTGCCGCCGATGAGCAAGATGCGCTTGTCGCCCTCGCTGATGGCGGGAATGTAGCGTTGCGCCATGATGGTGACGGCGCCGTCGCGCGTCAGCATTTCGACGGTGGCGCCCAGGTTCATGCCGTCCTCGCGCACGCGGAAGATGCCGGCGCCGCCCATGCCGTCGAGCGGCTTGAAGATCACGTCGCCGTGCTCGGCGTGGAAGGCGCGCAGGCGCGACGGCTCGCGGCTGACCAGGGTCGGCGCGCAGAACGGCGCAAATTCCAGGATCGCCAGTTTCTCGTTGTGGTTGCGCACGGCCGATGGCCGGTTGAAGACGCGCGCGCCCTGGCGCTGCGCCATTTCCAGCAGGTAGGTGCTGTACAGGTATTCCATGTCGAAAGGCGGATCCTTGCGTACCAGGACGGCGTCGAACCGCGCCAGCGGCAGCGTCGCCGCCGCCTCCCGGTGGAACCACGTGCCGGCGTCGTCGACCAGCTGCACGCGCGTTGCACGGGCGCTGACCACGCCGCCCTCGCAGTGCAGATGCTGCTGTTCGAACACATGCAGTGCGTGGCCGCGCGCGGCCGCTTCCTGCATCATCGCGTAGGTCGAATCTTTCTTGATGTTCAACAGCTCGAGGCGGTCAGCCAGGATCGCGATTTTCATCGATGCGCCTTTCATTCAATAGGGTGGGGTAGAGGAAACCAGTGGGCCGCGCCAGTGCGCGCGGCAGCCGTGGCGCCATGCGCCGGGTCCTTGTTGCTGGAATATTTCTGCAGCGATGGTAGCGCAACGGGCGCCATTCGGCTCCTCAGATATTTGGACGTCCGCCCTCAGATATTGCGTCTTGTGAGGTACCCGCTATCGGTCTTAGCATCATTGGCGAAATGTCACTACCCAAGCCGGCCCGACCGGATATAACCGCCACATGAGGACACAATGATGCGCCGCTCTTTCAAGACCAATCTCGACATCCGTTACCGCGACACCGACTCGATGGGCCACGTCAGCAGCCCCGTGTACTACGAGTACATGCAGACGGCCTACCTCGAATACATGCACCGCATCCTGGAAATTCCGAAGAGCGAAAAGCTGCCGCACATCATGGTGAAAACCGCGTGCGAATACATCGCCCAGGCCAAGTACGGCGACAAGGTGCTGGTGCTCAGCCATGTCTCCAAGTTCGGCGGCAAGAGCTTTGAAATGGAGCACATCATGCACATCGGCGACGAGCAGGGCGTGGTGATGGCCAAGGCCATTTCCGTGCACGTCATGTACGACTATGAAAAGCAGGCCACGCAGCCCGTGCCCGAGTCGTTCAAGCAGACCGTGCTGGCCTACCAGGGCAGCCTCTAAGATGGCGCGCCTGGCATTCCTGCAAGCGCTTGGCGCGCTGGGCCTGCTGGCGGGCGCTGCGGCGCCGCTGGCCGCCAGCGCCGGCGAACCGGTGCGGCGCGTGCTGACGCCGATCGACTGGCCCGCGGCCAGCTTGGCGCGTGCCGGCGCGGCGCAGGCCGACGCGGTGCTGCGGCCGCTGCGCGCCACGGCGCCCGCCGGGCTGGCGCAGGTCAACATCCCGGTACTGCTGCTGCCGGCCGAAGGCGACTGGGGCGCGCCGCGTTTCCATGGCCAGGGCACGGCCTATGCGGCCCTGTATGCGCCGGCGGGCGCGAAGCTGGGGCTGTTCGGCAGCGCCACGCACCTCGTCGCACCAGGTGACCTGAAGCTCGAACATGCGGGCGGCGCCTTCGAATCGATAGGCGACGGCGCCGACTACAGCTTCACGCGCTTTGGCGCCGCCTACACGCTGCGCATGAGCTGCGACGAGCCGCTCAAGGACAAGCGCTGCACCGATCCGCAATATCTGACCGACACGGCGCGTGCGCTGCTGCTCGTGGCGGGAGAAAAACCATGATGAAGACTTTGTTACTGGCTGGCGTGCTCGGTGCGCTGGCGCTGCCGGCACTGGCCGGCAATGATGAACGTTTCCTGCCGCCCGGAGCACTGCTGCCCGGCAGCGGCAGCGGCGTGGCCAGCGCCGCCGTGCTGTACCCGGACATGCGCTTTCCCATCGAGAAGGGCGCGGCCTACGCCAGTTCGCATTTCTACGGCGTGGGCGGCCAGCGCGGCAAGGCAGGCGATTCCTGCGACGACGCCAACTATGCCTATCCGTGGCGCGACAATTTTTGCGAGCTGCGCAAGGACAACCTGCCGTTCTGCCTGTCCGGCGGACATCAGGGACAAGACTTGCGCCCGGCCACCTGCCGCGCCAATTTTCACTGGGCCGTAGCGGCCGACGATGGCGTCATCGTGCAGATCGCGCGTTTCAGCGTCACCCTGCAGACGGCCGCCGGCACCTTGTACCGCTATGTGCACCTCAATACCAGCGACCTGGCCGTGCGCGAACTGCAGCCGGTGGCGCGCGGCGCGCGCATCGGCAGGATTTCGAACAACTGGATCGACAAGCTGCCGATCCACCTGCATTTCGACGTCAAGGACACCATCAAGGTGGGCCAGCAGACCCTGGTGACCTTCGTGCCGCCGTATGCCAGCCTGGTCGAGTCCTACATTCAGCGCAACAAGATACAAGGAGAGCAGCATGAGTGAAACGATGCAAGGCCGGCGCGGGCGCAAGCGGCCGATCCTGGCGATATTGCGCCAGGAGGCGTCGACGCCGGGTCGCGCCGGCAAGCTGCTGCGCGACAAGGGCTTTGAACTCGATATCCGCCGTCCCGTGTGCGGCGACCCGCTGCCCGACACCCTCGATGGCCACGCGGGCGTGATCTCGTTCGGCGGCCCGATGAGCGCGAACGACAGCGACGCGCACATCCGCCGCGAGATCGAGTGGCTGTCCGTGCCGCTGGCGGAAAACCGGCCGTATCTGGGCATCTGCCTGGGCGCGCAGATGCTGGCCAAGAATCTCGGCTGCAAGGTGACGGCGGCCGAGGGCGACGTCACGGAGATCGGCTGGTATCCGCTGAAGCCGACGGCCGAAGGCCAGCGCATCATGCCCAAGTGGCCGGACATGGTGTACCACTTCCACATGGAGGGTTTCGAGCTGCCCAAGGGCGCCATCCTGCTGGCCGAGGGCGACGCCTACCGCAACCAGGCCTTCCGCTACGGCGAGAAAGCCTGGGGCATCCAGTACCATCCCGAGCTGACCCTGGCCATGCAGCGCCGCTGGGCGGTGAAGGGCGCGCACCGCTTCCACCTGCCGAACGCGCAGCAGGGCGAACAGCACCTGCAGGGACGCGTGCTGCACGACAAGGCGCTGCGGGCATGGTTCAACGGCTTCCTGAACCGCGTGTTTACCGAAGCATGAGCCGCCAGCTCGCTACCCTGCAGGACGGCCTGACGCTGACCCTGGACCAGCTGCTGGCGCGCCAGAGTTTCAAGTGGCGCCAGTACCAGCCCGGCGTGCTTGCCGCCTGCGTGGCCGACATGGACCTGGGCACCGCGCCCGCCGTGCAGGCGGCGCTGGCGCAGGTGCTGCAGCGCGTCGATTTCACGTATCCCCTGCGCGACGGACGCAAGGCCGACCGCGCCGTGGCACATGCGTTCGCCGCGCGCATGCGCCGCCTGTATGGCTGGCAGGCCGAGGCCGACCAGGTGCTGGTCCTGCCCGACCTGGTGCAGGCGACGTTTGCCGCGGTGATGGCGTTTTCCGACCCGGGCGACGGCGTGATCGTGCAAGTGCCGCACTATGCGCCCTTCCGCGAAGCGGTCGAGGGCACGGGCCGGCGCCTGGTCGCGCTGGAAATGCGCACGGGTGCCGACGGCTTCCAGCTCGACCTGGAGAGCCTGGAACAAGCCGTCGATGCCCGCACGCGCGTGCTGATCCTGTGCAATCCGCACAATCCGACGGGGCGCGTGCTGAGCCGCGCGGAACTGGACGGCGTGCTGGCCTTTGCCGAACGCCATGCATTGATCGTGGTGTCCGACGAAATCCATGCCGACCTGGTCTACCCGGGAGCGCGCCATCTGCCATTCGCTTCCCTGTCGCAGGCGGCCGCCGCGCGCACCGTTACCCTGAACTCGGCCACGAAGAGCTTCAATATCGCCGGACTGCGCTGCGCCGTCGCCCATTTCGGCACGCCGCAGCTGCAGCAGCGCTTCCATGCGCGCCTGCCGGCGCGCCTGACGGGCGCCGTCAATAACCTGGGCATCGACGCCACCGTGGCGGCCTGGAACGACGGGCAGCCCTGGCTCGACGCCGTGCTGGCGCACCTGCTGGCCATGCGCGACTACGCGGCGCAGATCCTGCGCCGCGAGTTGCCGGGCGTCCGCTTCCACGTGCCGCAGGGGACGTATCTGCTGTGGCTCGATTGCGGCGCGCTGGAGCTGGACCAGCCGGCGGCGGATTTCTTCCTCCAGCATGCGCGCGTGGCGCTCAGCCCGGGCGAAGTCTTCGACGCGCGCGCCGCGCACTGCGCGCGCCTCAATTTCGCCACCTCGCAGCCGCTGCTGGCCGAGATCCTCGACCGCATGGTCATGGCGGTGCGCGCGCACCAGCGCCGCCGTCCGCCTGCACCCCATTAACCCGGCACAGCCGTGCCACCACCTGGACACAACACCATGGAAACGCCCATCAAAAAACACAAGCCGCGCATCCTCATCGGCGTCACGGGTTCGCTCGATTCGACCCTGCTGCCGAACTACCTGCGCATCATCAAGGACCACCTCGATTGCGAGCTGAGCGTGCTGATGACGCCGAATGCCACCAACTTCCTCAAGCCGGAATCGATCGCGCTGTACGTCGACCGCGTCATCAGCGGCGAGCGGCCGCAGGATTGGCCGACCGACAAGCCGGGCCGCCTGGCCGCCGAGCACGATCTGCTGCTGGTGCTGCCCGCCACCGCGAATACGCTGGCGGCCGTGGCAAACGGCTTTTCCGGCAACCGCCTGACCACCGTGATCCTGGCCGCCACCTTTCCCGTGCTGCTGTTCCCCGTGATGGGCGGGCCAATGCTGGCCAAGCCGGCCGTGCAGCGCAACCTGGCGCAGCTGCGCGAGGACGGCTACATCATCATCGACCCCGTATGGCGCGACCATTTCGATCCGCTGCTCGAGCGCATGCACGGCCACCACTCGCTGCCGAGTCCCGAGCAGGTGCTGGCGCTGCTGCGCGAACGCTTCCCCGCCAGCGGCGTGCAGCGCCTGGCGCTGACCGGCGCCGCGGCCTGACCTTCACAACCAGAGAGAACCGCATGTCCATCATCCTGTACAGCCTGTGCGCCGCCGACCGGCGCCGTCATTATTCGCCCCATGTATGGAAGATCATCATGGCACTCAAGCACAAGGAACTGCAGGCCGAGGTGCGGCCCGTCTCCTTCGCGGAAATCGCCGGCATCGAGGACGGCAGCTATAAAAGCGTGCCGGTGCTGAACGACAACGGCCACATCGAGGGCGACAGTTTTGAAATCGCCGTGCACCTGGAGCGCGCCTATCCGGACCGGCCCAGCCTGTTCGGCGGCCCCGGCGGCCAAGCCATGGCCCGTTTCGTCGAAAGCTTCAGCCAGACGGTCATCCATCCGCCCGTCTCGGCCATCGCCGCCATGGACATGCATGCGCTGATGTCGCCGGCGGACCAGGCGTATTTCCGCGCGGCGCGCGAGAAACGCTTCGGCAAGACCCTGGAAGAGGCCTCGGCCACCCGCCACATCGAGCTGGCGGCCCTGCCGGAAAAATTCGCGCCGCTGCGCAGCGTGCTGGCCAAGCAGCCCTGGCTGGGCGGCGCGCAACCCCTGTTTGCCGACTACATCCTGTTCGGCGTGCTGCAATGGGCGCGCATCACCGTGCCGTATTCCTTGCTGCCGGCCGACGATCCCGTCAGTACCTGGTTCGAGCGCTGCCTTGACCTGCACGGCGCCATCGGGCGCTCCGTCGTCCTGTCGGACTGACGGCCGGCGTACCTGCCAGGGCCGCCTGCGCGGCCCTTTTTCTTTCATTGACCAACAAGGCTAACCATGATGTTTACACCGCAACAGGGCGAGATACGCCAGCGCTACGCCGGCATCGGCAGCGACATTGCCGCCGGCGCCGCCGCGCGCGCCGAAGGTTTCGATTTTGACGGCTGGCAGCGCCTGCGCGATGCCGGTCTGTGGCGCATGATCGTGCCCGGCAGCGATCACGCGACGGGCGACTGGTGGAGTTTTACCGCCGCCCTCGACGGCCTGTCGTCCACCATCGGCGCGCCGGAGCTGCTGCTGTCGGTCATCGCCCAGGCCGGCATGGTGCGGGGCCTGGAGCGGCACGGCACGGAAGGGCAGCGCGACCGCTATTTCGGCGCCATCCTGCGCGGCGACGTCAGCGCCACCGGTATCGCCGAGCCGGGCACGGGCACGGACGTGCGCAGCATCCAGAGCACCTTGCGCGCCACGGCCGACGGCTACGTGCTCAATGGCGGCAAGTACAATATCGCGCACGCGCCCATCATGGATTTCGCCCTGATCGTCTGCCGCCTGGCGGACAAGGACGAGCACAATATCGCGCTGGCGCTGGTCGACCGCGGCACGCCCGGCCTGCGCGCCGGCCTGGTGGACGACAAGCTGGGCAATCGCAACCTGCCCACCGGCGCCCTGCATTTCGAGGATGTGGCCGTGCGCCCGTCGCAGCTGCTGGGCGCGCCCGGTCGTGGCCTGGCCACGCTGATCGACACCATTTCGCTGGGACGCCTGTATTACGGCCTGGCGGCGGCCAACCTGATCGCGCCCTACCTGGACGAGGCGATGCGCTACGCGGCCAGCCGCAGCAGCTTCAATAGCAGCATCGACAACCACCAGTACGTGCAGCGGCGCCTGGTCGATATCCGCATCGGCATGGAACGTTCGCGCTGGCTGGCGTTTGGCGCGCTGTCGCAATTGCTGGCAGGCCAGCGGGAAGGGTTGATGAGCTGTTCCATCGCCAAACTGGTGGGATCCGAAGACCTGATCAACAGCGCTACCAGCCTCGTCAAGCTGTACGGCAGTCTTGGCTATCACAATGGCCGCGTGGCCGAGCTGATGAAAAACGCCCTGGCTTTCGCCAGCGTGGGCGGCACCGAAGAAATGCACCGCAAAAATATCTTCAATCAGATGCAGCGCCTGGTTAAGTAACCCCCAATAAATTATTGTGATTTCTGACTTCCATAACCGGCGCTCTGCAGCGTTGCTCGCTGCTAGCAGTGCTCGCACTGCGTCGCAGTGAGCGCCTTGCATAGCATCCGGTTCTGTTCGTCATAAATTCACACTAATTTCCCGAGGATTACTTAGCTAGGTTTCCCGGGCTGGCTGTGGCACTCGCACGGTATATTGGCGGTTCAGGCCGCCAATATGCCCGATTCGCTCAGCGCATCATTGATCGCCTCGAACATCGGCTCTCTGGCGCGTGAGGCCAGGTGCGCGAACAGATTGCGCACGGACGACTGTGCCACGCACAGGATGTCGATTTCACCGAGACGCTGCGCTTCCAGCGCCGTGTCGCCATGCAGCAGGCCGACGCCGAGGCGCTCGGCCAGCATCGAGCGGGTAACGCTTTCGCGGTCGATGCTGATGATGCGGCGCGGACGGAAATTGCGCGTCTTGAACAGGTGCTCGGCGGCCCCGCCGCAGCACAGGCTCGATGGCGCGAAGATCCACGGCAGCTCGGCCAGCGCGTTCCAGTCGAGCGGCTGGGTGGTGTCGAGCATGCCGGCAGGCGCCGCCACGTAGACGGGGAAGCACGCCACTTCGATCGTCATCAGGTCATCGTCGGGCGAGCGCGCCTCATTGTAGAAACCCGCGTCGAGCGTGCCGCTGCGGATGCCGTTCAGGGTGCCGGTGGAACTGCCGTGCTCCAGCGAGACCTCGACTTCCGGATGGTGCTCGGAAAAGCGCCGCACCAGCCGGCCAATGGCTTCGTTGTTGGACTGGCCGCCGACGCCGATGCGCAGCTTGCCGGCCAGGCGGCCCTTGATGTGGTTGGCTTCGTCGAGCAGTTCGCGGTGAATGTTGAGCGTGCGTTCGGCCTTGGCCAGGATGCGCTGGCCGCTGCTGGTCAGGCTCATGCCGCGCGCCGTGCGTTCAAACAGGGTCAGGCCGAGATAATCCTCCATCGCCTTGACATGGGCACTGACTGCGGGCTGGCTCAGGAAGAGCCGTTCGGATGCGCGCGTAATGCTGCCCTCGCGCGCCACCGTGGCGAAGGTTTTCAGGTGATGGATTTCCATGAGGGGCGGGTCCACTAAGTTAAAATATGGGTGAAATTTCAGATATTCTTATTTGTTTTTCAACTATGCATTATATGTGATTTCATTAAGAAAACCGCATTAACAATGCCTGCAGGATGGGTAATTATTTGTGACTTTTCCCTTCTCCCTGTCACTTGCGCGACGCGCGTCAGCCCTTGAAATGGCGTAAATTGTTACTTTTCGTGAGAAAGTTTCTGCCCATGGGCCAGCGCGCTACAGCAGGCCGACCACGTGCCACCATACGAAGTCCAGCGGCGTGAGTATCAGCAGGCTGAGGATGAACAGGCTCAGGCACAGGCGGGTGACGGCCGCCACCGGCAGGCTGGCCGCCTGCATGGCGAAAATCAGGGGCGGCGCCTGGTAGGGCAGGCAGACATTGGAAAATGCCAGCACTTGCGTCATCAGCACCGTCATCAGCGGCAGGCCCGTGACGGCAGCCAGGTCCTGCGCCAGCGGCGTCATCGTCGCCGGCACGCCCGCCAGGTTGGTCACCAGCGACACCACCGTCGAGATCACCGTCAGCACGGCGGCGTTCCACAGCGGCGTGTCGGTGGCAAAGCGCGCATGCCGGCTCAGGCCGTGCACCACGGCTTCGCCCAGGCCGCTTTCCGAAATCACCGCGCCCAGGCCCATCACGCCGGCCACGAACAGCAGCGAGCCGTAGTTGATTTCCTGGTTCAGGCATTTTTTCGACGTCAGGTCGGCGGCCGGCCACAGGCAGACCAGGGCGGCGGCCAGGCCGACCCAGGCCGGCGACACATGATGCAGGCCGTCCGTCATCCACAGGGCCAGGCAGCCTCCCAGCACCACGGCCAGTCCCGTCTCCTGCGCCGACATGGGACCTTGCCGCTGCGCCGGCGCGGCCGCGCGCACGGGATCGGCGGCGGGAAACATCCACAGGATCAGCAGCACCAGCAGGACGGACTTGAGGATGCCCAGCACGGGGAAGTGCAGCAGCAGGTAGTCGACATACGCGATCTGCACGCCATATAGATTGTCCGCCATGCCGGACAGGATCATGTTCGGCGCGTTCGACGGCAGGATGGCGAAGGTCGGCAGGAAGCTGGAAAAGCTGGCCGCCATCAGCATGCCCGTGCGGCCGTTATGGCCCGCGCCATAGCCGATATGCTCGGCCACGGCCATGGTGATGGGAATGAGCAGCACCACGCGGCCCATGCCTGAAGGCATGACGAAGGCCAGCGCCACGCTGAACAGCACGATGCCGGCGATGACGCCCGCGTAGCGCCGCCCCAGCATGCGCGACAGGATGGCCGCCGCGCGCTTGCCCAGGCCCGTGTGGCCGATCGCCGCCCCCATCACGGCACCGCTGAACAGCAGCCAGAAGGTGGTCGACTGCAGGCCGGAGAACACGGTTTGCGCGGGCGCCATATTGCACAGCATCGCCACCAGGAAGAAGGCCAGGGCCGGCCAATATTCGGGTACCAGGGCCGTGGCCCACATGCTGATGCAAAAGACCAGCAGCGCCACCACGCCGGCCATGGAGGCCGGCAGGTAGAGCGCGGCCGCCAGGCCGCTGGCGAGCGTCAGCGCGGCGATGGCGGCCAGCGCGCGCAGGCGCGCAACGGGCAGGGGAAGGGCGAGGGACAAGGACTTCAAGGCTGGGCTCCTGGGCGCGCCGGCGCGGCAAGGCGCCGCGCCGTGTGGTGGTCAATGAAAAACATGTTTACTGGTAGCGCCGGATGGCGATGGTGCGGAAAGGCTGCTGGGTGTGTGGCGCGGCAGGGGCAGCGGCAGCGGCCGGCTGCTCCAGCCTGGCCAGCAGCGCCTGCGCGCGCAGTTCGGCGGCATCGATGCTGGCCAGCTTCACGTGGCCGTAGCCGCGGATGGCCTGCGGCAGTTCGGCCAGCGCCACGATGGAATCGAGGTTCCCGGCGCTCAGGCGCGGCAGCAGGGCGTCGAGGCGTGCCGTGTAGTCGGTGATCAGCTGGCGCTCGCGGCGCCGTTCGGCGCTGTAGCCAAACACGTCGAACCGCGTGCCGCGCAGCCCCCTGGCCCGGGCCAGCAGCGCCAGCAGCCTGCCCATCCAGGGGCCGAAGGCGCGCTTGCGCTTGCCCAGCAGCGGCGGCGCCATGTGGAAGGTGAGCGTCACGTCGCCCTCGAACTGCTGCTGCAGCTCGCGCTGGAACTGGCCGTCCGAGAACAGCCGCGCCACCTCGTATTCATCCTTGTAGGCCAGCAGCTTGCTGTAGCCGCGCGCCACGGCCAGGGTCAGCACGGGCGGCGCATCGGCGCCGAAGACGGCGCTTTCGCGCTCGCGCACGCGCGCGACAAACGCCTGGAAGCGTTCCGCCAGCGCCGCGTTCTGGTAGCGCGCCAGCATGGCGCTGCGCTGTTCCACCAGCGCGCCCAGGCTGGCGTCTTCCGCCACCGGACCCGCGGCCACGCCTTGCAGCAGGGGCGCGCCGCAGGCGGCCAGGCGGCCGGCGGCAAAGGCCGCCTTGTTGGCGTCGACGGCCACGCCATTCAATTCGATGGCCCGTTCCAGCGCCGCCAGGCCGACGGGGATCAGGCCGCGCTGCCACGCAAAGCCCATCAGCAGTATATTGGCCATGATGGTGTCGCCCATCAGCTGGCGCGCCAGCACCTGGCCGTTGCATTCGGCGATGTGTTCCACGCCGACGGCGTGGCGCAGCTTGTCCATCAGGGCGCCCGCGTGCTGCGGCGCATCCGGATCGCGCACCATGGCGGCGGTGGGGAACTGGTGCGTGTTGGCGACCACGCGCGTGTGGCCGTGGCGCAGGGTCTGCAGCGCGTCGGCGCTGGCGCCGACCACCATGTCGCAGGCCAGCATGGCATCGGTCTGGCCGATGTCGATGCGCGCCTGGTGCAGATCCTGGCCGGCCAGGGCCAGGCGCACGAAGGACAGCACGGCGCCGCCCTTTTGCGCAAAGCCCATGAAGTCGAGCACCGAGGCTTGCTTGCCCTCCAGGTGCGCGGCCATGGAAACGAGCGCGCCCACCGTCACCACGCCCGTGCCGCCCACCCCCGTCACCAGCAGGTTGAACGGGCCGTGCCAGGCATGCGGCGCGGGCAGGGGCAGGGCGGCTGCGGCGCGGCGCAGGGCTTGCGGATCGATGGCGGCGTCGGCTGCCTTGCGCAAGGCGCCGCCGCGCACGGAGACGAAGCTGGGGCAAAAGCCGTTGGCGCAGGAATAATCCTTGTTGCAGGACGACTGGTCGATGGCGCGCTTGCGCCCGTAGCCCGTTTCCAGGGGCACGATGGACAGGCAATTCGACTGGACACCGCAATCGCCGCATCCCTCGCACACGGCGCTGTTGATGACCATGCGGCGCGGCGGATCGGGCAATTCCTTTTTCTTGCGGCGCCGGCGCAGCTCGGCCGCGCAAGTCTGGTCGTAAATCAGCACGGTGACGCCCTTGACGTCGCGCAGGCGGCGCTGCACCTGGTCGAGCTCTTCGCGTCCGTGGAAGGTGGCGGGCGGCGGGAAGCGGCCGTGCAGGCCCGCGTATTTTTCCGGCGCGTCGCTGACCACGGCAATCGCCTTGGCGCCTTCGGCATGCACTTGCCAGGCGATGGCGTCGACCGTCAGGCTGCCGTCGATGGGCTGGCCGCCCGTCATGGCCACGGCGTCGTTGTATAAAATCTTGTAGGTGATATTGGCGCGCCCGGCGATGGCCTGGCGGATGGCCAGGAAGCCCGAGTGGAAATACGTGCCGTCGCCCAGGTTCTGGAACACGTGCGGGGTGGTGCTGAACATCGAGTGCGCCACCCAGTCAACGCCTTCGCCGCCCATCTGTATCAGCCCGGTGGTATCGCGCTCCATCCACGAGGCCATGAAATGGCAGCCGATGCCGGCTTGCGCGCGTGAACCCTGCGGCACCTTGGTCGAGCTGTTGTGCGGGCAGCCGGAACAAAAATAAGGCTGGCGCCGCACGCCGTCGGCCGCATTGGCCAGCAGCGCGGCGGGCGCGAAGCCGGGCAGCAGGGCGCGGCGGTCGAGCGCCGGCTTGTGCCGCGCCAGCCAGGCCGCCAGCACGCCGGCGATGCGCGACGGGCGCAGCTCGCCCTGCGCCGGCAGCAGCGGCGCGCCGCCGGCATCGAGCTTGCCCAGCACCAGCGGGCGGGCGCTGTCCGGCAGGTTGTAGAACAGGGTGCGGATCTGCTGCTCCACCAGCGGCCCCTTTTCCTCGATGACGAGGATTTCCCGCAAGCCCGCCTTGAATTGCGCCAGGCGTTCGGCTTCCAGTGGAAAACTCAGGCCCACCTTGTACAGGCGCACGCCGGCGCGTTCCAGCACATCGAGACTGAGGCCCAGGCGCCGCAGCACTTCGAGCACGTCGAGATGCGCCTTGCCGCAGGTGACGATGCCGATATCGGCTTGCGGGCTGGGACACAGCAGGCGGTCGATGCTGTTGGCGCGCGCGAACGCGTGCACGGCGGCCAGCTTGTGCGCGTGGCGCGTCTCGATGGGCAGGCCGGGCAGGTCGGGCCAGCGGTAATGCAGGCCGCTGGCCGGCACCGTGTAGTCGGCCGGCTGCTCGAAGCGCGTGCACAGGCCGTCCAGGTCGACCGTGGCGCCGCTTTCCACCGTTTCGGAAATGGCCTTGAAGCCCACCCACATGCCGGAAAAGCGCGACAGCGCCCAGCCGTACAGGCCAAATTCCAGGTATTCGGCGATGCTGGCCGGATTGACGATGGGCATGCTCCACGCCTGCATGGCGAAATCGCTCTGGTGCGGCATCGATGACGAGACGCAGCCGTGGTCGTCGCCGGCCACCACCAGCACGCCGCCGTGCGGCGAGGAACCGTACACATTGCCATGCTTGAGCGCATCGCCGGCCCGGTCGACGCCCGGCCCCTTGCCGTACCAGAGGGCGAACACGCCATCGGCCGTGCGCTGGGGATCGGTCTCGACCTGCTGGCTGCCCAGCACGGCGGTGGCTGCCAGCTCTTCGTTAATGGCGGGCAGGAAACGGATCTGCTGCGCTTCCAGCACGCCGCGCGCGCGCCACAGCGCCTGGTCGTATCCGCCCAGCGGCGAGCCCCGGTAGCCGCTGATGAAGCCGGCCGTGTTCAGGCCCCGCTCGCGGTCGAGCCAGCGCTGCATCAGCGGCAGGCGCACCAGTGCCTGGGTGCCGGTCAGGAAGACGCTGCCGCCGCGTGCCAGCAAGTTGTCTTCCAGCGCATAAGTGCTCAGGCGTACAACGCCCGGGTCGTCCGCGACCATCTTGTCCATCACTTCCACCTGTGTTCTCCCATCGCCTTGTCGGCTTCCTTGTTGGCTTGCATGCCGCATGCACGCATGCATGTGTCTTGAGCACGCTGCCGTGTCGGCGCGCCGGATACGGAAGAGGGGCGCGCCGGCGCTGCGATGCCGGCGCAACCAAACTTTTCCGTCTATTGATATTCGTTTATCAAGATAAGGGGCCGCGCGGGACGGCGCAATTCGCAAATGCTGAGTGCAGCACTCAATAACACTGATGCGAACGCCGGTGCCGGGCGCAGGCCTCGGAAATCCGGGTGCCTGGCCCCTGGCATCAGTGTTTCTGATCCCCGCACTCAGGATTTGCGAGTTGTGTGGTGCGGGGCTTGGGGCTTATCGTCGGCGTCGAGATGGAAAGCCGAACGATGTTTTTTTGTAAAGGCAGCACAGCTATGAGTTCATTATTGACGCGCCGCATGGCGCTGCTGGCAGGCGCGGACGGACATGCGCTGCTGGCCCAGGGATTGCGCGGCATCGAGCGCGAAGCGCTGCGCGTGGACGGCCGCGGCCACCTGGCCGCCACGGCGCATCCGCTGGCGCTGGGCGCGGCCCTGACCCATCCCACCATCACGACCGACTATGCGGAGGCGCTGATCGAGCTGATCACGCCGCCCGAGCAGGATACGGCCGCCATGCTGGACGGTTACGACGCCTTGCACCGTTTCGTCTTCAGCGGACTGGGCGACGAAATGCTGTGGAGTCACTCGATGCCGTGCCGCCTGCCCGCCGACCCCGACATCCCGATCGCCTGGTACGGCAATTCGCACATCGGCATGCTCAAGCATGTCTACCGGCGCGGCCTGGCGCTGCGCTATGGCAAAAGCATGCAGTGCATCGCCGGCATCCACTACAACTACTCGCTGCCGCCCGCATTGTGGGAGCGCCTGCGCGCGGACGAGGGCGATGGCCGCACGGCGATGCAGTTTCAGTCGGAAAGCTATGTCGGGCTGATCCGTAACTTCCGCCGCTATGGCTGGCTGCTGATGTATCTGTTCGGCGCCGCGCCAGCCCTGTCGGCGCATTTCCCGGGACGCGGCGACTTCCCGCTGGAGCAGCTGTCGGCCGATACCTTGTACCTGCCGTACGCCACCAGCCTGCGCATGAGCGACATGGGCTATCAGAACGATGCCCAGGCCGGCCTGACCCCCGACTACAACACGCTCGACAGCTATATCACCAGCCTGGCGGCGGCGATGAACCATCCGTACCTGCCGTATGTCGAGCTGGGCACGCGGCGCGAGGGGCAGTGGGTGCAGATCAATACCAACCGCCTGCAGATCGAGAACGAGTACTACTCGGCGATCCGCCCCAAGCGCGTGGCGCACAGCGGCGAGCGCCCCTTGCATGCGCTGGCCCAGCGCGGCGTGCAGTACGTGGAGGTGCGCTGCCTCGATGTCGACCCGTTCGAGCCGCTGGGCATCGGCGCGCCAGCCTGCCACTTCCTCGATGCCTTTCTGCTGTTTTGCGCGCTGCAGGACAGCCCGCTCACCGGCCATGCGGAAAGCCGCGAGAACACCGAGAATTTCGCCCGCACCGTCAAGGAAGGACGCCGTCCGGGACTGCTGCTGGAGCGCCACGGCGAACAGCTCAGCCTGCAGGCGTGGGCTGGCGAGCTGCTCGATCGCATTGCCCCCATGGCCGCGCTGCTGGACCAGGCGCGCGGCGGCGACGATTGCGCCACGGCGCTGGCGGCGCAGCGCGCCAAGCTGGCGGACGTGACGCTGACGCCTTCGGCGCGCGTGCTGGCGGCGATCCGCGCCGAGCAAGGCAGTTTCGACGCGTTCGCCCTGCGCCAGAGCGCGGCGCACGCGGCGCATTTCCGCGGCCGACCCCTGGCGCCTGCGGCGCTGGCGCGCTTCACGGCGCAGGCCGATGCCTCGCTGGCCGAGCAGGAGCGCGTGGAACGCGCCGACAGCGGCGACTTCGGCCAGTTCGTCCAGCGCTACCAGGCGGGCGCCCGCTACCTGCCGGTGCCGGACGAACCGGCCATGGAAACCGTCTTGCCACAGCAGCGCGTAGCCTGAAGTCCTTGTCCCAACCTGATCCGAGCCATCACACCATGCGCATACTTCATTGCATGCTGCGCGTCGCCGACCTCGACGCCGCGCTGCATTTCTACCGCGACGCCCTGGGCATGACCCTGCAGCGGCGCCACGATTATCCGGATGCGCGCTTCACGCGCGCCATTGTCGCCTATGGCGAAGCGCCGGCGCATGCCGCCATCGAACTGACGCATAACTGGGACCGGCAAGCCTACACCCACGGCGACGCCTACGGCTACCTGGCCCTGGCGGTCGACGATGCGGCCAGCGTCTGCGCCAGGGTGCGCGCGCATGGCGGCACGGTCACGCGCGAGGCGGGACCGATGAAACACGGCAGCAATGTCATCGCCTTCGTGCAGGACCCCGACGGCTACCGCATCGAGCTGATCGAAGCGAGCGCGCACTATGACTGATGCATCGACTTAACAACGACTGACACGGCATGGCAGGCGCGCCGCTGGCGGCGCCTGCCGGCATTTTTGAAAAGGAAGCCACCGCATGGTGCAAGTATCAACGACAAGCAAGGCCGCCACGCCGCCAGCGCCAGCGCCAGTGCCGCAGCCGCAGAACCGGCAGGCGCTGGTACAGGCGGCCGTGGCCGCGGCCTGCGCCTTGGCCGTGGCGCTCCCCGCGCCGGCGCAGGCGCCGGAAAAAAAGGCCGCCGCCAAGAGCGAAATCTGCTATGGCGTGGCCAAGGCCGGCCAGAATGAATGCGCCAATACCACCTGCTTCCATTTGTGCTCGGGCATGGCGACCGTCGACCGCGATCCTGGCGAATGGATGACCGTTCCGGCCGGCACGTGCACGGCGCTGGGCGGCAAGGTGGAAGCGGCACCGCTGGCCTGCCCGGGCGCGGCGCCCGCCAGGACCGGCCCACCGGCCGATGTGGCGGCGGGCGATGCGCTGTACCACGAGGGCGACGCGGCGCGCGCGCTGCCGGCGTGCGCCGCCTGCCATGGCCCCAAGGGCAATGCCGCCGTCGCTGATTATCCGAAGCTGGCCGGGCAGAACCTGGCCTACCTGGATAGCCAGCTGCGCGCCTTCCGCTCGCATGCGCGCGTCAGCCCCCTGATGAACACGGCTGTCGCGCCCCTGACGGATGGCGATATCGCCAACCTGTCCGCCTATTTGTCCAGGCAAAAGCCGGACGCCATCGACCCCAGCCTGACCACCCCCGTGGCCGCCGGCAAGTCGTTCCGCGATTGCGACGGCGCGTGCCCGGAGATGGTGCCGCTGCCGGCCGGGCGCTTCCTCATGGGATCGCCGCCTGGCGAGAGCGGGCGCTTCGGCAATGAAGGCCAGCACCCGGTCGAGATCCTGCAGCCGTTTGCCATCGGCCGCTTCAGCCTGACGTTCGAGCAGTTCGACGCCTGCATCCAGGATGGCGGCTGCGACGGCTACCGGCCGTCAGACGAAGGCTGGGGACGCGGCACGCGCCCGGCCGTCAACGTCAGCTGGAACGATGCGCAAAGCTATCTGCGCTGGCTGTCGAAAAAGAGCGGGGCGCGCTACCGCCTGCCCACCGAGGCCGAGTGGGAATATGCGGCGCGCGCAGGCACCGTCACGGCGCGCTGGTGGGGCGAGGACATCACGCGCGGCGACGCCAAGTACGGCCCAGACGACTGCCCGCAGCAGAAGCATTGCGGCGGCGTGGTGTCCGGTTCGGGCAACTGGCCCACCACGGCGCCCGTGGGCAGCTACGCGCCCAATCCGGCAGGGCTGTACGACGTGCTGGGCAATGTGTGGCAGTGGACGGCCGATTGCTGGCACAGCGACTACGAAGGCGCGCCGAAAGATGGCCGCGTGTGGGATGAAGCGGCTTGCAAGAAGCGCGTGGCGCGCGGCGCCTCCTGGACCGACACGCCGAACTTCGTGCGCGCGGCCACCCGCCTGGGCCTGGGCGCGGAAGGGCGGCGCGGCTGGATCGGCCTGCGCGTGGTGCGCGAGATGGACGCGGCGCCCGGCACGGCGGCCAAGGGCGGCGCGGCGCCGGCGGGCACGCGCGGCTTGCCTTGATGCGCGACGTGGCGCAGGCCGCGCCCCTGGTGGGCATCGGCCTGCGCGGCGCGCATTACCGCGACATGCTGGCGCGGCGCCAGCCCGTGGACTGGCTCGAGGTCCACAGCGAGAATTACCTGGCCGAAGGCGGCTGGGACCTGCACGTGCTCGAGACGCTGCGCGCCGATTATCCCGTCTCGCTGCATGGCGTCGGCATGGGCCTCGGCTCGGTGCACGGCTTTTCGCGCGCGCACGTGGAGCGCATCGCCCGCCTGGCCGCGCGCATCGAGCCGATGCTGGTGTCCGAGCACCTGTGCTGGGGCGCCACTGGCGAGGCGATGCTCAACGACTTGCTGCCGCTGCCGCTGAACGGTGCCAGCCTGGAACTGGTTTGCCGGCGCGTCGACCTGGTGCAGGAGGTACTAGGCCGTCGCCTCCTGCTGGAGAACGTCTCGACCTATCTGCGCTTTCCCGGCGACAGCTGGGGCGAGACGGAGTTCCTCGCCTGCGTGGCGCACCGTACCGGTTGCGGCGTGCTGCTGGACATCAATAACCTGTATGTCAATCAATGCAACCACGGCGAGGATGCCCTGGCCGCGATGGCGGCGCTGGCGCCGGGCCTGGTCGGCGAATTGCATCTGGCCGGCCACTGCGAAGATGGCGGCCTGCTGGTCGACCACCACGGCGCGCCCGTGGCCGCTGCCGTGTGGGAACTGTACCGGGCCGCCTTGCGCCGCTACGGTCCGCTGCCCACCCTGGTCGAATGGGATACCAACTTGCCGCCCTTCGCCGCCTTGCTCGACGAAGTGGCCCGCGCGCGGGCGCTTGCCGGCGAGGTGCTCGCGCCGGCGGGCCTGGCGGCGCGCGATGACGCTTGAGGAGCTGGCGCGCCTGCAGGCCGCGTTCGGCGCGCAGATCAGCGCGCAGACGCCGGATGCCTGCGCGCTGGCGTCGTGGCTGGACACCGATGCGCGCAGCGCCAGCGCCCTGGCGCGCTATGGCCAGGCGCTGCGCCAGCATCACGCGCGCTCGCTGGAGCTCGTGTATCCGGTGCTGCGCGCGCTGGGCGGCGCCTCCTGGTTTCTGGCCATGGCGCATGCCTATGGCGATGCGCATCCGTCGCGCAGCGCCGACCTGGCCCGTTTCGGCGTCAGCCTGCCGGTGTTTCTTGCCGCCTGGCCGCCGGCCGCCGCGCATGGCTATTTTGCCGACGTGGCGCGCCTGGAGTGGCTGCTGCATGAAGCCCATGGCGCGCCCGATGCCGCTGCGCTGACCTTGCGCGACGTGCAGGCGGCGGGGGCGGGCCAGGTCGATGCCTGGCAGCTGGCGCTGCATCCGGCGGCCGTGCCGTACCGTTCGCCCTGGCGCGCGGCGGCGATCTGGCTGGCGCACGACGCCGCGGCGCGGCATGCCATGCCGCCTGATGCATGGGGCGAGACGCTGGCACTCGTGTACCGCCACGGCTGGTCGGCGCAGGTGCGCGAGATCGACGCGGTGGAAGCGGCGGCGCTGGACGTGCTGGCTGGCGGGTCCACCCTGGGCGCTGCGCTGGCGGCGGCGCAGCAGGCGCACCTGAAGGGCAACGGCTGCACGCCGTTCGCGCCGGCGCCCTTGCTGCTGCGCTGGCTGGCCGATGGCTTGCTGGTGCAGGCGAGTGATGGCGCGCGCGTGCTGAGGTAGAGGCGTGCCTACAATGGCCAGCCGCAGGTACCCCAGCCGGTGGCGTCCAGAGGATAGGCATCGGCCGGCGCGGCCGCAGCCTTGCCTTCACTGCCTTCTTGCTCCTGCTCCGGGATTGGCGCTTCGCTGGCCGGCGCAAGGAAGCGCGCGGCCCAGGACAGCAGGCGGCTCACCGGGTGCTCCCTGGCATCGATGCCAGTGCGTGGTAAATGGTGCGGAAGGCTGGGGCGGATGAAGGAGCAAGAATGGCTGGCATGTCGTTGTCGATCAAAGTGGCGATGCAGCCATCGTAGCGCCGCGCCGGGCGCGCCGGAAGGCGTGTGGCGCGCAATGTATCCATGCGTCTGGCGCCATGGCGCCGGCAAATCATGCTAAGGTAAGAAACTATGTCGATACCCGATCTGAACCTGTTAATCACCCTCGATGTCCTGCTTGCCGAAGGCAGCGTCACGCGCGCCGCGCGGCGCTTGCGCCTGAGTCCATCGGCCATGAGCCGCGCCCTGGCGCGCCTGCGCGAGACGACCGGCGATCCGCTGCTGGTGCGCGCCGGGCGTGAACTGGTGCCCACGCCGCGCGCGCTGGAGCTGCGCGAACGGGTGGGCCAGCTGGTGGGCGAGGCGCTGGCCGTGCTGGGGCCGGCGCAGCGGCTCGATCCGCGCCAGCTGGAGCAGACCTTCACGCTGCGTTCGAGCGACGGTTTCGTGGAAAATTTCGGTCCTGCGCTGCTTGCGCATATCGGCGCGCAGGCGCCCGGCGTGCGCCTGCGTTTCGTGCAAAAGGTCGACCGCGAAAGCGTGCAGCTGCGCGAGGGCAGCATCGACCTGGAGACGGGCGTGATCGGCAATTTCACCAGCCCGGAAGTGCGCACGCGCAGGCTGTTCGGCGACCGTTTCGTGGGCGTGGTGCGCAGCGGCCATGCGCTGGCCCAGGGCGAGATCAGCGCCGAGCGCTATGCGGCCGGCCAGCATGTGCTGGTGGCGCGGCGCGACCAGGATACGGGACCGATGGACGACGCGCTGGCGGCGCTGGGACTGCAGCGCACGATCGCCAGCATCGTCGGCGGCTTCACGGCGGCGCTGGCGCTGGCCGCCGGTTCCGACCTGATCGCCACCGTGCCGGAACGGCATACGGGCAATCTGCGCGCCGGCATGTTCAGCTTTGCGCTGCCGCTGCGCATGCCGGATCTGACCGTCTCCCTGATGTGGCATCCACGCATGGACGCCGACCCCGCCCACCGCTGGCTGCGCGGCTGCGTGGTCGACGCCTGCGCCGGCCAGTCAGGCGCCGCCTGACGCCGCCGGCAGCGTCATCCTAGCGCGTCACGGGCCCGTCGAAGCCGCCCGCCATGGCCGTGTAGCCACGGGCCGTGGCGATGGCCACGTCGCGGTGGGCCGTCACCAGCTGCTCCTGCGTGGCCAGCGCAATACGTTCCGCTTCGAGCACGCCGAGCAGGCTTTCCGCGCCTTCCTGGTAGCGCACCCTTGCCAGGCGCGCGCTCTCCTGCGCCAGCTGGTGCGCCTCGCGCAGTTCCGCGTGGCGGCTGCGCAGCTGTACCCATTGCGCGATGGCGCTGTCGGTTTCCTCCAGCGCCAGCGCCAGCGCCTTGTCGAAGCCGGCCTGCGCGGCCAGCACTTCGGCGCCGGCTGCGCGCGCGCGGGCGCGGCGCGTGCCGCCATCGAACAGCGGCAGGGAAAAGGCGGCGCCCGCATGCCAGCGCGCCGCATCGCCGCCATTCCAGTCGCCGGCCACGCCGGAGGCGCCGAACAGCGCGCCCAGGCTGATGCGCGGGAAGCGCTCGGCGATGGCGGCGCCTTCGCGGGCGCTGGCCGCCGCCAGCGCCCGCTCGGCCGCGCGCACGTCGGGCCGGCGCAGCAGCAAATGGGCCGGTTCGTCCGTCAGCAAGGATTGCGGCAGCGCCAGCGGCATCGGCTGGTCGAGCGCCGCCAGTTCCGGCGCATCGAGGCGCTGTCCCGTGAGGGTGGCCAGCCGGTTGCGCGCCACGCGCTCATCAAAGTTCAGGCTGGGCAGGCGGGCACTGGCCAGGCGCATCTGCGCCTCGGCGCGCATGCGTTCGGCCGGCGCGGCGCGGCCCGCGTTCTCGCGCTCGCGCACCAGCCGCAAGGTGCCGGACTGGTTCGATAATTGCTCCTGCAGGCTGGCGCGCATCTGCTGCGCGCCGCGCAGCACCAGATAGGCATCGACCACCTGCGCCAGGATCAGGCGCCGCACGTCGTCGCGCACGGCGGCGCGCTCGTCCGCCGAAGCCTCGGCCGCGGCGATGCTGTGGCGCACGCGGCCGAACAGGTCGAGCTCCCAGCTGAAGACGGCGTTCCACTGCACCGGCGAGGCGATGTGCGGTTGGCCGTCGCTGCTCTCGATCGCCGCCAGGCGCGCGCGCCCGGCCTGGGCATCAAGATCCATCGCCGGCAGGCGGGCGCCGCGCGCCGCTTGCGCGAACTCGCTGGCGCTGGCCAGGCGCGCGGTGGCGATGCGCACGTCGTAATTGTCTTGCCAGGCGCGCTTGACCAGCTGCTCCAGCCTGGCATCGCCCAGCTCTTGCCACCACAGCGCGGGCGGCGCGCCGGCCTGCAGCTCCGGTGCGCCGGCGGCCGAGGGCAGGACCGACAGCTGCGCCGTGTCGAGCGCCCGCGTGGCCGTGGGCGTGCCGACGCTGCAGCCGGCCAGGGACAGCATGGCGGCCGCCAGCAGCGGCGCGGCGTGGCGCGTGTTCAAGTGAGTCATGCGGCTCATGCGGCTCATGCGGCTTCTCCCAGCGCGACCGTGCGCGCGGCAGGCGCCGTGCGGCGTCTGCTCAGCAAGGTGAAAAACAAGGGTGTAAACAACAGGCCCGACAAGGTCACGCCCAGCATGCCGGCGAAGACGGCCGTGCCCATCGACTGGCGCATTTCCGCGCCCGCACCGGAAGACAGCATCAGCGGTATCGCGCCCAGCAAAAAAGCCAGTGAGGTCATCAGGATGGGCCGCAGACGCGTGCGGGCGGCGGCGATGGCCGCTTCGCGCGCATCGGCGCCGGCCGCCATCGCCTGGCGCGCGAATTCGACGATCAGGATGGCATTCTTGGCAGCCAGGCCGATCAGCACCACGATGCTGATCTGCGTCAGCACGTTGTTGTCCAGGCCGCGCCACGATACCCCGATCAGCGTGGCCAGCACGCAGCTGGGCACGATCAGCACGACGGACAGGGGCAGCAGCCAGCTTTCAAACAGGGCCGCCAGCAGCAGGTACACCAGCAGCACGGCCAGGCCCAGCACCATGCCGGTGCTGCCGCCCGCGTGCTTTTCCTGCAACGCCAGTTCCGTCCACTCGTAGTCGAAGCCGGCCGGCAGACGCGCCTTGAGCAGCTCTTCCATCGCGGCGATGGTTTGCCCCGTCGAGTAGCCAGGCTTGGTGCTGCCCTGGATTTCGGCGGCAGGATACAGGTTGTAGCGCGGCACGCGGAACGGCGCCGTGCCTTCGCTGAAGGTGGCCACGCTGCCCAGCGGCACCATGTCGCCGTTGGCGGCGCGTGTCTTCAGCGCAGCCAGGTCGGCCACGCTGCGCCGGTAGGGCGCGTCCGCCTGCGCGGTGACCCGCCAGACCCGGCCCATCAGATTCATGTCGTTGACGAACACCGGCGCCATGTAGCTTTGCAGGGTCTCGTTGACGCGCAGCAGCGGCACGCCCAGGTACTCGGCCTTGGTGCGGTCCAGTTCAACCTTGATCTGCGGGCTCATGGCGTTGAACGGCGTGAAGGCGCCCATCACCGAGGGCAGTTTTCCCGCTTCCTCGGCGATGCCGCGCGCGGCCGCCTGCAACGCTTGCGGTCCCAGGCCGCCCGTGTCGCGCAGCATCAGCTTGAAGCCGCCGCCGGTGCCGATGCCGGGCACGGAAGGCGGGGGTATCACCATCACGCGCGCCGCGCTGATGGGCGCCAGCCTGGCGCGCATGGCGCCCAGCATGGCCGGGCCGTCCAGGCCATCGCTGGCGCGCGCGCCGAAGTCCTTGAACATGGTGAAGATGACGGCCGTGTTGGGCGCCGAGGTAAACGTGGCGCCGTCGGTGCCGACGAAGGCGGCCGTGTGGGCCACGCCGGGGTGGCTCATCAGGCGGGCCGTGGCGTCCTGCACCACTTCGCTGGTGCGCGCCAGGGTCGAGCCGGCCGGCAGCTGGATCGAGACGATGGCATAGCCGCGGTCCAGCTGCGGCACGAAGCCGCGCGGGGTCACGTCCAGGCGCCACAGGGTCAGGCCCGCCAGCACCAGGTACACGGGCAGCATCAGCCAGCGCCGCGAGAGTATGCGCCCGGTCAGCTGCACGTAGCCGCCTGTCAGGCGGGAAAAACCGCGGTTGAAGATGGTCATCCAGCGCGCGCCCAGGCTGTTGGCATCGTGCTGCGGCTTGAGCAGCAGCGCGGCCAGGGCCGGCGACAGCGTCAGCGAGACCAGCGCCGAGATCACGGTGGAGGCGGCGATGGTGACGGCGAACTGGCGGTAGAACATGCCGGAGATGCCATCGATGAAGGCCGTCGGCACGAACACCGCCACCAGCACCAGCGCGATGGCGACCAGGGCGAAGCCCACCTCGTTCATGCTGCGCTGCGCCGCGGCGACGGGACTCATGCCTTCCTCCATGTGGCGCTCGACGTTTTCCACCACCACGATGGCGTCATCGACGACGATGCCGATCGCCAGCACCAGGCCGAACAGCGACAGGGTATTTAGCGTATAGCCCATCGCGGCAAGCACCGTGAAGGTGCCGACCAGGGACACGGGAATGGCCAAGATGGGAATGATGGCGGCGCGCCACGAGCCGAGGAACAGCAGCATGGCCAGGCACACCAGCAGTGCCGCCTCGAAGATGGTGTCGCGCACCTTGTCGATCGAGGAGCGGATGAATTCGGTCGGGTTGTAGTAGGCGTGGTAGGCGACGTCCTGCGGGAAATCGGCTTCCATCTTCGCCAGCTGGGCCAGCACGCGGTCGCCCGTGGCCAGCGCGTTCGAGCCGGGCAGCAGGCTGATGCCCAGCGCGATGGCCGTGCGGTTGTCGACAAAGCCGCTTTCCGTGTAATCCTGCGCGCCCATCTCGACGCGCGCCACGTCGCGCAGGCGCACCACGCCGCCATCGGCATGGGCGGCCACGACGATCGCTTCGAATTCGGCCACGTCGCGCAAGCGGCTTTGCGCCTGCACCTGCACCTGGTAGGCGCCGTCGCTGCCGCCCGGCGGCTGGTTCAATACCCCCGCCGCGACCTGCGAATTGGCTTGCCGCACGGCGGCGATCACTTCCGGCGCCGTCAGGCCAAGCGAGGCCACGCGCGCCGGGTCGAGCCAGATGCGCATCGAGAAGTCGCGCGCGCCGCGCGTGTAGATGTCGCCAACGCCTTCAACGCGGGCCAGCTTGTCCTTGATGGCGGTGCCGATGAAGTTGGAGATGTACTGCTGGTCGCGCGTGCCTTTCGGCGAATCGAACAGCACCACCATCAGCAGGTCGGGCGAGGCCTTCTTGACGGCCAGCCCCAGCCGGCGCACGGCTTCGGGCAGGCGCGCTTCGGCTACCGCCACGCGGTTCTGCACCAGCGACTGGGCCTGCTCGACGTTGGTGCCCGGCTTGAACACCACGCTGATGGTCAGCTTGCCGTCGCCCACCGATTGCGAGGACATGTAGAGCATGCCGTCGACGCCATTGATTTCCTGTTCGATCGGCGCGGCGACGGTATCGGCGATTTCCTGCGCCGAGGCGCCCGGGTAGTTGGCCTTCACCGTGACCGTGGGCGGCACGATCTCGGGAAACTCCGAGATCGGCAGACGCATGGCCGACACCGCGCCCACCAGCGTGATCAGGATAGACAGCACGATGGCAAACACGGGACGGCGGATGAAAAATTGGGAAAAACGCATGGTCTCTCCTTATGCGCCGTTGGCGCGGGGAGTCGCCACCAGCACCTGGTCGCCCGGCCGCACCTTGGCCGCGCCGGAGACGATGACCCGGTCCTGCGGCGTGAGGCCGGAGAGCACGATCTGCTTGTCGCCCTGCAGGCCGCCCAGCTCCAGCTTGCGCGGCGCCACCTTGCCCGCCGCGTCCACGACGAACACCATCTTTTTGTTCTGGTCGCTGAGGATGGCGGCGTCGGGCACCAGCAGGCGCTCTTGCGCCGCGCCGACGGGAATGCGCACGCGCGCAAAGCTGCCCGGCATGACGGCGCGGTCGGCGTTGGCCAGGCTGGCGCGCAGGCGCACCGTGCCCGAGCGGGCGCTGATCTCGTTGTCGACAAAGTCGACGGTGGCATCCTGGGCGGGGCCGCCGCCATCGAGCGCCAGCTGTACCTTGCCCGGCAGCTTGCTTTGCTGGCGCAGGCGCTGGAAATCCGCTTCCGACAGGTCGACCATGGCGCGCACGGGGCTGTGCGCAACGATGGTGGTCAGCACGCCGCTCTGCGCCGCGCCGCCGACCACGTAGTTGCCGACATCGACGCGGCGGTCCGACACGGTGCCGGCGATGGGAGCGCGCATGGTGGTGAAGGACAGCTCCAGTTCGGCGCTACGCAATTCCGCCTTGCTCAGCATGACGGCCGCCTGCGCGCCTTCCAGCTCGCCGCGCGCCCGTTCCAGTTCCTCGGTGCTGGCCGCGCCCGTTTGCTGCAGCCGGCTGCTGCGCTCGAACTGGGCCGTTGCCAGCTTGCTGCGCGCATTGGCCTGGGCCAGGCTGGCCTGGGCGCGGTCGCGTGCCGCCGCGAAGGGACGCGGGTCGATGACGAACAGCGCATCGCCGGCCTTGACCTGCTGGCCATCGCGAAAGGCGATCTGCTGCAGATAGCCCGACACGCGCGAGCGCACTTCCACGCGCTGCGACGGCTCGATGCGGCCCGTGTAGTCGAGGGTCGTCTGCACCATCGACGTTTCCGGCAGCGCCACGGAAACGGTGGGCTTGGGCGGCGGGCCGCCAGGCGCGGCCTGGGAACGGCCGCAGCCGGACAAGGTGGCGCTGCAGGCCAGGGCCAGCAGCAGTAACAGCGGGACGGGCAGGGATGGGATCGGACGGGGGCGCATCATGCGGGGTCTCCAGAAGGCGTAGGGGGCTTGGCCAGGGCGCGGCCGAGCGCGAAAATGGCCAGCGCGGCGAGTATCAGCGCGCTGGCGACGGCAAAGGTGGCGTGCATGCCACGGATCATGGCGGCTGGCTGGGCGCTGGCGATATCGCTGGCGCTGGCAAAAAAAGCGAAGATGGCGCCCATCACGGAGGCGCCCGTGACGAGGCCCAGATTGCGCGACAGATTGAGCATGCCGGAGATGAGGCCGCGCTGGTCGGGAACGATGTCGCCCATCACGGCGGTATTGTTGGCTGCCTGGAACAGCGCGTAGCTGGCCGTGAGCAGCATGATCGGCGCGACGTAGCCGGGGATGCCCAGGCTGGCGGGCAGCAGGGACAGCGCCAGGCAGGCAGCGGTCGCGCCGCACAGGCCCGCGCCGCCCATGCGCTGCGCGCCGTAGCGGTCCACCAGCCAGCCGGACGGCACACCGCAGAACGCCGCCACCAGCGGTCCGGCCGCCAGCACCATGCCGGTGACGGCCGTGCCCAGGCCCAGGCCGCGCGCCAGGTAGAAGGGGCCGACCACCAAGGTGGACATCATGACCGTCGACACCAGCATGCTGGTCGCCAGGCCGGCGCTGAGCACGGGCGCGCGCAGCATGGCCAGGCGTATCAGCGGCGCCGGCGCCTTCAGTTCCACATACACGAACAGGGCGCCGCCCACGCAGGCTGCCAGCAGCAGCGCCACGTTGCGCATGCCGAAATGGCCGCGGCCCAGGGTCATGGCCAGCGCATAGGCGGCCAGGGTCAACGCCAGCAGCAGCGTGCCGCGGTGGTCGAAGACGGGACGCCTGGCGTGCGCGCCGCGCTGGTCGGCCGGCAGAAAGCGCCATGCCATCAGCAGCGCCACGCCGGCCAGCGGCACGTTGACGAGGAAAATGGCTTGCCAGCCGAACTGCGCGATCAGCAGGCCGCCCAGTGCCGGACCGAGCGTGGTGCCGACGGCCGACATGGTGCCGAGCAGGCCCATGGCGCTGCCCGTCTGCGCCTTGGGCACGGTGCTGCCGACAAAGGCCATGGTCAGGGCCATCATGACGGAAGCGCCGAGGCCCTGCAGGGCGCGCGCGGCGACCAGCAGCCACAGGGTGGGCGCCAGGGCGCACAGGATGGAGGCGACGGCAAACAGCGCGATGCCTGCCAGCAGCAGGCGGCGCCGGCCGATCATGTCGCCGAGGCGGCCCACGCTGACGATCAGCGCGGTGATGGCCAGCAGGTAGGCCAGCACGATCCATTGCACATCCTGGAACGGCGCATGCAGGGCCTTGGCCATGTCGGGCAGGCCCACGTTGGCGATGCTGGTGCCCAGCGCGGGCAGCAGCATCGACAGGGACAGGCTGGCAAGCGCGCCGCGCACGGGCATCGTGGCGGTACCGGCCGGGGCGGCCTGCTGGCTGGGTGAGGGTGGTACGGGTTTTGACGGCGAATTCATAAGGTGGTTGATCCATCCATTAACGGTCATTACATGGTACTGAGGGATTTGGTATGGCGGAAGACGCACAATTTGCACTTTGTTATTGCGTTTGACGCCATGTCTGGTGCGCCGGGCAGCGCTACAGCATCTGGTCCATCTCGAAGGCCGGCAGGCTGTCGGCCTGGTGGTAGCGGACGATGCGCCCGGGAATGCCGGCCACGGTGCAATGCGCGGGCACGTCGCGCAGGACCACGCTGCCGGCGGCCACCTTGCTCATGGCGCCGATCTCGATGTTGCCGAGGATTTTGGCGCCCGCACCCAGCATCACGCCCGAACGGATCTTCGGGTGGCGGTCGCCATGCTCCTTGCCGGTGCCGCCGAGGGTGACGTTCTGCAAGATGGAGACGTTGTCGTCGACCACGGCCGTTTCGCCGATGACGATGCCGCTGCCGTGATCGAGCATGATGCCCGCGCCGATGCGCGCGGCCGGATGGATGTCGATGCCGAAGACGCTGGCCGCGTGGCTGGACAGGGCAAAGGCGGCCTCGCTGCGGCCCGCCGTCCACAGATGGTGCGCCATGCGGTAGGTCTGCAGCGCATGAAAGCCCTTCAGGTTCAGCAGCGCGTGCAGGCCGTCGGGACAGGCCGGATCGCGCTGCGCGATGGCCGCAAGGTCGGCCGTGATGCTGGCCAGGATGCGCGGCTGCGTGCTTAAAATGTCCTCGAACAGGGGGCGCAGCACGGCCGGGCGCATGTCGCGCGCGCCCAGGCGGTGCGCCAGGATGGCGGCGAGCAGTCCGGCGGTGCTGTCGTGCGGCAGAATCAGCTCGTCGAGCATGGGCCGCAGCAAGGGCTCGCGCGCGGCGAGCCGCAGCGCCAGTTCGCGTACCTGCTCCCAGGCGCAGTCCACGCTGGCGGGCTGGCAGGCTGCGGCGGCGTCGATGCGGCGCAGGGGCGGCGCGGGCGGCAGGGGGCTGGCGTATGTCAAGTAAGTCATCGTGGCGCCTGTCCAGGCAAAGGAAGGAAAAGTGGAGCGCCTGGCAACAACGCCGGCGCCGGCTGGCAAGTGCCCAGGGCCCCGGAAGGCCGGGCTGCGCGGATTGCGGGTACACGATAAGCCGCCGCAGGGGGCGAAGCAAATCGTAAATACTGAGCGCGCGGCTCACGATTCCTGATGCTTGGGGAGGGTGTGGCAGGGGCGCATGCCGCGCCGGCGCTCGGGCCGGCGGCGCCAGGGGGCGGTGCGATGCGGCGGGAAGGAGGGGGCGCAGCGTGGCCCCGCGAAATTACAGCGCGTTGAGCGGAATCTTCAGGTAGCGCACGCCGTTGTCTTCCGGCTCGGGCAGCTTGCCCGCATTGATGTTGACCTGGATGGCGGGCAGGATCAGTGTCGGCATGTCGAGGGTGGCGTCGCGGCTGGTGCGCATGGCCACGAACTGCTCTTCCGTGATGCCGTCGCGCAAGTGGATGTTGCCGGCGCGCTGCTCGGCCACCGTCACTTCCCAGCGCGCCTCGCGGCCGTTGGGCGGGTAGTCGTGGCACATGAACAGCCGCGTCTGCGGCGGCAGCGCCAGCAATCGCTGCGCGGAGCGGTACAGCAGGGCAGCGGAACCGCCGGGAAAGTCGCAGCGGGCCGAGCCCACGTCCGGCATGAACAGGGTGTCGCCGACAAACACGGCGTCGCCGATCTGGTACGCCAGGTCGGCCGGCGTATGGCCGGGCACGTGCAGGGCGCGTACTTCCAGCTTGCCGATATGAAAGACCTGGTCGGGCGCGAACAGCTGGTCGAACTGCGAGCCGTCGGCCCTGGCGTCATCCTGGTGGTAGACGGCCGCGAACGCCTGCTGCACCGTCTGGATGGCGGCGCCGATGGCCACGTCGCCGCCCAACTGCTGCTGCAGGTAGGGCGCGGCGGAAAGATGATCGGCGTGCGCGTGGGTTTCCAGCAGCCAGCGGCATTGCAAGCCGTGTTCGCGCACGAAGGCGATCACCTTGTCGGCCGAGGAGGTGGACGTGCGCCCCGCCTTGGGGTCGTAGTCGAGCACGGAATCGATGATGGCGCAGTCCCGGCCATCGGCCTCGTACACAACATAGGTGACGGTGGCGGTGGCGGGGTCGAAGAAAGCTTGGATTTGTGGAGTCATCACGGCGGCAAGGGGCGGGCAAGGGAAGGACAGGGAATGGCATTATATCGCCAGAGTTCGCCTAAAAAATGTTGAAAATTGACATTTAACATGCGAAAAACAGATAAGAGGGCGCGCATGCGCCTGGCACAGTCGTGCGCACCCTGGCGCTTGCAGCATGGTAACCTCATTCTTCCAAGGAGGAATTCATGAACGATATCACTGCACGCAGCGAACAATACCGCGGTTTTACGATTTCGGTGACCCCGCAAAAGGATAACGACGATTTATGGGATTTCACCTACCGCCTGCAGCGCGAAGGCGAACCCGAGGCGCAGGCGATCACGCGCAGCCGCACCCTGGGCGGCTACGCGGCCCCGGAAACGGCTTGCACGGCTGGCCTGGAAGTGGCCAGGACGGAAGTGGATAATCTGCTGCGCCCTTGAGCCGGCGTAAATCGTTTAGCCCGAAAGTGAGCCTGACTACGGCTGGCGCGTGAAACACATCGCTGCCAGTCGCGCTTCATGCTACGATTTCCACTATTGAGTCAGTCACGAAGGAGGCACCCCATGGATAGCAGTTCTAAAATTCACTATAAAGGCTGGGAAATCGTTCCCCTGGCCGTGCCCACCACCGACGGCAAATGGTCGGCCAGTTGCGATATCGAGCGCGCCACCGCGGAAGGCCTGGAAGTGTTCGAAGGCTCGACCATGCAATTCGTGCGCGACGACGAGGAAGGCGCCATTGCCGCCGCCTGCGAAGAAGCCGTGCGCCAGATCGACAACATCATCGCCAATCCGCTGGTGCGGCTGGCCTAGTTTGCCTTCGCACTATCTGTCGCAGTCCCTGTATTACTCAGCCGGCGCCCGCCGGCTGTTTTTATTGCGCGTCTTGCCAGCCTTGGCCTTCATCCCCGCTGTTCTCCTGTTTGTTGCATGTTTCATGATATGTTTCAAAATGGATAGTATGAAACATATTTGAAACATTCTTGACGCCAAACGTGACATCGCTGCTCCGCTGCGTGACAGCGCACGATGCGCGGCCCATGGCCGTCTTGCCCGCATTTTCACTCTGCGGCAGATGGTGTGTCCCCTGGCCAGCAGGTCCTGGCACGGCATTTGCAATACTGATGCTCATAGCCACTCCGTGAAACATTCGGGACCATCCGAAACCCATAAGGTGAACACATGACTCAATACTCCGCAGGTGCCGCATTCCGCAAGGCCGTCCAGGAAGAATCCCCGTTGCAAGTCGTCGGCGCCATCAACGCCAACCACGCCTTGCTGGCCAAGCGCGCCGGTTACAAGGCCATTTACCTGTCTGGCGGCGGTGTCGCGGCCGGCTCGCTGGGCTTGCCCGACCTGGGCATTTCCAGCCTGGATGACGTGCTGACCGATATCCGCCGCATCACCGACGTGTGCGATCTGCCGCTGCTGGTCGATGCCGACACGGGCTTCGGTTCGTCCGCCTTCAACGTGGCGCGCACCGTGAAATCGATGATCAAGTTTGGCGCGGCGGGCCTGCATATCGAAGACCAGGTGGGCGCCAAGCGCTGCGGCCACCGTCCGGGCAAGGAAATCGTCAGCAAGGAAGAAATGGTCGACCGCATCAAGGCGGCCGTCGATGCGCGCACGGACCCGAATTTCGTCATCATGGCGCGCACCGATGCGCTGGCCGTCGATGGCCTGGAAGCGGCGCTCGAGCGCGCTGTCGCCTGCGTCGAAGCGGGCGCCGACATGATCTTCCCGGAAGCCATCACGGACCTGGACATGTACGCCACGTTCGCCAAGGCCGTCAACGTACCGATCCTGGCCAACATCACGGAATTCGGATCCACGCCGCTGTTCACGCTGGACGAATTGCGCAGCGCCCACGTGGGCCTGGCCTTGTATCCGCTGTCGGCCTTCCGCGCCATGAACAAGGCGGCGGAAAACGTCTACCAGGCGCTGCGCCGCGATGGCACGCAAAAGAACGTGGTCGACACCATGCAGACGCGCATGGAACTGTATGAATCGATCAATTACCATGATTTCGAGCAAAAGCTCGACGCGCTGTTCGCCGCGCAAAAGAAATAAACAGAAGCAGGGGCCGCATGCCGGCCCCGCAGTGACGCAACCGAGACTAGTCAATTTTTGGAGAAATCAATGAACGCACCGCAAGCCGCCACTTTCAAGCCTAAAAAATCCGTCGCCCTGTCCGGCGTCACCGCCGGCAACACGGCGCTGTGCTCGGTCGGCAAGACCGGCAACGATTTGCACTACCGCGGCTATGACATCCTGGACGTGGCCGACAGCTGCGAGTTCGAGGAAATCGCCTACCTGCTGGTGCATGGCAAGCTGCCGACGTCCGCGGAACTGAAAGGCTACAAGGCCAAACTGAAATCCTTGCGCGGCCTGCCGTCCGCCGTCAAAGCCGCGCTGGAAGCCTTGCCCGCCGCCGCGCACCCGATGGACGTGATGCGCACGGGCGTGTCCGTGCTGGGCTGCACCTTGCCGGAAAAAGACGACCATAACGCGCCAGGCGCGCGCGACATCGCCGACCGCCTGATGGCGTCGTTCGGCTCCATGCTGCTGTACTGGTACCACTATAGCCATAACGGCAAGCGCATCGAAGTGGAAACGGACGACGACTCGATCGGCGGCCACTTCCTGCACCTGCTGCACGGCGAAAAACCGTCGGCGTCGTGGGAAAAAGCCATGCATACGTCGCTGATCCTGTACGCGGAACACGAATTCAACGCTTCGACCTTTACCAGCCGCGTGATCGCCGGTACGGGTTCGGACATCCACTCGGCCATCACGGGCGCCATCGGCGCGCTGCGCGGCCCGAAACACGGCGGCGCGAACGAAGTGGCGCTGGAGATCCAGAAACGCTACGACAACGCCGACGAAGCGGAAGCGGATATCCGCGAGCGCGTGGCCAACAAGGAAGTGGTGATCGGCTTCGGCCACCCCGTCTACACGATCTCCGACCCGCGCAACGTCGTCATCAAGGAAGTGGCGCGCAATCTGTCGCTGGAAGCCGGTTCCACGAAAATGTTCGACATCGCCGAGCGCCTGGAATCGGTCATGTGGGAAATCAAGAACATGTTCCCTAACCTGGACTGGTTCTCGGCCGTGTCGTACCACATGATGGGCGTGCCGACGGCGATGTTTACGCCGCTGTTCGTCATCTCGCGCACCTCGGGCTGGGCCGCGCACATCATCGAACAGCGCATCGACAACAAGATCATCCGCCCGAGCGCCAACTACGTCGGCCCGGAAGACCTGGAATTCGTGCCGATCAAGGACCGCAAATAATGAGCACTGCAATGACTACCCCGATGAATACGCTGCACCGCAAGCCCTTGCCGGGCACCCAGCTAGACTACTTCGACACGCGCGCCGCCGTCGATGCGATCCAGCCAGGCGCCTACGCCACCTTGCCCTATACCTCGCGCGTACTGGCCGAAAACCTGGTGCGCCGCTGCGACCCTGCCACCCTGGACGCTTCGCTGAGCCAGTTCATCGAACGCCGCCGCGACCTCGATTTCCCCTGGTTCCCCGCGCGCGTCGTCTGCCATGACATCCTGGGCCAGACGGCCCTGGTCGACCTGGCCGGCTTGCGCGACGCCATCGCGGCCCAGGGCGGCGACCCGGCCCTCGTCAATCCGGTGGTCCCCACGCAGCTGGTGGTCGACCATTCGCTGGCCGTCGAATGCGGCGGTTTCGACCCCGACGCCTTCGCCAAGAACCGCGCCATCGAAGACCGCCGCAACGAAGACCGTTTCGACTTCATCGACTGGACGAAAAAAGCGTTCAAGAACGTCGATGTGATCCCGCCGGGCAACGGCATCCTGCACCAGATTAACCTCGAGCGCATGTCGCCCGTGATCCAGGTGCAGGACGGCGTGGCCTACCCGGATACCCTGGTGGGCACGGATTCGCACACGCCCATGGTCGATGCGCTGGGCGTGATCGCCATCGGCGTGGGCGGCCTGGAAGCGGAAAGCGTGATGCTGGGCCGCGCCTCGTGGATGCGCCTGCCCGACATCATCGGCGTCAAACTGACGGGCAAGCCGCAGCCGGGCATCACGGCCACGGACACCGTGCTGGCGCTGACGGAATTCCTGCGCAAGCAGAAGGTCGTCTCGTCCTACCTGGAATTCTTTGGCGAAGGCGCTTCGCACCTGACCCTGGGCGACCGCGCCACGATTTCCAACATGGCGCCGGAATTCGGCGCCACGGCCGCCATGTTCTACATCGACGCGCAAACCATCAAATATCTGAAACTGACGGGCCGCGACGACGAACTGGTGAAACTGGTGGAGCTGTATGCGAAGGAAACGGGCTTGTGGGCCGACAGTCTGGCCGACGCGCAGTACGAGCGCGTGTTGACGTTCGACCTGTCGTCCGTCGTGCGCAATATCGCCGGCCCATCGAACCCGCACAACCGCGTGCCGACGTCGGAACTGGCCGCGCGCGGGATTTCCGGCGTGGTGGAAGACGAACCTGGAAAGATGCCCGATGGCGCCGTCATCATCGCCGCGATTACCAGCTGCACCAATACGAACAACCCGCGCAACATGATCGCGGCCGGCCTGATCGCGCGCAATGCGAACCGCCTCGGCTTGACGCGCAAGCCGTGGGTGAAATCGTCGCTGGCGCCCGGCTCGAAAACGGTGGAACTGTACCTGCAGGAAGCGGGCCTGATGCCTGAACTCGAAACACTGGGCTTCGGCGTGGTGGCTTTCGCCTGCACCTCGTGCAACGGCATGTCGGGCGCGCTCGACCCCGTGATCCAGGATGAAGTGGTGTCGCGTGACCTGTACGCCACGGCCGTCTTGTCGGGCAACCGCAACTTCGACGGCCGCATCCACCCATATGCGAAGCAGGCTTTCCTCGCTTCGCCGCCGCTGGTGGTGGCCTACGCAATCGCCGGCACCATCCGCTTCGATATCGAAAAGGATGTGCTGGGCCATGATGCGGACGGCAAGGCTATCCTGCTGAAGGATATCTGGCCGTCCGACGAGGAAATCGACGCCATCGTCGCTTCCAGCGTCAAGCCGGAGCAGTTCCGCAAGGTGTATATCCCCATGTTCGCCAAGCAGGCGGACGACGGCATCAAGGTCAGCCCCCTGTACGACTGGCGTCCGCAGACGACGTATATCCGCCGTCCGCCATACTGGGAAGGCGCGCTGGCTGGCGCTCGCCCATTGAAAGGCATGCGTCCCCTGGCTGTTTTGGGCGACAACATCACGACCGACCACTTGTCGCCATCGAACGCCATCATGCTCGATAGCGCGGCCGGCGAATACCTGGCGAAGATGGGCTTGCCGGAGGAAGACTTCAATTCCTACGCCACGCACCGGGGCGACCATCTGACGGCGCAGCGCGCCACGTTTGCCAACCCGACCCTGAAGAACGAGATGGTCATCGAGGACGGCAAGGTCAAGGCAGGTTCGCTCACGCGCATCGAGCCGGAAGGCACGATTTCACGCATGTGGGAAGCCATCGAGGTGTACATGGAGCGCAAGCAGCCATTGATCATCATCGCCGGCGCCGACTACGGCCAGGGTTCTTCGCGTGACTGGGCCGCCAAGGGCGTGCGCCTGGCCGGCGTGGAAGCCATCGTGGCCGAAGGCTTCGAGCGCATCCACCGCACCAACCTGGTGGGCATGGGCGTGCTGCCGCTGGAATTCCTCCCTGGCGTGAACCGCAAGACCCTGGGCCTGGACGGCAGTGAAACCTACGACGTCGCCGGCGAGCGCACGCCGCGTTCCACCTTGACCTTGCTGATCCACCGCAAGAACGGCGAAACGGTGGAAGTGCCCGTCACCTGCCGCCTCGACACGGCGGAAGAGGTGTCGATCTACGAGGCCGGCGGCGTCTTGCAGCGCTTTGCGCAGGACTTTTTGGAGTCCTCAAAAGCCGCGTAAACGGGTAGGTCGGATTAGCGTAGCGTAATCCGACAATATTTGTGAAAAACCCGCCAACAATGTGTCGGATTAGCGTGGCGACGCCACGCTAATCCGACCTACTTTCGGACAGACCATGACTCACATCCCCCAAATCAAGATCCCCGCCACCTACATGCGCGGCGGCACCAGCAAGGGCGTGTTCTTCCGCCTGCAGGACCTGCCCGCCAGCGCGCAAGTGCCGGGCGCGGCGCGCGATGCGCTGCTGCTGCGCGTCATCGGCAGCCCCGACCCGTACGGCAAGCAGATCGACGGCATGGGCGGCGCCACGTCGAGTACCAGCAAGACGGTGATCCTGGCAAAAAGTAGCAAGCCGGAGCACGACGTCGACTACCTGTTCGGCCAGGTCTCCATCGACAAGCCTTTTGTCGATTGGAGCGGCAATTGCGGCAACCTGTCGGCCGCCGTCGGCTCGTTCGCCATCGCCAGCGGACTGGTGGACGCCGCCCGCGTGCCGCGAGACGGCATGGCCACGGTGCGCATCTGGCAAGCCAATATCGGCAAGACCATCATCGCCCATGTCCCCATGACACATGGCGAAGTACAGGAAACGGGCGACTTCGAACTCGATGGCGTGACTTTTCCGGCCGCCGAAGTAAAACTGGAATTCCTCGATCCGGCCGCGGAGGAAGAGGGGGGCGGTGGCGCCATGTTCCCTACTGGCAACCTCGTCGATGACCTCGACGTGCCCGGCATCGGCAGCCTGAAAGTCACCATGATCAACGCCGGCATCCCGACGATCTTTGTCGACGCGGACGCCATCGGCTACACGGGCACGGAACTGCAGGACGCCATCAATGGCGACCCTGCCGCGCTGGCCCGTTTCGAGACCATCCGCGCGCATGGCGCGCTGCGCATGGGCCTTATCGCGCATCTCGACGAGGCGGCGAAACGCCAGCACACGCCGAAGGTCGCGTTTGTCGCCAAGCCGGCCGGCTATGTCTCGTCCAGCGGCAAGCAGGTGGACGCGGGCGATATCGACCTGCTGGTGCGCGCCATGTCCATGGGCAAGCTGCACCACGCCATGATGGGCACGGCCGCTGTCGCCATCGGCACGGCGGCAGCCATCCCCGGCACCCTGGTCAACCTGGCGGCGGGCGGCGGCGAAAAAACCAGCGTGCGCTTCGGCCATCCGTCCGGCACCCTGATGGTGGGCGCGGAAGCGGCGCTGGCCGATGGCGCATGGAGCGTCACCAAGGCCATCATGAGCCGCAGCGCGCGCGTGCTGATGGAAGGGTTCGTGCGCATTCCCGGCGACGCGTTTTAAGGCCAAGCAGGCGAATGCGCATGCAGATCAGTTGATATTTCTGCTAGCAAAGAAATTGAGCGACAAGGAAAATGGGGGAGCGCCGGCCGCGAT
Source organism: Janthinobacterium sp. BJB301 (assembly GCF_002735685.1). Lineage (NCBI taxonomy): Bacteria > Pseudomonadati > Pseudomonadota > Betaproteobacteria > Burkholderiales > Oxalobacteraceae > Janthinobacterium > Janthinobacterium sp. BJB301. The sequence goes on along the minus strand of NZ_PDZJ01000001.1, from coordinate 2,304,438 downwards.
GCGCATGCGGCGGCGACCTTCCATGCTTCCCGACGGGTGAATTGATGCTATTTAACTCCTACGTCTTCCTGTTTGCGTATCTGCCCATCACGGTGGCGGGATTTTTCATCCTGGGACGGCGCAGCCAGTTGTGGGCTGCGGCCTGGCTGGCTTGCGCCTCGCTGTTTTTCTATGGCTGGTGGGATTACCGCTACCTGCCGCTGCTGCTCGGCTCCATTCTCTTCAATTACGGCAGCGCCGCCCTGCTTGGGCCAGGACGCATCCGCCACCGCAAGGGCCTGTTGATCGTGGCCATTGCCGCCAACCTGGGGCTGCTCGCCTATTACAAGTATGCGGGATTCTTTGTGGCCAGCCTGGCGCAATTGCTGGCGCAGCCGCTGCCCGCTCTGCACGTGGTGCTGCCTATCGGGATCTCGTTCTTTACGTTTACCCAGATCGCCTTCCTGGTCGATACCTACCAGGGCAAGGCGCAGGAAAGCCGCTTTGTCCATTATTTGCTGTTCGTTACCTATTTCCCTCACCTGATCGCCGGCCCTGTATTGCATCACAAGGAAATGATGCCGCAGTTTGCCGACAGGCGGATATTCAGGCTCTCGGCCCGGAACATCGCTATCGGCAGCACGATCTTTTTCATCGGCCTGGCAAAAAAAGTGTTAATTGCCGACAATGTCGGCCCGTATGCGGCGCCGCTGTTCGATGCCCCAGCCGAACCTTCGCTGCTGCTCGCCTGGGGCGGGGTGCTGGCGTACACCTTCCAGCTGTACTTTGATTTTTCCGGCTATTCCGACATGGCCATCGGCTTGTCACGCCTGTTCGGCGTGCGGCTGCCGCTCAATTTCGACTCGCCCTATAAATCGCGCAATATCGCCCAATTCTGGCGCCGCTGGCACATGACGCTGTCGCGTTTCCTGCGCGATTACCTGTATATTCCGCTGGGTGGCAAGCGCTGCGGGCCGGCGCGGCGCTACCTGAACCTCATGATCACCATGGTGCTGGGCGGCTTGTGGCATGGCGCCGGATGGAATTTTCTCGTCTGGGGTGCGCTGCATGGCGCCTACCTGGCCATCCACAAGGCCTGGAGCGCGGCTGCACGGCGGCTGCATCTGCCGCTCGATAGTCGCGCCTGGAAGATCATCGCCACCTTGATCACCTTTGCCGCCGTCAGCGTTGCGTGGGTCTTTTTCCGCGCCCCGGACATGGCGACGTCATGGACGATCCTGCAGGGTATGGCGGGCCGCTATGGCGTGGCCGTGCCCGATGTGCTGGCCAGCCGCGTGCCGTCGCTGCAGCATCTGCTGGAGACGATAGGCACGACGTTTTATCTGGGCGGTGGACGTCTGTTCGTCGAGACCTGGGCGTGGATAGCCGTCGCCGCGCTGCTGGCCTTTGCCTTTCCGAACACGCAGCAGATCATGCGCCGCTGCGAACCGGCGCTGGATTTCCGGCGTGCGCGCACTGCAGGAACGGCAAGCCGGGACATGGCGCGCCTGCTGACGTGGCGCGCCTCGCCTGCGTGGGCGGCCGCCATCGCGCTGCTGGCGCTGGCGGGCATCCTGGCCCTGAACCGGCCTGCCGATTTCCTGTATTTTCAGTTCTGATGGGGATCGGTGAAATGACAAGACCATCGTACGGCCGATATCTGTCCATTCTGGTGCTGGTGCTGCTATCCTGCGCATGCCTGATATGCGCCTTTGTGTACATTGTCGACCCCTACAATCTGTATGGCGCGGTCAGGCGCGACAATTTCAACGCCGTCAAGCCTGGCCTGCAACGCTACCAGAGCCAGATCAAGCACGAACACGCGCTGCGCCTGCAGCCGCGCTTCATCATCCTGGGCAATTCGCGCGCGGAGATAGGTTTCGATCCACGTGCCGCTGCATTTGGCCCGCTACACGGCGCCGGCTATAACATGGGCATTCCCGGCACCGGCATGGCCACGGCCATCAGCCAGTTCGCGCAATTGTCGCAGGCAGGCATCAAGCCGGGGACGGTGATCGTGGGACTTGAGTTCATCGACTTTCTGAAGCCGGCCATCGCGCCGCCGGCGCGTACAGAGGCGCCGTCCGGCCATGTTGCCGGATTCTGGCGTTTCGATACCTTGTTTTCTCTGGCCTCGGTGAAGGACGCCGTGAAGACTCCGCTGATACAGCATGACAGGGCGGCGTTCACCATGGCGCCGAGCGGCCTCAATCCCGCGCTGGACTATGGCGCGCAAGTGGTCCGCGATGGCTATTACAAGGTGTTCAAGCATCGGGCACAGAAAAGTGCCGCTCGATTTGTCAAAATGTCGACGACCGATTTTGCCGACGGCGATTTTCAATCGCTGCACGACTTCTTGCTGGCGATGGCGGCCACGCAGGCCGATGTCAAACTGGTGATCTATCCGTATCACGCACAGATGCTTACCCTGTTCGAAGGGGCAGGCCTGTGGCCCCTGTTCGACGAGTGGAAACGGCAGGTTGTGCTGGAGGTGGCCGCCGTCAAGAAACAGTATCCATCGGCGCGCATCAGCGTGACCGATTTCAGCGGCTTTGGCAGCTACAACTGCGAGATGATCCCTGCTGAAAAACAGCGCGATGGCAGTACGCGCTGGTACTGGGAAGCTGGACACTTCAAGAAGGCACTGGGCGATATCGTCATGCTGCGCGTGATGACGCAAAAGGAAGGCGCCCCGGTGGATGGCCAGTTCGGCATGCCCCTGACCGGTGCCACGCTGGCGGCGAATCGCGACAGGATCGCGGCCGAGCGAAGCGCCTGCGTGGCAGCACAGCCGCAGATGTTCCTTTTCTCCAAAAAACTGTTCGCAAGACCTTTGGAGGATGGACCAACAGATAAATAATAGCCAGCAGCACGCAAGCAGATAGTCCACATATCAAGGCCAAACCAGTTCGCCCAAGCCCGATACAAGGTTGCACGACTACCGGAGGAGACATGAATTTCGCAGCATTTTACCAACGCTCGATCGACACACCTGACGCTTTCTGGCGCGAGGAAGCGGACAAGATCGACTGGAACATCCCGTTTTCGCAAGTGCTCGATTATTCCCGTCCGCCATTCGCCAAATGGTTCGTCGGAGGCACCACGAATTTGTGCCACAACGCCGTTGACCGCTGGGTGGAAAGCCAGGGCGATGCCGCCGCGCTGATCGCCATTTCCACCGAGACCAATACCGAGCGCAGCTACAGCTTTCGCGAGCTGCAGCGCGAAGTGGAGCGCTGCGCCGCCATCCTGCTGGCGTTGGGCGTGGGCAAGGGCGACCGCGTATTGATCTACATGCCGATGATCGCCGAGGCGGCGTTTGCCATGCTTGCTTGCGCGCGTATCGGCGCCGTGCATTCCGTCGTGTTCGGCGGCTTTGCCGCCAACAGCCTGGCCAGCCGCATCGACGATGCGCAGCCCAAGCTGGTGTTCTCCGCCGATGCCGGCTCGCGCAATGGCAAGGCGATAGCCTACAAGCCGCTGCTCGACGAAGCCATCCGCATCGCCGCGCACAAGCCGCGGCAGGTGCTGCTGGTCGACCGCCATCTCGTGCCGATGGAACTGACGCCCGGCCGCGACGTCGACTACGCGGCCCTGCGCGAGCAGCACATGGACGCGCAGGTGCCCGTCGCCTGGCTCGAATCGAACGAGCCGTCGTATGTGCTGTACACCTCGGGCACGACGGGCAAACCGAAGGGCGTGCAGCGCGACGTGGGCGGCTACGCGGTGGCGCTGGCATCGTCGATGCAGTACAACTTCTGCGGCAAGCCCGGCGAAACCTTCTTTGCCACCTCGGATATCGGCTGGGTGGTGGGCCATTCCTACATCGTGTACGGCCCGCTGATCGCCGGCATGGCCACCATCCTGTACGAAGGCTTGCCCATCTGCCCCGATGCGGGCATCTGGTGGAGCATCGTTGAAAAATACAGGGTCACGCGCATGTTCTCGGCACCGACGGCCATCCGCGTGCTGCGCAAGCACCCGGTGGAACTGATGCGCAAATATGACCTGTCTTCCCTGAAGGCGCTGTACCTGGCGGGCGAGCCGCTCGACGAAACCACCTCGCAGTGGATCGCCGATGAACTGAAAGTGGACATCATCGACAACTACTGGCAGACGGAGACGGGCTGGCCGATTCTCTCGGTGGCGAAAGGCGTGGCCGATACCCCGACGCGCCTGGGCAGCCCCGGCCTGGCCATGTACGGCTACCAGGTCAAGCTGCTCAACGAAGCGACGGGCGAGGAGTGCGCCGCCAACGAGAAGGGCGTGCTGGTACTGGAAGGCCCGCTGCCGCCGGGCTGCATGCAAACGGTGTACGGCGACGATGCGCGTTTCGTCGACACCTACTGGTCCACTTTCAGCGGCCGGCAAGTGTATTCCACCTTCGACTGGGGCCTGTGCGATGCGGATGGCTATTATTTTATTCTGGGCCGCACCGATGACGTGATCAACGTGGCCGGCCATCGCCTGGGCACGCGCGAAATCGAGGAAAGCATCACCAGCCACCCGAATGTATCGGAAGTGGCGGTGGTGGGCGTGGAAGACAAGCTCAAAGGCCAGGTGGCGATGGCTTTCGTGATCCTGAAGGATCCGCGCGGTTTCGACAGCGTTGAAGCGAAAGCGGTGCTGGAGCGCGAAGTGATGGCCGTCGTCGATCGCCAGCTGGGCGCCGTGGCGCGGCCTGCGCGCGTGCTGTTCGTGTCGCAGCTGCCGAAGACGCGCTCGGGCAAGCTGCTGCGCCGTTCGATCCAGGCCATCTGCGAAGGGCGCAGCCCGGGCGACCTGACGTCGATGGACGACCCGGCATCGCTGCAGCAGATCCAGGCGGCGCTGGCGTAAGTGCCAGGAAGCAAGCGAAGTTTATCAATCGATAAACTTCGCTTTCAAATCCGGTCGCTTTCCTTGCGCACGACCCTGCCGACGATCAGGCATTCATTGCCGCGGCACAGCTTGCGATGGTATTTGCGCTGGTCGGGGTTGTCCGACGTCAGCCACCATTCGCCGATATCGCGCGCCATGCGCTTGACCACCGGCTCGCCTTCATAATTGATGGCGAACACAATGCCGTCGGCTGGCCGGTTGTCCGCCGTATTGATGATCACCACGTCGTCCTCGTACAGGGCCGGCTCCATGCTCTCGCCCTTGACCTTGATCGCCACCAGTTTTTCAGGATGGTAGCCATTGCGCTCGACCCAGCTGCGCGGCACGCTGATGGTACTGCCGTCGTGCGTTTCCGGTTCGATGGCAAAGCCCGTGATGCCTGCCGACAGGCGCAGTTTCACCTTGCGGATCGGGTAGAAGCGTTCATCCTCGCCATCTTCCACCACCACGGCCTGCACGCCTGCCAGCGCGCGCGCGGCCATGGTCACCTGGTCCGGTGCCGCACCCTGGTCGAAGTACATGCTGTCCAACTGCAGGTCCGCTTCCAGCTTGCGCGCGATCTTTTCGCTGAAGGCGCGGCCCTCGCGGTAGGTGGGCGAGAGGATTTGCGAGATGCGTGCCTCGCTCCAGCCGCTGACGTCGGAAATTTTCTTGCGCGTGTTGTCGTAGTGCTCGCGGATCAGGGCCAGCAGGCGGTCGCGTCTGTATTGATACATATTCATCTCCACATTAAACCTGAAATTTACCGTTTGATAAATTACCAAATGCTTGACTTTAACATTAGCGATTGATAAAGTCCACTCGTTGCCTGTCGCAAACGCACTACAGCGTCTGCCGGTTGGCGACACCACGGGAGGTCAGGCAGATGTTGAACAGCAGTCAGTTGGTTGAAAGCAGGGCGGCGCCGCGGCAGGGGCGCCAGTTACAGGGACGCAGCAAAAAGTCGCAGCTGCATATCGCCCGCATCGCGCAGTACATTCGCGAGCAGGGCCAGGCCAGCGCGGCGCAATTGTCCGCCTTGCTGGGACTCGATGCAGGCACCATGAGCCGCTATTTGCGCCACATGTGCGGCATGGGACAGATCCACCTGGCGCAGCGCCATTGCACGGAACCGGGACGCCAGCGGCCCGCCCTGTACGCGCTGGGCGAGCAGGATGACGAGGTCGATGGCTGGGCCGAACTGCCGCCGCAAGTGCGACGCACGGCCAGCTGGGCACGCGGCACGGCGCACCGCGATCCGCTGGTGGCGGCGCTGTTTGGCCCGGCACAGAATAACGATTAGTATCAACGAGGAGAAATCATGGGGTTTGCAGAAAAATTCATCGCATCGCTGTCGTCGCAGAACTTGCGCGACGATGCCGTCCACCACGACCTGGATGTTATCGCGGCGGCCGCGCTGGCGGGCGACATGGGTGCCTTGCTGTGCCGCGTCAAGTATGCGGACGGCACCGTCAGCCGCCTGTTCGAAGGCAATGCGGGCAACCTGGCGCAGTTGCTGCGCGCCTGGACGGCTGCCGTGACGCAGAAGGGCCGCGCGCGGCGCTGGGTCAAGGCGCAGACGGCCTGGGATGCGCAGGCGGCCAATACCTTGTACCGCCGCGTTGCCGAAGCGTCGCTCGCGCATTGGCTCGACAGTAAATGTAAGGTCTGCCACGGCACGGGCGTCGTCGCTGCCATGCAGGCCGGCGCGCCTGTCGTCTGCAAGGCTTGCCACGGCGCCGGCGAAGCGGCCATCAGCTGCTCCGGCGGCTTCGAGCTCGAACGCATCAAGGATATGGTCAGCGAACTGGAAGGCATCTTCCAGTCGCACGGCGCCCGCGCCATGCGCCGCCTCGGCCACTGACAAATTTTTTGCAATATGCCTGGCACTGGAAAAAACGCCCCTACAATAGAGTCTCGATCACGCAGCAACAGCAACACCGGCAGCACCGCAGTACACCACATGCTTCTCCACTCGTAATAGACGCGCCCAAGGCGCGACACCGATAGGGGAACTCAGCGCAGCGAACGGCCTTCATGGCCCCTTCGCCCACCTTCCGTCCGGTATGGCCCCGCGCCATCCGGACGCCAGCCCGCCGCCTCACCGCGTGCGGGCTTTTTCGTTTCCTGATTATCGGCAGTTCCCCCCTCAAGACCGCAGATGCGGTCTTTTTTTTCATCCCACGAAAGGTATTACTTATGGCATCGACAGCAAACGGCATCGACAGCTTGATCGTTATCAGCAAACAAAGCGCCGAAGGCAGCAAGGCCGCCGCCGGCGGCGGCCAGATTTATCCCCGCGTCACAGCCACTTTCGACACGGAAGCGGACAAATACGCGAGCGCCGAAATCGACGCCAGTCAGCAGCAGGGCGATACCCGCCTGGGCAATTTCCGCACCACGGGCGCCATCAAGGCCGAAGCGGCGTGCGGCACGTATGCACCGCTGATGGCGGCGCTGCTGCGCCGCGACTTCACGGCAGGCGGCGTGGCTGCCGCACAAACCACCATCGCCGCGGCAGCCTCCGGCCTGACGCGCAGTGCCGGTTCCTGGCTGAGCGAAGGCTTCCGCGCCGGCAGCGTGGTGCGCATCACCGGCATGACGGCGCCGGCCGCCGCCAACAACGCGAAGAATTTCTTCGTCACGTCGGTGACGGCCACCAACCTGAATGGCCAGTTCATGGACGGCTCGGCGATGATCGTCAAGGCGGCCGGCGACTCGGTCGGCGTGGCGGCCGTGGGCAAGCGCAGCTTCACCCCGTTGACGGGCCATACCACCGACTGGTTCACGGCCGAAGTGCAGGACCCGAAGATCGGCGTGCACCGCAGCTTCATCGACCAGCTGGTCAGCAAGATGGATATCGCCGTGCAGCCGAACGGCATCACCAGCCTGGACTTCACCCTGATGGGCAAGGCGGAAGGCCCGACCACGGCCGTGCCGTACTTCCCCGCGCCGCTGGCCGCACCTGGCTCCGGCAAGTTTTCGGGCGCCACGGCCATGCTGTCGGTGAACGGCATCCCGTCGCAGATCTGCACCGGCATGTCAGTTTCGCTGGACGGCCAGGTCAAGGTCGACCCGGTGATCGGCTCGAAGTACGCCACGGCCGCCTCGCGCGGCAAGGTGATGGGCTCGGGCCAGTTCACGGTGCTGTTGCAGGACGCCACCTACCTCGACTACTTCAAGTCCGAGACGGAAATCCCGCTGGCCTACGCCATGGCGTCGGGCACCGCGCCGGCCGCCGACGTGCTGGCGCTGGCCATGGGCCGCATCAAGATCACCTCGGCCAAGATCGACGACGGCGAGAAAAACAAGATCGTCACCTGCGCCTTCGACGTCCTGCGCTACAAGGGCGCGGACGCGCAGCACGAAGCGACCACCTTGACCATCCAGGACAGCGCGCTGTAAGCGGCTGACGCTTGACCCGGGGCCGCCTGATGGCGGCCTTTTTACTTTTACCTCAATCAAGAAAGCAAATACATATGAACAACGCACAAATGATCGCCTCGGCTGGTTTTGATATTTCCCTGTTGAATGATGGCAACAAATCGGTGGATCAGGTGCACCTGGTGTCGGTGTTGTTTGACGAAGACGGCGCGCACAAGGCGGGCTTTGAAATTGTCAGCAAAAATTCCGACCAGTACCGTGCCGTGATTCGCGAAACGTCGGTGGTGGCGATCAAGCGCTCGGTGCAAAAAAGCAAGCAAATCGACGCGAAGACCGACGAAGGCGCCGCGGAACTGTATGACCTGGCGGAAAACCGCAACATGAAGATCGCCATCGCGGTGGTGGTGGGCATGCCTGGTTTCGTCGACAAGGGCGTCCCGGTACAGCCTTCCCCGGCTTTGCTGAAGGCGATTTTTGAAAAAATGCCGTCCTGGCAGGAAAAAGTGCTGGCCGCACTCGAGGCGGACGGCAATTTTTTGACGGTCTAACCGCCGCCTTGCTGCTCTTTGCCGAGGAACAGTTCGAGCGTTCGGCAAAGGCGGCTGATGGCAATGCGAAAGGCGAGCACCTGGATGCCGCCAAGCGCCATCCACTCTACCGGGAGCCGCAGGCTCCCGTTCGCGCGCAACTGCCGTTTGAACTGGCGCATGTGTGGCAGTTTTTCGTGCAGATGAGCCGCAAGCGGCAAAACGGCATGGCGGTCAATCCCTTGAGCAGCCTGGATATCCTGGCATGGCAACTGCGGCATCGTATCCGTCTGGCGGTTTGGGAAGAGGAGCTGGTCGATCAGCTTGATGCAGCGTATATCTCCCATCAAAACAGTTCGCCTTAGCCCTGGTTTTGCCCTGATTTTTACAGCAGAGGTGACACGGAAAACACAACAGCCGTCGCGCAGGTGGCCTCGATTGCACGGTCACCTTTGCGGTGGCTTTTTTTATGGGTAAATTATGACCGTTGAAATTGAAACATTACAGATACGCATCGATACGCTCAATGTGCGCATCGCGGCAGATGACCTGGAACGCATGCGCGAGGCCAGCGAGCGGGCTGCCAAGTCGACTTTCAAACTCGAAGATGTCACGAAAAAATACACGGAGATCCTCTCCAACCTGGGTATTTCCAACAATATTGGCCAGATCGTCAAACTGTCTGATGAATATACGAAACTGACAGCGCAACTGCGCATGTCGACCAGTTCGACGCAGGAATATGGCGAGGCGTACGACAATGTCAAGCGCATTGCCGCCTCGGGGCAGACAGACCTTGCCGCCACGGCAGGGTTGTATGCCCAAATGAACGATGCGACCAAAAAACTGGGCATCAGCCAGGCCGAAGTGGCCGGCATCACCGAGGCGCTCAATCTTGGCGTCAAGATCAGCGGCGCCTCGGCGGCAGATTCCGCCACCGCCTTCAAGGGGCTGTCCGACGCCTTCGCCGATGGCGCCCTGAGCAGCCAGCAATTTAACGATATCAGCCAGGCTGCGCCCGAAGTCATGGCGGCCATGGCCGCCGGCCTGGGCGTGTCGAAAGAAGCGCTCGCCGGGCTTGCTGGCGCAGGATTGATCACTGCCGACGTGATGGCCGTCGCGCTGCCAAATGCGCTGGGCGAGTTGCGCAAGGAAGCTGTGCAGTTCGAAACCATCGGTGGCAGCTTTACCGTCTTGAGCAACAACGTGATGGAATTCACGGCGAGACAGGCGGAGTCGACCGGCGCCGTGCGCCTGATGACGAGCGGCCTCGAATTTCTGTCGAATAACCTGACCCTGGTCGTTGGCGTGCTCGAAACGCTGACCACCGCGAAATTTGGTTCCTGGGCTGCCGGCGTCGTCGTGGCTACGTATAGCAAGGTCACGGCCAACCGGGCCTTGCTGGCATCCACCCTGGCGGCGGCGAATGCCGACGTGACGGCGACCGCCGCCACCTCTGCACTGGCGACCGCACGTGTTGCTGAATTACAAGCGACGATACGCGCCAGCCAGGCCGACGTGGCGCTGGCGCTGACCACCAATGGCCTGATTCCGGCACAAGCCCGTGCCGCAGTTGCCGCCGAAGCCCATGCTGGCGCATTGGTGGCGCAGACAGCGGCAATGCGTGCCGCGTCCGTTACCGCTGGCGTTTTGCGCGGTGCGTTGGCCTTCCTGGGCGGCCCGATCGGCTTGATTGTCACGGTGCTGGGCTTGGGCGCAACTGCCTGGGCCATGTGGGGGAGTTCTTCGAAGGACAATGCGGAGAAAGCCGTAGAACCCATGCGCAAGAGTACCAAGGAAATCGTTGCTGAACTCGACAAGCAGATGGTCCAGCTTGCAAAGCGCAATGAGCTGGCAAAGCTGGGCGTGTCGGAGAAAGGACTGAATACCCCGGCTGGCGAACGCATGCTGGAGATTTCGACGGAAATGGATGCCGTGCGCAATCGCACGGGAAAATACCAGTCCCTGGACAAGGCCGGGGTGGACAGCAACCTGGCAAGGCTGCAGGGCGAACTGGATATGGTGCGCGGCAAGCTCAAGCAGCTAGAGCAGCAAGGTGCGTCGGGTAAACCGCAGGGTGGAACTGGTACAGGCGCGCCATCGCTTCCCGCTCCGCCCACGCCTTTCGAATCCATGATGAATGAGATGCGCGGCAAGTCCCGCGACCTGAAGCGCGAAGCTGCCGGCTATGCCGAGATGAACGAGGCGCAAAAGTACGATTATCAGTTGAAGGAACTCCTGGCGGATCGGACGAACAAAGTGACCGCGTCGCAGCAGGCAGGATTCGAGGTTGCGCGCAAGGGGATACAGGCCCGCGTCGATGAGATCGAGGTGGGCAAGCAAGCCAAGGCTGTGACCGAGCAGGCGCTGGCAGACGCGAAAGCGCTGTCCGATACGCGGACGCAGGCCGTCGCCGATGCCGTCAAGGAAGCCGAGGCTGGCGAAAAGCTGGTGGCGGTGTATGGCATGAGCAAGACCGCCATCGCGCAAAACGAAATGGCGCTGCTGAAGGAACAGCGCGCCGCGCTGGCGGTGGGCAAGGAAAACGCGGCCCAGATTGAGTATTTGAATGCCTTGATCGATGCCAAGCAGCGCAGCATGAAGGCGACGGAAGAACTGGCCGCCAAGGAAGCGTCTGCCGCTGCGGCCAAGAAGGCCTCCGATGACTGGGCCGCCAGCGCCAAGGATATCGAAAAGTCGCTGACTGACGCGTTCATGAACGGCTTCGAAGGCGGCAAGAACCTGGCGACCATGTTCAAGGATAAGTTGAAGAGCATGTTCAACAACCTCGTGTTGCAACCGATCATGTCGCCCATCGCGGCCGGCTTTGCCTCATTCCTGAATCCGGGCGCGGCGCAGGCACAGGGCAGTTTGGCCAACGGCGGGGGCATCCAGTCGTTCCTGAGTTCGGCGAAGGGCATCTACGATTCACTATCCAGCGGACTTTCCGGTATTGGTACATCGGTGGCCAATGGCGTGCAGCGTGGCATGAGCATGCTGCAAGGCACTCCTTACACGGCCGGGGCCAATGGCGCATTCGCCACCGGTGCCGGTGCGGCGGCAAGCGTTGCCGCCGGCGTCATGGGCGGAGTATATGGCGGCAAGATGATTTCAGGGGAGTACGGCCGTAATGGCATCGTCAATGCTGGCACGGCGATCGGAGCTGTCGTTGGCAGCGTTTTCCCGGTGGTAGGTACTGCCGTGGGCGCGCTGGTGGGCGGCTTGCTGGGCGGAGCAGCGAACCGCCTGTTCGGCATGGGCGAGAAAAAGGTCAGCAGTGCCGGTATTTCGGGCAACCTCGGTGCCGATGGCTTTACGGGTGAGAGTTATTCGAACTGGACCCAGAAGGGCGGCCTTTTCCGCAAGAATAAAAAAGGTACCGACCGCTCTGAAGTCGATGCCGAGCTGGCGGCCTCGCTTGGCGATACGTATGCGCAGATGAAGGCGGTGACGGGCGCTTTCGCCAGCACCTTGGGCGTCAACACGGATAGCCTGGCCACGCGCACGCAGTCGCTCAATATCGTCATGACCAAGGATGACGCCGCGAACCAGAAAGCCATTGCCGATTTCTTTACCGGCGTCGGCGATGCGATGGCAAAGGAACTGGTGCCATCGCTGTCGCAACTGAGCCAGAAGGGCGAATCGGCCAGCGCTGCGCTGCAGCGCCTGGCGGGCAACTACGCGGTCGTCGATGCCATGCTGGCTACCCTGGGCAGCACATCGCAGCAGGCATTCGGCGCCGTTGGCGTGGCGTCCCTGGCGGCACGCGAGCAGCTGGTCAAGGCTGCCGGCGGCGTGGAAGCACTGGGCAATCGGACTGCATTCTTTGCCGAAAACTATCTGACCGAAGCCGAGCGTCTGGCGCCCGTGCAAAAACACGTGACGGAACAGATGGCGGCCCTGGGCTATGCGAGTGTGACTACGCGAGCGCAGTTCAAGGACACGGTATTGCAATTGGTCAATTCCGGCGCATTGGCTACCAAGACGGGGGCCGACCAGTATGCGGGCCTGATGGCATTGGCCGATGCGTTCGCGAAGACGCATGCTGCGACGGAAAGCCTGACCAGGTCGGAACAGAGTATTGCCGACGAGCGCAAGGGTATGCAGGAAAAGCTTGACCAGATGACGATGACTACGGCGCAATTGCGTGCCAGGGAGCGTACAGCGGTCGATGCCGCTAACCTGGCCTTGTATGACCAGTTGCAGGCGCGGCAGGATATTGCAACTGCCTATGAAACGGAGTCTTCGGCCCTCAAGTCCACCATCGAGCGCCTGAAATCGTTTGGCGACGGCATCCGCACCTTCAAGGATTCTCTGTTGCTGGGCAACCTGTCGACCTTGACGCCGATGCAGAAGATGGTAGAGGCGCAGCGTCAGTATGAAGAGACGCTGGCCAAGGCGAAGACGGGCGATGCGGCGGCGCAGTCGGCGCTGACAGGTACTGCCACCGCGTATTTGACGGCCAGCCAGGTCGTGAACGCTGCAAGCGCGAGCTATGCCGCCGATGCGGCCAGGGTCCAGGCCGAGCTGGCGGCGCTGGCTGCGGTCACCGGAACACAGTTGAATGATGCGCAGAAGCAACTGACGGCACTCGATATGCAAGTGGGGCAGTTGATCAACCTGAACAAGACGGCGGTCGGCATCCAGCAGGCGGTCGATGCGCTGGGTGCTGCGTTGCGGGCAGGCGGGCAGACCGATGTCACGGGTGGCATGCGCTTTGCGCCTGCTGCCGGCATGTCTGTCGCCGCCTCCTTTGGCGAAGCAGCGGTGGAAGCGCCGGCCGTCTTCGACCCCGTGCGCTACTCGTCGGCGGCGAACGTCGGCTCCGATGTACTGGTGGCCGAAATCCGCGGCCTGCGCGAAGACAACCAGGCCATGCGCGTGGAGCTGGAAGGTTTGCGCGCCGACCAGCGGGCGCAGACGGGCGCCACCATCCAGGCCACCTTTGAATCGAATGCCAGCGCCGCCAGGACGGTGGTCGATGGCGTGGATAAATCGTCCCGGGCATCCGCCTGGGCCAATGCAGTGAAAGGAGAGTACGCATGACCGATGCGCAATTTCAGGATTGGCTGCAAAGCCCGTCGGCCATCCGCATGGTGCTGATCGAGGCGCAAGTGAACGTGGCCGGCAGCGAGGTGACGCGGTATATCGCTTCGCGGCCCTACATCACCGGGCCGCGCGAAGTGCCGGCGAATACCGCCTACCAGCCGCTAGCCAAGGGCGGCCTGGCCTTCACGGAACAGGTCAGCCTGTCCGGCGAGGCCGGGCTGTCGGGCGGCGATATCGAACTCGATAACGCCGACGGCGCGCTCGATGGCTGGCTGGATGATGTCTGGATGAACCGGCCGATCAAGGCCTGGGCAGGTGATCCGTCCTGGCCGCGCGCCGACTTCCAGCTGGTCTTTGACGGCATCATCGCCGACGTGGCCAGTGCGGGGCGCGAGTCGGTCAACCTGGTACTGCGCGACAAGCTGCAGCGCCTGAATACGCCGATCTCCGAGGCGAAGCTGGGTGGCACGACGCCGAACAAGGACGCCATCCTGCCGATATCGTTTGGCGAGTGCCACAACGTGACGCCCTTGCTGACCAATCCCGCCACGCTGGAATACGGTTTTCTTGGCGCGGTCGAATCGACGTTTGAAGTGCGCACCAATGGCAAGCCGATTGCCGTGGCCTTGAATGACCAGGCGGGCCGCTTCAACCTGACTACCGATCCGTTTTCCACCACGATCACGGCCAGCGTACAGGGCGACAAGGGCGGCGGCTATGCGCCGCGCATCGCGCCGCTGGTGCAGCGTATCGCTACGGCCTACGGCAAGGCGGCCGACCGTTTTGCCCTGGCGGACCTGGACCTGGACAACCTGGCCGCCTTCGACGCGTCCCACCCGCAGCCGGTGGGGCTGTATGTTGCTGACCGTACGAACCAGGCGCAGGCCATCCAGCAACTGGCGGCCAGCGTGGGCGCCCAGGCGATCATGTCGCGCACCGGCCAGCTGCGCCTGGTGCAGATCGCGCTGCCGGCCGCCGGCGTGCCGGTGGTGATCGGTCCGGAGCAGATGCGCGAACGCTCGCTGCGTCCCGCGCAGCGCCTGCCGGTGACGGCCGCCGTGAAGATCGGTTTTGACCGGAACTGGACGCCGCAGGCTGGCCTGACGACCAGCATACCGCCCGCGCATGCAGATTTGTATGCCACCGAATGGCTGACGGAGACGGTGGTCGACGCGGCGGTGCGCACGCGTTACCGCTTGAGCGACGACCCGGTGCAGATCGATACGTGCCTGAAGACGCGGGCCGATGCCCGCGCGGAAGCGCAGCGGCGCCTGGCCTTGAGCAAGGTACCGCGCACCATTTACGAATTCGATGGAGAACCCGAGATGATGATGCTGGAACTGGGACAGCCCGTACAACTGCGCGCTGAACGCTTTGGCTTGCAGGACGGCGTGCCGGGCGTGGTGGTACTGCTGTCGCGCTTCTGGCTGACCGGCCGAGTGACGGTGGGGGTGCTGGCATGAGCGCCATAGTGGGGGAACGCGATACGCTGCTGCAGGCGACGGCGGAGCGCTTCAGCACGACGGCCGATGGCAAGGCGCTCCTGATGTCCGCCAGTACGCCCGTCTTTCGCGTGAACAGCGCCGGCGCCGGCGCGCCCGGCTCGATCGCCATCACCGCCAAGCCCGTCAATGTGGTGGGCGATATCGTCTTTTCGGTATCCGCCGGCACGGCGTTGCGGGTGAACGGCAACGTGGCCACGGTCGATTTTGCCAGCATGACTACGGATACGGCGCTGGTGCAGGCACGCATCCGTGAATTTGGTGTCGATTACATCGCCAACTACATGGTCAGCAAGGTCTTCGACGGCGTCAATGGCGATACCGGCCTGGCCGGATTGAACACGGGCCAGGCCTTCGCCTACAAGCGCGCCGCTGCGGCACCCGTTGACTCTCCGGGCGACGTTATCTTTACCTTCGCCACGGGGGCCATCACGACGCCGGCCGGCAACGATCTGGCCAATGGCTGGTCGAAGAACATCCCTGCCGGCACGGCGCCGCTGTACGTGCGCGTGGCAGCAGCCAGTTCGCGCAATGCCACGGACAATATCGCCGCCAATGAATGGTCGGCGGCGGTGCAACTGGCCAAGGACGGCACCGACGGTTTGAACGTGGCACCCGTGCGCATCTACCAGCGCGGCGCCACCAACATCGCGCCGGCACTACCGAGTGCGGCGTGCACGTTCACGTTTGCCACAGGCGCACTGACAGGCCTGAACAATGGCTGGTCGGCCCAGGTGCCGACGACGGGCGGTGCGTACCTGTTCACCTCAGGTGCTACGGCCGCATCGCGCACGGCGACCGACGACATCGCCCCAGGCGAATGGGCCGCCGCGGCGCGCCTGGCCGCCGATGGTGCTACTGGCCAGCGCGGCACCGTCACGGTGGCGGCGCCTGGATATTCAACGTGGTCGGATGCCTCGGCCGTGTACGAGTTGGGCCGTGCCGGCTATGGCGCGCCGATCAACCGCGACGTGGTGACCTTGTATGACGCGACGCATGCGGTGACGAAGTTTTATGTCAATGGCGCCTGGGAGAGCTCGGATACTGTTCTGAACGGCAATTTGCTGGTGCCGGGCACGGTGGCAACACAGGCGCTGGCGGCAGACTCAGTTACAGCCGAAAAGATTGATGCGCGAGGGCTGAGCATCAAGGATACCGCTGGAAACATTATCCTTAGCGCCGGCACGCCCTTGACGTCGAACTATATAAATGCAGGGATAGGCGCAGGTAATCTGATCAGTAATTCCGGTCCGTACCCTGGCACCGTGGGGGACTTCGGCGTGGAATATTCTTTCGCCCCAGGGCTGACAGCTGTCGTTGATAGCCCTGAGTTCTTCCAGCCGACCGGCGCCGGCGGCGTCTACATGCGGTGCCCCGGGACCGTTCCAGTAGATGCGGTGGCTATCATGACCCCGAGGCAGGCCGGCGCATTCCGAAAATTTCCGGTGATTTCTGGCGTGCGCTATGAATTCAGTATCTACATGACGACTCACCGCTGCAAGGGCGCGGCGAATGTCGCTTTTTACGACGCCGCAGGCACGTATATAACGGAGATGGGTGGGAACGCTGTGGACGACGTGTCGACCACGGGCCCCCTGAGCGCGTGGCCAAGATCCGTTGTATTTGCTGTGGCGCCGACAGGGGCCGCTTACGCGTCTGTGCGCGGCGTGCTTGTTGGCAAGGGTGCCGTCGATGCCTACCTTTTTACCTCGTCGTGGTACTTCGGCGTGGCGCTTGCCGCGCAGACGGTGCCATCGGCTTGGGCGGATGGCCCAGGAGCGAGGTTTGGAGACAATCTTTATGGCCAGATCACGCCGTCCAATTCGCCGACTTACATCGCCAACGCCGCCATCTTAAACGCCCAGATCGGTGGCGACATTTACAGCAACAACTGGAGTGGGAGTGGCAGCACGACGGGATGGTGTTTGGATCGAAATGGGAATTTACACGCGAATAGTGGCACTTTTCGCGGTACCTTGTCTGGGGTAACGGGCTCGTTTCAGCTGATACGCAGTCCAGGCCGTATTCCTAGAGGGGACGGGGCAGGTTACGACATGACCAGTAGCGGACTGTATTTTTACGATGGCATTCATTCGCTGCCCTGTATTGAGCTGGGAGAATACATCACATGAGTACCGGTCTGAAAATCCGCCGCGGCGGCGTGGTGGTCTTTGATTCCCGAATTACTGCTGGCGGCATTTGTCTCGACATCATTGAAATATCGGGCGCCGCGAGTGTGCGTTCCTTTCCCCTTATGCCGAGAGGTCGTACGCCGATGGTGGTCTACAGCGATGGCGCGACACCCAGTAACTGGAGCTACGACGAACTATCAGGCGTTCCACGTTTCAGTTTTCCAGCAACGGGAACAGCATCCTCTCAAAACCGCACATTTGCAGGGATATATCTCAAATGAAGACTGCACTCAGGATTAGTAATTTAAAGCAGGAATTGGTAGTGCACAACGAATCGCGTGGCACAGAATGCATCGGCAAGGCTACGCTGTCGCGCGTGGTACAGCCATCGACTTCTGGAGGCGTTCGTACTGCAGGTTACTCCACGCACACATTCACATCTACCAGGCCTGTTTTATGGGCTATCGATCTGCCTATGGGGAGACGAGTCGGTATTGTTGGCACCGGTCACAAAAACGGTGTTTACACTATCGGTGCGTATTGTGGAGGCAACCCCGATTTTTCTGGATTTGATCAGCAGTATGCGGTTGATATATGGGCATTTTCAACGATTTCCGCTGCCAGTTCACAGTTTGGTTTGCTACTGAGGAATAGCGATGGTGCCATTGCCCATGACTTTGCCGCACCCAATATCACGTTTCCTGTAGCTGCGGGCGATCTGTCTTCCGCTGCGTACTTGCCTCCCACTGTCCGTCCAGTTGCTATCGGTAACAGCCCTTTCTACGACGTCAACTATATCGACCGTGAGTCAGGCTTTATAAAGATGGATAGTCGGCAATTTTTGCTGCGTGAAAGTAATAGCGTCGCGTATTCGACAGGTGTGATGTTCATGTCGGGCGTCATGAGCGGAAATATGCCGGAAGGGTCAACGGTCAGCGATCCATCTCCTTTTTTCGTGATCGACGGGCAGTTTTTGCCATAAAGCTTATTGCTGGAATTTATATGAAAAATCTTCGCATCATCTATGACAATGCCGCCGACCGTGCTGTGTTGACGGCATCGAGCCAGGCCGGCACCTTGGGGCCGGCCAATTTGCAGCGGGAAGGAAAATCTTCGGTTTTACGTTCAATCGGTGCTGCGCTGGCCATCACGGCAACGTGGCTGTCACCGGAAATTGTCGGTGGCGTGGCCCTGCCGTTTTGCAACCTGACCCCAGGGGCAACCATCCGCGTGCGCGGCTACATCGAGCCCGGCAACATTGCGCCTGCATTCGATACGGGCGTCATGCCTGCATGTGAGTATGCGCGGCTGGGCATGTGGGATTGGGGCGCGTTGCCGCTGGGCTTGAATGCCTACAGTTACGGCGGCGGTACCTACGCCCGTTGCTGGTTCCAGATGCGCAGCATCAGGAAGCTGGTGATCGACCTGGCCGACCCCGGCAATCCTGCCGGCTACATCGAGGCCGCGCGCCTGGTCGCAGGGGCATATTGGAGTCCCGAGCAGAACGCCTCGTATGGCGCTGGTATTACACCGGTCGACACCAGCACCCAATACCGTAACGGCGCTGGCGAACAGAAGGTGGAACGGGGTGTGATGTACCGCAAACTGTCGCTGGCGCTCGATCACATGACGCCGCTGGACCGTGCAGAACTATGGCGCATCGTGCGCGGCAACGGTCTGTCGCGCCCGCTTTTCGCCAGCATGTATCCGGATAGCAACGATGTCGAACTGGAGCAGGCACACCAGGTGTATGGCCGTCTGGCCAACCTGGCCGCCATCACGACGCCATCTTTCCAGGCTTATGCCACCAACATTGAAATAGAGGAGTTGTAATGAGCGATTTTTTTTATTATGGACAGAAGGACACGATCCAGCGCTTGAACGAGCTGGCTGGACGGGGCGCCGTGGTGGCGTCGTATGCGCCAGCCGTGGGGCGGTCGCCGCTTGGTGGGCCGAATGGCTATATGGATGCCGCGTGGATTGATAGTGCAACGCCAATTAAGTCACAATTCCCTATCAGTATTGGTGAAGGGATGGCGAACAAGTATGGATACAACTACCTGCAAGGTGGTCAAGGTCAGCGTCTGTATAAAATCGCAACCTTGGAGCCTACGGCTTCCAGTACGTACTCATCGCTGCGTATTGATGCAATGGTAGGGGGGTGGGGCGCTTATGATTTGACAGCAATGACTATCATCATTGGCAGTCGTGTCGCTACGGCAGTTGAAGGTGTGAACGTCGAATGGTCGTCCAGCCGCTTCATCCCGCTTAATGTACGATTCTTGGCGTACTTGGAATCAGATGGCAAAGTCTCGGTGTACCTGTTCTTTTTGGCAGGTGGTTTTGCTCAGGCATCGTTCCAATTGATGGGAATGCAGATCGCTACCTATACCAGCCCAGTAGCGGTGGACACAGTGACTGGCACGCCAGTATGGGATAGTTCCGCAAGCCCATCGGAGCCTTTGTATCGCTCCCCTCGTTCGCGTGGTATGGGTAACGCCCCAACCACTCTGCAAGGTACGAGCTTTGACAGCATTGTCGAAGTGCGTGCGCAAGACGGTAACACGTCTTCAGTGTCGTACCTTGCAGGCGCGCCAAAAGCGCACTCAATGGCAGCTAAACAAGAGGCAGAAGCCCTTCGTATTGGTGTATCCGGCAATACGGGTATCTCATACGCCGGCTTCTTCAATGCTGTGGTATCCGTAGGTGAAAATGCCAGCCCATTTGCGCTGGGATACAAACTGACGCTAAAGGCTCGTGACGTGGGTTCGGGAAACTTTACCCCACCACTGTTCTCTATTACAGGCAATGGGCAGGTGTATGTACCCTTGCTGAAAGCAGGCAGTTCTAATACCTCGCAGCTAATTCATAACATTTCGTGCCCATCTACGTCTGCCACAAACGCGGAAATCATCTACATTGGCAAGGAAGGCGCTGGACAGCCGTGTGTTGGGATTCGGGCATCTAGCGGTGTAGGTGGTTGGGCCGGTTCGCCGTCGGTTTTCTATGTAGGCGTACATCCACCTACAGGCCGCAGTGGTAACTTTGCAGGTACTGTAAATACAGGCGGTAACGATTATGCCGAATACATTTTCAAAAGCCTGCGCTGCGGCGTTGTCGCCGCCGGCCAAATAATTGGCATCACTGCGGATAACCAGATCACCGACAAGTGGGTCGATGCCGTCATGTTCTCGATCAAATCGACCGCGCCCTCGTTCGTCGGTGGCGATTCCTGGGCCAGTGACGTAGGATCGCGCCCATCGCCCCAGGCAGGACCAGCGCCGACCCAACCCTTGCGGCGCGTCGACGTGCTCGCGCAGCAGCCAGTGCCCGGCACCAACCCACCGGAATATGAGGACGTGGTAACCGAACCCGGCGACACCGATGAAGAATGGGCGGAAAAGCACGCCGCCTACACCGCCGCGCTGGCCGCCCACAACATCGCCGTGCAGCAGGATGCCGAGGCCATGGCCACCTTCGACGCGGCGCTGGAGGTCGAGCGTCAAAAGGTCGACCGCATCGCCATCGCAGGCCGCGTACCGGTCAACGTGCTGGGTACCCAGCCAGGCGACTACATCGTGCCCGTGCAGGACGGCGCGGGCATCCAGGGCATTGCTGTGCACAAGGACGATATCACCATGAAGCAGTACCTGCATGCAGTCGGCCGCGTGATCTCGATCGAGCCGGATGGCCGGGCTTATGTGATGGTCAAGGCCGTGTGACCAGGCAGTAATCCCTCTCAAACCCGCTTCGGCGGGTTTTTTCATTTCCACCACCTGAAAGGCAACCATGGCCCTCGAAACCACCGCCGCCGGCGGCGCATTGATCAAACTGTTTGGCGTGCCCGTGCTGGCAGGCGCCGCTGCCACGTCGTTGGGCTTCATGTTCATGTGGCCCCAATCCACCAAGGAGGCATTTATCCGTTTTTGTTCCAGCATCATCATTTCCACCTTTCTCGGTCCCGTGCTCGTGGCCGCCGTGCTGTCGTGGTGGCCCAGCCTGTTCGACAGCGCGAAGACCGTGGCGGGCTTGTATGGCGGCGATCCGGCCACGGGGTTTTTATTCATCGCCGCGCCGCTGATGGTGGCGGCCGGCTTGCCCGCCTGGTGGGTACTGGGCGCCTGCGTGCGCTGGTTCGATAAGCGGCGCGGCAAGGATATCGGCGAACTGGCGGCTGATGCGGCCGCTGCCGTCAAGGATGTGCGGGGCATGCTGTGACAGGCGCCCAATTGATGCAGATCATGCCATTGGCCGGCCGCCGCGCTACGCTGTTCCTGGCACCTCTGAATGCGGCGATGGCCGAGTTCAGCATTGATACGCCGCAGCGCCGGGCGTCATTCCTGGCGCAGGTGGGCCACGAATCGGGACAGTTGCGCTATGTGCGCGAACTGGCCAGCGGCGCGGCCTATGAAGGGCGGGCGGACTTGGGCAATGTGATTGCTGGCGATGGCGTGCGCTTCAAGGGACGCGGCTTGCTGCAGGTGACGGGGCGCGCCAACTATGCCGCGTGCGGCGTGGCGCTGAACCTGGACTTGCTGGCGGCGCCGCAGTTGCTGGAGCAAACGACTGCCGCTTGCCGCTCGGCGGGCTGGTTCTGGCAATCGCGCGGCTTGAACCGGCTGGCCGACGCGGGCGACCAGGAGCGCGTTACGCGCCGCATCAACGGTGGCGTGAACGGCCTGGCCGAGCGCCTGGCTTTGTATGCAGCAGCACGCAAGGTGCTGGCATGAAGCCGCCCTTGCTTGTGCTGGCCATGCTGCTGTTGCTGGGGGCCGCCGTGTTTTGCGCCCAGCGCTGGGGGCATGAGGCGGGTCGTGCCGCATGCGCGGCACAGGTGCTGGAGGTGCAAGCCGTGTTGAAGCGCCAGACCCAGGCCCTGAATGCGATGCGGGAGGAGGGAGCGCGACGGTCGGCAAGTGCCCGGCAGGCATTGGCCAGTGCGCAGGCTGGGCAAGCAGACGCCCAGGCGGCAGCGGCGCGCATTCTGGCGCTGCAGCCGGATGATGATGCTTGCCAGGCGGCCGAGGTGCTGATCGCCAGTGAAATGGCTGGAAGACCCGCTGGCGGGACGCCATGAGGGCGGCAATGACGAGTGCGCCAGCGCTGCTGCGGGTCTGGGGCTACTTGCAGGCTTGTTTATGGGCTGGCGCACGGGCTTGCTCATCAGCCTGCTCACTGACCAATACACCGCCCCATTCACTGACCTGTTCATGGGCCTGTGTATTGGTCTGCGTGCTTGCTGGGCTGCTGGGTGGCTGCGCGGCCGGTGGGGCAAAGCTGGAAGCCGCGGCGGAAAGGCTGCCCATCGGCGTGCCCTGTATCGCCGTTCGTCCTGCGGCACCCGTCTTGCCAACCGTGCCGCAGCATGGCATTTTTGAACAAGTGCAAGCCTTGCTGGCGCGTGAACACTTGCGCGCGGCCTATGTGCGGCAGCTGGAAGCGCTGATGGATGGCTGTGCCGGCAGCTAGCGTCGATTGTTGCGCAACGACGTCGGCGGCTGCTCTACGGCTGGCCTGCGGCTGTTTGCAGTTGGCTTGCAGCTTGCTTGCGCCGCGCGTGATCCCCTGAGGTCGTCGCCTGGCGCCACTCGCCATGCCAGAGTCCCATAGACCCAGAGTCCCAGACCTTGATGCCGCTTCGTCGTGCCAGGTCTGGACGCCGCTTCCGATGCTGCCTTCTGGTGCGGCCGCGTGCCGGCGCGCCAGAAAACAGTGCACGGCAGCGCGTCCAGCCGCGGATTTTTTCAGCCGCGATGCTATTTCGGCACAATTCCTGTATACAATTTACCTGGCACGATGCATGCATGGTATTCCTTGGTCGTCCCATCCAAGGAGCTTCGCATGCATCATCCGCCGCTAGTGCGTTCCTGTCGTCCCGTTTCTCTCTTGCTTTTCCCTTTCATCTGCGCCCATCCGGGCCGCGGTAACCCAGGAAATGGAGCGTAAATGGCCACTCCCCATCTGAAATCCATCCACCGCGGCGTGCCGGGCGCCACGCCTGCCGTGCTATCGCCCGTCGATGAAATCCTGCCAGCCGGCAAGCTGTTCACCCTAGGTTTGCAGCATGTGCTCGTCATGTATGCGGGCGCCATCGCCGTGCCGCTGATCGTCGGCCGCGCCCTCAAGCTGCCGCCCGAGCAGGTGGCGGCGCTGATCAGTGCCGATCTTTTCTGCTGCGGCCTCGTGACCCTGATCCAGTCCCTGGGGATAGGCAAGTACTTCGGCATCCGCCTGCCCGTGATGATGGGCGTGACCTTTGCCGCCGTCAGTCCCATGCTGGCCATGGCGAACAATCCGGCCTTGGGCATCACCGGCATCTTTGGCGCCGTGATCGGCGCCGGCGTCGTGTCCATGCTGATCGCTCCCTTCATCAGCCGCCTGCTGGCCCTGTTTCCGCCCGTGGTCACGGGCAGCATCATTGCCGTGATCGGCGTGTCGCTGATGCGCGTGGGCGTCAACTGGGCCATGGGCGGGCCGCCGGCCATGGCCCAGATTGCCGATCCTGCCTTCGTCAAGATGGCCGCTGCCGCCACGGCGGCCGGCTTGCCCGCGCCAGCCGGTCCCGTGCCCATGATTGCCAACCCCGGTTATGGCGCGCTGGATAACATGGGCATCGCCTTCTTCGTGCTGGCTGTCATCTTGTTGGTGGCCAAGTATGGCCGCGGTTTCCTGTCGAATATTGCGGTATTGATCGGCATCATCGCCGGTACGGCCCTGTCGTTTGCCCTGGGCAAGGCCGATTTCGCCAAGGTGGCCAGCGCCAAGGCCTTTGCCATCGTCACGCCATTCCAGTTCGGCATGCCGACCTTCGACGTGGTTGCCATCGTCACGATGAGCCTGGTGATGATCGTCGTCATGATCGAGTCGCTGGGCATGTTTCTGGCGCTGGGAGAAATGACGGACAAGCACATCACGCAGGCCGATATCAGCCGCGGCTTGCGCGTCGATGGCCTGGGCACCTTGATTGGCGGCATCTTCAATACCTTCCCGTACACCTCGTTCTCGCAAAACGTGGGCCTGGTGGGCGTAACGGGCGTGCGCAGCCGCTGGGTCTGCGTCGCGGCCGGCATCATCCTGCTCGTCATGGGCGTGATTCCAAAGATCGCGCAGACGGCCGAAGCCGTGCCGGCGTTCGTGCTGGGCGGGGCAGGGCTGGTGATGTTCGGCATGGTCGCCGCCACCGGCATCCGCATCCTGGCTGGCGTCGACTACAAGAGCAACCGCAACAACCTGTTCATCGTGGCCCTGTCGATCGGCTTCGGCATGCTGCCGCTGGTGGCCGAGCAATACGCGCAGCACATGCCCAAGGCCCTGTCGCCGCTGCTACACAGCGGCATCCTGCTCGCTGCCATCGTCGCCGTTCTGCTCAATCTGTTCTTTAATGGAGTGGCGTCGCAGGAAAAGGCGCAGGAGCAGGCGCGCGCGAACAGTCATGGCAGCGATTGAGGAGCCATCCCGTACCGTGAATGCCGGTCAGCCAGGCGGCAGAATCCGCTGCACCACGCAATTGCGTCCCGCATCCTTGGCCTGGTACAGCGCGGCATCGGCCAGGCGCAGCAGGGCGTCCGGATCGGCGGCGCCCGGCGCCAGCTGGATCGCGATGCCGACGCTGATCGTCACCTGTTGCGTCTGCGTACTCGCGTGGACGATGCCCAGATCTTCAATGGCGCGCCGCAGCGCTTCGCCGATCTGCTGCGCTTCGTCCGTACCGGTATTTGGCAGCACGATAGAAAACTCTTCGCCGCCGTAGCGCGCCGTCAGGTCGCCCGCGCGCCGCATGCCGGCCGCCAGCGCCTGCGCGACTCGGACCAGGCAGGTATCGCCAGCCTGGTGGCCGTGACGGTCGTTGAATAGCTTGAAGTAGTCGACATCGAGCATGATGACGGCGAGGGGCTGGCCGACGCGCGTGGCACGCGCACATTCGGTGCGCAGCACGTCGTCGAAATGGCGCCGGTTCGACAAGCCCGTCAGGCCATCGGTGATGGACAGGGTCGCCAGTTTGCGGTTGGCGTCTTCCAGCTGTTCCGTGCGTTCGGCAACGCGCCGCTCCAGGCTGTCATGCAGCCTGGCGCTGGAGATCGAGATCATCGCCTGTGCGCCGAGCATGCGCAGGAATGCGACGCGTTCTTCCGTAAACGAGGCGTCGGCCAGCCGGTTCTCGAAGTACAGGATGCCGTCGATCTGGCCGCCGTGCCGTATCGGCAGGCACATGACGGCGCGCGGCCGCTGCAACTGCACGTACGGGTCGGCGGCAAAGCGCGAGGCGCCCGTGATGCAATCCTCGATCACCTCGGCGCCAGTGCGGATGACGTAGCGCAGCAACGACAGCGGAAATTGCGGATCGCTGGCGGCGTTCAGGTCGATCTGCCGGGATTGCAGGACGGTGGTGGCGTCGCCATCGAGATTGGCCTCCAGCCGGTAGCTGCCTTCGGATAGCAGCAGCAGGCGCGCTACCTGGCCGCCTGCGTTCTCGCACACGATGGAGATCAGGCGTGTCAGCACGTTGCGCAGGCCGACTTCGTTCGACAGGATTTGTGCCGCCTTCAGCAGCGATACCAGGTCGAGCGCTGAACTGCCGTGCGTGTGGGAGACGGAATGCCGCTGCGTGCTGCGGCCGTCCATCCTTGACAGCAGCGCGGCGTGGCGCCGCTGCAGCTGCGCCACTTTGCCCTCCGCGCCCCACTGGCCGTAATGCGCGATGGCGTCGCGGATGAATACGGCGGCCACGCGCGCCTGTCCCTGGTCGTGCCAGCATTCGCCGCATAGTTCGTTGCCCAGCGCTTGCATGTTGACGTAGCCTGCCAGGCCGGCGGCGTCGATCGCCTGCTGATAAAGGCGCGTGGCCAGCGGCAGATCTTCGCGGTAGCGTGCCATCTCGGCCATCACCAGCAGATGTTTGGCGTCGCTATTGTCCGAGCCTTGCCTGGCCCACCCGGTGAGACTCGCCTGCAGCGTGCCGATCACTGTCAGCATATCGCCCGTGTCGGCGCGCGCAGGAGCGCGCCGCAACGCGCGGATCAGGATCAGCGCGGCGTAGAAGCTGCATTCGGCAACCTTGGCCTGGCCGCGCATGATCTGCGTGACGATGCCCAGCTGGCCGGCCAGCAGTTCGGCGTCGGCGCCGTCGAACAGGTAGGCGTTGCGGATCTTCCCTTGCAGGAAGTAGGCGCGGTACAGGTGCGACTCGCCATATTGTGCGAGGAAGCGCGCCTCGCTGAAGGCCGCATCGTCGTAACTGTCATGGCGGGGCAGGAGGCCCATCAGGCACTTGATCGGCTGGACCGCGGCAGCGACGCAGCAATCGGCCATCGCCTGCTGGCCATTGGCGCGCATCAGCGCCAGGTCGTGCTCGATGTCGTGCATCAGGTGCGGCAGGTAGTCGCCGAGGATGATCCGGTCGGTGGCGCGCACGGCGGCCACCACGCCGACCTGCACGAAATCGGCGATTTCCAGCGCCCAGCCAAACGCTTCTTCGTACAGGGCGTCCGAGCCGCGCAGCGGTTGCGTCCAGTGGTTGCTGAGCGCGCCGAACATCAGGCCCGTGAGGGTGCGCGTCTGCAGGTTGGCGCGGCGCCTGGCCAGCGCCATCGCCATCGCGCCGAAGTGATAGCCGCGCGCGACGTCGCCGCTGTACAGCGCCAGCATCATCGCGTAACCGACATAGGCGACAGCGCTGAAATCGCTGTTCCCCCGCTGCATGGACAGGCGCGTCATCGACACCACCATCAGCGCGCTGAGATCCTGCTGGCCGGCATAGTAGCTGGCCATCCACAGGCCCTGCATCATCTGCATCGCGGCCACCGCATCCGGCTCGCACATGTCGCCGGCTTCCAGCAAGGTCGCGGGCGCATGCGCGCCTGGCTGCCGCCCGATATCGGTGAGAATGTCGGTGAAGCGCGCCTTCATGTGCGCCACATCGTGCGGAATGTCGATGTGCAGCAGCGCCAGGCCGTCGCGCTGCACGGCGATGGCGTCGAGCAGACGGCCCTGCAATTGATACTGGTGCGCCTGGATGGCAATGCAGCGTACCTGCTGCAAGGAGTCCAAGGCACGGGCGCGCACCAGTGGATAGATCGCCTCGGCGGCATCGAACTGGCCACACAGGTAGGCCGCTTCGGCCGCGCCCAGCTGCAGTTCGATCCAGAGGCCGGCGTGGACGTTCCATGCGTCCGCCGGCAGAAGGTCGAGACCGATGCGCATGTGTTCCAGGGTGGACTGGAACGCGGCAGAACGCCGTGCCTTGACGCCGGCCTGGAGATTGAGCGTCGCCAGCTGCGCGCGCTCGCCCGCATCGCCGATCAGCGCACGCCCCGCGTTGAGCTGCTCGACGATGTCAAACAGTGTCTCGTCCTGGCGCTCGGGTGCCGTATGCCGCAGGAGCAGGCGACCGATGAGAAGATGGTTGGCCACGCGCGTAGCGGCATCGGCGACCAGGTAGGCTGCCTGCTGCACCCGGTCGTGCAGGAAGCGGTAACTGACGCCGCTGTTGCCCGCAGCGGTGTCGCCATTGACGTATTTATAGCGCTCGTCGAGCGGCTGGATCAATCCCGCCCTGAGTGCTGGCCACAAGTCCTGCTGTGTTTGCCGGGGAGCGCGCTCCGCTGCCAGCGCAAGCGCGTCGAGCGTAAAGTGATTGCCGCTGGAGGCGGCCAGTTGCAGCAGGTGCTGCGTTACGCTGGGCAGGCGGCGGATTTTTTCCAGCAGCACCTCGACCACGTTATCTGTGTATTTGGCCTGTTCAATCGCGGGCAAGTCCCAGTCCCAGCAGTCGTCGGCGGCCCGGTAGCGCAGATGCCCTGTCTCATTGAGCGCAACGAGGAACTGGTTGAGGAAAAAGGGATTGCCGGCCGTCTTGCGGTAGCAGATGCTGGTCAGTGGCGCGCAATCGTGGGCCGCCACGCGCACCGTGGCCGATACCATTTGCGCCACCTGCGGCTCGGTCAGTGCGTTCAGCAATAGCGTCGACAGGCGTACGTCGCGGGCGAGCAGCTTGTCGCGCAGCGCGATGAGCGGGTGCGCGGCGCCTACTTCGTTGTCGCGGTAGGCGCCGATGACCAGCATGCAGCTCCTGTCGCAGGAGACCATGAGCCGTTCGATCATCCGCAGCGTGGCCGCATCGGCCCATTGCAGGTCGTCGAGGAACAGCACCAGAGGATGCCCGGCGCAGGCGAAGACTTCGACGAAGCGGGGGAACAGCCGGTCCAGGCGCAGCTGGGCTTGTGCCGGCGCCGATGCGGGCATCGCGTCGGTGGGGCCGACGATCAAGGCCAGTTGGGGAATCAGCTCGACGATCACGCCCACGCCGCTGCCCAGGGCCTGGTGCAGTTTTGCGGACCACTGCCGCAGCGTTTCCTCGGGCTGGCCGAGCAACTGGCGCACCAGCCCCTGGAAGGCCTGGATCAGCGAGGCATACGGCACGTCGCGCTGGAGCTGGTCAAATTTGCCCGACAAGAAACAGCCGCGCCGGGCGATGATGGGCTTTTGCACCTCGTTGACGACCGCCGACTTGCCGATACCCGAATGGCCGGCCACCAGCAGCATCTCGCACGTGCCTGCGGCACTGCGTTCAAACGCCGCCAGCAGCACGGCGATGGCATCCTCGCGCCCATGCAGCGTTTGCGGAACGAGAAAGCGGCCGTCGTGGTCGGACAGCTTGAGCGCTTGCGCCGGCTTGTTCGCGCGGCATGCTGCAAGGTCGCTGCGCAAGCCTTGCAGGCTCTGGTAGCGCTGATCGGCATTTTTTTCCAGCAGCCGCTGGATGATCGGCAGCAGCTGGCCAGGCAAGTCTGCGAACGCCGGGTGCGACCAGTCAGGACTGCGCGCAATGTGGCAATGCACGAGTTCCATCTCGTCGCCTGCCTCGAACGGCGCCTGGCCGGCCAGCAGTTCGTAGAAGGTGGCGCCGAGCGCATAGAAATCGGCGCGCCAATCGACTCGCCGGTTCATGCGCCCGGTCTGTTCCGGCGCCATGTAACGCAGCGTGCCTTCCAGCGTCTGGAGATTGACGATGCCATGGCTTTCAGAGGGCAGTTCACAGGCGATGCCGAAATCGATCAGTTGCAGCAGGCGCCGGGTACCGTTCCACACCAGATTGGAGGGATTGATATCCTTGTGGATCACGCCCTGACGATGGACCTCGTCCAGCGCCGCGCACAGTTGCAGCGCGATGTCGAAAAAATCGTCCAGCGCCAATGCGGGCTGCGACGGTGTCCTGCGCGCCGCCACCTGCGCGCGCAACACCTGGTCAAGCGCCAGGCCGCCGGCATCTTCCTGAATCATCGTCCAGTGCCCGCCGTGCAGCTGCAGTGCCAGCGGACGCGCCACGCCCGGATGGCGGCAGCGGCGCGCGATCGCATACTCGCGCTTGAACTGTGCCAGTTGCTGAAATGAGGGGAACGGCTGATTCGGCATCTTGACGATCAGCGCCGTGCCATCGGCGGCCCTGGCGCGGTAAACCCGCGAGCGGGCACCGCTGTGCAGCTGTTTGATGATCTCGTGGTCGAAAAGGGAGCGCATGGGCTGGGCTTGGCGGTACACAGACAGTTGCGGGAGCCCTGAGGCGCACATTACGGAATATTAGTTGATTGTTAGTATTATATCAGTAGGGAGTGTTGGAGTGAGCGCGGGCACGTGGTGCGATGGGCTGTGTTGTATAAAAGCCGGCAGGGCTGTGACGGCCGCATGCTGGGCTTCACGCAGCAGGCTGACCAGATGTTCGTTGCGCGTTGCGGCGATGGTTACGAATTCCGGCACTTCCACTACGCAGTGGTGCCGGCAACCGGCCTGGTCGATGGGTGCGCGTGCGACGCTTGCTTGTTTTACGGGCACGGCCAGGATGATGGCTTGGCCGGACAGGTCGGCGTTCATGCAATGCATGATGCCGACATTCGCGTGCGTACGCACACGGTGGCGGGGTGCTTTAGCTCTTTATCATCCTTACAAAGCCGATTAGGACAATGAAAAAGGCAATAAGGCTGATCCATTTATAGACGTTATTGGTTTTTGTAACGTTATCTAAAAGTTGATTGGCAGTTTGTGAATTAATGGCAATGGTCTTGTCGATCGAGGCTTGGGTAGCCGCATTCAACTCCTGTTCGTAGAGAGCGGAGAATTTTGATCCATCTTCATGCGGCAGAGTTTTGATGAAGGACTCTATTTCATCGCTTTGATCAAGGGCTAGTTGATGAGTATTCTTCCCAGCGATGGCGGCTGCCTGTAGCGCCTCAAAGTTTTTAACAGCCAGGTTTCTGACAAATGCTCTATCTACAGCAGGAGCGATGCTGCGATCGGCGGATGATGGCATTTCTTTTTCTAAATTCATACTTTCCTCAGATTGCTATTGTGAAAAATCATTATGTTTGCCGGCGCCTTGTCTTCCGACCATGCTTCGTCACAATGCCGATAGTGACCAGGCCTGTTCATCGTTTCAGAGCGTTGGATAATCCATATTGAGCGGAATCAATTCAAAAACGACTTCGCCGGTAGCAACTATGCCACGTTGCCTGTATTTTTTGAAGGTGACTTCCCCCAGGCCCATTTTTTGCGGTCAAATACTCGCCAGTTTGTGGTTGCCATTCGGGGGCGATACAAGGACGCAAAATCATCAGGCAGGAAATGGGCGACTTTGTATCGCTCGAAGGCTTGTTCACTATTGAGGGGGAGGCTGGGGCCTTGTGCATCACCTGGTCACAATCCTTGTTAGGGGAAGTTCAGGGGCAACATGCGAATCCGTAGTTGCGATCCGTTGTTTAAGCCCGAAGTGGCAATACTGAAGGGCAAAGGCCTAAATTTAGTGAGGCCATGAGATCGAATCGGTCGACGAGACGCAAATCCAGTATGTTCAGTTGTGGATTGCCGTCGGCCAGCGGCACGCGCTGGCCGGCCTCCCAGGCGAGAGCGGCCGCCTTTGTTTCAAAGGTGCCGGACACCCGAATACCCTTGACCATGAGGCGATGCCGCCAAATCTTGCCATTCTTGACCGGAGCTGCGATTTTGGTAAATCCATTGGTAAATTTTGGCAAATGGTAGCAGTATTTCGGTGCCCTATGCTGCATTTTGCGTTTCGTTTTCTACAGACGAAAAAAACCCGCTTCCCCTATGAAAATAGAGAAAAGTGGGTTTTGTACTACTATGCGATTTTTGTTCTGAGTGCGGAGCCGGAAACTCAACCTATTGAATAATGCGGCTTTCCGGGGCGTTGGCGTAATTTTGGCGTAAACGAAATTAATTCTTTTCTCGGTACGATTCGGCCCAGGCGATCACGTCCTTTGCATTATACAGGGGCTGCGCATGCCCCTTCGACGTTGGCAGCCGGATAGCTTTCGGGAAGCTTGGAAGGCACGCCATGCGTTCCCGCACGGTCCCCGGTTCGCGCTTCAAGTACTGCGCGATGGTGGCGATATCCCACAGGTCAATCGCCAGCGGAATGGCGGGGCGTTGTAATTTATCGATGGCCACAGCCAGTTTGGCGACGAATTCCGTTTCGTTCATATTCATTGTGTGCTCCTGGCTGCCGTAGTGGCAGCGATAGTGGTGGTGGGGTTCGGGAATGCCTTGACCGGATGTTGTTCTTTTGCAACGCTGGCGAACAGCGCATGTTCATTTCTTAAACCGCGCAGGATTTCGGCATAGTTCCGAAATGCGTTGCCACCCTCGTCCGGGGTGCGCGCTTCGGCAAATTCCTCAGCCATCAGAATTGCGCCATCGAGTACCGACTCATGCCGCGCGGCCAGGGCCATGTATCGCTGATCCGCATATCCAGCTATCGCCGACGCGAATGCTTCGGTTTCGGTGTGTTGCGGCACTTCTGCGCCGGGCTGGCGGTAGTCGCGCAGCCGGCAGAATTCCTTGTATTGATCCATTTTCGTAATCTCCTTCTAGTCCGTACATCCACAGTCAGTTAAAGCGTCGTCGAACGGGAACAGCTCCCCGTGATTCATCGCCATGTCATACATCGCCTGGTAGCTGGGCCTGTCCTTGCGGAACCAGCCGCCAGCACCCGATCCGGCCGTTTGGGCGTTCTTTTCCTGCTGTATCCACCACAGCGCGCGGCTGGGCTTTTCCCGGATCAGGGATAACACCTGGTTGCCGCCTTTCAGGAAGCACAGGTCGCAGTTGCCGTGCATCGTCTTGCCGCTCATATTCGGTAGGCCCAGGTCAAAATCTTGTGTTGCCCAAAACGCGCTGACATCGGCCACGGTCAGGCCGGCCGCCGCCAGGGGCGCTTCTTTCACTTCGTGCTTGCCGTAGTCCTGATTCGCCAGCCGCGCCACGCGCATGGGCTCGTCGGCGCGCATGCCGATAAACGTGGTCCACTCGACCAGGCCTATCGACTTCAAATAGCGCTGCATCGGCCTCACCTTGAGTTCTGCCGTGCAAAAGCGCGCCACAGGATTCGGGAGGAATTTCTTTTCGTCGTGCAGATCGGCGAACGGCTCGCCGTGGTGAAGTCCACGATGGCAAATTCCTTGCCGCGCGCTTCGTTGCGAGGACGGTTTTCTATCCAGACGATTGGAACGCCCCAGCGCTCGCCGCAGTCGCGCACAAATTCAAGGGTCGCTTCCTCTTCCTTGCCGGTGTTGGCGAAGCAAACCACCACGTTAGCCGGCAGCGTGCCGCCGTAGGCCTGAATCGTCATCCACAGCATCATGCCGCTGGTGCGGCCGCCGCTGAACGAAATGACGCCCGGGCCGTCGAACAGGAATGGGCTGTTCATGCGGGCACCATGCAGCGTCGCGCCAGGGAGACCAGCCAATGCGCCAGCTCGGGCGGCGTGTGTTCGCGTTCTGCCTTGCCACATTCCGGCCGCCAGCCCGGATCGCCTTTCCGGCGCCGCTCGCCGGCGCGGTTGCGGCCGGATGGGGCGATCACATGCGAGGCGTCGCCCAGGACGATGGGCATGGCCGGTATTTGAGCCGGCGCACAGCCGACGATGTACAGCAAGGTGGCCTTTTCCGCGCGGTGACCAAACGAGCTTTGGAAAATCGGCAACGTCCAGCCGCCAAATTTGTCCCGCTCGCCGATCGCTGGCAGGTTGCAGTGTGGCCAGAGGGTCGAGCGCTTCGGGTGCTCGAGCACGCCGCCGAACTTGCGGACTTGGGCGACGGCCCACACCGCGAGTTCCTTTTCGTCCGGGCGCGGCTTGGCCAGATGGCGCAGCGTGCCCCAGGAGCGGCAAGGCGGATGCGCCACCACCGGCACGCCACCTGGCCAGGCGCGGGCGTCGCGCTCCGCGTCCCAGGCGTCCACCGCCGGCATGGTCTTGTAGATCGAATTGGCGCGCACAAACAAGGCCGCCACGGCAGGTAATGAGCGTTCCGCTGTCATGTTGGGCACCCGACAGGCGCGGCTGATTTCTTGATCGCCTCGATGGCGCCCAGCGGCACCGCCCGGAACATGCCCGGCCACTGGTGGTCCAGTTCCACCCAGGCGTGCAGCTCGCCATTGCCCACGTCGCGTCGCAGGTCGTTGACGGTGCCGGCCTGGTAGCCTTCGTCGGTATCGAATGTCACGCGGTCGCCCAGGGCGATTTGCCGCGGTAAATTGGTCAGGGTGTTCAGCATTGCGGTGCTCCTTTCAGTTTGGCGGTAACGCCGCACACGCCGAAGTGGTCGAGGGCGGCCTGGATCGCGTCGCCGCTGGAAGCGGCAATCGCGGCGTATTCAAAGCGTTCGGTTTGCGTGCGAACGATCACGGCATAGGTGCTCATGTGCCATTTCCTTCTTGGGGTGGGGTGTCGGGGAGGATCAGCCGGGGCCACGGGCATGCGTTGACGGCCGCCCAGGCAGCAATCACGGCTGTTTTTGCCTCGTCGGGCAGGTCAGGCGCGGGCGCCGCCGACGGCGTGGCCGGGGCAGGGCGGTCGGGGTGCGTACAGTTATTTACACGAGTCCGAGGAACGGCAACCCCAACAGCCACCCCGCGCCCGCCTGTGGCCTGTACCGGCGTCCACGTATGGCGCACGGACTTGAAGACCACGCCTATGAGGTCGCTGCAGCGCACGCCGTAGGGCGTGGTGCGCAGCGTTTCGCCGTAGCGGCCGATGACGGTTTTTTCGTCCTTGGCCAACGTGACGACCAGTTCCTTGCGCGGCACCAGGGCGCCGCCCTGGGCGCGCAGGTACTCGGCCCAGCAGGCGCGCTTTTCGCCGTCGATCTTTTGCACGGCATCCCAGGCGCGGCGCATGGCGGCCGGGGCTTCGTTGAGCATGCTTTCCTCGATGCGGCGCAGTTCGCGCCACACGGTGACGGGCGCACCGCCCCATTGCTGGAATTGACGGATGCCCCAGCAGGCGGCCCAGGACTCGACGCGCGCCGATGGCGTCAGCTCGACATCGCCTTCGGTGTCGGCCGTGACGACATAACCTTCTTTCGTTTTGTGGTCGGCCACGCCGTCGATGTTCTTGGCCACGTACTTGGCGATGTAGCCGGCGGCGCTGCCCTTGGCCCAGTCGATGCGTTTGACGTCCAGGCGGCGCGCGAAGGCGCCCGGTTCGCCACGGTCCACGCGCCATGCGTAGCGCTTCATGATGCGGATGGCGCGGCCGGCCACGTCCTGCAGGTGGGCCGTCTTGTATTTCGCGGTGGGGCGCACGAACAGCAGCAGATGCCAGTGCGGGCAGCCATCGTGATGCGGCTCGGCGATGCGAAAGCCGTACAGGCCGATGCCCCGGCGCGCCAGCGCGGAGCGGCACAGCGACGTCATCTTGCCCAGGTAGGCATTCGCCTCGCGCGGCGTGGAACCGTCGAACTTGTCGTTTGGCTTGCCGCTGTGCTGCATGGCGTGAAAGCGCGATGGGCACGTCCAGGTGATAAAGATGCCCTGATCGCCGCATTCGCGGGCTATCTGCTCAAAGCCGTTGATGCGCAACATCAGTTCGCCGCGCCGTATGGCCTTGTTGGCCGTCGTTTTCTCGGCCAGCTCGGCGATGCTGAATTGCTGACCGTTCTCGTTTTGCACCAGGGTGGCGGCCAGCGCTGCCGCGTTGCGGCGGTTTTGCGCCAGGCGCGACAGCACGGCGTCGTTGCTGGCGTAGGGTTCGCCGCGATAGTTCACGTACCCCAGGCGGATATTGCCGGCTTCAAAGGCGCGCTTGACGCGCTTGCGCAACTGGCGGCGCCACCAGCGTGCATCCACCAGGCGGGCGATGGTGTCGGTCATCGTGTCGAATTCGGGCAGCTCGATGCCATACGAGGCGCATTCGTCTTCCATGATCTGCAGGGCGTGCGTGTCGGACACAGCCATCCACAGCATTTTAGTCACGCCGGCCGCCGCACGTTCGGCGGTGGCCACGATGTCGGCGTCGCTTTGCGACAGGTCGACGCCGGCTGGCACGTACTGCTCGGCGAACTCGCGCACAAAGCTGGTGGCGATGGACTCGTAAATTTTGTACCACGACGACCAGGCCATCTTGGCCATGGCGGCCGTGATGACGCGGTTGCGCCATTTGTAGGGAATGCGGGCCAGCTCGGGCGCGAACTGGGCGGATCGCAAGAACGCTTCGTGACGCTGGGCGTCAGGCAGCAGGATTTGTTTAGATTGCATTCAACAGTCTTTCGTACACACGGATAGCGGCAGAGGTGGCGGCGCGCAGTTCGATGCGCTCTTCCTCGGTAAATGAATGGATGGGCGATTCCCAGCGGTCGGCGTCCAGCCCGGCGGCGATTAGCACGGAACGGCGCGCGCCGCGCGGCGATAATCCCCATGCCTGGGCCATAAAGGGCGCCAGGTTGCGCGGCTTGATGCTGCGTAGCTGGGCCTTGGCTTCGGCGATGGCGGCCAGCGCATGCCCGGCGCCCGGTGGCGTCGGCAGGTCCTTGTCGCGTGCGGCCAGAATCTCGGCGGCAGGCTGGAAGGACAGGTGATTGTCGATAAGGGACGCCGGCATGGTTCAGTCCTTGATGAAGCCAATGGCCCGCAGCACGCCGGGGGTAATGACGATCAGGAGCGACAGCAGCCAGATGCCGCAGGTTTTGGCCAGGCGCCGCATCAGCGTGCCCCTGCCTTGAGAAAATGTTCTGCCCCGCACGGGAGCGTGTGCGATGTGCCGCAGCAGTGGCGGGAACCCGCTTCGTTGGCGAAAATGTAGTGCACCTCAATGGGCAGCTTGCCGACTAAGGCGCGCTGCTTGGCTGGCGCGAAAAAGCCGTCACGCTCCAGCGCCTGCGCATCGCTGACGATGAAGGTCAGATTGGCAGCGCCGTAGGCGTGATAGGTCTTGGCAATCTCATGGATGTGGGCGGTCAGCGTCGCGATGCCGATACCTGCGCTGGCCTGCAGCAGAAAACACGTTGGCGCCACGGGGACAATACAGTTTTGCAAGGTCGGGCGGATCGTGCTTGATGCCAAGAATTTGTCGGCATGACTGGGGGCGTGCAGCGTGGTTTCCATCGGTTTTCCTTATTTCAGGTTGAACGAATCCCGCACGCTCAAAAGGGAGCGCAGCAGGGCACAGCAAAAGAGGGGAGTTACGGCGGCCGGACTACGGCGGCGCGAGGAGTGGGATAGTCATCAGCAGCCCGCCGTCAGGTCCAGGGCCAGCTGGCTGGTGGCTGCCGCGCGCGCATGCTGGGACATCGGGATGCGGATATCCGGCTTTGGCATAGCGGAAAGCGAGAGGGTGCGCAGTACTTCCAGGCCTGCCACGAAGACGTGCCCGCAGTCCGGGTTCTGGCACATATAGGTGATTTCCTTGAACATGGCGGACATCATGCGGCTTTTGACGGCGCGGACGGTGTAGGTGCAATGCGGGCAGGGCAGGCCGATGACTCTCATTTCAGCTTTCTTTCCACTTGGTACAGGGCGCGACCGCGACCCGTCATGTTTTTCGACTGTATGCGTAAGCGCGACTTGACGAGCCATTCAGCCGCCTGATCGATACTTGCCAGCCCCTGGCGTTGGCGCACGAGTTCCAGCACCGCGCGCTCTTCGTCATTGAGGTGAATTTGATGGTCTGGCATTTTCTGTAACTTTAGAGTTGCTCAAAAGTGACTCGGTTTAAACGCTGCGACGCTGTACGCTGTCGATGGTGGCGTCATCCAAGGCGATCACGGCCAAGGCTTCACGCATCACGATCTGGCGCACCAGCACCGCAAGCTCTTCACCCTGGTAGTTGGCGATCGAGGAAACAAGCTGGTGCTCGTAATCGTCCAGGCGCAGCATGACGCGGTGGCTGCGGATACGTTTTGCATCGGGGTACATGACGTTGTCCTTAGTGAATGGATTTGGAAGCGAGTTCACGCTTGTAATCGGCGAGGCCGCGCAGGATCAGGAAGCGGAGGAACCATGCGCGGGACCGGTCAAGTTTCTCTGCGTAGCCTTCTACTTCGGCTACCTCATCAGACGTCAGACGGACGCCAAGGGGCTTAGTCGTGACGCCCTTAGCAATACGCCTGGCATTGGATACGTTTTTCATAATGTTATGATGTGTAATCGCTACAGGATGGCGTAACTATAGTGTCCAAAAACGCACTAGTCAACAAAAAGATGTGAGTATGAGCATGTTTGGTGAAAGATTAAAGCAAGAGCGTCAA
This sequence comes from Janthinobacterium sp. BJB301, assembly GCF_002735685.1. Lineage (NCBI taxonomy): Bacteria > Pseudomonadati > Pseudomonadota > Betaproteobacteria > Burkholderiales > Oxalobacteraceae > Janthinobacterium > Janthinobacterium sp. BJB301. The sequence continues at coordinate 2,266,474 of NZ_PDZJ01000001.1, read as the reverse complement.
CGTTTGGGCATGAATCAAGATGACTTCGCAGCGGTCGGCGGGGTCAAAAAACGCGCTCAAATTTCCTATGAAAAAGATGAGCGTTCTCCCGATGCTGTCTACCTCTGCGCGCTGTTAGAAATTGGCGTAGACGTTTGGTATGTGATGACAGGCAGCGTTTCAGCTGCTGTACTTAGTGCAGATGAAAGTGAGTTAGTTTCTGGTTTCCGGAACCTAGATGCACGTGGACGAGCTGGTGTTCTTGGAATGATTGGCGGCATGCGCATGGCAACGCCCACAACATCTTCCGTAGGGAATACCCCGCACGTTGAAACCCACGGCAAGATTGGCCAAAATTTCGTGGGAAATATCATTGGGCCGCAGACTTTTAATGTGGCCGGCAGCGGACGGAAAAAGGAAAAATAGTCTGCAAATGATTCACCTTCTTATGCTTATTGTAATTGCTGCTTGTTTGTTCTGCATAATTTTCAGCAGCTGGAATCCTCGGAAGCGAGTAATTGACGCTGGCGAGCGGGGCGCCTTCCTTTGGAAAAATATTCAACTATGCATATCAAGCGCAAAGGTGAGAAAGCCTGCATGCCTAACCGAGCGGATTGCGGCTCCGCAAAAAATTCCTTCTGCTAGTGAGAGTGTTCCGCAACTCAAGCAAGTCGCAGTTGAGGTGCAGCCTGCTCAAGTTTCATCAGGCGCAAAGAAAAAGTCGAAGCGAGGGCCACGAGGCGAAGCAGGAGATGTCGACGAAATCCAGTTTTCGTATCCGAGGCGAGACGGTTTGGGCTATGAAACTCGGAAAGTCTCAGTATGGGCAGTTGATGCGGATTATTTGGAAGGTTATTGCCATGCAAGGCAGGGAAAACGAACTTTTTCTTTGCCGCGTGTTCGTGGCAAGGTGACTTCGCTAAGGACAGGAGAAATTCAACGTATCGGAACATGGGCGAGTGCAATGCGCCTCCTTCCCAATAACAGAATCGTTACTGATGGTGCCTCCCATCGCCCGGTTGGTATCAAAGGCTATCCAATGGATAAATCCAATCGAAAGCAATGGCAGACAGCGGCATATTTTGTAGGTTTTAGAGATGCCAAACGCTGCGAATTGGAGTCAATGGCTAGGGCGGCAGGTTGGCAGGTACACACGGGGTTTAGCCCTTCGCTGAATTTTCTGATTGCTGGACCGCTGGCTGGCACTACACAACTTAGCAAAGCTTATTCAATGGGGATTGGCGTTATTTTGGAATTGAATTTCAAGAAAATGATAGTGGAAAACCAACAATGGGGTGGGCGTAAGAGGCCATAGTCTGCCAACTAAGATCCCAGTCATAAGCAGCCATACACTTGGGAGAAGATACGGTATTTTTCAAAGCATCAATTCTCTAATGCTGGTGTGCGGTGGAATTCTTGCCAAAGTGCGCACTTAACGGCATGGTGCAGAAAACCAAATTCCCCCATAAAAAATCTATTTGCAAGTTTCTGAATTTTATCTGTGCTGTCATGCCGTATATTAAAGACGCCCTCGTGCGCAACTGCGTTCCTGATTTTATAGGATGCAGCGACGGCCTCCCAAAGTGTAATTCTTTCATCCGCAGGCATGAGTGAAATTTTTGCGCCTTCGATCTGACAGGCTGTTCCATCCAACATCCATTGTGTGATCGAAGAAAGTCCAGAGTTGCGGAGGTATGCATAAACTCTTCCCTCTTTTCGATTGGTATTTAAAGCCGTTCCGCTATTAAGTTTAATCTGTGTGCCATCACTATTAAATAGTGGATCTGAATTTGCTGAAACATTATTGTCCGCAATGGTCTCGAGTAACGACCATTGTCGAAATAACTGAAACGACCTATCTCTTTCGGCTACAGATTGAACATATAATTCCAAGACTAAACGCGAACGCGGTTGAGTTCTCACTATATGCAGATGTTCCTCTACGATGATTGACATTTCACTCATCGGCGGTAAAAAAGAGCCCCTAAAATCATGACCTTTTGGAATGGTTCGCCATGATCCGGTAACTTCATTGCGAATAAAGGTAAGTAACGGTAAAGGACGATCACCTCGATCAACTGCGATAAGTGTTGATATGTCGTAACTCAATTTGCTTGAATATTTTAATGCTTCTTCTTCTGAATTTGCCAAAACTTTGCAAAGTTCAACGGCATACAACGGTTGAATTAGCAACCCTTCAATGATACCGATTTCCTCAGGAAGCTGGGTGTCGTGGTGTAAGAAAATGAATTCCCTCACTGCTTCGAACGTCGCCTTGTTACTGACACCAGATGGAATTGGGTGAAAGCGAACTCCTTTCATCTCGCTTGGCATATGTATATCAACGCCTGTGAAAAATATTACTACGTTGAATGTCGTGCCTAGCGAGGGGTCTACATCGCCCACTATCCAAGGCGTCTCTTGGACTACCAATTGATTTGAAAAAATTTGATGAATTGTTGTTTCTGGCAAGTAGTGAACTGCGTCATTCTCTACTTTAAAATAAACCACAAATGGCAACATGTTAGGCCGGTGGATTAAATTAATCACACGGTCTTCGGTAAAACCGATGTAAGCTCCATATATTTCACCATCAACCAGATTGTTTATTGGTTCATTAAATATTTTTCCAATTTCTTCTGCTGATATTGAAGTGGACCAGACGCGGTCTTGACGTGCTTCAACAAAGTGAAATATATGAATTGCAACATAATTCATTCCTGCTGGAAGATTAATTGATACCTTTATTTTGTGGCCTCCGCCGTTGCCTTCGGGGTGGATTGATAGACTAGCTGGTTGCATAATCGTTTCCTCGATGTTGAATTTTTGCATAGGGGAAAAAGATAAAATTTTTATTTTCAGTGGTTATGTTTTTGATGGTGAATAATAATTTATGCAACCAATTGACGGATAAATTAAATTAATTATTTTTATTTGATTGAGTATGTGGATAAATGAATTCTATGGCGAGTGCAACTCTGCGAGTGTCTCCTACGTTCGTTTTCGATATTTTTCCTAAGCTGAAGTGATTTATATCGTATTTTTCTATATCCGTGTAGAGAATTTTCTGCATTATTGCACTTTATGTAATTTTAATTGCGAATTTTTAGGTGGAAAATTTCACCTGGCCATTCTTTGAATCCATCGCACATCGCTCTAAACTCTGGGTTGCGACCGGATGCTCGAAGGTTTGTAATGTTGTTGATAGATTCGTTCGGTAAGAATAAATGGTCCAATTTTATGCTGATTTCACACGACTGCCTGATTGGAAAGGAGCATTGATGGTTCCTCACTGTTTTCACGGATGATGTCCCGCACTTCCTCAATACGCTTCCACGCATGCAAGGCCGCCCGCTTGGCGCCGTGCTTGCTCTTGTAAAGATGCTCTAGCGTCTTAAGCGTGCCCTTGGCCCCGGCCTGCTCCTGCCCCGCCTTTTTCTTCTTCGCCGCCACGTCCTTCCACTTGGCCACCACACCCGTGATGCCTTCGTCCGGGTCTTTCTCTTCCTCGCGTTCGGCCTCCACCGCTTCCGTTTTCGTCTCAAACTCCACCCGCGTGGTAAAGCCGTTCCCGCCCAAGCTATGCGTGACTTTGACCGATAGCCACTCGGTGGCGTCGATCTCGGGCTTGAAGCCTTGCACGGTCACGGGCGATTGCGGGAATACGGCCGGGTTGCCCAGGGCCAGGCTCATTTCAAAAGTAGCCAGGCCGCGCAGGATGCGCTGCCATTCGGCGACGGCCGCCGCGCGCGCGTCCGTTTCATTGGCGAAGGTGGTGCGCAGGCGCTTGCTGTTGCCGGGCACGCCGGCCACCACGCTGCGGCGGCGCGCGTAGCGCTCGTCGTGCCAGAAGGCGCGCACGCCCGTATAGGCGTCGCTTTCGGCGCTGTGGTAGCGGTGGCCGTCGCCTAGAGCGCGCGTGATGGGAATCACTGCCAGCGCCTTGCCGCTGGCGGTGCGGCTCTGGTTGATGGGAATGAAGAGCAAGGTGTCGTTCTTGACGGTGGCCACCGCGTCGTATTTCCTGCCCAGCCGGCGCAGGAAGGCCGCATCGCTTTCGTGGGTCTGGTCGATGTGCTCGATGGCGGTATCGCGCAGGCGTGCCGACACGCCCGACGCCAGCTCGTTGCGGAAGGCGATGGCCTCGATGATGGCGCCCAGGGTGGTCTTGTGGAAGCTGTGTTCCTGCTGCTGTTTAAACGTGTCGATTAGGTTGGCCGACCTGGCGCGCAGGGTAATGGTGTCGGGCGCGCCGCTGTGCTCCACCTCGTCGACGGTGAACTTGCCCATGTCCACCAGGCCAGTGGCTTGCCAGCCCAACGCCAGGGCGATCTGCGCGCCGCGCGGTGGCAGGGCCAGCTTGCCGTCGCTGTCGTCCAGGGAAATGTCGAGCTGGTCGCTCTCGTCGCCACGGCACAGGGTCAGCGTTAAATTGATTAGCCGCGGCGAGACGATGGCGGTCAAATCCTTGTCCTCGATGCTGACCTTGAAGGCGGGGATATGCTCGCTCATTTGAACTTGTCCGCCGCACTGCCGATGGCGCCGCTGATGCTGCCGCCGATCTTGTCTTTCATCTCGCTGACGACGCCGCCATATTTCGACGTGATGCCGCCGACCACGTTGCCCACTACGCTGCCCACTGCACTCTTGGCTGCGCCCGCGATGGAGCTGGTCATGCCGTCGATGCTGAGCATATTTTTCAGGTCGCCGATGTCGCCCAGGCCGACCATGGCCAGCACGCCGTCGTCGTCGCGCTTGAGCGCAATCGAGAACTCCACGCGGCGCGCACCGCCGCTGCCGTCGAGGATGGTGCGGCCTTCAGTCATGCTCGTGATGCGGTAGGAGCCGAGGATGCGGCCCGTGCCCTGGATCAGAATCCACGATTTACCCGTGTCGGCCATCATGCGCAGCGCATCGAGCGAGTACAGGGAGCCGGTCAGTTCCGGCGCCACCCAGCCCGACAGGGTGATGGTGTCATCGCCTGGCCCCACGTACTGGTGCGCGTCGCGCAGGCCCACGCGGGCCGTGCTGGCGTGCTTCCATTCCGTTTGCCGCTGCAGCTCGTGGTAGGCCAGGGTCGGCAGGCTGAACACGAACATTCCTAAAATCATCATCATGGTTTGCTTCTTTCTTAATCGTGGTCGCGCAGGGACGAGCGGATGCGCGCCGCCTTTTCGCGGTCGCGCTGATCGAGCGCCACGCTGACAGCGCGGGCGATGGCCTGGGGATCGGTGCCGGCCTGCACGTGGAAGGTGATTTCGATCTTGTCGCCCTGAATCGTCATGCCGGCGCCGAACCCGCCCTGGGACAGCGGGGCGCGCGTGTCGAAGGCGCTGGCGGGTAGGGCCGTGGCCGTGCCGATGGCGATGCCGGCGCCCAGTTGCGTCAGGCGCTGCGCCAGGCCCGATACCTTGGCAATCGGCGCGCCCTCGCTGCGATCCAGGCCTATGGCCAGGCCCTGCATGGTGTAGTCGCCGAGCTGGGCGAACACGCGACTGGGGCTGTGGATCCCCAGCTTTTCCTTGAACCAGGCAATGGTGCTGGAACCGGCATTGCTGATGGCGTCCTTGACGGCGCCCATGGAACCGGTGATGCCGTTGACCAGGCCGCGCAGGATGTTGGCGCCGAACTCGGTGAACTGGGCCGGCAGCTTGATGCCGAACCAGCTCATGACGCCCGCGAACGCCTGGTAGAACACGCCGACGGGTGACCAGTTGATGATCAGGGCAGTGATACCGGCCATGCCGCCGCTGAAGGTGGTTTTCAGCTGCGACCACAGGCTGGCAATGAAGCCTGTCAGCGGCGCCAGTCCCTCGACAATGCTGTGCCGGATATTGGCGGCAAAGTCGGTGAACTTGGCCGGCAGCGCGATACCGAACCAGCCCAGCACGCCCGCGAAGGCGCGATAAAACAGGCCCAGCGGCGACCAGTTGGCAATCAGGCTATTGACGCCGACGAAGCCGCCGGCAAACGCAGTCTTGACGTCAGACCACAGGCCGCCAAAGAAACCCTTGATCGGCTCCCAATATTTATAGATCAGGTAGGCGGCGCCGGCAATGGCCGTGATGGCCAGGCCAATCGGATTGAGCATAAAGGCACGCCCCAGCCACAGCACGGCGCGGCCCACCCACATCAAGGCGCCGCCCAGGCCGCGCAGGATGGGCGTGAGCACGCCGCCGGTCACGCCCATCTTGGCGAACATGACGTGCAGCATGGCATACGGGCCGATCATGGCGGCAATGCCCAGCATCAGCGGCCCCAGCACCAGCAGCAGGCCGGCCAGCACGGCGAAGGCGGTAATCATGACCTTGGCCACAGTCGGGTTGCGCTCCATGAAGCCGTTCAGGCGCGTAACGGCGGAAATCGCCATTTCCAGCCCCTGCGCGTACAGCGGCAGAATTTTTTCGCCCATGGTGAGCTTGAGGTTGGCCAGCTTCGATTGCGCTTCCAGTTCCTTGCCGGCGGCTGAGTCGCGGCCCAGCTTTTCCAGCTGGCCGATGTTCGCGGCGCCACGGTTGAGCTTTTCGTTCTTGTGGATCTGCGCGCGCTGCAAGTACATCTGCGAATACAGGTTCGACGCCGTGCGGTTGGAAAAGATGCTGCCGATGGCATCGAGTACCTGCTTCTTTTCCGTGATGCCCTTCTTGGCCAGTTGCGGCAACAGCACCTTCTCCATCCACTCAAACTGATTTTCGCGGAACAGCTCGGAACCCAGCAGCGCACCGGGATCGAGGAAGGCAATTTGCCCGGCTTTATCTGGCGTGACCTTGCTTTTGTCGCCAATCAGGCCAAACTCGTCCAGCTTCCTGGCCGAGCGCTTCGTCGTGCGGCCCTGGTACAAGTTCTGGTAAGCGCTCATCAGGGACGTGCCGACGCGGTTGCCGCTCATTTCCTGCACCAGCGGTTCCATCTGGTAGTAAAAGGCGTCATCTTTCAAGCCCTTGGCCGCGATGCCGCCCGTCTTGATCATGTTCAGCCATTCATTCGGGCCGACGCGCCCGCCCGTGGCGGTGATGACCTGCTGCACGATATTGGCCTGGGCTTCGAACTTTTCCTTGCTCTCCAGGCCGCCGCGCAGCTCGATCACCTTGAGCATGTCCATGAACTTGCGTTCGTTGTCGGCGCCCTCGGCCTCGCCAAAGAAGGCGTGATTGGCAAACTTCATCTTGGCCAGGGTAGGGGCGACCATTTCCGCGTGATGGACGTCGGCAAAGGCGCTCATGCCGTCGCGCATGAGCTGCAGGTTGTCAAGCTGGCTGGTGCCGTAGGTCTTCATATTGCGCGCGAAGGCGACCGCCTCGGCCGATACCATGTCGCCCAGGCCAAGGGCGTTGACGCGGCCCACTTCCGTTTGATAGTGCTTGGCCTCGTTCAGCCCCTTGACGACGGGCGCGCCGATGACGGCGCCCGTGGCGGTCGCGCCTGCGCCGGCCATGGCCAGATTGCCCGCCTTGTTGCGCAGCTTGTCGGCGTGCTGGGTGGCATTGGTGACGCGCTGCTGCTTGGCGGCCGCGTTGGCCAGCTTCTGCTGCTGCAGCGTCATGGTTTTGTTGGTGGCCTCGATTTCGCGGCGCAAGGTGCGCTCGTGGTTGGCCAGGTCTTTGGTGCCAATGCCGGCGCCCACCAGGCGCTCGCGCATAACCTGCAGTTGCTGGGCCTGCTGCTGGCCTGCCGTCTTCAAGGCGCCGGCCGCTTTGACGGCGGCGTTAAACTCGCGTGTCATGGCGCGCGTGGGCGCCTCTGCCTGTTTCATCTTGGCGGCCAGGCTGGCCACCTTTTGCTGGGCCGCTTCCAGCTTGGTGCGGGTGGCGTCCAGGCCGCCATGCAGTTCGCGGAAGTTGCTGATGTTTTTCTGCTGGGCATTCAGATCACGCAGGCGGTCGCTGGTCGCTTTCAGCGCCTTGGCCGTATCGCTGGAGCCGCCCATGATTTTTTTCAGCGGGCCGGTGATCTTGTCCAGCGCTGCAAACACTACCTGTAACTTCAAATCCCGACCAGCCATCTATTCCGCTCCGCTTCGCCGCCTGGCGCGTTCGCGCCAGGCCATCAGTTCATCAATCGTAAAACCGTCCATCGCTGCCGGCGTCCAGTGAAAGACGCCGGCAATGTCGGCCATGGCGTCTTCTACTTCGCCGGGGATACCGAAAGGCGATCGGCTTTGCTCGCCAAAAAACCGGCAACCTCGGCACCCACGGCCAGCAGGTCGGCCGGGTCCATGTTGGCGATGTCGTGCGCGGTCAAGGTCGGCTCGGTGATGCGCGGCAGCACGATCTGCAGGGCCGACACGTTCAGGTTGGCCAGCTCGATCAGGGAAATGCCGCGCAGGGCGCCCGCCTTGGGCTTGCGCACGGTCAGCGAGGTGATGAGGGTGTCGCCGCGCTTGATCGGTTCGTCCAGATCGATGACGGCGCTGTTTTGGTTATCGTTGTTCATGGTGTTGTCCTTGTAGGGTAGGGGTGAATAAAAAGGGGTTACAGGCCGATGGCCTTGCGGATGGCGGCATTGGTGTCGCCGCCGCCGAAGTTCTCGGTGCCGCTCATGAAGTCCAGTTCGATGACGGTCGCGCCGTCGATCATCAGCTTGTAATAGCTGCACGTCATCGTGTATTTGTGGGTGGTGTCGTCGCCCATCTTGGCGCCGCCCATATCGATTTCTTTGTAACGGCCGCGCACGACGACCTCGACGGCGGCGACCGTGCCGTCATCGTCTTCCTGGTAGGCGCCGGCAAAGCGCAGTTGCACGGCGCCGTGCGAGTGCGCGCCGTACTGTTTTAGGGCTTCGGCGATCAGACCGCCCGCGCTCCATTCCAGCGACAGCGCCTCATTGCCGAAGTCGACGGACACGGGGCCGCTCATGCCGCCCGCGCGGTACTCTTCCATCTTGCGGCTCAGCTTCGGCAAGGTGACTTCGGGCACCATGCCCATGAAGGACACGCCGTTCTGGAACAAGTTAAAATTTTTCAGTTTGCGGGGCAGGCCCATAATTTCTCCAGTATTTCAATGCGCCCGCGCTGGCGCGGGCAGGATGGTGATTGGACAGTTACGCGGCGATGCGCGAGGCGAAGTCGGCCAGGTAGCGGTCGGTAATGCGCTGCTGGAATTTCAGGTTTTCCAGCGGCGGCACGGGCGTGTAGTCGTAATCGATGGCCAGCTTGCCGTCTTTCAGCGCCGTCTTGTCGTTGTATTGCTCGTCATACCAGGCGTGGCCGTCGATGATGTAGCCCTGCAATTTCAAGTCGCGGAACTTGGCGTTGATGCTTTCCAGCAGATCGCGCACCAGGGACGGATGCAAGGGCAGGTCGACAAAGGCGAAATGCGCCTCGGCGATGGTGTCGGCCAGCACCTGGGCCGTGCGCGTGTAGCTTTCGAAATAGAAGAAGCCGCCCGGCGCCTCGCAGGTACGCGAACCCCAGAAGCGGTAACCGCCCATGTTAATCAGGGTGGTGACTTCCTTGGCGTTGAGCACGCCGGCATCGGTAGCAGGGTCTTGCAGGTCGAAAAACACATCCTTGGTGATGCCGGTCGGGCCATTCACGACGACGTTGGACAGCGTCTTGTGCCAGCCCGTTTCCTCGTCGATCTTGGCGCGCAGGCCCATGGCGTAAGCGACGGCGGAAATGCTGGCCTCTTCATTGGTAGCGGTATTCCAGTTCACGAAGTCGGGCCAGATCATCATGATTTCACGCTGGCCGAACTGGCCGCGATAGGTGGTGGCTGCCGTGACGGTGGCGCAGCCATAGGCCGACGCATACACGAAGCCGCGCAGGCGCTGTGCCACGCTGGCCAGGGCATTGGTGACGGCCTGGGTGTCGAGGCCAGGCGCGCCCAGGATGCGCGGTTTGACGCCCAGTTTGCTTTGCGCGGCCAGCAAGGCTTTCACGCCCAGGTACTTGCCATCGGGCGACACGCCGCCCACGGCATTGGTCGTGGTTTCCGCTTCCGTTTCGCCCTCGGCCACGCGCACCACGACGGTCAGGGGTTTGGTCTGCGCGGCGATGGCCGCCAGACTGCGGTACAGGGTGCCGGTCTTGCCGGCCTTGCCCATGGCGGCCAGCACGTTGGTGACGAGCACGGGCGTGTCGAGCGGGAAGGCGGCCGGGTCGGCATCGTCGGCCGTGGCGATCAGGCCCAGCACGGCGGTGGACACGGTGCGGATGGGGCGCGAGCCCTCGTTGATTTCAATGACGCGCACGCCATGGTGGTAGTCGGTGGCCATGTTGTTCTCCTGGTAGGTGGTGACTAGGGTGTGAGTGAGGTATTACAGGGTGGCGGGTGGCACCACGTTTAGCGCAGGCGCAATGCCGGCGTCTTCAAAGGCGCGCCGGGCCTCCTGCGGCAAGGTGTCGGCAATGCGCTGGAATTCGATGCTGACGGCCGCTTGCAGCTCGTCCAGATCTCGCGCGGCGGCCACGGTCGGGCAGATGGTGATATCGAGCAGGCAGGTGCGCGCCGCGATGATCGCTTGCACGGTGTCCGTGTCACCACTGGCCACGGCGGCAAAGCCGATGCCGGCCAGGCGGTTGAGGATGCCGTCGCGCGTCTTTCTGACGCCGACCAGGAAGGTGTCGCACAGCACAAGGATCGGCGTCGGGGGCGGCGCGGTGATGACTAGCCGGCCGTTCTCAAATTGAAAGGAATGGCCTGCCGGCCTGCCCATCGCCGCCGCATAGTCTTCGTCATCCACCTCGATCAAGTCGTCAGGCAGGTGCGGATACTCAATGTGTTGGGGATAAAAATTGCCTGTCGAGTAAGAGTAATGAATGGTCATTTCACTTGCCTATGGAAATAATGAAAACGGAAACGTTGCTGTTGGTGTAATTGTTCTGCGCCACGCCACCATTGATGGACGTCGGCATGGCGGCGACAAACGCATTGGAGTTGGGCGTTGCACCGATGCCCAGGACGCTGGCCGTGCAGCCGAACGCCGCTTCCTTGAATGCAATCGGGAAGGAGAAATTCTTCGTTGCAATACCGTTTGATGCGACGGGCACATCGACGGTTTGCCATTGCATGATGAAGTCGTCCGGCAGGAATTTATGGCCGCTACCGGCCAGCACGCCTGAAAATGCGGCATTGCGGCTCAGTTCGGCGGTGGAATCGATCACGCGCCACACCTGATCCGTGGTCGCCATCAGCGTGAGCGACTGGCCTTTTTTGACCGTGATGCTGTTCGTTTCATCGGGCGCCATGAGAAAGGCGCCTTTGGCCGGCATGAGCCGTCCGCTTTGCGGGCCGGTGCAATGGACGCGCACGCAGATGCCGATATTGTTAGGAATGCCCAGCGACAGGGGAGGGGGCAGAGTGAGCACCATTGCTGCGCCGCCCAGCAAGAGCACGGAACCGGCGTCGTCGGCGGTCAGCGAACGGTCGGCCTCCACGCGGGTGTAACCCGTCATGTTGCCTTGTGCGCGGCGGACAAACTCGGTGGTTGCAATGCGTGGCCCGCTGTTGAATTGCTCAGGGGTTGGCGCGACGTTGCCGAAGTAGCTTTTGAACGCTTCCACATGGCGCAGTTGTGCCGAGCCATTGACACAGACCCAGTTGCCTAGACCATCGCTTTCCACGGTCAGCGATTCGCCAGCATTGACCTCGATGCTTTGGATGGCCACAGCGCTTGCATACAGCAGGTCACCCTGGATGACATTGATCTTCATGCCAGGGCTGACGCTGACAACGCAGAAGAATTCGATGCGCGTACCGCGTTTGCATTGCCTGGAGCCGGGTAGCGTGAATTCCGCCAGGCCAAGGCCCGATACGCCATTGTTGATGAAGCTCGCGCCGGCATCTTCTTTCGACAAGGGATACTTGCCGGCACCGATCACGACCATTTTGGACGCCTGCATGCCTATCCGATTGGCGTACTCGGTCGTGGCGATCTTTGTGCTGCTGTCAAACTGGGGCTGCGTCGGGGCCGTGTTGTTGAAGTAGTCGGCAAAATCGACGTTGCGCTGCATTTCGGCCGTCGCGTCGATGACTTGCCAGACTTGGCCGGCCGTCGCCATCAAGGTGAGGAACTGGCCCTGTTTGATGACAATATTTTTCACATCGCTGACGTCATAGGCAATGACCACGCCAGCAGCGGACGCAATCGTGCCGGTGGCCTGGTTCCGGCCGAAGAGTTTGAAGTATTTTCCCGAATTGCTGGGAATGCCCAGCGAGTCCGGGCTGGGAATGGTGAGCGTCAGGCCAGGGGCGGTAAAGTACAGGGCGGCACCCATGTCGTCCGCCGTCAAGGTGCGACTCGCACCCACGCTAACGAATTTGACCATGCTTCCCTGTGCCTGCTGGACAAACTCCGCATTGACCAGCTTCTTCGAGGCGTCAAATTTCTTGAGCGTCGCCACCTCTTTCATGCTGTATTGCGGGTGCGGGTCAAGAGCGGCAAGGTGCCTGCCCAGTTGCGCATCGCTATAGGCGCGCACGGTAATATCCTGGTCATCCACATATTTGCGCGTGGCCAGAATGACGGACGGATCGATTTTCAGTTCGATGGCGGCCGTGCTGGCGACGATCAGCACGATGCGTACCACTTGCGTGCGCGCGCTGCCCTCGGCCATCACAGGTTTGTAGCTCGGCGGGCAGTTGGCCACCGCGCACAGGTCGCCGGCTTCGTCGTAGATACCGATTTCGCGTATCCACCAGCCACCCACGTTCTCGGGCAGCACCTGTTCGACGATGATCTGGCTGGTGTTGGTCGGGTCGACGGTCAGCTGATTCAGGCCGGCACGGCGCACTTCATGCACCAGCGCCTTTTGCGTGCGCGATGGCATGGGCAGATTGCCGTTGCCGTCGCCCACGGCCATGTTTTTCAGTTTCAGGGTTTGACCCAGGGCGATGGCGTTGGCCAGCTTGGCCTCGCCCACTTCGGTCAGGATGGCAAAGTATGTGCTCATGGATAGATGGTCAGGGTGTCGATGGTATGGGATGCGCCGGCCTGCAACAGCATGCCGCGCACTTCGATGGTTTCCGCGATCCAGGGATACACGGTCATGCTGTCGCCGTGGTAGGCGCAGGCGCCCGCGTAGACGCTGCCGCGACTTTCCAGATAGATGGCCAGACCTGTCATGTGGCGGCTGACGGGCTTGGCGTCGGCGATCAGGCGTTCCATTTCCAGGAACATGGCGTCCGTGATGCCCGAGTCCAGCACGCCCACGTCGAGGCGGAAGGTGCCCGGCACGCCGGCCGGCGTGGTCTGCCACCACTCCGTGATGCGGATCAGATAGCCCAACGACTCCACCACGCGGCGCACGGCGGCAATCGTGCCCTTGTGCTTGTGGATGAAGTAGGACGCCTTGATCGTGCCGCGCTTGATCGATTCGGGCCAGGCGTCATCCCAGCGGTCCACGGAACAGGCCCAGGCCAGGAACGGCAGTAGATTGACGGGGCAGCGGTCGGCGCTCCACAGGTCGCGCAGCGGCACGGGCACGTTGACCAGCTCGGCGCAGGCCACGGCAATGGCGCGTTCCAGCGCCGTGGTGTTGGGCGGCAGGGTGGGCACGGTCCTATTCATCGCGCACCACCACATTCAACTTGATGGCCGTGCAGCGCGCGGCCTGGGTGGCGTTCAGCTCGATGTCCACCGCCGGGCTGGTCAAGACGACCTTGCGCACGCCTTCGACGTGGACGGCGGCGCTGCAGGCGGAACGGTAGATGCTGTGGCCTAAGGGGCGGCGCGGCTGCGACACGCGCACGGCGTTGGCGCGCGCGGCGTCCAGCAGAATCGGCACTTCCGGGCCGACGCCGATAAACAAGGTGGCCTCGATCTGGTACTCGATGACCTGGGCGGCCTGCACGCTCAGGCGGTCGCCGATGGGGCGTACCTCCTCGGCGTTGAGCGCGCGCGCCACGGTGGCCAGCAGCGTGGCGTCGGCGATGCCCGTGTCGTTGTTGGCCAGCACCGTGACGATGACGTGCGCAGGCGCGGGGCTGGTGGCGCTCGCGTCCTTGACTCGGCCGTCGCTGCTGCGGGCGTGGAATTCATACGACGCTTTCGGTCCGGCGACGGACAGGCCGTCCGGCGCTTCCTGGATGCGCAGGCGATAAGCGTCGTTGTCTTCCATGACGGCGGCCACGGGCGGCAGGGCGTTCGGATTGGCCGGCGTGATGACCAGGCGCGCCACGTTGACGTTGGCGCCCAGCTGGTCCAGGTCGCCATCCAGGGCAAAGGCCAGCATGACGGCCTTACCCGCCTCGTTGACGCGGTTACGCAAGATGGTTTCCTGATACGCGTTTTCTTCCAGCAGCTTGGTGGCCGGCTCCGATTCCAGCTCCAGCAGGGCCGTGACGGCGGCGCGCTCGGCTTCCGGCAGCAGGCTGACCAGGTGGGCTTTGCGTGTGGCGAGGATGGCTTCGAAGTCCAGCACTTCGACCACGCTGGGCGCCGGCAATTGTGTCAGGTCGATGGGCGTGCTCATACGGCGCCCCCTTGCTTGACAGGCACGGCAAGCGTGATGCCCTGGCCATTCGCCGTGCCATCGAGCAGCAATGTGATGGCGCCGTCCGTGTCGCGCGTGAGCTGCACGCTGGACAGTTGCAAACGCGGCTCCCACCGGCGCAAAGCAAAGGCGGTGGCGGCGTAGATGCGCAACTGCGTGGCGCTGTTCAAGGGCTGGTCGATCAGTTCAGGCACTTCGGAACCATAGCGGCGGCGCCGGATGCGCGAACCCATGGGCGTGGTGATGATGTCGGCCACGGACTGGCGCAGGTGGTCCAGGCCCGTCAGGCTGCGCCCGCTGGCGGCGTGCATGCCCATCATGATTGCGGCCCGCCCGACTGGTCGCCACCGGCCTTGACGCCACCATGCGCATGTTTGGCCAGGCTGATGGCGCCGGCCAGCACGTCCTCGCTGGCTTTGACAGTGCCTTGCACGGCCATGGCCACGCCGCCAGAGGCACCGGGCTTGGCGTTCACGCCACCGTTCAGTGCGGTGGCGCCGTTGACGATCAGGTTTTTCATGACGGTCAGGTCGCCCGTGCAGATGGTGCTCGGTGCGTTCGATGTGACCTTGTCGGCCGTGATGGTGGCCGTGCCGCCTGGCAGGGTGGCAGTCAGGGCGTGGGCCGCGTGGTCGTACTGCACCACGGCGCCGTCGGGGTAGTGCGTGGTGTGGATGCTGTCGCTGGTTTCGGGCGCGTCAAATTCCTGGGAGTACAGCGCCGGCAGGATGATGCCGCGTGTCAGGTCGCCGCCCGGGGAAAAGACAATGAATTGTTCGCTCACGGTGGGCGCCGACCAGGTGCGGGTACTGCCGGCGCGTGGCGTGGCCCATTTCAGCCATTCGGTGGTGAGTGTCGGTCCGAGCCGCACCCGCGCCTTGGCCCCTTTGACCTCGGCGATGGTGCCCAGGCGGATCAGGTTTTGCAGCAAGCGGAGGAGGTCGGACAGGTCGGCGTTCATGCAGTGCATGTTGCCGAAGTCCGCGTGCGGATGCACGCGGGGGCGGGTTGATATGCGACTTAGTGACTATGGCGGTCCGTGACGTATAAACTTACATTTTCCAAGTAGGGGCGATGTGGCGGGTGTGTGCTTTCGCCCATGGCGGACGGTCGAATTTATTGCCTAGGCTTCAATATAAAGTCGTCTTTATCGAAATCTATCTTTTTTGCGCTCCTCCTCGGCGTATGAGTGAAATGTAGGATGTATTTGCCAGCTATACTGCTGAAGATCATTAAATTTTGCTATATCAATGATATTTGGATATTCGTTGTAATTTAAATGATCATAATTATCATCAGGTCCGATTCGTGGATTGATAAAGCAAGCCATATGCAAAATTCGAAGAAGTGCAATGGCAAATTCGTTAGTGGGCTGCATTCCTATGCCGTCAATAATGGTTGCACGACGACTTGGAACTTTTTTCAAGATATCGATCATTTCCACAAACGAATAAATATTTTTATTGGAGCAATCATTAATTACCTCGCGAATCTGCGGGCAAATTTGACCATACTCATCAACAATATTTTCCACTCTTTGTCTGCCAAATTCCAATAAAATAGAATGTGCGTGTTTATCGCCAATTATGTCCCCGTCTTCCTTCGCTGCGGTTATCAGCATTTGAACAGATTTCACTAAATCCCGTGGCCGAAAACGTGCGCTCTTAGCTAACCACTGATCCCAGCTTCTTTGAGTGGCTTTTGCGCCTGGTAGTGTAATATTCTGTTCTTGAAAAAATGTCGAAATTCCCTTTGTGGAATTCGCATCAATATTAGCAAGCTCAATTCGCTTATTAAAAATACTGCGCAATTCCGCTTCACTGAATTTCAATTCATGAATTTGTCCCAGCTTGTCTTTTCGCTCACTTCCATGCCCATGGGTTCTTGTCATTAAGTGCCAAATATCAGATCTCACCGAAATCACGCATTTTAGTGAACCAATATCCTCTGAAAGTTCGATGGCAGCTGAAATAATAGCCCAGCAGGCACTATAGTCAAATAATCCCTTTGAATTTTTGGCGCCCGCCTCATCTATATCATCTATGAAAAGCCATAAATTACGGCCTCTATCTACGAGATATTTATCTACTATGTCAGTTAGATTGTTTTTTGTAAGAGCATTTGATTGATCAGATAGTAGTGCTTGGGCAACCACTTTCCCATGAGGCGTAATTTTCGCTAACAACTTTGAAAACTTTGAAATTAAGTCTTTTTTTGTATAGCCTTCTTCAATAGCCTGCTTTTGCAAGGCAACGACATCGCCACTTATTGCTATTTCATTTTCATTCGAGTACTTGCCAATTATGCCGGAAACAGATTTTAGTATTTGGCCGTAGGCAGCACTTTTTCTATCTGCAAGTGATTTTTTTGATAGTATCGAATCGCATTCCAGGTCGTCCGGGGTTATTAAAAGTGATATTTCATCATTTTTCAGGTACGCTTCATTTAATACATTTACGAAAATTGACTTTCCAACTCCTTTATTCCCAAGTAAAATAACACTTGAGTTAAAATCAAAGCTTAGTAAGGAATTTAGATTGCCTGGCGGTATAAACACAGCACCCCTAATTTCTTTCTCTTGCTCAGCACTTCCACCTTTAAAATATTTTGTAAGGCTTTTTAATTTACTCATGAACACCCCCTATTATTTAGTTCTATAAGTATTTTCAAATTATTTATTCACTGCAGCTTCTGGTCGGTTGCGGTCAGTTCCATGTGACTCTAACTCATTTGGCAACTAATGTCAGTTGAAGTTTACGTTGAAGCACCTTGGTTTTTTTCCATGTGACGCAACAAGGATTCGCGTATCAACGTCCGATGCGGTTCACTCAAGCCTAGCAGCGGCCGCTCCGGGTACTTGTAGGCGGGCCCTTTTTTGGTAACGCGGTCTTGCTGGCCAAACTGATGTACCCGTGCCATACGGGCCACGCGGCCAACGAAACCTATTTCGATCTGCTCGCCGGTCGCCTTTACTTTCAGGTGTTTGGCGGTGCGAATCTTGGCGAACATGGCCGCCTTCTGCCGCTTGATCCGCCCGTTCTTCCCCTTGAATTCCTTGCGCCGCTTGCGCGCCGGATAGGCTGCGCCATCCGGCCCCTGCTGCGCCTTGATGCGCTGGGCCTGGCTACGGCGCAGGTCGATGGCGACCTTGTGATTGATGGCGCGGCGCTGGGCCGGCTGCAGCTTGGCCAGCAGGGCGCCGGCCCAGGCTTCCAGCGCGTGCAGGTCGTCGCTCATGGCGTTGCCTCCGGCGTGCGCCATTCGGCCAGCAGGGTGTCGCCTGCATACAGTTTCCAGAATTCGTCCGCGTAGGCGGGCGTGTGCTGTATCTCGGCCAGGTGCTTGATGTCCAGGCGGCCCGCCTCGCCGGTCTTGACGGCCACGCGCTCGGTCAAGTCCAGCTTGATGGAAATGTCGACCGTTTCATGGTTGTTGAAGTCCACTTCGAAGGCAATGCCGTGCTTGCGGGTTTCCTCGTTGGCCATCAGGTCGAGCTGGTGCACTTTGAGCCAGGCGATCAGGGCCACCATGATGGCGTCGGCGTCGCCGGCGTAGTCGGTGACGATCAGGTTGAGCTTGAAGCGGTATTCGAAGGAGAGGGAGGCGGTGGCCGACGCCACCACGTTGCCCTCATCGGCGAAGACCAGCAGGCGGTCGGGGTCGCGCTGCAGGTCGGGGATGGCGGCGGCCAGGTGCTGGCGGAGGCTATTCGGTTTGTACATGGTAGGTGTCTCGCACGGTGTTGTAGGCGTCGATGCAGGCGTTCAGCTGGCGGGTGGCGTCGTCGCCGTCGCCGGCAATGGCGTCAAGAGCTGCCGCAGTCGCTGGGTCAAGTTCGGCGCGCGTTTCGCGCCGATGGCCTGCGGCAGCGGTGGAATCTGCAGTGGCGGCGCACTGGCCGCTGGCGACGGGGATTGACAGGCGCACAGCGCCGCTGCGCACGTCAGCATTGAAACGGTCGCGTTCAGTTTTCGCATGGGTTTGGTCCTGGGTGAGGTGGTCGGCGCGCTGCGCCAGGGCGGCGCCGGCCGCGCGCTCCAAGGTGAGAACGCGGGCGGTGGCCTGGGCCAGCGCGGTTGCGGCGGTGGATGTTTGGATAGCGGCCGCCCGCTGCAGTGCGGCGATGCTGGCATCCTTGCGCCAGCCCTGCGACGTCCAGCCTGCGAAGGCGCCGCACAGGAGAACGGCGGCCAGCGGGCGCCAGGTGGTCGCGGTCACATGGCCACCCGTTCCTTGATCCAGCCGAACAGAAAACGGCGCTGGGTCTTGTTGGCCTCGGTGATTTCCAGGTAACGCGCCGCCTGCAGACCGTTCAGGGCGCGCAGCAGCACGGTGGCGCCATCCTGGCCGCGCCATTTCAGGAAGGCGGCCAGCGCACCCAGCGACTGCGCGCCCAGGCGGCCGTCGACGAACAGGACCGGGTAGCGGGTGCCCGTCTCGTTGAAACCGTTCAGCCAGCGCTGCAGGAACTCGGCCGCGCGGGGCGGCCCCATGTTCACGCCCGTGTCGATCAGCTCGGCGCCGATGCCGGTATGGATGGCCAGCACCTGGTCGAACTTCGGTTCCGTGATGTAGCGCGCCGTGTAGATGGCGCGCGCCATTGTCACGGGTAGATCGCGCATCGGCCCCGCGTAGCCGTTCGCGCGCGCCACGGCCACCGTGATGCCGAAATTGGTTTCGCCGCCCTTGTCTTGCGGGTCATTCACATAGCCGCCTTCGGCGCGCAGGATGGCGTCGATGGTGCGCGCGATCAGCGCATTTTCTGGGGTGACCATCAGTGCTCCTTCGCGTCTTTGACCAGCTCGGCGATGTCCTTGTCGCTGCGGCGCTGGAACCACAGGGCCACGGCGCGCGATACCCACCAGCCGGGCGCGCCGACGATCAGGTCGATGGCGGAAGCGTTGACCATGGCGCCGATGGCGGGGAGTTGGGCGCACAGCAGCTGGTACGCGGTGCCGCCCAGGAGGCACGAGAACACGCCCGCGCAGGCCAGGCGGGCGACGAATTCGCCCTTGTTGAAGGTGCCGTCGCTGTTCAGCGGCGGCAGCACGATGTACAGCATGGCGGCGCCGACCATGCCCAGCGCCGCCTTGAAGCCGTATAGTTTGACCAGGGTGGCGAAACCACCAAACGATTCTGCGGACATTGCTTGATTCTCCGGGGTGAGGTTAGACAGATTTTTCATGATGGTAAAAAGGTGGATTGCTGCGTTAATCCCAAAGCTGGACGATGTCCGCGGCCTGGCCCATGCTGGGCGTCTGCTCGGGCAGGGTGACGACCAGGCCGGCCGGCAGCACGGCGCCGTGGCGCGCCAGCGCGGGATTCATTTCCAGCGTTTGCTCGACGTATCCCGCTCCGTCGCCCAGGTAACGCCACACGAGGGCGTCTACCGTGTCGTGCTGCCGCGTGCGTACCTGCATCAGATCAATTCCACGGTCAGGTGCGTGCGGCCGACCATATCGGCGATGGCCCATTGCGCGTTGCGCCGCTGCGCGCCGGGCGCTTCGTCCAGCCACTCCATGCTTTTCTTGTCGCTGACGGAGGTGGCGGTGCTGTCGTAGTCGCGGTAACGCTCGATCAGATCGGCTTTCGCCGTGCTGTAGACGGCGCGACGGTACTGCGCCAACAGGCGGGACTCGCGGTTGATGCGCGTGGCCGGCACGTCCACCAGGGCAGGGAATCCGGCAGCGGCCTGCTTGCCCTGCCAGTCGGCCAGCTCGCGGTTGACCTGCAGGATGGCATCGACCACGGCTTGCACCAGGCGCGCATCGGTGACGGTGCCATCCAGGCGCATGGCATCGCGCATATCGGTGAGAGCAATATTGGGAAACCAGCCGTCGTTTTCGATGATGCCGGCGGCCGGTGCTGGCGGCGCGGGCGTGGTGCCGGGCGGGATGGACGAGGGCAGGGCCATGAAGGACATACGGGGCGCTTTCAAAATGGGGCGGTGGACGGGGTTCATCTGGTCGCTGATTTGGCCAGAATCCCCCCGTGCCGCCGTGCTGCGGGGGATGCTCTTTACGTGGAACCGGCCGCGCGCTTGATGCGCCGCTCCAGCCGTTCCATATCTTTCTTGACGCCGCACGATTCCGACAGGGCGCGGGCGCGCTTCAACTGGCCCATGGCCGTTTCCGCCTGCGCCACCAGCGCCGGAGCGATGTCCGTGTCGTCGGCCTGGTCCAGCACGGCGATCATGGCCAGGCCGATCGCCTTGTGCAGCTTGGCGCGCGCCTGGTCGGGCGCGTCGCTGGCAGCCGTCAACTGTTCGACGGTGCCCAGCACCTGGGCCGCATGCTGCGGATCGCTGGCCAGCTTGCCGTGCAAATAGCCTTCGGCGAATTCGTCCAGCATCAGGGTGGCGATGTCGCGGCTGTAGGTGTCGGGCAGCGTGAACTTGTGTTCCAGCGCGTAGCTGGCCATGACCAGGGCGCGCGCGTATTCGCCCGTGTCGATGTGCCACACCAGCAGTGTGGCGAAGACGTCATCCTGCGCACCCTTGCCGCCGGCCAGCACGCCGTCGATCCATTGCGCATAGTCGGGCAGCAAGGTGGCCTTGACCTCGATCTTGCGTTCCACCGACTGGATGGATTTCAGGCGCCGGCGGTCGTCGGCCAGCTTGTAGAGCATCATTTCGTAGGCCGTGCCGGTGGTGACGCCTTGCGGCGCGGCGGCGCCGGCCGTGCGCTCGGCCAGCATGCGCGCGCGGTGGCGCAGGGCGGGGGATTGGTTGGCCATCACTTGTCTTTCAGCTCGATGTTTTCCACCAGCGCGGCCAGGCCCAGGTCTTCGATCACATAGGCGTCATTCGACGACTCGTAATTTTCGATGCGGTCGCGCTTGGGCTCGTCTTCCACGCGGCGGCGGCGTGCGCCGTCCTGGAAGTACACCGACAGATTGTCGAAGCGGGTAATCAGGATGGCGTTGTCCGGGAAGAACGGTACGCGCGCCGCTGGCACGCCGCCGATGCGTTTCTGGCTGATGATGATGTCGGCCGCCAGGGTGTCCGTGGGCGATTGTTTGGTATTGACCAACGGGAAATACTTGTCGTTTAACAGCTTGCGCCCGACGATGGCCACCAAGCCCGTGTCTTCTTGATACCACGGGTCCAGCAGGTTGATAGCGTCCGCTACGGCCGCGTCCAGGTTGGCATAGTCGGCGCCGGCCACGTCGCCGATGATGACCTTGCCCGGCATGCCGTTGGCCACCAGGCCCAGCACGCGCTCGGGCGCCAGCTCGCGCAGGTGCTGCAGCCAGCCCTTGTTCACGTCCTGCAACAACGGGTTGGCGTCCAGATCGGTGTCTGCCATGGCCTTGACGCCATTGAAGCCGATGACGATGCGGTCGAGCGCCTGGCGCGTGAGAATGGCATTGGCTACGCGCGATTGAAAGTCTTGGAACTTGGCCCAGGCGTCCAGCTTGGCATAGCTCAAATGCGTGTCAAAGTTGGTCTGCTCGCAGCGGTACTTCGTGCTGTCCATGGTGGACAGGTCGCGCGTTTCGCGTTCCTTGTCCTTGGTGTTGGTGCGGCTGGCAATCGGGCCGGAGACGCCCAGGCCCAGCTTTTCGCCTTCCTGGTCAGTCACGCCGATGATGTTGATTTTCGAAAGGAACTCGCTCGATTCCTGCATCTTGTTTTCCAGCTTCTGCTGCACGCTGGGCGTGACGCTGAACGTCTTGGCCACGTTGTCCGTGTCGTTCAATTGGCCCAGGCGGGTTTCATACTGGGAAAAGACCAGGCGCGTTTGTTTTTTCATGGTTCGGTGCTCCGTTGTTGAATGGGGTGTGGTGGATGGCGCGGGTGCTTAAAACTCGGTCTGCACGGCGCCATCGCCGCCGGTGGCGGCAGGGCGGCGCGGGCCGTTGCCGGGCGCTTCGTCCATCTGCGCCTTGAAGGTGGCCAGCTCCTCCTGTGTGGCCTTCAATGTCGTTTCGGTTTTCTCCAGGCGCGTCATGGCGTCCGCATAGTTGTCGTTGGCGGTGACGACGTGACCGGCCAGCGCCTGCACGGCTTCGCTGATGTCCGCGAACTGCGCGGCGTCGCTGCCGGTTTTGGTCGAAAAGCGCGACAGCAGGTTTTTCACGGCGTCGGCCAGCTTGATGCCCTGCGGCTCGTCAAATTCCAGCGTCACCTCGACGGCGGACGTGAACAGGTTGGCGCTTTGCTGCTTGCGGCTGGCGGAGAATTTCAGTGCATCGGTGCCCAGGCTGGCCGGGCTGTCGGTGACGCCCAGGCCGACCAGGTAGGGCTGCGACGAGTCGGCAAAGTCGGGCTGGATTTCCAGGCTGGTGTACAGCTTCTGTTTCGCCTTGTTGATGGCCACCAGTTCCGGCGTGGGTTCGATCTGCGCGAACAGGGCCAGTTTCTTGCCGTTGTCGGTGTCCACTTCCGCGGCTTTCACGGCGATCACGTCGCCGTAAGCCTTGAACGGGCCGTCGGGCAGGATGCCGCGGATGTGTTCCAGCCAGATGCGCGCGCCGTAGGTTTTCGGGTTGTAGGTGGCGGCGATCTGCTCGATGGTGGCGCGGTCGATGTTGCGGCCGTCCGTGGTGGCGCCTTCGGTGGCGACGCGGAAGAATTGGGATTTAGGCATGGTGGCGTGTCTCGGTTGATCAGATAACGCCATGGTCAACGTCTTGGCGCTGCGATTCAATGCGCTGCGGGTTGCTATGGGCAATAGCGACTTTTGCCTTTCCCCACTCCGCGCGCGCGCGGCCTACGCTGGCGGCATGCTAATCATCGAGAAAAAATGCGAACAAACGGCGGACGAGAAAATCGCCGAACTGGCCGTGCCCGAATCCGAGCCACGCCGCGCCGCGCGCGCCCTGTACTGGAAAGGCTGGCGCATTTCGTCCATTGCCCGCCACCTGGGAATCAAGCGCAGCACGATCAATAGCTGGAAAGAGCGCGACGAGTGGGACAAGGCGCAGGCCATCGAGCACGTCGAGGCGTCGGCCGAGCTGCGCCTGGTGAAACTGATCGAAAAAGAGGTCAAGAGCGGTAGCGATTACAAGGAAATCGACTTGCTTGCGCGCACCATCGTGCAGATGGCGCGCGTGCGCCGCTACGAGCAGCCGGGCGGCAACGAGGTGGATCTCAACCCCAAACTGGCAAACCGCAATGCCGGGCCGAAGAAGAAGCCGACGCGCAACGACTTCAGCGAAGAACAGAAAATCCAGCTGCTCGACGCCTTCCAGGATTCGCTCTTCGATTATCAAAAGGTCTGGTATCGCAACGGCGACCAGCGCACGCGCGCCATTTTGAAGTCGCGCCAGATCGGCGCCACCTGGTACTTCGCGCGCGAAGCGCTGGCCGACGCCATGGCGACGGGCCGCAACCAGATTTTCCTGTCCGCCTCAAAAAGCCAGGCCCACGTCTTCAAGCAATATATCGTGCAATTCGCGCGCGAGGCGGCCGGCATCGAGCTGACGGGCGACCCCATTGTGCTGCCGAACGGCGCGCACCTGTATTTCCTGGGCACCAATGCGCGCACGGCGCAGGGTTACCACGGCAATTTCTACTTCGATGAATTCTTTTGGACGCAGAATTTTCAGGAACTCAACAAAGTGGCCTCGGGCATGGCCATCCACAAGAAGTGGCGCAAGACGTATTTTTCAACGCCATCCTCGACCACGCACCAGGCCTATCCATTCTGGACGGGCGAGCTGTTCAACAAGCGCCGCGCCAAGGCTGACCAGGTGAATATCGATGTGAGCCATGGCCGCCTGTCGTCCGGATTTACGGGCGAGGACAAGATCTGGCGCCAGATCGTCACCATCCTCGACGCCGAGCGCGGCGGCTGCAACCTGTTCGACATCGACGAGCTGCGCAACTTCGAATACAGCCCGGACCAGTTCGACAACCTGCTGATGTGCAACTTTATCGACGACTCGGCCTCGGTCTTCCCCCTGGCCGAGCTGCAGCGCTGCATGGTCGATTCCTGGGTCGAGTGGGACGATTACAAGCCCTTGCTGGGCCTGCGCCCGTTCGGCAACCGGCCCGTGTGGATCGGCTACGACCCGGCCTTGAACGGCGACAGCGCCGGCTGCGTGGTGTTGGCGCCGCCGATGACGGCCGGCGGCAAGTTCCGCATCCTGGAGCGCCACCAGTGGCGCGGCCAGAGTTTCGAGGATCACGCCGACGCCATCCGCCAGATGAGCCAACGCTACAACGTCGAATACATCGGCATCGATACCACGGGCATGGGCATCGGCGTGCTGCCGATTGTGCGCGGCTTCTTCCCGGCCGTGACGGCCCTGAACTACTCGCCCGAAGTCAAAACGCGCATGGTCTTGAAAGCCAAAAACATCATCAGCAAGGGCCGGCTGGAATTTGACGCCGGCTGGACGGACATCGCGCAGTCCTTCATGGCCATCCACAAGACACTCACCCCAAGCGGGCGGCACGTGACGTATGTCGCCGGCCGCAGCGATGAAACCGGCCACGCCGACCTGGCGTGGGCCTGCATGCACGCCCTCGATCACGAACCGTTCGAAGGCACCACCGACAACCACCACTCTTTCATGGAGATTTATTCTTGAGAAAAGCACGACACTTGCGCGCGCGCGGCCGCCAGGCCCAGGGCGCACTATCAACAGCGGCCACGGCGCCGGCCGCCGCCGGCATCGAGGCGTTTTCCTTCGGCGACCCGACGCCCGTGCTCGAGCACGCCGATATTCTCGACTGCTTCGAATGCTGGAAGAACGGTCACTGGTACGAGCCGCCCGTCAACCTGGCCGGCCTGGCCAAGTCGTTCAACGCGGGCGTGCACCACAGCAGCGCCATCCACTTCAAGGCCAACGTGCTGACGTCCACCTTGATGCCGACGAAATACCTGTCGCGCGATGGATTCAAGCGCATGGCCCTGGACTATCTGACCTTCGGCAACGCCTACCTGGAAGACCGCCCCAGCCGCAGCGGCAAGGCACTGGCGTACCAGCATGCGCTGGCCAAGTACATGCGGCGCGGCGTCGATCTGGATACCTATTATTTTGTGAACGGCTACCAGGCCGTGCACCAGTTCGACAAGGGCCGCGTGTTCCACCTGATGGAACCGGACGTCAACCAGGAGCTGTACGGCGTGCCGCAGTACCTGAGCGCCCTGCAATCGGCCTGGCTCAACGAGGCGGCGACCCTGTTCCGCCGCAAGTACTACAAGAACGGTTCGCATGCAGGTTTCGTGTTCTACATGACAGATGCCGCGGCGAACACGCAGGACGTGGACAACCTGCGCCAGGCCATGCGCGACAGCAAGGGGCCGGGCAACTTCCGCAACCTGTTCATGTATGCGCCGAACGGCAAGAAGGACGGCATCCAGATCTTGCCGGTGTCGGACGTGGCCGCCAAGGACGAGTTTTTCAACATCAAGAGCGTCACGCGCGACGACCAGCTTGCCGCGCACCGCGTGCCGCCGCAGCTGATGGGCATCTTGCCGAACAATGCCGGCGGCTTTGGCGCCGTGGAACCTGCCGCGCGCGTCTTCGCCCGCAATGAACTGGTGCCGCTGCAGGCGCAGTTCATGGCGATCAACGAGTGGGCCGGCGTGGAAGTGGTGCGCTTCGCCCCGTATGACCTGGGCCTGGGCAAGGAGGGCGCGCAATGAGCGACCACGTCGACAACACCGACAAGATCATCTTTGCAGAGGTGGCGCGCGGCTTGGCCGCCGTGCGCGGCCGTCCCGCCCTGGTGGCGCACGGCTGCTGCCACTACTGCGACGAGGCGCTGGCGCCCGCGCTGCTGTTCTGCAATGCAGACTGCCGCGATGACTACGACAAGGAGCAGGCGGCCAAGGCCCGCGCCGGCCGCACAGGATGACCGCCACGCCGCGATAGCCGGCAGGGCGGGGCAGCGATAGCCCAGCCGTGCCAGAGCACCCCAGCCACCGCACAAGCCGCCCACGAGGCGGCTTTTTCACGTCCCGAAGAATGATGTTGCCATAGATGCAAGAGAAAACCCCATTTCGGCCCGGCGCGCGCAGTTGTCCCCCCTCCACACCTGCCCGCTATATAGGGCTCTTTTGACTCAAATGTGCGCCACGGCCGAAGGCGCATGAGGACTGGCGCGACGGGGCGAAGAGGGGGCATGCGATTTGACGCATTTTGACGCACTTTGAGCGCTTTTTTACACGGGTGGTGCTGCGATGTGGGAACGGTGTTGTTTTCGCGCCGCGCCGCGTCCTGGCGCGGTTCTGGCCTATGTGTAGGTGTCTCTATCCTGAGCATCATTTAACCTCACGCCAATGCATCATTGTCGGGTATTGCGACCTTAAGAACACTTGATATACTGTATGCATATACAGTATTTTATTCAGGTGTTACTATGATTGTTAAAATGTTAAAGATGCGCCTCGCTGGCGTGGAGGTGCCCAAGCGACGGCTGCATGATCGCTTCCATTTAGCGCGGCCCGGCAAGCTGGAAGTTGTTGAAACGACAGACCAGGGCTTGCACCGCTTGGTGAAGCTGGCTCGCTTCACTTACGGCGAGAGTGGAAACTACGTTGATACACTGTTCGATGTCAATTTGCTCTGGTATCGGGATGGGCGCATGGTGTTGTCAGGGTTCGAGCGCAGCAAACAAGACATGCAATTTTGCGACTATGCGCAGTCCTGGCTATGCTTTGTCGGGGCGGAGCCGCCGCCAGTGCCCGAAGGGAGGTAGAATAATTTGCATGTGCGCCGACTATACCCCCAGCCGTAGCGATCAAATCGAACAGCATTTTGCTGTCCGCTCCCCTCAATTTGACCTGCCGCCGGAAGCTTGGCCAGGGTATATGGCGCCGATCATTCGTGCCTCGCACGACGTGCCCGGTGAGCTGGAAGTCGCGCCGGCATGTTTTGGAATGGTGCCCCATTGGGCCGATATGAAGCTGGCGCGCCAGACCTACAACGCCCGCACCGAAACGGTGGCGCAGAAGCCGTCCTTCCGCAATGCATGGAAGCGAAAACAGTTCTGCATTATTCCTGCCGCCGACTTCTTTGAACCTTGCTATGAGACTGGCAAGCCAGTTCGCTGGCGCATCGAGCGCGCCAATGGCATGCCGGCCGCCATCGCCGGGATATGGGAATTCCGGCCGCAAGACTTGCTGTTGTCGTTCTCGATGCTGACGATAAACGCCGATGGCCACCCGCTCATGCAGCGCTTCCACAAGCCGGATGATGAAAAACGGATGGTGATGATCCTCGACCCGGACCAGTATAACGGCTGGCTCGATGGTTCCCTTGTGAACGAAGAGGATTTGTTCCAGCAGTATCCAGCAGAGCGCCTTATTGCTGTAGCTGATCCGCTTCCGCCGCGTGTGAAAAAATAAGCACGAACTGGCGGTTTGCGAGCGAGGGGCAGGCATGACAATCGGACAAAAAATCAATAGCTTTGTGTTTCAAAGCAGGGTGAGTTTTACTACGGCGCTTCTATAAAGGCTGAGGCCGTGTCTAGATGTCAGACCCCTAACCCTGTTCAACCTGACCCCGCCCCGATGCGGATAGAACCAGGGTTCACCATTTCGACATAACCTCACCATGCCGATGGGAATTCAGCTATAAGTCATCGCAACGAACCTTCTCTAAATGCATCCTCCTCATAACCCAGTTCCATAGAGAATTTACTGGTGTCAACATTTACCGTAAATTCGAAACGTGTCCATGCAGGCTGATTATTAGCAACCATAAATTTCTGATGTGCTGCAGCCAAGTAATGGAGTTTCATCGTATCTGAATCACTGATGGAAAACTCGCTCTCATTGACTCCGTTGTTCGAATAAAATTCAAACTGACTGACATCGCCCTCGGGAGAGAATGCGGCAATCATCAAAATTATTTTTGTATCCTCTGGTGCAATTCCATACAAACATTGTCCAATCTCCTTGGATATTTCAATATCCTTCGATTCCATTTTTCACCCCTTTACATAGTTTTCAAAAAAAACGCTTAAACACCTTATTTCCAACGCTATACTCCAGCATAAACGAAGTAGGTATAAGTAACCCCGACAATCCCCCCATTTTAGATCGTGCTAAAAATAGAGTTTATGCGGCCATGGCAAGCTTCTGTTTTGGCGTAATACCGCCAAGTGCCATGTTGGGCCGGTCGTGATTGTAAGTTCACAACCAGCGGGTGCAAAATCCTGAATCTCATCGAGCGTTTCAAACAGATGATGGGCCATCCGTGGGTACCGGCCAGTTCCGATCCTGGCAATAACTGGGGCGCCATCCAGCGCAACGGGCTTCAGTATGAGCATATACGCGACGTGTATCCCATCAATATTTTCAGCCTGTCTAGGGCTCGACACGCTACCGCCGGAGCGTCAACAGGCATTGCGCAAGGCGATGCAGGCATATGGCAGCAGTAATACGCAAGACGGCAGGACGCATTGGATTCTAAGCGGCGAGGAACAGGCGACGGCCCGTAAGCTGGCTATCATTCGGGCTGAACCATGAGCGTACAAATCCCGCTATGGGGAGACCTCCGGTAAAGCAGAAAACAGGTCGGCTTTAACAATCTCAGCACAGCCATTTACAAACTCTTCTTTGGCAGAAGGATTATCCATGTGCACGTTCTTGAACGCATCAGACATGACTTTGATATAGTTTGTCCTACCCAAGCGGCGCGCGGAAATAAATTTGAAACATTCATTTTCGAACTGGCCAATCGACATTACGCTGATCATGCCTTGAACTTTTGGCAGGGGACAGCACAGATTGCCGCCATCGGTGCCAGTGTCTAGATTCGAGAACACTACGCTCCTGGTAACGCCGTCGGGAAAAGGGCACTGCACAGTCAACCTGCCAAATAGGTGTGCATACGAGTGAACTTCTGCAAAGGCAAGTCCATGCTTCATGATGTTCTGGCCGTTTTTTGGAGGGTCATACTTGAACAGATCGCTGTGGGACCAGAGGTGGTTGGCTAATTCCAAGGCGCGATAGTCTTCCGGCAGCAGCGCCTTCAATGCAAATCTCAACAGATCGATTTTTTCGGGACTTGCAACGTAAAAATTTCCCTGAACTATATCGAAGAGCAACTTTGCACGCTGTACTCCTAAAGATTTTTCCATCATTCCCGCGATGAATTCCTGTTCGTTAAGCGCCGATAACTGCAACAGTATCTCCTCGGGGGGCACGCCAGTATTAAAATCCATATTCGCCTCGCCAATCTATTCTTCAAGGAATTAAACATTTCCAATTTAACATATTGTGGCTTGGCTGTCCTGCGCGGGACACGGGGGCAGCCTCCCCCTAGAGGCGGTGGCCAAGGGCGAGCTGCGGCCTTTGCGCAAGCCAGCCAGCGACGAGTAGGCCGGCGAACGCGGCCTTGCCCTGCCGTTCTTGTTTTTGAAATGCATCGCCACCCTGCTTGTCAGCAACCTTCTTGGCGCCGCGCCCCCCGTATTCTGGATACTCATTGCTCCAGTAGTAACAATCATTTCCGTATCAAATTTATCTTGTGGCGGAATTCAAGCGTTACAGGGTGGCCTAGGAGTTCTCGTTGCGGAATGAAGTCGAGTGTAAGTTTTTGAAATAAAAGAATTATTTTGAAGACTTGAAAACTAGAGTCTGCGAGTTGTCTCAGATCGATGATGCACTGGCATCATCGATCAAGCACAAATGACCGGCTACAGGCGAAAAAAAAGGCTGTCATTTTGTTGTCATTCCTAGGCTAAAACAGCCCAAAAACAACCCAAATAATGACAGCCTTCTTCTTGCTAACTACTTGATTCTAAACAATTCAGTGGTGGAGACGGCGGGAATCGAATCCGCGTCTATCATCGAGTGAATTCGTCTGCTCCAGCAAGTGTAGATTGCCAAAATTTTGTTGGCTCATCAGCATCAGGAACATCCGTCACTAAATGCCACAGCGTTTTTATGGTTGGGTTTTTCTGGTCATTGACAATTTGGCCCGCCCACGTGGTTATCGATCCGCCTGGCCACATCACGACGAATGCCGCTCTATCTCCCGCTGCATAGCCCTTTAAGGGGCCTTTAATTGGACCGCCGGCACTGCTGCTGCTTGACACGTAGGTGCCAGACAAGTCAGAACCGTTCAACTGCAATTCCATCGTGGAGCCCATCTGATTTTTCCAATGACCGATCCAGACGGAGTTGTTGACGTTGTTATTTTCTGTACTCACCGCAGTTGTGAGCGCGAGTTCATGTGACATAGTGCCCTCGTGGAAAAATTGGAGTTGTAACCAACTCCATGGTACAACTTTACTAACCGTCGATTCTTGCCAAATGTCACGAGAGTGCTTATTTTAGGGCGGCTTTTCTAAGGAAGTTCGTTCTCCCTGAGCCGTCTATGCCGCCCACTTCGTTTTCATATGGCCGCGCCTATCCGAGCTTGGCCGCCATATCCTCGGCGCTCTCGTTGTAATAGACCTGGAGCATACGCAAATCCCTGTGGCCGACCATGCGCGCCAGGTCCAGCACGTTCAATTTTTTGGCCAATCGCGTGATGGCCGCGTGCCGGCTGTCGTGGAAGGTCAGTCCCTCGATGCAGGACCGTTCGCGCGCTTTGCGGAACAGGGCATCGAGCGAGGCCGTGGAAATGCCGAACAATGGGGCCTCGCCGGAGTCTGGCAATAGCGACAGGAGTTCAAGCGCGCGCCTCGATAGCGGCACGTCTCGTCGCACACCGTTCTTATTGATCGAGGCGGGAAGGCGGGCGACGGCGCCATCAACCCAGGCTGGCATCAGTCCGCAAATTTCCCCGGCCCGCATCGCTGTCTCGATGGCGAAGAGGTAGGCGACCGCCACGGCCTGGCTCTTCGTCGTCACAGGCTCGTCGGCGAAGCCAAGTGCGTTGCACAGGCGCTCGATTTCATCCTCGGTAGGAATGCGTTCGCGTGAGGCGGCGGGCTTGGGGCGGCGCACGTCGCTGGTCGGACTGGCCGCAAGCCATTTCCATTCCCTGCGCGCAGTGCTGAAGACGTGCGACAGCAAGTTCAGCTCGCGATTCACGGTGGCGCCAGTGACCTTGCTTTCCCCAGTCATGCGCTGATCGCGCCAGGCGCCGAGCAGTTCAGGTGTCACGTTGGCCAGCTTGATATCTTTGATTTTCACGCCGCCAATGATCACTTCGCCGATGGCGTTGAGGCGCAGCCTTTCCCAGCGCTCGCCGCGCTTGTGGATGGAGACTTCTTCCAGATACCTGTCGAATGCGTCGCCGCAGCTTTTCCCGATGACGATGCCACTGTCGGCGCCGCGTCGGATTTCGGTTTCGCGTTCCGACGCCCAAGCCGCAGCCTCTGCCTTCGTGCTGAATGTTTTAGATTCCCGTGTGCCGAGGATGGCGATCTCTGCCCGCCAACCGCCAACCCGTTTCCTGAATGAAGCCATGCATCCCTCTCGTTGAGGCGTAATCATGGCGTAAATTTGGCGTAATCGCTACTGGTTTTTGTCGGGTTTAATCTGGATTAAGGGAAATGTTGGGGCGTAAAAAAAGCCACTAACCCGTTGATTATATTGGGTTTAATGGCTTTTTCGATGTTTCCAAATTCTGTGCGCTGGTGCCCGGAGCCGGAATCGAACCGGCACGCCCTTACAGGCGGGAGATTTTAAGTCTCCAGTGTCTACCAGTTTCACCATCCGGGCAGCGCGGCGAGATTCTAGCACAGGTGATGCTCATAACGCCATCTTGGGACTGAACCATGCTGTCCGGTTTGTACCGGACAGCATGGTTTATCTACCCGCCATCAGAACGTCGCCTTGAACTGCACCCCATACGTGCGTGGTTCGTTGATGATGCCCGTCAGGTTGTCGAAATCGATGGCGCCCAGCGACTGGATCTGGTTGGTGATGTTGCGCCCGTACGCGGACAGTTCATAGCGATCCCATTTGTAGCCGACGCGTAAGCCGCCTTCGAGCAGTTCCTTGGCCTTGTATTCCTTCGCTTCATACAGGAAGAAGTTATAGCTGGTGCGGTAGGCCCAGTCCGTGTAGGCGTAGAACTCGCCATTGGCGAGGGGAATGCTGTATTTCAGGGTGAAGTTGGTTTGCCATTCCGGCGCGCGCGGCAGCGGGTTGCCGTCGATGTAGGCCGTGCCTTTGAACGGGCCCAGCGGGTCGGTGACGGTACAGCCGCTGGCCGGGTTGTTTTGCGCGTTGCCGCAGCTTTGTACGAACAGCTTCTTGTCCTGGATTTCCGTGTGGTTATAGCTGCCGCCCAGGGTCATGCTGAGCGAGTCGCTGAGGTTCGCCTGGAAATCGAGTTCCACGCCACTGCCCGTGGCCTTGTCGGCGTTGATCAGCTGGTTCATGTTGACGGCGCCACTGCCAGCCGTCAGCTGCTTGTCTTTTACACGATACTGGAACACGGCCACGCTCAGGCGCGCGCGCTTGTCGAACAGGTCCTGCTTGATGCCGGCCTCGACGGACAGCGCTTTCTCGGCGCCGGCAAACGAGGGGCGGTCGGCCAGGCCGTTCAGGCGTCCCTGCATCGACGGCGCGCGGTAGCCGGTGGCGATGCGCGCATAGGCATTGGTGGCCGGCGTCAGCACATAGGTGCCGCTCACGTCCCAGCTGATGTTGTGCGAGGTGTCGTTCAGGTTGAAGGGGCCAGCCGTGGTTGCTTCCACCCGCTTGGCGGAGAAATCCTTCTTGTCGGTCGTGTAGCGCAGGCCGGCGCGCAGTTTCAGGGCGTCCGAGACCGTGTAGTTGAGCGAGCCGAAGGCCGCGTACGACTTCGAACTCTGGTTTTGCGTGGCGTAGGCGCTGTTTTGCGGATTGCCGGGCGCCAGGCTGTCAAAGCTGATGCTGTCGATCTGGATATCTTCCTTGAAGTAGAACAAGCCGGCTATCCATTGCAGCGGGCCGCGGGCAGACGATTCGGCGCGGAATTCCTGCGAAATCTGCTTGTGGTTGGGGATCACGTCGGCCGTTTCCACGACGAAGGGGATGAAGCCCGGGCCCATCGGCGGGGCATACACGGCGCCATAGCCGCCGTCGACGTCGGCGCGGCTGAAGAAATCGAGTTTTTCGTAGCCGGTGATGGAATGCAGGGTGACGCCGGGCAAGTCCCATTTCAGGCGCATGCTGCCGCCCTTGGTTTTCAGGTGCTGGCGGTTGATGCCGTCGGTCGGGTAGTTATCGTAATCAAAGCCGTCGACCAGGTCGTTGGTGCCTTGCTTGAGGATATTGGCGCGGAAGAGCGTGGCCGTGCCGTCGAGGTTGCGCGCGTGCACGTTGAACAGGGCGCTGAAGTCGCGCGTGGGCTTGACCAGTACCTGCAGGCGGCCTGCGCTGTCTTCATAGCCTTCGAAGTCGCGCGTGCCGGTCGGGCGCGGGTTGTGCACGCGGTCGTCGCGGCGCTGCGTCTGGCCGGAAAAGCGCAGGGCCACCGTGTCGCTGACCGGCACGTTGAAGGCGCCTTCCAGGTTCTTCATGCCATCCTTGCCGAAGCCGCCGCTCAGGTAGCCCTCGGTCTTGAAGACGGGCTTGGCGGAATCGAACTTGATCACACCGGCTGGCGAGTTGCGGCCGAACAAGGTGCCTTGCGGGCCGCGCAACACTTCGACCTGGTCGACGTCAAACACGGGAAAACCTTTCAGCATGGCGTTTTCCTGCACCACGTCATCCATCACCAGGCCCACGGGCTGCGAGGCATTCAGGTCGAAGTCGGTATTGCCCAGGCCGCGAATATAGAAGCGGGGAAAGGTGCGGCCGTAATCCGATTCGACGGACACGCTGGGCGATCGGCTGTTGAGGAAGCGGATGTCGGCGCCGCCGGCCGTCAGGGTGTCGAGCTTATCGCCTTTCAGGGTGGCGATGGACATGGGCACGTCCTTGATGTTTTCCGCGCGCCGCTGCGCCGTCACGATCACCGTTTCCAGCTGGCCAGGGCCGGCCTGTGCCGCCGGAGCCGCAGGCGCGTCGGCGGCTGGCGCCGGGATGCTGTCCTGCGCCATCGCCTGCAGGGGGAAGGCGGCAGTGATTGCCAGGGCAATCAGGGTGTGGCGTATTGTGCTGGCGCGTGTGCTGGCATGCGGTGTCATCATGAAACGGCTCCTGTCGGTGAAGGTTGTTGGGACGCTGCAAGCTGGCGCTGGCCAGCTGGACGAAAAATCATGCTAGCACGGAAAGTTTTGGTATTCATGCCATTTTCCAGCGACGGCTATTCATATCCGTTTCGACTGAATACACGAATAAAATCGTATTTGTCGTCAATATCTGGCGGGTGCATAGTGGAGTGCCGCCAGGCTTGCGCGAGCGCAAAATTGGCCTGGCATGGGGATGGGGTTTCCTGCGGGAGCGCAAAAAGAGGGATGGTTTTTGCCGTGCTGCCCATGTCCGGACAGTGGAAATACAACAGCTGCCGTGGATTTTTTCGGCAGGGGCGTGTTGTTGCTGCGCGACAGGGGATGGTGCCGGTGGCGGCTATCTCCTGCGCGCGTCACGGGGGCACGCGTGGCGGCATGCCCATATCGGTTTAACGCTTAAAACTCTTCCCAATCGCCGTTCGTCACGGTTTCCGCTTGCGCCGCACGGTGTTTTGCCGGCGCTGCCTGGCGCTTGACGGTGCTGCTGGCCGGGGCCGGGACCAGGCGCAGCGGCTTGCGGCTGGCGCGCGCTGATGCTGGCGTGGGCGCCGCCACATGGCCGTCGTGCGTCTTGAAGATGCTCACCGTCTGCACCAGGTGGCTGGCCTGGTCGCGCAGGGATTCGGCTGCCGCCGCCGCTTCTTCCACCAGCGAGGCGTTTTGTTGCGTGACGCTATCCATCTGGGCCACCGCCTGATTGATCTGCTCGATGCCGGTGGTCTGTTCCTGGCTGGCCATCGTGATGTCAGCGATGATGTTGCTGACGCGGGCGACACTGGCGACCACCTCGGACATCGTCGTACCCGCTTGCGCCGCCAGCCTGGCGCCCGCATCGACGCGGCTCACGGAATCGTCGATCAGCGTCTTGATTTCCTTGGCCGCGCTGGCGCTGCGCTGGGCCAGGCCGCGCACTTCGGTGGCCACGACGGCGAAGCCGCGGCCCTGTTCACCGGCACGCGCCGCTTCCACGGCGGCATTCAGGGCCAGGATATTGGTCTGGAAGGCGATGCCGTCAATGACGCTGATGATGTCGACAATCTTGCGCGACGATTCGCTGATCAGGTCCATGGTGCCCATCACTTGCCCCACCACGGCGCCGCCCTTGCTGGCGACGTCCGATGCGGTCGTGGCCAGCACATTGGCTTCGCGGGCATTTTCCGCATTCTTGCGCACGGTGCTGGTGAGTTCTTCCATCGAGGAAGCGGTTTCTTCCAGTGAGCTGGCTTGCTGTTCCGTGCGCAGCGACAGGTCGCTATTGCCGGTGGAAATTTCCGTGGCGGCAAGGGCTACCGTGTCGGAATCCTGGCGGACGGAGGACACAACCGAAGTCAGCGATACCTGCATGCGCTGCAGCGCGGACAGCACGCTGACGCTATCGTTCGGAGCGACGCTGAGTTTTCCTGTCAGGTCGCCGGCGGCAAGCAGGCTGACGGCTTCGCACAGCTGTTTCGGTTCGGCGCCCAGCTCCTTGAGCAGGTGACGCGTGATGAGCCAACCCGCCAGGGCCGCCAGCACGAT
The DNA here is from genome assembly GCF_002735685.1 of Janthinobacterium sp. BJB301. Classification (NCBI taxonomy): domain Bacteria; kingdom Pseudomonadati; phylum Pseudomonadota; class Betaproteobacteria; order Burkholderiales; family Oxalobacteraceae; genus Janthinobacterium; species Janthinobacterium sp. BJB301. Next base: position 2,230,520 of record NZ_PDZJ01000001.1, on the reverse strand, counting down.
GGACAGCAAGCTGGCGCCGATCAGGATATTCCTGTTGAGAATGTAGCGTTCGTTGTCTTCCTGCAGGATGAGAGCGGAGCGCTGGTCCGTCAGAGCGAAATACTCATTGCTGGCGGCGACGAGGGCGGCCAGCAGCGGGCGGCATTCCTCGTTCATCTTGACGATGGCTTGTTCGGTTTTCTTTTGCAGCGCCAGGTCCACGATGCCTAGGGCCACGGGAGCATAGCGTTTTTCGATGCTGTCGATCTTGTTGATGATGGCGCGCACCTCGTCCGATACCTCCGGCTGCTGTGCCAGCTGCAGCAGCTGCTGCATGTTCTTGACGACATCGGCGTGCGCCTGCAAGACCTGCCTGCGTTCGATTTCCAGGTCTTCCGGCCTGGTGACGAGTACCAGGTTCCTGGCCGCCACGGCACGCATGTCGATCGCGTCACGCACGCGGTGCGCCGTATTGGCGCGGGCCGTGATGCCGTTGACATACTGGTCAAAGCCGGTGTTGAAGGTGGAAAAACTGCGCACGGACAAGACCGAGATGCCGATGAGGAAAAAGACCAGCAGGCCGAAAGCCAGAGTGAGCTGGGTGCGTACGGTGAATTTATCCATGATGTCTCTCCCAAAAATACGTGGTGACGATTAGAAAGGGGGCTTGCGCGGGACGCGGGCAGGCGATTGCCTGGCAACGGGTCGTGGCCTGCGCAGTGCTTCTCTATCCAGAACACGGATTCGTGGTGTGAGGATCGCGTTACTTGAAAACCGATTTAAATAATTTATTTGTTTTATTTATTAAAATCATTTTTACATAAAAAATTCAGTAAATCAATGAGATTTTACGGAGCAAAAAAACAACTTTTCGACATGCGCGGCTTGTTCCCGCGCCTGTGGAGCGGGTATGGGAGAAGCGTCCGAAGGGAGGCGGATCAGCCGGGAATTGGCGTGCCCTGGTGAAACGCCATTTGCCAGCGGCCATCGCGCCACTTCCACAGCGAACTGCGCAAGCTGGCGCTGGCGGGCAGGGCGCTGCTGGCGTGCCGCTGCGAGCGGTAGGTAACGAAGGCAACATCTTCGGCCAGCAAGCGGGCCTGGAAATCGCTGATGCTGCGCAGGCAAAAATCTTCTGCAGGCAGATCTGCCAAGGTCGCCGCGCGCGTCCAGAGATTGCCCGAGCTGCCGAATTCGACGAACTCGTCGGCCAGCAGAGCTGCCAGCCTGGCGCTGTCAGCGCGCACCGCCTGGCTTTGCAGCGCCGCTTCCAGCGCCTGCAACTGCGCCGCCAGGTGTGCGTTGCCTTGCGGACTGTCCCGCGTGCGGTCCATTGCCAAGGTCTTCAGATGGGAAACGCGCCGGCGCCCGATACATTCAGGCAGGCGACCTTGTCGCTGGAAAAATACTTGATTTGTCCCAGGCCGATGGCATAGCAGCCGTCACTGAGCGGGGAAATGGGGCCGGTGAGTTTCTCACCGCTGGTCAGGGTCACCACCCACGGCGTGGTGGCCGGTTTGCCCGCGTGGGTCAGGGCGTGTTGTACCAGGTCTGACATGTTGCCTCCGTTGGAAATCAAAACCCGATGATAGCAGTGTCGCACCGCCGCTGGTTTGCCGCTACGCGGGCCTGGTGCCTTACGCGTCGGCCAGCAGGTTTTTCGGCAGGGCCACCGACACCAGCTTCCAGTGCCACAGGCCGTCGCGCGCCAGGGTCAGCTCGCCGATATGGCTTTTGCTGTGTGCGCGCTGCACCACGACGCTATCCCAGGAGGTGTAGCGCAGTTTGTAGTCGGGTTTGGTAGTACGCTTGCGGCCGCTGATATCGCTGACCTTGGCGATCGGTTTTTCATAGCGGTCATTGAGCTTCATCAAGGCGACGATGCCCTCGGGCATCAGCATGGTATCGAGCAAAGGGTCGATGACGTCGGGGCTGATGTCGGCGGCCACTTCCGGCGCCGAGAACAGGGCATGCAGTTGCTGCCCCAGGCTGCCGCGCAGCTGGGGCAGGTCGATATGCGCGGCCAGGGCCTGGGTATCCTCGTCCATCGTGGCCGCGCGTATCTTGTTCATGGTGAAATACGGGCTGCCATAGAAGACGCCGGCCAGCGCGACCAGTGCCACTACAGCAAGAAGCATCATTCTTTTCATTGTGCAATCTTTTGGATGCCTGGCGACCCGGTGCGCCTGAAGTGTTGGCATTCTACATAATATTTCCCAAAATCAATATGGTAGTTTAGGTAAGTGTTGTTTTAGATCAAGTTTCGTCAGAGTAATTCTGGCGGCAAGGTGATGTCCGTCAGTTTCCAGTCCCAGATGCCATGGCGGCGCAGCAAAAATTGGCTGGCGGCGGGGCCGGCGCCGCTGCGCCGCAGCACCACTTCGTTCCACGAGCGGTATGCCATGCCAAAGTCGTGGCGCTTGCCGTCCGCCCCCTGCTTGCCGTGCAGGATCAATACCGTAATGCCGGGCGGCGAGACGATGGTGTCGAGCATTTCCTTGAAATCGTCTTCGTTGGCCGTTTCGCCGGCCGCCCGCAACTGGCGCGCCACGCTGGCGCGCACGGCGGGCAGGTCGGCCTGCTGCGCCAGGGTTTCCAGGCGCACGGATTTCGCCGCGATGCTGATGCGGTACATGGCGATGTAGGGGCTGACCCAGGTGAAGCCGATGGCGGCAACGGTAAAAATGATCGCGGTGGCGTACTTTCTTTTCATACTATATCTGCTTGGATCGCAGCTTGCCCGTGAGATTCAATAGCCGCCAAGGATCTGGTATTCCAGGCCCTGATTTCCTGCGCTGCGTACCTGGATCCTGACTTTCCTGAAGGTGATTTCTGCAGGAAAACTGGTGATCTCAAACGATAAGTCTTGCGAAAACGAAGGCCGTGCCAGGTTGCCCGCATACTCCCGGTAGGCAATGCGCAAGGTTTGATTGCTGTAGCCCTGGTATAGCAATTGCGAATTGATGGACCTGTCGATAGGTGCTGTTTCCACTCCCGGGCCGAATTTGATGCCGGGGCTGACATCTTCATGCCACCACGCCAGATCGCTTGCGATCATTACTTGGTCCAGCAGGCCATCATTGTTGCGGTCGGCAAAACAGGCATTCTTGCTCATTCCGGGTAGCAACATGTTGAATACCTGCCGTTCAGTGCAGTAAGCAGGTTTCCCCTCGACATCGGCGCGGTACAGGAAGTCACCCTCGATGACGGCGACACGTCCGCCGCCGATTGACACGGCGCGCCCGTCGTAAATCTGATACCCCGTTTTGCTTGTGTACTGGAAGGTGGACAATAGTGCTTCACCAGCAGTGACCTTTGAAACGATGTTCAGTTTCGGATCATGGCCGATGCGCTCCATCGTGCGGGTCGTCTCGCGGACCTCCATGGTGGCGCACCCGCTGAGTACCAGGGCAGCGATGGCGATGCGGCATAACTTTTTCATTGATTTCCTTGTTTGTCTTCGGAGCGCTCATGCGCAAGCAGGCGCGAGTAAGGGGAATGGTAGCTAAATATTGCCAAATGATAAGTTCAGTTGCCTGTGAAAGAAAGGAAAAATGCGCTTTTTCTCGCCGTGACAAGCGATGGCGGACCTCGATCAGCTTTATGGATGGCGGATGGTGTAGCATTCGTGCCGGCGCGGACCATCGCGCCGCAATATTGAGGACAACCATGAATATCACTATCAATCAGGTGCTGCAGTCGTATATCGATCCGCTCACCGCCAGCGAATACGCGGCGCTCGAACGCAGCCTGCTGGCCGAAGGCTGCCGCGACGCGCTGGTGCTGTGGAACGACGTGCTGATCGACGGGCATAACCGCTACGCCATCTGCCGCCAGCATGGCATCGAATTCAAGACCATCCAGAACACCAGCTTTACCTCGCTCGACGACGTCATGCTGTGGATGATCGACAATCACCTGGCGCGCCGCAGCGTGTCGGACTTCCAGCGCGGCGTGCTAGCCCTGCGCAAGAAGGAAATCGTCGCCGCGCGCAGCCCGGCTCCCGTCAGCGCCCAGGATGCGCCGGACGGCGAAAACGCGCCGAAGCCGGCCATGAGCACGCGCGAAGAGGTGGCCAAGGCGGCCCGCTTGAGCAGCAACCAGATCAGCCAGATCGAGAAGATCCAGAAGGCCGCTTCGCCGGAACTGGTGGAAGCCGTCCGCTCGGGCACGATCTCCATCAATGCGGCGGCCACCGTGGCGTCCCTGCCGCCGGAAGAACAGGTGGCGGCCGTCGCCGGCGGCAAGAAATTATTACGCCAGGCGGCCAAGGAAATCCGCGAACAGCGCGCCGCCACGCGCACGCCGCGCGAGCCGAAGGCACCCCACGTGTCACAGGACACGCCGGAAACGGGCAACGAGCCGTGGGCGGAAAACGCGGCGCAGGCGCCGTCCGAAGCGGAACGCCTGCGCGGCGAGATCGCCAGCCTGAAACAGAAAGTGGCGCAGCTGCAGGCGGAAAATACCGAATTGAACCAGCGCATCGCCGCGCTGATCGATGCATCCTGATTGCCGACTTGATTCTGGAGTAGTGCATGCTGCATAGCCGTACCCTGTTCGCCGCCATCGCCTGCGGCATCGTTGCCGTTTCTCCCGTGCTGGCGGCATCCAGTGCCGACATGGCCCGCTGGCAGGCGCAGGCCGCCAATGTCAGCATCGCGCGCGACACGTGGGGCGTGCCCCATGTGACGGGCAAGAGCGATGCGGATGCCGTCTTTGGCCTGATGTATGCGCAGGCCGAGGACGATTTCCCCCGCGTGGAACTCAATTACATCAACGCCATGGGGCGCCTGGCGGAAGTGGAGGGCGAGCGGGAGCTGTACCGCGACCTGCGCATGAAGCTCTTCATCGATCCGGCCGACTTGCAGGCGCAGTACCGCGCCAGCCCGCCGTGGCTGCGCAAGCTGATGGACGCCTTTGCCGATGGCCTGAATTTTTACCTGGCCACGCATCCGCACGTCAAACCGCGGCTGATCGCGCATTTCGAGCCGTGGATGGCCTTGAGCTTCAGCGAAGGCAGCATCGGCGGCGATATCGAATCGATCAACCTGGCGCAGCTCGAAGCGTTCTATGGCCAGCAAGCCAGGCCTGCCGCCGTGGCGCTGGCCAGCGTGGAGACCGGGTTGGATCCTGAACCCAGCGGCTCGAACGGCTTCGCCATCGCGCCCGCCATCACGAAAAACGGCCATGCGCTGCTGATGATCAATCCGCACACCTCGTTCTACTTCCGCCCCGAAGTGCAGGTCACCAGCGGCGAAGGCTTGAACGCGTATGGCGCCGTCACCTGGGGCCAGTTCTTTGTCTACCAGGGTTTTAACGACCGTCTCGGCTGGATGCATACCTCGGGCGGCGGCGATGTCATCGACGAATACCTGGAAAGCATCATCGACCGGGATGGCGCATGGTTCTACCGCTATGACGGCGGGCTGCGTCCCTTGAAGTCCGTGCCCATCACCTTGCCATATAGGCTGGCTGATGGCGGCATGGGCTCGAAAACCATCACCGTCTACTACAGCCACCACGGCCCCATCGTGCGCGCGCTGGACGGTAAATGGGTGGCCGTGCGCCTGATGAACGAGCCGTTGAGGGCGCTCATGCAGTCGTACACGCGCACCAAGGCGCGCGATTATGCGGCGTTCTACAAGACGATGGAGCTGCGCACGAATGCGTCGAACAACACGGTGTACGCGGATGCGGATGGCAATATCGCCTATTTTCACGGCAATTTCATCCCCGTGCGCGACCCGCGCTTCAACTGGAAGCAGCCCGTCGATGGCAGCGACCCCGCCACGGAATGGCAAGGGCTGCACACGGTGGCGCAAACCATCACCCTGTTCAATCCGAAGAATGGCTGGATCCAGAACACGAACAACTGGCCGTATTCGGCGGCCGGCGCCAACAGCCCGCGCCAGCACGACTATCCCGCCTACATGTCCGTGTATGGCGAAAACGCGCGCGGCCTGCATGCCGTCAAGGTTTTCCAGAACAGGACGGGTTTTACCCTGGACAGCCTGATCGCCGCCTCCTACGACAGCGAACTGACGGCGTTCGAATTTTTGCTGCCGCCGTTGTTCGCGGCGTACGATGCGCTACCGGAGAATTCGCCGCAAAAGCTGGCGCTGGCGGACAAGGTGGCTTTGCTGCGTGCCTGGGACTGGCGCTATTCGCTGACGTCCACCGCCACCTCGCTGGCCGTGTTCTGGGGCCAGGAGCTGGCCGAGCTGGCAGGCAAGCAGGCGCGCGAGCAGGGCGTGCCCGTGGTCGACTTTATGGCGACGGACAAGGTCACGGCGCAGCAGCGGCTGGCCGCACTGGCCAGTGCCGCCGATAAGCTGCGGCGCGATTTCGGCAACTGGCAAACGCCGTGGGGCGAGATCAACCGCTACCAGCGCCTGACGGGCGACGTGGCGCAGCCGTTCGACGATGCGCAAGCCAGCCTGCCCGTGCCTTACGCGTCGGGCAACTGGGGCGCGCTGGCCGCATATGGGCAGAGCAGCAAGAACACGACGCGACGCATCTACGGCGAGCGTGGCAACAGCTTTGTCGCGGCCGTGGAATTCGGCCCCCGCATCAAGGCGAAAAGCATCCTCGCCGGCGGCCAGAGCGGCGACCCGAAGTCGCCCCACTTCCAGGACCAGGCGGCCATGTATGCGCGCGGCGAATTCAAGGAGGTGCTGTTTTATCCCGAAGACGTGGCCCGGCACCTGGAGCGCAGGTACCGGCCGGGGGAGTAAGCGTTGCTGTTCATGGCAACAATGTGTCGGATTACGCTTCGCTAATCCGACCTACGGTACTGGTCCTGGGTTGATCTGAAATATCAAATCGCGTCGAGCGCCGTGCGCAAGTCATGCCGCAGGTCTTCGATGTCTTCGATGCCCACCGACAGGCGGATCAAGCCGTCGCCTATGCCCAGTTTTGCCCGCTGTTCGGGCGGGATGCTGGCATGCGTCATCAGGGCGGGGTGTTCGATCAGGCTTTCCACGCCGCCCAGGCTTTCGGCCAGGGCGAACACCTCGCAGCGTTCGAGGAAGCGCCGCGCGCCGGCCAGATCCGTATTGAGGTCGATCGAGATGATGCCGCCGAAACCATCCATCTGGCGCTGCGCCAGCGCGTGCTGCGGATGCGAGGCCAGTCCCGGATAAAACACCTTGCGCACTTCCTTTTGCTGCTCCAGCCACTGCGCCAGCGCCAGGGCGCTTTCGCAATGGCGCTGCATGCGGATGGCCAGGGTTTTCACGCCGCGCAGGGCGAGGAAGCTGTCGAACGGCCCCGCAATCGCGCCCACCGAGTTTTGCAAAAAGCCCAGCTGCTCGCGCCACTCCGCCTGGCGCTCTTCCGCGCCGACGATGGCGATGCCGCCGATGATGTCCGAATGGCCGTTCAAATACTTGGTGGTCGAGTGCACGACGATGTCGAAGCCGTGTTCCAGCGGGCGCTGCACCAGCGGGCTGGCGAAGGTGTTGTCCGCCACGGCGATGATGCCCCGTGCGCGGCAGATGTCGGCAATCGCCCGCAAATCCGCCAGTTTCAGCATCGGGTTGGTGGGCGTCTCCACCCATACCATCTTCGTTTCCGGGCGCAGCGCGGCCAGCAGGTTTTCCGGATTCGTCAAATCGACATACGTGAACTCATGGCCGGCCGAGCGGCGGCGCACCCGCTCGAACAATCGATACGTGCCGCCGTACATATCGTCGCCAGCGACGATATGGCTGCCCGCGTCCAGCAATTCCAGTACGGACGAGATGGCGGCCAGGCCCGAGGCAAACGCGAAGGCCGCGCTGCCGCCTTCCAGGTCGGCCACGCAGCGCTCGAGCGCCCAGCGCGTGGGGTTGTGCGAGCGGCCGTAGTCGAGTCCCTTGTGCACGCCGGGGCTGTCCTGCACGAAGGTGGAGGTGGCGTAAATGGGCGGCATGATGGCGCCCGTCGACGGGTCGGGCGACTGGCCGGCGTGGATGACGCGCGTGGCGAGGCGGCTCTTGCGGGGAATGTGCTGGCTCAAGATAGTGTCCTGCGTAAGTGGTTGAGAAGGTCGAAGCGGGTGATCAGGCCATAGAAGGCAGTATCGTCGGCGACGACGGCCGTCAAGCCCCGGTCCAGGGTGGCGCGCAGGGCGGGCAAGCCGCTGGACGGCGCCAGGGTTTCGATCTGCGTCGTCATGGTGGCGCCCACCAGACCCGCGAAATGGGCGGCGTCGCCCGAGACGTGCAGCAGCAAGTCCGATTCGTCGAGTATGCCGACCAGCTGGCCGCCATCGATGACGGGCAGCTGGGCCAGGTCGCTGGCACGCATGCGGTTGAAGGCCGTCAGCAGAGTGTCGCCCGGCGCCACGCTGACGACATCGCCCTCGTCGTAGCGGCGCCCGATCAGGTCGCGCAAGTCGCCCGACACGGCCCGCTGCAACAAGCCCTGGTCGCGCATCCAGCCATCGTTATAGACTTTGGATAGATAGCGCGTTCCTGTGTCGCAGACAAAGGTGACGACGCGCTTCGGCGTGGTCTGTTCACGGCAGTATTTGAGGGCGGCGGCCAGCAGCGTGCCGGTGGACGAGCCGCCGAGGATGCCTTCGGCGCGCAAGAGGGCGCGCGCGGAATCAAAACTTTCCTGGTCGCTGATGGTGTAGGCCTTGGTGACGCTGTCCATGTCGGCGATCGAGGGGATGAAGTCTTCGCCGATGCCTTCGACGGCCCACGAGCCGCTCGTGTCCGATACCTTGCCCGTGTCGATGTATTCAGTGAGGATGGAGCCTTGCGGGTCGGCCAGCACGAATTCCAGCTTCGGCTGCGCCTTGCGGAAGTAGCGCGTCAGGCCCGTCAGGGTGCCGGACGAACCGACGCCGACGACGATGGCGTCCACGTCATGGCCGCTTTGTTCCCAGATTTCGGGCGCCGTCGTCGTTTCGTGGGCCAGCGGATTGGCGGGATTGTTGAACTGGTCGGCAAAGAAGGCGCCCGGCAGTTCGCGCGCCAGGCGCGCCGCGTAATCCTGGTAGTACTCGGGATGGCCCTTGCCCACGTCCGAGCGCGTGGTGTGCACTTCCGCGCCCAGGGCTTTCAGGTGCAGCACTTTTTCCGTCGACATCTTGTCGGGCACGACGAGAATCACGCGGTAGCCCTTGATGCGGCCGACCAGCGCCAGGCCGATACCCGTGTTGCCGGCCGTTGCCTCGACGATGGTGCCGCCCGGCTGCAGGCGGCCGTCGGCTTCGGCCGCTTCGATGATGGACAGGCCGATGCGGTCCTTGATGGAACCGCCGGGATTTTGCGATTCCAGTTTCAGGAACAGCTGGCACAGGCCCGTGTCGAGCCTGGTCACTTCGACCAGCGGGGTATTGCCGATCAGCTTGTATAGCGCTGGCGGCTGGGGTGGGGATGGCATTCGATCATTCATGGTGGCTCCTGTCAGAGAAACAGCCGCCCGGGATTGTGTCCCGAGCCGCCTTCCGTGCCGCGCAGTGTAGGCGGGTGGACGAGTGCGGCGAACGAATGTTTGCATGCTTGCATATGCGCTTTGCGCATATCGGCTGCAGCGCGGCAACAGCGTGCGCGCTTCGAGTATGCGCCGTTTTTTTCCCGCTTGCCGCACCAATGACACGACTATTAAGCTGCCGCAAGCCCGCCATTGCGATTTATAATCACGCCTCGAAAAGGAACTAAACAGTATCCTGAAAACCAGACAAACAGGGCAGGCGGCAGTGGCAAAACTTTATTTCCGGTATTCCGCAATGAACGCGGGCAAGTCGACGGCCTTGTTGCAGGTCGCGCACAACTATGAAGAGCAGGGCCAGCAGGTACGCCTGTACACGGCCGCCATCGACAGCCGCTACGGCGTGGGTAGAGTGACTTCGCGCCTGGGCCCGCAGCGCCAGGTCGATATCTTCCATGCCGACACGAATTTCCTCAACGATATCCCCCAGGTCGCCTGTTTGCTGGTGGATGAAGCGCAATTTCTCAGCACGGCCCAGGTGCAACAGCTGCACCAGCTGGCGCAAGTGAAGGGCGTGCCCGTCATCTGCTACGGCTTGCGCACGGATTTCAAGGGCGAACCGTTCCCCGGCTCGGCCTATCTGCTGGCGCTGGCCGACGATATCGAGGAATTGAAGAATATCTGTACTTGCGGCAAGAAGGCCACGATGAACATCCGCGTGGATGAGCAGGGCCGCCGCATCAAGGAAGGCGAACAGATCAGCATTGGCGGCAACGAGAGTTACCGCCAGGCATGCGGGCGCTGTTTCTACTCGTAAATTATTCGGCGACGGGCGTGCCTACATCGGCATCGTCCGCCAGCGCCAGATCGCCCCGCTCGAAGGCGGCGAGGATGTCATTGGCGCGCGCCACGTCGTGTTCGCGCACCAGCACGCGGGCGCCGCCGATGGCGGCTGCCAGCAGCATGTCGGCCTGCATGTGCTGGTCGTCCGTCAGCAGCACGTCGATGCCGGCCGCTGCCAGGCAGCCGCGGATGACGTGCGCATCCGTGGGGATCATCAGCCGGGCAATTAAAACGTAGTCGTCGTGCATGGTCTCTCCTGGCGCGGTGGTATGCGCCATCTTAGCACCGGACCCGCTTTTACAGCTTGAACACGCCTACCACCTGGTTCAGCTCCTGCGCCTGCTCCTGCAAGGCGTCGGCGGCCGCGGCCGCTTCTTCCACCAGGGCCGCATTCTGCTGGGTTACCTGGTCCATTTGGGCGATGGCCTGGTTGACTTGCTCGATGCCGCTGCGCTGCTCTTCGCTTGCCTGGGCGATTTCGGCCATGATGGTGCTCACTTGCTGCACGCTGGCAACCACCGTGTCCATGGTGGCGCTGGCCTGGCTCACTTGCGCGTGGCCCAGGTCCACCGTGCTGGCGGATGCCTGGATCAAATCCTTGATATCTTTCGCCGCTGCCGTCGAGCGCTGCGCCAGGGTGCGCACCTCGGTGGCGACGACGGCAAAGCCGCGTCCCTGCTCACCGGCGCGCGCCGCTTCCACGGCCGCGTTCAAGGCCAGGATATTCGTCTGGAAGGCGATGCCGTCGATGACGCCGATGATGTCGGCGATCTTGCCCGAGGAACTGCGGATGGCATCCATGGCGCTGGCCACTTGCGCCACGGCGGCGCCGCCTTCGGCCGCCAGGCTGGAGGAGTCGTGCGCGAGCCGGCTTGCCTGCTGGGCATGGTCGACGTTCTGGCGCACGGTGGAACTGAGTTCTTCCATTGACGCGGCTGTTTCTTCCAGAGAACTGGCTTGCTGTTCCGTGCGGCTCGACAAGTCCAGGTTGCCGCTGGCGATTTCACTGGATGCCGTGGCGATCTGCCCGGCGCTGCCGCGCACATTGCTGACCACTTGCGACAAGTTGTCGCTGATGCGGTTCATGGCGAGCAGCAGGCGGCCGATTTCGTCCAGGCTGCTGGTATCGAGGTGCACCGTCAGGTCGCCGGCGGCAATCTGCGCGGCGGCCGTTTCGGCGGCGGCCAGCGGGCGCGACACGAGCGTGCGCACCAGCCAGTACAGCAGCAGGGCGAAGACGAGCAGGGCGACGAAGCCGGAAATGGCCAGCTGGTTGCGCATCTGGCGCGCTTCCAGGGTGATCTCGTCCGTGAACGTGCCGCCCGCGATGATCCATTGCCAATCCTTGAATTGACGGTAAAACAGCTGCTTTTCGCGCGCGAGGGCAGCCGTTTCGCCGGGCGCCGTCCACGTGTAGCGCATGGCGCCGTCTTTTTGCGCCAGCATTTCCTGGATGAACAGGCGGCCGTCGCTGGCCTTGAACTCGAGCGCGCTCTTGCCTTCGCTGTTCGGGTGCAGCACCAGGTGGCCGTAATTGGCGCCGGGCGCCGTGTCGACGATATAGATGTAGCCCGTCCGGCCGATCTTGACCTGGCGAATCTTCTCTTTGAGCATGGCCAGATTCTTGCTGATGTCCAGGCCGATGAACAGCACGCCGACCACCTTGCCGCCCGCATCGCGCACGGGATCATATTGCGTGATGTATTGCTTGCCAAATAAGGTGGCCATGCCAACGAAGCGCTGGCCGGCGCGCAGCGGCGCATAGCTGGGGTGGTTGTGGTCGAGCTGCGTGCCGATGGCCCGTTCGCCATCCTGCTTTTTCAGCGAGGTGCTGATGCGCACGAATTCATCGCCATTGGCGGCAAAAATGGTGGCGATCACGCCCGTCTGCGCCGTGTAGCGGTCGACCACGGCCGTGTCGAGGTTGAGCACCTTGCCGCCGTTGGCCAGGGCGGGTGTGGCTTTGCCGGCCACGGCCACCATCGCACCCGTGTCGACCGTGAACGGGCCGGGAAATTCGGCAGCGAACAGGCGCGCGAAGCTGGCCGCTTCGTTGACCATGGCCGTGTGAAACACTTCCGTGGTTGTCATGACGCTATTGAGTTCGCTGGTGACGGCCGCTTCGGCGCGCTGTTCCAGCGCAGCCGAGGTGCGGATGCTGATCAAGGTCGTCAGGCTGGCGAGGATCAGGCTGACCAGGGCAAAGGTAAAAATGGTGATCTTGCCGCCGACACTCCAGTGGCGGGGGGAGAATGATTTTGTAGGCATAGTGTGAGTCTGGCAAAGGGTAATCAGCTCGGCCATTCCTGGTCATGACATGACACGCGGGGAGGGGATCTGGTGGGGAATACTGTTGAAACTGAGGCGCGCCGGCGTTGGGAGCCGCGCACAGGCAAGCTGGATTTCAGGGCGCGATGATAGCATGTTGCTTGCGTTTTGTTACTAAGTGTTTCCCGCAGGAATCAATTTTTCGCGTAAAAACATCATCCGTATCAAGGATTATAAAAACGGCCTATTGACTTTTTCGATTTAAGTGATGCATTTGATCTTTGGTGCCGAGGGGCGATGTAATTTTTCTCACGAATGTTTCACTTTGTAATGAACGAGACGCTGCCTTTAATTCGCGTTTAAGCTTCCAGGAAGAAACTGATATTCCATGGGAGACTGCCAGGCCGTATCCTGTAGAATAATATGCAGACCAGTCGTGTATTCCCCTTACTGTCTTGCTGGCTGGCGCATGCATGGCTGCGCCGCCTGGAATTGATTCAACTAATTTTCGGAGAAGCCGATGAAGAAGCAAATGATGCTGGTCACCCTGGTGCTTGCCCTGTCGGCCCACGCTGGCGCAGCCCAGACGGACAAGAGCGCCGCTCCTCCGCTACCCATGAAGCCGCTGGCCCAGCAAACGCAGGCCGCCTTGTGGGCATCGCGCGTATTGACGCGCGTCCATTACAAGGCCATGCCGCTCGACGACGCCATGTCGGAGAAGATCTTCGACCGCTATTTCAAGTCCCTGGACGCGGAAAAGCTGTTTTTCGTGCAAGCCGACATCGACCGTTTCGCGCCCTTGCGCACCAAGCTCGATGACGCCATCATCAATGAAGACCTGACGGCGCCGTTTGCCATCTATAACCTGTACCAGCAGCGTTTCGACGAGCGCATGGCGTATGCGCGTGAATTGCTGAAAACCAAGTTCGACTTTACGGCCGATGAGAGCTACCAGCTCGACCGCGAAAAGGCCGCCTGGCCGAAGAACGACGAGGAAGTGCGGGACCTGTGGCGCAGGCGCGTCAAGAACGACTGGCTGCGCCTGAAACTGGCGGGCAAGGAAGACAAGGCCATCCGCGAGACGCTGGACAAGCGCTATGAGAGCTACACGACCCGTGCGCGCAAGCTCAACAGCGAAGACGTGTTCCAGATCTTTATGAACTCCTACGCCATGTCGATCGAACCGCATACCAATTACCTCGGTCCGCGCGCTTCGGACAATTTCGACATCGCCATGCGGCTGTCGCTCGAAGGCATCGGCGCCGTGCTGCAGACGCGCGATGAGTACACGGTGGTGCGCGAAGTCGTGCCGGGCAGCCCGGCCGGCTTGTCGGGCAAGCTGAAAGTGGGCGACCGCATCGTCGGCGTGGGGCAGGGCGAAAGCGGCCCCATTACCGAAGTGCTGGGCATGCGCATCGACGACGTGGTGCAACTGATCCGCGGCGCCAAGGATTCCGTGGTGCGCCTCGACATCCTGCCGGCCGACGCCGGCCCGGACGCCAAGCACGTGGTCTTGCCGCTGGTGCGCAAGAAAATCAGCATGGAAGAGCAGGCGGCGAAGAAATCGATCATCGAAGTGCGCGAGAACGGCGTCAAGCGCCGCATCGGCGTCATTTCCCTGCCGACGTTCTACCAGGACTTCGAAGCGCGCCGCCGTGGCGACAAGGACTTCAAAAGCGCCACGCGCGACGTCAGCCGCTTGCTGGCCGAGTTGAAGAAAGACAAGGTCGACAACGTCCTGATCGACTTGCGCAACAATGGCGGCGGATCGCTGAATGAAGCCGTCGAACTGACGGGCCTGTTCATCGACAAGGGCCCTGTCGTGATGCAGCGCAATGCCGAAGGCAAGGTCGAAGTGGAAAGCGATACCAGCGCCGGCCTGGCCTGGGATGGTCCGATGGGCGTGCTGATCAACCGCGGCTCGGCATCGGCCTCCGAGATTTTCGCCGCCGCCGTGCAGGACTACGGCCGTGGCGTGATCATCGGCGAAGGCAGCTTCGGCAAGGGCACGGTGCAGACCCTGTTCAACCTCGACCGTTTTGGCGGCAGCGAGAAAGCCCGTTTCGGCGAGCTGAAAATGACCATCGCCCAATTCTTCCGCATCAATGGCGGCACCACGCAGTTGCGCGGCGTCACGCCTGACATCAAGCTGCCAGCCATGTCGGACGCGGAAAACTTCGGCGAATCGAGCTATGACAATGCCCTGCCATGGGTGGCCATCAAGCCGGCGCCCTACATGCCGACGGGCGACCTGAAGGACATCGTGCCGCTGCTGGACAAGAAGCATGATGCGCGCGTGGCCAAGGACAAGGATTTCCAGTATTTGCTCGATGATATCGCCCTCGTCGTCAAGCAGCGCAAGGAAAACCAGATTTCGCTCAATGAAACCGTGCGCCGCAAGGAGCGCGATGCCCAGGAAGCGCGCGCCAAGGCCCGTGAAAAACGCCTGATCGCGCAGATTTCGAATCCTGCCGACGACCTGGTGGTCATTCCCGATCCGAAAGACGTGCTGAAGGGCGCGAAAGCGGCCAACAAGACGGCCAAGCAGATTGCCGCCGTGAAGGGCGCCTTGCGCACCGACGACGGCTTGCAGGGCGACGAGCGGGCCCTGAGCGCGGAACTGGACGCTGAAACGGCCGCGAAGAGCGCCAAGGACGTGCTGCTCAACGAAGCGGCGCGTATCCTGGCCGACGAAGTGGCGCTGATCAAGGCCGATACCCGCCTGGCCTCCAAGGTCTTGCCGTATGGCGCGGACACCAAGGCAACGCCGGTGACGGCGGCAAAGTAAGGCTTTTCACGCAGTAAAAAACCGGTTCCTTGCGGAGCCGGTTTTTTTTCGCCCCTGTCAGTTATCTGCCTGGTGTATTTCTATCATTCCAACAATCAATTGGATTGATATGCCGCGATGCAGCATAATTCACTTGTCTCCTCTATTCTCCTCCAAGAAAATAGATTCAGCCCGCTCTTTGTAGCGGGCTTTTTTTTTGCCTCAGATTTTGTGCGTGGGCAGTTGCACGTCGGGCTGGGCAGCCAGCAGGGCCGTTATCCAGCCGGCAAACGCCTGCAGCTTGGGCGTGGCCAATCGGCCTTGCGGCGTCAGCAGGGACATGGGCATCGGCGTCGGCGAACAGCCGGGCAGCACGGCCACCAGGGCGCCGCTGTCGAGGTGCGCGCGCACCTGGTACACGGCCGCCTGCGCCAGACCCAACCCTTGCAGCGCGCAATCGACGCTGGCGTCCGCGTCGTTGACGGCGATGGGGCCGGCCATCTGTACGCGCACGACCTCCTTGCCTTGAAGAAAATCCCAATCGAAGGCGCGCCCCGTACGGCCCGAGTAATGCATGATGCCCCGGTGCGCGGCCAGGTCGGCCAGGGTGTGCGGCGTGCCGTGCCGCGCCAGGTAAGCAGGGGACGCGCAGGTGACGAAGCGCATCAGGCCGACCTGCTTGCCGATGAAGGCGGAATCTTGCAAGGTGCCCACGCGCAAGGCGCAATCGATGCCTTCCTGCGTCAGGTCGACCAGGCGGTCTGTCAGGCTCAGCTGCAATTGCACGTCTGGCCAGGCGGCGTGGAATTGCGCGATATGGGGAATGATCAGGCGCCGGCCCACCGTGTTGGGCAGGTTGATGCGCAGCAAACCGCGCGGTTTTTTCGCGTCAGGGCCACGGAAGGCCAGTTCCGCCGTGTCGACGGCTTTCAGGATATCGAGGCAATGGTGAAAGTACTCGGCACCTTCCGGCGTGAGGGACAAACGGCGCGTGGTGCGCTGCAGCAGTTGCGTGCCCAGGTAGGCTTCCAGCTTTTGCAGGGTGGCTGTCAGCGCGGCGCGCGGCAAATTCAAGGTTTCGGCCGCCTTGGAAAAGCTGTTGGCCTCGACGATGCGCACGAAGGTCTGCATGGCCTTGATCTTGTCCATGGGATAGCTTTCATTGTTCATTTTATGTGAAAAGTGTAGGGCGATTATGCCCTAATTATCTTTGCCCCGGCTTTGCCTAGAATAGCGACATCCCTATCGAACCGAGGAAACAACATGAACAAGGCCTCACCTTCTGCTCCCCACGACATTGCGCCCGCCATGGTGCTGCTGCTGGCCATCGCTTCTGGCCTGATCGTCGCCAATCTGTATTACGCACAAACCCTCGTCGGGCCGATCAGCGCTTCGACGGGCCTGTCGGCCAAGGCGGCCGGGCTGATCGTCACCCTGACGCAGGTCGGCTATACCCTGGGCCTGCTGTTTGTCGTGCCCCTGGGCGACTTGCTGGAAAACCGCCGCCTGATCATCACTGCCCTGCTGGTGACGGCCACGGCCCTGGTGGTGGCGGCCCTTTCCACGGGCGCCATCGTGTTTCTCGCTGCCGCGCTGGCCATCGGCCTCGGTTCCGTGGCGGCGCAAGTGATCGTGCCGTTTGCCGCCCACCTGTCGCAGGAAGCGACGCGTGGGCAGACGGTGGGCAAGGTGGTCAGCGGCTTGTTGCTGGGCATTATGCTGGCCCGTCCCGTGGCATCGCTGGTGGCGGCCCATGCGAGCTGGCACGTGGTGTTTGGCGGCGCCGCCGTGCTGATGGTGCTGCTGGCGCTCGTGCTGCGCCGCGCCTTGCCCGTGCGCCAGCCCGTGTCGAGCATGAAATATCCGGCCTTGATGGCTTCGCTGTGGCATTTGCTGCTGGGCACGCCCGTGCTGCGCCGCCGCGCCGCCTATCACGCTGGCCTGTTTGGCGCCTTCAGCCTGTTCTGGACGGTCACGCCGCTGGTGCTGTCCAGCCCCGCGTTCGGCCTGTCGCAAACGGGTATCGCCATCTTTGCCCTGGTGGGCATGGCTGGCGCCGTTGCTTCGCCCATCGCCGGCCGTCTGGCCGATGCGGGGCACACCTTGCCAGCCACGGCCGCTGCGCTGGCGCTGGGCATCGTCGCCTTTGCCTTGCCGATGCTGGCGCCGGAGTCAAAACATGTGGCGCTGGGGCTGCTGGTCGTCGCTTCCATCGTGCTCGACATGGGCGTGGCGGCCAACCTGGTGCTGGGACAGCGCGCCATCTTCAGCCTGGGCGCGGAAGTGCGGGGCCGCCTGAACGGCCTGTATTTCGCCCTGTTCTTTGCCGGCGGCGCGGCCGGCTCGGCCATCGGTGCCTGGGTGTACGCCAGCTATGGCTGGCAAGCGACCTTGCTGACAGGCATGGCGTTTCCGGGCCTGGCCCTGCTGGTGTGGCTGGGAGAATTTTTACCGCAAGCCACGCGCCGCACGGCGTGAAACCCTGATGTCCGCTCATTATCACTGACGGCTATTTCTATCATCATGAAGATAAAGTGGCGTGATATGCCGCGATGCCGCAAGATGCACTTGTCTCCTCTATCTCCTCCAAGGAAATAGATTCAGCCCGCTCCCGCAGCGGGCTTTTTTTTGCCTGTTCAGATTAAATCACCACCAGATCGAGCGCCCGCATGAAGTTGGCCGCCTGCGCATGCGTGATGACGGCGCCCTTCAGCAGCGCCGCTTCGCTCAATTTGAAACCGTCGATATCGGCGCCGCGCAGGTCCGCGCCCTGGAACTTCGCCAGTTTGATCGTGGCGTTGCGCAGGCTGCCGCCTTCGAAGACGGCGTCGCGGAAATCGCAGCCGGCCAGGTAGGCGTCGGAAAAGTCCAGCTGTTTGAGTATCGCCTTGCGGAACGAAAAGCCGCGCAAATCGGCGCCCACCAGCAGGCTGTCTTCGAAGGTGAGGCCCAGGTGGGCCACTTCCTCGAACGAGGCGCCCGTCAGCTTGCAGCCGCGGTAGGTGGCCGAGGCCAGCTTGGCGCGCCGCCATTTTGTGTTGTTCAGGTCGCAGCCTTCGAAGCTGGCGTCGACGGCATCGACGGATTCGAAATCGGCGCTGCCCGCGCGGCAGCGGCGCCACGTGCTGCGCGCCAGCTTGCTGGCGAACATATTGGTGTCGGCAAAGGTGCAGCGCTCGAAGGTGCAGCCCTGCAAATCGAGGCGCGACAAGTCTTCGCCGTCGAACGCGCAATCGATGAAGTGGCGCACGGGCAGGGCCAGCTGCTGCTCGATGCCGGTGCGGTCCAGGGTCATGCCAGTTACTGCGGTGTCGTGTGTTGCCATCCGTCTCATTCCTAAAATAGAAAGCAGGGGAGGGATGGCGCGGCGGGAAAATGCACGAACCAGAACACCTCCCCGGCTGGTGTAACAGCCAAGGGTCAGCGCCGTGGGTCCGCGAGGGCGGGAGCATGCTGGACGGGGCCAGGCACTTACCGGGTTACCAACCGGTGCGCTCATTTTCGATCAGCGCGTATTGTAGCCTGTCCGAATCGCCCTTGCCAGTTTGCGCAAGGCCGGGTTAGTATCTTCTCAGGCGCAGCCACTGCGCCAACGTCGCTCGGACGGATCCGGGCGCTTACGTACAGAGATAACCATGACCGACAGCCAAGCTCCGCGCAGCTTTTCGCGCATCAATCGCCTTCCCCCCTACGTTTTCAATATCACCGCCGAACTCAAGATGGCCGCGCGCCGCCGTGGCGAGGACATCATCGACATGTCGATGGGCAATCCCGATGGCGCCACGCCGGCCCACATCGTGGACAAGCTGGTCGAGACGGTGAAACGCCCCGACACGCACGGCTATTCCGCATCAAAAGGTATTCCCCGTTTGCGCCGCGCCATTGCACACTGGTACAAGAAGCGCTACGAGGTCGACATCGACCCGGACAGCGAAGCCATCGTCACCATCGGCTCGAAAGAGGGCCTGGCGCACCTGATGCTGGCGACGCTCGACCGTGGCGACACGGTGCTGGTGCCCAATCCCAGCTATCCGATCCACATCTGGGGCGCCGTCATCGCTGGTGCCGACATCCGCTCCGTGCGCATGGGGCCGGGCGTGGATTTTTTTGCCGAGCTGGAACGGGCGATCCGCGAAAGCTACCCGAAGCCGAAGATGATGGTGCTGGGCTTCCCGTCCAACCCGACCGCGCAATGCGTGGAGCTGGAATTCTTTGAACGGGTCGTCGCGCTGGCGAAACAGCACAATATTCTGGTGGTGCATGACCTGGCGTATGCCGACATCACCTTCGATGGCTGGAGGGCGCCGTCCATCATGCAGGTGCCCGGCGCGCGCGACGTAGCCGTGGAATTTTTCACCATGTCGAAAAGCTACAACATGGCGGGCTGGCGCATCGGTTTCATGGTGGGCAATGCGGAACTGGTGGCGGCTCTGGCGCGCATCAAGAGCTACCACGACTATGGCAGTTTCACGCCCGTGCAGGTGGCGGCCATCGCCGCGCTGGAAGGCGACCAGAGCTGCGTGACGGAAATCTGCGCCCAGTACCAGCGCCGCCGCGACGTGCTGGTGAAAGGCTTGCATGAGGCGGGCTGGATGGTGGAAAAACCGAAGGCCTCGATGTATATCTGGGCGCATATCCCGCAAGCGTACCGCCACCTGGGATCGCTGGAGTTCGCCAAGCTGCTGCTGCAAAAAGCCAAGGTCAGCGTGTCGCCCGGCATCGGCTTCGGCGAATACGGCGACGAATACGTGCGCTTCGCCCTGATCGAAAACGAGGCGAGGGTACGGCAAGCGTTGCGAGGCATCAAGAATATGTTGCGTTCTGGCGACGGGAAAACGGAAGCGGCAGCATAAAAGTTTCCTCATGGAATTCTTCGTTGCCCTTAATATCACCGGTGCGTATTTCTGACATCACGAATATAAAGTGGTTTTATATGCTGCAACGCGGCATCATTCATCTGTCTCCTCTATCTTCCTCCAAGGAAATAGATTCAGCCCGCTCCCGCAGCGGGCTTTTTTTTTGCCCAATTGCCTTCCCGGTTTTTACCGCCGGGAACGGTGCAACGGCAATACGCTGCACAAGACCGCCATCGCATGACTTTTGTCATCGTCCACCGCGCTGGTCGCTGTCACCATCCCAAGTTGCATATATTGTCGCGTCAAACGCAGCCATGGGAGCGTCATGAACGATTGGCATCTGGTGAATTTGTTTATTCCAACGTTATTGCCCCTCGTCTTTTTGAGTGCCTTCTTTCTTTTTGACTTGTCCACGACGGAAAAGGCGCGGGCCAATCCGCTGGTTGCCATCAAGGATGGCCAACTGTCGTGGGCGGGGCTGGGCATGTGCGTCAACGGGCTGTATGAACTGCAGCATCCTGCCGCCGGCAAGGTGGTATCCCAATTGTGGAGCACGAATACGTTCTGGCTGGTGGTCGCCGTGCTGGTCTTTCATGCGCTGATTGCGGCGGCAGGACCTGTGTTTCCGACGAAAAAGTGTAGTTTCACCGGTGGCTTGAAAACGCTGCGCCACTATCGCGTGTTGCTTGCCTCGGCGATACTTACCATCGCGGCCGGATGGCTATACTCGGACATCCACTTGACAACACAGGGTTAACCTGACTAACCTGAAGCAAACAGGGACTTCGATCATGGCACAATTAGTACATCAATTCTTGCAAGATGAAGAGCGCAGCCGCAACCTGGTTGCGGCGGTCGGCACGAGCGCGGGAGTGATTTTGCTCACCTTGTCGATACTCAATACCTTCCTTTCCCGTTAATTTGTCCGCTAATCAGGTGCTGCCGCCGCCCGCAGGCAGCGTGTTGGTATGCGTGCGGCTGCAAGTGCTCGCTATCCCTCCCCATTTCCCGCAAACCGCCGCACCGCCACTTCCCATTGCTGCATCAGGCTGCCCGCCTGGTCGCGGCCGATGGTGGGTAAAAACGTCCTGTCGGCGCGCCAGTGCGACGCCAGCTCTTCCACGCCACGGTATTGGCCGATGGCCAGGCCCGCCAGATAGGCCGCGCCCAGGGCGGTCGTTTCAATCACTTGCGGGCGTACCACGGGGATGCCCAGCAGGTCGGCCTGGAATTGCAGCAGCAGGTTGTTGGCGCAGGCGCCGCCGTCCACGCGCAGTTCGGTGATGGGCGCTTGCGCGTCGCGCGTCATGGCATCCAGCAGGGCGGCGCTCTGGAAAGCGATCGCTTCGAGCGCCGCGCGGGCGATGTGGCCCACCGTGCTGCCCCGGCTCAGGCCCAGGATGGCGCCCTTGGCCGATGGCACCCAGTACGGCGCACCCAGGCCTGTAAACGAGGGCACGAAGACCACGCCGCCCGAATCGGGCACGGAGGCGGCCAGGCCTTCCGCTTCGCCCGCGTGGCCGATGGCGCCGAGGCCGTCGCGCAGCCACTGCACCACGGCGCCGCCGATGAAGACGCTGCCTTCGAGCGCATACGCGGGCTGCGTGCCCACCTGGCAGGCGGCCGTGCTGATCAAGCCATGCTGCGATTGCGCGCACTGCTCGCCCGTGTTGAGCAGCAAGAAGCAGCCCGTGCCATAGGTATTCTTGGCCATGCCCGGCGTGAAACAGGTTTGGCCGAACAGCGCCGCCTGCTGGTCGCCGGCGATGCCGCCGATGATGACGGGGCTGCCCAGCACCTCCGTATCCGTTTCGCCATACACGTGGCTCGATGGATGGACGGACGGCAGCAGGCTGGCTGGGATGCCCAGCCAGTCGAGCAGCTGGGCATCCCAGCAGCCTTCATGCAGGTTCCACAGCATGGTGCGCGAAGCGTTGGTGACGTCGCTCACGTGCAGGCGGCCGCCCGTCATCTTCCATGCCAGCCACGTGTCGATGGTGCCGAAGGCCAGTTCGCCGCGCATGGCCCGCGCGCGGGCACCGGGCACGGCGTCGAGTATCCAGCGCAGCTTGGTGCCGGAAAAATACGGGTCGAGCACCAGGCCCGTTTTCGCGTGGATGGCGCCGGCCAGGCCCCGCGCGCGCAAGTCCTCGCACAGCGCTTCCGTGCGGCGGTCTTGCCAGACGATGGCGTTGTAGACGGGTTCGCCCGTGGCGCGGTCCCACACCACCGTCGTCTCGCGCTGGTTGGTGATGCCCAGCGCGCCGAGGGCATCTGCCTTCAGGCCTGTCTTGGCCAGTACTTCGCGGCAGGTCGCCAGCTGGCTGTGCCAGATCTCCATCGGGTCGTGTTCGATCCAGCCCGGTTGCGGGAAGAGCTGGTGAAACTCGCGCTGCGCCACGGCGACGATGGCGCCCGTTTCATCGAACACCATGCTGCGCGAACTGGAGGTGCCCTGGTCGAGGGCCAGCAAATACGTCATGCCGCCACCTCTTGCGCCAGATGGACCGTCAGCCACTGCTGCAGGCGCGCCACGTCGGCCGGCGCGCAGCGCAAACCCAGTTTACTGCGCCGCCACAGGATGTCGTCGCTGCTTCTGGCCCATTCCACTTCGATCAGATAGCACGCCTCGGCCTCATACAGGCCTGGCGCCAGCTGCTCGCCCAGGTCGGCCATCGAAGCGGCGCCCGTCAGCAGGCGCGTGGCGCGGCTGCCGTACGCGCGCGCATAGCGGCGCGCCAGCGCGGGCGGCAGCCAGGCGTGATCGCGCTGGAAGCGGGCGAGGAAAGCGTCGAAATCATGGCTGTCCACCAGTCGATT
Organism: Janthinobacterium sp. BJB301; assembly: GCF_002735685.1. Classification (NCBI taxonomy): domain Bacteria; kingdom Pseudomonadati; phylum Pseudomonadota; class Betaproteobacteria; order Burkholderiales; family Oxalobacteraceae; genus Janthinobacterium; species Janthinobacterium sp. BJB301. Next base: position 2,207,564 of record NZ_PDZJ01000001.1, on the reverse strand, counting down.
CTCCTGCTGCAGGTCGCCGCCGGGCAGGGGCGCTTGCGACGTCCAGGCCGGGGCGCCATTCTCCAGCAGGGGCGCCAGCAAGCCCAATGCTTCCTCGGCCAGCTTGCGGTAGGTGGTGATCTTGCCGCCCCAGATATTGAGCAGGGGCGCGCCCGTCGCCGTTTCGCCGCGCGCCACTTCCAGCAGGTAGTCGCGCGTGACGGCCGACGCGTTCTGCGCGCTGTCGTCGAGCAGGGGGCGCACGCCCGAATACGTCCACACGACGTCGGCGGGGCCGATCTCGCGCTTGAAATAGCGGTTCGCCGCCTGGCACAGGTAATCGATCTCCGCCTGGCTGATCTTCACCTGGCTCACTTCCCCCTTGTATTCCTCGTCCGTGGTACCGATCAGGGTAAAGTCGTCCTGGTAGGGAATGGCGAAGATGATGCGCTGGTCCGGGTTCTGGAAGATATAGGCGTTCGGATGCTCGAACAGGCGCGGCACGATGATATGGCTGCCCTTGATCAGGCGCAGTCCCTGCGTCTTGCCGCCGCCGGCCGCGCCGGCAAATTGCGCCGTCCACGGTCCCGCCGCGTTGACGATGGCGCGCGCACGCAAGTTCTTGCGCTGGCCATCCTCGGCTTGCAGGGTGGCGTGCCAGGTGCCGCCATCGCGGCGCGCATCGATGCAGGCCGTGCGCGTGAGGATGTGCGCGCCGTGCTCCTGCGCGTCGAGCGCGTTGAGCACCACCAGACGCGCATCGTCGACCCAGCCGTCGGAATACACGAAGCCCTTGCGGTAGCCGGCCTTCAGCGGCGCGCCCGCCGCGTGCTTGTCCAGCGCGATGCCTTGCGAGGCGGGCAGGAAGGCCCGCTTGGCCAGGTGGTCGTACAGGAACAGGCCGGCGCGTATCATCCAGGCGGGGCGCTGGGCGGCGTCGTGCGGCATGACGAAGCGCATCGGCCACATGATGTGGGGCGCGGCGCGCAGCAGCACTTCGCGTTCCTGCAGCGCCTTGCGCACCAGTTTGAATTCATAGTATTCGAGGTAGCGCAGGCCGCCGTGTATCAGCTTGGTGGATGCGGACGAGGTGTGCTGCGCCAGGTCGTGCTGTTCGCACAGCACCACGCGCAAGCCGCGGCCGGCCGCGTCGCGCGCGATGCCGGCGCCATTGATGCCGCCGCCGACGACCAGCAGGTCGCAGTCGGCGGGCAGGGAGGAAAAGCGGGAAGCGGACATGGAAGGTTCGTCTTGTAAAAGTAAAAGGAAAAAAGGCGCCGCCTCAGGCAAGCAGCGACAGCACGGGCGGCAGCACCAGGGCCAGGCCGGCGACCAGCAGCAGCACGAAGACGGCGCGGCGCACGTGCTCGATGGGCAGGCGCGAAGGGTGGCGGCGCGCCAGCCAGGTCAGCCCCGTCACCAGCGGCAAGGCTTCGAGGGTCAGCCACAGGGCCGTCATGCTGAACTGGCCATGCGCCAGCACGAGGGCCAGGCGCAGCACGGCATTCGCGGCGAACAGTACGATCAGCGAATGGCGGATCATGTCGGCCGGCCATGGCTGGCGGTACAGGTGGTACACCATGGGCGGGCCGGCGCTGGCGAACAGGCCGCCCATCACGCCGGACACGCCGCCGAAGAACAGGAAGGCGGGCAGGCCGGATTGCCGCGCACGCGCGCTGGCGCGCATCACCAGCATGCACGCGCAGACGACGATGGCGCAACCGAGCAGGAAGCGCAGCAGGGTCACTTGCTGCGCGCTGAACCAGCCCAGCAGGGCCACGCCCGCACCCACGCCCAGCTGGCTGACGGCCAGTGCAGGGCCGAATACGGGCCAGGCCAGCTGCGGGCGCGTGCGGCCAAACGTGATGGCGGCATTCACCAGCACCAGCACGCTGACCACGTTGGCGACATCGCCCAGGCTGGCCAGGTGCAGCACGGCCGTCAGGCCCAGCAGGATCAGGCCGAAGGCAAAGCCCGTCAAGTTCTGCGCGTAACTGGCCAGCGCCACGCAGGCCAGGAACAGCAGATGCGACGCCACGCTCATGCCAGGCTCATTTCGCCAGCGACAGGAAGAAATCCTGCTGCGCGCAGCCGCGCCGCACGAACACGGGCGGCTGGCCCAACGGCGCATCGACTTCCACGCGCTGGCCGCCTTCGAAGGCGGCGCCGCTCCATAGGTGGATCCAGGCGTCGCCCTGCGGCAGGTAGGCGCTCCAGCGCGCAGCACCCGCCGCATGCACGGGCGCCACCAGCAGGTCGGGGCCGAACAGATACTGGTCCTGGATGGCGTAGGTGGCGCGGTCGTGCTCATAGTGCAGGAACAGGGGACGTTGCAGCGGCAGGCCGCGCGTCACGGCATCCTCGGCCAGGGCGCGGATGGTCGGCGCCAGCGCCACGTGCAGCTGCGTCATGCGGGCGAAGTGGCGGAACACCTGTTCATCCTGGTAGAACTGGAAGTTTTCGTCGGGACGGTTGCCTTCGTGCGTGCGCATCATCGACGTGAATACGGCCATCTCCGTCCAACGCTGGAACAGTTCCGCCGTGCGCAGGTTGCCGAACAAGCTCGTGTAGCCGCCGATATCGCTGTGGTGGTAGGCGTTGCCCAGGAGGCCGGACGACAGCGCGCCGCAGATCACCGTCTGCAAGCCATCGTGGCGGCTGAAGTCGACCGACTGGTCGCCCGCCCACAGCAGCGGGCAGTGCGCCTGTACGCCCGTATAGCCGGCGCGCATGAAGAAGGTGGCGTCGCCCGTCTTGCCGGCTGCTTCGATGGCGCGCGCATTGACTTCGGCCCACAGGGTCGGCCAGGCGTTGTGCATCAGGCGCGCATCGACGCCATTGTGCAGGCGCAGGTCGATCGGCAGGTATTCGCCGAAATCGGCCATCCAGCCGGACAGGCCGAAGTCGAGCATTTCCTGGCGCAGGATGCGTTCCTCGAACCACAGCGCGGCGGCCGGATTGGTGAAGTCGACGACGCCGCAATCGAATTCGCCGAAGTCCACCAGGTAGGCGCCGCCATCCATGGCCGTGGCCAGAAAGCCCTGCTGCAGCGCTTCCTGGTACAGGGTGCCGTCGTTGCACAGGTAGGGATTGACGTAGCCGAGGAAGCGGATGTCCTGTCTGGCCAGGTCGGCGATCCAGTTTTTCAGGTCCGGATAGCGCTGCGGCTGCCAGCGCCAGTCCCAGAACAGGCGCTTGCCGAACGAGGTCTGGCGCAAGCCCACCCAGTCTTCGCACCACAGGGCGCTGACGGGCAAGCCGTGCTCCTGCGCCTGCGCGAGGATGGCGCGCGCGTGATCTTCGCCGCCTTTCAGGCCCAGCATGGCGCCATTTTGCAGCCAGGCGGGCAGCTGTGGCTGGCGGCCGAAGCGCTGCGAGACGACGCCGACCAGGTCGACGAAGGTCTCGGCCAGCATGAATTCCAGGCGCTCGGGCATGGCCCAGAATTGCAGTTCGTGGAAATCCGGCTGGCGGAAATCGAAGTCCGCATACGCCGTCGTCTCCGCATGCAGGCAGTAGCGCTGCGAGGAGATAAAGCTCGGCTGCGGATAATTCGTGTGATAGTAGTCGCCGCCCGACTTGGATGTGACGTCCGCCTGCCATGTCAGGTGCGTCGACTTGTCGCGGCCCACGCCCGGCTCGGACGTCCACAAGGGGAAGTGGCGGCCGCGCAGGTCGAAGTACGACATCTGCTCGCCGCAGCCCCAGACATGCTCGTCCTGTTCCGCGGGCAGGCGCAGCCACAGGCGGTTCCAGCCCGGCGCCGCGTAGCGCACCACCAGGTGCACGCCATGCGGCGTCGCTTGCACGGCCAGCACCAGCTGCGGAGAATCTCCCGCATGGCGCGCAAAGCTCAGGGTGGCGCCGTCGCCATCCTGCGTGACGGCCAGCGCGCGCAGGGCGCTGCGCTCCTCGACATAATCTTCGATGGCGAAGTTACCGCGGTACATTTCCATGCTTTCGCGGCCCTGGCCGACGAACACGCATGGCGCAGCGGCGCCGTGGCGCAGCAGCAAGCGGCCGGCGCAGCGCAGGGCGACGCTGTCATTTTCCTGGTGTAGTGTGTACTGCATGACGATCAACTCCTGTGAAAACCGGCCGCCCTCATGGTGGCGTGGGGCGGGCCGGCGGTGCATCAACAAATAAGCACTAAATTAAAAGACGAGGAACATGCCGGCGGTCAGCTCGACGGGGCTGTAGCCGAAGTAGTTATTGTCCCCCCGGAACTGCAATACGCCCAGCTTGGCATGGCTGTTGTTGGCGATGCGCGTGGCATACGCGTAGAACGACAGGGTCGGCTGGAAGTTGTACAGGTAGCCCAGCGAGTAGGCTGTCGACGTGGGCTTGCCCACGCCATCGCCCGTGTTCGTGCCGAACGCGCCTTTGGCGTTGGCGCCGTCATAGCTGATGTGCGCCAGGCTGCCCTCGATGCGGTGCTTGCCGAGGTCGTAGGCGCCCGAGACGCCGAAGGCGTCGGCCGCATAGCCGCCCGCGTTCGACACGCGGTAGGAGGTGTAGGAGCCGCCCAAGGTAAAATCGTGCCACTTGTAGCGCGCGCCAACGATGTCCGTGACCTGGTTGCGCTTGAGGAAGTTCGGCGTGCCCCCCGTGCTGATGTCGTTGCTCTGCTGGTAATCCATGTGCGCATAGCCGAGGAACAGGTCGCCCTTCTTGTACAGCACGTTGGCGGCCCAGCTGCGGCCATCGTTTTCCAGGTCGGTGGCGGAAGACGCCTGCTGGCCGGCTGAATACGACACTTCCGCCGAGATGTTGTTCCAGGTGGGGCTGCGGTAGCGCAGCGCATTGCCGTAGAACAAGGCCGTGCCCGAATTGTTGCCGGCCAAACTCGTCGTCTTGCTGGCGTTGCCCGTGACGGGATCCTTCAGGTAGCGGCCCAGGGATTCGGGACGCGTGAGCGAGAACAGGGCGCTGAAGTCGTTGGCGCCGTAATTGTGCGCCGAGGCCAGGTCGGCGCCCAGCGAGACCCAGAACGGCGCCATGTACATGGTGCCGCCTTCGATCGAGCCCCAGGTGGTCGAGGCAAAGCCGACGGTGGAACCGCGGTTGAACAGCACGGACGAAGTGGTGTTGTTTTGCGTGCCGCCGCCCGCATTGCCGTTGAACAGGTTCAAGCCCGTCTCGACGCCGAAGATGGCCTTGTATTCATCACTGAAGACCCAGGCGCCCGTGAGGCCCAGGCGGCTGGCCATCTCGCCCTGGTTCAGGCGGTGGTTGGTCAGCTGGCGCCCGCTGGCATCCTTGCCGCGCGAAACTGTATAGCCGATGTCGCCACGGCCGTACAGTTTCCAGTTGAAGCCGGTGACCGGTTTCACGGGCGCCGCTGCCGGTGCGGCAGCCATCGCTGCTGCTGGTGCGGGCTGGGCCGCTTTCGCTTCCATCTGCGCCACCCGGTCCTGCAACTGGGCCAGCATGGCCTTCATGTCGCTCAGTTCGTCGGCGCGCGCGTTAGCGCTAACAAATGGTGCCGAGAGAAGCACGCCGGTGATGGCCGCAGCCAATGTGGTTTTGCGTAAAGTCGTTTGCATGATCTTGTCTCCTGTGTTTTTTATGAGTATGGTTGCTGATCCCTGCCTTGCCTACCTTGAAATAATCAAATCCCTCCCATGCACAAATATTTGATATCGAGGAAGTCGTCCATGCCGTAATGCGAGCCTTCGCGGCCCATGCCCGAATGCTTGACGCCGCCGAACGGCGCCATTTCATTGGCGATCATGCCCGTGTTGATGCCGACCATGCCAACTTCCAGTTCTTCCGCCACGCGCCAGACTCTGCCCAGGTCGCGGCTGTAGAAATAGCCGGCCAGGCCGAACTGCGTGGCGTTGGCCATGGCGACGACTTCCTCTTCGCTGCCGAAGCGGAACAGGGGCGCCAGCGGGGCGAAGGTTTCCTCGGTGGCGACCAGCATGTCGCTGTTCGCTTCCAGCACCACGCTGGGCTCGAAGAAGCTGCCGCCCAGCGCGTGGCGCTTGCCGCCGATGGCCAGTTTGCCGCCCTTGGCCAGCGCGTCGGCGATGTGCTGTTCGATCTTGCGCACGGCGTTTTCATCGATCAGCGGGCCTTGCGTGACGCCTGCTTCGGTGCCGGCCCCCAGTTTCAGCTCGGCCACCTTGGCCACCAGGCGGGCGGCGAAGTCGTCGTAGATGCCGTCCTGCACGTAGATGCGGTTGGCGCAGACGCAGGTCTGGCCGCTGTTGCGGTATTTCGACATCAGCACGCCTTCGACGGCCGCGTCGATGTCGGCATCCTCGAAAACGATGAAGGGCGCATTGCCGCCCAGTTCCAGCGACAGCTTCTTGATCGTGCCGGCCGCCTCGCGCGACAGCCAGGCGCCCACTTCCGTCGATCCCGTAAACGTGATCTTGCGCACCAGGTCGTTGTGGCACAGTTCCATGCCGATGGCCTGCGCCGCGCCCGTCACCACATTGAACACGCCGGGCGGCACGCCGGCGCGCAGCGCCAGTTCGGCCAGGGCCAGGGCCGACAGCGGCGTTTGCGACGCCGGTTTCAGGACCATGCTGCAGCCGGCGGCCAGGGCGGGGCCGGCCTTGCGCGTGATCATGCCGTTCGGGAAATTCCACGGCGTGATGGCCGCGCACACGCCGATCGGCTGCTTGATGACGACGATGCGCTTGTCGTTCGACGGCGGCGCGATCACGTCGCCATATGCGCGCTTGCCTTCCTCGGCAAACCATTCCAGGTAGGCCGCGTTCGAGACGATCTCGCCCTTGGCTTCCGCCAGCGACTTGCCTTGCTCGCTGGTGAGTATCAGCGCCAGGTCGTCCGCGTGCTGCAGGATCAGCGCATGCCAGGCGCGCAGCACCGTGGCGCGCGCCTTGACGGTCTGCTTGCGCCACAGCCGGAAGGCCGCGTGCGAGGCGGCGATGGCGCGTCGCGTCTCTGCGGCGCCCATGCGCGGCACGGTGGCGATCAAGGCGCCGGTAGCCGGGTTGGTGACATCGATGGTGGCGCCGTCATCGGCGTCGCACCAGGCGCCGTCGATCAGGCATTGCTGTTTCAACAGGCTTGCGTCTTGCAGGTTCAACATGAGGGTTCTCCTTGAATGGGGGCTTAGCCAGCTACAGATACTTGCGCGAGGCCGGCATCGACGATGATGTTCTGGCCCGTGATGCCGTCCGAGTCGTCGGCCGCCAGGAACAGGGCCGTGCGCGCCACGTGGCCCGCGTCGAGCCGGTATTTCAGGCATTGCAGTTCGATGAAGCGGCGGTCTTCTTCCGGATCGCGCCACAGCGCGGCCTGGCGGTCCGTGGCGATGGCGCCCGGGGCGATGGCGTTGACGCGGATATTCTGCTCGCCCAGTTCGCGCGCCAGGGTGCGCGACAGGCCCGCGATGCCCGCCTTGGAGGTGGTGTAGCCGACCAGGTTGGGGCGCCCGCGCATCCACGAGATCGAGCCCAGGTTGATGATGGAACCGCCGCCGGCGGCAGCCATGCCGGGCGCTACCTGCTGGATGGCGAACACGTGGTGTTTCAAGTTCAGCGCCAGGCAGTTGTCCCAGTATTCGGGCGTCAGTTCGGCCAGCGAATGACGGTCGTCGCGGCCCGCGTTGTTGAGCAGCACGCGGATGGCGCCAAAGCGCGCCTCGACGTCGGCCAGGCTGGCCTGGTAGGCGGCGATGTCGCGGATGTCGCTGTAGACAAAACAGGGCGCATGGCGGCACACGGGCGCCAGGCGCGCGGCCAGGGCGGCGCTGGCGTCGCGGTCGATGTCGCAAAAAGCCACTTGCGCGCCTTGCAGGGCGAAGTGTTCGACCAGCGCGGCGCCGATGCCGGAGCCACCGCCGGAAACGAAGACCACGCGGTCCTGCAGGCTGGGGTAGAGAGTGATGTTGGCGTTCATGCTGTCCTCAGGGTGAAGATCCGGATATCAATCCCGGTAAAGGGGTTCGGGGCGACCGGCCACGTCCAGGCGCACGGCAAAGAGGCCGCCGGCCTGCGGCTGGCGCGCCAGTTCGTCGTCGCTTGCGCCTTCGCGCGCGCTGGTGATGTACAGGGTGCGCAGGTCGGCGCCGCCAAAGGCGATCATGGTGGGGCGCGTGACGGGCACGCGCACGATGCCGATGATCTCTCCCTGCGGCGAAAAGCGCAGCACCCGGCCGCCTTCGTATTGCGCGCTCCAGTAGCAGCCTTCGGCATCGAGCGCCGCGCCATCGGGGCGGCCGCCGTAGACGGCGTCCTCTCCCTTGACGGGCAGGCGGGCAAACACCTTGCGTTCGCCCACCTGGCCGCTGGCCGCGTCAAAGGCGAAACGGTAGATCACGTGGTTCGGCGTGTCGGACTGGAACAGCGACTGGCCATCGGCCGCGAAGGCGAGGCCATTGCTGACTTTCACGCCAAGATCCTGTTGCGGCCCCCAGCCCAGGCGCGTGGCGCCCCTTTCCAGGCAAAACATGGCAGCCAGTTCCGCCGTGCGCGGTTCGTACATGGCGCCGGCCCAGAAACGCCCGGCGCTGTCGCAGCGGCCATCGTTGAAACGCATGTCGCGGCTGTCGTAGGGGGCGTCGGCCAGCTTGTCGAGCAAGCCTTCCTGCGGATAGAAGCGGTAGAAACCGTCGCGCAGGGCCGCCACCAGGCCGCCCTTTTCAGCCAGGGCGATGCAGCCCGGCTCGCACGGCACCCACCAGACGCGGTCGAGGCTTGTGGCCGGATCGTAGCGGTGCAGGCGGCGCCCGGCGATATCGATCCAGTACAAACACTGCTCGGCCACGCTCCACAGCGGGCATTCGCCCAGCTGGGCGCGCGCATCGAGCACGAGTTCAGCTTGCCATTCACGCATGCTGGCTCTCCTCGATGGCCAGGCGCATGGCGATGTGCAGACTCTCGCCGGGCGCCAGCAAGCGCATGCCGGTGTCACGCGCGCCGCGCGCGGCCAGCGCAAACGCGTTATTCGCGTGCGTGACGGGTTCGATGGCGATGAAGCTGCGCTCGTCGTTGGGCGCGAAGCACACGAGATGGCGGCAATTCTCGCTGGCCGACAGCTGCACGCTGTAGTCGCCGTAATCGAGGCTGGCGCGGCCCGTCCAGCCGCTGTAGCAATGGTCGCTGCGCCAGCCGGCCACCGGCTGCGGCGTGGCGAATGGCGACGCTTGCGCCACGGGCGCGAGGCCGGCCGGCAGGTGGTCATCGCCCATGCTCCACACGCCATCCCATTGCGCCTGCAGGCGCAGGCCTGGCGCCAGCGGAAAGTAGGGGTGAAAACCCAGGCCGGCGGGCATGGCGCGCGTATCGTCATTGCGCACGGATAAGGTCAGGCGCAGGCCGGCAGCGTCGAGCAGCACGGTTTGCCGCGCTTCGCAGGCGAACGGCCAGTCGGCCTCGCCGCCGTGCACCAGCAGCAGTTCGGCGCTGTCGTCCGCACGCGCCGCCACGTGCCAGGCGCGCTGCCAGCCGAAGCCGTGGATGCTGTGCGGCTCGGGCGGGAAGTTGGCGCGCAGCGCATGCGCCTGTTCCTGCGCCTGCAGCACGGCGTTGCCGATGCGGTTCGAATACGGCACCAAAGGGTAGCAGGCCATCTGCCGCACGTCGGCAGCGGCTGGCGCGGCGCGCAGGATGTCGCGCCCGCGCCAGCGGAAAGCCGCCAGCGCGCCACCCGTGGCCGGGTGGACGTCGGCGCGGCAGTCGCCGTGCGCCAGGGTGAAGGGAGGCTGGTGGTCCATTCTCAGCCCTTCAAGCCGCCCGAGGTCAGGCCGCTGACGACCTTTTCCTGGAAGATCACGATCAGCACGACGATGGGTACGATGGCCACCACCAGTGCCGCCGAAATGATCGGCCACGGGAAGGCGAACTCGCCCTGGTACAGCTGGATGCCGACGGGCAGGGTGCGGTAGGCCACGGCCGAATTCATCGACAGCGCCAGCAGAAACTCGTCCCAGGAATTCACAAACGCGAGGATGGCTGCCGTCGCCACGCCAGGCGCGGCCAGCGGCAGCACGATGCGCCACAGGGCGCTCAACCGGGTGCAGCCGTCGAGCATGGCCGCGTTCTCGATGTCGCGCGGGATATCCTGGAAAAAGCTCACCATCATCAGGGTGCAGATGGGCAGGTTCAGCACCGTGTACGGCAGCACCAGCGCCCAGTAGGAGTTCAGCAAGCCCAGGCTGCGCATGATCTCGAACAATGGCACCATCAGGGTCACCAGCGGGAACATCGACACGCCGATGATGGCGGTGAGGATCAGGCCGCGGAAGCGCAGGCGCAAGCGGGCAATCGCATACGCGGCCAGCGCGCTGATGAACAGGCTGAGCAGGGTCGACAGGCCGGCCACGATCAGGCTGTTGGTCAGGAACGTCAGCAGCGGCTGGTCCTGGAAGGCGGAGATGAAATTGCCGATGGTCGGTTCGTGCGGCCAGTAGGTGATCGGCTTTTGCGTCAGTTCGCTCTCGGTTTTCAGTGAGGTAAACAGGATCCACAGGGCGGGGAAGACGCCGTTGAGGATGACGATCGCGGCGGCGAACCAGCGCAGGCGCTTCGATGAAAACAGGCCGCTCATTCTTTGTCTCCTCTTACATATTTCAGATACACAAACGTGGTGGCCATCGACAGCAGGAACATGAAGACCGCCAGGGTCGAGCCGTAGCCCACGTCAAGGTAGTCGACGGTATTGGACTGGATGTACATGGCCAGGGTCTTGGTTTCGTCGCCAGGGCCAGGCATGTTGTACGGAATATCGAAGGACTGGATGGCCGTCAGGGTGCGGAAGATCAGCGCCACCAGCATCGATGGCACCAGCAGGGGCAAGGTCACTTCCGTGAATTGCTTCCATTTGCTGGCACCGTCCACTTCGGCCGCTTCATACAGCGAGGCGGGGATGGTCTGCAGGCCGGCCAGTAAAATGAGCGCCATGAACGACGATGTTTTCCAGATGGTCGTGATGCAGATGGCGGCCATGGTCAGCGCGGGCGAGTTGAACCAGATCTGCGGTTCCCAGCCCAGGCCGGGGATCAAGAGGTCGATGCGGCGGATGATGTCGTTCACCAGGCCGTATTCGCTGTGGAAGAACCAGGCGAAGATCAGGCCGACGAAGGCCAGCGGCAAGGCCCACGGAAGCAGCAGCGCCAGGCGCACGGGCCAGCGGTATTTGAACGGCATGTTGGCCAGCATGGCCAGGCCCAGGCCAGCCACCAGCGCGCCCGGCACGGTGACGACGGTGATGATGACGGTGTTTTTCAAGGACTTCCAGAACAGGCTGTCTTCCAGCGCCATCTTGTAGTTGTCCAGGCCCACGAAACTGGGCAGGCTGCCGCCGGACAGGCGGATGTCGAAAAAGCTGTTGTAGATCAGTTTGCTGACCGGGTAGGCCACGATCAGCATTAAAAAGAGAATCGCCGGCGTCAGCAGGACCCAGGCCAGCGTTGTTTCGCTGGGGTCCGTGATGCGGCTTTTCAGGGTGCGTTGCCTCATGATTTCCTCGTCTGTTGCGGTGTGCGTATGCGTGTGCCGCCCGCGCCGCCGTCGTGGCGGCACGGGTTCGGTCTCCTTAGCGCAGGATGCGCTTGACCCGGTTTTCGATCTCGGCCACGCCCGCCGCCGGCGTTTTCACGCCCGCCATCACGGCATTCGTGTTGACGCGCACGGCTTCGGACACTTCGCTGTAGCGCGGCGTGACGGGACGCGAACGGGCGCTTTGCACCACCGGCAAGGCATCGGCGAACCAGCCATTGACGGCCAGCACTTCCTTGTCCTGGTAGACGGACGGGTAGACGGGCAGGTTGGATGCCTTGATGGCCAGCTGCTTCGACACTTCCGGGCTCGACAGCCAACGCACCAGCTTGGCCGATGCTTCCTTGTTTTTCGAGAATGAAGACACGGCCCACTGCCAGCCGCCGATGCACGAGGCAGGTTTGCCGCCCGCCATGGCCGGCAGGCTGACGACGCCTACCTTGTCCTTTACGCTGCTGTCGGCGCCATCCTGGAAGTGGTTCCAGGCATAGCCCCAGTTGACGGCAAACAACACGTTGCCGGCCTGGAATTCCTTGCGCGTATCGTCGGTGGCCACTTCGGCGATATTCTTTTTCGCCACGCCCTGGTCGACCAGCTTGCGCCACATGGCCAGGCCCGCTTCCGCCTTGGGCTTGTCCAGGGTCAGCTTGCCATTGGTGACCAGTTCGCCGCCCTGGCTCCAGTACGGCAACAGGAAGGTGCAGACGGCGCCTTCGATGGCCTTGCCCTGGAAGCTGATGCCTTGCAGTTCCGGATTCTTTTCGCCGGCCTGGATGGTGCGCGCCACGCTGGCCAGCTCATCCCAGGTTTTCGGCGCCGCCAGCTTGTACTTGGCCAGCAAGTCCTTGCGGTAGTAGAGGAACATGGCGTCGGCAAAGGCGGGCAGGGCCACGACCTTGTTGTCGACCATATTGGCTTGCTTGTAGGCGGGCAAGTACTGGCCCATGATCTTGTCGCGGTCGGCGCCCAGGTATTTGTCCAGGCTTTCGATCCAGCCGGCCGACGCGTACTGGGCCGGGCGGATGATGTCGATCAGGAACACGTCCAGGGTGGTGTCGCCGGCCGACAGCACCGTGTTCAGGTATTTCTGCTGCAGTTCGGACGTGGCGCCGCCCGTTTCCAGGTCGATCTTGACGCCGGGATTGGCGGCCATGAACTTGGCGAACAGTTCGCGCATGACTTCGGGGCGCTCCTGGCCGCCGACGAACACCTTGACGGTTTGCGCGTGCGCGCCGGTGGCAAGGACGAAAGTGGCGCCGAGCGCCAGGACGAGGGATTTGATACGCATGATGTTGTCTCCTGTTTTTGGAATGGGTATGCCGGTCGTTCGCGGCTTATCTGGAGGGCAGTACCGCGCCCCCTTGCGGATCGAACAGATGGAATTTCTCCATGTCCAGCTGTACCGTCACTTGCTGTCCCGGCGCCAGGGCAAACGTGGGCGGCAGGCGCGCCGTCAATTCGCCGCCTTCGCACTGGAAGATGACCAGGGTTTCCGCACCCAGCGGCTCGACCACCACCACCGTCGCGGCCAGGGCGGCGCTGGCGGGACTGGCCGCTTCCAGCGTGATGTCTTCCGGGCGGATGCCGAATTCCACCGCGCGGCCGTCGAGCTTGCCGCACGCGGCCTGGCGCTCCGGCGGCAGGGCCAGGCGCGCCGCGCCCAGCACGATCTCGGCCTGGCCGGCGCCGTTGCGCGCCACCTTGGCGCCGAGGAAGTTCATCGGCGGCGAACCCGTGAAACCGGCGACGAATTTCGACACGGGCTCGTTGTAGATCTGGTCCGGCGTGCCGACCTGCATGATGTTGCCGCCAGACAGTACGACGATGCGCTCGGCCAGGGTCATCGCCTCGACCTGGTCATGCGTGACGTAAATGGTGGTGGCGCCGATGCGCTGGTGCAGCTTCTTGATTTCCGTGCGCATTTCCGAGCGCAGCAGGGCGTCCAGGTTCGACAGCGGCTCATCGAACAGGAACAGCTTGGCCTGGCGCACGATGGCGCGGCCCATGGCCACGCGCTGGCGCTGGCCGCCGGACAGGGCGCGCGGCTTGCGGTCGAGCAAGTGGTCGATTTTCAGGATGGTGGCGGCGGCGCGCACGCGCTGTTCGATTTCCGCCTTGGGGAACTTGCGCAGTTTCAAGCCAAAGCCCAGGTTGTCGAACACGGACTTGTGCGGATACAGCGCATAGTCCTGGAACACCATGGCGATGTCGCGTTCGCGCGGCGGCAAGTCGTTGACGACCTGTCCTTCGATGGAGATGGTGCCGCCCGTGATCGATTCCAGGCCCGCGACCATGCGCATCAGTGTTGATTTTCCGCAACCCGAAGGGCCCACGAAGACGACGAACTCGCCTTGCTTGATTTCCAGGTCGATGCCATGAATGACTTCGACGCCGTTGTCGTACTTCTTGACGACCTTTTCCAGTTTTACACCTGACATGCTTGTCTCCAAAAGATGCGAATGACGCGTCTGAGCGCGCTACGTGCGTTGCAACAGTGCGTTGCAACAGAATAATTAGTAGGCTCCCGTGTCGAGGGCTTTCGCCAGCGACGGTTTCAGGGCCGTGATAAAGGCATTGGCCTGGCGCATCATCATGCCCATGTCCGAAGCGATGGCCACGTAGTCATAGCCGTAACTGATGAAAGTGTGCACCATTTCCGGCGAGGGGCCGACAATGCCGATGGGTTTGCCGATGGCGCGCGCGCGGCGCGCCGCGTCGGCAATGGCCGTCTGCACGTCGGGGTGGCCGATATTGCCGATATGGCCCATGGCGGCCGACAGGTCGCCCGGTCCCACGAACAGGGCGTCGACCCCATCGACGGCGGCGATTTCTTCCAGCTGCGCCAGGGCGGCCGGGGTTTCCAGCTGGATAATCGAGAAGACGGCGCCGTTGGCGCGCGTGGCGTAGTCGGGCACGGTGCCATAGCGGCTGGCGCGGTGCATGGCGGCAAAACCGCGTGTGCCGGGAATGGCCTGGCCCGGTTGCGGATAGCGGGTGGCGGCCACGGCGCTGCGCGCTTCGGCCACGTTTTCCACGAACGGGAACATCAGCGTTTGCGCGCCGATGTCGAGCGCGCGCTTGATCTGCACCAGGTCGTTCCAGGCCAGGCGCACGACGGGGCAGGCCGGCGTGCCGCCGATTGCCTGCAGGATCTGGTAGGCGTCCTGGTAGTCGATGGGCACGTGTTCCATGTCCAGCACCAGCCAGTCGAAGCCGGCGCAGCCCATGGCTTCGGCCGTCACGGGCGTGCCGGCCATCAGCCAGCTGCCCAGCGGTACTGCTTTGTCCGCCAGCAAGGCGCGGAAACGGTTGTCCAGGATATCCATAGTTGTGCTCTCTAATATAGGTAGGGAAGGCGGCGGCGTCAGAAAATCGGCGGCTCCGGCGTGGCGGCGTTGCCCAGCAAGAAGTCCAGGTCGCAGCCCTGGTCCGCCTGCGTCACGTGTTCCATGTACAGCTTGGTGTAGCCGCGCGCATATTTTTGCGCCGGCGCCTGCCACTCGGCGCGGCGGCGCGCCAGTTCCTCGTCCGTCACCTCCATGTTCAGGGTGCGCGCGGCGATGTCGAGCACTATCATGTCGCCGTTGCGTACCAACGCCAGCGGACCGCCGACGGCCGCTTCGGGCGTCACGTGCAGCACGCAAGTGCCGTAGTGGGTGCCGCTCATGCGCGCGTCGGAGATGCGCACCATGTCGCGGATGCCCTGCTGCAGCAGCTTTTTCGGCACCGGCAGATTGCCCCATTCCGGCATGCCTGGCGCGCCGATGGGGCCGCCATTGCGCAGGATCAAGACCGTGTTTTCATCGATATCGAGGTCGGGCGCGTGGATCTGCGCCAGCATCTCCGCGTTCGAGTCGAACACGAGGGCGCGTCCCCGGTGTTTGGCGAACTTCGGATTGGCGGCCGATGGCTTGATGACGGCGCCGCCAGGACACAGGTTGCCGCGCAGCACGGCCAGCGCCGCGCCATCGGCCACCGGCTGCGACACCTTGCGGATGACGCTGTCGTCCAGGCAGACGGCATCGGCGATGTTCTCGCCCAGGCTGCGGCCCGTCACCGTCAAGGCCGTCAAGTCCAGCTGCGGCATGATTTCCTTGAGCAGGGCCGGCATGCCGCCCGCATAGAAGAAATCTTCCATCAGCTTGTCGCCGGAAGGGAACAGGTTGGCGATGACCGGTACTTTTTGCGCCATCGCATCCATTTCATCGAGCGACAGGGCCAGGCCGGCGCGCCCGGCGATGGCCACCAGGTGGATGGCCGCGTTGGTCGAGCCGCCGAGCGCCATGTAGGCGGCCACGCCGTTCGACAGCGCGGCGCGGGTAAAGAAGCGCGACGGCTTCAAGTCTTCCCACACCATGCCGACGATGCGCTCGCCGCATTGCGAGGCCATGCGCACGTGGTTGGCATCCATGGCGGGGATGCTGGTGGCGCCCGGCAAGGTAAAGCCCATCGCTTCGACGATGGACGTCATGGTGGACGCCGTGCCCATGGTGTTGCAGGTGCCGGGCGAGCGCGTCATCTTCGCTTCCAGCTTGATCCACTCGGGCTTGGCGATGTCGCCGGCCACGTAGTCGTCCCAGAATTTCTTGGTATGCGTGCCCGCGCCCACGCTCTGGCCGCGGTAGCGGTCGTTGAGCATGGGGCCGGCAGGACAGAAGATGGCGGGGATGTCCATGCTGATGGCGCCCATCAGCATGCCTGGCGTCGTCTTGTCGCAGCCGCCGAGCAGCACGGCGCCGTCGATGGGCAGCGAGCGCAGCAGCTCCTCCGTTTCCATGGCGAGGAAGTTGCGGTAGATCATGGTGGTGGGCTTGACCATCACTTCGCCCAGCGACAGGGCCGGCAGCTCGACGGGGAAGCCGCCGGCCAGCAGGATGCCCCGTTTGACGGCTTCGGCCCGCTCGCGCAGGTGCGAGTGGCACGGCGACAGGTCGCTCCAGGTATTGATGATGGCGATGACTGGGCGGTCGAGGAATTCCTCGCGGCGCAAGCCCATCTGCTGCAAGCGCTGGCGGTGGGCGAACGAGCGCATGTCGTCTGGGGCCAGCCAGCGCTGGCTGCGCAGGGATTCCAGCGTGCGGCGGGAGGTAGCGGAGCTCAATGTGTGTCCTTTTTGGTTGCCTGGCGCGCTGCGTATGGCGTTCCAGTGCGGCTGTCTCGGGTCTTGCTGTCAGTCTTTGTTAGCGCTAACATTGCAAGTACAGCGAAATATAATTTGAATCGCCGGGGGCTGTCAACAGATTTAATGCAGGGGGAATGCGCGCAGCCATTACACTATCGGCATGATTTCATTGGCGCCAATTTCCAGGGTGGAATTTCTGCGGCCCGGCCGGCGCGCGTTGCGGCACGCCGCGGCGCTGCGGCGCCACTCTGGCATCCCCTGTGCAGCCCGCCATGGCATGATGCATGGTGATCACCGATTTTTGAGAAGGCAGTACCCATGAACGACCCAGTACGCAAGCGGCGCGGCCTCGGCCGCAGCACCGTGTTCGATGTGGCCAAATTGGCACAGACCTCGGCCATTTCCGTGTCGCGCTATTTCAAGGAGCCGGACCGCGTGTCGCAGGAAACGCGCGAGCGCATCAAGAGCGCCATCGACCAGCTCGGCTATATCCGCAACGAGGCGGCCGGCGGCCTCGCGTCGACCCAGGGCCGCATCGTGGGCGCCATCGTGCCCAGCGTGTCGAATTCCATCTTTGCGGAAACCATCCAGGGCTTGTCGACTACCTTGTCGCAGCACAATTACCAGTTGCTGCTGGCCACCCACGATTATTCGATCGAGACGGAAGAGAAGGTGGTGCGCGCCTTTCTCGGCTGGTCGCCGCGCGCGCTGGTGCTGACGGGCGCCGACCACAGCGCCGCCACGGAAACCTTGCTGGCGGGCTTGCAGATTCCCGTCATCGAAACGTGGGATATCCGCCCCGAGCGGCCGTATCCGCAAATCGGCTTTTCGCATATCGCCACGGGGCGCGACATGACCTTGTACCTGCACGCGCAAGGCTACCGGCGCATCGTGTATGTGGACAGCGGCATCGGCAGCGATTTCCGCGCGCGCAAGCGGGCCCAGGGGTATGAGGAAACCATGTGGCAGCTGGGTTTGCGTCCTGAAATCGTGCAAGCTGTGGTGACGGCGCCGCTCGACGCGGGCGGGCAAGTATTCAGCGAGCAAATGGCGCGCGCCGAACGTCCCGACGCCCTGTTTTTTGCCAACGACAACATGGCTGCCGGCGCCATCTACGAGGCGGCGCGCCTGGGCATCCGCATTCCCGAGCAATGCGCGGTGGCGGGCTTTGGCGACTTCCCGTTCTCGGAAAAACTCATGCCCGCGCTGACGACGATCCGCGTACCGCGCTATGACATCGGCCGCCTGGCTGCACAGGCCATCCTGCAGCGCCTGGGCGAAGTGGACGAGGGCGCCGCGCCGCCAGCCTTGGCGCCGCTGGCCTACCAGCTGATCGCGCGGGCCAGCGCCTGACGGCCACGGGTGACGGCAGATATTGATGAATCATATTTCCATCATCACAACATGCAATTGGATAGCTATGCTGCGATGCGGCATCATGCACTTGTCTCCTCTACTTCCTCACAGGAATTAGATTCAGCCCGCTCCCGCAGCGGGCTTTTTTTTGCCTGTGCCCCGCCGCGTTCGAGCCTGGTCTCACATGAATATTAATAATGGATGCATGAAGTTTTACCATTATTTTTCATGGATGAAAGCCTCTATGATGTCTCCATACTTCACCAGGAGGCACTACCGCCATGACCGTCACAACACATAATCTGGGCTACCCGCGCATCGGCGCCAAACGCGAACTGAAGTTCGCACTGGAAGATTACTGGAAGGGCCAAAGCAGCCTGGACGCGCTGGAAGGCCATGGGGCCGAACTGCGCCAGCGCCACTGGCAAGACCAGAACGGGCTGGACCTGGCGCCCGTGGGCGACTTTTCCTTCTATGACCAGGTGCTGGACCTGAGCTTTACCTTGGGTAATTTGCCGCAGCGCGTGCGCCACTTGACTGGCGCAGCGCTCGACAACTATTTCCGCGTGGCCCGTGGCCGCTCGGCCAGCGACAGCGATTGCAGCTGTATTCACGCCGGTGAAATGACGAAATGGTTCGACACCAATTATCACTACATCGTGCCGGAATTTGCGGCCGATACGCAGTTCAAGCTCGACAGCAGCCGCCTGTTGCAGCAACTGGCGCAAGCGCGCCAGCTGAATGTAAAGGCCAAGCCTGTGCTGATTGGCCCTGTCACCTATTTGTGGCTGGGCAAGGCCAAGGACGACTCCGACAAGCTGGCGCTGCTGCAAGGCTTGCTGCCCGTCTATGTGCAACTGTTGCAGGAACTGGCCGCCCAGGGCGTGGAGTGGGTGCAGATCGACGAACCGGTACTCGTCACGGAACTGGGCAGCGCCTGGCAACAGGCGCTGGTCACGGCCTACGATGCCTTGAGCAAGGTCAACAACGTCAAACTGCTGCTGGCCACGTATTTCGGCAAGCTGCAAGATAACTTGGCACTGGCGTGCAAGCTGCCCGTGCAAGGCTTGCACCTGGATGCCGTCAACGCCCGCGAGGAAGTGGCGCAAGTGATCGCGCAATTGCCTGCCGCCAGCGTGCTGTCGCTGGGCGTGGTGAATGGCCGCAATATCTGGAAGACGGATTTGACGGAAGTGCTGGCGTGGCTGGAACCCGTGCACGCCAGCCTGCAGTCGCGCCTGTGGATCGCCCCGTCGTGCTCCCTGCTGCACGTGCCCGTCGACCTGGACAGCGAGCAACAGCTGGATACGGATATCCGGTCGTGGCTGGCTTTTGCCCGTCAAAAGCTCGATGAAGTGCGCACCCTGGCCGGTGCGCTGAATAATGGACGCGCCTCCGTGCAAGCGGCGCTGGACGTCAATCAGGCCGCTGTGCAAGCGCGCCGTCAGTCGCCGCGCGTGCACAATCCGGCAGTGAAGGCGGCCGTGGCCCGCATCGGCGCAAGCCTGGGCCAGCGCGCCGGCAACTATGCCGTGCGCGCCGCCAAGCAGGCTGCGCTGCTGCAACTGCCGCTATACCCGACGACGACCATCGGCTCGTTTCCGCAGACGGCGGAAATCCGCCAGGCCCGCAGCCAGTTTCGCAGCGGCCAGCTGGATGCAGTTGGCTATAAAAAACTGATGCAGGCGGAAATCGCGCATTGCGTCAAGGAACAGGAAACCCTGGGCCTGGATGTCTTCGTGCACGGCGAAGCGGAACGCAACGACATGGTGGAATATTTCGGCGAACAGCTCGACGGCTACGCCTTCAGCCAGTTCGGCTGGGTGCAATCGTACGGTTCGCGCTGCGTCAAGCCGCCCATCCTGTTCGGCGACATCAGCCGCCCGCGCGCCATGACGGTCGAGTGGAGCACCTACGCCCAGTCGCTGACGGACAAGCCGATGAAGGGCATGCTGACGGGCCCCGTCACCATCCTGAACGGGTCTTTCGTGCGCGACGACCAGCCCCGTTCCGTGTCGTGCCACCAGCTGGCGCTGGCCATGCGCGCCGAGGTGCAGGACCTGGAACAGGCCGGCATCCGCGTGATCCAGATCGACGAAGCGGCCTTGCGCGAAGGTTTGCCACTGCGTAAAGCCCAGTGGGCCGAGTACCTGCGCTGGGCCGTGGAATCGTTCCGTATCACGGCCAATGGCGTGGCCGACGAGACGCAGATCCACACGCACATGTGCTATTCGGAATTCAACGACATCATCGCGCAGATCGCCGACATGGATGCGGACGTCATCACCATTGAAACGTCGCGCTCCGACATGGAATTGCTGGATGCCTTCGATGACTTTAACTATCCGAACGCAATCGGCCCTGGCGTCTACGACATCCACTCGCCGAATATTCCTGGCCAGGAACAGATGGTCAAACTGATGCGCAAGGCGGCCGAGCGCATTCCCGCCCAGCGCCTGTGGGTCAACCCCGATTGCGGCCTGAAGACGCGCGGCTGGAAAGAGGTGATCCCCGCTCTGGCCAACATGGTGGCGGCAGCGAAAACCTTGCGCGGCGATAACGTGGCATAAGGATCGCAGGGGCAGGGGAGGCCGCTATGGCTGAGATATAGAACAATCGTATTTCTGTCATCACAACATGCAATTGGATAATGATGCTGCAATGCGGCATCATGCATCTGTCTCCTCTACTTCCTCACAGGAATTAGATTCAGCCCGCTTCCGTAGCGGGCTTTTTTTTGCCCTTGCGCATTATCGTGCAGGCCTCCACCGCTTCATCGCTTAAGATACCGTTGCCTGACCATACCCAAGGAGACAAGTTGATGATGCCTTTGCTTCGCGCCGCCGGCATGCTGGCGCTGATGGCGCTCGGTGCCTGTTCGGGGAACAAGCACCCGCTTGAGCGCCACCTGGCCCAATTGCGACCGGTCACGGTCGCAGCGTTGCCTGATATGGGCTGGCCAGCCGGCACGATGCTATGCCCGATGGGTGTTTATGAGAGCGGGATCAGCGACTCTGCGCCTCATGCGGATCGCGTTAACGCATTCCTGAAGCACAAGCAATTCCTGGGCGATGAGGGCCTTTGGTCGCTCATCGTTGTCAAACCGATGCCCGAAGGGGACGCCGGAATCGAGCAGTTGCTTTTCAAGCGCGCAGACTATGACGTGATCAATGATCCGCAACGCATCGAGCGCGATGCGGAGACAGTGCCAGCGGGGTTTGCGCCGCACGCTTGCGTAAGCGTCGAGCAAGCCCGCGTGCTGGTGACGCGCGAACAACGGTCGCATCGAAAGCTCGTCATTTTTGGAACGGCCCGGACGTGATATTGATAAAACATATTTCTATCATCACAACATACAATTGGATAGCTATGCTGCGATGCGGCATCATGCATCTGTCTCCTCTACTTCCTCACAGGAATTAGATTCAGCCCGCTCCCGTAGCGGGCTTTTTTTTGCCCGCGTCATGCGTCATGCGTGATGGGCTACAGCACATTCGCCGCCACGGCGGAACTGTAGTTGCGCGCCAGCGCCGCGATGATGGCGGCCATCGCCTGCGGGTTGTCCGTGGCGCCGAAATGCGCGGCATACAGGCGCTTGGCCGCTTCGACTTGCGCATTCGTCAGTTTCACGGCGTAGGCCATGCGCACGGTTTCAGAATTGTTCAGCGTCATTTTTCACCTTGAAGGCAGGAACTCCGGTTGGCTCTCGTGTCCCTTGCTCGCGCAAAGGATTGCAACTACAATAATTGCATTTGCAATCGTATAGGCAATGTCTGCCTTGCGCAAGTGATACGGAAATAGGAGCCGCCATGCAGTCACCCCATTTATTTCCCCATTCTCCACTGCCAGGCGGCGAAACGGGCGGTGCCGCCCATGCCTGCATGGCCGCGCTGGCGCCAGCGTCGGGATTGCCACTGGTACATGCTTCGCCGCGCCGCGCGCTGGGCGCCATGGCGGGCAGCCTGAAGCAGGGCGGCGCCGTGGTGGCGCGGATGCGCAAGGTGGGCACGCACGCGCCGCCGTTCTCGGACGGCGACGCATGGGAAGTGGGAGCGTCCGCGGGTGCCTGGGCTGTGCGCTACCGGCATGGCGCGACGCAGGCGGAAAAGCCGT
Source organism: Janthinobacterium sp. BJB301 (assembly GCF_002735685.1). Taxonomy (NCBI): domain Bacteria; kingdom Pseudomonadati; phylum Pseudomonadota; class Betaproteobacteria; order Burkholderiales; family Oxalobacteraceae; genus Janthinobacterium; species Janthinobacterium sp. BJB301. The sequence continues at coordinate 2,185,517 of NZ_PDZJ01000001.1, read as the reverse complement.
TGCTCTACCTGTGCAGCCCCGCCTCGCTGCCGGCCTTGCGCGCGGTGCTGGCCGAGTCGGGTGAGCGTGGCATCGTCTGTAATGATGCGGAAACGCAAGCCTCGCACTGGCCGAAAGGCGTGCCCCCCGCGCTGCCCGCCTGGCTGGCCGCGCAGCACAATTGCATGCCGTTCGACCCGGCGACGGGCGAGGAAGTGCGCGCCATCCTGCGCTCGGCACTGGCAACGCTGTACCTGGAACAGCAGCCTGGCTATTACTACCTGGCCACACATGATGAAGATGACGATGCGGTGGCGGCGCCCTTGTCGGCCGCCGATGCGGCAGCGGCCAGCCTGGGCATGTACCGCGTGTCGCCGCCGGGCCCTGCACCAGGCCGGGTGCGCCTGTGCGGGGCGGGGAAGATGCTGGCCGTCGTTGCCGATGCCGCCCGCCTGCTGAAGGAGGACTGGGATATTGCCACGCAAGTGTGGAGTTGCCCCAGCTATACGCGCCTGGCGCGCGATGCGCAGGCGGCGGAACAGTGGAACCTGCTCCACCCGCGCGCCACGCCAAGGTTGGCCCATGTGCGGCGATGCCTCGATGACAGTGCCGCGCCCGTCATCGCCGTCACCGGCTATGGGCAGCATATCGCGGGCCAGATCGGCGGCTGCGTGCGCGGGCGTTTTATCGCCGTCGGTGCCGATACCCGGATGGAAACGAGTGCGCCATGGCTGGCCGTCACCGCGCTGAAAGCCCTGGCCGACGATGGCGCGCTGCCGGTGCAGTTCGTCGATTACGCGCTGCGGCGCTACGCCTTGCTCTGAACCTTGCTCTGGCCTGCGCCGCGGGCCGCCTCGGCGGCGCGCGCGAGGGCGGCGCTGAAGTCCTGCTGCTCGCCGCTGTCAAATTGCGCCAGGAACAGGTCGGCCACCGTGGCCTGGTACACGGCCCACATTTGCTTGCGCAGGATCTTTCCGTCTTCCGTGATGGAGACAAAGGCGGCGCGCCCGTCTTCCATCGAGCGCGTGCGCGTCACCAGCCGGTCCGTTTCCAGCTTGTCCACCAGGCGCGTGAGGTTGTAGCGTTCGATGGCCAGCGCATCGGCCAGCTCGTGCATGCGGCGCGAACCGTCCGGGCCGCTTTCGAGTCCCCACAGCACGTCATACCACGCATACACGGGCAGCTTGGCCGCCGCCAGACGGCGTTCGATCTCGCGGATCATCAAACGGTGCGTGCGCACGAATGAAAACCACAGGTCGGGCGCGGTTGCGGACTTGCTTGCAGGCTCAGTTGCAGACATCGGTATTCCTCCAGATCGATCACAGTTGCAAATGCAATTATAGCGCGATACAATGGTCGGCATAACGATTGCAAATGCAATGATTGCAATGGCAATCGATCATGACGATGTATGCCCACCCCCAGGAGACTGCCATGACCCCATCCCTCGCTGTACCCGATATCGATCCGCAGGAAACCAAAGAATGGCTGGAGGCGATGCAAGCCGTCGTCGCCGTGGAAGGGCGTCCGCGCGCCCACTACCTGCTCGACCAACTCGTCGATCATGACGCCGCGCAGCACGGCGGCATGCCCGGCCGCGTCACCACCGCCTACACCAACAGCATCGCCACGGCGCGCCAGCCCGCTTATCCGGGCGACCTGGCCATCGAGCGCCGCCTGAATGCCTACATCCGCTGGAACGCCATGGTGATGGTGCTGCGCGCGGCCAGGCACTCGAACGTGGGCGGCCACATCGCCACCTACCAGTCGGCGGCCGTGCTGTACGACGTCGGCTTCAGCCATTTCTTCCGCGGCCATACGGACCAGTTTGCCGGTGACCTGGTCTACATCCAGGGCCATTCCGCGCCCGGCATCTATGGCCGCGCCTATCTGGAAGGCCGCATCACGGAAGCGCAGCTGGACAATTACCGCCGCGAAGCGGGCCGCGAGGGCTTGTCGTCGTATCCGCATCCCCGTTTGATGCCGGATTTCTGGCAATTCCCCACGGTATCGATGGGACTGGGGCCGCTGACGGCCGCCTACCAGGCACGTTTCATGCGGTACCTCGAGTACCGCGGCTTGAAGGAGCACCAGGGGCGCAAGGTGTGGGCTTTCCTCGGCGATGGCGAGATGGACCAGCCAGAGTCCCTGGCCGCCATCTCCCTGGGCGGCCGCGAGCGCCTGGATAACCTGATCTTTGTCGTCAACTGCAACTTGCAGCGCCTGGATGGCCCCGTGCGCGGCAACAGCAAGGTCATCCAGGAACTGGAAGGCACCTTCCGCGCGGCGGGCTGGCATGTCATCAAGGTCATCTGGGGCGGCGGCTGGGATGCTTTATTGCAGAGCGACACGAGCGGCTTGTTACGTCAGCGCATGATGGAATGCGTGGACGGCGATTACCAGACCTTCAAATCGCAGAACGGTGCGTATGTGCGCGAGCATTTCTTTGGCAAGTATTCGGAACTGCTGGCGCTGGTGGCGCACATGACGGATGACGAAATCTGGCAGCTGACGCGCGGCGGACACGATCCCGAAAAAGTCCACGCGGCCTATGCGGAAGCCATGCGCACGACCGGCCGGCCCACCGTGATCCTGGCCAAGACCGTCAAGGGCTTCGGCATGGGCGAGGCGGGCGAAGGACAGAATATCAACCATCAGCTGAAAAAGATGAGCGCCGACGCCGTGCGCGCGTTCCGCGACCGCTTCGCCTTGCCCGTCAGCGATGCGCAGCTGGAAGACATGCCCTATCTGAAACCGGCACCGGACAGCGAGGAAGCGCGCTACTTTGCCGCGCGCCGGGCACAGCTGGGCGGCTACATCCCGGCCCGCATCAGCAAGGTGGCGCCCCTGCCCATACCGCCGCTGTCCGCGTTCGCCACCCAGCTCAAGGATAGCGGCGAGCGGGGCGCGTCCACCACCATGGCCTTCGTGCGCATCCTCGGCACCCTGCTGAAAGACCCTGCCCTGGGCAAGATCATCGTGCCCATCGTGCCCGACGAATCGCGCACCTTCGGCATGGAAGGCCTGTTCCGCCAGATCGGCATCCATTCCTACCTGGGCCAGCTGTACACGCCGCAGGATGCGGGCCAGCTCAGCTATTACAAGGAAGCCAAGGATGGGCAGATATTGCAGGAAGGCATCAATGAATCGGGCGCCATTTCCTCCTGGATCGCCGCCGGCACGTCGTACAGCAACCATGGCCTGGCCACCATTCCGTTCTACATCTTCTATTCGATGTTCGGCTTGCAGCGCGTGGGCGACCTGGCCTGGGCGGCCGCCGATGCCCGCACGCGCGGCTTCTTGCTGGGCGCCACGTCGGGCCGCACGACACTGATGGGGGAGGGACTCCAGCACGACGATGGCCACAGCCACGTGCTGTCGTCCGTGATTCCCAACTGTATTTCGTACGATCCCACCTATGCCTACGAGCTGGCCGTGATCATCCACGACGGCATGCGCCGCATGTTTGCCGAGCAAGAGGATATTTTCTATTACATCACCTTGCTCAACGAAAACTATCCGCACCCGGCCATGCCGGAAGGAGCCGAGGCGGGCATCCTGCAGGGGCTGTATCTGCTGCAGGAAAGCCCGGCAGCACCCACGGCAACCACGCCGCGCGTGCAGCTGATGGGCAGCGGTTCCATCCTGCGCGAAGTGCTGGCCGCCAGCGTGCTGCTGCAGCAGGATTTTGGCGTGGCGGCTGACGTGTGGAGCGCCACCAGCCTGACGCAAGTGCGGCGCGACGGCCTGGCCGTGCAGCGCTGGAACATGCTGCACCCGGACAGCGCGCCCCGCGTGCCATATATCGCGCAATGCCTGGCCGGCCGGCAAGGCCCGCTGGTGATCGCCACCGATTACATGAAGATCGTGGCCGACCAGGTGCGCCCCTTCGTGCACGACCGGCGCTTCGTTGCCCTGGGCACGGATGGCTTCGGCCGTTCCGATACGCGCGAATCCTTGCGCACCTTCTTTGAAGTGGACCGCCATTTCATCGTGCTGGCCGCCCTGACGGCGCTGGCTGACGGGGGCCAGCTGCCGCGCAACAAGATTGGCGTAGCCATCGCCAAATACGGCATCGACGTGGAAAAACTTGATCCCGCGTCCGTGTAACTTTTCGAGGAGTAATCATGAAACTGTATTACGCAACGGGCACGTGTTCCCTGTCGCCGCACATCGTGGCCATCGAGGCGGGCATCGCGCTGGAACTGGAAAGAGTCGATATTCGCAAGATTCCACGCGTTACGGAAACGGGCGCCGACTACGCGCAAGTGAATCCGAACCTGTATGTGCCGGCGCTGGTGCTGGACGATGGCACCGTCTTGCTGGAGGGCACGGCCATCGTGCAATATCTGGCCGATCTGTCGCCGGACAGCGGCCTGGCGCCGCCGCCGGGTTCCCTGGCACGCGTGCAGCTGCAATCGTGGCTGGGGTTTATTGCCACTGAGCTGCACAAGGTGTTCAGCCCCTGGCTGTTCCACCCGGAATACGGTACGCAGGCGCAGGACGTGGCCCGCTCGCGCCTGGCCGCACGCCTCGATTACGTCGAGCGGCAACTGGCGGCCGGCGGGCCGTATCTGCTGGGCGAGCGCTATTCCATCGCGGATGCCTATCTGTACACCATCCTCGGCTGGTCGGCGCATACGCAGGTGGATCTGTCGGCCTTCCCGCACGTGAGGCGCTTGATCGAGCGCGTCGGCGAGCGTCCCGCCGTACGCCAGGCGCTGCGCGAGGAGGCGAGCAGATATTGATAAATCATATTTCCATCATCACAACATGCAATTGGAATGATATGCTGCGATGCGGCATCATTCACCTGTCTCCTCTACTTCCTCACAGGAATTAGATTCAGCCCGCTTCCATAGCGGGCTTTTTTTTGCCCGTTTTTCAGGTACAAACCCGCGCACGCTTGCTTGTCATCATCGCCATCGTGTTGCTTTTGTGCATGCTAAACTGGGCCTTCCCCAGACCAAGGTTGCCCGATGCTTCAATTATTTCGCCACACGCTGGAGTCCACGCCCATTCTCGCCCTGTTTCTTGTCATCGGCGCCGGTTATGCGCTGGGGCGCATCAGCGTGTTCGGATTTTCTCTGGGCGTGGGCGGCGTGCTGTTCGCGGGGCTGGCGCTGGGCGCGTTTGCTCCCGGCTCCGTGCCGCCGCCGATGGTCGGCTCCATCGGTCTGCTGCTGTTCCTGTATGGCATAGGCGTGCAGTATGGCGTGCAGTTTTTCGCCGGCTTGCGCGGTGCGGGGCAGAAACACAATCTGATCGCTTTTATTGCCGTCATGGGCGGCCTGGCCGTGTCTGTCTGGGGCGGGCAGTGGATTGACATTTCTCTGCGCATGGCCAGCGGCGTGTTTGCCGGCGCCATGACCAGCACGGCTGCCTTGCAGGCGGCGCTGGAAGCGTCGCACGGCAATGGCGACGCGGCCGTCGGCTATGCCGTCGCGTACCCGTTCGGCGTCGTCGGCCCCATGCTGGGCCTGTACCTGGCGGGGCGCATCTTGAAACCCGTGCTGACGCCGCCGCCGGCGCCCATCGTCGTGTCCGAAATTACCATTGATGAAGCCAAATTGGCGGGTGCGGCCCTGTCCGAACTGGCCGATGGCCCCCTGGCGGGCGTGCAGGTGATCGGCGTGCGCCAGGGGCACCAGAACCGCTTGCCCGACCCTGGCCTCGTGCTCGGCGTCGGGGACGCGCTGATGGTGTCGGGCACGGTGGCGGGGGTGGAAGCGGCGCGCACGGCGCTGGGCCACCTGGACCCGGGCCGGCTGATGAAGGACCGCAGCGCGTTCGATGGCACCGAAGTGTTCGTGTCGGACGCGGAAATCGTCGGCGTGCCCCTGGGCGAGCTGAACCTGGCGAAAGACTTCCCCCTGCAGATCGCGTTCATACGCCGCGGCGACGCCATGATCCTGCCGCATCCGTTCCTGACCCTGGAATTCGGCGACAGGGTGATGGCCATTGCGCCGGCGAAACATGCGGCCGATGTGCGCAAGCTGTTCGGCAATTCCATCACGGCCACGGCCGAGTTCAGCTATGTCTCGCTGGGCATGGGCATGGTGCTGGGCGTGCTGCTGGGCCTGGTACCGATCCCCTTGCCGTGGATCGGTTCGTTCAGCCTGGGCCTGGCCGGCGGGCCGCTGGTGATGGCGCTGATCCTGGGCCGCCTGGGTAGGGTGGGCCGGATCAGCTGGCGCTTGCCGCTGTCGGCCAACCTGGTGATGCGCAACTATGGATTGACGATTTTCCTCGCTTCCGTCGGCATGGCGTCCGGCTTGCCCTTCGTGCAGCAAGTGGGCGCCGATGGCTTGCCCATGCTGGCGCTGGGCGCCGTGACGGTGCTGGTGGTGGTGGCCCTTGTCGTGATCCTGGGCAAGGTCTTCCTGCGCCTGCCGTTTCCTGAATTGCTGGGCATCGCGGCCGGCGCCACGGGCAACCCGGCCGTGCTGGTGTTCGCCAACCGCCTGGCCAAGTCGGACCGCCCGAACCTCGGTTACGCGATGATTTTCCCCAGCATGACCATCGTCAAGATCGTTGCCGTGCAAGTGCTGCTGCATCTGTACGGCTGATTGCGGCCACAGTCAGTCTCTTGCAGGGCCAGGCTGCTTGTCGGCGTCAACCAAGCGGATGCCAAAAGACAGCAGCAAGGCGGCAGCGGCGCATCCTGCGGCAAGCCACAGGTTGGCTGAGAGGCCCAGCCTGTCCACGGCCTGGCCGCCGGTCCACGCCCCAAGCGCAATGCCGATATTGAAGACACCGACATACAGCGCGGCGACGATCTCCACGGCCCCGGGCGCCGCCTTCATCATCAAGGTCATCAGGCCGACCGATACACCACCGTAGGCCAGTCCCCAGGCCAGCAACACCACGCCGCCGCCGATGCCGGAGTCGCCGACAGCCAGGAACAGCAGCGGCGTGAGCAGCAGGCCGCCCGAGATGGCGACGATGGTAGTCGCCGTGCGCCGCGCCGCCACGACACCGGCCAGGAAGTTTCCAATGATGCCCGCGCAGCCATAGGCAAACAGCAGCGCGCCCAGCCATTGCGTATCAAACCCCGACATGGACAGCAGTAGCGGGCGCACGAAGGTAAAGGCCATGAAATGGCTGGTCACCAGCAACAGGGTCAGAAGCAGCCCCGCTTGCAACTGCCTGTTGCGCAGCTGTTTGCCGAATTGGCGCAAGGTCGCCGCACCGGCAGCGGGCAGTGCGGGAATGACGGCCAGATGCAGCGCCAGTACCAGGCTGCTGAACAGCGCCATGACGCCGAAGGCCCAGCGCCATCCCGCAACGTCGCCGATTTGTGCGCCTAGCGGCACGCCCAGCACGGAAGCGGCCGCCACGCCACCGAAGATGATCGACGTTGCCAGGCCGGTCGAGCGCGCAGGAACCAGGCGGGAAGCGAGGCCGCCGGCGATGGCCCAGATGCCGCCCATGCAAAAACCGACGAGAACACGGGCAGCCAGCATCCACGCCATGTTCTGCGCCAGGGCCGAGGCAATGTTCGCGAGCACCAATAGTGTCAGCAAACCACAGAGAATCTTGCGCCTGTCCAGGCTGCCCGATGCGACCACGACCAGCGGCGCAAACATGGCCGCCAGCAATGCTGGCAGTGAGATCATCAGGCCGGCGGTTCCCGTGGAGGTGCCCAGGGTGTCAGCAATCGGCGTCAGCAGGCCGACCGGGAGCATTTCTGTCGTCACGACCGAAAAGGTGGCCATGCCGACGGCGCAGACAGCCAGCCACGGGTGGCGGACACGGGGTTGTGCGGCAGCGCAGGCGGACGTACTCATGGTTCATATCCTTCATGTGATCATTCGATAAACGGCGCATGCCCTGCTTGCAATGGAGATACGTCGCAGTGATAATACATACATCGCGTATGAATAGTATATATTCATACGCACTGTATGTAAACAATCATGCGCTACGTATGCAAGGAGGAAGCAATGGTTCGCCGCACCCGTGTGGAAATGGAAGAAACCCGAGCATCGTTGCTGGCTACGGCCCGCAAAGTGTTCAGCGAGCGCGGTTATGCCGACACGTCAATGGACGACCTTACCGCGCAGGCAGGCCTGACGCGTGGGGCCCTGTATCATCACTTCGGCGACAAGAAGGGCTTGCTGCTGGCGGTGGTGGAGCAAATCGACGCGGAAATGGATGGCCGCCTGCAAGCCATCTCCGACAGTGCCGAAGACTTGTGGGAAGGCTTTCGCAGCCGCTGCCGTGCCTATCTGGAGATGGCCCTGGAACCGGAAATTCAGCGCATCGTCTTACGCGATGCGAGGGCGGTCCTCGGTGGCGCTTCACCGGACTCGCAGCGCCATTGCCTCGAGTCGATGCAAAAGCTTATCCAGCAGCTGATTCACCGAGGCATCGTGGCCGACGCTTGCCCAGAAGCACTGGCTTCGATGATCTACGGCAGTCTGGCAGAAGCGGCGTTCTGGATCGCAGAAGGTGAGGAAGGCAATGCGCGTCTGATAAAAGGAGTGGCGGCATTGGAATTGCTGTTACGGGGGATGTTGCTTGACAGGTAATCGCGTCAAGTGGCCATCACGCCAGAAGCGGACACGTCTGGAGACGTGGAGGGCGATATTAAGCAGGGTTGGACTTATATGGACATGGAGGAAAAATATGCAAGTCAAGCGTATCGTTGCAAATTTCCCGGCGTCGGATCCGGGCCTGGCGCGGACGTTTTACCAGGACGTGCTGGGTCTGAGCCTGTTGATGGACCACGGCTGGATCATGACGTATGGTTCGCAAAGCGAGATGAGCGTGCAAGTGAGCTTCGCGACGGAAGGCGGCTCGAATACCGCTGTGCCCGACCTTTCCATTGAAGTCGATGACGTGGATGCCGCATTGGCGCGTATGCATGGGGCAGGGTTTCCCATTGAATATGGTCCTGCCGATGAACCTTGGGGCGTCAGGCGGTTTTTCGTGCGCGACCCTTTCGGCAAGCTCATTAATATCCTGTCGCACACCTAGACGCGGTCCCAAGGGCGGCAGTCAGCCAATTCCACCCGCTTCCCTTGCGCGCCAGCCTGTGTAAAAGGCCTGGCGCGCCTCCCAATCTGTTGTACAATCCTTGAGAACGGTCGTGCTTTTTTGTGCGCTGAGCTTCCTTGCGTGCAGTCATCACGGCAACCGATAAGAACAAGGAGACAGACATGGACCTGCATTACACGGCCGAGGAGAGCGCCTTCCGCGACACGGTGCGCGCCTTCCTCGACACCCATTTGCCGGCGGACTTGCAGCGCAAGGTGCGTCAGCATCTGCGCCTGAACCGCGACGATTACGTGCGCTGGCACAAGATTGTCGCGCAACAAGGCTGGGCCGCGCCGGCCTGGCCCGTCGAACATGGCGGCACGGGTTGGACGTCCGTGCAGCGCCACATCTGGGAAGACGAGTGCGCGCGCGCCGCCACGCCGCCGATCCTGCCATTCGGCGTCAACATGGTGGCGCCCGTCATCATGGCCTTCGCCAACGCCGAGCAAAAAGCATACTATCTGCCGCGCATCCTGAACTGCGACGACTGGTGGTGCCAGGGTTATTCGGAGCCGGGCGCCGGGTCCGACCTCGCTTCCCTGAAAACCACGGCCCAGCGCGATGGCGACCACTACATCGTGAATGGCCAGAAAACCTGGACGACGCTGGGCCAGCACGCGGATATGATCTTTTGCCTGGTGCGCACGGATAGCACGGTGCGCAAGCAGGAAGGCATCAGTTTCTTGCTGATCGACATGAAAACGCCGGGCATCACCGTGCGCCCCATCATCATGCTCGATGAAGAACATGAAGTGAATGAAGTCTTCTTCGACAACGTGCGCGTGCCCGTCAGCAACCTGGTTGGCCAGGAAAACAAGGGCTGGACCTACGCCAAGTATCTGCTGGGGCACGAGCGCACGGGCATCGCCGCCGTGGGCCGCTCCAAGCGCGAGCTGACTTTTCTCAAGCAGCTGGCCATGCAGCAGAGCAAGCGCGGCGCCCCGCTGCTGCACGATGCCGCCTTTGCGGCCAAGGTGGCTACCCTGGAAATCGAATTGATGGCGCTGGAAATGACGGTCTTGCGCGTCATCAGCGAAGAAGGCAAGGGACCGGGGCCGCAGGCATCGATGCTGAAGGTGCGCGGTTCGGAACTGCAGCAACAACTGACGGAACTGATGGTCGAAGCCATCGGCCCGCAAGCCTTGCCGTTCGACCCGGCATTCCTTGACGGCAGCGCGCCGCATGGCGCTGGCGGCGACGACCTGGCCGCGCCGCTGGCCGCGTACTACTTCAATTACCGCAAGACATCGATCTATGGCGGCTCGAATGAAATCCAGAAAAACATCATCACGCAGATGATCCTGGGCCTGTAAGCCAGAAGGAGACGACATGGACTTTCATTTTAATCAGGAACAGCAGCAATTTGCCGACGCGCTCAGGCGCTGGGTCGACAAGGATTACCGCTTTGAAACGCGGCAAAAGATCATCCATTCCGCCACGGGCACGTCCGATGCCGCCTGGGCCACCTTGGCCGAGCTGGGCATGACGGCCTTGCCGCTGCCGGCCGGCGCGGGCGGCTTCGACGGCACGGCCGTCGACATGCTGCTGGTGATGCAGGAACTGGGCCGCGGCCTGGTGGTCGAGCCCTACCTGGCCACCGTGCTGGGTGCGCGCTTTTTGACCCTGGCCGGTGGCCACGATGCCGTGCTGGAGCAGGTTGCCAGCGGCAGCCTGAAACTGGCTTGCGCGCTGGGCGAACGGCAGTCGCGCCACGATATGCATGATATCGCCACCACGGCAACCGCCAGCGGCGACGGCTTCGTGCTCGACGGCGAGAAAAGCGTCGTCATCCATGGAGCACAGGCCGGCGCGCTGATCGTCTCGGCGCGCAGCAGTGGCAGCCAGATGGACACGGATGGCATTTCGCTGTTCCTCGTGCCCGCCGACGCGCCGGGCGTTTCCGTGCGCGACTACCGCACCATCGACGGCCAGCGGGCCGCCACCGTCACCCTCGTGCAAGTGGTGCTGGGCCACGCGGCCCTGATCGGCCAGGCGGGGCAGGGCTGGGCCGTGCTGGACGCGGCGCTCGACTATGGCGCCGCCTTGCTGTGCGCGGAAGCCGTGGGCGCCATGGACGCCATCTTCGCCGCCACTCTGGACTACCTGAAGACGCGCCAGCAGTTCGGCGCGCCGATCGGCAAGTTCCAGGCCTTGCAGCACCGCATGGCCGACATGTTCATCCATCTGGAGCAGGCGCGTTCGATGGCCATGCTGGCTGCCGCCAAGGTCGACAGCGAGGATGCGTCCGAGCGGCGACGCACGGTCTCGGCCGCCAAGGCGCGGATAGGGCTGGCCGCCACCTTTGTCGGCCAGCAAGCCGTGCAATTGCATGGCGGCATGGGCGTCACGGACGAATTGCCCGCCGCCCACCATTTCAAGCGCCTCTCCATGATCGCCCTGACCCTGGGCGACGTGGAGCACCATATCGAGCGCTTTATCGCCCAGCCGGGCTTCTTGCCGACGGAGACCGCATGACCGCATCGACTGCTATCGCACCGAAACACTGGTATTTCGAAGACTTTACGCAAGGCCTGGAAATCGACCTGGGCCAGCGCCATGTGACGGAAAAAGAAATCATCGCCTTCGCCACGGATTTCGATCCGCAGCCGTTTCACGTCGACCATGCGGCCGCCGAAAAGACCATCTTCAAGGGCGTCATCGCCAGCGGCTGGCACACCTGCGGCATGATGATGCGCCTGGTGGTGGATAACCTGCTCAAGCATTCGTCCAGCATGGGTTCGCCCGGCCTGGACAGCATCCGCTGGCTCAAACCCGTGCGCGCGGGCGACACCCTGCAGCTGACCTACCAGGTCAAGGAAGTGCGTCCATCCACGTCGAAGCCGGACCGCGGCATCGTCATTTCCGTGTGGAGCGTGCGCAACCAGCATGGCGAAGTGGTGACCACCGTCGAAGGCATGGGCATGTTCGGCCGCCGTCCCGCAGGAGAAAATCATGCGTGATATCGCCGGCATTGCCGGTTTCCAGGCCCTGGCGGGGCAGCACGTGGCCGTTTCCGACTGGCTGACCATCACCCAGCAGCGCATCGACACCTTTGCCGACGCCACGGACGATCATCAGTGGATACACGTGGACGCGGAACGCTGCGCGCGCGAGTCGCCGTATGGCTGCACCGTGGCGCACGGCTTCCTGACCCTGTCACTCTTGCCGGCCATGTTGCAGGGCGCCTTGCACATGGCCGGCATCCGCATGGCCATCAACTATGGCCTGAATAAAGTGCGCTTTCCCGGTCCCGTGCCCGTGAACAGCCGCCTGCGCGCGCGGCTCGACATCCTCTCCGTCGACGACTTGCCGGAAGGGGCGCAAGTAAACTGGGCCGTCACCATGGAGCGGGAAGGCGACACGAAACCCGTGTGCGTGGCGGAGTTTTTGATGCGCTGCTATCCCTGATCACTCCCCTCCGACGCGCAATACCTGTCCCGTCCCGTATGCTTGGCGCGGTACAGCAGGGCGTCCGCGGCGCGGATCAGGGCGCTGGGATCCATGCCTTCCGTGGGCATGACGCTGGCCATGCCCAGGCTGACGGTGACGTGCGGGCCGACGCCTGATCTGGCGTGGGGAATTTGCAGCGCGCGCACCTCGTCGAGGATGCGCTGTGCCACCACTTCTGCCCCGTCGCGCGTTTCCTGCGGCAGCAGGATGATGAATTCCTCGCCGCCGTAGCGCGCCAGCAGGTCGGGCGGGCGCACGGCGCAGCGGCGCAGGGCGGCGCTCACCTGCTGCAGGCACAGGTCGCCCGCCTGGTGGCCATACGTATCGTTGTAATCCTTGAAGTGGTCGATATCGGCCATGATGATGGCCATCGGCACGCCGTCGCGCGCGCAGCGCCGCCATTCGCTGTCCATCGTGTCGTTGAAGCTGCGCCGGTTGGCCACGCCTGTCAGCGAGTCCGTCAGCGACAGTTCGCGCATGGCGTCGGCCTGCCGCTTGATGGTCAGCTGGCTGCGCACGCGGGCACGCACGACGGCCGCGTTGAACGGTTTCGTGATGAAATCGACGGCGCCCGCTTCCAGCGCCCGCGTCTCGTCTTCGGGCTGGTTCAGGGCCGTGACGAAGATGACGGGAATGGCGCTCAGTAGCGCCGATTCGCGCAGCGCGCTGCAGACGGCATAACCGTCCATGCCGGGCATGACGGCGTCGAGCAGGATCAGGTCCGGCTGTTGATTATGCGCAATTTCCAGCGCCTTTTCACCGCTCAGGGCGAACAGCACGTCGTGTTCCTCGCGCAGCAGCTGGTGCAGGATCTGGATGTTTTCCATGGCGTCATCGACGATGAGGATGCGCCCGTTCATGGCAAGGTTGGTCCAGCTCACTTGTTTTCCTCTCGTTTCAGCTGATCGAGCACGAGTTTTTCCGCCTCGGCAAAATTCAGCGTTTCAATCGCATGTGCCATCGCCAGTGCCGCTTCCCGGTCTGACTGTTGTATGGCGGGGTGCAGGGCGTGGAATTGCGCCAGCGCTTTCAAGTTGTTGTTGCGGATCAAGACCAGCAGTTCGGCCAGGCCGGCGTGCAGGTCGAGCGGCCCGCTGCCGGGCGCGGTCGCTGCCGGCTGGCTGCGCCGCAGGGGTGAGGGCAGGGTGCGCGCCGCTTCGATGACTTCGGCCATCGCCTGTTCCAGGCGGCCCAGCAAGGCGGCCGTGGCGTGCGATCGCCCCGTTTTCAGCGTTTTTTCCGTCTCGGCGGCCAGGCTGGCGATCTGCGTGGCGCCCAGGTTGGCCGCCACGCCGCAGACGCGGTGCAGCAGTTGCGCCGCCTGCGGCGCCTGGCCAGCGGCCAGCAGGCGCCGGGTTTCCTCGACGGCGTCGCCTTGCGAATTTTCAAAGCGCTTGAGCAGGGCCAGGAAGGCGCCGTAGTCGCCGCCGAAACGGTGCAGGGCCGCCGCCAGGTCGATGCCGGGCACCGCGGCCGGCAGGTCCAGCGTCTGCGTGGCGGCATTGCCTGTCTGGGCAGCGCCGTCGCCGCTGCTCAGGGGCGCGCGCACCAGCCGGGTCAGGGTCTGGATCATTTCGTCGACATCGATGGGCTTGGCCACATGCGCGTTCATGCCGCTGGCGATGGCGCGCAGACGGTCTTCGTCCATGGCATTGGCCGTCATGGCGATGATGGGCAAGTCCGGCAAGCCCAGGGCGCGGATGGCCAGGGTAGCGTCGTAGCCATTCATGACGGGCATCTGCAAATCCATCAGCACCACGTCCCAGGCGTCCGGCGTGCTGGTGAGCAAGTCGACGGCCAGCCGGCCGTTGGCGGCCACGGCCACGCGCGCGCCCGAGTGCAGCAAAATGTACTGCGCCACTTCCTGGTTGATTTCATTGTCTTCCACCAGCAGCACGCGCATGCCTGTGAGCAAACCCGACAAGGGCGTGGACACGGGCAGCGCGGAAGGGGAGCTGCGGCCTTCGCGCACGGCCGTCACGGCCGCCAGCAGGCGCGCCGGGGTGGCCGGCTTCGAGACGATGCCGGCCAGCATCAGGCTGTCGGCCAGGCGTTCGAGGTTTTCGCTATCCTGGTCGGCCACCAGCATGATCACGGGCGGCAGCGCCAGGAGCGCATCGGCGCGCGCCTCGGTGAGCATGGAAATGCCATCCATGCCGGGCATGGCCGCGTCGAGCAACACAAGATCGTGCGCCGGCCCGCCGCTGGCGTGGGCGCGCAGCAGCGCCAGGCCGGCCGCGCCGCTGTCGGCGCTGCGGCTGTGCCAGCCCTGCGCCGCGCACCAGTCTTCCAGCATGGCGCGCACGCTGGCGTTGTCGTCGATGATCAGCAGCGACAGGGCCTTGGGCATGCCCTTGCCGGGCGGCTCGGGCGGCGGCGCCACCTTGTCGAAGCGGCAGCTGAAGCGGAAGTCGGAGCCCTTGCCCAGCGCGCTTGTCACGCTGAGGGTGCCTCCCATCAATTCCACCATGCGCCGGCAGATGGCCAGCCCCAGTCCCGTGCCGCCGTATTTGCGGCTGGTGCCGCTGTCGCCCTGGGAAAACGCGTCGAAGATGCGTTCCTGTTCGGCCGCGCCTATGCCGATGCCCGTGTCGCGCACGGAAAACTCGAGGGTGGCGCTGGCAGCATCCTCGGCCACCTTGCCGATGGCCAGCACCACTTCGCCATGCGAGGTGAACTTGACGGCGTTGCCCACCAGGTTGATGAGTATCTGTTCCACGCGCAGGGCGTCGCCGATCAGTTCGTCCGGCACACCGGGGGCGAGCACGAAGACGGGTTCCACGCCGCGCGCCCAGGCGCTGCTGGCCAGCAAGACGCCTACGCTGTCGAGCATGCGTTCGAGCTGGAAACGGCGCTGTTCCAGCACCATCTGCCCCGCCTCGATCTTGGAAAAATCGAGCACGTCGTTGACGATATTGAGCAGTGATTGCGTGGCCATCTGGATCTTGCCGACATAGCTGCGCTCGCGCCGTTCCAGCGGCGACTCTTCCAGCAGCCGCGCCAGGCCGATGATGGCGTTCATCGGCGTGCGGATTTCATGGCTCATGTTGGCGACGAATTCGCTCTTCGCGATGCTGGCCGCCTCGGCCTTGTCGCGCGCGCGCACCATCTGTTCATTGAGTTCGTGCAGGCGCAATTCCGTGCGCTTGAGTTCGGAGACGTCCGAGGCCAGCACGAAGAAGCCCCGCACGCGGCCGCTGTCGTCGAAATCGGGGATGTAATTGGTCCACGTGTGGCATACCTGGCCGCCGGGATCGAGCAGGTCGCGCTCGAAGCTTTGCGGCCGGCCCGCCAGCACGCCCTCGACGTGGGGTGCATACACGTCGAACAGTTCCTGCCCCAGCAATTCGCTCATGTGGATGCCGGCCAGCTCGGCGCTGCTGCGGCCAAACCATTCGTTGTAGAATTTATTTGCAAATAGGCAACGCAAATCGGCGCCCCAGTACGATACCATGCCGGGCAGGTTGTCGGTGACGGTGCGGATGAAGCGCTCATTCTGTTCCAGGCGCCAGGTGGCGGCGTGCAGCACCTCGGTGGCGCGCTTGCGTTCCGTGATATCGATCGACACCCCCAGCACATGGCTGGCGCGCCCGGCATCGTCGCGCAAGACCACCTTGCGCGTGGTGAAGTGGCGCGTCGTGCCATCGGCCGTATTGATCGCTTCCTGTTCGATTTCCACCATCTGCCCCGTGGCCAGCAGCTTGCGGTCGGCGCTGACGAAGGCGGACGCCTGCTGCGGCGGGAAGAAATCGTGGTCCGTCTTGCCCAGCAATTGCTCGCGCGAGCGTCCCAGCGTCAGCTCCGCGTGGCGGTTGATCATTTCAAAGCTCAGCTTGTCGGCGCGCTTGACGAAGACCATGGCCGGGATGTTTTCGATGATGGTGCCAAACAGGTGTTTTGAACGGCGAAATTCCGCTTCGCTGCGCTTGCGCTCGGTAATGTCCAGCCACAGGCCCGATACGCCCAGCAACTGCTGTTCCGGGCCGAAAATCGGGTGATACGAGACGATCCAGTGACTCAGCTGCTCGCGCTGCTGGCCGCTATGGCCTTTCAATTCGATGTCGACAATGGGCTGTCCCGTCTCCAGCACCTGGCGCACGCAACGTTCCACCTCCGCGCGCACGGCGTCGTCGAACAGCATGGCGCCCACGGGGCGGCCCAGGTGCTGCGCCACGCTGGCGCCGTTGATGGCGGCCAGGTAGTGGTTGATCATGACGATGCGCAAGTCCAGGTCCACGAACAGCATGCCGATCGGCGCCGTCGCGTACACGGTTTCCAGCAGCCGCGTGGATTTTTCCAGGGCCAGCGTGCGTTCGGCCACCAGGCTTTCCAGTTGCGTGCGGTGGCGCCGCAGGTCGCGCTCCAGCGCGCCCAGGGCGCTGGCCATGTCGGCCGATTCGCGGTCCGTGTGCTTGTTCGAAAGCAAGGGTTTGCCTTGCGCCAGCGCGTGGATCTGCTGCGTCAGTTCCTGCAGGGTGCGGGCCAGGCGGCCACCCACGCGCCAGGCCAGGGCAAAGCCGGCGGCCAGCAGCAGCGCCAGGATGACGGATCCCGTGACTACCGAGCGCAGCAGTGCTTCTGCCACCGTGCTGGTGCGCATGGTGACGGCCACCGTCCAGGCGGCGTCCGGGGCGCGGCGAAAGCCCGTATACACATCGATGCCTTCCAGCGTGGCATGGCGCAGCACGCCTTCGCGCGCCTGGCTTATCTGTTCCAGCAGGGGCGCCGCAGTGCGCTGGCCCACATAGCGCTGCGGCGCCAGGGTACGCGCCACGTTGATGCCATCGGCATTGATGATGGCAGCGCCCAGGTAGGCTGGCAAGTGCAGCTCGCGCAGCAGCACGGACAGGTAGTCGGACGGGTACAGGGCTGTCAGCACGTAGGCGCTTCCCTCGTTGCGCGGCAGCGGCAGATTCAGGGCCAGCTGCGGCATGCTGTCCGGCGTCTTGGCCAGGCTGGTCAGCCGCGGCTTGCCGTAGTCGCGCGTGCGCTCCATGCTGGCAGCCCATTTTTGCGGCAAGGGCGGCGGCGCCTGGCTGGCGGGCAGGGCCGTATTGATCAGCTGGCGGCCCTTGGCGTCGGAGACGATGAAGCCGCTGACGGCCATGCCCGGCTGCAGCAGGCTGGCGGCCATGGCCCGCAGGGCGCCGATGTCGCCGGCTTGCAGGGCGGGCGAATCGGCCAGGATGCGCGCGGCCATCTGGGCGCCGTTCAGGTCGCGTTCGACGGCTGCCGCGACAGCCCGTGCCGCCTGCGCCGTTTCGCTGACGACATGGTCGCGTTCACGCGTGTAGCTTTGCGCCACGAGCAGCAGAAATACCAGCGCCGTCGGAATGACCCAGGCGAGCACCAGCCATGAAATTCTTGAGCGTATCGAAGGCAAATCTTGCACCCGGAAAGCTCCCAGAATGGATGAATCGACAGGCAGGCTCACGCTGGCGCTGGCTGACGTTGAATGAAAAGATGCTAGACGAATTTGATTGTTCTGACAAGCCTAGTTTCCGGCATGGAAAAAAGGTTGCGCAAGGCATACAGAAGAGGGGTAATGCCCATCCCGCCGTGGCGGCGGGATGGCAAGGCGGCTTACTGGACCAGGGTCAGCACGTCGACATCGATTTCCGGGCTTTCCATGAAGTCTTTTTCCACTTCACCGCGGATTTCCACCCGGGTCTTGGCATCGATCTTGCGGTTCATGAAGACCTTGTCGTCGATGTCCACGCGGATTTCCGCCGTACCATCGGAGAAGGTGTATTTCTCGTTGCCCACTTTGCGCAGCAAATGGCCGCGCAGCACGACGGCTTGGTCGTCGACGGGATTTTTCAGGATGGCCGCCACATTGCCGGGCGCGGCCGGGCCGGTCGTCGGTCCCACGTATTGGGCTTGCGCGCCACCGGCCAGCAAGGCGCAGGCGGCGGCCAGGGAAACGATGAGTTTGCGGTGCAGTGACATGGTATTCCTTTGATAGTGACTGGAGGCTCAGAAAAAGACGGCGGTGCGGGGAATGATAGCACCGGCATTACCGTAGGGCATGTTCGCCCGGACGCTGCCCGTGCTGGCCACGCCATCGTCGAGTTTGCTGTCGATCTGCTCCGCGTAGCTCTCCGGCAGGTTGTCGAAGCGGATGCCGTTGCCGGCGCGGCCGCCCACTTCGTCGTTGTACAGGTAGACGGCGCCGCCCTGGGCGCTGGTCATGAATTGCGAAGTGCCGTTGAACGAGCCGGTAATGAAGCCGCCCAGCGCCAGGTGCTGCGGCGCGAGAGTGAATTCGCGCGGCTGGCCATCGCCGATCTGGCCGTCGCCATTGCCATTGCCGGCCGAATTGGGCACGTGCACGGTGCCCTGGATATCGTCGCCGGGCAGGGCGCGGAACTTGTCCTGGTAGGCGTTGACGGCGGCCGTCAGCGCATTCGATTGCTGGATGATGTTTTTCACCTTGGCGCTGTCGATCAAGCCTTGCCCCTTGAGCACGCCACCGAGCAGCAAGCCGATGATGACCAGGACGATGGCGATTTCTACGAGCGTAAAGCCGTGCTGGCGGCGTGGGGGCATGGGGTTTCCTTGAAAAAAAAGTACGACAGCTTGAGATGGCAGTTTACTGCAATTGATGCCGGATGCGCATGGCCTTTCGGACAGCGGCTCATGGCGCCGCCCTTGCTTTCTTTTTGGCAAGCTCGTCGAGCCGACGCGCGAGGAAGGCCAGTTCGTGCGGGTCGCTGATCTGGCCGCTGGCGATCAGGCCGCCGATCACCAGGCGGGCGCCGTCGAGCTGGTCCATGTCTTCCAGGATGAACGCTTCCATTTCGCGCACCCACGCCGGCACATGCGGCCCCGTCGCCTGCTGGCGCAGCGCGCGCGCATAGCCGAGCGCCAGCGGCAAATCGTGCAACTGGTGTTTTGCCACCAGCACCGCCTGCGCCATGGCGGGCCAGCGGTGCTGCGGGTCGGCCGCAAAGCTGGCGGCGACAAAATTGAGCATGCGCCGCGCGCGCTGCGGGTCGGCTACCCCGGCATACACTTCGCTGGCGGCCACCAGCGCATACCGGCTGCGCGGATCGAGCGTTTGCGCCGTCTCCAGCCAGCCGGCCAGGCGGTCATAGTCGAGTTCGCGCCATGGCAGGCTGACGCCGGCCTGGTCTTCGAACGACTGCAGGTACAGCAGCATGGCCTTAGCCATGGCCAGCGGCTCGCCCAGGCTGGCCAGGCGCGCCACGCCATCCGGCGGCGCGGCGGGCAGCGGACGCGCCTGGGCGGGAGCATGCTGCTGCGCCAGGCGCCAGCCCAGCTGCAGCAGCAGGCATGCCGCCAGCAGCCAGCACAGGGGGCGCGGCACCTTGGACCAGGGACGCTGGGTGGTCGCCGCCATCAGATGTTCCTGCGGTAAAAGTCGCACAGCGCGCAGCTGGCCAGCAAGGCCACATAAATACAGGTTTGCGCCGCTACATTGGCCAGGGCTTGCCAGTCGCCCGTCGCGTACAGCAGCCACTCCGTGCGTGTAAAGGCGTCGAGGCGGGGCAGCAACAGGGCCAGCACATCGATGGCGCCGGTCATGGCGCGCTGCGGCCAGGAGTCGCCCGCTTGCGGGCCGTGGGCCAGCAGTTGCAGGCTGCCCAGCATGCGCGCCAGCAGATAGAAGCCGCCGGTGGCGGCCAGCGCAGGCAGGGCCTGCTGCAGGCTGGCCGCGCACAGCAGGCTGAAGGCGGCGACGATCCACAGTTCGCCCAGCAGCGACAGCGCCCACAGCGCGCATTGCCCGGGCGCGGCGAACAGCGCCATCAACATGCCGAAGAGTATGGCGGGTACGGCCGCCAGCGCTCCGTAGCCCAGCAGCTTGCCCAGCAGGTAGGCGGCGCGCGGCATGGGTAGCGCGAGCAGCAATTCCAGGCCCCGGTCGGCCGCTTCGCGCGCCATGCTGGTAATAATGAAAGTGGCCAGCAGGAAAATGCTGGCCAGGCGCAGGGTGGCCGCCAGCAGGGCCGCCTGCACGGCGCCGCTTTCCGTCAGCGCCAGTTGCTGCAGGAAGCCGGCCAGGGCGGCGGCGCCGCAGGCGGCCAGCAGGAACAGCCACGGCAGGCGGCTGCGCAGCGCTTCGAGCAGCGTGTAGCGGGCGATGGTGAGGGCGGGCAAGAGCATCGGCATCAGCGGGGCAGCCTTTGCGCCGCCACCATGCGGTTGAACAGGATGTTCGGCGACACCCAGGCGACGAGATCGTCGAACTCGCCGCCCGGCTGCTGCGGGCCGCTGGCGGCGCGGCTGATGAAGGTGGTGGCGTTCGATGCATTGTTGCGCTCGTCGACATTGTTGCCGAAAGGCACAGCCTGGCGCTGGCCCTGCACGCCCGTGGCGCCAAAACCGTTCTTGCCATGCGACATGATCATGGCGGGGATGTCGTTCAAGGCCGTCGCCTGCAGCAGGGCGCCGCCATTGCGCGTGACGATGCTGATGTCGCGCGGTGTGGTCAGATTGAAAAGCTGGCCGCTGTCGCTGAAGGCCGGCGTCACGCTGTAGCGGAACAGATGGTTCCAGCTGTCGCCCTGGCGCAGCCCCAGGGTGGCCCATGGCAGGAACCCGGCGCGTTTTTCGCCCGTGCAGCGCGTGCCGCGCCGGTCTTCCAGGCCACTCATGGCGGAGGCGGCGGGGCACGGCAGGTAGCCGTAGCGCAGCGCGTAGCCCGTCAGCGCTTCCTTCGCCTCATTCAGTGCCAGTTGCGTCTCGGCCACCTTGCGCTGCTCCAGCTGCACCGTCAATGGCGTGACCAGGCCGCCTATCATCAGGCCGACGATGACGAGCACGATGGCGATCTCGATCAGGGAAAAGCCGCTTTGGCGGCGCGCATGGCGGACGCTCATGGCAGGTTGCGCGCGGCGCGCATGCGTTGGTACAGGGCGGGCAAGGTAATCCAGGTCAGCATGTCGTCGAAGGCGCCGCCGGGCAGCGCGGCATTGCCGGTGGCGGGGCGGGCAATGAAACTGCGGCTGTCGCTGTCGTTGGCCGCTTCGTCGATATTGCCGCGCGCCGTATTGATCTGCGTCACGCCGCTGGCGGACGTGCCGTGATGCTCCTTGCCTTGCGAGAACAGTACGACGGGCAGGCATTGGGCGCTGACGTTGCATTGTGCCTGGCCCGCCACGAAGGCGAATTCGCCGCGCGCGCCGCGTTCGAGCACGACCCTGTTGGCGACAGCGGAAAACGAGACGATGGGCGCGCGCGCCATTTCCGGCGTGACGCTGTAGCGCAGCAGCTTGCCCCAGGCATCAACACCGTCCACGCCCAGCGCGACCCACGGCAAAAAGCCGCTGCATGCGGCATCGTCGGCACAGTCGGCTGCCCGTTCGCGCCCGTCGAGGGCGGAGGCGGCCGGACGTGGCAGCCGGCCTTGCGTGGCGGCAAAACCCAGCAAGGCTTCGCGCGCTTGCGCCAGGGTGGCCAGGGTGCGCTGCTGGCGTTCGGCCTCGCCCGTGCCGCGGCCGAAGGCGCTGATCAGCAGGCTGGCCGCGCCCAGGCCCAGCACGGCCACCAGCAGCAACAGGGCGGCGCCGCGCTGGCGACGAGGTTGGCAACGAGGGTGGCGTGGCGTCATGGCGGCGTCTCCTGCACCTCGGTGACCGTGCCGCTGGCCGGATCGTAGCGCTGGCCGGGTTTGAGCAGCACCACCTGGCCGTTCGACAGGCGCAGGGTCAATGTGCCGGGCTTGCCGTGGGCAAGGCGATTGTGCGGTTCGTTCTGCACTTCCTGGTTCAGCCAGACGGTGGAGTGGCCGCTGCTGCGCTGCACCACGCCATTCAATTCCACGGGCGGGGCGGGCGGTGGCGGCGGTGGTGGTGGCGCCGCCGCAGCCAGGGCGGGATCGGCTGGCGGCGGCCCGTAGCGCTGCGCGTCGAGCTGGGTGCGTTGCTCGGGCGACAGGAACACACGCCCCAGCTGCTGTGCCTGTGCATGGACAGTGAGCGCGGCGCCGGCCAGCAGCGCGCCAAGGATCAGGGTGCGTTTCATGGCCGCTCCTGCACGGGCACGCTGTTGACGGTCAGCCACAGCAGCTCGCATTCGGCGCCCAGGGCGGGCGCTGCCTGGCTGCCGGCCGCTCCGTGGCGCTTGAGCGTGCAATCCTGTACGGCGAAATAGCCGGCCTGGCGCAAATCGTCAAACAGGTTCAGCAAATCCATCTCATGCAGCAAATCCATCTGCAGGCGCATGCGGCTGCCGTGTAAATGATATTGCCCCATCTCCATGGGCAGCGGCACCTTCAGCGCTTGCTGCGGACTGATGTCATAGCTGATCGGCAGCAGTTTGCGCTGTTCCTGGCTGCGCCGGATGGCATCGATCCAGGCCAGGCGGTTTTCTTCGCCGATCAGGCCGCGCTGGCGCAGGGCCAGGAATTGCGGTTCGTAGGCGCGGATTTCCTGCTTTTCCGCTTCCACGTGGTTGAACAGTGTCGCCGCCGCCGCGCGCGTGTGCTGGGCCAGGTACAGCCGTTGCGCTTCGCGCGTGCGGTAGGCGGCGCTCAGACTGAGCAGCACTACGCTGGCCAGCAAGGTCAGGGCAAAGCACAGCAGGGCGCGGCGCACCAGGCGCAGTTCGCCCAGCCACGCGGGCAGGGTGCGCGCGGGCGTGGCAGCGCGCTGCATGCCGGGCAGGGGCGGCTGCTTGACGGGGCCGCTCATGGCTGCCACTCCAGCAAGAGGGTAAACCGGGCCTGGCTGTCCGGCGCTGGCGCGGCGCTCTTGCCGGACAGGGCCGCGCTGGGACGCAGGTCGAGCGGCGTTTCCTCGATCGTCACCTGCATGCGCGGCTGGCGCGCCAGGGTTTGCGCGAAGGCCGTGATGGCGGCCAGCGCGGCGCGGTAGTCATTGTTCGGCATGGCCACGTCCGCTTCCAGGCGCAGCGCCTGTGGCGGCGCGACCGGAATGCCGGCCATGGCGCTGCCGGGCGGCGAACTCGCAGCCTGCTGCTGCGGTGGCTGGCCGCCGGCCGCGCGCGCGGGCGCCCCGCCCGCATGCCAGTGCAGCTGGCCGAGCGCAACCTGCGGCGCCTGGTCCAGCGCGGCGCTCAGCATGCCCAGCAGGCGGCCCGGTTCCGGCGCCTGGCTGGCGATCATCTGGCCCAGGGTCACGGCCACTTTCATGTTCTGCGTCTTGGCCGGCGCCGGCGGCTGCGTCGACATGACGCTGCGGTAGCGTTCCTGGTAGGACGCCGTTTCCTGCGCCAGGCGCTGCGTGCCGGCTCCGTCGGCTATGCCGCCAAGCAGATTGATCACGCACCACAGGGCTGCTGACGCGCCGATCAGCGCGCTGGCGCCATACAGCGTCTTGCGCGCGCGCTGGAAGTGGTAGTAGCGGGCCAGCGCGCCGGGCGGATAGTGGCTGGATGGCGGATGCTTGCCCAGCAAGGTCAGCAGCAATTCGTCGGCCAGCGTCGGCGTCTGGCGCAAGCCGACCCGCCCGGCGGCCAGTTGCAGGTCGATGAAGTGGTAAGCCACTTCCACGCCGTTGTCGCACAATAATTCGAGCTTGGCGATCTGCGCGGCCGGCGCCAGGATGACGGTATTCAAGACGTCGCCGCGCGCCAGCATGCGTGTGCTGGTGAGAAATTGCCGCGTTTTTTCCGTTTCCAGCGCGATATTCACGGCCACGCCGTCGAGCGCGATGGTGGCCGTCTGGCGCGAAAAGCGCAGCTGGCCTTTTTCATAATAACTTTGCCGCAAGCCGCCCGACTGCTGCGTCACCAGCAGCAGGTGTTCGTGCGCGATCGACAGCTTTTTTACCAGCGCGATACTGAGCAGGCTGGTCGAATAGATGCCGGCCACGGGCACGCGCAAGTGCTCGAGCGCCTCCGTCCACGGCTGCAGCAAGCTTGGGTTGGTCAGGGCGAAAAACAGTACCTGGTCATCGTGGCGGCCCGTGCTTTCGCGGCCCAGCAGGGTGCTGCCCCGGTAGGGCGTGTCACGGTGCAATTGCTGCTTGCGCCGCTCGAGCAGGGCACGGCCCGCCTTGCCACGCACGTGGGGCAGCAGATGGCGCTGGAAATCTTCCTCGATCAAGTCCGTCAGCAGGTAGGCGGGCACGTCTTGCCGCTGTGCCTGCGGATCTTCCAGCCACGCGGCGAAACCGTCCAGCCCGGCCGCGCTGGCGGGGAAGGCCTGACCTGGGCCCAGCACGCCGTGGTTCCAGTCGTAGGCGTACAGGGTGTCGCTGGTGATGTAAAGTAATTGTTTGCGGAACACGGCGGCCTCAGGTCTCGAATCTCAAGTTTTGATCGTGCTGATGGTGTCGTAGATCGGCCCCAGTACCGACAGCATGATCCAGCCCAGCAGCAAGCCCAGGATGACCGTCATGGCCGGCTCGATCATGGCTTGCACTTTTTCAATCAATTCCTTCACTTCGCGGTTGTAAAAGTAGCTGACATTGCGCAAGGCCGTGTCCAGCGAACCCGTTGCCTCGCCCACCTTCAGCATGCGGATCACCAGCGGCGGGAAGATCCCCGTGTGCTGGAAGGCGGCGGTCACGCCGTAACCCTCGCCGATCAGCTGTGCGGCGCGGCGCAGGCCGGCCGCTACCACCTGGTTGCCGGCGATGCCTTCGGACAGGCGGATGCATTCGAGTATCGTGATGCCGGAGGCATACATCAGGGCAAAAAACGTGGCGAAGCGGGCCAGGATGATCTTGTGCAGCACGGGGCCGACCAGCCACAGCCGTAGCTTCAAGCCATCCCACGCATAACGGGCCGCCTCGCTGCGGCGGATGAGCGCGCGCAGGCCGAAAAACAGCAGCACGGGCAAGGCCAGCAGCAGATACCAGTAATCGATGAACACATTCGAGACAAAGATCAGCACGCGCGTATGCAGAGGCAGCTCGCCGCCCATGTTGCGAATGAATGCCGTCAGCTGGGGCACCAGATAGATCATCAGGAAAAACGTCACGGCCGCCACGACGATGGCCACGATGACGGGGTACATGACAATCTTGCGCGTCTGCGAGGCCAGCTCGTCCTGCCATTTCAAACTTTCCGACAGGTTCTTGAACACGTCGGCGATCCTGCCGCTCTGTTCGCCCGCCAGGATCAGGCTGGTGAATGTGGCGTCGAAGATGTCGCCATGCTGGGCCAGTGCGCCCGACAGGGGCAAGCCGCCCTCGATGCTTTCGATCAGATCCGTGACGACTTCGCGCAGGCGCGGGTGGTCCGTGCTTTCGCGCAAGTCGTTCAAGCCTTCCAGGATGGGCACGCCCGCGCCCGTCAATTGCTCCATGTGGAAGCAGAAATTAATCAGGTCGCGGCGGTGGATGATCCGCTTGCCCAGCAACACCAGGTACTGGCCCGTGATCTTGCAGTCGATCAAGTCGAGCTGCATGCGGTGCAGGCGCGCTTCCAGGTCCGGCACGTTGGCCGCCTCCATGCTGCCGGGAATCAATGCGCCGCTGGCATCCATGGCGCGGTAGACATATTGCGCCATCAGGCCAGCCTTTCCGTCAGGTCGACCACGCGGCCCACTTCTTCCAGTGTGGTCACGCCTTCGAGCACGCGGCGCATGCCGTCGTCGACGATGCCCTTGAAGCCGGCCGCGCGCGCCGCGTTCTTCAGTTCGCGGCTGCTGGCGCGACGCGCCGTCAACTCATCGAGTTCGGCCGTCATCTTGAGGATTTCCATGATTGCCAGGCGGCCCTTGTAGCCCTGATGCGCGCAGCGCTCGCAGCCCACGGCGCGGCAGATGGAGACGGGCGCCTCATCCGTGGCCAGGCCCAGCAGGCGGCGCTCGACGTTGTCGGCAATGACGGTTTCCTTGCAATGCGGACACAAACGCCGCACCAGGCGCTGCGCCACGATGCCGATGATGTTGCCGGCCATGATGTCGGGCAGGATGCCGATGTCGAGCAGGCGCGCGACGGAACCGATGGCCGAGCTCGTATGAAGGGTGGAATACACCTGGTGGCCCGTCATGGCGGCCGCAAAGGCCATTTCCGCCGTTTCGCGGTCGCGGATCTCGCCCACCAGGATGATGTCCGGGTCTTGCCGCATCATCGAGCGGATGCCGTCGGCAAAGCCCAGCTTGACGGATTCGTTGACGGAGGTCTGGCGTATCATGTTCATCGGATACTCGACCGGGTCCTCCAGGGTCATGATGTTGACGCTTTCCGTATTGATATGGTTGAGTATCGAATACAGGGTGGTGGTCTTGCCGCTGCCCGTCGGGCCCGTCACGAGGATCACGCCGTCGGGGCGCGCAATCATCAGTTTCAGCAAGTTCAGTTCCGCGTCGGCCAGGCCCAGGGCGTCCAGCGGGACGATGCCTTTTTGCCGGTCCAGCACGCGCAGCACGACGTTTTCGCCATGCGTGGTGGGCTGCGCCGAGGCGCGGAAGTCGATTTGCCGCCCGGAAAACTTGATGCTGATGCGGCCATCCTGCGGCGCGCGCGCCTCGGCGATATTCATGTTCGACATCACCTTCAGGCGCACGGCCATGGCCGGCCAGTACGATTTGTGCAGGCTGCGGATTTGCCGCAGGATGCCGTCGATGCGGTAGCGGATGCGCAGGAACGACTGTTCCGGCTCGAAATGGATGTCCGAGGCGCCGTTCTGCACGGCATCGGCCAGCAGCGCATCGATCAGGCGCGCCATGGGCTGGCTGTACTCGTCCGATGGCGAGGCCATGCTTTGATAGCTGACTTCGCCCGTTTCGATTTCGTGCAGGATGCCGTCGATCGACAGCTCGAAACCATAGTACTGGTCGATGGCGCGCGAAATGTCCGATTCGTTGACGAGTACGGTGGAAATCGTGATGCCCTTGACCAGCATGGCGCTGATCTGGTCGAGCGCCACGATGTTGCTCGTGTCGGCCATGGCCAGGATCAGGTTGTCCGCCTGCCGTTCATACACGATGGGAAACACGCGGTAGCGCTTGGCCACATCCTTTGGGATCAGTTTCAGGGCGATGGCGTCGACCACCAGGCTGGACAGATCCGCGCTGACCTGTTTCAGGTTTTCGCTGAGGGCCTCGCGCACGGTGGCTTCCGTCACAAAACCCAGGGTGATCAGCAGCTTGCCCAGCGGTTCGCTGCTGCGCCGCTGCTCGATCAGGGCGATGCGCAGCTGGTCTTCGCTGATCACGCCTTTCTGGATCAGCAGCTTGCCGAGGGGAAGTTTTGCCTGTTCTGCCATGTGATGCTTATTCCTGACGGGGTGTGATGATGGCCGGCTCGGCCGCTGCCGCGGGGGACGCCAGTTCGCGCAAACGCGTTTGCACGACGGCCTGGTCGAAGGCGGCGGGCGTCGTTTGCGCCAGGGTCAGGGCGCGCTGGTAATACGTGGCGGCCAGCCGGGGCTGGTTCAGCCGGTCCAGGCCCACGGCCAGGTTGAACGCATAGTCGGGATTGCCGGGCGCGGCGCCGTAGGCGCGGAAAAATTGCTGTTGCGCTTCGTTCCAGCGGCGCTGCTTGGCGTACACATTGCCCAATGCAAACAGCACGGGGGCGCTGTCGGGGCTGCGCGCCAGGATGGCTTTCAATTTTGCCTCGCTGAGCGCCACGTCGCCCTGGCGCAGCCCGATCAGGCCGGCCAGCGCCTCGCCATCGTCGGGATTGATTTCCAGTAAACGCACGTACAGCGCCGCCGCCTGCGCGCCCTGGTGCTCGCGCAAGGCCACGGCAGCCAGACCCAGCAGCGCGTCGCGGTTGGTGGCATCCTGCTGCAACACGGTTTCATATTGCTGACGAGCAGAGCCCAGCTGGCCCCCGTTGAAGGCTTGGTAGGCTTGCTGCACGCCGGGGTTGATTTGCGGCGCGGCGACACTGCGCTGCACCTGGATCTGGCTATTGTCGGGCGCCGCCACGGGCGGCAGGCTGGGCGGTGCGGGCGGTGCCATCTGCGCCAGCTGCGCCGCCACGGCGGCCTGGGCCGCCGCCTGTATCATCGCCTGCTGCTCCGCAGCACCTGTTTGCTGGCGCGTGTCGCGCGGATAGTCTGGCGGCAGTGCGGCGGGCGTCATGGCCTCGGGCGGCGCGGCACCCGTTGCCGGCAGCACCAGCACGGGACCGGCAACGCCGGTTGTGCCCGGAGCGTCCGTCAGCGGCATGGGCACGCCGGGCAGGTTGGCGCCCGCGCCGGGGCTGGTGCTGGCGCGCCAGTACCAATATCCCATGGAACCTGCCACCACCAGCAATATCGCCAGCAGCACGGCCAGGCGCACGGTGGCCGGATCGACGCTGATGGGGCCCGTGGGGCCTTTCGCCGGCGGATTGCTGCGGCTGGCGCGTGGCCTGGCCTGCGGCGGTTCGGGGCGAGGGGGCTGCTGCGGACTTGGCTGCGCGCCTTGCTGCGCAGCTGGCTGTGGATCTGGCTGGGCCGCATTCTGCGCCGGTTGCGGCGCGGGCGCGTCCGCCAGCGGTTCCAGGCGCAAGGTGCTTGGCGGCTGCACGGTCGATGGCGCTGGCGCTGGCGCGGGACGGGGCGGCAGGGCGTCGGCCGGCGCCAGTTCCAGTACCTGGTCGTAGGCTTCGGACGGCTTTTCCAGCTCCTCGTCGGAAAGGCTGTTCTGTTTGGCGCGCTCGGCCTTCTTGAGCGCCTGCATCAGCAAACTCATGGGAAGTCTCCCTGCAGGCGCGCCTGCGGCCGGACGGCCGGCGCCGGCGGGCCATCCGTGTATGGCTGGCTGTTGAGCGGCGTCTGGCCGGGCAGCAGGTAGCGGTAGTCGCGGTAATCGCCCTCGACGCTGGCATCCTTGACCACCACGGGGCGCATGAAGATCACCAGCTCCGTCTTGCTGCTTGCCTCATTGCGATAGGTAAACAGATTGCCCACGATTGGCAGGCTGGACAGGCCAGGCACGCCATCCTTGGCGTTGTCGACGGAATCCTGCATCAGGCCGCCCATCACGGCGATCTGGCCATTGCCCACTTTCATGATCGATTCCAGCTCGCGCGCCTGGATCACGGGCACGCGGCTGATCACGCTGGCGAGGGCCGGATTCGGGTCTTGCACATAGCCCACGATGCGCGTGATGGTGGGGCGCACGTTCAGGGTGACTTCATCGCTGTCGGAAATCTGCGGCGTGACGCTCATGACGAAGCCGACGGGCACCGTTTCCAGTTTCGACTCATAGGTGGCCGGCGTGGTGATGGTGCCTGTCGAGCTGATCACGGCAGGCGTCACCTTGATGGTAAAGAAGACATTGTTGTCGACCACTTTCAGCATGGCCGTTTGATTGTTCAGTACGCTGATCTTCGGACTGGACAGCACTTTCACCTTGCCGAACGATTCGAGCAGCTGGATGGTGGTGGAAAAACTGTCTTTCAGATAATTGAGCAGGAAGATGCCGGGCGTGGCGTTCGGCGTGACGCCGCTGGACAGGGCCGCCGTGCCCACTTGTCCCTGGCGCAGCTGCAGGCTGCCCGTCAGGCGCGCCCAGTTGATGCCTTGCTGGTATTCATTGCTCAGGCGCACTTCAATGATGGTTGCCTCGATCAGCACTTGCCGCTTGGCGCTGTGCAACACGGCGTCGAGGAATTCCGCGATCTTTTCATGCTGGCGCCCCGTGGCCCGCACGGCGATCAAGCCGCCTTCCACATTCACGACGACGGACGAGGGGCTGCCCTTGTTGGCCAGTTTTAACAGCGGCATGCCGTTCGCGTCCAGCGGCTGGCCAGGCGTGGCGTTCTGGCTGGTCCCCTGCTGGCCCGGAGCAGATTGACTTCCATTCGGATTGCCATTCTGGTTGCCATACTGCATCGGCGGCTGGGCGCCGTACTGGCCAGTCGCACCGGCGGCAGGGACGTTGCCGGCCTGGTTCTGCTGCTGTCCTTGCTGCCCTGGCTGGCCGGGCATGGTCGTCAATTGCTGGTTCAGCTGCGCCAGCGGGTCCACCTGCACGTCGTTGAGCGTGGTTTCGCGCAGCAGGTCGCGGATATTCTTTTCCAGGCTGTACCAGAAATTATTTTCCGAACGATTCACGACCAGGGTGGTCGAATTGTTATTGCCGCTGCCGCCACTGCCCTGCGTGTTGCCAACGGGGTTGCTGGCATTGTTCGACCCGCCGCCTGCCGTGGAAATTTGCGTGGCGATATTCACGCTGCTGTTGGTGCTGCGCGCCATGTTGACGTAATCGACCTTGTAATTGCGCCATACGGGCGCGTCGGGCAACACCGTCAGGTTCTTGCCATCGATTTCGTAGCGCATGTCGACTTGCTTGCCGATGCGCGCCAGCAGTTGCGGCAGGGTCTGGTTCAGCGCATTCAGGGTGACGCTGCCTTCGATCTGCGGGTGGATATCGATATTCATGCCCGCGTCGCGCGCCAGGGCAAACAGCAGCGATTGCACGGGCACCTTGTGCACGGTGACGCTGTAGGTTTCCATTTTGGGCGCCGGCAGGGGCGCTGCCAGTGCGCTGCTTTGCTGCACAGGTTCGGGAATGACGCCGGCCGGGAGGGGCGCGGCATTGATGTGGACAGGCGACAGCGGCGTTTGATGCGTGGCGCAGCCGGACAGCATGGTGCTGCAGGCGAGGGCGACCCAGGAGGCCAGCACAGGAATAGGGTGTTGATTCATGAAAAGTTCGCCCTTGAAGTCGTGTTGTGCTTTTGTAATTTTACCCAGCATGATCGCCTAAAAGCAATCGCTGTGCGTGCCCGGGAGGCAATATACCGAAATAAAGTCAGGGGGCGCCACGCCTTGTTTGTGGCGGCGCTGCGGCTTTCATTTCCGTGCGGATACTATCTATGTCTCTCAGCAATATTTTCTGCGGCGACGTGGGCGCCAGCCTGGCCCACACGGCTTCGGCGCTGGCCCGGTCGGCGAAGCTGCCGTAGGCGATGACCAGGCGCGCGGCGGCGTTTGAGGGGGCTGCGTCAGACAGACGAAACACGTGGAGGTCGTGCAGGCCGATGGCTTGCTGCGCCTGCTGCAGGAAGCTTTCCGCCGCGGCCTTTTCGGTGGCGGGCAGGCTGGCAATTTGCAGCACCAGTTGCTGCGGCCTTTGCTTTGCCAGCCAGTCGCGCGATTCGGCCAGCTTGCTGTCGAGCAGCGTGGGCTGCAATGGCGGCGGCGTGCGCGCAACGGTTGCCTGGAGCGCGCTTGCGGCTGCGTCGGCGGGCGCGGTGCGGCGCATCTGATCCTGGTTGCTCGTCAGCCATTGCCACAGCAGAGCAAAGGCCAGCAGCAGCATCAGCGCGCTCAAGACGCCCGCCAGCAGCTTGCCCGCATGCCAGGGCGGACGGTGGAAGGGGCTGTCGGCAATGGCCAGGCGCACGTGGCGCGCGCTGATGTCCTGCGCATCGTCCGCAAACGCGGCCAGCAAGGACTTGTCGGCCAGGATATTGACCCTGCGCACGATGCCCTGCGCGGCGCGCGCCAGCTGGCGCAGCGCGGCTGGCGTGAAGAGCAGCGGCGCCGTGCGGCCGGCGGCGGCCAGGCGGCATGCCAGGTAGTCGTCCAGCAAGGACTTCGGCAGGCGCGGCACGGTGAAACTGTGGGTGATGCGTTCCTTCAATTGGCGGTACTGGGGCAAGTCCAGCGTCTGCTGCAATTCCGGCTGGCCAAACAGGACGATCTGCAGCAGCTTGTGGCTGGCCGTTTCCAAATTCGTCAGCAGGCGCAGCGCTTCCAGGGTGGCGCCCGGCATGGCTTGCGCCTCCTCTGCCAGCAGCACCACCTGGCGTCCCGCCGCATGCCGGGCGATCAGCTCGCCGTGCAGGGCGTGCAGCACGGCGTCGGCGCGGCATCCGTCCAGCGCCAGGCCCAGCTCGGCGGCGATGGCGTGCAGGACGTCATCCGGTTCCAGGCGGGGATTGAGCAGATACAGCACGTCGACCTGGG
This sequence comes from Janthinobacterium sp. BJB301, assembly GCF_002735685.1. NCBI lineage: Bacteria > Pseudomonadati > Pseudomonadota > Betaproteobacteria > Burkholderiales > Oxalobacteraceae > Janthinobacterium > Janthinobacterium sp. BJB301. Next base: position 2,153,252 of record NZ_PDZJ01000001.1, on the reverse strand, counting down.
GCGGCAGGCGTTCGGCCAGCATGCGGCACAGCATGGTCTTGCCGCTGCCCACTTCGCCCGTCAGCTTGATGATGCCTTCGCCTTGCGTGACGGCATACAGCAGCGCATCGAGCAGTTCGCCCCGGGTATTGCCCGCGTAAAAGAAGGCCGGGTCCGGCGTGATGCCGAACGGTGCCGTGCGCAAGTCGAAATGGCGCAGATACATGCCGTGCGGGGAGGGGGCGTAAGGCCGTCCGGGCGGCGCGGAGAGCGGGGCGTTCATGCCGCGATGCAATTGAGGAAAGCCTGTTCCAGGCTGGCGTCGGTCACGCCGCCATGCCGTGCGCGGCATTCGGCTGGCGTGCCCGTAAATACGATGCGGCCCGCATGCAGGATGGCCATGCGGTCGCACAATTCTTCCACGTCGGCCAGCGCATGCGAGGTGAGCAGCGCGCCGCGGCCCTGCGCGCGCGCTTGCCGCAGCACTTGCTTGAACTGTGCGCGCGCCTTTGGATCGAGTCCGCTCATCGGTTCGTCCAGCACCAGTTGCGGCTTGCCCGACAGCAAGCAGGCGGCCAGCCCCAGTTTCTGCATCATGCCTTTCGAATAATCGCGCGCGGGGCGCAGCAAGGCGTCCGGCGCCAGGTCCAGCGCGTCCAGGGCTTGCTGCTCGGCGTGCGCATCGGGGCGCACATTATGCAGGCGCGCCAGGTAGCGCAGGAAGTCGCCGCCCGTCAGGTAATACGGCGCCTGGAAACGTTCCGGCAGAAAACACAGGGGCTGGCGCGCCGCGCCGTGGCGGTGCGCCTGGCCGAAAATGGCGATCTCGCCCCGCTCCGGCATGCAAAAGTCGAGCAGGCATTTCAGCAGGGAAGTCTTGCCCGCGCCATTCACGCCGACCAGGCCGAACAGTTCCCCCGCGCGCACCTGCAGATCGACGCCGCGCAGCACGGCGCTGCCCGCCAATTGCAGATGCACGTTGTGGAACTCGATGGCGCAGGCGTTCATAGGGGTAATAGTCGGCAGCAAGACGGGGAATGACCCCCATTATTGCCATGGGCGCAGGTGGGCGGCAAGTGTTTCCTTGCAGAGTGTTGAAATGCGCAAAAATCAAACGATGGAATATATTTTCTTTAAGAAACAACAGGTTCTGGAATAAAATACTCCCGCGCGCCGCTGGCGTGCAGCGTCTGAAGAATTTGTCGAGGAGCAAGCATGGCAAGGCCAGAGAAAGTCCGGCTCGGTGAAATTTTGGTGCAGCAGAAATTGCTGACGGAAGAACAGTTGGGCCAAGCCTTGACGGAACAGAAGCGTTCGGGACGCAAGCTGGGCCGTGTTTTTGTCGAGCACGGCTTCGTCACGGAAGAGCAGATTTCTGGCGCGCTGGCGCGCCAGCTCGACATTCCCTACATCAATCTGAAGTTTTTCAACATCAATCCCGAACTGGTGCGGCTGCTGCCGGAAACCCAGGCGCGGCGCTTCCGCGCGCTGGTGCTGGAAGACCGCCGCGAAGGCTTGCTGGTCGGCATGTCCGATCCGACCGACCTGTTTGCGTACGATGAAATCTCGCGTCTGGTCAAGCGCCATATCGAGCTCGCTGTCGTCAATGAAACGGAAGTGCTGGCCGCCATCGACCGCATCTATCGCCGTACGGAAGATATCTCCACCCTGACGCGCGAGCTGGAGCAGGACCTGGGCGACGTTTCCGTCGACTTCGGCGCACTGGCCGCCAATCCGGGCCTGGAAGAGGCGCCCATCGTCAAGCTGCTGCAATCCGTGTTCGAGGATGCCACGCAGGTGCGCGCCTCGGACATCCACATCGAGCCGCAGGAAGGCCGGCTGCAGATCCGCTTCCGCATCGACGGCGTGCTGCACCTGCAGACGGAAGCGGACAGCAAGATCGCCAGTTCGCTGGCGCTGCGCCTGAAGCTGATGTCGGACCTCGACATTTCCGAAAAACGCCTGCCGCAGGATGGCCGCTTCGCCATCCGCGTGAAAAACCAGCGCATCGACGTGCGTATTTCCACCATGCCGACGCAGTACGGCGAATCGGTGGTGATGCGCTTGCTGAATCAGGGCGGCACGACCTTGCGCCTGGACGCCATCGGCATGCCGCCTGCGCTGGTGGCGCAGTTCCGCGCCATCGTCAGCCGTCCGAACGGCCTCGTGCTGGTGACGGGGCCGACCGGCAGCGGCAAGACGACGACTTTGTACTGCGCCTTGTCCGAGCTCAATTCCGTGGAAAAAAAGCTCATCACGGTGGAAGACCCCGTCGAGTACCGCTTGCCCGGCATTAACCAGGTGCAAGTCAACGACAAGATCGAGCTGAACTTCGCGCGCGTGCTGCGTTCGGCCTTGCGGCAGGATCCCGACATCGTGCTGGTGGGCGAGATGCGCGACCAGGAGACGGCGCAGATCGGCTTGCGCGCCGCCATGACGGGTCACTTGGTGCTGTCGACCCTGCATACCAACGACGCCATCAGCACGCCGCTGCGCCTGATGGACATGGGCGTGCCCCGCTACATGGTGGGCAGCTCGCTGCAAGCCGTGCTGGCGCAGCGCCTGGTGCGCGTGATCTGCGAAAGCTGCAGCACGCCGTACGCGCCCACGCCGAACGAATACGAATGGCTGCGCCTGGAACTGGGCGAGCTGGTCGAGCGCAACCAGTATTTCCACGGCAAGGGCTGCTCGCATTGCAACGGCATGGGGTACCGGGGCCGCACGGGCGTGTACGAATTGCTGGAAATCACGCGCGCCGTGGCCGACGCCGCCAACCATGCCGATCCTTCGCACTTCATGAAGGTGGCGACGGCGCAGATGGCGGGCGAAACCCTGCGCCGCCACGCCGTGCAGCTGGTGGTGCAGGGCCGTACGACGGTGATGGAAGCGATGCGCATCAGCAACCAGAGCGAGGATTGAGGTGCCGTTTTTCTCCTACAAGGCGCGCAGCGCCAGTGGCGAACTGCTGACCGGCGTGATGGAAGGCGCCGACAGCGGCGCCGTGGCCGACCAGTTGATGGCGGGCGGCAGCACGCCCGTCGACATCAGCGCCACCAGGCAGACGGTGACGAAGGCCGGCGCCAACCAGCTGGGCTGGTGGGCCAGGCTGACCGAGAAAAAAGTCACCCCCATGGATGTGCAGCTGTTCAGCCGCCAGCTGTACACCCTGCTCAAGGCGGGCGTGCCCATCATGCGCGGCCTGGCCGGCTTGCAGGAGTCTGCCATCAGTCCCGCGTTCGGGCGCATCATCAAGGATGTGCGCGAGTCGCTCGACGCGGGCCGCGAACTGTCGGCCGCCATGGCGCGCCATCCCGCCATCTTCACGCCGTTTTATCTGTCGATGGTGCGCGTGGGCGAAATGACGGGGCGCCTCGATGAAGTATTCCTGCGCCTGTTCGACCACCTGGAATTCGACCGCGACATGCGTGCGCGCGTGAAAACGGCGACGCGCTACCCGACCTTCGTCGTCTTTGCCATGCTGGCCGCCATGGTGGTGGTGAATATCTTCGTCATTCCCCAGTTCGAGAAGGTGTTCGCCAGTTTCCATGCGGAACTGCCCTTGATGACGCGCATCCTGATCGGCACCTCGCGCTTTACGGTGACGTACTGGCCCATCTTGCTGATGCTGGGCGTGGGTGGCTTTTTCGGCTGGCGCGCCTGGCTGCGCACGAAAGAGGGTCTGTATAAATGGGACCGCGCCAAGCTGCGCCTGCCGATCGCCGGCAAGATCATCCTGAAAGGCACGATGGCCCGCTTCGCGCGCAGTTTTGCCCTGTCGAGCACCAGCGGCGTGCCCATCGTGCAGGCCCTGACGGTGGTATCGCAAACGGTCGACAACACGTATCTGAGCGCGCGCGTGGAGCAGATGCGCGACGGCGTCGAGCGGGGCGAAAGCATCCTGCGCACCTCGGTGGCGGCCGGCGTGTTTACGCCCGTGGTTCTGCAGATGATCGCCGTGGGCGAGGAATCCGGTTCGCTCGACGACCTGATGGACGAGATCGCCGACATGTACGAGCGCGAGGTCGATTACGAGCTGAAGACCCTGTCGGCGCAGATCGAGCCGATACTGATCGTCTTCCTCGGCGCCATGGTGCTGGTGCTGGCGCTGGGCATCTTCCTGCCGATCTGGGACCTGGGCCGGGCGGCCCTGCACTGATGAGAAAACCGCTCCGCCAGCGCGGTTTCACCCTGTTCGAACTGGCGGTGGTGGCGGGCGTGTTTGCCATCCTGATGGCGGTATTCCTGAACCGGGTCAGCTATTACCAGCAACAGGCGCAGCAGGTGGCCGTGGCGCAGATGCTCGGCGTCTTGCGCACCAGTTTGCGGGTGCAGGTGCTGCAGTTGTATCTGGCGGACCGGCGCGACAGGATGCCGGCGCTGGCGCGGCAAAACCCGTTCGACTGGCTGGCCGACAAGCCGGCCAACTACCTGGGCGAGTTCGTGCAGGCGGACCTTGCAAAATTACCAACAGGGAATTGGTTGTACGACAAAAAAGATCAAAAAATCATCTATTTGTTTAGTAAAGGCAATATTTTTCCCACTACAGGGGTTGATGCAGTGAAATTTAAGGTAACCTTGCCGGGTGCAGACGCCGATCTTGACAAGCTCGCCCAGGAGCCCGATATCGTGGTGTGGAAAGCGCCGGAATCGGCAGCAAACTGACGCGCTTCCTGGTCCGGTGCAGCGACAGTTTCATGGCGTTGGTTTTGAAGTTTTTTTATTTGATTTTGGAGAAAGCAAGAATGAACAAGTCTTTACGTAGTATGAAAAGCGGCGCCCAGGCAGGTTTTACCCTGATCGAATTGATCGTCGTCATCGTCATCCTCGGCATCCTGGCCGCGACGGCGATTCCTAAATTTATCGACATGTCGACCGATGCGCGCGTGGCAAAGATGCAGGCGGCTGCTGGCGCCATCAAGGCGGGTGCGGCGCTGTACCATGCGCAGTGGCTGGTCGGCGGCGCGGTTGCCGATGCTTCAGGTGTTACTAGCGCGAAGATGGAAGGCAAGGACATCGCAGGTATTTATGGCTATCCAACTGTTGATACCATCATCGTGGCCGCAGGCCTGACCGACCCTGATTACAAGTTCTCGGGTGGTGTCGTGACACCCGATGGTACGCGCTCGGGCTGCTCGGTTTCCTATGTTGCTCCGACCAAGGCAGGCGACGCGCCGACCATCACGGTCGCGGCAACCGTGGATACCTGCAAGTAATAGTTGTAGACTCTGCAAGGAAAGTCAGGCCACGTCCGGCCTTCCTTGCGCACCACCAGCCCAACCCCAGGCGCCAGCCCGTTGGGCTTTTTTACGGGCCATCCATTGCAGCAGCCACCGACAGACTTTCCGCATCCGCATCGCCAAGCAGGGCCGCCACGCTCCCTGCGGCGTACGGCTGCGCGCGGCTTCACCTTGATCGAGCTGGTGGCCGTGCTGGTGCTGGCGGGCTTGCTGGCGACGTTTGCCGTCAACCGGTTTTTCCAGCGCGACACTTTTGACGCGCGCAGTTTTGCCGACCAGGTGACGAATATCGTGCGCTATGGGCAAAAGCTGGCGGTGGCGCAAAACCGTGCCGTGTTTGTGCACATCGATGCCAACAGCGTGGCGCTGTGCTTCGATGCCGGTTGCAGCGCTGACCAGAAGGTGGTGCCGCCCACGGGCACGAACAGCGGCAGCAAGGAAACGCAGCAGTATTGCCCGCGGAGCAATTGGCTGTGCGAAGGCCGTCCGTCCGGCGTTGCCCTGTCCACCGATGTGACAGGCGAGCCCAGCTTTTATTTCGATGCGCTGGGCAAACCGTATGCGCAGGACGATGTATTCCCGGCGCCATCGGATTTCCCGGCGCGGCTGAAAATCAGCATCCAGGGCGACGGCACGGAGCGCGTCGTCACGGTCGAAGGGGAGACGGGCTATGTCCATTAGCCAGCGGCGCCGGCGTGAACGCGGCGTGACCCTGATCGAACTGGTGCTGTTCATCGTCATCGTCGGCCTGGCCTCGGCCGCCATCCTGGGCGTGATGAGCCTGACGACAAAGCACAGCGCCGACCCGCAGCTGCGCAAGCAGGCGCTGGCAATTGCCGAAGGCATGCTGGAAGAAATCCAGCTGGCGCGTTTCACGTATTGCGATCCGCAAGACCCTGCCGCGCAAACGGCCACCAGCCCGGCCGGCTGCGCCATCCCGGAAGTGGCCGGACAAGAGCCAGGCGGCGTGACGCGGCCTTTCGACAACGTCAACGATTACGTGAGCGCGTATGGCACGGCCACGAATTACAAGACGGATGCGCAGGGCGCCGTCTGGGCTGCAGGTTCCCCCCAGGAATACGTTGCCTCTGTGGTGATCACCCAGGCAGCCCTGAACGGCTTGCCCGCCACGGAAGGTCTGCGTATCCAGGTGACGGTGCCGTATGCCGACCAGCAGATCGTGCTCGACGGCTATCGCGTGCGCTATGCGCCGAACAGTATCCCATGAAAAATTTTTTTGACGCCAGGCGCCTTGCGCGCGGCTTTACCCTCGTCGAGATGGTCATCGTGATCGTCATCACGGGCATCATCGGCACCATGGTCGCCGTCTTCATCCGCGTGCCCGTGCAGGGCTATATGGATGTCGCGGCGCGCGCGGCGCTGGCCGACACGGCCGATACGGCGGCGCGGCGCCTGACGCGCGACGTGCGCCTCGCCCTGCCCAACAGCGTGCGCGTGTCGAACAACGGCCTGTTCCTGGAATTGCTGCTGACCAAGACGGGCGGACGCTACCTGAGCGACAGCGACCCGTCGGGACTGGGCAGTGTGCTGAGCTTCGAGACGTCTCCCGCCCTCGGCGTTCCGGGCAGCTTTAGCGTCGTCGGCGCCATGCCCGCCAATGCGCTGGGCGCGCGCCAGGCGATCCAGGTGGGCGACCAGATCGTCGTCTACAACCTGGGCGGAGCTTACGCGCCGAACAATGCATATGCGTGCAGTCCGGCAAACGGCTGCAACCGCGCGGCAGTGACGGGCGTGGCCGGCAATGTCGTCACGCTTGGCAGCTATCCTTTCGCGACGGCGCCGGCGCCGCTGCCGTCGCCGTCGAACCGTTTCCAGGTGGTGTCGACGCCCGTGACCTATGCGTGCGATCTGGCGACCGGCACCTTGACCCGTTACGCGGGCTATGCCATCCAGGCCACCCAGCCGGTTGCGGCGGACTTGAAGGACGGCGCACTGCTGGCGCGCCAGGTAACGGGGTGCGCCTTCAGCTACACCGTGCTGGCCAATGTGCAGCGGGGCTTGGTGAATATCAGCCTGAGCCTGGGCGCGGCGAACAGCAATACGGGCGTGCTGCGCCTGGTGCAACAGGTGCAGGCGAGGAATACGCCATGACGCATTTGCTGCGCCACCGCGCGCGCCGCATGCGCGGTTTCAGCCTCGTCACGGCCATTTTTCTGCTGGTGGTGCTGGCCGCGCTGGCGGCCGTGATGGTGAATATCTCCACCTTCCAGCAGACGGAATCGGCCATGGACGTGCAGGGCGTGCGCGCCGAACAGGCCGCCCGCGCCGGTCTCGAATGGGGTTTGCAGAAACAGATCAGCGCGGGCCTGACCACTGGCGCGGCATGTCTCGGCGCCACCACGTTCAGCTTGCCGGCCGGCACGACGCTGTCGGCGTTCAGCGTCACCGTGCAATGCAGCACGGCCACGGGGCCCGGCACCTTGACCAGCTGGACCATCACGGCCACGGCTTGCAACCAGCCAGGAGCCGCCGGCTGTCCGAATGCGGGCAATAACGCCGATTATGTCCAGCGCCGCCTGCAAGCCGTGTTGTCGCAGTAAGGTCAACTAGGTGAAAAAAAGATCGCTAATTTATTGTTTTTACACAATAAAGTTGGCTTCATGAATTAAAATTGGCTGGATGCATTATCTGCGCGACAAGATCGGGCAGGCACTTACACTGGATAGTTCGCATGGGTTTATTCGCAAGAGCAAAGAAGTACGATGGCTGGCTGGCCACGGCGTTTGGCCGCGAAGGCGTCAGCGCTGTCGTTGTCGAACGTCCCGCCGGCGGCATGCCGCGCGTGCGGGGCGCCAGTTACCAGGCGGCCGCGCGGCCTGCGCCGGCCGAGGTGCTGGAAAAACTGGGCAAGGAGCTGCAGGCGGCAGCGCGCCACTGCACCAGCGTGCTGGCCGGTGGCGAGTACCAGCTGCTGTCGCTGGAAGCGCCGGCCGTGCCGCGCGAGGAGCTGAAGACGGCCGTGGGCTGGCGTTTGAAAGACATGCTGGACTTTCCCCTGGCCGAGGCCACCATCGACGTGTTCGACATCCCCGGCGACCCGAACGGCACCCAGCGGGGCAGCAGCGTGTTTGCCGTCGCCGCGCGCAACAGCGCCGTGTCGCGCCGCCAGGCGCTATACGCGGAATGCAAGATCGGCCTGTCCGTGATCGATATCCCCGAGATGGCGCAGCGTAATATCGCCACCTTGCTGGAAACACCGGGACGCGGCATCGCCGTGCTGTCTTTCGATGGCGACGGCGGCTTGCTGACCATGAGTTTCAATGGCGAACTGTACCAGGCGCGCCGCATCGACGTGACTGTGACGCAATTGCAGTCGCCCGACGCCAGCCAGTACTACGACCGCGTCACCTTGGAACTGCAGCGCTCCTTCGACCACTTCGACCGCCAGTTCCATTTCATTTCGCTGTCCCGATTGATGCTGATGACGGGCGCGGCCGATGGCTTGCACGCATATCTTGCCGACAATCTCTACATGCCCGTCGAGCAGCTGGACCTGGCCACGGTGCTGGACTTGTCGCAGGCCCCCGAGCTGCGCGACCCCGCCATGCAGGCGCGCTATTTCCTGGCCATCGGCGCAGGCTTGCGCGAGGTTGGCCTGCACCCGGGCAGGCACGAAGGGAAGGGCGCATGAGCCAGCAGATCAATCTGTTCAATCCCCAGTTTGAACTGAAAAAACACCATATGTCGGCGCGCACGGCCAGCCTGGGCCTGGGCGGCCTGGCGCTGGCGCTGCTGGCCGTGGGCGTGCTGGCCCAGCAAGCTTTGACCGGCCTGGCGCAGCGCGAAGCGGGCGTCAAGGCGGCGCTGGCGCAAGGCGAGGCGAAGCGCGACCAGATTCTGCGCGATTATCCTCCACGCAAGAAAGACCCGGCCCTGGCGCAGGAACTGGCGGCCGTCGAGGCACAGCGCCAGTTGCTGCAGGATGCGTCAAACGTGCTGGAAAGCGGCAAGCTGGGCAATACCCGCGGCTATGCCGGCTATTTCCGCGCGCTGGCGCAGGCCAGGGTCGAGGGCGTATGGCTGACGGGCGTGGATATCGCCGGCGCCGGCAATGATTTCGGCTTGCAGGGCCGCGCCTTGCATGCGTCGCTGCTGCCCGCCTACATCACGCGCCTGGGCCAGCAGGAAGTACTGCGAGGCAAGACCTTCGCCAGCCTCGACATCGGCCAGCCCGAGCAGCCGGCCGTGGCTGAGGGCAAGACGCCTGGCCTGCCTTATATCGCGTTCAGCCTGCAATCTGCGGATCGTGCCGCCACGCCGGCAAAACCTGTTGCCGGAGGAACACACTGATGCTGCCCTTGCTGAAGAAATGGGCCACCGCCTTTGACGCCCTCAGCCTGCGCGAGCGGCTGATGGTGTTCGGTGCCGCTGCGGCCGCCGTCCTGTTCGTGTTTTATTTCATGAGCTTCAATCCCCTGTTGGCGAAACGCGCCGCGCTGGAAGCGAGCATTGCACAAAAACAAAGCCTGTTGACCGCGACGAACAAGGAAATCGAGCTGACCATGCTCGCCCACGCCACCGATCCCGACCAGGAAGCGCGCACGCGCCTGGTGGCTTTGCAGGCGGAAACGGCGTCGCTGGCGCAGGCGCTGCGCGAGCAGCAGCATGGCCTGGTGGCGCCCGAGCGCATGGTCACCTTGCTCGAGCACTTGCTGCGCCGACACGCCGGATTGCGCGTGGTGTCGCTGAAAACCTTGCCCGCCAGCGCCGTGGGTGTGCGCCAGGCCGATGCAGCGAACGTCGATGCCGCTGCCAAGGCACCGAGCCCGGCACCCTTGCTGCACCAGCATGGCGTGGAAGTGGTGCTGCAAGGCAGCTATGCCGACATGGTGCAGTACATGCAGGCGCTGCAAGCGATGCCGACGCGCGTCTTCTGGGGCGCCGCCCACCTCGATTCTGCCAGCTACCCGGGCGCCACCCTGACCCTGACCTTACATACCCTCAGCATGGACGATACATGGATCGCACTTTGACCTTAGCTCCCGCACTGCGGGCGCCTTTCCTGGCGCTGAGCCTGGCATGGCCGGGCGCGCAGGCACAGGCGCTGGACGACCCGACGCGCCCGCCGGCGGCCCTGTGGGCGCCGGCCAACGCCGCGCCCGTCGTCGCGGCCCGGCCGCAGCTGCAATCGGTGCTCATCTCAACCCAGCCGGGCGGACGCCGCCTGGCCGTCATCGATGGCCAGACAGTCAAGGTCGGCGGCAAGGTGGGCGATGCCATGGTGACGGAAATCCACGACACGGCCGTCGTGTTGCGGCGTGGAAAATCACTGGAAACCTTCAAGCTGTATCCGAGCAGCAAGACCGACAATAAGACCGGTCGCAAGACCGACCGCAAGCAGGAGTAGAAGAAGTGGCCAAGCAACTCAATCAACACAAGGCGAGCATGTTCAAGATCAGTACGATGGCGGCTGTCATCAGCGTCAGCCTGGGCCTGGGCGGCTGCAACGTCGCGCCCGTCAAGCGCGACACCTATAATGCGATCACCGATGCCGTCAAGGGCGCGGCGGCCACCACGGCGCCAGCGGCTCAGCCGGACGCCGTGGAAGCGGCGCTGCTGCCGCCCGTGGCGGCCCTGGCCCAGCAATTGCCAAAGGCCCGCGCGGCGCTCGACGAGCGCTTCAATGTGGCGTTCAACAATGTGCCGGCGCGCCAGTTCTTCACCTCCATCGTGGCCGGCACGCGCTACAACATGCTGGTCCATCCCGACATCGGCGGCACGATTTCCGCCAATCTGAAGGACGTGACCTTGTTCCAGGCGCTCGACGCCGTGCGCGAACTGTATGGCTACGATTACAAGGTCGAGGGCACGCAGATCTACATCAAGCCCCTGACCATGCAGACGCGTTTGTTCCACGTCAATTACCTGACGGGCGCGCGCCGCGGCAGTTCCAACCTGCGCGTTTCGTCGACGTCGGTGGGGTCGGTCGGTTCGACCAATTCCGGCGGCTCGGGCAACAGCGGAAATGGCGGCAATAACAATCAGGGCAACAACAACGAGCAGAGCCAGCAAACGAATGGCGGTCAGGGCGGCCGTACGCTGGACAGCAGCAACCTGACGACTTCGTCCACGGCGGATTTCTGGCCGGAATTGAAGGCGGCGCTGGAAGCCATCGTCGGCAGCGCCGAAGGCGGGCGGCAAGTGGTACTCAGCCCGCAGTCGGGCGTGATCGTCATCCGCGCCATGCCGGAAGAGCTGCGCAATGTCGACATGTATTTGAAGGCCACGCAACTGTCCGTCGACCGCCAGGTGATCCTGGAAGCGAAAATCCTCGAAGTCGAACTCAACGACAACACGCAGACGGGCATCAACTGGGCCTCGTTTGCCTCGATCAAGAGCGGCCATACGAACCGCATTTCGACGGGTTTCATCCAGCCGGGCGGCACCCTGGCGCCGCTGCCGTTCAATGGCGGCCAGCCGCCCAACATGACGAATGGCAGCGGCTTGACGGCCAGCAGCGGCTTTGGCCTCAGTTCGGCGGCGAATTCGGCCGGTTCCATGTTCGGCCTGGCTTTCCAGACGGCCAATTTCGCGGCCATGATTTCCTTCCTGGAATCGCAAGGCTCCGTGCATGTGCTGTCGAGCCCGCGCATCGCCACCATGAATAACCAGAAGGCCGTGCTGAAGATCGGCACGGACGAGTTTTACGTGACGGGCGTGTCGACCACCACGAATACGACGGCCAGCGGCGCCACCACCAGCCCCAACGTGACCTTGCAACCGTTCTTTTCCGGCGTGGTGCTGGACGTGACGCCGCAGATCGATGCGGATGGCAACATCATCCTGCACGTGCACCCATCCGTCAGCCAGGTGTCGACCATCAGCAAGGAAATCGACCTGGGCAGCGCCGGTTCGCTGAAACTGCCGCTGGCCGCATCGAACACATCCGAGATGGACAGCATGGTGCGCAGCCAGGATGGCCGCATCGTCGCCATCGGCGGCCTGATGCGCCAGGCCACCACGGCGGACCGCTCGCAAGTGCCGGGCGCGGGAGATATTCCCGTGCTGGGCGCGCTGTTCCGCAATACGGGGCAGGTAATCCAGAAGCGCGAGCTGGTGGTGCTGATCAAGCCGACCATCGTCGATGGCGCCAATAGCTGGAATGAGGACTTGCTCGATTCGGGCAAGCGCATCGAGGCGCTCGACCCGCGCCGTCCGTCGGAGCGGCGCTAAATGTACCAGGCCCATTTCGGCTTGCGCGAGGCGCCGTTCGGCCTCACGCCCGATACCAGTTTCTTTTTCAACGGCCCGCAGTCGCAAAAGGCGCTCAACACCCTGCTGGTGGCGGCGCGCAACGGAGAGGGCTTCATCAAGATCACTGGCGAAGTGGGCACCGGCAAGACTTTTCTTTGCCGCAAGTTCATGCAATCGCTGGGGCCGGACTTCGTCACGGCCTACATCCCGAATCCGAACTTGCCGCCCCGTTCGCTGATCCTGGCGCTGGCCGACGACCTCGATGTATTGCTGGAAAAAGATGCTGATCAGCATCAATTGCTCAAATCCCTCAACTTGCGCCTGCTCAACCTGGCGGCGCAGGGCAAGCGCGTGCTGCTGTGCCTGGACGAAGCGCAGGCGATACCCGTCGACAGCCTCGAAGCGCTGCGATTGCTGACGAACCTAGAAACGGAAAAGCGCAAGCTGCTGCAGATCGTGCTGTTCGGCCAGCCGGAACTGGACGTCAAGCTGGCCCTGCCGGAAATCCGCCAGCTGGCGCAGCGCATCACCTTTCACTACCACCTGGGTCCGTTGTCGCGCGACGACGTGGATTTCTATGTGGCGCACCGCCTGCGCGTGGCTGGCTTTGATGGCGCGCGCCTGTTCAGCCGTGGCGGCGTGGGCAAGCTGTACCAGGCGTCTGGCGGCATCCCGCGCCTGATCAACATCATGGCGCACAAGGCGCTGATGGTGGCGTATGGCGAAGGCCGGCAGCAGGTGAGCGGCCGCCACGTGGCGCTGGCCGCCAGCGATACCCTGGCCAGCAAGCCGCGCCGCTTTTGGCGCAAGCCGTGGCCATGGCTGGCTGGCGCCGGCGTGCTGGCCGCCGCCTGCGGCGTGAGCTGGACTTTATTGAACCGATGACGAAGATGAGCCTGTAGATGAGCCTGATTAACAAGATGTTGCAAGACCTCGATGCCCGCGGCACTCCCGATGGACGCGGCGACGCGGCCGGCATCCGCTCCGTGCCCGAACGCGAGCGGGGCGTGTCGCGCGCGCTGGTCTTCGGCGGCGCTGCCGGCCTGACGGCCGCCGCCATCGCCCTGGGCTGGGTTTACCTGAAGCGTCCGGCCGTGCCGCCGGTGCTGGTCAGCGTGGCCAGCACGCCTGTTTTGGCTCCTGTGTCGGCCCCGGCGCCTGCCGCCGTTGCTCCCGCGCCCGTGCCCGTCGCGGCGGTGGAACCCGAGCCCGTGTTCCTGGCCGAGGAGGCCGCCCCCGCACCGAGCAAGGCGCGGCCCGTCGAATTGCGCCGCGTCGTGGAAAAAGCCGCCAAGCCCGCCGCCGCGCCCATGGTGAGGACGGCATTGCCCGCTGCCAGCGAACGCATCATCGACGGCAAGCAAGTCACTGCGCAGCAGCGCGTGGAGAACGAATACCGGCGCGCGCTGGCCCAGTTGCAGGATGGCCGCGTTTCCGACGCCATGCTGGCCTTGCAGCAGACCCTGCAGATGGACCCGCGCCACCAGGGCGCGCGCGAAACCCTGGTGCGCCTGCTGCTCGAAGCGCAGCGCCCGGACGAGGCGGCCCGCCAGCTGCAGCTGAGCCTGGCGCTGGACCCGAAACAGCCGGCGCAAGCCATGATGCTGGCCCGTTTGCAGCTGGACAAGACGAGCGGCGGCGCGGCGGCCCTCGACACCCTCATGCGCAGCCTGCCGTACGCCAGCGACAGCGGCGAATACCATGCCTTCCTGGCCGGCGTACTGCAGCGCGAACAGCGCTACCGTGAAGCGTCCGAGCACTACCAGCAGGCCCTGCAGACGGCGCCCGACAACAGCGTCTGGTGGATGGGCCTCGGCATCGCCTTGCAAGCCGACAACCGCCCGGCCCAGGCGCGCCAGGCGTTCGAGCGCGCCAAGGGCTTGCAAACTTTATCTCCCCAGTTGCAGGCGTTTGTCGAGCGCAAGCTGGTGCAGCTGACGGCGGCGACGGCGAAGTAACTTTTACCTCAAAGAAAGAAACCAGATTGAAGCCTCTCCATCTGCTCATCGTCCTTTGCTGCCTTGCCAACAGCGTACTTGCCGCGCCTGCCAGCGCGCCTGCCAGCTACGTTCTGGACAATACGGAAGTGCGCGATATCCGTGCGCAAGCCCTGAAGCGCGATTATCAGCTGTATGTCGCCTTGCCCGATTCCTATCGGCAGGGGAATAAACGCTATCCGGTGCTGTTCGTCGTCGATGCCAATTATTCGTTTGCCATCGTGCGCAATATCGCGCAGCGCCTGAACAAGCATGCGGGCATGGAAGAGGTGATCGTGGTGGGCTTGTCGTACGCCAACGGCGATGGCGGGGTGTACAGCCGCCGCCGCGATTACACGCCCACCACGCCACGCAAGCATGATTACCGCTCGGACATGCCGGGGCGGCAACCGGCGTTCGGCGAAGCGAAGGCGTATGGCCAGTTCATCTCGGGCGAAGTATTTCCCTTCATCGCCAGCAACTATCGCGTCAACATGCAGCGCAAGGTCTTCATCGGCCACTCCTACGGCAGCCTGCTGGGCCTGCAATTCCTGCTGACGGAACCGCGCACCTTCGAGCACTACATCCTCGGCAGTCCGTCGCTGTGGTACGACGCCGGCGTCATGTTCGACCGCGAACAGGCGTATGCCGCCAGCCACAAGGACTTGCCCGCGTCCGTATTCTTTGGCATCGGCGGCCTGGAAAAACTGGCGGCGGGCAAGAAGCGTTCGCGTTCGGAAGAGGACGCTGACATGGTGGCCGACTTGCGCGAGTTCGACGGGAAGTTGACATCGCGCAAGTATCCCGGCCTGAAGACGCGCTTGCGCGTCTTCGCGGATGAAGATCACGCGAGCGTGTTTCCTTTCGTGCTCACGCATGGATTGCGGGCGTATTTGACGTCCGCAAAATGAAGGGTGCAGGGCGCCGCCCGCCAGACAGTGCCAGCGTCGCCATGCATACTCCGACCGCCGGAAGCGGTCATCGATAAGGTCAGCTGACATGCGTACATTGAATGAATTATTGGATAGTGAAGACCCGGCGTTTCCGCTGATCAGGCAATGGGCCAGCGAGGCCGACATCCCGGTGGAATTGCTGCCGCCCTCGGCCGGCAGGGAGGATGTGCTGCTGAGCCTGCAAGTCACCACGCGTTCACCCCTCGGCGCGATCGCCTATGAAACCGGCGGCATCCTGGTGGATGACGGCTGGCTACGGATATTGGGGTCCGGCCATGACAAGCTGGGCCGGAACATTGTTACGTGGAACGAAGGAAAGGCCGAGGGCTTTCTGTTGGTGGCCGATGACGTGCTCGGCGGTTTTTTTGCCATCAACGGCGGCGCACTCGGGGCCGACCAGGGCAAGCTGTATTACCTCGCCCCCGAGACACTGGCGTGGGAAGCGCTGGAGATCGGCTACACGGCGTTCATCGAATGGGCTTTTACTCGCCAGTTGCGGCAGTTTTACGGCCGGCAGCCCGGCGATGCGCAGGACTTTGACGAATTGCCCGAATTGCCCTTGCCCGGCGAACTCTGCCTGAATTTTTATCCGTTTCTGTGGACGCAAGAAGGTTCCCTCAAGACCAGTTCGCGGCGCGCCATTCCGGTGGAAGAGCAGTGGGCGCTTAACATTGATCTGCAACAGAAGTTGCTCGATGCTCCTGCGGGCGCGAACTGAGGCATGGCTTGCGGGCGTATCTGAAGGCATCGCCATGCGCATCCCGGGCCGGCGAAATGGCGTTTCAACCCCCGATTCAAGCGCTTTGTCGCAATGGCCGGCGCGAGAAAAGGGCAAGGGGATAGCATACAGTGGGCTTTCTCGCGATGCGCCGCCCGCCAGCGAGTGTCCGATATTGCCGCGGCAGGCAACGGATGCTTCTCAATGACCTCGACCAGGATGACTACGCATGAAATTGACACTTCCACATATCCTTGCCACCTGCCTGCTGGGCGCCTTCGGTGCGATCGGCAGCGCGCACGCGGCTCCCGCCGATGCCGAACTGGTCGCCTTGGTGCAGCGCCATGCGCAGGCGCAGAGTAACTTTGATCAAGTGGCCTTGAACGCCATCACGGCGGAGAATTATGTGGAAATATCGCCGGTAGGCGAGGTGGACGGGCGTGAAAAAATGCTCGCCTTCTATGCGCCGGAGCAGAAGCGGCCGAGTCCACAGCTCCAGGTCGATGAACCGGTGGTGCGCCTGTTTGGCGATATGGCGCTCATCTCGGCGCGCCTGTCCTACCGTCTCAACCAGGATGGGACAGCCCGCAGCTTCGCCCTGCGCGCCGGTTATGTCGCTCGGCTTGTCGACAAGCAATGGCTGCTGGTCAGCGCACAGTACACGGGCATCCGCCCGCCGAAACCGTGAAGTGCCCCGTGCCTGGCGCCCGGCGTTGCCCGGTCAGTCTACAACCTCGCCTCGTCCCCCCACACATGCCGCATGCTGAAATGCAGGCCGGCATCGTCTTCGTGCAGTGACGACACGATGGCGTAACGGCTGTCGGCCGTGTCGCGGGGAGACAGTTGTGCCAGCTCGGCGGGGGCCAGCGGCGCGCCCAGCGGGTCGCTGAGCGGATGCACGTGGCCGGCGCCCCGTTGCGTCACCACTCCCAGCTCGCCGC
Organism: Janthinobacterium sp. BJB301; assembly: GCF_002735685.1. Classification (NCBI taxonomy): domain Bacteria; kingdom Pseudomonadati; phylum Pseudomonadota; class Betaproteobacteria; order Burkholderiales; family Oxalobacteraceae; genus Janthinobacterium; species Janthinobacterium sp. BJB301. Next base: position 2,136,233 of record NZ_PDZJ01000001.1, on the reverse strand, counting down.
TGCGCAGCCGCACCAGGGTGCCGGGCGGATATTTTCCCAGCAGGTTGACGAACTGTTCGCCCAGCAGCGCGTCGATGGGCACGCCCTGGTCGAGGAAGATATGCTGCAGCGCCTGGTCGGGCACGATGGAGCGGCGGTAGTTGCGCGCCGAGACGCGGGCGCAATAGCGGTCGGCCAGGCCGATCAGCTTGGCATTTTGCAGGATTTCATCGGCCGTGCGCCCCTGCGGGTAGCCGCTGCCATCGTCGTTTTCATGGTGCAGGAGCACGCAGCTCAGCCATTCCTCGTCATCGACGCCCGCGCAGCGCAGCAATTCCGCGCTTTCCTGCGGATGCTGGCGCACGATGCGCATTTCGTCGTCATTCAGGGGGCCGCGCCGGTCCTGGAAACTGTCGTGGTGGCGCAGCATGCCCACGTTCATCGTCAGCGCGGCCGCGCCGATCAACAGCAGTTCATCGTGGGACTTGTGCATGCTGCGGCCCACCAGCATGGCCAGCAAGGCCGTTTCGATGCAGTGGCGCACGGCGTAGCTGCCGGCGATCTGGTTGAGCAGGATGCTGGCCAGGGCGATATCGGCATCGTGTTCCAGCGCGCGCAGCAGTTCGCGGGCGATGTCGCGCACGTCGCGCTCGGCATTGTTTTCGCTGCGCAAGGCCAACAGCAAGCGTTCCAGGCGCTGCGCCGCCTCGTTGAGCAGGCGCAAGACGGACGGCTGGTCCGGCGTGCCCACATACAGGCCCAGCTGCATTAGCCGCCCCAGCTGTGCGCCATCCGTGATGATCTGCCCCTTGCGCAGTTGCGGGCCGGCACTATGGTCCGCGAGAAACAGATCCCAGGGCAGGGGTTCGCCGGGAACCAGGTCGGCCGGGCCGATGCGACGCTGTACCATGTTGTTGTTCCTCAGTCATTCTCTGCGCCGCAGCGCAGCAGTGCCGTATTTACATTAAATGCTGCGCAGGCGCTCCAGCGCCAGGCGCAAGGTCTCGTCTTTCTTGGCAAAGCAGAAGCGCACGATGCCCGATTCCTTGCCCTGCGCATAAAACGCGGACACGGGAATGGCGGCCACCTTGATTTCCGCCGTCAGCCATTCGGCGAACTGCGCTTCGGTCTCTTGCGAAATAGCATCGTAGCGCACGCACTGGAAATACGTGCCGTCGGCCGGCAGCAGGCTGAAGCGGCTGCCCGCCAGGCCGTCGCGGAACAGGTCGCGCTTGCGCTGGTAAAACGCGGGCAAGTCCAGGTAGGGCTGCGGGTCCGCCATGTAGGCGGCCAAGCCGTGCTGCATCGGCGTGTTGACGGTAAAGACGTTGTACTGGTGCACCTTGCGAAACTCCGCCGTCAAGGCGGCCGGGGCCGCCACATAGCCGACCTTCCAGCCCGTCACGTGATACGTCTTGCCAAAGCTGGAAACGATGAAGCTGCGCGCCGCCAGTTCCGGGTTGCGCGAGAGCGACGCATGCGGCACGCCGTCGTACACCATGTGCTCATACACTTCGTCGGACAGGATCAAAATTTGTGTGCCGCGCACGATGTCGGCCAGCGCGGCCACATCGGCAGGGCGCAAAATCGTGCCCGTCGGGTTGTGCGGCGTATTGATGATGATCAAACGCGTCTTGCTGCTGACGGCGGCGGCGAGCTTGTCCCACGGCACGCTGTAGCCCTCTTCGACCACCTGCATGGAGACCAGCACGGGCACGCCGCCGGCCAGCGCGATGGCGGGGAGATAGCTGTCGTAGGCTGGTTCGATGACGATGACTTCGTCGCCCGGGTGCACGCAGCACAGGATGGCCGTGGTGAGCGCCTGCGTGGCGCCGGCCGTGACGGTGATTTCCGTGCCTGCGTCATAGTTGTGGCCGTACAGGCTGGCGATCTTCGCGGCAATGGCTTCGCGCAGGGGGGCGGCGCCCGTCATCATCGGATACTGGTTGTGGCCGGCGCGCATGGCGTCGCTGACGAGGTCGACCAGTTCTGGGGCGCAATCGAAATCGGGAAAGCCCTGGCCCAGGTTGACGGCGCCATGCTGGGCCGCCAGGCTGGACATGCGGGTAAACACGGTGGTACCCACGAGAGGCAGGCGGGTGGTCAGGGCGGGAGTCGGGTAGGGCAGGGACGGGCTGTTCATGAACGGTAGGGTCGCGGTGCGGAAAGTGGAATCGTTTCCCATTCTAGCGCAGCGCGCCCCGTTGCGTGTGGGGCTTTGGCGTCTCAGCCTGGCAATGCCCAGCCTTCCGGCACCATGATCTTGAACATGCCGGCCTTGGCCGTCTTGCGGGCCAATTTCAGTAGGGCCTTGTCCTTGGTGATGAGGATGTCGGCGTTGGCGTCGCGCGCCAGTTCGAGGAATTTCTGGTCATCCTTGTCCGTGCAGACGGGCAGGCGCACGCCGGAGACGGGCGGCGCCACCACGCTGATATGCGCGTCGAAGCGGGCGGCGGCGACGGCGCGGCTGGCTTCGTCGAGCGGCAGATGTTTGTAATGCAACACGACCAGATATTCCGCGCGGCAATCTTCGCGCGTGATGGCGTGCACGGCGCCGCTTTCCATGGCCGCCAGCAGCGGCGCCCAGCGCGGGTCGTTGAAGACGAACAGGTCGAGGCAAACGTTGGTGTCGAGGACGAGTTTTTGTGGAGCAGGTATCATGTCGGCAATTCTATTCTGTAGTGATAATTTATGTTGATCGTGCTTTCGCCCGCCAAGAGTCTCGACCTGGAGACGCCGCCAACAACCTCGTTGCACAGCACCCCCGATTTCCTCGACCATTCCGCCCAGCTGATCGAGCGCATGCGCCAGTTCTCGCCTGCCGAAGTGGGCAGCCTGATGGGCATTTCCGACGCCTTGTCCGCCTTGAACGTGGCCCGCTACGCTTCCTGGACGCCCAAGCTGGCGGAAGCGCGCCAGGCCATCATGGCTTTCAATGGCGACGTGTATGCCGGTTTCGAGGCCCGCAGCCTGCAGCCGGCCCAGCTCGACTATGCCCAGTCGCGCGTGCGCATCCTGTCAGGCCTGTACGGCTTGCTGCGCCCGCTGGACCTGATCCACCCGCACCGCCTGGAAATGGGCACGCGGCTGTCGACGACGCGCGGCAAGGATTTGTACGCGTTCTGGGGCGATACCATCACCAATGGACTGAACCGCACGGCCAGGGAGCAGGGCGCCAAGGTGCTGGTCAATCTTGCTTCCGAAGAATATTTTAAATCCGTCAAGCCGCGCCAGCTGGACGTGCCCGTCATCGCGCCCGTGTTCGAGGACTGGAAGAACGGCAAGTATAAAATCATCTCGTTCTACGCCAAGCGCGCGCGCGGCATGCTGGCCCGCTATGCGGCAGTCAACCAGATCCGCGACCCGCAGCAGCTGAAGCAATTCGATGTCGATGGCTATGGTTTCGTGCCGGAAGCGTCGAACGATACGAGCTGGGTGTTCCGGCGCAAGGTTGGCGAATAAGTAAAAAAACCGGGCTAGCCCGGTTTTTTATTGCAGCTTACTGCCAGAATTTCCACCACTTGCGTTCCTTGTTCACCCCTTCCGGGCTGAGGAATGCCGTGTTCGGGTAGTTCTTGGTCAGCACGCGCAAGGCATCGTCGCGCAAGTCGGTCAAGCCCAGCTTGTCATACGAGCGGTACATGATGAACAGCGCTTCTTCGATGGCCGGCGAGGCACGGAAGTCGCTGACCGTCGTTTGCGCGCGGTTGGCGGCGGCCAGGTAGGCGCCGCGGCGGAAGTAATAGCGCGCCACGTGCACTTCGTATTTCGCCATGGCATCGATCAAATAGTTCATGCGGGCCAGCGAATCGGGCGCGTATTTGCTATTTGGGAACTTGTCGACCAGTTGCTTGAAGGCCGCAAACGCTTCGCGCGTAGCTTTCGGGTCGCGCTCGGTCGGGTCTTGCTCGTACAGGAAGTTCAGGAAGCTGATCTGGTCGTTAAAGCTGATCAGGCCACGCAAGTAGTACATATAGTCTACATTGGCGTGGTTCGGATGCAACTTGATGAAGCGTTCGACGGCAGCCAGTGCCTGCGCCTGGTCTCCCGACTTATAATACGCGTAAGCGATCTCCATCTGCGCTTGCAGAGCATAGTTGCCGAAAGGATAGTTAGCCTCCAGCTTCTGGAACAGGCCGATTGCAGCTTCATAGTGCTGCCCGGCCATTTCTTCACGCGCCTCCGAGTATAATTTCGTAACGGACCAGTTTTTGGTCTCATCCACTTTTTCAGGCAACAAGCTGCAAGCGGACATGCCGAGCAGAACGACTGAAGCGACTACCAACGATAATTTTTTTTGCATGACGTTTTGCAAGAAGGTTTTAACCAAGATTTTACAATAGGCTGATTATAGCCGATGGGAATGCTGTGATATTAACTCCGAAGCCTAATTTGGCTGACCCCGCGTTTGACTCCCTTTCTGACCATGCTGCCGAAGAGGCGTTTGACGGCGATTTTGCCGCCGACGACGTCTTCGAGGAAATGGCCCCGATTACATTGGAACTGACGCCGGACGCCTGCGGCCACCGCCTCGATAAAGTCATCGCCCAGCTGGTGCCGCAATACTCGCGCAGCCGCTTGCAATTGTGGCTGGAAGCCGGTTTCGTGACCGTCGATGGAAAAGTTGCCAAACGCAACATGACCGCCTATGGCGACGAGAAGATCGTCATTCTGCCGCAAAGCGCGCCGGAAGACGAGGCTTTTAAGCCGGAAGCGATGGAATTGAACATCGTGCACGAAGATGAGCATATCATCGTCATCAACAAACCGGCCGGACTGGTCGTCCATCCGGGCCCTGGCAACTGGTCGGGCACCTTGCTCAACGGCTTGCTGCACCACTGCCCGCAGCTGGCGGGCGTGCCGCGCGCGGGCATCGTGCACCGCCTGGACAAGGATACGAGCGGCCTGATGGTCGTCGGCAAGACCCTCGCTTCGCAAACGGACCTGGTGCGCCAGTTGCAGGCGCGCACCGTCAAGCGCGAGTATTTCGCGCTCGTGTGGGGCACGCCGAAAATGGCGGGCACCATCGATGCCTCCATCGCGCGCCACCCGCGCGACCGCGTCAAGATGGCCGTCTCGGAGAATTTCACCGCCAAGCCTGCCATCACGCACTATGAATTGATCGGCAGCGGCGAACTCGATCGCCGTCCTGTGAGCCTGATGCAATGCCGCCTGGAAACAGGCCGCACGCACCAGATCCGCGTGCACATGCAGCACCTGGGTTTTGCGCTGGTCGGTGACTACGTGTACGGCAAGCAGCACCTGGTGTCCGTCTTCTCGCGCCAGGCACTGCAGGCGCGTCGCCTGGGCCTCGTGCATCCGGGCACCCTGGAAGCGTGCGAGTGGATCGTGCCGCTGGCCGATGATTTCGCTCAGCTGATCGCCACCGCCGGCATTCCCGAGCCGGAACAGGTCTGATGACGGCTGCCTTGCCTTATATCACGCCCCATTGGCCAGGCTTGCCCGCGAACGTGGGCGCGCTGGCGACCGTGCGCGCGGGCGGCGTCAGCCAGGGTCCGTATGGTGACGGGCAGGGCGGTGGCGGCTTGAACCTGGGCACGCACGTGGGCGATGATCCTGCGCATGTGCTGGCCAACCGCGCGCGGCTGGCGACCGTCTTGCCAGCGCAGCCGGCCTGGCTGTCGCAGGTGCATGGCGTGGCCGTGGCCGATGCCGGGAAGCTGGACGGTTGCGTGCCCGATGCCGACGCCAGCGTGGCCACGCAGCCTGGTGCCGTGTGCGTCGTGATGACGGCCGATTGCCTGCCGGTGCTGTTCTGCTCGACGGATGGTATGGTCGTGGGTGCGGCCCATGCGGGCTGGCGCGGCCTGGCCAATGGCGTCTTGCAGCGCACGGTGGACAGCATGCGGGCGCAGGGCGCGACGGATATCCTTGCCTGGCTGGGGCCTGCCATTGGTCCGCAGCAATTCGAAGTGGGACACGACGTGCTGCAAGCGTTCCGCGACGGCGCGCGCGATGATGTTGAGCGGCAAGTATTGAGCTCCGCCTTCGCCGCCATCGCTGGCAAGCCGGGCAAGTACCTGGCCGACATCTATGCGCTGGCGCGCACCATGCTGCTGCGCGATGGCGTGGCGCAAGTGGCGGGCGGGGAATATTGCACCGTCAGCGATGCGGCGCAGTTTTACTCGTACCGGCGCGATGGCGTCACGGGACGACAGGCCAGCTTGATCTGGCGCAAATAATCTGCACGGCAGACACTTATGTGTCTGCCGTTTTTGTTTTATCGTCTGCTGAGGCCAGCGCGCGGGCCTGCAGTTCCGCGATGCGCGCCGCCTTGCGTTTGCGTCTCCTTGAGCCCGTCAGATAGAATAGGATGGACAGCGGGATGACGCAGTACAGCACGAAGGTCATCACCCCGGCGACGATGGACGGTTCCGTCAGCGCCATGAGGCCGACGACATAGATCCAGGCAACAGCGGTCATGAGCATCATTGGTATTGGCAGTCAGTAAGAGTTTGCATGCAGGTGGCCCGGAAGTAATTATTTATCAATTCTTGAATGGATTTATATAGCTATGAACATGCCCGATCCTCAAATGATGACCAAGGAATGGATGGCGCAGATCAGCAATCCTGAACAGTGGAAGACGTGGTTCAACATGGTACCGCAGCCCCAGGGCAATCCGATTGCCGGCATTTTGCAGGATGCGGGCGCCAGCATCAAGCCGGAAGCGATCGAGCAACTGAAAAATGCCTACGTGGCCAAGCTGACGGGCTTGTGGGCCGACTTTATGGCCGGCAAGGCGCCGGAGCTGAAAGACCGCCGTTTCTCCGCACCTGCCTGGCACGCCAGCCCCCTGTCGGCTTTCAATGCGGCTGCCTACCTGCTGAACGCGGAGTTTCTCAGCGCCATGGCCGACGCCGTGGAAGCGACGCCGCACCAGAAGCAAAAGATTGCGTTTGCCGTGCAGCAAATCGTCGACGCCATGTCGCCCGCCAACTTTCTCGCTACCAATCCCGACGCCCAGCAAACCCTGATCGAGACCAAGGGTGAAAGCCTGGCCAAGGGTTTGAGCAATATGCTGGCCGATATGGGCAAGGGCCGCATCTCGCAGTCCGACGAATCGGCCTTCGAAGTGGGCCGCAACGTGGCCACCACGCCGGGTACGGTGGTGTTTGAAAATGCCTTGTTCCAGCTGATCCAGTACACGCCAAGCACCCCCACGGTACACCAGCGGCCGCTGCTGATGGTGCCGCCATGCATCAATAAATTCTATATCCTTGACTTGCAGCCGGAAAATTCGCTCGTGCGCTATGCGGTGGAGCAGGGCAATACCGTGTTTCTGATGTCCTGGCGCAATCCGGACATGAGTATGCAGCACCTGACGTGGGACGATTACGTCGAGCAAGGCGTGATCGAAGCCATCCAGGTTACGCAGGAAATCAGCGGCCAGGACAAGCTCAATATGTTTGGCTTTTGCGTCGGCGGCACCATCGTCTCGACGGCGCTGGCCGTGCTCAAGGCGCGGGGCGAGAATCCGGCCGCCAGCCTGACCCTGTTGACCACCTTCCTCGATTTCTGCGACACGGGCGCGCTCGACGTCTTTATTGACGAGCCGCAGGTGGCGCTGCGCGAGCAAACCCTGGCCAAGGGCGGCCTGATGTCGGGCCGCGACCTGGGCAGCACTTTCTCCAGCCTGCGACCGAACGACCTCGTGTGGAACTACGTGCAGTCGAATTATCTGAAGGGCAAGGAGCCGCCCGCGTTTGACTTGCTGTACTGGAATGGCGATGGCACCGGCTTGCCTGGCCCCATGTTCTGCTGGTATCTGCGCAACACTTACCTGGAAAACAGCTTGAAAGTGCCGGGCAAGCTGACGGTGGCCGGGGAAAAGGTCGACCTGAGCAGTATCGACGCGCCCGCTTTCATCTACGGTTCGCGCGAAGACCATATCGTGCCGTGGGGCGCGGCGTATGCCAGTACGGCCGTGCTGAACCCGAAAAAACCGAAAGCCAACCGCTTCATCCTCGGCGCTTCGGGCCACATCGCCGGCGTGATCAATCCTGCCTCGAAGAAAAAACGCAGCTACTGGAGCAATGACGCAGGCAAAGGCGCCCGCACGGCGAAAGCCAAGCCCTTGACTGCCGAGCAGTGGATGGAAGGCGCGACCGAGCACGTGGGCAGCTGGTGGCCCGAATGGGCGGCCTTCCTGGCCGAACACGGCGGCGCGCAGGTCAAGGCGCCTGGCAAGCCGGGCAACAAACGCCACGCGGCAATCGAGCCGGCGCCGGGGCGGTATGTTAAAGTCAGGGCGGACTAGTTTACAAAAGCTTCTGGCCTGGCAAGACCGGCGTAATCTCCGGTCTTGTCAAGAATCTACTTTTAGTTGCGTTGCAATAAATGCGGGAATCTACTACCCTGATGTGCAATGGAGCCGTTTTCCACTCTATAATGGAAAACGTAGGCAGGTGCGAAAGCGGACCCACGTTCGCTTTTTTTTCGGATTAACTCAGTATGCGCTGCGGCGCAATAAGTGGAACTTGTGATGAGTAGTGCAAAAAAAAGTATAGACCGCCTGATTAAAAAATATCCCAACCGCCGTCTGTATGACACGCAAACCAGTTCCTACATCACCTTGACGGACGTCAAGCAGCTGGTGTTGGACAATGAGGTGTTTACCGTCGTCGATGCCAAATCCAATGAAGATTTGACGCGCAGCATCTTGCTGCAAATCATTTTGGAAGAGGAAGCGAATGGCGCGCCCATGTTCTCGAGCAGCGTGCTGTCGCAGATCATCCGCTACTATGGCCACGCCATGCAGGGCATGATGGGATCCTACCTGGAAAAGAACGTGCAAGCGTTCACCGATATCCAGCACAAATTCACGGGCACGTCGGCCGGCAGTTTCGAAGGCAAGCCATTCAGCCCGGAAATGTGGACCCAGTTCATGAATGTCCAGGGCCCGATGATGCAAGGCATGATGAACAACTACATCGACCAGAGCAAGAGCCTGTTCGTGCAGATGCAGGAACAGATGCAAAGCCAGAGCAAGAATCTGTTCGGCACCTTCCCGTTCGTGCCGCCGGTTCCTCCAACCGACAAAAAGTAATCGATCCGATACACTCACCGGGCGATTCGGTCGCCTGGTAGTTGTATTGGCGTCATCAAAACAGCATAGTTCTGCCAGCAAGGGGCGGCTCGGGGTACAATAGCCGATTCGCCTCACCATTTTACTAGCTGCCAACTATGTCTGAAATTCACCGTATTCCCGTTCCTTCCGCCCAGCCCGAGGCCATGCTGGCCATGCCAGGTGCGGCGCCGAAAGTGGGCTTTGTCTCGCTCGGCTGCCCGAAAGCGCTGGTCGACTCCGAACAAATCCTGACCCAACTGCGCGCCGAAGGCTACGAAACGGCGAAATCCTACGCTGGCGCCGATCTGGTGATCGTCAATACCTGCGGTTTTATCGATGCTGCCGTGCAAGAGTCGCTCGACGCCATCGGCGAAGCGCTGGCTGAAAACGGCAAAGTGATCGTGACCGGTTGCCTGGGCGCCAAGAAAGATGCTGCCGGCGACGACATCATCATGAAGGTGCACCCGAAAGTGCTGTCCGTCACGGGCCCGCACGCGCTGGCCGAAGTGATGGATTCCGTCCACTTTCACCTGCCGAAACCGCATGCGCCATTCCTCGACCTGGTGCCGCCGCAAGGCGTCAAGCTGACGCCGAAGCACTATGCCTACCTGAAAATTTCCGAAGGCTGCAACCACCGTTGCAGCTTCTGCATCATCCCATCGATGCGCGGCGACCTCGTCTCGCGTCCGATCGGCGAACTGATGATCGAAGCGGAAAACCTGTTCAAGGCCGGCGTCAAGGAATTGCTGGTCATTTCGCAAGACACCTCGGCGTATGGCGTGGACGTGAAATTCCGTTCCGGCTTCTGGAATGGCCGTCCCGTGAAAACCCACATGACGCAGCTGACGGAAGCGCTGGGCGAACTGGCCAAGTCCTATGGCGCCTGGGTGCGCCTGCACTATGTGTATCCATACCCGCACGTGGACCAGATCATCCCGATGATGAGCGGTGGCCACATCCTGCCTTACCTCGACATTCCGATGCAGCATGCGCACCCTGACGTGCTCAAGCGCATGAAGCGCCCGGCCAGCGGCGAGAAAAACCTCGACCGCATCCAGGCCTGGCGCGCCATCAATCCGGACCTGACGATACGCTCGACCTTCATCGCCGGTTTTCCAGGCGAAACGGAAGCGGAATTCGAGTACTTGTTGGACTTCCTCAAGGAAGCGCAGATCGATCGCCTCGGCTGCTTCGCCTATTCGCCTGTCGAAGGCGCGACCGCCAACGCTATCGCCAACCCCGTGCCGGAAGAGCTGCGCGAAGAGCGCCGCGGCCGCGTGATGCTGCTGCAGGAAGAAATTTCCAAGAAACGCTTGCAAGCCAAGGTCGGCAAGACCGTGCGTGTGCTGATCGATGAAGTCACCCGCTCCGGCGGCGTGGGCCGTTCGTCCGCCGACGCGCCGGAAATCGATGGCGTCGTGTATGTGAAGCCGCCATTCGAGCCGCACCGCAAGCTGGCGGTCGGCCAGTTCGTCGATGTCACAATTACGTCCGCAGATGCGCATGACCTGTGGGGTGCTGCAGAGTAACGCTGTCTTGGTTGACTGATCGCGTTGATGTTGTTCTGCAAAGAGGGATCGCCAGTTGGCGGTCCCTCTTTTTTTTCGTGTGTTAAATGGCGCGGCGCCGGCGCTGCATCCAAGCGATACCGGCCAGGCCCAGCATCAGCATGGCATAGGTTTCAGGTTCGGGTACGGGGACCAGCACGGGACTGATCGTCAGCCTGGTGTCGGGCGACCAGCGTACGCGGATGCTATTCGAACCGGGATCGAAAGGATGGTAATAGGTGTAGGCGAAAGAGTCGCCCGTCTTCAAGGTGCCAAAATCGATGGTATCGGGATAGCTGCCGGTGAAATACGCTGAAATCTTCAAGCCGCCTTCAGCCGAATACTCCAGTACATTGACGCCGCAGCGCATGTAGATATTGCCATTGTTGCAGTCGTGGTAGTAGTTCTGTCCATTGAACACCAGGTTGTAGGCTTCGTTTTTCGTGATGATATTGTCGCCATTGGCATTGTTGACATTAAAGCTTCCTTCCAGGCGCAAGTCGGGGTTCCATGCGCCGCCGTTCAAGTCATCATAAAAACCGGTATAGGAAAAATTGACCAGGTAAGGCGTGGCCGGAGCGGCCAGCGCCGTCGTCGTGGCCGCGGCCAGGGCGCAAGCCAGTACTGCATTTCTCAACATGGGGTATCCCTTCAGATTGAAATGTATAAATTCAAAATATTAAAAATAAAGCATGCAAATAATACATGATTAATATTAAGCCACTATCGGATTTATTCTTTCATACACCATGCGCCTGACGCCAGTTGTACGGCGGTTTCTGAGCAAAGCCCTTACAATCAAGGCGGATCGCAATTATTGCAGTCCGCTTTTTTATTTGCCGACACCATGACCACACCCAAATCTCCGCAAACCGCGCTGATCCACAGCGATTACCAGGCGCCGCAAGGCTTTGCCGCGTTTCCCAACGCCATACATCACGCCTCGACCGTGCTGTTCAAGGATGTGGCGGCCATGCGCTCGGGCGACTGGAAAGAGAAGAATGCCTATACCTACGGCTTGCACGGCACGCCCACCACCTTCACGCTGGAAGCGCGGCTGGCCGAGATCGAAGGGGGCAAATATTGCCTGCTGGCGCCGTCGGGCCTGGCGGCCATCGCCATGGCGGACTTTGCCCTGCTGAAAACGGGCGACGACGTCTTGTTGCCGGAAAATATCTACAACCCGAACCGCGAACTGGGACGCTGGCTGTCGCAGGACTTCGGTATCACGGCCCGCTATTACGATCCGCTCATCGGCGCCGGCATCGCCGGCTTGATCCAGGAGAATACCAAGCTCATCTGGACGGAAGCGCCCGGTTCCGTGACGATGGAAGTGCCGGACTTGCCCGCCATCTGCGCAGCCGCCCACGCGCGCGGCGTGCTGGTAGCGTTGGACAACACCTGGTCGGCCGGCTTGGCCCTGCGCGGCTTTGAGCTGGGCGTGGACATCATCATGCAGGCGCTGACGAAATACCAGTCGGGCGGCTCCGATGTGCTCATGGGCGCGCTCATTACGCGCGAGCGGGCGCTGCACGACCGCCTGGCGCAGGCGCACATGCGTCTGGGCATGGGCGTGGGGGCGGACGACGCCTACCTGCTGCTGCGCGGCTTGCCCACCATGAAACTGCGCTTTGACGCCCACGATGCGGGCGCGCGCACGGTGGCCGCCTGGCTCAAGGGACGCAGCGAAATTGCCACGGTGCTGCATCCGGCTTTCGAGGATTGCCCCGGCCACGCCATCTGGCAGCGCGATTTCACGGGCGCGGGCGGCCTGTTTTCCGTGCTGTTCGATGCCCGCTACACGGAAGCGCAGACGGACCGCTTCGTCGATGCCCTGCAGTTGTTCAAGATTGGCTACAGCTGGGGTGGCGCAAACAGCCTGGTGATGCCGTACCGCATCGCGGCCATGCGCAAGGGCTGGAAGTTGCCGGGCCAGCTGGTGCGCCTGAACGTGGGACTGGAAGATCCGCAGGATCTGATCGCCGATATCGAACGGGCGTTCGCGGCGATGTAGGCAGCGGCAAGCCGTTGGCTTGCCGCGAAGCACCTTTTACATGGGCACGGGCTTGTTGTTGTTCAGGTCGAGGAAGCCGCGCAGCAAGCGGTAGGCTTTCCACAGCCAGGCCACGCCCCACACGATGAGTGCCAGCGGAATGCCGATCAGCGTGATCCACAGGATGGCGCCGACGACGATCCAGGCCGCATACCACCAGAAGGAACGGATCATCCAGCTGTGATGGCTGTGCACGAAGGTCCCGGCCGCCTCGTCCCGCTTCACATAATTGATGATGAGCGGAATGAAGGAAAATGCGCCCAGCGAAAACACAAAGCTGGCGCCATGTATCAGGTACAACCACCAGGCCAGGTTCTTGGTCTGCTGGAGTTGGGTATCCAAAATAATATCTTGTGACATGAAAGCTCCCGTCGTTGCTCAATTTTTAATTGTAACAAGCAAAGCGGCACGGGAGCGCAGTCCATGCAAAAAGGCAGAATACATTGTTGAAACGAGATCGTTATCCCACCCTGGCCGCGCGCGCCAGGTCATGGCTGCGCCAGGCCTTGCCGGCCTTGCCGGCCTTGCTGCTGTGTGCCACCGCGGCCCACGCCGCCGCCCCCCTGGAAGCGGAGTTTGCCGCTGGCTTAAAGGAAGAGGGCCTGGCGGGCGCCGTCTGGAGTGAAGTCTTGCCTGACGGAACAGTCAAGGTCGGCGCGTCCGGCTTGCGCGATGCCACCAAGAAAATACCCATGCAGGCGGACACGCGCATGCAGGTGGGCTCCGTGGGCAAGGTGGCGCTGGCGCTGGGCATCTTGCGCCTGGTCAGCGAAGACCGGCTCACGCTCGACACGCCCTTGCAGCAGGTGCTGCCGGAACTGGCGCTGAAAAATCCGTGGCAAGCCAGCGACCCCGTGCGCATCCGCCACCTGCTGGCGCATACCTCGGGCCTCGATAATGTGCGCTTCTGGCAGGCGTTCAGTCTGAACCCGGCGCCGGAGACGCCGCTGGCCGAGGCCTTTGACGGGGGCCGCAATCTGCTGCGCGTGCGCGCGCGGCCCGGCAGCCGCTATGCGTACTCCAACATGGGGTATGGCTTGCTGGGCATGGTGATCGAGAAAGTCACGGGCCAGCCGTATGAACGCTACCTCGATGCGCAGCTGCTGCAGCCGCTGGGCATGGCGGACAGCACGTTTGCCTATGTTACGCAAATGAGTACGCAAATGAGCAAGCAGGCGGGTCCGCATGCGGATCCGCGCCTGGCCATGGGCCATTTCGAGCATGGCGTGGCGCAGCCGGCCGTGCCCCAGTACCTGCGTCCGGCCGCGCAATTTACCACCACGGCGGCCGACATGGGCAAGCTGGCGCAATTCCTGATGGGCGATGGCAAGCTGCAGGGCAAGCGCTTCATCGACCTGGCGCTGATGGGCGCCCTGTCCGAACCGGCCGGCACGGATGCGGCGCAGGCGGGCCTGGCAACGGGCCACGGCCTGGCGCTGGCCGTGCGCGACCGCCACAACGTGGTGGGCGCCTGCCACCCTGGCACGGCCGTGGGTTTCCGCGCCATGCTGTGCATCTATCCGGAACAGGACAGCGCGTTTTTCGTGGCCTTCAATACAGATGCCGAGCAGGCCGACTATGAACGCTTCAACCGCCTGCTGCTACGCGACCTGGAACTGCCGCTGCGCGCGCCGGCCCCGCGCGGCACGCCCGCGCCCACGGTGGAAAACTGGCAGGGCGTGTATGTGCCGTCGCCCAGCCCCATGGCGAGCATGGCCTGGGTCGATGCCGTCTTCGGCTTTACGCGCCTGAAATGGGATGGCGAATCGCTGTTCCTGATCCCGTTCCAGGGCGAGCCGAAGGAACTGGAACCGGTGGGCGGCTTGCTGTTCCGTGCCAGCGACCGCAGCACGCCGTCGCACGTGCTGATGCAGGAGGATGGCAAGCATGTGCTCAGCGATGGCTTGCGCAGCTACGAGCGCGCGTCGATGCTGCGCATGCTGGTGCTGTGGGGCAGCCTGGCGCTGGGCGTTGCCGGCTTGCTGTACGTACTGGTGGTGGGCGTGTGGCGCGCCGCGCTGCGCAGCCTGGAGCGGGGCGACCATCTGTTCGCGCCCTTGCTGTCGCTGCTGGCGCTGCTCCTGCCGCTGCCGTTCTTTTATTTCCAGTCCTACCTGCGCCTGGGCGACGTCACCATCGCCAGCGTGCTGCTGGCGCTGGCGACGGGCGCGCTGCCGCTGGCGACGGCGTTCGGCCTGGCGCGCTGCTGGCGCAGCCGCGGCACGGCGGCCGAGGCGGGTTCGTGGGCGAAATGGGATTGGGTCGCCTTGCTGGCGGCCTTGCAGCTGCTGCTGGTGCTGGCCTGGTGGGGACTGCTGCCGCTGCGTATGTGGCAGCTGTAGCGGGCGCTCAGCGCCAGGCTTGCAGCAGCCGGCGCCACCAGGGTTGCGCCGGCCTGGCCCTGTTACCGTGTGCGGAACGCTTGGCGCGATAACTGGCCGCCGCCATCTGCAGGCCGACGCGGTCCATCGCCGCCATCGCCTCCGCTTCCTCTGGCGACAAGCCTTGCAGCAAGGCTTGCGCACGTGGATCGAGCAGGAAGGCGTCATGCAGGGCGTCGTCCGTGTACAGCCTTGCCAGATAAGTTTCCAGTGCGGGCGAACTCATGCGCTTCGCCCCGCGCGCAAGGCGGCGCGCGCCAGTTCCAGCTGCTCCAGCACGTGCTCGAACGACGGGTAATTGCCGTCGCGTTCGAGGATCACCGTCAACGGTTGCGGCGCATGGCGCGCCAGCACGGTCAATAAAGCGAAGACTTCGGGCGGCACGTCGTGCAGATGGTCGTCCAGCAGGCGCTGGCCGCCGCCCGGCGCGGCTATCCAGTGGCCGCCGCTCAGGTGCACGGCGCCGACCCTGTGCAGCGGCACGCGCAGCAGCAGTTCCTCCGGCGCCTCGCCAGCATTGACGGCATTCGCATACAGGTTGTGCAGGTCGAGCAGCAGCGGTACTTGCGCGCCGTGGATAATCTGCGCCACCCACTCGGCTTCATCCAGGGTGCTGGCCGGCGGCTGGACCAGGGTGGCGATGTTTTCCATCAGCGGCGCGCTGCCGACGATGCGCGTGGCTAGCGCGATATTGGCGATCGCGCCGGCGGCGCTCTGCGGCGTGCGCGGCGGCGCCGCCAGGTGGCCGATTTCCACGCCGCCGGCGCGCACGAAACTCAGGTGCTCGGACCACGATTCGGCTTGCACCTCTCGCATCAGGCGCGCCATCGCATGCAGGCGGCGCGGGTCGGCGGTAATCGTCGAGGCCAGCCCCATGCCGACGCCGTGCAGGCTGACCGGCACCTGGCGCGCCAGGCTGCGCAAGGCGGCGATGCCGGCGCGCGAGGCGCGGTAATAATCGTCGGCGATCACTTCCAGCACGTCGATGTGCGCCAGGTTGGACAGGATGCCGGAAGCCAGTTCGCCGCGCCAGCCCAGGCCGACGCGGTCGCGCGTGGCGCCCTTGCTAGCTGCCACAGCCACCGCCGCAGCCGCCACAGCCGCCGGAAGAACCGCCGCCATCGCCGCCGCCGTCGCCACCGCCCGATGACGAGTCGCCCGAGCTGCTGGACGAGGAGTCGCTGCCCGTGTTTTGCCGGGGTACCGGGTACAGTTCGGCGACATAGGCGTACACGGACAAGGGCAGGGCGCCGAGGCCGAAGATGGCGGCCAGCAGGGCCATGTCGGCGCTGCTGCTGCCTGCGTTCAGGCGCGACGAACGCATGTTCAGGCGGCCAAACAGCATGCGCAAGTCGGTCAGCAGCCGCTGCGCGCTCCAGCTGGTCGCCTGGGTGCGCAAGCCGCGTAGCATGAGCAGGAATATCACCAGCAGCAGCGCCAGGAACAGCAGGTTGTAGTGCTGGCGGCTGATGGCGATGACGGCCTTGACGGCGGCCACCGTCAGCAGCAGGTAGCGCGCGGCCCCGGTGATGCGTGCGCGCCGGCGCAGCAGCCGCGGGCCGACCAGCAATTCCTGCCACTTCAGGGAATCCAGGTAGGCGCGGCACGACGGCAGCGTGTCTGCCTGCTCGGCCAGTTCCCTGCTGTGGCCTTGGCGGCCCAGGTACAGCCGCAGCACGTCGCGCTCGATGTCGTGATTGGCGAAGCGCAGGCTGTCGGCGCTGGCTGTTTCCAGCAGCGGGCCATCGGCGCGCAGCAAGCCGCGGTCGACCAGCACGATGGCGGCAATTTTCACGGCTTCGAGGGCGCCGCCGCGCAGGAAGGCGATGCGGTAGGGATCGTCGGCCAGCGACAGCTTGGCATGCGGATTGCGCAGCTCCTGGCGGATCAGCAGCTCGCGCGCAAGGTAGTACACGAGCAGGCCGAAGATCAGGTAGGCGAGCAGGAACCAGGGTCCGCTCCAGTCAAAGGGATTGAGGCCGTTCACCGCATCTGCTCCGCGTGTTCGCGCAAGTGTCCGGTAATCGTCATCAAGCCCGCAAAGGCGGGCAGGGCCTGCCCCGGTGCCAGGCGCGCCGTTTCGCGCGCCGCCGACATGGCTTGCAAGGCGGAATGCAGGGCAGGGTCGCCCAGCTGGTCGACAAACGCTTCGAGCGCCTGCTTGCCGGACAGCGCAGACTTGCCCTCCAGCTGCGCCAGCGAGGCCGCCGCCGCGCGCAGCGGACCGGCCGCGTCGGCGATGGCGCCGGCCAGCTGTTCCTCATTCAGGCTCAATAGCATATACCGTTCGCGCATGCGCACCTGCTGGTTCAGCAGCACTTGCCGCAGCCGGCGCAGCACGGCGTCGCGGCTGGTGTGCAGGCTGGCGAAAGGGTCAAGGCCATGCAGCACCTTGTGGCGCGCGATGATGTCGGCGAACTTGACGGCGAAGGCGTCGGCGGCCTGCGTCAATTCACTCTCGAGCAGGAACATCACCTGCAAATCGATGGCGGCGTGCGCCAGGCGCAAGGGCCCGCGCAGCGCATCGGCCGCCTGCGGCGTAAAGCGCTTGAGCAGTAATAGCAGGTTGACGTCGGAGGTGGCGCGTACCTGGCCATCGGCGGCCGAGCCAAACAGCACGGCGGCGGCAAGGTCGTCACCAAACGCGCTGTGCGCGGCGGCGACAAACACATCCAGGTGGCGTTGTATCTCTTCTGGCAGCGGTGGCGGCATGCGGTGTACTTTCACGATCGGTTGGCGGGATGAACATAAGTTTGCAATATAGCAAACTTATGCCATCGTGCGCGCACCGTCCGCCAGATACGCCAACTCAGGTCAATACGTTGAGCAAGCCATCGAGTCCCACGAAGTTCAGCGCCACGTCGGCCTGCGAGCGCACCACGGGCTTGGCACGGAAGGCCACGGACAGGCCGGCGATGCCCATCATTTTCAAGTCGTTGGCGCCGTCGCCCATGACGATGGCTTCAGACGGCGAAATGCCCATCTCCTTGCACACGCGCTCCACCGTGCGCTGCTTTTCTTCCGCGTCGACGATCCCGCCGAGGACTTTGCCCGTCAGCTTGCCGTCGACGATTTCCAGTTCGTTCGCGTGCGTGTAGTCGAGGCCCAGGCGCTCTTTCAGGCGTTCGGTGAAGAAGGTGAAGCCGCCCGACACCAGCAGGGTTTTCAGGCCGGCCTTCTGCACGGCCGCCAGCATGGCTTGCGCGCCCGGCGACAGTTTCAGGCGCTCGTCGTAGACGCGCTGCAGGGCCGATGCGTCGAGGCCTTCGAGCAGGGCCACGCGCTGCTTCAGGCTGGCGCTAAAATCGAGTTCGCCGCGCATGGCCGCTTCCGTGATGGCCGCCACTTGCGGTTTCAATCCCTGCATGTCGGCGATTTCATCGATGCACTCGATGGTGATCAGGGTCGAATCCATGTCCATCGCCACCAGCTTGAATTCACTCAGTTCGCGCTGGCCCATCATGTAGGTGGCGTCCAGCTGCGCCGCCTGGGCCGCCACTTCGATGGTGGGGCGCAGCGCCGGCGAATAGGCGATCTGCTCGCAGCGCACGGCGTTCGGTCCCAGGCGCGTGATGGACGTGGGCGCGGCCAGCGCGGCGATGCGCTCGAGGCGGGCGCTATCGCCGTCCAGGCCCTGCAGGATCAGATTCATGGTGATGGTCTTGGTATTGGTCATGGGGCAGTCCTGCATAGATTGTCGAAATGGTCTACACCGTCAATTGCTTGATGGTGGTCTTGATCTGCGTCACGCGCGCAGCCAGGTCCGGCATGGCGGCCGTGATTTTCAGCTTGTCCTGGCCATGCAGCTTGATATGGCGGTTCTTCTGGATCAAGTCGATGATGCGCATCGGGTCGATGGGCGGCTTGGCCATGAATTGCAGGGTGGCCGCCTCGCCATGCACGTCGATCTTGACGATGCCCACGGTTTTCGCCGCGATGCGCAAGCGGTGCGTCTCCACCAGGGCCTTGACGGCGTCGGGCAGCTTGCCGAAGCGGTCGATCAGCTCTTCCTGGATATCGTCGATCTTGTCCTGCGTGGCGCAGTTGGCCAGGCGCTTGTAGATCGACAGGCGCTCGTGCACGTCGCCGCAGAAGTCGGCCGGCAGCAGGGCCGGCACGTGCAGGTTGATCTCGGTGGTGGACGCCAGCGGCGCCGCCAGGTCCGGCTCCTTGCCCGCTTTCAGCGAGCGCACGGCTTCGTTGAGCATGTCCGAATACAGCTGGAAGCCGATTTCCGTCATCTCGCCCGACTGGCTCTCGCCCAGCACCTCGCCGGCGCCGCGGATTTCCAGGTCGTGCATGGCCAGGTAAAAGCCGCTGCCCAGTTCTTCCATCTGCTGGATGGCGTCCAGGCGGCGCTGCGCCAGTTTGGTCAGGCCTTGCACGTCGTGCACCAGCAGGTAGGCGTAGGCCTGGTGATGCGAGCGTCCCACCCGGCCGCGCAGCTGGTGCAGCTGCGCCAGGCCGAACTTGTCGGCGCGGTGCATGATGATGGTGTTCGCCGTCGGCACGTCGATGCCGGTTTCAATGATCGTCGTGCACAGCAGGATGTTGAAACGCTGGGCGACGAAGTCGCGCATGACCTTTTCCAGGTCGCGTTCATGCATCTGGCCATGCGCCACGGCGATGCGCGCCTCGGGCAGCAGTTCCGTCAGCATGGCCAGGCGGTTCTGGATGGTTTCCACCTCGTTGTGCAGGAAGTAGATCTGGCCGCCCCGTTTGAGCTCGCGCAAGCATGCTTCGCGGATGATGGCTTCGCCCTCGCTGCGGACAAAAGTCTTGATGGCCAGGCGCTTTTGCGGCGCCGTGGCAATGATGGAAAAGTCGCGCAAGCCTTCCAGCGCCATGCCCAGGGTGCGGGGGATCGGCGTGGCCGTCAGGGTCAGCACGTCCACTTCCGCGCGCAGCGCCTTCAAGGCTTCCTTCTGGCGCACGCCGAACCGGTGTTCCTCGTCGATGATGACCAGGCCCAGACGCGTAAACTTGACGTCGTCGGACAGCAGTTTATGCGTGCCGATGACGATGTCGATGGTGCCGTCGGCCATGCCCTTGAACGCCTGCGTGATCTCCTTGCCGCTGCGGAAGCGCGACAATTCCGCGATGCGCACGGGCCAGTCGGCAAAGCGGTCGGCGAAGGTTTGCGCATGCTGTTCCGCCAGCAGGGTGGTGGGCGCCAGGATGGCCACCTGCTTGCCGCCCATGACGGCGATGAAGGCGGCGCGCAGCGCCACTTCCGTCTTGCCGAAGCCGACGTCGCCACACACGAGGCGGTCCATCGGTTTGCCGGAAGTCATGTCCTTGATGACGTTGTGGATGGCCTCGGCCTGGTCCGGCGTTTCGTCGAAGCCGAAGCTGTCGGCGAAGCGCTGGTAGTCGTGCGACGAGAATTCGAACGAGTGGCCCTGGCGCAGCGCGCGGCGGGCATACAGGTTGAGCAGCTCGGCGGCCGTGTCGCGCACCTGTTCGGCGGCGCGCTTTTTCGCCTTTTCCCACTGTCCCGAGCCGAGCGAATGCAGCGGCGCATCTTCCGGCGAAGCGCCCGAATAGCGAGAGATGACGTGCAGCTGCGACACGGGCACGTACAGCTTGGTGTCCTTGGCGTACTCCAGATGCAAAAATTCCGTCTCGCCTTCGCCCAGGTCCATGCTGGTCAGGCCCATGTAGCGCCCGATGCCGTGGTTGATGTGCACGACGGGGTCGCCGATCTTCAGCTCCGACAGGTCGCGCACCATCGATTCGACCTGCGTCACGCCTTCCTGCTTCTTGGTGCCGACCCGGCGGCCGGAACCGGCGTACAGCTCCGTCTCGGTGATGAAGGATAAATTTCCTTCCGGCGTAAACAGCTCGAAGCCCGCGTGCAGCGGCGCCACGCCCAGCATCAGCTTGGCGTCGGACTGCAAAAAACCATCGCTGCCTTCCACCGGCGTCAGGTGCAGATCGTATTCGGTGAAGTACTGCTGCAAGGTTTCGCGGCGGCCGTTCGATTCGGCGCAGATCATCACGCGGCGGCCCGCTTGCAGCAAATAGCTGCGCAGGTTGGCCAGCGGATCGTCGGCGCGGCGGTTGACGGCGATGTTCGGCACGGGGGCCGACAGTTCGGAGGCCAGCGCATCGTTCGATTTGGCGATCGCCAGGCGCGGATACGGCTTGGCCAGGCCGAAGAACTGCTCATCGGACAGGAACAGCGATTCGGGCGGCAGGATCGGGCGTTCGCGGTCCGCCTTCAAAAAGCGGTAGCGCGACTGGGTATCGGTCCAGAAGCGGCCGATGGCCGCGTCGATCTCGCCTACCAGGGCCAGCGAGGCGTCTTGTGGCAGGTAGTCGAACAGGGTGGCCGTTTGTTCAAAAAACAGGGGCAGATAGTATTCGATGCCGGCCGAGGCGATGCCGCTGCTGATGTCCTTGTAGACGACCGAGCGCGATGGATCGCCTTCGAACTGTTCGCGCCAGCGGTTGCGGAAGGTGGTGCGCGCCGCTTCATCCATGGGGAATTCGCGCCCCGGCAGCAGCCGCACTTCGTGCACGGGATACAGCGAGCGCTGGGTGTCGGCGTCAAACGTGCGGATGGTCTCGATGGTGTCGCCGAACAGGTCGAGCCGGTAGGGCAAGGCCGAACCCATGGGGAACAGGTCGAGCAGGCCGCCGCGCACCGAGTATTCGCCGGGCGACATCACTTGCGACACATGGCTGTAGCCGGCCAGGGTCAGCTGCGACTTCAGGCGCGCTTCGTCGAGCTTTTCGTCCTTCTTGAAGAAGAAGGTGTAGGCGGCCAAAAAGGACGGCGGCGCCAGGCGCACGAGGGCCGTGGTGGCCGGCACGATCAGCACGTCGCACTGGCGCGTCTGGATTTCATGCAGGGTGGCCAGGCGCTCGGAGACCAGGTCCTGGTGCGGCGAAAACGCGTCGTAGGGCAGGGTTTCCCAATCCGGCAGCAAATGGCAGCGCAGGTCCTTGCCGCCAAACCACGGGATTTCATCGAGCAGGCGCTGGCCATCGCTGGCCTGCGCCACCACCACGGCCAGCATCTGGCCCCGCGCTTTCAATTCCAGCGCGGCCAGCGCCAGGGCATAGGCGTCGGATGAACCATACAGGGCGGGCAGCGCATAGCGGTTGCCGGGCTTGGGGAGGGCTTTTGTTAAGTCTAAGGACATGCAGGCGATGACACTAGTGGCAGAGGCAGTTGAATGGGACAGCTATGGTGCGCGCAGCGCCGCCAGTGACGGCGCCGACAGGCGAGATTATAGACCATCACTTATATCTCCGCGCTTGAGAAAACCGTCGTGAGCGGCAGTGATTTGTGGCTAAGAAGCGCAACCGTACTTTAGTACGGTGAGCATCGCAGGCCACAAAGCACGACGCGCAGCAGGTTTTATCCTGCGCGGACATTCGCAATGCCGAACGGGACATGCACCATCGGGATGGTGCCGCCCGCCGATTTGAGGTGGCTCAACTGGTCATCGAAGAAGATATGCGGCTTGAACACGGCCAGCACGCGGGACTTGTCCATGCCGCCGAGGAAAAACGTTTCGTCTGCCGCCACGCCCCAGCTTTTCAGGGTCGTCACGACCCGCTCGTGCGAGGGGGCGTTGCGCGCCGTGATGATGGCGATACGCAGGATCTTTTTATAGCCGGGGTCGCGCCGCTGGGCCCTTTCTTCCAGGCGCTGCATGGTGGCCAGCTTCTGGAACAGGCCGGCCAGCGGGCCGGGGCGGTGCGGTGTGCCCACGTTCAGGGTTTCATGGGCGTGGAATTCATCGACGTCGTTATTGCGCTTGAATACGGTTTCCGCTTCGTCGTCAGCGATCACGCCGTCGAAATCGAAGGCCACGCGCAGTTCCTCGTCGTTTTCGTCGTCTTCCGTGCGCGACGGCAGCACCAGGCCGGCCGGATAGTCGCAGGCCAGGGCGCTGCGCACGTCGTCTTCATTCGCGCTGAGGAACAGCGACGCATTGAAGGCGGGCAGGTAGGGATACGGCGACTTGCCCGTCATGAAGGCGGCGCGCGAAATGTCCAGGCCGTAGTGAGCGATGCTGTGCATGACGCGCAAGCCCGTTTCCGGCGAATTGCGCGAAAACAGCACCACTTCCACGGGCGACTGGCGCGGATAGTGCTTGTTGATGTTCAGGAAGCGGCGGATGAAGGGAAAGGCCACGCCGCGCGGCAAGACCGTGTCGATATGCGTTTCCTGGTATTTGCGGTACTCCTCCGGGCCGTTGTCGAGGTAGACCTGGTGCGATTCGGCCAGGTCGAATAGGGCGCTGGAAGCGACCCCGATCACCAGTTTGTGTTCGATAGGATAAGCCATGGTCTGCCTGTTGTTTGCTTGTTGCTCATCTTATACGACTATCAACTGCGTAGCCAATAGCGACGCGCGGGGATTTTTTGCACCAAAGCAGGGCATTGGACGGCTTTTCGATGCCACTGTGCAAGGCGCACCACAGTAAGGAAAGAAATATTGATTTGTATCAAGTATGTAGCTGTCAGCGCGTCCGTTTTCCACTATGCTTCCACTTATAAAATCTCGCCAATTGTAACGAAGCGTACGCCCCATCCCCGCCGCCTTTATACAAGTGTCAGCTGTTTTACTCGAACATGCCAGCCCCGACTTCGCCAGCAGTCTTCGTGACTTTATAAAGGACCTCGCCATGTTTAAGAATTTACTGATCAAATGGAAGTTGGCGACGCTTGTCGCCGTGATGATGGTGGCCTTGCTGGTGGTGGGCATCAGCGGCTACACGGGCATCGCCACCGTGGGCCGCGCCGTCAATGAAATCGGCGTGGTGCGCCTGCCGTCGATCCAGGGCTTGATGATGATCAGCGAAGGCCAGACGGCCGTTGCCGCCGCCACCCTGACGGCCGCCATCTATGAAAACAATTACCAGGCACAGGACAAGTTCGCGGAAGCGCTGCAGCTGCGCACCAAGGCCTGGAACAATATCGAGGCGGGCCGCAAGCTGTACGAACCGCTGCCGCAGACCACCGAGGAAGCCGCGCTGTGGCAGCGCTTCCAGGGCGAGTGGACGGCCTGGAAGGCGGACGACGACAAGGTGCGCGCCATCCTGCGCCAACTGGCCGACAACCGCGACGAGCCGCGGCAGAAAGAGTTGTTCGTGGCGTTCTACAAGCAGTACCAGGATTCGCGTGCGCTGTTCGGCAAGGCCGAAGGTACGCTCAACGACATCATCAAGCTCAATAACGGCGTGGCCGATGCCAGCGTCAAGGACGGCAGCGCGGCCGTCATCCGCTCGGAAAGCCTGATGGTCATCCTCGGCTTGCTGGCCTCCGCCCTGGGCATCGGTTGCGCCGCCTACATCACGCGCGCCATCACGCAGCCGATCAACTCGGCCGTGAAAGTGGCGCAGACGGTGGCCTCGGGCGACCTGACCAGCCACATCGAGGTACACACGACGGAAGAAACGGGCCAGCTGCTGCAGGCGCTCAAGGACATGAATTCCAGCCTGGTCAGCATTGTCGGCCAGGTGCGCAGCGGCACGGAGACCATCGCCACGGCCTCGTCGGAAATTGCCAGCGGCAACCTGGACCTGTCCTCGCGCACGGAAGAGCAAGCCAGTTCGCTGGAAGAGACGGCGTCGTCGATGGAAGAGCTGACGTCCACCGTGCGGCAGAACGCCGACAATGCCCAGCAGGCCAACCAGCTGGCGCTGAGCGCCTCGGGCGTGGCCGTGAAAGGCGGTGAAGTGGTAGGCAAGGTGGTGCAGACCATGGACGCCATCAACGACTCGTCGCGCAAGATCGTCGACATCATTTCCGTCATCGACGGCATCGCCTTCCAGACGAATATCCTGGCCTTGAATGCGGCCGTGGAAGCGGCGCGCGCGGGCGAGCAGGGACGCGGTTTCGCCGTCGTGGCGACGGAAGTGCGTAATCTTGCCCAAAGATCCGCTGGCGCAGCGAAAGAGATCAAGACCCTGATCGGCGACTCCGTGGTGGCGGTCGACGCGGGCAGCAAGCTGGTGGCCGAGGCGGGCAGCACGATGGCCGAAATCGTCTCCAGCGTGCAGCGCGTGACGGACATCATGGCGGAAATCAGCCTGGCCACGCAGGAGCAAAGCTCGGGCATCGACCAGATCAACCAGGCCATCGGCCAGATGGACCAGGTGACGCAGCAGAACGCGGCCCTGGTGGAAGAGGCGGCCGCCGCGGCCGAATCCCTGCAGGAGCAATCGGGCCAGCTGGCCGACGTGGTCAGCGTCTTCAAGCTCGATGGCGCCCAGGCGCCTGCCGCGCGCGCAAACGCGAACGCAAAGCCGGCCGCGCCGCGCGCCGCGCTGGCCAGCGCCGCGCCGAAGCGTCCGGCAGCGGGTCCTGCATCGCGTCCCGCATCACGCCCCACCGCAGGCCGCCCGGCCTTGCACGCCGTGCCATCCCAGCGCCAGAGCGCGCCGCGCGACGACGAGTGGGAAGTGTTCTGACGGATTGACGGCGCCAGCATGCGCTTCCGGACGGCCGCCTTGCGCGGCCGTTTCCACATGCGCGCACAGGTTTGCACTGCGGTTACTACTTACTAAAAAAACAGCGTTATAAGAATAGCTGTTTTGCCATCTAAGCAAATCTTTTCAAAACTTAACGCGACATTGCTTGTGAGATAACTCACACTGCCTGCCGTACCACCCTTGTTCCCGCCTCGGCCACATCCCGGCTGACCCCTCCGCCTGCTGCGTCCAGCCATTCGTGGCAGGCGGCAGCCATTGCCGTCAGCCTTGCATGCGAGCCCGGCGCGATGACCGATGCACCACACTGAAGGATGCGAATAAAGATGGCAAATATGAAAATCGGCACGCGCCTGCGCTGCTCCTTTGCGTTGTTGACCTTGCTGCTGCTGGCGACCGCCGTGCTGGGCATGCTGCGCCTGTCCAGCCTGGAACTGCGCATGCGCGACGTGATCGATGACAAATATCCGAAAACCGTGCTGGCCAACGACATCATCAAGAATGTCAACATCATCGCGCGCTCCTCGCGCAACCTGCTGCTGATGACGGAGCCGCAGCAGCTGGCGCAGGAACGCGCCACCATCGCCAGGGCGGGCGGCGAAACGGAAAAGGGCCTGGCGCAGCTGGACAAGGTGGTGCTGTCGCCGCAGGGCCGCCAGCAGATGGCGGCCGTGGCGCAGGCACGGGCCACGTTCAACGGCGGGCGCGACAAGGTACTGGCCCTGCTGGAAGAAGGGGCGCGCGACGAAGCGACCAGTTTGCTGCTCGGCACCGTGCGAGGCGACCAGCTGCGCTACATGGCGGCGCTGGAAAGCCTCATCGCGCACCAGCATGACCTGATGGAGGAGGCGGGCGCCCAGGTGCGCCACGAATACGCCACGGCGCGCAACATGATGCTGGCACTGAGCGCGCTGGCCGTGCTCTTTTCGCTCGTCACGGCCTGGCTGGTCACGCGCAGCATCGTCAATCCGCTGCGCCATGCCCTGACCGTGGCGCAGACCGTGGCCGCCGGCGACCTGACATCGGCCTTCGGCCGCCACGGCGGCGATGAAACGGGCAAGCTGCTCGACGCGCTGTGCATCATGAACGGCAACCTGCTCGACATCGTGCAGCAGGTGCGCAGCGGCACCGACACCATCGCCACGGCGTCGTCGCAGATCGCGGCCGGCAATATCGACCTGTCGTCGCGCACCGAGGAGCAGGCCAGCTCGCTCGAACAGACGGCGTCGGCCATGGAGGAACTCAGCTCCACCGTGCAGCAGAACGCGGACAATGCCCGCCACGCCAGCATGCTGGCCGTCGAGGCGGCGAATATCGCCGGCGCTGGCGGGCAAGCCGTCGGGCAGGTGATCCATACCATGGACGCCATCAGCGCTTCCTCGGCGCAGATCGCCGACATCATCGGCGTGATCGACATGCTGGCCTTCCAGACGAATATCTTGGCCCTGAACGCGGCCGTGGAAGCGGCGCGCGCGGGCGAGCAGGGGCGCGGCTTTGCCGTCGTGGCGACGGAAGTGCGCAACCTGGCGCAGCGCAGCGCGGCGGCGGCGCGCGATATCCGCGCCCTGATCGCCAATTCCACGCAGCAGGTGGACGCGGGCGCGGCCCTCGTGGCGCAGGCTGGCGCCACGATGCAGGAAGTGGTGGAGGCCGTGGGCCGCGTCAGCCAGATGGTGGCCGACATCACGGCTGCCAGCGCGGAGCAAAGCACGGGCATCGGCCAGGTCAGCCAGGCGGTGCTGCAGATGGATGAAGTGACGCAGCAGAATGCGGCCCTGGTGGAAGAGGCGGCGGCCGCGTCGCAATCGCTGGAAGGCGAGGCGGCGAAGCTGCTGCAGGTGGTCAGCGTGTTTCGCCTGCAGCAGGGGCCGGCGCACACCTTGCCGCGCCGCAGTGTGCCGGCCGCGCCGCGCCTGCTGGCCTAGTGGCGCGCCTGGCAAGGTTCTGGCTCGGCTGCGTCATGCTGTGGCGGGCGCGGCGCCAGACGCGGGTTGGGCCGGCAGGCAAACCGGTGGCGTCGGCGCGCAGCCGGGAGCTGCAGGCGCGCCTGGACAGCGCCATCGTCGATGGCGAGTTCCGCTTTCACTACCAGGGCAAGTTCGATACGGCGCAACTGCGCCTGGTCGGCCTGGAAGCACTGCTGCGCTGGGAGCATCCGCGCCATGGCCTGATCTACCCGAACGAATTCATCGGCCTGGCCGAGCAGACGCAGGCCATCGCGGCGCTGGGCAACTGGGGCATCGATGCGGCTTGCCGCCAGCTGGCGCAGTGGCGCGCGGCTGGCCTGCCTTTGGTGCCGGTCGCGGTGAATGTCTCGGCGCGCCAGCTGTGCCAGCCGCACTTGCCTGACTTCGTGCTGGGCTGCCTGCGGCGCCACGCCATTCCTCCCGGCCTGCTGGAGCTGGAAGTGACGGAAAGCTGCTGCATCGACGACATGACGCAGGCGGCGCAGGGATTGCGCCAGCTGCGCGCGCTGGGCCTGAGCATTTCGCTTGACGATTACGGCACCGGCCATTCGGGCTTGAGCCATGTCAGGATGCTGCCGATTCACACCATCAAGATCGACCGCTCCTTCATTCGCGACCTGGATGGCAGCGCAGGCAGTGATGCCGTGATCGTCGCCTCGACCATTGCGCTGGCGCATGGCCTGGGCTTGCAGGCGCTGGCCGAGGGCGTGGAAAACGGGGAACAGCTGGCGCAGCTGCGGCGGCTGGGCTGCCCGCAGGTGCAGGGCTTTTACCTGCACCGCCCGGCGCCCGCGTCCGAGGTGGCCGCGCTGCTGTCCGCCGGCGCGCCGGCCGGCCTTGTAACAGTGCCGAAACACGGCGCCATGCGGCATGGCGCGGATGCTCAGTAGAATATGGCCACTGCAAGCCGCGTGCTTTAACACCTTCTCCTCCACGCAAGAATGATAAACAGTCCTGTCCCGGCCTATGTCTTTGGCCCGTTTCGCCTTTTGCCGCTAGAACGCCTGCTGTTCGAGGGCGATCGCGCGCTGCGCCTGGGCAGCAGGGCCATGGACTTGCTGCTGGCCCTGCTGGAGCGCGCCGGCGACATCGTCGACAAGCATGAACTGGTGGCCATCGTCTGGCCCAATGCCGTGGTCGACGACGCGACCTTGCGCGTGCACCTGGCGGCGCTGCGCAAGGCGCTTGGCGATGGCCGCGATGGCCAGCGCTACATCACTACCATCCCCGGGCGCGGCTACGGCTTCCTGGCGCCGCTGGCGCACACGGGCGGGCCGGCGTCCGGTGCGGCGGGCGCCGAACCGCGGCATAACCTGCCCGTCATGCTGACGCGCATGCTGGGCCGCGCCGAGGTGCTGCAAACGATGGCCAACCAGCTGCTGCAATTGCGCCTGCTGTGCATTGCCGGTCCGGGCGGCATCGGCAAGACCACCCTGGCAGTCGTCCTGGCCACGCGCGTGCTGCGCCGCTATGCCGACGGCGTATGTTTCGTCGACCTGTCGCCGCTGGACGAGGGCCGCCTGGTGCCGCTGGCGCTGGCCACGGCGCTGGGGGTGGCGGTGCCGGCCGGCGACGCCATGCCGGTCCTGCTGGCCTACCTGCGCCCGCGCCACATGCTGCTCGTGCTCGATAACTGCGAACACGTGATCGGCGCGGCCGCCACCCTGGCCGACGCCTTGCTCAAGGGCGCGCCGCTGCTGCACATACTGGCCACCAGTCGCGAGCCGCTGCGCCTCACCAGCGAACAGCTGCAGCGCCTGCCCGCGCTGGAATTGCCGCCGGCCGATGCCGTGCCCGATGCGGCGGCGGTCCGGCACTTCGCCGCGGTGCAGCTGTTTTGCGAACGCTGCGCGGCCGTCGACGATGCCTTCGTGCTGGCCGACGCCGACGTGCCCGTGGTGGTGGATATCTGCCGGCGCCTCGATGGCATTCCGCTGGCGCTGGAGCTGGCGGCCGGGCGCATCGGCCATTTCGGCTTGCACGAATTGCGCCGCCAGCTCGACGACCGCTTTCGCCTGCTCACGCGCGGCGCGCGCAACATGCCCTTGCGCCACCAGACCTTGCGCGCCACCCTGGACTGGAGCTACGGCCTGCTCGACGCGCAAGAGCGCCAGGTGCTGCAGGCGCTGAGCGTGTTCAGGAGCCGCTTCCGGCTGGAGTCGGCCAGCGCCGTGGCGGGATGCGACGTGTTCGACACGCTGGCCGACCTGGTCGCCAAGTCCCTCGTCAGCATCGAATTTTGCTGCCAGCATGTGTATTACCGGCTGCTCGACACCACGCGCGCCTATGCTGGCGCGCAGCTGTCGGCGGGCGGGGGCGAGGGCGCCGTGCTGCTGCGCCATGCGCGCCATTGCCTGGGACTGGCCGGGCGCATCGCCGCCGACTGGGCAAGCATGCCGCCGGCCCGCTGGAGCGCGTGCTATGGCCGCCATGTCGATGACCTGCGCGCCGCCATCGACTGGGCTTTCGGCGAGGAGGGCGACGTGGCGCTGGGCGTGGCGCTGACCTTGGCCGCGCAAACCCTGTTCTATCAGCTGTCGCTGATGGATGAATACCGCGTACGCGTCGAGCGGGCGCTCGAGCGCATGGCCGCGCATGCGGTGGACGATCCCGACAGCGAGATGCAGCTGCATGCCTCGCAGGCGCACCTGCTGCTGCATACGCAGGGCATCACCGGCACCATGCTGCGTTCGTTCCAGCGCGGCTATGCGCTGGCCATGCGCACGGACGATGGCAGCCGCCGCGCCGAAGCCATTTGCGGCATGTGGATATGCAGCCTGAAGCTGGCCGATTTCCAGCGCGCCGACAACTACGTCACCGAACTGGCCGTCCTGTGCGCAACGCGCGACGACATGGCGATGCGCCTGGTGCTGGCGCGCATGCGCTCCGTGGGCGAATATGTGCAGGGACGCTACGCGCAGTCGGCGGCGCTGGCGCGCATGGTGCTGGCGCATCCCGAGGGCGCGGCGCAGCTCGGTTTCAACAATGCCTTGCTGGCCGATCACCAGGTTTGCCTGCGCGGCACGCTGGCGCGCTGCCTGTGGATGCAGGGCCGCCCCGACGATGCCCTGGTCCTGGCGCGCGAGGCGGTGGCGGTGGGCTTCGAGCACAATGGCGTCACGCTGTGCGTGGCGCTGGCCATCAATGCCATTCCCGTCGCCCTGTGGTGCGGGCAGCGGGAACTGGCGCATGCGTGGATTTGCCTGCTGTGCGAACACGCGGCCCGCTATGGCTTGCTGTACTGGAGCGCCTGGGGCGCCGCCTACCAGCGCCTGCTCGACGGGGGCGAGGCGATGTCGCCATTCCCCTGGCCGTCGGTGCGCAGCTGGCCGATACAGGTCGATTTGATGGCCACCCTGCACGACGCGGCCGCCGATAGCCAGGCGCTGCGGCGCGCGCGCATGGGCCTGGCGCCGTGGAGCGCACCCGAAGTGCTGCGCCGCGACGCGCATCACCGCTGGCGCGCGCTGGCGCACGGCGATGCGGCCGGCCTGGAAGCGGTGCGGGCGCAGCTGGAAGAAGCGCTGCTGCTGGCCAGGGGCCAGCAGGCGCCGGGCTGGGAACTGCGCTGCGCCACCAGCCTGGCGACCGTGCTGCAGGCGCAAGGCCGCGGTGCCGCCGCGCATGCCGTGCTGGCTCCTGTCCATGCGGGCTACCGGCAGGGGCGCGAGAGCACGGACGTGATGGCGGCAGCAGCCTTGCTGGCGCAGCTGGCCTGATGGCTATTCGTAGGCACCCAGTCTGCGCTGTTCCTCCGGCGAGAAACTGGCGTCGCGCAGCCGCTGCAGGGCTGCCGCATCCTGCGCGCCGCCGGGCAGGCTGTTTTTTTGCGCCTGGTAGGCGATGATGCGCTGCTGCCACTGCGATTCCTCGCGGTCCAGTTCCGCCAGGCGCGCCGCCGCTGCCGGCGTGAACGTGCTGGCGCGCAGGCGGTAGACTTCATTGTCGCCGCCGCCCTGTGCCCGCAAGGTCTTGACGGAGGCGTCCAGCTGCGCCACCTGCAGCGGCGCGTCGCGCGCGGCGCGCTGGGCCGGCGACATTTTCTGGTCCAGCGCGGCCAGTTGCGCCTGGCGCTGTGCTTCGTCGAGCGAGGCATCGCCGAGTATGGCCATGCGCGCCACGGCGTCGTCGTCATACGCGTCGCTGGCACCGAACAGGCCGGCGCTTTCCTCGGCTGTAAAGTAGTTGCCGCGCAAGGCGCGCATGGCTTGCAGGCGCGCGCGCGCCGCCAGGGCCGCATCGGCTTGCGCCGGCAAGGCCTGTTCCGCGCCGGCCAGCGCCTGCTTGTAGGCCAGGTACGCGCCCAGCAGGCGCTTGGCTTCGCGGGCGGGGACGGGCGCCAGGCGCCGGTCCAGTTCCGCCTCGATCTGGCTGCGGATGGCGGCCAGCGGCTTTTCGCCGAGGCCCGCCAGGTAGTAGTCGAACAGGTGGCCCAGTTCCGCATCGACCACCAGCTTGTCGCCGGCGGCCACCGTCACGTTGCCGTCGGGCCGCGTGCCTTCCATCGAGCGCACGAACGCGAACAGGTCCGGTTCCGTCTTTTCCGGCGGCGGGGCGGGCGGTTCCCCGGGGCGCAGCACCAGGTACAGGGCCAGGGCCGCCAGGCTGCCGCCGATGATCCATTTCGCGTTCGTGCGCATCGTAGGCTCCTTACAGTCCCAAGCCTTGCAGGCGGTTGGCTTGCTGGCGGAAGACCGTAACGGGGTTCGTCTCGAACAGGTTGACGATGCCGACGAACTGGTTGACTTCATCGAGATGGTTCATGGCGTAGTCGTCGCGGATCACCTTGCCCAGGTGGCTGGAGCAGCTGCTGACCAGGCCATCGTTCTTGACGCCGCCGAAGGCCAGGCTGATGGCGGCCAGCAGCGGGTCGCCCACGTCGAGCACATTCGTGTACGGTTGCGCGCCGCTCCATGAAAAGTAGTGCACGCCTTGTACCTGGTAGGCGCCTTCGCCGCAGGCGGAGGTGGGCACGCCTTGCGGGTGGCGGCTGTTGAAGGCCAGCGAACCGGCCGTCGACAGCGAGGCCAGCGAGGCGCCCGCGTTTTGCGGCAAACCCTTGTTGCCCGACAAAATGCCGATCAGGGAGGCGAGCGCGTTGCCCAGCGCGCCGCTGGTGTTGGGTATGGCGCCGCTGAGGATATCTGCCACCTTGGAGCCCTTGTTGACGCCGGCCACGCTGGTGACGGACGCCACCAGGTCGGGGCGCACGGAGGCGACATAGCGGGCCGTGGGGCCGCCGTGGCTATGGCCGATCAAATTGACCTTGGCCGCGCCGGTGGCGGCGAGGATTTGCCGCACCTGCGACAGCAGCTGCTCGCCGCGCACTTCCGTGCTGTTGGCGGCCGACACGGTGGTCACATACACTTGCGCACCGCCGCTGCGCAGGGCGGTGGGGACGCCGTAAAAATATTCGACGGGACCGAGCTTGTCGAAGCCGAACAGGCCGTGCACCAGCACGATCGGGTACTTCGTCTGCGTGTAGCCGGCGGCGCTGGCGCTGCCGGGCAGGATGGCGAGGGAAAGCAGAAGGGTGGATAGCAGTTGCCAAAAGCGAGTCTTCATTTTGTCTCCGTTATGTATTATTAATAGTGGAAATGAGTGGAAATGTCGATGCTGTAGCGATGAACCGTGCGCTCCTGTACATTCTCGATGCATTAAAAATAGCGAGCGCTCGGTTTTTTGAATGTAGCACTGCTGGATTTAAATTGCATTTGAATTGCATGATGCAGCGCAATAACTGTGGGAATTTGACGTTGCTTATATGCCCATTGCATAGTTGAAAAGTCAAATAGTTGTTTTCCTGAGCTATAATCGGCCCGGCATCAGCCGTCCCGCCGTCTTGCCATGCCGCGTCCAGGCATGGCATGGATATCGCTCCTACACCGTTACTTGGGAATGCACTTGTCGACCCATTTTAATTTTGAACAGTTTCAGCAGATGACGCCTTTGAATGGCGAAAACATCTGGGAATATATTCTTGACCGCCACGCGGAACGTATCGGCGTCAAGCGCCGCAAGCCGGCGCTGGAAAATCTTGAACGCATCTTCGTCGCCACCTTCCGCCTGGCCAATGACGTGGGTTTCCGCGCCATGAGCTTGCGTGACCTGTGCCGCGAGACGGGGCTGTCGATGGGCGGCCTGTATGGCTACATCACCAGCAAGGACCAACTGGCTGAAATGATCGAGGACGTGGTGCGCCACGCCACGCAAGCCTTGCCCTTGCTGTTCGCCGACGTGAAGTCGCCGCTGGACCGACTGGAGGCGATGATACGCTCGTCGATCTACCTGTCCGAAGTGCTGCAGCCGTGGTTTTATTTTGTCTTCATGGATTCGCGCGTGCTGCAGGTGGAGCAGCGCAGCATGGCGAAGAATTCGGAACTGTATGTGCAGACCCTGATCGCCGCCACCATCGGGGAAATCGAACCGAAGCCGCAGGGCGATCCCACCTTGCTGGCCGCGCACTGCCTGGCACTGTTCCAGGACTGGTACGTGAAACGCTGGAAATACCGCGCGGCGAAGGTCAATGTCGACGATTTCGCCGATAGCGTCGTCAGTACGGTGCGCGGGTATTTGAACATGACCGGTAGGTCGGATTAGCGGGGCCGCCGAGGCGTAGCGTAATCCGACACGCGCGGACGGCGGCTCATGTCGGGTTACGCCGTTCCGGCTAACCCGACCTACGCGAACTGCCCTTTACCATCAGTTCGTGGTTTCTGGCGGCACCGTCTCCGGCACTGCCGCCGGGTCGGTCGGCGTCTCCATATCCATATCCAGCGTTTTCACGCCGTTCATGTCGATGAATTCATCGTACTGCCATTCGCCATCGACCTGGCTCAGGCCCGCCGGCACGGCGCGCGTGATTTGCGGGCGCGTCGACAGGGCCGTGCGCATGTAGTCGATCCAGATCGGCATGGCCAGGGTCGAGCCGAATTCGCGTCCGCCCAGGGACTTGGGCTCGTCATAGCCCATCCACGCCACGGCCACGATGCCGCCGCCATAGCCGGCGAACCAGCCGTCGACGGCGTCGCTGGTGGTACCCGTCTTGCCGGCGATGTCGCTGCGTCCCAGTTTTTTCGTCGCCGCGGCGCCCGTGCCGGTGCGCGCCACTTCGCGCAGCATGCTGTCCATCACGAAGGCGTTGCGCGGGTCCAGCGCCAGGGTCTTGTCGTCGTTCGGCGCGGGCGGCTTGGTCTGCATCAGCACCGCGCCCTTGGCGTCGACGATGCGGTCGATCAGGTAGGGTTCCACCTGGTGGCCGCCATTGGCGAACAGGGCGTAGGCGCCCGCCATCTGCACGGGCGTGACGGAACCCGTGCCCAGCGCCATGGTCAGATTGCTTGGCTGGCGGGCCGGGTCGAAGCCGAATTTTTCCATGAAGTCGTGCGTGTACGACACGCCCAGCGCACGCAGGATGCGTACCGAGGCCACGTTCTTCGACTGCGCCAGCGCGTAGCGCATGGTGATGGGACCATCGAACTTGAAGTCGTCATTCTGCGGCGCCCAGACCTTGCCGCCCGCCTGCATTTCCAGCGGCGCGTCGTTGATCAGGGTGGCCGGCGAAAAGCCTTTTTCCAGCGCCGCCGAATACACGAACGGTTTCATGGCCGAACCGGGCTGGCGCCACGCCTGCGTCACGTGGTTGAACTTTTGCAGGTTGTAGTCGAATCCGCCCACCATGGCGTGGTAGGCGCCCGTCTCAGCATCGAGAGAGACGAAAGCGGCGGCCACCAGCGGCACTTGCGTGATGGCCCAGTTGCCCTTGGCGTCCTGGGTGATGCGGATCACGGCGCCCGGGCGCAGCTTGATGCCGGCGCTCGCCTTGGCGGACAGCGCCGGGGCGGCAAAGCGCAAGCCGTCGCCCGTGATGGCCTTGGCGTCGC
The DNA here is from genome assembly GCF_002735685.1 of Janthinobacterium sp. BJB301. Lineage (NCBI taxonomy): Bacteria > Pseudomonadati > Pseudomonadota > Betaproteobacteria > Burkholderiales > Oxalobacteraceae > Janthinobacterium > Janthinobacterium sp. BJB301. The sequence continues at coordinate 2,100,881 of NZ_PDZJ01000001.1, read as the reverse complement.
CATCGCCCGTGTCGGCGATCACTTTGCCGTTCACCACTTCCGTGACGACGGCGGCGATCAGGCCATCGCTGTCCGGGCGTTTTTGCAGCGCCGCGTCGATGGCGTCGTCGCGCTGCTCGGCCTCAAGCGGCATGTCGATGAAGGTCTCCGGGCCGCGGTAGCCGTGGCGCTGGTCGTAGGCGATGACGTTGCGGCGCGTCGAGGCGTAGGCCGCGTCCTGGTCCGCCTTCAAAATCGTCGTGTAGACGCTGATGCCCTTGGTGTAGCTGTCTTCCTTGAACTGCGCAAACACGGCCTGGCGCGCCAGTTCGGCCACGTATTCGGCGTGCGTATCGAATCCCTGCTTGCCGCGGGTATTGATATGCAGCGGCTGGGCCAGCGCCTGCCGGTACTGGCCTTCGCTGATGTAATCGAGTTCGCGCATGCGTTTCAATACCAGTTGCTGGCGCGCGTGCGCCTTTTTCGGATTGCTGATCGGGTTGTGGCGCGAGGGGTTTTGCGGCAAGCCGGCCAGCATGGCCATTTCCGCGATCGACAGTTCGGACAGGGGCTTGCCGAAATACGTCTGCGCCGCGCTGCCGAAGCCGAACGAGCGCTGGCCCAGGTACATCTGGTTCATGTACAGCTCGAGAATCTGGTCTTTCGACAGGGCAGCCTCGATTTTCAGGGCCAGCATGATTTCATTGAGCTTGCGCGAGGCGACTTTTTCACGTGTCAGGAAGAAGTTGCGCGCCACCTGCATGGTGATGGTGGAGCCGCCGCCGTGGCCGAAGCCGTGGCGCAGGTTCGACAGCACGGCGCCGCCGGCGCGCACGAAGTCGATGCCGTGGTGTTCGTAGAAGCGGCCATCTTCGATGGCCAGCAAGGCTTTCTTCATCATTTCCGGCACTTGCGCGATCGGCACGAAGTCGCGGTGTTCCTCGCCGAATTCGCCGATCAGCACATTGTCGGCCGTGTACACGCGCAGCGGTATCTTCGGCTGGTAGTCCGTGATGACGTCCAGTTCGGGCAGGCGGGGGCGCACGTACAGGAACAGCCAGGCGGCCAGCAGCACGGCTGCGGCCAGCGCGGCGCAGCCGGCGATGATGAAGCCGCGCACGGCGGCGCGGCGGGAAGGCCAGGGGAATCCGGTTCGTTTGGCAGTCAAGGCAGTCTCACGTGAGCGTGCAAGGCACGGTGGCAGCGATTATAGACCAATGCGCCAGCGCTTCCTGTGTGGGCATGGCGGCGGGGCCGGCCGCAAAAAACCTTTTCATCGAAACGCGGCTGTGCGATAGTCTCGGCTTCAAGAAAATAGCCCGGACGTCGATCCGGGCTGTTTATTTTTAAAAATTAAGGAAATATCCATGGCAAAAGATGCAACACCGAGCGTCGTGAAGCCCTACATCCCGGCCGATGCGAAGCTGCCCGAGATGACCTTCCGAGCGCTGTTCATGGGCGTCATCCTGGGGATGGTCTTTGGCGCCTCCTCGCTGTACCTGGTGCTGAAAGTGGGCCTGACCGTCAGCGCCTCGATTCCCGTCGCCGTGATCGCCATCACCCTGTTCGGCCTGGCCAAGAAGGTGGGCGGCAAGGATTCGTCGATCCTGGAAAACAGCATCACGCAAACGGCCGGTTCGGCCGGCGAATCGCTGGCCTTCGGCCTGGGCGTGACCATGCCCGCCATCCTGATCCTCGGCTTCGACCTGGAAATCTCGCGCGTCATGCTGGTCGGTATCCTCGGCGGCCTGCTGGGCATCCTGATGATGATCCCCATGCGCCGCACCATGATCGTCGACCAGCACAAGGAACTCAAATTCCCCGAAGGCACGGCGTGCGCCGAGGTGCTGAAGGCGGCCGCCACGGAAGAATCGCGCATCGCCGCCGGCGAAAGCATCGAGAAGGATTCGGCTGCCGCGCTGGACGCCAAGCGCCGCGCCAAGATCATCTTCGGCGGTTTTGCCGTCGGCTTGCTGTATAAAGTCTTCAATATCTCGTTCAAGGGCTGGAAGGATACGCCGGGCGTGGAATTTGCCGCGCCGCTGAAGGGTGGCTCGATCGGCGCCGAGATCTCGCCCGAGCTCCTGGGCGTGGGCTACATCATCGGCCCGCGCATCGCCGCCACCATGGCGGCCGGCGGCGTGCTGTCGTACCTGCTCCTGATCCCGATGATCAAGTTCTTCGGCGACAGCCTGACCACCGTGCTCTCGCCGGGCACCAAGTTGATCAGCGAAATGGGCGCCGACGACGTGCGCAGCGCCTATGTGCTGTACATCGGCGCGGGCGCCGTGGCCGCCGGCGGCCTGATTTCGCTGGTGCGCGCCATGCCCATGATCTGGCGCAGCCTGTCGGCCGGCCTGAAGGGCATCGGCAAGGGCGTCAAGATCAATTCCACCTTGCGCACGGACCAGGATATCCCCCTGAAATGGGTCATCATCGGCTGCCTGTCCATCATCGCCGTGATCACTTTCGCCACGCCGCTGCACATGAATTTCCTCGGCGCGCTGCTGATCCTCGTCTTCGGCTTCCTGTTCGCCACCGTGTCGTCGCGCCTGACGGGCGAAATCGGTTCGTCGTCGAACCCGATCTCCGGCATGGCCGTGGCCACCTTGCTGTTCACCTGCCTGATCTTCCTGATCATGGGCTGGACGGGCGGGCGTTACTATGTGACGGCCCTGTCGGTGGGCGCCATCGTCTGCATCGCCGCCAGCAATGCGGGCACCACGTCGCAAGACTTGAAAACGGGCTACCTGGTGGGCGCCACGCCGCGCCTGCAGCAGTACGCGATTCTGGCGGGCGCGCTGTCGTCGGCCCTGATCCTGGGACCGATTTTGCTGAAACTGAACGAAGCGAGCACCGTCTACGTGCCGGCCGCGCAAGTGGCGCCGGGCCTGACGGTCGATGCGTCGAAGCTGACGGTGACGGGCGAACTGCATGGCCCGCAAGCCGAGACGGACCACAACACGTATAAAGTCTGGCAAAAGACGGATACCGTGGGCGGCCCGGCCGGCAAGTATTTCGTCAAGGAAGACGGCCAGCTGGCTTACCTGGTCGATCCGGGCATCAATGGCCATTACAGCAAGCGTCCGGACGGTTCGGAAGTGAAGAAATACGATGCGCCTAAGGCCGTGCTGATGTCCTACATCATCAAGGGCATCCTCGACCAGCAGCTGCCGTGGACCCTGGTGCTGTTCGGCGTGATGATCGCCGTGGTGCTGGAAATGGCCGGCATCCCGTCGCTGGCGTTTTCCGTGGGCGTGTACCTGCCGCTGTCGTCCACCTTGCCGATCTTCGTCGGCGGCCTGGTGCGCTGGCTGGCGGACCGCCGCAACAATAAGCTGGAACACAACGCGAAACTGAACGAGGAAGAGCGCCAGCTGGCGGGCGACCGCAGTTCGGGCGTGCTGCTCGCATCCGGCTACATCGCCGGCGGCGCGCTGGCTGGCATCATCATCGCGATCACGGCCGGCGTGCTGACGCACTTCGACCAGATGATGGCCGACTGGGCCGAGCACGGCAACCCGTTCTACGCGGGCCTGCACTCGGACGCGCTGTCCCTGCTGCCATATGCGGCCATCATCGTGCTGCTGTATGTCGTGGCGCGCGAGAAGAAAGCGGGCAGTTCGCAGGCTTGATGTTGTAGCCAACCCAAGGAAAACCGCCCGGCGTCATGACGATCCGGGCGGTTTTTTTATGCGCGCCCGATGGGCCGCGCCGCCAGTTGCGCCGCGCTCGCGTAGATCGTCACGTGTTCAATGGCCAGCCGGTGCAGGTGCGCATAGAACGCCTGCGCCGGAATGCACCACGCCGCCGCATCGCCCACCTGGCCGTTGACGCGCAGCCCGGCGGCATCGAATTCCCGATGAAAGTAATCGCGCAGGTCGCCGCGGCCGGGCTGGTCGATGCGGCGCTGCGCGACTGCCGGCTCGAAAGGGCGCACGGGCACTTCCCAGCGACGGCCCGCGTGGTCCAGGCAAGCCAGCAGCTTTGTATCGTCTTCCCATACGGGCACGGGAAAGGCGTCGCCCATGGCGTCTTCCAGCGCGTGATAGAACGTCACCGGTCCCATGGAAATGCCGAGGCCCAGGACTTTTGCGTGGTCGCAGCCGATGAAGCGCTGCCAGGGCGAGTCGATGCCGAAGACCGACAGTGCGCGGTGGTGCGCTTCGGTGAGCTCGGCGGCATGGCGGCCCCACGCGGACACGGAGTGGGTCGGGTGGATGCTGCGATGGATCGCATCGCTGGCCAGGAAGGCTTCCGGCAGGCGCCCCATGTGCGTGCCATGGCGGCGCGGGTCGAACACATAACCTGGCATGGCGCAGGTGGCGCGCAGCGTGCCGCCCGGCAGATAGTAGGTGGGCAGCAGCAGGGTGCCTCGCGGGCCGACGGCGTCCTGCAGGGCGCCTATCACGGCCAGCGCGCCGCCTTCCACGTAGCCGAGGCTTTTCAGCGATGAATGCACGAACAGCGTATCGCCTGGCGCCACGCCGAGCCGCGCCAGGCCGGCGGCCAACCCGGCGCGCGTCACGTGGGGCGCGCTGTGGCGCATGTGCCGGGCGCTGGCGGCGCGGCGCCATGCGTCCAGTGTGGCGTGGATGGCGTTTCTTGCATGTTCAAGCATCGCCGATGTCCATTTCCAGCAGGTTGGCATCGATGCAGAATTTGGCGGCCCAGTTCAGGTAAGCCCAGGTGCCGTAATCGCCATCGACGGGAAACGAGCCCTTGACGCCGCCGCGCGCGTGCGCGGGACCGTCGATGCTGACCGAGCGCCGCACGAAACTATTCAGGCGGTGCGCCGCATCGAGGTAGCGCCGTTCGCCAGTGATCTGGTACAGCAGGAACAGACAATGCGCGTTTTGCGCGGAACCCGTGAGGCAGGCGTAGCTAGCCCCTGGCTGGAAGTCGGGACCGAGGCGGCCTGCCAGGTAGCCGTCGGCCGCCACGGCCCTGGCGATGCCCGTTCCGGTGCGCGCGGCGGCGTCCAGCAGGTCGGCGCGCGCCGAAAAGCGGTGCGCTTCGAGCAGGCCGCGCAAGGCGTAGCCTATGGTATGGGTCAGGGGCTGCAGCGGGTTGTCCAGGCAATTCGAGGCGAACCAGCCGTTGGGACGCTGTTTGGTCAGCGCCCAGTCGACCTGGCGCAGGCCGGCCACGCCATAGCCGTGGCCCGGCGCGACGCGGTCCGCTTCGAACAGTCCCCACGCCACGTGCGTTTCATAGGCCTTGTCGCCGGCGCTGGCGAACGGGGTCGGATGCTTGCGCCAGCAGCCATCGGCATCCTGGCTGTCGCGCAGCCACCTTGCCGCGCGGTGCATGGCGTCCTGGTATGCCGCGCCGTACGCCTGCACGCCGGCGGCCAGGCCAAGCAGGATCTGGCCCGTGTTGAAGGTGACGGGCACGCGCGGCGTGGAATCGATCTTCCCGCCCTGGTAACCGCCTTCCGGGAACTGGATAGCCACGCACCAGTCGAGCATGCGCCGCGCGCGTCCGTGCAGCGCATCATCCCCACCCTCGTCGCCCGTGCGCTGCGCCAGGGCGATGAGGGTGGGGATGATGTAGCCGGTGGTCTCCGGGTAGGAGCTCGACCAGCCTGTCAGCAGGCTGTAGTCGCGCGCGACGCCGCCGTCGTTTGATCTGGAATTGTCCTGCGCCGCGCATAGCCAGGCCGTGCAGGCCTTGACGACGGCTTGCGGGCCGGGGTCAAAGGCAGGCAAGCCGCGACGGTCCGACAGGCGCTCCATGCGCGCCGCTGCCGGCAGGCTCGCCTGCGGCGCCAATGTATTCCGGATCTTCGTGAGCAAGGTGCGCATGGCAGCGATGGCGTGGTGGTTGGCTCCGGCTACTGTAGCGCTGGCAGCTGCTATGCCGATTGACTTGCCGCAAGGTTTTGTCGTCGCATCGCTGCGGCCGGAATTGACGCATAATGGATGCCTCACCACCGTTGACGAGGCCCGCCATGAACAATGTCACGCTTGAGTACTCGGTCGTCACCAATCCCGACTCCTTTGTCGGCTTCAAGTACTACGTCAAGGCGGGACAGGCATTCGATGCCGACGATTTCGCCTATTCCTACAAGCTGAAACGCTCCGACCTGGACCCGGACAGCGTGCTGGCCACGCGCGAGGCGGCGGCGAATCTGCAGCCGGGCGAGTGGCTGACGGTGTCGCATTCGATTGCGGCGTAGCCGTCAGCCCTACGCTGGCGCAAACCAGGCGCGCAATTCATCCTCGGCGCGCTGCGCCGTTTCCCGCGTCAAGGTCAGCACGATGATCTTTTCCTGCGCCGGGCGGTGTCCATCGCTGCCGGCCAGCTCGATGGCTTGCTCGAAGCTCGTGTAGCCGTGGCCGCATTCATGCGGGCATTGCTGCACGATGCGCGCCGCCTTGCCGGCGTTTCTGTCCGCCAGGTTGACGATGGGATTGCCGTCATGGAACGGCTGGCCATTGGCAAACGCGGTGCGCAGATACGCCGTGCACTGCCCATCGAGGAAGGCCAGGCGCGCCTGCCACCAGGCCTCTGCCGCCGCATACGTGGCCTGGTCTTCGAGAAAATCGGCAAACAGGAAATCGTCCATCGTATTTTCGCGGCTAGATGCCGAACACTTTCAATATGGCGTCCGTGAAACCCTCGAACCAGCTGCCCACCTTGCCCGGCTGTTTGCCGTGGCGCGGGGTTTCTTCGTACAGGTAGACGCCGTTGTCGCCGTCGAAGCGGTCGTTGAGCAGCGCCTGCTGGCCGCGCAGGTAGGGGATGAAGGTTTCGCTGCGCAGGGTCGAATACAGCACGTCGGTGGTAAAGCCCAGGGTGGCGGACTGGCTGATGGAGCGGCCCTGGCCGGCCCGTTCCAGGCGCACGCCGCGGCATCCGCGCACGATCAGGGTGACGGGGCCGCGAAAGACGATGAAGCGCAGCTGCAGGGTGAGCCAGGCGTGCAGGCTGCCCAGGCGCCAATGGCTGCTGATCGCCAAAGGCTGGCCCGCATCGGTGATCAAGCCGACCAGTCCCCGTGGCTGGAACACGAGGGCGCTGCCGGCCGGCAGGTGGACGACGGCCACTTCCAGCAGCGGGTCGTCGCTGGCGGAAATCGTCACGGATGCCGTCGTTTCGCTTTCCAGCCGCGTCAGCGCCACCATGCCGGCGGCCAGGCTGGTGAACGGGAAGCGCCAGTCCAGCAGCCACTGCGTGCGCTTGGTGCTGCTGACGGGCGACGATTGCAGGTATTCGGGATGGATCAGCATCTGCTGCCCAGGTTTTAGCTGCAATGCCTGCGACACGGCGGAGATGCGCGATTCGCCATGCGGCGGCAGGGGCAGGGAGCTGCCATTCAGCTGCAGTTCGCGCGCGATCGACAGCGGCGGCAAACGGGAAGCGACAGGCGCCAGCACGAAGTAAAAGAAAGCCTTGATGGCGACGGGCAGCAGGATGGCCGACAGCACCAGCAGGGCGGCCGTGGGCGCCACGTCCAAGACGGGGGCGCGCCAGCGGGCGATCCAGTTGCGCGCCAGTTGTCCTTCGCCCGCCGCGATGGCCTTTTGCACGGGCGCCAGCGCGCCGGCCAGCGCTGGCTCGTCGATGGCAAATGGGGCGGGGCGGGCGGCGGTCGTGGCGTTGCCGGTGCGCGCGCGCTGCGCTGCCCAGGCCTGGTAGGCTTGCAGGTTGATCTCGCGCAGGCGCTGGCCTTGCGCTTCAAGCAGCGACAGCTGCGCGTAAGCGTCGCTGCCGGGCAGGCGGGCCGCCACGGGGTGCCGCGCTTCCAATTCCCGGCGCTGGCGCAGGTTGTGCTGCAGCGCCGCATACGCGCTCACGTGTTCCGCGTGCAGGCGCGCCAGCGTCTGCCGCGCATCTTCGCCGCTCACCGCCGCTTGCAGGGCGGTCAGATAACGGGCTTCCTGCACCAGCACTTCGATCTCCACGCGGCGCGTGGCTTCCTCCTGCGCGTGCAGGGCCAGGGTGTCCGTATCGGGCAGGGGAAGGGTAAACAGCGATGGCTGCTGCCGCGCGCGCAAGGCCGCCAATTGCGCCTGGACTTGCGCCAGGCGGGCCGTGATGGCCGTTTGCGAGGTCTTTTGCAGGGCGTTGACGCGGGCCGTGGCCGCAGCGGCCAGGCCAGCGCCATGCTTGTCGGCGCCGTCGGCGGCCAGCCTGAGCGCGGCGATGGTCTCGCTGCTGGCGCTGTAGGCGCGCCATTCGGCCAGCAGCAGGCGTCCGGCCAGCAGGATGACGATGAACAGGGCGAACTGCAGCGCGTGGCGCAGCAGGAAGCGCAGGATGGCCGTCAGCAGCTGGCGCAAGCTGGCGTCGCCTTAGCCTTGGCTGGCCGCGCTATCGGCGTCGGCGCAGCATTTCTTGTACTTTTTGCCGCTGCCGCAGTGGCACGGGTCGTTGCGGCCCGTCTTCGGCACTTCGCGCAGGACGGTGGCGCCGGGCTGGCTGTGTGCCTGGCTTTTCAGGTGGCGCTGGCGCGCCCAGGCCGCGTTGATGGCGATCACGGAAGGAATCACGCCATCCATGGCCGTTTCGGCCGCATCGTCATCGAGTTCGCCGGCCGTGGCCAGGTGCTGGAACGGCGCCAGGTATTGCGGGTGGCTGACGGCCAGGGCCGCCCACTGCGGTTTGTCCAGGCTGGTGCCAAGGACAAAACCGGCGCACCAGGCGGGCACGCTCCATTCGGGGCCGCATACGTAGATGGGCTCGAAACTGTCCGGGTCTTTCGCCAGCCATTCGACCATGTAGGCATGGTGGCGCTGTGCCAGGCTGGCCGCCCGTTCGCTGGCTTCGTCCTGTGCCGGCAAGGCGCTGCCGGCAGCCTTGTCCCAGACCCAGGGCAGCCATTGTTCCGGCGTGATCTGTTTCGGGCTCAGGGCGACGGCCGTGAGAAAACCTTCCAGCATCGACACGTCCATGGCACGGCTGGCCAGCGCAGGCGCGGCCAGCAGGGTGTCGAGTTCGGCGTATTCGTCGTCGGAGAGGGGCGAGGTGGTGGAGATGCTGGACATGGGATTTTTCAGTAATGTGGGTGGATGGCCGCTGGCCCTGGCGGTATTGTACCGCCCGGCAATGGGAAAAACGGCGCCGGAATGAAAAACGGCGGCCCGCAGGCCGCCGTTGTCAGCTATGGCAGAAAACTTACTTCACGCCGTGCATCAGTTTGTTGATCAACGGTGCGATCAGGAACAGCACGACGCCGGCGCCCAGCAGGGACCAGAAGCCGAAGGTGTAGCCGGACAGTGCCGATTGCACCGACATGCCGCTTTCGCCGCTGACGTGGCTGGCGAAGATGCCCGACAGGTTGTTGCCGATACCGGTCGACAGGAACCAGCCGCCCATGCCCAGGCCGACCAGGCGCACTGGCGCCAGCTTGGTGACCATCGACAGGCCGATAGGCGACAGGCACAGCTCGCCGATCGATTGCAGCACGTACACGGTGGCCAGGGTCCAGAACGGGATCTTGTTATCGGCGCCAACCAGGCTCGACAGAGCGAAGATCAGCAAACCGAAGGCCAGGGCATTGCCCAGCAAGCCCAGGCCGAATTTGCGCGGGATCGAAGGATTGACGTTGTGGCGCGCCAGGAAGACCCAGACGGCGGCGATGATCGGCGCGAAGACGATGATGGCGACCGAGTTGACGGTCTGGAAGTAGGCGGTCGGGAAGATCCAGAAGCCCAGGTCACGGTTGACGATCTTGTCAGCCAGGAAGGTAAACGAGCTGCCTGCCTGTTCGAAGAACATCCAGAACAGGATGTTGAAGACAAAGATCAGCAGCATGGCGATGACGCGGTCACGCGCAACTTTACCGTTGCGTATGCCTTCGATCATCAGCATCACGGCCAGGCCGACGAACAGCGCGGTCAGGACGATTTGCAGCTTTTCAGCGCCGACGGTCAGCAGGAAGTACACGAGCGGGATCACGCACAGGGAGCCGACGGCCACCCAGATGACGCGCATCGGGTTGCCTGCGCCGGCTTCCGGAGCGCCGATGCCCTTCAGGGCGCGGCGGCCGATGGCGAACCATACCAGGCTGATCAGCATGCCGAAACCGGACGCCATGAAGACCATCTTGTACGAAGGCATGGCGCTGGTGCCGAAGATCGACTCGGCCAGCCACTGGGTGAAGACAGGGGCAACCATGGCGCCCATGTTGATACCCATGTAGAAGATTGTGAAGCCACTGTCGCGGCGCGGATCGGCTGTCGTGTACAGCTTGCCGACCATGGTCGAGATGTTCGGCTTGAACATGCCGTTACCGACGATCATGGTGGCCAGGCCCAGGTTGAAGATGTCCTGGTTCGGTACCGAGATGCAGAACAGGCCGGCAGCCATGAAGACGGCGCCCAGCAGGATCGAGCGCTGGTAACCGATGACCCGGTCGGCGATGTAGCCGCCGAACAGGGCGCCGGCGTACACCAGCGCGAGGAAGGAACCATAGGTAAGGTTGGCCGCAGCCTGTCCCGAACCGTCGCCGCCGTGGAACTGGGCAACGATGTACAGTACCAGCGCCCAGCGAACTCCGTAGAACGCGAAGCGTTCCCAGAATTCAGTCATGAACAACATCCACAATGGGCTTGGATGGCCCATAATCTGCTTGAACTCGGGAATAACGGCTTCCTTGTTGGGCGTAGTCGCACCGCTCATGCGGTTCCTCCTGAAAAATTATTATAGTCAATCGATACAACGAACTTATGGAAGCCTGCGGGCGGCGGGGACTCTCATGAAGAACCTCACGCACGGGAATTCCAATAGGCTGGCATTCTAATCTACAAATTGCGCTGAGCGAAGATTTCGATTCGCATTAGCAAGAATGACTGTTTCATATTGGTCAAACCGGTTTGCAGGCAAGGGCGGCCCGGGCGATTTTGCGGCGGCACAGCACAACTAGCCTGACTTGTCGTATATTAAGGCTGCAAGACCTTCGAGCATCGATTTTTAAAGGGATTTTTCGCATTATGGAACACGACGTTATCGATACTCTGGTTTCACCGGAAGGCCGCCTGGACGTGCTCTCCAAGACTGAAGTCAATAAACTGCTCGACACCAGCCAGGGCGGCCTGTACAACACTTTCCGCCGCTGCGCGCTGGCAGTGCTCAATTGCGGCAGCACCATCGACGATGGCCGCGCCCTGCTGGAGCGCTACCAATCGTTTGAAATCTCCATCATCCAGCGCGAGCGCGGCATCAAGCTCGACATCAAGGGCGCGCCGGCCATCGCCTTTGTCGACGGCAAGATGATCAAGGGCATCCACGAGCACCTGTTTGCCGTGCTGCGCGACATCATCTTCGTCAGCGATGAAGTGACGGGCAACCCGAAATTCGACTTGCAGAGTACGGAAGGCGTGACGGACGCCGTCTTCCACATCCTGCGCAATGCCAACGTGCTGCAAACCCAGCTCAATCCGAACCTGGTCGTGTGCTGGGGCGGCCACTCGATCAACCGCGCCGAATACAATTATTCGAAGGAAGTGGGCTACCAGCTGGGCTTGCGCGGCCTCGATATCTGCACCGGTTGCGGTCCCGGCGCCATGAAGGGCCCCATGAAGGGCGCCACCATCGGCCACGCCAAGCAGCGCCTGCACAATGGCCGTTACCTTGGCATCACCGAACCGGGCATCATCGCGGCCGAATCGCCGAACCCCATCGTCAACGACCTCGTCATCATGCCGGACATCGAGAAGCGCCTGGAAGCGTTCGTGCGCGCGGGCCACGGCATCGTCGTCTTCCCCGGCGGCGCCGGCACGGCCGAAGAAATTTTGTATATCCTCGGCATCTTGCTGCACCCGGACAATGCGGAAATTCCTTTCCCGCTGATCTTCACGGGCCCGGAAACGTCGCGCGAGTACTTCGTGCAGATCAACCAGTTCATCAGCGACACCCTGGGCCCGGAAGCGCAGCAGCGCTACAAGATCATCATCGACGACCCGGAACTGGTGGCGCGCGAAATGCTCGAAGGCATACGCCAGGTGCGCGAATTCCGCAAGGCGCACAGCGACGCGTATTACTTCAATTGGCTGCTGAAGATCGACCACGAATTCCAGAAGCCGTTCCAGCCCACGCATGAAAACATGCGCAACCTGAGCCTGCACAAGAACCAGCCCACGCACTTGCTGGCGGCCCAGCTGCGCCGCGCGTTTTCCGGCGTGGTGGCGGGCAACGTCAAGGATGACGGCATCCGCTCGATCGAAGAGCACGGCAACTTCGAGATCCACGGCGACAAATCCATCGCCGGCCCGATGGATGCGCTGCTCGCTTCCTTCGTGGCGCAGCACCGCATGAAGTTGGCGGGCACGGCATACGTGCCTTGCTATACCGTGGTCCAGTAAGTCGTTTTTCAAGCAGCGCCGCCCGCCCCCTGCGTGTGCAAGGGGAGGGCGGCGCCTTTCATCCGTGTTCCCGGCCATGCCCCCATCGTGTTCCTTCGTCGCCACAGGCAATCAAATCGCTTGCGTCATCGATTCGTGGGTGCTATCTTTGGAACCGGTTCCAAAATAAAAATATGCATATCAACAGGTAGTGGAGAGCAACCTTGGATTCAGTACGCGGCAGCAAAAAAACAGTCTCCGGCGAGCCGGCCCGGCCCGTGACCATCGCCCAGGTGGCGCGCGAGGCGGGCGTGTCGAAGACGAGCGTGTCGCGCTTTCTCGGCGGCGAACTCGATGCCCTGTCCGAGAACATCCGCCAGCAGATCACCAGCACCATCGCGCGCCTCGGCTACCAGCCGAACCAGATGGCGCGCGGCCTCAAGCGCGGACGCACGCGCCTGATCGGCATGGTCGTGGCGGACATGCTCAATCCCTACACGGTGGCCGTGCTGCAAGGCGTGGAGGCGGCTTGCCAGCAGCATGGCTATACCTTGATTCTGTGTAATACCGGCAATGACGAACTGCGCGAGCGTCAGTCGCTTGCCGCGCTGCGCTCGTACAGCGTGGAAGGGCTGATCGTCAACACGCAGGGGCGCAATATCGAGTCGTCCGACTTGCAGCAGGCGGGCATGCCCATCGTGCTGGTCGATCGCCGCATCGAAGGCGTCGATTTCGACCTGGTGGGCCTGGACAATGTGCAGGCTGGCCGGCTGGCCACGGCGCATCTGATCGGGCAGGGTTACGACGCCATCGCCTTTGTCGCGCCGCCCTTGACGGGTGTCAGTTCGCGCCTCATGCGCGCCGACGGTTTCCAGTCCGTGATGGCCGAGCATCCGGGCTGCGTGGGCGAAGTGCTGGCGGTGGACCTGGACGACCGGCCTTCCATCGACGCGCAGGTGCGGCAATGCCTGGCGCGGTGGCGCGGCCGCCGCGTGGCGCTGCTGGCCTCGAACGGCATGGTGGCGCTGGAACTGGCGCTGATGCTGCAACGCCTTGCATTGCGCATGCCGCAAGACGTGGGCTTGCTGGGCTTTGACGAATTGCCATGGTCGCCGCTGGCTGGCCTGAGCACGATCGAGCAGCAGACCTATGAAATCGGCTTTTCGGCGATGACGTGCATGTTGTCGCGCCTGCAGGGCGATCAGTGCCCGCCGCGCGAGGTGCTGTTGCCAGGCAAGCTGATTGTGCGCAATTCTACCCAGGGTAGCGAAGTGCGCAAGGACGGCGATTGACGGGAAGAGGGCGCTTGCCCTTTTTTTTGGGTAAGTAATGGAACCGGTTTCATAAAAAGTGTTTTCACCGGAAAGGGGCATGAATCGGCAAGGCAGGGCAATGGCAGGAGGTTGGTACAACACGGCAAGAGACGATCTGAATCGTCCATTTGACAATATTTCCGGAAATGCCTCGACGAGGCCGGTACCGGGATCACAGGAGACGGAAACATGAAGATGACCACACTGTTCTATTCGAAAATACTGGCTTGCGCACTGGCAGCCACGTGCGCCCTGGGCGCAGCCGCCGACGCCGGCGCCCAGACGCTTGGCGACCTGATCAAGAAAGGCAAGCTGACCATCGGCGTGGTCAGCGGCACGCCGCCGTTTGGCAGCATCGACGCCAAGGGCGTGCCCGTCGGCTATGACGTCGACGTCGCCAACCTGATCGGCAAATACCTGAACCTGCCCGTGGAAGTGGTGCCCCTGACGGCGCCGTCGCGCGTGCCGTCGCTGGAATCGGGCAAGGTCGATTTTCTCGTGGCGACCCTGGCGCCCACGCCGGAGCGGGCCAAGACACTGATGTTTACCATGCCCTACAGCGCGTTTGAGTTGGCGATCGTCGCGCCGGTCGGCGGCAAACTCAAGGCCCTGGCCGACCTGAAAGGCAAGAAGGTGGGCGTGACGCGCGGCACCACGAATGACACGGCGCTGAGCCGCATGGCGCCGGCCGGCACCAGCATCGTGCGTTTCGAGGATGATGCCACCGTTACCCAGGCCTTGCTCAGCAAGCAGGTCGATGCCGTTTCGATCCCCAGCACGATGGCGCTCGACATCATCAAGACGCGCGGCGCGGGCAAGATCGAGGTCCGCTTCGCCTACTCGCTGCAGCCGAACTCGATGGCGGTGCGCCGCGGCGACTTCGAGCTGCACCAGTGGCTCAACAACTTCATCTACTACGTCAAGCTGAACGGCGAACTCGACGCCATCGCGCGCAAGTGGAGCGGCGCGCCGCTGCCAGCGCTGCCGACCTTCTGATACCGCCACCCGCACAGGGAGAGTGTTTGTCCGCACGGCGCGCCGCCATGGTGGCGTCGCCGGGGATGCGCACGTAGACAAGGAGTTGAGTATGCCGTATGAATTTCATTTCGAACTCGTCATGCAATCGCTGGACCGCCTGTTGTGGGGTGCGGCGCTGACGATACGCCTGAGCGCCTTGGCTATGGTGCTGGGGCTGGCGGTGGGCGTCTGCGCCGCCGTCATCCTGAAGAATGGTCCCGCCTATGCCCGCGCGGCCGTACGCGCCTATGTCGAGATCATCCGCAGCACGCCGTTCCTGGTGCAGCTGTTCATCATTTACTTCGGCTTGCCGTCGCTGGGCCTGCAGCTCGATGCGAACGGCGCCGCGCTGGTCGCCATGACGGTCAACCTGGGCGCCTACGCGGCGGAAATCGTGCGCGCCGGTATTGGCGCCGTGCATCCGTCGCAGCTGGAAGCGGCGCAGGCGCTGGGCATGACGCGCTGGCAGGTGATGCGCCACGTGGTGCTGCTGCCGGCGCTGGAAAAAGTGTATCCGGCGCTGGCCAGCCAGTTCACGCTGATGATGCTTGCCTCGAGCGTCGTGTCGGCCATTTCCGCCGAAGAACTGACCGCCGCGGCCCACCTGCTCGACGCGGAAACCTTCCGCAGCTTCGAGATCTACATCGTCGTGATGGTGCTGTACATCCTGCTGGCCCTGCTGTTCCGCTTCGGTTTCTGGGTGCTGGGCCAGATCGTCTTCAAACGCCGCCGCCGTCTGGGCGCGGTGCGCATGGGAGCATGACATGATCAGTGACTTTTCCTGGGATAACCTGCAATTCCTGCTCGAGGCCACGCGCTGGACCATCGGCCTGTCGCTGATCGTCTTCATCACGGGCGGCATCGCCGGCTTCGCCGTGGCGCTGCTGCGCACGGCGCGCAGTCCCGTCCTGCGTTGCATCAGCGCCCTGTACATCCAGCTGATCCAGGGCACGCCCGTACTGATCGTGCTGTTTCTCACCTATTACGGCCTGGCCCTGTTCGGCTACAAGCTGTCGCCGATCATCGCGGCGGGGGCGGCGATGACGATCTTTGCCAGCGCCTACCTGGGCGAGATATGGCGCGGCTGCATCGAAGGCGTGCAGCGGCAGCAGTGGGAAGCATCGGCCGCGCTGGCGCTGAACCGCTACCAGCAGCTGCGCTACGTCATCCTGCCGCAGGCGCTGCGCCATTCGCTGCCGCCGACGGTGGGCTTCATGGTGCAGATCATCAAGAACACTTCGATCACCTCGATCATCGGCGTGGTGGAACTGACGCGGGCAGGGCAACTGGTCAGCAACGCGACCTTCCTGCCTTTCATCGTCTTCCCCGTCGTCGCCCTGATCTACTTCGCGCTGTGCTATCCGCTGTCGCGCTACAGCCATTCATTGGAAAGGAAATTCCATGCCCATCGTTGAAATTGACCATATCAGCAAGAGCTTCGGCGCCAACCATGTGCTCAAGGGCGTGTCGTTCGCCGTCGAGCGTGGCCAGGTGATCGCCGTGATCGGCCGCAGCGGCTCCGGCAAGAGCACCATGCTGCGCTGTATCAACGGCCTGGAAACCATCGACAGCGGCAGCATCGTCGTGGCCGGTCATACGCTGACGGCGCGCCAGGAGCATCTGCTCGACTTGCGCAAGGATGTCGGCATGGTCTTCCAGAGCTACAACCTGTTCCCCCACCTGACCGTGGAAGAAAACGTCATGCTGGCGCCGCGCATCGTCAAGAAAGTGCCCGACGCGCAGGGCCGCGCCACGGCGCTGCGCGTGCTCAAGCAGGTGGGCCTGGACCACAAGCGCGAAGCCTATCCCGAGCAGCTGTCGGGCGGCCAGCAGCAGCGCGTGGCGATCGCCCGTTCGCTGGCGATGGAGCCGCAAGTGATGCTGTTCGACGAAGTGACGTCGGCGCTGGACCCCGAGCTGACGCAGGAAGTGCTGAAGGTGATGGAAGAGCTGGCGCAGGCCGGCATGACGATGCTGCTGGTGACGCACGAGATGGAGTTCGCGCGGCGCATGGCCGATGTCACCGTCTTCATGCACCAGGGAACGGTGTGGGAGAGCGGGCCTTCGGAGGCCTTCTTCAGCAACCCGCAAACGCCCGAAGCGCGCCAGTTCGTCGGCGCGGGAGCGATCAAGTGAGCCCCGTCCTGGTGGCGGCGTCGGCCTATGGCGCAAGCAGGGTACGGCAATTGGGGCAAAGCCATTTCATCGACGTGGTGGCCGATGCGGGCGGCGCCGGCATCGAGATCCGCCGCGAACTGTTTACTTCCGACTTGCCGGACCTGGCGCGCATGGGCGCGGCGGTGGCCGCGCGCGGCCTGTACTGCGTGTATTCCACGCCCATCGAATTGTGGGGCGCGGACGGATTGCTGCAGCACGAACTGCTGCAGCAGATGCTGGACGAGGCGGCGCGCCTGGGCGCGCGCTACCTGAAGGTGTCGCTCGGTCATTACCCGGCCGCGCCCGAGCTGCAGGCCTTGAACGCTTTGTTGGCGGCCGCGCCCGTGGCGCTGCTGGTGGAAAACGACCAGACGGCCCATGGCGGCAGGCTGGCGACGATGGCGCGCTTCCTGGCGGCGGCGCGCGAAGGCGGGCTGCCGGTGGGGCTGACCTTCGACATCGGCAACTGGCGCTGGGTGGGCGAGGATGCGCAGCAGGCGGCGCGCCTGCTGGCGCCGTACGTGCGCTATGTGCACTGCAAGGCTGTCATCGATGACGGGGGGCGGTTGTCCGCCTGCGCCGTTTCCGAGGCCGATCCGGCCTGGCGCGCCGTCTTCGCGCACTTTGCGCCGGGCGTGCAACGGGCCATCGAATTCCCGCTCGAGGGCGCCGACCTGGTGGCCGAAACGGGCCGCTACATTCAAATCCTGGAGGCCGCATGATCAAACACGAAATGCTGCAAGGGGAGCACGCGCTCGATGTCGTCACCTACGGCGAGGCGATGGCGATGTTCGTTGCCGAGGAAACGGGCGACCTGGCGGCCGTGGCGCATTTCACGCGCCGCCTGGCCGGCGCCGAGACGAATGTCGCCATCGGCCTGGCGCGCCTGGGCTTGCGCGTCGGCTGGCTGAGCCGGGTGGGCGACGACTCGTTCGGCCGCTTCATCCGCGCCAGCGTGCAGGCCGAGGGCGTCGATTGCAGCCGGGTCGTCACCGTCGCCGGCCAGTCCAGCGCCTTCCTGCTCAAGGAGAAGGCCGAGAATGGCGCCGATCCGCTGGTCGAATACTTCCGCAAGGGTTCCGCCGCCAGCCGGCTGGCGCCCGAGCACTTCGACCCCGCCTATTTCCTGTCCGCGCGCCACCTGCACGCCACGGGCGTGGCCGCCGCGCTGTCCGAGACCAGCCTGGCGTTCGCCGGCCAGGCCCTCGACTTCATGCGCGCCAACGGCCGGAGCGTATCGTTCGATCCGAACCTGCGGCCCTCGCTGTGGCCATCGCAAGCCGTGATGGTCGAACAGATCAATCGCCTCGCCGCCAAGGCGGACTGGGTGCTGCCCGGCCTGGGGGAGGGGAAAATCCTCACCGGCCACGACCTGCCGCACGACGTCGCCGGCTTTTACCTGCAGCAGGGCGCGCGGCTGGTGGTCATCAAGCTGGGCGCCGAGGGTGCCTATTACCGCACGGCCGATGGCGACAGCGGCATGGTGCCGGGCGAGCGCGTGGCCAACGTGGTCGACACGGTGGGCGCCGGCGACGGCTTCGCGGCCGGCCTGGTCAGCGCCTTGCTGGAAGGCTTGCCGCTGGCGCAGGCGGTAGGGCGCGGCAACCGGGTCGGCGCCTTCGCCATCCAGGTGGCCGGCGACATGGAAGGCTTGCCGACCCGCGCCCAGCTCGACGCGCTGGTCCCATCTTGAACCGTACAGGGGAAATAATCGTGAAAAAACATGTGGTTGTGTATAAAAAGCTGGCCGAGCCGCTGCTGGCGCGCCTGCGTGCCGAATGCGAGGTGACGTATTTTGAGGCGATCGATGCGGGCAACCGCGCCGCCTTCGCGGCCGCCATCCGCGGCGCGCACGGCTTGCTGGGCGCCAGCGTGCGCCTGGACCGCGAACTGCTGGACCCGGCGGAAGAGCTGCGCATCATTTCCACCATTTCCGTGGGCGTCGACCAGTTCGACGTGGATTACTTGCGCAAACGGGGCATTTTGCTGGCCAATACGCCCGACGTGCTGACGGAAACGACGGCGGACACGATCTTCGCGCTGATCCTCGCCAGCGCGCGGCGTGTCGTCGAACTGGCCGAATTCGTCAAGGCCGGACGCTGGACGCACAGCGTGGGCGAAAGCCAGTACGGCGTCAATGTGCATGGCAAGACCATCGGCATGCTGGGCATGGGCCGCATCGGCCGCGCCGTCGCCCGCCGCGCCGCGCTGGGCTTCGGTATGCAGGTGCTGTACGTGAACGGCGAAGCCGTGCCCGAGGTGGAGGCAGCGCTGGGCGCGCGCCAGGTGGCGCTCGACGACTTGCTGGCCGGGTCGGACTTCGTCTGCGTGGTGCTGCCGCTGACGGCGCAGACGGAACGCATGATGGGCCGGCGCGAGTTCGCGCTGATGCGCCCCGGCGCCATCTTCATCAACGGTTCGCGCGGGCGCATCGTCGACGAGGCGGCGCTGATCGAGGCGCTGCAGCAGGGCACCATCCACGGCGCCGGTCTCGACGTGTTTGAACGTGAACCGCTGGCGCCGGACAATCCGCTGCCGGGCATGGCCAATGTGGTGGCGCTGCCGCACATCGGCTCGGCCACGCACGAAACGCGCTACGCCATGGCGCAGCAGGCCGTGGACAACCTGCTGGCAGGCTTGCGCGGCGAGCGTCCGCGCCATCTGGTGGACTAGGCGCAGTTTCTAAAAAAAGATAGACAGGGAAAGAGATGAAGAAGAAGGTAGTAGGGGCAATGATCATCGGCGCCGGCAGCGGCCTGTGTTGCGCGCAGTCGAACGTGGCCGTGTACGGCATCATGGACATGGGCGTGGTGTCCGAGAGCGGCGGCCCCGGCGGCAGGGTGCTCAAGCTGACCAGCGGCATCGCCAATGGCTCGCGGCTCGGTTTCAAGGGCAGCGAAGACCTGGGTGGTGGCATGACGGCGCTGTTTACGATGGATGCGGGCATCCTGGCCGACACGGGCGCTTCGGCCCAGGGCGGCCTGCTGTTCGGGCGCCAGGCCTTCGTCGGCCTGGGCGGCGCGGCGGGTACGCTGCGGCTGGGCCGCCAGTACACCTTCATCGACAGCAGCCTGGGGGCGCTGGACCCGTTTTACCTGGGTTTTGCGGGCAGGATGAGCAATGTCTTCACGGCCGGCTATATCAGCCGGGTCGACAACAGCATCACCTACAGCTCGCCCGTGCGCGGCGGCTTTTCCGGCGAACTGGCGTACGGCTTCGGCGAAGTGCCCGGCGACGCTTCGGCTAAGCGCTACACGGGCGCGGCGGCCACCTATGCCAGCGGGCCGCTGTACGTGCGCATGGCGCACCAGGATGCCAACACCGTATCCAGCGCGCAGGTGGCGGGCAGGGCGCGCAACACGGTGCTGGGCGCTACCTGGGACTTTGGCGTGCTCAAGGCGCATGGCGCCGTCGCCTTCAGCAAGAGCATGGCGGGCGCGGCCACCACGGTCGACAGCGCGGACCTGATGCTGGGCGCCACCGTGCCTTTTGGCCCGCACCGCGTCCTGTTCTCGTACGTGCGCCGCGACGACCGGCGCGCCGCCAACGGCGACGCTTCCCAGGTCGGCATCGGCTATACCTATGCGCTGTCGAAGCGCAGCACCTTGTATGTCGCTTACGCGCATATCGACAACCGCAACGGCGCCGCCTATGTGGTGGGCAACGCCACCGACAACGGCACCGGCAACCAGGCCTGGAACCTCGGCCTGCGCCACACTTTTTAACGGGAGAATCGAATGAAGAAGATCGGATGGATTTTGGTGGGAGCCAGCACCGTGGCGCGCGAATGGATGGTCGACGCGATCCGCCAGCAGGACGATGCCGAAGTGCTGGCCGTGGTCAGCCGGGACGCCGCGCGCGGCGCCGCCTTTGCCGCGCAGTTCGGCATCGGCGCCAGCTACACGGACCTGGATGCGGCGCTGGCCCATCCGGGCGCGGACGCCGTCTACATCAGCACCACCAACGAGTTGCACATGGCGCAAACCTTGCAAGCGGCGCGCGCCGGCAAGCACGTGCTGTGCGAGAAGCCGCTGGCGCTGAACCTGGACGACGCCCGCCGCATGGTGGACGGCTGCGTTGAAGCGGGCGTGGTGCTGGGGATTAACCACCACCTGCGCAACGCCGCCAGCCACGGCAAGGTGCGCGAGCTGATACGCGCGGGCGAGATCGGTCAGCCCTTGTATTGCCGCGTGCTGCACGCGAACAACCTGCCGCAGCACCTGCGCGGCTGGCGCCTGGACGCGCCGGAGTCGGGCGGCGTCACGCTCGACATGTTCGTGCACGACGTCGACACCCTGCGCTTCCTGCTGGACTCGGAGCCGCGCCACGTGACGGCCTGCGCCACCAGCGGCGGCATGACGGTGGCCGGGCTGGAAGAGGGCCTGATGGCTGTCATCGAGTTCGACAACGGCACCCTGGTGCAGGTGCACGACGCGTTCAACGCGCCGCATTCGCTGTCCGGCGTGGAAATCATCGGCAGCAAGGGCACCATCTTCGCCACAGGCGTGATGACGCAGCGCCCCGTCGGCAGCATTACCCTGACGCGCGACGGCGGCAGCGTCGACATCCCCGTCGAGCATGAAAACCTGTACGTGCGCTCGGTGCGCGCCTTCCAGCGCGCCATGCGCGGCGAAGGGCAGCCTGCCGCCACCGGCGACGACGGCATGCGCGCGCTGGCCACGGCATTGGCGGCGCAGCAGGCCAGCCGCAGCCACCAGCGCGTGACCCTGGCCGGCTGACGGCCGGCGGCAGACGTAAAAAAAGCCGCCTGATCGTAAAAATCAGGCGGCTTTTTATCGGCTTGCGTC
The DNA here is from genome assembly GCF_002735685.1 of Janthinobacterium sp. BJB301. Lineage (NCBI taxonomy): Bacteria > Pseudomonadati > Pseudomonadota > Betaproteobacteria > Burkholderiales > Oxalobacteraceae > Janthinobacterium > Janthinobacterium sp. BJB301. Next base: position 2,079,317 of record NZ_PDZJ01000001.1, on the reverse strand, counting down.
CGTGATTATTCTTCGCGGCGTAAATGCGGGAACAGCAAGACGTCGCGGATGTTCGGCGAATCCGTGATGATCATCATCAGGCGGTCGATGCCGATGCCGCAGCCGCCGGCTGGCGGCATGCCGTATTCCAGCGCGCGGATGTAGTCGGCGTCGTAGAACATCGCCTCTTCATCGCCGGCGTCCTTGGCGGCCACTTGCGCCAGGAAGCGGGCCGACTGGTCTTCCGCGTCGTTCAACTCGGAGAAGCCGTTGGCGATTTCGCGGCCCACCATGAACAGCTCGAAGCGCTCGGTGATGCCGGCCACCGTGTCGGAAGCGCGCGCCAGTGGCGACACTTCGACCGGGTAGTCGATGATGTAGGTTGGTTCCCACAGCTGCGCTTCAGCCGTTTCTTCGAACAGCGCCAGTTGCAGCGCGCCCAGGCCGGCCGTGGCGAACGGCTTGACGCCGAATTTCTTCAGTTCTTCCTTGATGAATTCCGCATCGTTCAACTGCTCGGCGGTGTAGCCTGGAGCATACTTGTTGATCGCTTCGACGATGGTCAGACGGTGGAACGGCTTGGCCAGGTCCAGCTCGCGGCCGCCGTAGGTCAGGGTGGCGGTGCCGTGCGCGTCGATGGCTGCCTGGCGGATGACGGCTTCCGTGAAGTCCATCAGCCATTTGTAGTCGGTGTAGGCCGCGTAGAATTCCATCATCGTGAATTCAGGGTTGTGACGGATCGACACGCCTTCGTTGCGGAAGTTGCGGTTGATCTCGAACACGCGGTCGAAGCCGCCCACGACCAGGCGCTTCAGGTACAGCTCGGGCGCGATGCGCAGGAACATTTGCATGTCCAGCGCATTGTGGTGCGTGATGAACGGCTTTGCCGCCGCGCCGCCCGGGATCGTGTGCAGCATCGGCGTTTCCACTTCCATGAACTCGTTCTTTTCCATGAAGCGGCGGATCGACGAGATGGCGGCGGTACGCGCCTTGAAGGTGCGGCGCGTCTCTTCGTTCATGATCAGGTCGACGTAGCGCTGGCGGTACTTCGTTTCCTGGTCGGCCAGGCCGTGGAATTTGTCCGGCAGCGGGCGCAGCGACTTGGTGATCAAACGCAGTTCCGTGACCTTGATGGTCAGTTCGTCCGTCTTGGTCTTGAACAGCGTGCCCGTCACGCCCAGGATATCGCCCAGGTCATAGTGGTGCAGGGCGGCCATGGCAGCTTCGCCGGTGAGATCCAAGGTAGCGTAGATCTGGATGCGGCCGTCGGCTTTCGGGCCGGAAGCGTCCTGCAGGGTGGCGAAAGCGGCTTTCTTGCCCGCTTCGCGCTTGAGCATCATGCGGCCGGCCAGCACCACGGTGACGGGTTCTGCTTCCAGCTCTTCGCGCGTCTTGCTGCCGTATTGCGCGTGCAGATCGGCCGCCTTGTGCTCGGGGCGGAAATCGTTCGGGAAGGCGACGCCTTGTTCGCGCAGTGCTGCCAGCTTGACGCGGCGCTCGGCGATGATCTTGTTTTCATCGGGGGCGGCGGCTTGTTCTTGGATATCCGTAGTCATGGTGTTCTTCGTTGGTGATTATTGATGATGTGGTGCCAGCGCTGGCGCCACGCTGGCAAACAGTGCGTCGACGTCGAGCGAGGAGAAATCCGGCACGATGGCAATGACGTTGTCGAAGGCGGCAAACGCTTCGGCTGGCAGGGTGGTGGTGAGTACCACGACCCGCATGCCGGCACGGCGCGCCGCTTCCACGCCCAGGAGCGCGTCCTCGAAGACGATGCAGTTCTCAGGCAGCGCGCCGGCCAGCAGCGCGCCTTTCAGGAAAACGTCCGGGTGCGGCTTGCCCCGTTCCACGTCGGCGGCGCCGACGATGGCGTCGAAGCGGTGGCGCAGGTCCAGGCCGTCGAGCGTGAACGCGATATTCTCGTCCGGCGCGGCCGTGCCCACCACCAGTCCCACGCCAGCCTGGCGCGCGCTGGCGATCAGCCGGTCGAAGCCAAGCACCGTGGCCAGGTGCGGGCCATACAGTTCGCGGTAGACGACTTCCTTTTCAGCCAGCAGGGTAACGTGGTCGGCTTCCTCGCCCAGGTACTTGGCGATGATTTCGTGTCCCTGCCGTCCTGCCGTGTCGCGGAAAAAGGCGTCCGCGTCCAGCGCATGGCCGTGGCGTTCAAAGAACGCCAGCCACGATGTCGTGTGGAAGGCCATGTTGTCGACAATCGTGCCATCCATGTCGAACAGGAAGGCGCGCTGCGCCGGAGCGGATGCGTTCATCCTTATACGCCTTGCTTGAGCGAGGCGGAAATGAAGTCGTCGATGTCGCCATCGAGCACGCCCTTGGTATTGCCCGTCTCGAAACCGGTGCGCAAGTCCTTGATGCGGGACTGGTCCAGCACGTAGGAGCGGATCTGGTGACCCCAGCCCACGTCCGTTTTCGAATCTTCCAGCTTTTGCTGTTCGCTCATGCGCTTGCGCAGTTCATGCTCGTACAGTTTCGCTTTCAGCATTTCCATCGCTTCGGCGCGGTTGCGGTGCTGCGAACGGTCGTTCTGGCACTGCACCACGATGCCGGTCGGCGCATGGGTCATGCGGACGGCGGAGTCGGTTTTATTGATGTGCTGACCGCCGGCGCCCGACGCGCGGTAGGTATCGACGCGGATATCGGCCGGGTTGACGTCGATCTCGATCGAATCGTCGACTTCCGGATACACGAACAGCGACGTAAACGAGGTGTGGCGTCCGTTGGCCGAGTCGAATGGCGACTTGCGCACCAGGCGGTGCACGCCCGTTTCCGTGCGCAGGAAACCATAGGCGTGATCGCCCTCGACCTTCAGGGTGGCCGTCTTGATGCCTGCGACCTCGCCGTCGGACTGCTCCAGGATTTCGACCTTGAAGCCCTTGCGTTCGCAATAGCGCAGGTACTGGCGCAGCAGCATCGAAGCCCAGTCCTGGGCTTCCGTACCGCCGGCACCAGCCTGGATGTCGATGAAGCAGTTGTTCGGGTCCATCGGATTGTTGAACATCCGGCGGAATTCCATGCTTTCGATGACCTTGCGGATTTCCTGCACGTCCTGCTCGATCGCTTCGAGCGTGTCGTCGTCGCCTTCTTCGCGGGCCATGTCGAACAGGTCGCGGGTGTCGCGCAGGTCGGCATCGGCCTTGGCCAGGGTGAAGACGATGGCTTCCAGCGCCTTCTTCTCTTTACCGAGGTCCTGGGCGCGCTTGGGATCGTTCCAGACCGTGGGGTCTTCCAGTTCTTCGTTGACTTGCTCTAGTTTCTCCGACTTGACAGTGAAGTCAAAGATACCTCCGAAGTTCGGCTTCGCGGACCGTCAGGTCGTTGAGCAGGGCGGAGATGATATTGATGCGTTCGGCTTCCATAATGTTCTGGTCTTCTATGGTGAAATCAAACCTTGAATTATACGCGAGCGCGGCCGGTTTCTGATGCCGGCGGCGCCGAATCGATGCCGCACGGGGCAATAAAATGACGATTTTGCTGTATTTGCGACAATATTTTTGCCTTGATGATGGCTACCGTGCTGCGTATGATGCTGGCGATATTGTCTTTCCACAGGAATACATCATGCTTCAATCTCCCCGTCTCGCCCTGTTACCGCTGCTGCTGGCCGGCTGTGGCGCCTTGCCGCCCGCCGCCCACGGACCCGTCCAGCCGCTGGCCGCCGCGCCCGCGGGTAGCAGCGCCACCCTGGCCCTGCTGGAGACGACGGACTTGCACGCGAATGTGCTCAGTTATGACTATTACAAGCTGCAGGCGGAACCGTCGATCGGCCTGGAACGCACGGCGGCCCTGATCGCCCAGGCGCGCGCGCAGTATCCGAACAACCTTTTGCTCGACAACGGCGACACCATCCAGGGCACGGCTCTGGCCGACTACCAGGCATTGGTCAAACCGCTGGCCTGCGACCAGACCCTGGCCATCTACAAGGCCATGAATCTGCTGAAGGTCGATGGCGGCGGCATTGGCAACCACGAATTCAACTACGGCCTGGCCTTCCTGAGCCAGGTAACGGGCAATCAATTCGACGTCGACAGCGTCGACGCCAGCAAGCCGCGCTGTGCCGGTCCCGCGTTCCCGCAAGTGCTGGCCAACGTCTACAGCGTCAAGACGGGCAAGCCCCTGTTTGCGCCGTACCACATCATCGTCAAGCAGATCACGGCGACCGGCCCCGATGGCAAGGCCGTGACGAGCAGCGTGAAGGTCGGCATCATCAGTTTTGCGCCGCCCACCATCATGGCCTGGGACAAGCGCTGGCTCGAAGGCCGCGTCTATACGCAGGGCGTGCGCGAGACGGCGGAAAAATTCATTCCCGAGATGCGCGCCAAGGGCGCCGAGCTGGTAGTGGCCATTTCGCACGGCGGCTTGGATAGCAGCCCGTATTCGCCGACCATGGAAAACGGCAATTACTACCTGTCGCAAGTGCCGGGCGTGGACGCCATGCTGATCGGCCACTCGCACCAGCTGTTCCCGAACGCGGCCAGCACGGTGCCGCAGTTCAATCTGCCCGGCGTCGACAAGGTCAAGGGCCTGGTCAATGGCGTGCCCACCGTGATGGCCAATTTGTGGGGCAAGCACCTGGGCGTGATCGGTTTACGTCTGCGCCACGACGGCAAGCAGTGGGTCGTCGACAAGAGCGCCACCACGGTGGAAGCGCGCGGCATCCAGAACGCGGACAAGAGCTACGTCCAGCCTGACCCGGCCATCGCCAGGCTGGTGGCGGAAGAACACGCAGCGACGATTGCCTACGTGCAGACGCCCGTCGGAGCCACGGACTTCCGCATGTCGACGTATTTTGCCGACGTGGGCGACGTCAGCGCCATCGAAGTGGTGAACCAGGCGCAGGCGGGTTATCTGGCCGCCTACGTCAAGGCGAACTTGCCGCAGTATGCCAACCTGCCGGTGCTGTCGATGTCGTCCCCGTTCAAGAGCGGCTCGGCCGGCGTGTCCGACTACACGGACGTCAAGGCGGGCAATGTGGCGCTGAACAACGCGGCCGACCTGTATTTGTATCCGAACGCGCTGTACGGCGTGAAGATGAATGGCGCGGAGCTGAAAGCCTGGCTGGAACAGTCGGCGCAGCGCTTCAATACCATCGATCCGAACAAGCTGGAAGCGCAGGAACTGGTCAACACGGCCCATCCGAGCTACAACTTCGACGCCATCACCAGCGCTGACGTACGCTACCAGATCGACGTCACGCAGCCGCCGGGCCGTCGCATCCAGGGCCTGACGTACCAGGGCAAGCCGGTGGAAGCCAGCCAGGAATTTTTGATTGCGACGAATAACTACCGCGCCAGCGGCGGCGGCAATTTCCCTGGCCTCGACGGCAGCAAGACGGTGGTGGCCTCGCCCGACAACAACCGCGAACTGCTGATCGCCTACGTCACGCAGCAGAAAAACCTGACGCGCGCGAAAAACGGCTCGGCGCGCAGCTGGCGTTTTGCCAAGGTTGCCACGCAAGGCCCGGTGGTCTTCCATTCGGCGCCGAACGTGATCGAGCTGGCGAAAGCGGCGGGCATCGATAACGTCACGCAGCTGAAGCTTGATGATGGTGCGGGCAAGGGCTTTGCGCTGTACCAGCTCAATTTGTCGAAATGATGCTGGCAAATTTGCTGCTGGCCGCCGCGCTGGCGTCCCCCGTGGCAGCCGCGGTGCCCGATGCCACGGCCCAGGCCAAGGTCTTGATGCGCGCGGGCGAGGCGACCCAGCCGCAGGCGCGCGCCCTGTTCGAACAAGCGGCGGTGCAGGGCAGCGGGCCTGCCGCATACTACCTGGGCTTGATGCACAAGAACGGTATGGGCGGCCCGCAGGACAGTGCCGCCGCGCTGCGCTGGCTGGAACTGGCCGCGCAACGCGGCGTGGCGCCGGCCATGTTCATCGTGGCGAACCTGCTGCAGGACAGCGACGAAGCCAGGGCGCGCTACTGGCTCGACGCTGCCTGCGACCTCGAATACCCGGAAGCGCTGCAGCAGAAGTCCGTCGCCCTGGCGGAGGGCCGCATGGGTTATGCGCACAACGAGGAGCAGTCCTTCCTGTACCTGAAGTTGGCGACGCACGCGATGGGACACAGGACCGCTGAGCCGTAATGATGCGGCTGGAGAATTGCTTATTTTTCTCAAGAAATATTAATTTTCTTAAATAGCGTCCTTCCTTATATTTTCTTTCTCTGCATTGTATATTTATTATTATTTCAGGAATATTCGTGGCAATATGCTGTTAATATTTTTTTGATAATTTCACATGTGGAATAGAGGTAATGCATGGCATTTCAGGCAAAGGCAAGGCAATCTTTCCCCCTCGTGAGCCGGGGGGCGTTGGCAAAGAAATGGCGGCATGTTGGGCTGGCTCTGCTGCTGGCGGCGATGGCGTCGTCGGTCGTGGCGCAGCTGCCGGCGCCACTCAAATCCGGGCATCCCAGGCTGTTTCTGGCGCAGGAGAGCATCGACGGACTGAAACGGCAATTACCGTACTATCCATCCGCTAAATTTCCCGCAGTCAAAGGCAGCATACAATTCAGTTTGCTGGCAAAGCACAAGGATAGTCAGGATGGCGAGAACCAAGCCATTTTTGGACAGTACAGCGGCACGAATAACACTATCCTCATCCGTCATGCGGACACCTTGGATACGCCTGGGACGATCGGCCTGCAAATTGTCTTTATCGGCAAGCTGACACCTGCGGCGACCACCGCGGCAATGATGTCGTTGACCATCGTTCATCTGAAGGCGGACGCATTGGCCGAGATCAAGGTGGCGTGGGACGCCCAGCAGCATACGATCGATATCAGAGTCAATGGTGTCCCTGTACGCGCATTCTGGGGGGCGGCTACGGCGCCGTTCACCGACTGGACCGCAAATGAACAGATATTCGATGTCGGTGCGCGGCGCAATGAGGTCATGAGTAATTTCATCTTGCGCGACGGGCAGGGACAGGAATTAATGCAGTATGCGTCGCTCGATACCGGTCTGAAAAAGGTCTGGACAGATTATCGTTCCACAGCCGACATGCGCCTGGCGGAAATCCGCAGCTGTGCCACGATCGCGCCCACGTCGTCCGACTTCCCGAAAGCGTGCAAGGTCGCTACCGGGCATCGCGGAACGATTTATGAAAGCGCGCAATTGCTGTCCATGGCATGGTTGCTGACGGAGCAGGATAAATACAAGCAAGGCCTGCTGACGTATGTCGACATGTTGCTGGCGAGCCCGCTTCCCGCCGGTAACGAATGGTCGATGGGGGGGCGGGTGGCCGCCATGGGCCTCGTGTATGACTGGCTGTTTGACCTGATGGGCAGCGAGAATGTGCCTGCCGCACTGGGGGGCGGGTCTTACCGGTCCGCCCTGGCGCAGAGGATCAAGGACACGATTGCCGCCGAAAATACGCCAATCGCGGGTGACCATCTGGTGGCGTCCATGTGCGGCAAGCAGCACTTGCGCGATACGAGTACGGTTTTCGATTGCGAGCAGAAACCCGTGTACGAACATTGGAACCGCCCTGCTGCATCTCCCTCGATTGCCACTTACTACGTCAGCGGCCACGCCTTCAGCGCCGTGACGAACATGGCACTGGGCTTGCTGGCGATCGCGGAAGAGCATCCCGAAGTCGTGCCGATGATCGAAACGGCGTATGCGCATTTCGACAAGGGCTTCATGGCAGCGCGCGCCGCCATTTCGGCCGATGGCGGCCATCAGATGGGCTTCGCCTATGGCGTGTCGAGCATCCCGGAGCGCTTGCTGCTGTGGCGCACGGCGCTCGACAACAGGGATGGCACGCCGCTGCTGCAGGCCGATTGGCAGGATCAACTGTTGTATCCCTATATCTATGGCTTGCGCAGCGATGGCCTGTTCCCTGCCAGCGGCGACAATTATGATTTGCTTGTAAGTAATCCACTGCTCGGACAATTGTCGCGCGGCGTGGCCAGTGTGGGCGACGACGGCGTGGCCTGGTCTTTTTACCGCGAGCAGGTAAATAGGCGTGCTTACAAGAAAGACGAGATCATGGAGCGTTTGTTCTGGCCGAAGGAAGTGGCGGCCGTGCCGATATCAAGCCTGCCCCTGGCGCGTCATTTCCGCGTGTCGGGTCAGGTCGTGATGCGCGACACATGGGATTATGCGAATGCCACGTTACTGGACTTCAAGTCCTCCTCGTTCGCGGCACAGAATCACCAGCACGCCGATCAGAATAGTTTTGCGCTGTATTACAAGGCGCCATTGCTGCTTGATACTGGCTTGTACGATAGCTATGAAAGCGTGCACTGGTGGAATTACTACACGCGCAGTGTGGCGCATAACACGATCACGGTCTACGATACGGTGGACGATCAGACGGAACGTCTCATGAATGGGGTGAGCGGCTTGAGCCGCGATGGCGGACAGTGGATGCAAGCGCTGCAACAGAACTATCCGACGATAGACGAAATTCAGCCCGGTGGCGTGAATGCGCTCGATGGCATCGTGCGCTATGAAAATACGCCTGAATATACCTATGCCAGCGGCAATGCCAGCAAGGCCTATTCAGCAACGCGGCTAGACCGGAATAACGGTTTCGTGCGCCAAATACTGTTCCTGCGCCAGCCGGCATTCTGGCCCAAGCCGGTGACGGTGATCTTTGATAGCGTGCGAAGCAAACGTGGCTTGCCGGCTACATTCTTGTTACATACGGCGCACGATCCTGCTGCCAATACTACCAATACCAGTAATTTTGGAGATGGCCGCTACAAACTGGGCTACAGCGCAGGGCAGCGGCGCATCGCCACCGTGCGCAACGGCGGGGGTATGCTGATCGTGCAAACCGTGTTGCCGGAAAATGCTGTCGTGCATAAAGTTGGCGGCCTTGATCATGACGGCACCGTGTGCAGGCAGATGAGTGCGGTCACTGCGAATGAGCAGGTGGCCAGCAGCGGCGACTGCCGCTTTATGGTGCGCCGCCGCCAGGCCGACGGCAGTGATCTGTGGTTCAATCATCCGCCGCAAAAGAGCGAACAAAAAACCACCAATGAGGATGTGGGCACCTGGCGTCTGGAAGTCACATCGGCTAGCGCCCCCGCCGTGAATGCTCCCGAATATTTCCTGCACACGCTGTTTGTCGCCAATAACGACGGCGCCACGGGCACGGCCCAGCCACCCGATACGCGCCGCCTGGCGGCCGCGGGCAATACCGAGGCGCTGTTGATGGGCAGTCAGCTGCATGTGCTGTTCAACCGCGACGTGGCACCGGCCGCCCGCATGGAATGGACCTCGCCGCTGGCCGCCGGCGCCATCCTGGCCACGGGCCTGAAACCGGGCGTCCATTATGCGCTGACGTCGGCGCTGGCGGGCGACGCTTACGCCCGCAGTCTGGTCGAGGTGGTGCCAGGGCCGGGCACGCACCTGAGTTCCGACCAGGGCATGCTCAGCATCGAGTAAGCCGCTTGCCAGCCGGCCGGGTCAAGCCTGACTGTCTTTTTTAGGCTTGGCCCGCAGACTGGCCGCTGCCTCGCCGATGGCGAACGGGTCGCGCGACAGGATGGCTGCGCCCAGGTCGACCAGCCTGGCCGCGGCGACTATGGCGGCCTTTACGTCGGCGATGCGCTTGAGCTGTGACTTGCCCTTGGCGATGGCGCCCTCGATATCGCCGCGCGCCTGCTCCGCGCCTTCGGCCGTCAGATAAATGCCATACGCGCGAAACAAGGCCACCATCTGGTCCAGGTGGTTTTCATATTGTTCCAGCAGCGCCCGCTCGTCCGGCGCCAGTGCCTCGCGTTCGCGGATGCGCAATTCCAGTACCAGGCTTGACGCTTGCGCCAGGCTGTCGGCGATGGCGTAGCTTTGGTCTTTCGTCAGTTCGGTCAGTTGGGCCATGGGATACTCCTGTGTGCGCGCCGCTTACCAGCGGGCGGGGGCATAGAACGCCGCTTGCCGCTGCAGCGCTTCGACGTCGCGTGAAAACTGCGCCAGCTGCCGTTCCAGTTCGGGCGCCTGCAGGCGGTCGAGATTGGCCCGCAGCGCGGCCACGCTGGCTTGCAGCGCGTCGACGGCGGCGACATACGCGGCGACGATCTTTTCCCTTTCCTGCAATTGCCGGCCTTCCAGATGCAAGCGCGTGCGGATGTAGTTGGCGGCCAGCGGTTCGCGCGGCGCGGCGTTATCGACGGCGCCGCGCAGCAGGGCCAGGTCGCGCAATTCATCCTGCAAGCTTGCGCGGTAGCTGCGCTGGGCATATTCCTTGAGCGCATTGCTGACGATATCGACGGCCTCCTGCTCGTCGAGCAATTCGCGCAAGGCCGATTTCTGCAGGCGCTGCGTGGCCAGGCGGCTCAGGTGCTGGCTCAATTTGACGACTTTCGACAGCTTTTCCGCATCGAGCAGGGGTGCACCGCCGCCCGGCTGCTCTAGGCCGCTCAGCGCATCGCCGAGTCCGCCAAGCTCTTCCTGGTAGATGTGCAGCTTGTCATCGGCCAGCGCCGCCAGGGTGTGGGCATAGCGCAGCAGGAGGTCGTTCAGGCTGGCGACCGACGCTGTGGCTTGTGCGATGGCGGCGCAATCGGCGCGCGCCGCCTGTTCGCTGGCTTGCGCATCGAAACGTTCTGCCAGGATCAGGCGCTTGCGCATGCCCTTGTCCATGCAGCTGTGGACGCCGCCCGCCAGCATGGGTTCGAAGTGCAGCGACATCTTTTGCGTCTGTTCGGCGAAGGTGCGCACGGGCGCCAGGTCGGTGGCGCAGCCGCCCAGCAGCAGGCTGGCGATGATGCCAAGTAGCGGGGGGGAAATGGACGAGTTCGACGGGCGCGGCATATGGCCTCCATGCGGTAGCAGTGGCTGGTTGGACCGGCGCGCACGCGCTGGCATGGCCGACGTTAGCATTCTGAGGCGTAGCAGTATTGCGCCAGATCAGCGGCCAGAGGAATCGCCGGGCTCGTCTGCTTGCCTGTCGCGTTTTGCCACAGGACTGTTGCCCGATGGCGCAAGGTGCGCCAATTTGCGTCATATTTTCCTTACAAAAGACTGACAACAGGCCTGCAATTGCGGCTTTTCCGCATGTTGCGACGCGTCATATGTAGTTGTTGCTGGTGCATGTTTACTCACCTACAATGATTTATCGATGGGGCGGTTATCCAGCGTACGACTATAAAAATAAGTGGCATTAAAAACGTTGTATCAGAGGAGATGACAATGAATTTGAAACAGAAATTGCTCGTGGCAAGTTTGGTTTTGGGTTTCTCGCAGGCGGCAGTCGCAGCCGACCCCATCAAGATCGGCGTGTCCGGTCCGTTTACGGGCGGTTCCGCGCCGATGGGCGTGTCGATGCGCGACGGCGTCAAGCTGGCTGTTGCTGAAATCAATGCCAAGGGCGGTGTACTGGGCCGTTCCCTGCTGCTGATCGAGCGCGATGACGAAGCGAAGAATGAACGCGGCGTGCAGATCGCGCAAGAGCTCATCAACAAGGAAAAGGTCGCCGCCACCGTCGGCTACATCAACACGGGCGTGGCCCTGGCTTCGCAGCGCTTCTATCAGGAAGCGAAAATTCCCGTCATGAACAATGTGGCGACGGGCTCCATCGTCACCAAACAGTTCGCCGACCAGCCGGAAAACTACATTTTCCGCAATGCGGCCAATGACACCATCCAGTCCGGCATGATCGTGCATGAGGCGGTCGAGAACCGCAAGTTCAAGAAAGTGGCGATCCTGGCCGACTCCACCAATTATGGCCAGCTGGGCCGCGAAGACCTGGAAAAGGCACTCGACAAGAAGGGTATCAAGCCCGTCGTTGTGGAAAAATACAACATCAAGGACGTCGACATGACGGCCCAGCTGCTGAAAGCCAAGCAGGCGGGCGCGGAAGTCGTGCTGACCTACGGCATCGGTCCGGAACTGGCGCAGATCGCCAACGGCATGGAAAAACTGGGCTGGAAAGTGCCGCTGATCGGCAGCTGGACCCTGGCCATGGGCAACTTCATCGACAACGCGGGCAAGAACGGCAATGGCACGCGCATGCCGCAAACCTTCATCCAGGATGCCAGCACGCCGAAGCGCAAGGCCTTCATCGACGCTTACGTGGCCGCCTACAAGCCATCGGGCGGACGCATGCCGTCGGCTGTCTCGGCCGCGCAAGGCTACGATTCCATCTACCTGCTGGCCGCGGCCTTCAAGCAGGCAGGCGGCACGGATGGTCCGAAAGTACGCGCCGCGCTGGAAAACCTGAATGAAAAAGTGGAAGGCGCCGTCACCACCTACAACAAGCCGTTCAGCAAAACCAACCATGAGGCGATCACGGCCGACCTGACAGTCTTCGGTGAAGTCAAGGACGGCAAAGTCGTCCTCGCGAAATAAGCCTGGCAGACATTCGCCGCGCAGTGGCCAGCCTTGAGGAATCAGGACTGGCCATTTTTTCATCTTTCGTCTTCCGGGGAATACCATGGAAATCTTCCTACAGCTCGTCTTCAGCGGCATCGCGCTGGGCATGATCTATGCCGTCATCGCCTTCGGCTACCAGCTGACTTTTGCCACTTCCGGCACCCTCAATTTCGGCCAGGGCGAATCCCTGATGCTGGGCGCGCTCGTGGGCCTCTCCCTGGTGGGCACCATCCACGGCGGCCCTTACATGAGCTATCTGTTGATGATCCCCATCGTCATCGTCTTCGGCGCCTTGCAGGGCGTGTTTGTCGAATGGATAGGTGTGCGGCCCGCCATCAAGATCAAGTCCGAATTCGGCTGGATCATGTCGACCATCGCGCTGGCCATCATCTTCAAGAACGTGGCGGAAAATATCTGGGGCAAGGATGACCTGATGTTCCCGTCGCCGCTGTCGGCCGCGCCGTTCCAGGTGTTTGGCGCCAACGTGCAGCAGATGCAGGTGGCCGTCATCGTCGGCGCGCTGGCGATCATGCTGGCCGTCGAAGTGTTCAACCGTAAATCGATCTACGGCAAGGCCGTCGTGGCGACGGCCAACGACCGCGACGCGGCCGGCCTGATGGGCATCAACACGGGCATGGTCATCACGTTTTCCTACGCGCTGTCGTCGGCCACGGCCGCCTTTGCCGGCGTGCTGGTGGCGCCGCTGACACTGACGGGGGCCACCATGGGCGCGTCGCTGGGCTTGAAAGCCTTTGCCGTGGCCATCATCGGCGGCTTGACGTCGGGCGTGGGCGCCATCGTCGGCGGGCTGATACTGGGCATTGCCGAGACCACCACCGGCTATTACATCTCCACCGGCTACAAGGAAGTGCCCGGCCTGCTGCTCCTGCTGCTGGTACTGGCCATCAAGCCGTCCGGCCTGTTCGGCAAAGCCGCGATCAAGAAAGTCTGAGGACGACATGAACAAGAAAATCACCATGCTGGCATTGAGCGCGGCGGGCCTGGCCGTGCTCGCGCTATTCCCCATCGTCATCCCGAATCCCTACTATATCCACCTGGCCGAGACCATTCTGATCTACGCCATCCTGCTGTTCGGCCTCGATATCGTCGTCGGCTACACGGGGCAGGTGTCGCTGGGCCATGCGGGCCTGTTCGGCATCGGTTCGTACGTCACGGGCGTGCTGGTGTTCAAGCTGGGCGTGTCGTTCTGGCTGGCCATCCCCGCCAGCATCCTTGGCGCGGCCGTGTTTGGCGCCATCCTGGCCTTGCCGGCCCTGCGCGTGACGGGGCCCTACCTGGCGATGGTGACTCTGGCCTTCGGCACCATCGTGCAAATCCTGATCAATGAAATGAGCTTCCTGACGGAAGGGCCGATGGGCATCAAGATCCACAAGCCCATCCTGTTCGGCCACAAACTGACGGAAGTGGAGTACTACTACATGGTCGCCGCGCTGCTGGTGATCTCGCTGGTGGTGGTGCACCGCATCCTGAAATCGAACCTGGGCCGCGCGTTCGAAGCCTTGCGCGACAGCCCCATCGCCTCGGACTGCATGGGCGTCTCCGTGTACCGCTACAAGGTGTATGCCTTCGTCATCAGCGCCGGTTTCGCTGGCCTGGCCGGCAGCCTGTACGCGTATTCGGAAGAATACATCTCGCCCAATACCTACAACTTCGAGCTGACGATTTTGTTCCTGCTGGCCGTCATCATGGGCGGGCGCAAGACGCGCTCGGGCGCGCTGATCGGTGCGCTGATCGTCGTCATGCTGCCCAGCCTGCTGTCGGACATCGAACTGTTCCGCAAGATCGCCGTGGCCGCCGCCGTGCTGGGCGTGATCGGTTCCGCCTTCATGCTGGCGAAGAAGCGTTCCACCGTGCGCGGCGTGCTCGTGCCCCTGGTGGCCACCATCGGCCTGGCCGCGTATTCGTACAAGCTGGAAAACATGGTCGACTGGCGTTTGACCATCTTCGGCCTGATGACCTTATTTGTCGTGTACTACCTGCAGGACGGCATCGTCGGCTTCCTGATGAGCTTTATCGGCAAGGGCCGGCGCCATGTGCAAGCCGTCGCTTCGCACGGCGTGGCGCCGTTTGACCACGCCCAGGGCGGCCAACAGGGCGCGACCCTGCTGCGCGTGGACCAGGCCCTGATGCAGTTCGGCGGCCTGAAAGCGCTGAACCAGGTGGACTTGAACGTCACGCAGGGTTCCGTGCACGGCTTGATCGGGCCGAACGGCTCGGGCAAGAGCACGATGATGAACGTGCTGACGGGGATCTACAAGCCGACGGCGGGCAGGGTGGAATTTGCCGGCGCCGTGATCTCCGGCCGCACGCCGTCCGAGATCGCGCTGGGCGGCGTGGCGCGCACCTTCCAGAACGTGCAGCTGTTCGGCGAGATGACGGCCACCGAGAACGTGCTGGTGGGCTTGCACAATACGTTCAAATCGAACGTGCTGGACGTGATGCTGCATACGCCCCGCTACAAGCGCGAAGAGACAGCCGCGCGCGAGCGGGCCGCCAGCATCCTCGAGTTCGTGGGCCTGGCGGACCTGGCCAACGAGGAGGCGCGCAATCTGCCGTATGGCAAGCAGCGGCTGCTGGAAATCGGCCGCGCGCTGGGCCTGAACCCGCGTCTGCTGCTGCTCGACGAGCCGGCGGCGGGCCTGACGGCGCCCGACATCAAGGAGCTGATGGCCATCATCCGCAAGATCCGCGAGCACGGCATCACCATCATCCTGATCGAGCACCACATGGACGTGGTGATGGCCCTGTCGGACGTGGTGACGGTGCTGGACTTCGGCCAGAAGATCGCCGAAGGCGCGCCCGCGCTTGTCCAGAGCGATCCGAAAGTGATCGAAGCCTATTTGGGCGGCAGCGCCGAAACCCTGGCGCCAGCGGCGCACTGAGAGGAAGACCATGCTGACCATTAACAATCTGCACGCCGCCTACGGCAAAGTCGAAGTCCTGCACGGCATTTCGCTCGACGTCCCGAAGGGCAAGCTGGTGACCCTGATCGGCTCGAACGGGGCCGGCAAGACCACCACCATGCGCGCCATTTCCGGCATGCTGAAACCGAAATCCGGCACCGTCACCCTGGGCGGCAAGGATGTCACGGGCCTCGATTCTCACCGCATCGCCCGTGCCGGACTGGCCCATTCGCCGGAAGGCCGGCGCGTGTTCGCTTCCATGTCGGTGACGGACAACCTGCTGCTGGGCGCTTTCCCCCGCTTTACGCGCTCGCGCCCGAAAGGCGACATCAAGGGCGACCTGGACAAGGCGCTGGAACTGTTCCCCCGCCTGAAGGAGCGGCGCGACCAGCTGGCTGGCACCTTGTCTGGCGGCGAACAGCAGATGCTGGCCATGGCCCGCGCCGTGATGCTGAACCCGGAAGTGATCCTGCTGGACGAGCCATCGATGGGCCTGGCGCCGATTTTGGTGGAAGAAGTCTTTCGCATCATCACGCGCTTGAAGGCGGAAGGCGTGACCATGCTGCTGGTCGAGCAATTCGCCGCCGCCGCCCTGAACGTGGCCGATTACGGCTACGTGCTGGAAAACGGCAGCATTTCCGTGCATGGGCCGGCCGAGAGTCTCAAAACCGATCCGAAGGTGATCGCGGCGTATCTGGGGGGAGGGCACTGAGGCAAGTTGAGAGTGCGCTGACAATGCGCTTGCTGCGCATTGTCACATCCTCCGCATTACGCAGTGAGCAGGCGACGGCGTATCAATGCTTCCAGGTCACGGCTGGTATGGGCAATCATATGAATATAAACGATATCGTTATGTCCATACTCGATGATGATGCGATTCTGGCCGGCCAACAGTTGGCGGTGAGTCGTCAAATGAAGGTCGTCAAGCTCAGGAACAAAGGTACCTTTCATGTTCCAGTCTTTGAGAGAATTGACTTCAGCCAGAATCTCCTGCGTCACCTTCCTGGTAAAAGCAAGGGATTCGTTCTGCTTCAGATAGGAGCGAATGTCTTGCAAATCGTTCAAGGCGTACTGTGTCCAAATGATTTTCATTTGTGTAATCAATTGTCGCCGTCTTCAGCTTCCAGAAGGGCCGCAACGTCATCATGAGCAATGATTTTACCTTCCTCAATCTGCTTACGGCCGAGAGCAAGGATGCGGAGCATGGCAAGCTGATCTTGAGTCTTTTGATAGCTGACAGGGTCTTGAACAATGGCCTGAACTCTGCCGTTCACCGTGATGGCTACCGGGTCATGCGTCTCAAGCACCTGTTTGACCACGTCGCTGGTGTTCGTCTTCAAGTAGCTAATTGGTTGAATATTGATAAAGTTCATGCCGCCCTCCATAAGTAGGCAGACCGATGATAGCATCGGATGACTAAATTAAGTGCCAAATTTAGTTGACTGCGCATTTTCCCTACGTCGAGCGCAGCGTGCAAGCATCAATGTCTGGTCGGCTTTTCCTGCTGCACCAGAATGAAGGGGCTGACGACAACGGCCCACAGCGCGGCGTCGGCGGCCTGCCAGTCCAGCGCCTGCTGGTCCGACACCTTGGCGACCTTGCCATCGGCCATCCATTGCGTGATGGTGGCCTTGTCGTCGTGCGAGATGCGCACGGCCACTTCGACCAGATCCAGCTCATTGGCGACCCAGACGACGTTGCCCTGGGCGAAATGCTTTTCCAGCTCGCTCCAGGCCAGGCGGGCCGTTTCGCTGTTCACTTTGAGGCGCAGTTCGGTGTCTTTTTCAGGATTGGTTTGCATGCGAAATATCAGGTTGCGGTGAGTCGGGTGCCGTTGCGCGCTTGCGTTGCCTTACAAGGCTTCCACCTGCGGCGTCGGCGTACCCCGCCATGTTAAACGATAGGCGGCGCCTTTGCGAACATTGCCCACGAGGGCAGGGCGGAAGCAGGCCAGGTTGGTGCCGCCCGCCAGCCGGGTGCTGGGGAAGATGACGCCCATGGAGCCGGCTTCGAGCAGGATGGCGGCCAGGTCTTGCGAAGCGATGTAGCTGGCCGGATCGAGGCAGGCCGCATAGCGCTCCTGGCCGCGCAAGTCGTGGAAGCTGGCGGAAAAATCGGCCAGCAGCGACTGGTAATTGACGCTGTCGTCGAAATAGTCGATTTCCTGGTATTCCACGGTCTTGTGGAAAATAATCTCGGCCAGCGCCGTTTTCATGTCGAAGGCACAATACCAGGCGCCCCGTTCGCCATCGTTGAAACGCGCCCCTTCCGGCCGGGCATAGGTGTAGGCGGCGTTGATGATGCGAAAGTGCGGCACGCCAAAAACCAGCTCGTCCACGCCAATTCCTGGCGCGCCGCCGTACTCGGCCACCAGGCGCGCATTCGTCGCGTTATCGAGTTCGAACAGCTCGCGCAGGTGCTCGTCGTCCTCGGCCAGGGGCGCCAGCACGGAGTCTTCCATGTCGGCGAAGCGCGAGGGAATCAGGCGGCAAGTGTCGATCTGGCGCAAGGGGGCCAGCGGCGGCAGCTGTGTATGCGGGACTGTCGCCACCATTACAACCCTCCGCGGCGCGCATCGAGCAGCTTGCGCACCGTCTGCATGGCCAGCAAGCCGCCGGCCAGCATCTGCGACAGGGGCGTGCGGCCGCCAAACACGGGATTCTTGTTGGGCAAACTCACCCATTCGTCGGCCAGCTTGTCGCCATACAGGATGTGCAAGGCCTTGTAGATGCCCAACAAGTAGGAAATGCGCGTGATGCGGTCCACTTCCAGCACGCGGTCCGGGTGCTTCTTCCACTCGTAATAGGCGCTGCTGGACAGGCCGCCCAGCAATTCGCGCGCATCGTCGTCGCGCAGTTTCCAGGCGGCGGCCAGCTTGAAAAAACCCTTCAATGCCGCCTGCGACAAGCGCTCGCGCTCGGCTTTGGCATTCAGGTCGACGAGCACGGCCGGTTCGAAGCGGCTCTTGGGGTAGGCGTAGGCGAGATTCATGGCATGTCCTTCGTTAAAACTCTGTATGTGGACTATTTATACTCCTTTTCCGGATTTTCTGCAACGGCCGCGCGTATGCAGAACGGGGCGCGCCAGGACAGGTGTCCCGGTGCGCCCCGTTGGCGGGCCGCGTTCGCTTATCTTGCCGTGACGGTGATGGGTACGTTGAGCTGCGCCGTCAAGCCGTTACTGTCCACTGCCACGACTTTCAGCGTATAGCTGCCCGTCACCGGCAGGGGCCAGCGGGCCGTGATGGTCATGCCGCTCATGGAAAACTGCATGCCCAGCGGTGCACCGAGGATGGAGATCCACAGGGCGTTCGCGCCGGGCGCCGTCAGCACGATGCTGCCGCTCATGGCCTTGCCGGCCACGCCCGCCATGGCGGGGGCGCTGATCGTGGGACCGGCGGCGGCGATTTTCACCGTGGCCACGGCCTGGCCCGTCAAGCCCGTCCTGGTATCTTTGGCGATGATGGTCACGCTGTAGCTGCCCAGCACGGGGCTGGCCCAGCTGACGACGCCGGCGGCGCTGACGGCCATGCCGGATGGCGCGCCCGACAGGCTGTAGGTGACGGGGTTGGGCGCCACCGTCGTGGCGGTGAACGACAGGGCCACGCCCGGCTTGCCGCTCACGCTGGCCACGGTCACGACGGGGGGCAGCGGGGCGGCGATGGCCACCGTATAGATGCCTTTGCCGCTCAGGCCAGTCTTGCTGTCCGTGGCGGTCACGGTGACGGCATAGGTGCCGGCCACGGGCGCGGCCCAGCTCACCAGTCCGGCGCTGCTGATGGTCATGCCGGCCGGCGCGCCGCCCAGCGTGTAGCTGACGGGATTGGGGGCGGAGACGCTGACATTGAACGCCAGGGCCGTGCCAACCTTGCCCGTGATGGCGCCGGCGCCCACGACGGGCGGCGCGACGGGGGTAATGACGATGGTGTACACGCCCTGGCCACTGAGGCCGCTGACTGTATCCTTGGCCACCATGGTCACGGCATACGTGCCCGCGACGGGGGCGGCCCAGCTGACCACGCCCGTGGCGGCGATGCTCATGCCGGCCGGCGCGCCCAGCATGGTGTAGCTGAGTGGATTCGAAGCGCTGGCCGAGACGGTGAACGACAGCGGCTTGCCGGCCGCGCCGCTGATGCTGGCCGGCGCCACCACGGGCGCGGCCGGTGCGGTCTGCGTGCCCGACAGGCCGGCCAGCAGGCTTTTCACGTTCGGCGTGCCCAGGCCGCCCAGCGGGTCATAGCCGACCCTGGCCGTGCACACGCTGCACGTGCCGTTGCTGCCGCGCGTGATGTCGGCAAAGCTGCTGGCAAAGGTGCCGGGCACGCTGGCGATCTGGCCGTACAAGATGCTGTGCGGCAAGCCGAGCGCCGTCTTCGCCTGCAGCGCGCGGCTGGCGTTGGCGATGGCGACCAGGCCGGCCCATTGCGGCGTGGACAGGCTGGTGCCGCCGATGCTGAGCCAGCTGGCGGTGCTGCTGCCGGGTGTTATCACGGCCGTGTACTGGCCCGTGGCGGGGTCGGCATTGAAGGCCACGTCGGCCACGTTGCGGCGCAGCAAGTTGGTCAGGCCGGGCACGCTGGCCGTCTGGTAGGTGGGCAGTGCCGTATAGGCGCTGATGCCGCCGCCCGTGCCGGACCAGGCCGTTTCGCTGCGCACGCCGCTGCCGCTGTAGCTGAGCGTGGTGCCGCCCACGGCCAGCACGTTGGACGACACGGAAGGCCAGGACACGCCGCTGCCCGAATCGCCCGTGGCGGCCAGGTAGCTCATGTTCTTGCCCGTGAAGGCGCTGTCGACGGAAGCTGTCCAGTTGCCTTCGGCGGCGCCAAAGCTCATCGACACGACGCCAGGCCCCATCAGGTTGGCCAGGCGCACGGCGCCCAGCAGGCTGTTGATGGAAGCGTCGGGCGCCTCGATCAGCACGATGCGCGCCAGCGGCGCCGTGGCATGCGCCCACTGCACGTCGAGCGCGATTTCCATGGCCCAGCCCGAGTTATAGGCGGGCGCAGTGGCCGTCATGGTGCTCGATGGCGTGTTGTAGACAACAGAAAATTCACAGCCGCTGGCCGGGGCGGGCGGCAGGGGCAGGGTGGCATTCGTGGCGATAGCCTTGGTGGTGCAGCCGGGCAAGCCGAATTTCTGGTTGAAGATGGCCAGTTCGGCCGCCGCGTTCGGGTTGTGCATGGCGTCGACGATGTAGATCGTCTGTCCCGCGCCCAGTTGGGCCGCCTGGGCTGGCGTCAGCGCCGTGCCGGCCGCCGGCAGGGCGGGCAAGTCGTAGGCGGCGCGGATTTGCGCGGGAGAATAGGTCGCCACCACGCTGCTGCCGGCCATGGGTGCGGCGATGTCGCTGGCGCCGCCGTCCAGCAAGGGGGCGATATCCTGTGCCGCCTGTTCCGATGCGGCGATTTTTTGCGCCGTCAGGCGGCGCGTGGTCATTTCCCGCATGGCGCCGGGCACGTTTTGCAAGTGCGGCCGCCAGTGGGCCGAGCCGCTGCTGTTGGCGCTGTCGCGCCCGTCAGGCGCATCGAGCAGGGCCGGGGCCGCATGGAACATCGGTTGCACCACCAGCGCGCCGACGGCGGGAGGGATGACGGGCACCTCGACAGTGAACTGTGTCGCGGCCGTGGCGATGGCGGCAGGCGGTGTCGATGTTTCCTGGCCGGGACCGCAAGCGGCCAGCAGGAGGGCGGCTGTGGCGCCCAGCAGCAGGCGCCCGTGACGGTGATGCGGGGGAATGTTTTTTTTCATGGCGAAACTCTCCGAGTTGGGCGAGGGCCACATCTCGACAATGCTTCCAGGCAGGCGCCGCGCGCTGACGGTCCCGGCCCTGCATTGGCAGCCCCGCTGCCGTGGCGCTTGCGCGCGGTAGGCCGGTGGCTTTGCGTCCCCGCCTTTCGACGGGTTTGCCCTCAAAACTGATCATGCATCATTGGGAATTTCCTGATGCGTCATCAATTTTAGTGAATTTGCCAAATAAATGTTAACTATTTTCAATCAATATTTTTATTTATGCAATAAAATGTGGCAAATTTGCCTAGGGATGGATGGAACCTTGTCAGCTTGATTAAGTCTTAAAAGCAAGGTTATCAGAGCTGTATCGAGGCGTGACAGTGTTTTTTCATAGCAACGGCGCTTGCATTTTTTGTTTTATAATGAATTTAACGAATTTACTGAATATGCGATCTTGCCGCTCTCAATCCTCGAACACCATGCCCTGATACGGCGCTGCGCGGCAGGCCGCCAGCCGCTGCGCAAGGTTGCCAGCATGGGCTTCCAGCCGGTGGCCGTCCGGGTCGAGAAAATACAGGGATTCGCCGGCGCTGCGGTTTTGCTGCCATTCGGGCACGCCGGCGGCGCGCAGGCGGGCGGCAAACGGAGCGAAGTCGGTGGGCTCGATGGAAAACGCATAGTGCGTATAGGCCGGGCTGGCCAGCGCGGCCGTGTCCTGTCCATCCAGCGACAGGCACAGCCACAAATCCCCGGCCGACAGATACGCGCCCCTGTCCCAGCGCGCATGCAGGCGCAGGCCCAAGGTGTCGCGGTAAAAGACGATGCTGCGCGCCAGGTCGTGCACGGACAGGGTGAGGTGGTTCAGGCCGGTCAACATGGGGCTGCTTTCAGGTGGAGTGGAGGCCGGTTCCAGCTTCCGCAGTGGTTTGATGCGACATTGCTCCAGGTAAGCATGAGACACGGCAATAAGGCCGCAAACCTCACGGCACCTGACCAAACCGTAGCGAGCGGCAGTGATTTGTGGCCGAGAAGCGCAACCGTACTTCCAGTACGGTGAGCATCGCCGGCCGCAAAGCGCGACGCGCAGTAGGTTTGGGCCGGTGCCATCAGACAGGCTCGGCGTGCTCCACCATAAGTTGTACTTTGGTCGTGCCATTGTATTCATTCGCATCGAGCCTGAACGCGACCCGCGTGCGTTCGCCCAGTGCGTCCGTATGCCCGAACCAGATGGCATCAAAACGCACGCCGTTCTTTTCCAGCAGCAGTTTCAAATGGCGCTCTTTCAAGATGCGCTGGCTGACGACGCGGAATTCATCGCAAAAGACGGGCGGGGCGAAGCCCTGGCCCCACACCTGGCCATCCATCAGCTCGATGAAGGCTGTCGTGTAGTAGGCGTCTTCCAGCGGGCCGTCCGTTTCCACAACCCGCTCCAGCTGTTGCTGGCTGAGCCAGGCCTGGCCGACGGCTTCGAAAGCCTGGGAAAAGGCGTCGAAGGCGTCGGCGCGGATAGTGAGTCCAGCCGCCATGGCGTGGCCGCCGAACTTGTCGATCAGGCTGGGCGCCCGTTTCGACACGAGGTCGAGCGCGTCGCGCAAGTGGAAGCCGGGGATCGAGCGGCCCGAACCCTTGATCCAGCCGTCCGCACCGGGCGCAAACGTGATCGTCGGGCGGTAGAATTTTTCCTTCAGGCGCGAGGCGACGATGCCGATCACGCCCTGGTGCCAGGATTCGTCGAAGACGCTGATGGTGCTGCTGTTGGCCGGTTCGAAAGCATCGAGGTGCAGCAGGGCCGTATCCTGCATTTCCGCCTCGATTTCACGGCGTTTCAGGTTGATGTCGTTGAGTTGCTGGGCCAGCGCCCAGGCGCGGCCTTCGTCGTCCGTGACCAGGCATTCGATGCCCAGGGACATGTCCTGCAGGCGGCCGGCCGCATTCAGGCGCGGTCCCAGGGCAAAACCGAGGTCGAACGGCGTGGCGCTGCGCGCTTCGCGGCCCGCCACGCGAAAGAGCGCCGCCACGCCCGCGTGCATATTGCCTTTGCGCATGCGTTTGAGACCTTGCGCGACGAGGATGCGGTTGTTCGTATCGAGGCGCACCACGTCGGCCACCGTGCCCAGCGCCACCAGGTCGAGCAGGTTGTCGAGCTTGGGTTGCGTTTGCGCATCGAAGATGCCGCGCCGGCGCATTTCCGCGCGCAGGGCCAGCAAGACGTAGAACACGACGCCCACGCCCGCCAGGTGTTTCGACGGAAAACCGCAGGCGGGCTGGTTCGGGTTGACGATGACGGCCGCGTCGGGCAGGGTGTCGGCCGGCAGATGGTGGTCGGTGACGACCACCTGGATGCCGCGCCGGTTGGCCTCGGCCACGCCGTCGATGCTGGCGATGCCGTTATCGACGGTGATGATGATGTCGGGCGACTTTTCGCGGGCGGTGAGCTCGACGATTTCCGGCGTCAGGCCATAGCCGTACTCAAAACGGTTGGGCACGATGAAATCGACGTCGGCGCCCATGGCGCGCAAGCCGCGGATGGCCACGGCGCAGGCGGTGGCGCCGTCGCAATCGTAATCGGCCACGATGACCATGCGTTTCTTGGCAGCAATTGCGTCGGCCAGGAAGACGCCGGCCGCGCCGATGTGCAGCAAGCCGGACGGCGGTATCAAGTCCTTTGCCTCAATCGACAGTTCTTTTGCGTCGGACAGGCCGCGCGACGCGTACAAGCGGGCCAGCACGGGGTGGATGCCGCCCTGGCGCAGCAATTCGGATTCGCGGTAGGGGCAGGGACGGGTGGCGATGCGGGTACGGGTCATGATGCTTTCAACTTGTTCAGGGTAATCGCGCGCCAGAATTTGCGCTGCGCATGCTTGCTGGTGGTGCAGGCTAGCCAGGCGTCGCGGTGGCTCAGCACTAGGCGCAGCTGGCCCAGGCGGCCATCCTTGAGGGCCGCCAGCAGGGGCACGAACCAGTCCGCTTCCAGCGCTTGCAACTGCTGCAGCCACATGCCCCATTCCTGCGCCTGCGCCGCTTCGGTCAATCCCCCCAGCACGACAATCGCATCCTGTTGGCTTGCCAGCACACTGTTTGGACTGGCATCGCGCTGCGCCGGTTCCGCCAGCGCGGCCAGCCAGCCCGGCGCGTCCTTCGTATGCAGGCTGGCCGCGCAGCGCGCAGGTGCAGGTGCAGCCAGGCTGCCGCCCCAGATCCAGAACGAGTTGATGGCTTTCAAGCCCCGTTCTTCGCGCGTCGCGTTGACCGGATGTTCATGCCACAGCATCTGCACTTCATTCTGCAGGCGCCGCGCCGCACGCGCATGCTCGCCTTCCGGCATCCACACGGACAGGTCTTGCGTGGTGGCGGCATCCGGCGTGGCGCACTGCAAATCGTTCCAGCCATCGGCGCGCATGAACCAGGTGCCCGCGTCGCCATAGGACAGAGGCTGGCCGATTTCGTCGAAATACGGACGCGCCGTGTCGAACAAGGTGCGGCCATCGGCCTCGCTCAGCTTGAGCTGGCGCAAGTCTTCCAGGCTGATATGGCTGCGGGCGATGGCCAGGTGGGCCGGATGCAGCAGGAAGTAGCGCGCGCCCGGTTCCGGCACGAGGCCGTAGCCGCGCATGGCCTGGGCCGCAAAGGCCGCTTGCGCCGCTTCGCCATTGGGCGCGGGCGACAGGGCCAAGGCATGCGCCAGCCACGCTTCGTGCGGCAGCAGGCGGTTGGCATTGTCAAAGGTTTCTAAATTGCAATCGGAGGTGCGTGACAGCAGCGCCGCCAGCGCGGGCGCCTGCAAGACCTTGAGCAGGTCGGCAGCCAGTTCGGCATTGGGCAAGGCGAAGGGCAAGACGAGGGTAAGTTGATTCATCCCGAGATTGTAGGCGATTGTGGTGCGGGCCGAGAAGGCGTATGTATTTTCAGGCCCGCGCCGGCAGCGGCGGCGGCGCTGGAAATGCACAAAAATTATAAAAATTTTATTAGCATTGATGGAAATCAATTTGCTTTTGAAAATATATTGGATATAATTGCGACAACTTAAATATCAGAAATACAATCACCCCCTGCTGCGTGGTTGCGTCGTCTGGCTCCTGTGTCCCTCGAAACTGTATACAAGATCTGCCGGCTTCATTTTTTAAACAAGTTCTTTCTTGGAAGCCCACCTATGTATACATTCGCCGCTTTGCGCGGCCAGGCTGATTACGCCCTGGCCCCCCGTATTTCCGCTCCTGCCGCCGCCGTGGCATGCCGTCAGGAGGCCGCATGACTACGTACAACCTGTCGACCACGGTCCACGTCTGCGAAGACATCAACAAGAATTTCGATATCCGCGACCTGCTGATCCAGGCCGGCTACTCGGTGCAAGGCGAACTGAATATTAAGAATTTTACGGTTTTGTTGCCGGACGATACGGAATCGACGGAGAACACGCCGCTGTTCGGCATGCTCGACGCGGACACCGTGTACGTGCGCCCCGGCGACTGGGCCGCCAACTACAACGGCAGCTTCTCGACCATCCAGGTAACGATCGACAAGGGCAATGGCGACATCGTCCAGCTGAGCCTGCAAGTCATCATCGATCCCGTCAATGACGCGCCCGATGCGGCCGACAAGACCTTCACCCTGGTCGACGGCGCCAGCGTCGTGCTGAGCGAAAGCGATTTCGGCTTCCACGACGACGTCGAGAACAACGGTTTCAAGTCCGTCGTCATCACCAATACCACCACGGCGGGCCAGGTCTTGCTGAACGGCGTGGCCGTCGCGGTGGGCACGGAAATTTCCATCGACGATATCCGCGCGGGCCACCTGGTCTTCGTGCCGAGCCAGACCGTCGCCGGCGACTTCGACCTCGGTTTCAAGGTACGCGATGATGGCGGCACGGAAGGCTGCAATGCGCAAGACCTGAGCCTGGCGCCCCATTACCTGACCTTCAAGGTGCCGATGGCCCACCTGGGCGATTTCGTGTGGGAAGACAAGAATGCCAACGGCGTGCAGGATGCGGGCGAGGCGGGCATCGCCAATGTTGTCGTGCAACTCAAGGATACGGCCGGCAATGTGGTGGCCTCCACCACGACGGACGCGACCGGCGGCTACCACTTCGACGTCAATCCGGGAACCTATTCGGTGACCGTGGTGGCGCCCGCCGGCTATGTGCCGACGGCAGCGAACCAGGGCGGCGATACGGGCAAGGACAGCAATATCGATGCCAGCGGCAAGATGGCGCCCGTCACCCTGGCGCCGGGCGAGACCAACCTGACCCTCGATGCGGGCCTGTACCGCACGGCCGAGCTGGGCGACCGGGTCTGGTTCGATATCAACAAGAATGGCGTGCAGGATGCGGGTGAAGCGGGCGCCGCAGGTGTGAAAGTAACCTTGCTCGATGCGTCGGGCAACGCCGTCGGCAGCCCGCTCGTCACGGATGCGAATGGCAACTATTTGTTCACGAATCTGAAGCCGGGCGCCTACAGCGTGCAGTTCGACAAAACCACCTTGCCAGCCGGCTACGCTTTTACGGGCCAGGACCAGGGCGGCGACGACCAGCGCGATTCCGATGCCAGCGCCATCGATGGCAAAACGGCGCAAGTGCTGCTTGCTTCCGGTGACAGCAACCATAGCCTGGATGCGGGCATCGTTGCGCTGCCGGCGTCCCTGGGCGACCGCGTCTGGCATGATGCCAACTTGAACGGCGTGCAGGATGCGGGCGAAGCCGGCATCGGCGGCGTCACGGTGCAGCTGAAAAACGCGGCCGGCAGCGTGATCGGCTCGACCTTGACGGACGCCACCGGCTATTACAACTTCAATGTCGATCCGGGTACGTATTCGATCGCCGTCGTCGCGCCGCCAGGCTATTTGACCACGGTCAAGGATGCGGGCGGCAATGATGCGCTCGACAGCGACATCAATGCCGCAGGCCAGAGCGGCCTGGTGACGGTCGCCGCCGGCCAGAACTACAAGGACCTGGATGCGGGCTTGTACAAAACGGCTGCCATTGGCGACCGCGTGTGGTTTGACGCCAACGGCAACGGCACGCAGGATGCGGGCGAAGCGGGTGTCGGCGGCGTGAAAGTCAATCTGTACAACGCCTCGGGTGCCGTGGTGGCCAGCGCCACCACGGATGCCAGCGGCAACTACCTGTTCAGCAATCTGGTCCCCGGCAATTACTATCTGGGCTTCGTGCCACCGGCCGGCTATACCTTCACCAAGGCGGATGTGGGCGGCTACGCCACCGATTCGGATGTCAATCCGGCCACCGGCCTCACGACTACCTGGATCGCGCTGAAATCGGGCGACGTCCAGCTGGAGTGGGATGCCGGCCTGGTCAAATGCGCGCCTGTCACCGGCAGCATCGGCGACCGCGTGTGGGAAGACAATAACTACAACGGCGTGCAGGATGCGGGCGAACTGGGCGTGGCGGGCGTGAAGGTCAACCTGCTCAATGCCAGTAACCAGATCATCGCCACGACAACGACGAATGCCAGTGGCAATTATCTGTTCGATAAGCTGGTCGCCGGCGGCTACAAGGTGGAAGTCGTCCGTCCATCGGGTTTCTATTACACCAAGGCCAATGTGGGCAGCGACACGGCCGATTCCGACGTCGATACGAGCACGGGGCGTTCCGGCCTGATCAACCTGGCCGCCGGCCAGAACGACATGAGCTGGGATGCGGGCATTTACCGCAAGGCCAGCCTGGGCGACAAGGTATGGCGCGACGCCGACCATGATGGCGTGCAGGACTACAACGAGGCAGGCATCGCCAACATCAAGGTGCAGTTGTACTCCGGCAGCGGCGCTTTGCTGGCTACCACCTACACGAATGCCAGCGGCAACTATCTGTTCAGCAACCTCGATCCGGGCAGCTATTCGCTCAAATTCGACAAGAGCAATGTGATGCATGCCGGTTACGCCATGAACAGCTGGCGCTGGGGCGCCAAGAACGTGGGCAGCAATGACAACATCGATTCGGACGTCAACAGCAACGGCACGACGGCCAACGTGGTCTACACGGATATCCTGAAGCTGGCGTCGGGCCAGAACGACATGAGCTGGGATGCGGCCATCACGCCCATCGTCATCGACCTCAACGGTGACGGCGTGCACACGATCGCCCGCGCCGACTTCCACGGCAGCTTCGACTTGCTGGGCACGGGCAGCGCCATCCAGACGGGCTGGGTCTCGGCCCAGGACGGCTTGCTGGCCATCGACAGCAATGGCAATGGCAAGATCGACAATATCTCGGAACTGTTCGGCGGCAACGAGAAGGGCACGGGCTTTGCCAAGCTGTCCAGCTATGACTCGAACGGCGACGGCGTGGTCGATGCGCACGATGACAAGTTTGCCGAATTGCGCATCTGGCGCGACGCCAACAGCAATGGCGTGACGGACGATGGCGAGCTGATGTCGCTGCACGACGCCGGCGTGGCCAGCCTGACGGTGAGCTACACGGAACTGCCGTTCCTCGACGCCAACAGTAATCTGCACCTCGAGCGCAGCAGCGCCACCCTGGCCGACGGCAAGACGGTCGACATGACTGACGTGTATTTCAACGTCGACGCCAAGGATGCGGCCAAGGCCGGCATCACCTTGCCGAGCATGGCCGACCTGCTGCGCGACGACAGCACGCTCGACGTGGTGCTGGGCCAGGACGGCACGGTCAACACGGTCGCTGCCGCCCCGGCGGCTCCGGCCGCCGAAGCCCAGGCCCAGTGCGAGATGGCCGAAGCCTTGCGCCGCGCCATGGCCCATGCGAATGCCCAGCCCCAGGAAATGGCTGCCTGATGTCCCTTGCCGGGCCGTAATCCTGCCCGGCAATGCCGTACCGGCGCACCCGTCACGGGGCGCCGGCGCTTTCCACACTTACATCTTACATAACAGAAATAGGGAAACCACCATGAAACAATCCATGCACCTGCTCGTTCGCGGCGCCATCGCCGCAGCTACGTTCGCCCTCGCCAGCGGCAGCGCCCTGGCCGCCTCCAATCTGCAAGTCGTCGATTCGCACAGCGTCAGCCTGTTTACGGCTGCCGGCGGCGCCTTCGGCTCGGGTAACGCCATCTCGCCGACCTTGTGGGAAGTCAAATACGACAGCAACACTTTCCTGGCGTTTTGCCTCGATCCCCATGTCGCAGTGAGCAATAGTTCGAACAGCTACAGCAGCGGCGCCTTTGCCGCCAGCGATTCCGTCAAGCGCCTGTATGAAGGGTATTACGCCTCGTCCATCGCGAATGTGTCGACCAGCGCCAACAGCGCCGCCGCCTTCCAGCTGGCCCTGTGGGAATTGAATAACGACAACACGAACCTGCTGACGGGCGACCTGCGCTTCAAAAACCTGAGCAATGCCGTCGTCAGCCAGGCCAACACCATGCTGGGCGTGGCCACGGGCAATGGCGCCATCCAGAACCTGTACAGCTACACGAGCTTGACGAGCGTCAACCCGGCTTCGCAAACCTTGCTCAGCGTGTCGCCGGTGCCGGAAGCGCAAACCTGGGCCATGCTGGTCGCAGGCCTGGGCCTGCTGGGCTTCATGGCGCGCCGTCGCAAGGCTGGCGCAGTATAAATCGGCAGCAGTGGTATTGACTTGGTAGTTTCTGCTGCGGTGCGTCCGTCAAGACGCACCGCAGTTTTTATTTTTTCACAACATCATTCTGAATAGCTGTTATTACTATGGCACAATGTTTCTGCAAACCACCACTGCGCGACCTTGACAATAGTTCCTCACTGTTCATTGCAACTGTCTGAGATCGGATTTGAGCTCATCATGACGCCACCTTCTGCCGCGCACGCCGCCGTCGACGCTTCCCCATCCACCGCCTGCGCTGACACGCTTGCCGACGCCATCGTCTTCCTGGCCTGCCTTCTTGGCACCGGCGTGCAAGCCGAGCGTCTGCGCGCCAGCGTGACCGCGCATGGCGACCCGGCCGCCGCCGATTTTCTCGACCAGGCGCTCAGCCATGCCAGCCTGGCCGGCACCGCGCTGCCCATGGACAAGCCGCGCCGTCCGACGGAAATGCCGGCCTTGCTGCTCAATGGGGAAGGGCAGGCGCTGGTGGTGCTGAGCATTGCCGATGGTAAATATGAATGTCACGTGCCCGGCATCGCCGGCACCTCCTGGCTCGATGCGGCCGCGCTGGCCCTGGAAGTGCCTGCCGGGCGCTGGGTGGCCGTGCGGCCCGTGATGTTCTTCGACCAGCGCAGCTTGCTCTACAGCATCCCCGTGGCGGGACGCTGGTTCTGGGATGTCTTCAACCGCAACCGCTGGGTATTTCGCTGGGCCCTGCTGGGCACGCTGGTGCTGAACGTCATCGGCGCGCTGGTGCCATTCTATGCGATGGCCGTGTATGACCGCGTGATCCCGAACAATGCCACGTCCAGCCTGTGGGTGCTGACCATTGCCGTGGTGGTGCTGACGGGCTTCGAACTGGCTCTGCGCCTGCTGCGCGGCGAACTGGTGGAAACGGCGTCGCGCCGCATGGACGTGGCGCTGTCGTCGAACATCTTCGCCCAGTGTCTGCGCCTGCGCGCGGCCAGCCGTCCCGCTTCCGGGGGGACTTTGGCCAATACCGTGCGCGATTTCGAATCCGTGCGCGAATTCTTTGCCTCGACCACCCTGACGACCCTGGGCGATTTGCCGTTCCTGCTGCTGTTCCTGCTGGTAATCGCCTTTGTCGGCGGCTGGCTGGTGCTCGTGCCGCTGGCCGTCATTCCGATCCTGCTGCTGGTGGCCTTTGCCTCGCGCGCCGCCCTGGCGCGCCACGTGGCCGCCTCGATGCAGGAAAGCGCGCAGCGCACGGCACACCTGTTTGAAACCATGAATGGCCTCGACACCATCAAGGCGCTGGGCGCCGAAGCGTGGAGCCGGCGCAAATGGGAAAGCCTGACGGTGGCCATCGCCGCCAACAGCGTCGAGACGCGCGAAATCGTCAGTCGCGTCAACTACATCAACACGGCCGTGCTGGCCCTGTCCGGCGTGGCCGTGGTGGCCACGGGCGCCTTGCTGATGGGCGAACACCTGCTGACCCTGGGCCAGATCATCGCCGTGAGCATGCTGACGGGACGCGCCCTGGCGCCCGTGAGCCAGATCGCGGGTCTGATCATCCGCTGGGAACAGACCAAGCTGTCCTATCACGCGCTGAACAAGATCATGGAAGCGCCGACCGATGACGACGTGGCCAGCCTGCAGGCGCCCCCGCTGTCCGGGCGCATCGAGTTCCGCGACGTGGGCTTTGCCTACCCGAATTCGCCGCCGCTGCTGGATAAACTGAACCTGCACATCCGTCCCGGCGAACGGGTCGGCGTGATCGGCAAGCTCGGTTCCGGCAAGAGCACCCTGCTGCGTTTGCTGCTGAACCAGTATGGTCCGCAAAGCGGCAGCGTACTGTTCGACGACCTGTCCAGCACCCAGCTGGAGCCTTTGAGCCTGCGCCGCCAGATCGGCTACGTGCCGCAGGACGTGACCCTGTTCCACGGCACCCTGCGCGAAAACATCGAACTGGGACGCAGCCAGCCCGACGATGCGGCCCTGCTCGATGCCATCCGACTGGCCTGCCTCGACGACATCATCACCCAGCTGCCCAACGGCGTGGCGACGGAAGTGGGCGAACGGGGCGAACGCCTGTCCGGCGGCCAGCGCCAAGCCGTGGCCATGGCCCGCGCCTTGCTCGTGAAACCGCCCATGCTGCTGCTCGATGAGCCGAGCAGCATGTTCGACCCGGCCACCGAGCAGCGCCTGATCGCCCGCCTGCGTACATTAAAGGATACGACCATCGTGCTCGTCACGCACCGCATGGCCATGCTGGCGCTGGTGGACCGCCTGATCGTCTTCGACAAGGGGCGCATCGTGGCCGACGGCCCGCGCGATGAGGTCATGCGCGTGCTCAATAGCCAGGCAGCCAAGCCTGCGGTGGAACAGGGAGCCACGGCATGAGCGCCCTGAACGCCCGTCCGCTGCCGGCGGCCCACCCGGACCCGGAACGCGAACCGCAGCGCATCGTCATGGGCATGCTGGCGCTGATCGCCGTATTGCTGGTGCTGGTGCTGGCCTGGGCCACCTTCGCCCAGCTCGACGTGTCCGTGAATGGACGCGGCGCCATCACGCCGCCGTCGCACCTGCAGGAAGTGCAAAGCCTGGAAGGGGGCATCGTGCGCGAAATGCTGGTGAAACCGGGCCAGCGCGTGCGCCGCGGCGACTTGCTGCTGCGCCTGGACACGGCCCAGTACGAGGCCAACCTGGGCGCCAGCGTGCAGAATCGCCTGGCCGCGCTGGCGGGCAGGGCGCGCCTCGATGCGCTGCTGTCCGGTGGTACTCCCCGGTTTGCGCCGGAATGGCAGAAAGAGGCGCCCGAGCTGATCGCCAAGGAAACGCAGTTGTGGCGCGATGGCCAGCGCGAGTTTGCGTCGGCCACGGCGGCCGCGCGCGAAGGCGTGACGCGGCGGCGCGGCGAGCTGGCCGAGGCGCACAGCCGCATCGCGCAACTCGATACGGGCTTGAAGATCGCGCTGGAAAGCCTGTCGATCGAGGAACGCCTGTTCAAGGAGGGCGCCGGTTCGCGCGGCGACTACCTGAATGCGCAGCAGCGCGTGCAGCAGCAGCGCACGGAACTCGACAGCCTGCGCGCTTCCGTGCCGCGCCTGGCGGCCACCCTGGCCGAGGCGCAGGCGCAGGCCGGCGAAGTGGAAGCGCGCATGCGCGGCCAGTGGGGCGCCCAGCGCAGCGAATATGAAACCAAGGCGGGAGCCCTGGCCAGCACCGTGAAAGGCCAGCAGGACCAGGTGAGCCGGCGCGATGTGACGGCGCCCGTCGACGGTGTCGTCAACCGCGTGCTGGTGGCGACGGTCGGCGGCGTGGCGCAGCCGGGCAAACCTATCCTGGAAATCGTGCCCGCCGATTCGGAAATGCTGATTTCCGTGCGCGTGAAACCGTCGGACATCGGTTTTATCCACGTGGGGCAGCGCGCTTCGGCCAATGTGCTGGCGTATGACGCCACCACCTATGGACGCATGCAGGCGCAGGTGGTGCGCGTGGGCGCCGATGCGATTCCCGATGAACGCAACGAGCCGTATTTCGAGGTGCAGCTGAGTACCGACCGCAGCCAGTTGACGGCGCACGGCAAGGTGCTGCCGATTACGCCTGGCATGCCCGTCGACGTGGGCATCCTGACGGGGCGCCGCTCGGTGCTGCAATATGTGTTCAAGCCCGTGCTGCGCGGCTTGCAGTCTTCCCTGCAGGAGCGGTGATGCGTGCTTTTTTACTTTGCATGGCATTCGCCTGCGCAAACGCGGTGGCCCAACCGGCACCGCCGGCCACTTTCCAGGCGCAGTCCACGCGCGGCTTGCCCGCCTTGCTGGCGCGCGCCGTGCCGCGCGACCCGCAGGTGATCGCGGCGCAGGCGGCGCTGGCCACCACCGAAGCGCGCTACAAGCAGGCCCGCTCGCGCCTGTTCCCGACTGCGGCGCTGCAGGCGACGCGGGGGCGCAGCAATGACCTCGATGGCGCGCTGGACGTGGAACGGCGCACGCACCAGGTGGAAGCGAGCGTGCGCTGGAATGTGTACAGCGGCGGCGCCGACCGCGCCGAACTCGATGCGGCCGAGCGCGAAATGGCGGGCGCCGCCTTCGACGTGGAGCGGGCACGCGCGGAAAGCGCGGAAAAACTGGCCGAAGCGTATTTCGACATGCAGCGCCTGGAGCGCAGCCTGATGCAATCGCAGGAACGCCTGCGCGACGTGACGCAGCTGGTGCGGCAGGTGACGCGCCAGGCGGAACTGGGCAAATCGTCGGAAGTGGACCGCGAACTGGCGCAAAGTTCGCAGCTGGACGCGGAACTGGTGCACGACGGCTTGCTGACGGACCAGCAGGCGGCGCGCATCAAGCTCGAGGCGCTGGCCTTCGAGCCGGTGGCGCAGTTTGCCGATTTCGCCTTTGCGCCGCTGCCGGCGCAAGCCCTGGAAAACGCCGATACGCAGCAGGCGCAGTTGCGCGCCGCGCGCGAGCGGGCGGCGGCGGCCCAGCTGCGCGTGCGCGGCGTGGCGGCCACCCTGGCGCCGAAAGTGGATCTGAACGTCAGCCATCTGCTCAATAACAAGACCACGCCGCCGCCCTCGACCATCCAGCAGCGGGGCTGGTCGGTGGGCGTGAGCTGGGAATTCCCGCTCGGCGGCGGCAGCCTGGCGCAGCGCGACGAGAGCATCAGCCGCGCCCAGGCGGCCGATGCGGACGTGGCGCGCGCCGAGCAGGGCACGCGCGCCGACCTGGCCAGCATGTTGCCGCGCATCGCCAATGCGCAGCGCACCCTGGCCCTGCTCGACGAGCAGGAAAGGAAGTTGGCCTTCGTCGTGCGCGGCGGCACCGTCCAGTACGAGGCGGGACGGCGCAACCTGCAGCAGGTCATCCAGACGCGCGACAGCTATTTCACGGTGCAGCAGCGGCGCATCGACCAGCTGCACCGTCTGACCTTGGCGCAGATGCGCCAATATGCGCTGGCGGGGCAGCTGCTGGCCGTGTTCGGCCTGGCGCAGGAGGAAAAATAGGGCCGGCGTGCGCTGTTTCACGCAGACTTGATGCATGAAATGCCCATTGTGTGGCACACTGCGCGCTCGCATATCATCGTTGTCGCGGGAGCGCATGAGCATCATCAAACAATTTCCCTTCGAGTGGCAGGTCGGCGTGCGCTATACGCGCGCCGGGAAACGCAGTGGCCGCAACAGCTTCATTTCCTTCATCTCCCTCATTTCCGTGGCCGGCATCGGCCTGGGCGTGGCCGCCCTGATCGTCGTCCTGTCCGTCATGAACGGCTTCCAGAAGGAAGTCACTGACCGCCTGATGTCGGTGCTGGCCCATGTCGAGGTGTTCGATACCAGCGGCTCCATGCCGAACTGGCAGGCGCAGGAGCGCGCCGCCTACGCCAACCCGCAAGTGAAAGCCGTGTCGCCGTTCGTGGAAACCCAGGGCATGCTGCTGAACGACGAAACCATGCGCCCGTCCGTCGTGCGCGGCGTGCTGCCGCAGCAGGAAGCCACCGTCTCCAGCGTGGCCTCCCAGATGAAGCAGGGCAGTTTCAAGGATCTCACGCCAGGTTCCTATAACATCGTGCTGGGCATCGACCTGGCCAAGGCCCTCGACGTGAAAGTGGGGCAGAACGTCACGCTGATGCTGGAACGCGAGCCGAGGGCGGGCGACCCGGCCAATGGCATCGTCATGCCGCGCATGCGCGCGCTCAAAGTCGCCGGCATCTTCGAGGCCGGTCACAATGAACTCGATGGCAGCCTGGCCTTCGTGAACATGCAGGACGCCGAGCAGCTGCTGCAGCTCGATGGCCCGTCCGGCCTGCGCTTGCGCCTGCACGACATGAACCAGGCGCCGCAGGTGGCGCGCGAATTGAAAGCCTCGATGCCGGGCCAGCTGTGGATGCGCGACTGGTCGCGCGCCAGTGCCAGCTGGTATGCGCTGGTGCAAAGCCAGAAGAACATGATGTTCATCATCCTCAGCATGATCATCGCCGTGGCCGCGTTCAACCTCGTCTCGACCCTGGTGATGTCGGTCACCGACAAGCAGGCCGACATCGCCATTCTGCGCACCCTGGGCGCCTCGCCATTCTCCATCATGAAGATCTTCATGATCCAGGGCGCGCTGGTGGGCTTGCTGGGGAGTGCTTTGGGCGTGATCGGCGGCGTCGTGCTGGCGCTGAACGTGGGCGTCATCGTGCCCTTCATCGAAGGCATCTTCGGCCTGCACTTCATTTCCAAGGAAATCTACCAGATCAGCGCCGTGCCGTCCGACGTGCATTGGCTGGACGTGGCGCAGATCGGCCTGATCGCCTTTGGCCTGGCGCTGGTGGCGACCATCTACCCGAGCTGGCGCGCCGCGCGGGTCAAGCCGGCCGAGGCATTGCGCTACGAATAACACATCAAGAAACGATAAAGACCGCCTGAACAATGAGTATTTTCAAGAATCTGCCCTTCGAATGGCTGGTCGGCCTGCGCTACACGCGGGCCGGCAAGCGCAGTGGCCGTAACAGTTTTATCTCCTTCATCTCCCTCATTTCCATGGCAGGCATCGGCCTGGGCGTGGCGGCGCTGATCGTCGTGCTGTCCGTGATGAACGGTTTCCAGAAGGAAGTGACGGACCGCATGCTGTCCGTGCTGGCCCACGTGGAAGTGTTCGATAATAGCGGCAGCATGCCGGACTGGCGCGCGGAAGCGGCGCAAGCTTTTAAAAACCCGGCCGTGAAGGGCGCCGCGCCGTTCGTGGAAACGCAGGGCATGCTGCTGCGCGACGATGCGCTGCGTCCCGCCATCGTGCGTGGCGTGCTGCCCGAGGAAGAGCCGAACGTTTCCGACGTGGCCGGCCAGACGCGCATGGGCAGCTTCAAGGCCCTGCAGCCTGGCACCTTCAATATCGTGCTGGGCATCGAGCTGGCGCGCGCCCTGCGCGTCAACCTCGGCGAAAAAGTGACGCTGATGCTGGCGCAAGGCCAGGTCACGCCGGCCGGCGTGCTGCCGCGCATGCGCAGCTTTACCGTCAGCGGCATCTTCCAGGCGGGCCACAATGAATTCGACGCCGGTCTGGCCTTCATCAATATCGAAGACGGCCAGCGCTTGCTGCGTCTCGATGGCCCGTCCGGCCTGCGTTTGCGCCTGGCCGACATGAACCAGGCGCCGCAAGTGGCGGCGGAACTGAAAAAAACCATGCCGGGCGACCTGTGGCTGCGCGACTGGTCCAAGCTCAATGCCAACTGGTTCGCTGCCGTGCAGACGGAAAAGCGCATGATGTTCATCATCCTGACCCTGATCATCGCGGTGGCCGCCTTCAACCTGGTCTCGACCCTGGTGATGACGGTGACGGACAAGCAGGCCGATATCGCGATTCTGCGCACCCTGGGCGCTTCTCCCCGTTCCATCATGAAGATCTTCATGATCCAGGGCGCGCTGGTGGGCATCCTGGGCACGATTCTGGGCGTGGGCGGCGGCGTGCTGGTGGCCATGAACATCGACGTCATCGTGCCCTTCATCGAGCATCTGCTGGGGGTGCAGTTCCTCTCCAAGGACATCTATTTCATCAGCACCGTGCCGTCCGACCTGCGCTGGCCCGACGTCACCAAGATCGGCGTGCTGGCCGTGATCCTCGCCTTTTTGGCGACCCTGTACCCAAGCTGGTGGGCTGCCCGCGTCAAACCTGCGGAAGCCCTGCGCTATGAATAAACCACTGACTACGACCATGACCGATCTGAACAAACCTGCCTCCAATGGCGCTTCCGCCGATTCTGCCGTGCTTTCCTGCCGCGGCCTGGGCAAGACTTTTACGCAGGGCAGCTACAAGGTGCAGGTGCTGGCCGGCATCGACATCGACGTCCACCGCGGCGAGCGGGTCGCCATCGTCGGCGCCTCGGGTTCCGGCAAATCGACCCTGCTGCACCTGCTGGGCGGCCTCGATACGCCCACCAGCGGCAAGGTGACCCTGCTGGGCAAGGACTTCGCTAACCTCAGCGAAAAGGCACGCGGCGACTTGCGCAACGCCTCGCTGGGTTTCGTCTACCAGTTCCACCACCTGCTGCCCGAGTTTTCCGCGCTGGACAACGTCGCCATGCCTTTGATGATACGGCGTATGAAGCGCGCGCCGGCCACCGAGCTGGCGCAGCAGATCCTCACGCGCGTGAACCTGGCCAAGCGCGTCACGCACACGCCGGGCGAGTTGTCGGGCGGCGAGCGCCAGCGCGTGGCCCTGGCCCGCGCCCTCGTCACGCAGCCGGCCTGCGTGCTGGCCGATGAACCGACGGGCAACCTCGATCACGCCACTGCCGAACAGATTTTCGACCTGATGCTGGAACTGTCGCGCACCCTGGGCACGGCCTTCGTCATCGTCACGCACGATATCGAACTGGCCAAGCGCTGCGACCGCGTGCTGCGCCTGACGGACGAAGGGCTGCAGCCGTACCAATATTAAGGAGCCGCCATGCTGTGGATCGACACGCACTGCCACCTCGACGCGCATGAATTCGGCAGCGAATCGCTGCAGGTGGCGGCGCGCGCGCAGCAGCAGGACGTGGCGATGATCGTCATTCCCGCCGTCGAACGGGCCAATTTCGCCATCGTGCGCGACCTGGCGGCTGCGGCGCCCAACGCCTGCTATGCGCTGGGCATCCACCCGATCTACATGCCGCACGCCACGGAAGACGATTTGGTCGCCCTGCGCGAGGCCGTGGCCCTGGCGATGAACGACCCGCGCTTTGTCGCCATCGGCGAAATCGGCCTCGATTTCTTCATCCCCATGCTGTGCGAGCCGGCCATGCGCGTCAAGCAGGAGCATTTTTTGCGCGAGCAGCTGAAGATCGCCCGCGACTTCGATTTGCCCGTGCTGGCCCACGTGCGCCGCTCGCAGGACATC
The DNA here is from genome assembly GCF_002735685.1 of Janthinobacterium sp. BJB301. Taxonomy (NCBI): domain Bacteria; kingdom Pseudomonadati; phylum Pseudomonadota; class Betaproteobacteria; order Burkholderiales; family Oxalobacteraceae; genus Janthinobacterium; species Janthinobacterium sp. BJB301. Next base: position 2,040,980 of record NZ_PDZJ01000001.1, on the reverse strand, counting down.
GTCCTCAAGCATGCGCGCCAGATCCGCCCGAACGGCGGCATCGCGCATGCGTTCAACGGCAGCTTCCAGCAGGCGCAGGGCTATATCGACCTTGGTTTCAAGCTCGGTTTCGGCGGCGCCATGACGTTTACCCGCGCGCTGCAGATACGCCGCATGGCCGCCGACTTGCCTTTGGCGTCCATCGTGCTGGAGACGGATGCACCCGACATTTCCCCCAGCTGGATCCACCCGGGCCGCAACAGCCCCGAAGAATTGCCGCGCATTGGCGCCGTGCTGGCCAAGCTGCGCGGCCTGGCATTGGCCGACGTGGCCGTTGCCACCAGCGCCAATGCGCGCGCCGTGATGCCCCGATTACCCCTGATGGAATGAGACCATGAACAAGAAAATGCTCGCGGGCGCCCTGGCAGCCTGTATGTCCACCGTGTTGGCGCCCGCCATGGCGGCGACGGCCAGCGCCCAGTGCGACGGTATGCCGCGCCTCGACGTCACCACGCCGGCCGGCTTTTGCGTGGCCGTGCTGGCCGACGGCCTGAAATTCCCCCGTGGCGTGCTGCCGCTGACGAATGGCGACATCCTCGTCACGGATATGACGGGATGGGCGCCGAAGCAGGGTAAATTGTGGCTGTTGCAGCCCAAGGCGGCCGGTGGCGGCTACGAGCGCAAGCTGCTGCTCGACAAGCTCGATCGGCCGAACGGCATCGTGCAGGGGCCGGACGGCATGGTCTACGTGGGCGAGGTGGGGCGCATCTTCCGCTTCGACCTGCGCGACACCACGCGCACCCTCACCGACGTGATCGGCGGCAAGGCCAAGACGCCGCGCCTGCCGGGCCTCGGTTTGCACCTGCTGACGAACATGCGCTTCAGCCCCAAGGGCGACCTGTATGTGAACGTGGGTTCCAGCACCGACCATTGCGAGAATGATGGCAAGGCGCCCGATCCGGCCAAGGCTTGTCCTTCGGCGGAAGGCCTGGAAGCGCTGGGCGCCATCCGCGAATACACGATGGCCTGGCCAGCCGGCACGGTGACGAGCTGGCGCACGCATGCGCGCGGCTTGCGCAATTCGATGGCGCTGGCTTTTCACCCTGCGACGGGCGAGCTGTGGCAGGCGGAAAACTCGCGCGACGCCATCCAGGCCGCCATGCCGCAACTGAAAAGCGACGAGAACCTGCCGCACGAAGAACTGAATTTGATCAAGGCAGACCGGCACTACGGCTGGCCGTACTGCTACGACGACAATGTGGCCAGTCCCGAATATCCGAAGACGGCTTGCGACGCCCAATATGCGGCGCCGGAGCGTTTGCTGCCCGGCCATGCCGCCCCGCTGGGCATGACTTTTTACACGGCCAGCCGCTTCCCTGCGTTGTACAGGAATAGCCTGATCATCGGCTACCACGGCTACCGCAGCAACGGCCACCGCCTGGTGGCCCTGCTGCCCGACAAGGCGGGTGCGCCTATGGGCAAGTCCGTCGACTTGATCAGCAACTGGGAGCGCAAGGGCAAACAGGGCAGGGGCGCGCCCGTCGACGTGAAGCAGGGCCAGGATGGCGATATCTATATGGCCGACGACCATAATGGGCTGGTGCTGAAACTGCATTACGAGGTGGCCAAGCCGTAATGCAGATCGCTTGACTTCGCTCAGTGCGGGGCTGCGGCATCCTCCTACAATCTGCCTGATGTTCCCTGGCGACCAGGGTCAACGGGAGGTCGGCGTGAAACCTGCATTCATCAATCTGCGTGAAAATTACTCGAGCGTGGCGGCCGTCGACCAGGCAGCCCTGTTCCGCGAAATCGGCTGAGAAGACTTGATCGGCAAGGACAGCTTTGCCAACACCTGCGCCATCCGCGTCAGCCTGGCCCTGATCAAGGCCGGCGTCCAGGTCAGAGGCCGCATGGCCATCCGCAAGGGGCCGTTCAGGGGCGCGCTGATCGAACCGGGACAGGCCAAGCTGGCGCACATGCTGGCCAGCCCCTCGATGTTCGGCGCGCCCGAAAAATTCAGCCGGGATGCCGCCATGGCCGGCATCGGCCAGCGCCAGGGGCTGGTCGCCTTCTTCCGCATTCCCGGCTACCTGGGCGGCGCGGGCGGCCATATCGACATCCTGCTGCCGTCCATCGGCGTGAAGGTGTGCGGCACCGAATGCTACTGGGATTGTGGCGAGGTCTGGTTCTGGCCGCTCGGTTGAGGCTTATTTGAACTTCTTCGACCGTCCGCGCGAAGCCGCATTGTGCGCGCGCAGGATGGAGTCGACCCGTTCCGACGCATCGCGCGACAGGTTTTGCGCGACGGCGATATCGGGGAAGAATTCGGGCAGGCGGTAGCTGAGCCAGGCATACGCGGAATAGTAGCGGCAGGTGTCTTCCACCTGCTGCAGATTCTGCGTGCCGCCGCCGTACGCGTGCTGGCGCAAGGTGCTCGTTTTTCCCTGCGACAGATTCTTCGCCCAGTGCTCCCACGCCGTTTGCAGGGACGGCACCTTGCTCGATATCGGCACCAGCGACAGGGTGAACTTGTCGGCCACGGACAGGGGCAGGGTGTCGAGCCAGACGGCCCGTTCCTTCTGGTCTTCCGTGATGCGGGGGAAGAAAAAGCCGTCCGGCACGTCGATATTGTGGATGAAGCGGCGCAGCAGTTTTGACAGCGACAGTTCGCCCGTCACCGATGAAATGCGGTGCAGATGTTCGAGCGAGGGCGCCACGGCAAAGCCGCTGGTGTTCAGCGGATGCAGCTTTTCCTTCAGCAGGGCGCGCATCACTTCATGCGTTTCGTTGTCGTAGCCCGCCACCAGGCCCTCTTCATGCACGCCGTAGCGGCCCGCGCGTCCGGCGATCTGGCGCGCCAGCGCGGCTGAAATCTCTTCCTCTTCGCGGCCATTGTATTTGACGCAGGTGGTCATGACGATGCGCGCGATCGGCATGTTCAAGCCCATCGCCAGCGCGTCCGTACCGACGACGATATCGGCCGTGCCGTCGCGGAAGCGCTGCGCCTGCGCGCGCCGCACTTCCGGCGACAGGTTGCCGTACACAGTCGCCACCGACAGCCCCGTTTCCGTGATCATGTCGCGCCACATCAGCACTTCGCGGCGCGAAAAGGCGATGACGGCGTCGCCGCGGCGCAGGTTGCGCACCTTGCGCACGGCCGTCGGCTCCATCGACAGGGGCGCCATGCGTTTGAGTACGTGCACTTCCAGCGGGCAGTCCAGGCGCTCGGCCAGCGCCTCGATGGCGCGCCGCGCTTCGGGTGCCCCCACCAGGTAGACCGTGTGGGCGGGCGCGCCGCAGACGGCGGCCGTCCACGCGGCGCCCCGGTCCGGGTCGGCCAGCATCTGGATTTCATCGATGACGGCCACTTCCACGACGGTTTTCGTGTCCAGCATTTCCACCGTGCTGGCCACGTGCGTGGCGCCGTCGACGACCCTGCGCTCCTCGCCCGTGATCAGGCTCACGGCCAGCGGTTTGCCATGCGGCGCGGCTTCCTGCAGGCGTTCGTAGTTTTCCAGGGCCAGCAGGCGCAATGGTGCCAGATAGATGCCGCTCTTTGCCTTCACCAGCGCTTCCATGGCGCGGTGCGTCTTGCCGGAATTGGTGGGCCCAAGCAGGGCGATGAAGCGGCGCGGCAGGCGGCGCGCCATCTCGAACGAGGCCGGATACTCGGCCAGGTTGATGCTCTGGCGCGTGCGCGCCGCGTGCTGTTCTTCCTGCTGGCGCTCGATGGCGTGATTGAAACGCTGGCGGATGCGGTCGAACACCATGCCGGCCGGTTCCGACGTCTGCATGTCGGCCAGGGTATGCAGGAAAACCATCGGGTCCGTGTCGACGTCTTCGCTCAGGCCCGCGATATCGGCGACGAAATCGATCACATGCTGGCGCAGTTCCTCGAAGACGGCCGCGCTGGCACGTTCGCGCACCAGTGCCAGCTTGGTCTCGCGGTCCATCTTGCGCCACTTGGCCGGCCGCGCCAGCACGCCCTGGCTTGGTACCAGCGCATACGGCACCACCAGATGGCCCGCCTTGACCACGCCGGAAAAGCGCACGAAGACGCGGCCTTCCATCTTGACGAGGCGGATATGCTCGGCCAGTTCCCCCAGTTCCGCGACCAGGGTGGCATCGTTATTGTCTTCGCTGCTGTCGGAAATGTCGGTGGAAGTATCGGGAGGAAGTGCGGAGGAAGTCATGTCGTGCCTGGGTGTTGAAGTAAGCGAGGCCGATTATACCGTGTGCAGGACAAAGACTTTGCCCCGTGCGCGGTGCGGCTGTTGCGGGGGGCGTTGATCTTGAAAGCGATGATTCCCTGGGCCGGATGAGCAACTGGCAGGCATTGAGAGCCGCGCTTCCATTCTGGCGAATCACCTTGCTAGAGCGTGGAATGGGAATGCGTTATCTGGTGCTTTTCGCTTATCATATTTTTCCCTGTTCTATTTTATTTATCTGGAAATTTTAAGCATATATTTTTATTAAGTTTTTTTTGATTTTTTGAAATTGATTGTGAAAATTTGATTGCCGCAGCATCGATAATAACAAAGAGTAAGTTTCTATTGGTATCCACGATGATAATATTCGCATCATGTGCAGATTGTTTTTCTGGATGCGAGGTCGCACGTATTTTCTTGCGCGCATCCGGCAATGGCTAATTATCGCCACGCTCCCATGGCGCCGGCAGCATCCGGCACGACCGAATGCGCCTTCCCACGCTGTGGAGTTGAAATTAAGCACGGCGGGACCGTTTCCGTATTGCGCCTGTATTTTTCATTGCACGAGAAATTATCCGCTGGTGCGGAATGAATTGAATTATCTTGACAATTAATAATGGTGAGCTGATCATGGCCTCAGATCTCGCGAGAGGATTTTTGGCATGTTTTCACAATAGCTGAAATTGGCGGCGAGGTACGGCATTATTCTGGCTGCCGGCCTGGCTATCGCCTGGAGCGCGTCGCGTTTATATAAACGGCTATGATTTGACGGCACTCCAGGATCCGCTGGTGGCCGCAGGAATTTTTACTTCGCGCTGGCGCATAGCCAGCTTGCGATGACACCAGACATACCTGTGTATGTGGCCCTGCGCCGGTGGATGGCGCGCGCAGGGATTCATCAGCCATCCGACTTAAGGAGAGCACTATGAATAAAAAGCTTGCTGCATTTCTTTTCGCGACAGGTCTCGGTTTGGCTGTGACTGCGACGCCAGCCTTCGCAAGCTGCTATCACTACTGCGCTGTCGAATGGAAGGCTTGCATCGCTGGCGGTACCGCTCAAGCCGAGTGCAACGCCGAGCGGTCCGCTTGCCAGCAAGCCTGCAATTGACCGGAGAAGCACCGCGCGCTGCGGCAGCCACCATCGTAGCCTGTTGCCGCTGACGCTGGCAAGCCATGGCATCGATGGCAGTTCAGGCTGCCCGTGCGCGCACGGCGCGCAGCCCCCAGCCGGTGGCGATCAATCCGTCATCGGCTTGCAGCGGCGCTACGGCATCCAGGAACGCCTCGCGCAGGCGCTGCCTGGCGTCGTCGTCCAGGCGGTCGATATCGTAGGTGTCCAGCAGGGCCGTCCACAGTTCGCCCGGCGTGGGCGTCCATGGGACGTCGATGTCGTCGACTTCAACGTCTGCGAAACCGGCATCGAGCAGTTCCCGCCAGCCGGCTTCGGAGCCCGTGCGGCGATCGCCGAAGCGCAGCGGCGGCAGCTCGGTGCTGGCGATCGGCTTGAACACGCGCATGAAAACGTCGTTCACTTCGCCCAGCAAGAACGTCCGGCCGACGATGGCCGCGAACTGGCCGCCGGGGCGCAGCACGCGGCGGATTTCACGCATGACTTGTTCGATGTCGTCCATCAGCATCAGCGCCATGTGCGAGACGAGATAATCGACGCTGGCCGATGGCAGGTCCAGCGCCTGGCCCCGGCCTTGCAGCAGATGCACGGACGGGGGCAGGGCGGCGCGCGCGGCGGCCAGTTCAGCCTGGCTCATGTCGACGCCGAGCAGTTGCAGTCGAGGCTGCTGCCTGGCTGCCAGCAAGCCCAGCAGATGGCCGTCGCCGCAGGCCAGGTCGAGCACGCTCAATGGCGTGTCCACGGCCGGTACCAGGCTGGTCAGCACATCGTAGGACGAGGCCCAGCTGCCGGCGGGGGAACTGGCCGGCAGGTGGCCAAACGCGGTGCTGGTCACGCCGACTTGCCTTTGATGAAAGTCCTGTAAATAGGTTTCGGCCGCTGTCAGTAGGGTCATGCAAGGTCCGCAAAGTCGTGGCGCCTTCGCGCCGGATGGCCATCTTAGCATGCGGAAAGTTCCGCCAGCGGTGGTGCCGGATGGCGTGACTGAACTTTCTTATTCAAGGCTCCATTGCGCCAGATCAGACGGTAAAGAGTAGAAAGGGGGCACAGTTGCTGAGCCCTTTTCGCAGCGAGCTCCCATGCGCACCCTGATACTCGGCTTTGCCGCTGGCGCCGCCTGGTTGCAGACGCAGGCAAGCTTGCCGCCGTACGGGGGCGTGCTGCTGTGGGTGACCGCTGGCGTGTCGCTGCTGGCGGCACTGCTGCTGTGCCGCCATGCGCGCTGGCATTCCTGGTGGCGTTCCACTGTTGCGCTTGCCGCTGGCGTGGGACTGGGCTTTTACTGGGCCGCCTGGCTGGCCCAGGCCGCCATGGCGCCGCAACTTGCGCTGGCTGATGAAGGCCAGGACATCGTTGTCACGGGTACGGTAGCCAGCCTGCCGTACCGCTTCGAGCAGGGCGTGCGCTTCAATTTTGCCGTGGAGAAGGCTGTTGGGGCGAAGGTGCCGCCCCTGATCGCCCTGTCCTGGTACGCAGGTTTTCGTGATGAAGTGACGAACGAGGTGGGCGACGTGCAGCCTGGCGAACGCTGGCGCCTGACGGTGCGCTTGCAGCGTCCGCACGGCAATGCTAACCCGATGGGTTTTGACTACGAGGCGTGGCTGTTGGAACAGGGCGTGCGCGCCACGGGCTATGTGCGGCCGCAGCCGCGCGCCGATACGCCGAATGTGCGCCTGGCCGCCTTCGTGCCCGGCTTCGGCAACGTGGTGGAGGCCAGCCGCGCGGCATTGCGCGCGCGCATCGTGCGCAGCCTGGAAGGAAAGCAGTATGCGGGCGTGATCGTGGCGCTGGTGGTGGGCGACCAGCGCGCGATTCCCCAGTCGGACTGGCAAGTGTTCAACCGCACTGGCGTGAGCCATCTGATTTCGATATCCGGTCTGCACATTACCATGATCGCGGGACTCTTTGCGCTTGGTGCCGGCACGCTGTGGCGGCGCTCGTTTTTTACCGGCTGGCAGTTGCCACTGCGGCTGCCGGCGCAAAAGGTGGCGGCGCTGGCCGGCGCGCTGGCGGCATTTTTGTATGTGCTGCTGGCCGGCTTTGGCGTGCCCGCGCAGCGCACCTTGTATATGTTGCTGGTGGTGGCGCTGGCCCTGTGGCTGGGACGCATCACCAGCATCGTCCATATCCTGTGCCTGGCGCTGGGTGTGGTCGTGCTGCTCGATCCGTGGGCCGTGCTGTGGCCCGGTTTCTGGCTGTCGTTCGGCGCCGTCGCCACCATGTTGTACGCGACGGCAGGGCGCACCACGGCGTCCATGCCGCCGCAGGCCGGACGCTGGCGCCGTTTGCGTGCTGCCGTGGCGCTGGGCGCGCACACGCAGTATGTGGTGACGGTGGGGCTGGTGCCGTTGACGATGCTGCTGTTCTCGCAAGTGTCGCTCGTGTCGCCTGTCGCCAATGCGCTGGCCATTCCCGTTATCAGCCTGCTCGTCACACCCTTGTCGCTGGCTGGCAGTCTGCTGCCAGCGCCCCTGTCTGATGGATTGCTGCTGCTGGCGCACGCCATCGTGCAGATGCTGGCGCAGGTGCTCGAATGGCTGGGCGCGCGCCGCTTTGCCGTGTGGACGGCGCCCGCGCCGCCAATGTGGAGTTTTTGCTGGGCATTGTTTGGCACGGCCTGGCTGCTGGCGCCACGCGGCTGGCCGCACCGCTGGGCGGGCATGCTGGGCTGGCTGCCGCTGCTGACGGCCTTGCCGTCCAGTCCGCCACCGGGTGGCATGTGGGTGACGGCCTTTGACGTGGGGCAGGGCATGGCCGTGCTGGTGGAAACGCACGGCCACCGCCTGCTGTATGACACGGGGCCCGCCTACAGCCTCGATTCCGATGGCGCCAGCCGGGTCATCGTGCCTTATCTGCGCGCACGCGGCATAGCCAAGCTGGACGGCGTGATCATTTCCCACAGTGACCTCGATCACGCAGGCGGCGCCATGTCTCTGTTGGAGAACGTGCAAGTGGGCTGGCTGGCCTCGTCGCTGTTCGATGGCCATCCCGCCGTCGAGGCGCGGAGGGAGTTGCACAAACCCTATCTGCACTGCATGGCGGGCCAGGGCTGGACGTGGGAAGGCGTGCACTTCGCCATGCTGCACCCGCTGCCCGCCAGCCACACGGACATCAGCTTGACGCCGAACGCCCGCAGTTGCACCGTGAAAATCACGGCAGGCAAGCACTCGATCCTGCTTGCTGGCGACATCGAAGCGGCGCAAGAGGCGCAATTGCTGGCGCGCTCGGCGGAGGGCGACCTGGCCGCCGACGTAGTGCTGGCGCCCCATCATGGCAGCGGCACCTCGTCGACGCCGGCGTTCCTGAACGCCGTCCATCCGACCCTGGCGATTTTCCAGGTGGGACACAGGAACCGTTATAAGCATCCGAAGGCGCAGGTGTATGCGCGCTATGGGGGCATGGGGATTGCGCGGCTGCGCACGGATGTGGAAGGAGCGGTGGTGCTGGCGTTTGGCGATGGTATCGGCGTGACCTTGTATCGGGCAAGCCGACCGCGTTACTGGCATGGGCGCTAGCGCTTTCATGCTACGCTCCCGAAACATCGTCCCAGGAGTCTAGATTGCGCCATTCCAGCTACCCTTATCTTGTCAGCACGGCCCAGGCCGCCGACATCGACTCCATCACAGCCTTGCTGCAAGCCAATTCCCCCTCGCAGGGCGGCAGCCTGACGGGCGAGTTTTCACGCGACAAGGTGGCCAGCATGGCGGATGGCGCGTCACCCGTCATCGTGGCGCGGCGCGCAGCGGACGGATCTGTCGTTGGCGTGTTGTTCAGCGCGGCGCCAGCCGCTGCGCAGGCGCCCGTGGTATTGGCCATGCTGGCCGCGTATGCGGACAGTGGCAACGCCTATGTGTACGGCCCCGTCTGCATTGCGGATTCGGAGCGGGGGCAGGGTTTGCTGGCGCTGCTGTACTCTGCCATGCGCGAGCAGCATGCGGGCAAGGAAGCGGTGCTGTTCATCCGGCGCGACAATCCAGGCTCGCTGCGCGCGCATGAACGGCTGGGCATGTATGAGGTGGCCGCTTTTGACTTCGATGGCGCGCAGTTCGCCGTGTATAGCGATGCTATCGCCAGGAAATAGTCCTTAAATTACACGTTCATCCGGTATTTCCAGCCCCCGCTGCCGCACATACTCCAGAAACAGCCGCGCCCCCTTGGCCATGCGCGAGGTGCCATACACGGCGTGGATGCTGGGGTCCAGCTCCTTCGACGACGTGAGACGGTAGGCCGTGCAGACCCGCCGCAAGGTGCCAGCTGCCACGGCCGGTTCCGCCAGCCAGCTGGCCAGACGCACGATGCCTGCGCCTTCCAGTGCCGCCTGGAAGGTGGCGATGCCGGAGGTGAAGCGGAAACGCGGTTGCACCTGGTAGCGCACGTTGCGCTCGCTGGAAACGAAATGCCAGTCGCGCAGGATGCGGGGGGCCGAGTGCATGATGATGTCGTGGCCGGCCAGTTCCTCCGGTTCCCCGGGCGCGCCCATGCGCTCGATATAACCGGGCGAGGCATACATGTAGCGGCGGTAATTCCACAGGGGGTAGCCGATCAGCTCGCTCGACTGGGGAAAGGCGCCGCGGATGGCAAAGTCCAGCTTTTCCTGGATGGGGTCGATCGATTTGTCCGAGAAATGGATGTCCACCGACACGTTCGGGTAGTCGCGCGAAAATTGCGCCACCACTTTCGGCAAGAATCCCAGCGACAGGATTTCCGGTGCCGAGAGGCGCACCCAGCCTTGCGGCGAGTTGCTCAATTCCGCCAATTGGTCTTCCGCCTCGGCCTGCGTTTCCAGCAAGTGCTTGGCCGACGCGTAATACGTTTCGCCGGCCGTCGTCAGGGTGAACTGCTTTTGCGTGCGCAGGATCAGCTCGGCGCCGATGGCGTCTTCGAGGAACTGGATGGCGCGCGTGACGGCCGACGGCGAGCGTCCCAGCATGCGCGCCGCGTGGATGAAGCTGCGCTTTTCCACGACGGTGCAAAAGGCGCGGATCTCCCACATCAGTTTCATCGACATCGCGCGGCTCCTGGCAAAAGAGGCCAGTAGACCGCATAGGGCGCATTCCGTCAAGCGTTACGCCTGATTGCGTTTTCCGCAATATGAAGTTGCATCCGGAAAAATCCACGGCGCCTATACTGCCGCTGTCGCCCATTCCTTACTGCCTATCATGCTGACCATCTCGCTGCTGTGTTTATTTGCCTTCTTTGCCGGCCTGATCGATGCCGCCGTGGGCGGGGGCGGGCTGATCCAGTTGCCGGCCCTGTTCAACCTGATGCCGAACATGGCCTCGACCTCCTTGCTGGGCACGAACAAGCTGGCGTCCGCCTGCGGCACCACGTTTGCCGCCCGCTCGTTTGTCGGCAAGGTGCACATTCCCTGGCTGCTGGTGCTGCCGGCCGTGGCCAGCGCTTTCGTTATGTCCTTCATCGGCGCGGCCGCCGTGTCCTACGTGCCGCAACAGGTGGTGCGCCCCATGGTGCTGGTATTGATCATCATCATGGCCATCTACACCTTCATCAAGAAGGATTTCGGCACGACGCGCGAAGCGCGCCCCATCGGATCGCGCGAACGTATTCTCGCCATCGTCATCGGCGGCGCCATCGGCTTTTATGACGGCCTGTTCGGGCCGGGCACGGGCAGCTTCCTGATTTTCCTGTTCATCCGCGTCTTCGGCTTCGATTTCATCCTCGCCTCGGCCTGCTCGAAACTGGTGAATATCGCCACCAACGTGGCCGCGCTGGCCTTCTTCATCCCTGCCGGCCACGTGGTGTACGCCGTGGCCGCACCGATGGCTGTGTGCAATATCCTGGGCGCGCTGACGGGCACTTGGATCGCCGTGCGCCGCGGCGCCGCCTTCGTGCGCATCCTCTTCCTCGTGTTGCTGGTGTTGCTGATCGTCAAGTTGTCCTACGACATCTTCTTCAAGTAAGCTTTTGAACGACAACAAGCCATGAAAACCATCCAGGGCGTGCTGTGGGATAACGATGGCGTGCTGGTCAACACCGAGCAGCTGTTTTACGAAAGCAACCGCGACTTGCTCCTGCCCTATGGCATAGACCTGACGCCGAAGCAATTCTTTGACTGGTTCCTGGACAATAACTACGGCGCCTGGCATGTGCTGCTGGGGCAGGGCCACGCCATCGAGCTGGTCGAACGCCTGCGGGCCGAGCGCATCGTGCTGTTTGCGCAACGCTTGCGCCAGGCGCGCCAGCTGGCCATGCCCGGCATCGGGCCAGTGCTGGCGGCGCTGCGCCCGCATGTGGCCATGGGCGTCGTCACCAGCGCGTATGCGCAGCACTTTGACATCAGCCATGCTGCCACGGGCTTACTCGGCCACTTCGACTTCGTGCTGACGCGGGAAATGTATGGCGAAAGCAAGCCGGCGCCCGACGGCTACCAGTTGGGTTTGCAGTGCCTGGGCCTGGCCGCCGCCGACTGCGTGGCGGTCGAAGATTCGCCGCGCGGCTTGCGCGCCGCCAACGCGGCCGGACTGGAATGCATCGTTGTGCGCAATTCCATGAACCGTCACTACGCGTTTGACGACGCTTTTTGCGTCGTGGATTCAAACGCCGAGCTGGGCGAAGTGCTGGCGGCGTTCGTGCCCGGCATGGCCCATGCGCCCCGGCAATTAGAGTCCTTCCTCTGATACGTGTTGCCGGCATGCCATTACAATTGTTTATCGCATTCACCGGCACCGACCCACGATGACCCTCCCGCAACTGCACTTTGCCCACGCCAACAGTTATCCTGCCGGCACCTACCGCAAGCTGTTCGGCTTGCTGGGCCAGCACTACACCGTGCAGGCGCTCGACATGCATGCGCACGACCCCGCTTACCCCGTCAGCACGGGCTGGCCCGAGCTTGTGCGCGAGTATATCGATGAGCTGGAGCGCCGCTACAGCGCGCCCGTGATTCTCGTCGGCCATTCGCTGGGCGGCATGCTCAGCGTGATGGTGGCCAAGCAGCGGCCCGACCTGGTGCGCTGCGTGGTCTTGCTCGATTCGCCCGTGGTGGCGGGCTGGCGCGCCTTGCTGGTGCGGCTGGCGCGCAACACGGCGCTGGGCGAGCGGTTCTCGCCGTCACGTTTTTCCGCCCGGCGGCGCAAGCTGTGGCCGGATGCGCAAGCCGCGTATGAACACTTCGCGGCCAAGGACATGTTCGCCATCTGGGCGCCGCATGTGTTGCGCGACTACATCGACAGCGGCCTGGTTCCCCACCCGGAAGGGGTGCAGCTGCGCTTTACGCGCGAAGTGGAAACGCAGGTCTACCGCAGCCTGCCGCACCACATCGGCGGTCTCGTCAAGGACGGTTTTCCTGTTCCCATCGGTTTTATTGGCGGCACGGAATCGGTGGAATGCCGGCAAGCGGGCTTGAAGGCCACGCGCAAGCTGGTCGGCAAGTTTTTCCGCCAAGTGCCGGGCGGGCATCTGTTTCCCATGGAAAACCCGGAACTGACGGCGCAAGTGGTGCGCGAGATGATCACGGCATTGCTGGCGAAGCAATAGAATATCGCCAAGGATTTTCAGGGGATGGGGGCCAACAACGGCGGATTTTCGCGTAAAATCCTGCCATCCGGGCCGCGCCTGCAGCAAGCGTGCGGCCCCAGCCATTCCGATATTCTAGAAAGATACCCCTGCGATGACGATTAAAAGCGATAAATGGATACGCCGCATGGCGGAAACAACGGGCATGATCGAGCCGTTCGAACCGGGCCAGGTCAAGGAACGCGACGGCAACCGCATCGTCTCTTATGGCACGTCCAGCTATGGCTATGACATCCGCTGCGCCGACGAGTTCAAGTTATTTACCAACATCAACACGACCATCGTCGACCCCAAGGATTTCGACGCAAATAACTTCGTCGACGTGTCGGGCAAGGGCTATTGCATCATTCCGCCGAATTCGTTCGCGCTGGCCCGTACGGTTGAGTATTTCCGCATTCCCCGCAATGTGCTGACGATTTGCCTGGGCAAGAGCACCTATGCGCGCTGCGGCATCATCGTCAACGTCACCCCGTTCGAACCGGAATGGGAAGGCTATGTGACGCTGGAGTTTTCCAACACGACACCGTTGCCGGCGAAAATCTATGCCAACGAAGGCGTGGCGCAAGTGCTGTTCTTCGAGTCCGATGAAGTGTGCGAAACGTCGTACAAGGACCGCGGCGGCAAGTACCAGGGCCAGGTTGGCGTGACATTGCCGAAGACCTGATCGCCGTGCAGGGAGGGGCGCCAGCCGTCTTTACCTGCCTTTACACCTGCCGCCCTACATCCGCCCTCCATGCTTGCCGTTAACCTTGGTATTGAAACACTGAGGAGGCAGTATGGTAGCGGCAATCGGTTCAGGCGGCGCGGTCAGCGCAGCCAGTAGCGCCAGTGCGGGCAGCAGTTCGCAGATCGCGGCGCTGCAAAAGCAGATCACGGCGGCGCAAAAGCAGTTGACGGAGTCGCAGAAGGGCGAGCAGACGGAGGCGTCGCAAAAGCTGCAGCAGCAGCTGGCGCAGCAAATCCAGGCCTTGCAGGCGCAAATTGCCCAGTTACAGGCGGCCGCCGCACAGAAGGCGGCGCAGCAGGATGCTCAACCGGCCAGCAGCGCCGATACGGCGACGAGCCCGGCCAAATCGACCTCGTCCACCTTGGGCAGCATCATCGATACGCAGGCGTAACAGCATTCTCCGCGCATAAAAGACGCCAGGCTCGCCTACAGGTCAGCCTGGCGTTTTGACGGGCAGCAGCATTTCCACGCACAGGCCGCCACCGCTGCGCAAGCTGGCCCCGATGCTGCCACCATGGGCGTTGATGACGTGCCGGGCGATGGCCAGGCCCAGGCCGTGGCCATCCGTGCTGTGCTGGGTATTGCTGGCGCGGAAGAACGGTTCAAAAATGCGGGCCAGGTCGGCGCTGGCCACGCCGGGCCCCCGGTCCAGCACGGCGATGCGCAGCCACTCCTGCTTGCCATCATGCAGGCGCGACAGCTCCACGTCCACCGTGCCGCCATCGGGGCTATGCTTGACGGCATTGCGCACCACGTTTTCCACGGCGCGCGCCAGCAGTTCGGGCTGGCCCGTGACGCTGGCGTCGGCCATGGCCGCGTCGACCGCCAGGTCGATGCCCATCAGGCGCGCCCTGGCTTCATAGCGGGCGTCGTCCACGATGTCGTGCACGAGGTCGGCGATGCCGACATCTTCGCTGTGCGCGTGCCCGGCACCCGCTTGCGCGGCGCCCGCTTCGAGCCGTGACAGGGTCAGCAGTTCACCGATCAGTTTATCCATGCGTTCGCTTTCGCGTTCGATGCGCTGCATCGAGGCGGCCATCTTTTCCGGCTGCTGGTTCGCCAGGCCGATGGCGGCCTGCAGGCGCGCCAGCGGCGAGCGCAACTCGTGCGAGACGTCATGCAGCAAACGCGTCTGGCTATCCATGAGGCTGCGCAAACGGCCCGTCATGCGGTCGAAATCGCGTCCCAGGTCCGTCAATTCATCGCCGCGCTTGCCGCTGGCGTGAAAGCGCGGCGCCAGGTTGCCGTGCGAGGCGGCCTCGAACGCTTGCCGCAAGTCGCGGATGGGGCGCGCAAAATACCAGGCCAGCAAAAAAGCGAACAGCAGGCTGGCGGCGATGGCGGCGGCCAGGGGAATGAAGGTGCGGTAGGGGCTGTCCATGCGCGGCGGCATGCCGCGGCCGAATTCGCCGCGTGGCGGCGGGGCGCCCGCTTCGTTGGGCCGTGGACCGGGTCCCATGGCGCGCGGACCGCTCATGGCGACGGCGATGAGCGTGTCGCGCGCGGCGCCCGCCTCGGCATTGCGGAAACGTTCGGACGAGGGCAGGAACAGCAGGTAGCGCTGGCCGTCGCTGCCGGCCGCTTCGCGCACGACGGGATGGGCATGGCCCTGTTTCAGCATGGCGCGCGCCTTGGCCAGCATGGCGGGATGCACGGCGCGGCCCATCAATTCTTGCCCTTTGGCATCGACGGCAAACACGCGCATGCGTTCGAGCTTGCCCAGGAATTGCCGCAATGCCTGACTGCCGCCCGCTTCCAGGGTGGCGCTGGCGGCCTCGATGATCATTTGCGCGGGCGGGCTGGTATCGATGTCGAGGGCCCGCTCCTGCTGCGCGGCCCGGTTTTTTAGCCAGAAGGTACCGCCGATGCCGATGGTGGCCGTCACTTGCGCCAGCATGATGCACAGAAAAAACTTCCAGAACAGGCGGCCCACGCTTACTCCTTGATCAGCTGATAGCCGAGACGGTACACGGTTTGCAGGCAGGAGCGGCCGTCGGCCAGGCTGCCGAGTTTGCGGCGCAGGCTGCTCAAGTGCACGTCGATATTGCGGTCGAAGCGGGCCATGGGCCGGCCCAGGCCCAGTTCCGACAATTGATTCTTGCTGACGGGCTTGCCGGCATGGCGCACCAGCACTTCCAGCAGGTTGAATTCCGTGCTCGTCAGCTCCAGGTGCATGCCGGCCCAGGCTGCGCGCCGCTGTTCGGGCCACATCGTCAACTGGCCCACGGTCAGCGGCGCCAGGCCCGACGTATCGGGCGGCGCAGCTTGCGCACGGCGCAGGATGGCACGGATGCGCGCCGTCAGCTCGCGCGGCGTGCACGGTTTGGTCACGTAATCGTCGGCGCCCAGCTCCAGCCCCACGATGCGGTCCGTATCGTCGCCGCGCGCCGTCAGCATCAGGATGGGCAGGTTGCTGCCGGCGCGGATGCGGCGCAGGGTTTCCAGGCCATTCATGCGTGGCATCATGACGTCGAGGATGGCGATGGCATACAGGCCCGTCAGCGCTTCGGCCGCACCGCTTTCGCCGTCATGCACGGCGCGGGCGTCAAAACCCTCCTGCGTCAGGTATTCCTGGAACATGCCGACCAGTTCCACGTCGTCATCAATTAACAAAACCTTGCTCATGCCTGTGCTTTTTCGGGTGAATATCGCCCGATGATAGCAGTCAAAGGGGGCTGTTCACGGTGGTTTTACCCGCTTTTACATACGTCTGCTTACATTCCGCCCCTTTCCTTTACACGCTTTTACGCGGCCCTAACGTTGCTTTACACGCCAGGCGCCGACAATCAGGGCTGACCGCCACGAAAGGAAAGTCCGATGAAATACCTGAGTATTGCCGTATCCCTGTTGCTGCTGTCCGCCTGCAGCATGCCGCTGCTGGCACTGGCCCAGCAAGAATCTACACCGGACGGCCCGCCAGCGCGCACCGTGGAAGGACCGCCGCCCGGTTTTGGCCATGGCCCGGGCACGCCAGGCCTGCCGCCGTTCCTGCACGGCATCGATTTGAGCGAAGCGCAGCAGGACAAGGTCTTCGCCGCCACCTATGCCCAGGCGCCCTTGCTGCGGGAACAGGAAAAGATCGCCTTCAAGGCCCATGCGCAGCTGCGCGCGCTGGCCGCATCCAGCGCCTACGACGATGCCAAGGCCAGCGCGCTGGCGAATACGGCGGCGCAAGCCATGGCAAAGATCAGTTTGCAGCAGGCGCGGCTGGAGCAGCAATTGCTGGCCGTGCTGACGCCGGAACAGCGCCAGCAGGCGCAGCAGTGGCACGACAGCCGCCAAGTTCCGCGCGGCCCCCGGCGCCTCCCGTAAACGGCACGCGCGATCACAGGGAGAGCCAGCATGCGCATCCATGCCTTGCGTCCGGGCAGCAGCTTGCAGGCGCTCTCGCGACATGCGACACAGGCGCTGTTCCTGTGCGCCAGCCTGAGCCCCGCCTTGGCGGGCTTGCCTTGATGGAGTATGTATGGAATTACATGATCACGGCCTGGCATCCGACCTCGAAATGATGCAGCAACAGGCAACTGAGCGGCGGCAAGTGTTGCGCTGGCTGCTGGCCGGCGCCGCCACCTTGCCTTTGATGAGCTGCGGCGGCGGGTCGGACGCCAGCAGCACGGGAAGCAGCGGCGCTGCCGCTGGCAGCGCCGGCACCGTCACGATACCGACCACGGGCGCCTGCACGGTGATTCCCGAAGAAACGGGCGGGCCGTATCCGGCCGATGGCACGAACACGAATGGCGGCAGCATCATCAACGTGCTGAACCAGTCGGGCGTCGTGCGCAGCGATATCCGCGCCAGTTTCAATGGCGCAACGGGCGTGGCGGCGGGCGTGCCATTGACCATCAATTTGCAGCTGCTCAACGCCAGCGGCAATTGCGCCAGCCTGGCCGGCTACGCCGTCTATCTGTGGCATTGCGACCGCGAAGGCTTGTATTCGCTGTATTCGAGCGGCGTGACGGCGCAGAATTACTTACGCGGCGTGCAGGAAACGGACAGCGCCGGCAACCTCAGCTTCACGACCATCTTTCCCGGCTGCTACGCGGGACGCATGCCGCACGTGCATTTCGAGGTCTATCCCAGCCTGGCCAAGGCGGCCTCTGCCGCGAACCGCATCAAGACGTCGCAGTTTACTTTTCCGATGGCAACGTTGAGCGAGGCTTACACGGCCAGCGGCTACACGGCCAGCGTGCGCAACCTGTCGCAGATCAGCTATGCCACCGACAATGTCTTCAGCGACGGCACCAGCTTGCAGATGGCCACGGTGACGGGCAATGCCACGCAGGGCTATGTCGTCACCCTGATTGTCGCCGTGAACGGTTAAGTTGTCGTCATGAAACCCAGGTCGCGCCGGCTGAAGTTGCCGATGTTCGGGAACACCCCGGCCAGCTGGCTGTCGGCCACGCCGAACCACTTGGCCAGGGTGGCGCCGTACTGGTCGACGGAGGTGGTCGGCAGCAGGGCGCCGGAACCGACGTCCAGCTCATGGCCCAGGCCCGTGACGGGGAAGGCGCCGTAGATGTCGCGGCCCTTCACGGCGCCGCCCACGACAAAGTGGTGCGCGCCCCAGCCGTGATCCGTGCCGTCGCCGTTGCTGCTGAAGGTGCGACCGAAGTCCGACGCTGTAAACGTCGTCACCTGGCGCCGCAGGTCCGCGCCCTGCAGGGCCGCCAGGGTCGTGTCGAAGTACGCCAGCGCATGGGCCAGGCGGGCCATCAGGTCGGCATGCAGCACTTTTTGCCGGTCATGCGTGTCGAAGCTGCCCAGGGTTACATAAAACACTTGCCGTTTCGCTCCCAGGGCGCCGCGTCCGCCGATGATGCGCGCCACCGTCTGCAATTGCACGGCCAGCGGATTGACGCTGGAAGCGCCTGTGTTCGGATTGATGTAGGGCGGGGGATTGGGCACGCCGCCCGCGCCGGCTGCCAGCATGGCGCCGCTGAGGATGCTCTGGCTGGAAATGGCGCGCTGCACGACGGCCACGTGTTCCTGTTCGATCAGGTCGCTTCCCGCATCGTTGATGATGGCTTGCAATGCGCCCGCACCGCCCGTGCTGCCAAACGGGTTACCGCTCAGGCCGCGGATGGGCACGGCGCCCGCCTGGCCCACCTGGAACTGGCGCACCTGGCGTCCGCTGAGGAAGACGGTGTTGCCCGCAGCGGAAATGGCCGTGAACATGGCATTCGTATTGAGCGAGCCGGCCACGTCGGCCACCCGCCCGCCCCAGCCCACGCTGGCTCCTTCCGGCGAGCCCGATTGCCACGTCGATTGCTGGTCGTTGTGCGAGAACAGCTTGGGTGGCAAGGCCACGCTGCCCGCCTTGTACTGCGCCAGGGTGGCCGGCTGGATCAGGGTGCCTACATTGGCCACGATGGCGGCGCGGCCATTGTCGAACAGGTTTTTCAAGGGCGCCAGCTGGGGATGGAGGGCGAAGGCGCGGCCCGTTTGCGCGGTGGCGGGCACGATGGGCAGCACGCCACCCGTCTCGCCCACGCCGGGCAGATGGATGGAGTCGGCGCCACCCGTGTTGCGCAGGCGCGTGTATTCAGTCCATGACGTGGGATCGGTGGCCAGCACCGTGTTGAAGGCGTCGTTGCCGCCTGTCATGAACAGGCAGACCATGGCCTTGTAGTCGTCGGCCGATTGCGCGGCGGCGTTGCCCATGGCGGCCAGGTTCATGGCGAAGGGGGCGGCCGTGGTACCGGCCAGGCTCAGCATGGAACCGAGGAAGCGGCGGCGGGAAAAGGGGAAATTTTGCATGTGATCGCTCTTACTTTTGTACCAGGTAGGCCGGCGAGGCCATGGTCAGGAAAATGGCCAGCTTGACGCGGTTGGCCTGGGCAGTGGCTACCTGCGCGGCATTGCTGGCCGTGGCCGCGGGGATGCTGACCCCATTGACGGCGGTCAGGATTTGCCCGCGCAGCCTGGCGGGCATGCTGCCATGCATCAGGAGCAGGTCGATGCGGTCGAGCAGGACGCCCGTGTCGCTGGCCAGCGCCAGTTCACGTGTGTAATCGGGCTTGACTTCACGGCCATCGCCCACACCGCTATTGATGGCTTCCTGCATGAAGTTCAGATAACCCGTCACCGATGGTTCCGCCGTGATTTGCAGTTCCGGCGCCACCAGGCCAGCGCCGGCCAGGGCGGAATTGGGCGGCGTATAGGCGGGGCGGAAAAAACTGAACACGGACGGCGGATTCAAGGGGTTCTGGCCCAGACCGCTCAGTGGGTCGTCCAGATAATAGATGTGGTAGCGTCCGCTGGTCGCTTTTGCATCGAAGGCGCGCATCCAGCCGGCAAGGCGCAGCAGTGGCTCGCGCAGCTTGCCTGTACGCAAAGTGGTGCCGCTTGCGGCCAGCGCTTCCGGATCGAGCAGCACGGCGCGGATGACGGCTTGCATATCGCCGCGCACGCCGCTGCCATTGTTGGCAAATGCGGCGGCCACGCGGCCCACATAGGCGGCACTGGGATTACTGCTGACCAGGCGCTGGATCAGTTGGCGGGCAAAGAACGGTCCCGCATTGGGATGATTGAACAGGGTGTCGAGCGCCAGTTTCAGGTCGGCTTGCCCGCTGCTGGCGCCGGAGATGCTCTGGCCCAGGAAACGCTTGTCGCCGCTGGAATGGAAGGCCGCGTAGTTCTGCATCGGCTTCCAGTCGCGGTCGGGATCGGCCGTGCCGCCATAGAAGCGCGTGGCGCTCTGGTCCGGACCGGCCCAGCTCCAGCCCGTAAAGACGCGCGCCAGACCAGCCACGTCGTCGCGCGTATAGGTGTCGATAGGCTTGCCACCGGACAGTTTCAGGCTGCCATCGGGATTCAGTTGGTACAGGCCGATGGTAAACAGCTGCATCACCTCGCGGGCGAAGTTTTCATCGGGCGTGCGCGTGGCTGATTCCTTCTGGTTGCGCAGGTGGGACAGGTACAGCCCCATCATCGGATGCAGGGCCACGCCTTCCAGCAGGTCGCGGAAGTTGCCAAAAGCATGCTGGCCCAGCATGTCGTAGTAGCTGGCCACGCCACGTACCTGCGGCTGCACGGACTCGTTTTGCATGGAAATGACGAAGATTTCGGACAGGGCAAAGGCCATGCGTTGGCGCAATTGGTCCTCGCCGCGGACGCCTTGTTGCCAGAACGTTTCATAGAACGTCCTTAAACTGATGCGTTCCCCGCCGGCAGCCTGCGCCGCCAGCATGCTGTCGATATATTTGCGGTGCAGGGTTTGCGGCTTGGAGAACTGCGCGCGGAACCACGCAGCGCTGTCGCTGGCGGCCAGCGCATCGATGGCCGCCATGTTGGGGCCGAACGTGGCGCGGCCCAGGAAGCGCGACGCTTCCTGGCGCGTGAAGGTGGTGGCCGCCTGGCCGGCCGGAGGCGTGGTCAGCGGCGGAGGGGGGATGGTATCGCCTGGCGTGGTGCCGGGGGCTGCCGGATCGCCGGGGGCGGTGGTCCCTGGAGGAACCACCGAGATGTCCGGGTTCTGGATGGCGCCGGTGTTGCTGTCGCCGCCACCGCCACCGCCGCAGGCGGCAAGCAGGCTGAGCAATGTGATGGCCAGCAAACGGCGCAAAGTTGGGTCTGTCATTTAGTTTCTCTCGGGCAATCAAATTTTAGCCCATTAATTGTAGGCCCTAGCTACCACAATCCTGTTTTCAATTAACTATTTACGTGTTGGCCACGTTTTCATTTGCCTGACGTTGGCGTGGTGTTGATGCTGTTTTCGGCGCTGTAGGGCGAACTTTATTCTTTGAAAATGAAAAATATTTTTTGCCGATTAGGCGCACTGTGGCGGATAGGCGACGTAATCATTCCCGCCAATTAAGCTTGTTTGAAAGCTCATCTTGGCAACGAAACCCGCTTCGCCGGAAACCATGGTTTTTACGTCATCGGCGAAATGCCGTTCGCCACCCGCTCCGTTTTTTCCCCGCGTCCTTTCCCTGCGCATGGCTGGCATGGCCCTTGCGTCAGGGAGGCATGGGTCACCCGCCCGCCTTTCACCGGAGCCTGCCATGACCAGCCGTCTGCTCGCCTATCGTCCCGAAATGGAATTGCCTGAAGCGCCGGGCTTGCTGCCCCTGCAGCAGGAAGACGAGCTGGCACTGGCGGCGCAGTTGCTGGAACTGCAGGCGCCGGCCCAGTTCGACGCTTTCCTGGCGCGCCAATTGGGCGCCACTGCGGCGGGCCGGCAAGTGCGCGGTACGCCGCTGGAAGGACCGCTACACCAGCTGCTGGGCAAGGTGGTGGCGCCCCTGTTGCCGTTGCATGGTGGTTCGCCGCAGGCGCTCAAGCGGCGCGCTGCCGGCATCTTCGGCATGGAACTGGAAGGTTTGAGCCCGGAAGACAAGGAATTCGAACTGGCGCGCCAGGTCGTGCATCTGATCGATGCCGTCAATACGGAACTGGCGCAGGACGGCGCCACTGGCGCGCGCGCTCCCAGGGCGCGGGTGGAAACGGCCCTGCTGCAAGTGGCACGCAGCGTGGCGCCAGGCTTGCTCAGGCAGGCGGCGCAAACGCCAGGACGGGACGCTGGCCGCTGGCGCCGCGAGGGCGGGCACATCGTCGTGCTCGATTGTTAGCCGGACGGCCGTCTGTCCGGCAAGGTAGTCCCAACCGAGGTTATAACTTTGAGGAGCTCATCATGCATGACTTGGATCGTACGACCCTGGAATACGGACAGGAGATGTCCGGTTTTGAAGCGGAGCAGTTCGAGTTTGGCCAGGGCGAGTGGAGCGGCGAGGGCGGCGCGAACGCCATGTTTTCCGAGACCGAGGAGATGGAACTGGCGAATGAATTGTTGTCGGTCAGCAATGAAGCCGAACTCGAGCAGTTTCTCGGCAATTTCCTGCGCAAGGCTGCTTCCGTCGCGGGCGGCATCATCAAGTCGCCCGTGGGGCAAGCCATCGGCGGCGTGCTCAAGGGCGTGGCGAAGAAGGCCATTCCCCTGGCCGGCGGCGCCATCGGTGGCTATTTCGGCGGCCCGCTGGGGGCCAAGATAGGCAGCGGCCTGGCCTCGGCCGCTGGCGGCGCACTGGGGCTGGAAGCGGAAGCGTCGTCGAACGAGGACCGCGAATTCGAGGGCGCCAAGCAGTTCGTGCGCCTGGCCGCCGATACCGTCAACCGCGCCGCGCAAGCGCGCGGTGCGGGCGATCCGCGCGCCATCGCCCAGTCAGCGGTCAGCGCGGCGGCGCGCCAGTTCGCGCCAGGCTTGCTGGGACGCCCCGGCAGCCAGGTCTCCACGCAGAACGGCAGCGGCGCTGGTGCGGGTGGCAGCATGGCGCAGGGCGGTGCGCGCAGCGGCGCCGGCATGCGTCCGTCCAGCGGCCGCTGGGCGCGCCAGGGTCACAAAATCGTCCTGTACGGGGTCTGACATCATGGCCATCGGCGCTTATGCTACCTGGATGCTGGAGCAGGAGGCGCGCTCGCTGCTGACGCGGCTGGCGCGGCTGGAGCCGTTCGCGCTGATCGAACCGACGGTGCTGGCGGCGGCCCTGATGCCCAGCGCCCAGTCGGCCATCGAAAGCCAGCTGGTACAGGGCCGGCGCGCATTGCGGCGCATGGTGGCCCAGTTCCAGTGGTGGCTGCGGCGCGAGCACGCCGATGGCGCCAGCATGGCCACGGCCGCCGAGGCGCAGCGCCGTTTTACCTTCCTGCGCCTGAAGTTCAATGCCGCGCTGACCCAGTTCGACCTGTTCAACGAAGTCATCACCCAGCGCAGCGAGCACAAGACGGGCGTGTGGCTGGCCGGCCTGGACATCGTTGCCGCCGACGCGCTGGCGCTGCCCGGCAATGTGTACCAGGCGCCGCCCGTGATCTGCTACCTGGACCGGGGGCCGGGCGCGGCCATCCGCCGTGCGCGCACGCGCCTGCCCGGCGGCGGCGACAATCCCGTCGCCATCATCCGCCTGCCGCGCGAACGCATGATCGGCAGCAGCATCGCCTCGTCGCTGGTGCACGAAATAGGCCACCAGGGGGCTGCGCTACTGGACCTGGTGGCGTCCTTGCGGCCCGTGCTGCAAGCGATGCAGCATGGCGGCAGCGGCTTTGTTCACGTGTGGCAATTGTGGGAGCGGTGGATTTCCGAGATCGTGGCCGATTTCTGGTCGCTGGCGCGGGTCGGCGTGGCCGCCACCCTGGGCCTGATCGGCGTGGTCAGCCTGCCGCGCGTGTTTGTCTTCCGCCTCAATATCGACGATCCCCATCCAGTGCCATGGCTGCGGGTGCGCCTGAGCTGCGCCATGGGACGGGCCTTGTATCCGCATCCGCAGTGGGACCGCCTGGAGCAGCTGTGGCTGTCGTACTACCCGCTGGCCGGCCTGCCGCCGGCCCGGCAGCGGCTGCTGGAACAGTTGCAGGCCAGCATGGCTGCCCTGGTGGGCTTGCTGGTGCAGCACAGGCCGCCGGCCTTGCGCGGCGGCTCGCTGGTCGAAGCCATGGCCGTGCACACGCGCCAGCCGGCCATGCTGGCGCAGCTGTTTCGCAGCTGGAGCCTGGCGCCGGGGCAGATGTACCGGGCGACGCCGACCCTGGTGTTCGCCGTGCTGGGCCAGGCGCGCGCCAGCGGTGCCTTGAGCCCGGAAGACGAAAGCGAGCTGCTGGGGCGTTTGCTGACCCATTGGGCCCTGCGCAGCACCCTGGACACGTCGGAGCTGTGCGCGGATGTCGTGCGGCATGGCCGCCAGCCCGGCAGGCCGCTGCCGCCCCTGGCAACGCGTTTGATTATCCATTGAGGAGAATGACATGAGCAGCAAGATGAGCAGCAATATGGGTGGCAAGATGAGCCGCAGGAGCGGGGCGGCGGGCCAGGCGGGGCCGAAACACCACGGCGGCAGCATCGCTGTCACCGTGCACGAGCAGGACAGCGGGGCCATGGTCGTCAATGCCGCCATCAGCCTGTACCGGGGAGCCGAGGCGGATTGCCATGATTTCAATGCCGCCACCTGGGTAGCCGATCCCGCCATGCTGGTGGGCGTGCGCTGGACGGATGGTCATGGCAGTACCGTGTTTGCCGACCTGGCCACGGGCAGCTACGTGGGGGTGTATGGCAATTTCCCCGCCACGGCGCCGCAGTGCGTGACGGTGCAGTCCGGCTGCAGCGCCGTGCTGTGTTTCAAGCCGCAGCTCAATCCGCAGGTGGGGCTGGTTTTTGAAACGGCGGACTGCCATCCCAGCGACTGCAATTTTGGCAGGGTGGGTGACCGTGCCGTGGCCACCGTCTCGTTTGACGGCGATCAAAGCGCCGACGGGCGCGACCAGGTGCAGGTGCTGGCCGCCGCCCCGTGGGTACCCATGCGTGGTGCGCCGAATGCCTTTTCCACCCCCGTGCGGCGCGCCGGCATGCACCGTTTCATGGGACAGATGATGCTGTCGCAGCGTCCCGAGCTGCGCAATGCCTTGCCCGTGCCGGAAGGGCTGAGCCCGAACGCCATGCTGGCCGTGGACGCGGAATACGAGGCGGAGGAGCGCCAGCCTCAGCCCATCTCGGGCAATGTGGGCGTGTCGCTGACGCGCACGGAAACGGAGCCGACGGAAGACTTGCCGCTGTGGACCCTGATACGCAACAGCACTGAAGCGATGTCGTTTACGAATTACCTGCATTTCATGGACAGCCTGTTTTGCGGCGACCTGGCCAATGTGCGCGGCTTCGAGCAGGAGCGCTTCGTCAAAAAGGCCGACATGTTCCAGCAGCTCAAGCAGCGCCGCGCGCTGCCGTTCTCGGATGCCGATTCCTACCGCGTGCTGAAAGTGGCGACGGAGGCGTTCGTGATGGTCAATTGCGGCGTGCTGAACCAGCCGCTGGCCTTCAATCCCGCGGAAGACAAGGCCTACCTGGACCGGCGCGACATCCCCCAGGGACGGGACCTGGAAACCGTGCTGCGCAACGATTACCTGGAAAACATCGATGGTTTCCAGACCTTGCCCTACCTGGCCGTGATCCGCCGCAAGCTGCCCGACATCCCCATCAGCATCCCGCGCGGCCAGGAAGGCGAAGTGGACCTGTGCTTTGGCATCATCCAGGAAAAGCTGGCCAATCCCTGCCTGCTGGAACTGATCTGGTCGTACTGGCACGAAGAGGGCATGCTGGTACAAACCATGAATGCCATCGCGCAACGCTTCCAGAATCTGCGCGCGCCGGGCAAGCAACTCGATCCCCTGTCGAACACGGAAATCGACATGTTGCGTCCGCTGAATAATTTACTCTGGGGATACACGCAGGATGAACAGCATCGGCTGACCGTGATGCGCCGGAACTATGAGTATGACCATCACTACGGTGTGCGCCTGGATGGCAAGGCAGTGCAGCACTTCCGGCCAGCCGATAGCCGCTCCAAATTCCTGGAAGCGTTCCACCACTTGCTGCGCCTGCTCACTTCGTTCTACAAGCAGGATGACGACACCACCGTGAAGGCGGACGCCTTCCCCGTGCTCAACGCGCTCAAGGAAATTCATTTGATCCTGTCGCAGGGCGCGCACAACCAGTTCGGCGATTTGCCATCGACGGCGCGCATCGAAATGCTGATGCAGCAATGGATGCTGGCGCGCCCCGAATTCCGTGAATTTTTGCCTACGCGCGTGATGGTGGCGTATCCGGAACCGTGGATGGACAGGGTCGATGCCATGAAGAAATTGCAAGGCTGGACGGATACGAGCGTAATGCACTTCCGCAACCTCGCCATCTTCGGCGAGCAATTGCTGCTGTCCGTGCGCTATGGCAACTGGAGCGACATCTATGAACCGACGCAGGCATTCAACTGGGCGCGCTTCTGGCGCCCGCAAGTGCAGGGCTACATCCACGGCTACCGCGCCGCCACCGGGGTCGACCTGTCCGTCGACAGCAGCGACCCGGCGATCGAATCGACGATGCCCTCGGTGTTGCTGCGCCAGCGCCTGAGCCAGCAGCTGCGCAGTGTCTAGGGCGGGGGCGGGGCGGGTGCATGCTCGACTTTACCAGCGCCCTCTACCTGGGCATGCGCCATCCGGCGGCCGCGCTGGCGCCGTGGAGCAGCTTGAGCCTGGGCAAGCCGGCCGCGTTGCAGGAGCCGCCCGGCGCGCAGGCCCTGGCAGCAAGCCTGGCTGCGCTGCAAGGCTGCGAGGCGGCCTGCGTGCTGCCGTCGACCTTGCACTTGTTCTGGGACCTGTTCGGCATGCTGGCTGGCGAGCGCCTGGTGATCCTCGTCGATGGCGGCAGCTACGCCATCGCGCGCTGGGGCGCCGAGCGGGCGCAGGCGCTGGGTTTGCCCTTGCGCTTGTTTCCCAGCGGCGAGATGGCGGCGTTGCGGCAGCTGGCGGCGGCGTGGGGCAGGCAAGGGCGGCGCCCCCTGATCCTGGCCGATGGCTATGTGCCGGGCAGCGAACAGGTCTTGCCGCTGGCCGGCTATGCGGCCCTCGCATGCCAGGGAGGCGGTTACCTGCTGCTGGACGATACGCAGGTGCTGGGCGTGGCGGGCACGGCCGGTGGCGGCTCGGTGCGGCTGCATGGCTTGCCGGGCGGCTACGACAAGGGCGGCGGCCACGTGATCGTCGGCGCCTCGCTGGCCAAGGGATTTGGCGTGCCGCTGGCCGTGTTGGCCGGCAGCCGCAAGCTGCTGCGGCGCTTCGCGGCGCACAGCCAGACGCGCGTGCATGCCAGCCCGCCTTCGGCAGCCGTGCTGGCGGCGGCGCGGCGCGCGCTGGCGCTCAATGCCCGCCATGGCGACGCCCTGCGCGCCAGGCTGGCGGACAGGGTGGCGCAATGGCGGACAGGGATGGCGGCGGCCGGCATTGCCTGCCGCGGTGGCAGCTTCCCCGTGCAGCGTTTGCCCGGCCGCGCCCATTTGCGGCAAGCCTTGCGCGCGGCGGGCGTGCTGGCGCTGGCGCAAGCGGGAGACGGTCCCGGCGCGCTGACTTTCTTGCTGCGGGCCGACCAGACGCCGCGGCAACTGGAGCAGGCGATGGGCTTGCTTGAACATCACATCAGGAGGCGATATGAACGAAGCGTTTGAAATACTGCCCTTTGCGGGTCAGCCAGGGGCGGCCGGCGAACAGGAATGGTCGCAAGAGTGGTCGCAGGAGTGGCAAGGGGAGGAAGAGGGGGAATGGGAGGAGGAGCGCATGCGTCCTGGCGGCGGGCGAGGCGGCCTGCGTGCAAGGCCGCCGCTGCGAGGCGCGCGCCGTCCCGCGCCGCCGCGCTACCAGGGGCAGGGCCGCCGTCTGCCCCGCTTTGCTCCCCGGCCCATGCCCTATCTGCCGCCGCGCTACCGGGGCTGGGGCGGCTATGCGCCCATCTACCCTACCATTTATCCGGCGGCTTATCCTGTGGCGGAACCGGCCTTTGGCGACCAGCAGGGGCCGGACCAGGGAGTGGATACGGACCAGGATCAGGGGCAGGACGACGACCAGCAGCAGAGCGAAGTCCCGCCAACGCTGGCCGGCACCATGGGCCGGGTGCCGGAAGCGGCCGCCCTGCGCTACCAGGCGCTGGGGACGCTCGCCGATGCCTTGCGCGACGCGAATGGCCGGGGGCCGGGCCTGTACGTCATCGAGTTCGATGCGGGCGGAAGGCGCCGTGCCTACAGCGGCCAGACGGACGATCTGCACCGGCGTTTGCTGCAGCACCGGCTGTGCGGCCAGATGTTGGCCGTCGACGTGAGCGCGCACCAGGTGTATGTGGCGCCCCTGTCTTCGGCGGCGCAGCGGCGCCGGATCGAACAGCGCATCCACGACGACATGTTTGCCAACCAGCGCGGCGTGCTGACGAACCAGCGGCGCGAACTGGAACTGGCCGTACTGGGTGAAATGTGGGGCTGACGACAGCGCTTTGACGACTGCGAAGGAGAACATCATGCACCAACTCGAATGCGAATGCGCGCAATGCCGGCAGCGGGCCGGCGCTGCGTTTGAAGTACTGGAGTTCGGCCAGGACTGGTCCGGCAAGGGCCGCGCGCCGGCCGTCTTCAGCGAAGAGGAAGAACTGCAGCTGGCCATGGAATTGCTGGAAGTGTCCAGCGAAGCGGAGCTGGAACAGTTTCTCGGCAATGTCTTCAAGAGCGTGTGGAAGGGAGTCAAGAAGGTGGGCTCGACCATTGCCAAGGTGGCCAAGCCCTTGGGTGGCGCCTTGAAGGCCGTGGCCAAGACGGCCTTGCCCTTTGTCGGCGGCGCGCTGGGCTCGATGATCCCGATACCGGGCGTGGGCACGGCGCTCGGCTCGGCCCTGGGGCGCGCCGCCAGCAACGCGCTTGAACTGGAAATGGAGGCCGAGGCGCCGGCCGACCGCGAACTGGAGCTGGCGCGCCGCTTCGTGCGCATCGCGGGGCAGGCGGCGCGCCTGGCTGCCGACGGCGACGGCAGCGCGCGCGCCGTGGAAAGCGCGCTGACGCGGGCCCTGCATCAGCAACTGCCGCATTTTCGTTCGGCCGCGCCGCAGAGCGAGGAGGAGAGCGGGCGCTGGCGCCGGCGCGGCAACCGCATCGTCGTCATGGGCGACTGGCAATAGCGCGACAAGATGATCATCGATTGCCACTGCCATGCGGGACCGGGCGACGGCTTGAGCGGGCCGTGGGACAGCGATGCGCCGCTGCAAGCCTACCTGCGCCGCGCGCAGGCGGCCAGCATCGCCCGCAGCGTGCTGTTCGCCACCTTCCACTCCGATTACGCCAGCGCCAACCATGGCGTGGCGCGCCTGGTGTCGTCCGATCCGCAGCGTTTCTACGGCTTTGCCTTCGTGCATGCGCAGCGCGACCGGGGCCGCATCATGGACCTGGTGCGCACGGCCGTCGAGCGGTACGGCTTTGTCGGCGTCAAGGCGCACCGGTTGGACGCGCGCATCAGCGGCGAAGTGTGCGAGGCGGCCCGTTTCTTCGGCTTGCCCGTGCTGTACGACCCGGCCGGCGAGGTGGCCGTGGCCGAGCTGCTGGCGCAGCAGTATCCCGACGTCGATTTCATCCTGCCCCACCTGGGCAGCTTTGGCGACGACTGGGCCGCGCAGCTGGCGCTGATCGACCATCTGGTGCGCCACCGCAACATCCATACGGACAGCTCGGGCGTGCGGCGTTTCGACTTGCTGCAGCAGGCCGTGCGCCGCGCGGGACCGCACAAGGTCTTGTTCGGTTCAGATGGTCCCTGGCTGCATCCGGGGCTGGAATTGCACAAGATTCAGTTGCTGGACTTGCCGCCGCAGGATATGGCGCTGATCACGGGTGGCAATTTTTTGCGGCTGGCGGGGCTAGCGTGACGCGGCTTACCGTGCGGCTGGCGTGACCGGCGCTGCCGCGACAGTGGTGGTGGTGGCCGCCTTGCGGCGTAGCTGCAGGGCGCGGTCGGTCACCCCAAGGCGGGCGGCGGCGCGCTGGTTGTTGCCGCGCTCATCGGCCAGCACGAGGCGGATGGCCATGTCGGTGGCGCAGCGTGTGATGTGCGACAGCGTGCAGCCCTGG
Source organism: Janthinobacterium sp. BJB301 (assembly GCF_002735685.1). Classification (NCBI taxonomy): domain Bacteria; kingdom Pseudomonadati; phylum Pseudomonadota; class Betaproteobacteria; order Burkholderiales; family Oxalobacteraceae; genus Janthinobacterium; species Janthinobacterium sp. BJB301. The sequence goes on along the minus strand of NZ_PDZJ01000001.1, from coordinate 2,010,998 downwards.
GCCAGGGCCCGCCGCACGGCCGCTTCGAAGTGCTGGTCGGGCCAGTGCGGCGCCAGCAGCCGTTCTTCCGGGGGCAGGGCGCCGATGGTGATGGGGCCGGGGCCGCAATGGCGGTGCCAGATGTGCGTGACGGTCTGGCGCAGTTCGCGCACATTGCCCGGATAGTCGCGCAGCAGCAGGTATTCGCGCACGGCGGCGTCCAGCGGGGGCGGCGGCCGCTGGGCCAGTTCAGCGAGGAAATGGCGGGCCAGCGGCAGGATGTCGTCCTGACGTTCGCGCAAGGGCGGTATCTGGCAGCGCCAGCCGGCGATGCGGTAATACAGGTCGGCGCGGAAGGCGCCGCGCGCCACCTCGCCTTCCAGTTCGCGGTTGGTGGCGCAGACGAGCCTGAATTGCGTCGGCTGCCAGGTATTGCCGCCCACGCGCTTGTATTTGCGCTCCTGGATGGCGCGCAGCAGCTGCGCCTGCAGGAGCAGCGGCAGTTCGCCCACCTCATCGAGGAAGAGCACGCCGCCGTCGGCGAGGGCAAAAGCGCCGTCGCGCGCAGCCGCCGCGCCCGTAAACGCGCCCCGTTCATGGCCGAACAGTTCGCTGCCGGCCAGTTCCGGCGACAGGGTGGTGCAGTCGAGGATGGTGAAGTCGCCTCTGCAGTTGCCGAGGCGGTGGATCAGTTGCGCCAGTAAATCCTTGCCCGTGCCCGTCTCGCCCGTGATCAGCATCGACGCCTGGCTGAAGGCGGCCATTTCCACTACCTGGTGCAGCAAGGCGGTCCAGGCCGCGCTGTCGCCCACCAGATGCTGGCGCACGGCGCCGGACGCCAGCATCTGCGCCACGGCTTGCCAGCGCTGCAGGCGCGCCAGCACCTGGCCCGCATCGACGGCGCCGCCAGGCCACAGCAGCACATCGAGCGCGCCTGCCGCCATCAGGGCCCGCTGTTGCGCGCAGCTGGGAGGGCGGCCGCAGGTGGCAATGGCCAGCACGCGGGCATGGCCGCACAGCGCCGGCAGCGCTTGCAGCAGGGCCTTATCGGTCTCGGCAAACAGCACGATGCCCGCGCCGTCTTCCTCGCCATCGTGCCGCCGGGCTACAGTTACCTGAGCCTGCTTCAAGGCCGTCATCAGCAAGGCGCCACTGCCAGCCGCCGCCTGCTGCATGATTTCCAGCCACACCTTGAGCGTCATAAGCCAGCCATCACAAGGGCACGAGTCGCCCATCTTAGGAGCCCGATACCCGAGCCGTTTGATCTGGCGCAAGCGTGCGCGCTGGCCTGAAATGAAAAACGCCACCTGAAAGGTGGCGTGAATGAATGGCGTTCAACAAACGTCAGAATTAACCGTTTTTAACGAACGTCAAGACGGTTCATCCAATCGTAGCGAGCGGCAGTGATTTGTGGCCGAGAAGCGCAACCGTACTCCAGTACGGTGAGCATCGCCGGCCGCAAAGCGCGCCAAGCGAGATTGGATGTGCCGTCATTAATCATCCAGTTTGACGCAATCGACGAAGTAGCCGCGTTTGCCATCGACTTCGCGTTTCACGAGGCCATGCACATCCGTCTCGAAGCCGGGGAAGCGCTCGTTGAAGTCGCGTGCGAAGCGCAGGTAGTCGACGATGGTCTTGTTGAAGCGTTCGCCCGGGATCAAGAGCGGAATACCCGGCGGGTACGGCGTCAGCAGGATGGACGTGATGCGGCCTTCCAGTTCGTCGATGGCCACGCGCTCGATTTCGCGGTGCGCCATCTTGGCGAAGGCATCCGACGGCTTCATGGCCGGGATCATGTCCGACAGATACATTTCCGTCGTCAAACGGGCCACGTCGTAAGCCTTGTAGAAATCATGGATCTGCTGGCACAGGTCGCGCAAGCCCATTTTTTCGTAGCGTGGGTTGGCCGCCGCAAATTCCGGCAGGATGCGCCACATCGGCTGGTTCTTGTCGTAGTCGTCCTTGAACTGCTGCAACGCGGTCAGCAGGGTATTCCAGCGGCCCTTGGTGATACCGATGGTAAACATGATGAAGAACGAGTACAGGCCGCATTTTTCAATGATGACGCCGTGCTCGGCCAGGTATTTGGTGACGATGGATGCGGGGATGCCCGTGTCGCCGAACTGGCCATCCAGCGACAGGCCCGGGTTGACGATGGTTGCCTTGATCGGGTCGAGCATGTTGAAGCCGGGAGCCAGGTCGCCGAAGCCGTGCCAGTCATCCTCGGCGCGTATCATCCAGTCTTCCTGCTGGCCCATGCCTTCGTCGTTGAAGCTGGCCGGACCCCACACCTGGAACCACCAGTCCTGGCCCCACTCCTGGTCGATCTTCTTCATGGCGCGGCGGAAATCGAGCGCTTCCATGATCGATTCTTCCACCAGTGCCGTGCCGCCCGGCGCTTCCATCATGGCCGCGGCCACGTCGCACGAAGCGATGATGGAATACTGCGGCGACGTCGAGGTGTGCATCAGGTAAGCCTCGTTGAAGGCATCCTGGTCCAGCTTGACCGTGTCCGATTCGCGCACGAGGATTTGCGAGGCCTGCGACAGGCCGGCCAGCAATTTGTGCGTGGACTGGGTCGAGAAGATCATCGATTCCTTGGCGCGCGGACGGTCCTTGCCGATGGCGTGCATATTCTTGTAGAAATCGTGGAAGGTGGCGTGCGGCAGCCACGCTTCATCGAAGTGCAGGGTGTCGATCTTGCCGTCCAGCATTTCGCGCAGGGTTTCCACGTTGTAGATCACGCCATCGTAGGTCGATTGCGTGATGGTCAGGATGCGCGGCTTCTTGTTCTTCGCTTCGCGCGCGAACGGATTGGCCTCGATCTTGCGGGCAATGCTTTCCGGCGTGAACTCATGCAGCGGGATAGGGCCGATGATGCCCAGGTGGTTACGCGTCGGCATCAGGAATACGGGAATCGCGCCGCACATAATGATCGAGTGCAAGATCGACTTGTGGCAGTTGCGGTCGACGACGACGATGTCGCCCGGCGCCACGGTCGAGTGCCACACCATCTTGTTCGAGGTCGAGGTACCGTTGGTGACGAAATAGCAATGGTCGGCATTGAAGATGCGCGCGGCATTGCGTTCGGACGCGGCGACAGGGCCCGTATGGTCGAGCAGCTGGCCCAGTTCCTCGACGGCGTTGCAGACGTCGGCGCGCAGCATGTTTTCACCGAAGAACTGGTGGAACATCTGGCCGATCGGCGACTTCAGGAACGCCACGCCGCCCGAGTGGCCGGGGCAGTGCCATGAGTAGGAACCGTCGTTGGCGTAGTGCACCAGTGCGCGGAAGAATGGCGGCGACAGGCCGTCCAGGTAGGATTTCGCTTCGCGGATGATGTGGCGCGCGACGAATTCCGGCGTATCTTCGAACATGTGGATAAAACCATGCAGTTCGCGCAGGATATCGTTGGGGATATGGCGCGAGGTGCGCGTTTCGCCGTACAGATAAATAGGGATATCGGCGTTCTTGTAGCGGATTTCCTCGACGAAGGCGCGCAGCGATTTCAAGGCGTGATCGGTTTCCTCGATGGAACCGGCGCCGAATTCTTCATCGTCGATCGACAGCACGAAGGCTGACGCGCGCGATTGTTGCTGGGCAAATTGCGACAAATCGCCGTAGCTGGTCACGCCCAGCACTTCCATGCCTTCTTTTTCCATTGCGGCGGCAAGGGCGCGAATGCCCAGGCCGGACGTATTTTCAGAACGGAAATCCTCGTCAATGATGACGATAGGGAAACGAAATTTCATGCATGTCTCCAAAAAAGCAAGCCGCCCCTGACATATGTGAAGGGGCGGACTAGGGCGCGACGGTCAGGCGGTAGTGCAACCCGGCAGCCGCAGAAAAAAAATAAGAACGGGATTCTCGCAGAAATGCGGCGTCTGCGGGAAAAAAATATCGTAGCAAAGCGTCACAAGCGTGCGCTAGCGTGACGCATGGGTGTGACAGGGGTATTACAGCAACATTCTGCTAGTCAATATAACCTTATCAGGCTTTGCGTTGCAGCGTGACAAAGGCGTAAGGCAGGCCGGATTTCTCCGAAATATGCGCTTCGCGCGCGGTTTCTTGCCACACGGCATGATCAACGGCGGGGAAAAAGGCATCGCAGTCAAACGTCTGGCCGATTTCCGTGATGATCAAACGCTGTGCCAGTGCCAGCGACTGCTGGTAGATTTCCGCGCCGCCGATGACATAGCCTTCGGCGCCGTCCAGCAGCGCGATGGCCGCTTCCAGCGACGACACCGCTTCCACGCCCTCATGGCGCCAGTCCGGATTGCGCGTGATGACGATGTTGCGGCGGTTCGGCAGCGGACGGCCGATGGAATCGAAGGTCTTGCGGCCCATGAGGATGGGATGGCCCGTCGTCAGACGCTTGAAATGCGCGAGGTCTTCCGGCAGTTTCCACGGCAGGGTGTTGTCGATGCCGATGCCGCCTTGCTGGTCGGTGGCGACGATGATGGTCAGTAAGCTCATTGGTTCTGTGAAAAAGGTGGGGGCGAGGCCCGATGCCCGCCATTATCGTTGAAATTGCCGGCGGTCTCCAGATGCGCACGCATGGCGTCGGCCAGCGCGCCTGGTGCTTCCAGCGGAATCATGTGACCGGTGTTGTCTTTCAGCAGGTGCAGGGTGGCTTGCGGCAGGCGGGCCGCCATGGCGCGCAGGTCGTCGGGATCGACGAGCTTGTCCTCTTCGGCACCCACGATCAGCACGGGAAAACCGAGTTCCGGCAAGCGCGCCATCAGGTCGGGGCGGGCGATGGTGGTGATGAATTGCGCCAGCAGCACGTCCTTGCCCAGGTCCAGCCCCATCTGCCGGATCAGGCCCGTGATGCCGGTGTCTTCCAAGTGCGACGGGTGCAGCAGTTCGCGCAGGCGCTGGCGCGTGATGCCCGCATAGGCATTGCGCTCGAGCATGGCGACGATGCGCTGGCGCGCTTCAACCTCCGCCGGGAGCAAACCTTTGGCGGAATTGGCGATCAAAGTGAGGGACTGGACGCGTTGCGGGTGCGCCAGCGCGTGTTCGAGCGCCAGGTAGGCGCCCAGCGAAAAGCCTACCAGATGGGCTTGAGGAGCGCTGTGGCTGGCGATCATCTGCTGCATCTGCGGGCGCGTGCGCGCCTGGTGCAGGGGCACGTGCTGCAGATCAAAGGCGTCGCCCAGGGCAGGCGCCAGGCGCGACCACAGGCGCTCGTCGCACAGGGTGCCGGGAATACAGTCGAGTCGTATCTTGGTATTGTTCAAGGACAAGCCTGGGGTCAGGATGGTAAAAATTTTTGTCGAGCGGCATTATCCGTCATTTTGCGCATTGGGGCAGCGGCACGGTCTTTTCCGCATGGCATTATTTTCAATAGTGCGCGGCTGGCAAGCAGTAACTTTATGGTAGGCTCATGGCTCATCAAGCCGGTAAGCTGGCGACGTGACCTGAAACACCGAATGCAACCCCCACATTAAAGAGGAATTACCATGGCGATCAGTTTGCAAAAAGGCGGCAATGTCAACCTGAGCAAGGAAGCTCCTGGCTTGAAGAAAATCGTGATTGGCCTGGGCTGGGACCCGCGCGCCACCGATGGCGCCGCATTTGATCTGGACGGCAGCGCCTTCCTGCTGAAAACGGATGGCAAGGCCCGCTCCGATGCCGATTTCATTTTCTATAACAACCTGAAGTCGGCTGACGGCTCCATCGTCCACGCGGGCGACAACACCACGGGCGGCGGCGATGGCGATGACGAGAAAGTTGCCGTCGACCTGGCCAACGTGCCTGCCGATATCGACAAGATTGCCGTGGCCGTCACCATCCACGACGCGGAAAACCGCAAGCAGAACTTCGGCATGGTCGGCAAGGCCTACATCCGCTGCCTGAATGGCGACAATGGCGCGGAAATCGCCCGCTACGACCTGTCGGAAGACGGCTCGACGGAAGCGGCCATGATCTTCGGCGAAATCTACCGCGCCGGCAGCGAATGGAAATTCAAGGCCATCGGCCAGGGTTTCAAAGGCGGCCTGGGCCCACTTGCACGTTCCTTTGGCATCAACGCTTAAGAGCTCCGGAAAACGGCCCATGGCCGCGTTGCGTCACCTCGCCGTACTATTCGTACTGTCTTCGGTGACGCGCCTTGCCCTGAACCGTTGTCCGAAGCTCTTTTAGCTTTGTATAGAACCCAGAACGTCAGTCCATGGCGGCGTTGCTCCGCCATGGACTGACTGTACATTCGTACTGTCTTCGGACGACGGGCCTTGCCTTGAGCCCTTGTCCGAAGCTCCCACACCTGAATAAATAATCGCATGGAAAACCTGATCAAGGGGCAGCGCCTGGCGCTGTCCGGCCTCGTCACGGGCAATGTCGTGCAACTGGGCCTCGCCAGCGCCGGCGTGCCGCTGGACTTTGCCTGTTTCGGCCTCGATGCCAACGGCAAGCTGTCCGACGACCGCTACATGACTTTCTTCAACCAGCCGCGCACGCCGTGCGGTGGCGTGGAAACCGTGGCGCCGTCCGGCGATGCGGCCGGTTTCAGCTACCAGCTGGAGCGTTTGCCATCCTCCATCGAGCGCCTGGTCGTCACGGCCGCCATCGATGGCGCGGCCACCATGGCGCAGCTGGGCAGCGGCTACCTGCGCTTGCTCGACGGCGGGCGCGAGCTGGCCCGCTACACCTATGCAGGATCTGATTTTGCGCAGGAAAAAGCCGTCATGCTGGGCGAGTTCTACCGCAAGGACGGCGGCTGGCGTTTCATGGCCGTGGGCCAGGGTTTCAATGGCGGGCTGGACGCGCTGGTCGCGCATTTCGGCGGCGAAGTGGCGCAGGCGGTAGCGGAAACGGTGCCATCACCCAAGATTTCCCTGTCGAAAATCTCGCTGACCAAGGCAGGCCAGACGCACAAGGTGTCGCTGGAAAAGGGCGCCGGCGCGCCGGGCAAACTTACCGTCAAGGCTACCTGGGTCGATAACGGCGATGGCGACGACGACAACGACGACCTTGATTTGCGGGTCGGCATCCTCTTGCCGAATGGCCAGATGCGCTTCATCCAGGCTCCCGATACGCCCGGCAACTTTGGCGCCATGCCCTTCGTGCGCCACCTGGGCGACGTGGCGGGCGCATCGGGCAAGGAGCCCGCCACGGAAACCGTGGAAGTCAATCCCGCCTTGGCGCAGCATTACGGCGGCACGGTAGGGCTTGTCTTCAGCGTGTATTCGGCGCTGGCCAATGGCGCCGTTTCCGTCGCTTCCATGCGGCCGAAGATGGTCATGCAATATGGCCAGCAGATCGTCGAGTGCGCGTTCGATTTCCGCCTTTCCAAGGCGGCCGACGACGATTCCGTCTACACCTATGTGATCGGTATGGCGCGCATCACACCCGACAGCATCATTCTGGAGCCGTCAGGCAAGACGTCGGAGCCGGGCAGCGAAGCGACGCCGTGGCTGAGCTGGCAGGGCGAGAACCTGCAGCTGGCCTTCAATGGTCCCGTCGTCTTCAAGGGCGAGGACAAGGAAGACGAAGATGATTTCAATGCGGACAATCCGCGCCGCTACATCGCCTAGGAGACACTGATGGAAACCTTGTCCAAAGGACAGCGCTTGCCGCTGGCCAATCTCGTTCCCGACGGCGTGCTGCAGGTGGGCGTGGCCGCACAGGGGCTGGCGCTCGACGTGGCCTGTTTCGGCCTCGATGCCAACGGCAAACTGTCCGACGAGCGCTACATGACCTTTTTCAACCAGCCGCGCACGCCATGCGGCGGCGTGGAAGCGCGTTCGGGCAGCGCTGGCGACATGACCGAATTTGCCCTGCAACTGGCGCGCTTGCCGGCCAGCATAGACCGCCTTGTCGTGACGGCATCCATCGATGGCAGCGGCGTGATGTCGCAGCTGCAATCTGGCCACGTGCGCCTGCTGGCGGGCGGACGCGAGCTGGCCCGCTTTGCCTTCGCGGGCAGTGATTTCGCGCAAGAAAAAGCCGTCATGCTGGCCGAACTGTACCGCAAGGATGGCGGCTGGCGCTGCATGGCCGTGGGGCAAGGTTTCAATGGGGGGCTCGACTCCCTGGTGCGCCACTTCGGCGGCGAAGTCGACCAGGCCGCGCCTGCCGCTCTTGCTAGCCCTGCGGCGGCGTCTGCCGTCATGCAGGCGAAGATCAACCTGGAAAAGCGCGTGGAACGCGAAGCGCCGCAGCTGGTCAGCCTGGTCAAGCAGGCGGGCGTGTCGCTGCAAAAAGTGGGCTTGCTTGACCACCGCGCCAAGGTCTGCCTGTGCCTGGATATTTCCGGTTCCATGGGCCGGCTGTATATAGAGGGGCTGGTGCAGCGCTTTGCCGAACGCATCCTGGCCCTGGGCTGCAAGTTCGACGACGATGGCGAGATCGATGTTTTCCTGTTCGGCAAGAACGTCCATCATCCGGCACCCATGGACTTGAGCAACTGCAACACCTATGTGGGGCGGGCGATCATCCGCCACCCGCTGGAAGGCGACACGCGCTATGGCGCCGCCATGCAGGCGATCCGTGCGTTTTACTTCCCAGACGCGGCCGGCGGCGAGCGCACGCGCCCCGTCGCGGCGGAATTGCCCGTGTACGTCATGTTCGTCACCGATGGCGGCACCAGCGACCAGGCGACGACGGAGAAACAATTGCGCTGGGCCAGCAATGAACCGATCTTCTGGCAATTCATGGGCATCGGCAAAGGGCGCAAATCGAAAAGCAAGTTCCTCGCCGCCTTTGCCGATTCCGACTTTCCCTTTTTGGAAAAGCTCGACGAATTGCAGGGACGCCTGGTCGACAATGCCAATTACTTTTCCGTCAGCTCGCCCGACGAGCACAGCGATGAGGAACTGTATGACTTGCTGATGACGGAGTATCCGGGCTGGCTGAAACTGGCACGTAGCAATGGCCTGCTGACCTAGCTGCTCTCCAAGGTGTGAGGCTGTAATGCCACAAGCGCAAGAGATTTGTAAATTGAAGTAAATTGCAATTGTTTGGCTATGCGTTGGCCCCTAGAATCATGGCATTCGATTCCCGGTTGCCACGCGTTTGCGTTGCGCCTCACAGTTTCTGGGCTATTTATTTCATGCATAAAATTGTTCTCTGTTGCCTGGCTGGCGGCAGCCTGCTGTCTGCCAATGTTTCCGCTCAGGCACAGGCCGCGGCCACCGGCGACGCCGTCGTCAAGCCGGCGCCGGCCAAGGCGCCCGCCATTGATGCACCGCCTTCCGTCAGCGTGACGGCCGAGCGTCCCACGGGCCGCATCGACCGGCAAGTCTACGACGTCAAGTCCGACGTGGGCAGCAGCAACGGCACGGCGGCCGATGCCCTGAACAATGTGCCGTCGGTGGCCGTCGACCCCGATGGCAGCGTTTCCCTGCGCGGCAGCAGCAATGTGCAGATATTGATTGATGGCAAGCCGTCAGCCATGTTGCAGGGTGATTCGCGCGGCGCCACCCTGAACGCCATGGCGGCCGACGATATCGAGTCCGTGGAAGTGATCAACAATCCCGGCGCCCAGTTCGGCAACGAAGCCGGTGGCGGCCCGATCCTGAACCTGGTGATGCGGCGTAACCGCAAGCCGGGCGGCTTTGCCACCGTCAACGCAAATGCGGGCATCGCGGGGCGCTACAACAGTGCCGTGTCCGGCACCTACAACGAAGGGCCGTGGGGCTACCAGGGCGGCATCAATGTGCGCCACGACGGCCGCAATTCCGTGGGCGAGGTCAGCCGCGAGCGCCTGGAGCGCGACACGGGGGCATTCGCCCCCAGCAGCCAGCAGTCCAGCAACAATGGCTTGAATGATTCGCTGGGCTTGCACGGCACCGTGAATTACAACCTGAACGCCAACGACACCCTGGCCGCCAGCGTGTCGTATAACGGGCGCAGCAACGACCAGCGCTCGCTCGACCGCTACATCAATGGCGACAGCACGGGCAGCACCATCGGCGACTATGTGCGCAGCACCGTGCGCAACGGCGACAGCCGCAACTACAGCTGGGGCGCGCGCTACGACCACAAGGGAGAGTTGCCGGGAGAATCGCTGAAGATCGACTTGCGCGTTTCGTCGTCGACCAACGAGAGCGACAGCGATTACGCCAATACCTACGCGGTGACGCCCGTGAATGCCTTCGACAGCCGCGCGCGCCAGCACAGCGAGACGGGCAACCGCATCGTCGACTTCAGCGGCGACTACGAGCGGCCGCTGGCGGGCGGCACGGCCAAGCTGGGCTACAAGGTGGCCGACAACAAGAGCAGTTTCGATACCTTGTATACGGACATCAACCCGGGCAGCCTGCTGGAGACTGTCAACCCCATGCGCAGCAACCGTTTCGAGCTCGACGAGCGCACCATCGCGCTGTACGGCTCCTACCAGATGCGCCTGACCGAGCGCTGGGGCGCGCTGGCCGGCTTGCGCGCCGAATACACGGACTTGAACGTGCGCCAGATCACCAGCGGCATCGAGGCCAGCAACAACTACGTCAACTATATTCCCAGCCTGTTCGCTACCTATAAGGTCAGCGACGAGAGCAACCTGCGCTTCAGCTATGCGCACCGCATCCGCCGTCCGAATGCGGGCGACCTGAATCCTTACGTGGTCTACCGCGACGAGTTCAATGTGTCGGCCGGCAATCCCAAGCTGAAACCCACGCAGACGGACTCGTTCGAGATCGGTTATGAAACGAAGATCGCGGGCCTGGAAAGCAGCTTGCGCGCCTACCACCGGCGCGACACGGACGCCATCGTCGATTACCGTTACTTTATCAGCGACAATGTGCTCTTGACGACGCGCGAAAACGGCGAAGGCAGCCATTCGAGCGGCCTGGAATTCAGCGTCAGCGGCAAGCTGACGCCATCGCTGACCCTGAACACGAGCGGCAACCTGGCGCGCAGCCAGCAGACGAGTTCGGACGACCTGGGCAACCGCAGCACGCGCACGGCGAATGCCCTGAGCGGCCGCGCGCGCCTCAATTACCAGGTCAATCCCGCCAACCAGCTGCAGCTGGCCCTGCAAATGCAAGGCAAGATGCTGTCGGGGCAGGGCTACCGCTCGCCGAACAACACCTTGAATGTGAGCTGGCGCCATACGGTGACGCCGCAGCTGAGCCTGGTCATGAATGTGACCGATGTGTTTAGCAGCAACAAGATGGAAACCGTCATCAACAGCGCTTCCCTGCGCGAGACGAGCACGCGGCGCTTCGATGGACGCATGATTTATGTGGGGCTGTCGTACCGCCTGGGCGGCGCCACGTCGGCGGCGAAAGAGGGCGAGCGCGAACCGCGTTTCGGCCCGCCGGGCGGACGCGGCCCAGGCGGCCCCGGCCCGGGCCCGGGCCCGGGCGGTCCGGGAGGCGAAGCAGGCTAGGCCGCTGTCGCGATCTCGTTCAGGAAGTCGATGAAACTGTCCGCATGGCGCTCGAAGCGCCATGTGCCCAAGCCATGTTCGGCGCGATACACGGGGGCATCGCCATCGGCGACGGCGCCCAGGTCCAGGCAATACGGATCGGCGCCCGCATCGGCGATCACCAGGTACTGCTCCGGCCAGCCGGTGATGGCTTCACTGCTGACGGGATTCCAGGCGTAACCGTGCTGGGCCTTGATGAGCCCGGCCGCGCCATACAGGCTCAAACCCTGGAAATACTGCCGGCTGTCGATAAACACCCGCAGCGGCGAATGGCAAGCCAGGAAGCGCCGGTAGTGCTCCGGCAAGGCCCAGCGCTGCGCGATGCCGGCCATGTCGGCGGCACTGGCGATGGTCAGCCAGTTCGATGGCTGCGCCAGGTCCTGCTCCTTCTTGCGACTGGCGGCCAGCTTTTTCTCCAGCCTGGATGCGGCTTTTTCCAGCGGTGTGCGCGGCTCCTCGAGCGACGCGTGGGTGGCGGGCACGGCATGGCCTGCGCCATCCGGATAAGCGTCGCGCTGCCAGGCCAGCACGTCGGCCAGCCGTAGCTGTTCTGCCTTCCAGTGGCCGGGATCGTAAGCCAACCCCGCATCGAAAGGCTGGCGGCTGAACACGGCCAGGCTTTTGACGGCCTTGGCGCGCACGCTCAGCTTGGCATTTTCCGCAGTGGCCAGGGCCACGAGCGGAGCATACGCCGCCTTGCCCATGCTTTTGAGCATGCCATCCACGCCCCAGTAGGCGAGGCCGTCCATATCGAGGCTCCAGCTGAAAAAATCGCCGTATTCGCCCGGCTCGGCCAGGGCGACGATATCCGTCATCAGGAAGGCGCGCCAGTGCAGCAGCTGGCCGTCCCTGGCGTAGGCGATCAGGATGGCGAGCACGGCTTGCCGCTCGTCGGCAGCATGCTTTTTCAGCAGCCTGTCCTTCAGGCGGGCGAACTTGTTTCCGTCGGTTTCATCAAACAGCTTGCGGTGCAGAGCTGCCAGCGGTGCGACCGCCATCAGACGGCCATCGCGGCCTTGATGGGCGCGTGGTGTTCATAGCCTTCCAGCGAGAAATCCGATGGCTCGATTTTTTCCAGCCATTCCGGCTCGTATTTTCCCGTCCTGGCGTAGTCGGGCACGCGGTCGGAAATGACGAAACGCGGCGCCGGGAACGGTGTGCGCTTGAGCTGTTCTTCCACCATGTCGAGGTGGTTTTCATAGATGTGCGCGTCGCCGATGAAATACGTGAACCAGCGCGGCGTGTAACCCGTCAGGCGCGCCACCAGGTGCAGCAGGGCCGCGCCTTCGGCGATGTTGAACGGCGTGCCCAGGCCGATGTCGTTGCTGCGCACATATAAACACAGCGAGATTTCGCGCGTGCTGGCGTTCGGGATGAACTGGTACAGCAAATGGCAGGCGGGCAGGGCGACGGCGTCCAGCACGGCCGGGTTCCAGCCGTGGAACAGGATGCGGCGGCTGCCGGGGTTGTGCATGATGGTGTCCAGGCATTCGCGCAACTGGTCGACGGCCTTGTACAGCAGCACTTTCTGCACGCCGTTTTCGGCGATGGGGGCGATCAGGGTGAAACCGTTCGCTTGCGCATCGGCGATCTGTGCCGGCTGGTCAGCGTCCAGCAGTTTATACGCGGGCCATTGGCGCCATTGCACGCCGTACACGGGACCCAGGTCATCCTCGCCTTCGCGGTAGGGGTTGGCCAGCCATTGCGCATTTTCATTGGCGTTCTGGTCCCAGACTTTACAGCCCAGTGCGCGGAACTCGGCCGCGTTGCGCGAGGCGCGCAGGAAGGCGCACAATTCGCCGATCACGGATTTGAAAGCCAGTTTCTTGGTCGTCACGGCAGGGAAATTGCCGTTGGCCAAGTCGAAACGCATCATGGCGCCCGGCACGCTCAGGGTGCGGATGCCTGTGCGGTTGTCTTGCCAGCTGCCCGTTTCGAGCACGGTCTTGATCAAATCTTGATATTGCTGCATGTATTTCTCCAACGGTAAGGATGGTGATTGTAACGCAGGCGCGACAGGCGGGCTGCGGCCCGCACACATAATTACGCTGCTGTCTTACCTGCAAACATGACTCTGTGGTAATTTGTGTGTCCTTGAAGAAATACACAGAAACGGCAGATGCTGCACCATGTTCTTGCGACAATTTGTAAATAATAATAACGCCGCCGTGGTGGAGATGAGCAGGGCCGATTTTCTCAAGGCCAACCTGCGCCTGATCCTGGCCTGGCCCTTGCTGGGGCTGATCCTGTGCGCCGTGCTGTGGACGGCCACCTTGCTGCAGCTGGAGGCGGAAAAGAAGGTGGCGCAGCAGCAGGCGCTCGACAGCGTGTCTTCCTTGTCGAAAGCGTATGGCCAGTATCTGCTGCGCACCCTGGAACAGATGGACCAGCTGACCTTGCAGCTCAAATACGAGTGGGAAAATTCGCGCGGCCAGCTGCGTCTCGACCAATTGAAGACGCAGGGCATGTATGCCTTGCCGCAATTTGCCATCGTCGCCATCCTCGACCGCAAGGGCCACGCCGTGACGGCAACGGCGCCGTTGCAGCGCCTGCGGGTCAACGAGCGCAGCGATTTCCTGTTGCGCCACTGGCGCAGCAATTCCAGTGCGCTGCGCATCGCGCTCGGGAGGGCCAATGCGGCCAGCGAGGCGGCCGTGCCGGGCGCCGATGAAAGCCTCGTGCATTTCACGCGCCGGCTGGAAGACGAGGATGGCAATTTTGACGGCGTGCTGCTGATCTCCATCCATTCCAGCTATTTTTCCGAATTCTACAACAGCGTCAGTTTTGGCAAGTTCGGCATGTCGGCCATGGTGGGCGAGGAGGGTGAGCTGTTCAGCACGCGCCTTGGCTCGCGCGTGTTGCCGCCCCCGAGCGGCGAGGACACGCCGTTTCTCGACACCAGCTTCCTGGAAACGGAGAGCGGTGCCCTGCATTCGGGCGGCAGGATCGCTTTTTCCGACCAGCAAAGCCGCTACGTGGGCTGGCAGGCGCTGAAAGCCTATCCGTTTACGGCCGTGGTCGGACTGTCGGACGGCGAAATGCTGCATCCCTACGAGGAAACGCGCACGATATATATCGGCATCGCCTTTGCCGTCACCTTGCTGCTGCTGGCCTTTGCCGCCGTCGCCACCGTGCTGTCGCTGCGCCTGGCGTGGCGCCACCACCAGTCCGAAGGCGTGCGCAATGCCTACCGCATGGCCACCGAAGGCACGAGCGACGGCTTCTATATCATTGCCGCCCTGCGCGGCACGGATGGCAGCATCCTCGACTTCGAGATCGTCGACTGCAACGAGCCGGGCGCCGGCTACTTTGGCGTGCGCCGCGAACAGTTGCTGGGCATGCGCCTGCAATCGCGCGCCCACGAGCCGTATTTCCGCGACCTGATCCATAATTACCGGGCCGCCATGGTCTCCGGCTTTTCCGAGGAAGAGATCGAGCTGCCGGAAGGCAACCCCTTCAAGCTGCGCTGGATACGCCGGCGCCTGGTGCGCAGCGGCGACCGCCTGGCCGTCACGCTGCAAGACATCAGCACGGCCAAGGAGCACGAGCGCGACCTGCGCCGCCTGGCCAATGAAGATGGCTTGACGGGCTTGCCCAACCGCTACTGGCTGCAGCAATTCCTGCCCGGGGCCTTGGGCCGCGCCGCCATCGCGCGGCACATGCTGGCGCTGCTGTTCATCGACCTGGACGGCTTCAAGGATATCAACGACACGCAGGGCCACGCCGAGGGCGACAAGGTGCTGCGCGCCGCCTCGCTGCGCCTGAAGGCCGTGCTGCGGCCCGGCGATCACGTGGTGCGCCTGGGCGGCGACGAATTCGTCGTCGTGCTCGACCCGGTGGAGGACGACAGCCGCGCCGAGCAGGTGGCGCAGCGCATCGCCATCGCCTTCGATGAACCGTTTTACCTGGGCAGCGAGCGCCACAAGATGGGTGCGTCGATCGGCATCAGCCTGTATCCGCGCGATGGCGCCGAGACGGAAGTACTGCTGAAGAACGCCGATATCGCCATGTATGCCGTCAAGGTGGCGGGCAAGGGCCATCACCGTTTCTTCCAGCCGGAACTGTTTGAAACCATCCGCAACCGCCGCGAGCTGGAGCAAAGCCTGGTGGCGGCGCTGGAGCAGGATCAGTTCCTCGTCGTCTACCAGCCGCGGGTCGACGCCATGAGCGGGCAGCTGTGCAGCATGGAGGCGCTGGTCCGCTGGCACCATCCGCAGCATGGCATGGTGCCGCCGCTGGAATTCATCCCCGTGGCCGAGAGCAGCGGCCTGATTTCGCAGCTGGGCGAAGTCGTCATCGAAAAGGTGTGCCTGCAGATGGCACGCTGGCAAGCCAGCGGACTGGAACTGGTGCCCGTGTCCATCAACGTATCGGCGCGCCAGTTCGGCCGCGGCGACGTGCACCAGGTCCTGGCCTCGGCCCTGACGCGCCACCGCATCGATGCGCGGCTGATCGAGGTGGAAATCACGGAATCGGCCATGATGGATGAACAGAACCGCGCCGTGGAGCAGCTGTCCGCCATCCGCGCGCTGGGCGTGCGCCTGCTGGTCGACGATTTCGGCACGGGCTATTCCTCGCTGTCGCAGCTGCAGAAGTTCGCCATGGATGGCTTGAAGATCGACCGCGCCTTCACCATGGAGCTGGGCCGCTCGGAGCAGGGCGAAGTGTTCGTGCGCGCCATCCTGTCGATGGCGCATGCGCTGGGCATGAGCGTGGTGGCTGAAGGGGTGGAGACGCGCGAGCAGCTCGACATCCTGCGCACCCTGCAATGCAACGAGGTACAGGGCTATTTCATCTCGCGCCCCGTGCCGGCGGAACAGATGCTGTCGCTGATGCATCAGCGCTTTCTGATACCGCTTCCAGCCCCTGCGCTGGCACTGTAGAAGGTCGTATGCGCAGGAAAAACAACGCCGTTTCATAAAAAGAGCGAACGTTCGCTTTTTTCTAAAAAATATTATATGCTTCGCTCATGCCGTCAGTGAATTGGAGTTCACGGCGGCAAGAAAAGTGCAAGACGGGGCAGCTGGATATGCCCGCGATAGTGTGCCGAAGACAATTTCATATAATAAAGAGAGACTAACTTGAAACATAAATATCTGCCCCTCCTGATCGTTGCCGCATTCGCCGGCATTTCCTCCACCGCACAAGCATCGGGCTACCGTTTCGGTTCGCAAAGTGTTTCCGCCCAGGGCACGGCCGATGCCAGCGGCGCCGAAGCGGCCGATGCATCGACCATTTTCTACAACCCGGCCGGTTTGTCGCGCCTGGAAGGCACGCAGTTCATGGGCGGCGGCACCCTGGTGGTACCGCATTCGACCTATGAAGACACGGGTTCGAGGACGTTTACCGGCCGCACGCCGGGCGGCACGACCAAGGACTATGCGCCGGACGCCGTCTTTGCGCCAGCCCTGTATGCCAGCAAGAAGGTCAATGATCAATGGACTGTCGGCATGGGCCTGTTCGTGCCATACGGCGCCAAGCTCGATTACGGCAATGACTGGAGCGGCCGCTATGCGATCACCAACATCAAGCTCGAAGCCATCGCCCTGAATCCTTCCGTTTCCTTCAAGGTCAATGAACACCACTCCTTCGGTTTCGGCGTCACCGCTGAACACATGAAGGCGGAACTGGGCCAGGCAGTCGACGTGCCGGGTTCCGTGGCCTTCCTGGCCCAGCACGCGCCAGCCGCGTCGCAAGCCTTCCTGGCCAATATCGCCAAGACGCAGGGCCTGGCCGCCGCGCAGGCTGCCGGCGCCGCACTGAAGGGCGCCAAGGATGGCCATGCCTCGATGGATGGCGATGACTGGGGCTTCGGCTTCAACCTGGGCTACCTGTACCAGATGAATGAAGGCACGCGTTTCGGCATTTCCTACCGTTCGTCGATTTCGCACAAGCTGAAAGGCGACACGATCTGGGACTTCTCGCAAGTGTCGGACAACGCCGCCGTGAATGCCTTCATCGCCAAGGCATCGAACAAGGTCAATTCCAAGGCGCTGGTCGAAGTGCGCACGCCGGAAACCCTGTCGGTCAACGCCTTCCATCAGATGGATGATCGTTGGGCCCTGATGGGCGACGTTACCTGGACGCGCACTTCGCGCCTGCAGAACCTGGACATCCAGTTCCCGCCGACGGCCGAAGGCCCGGAGCGCATCCGCCAGCAGTGGAAGAACACCTACCGCGTGTCGCTGGGCACCAACTACAAGTACAGCGAAAACCTGTTGCTGCGCGCCGGTATCGCGCATGACCAGGCGCCAGTGCGCAGCGCCGAGCTGCGTCATCCAGCGCTGCCGGACAGCGACCGCATGCAGTACTCGATCGGCGCGAACTGGAAGCTGAACGCCAATTCCTCGCTCGACCTGGCTTACAGCTTCATCGACTTCAAGGATGCCACTGTCAACTACAAGAATGACTGCTCGCCGGTGACCCCTGGCTGCACCGGCAACGGTGAAACCACCAAGGGCCTGTTCAAGACCCGCATGCAGTTGATCGGTCTCGCTTACAACTACAAGTTCTAAGCAGGTAGTGGCGGCCAACCCGGCCGCCATGAAATGAAAAAAGCGCCTTCGGGCGCTTTTTTTTTGGGGTGTCGCGACTGTGGCGCTGCCGGCTTGCGCCGATTATGCCGTGCCGCGCATCGCCTGATCCAGCAAGGTCAATGCCAGCCGCACGGTGTCGTCCGGCAGTTCCAGCAACTGATCTCCCACATACCATTCTACCACGCTGTGCCCGGGAAGCGCTGCATGGCTGGCGCGGCCGAATAGCCAGATGCCGTGGTCTTCGGCCAGCTGATTGCGGATGGCGATGGCCCGTTCGCGCGAGACGGGCAGGTGCAGGTGCAGCATGTTGGCTTGCGGCTGGGCGGGATTGACGGCAATCGACGGGAAGTCGCGCAGCAGCGCGTACAGCCACTGTGTACGTGCAAAATACTGCGGCATGGCGGCCAGGCGCGCGTCGAACTGCATGGCGGCGGCTACCACGTACGGCGTGCGGTGCACGATATTGCCGCCCTGGCGGCGGAACCACTCGCGCGCCCGCTCGACGAACGGGCGGCTGCCGGCCAGCACGGCGCCACCGAGGCCGCCGATGCCCTTGTACAGCGACACGTACACGGAATCAAAGCCATCGCAGATGGCGGGCAGGGATCGGCCGAAACCGGCTTGTGCTTCCCACAGGCGCGCGCCATCCATGTGCAAATGGATGTTGTGCTCGCGGCAGTGCCGCTTGATGTCATTCAACTCATCCCACGATGGGCACTGGCCGCCGATTTCCCGCATCGGCAGCTCGACCTGCGCGGCGCCCAGCGCATCGGGCACGGCGCGCAAGTCGTCCACCGTCCACGGGCGGTGCGGGTCGCCGAGCATCAAGCCCTTGAAGTGCTCGAGCAATTCATGGTTGCCCCGCTCGTGGCGCAGGATGTGTGAGGTTGGGTGCAGCGCCACCAGGGGCGAACC
Organism: Janthinobacterium sp. BJB301; assembly: GCF_002735685.1. Lineage (NCBI taxonomy): Bacteria > Pseudomonadati > Pseudomonadota > Betaproteobacteria > Burkholderiales > Oxalobacteraceae > Janthinobacterium > Janthinobacterium sp. BJB301. The sequence continues at coordinate 1,992,194 of NZ_PDZJ01000001.1, read as the reverse complement.
CCGGTCCTGGCAGGCCAGGCGCAGGGCCGTCACTTGCGTCATGGTGCCCGTGATGCAGAACACGGCCGCCTCGAAACCGAGCAGGCTGGCGATCTTGTTCTCGAACTGTTCGATCAGCGCGCCTTCGCCATAGGTGTCGTGCGCAACATGGTTGGCGTCGCACCAGGCGGCCATGGCGGCGAAGGTGGCCGCTGGCGTGGGCTGGCGGTGGCCTGGCAGGACGGTATGGCAGCGCTGGCGCAGCGCAAGTTCGTTCACGGGAATTCCTTACAGTGTGGCCGTGGCGAGCTTCGCGCCAAAGCCGATGAACATGGCGCCCACGCCGCCACCCATGCCGGCCGAGAGGCGGCGACGGCGGCGGAAGGTCTCGGCCAGGCGCGCGCCGACAAAGATGATGGCCGTCAAGTAGGTAAAGCTGATCACCTGGCAGATCAGGCCCAGGCCGATGAAGGACAGTACCGGGTTCGGGAAGGCAGGATCGACGAACTGGATGAAGAACGAGATGAAGAACAGGATCGCCTTCGGGTTCATCAGGCTGATGATCAGCGCCTTGCGGAATGGATCGCTTTCCTTGACGGGGCTTGGCGCCGCTGCCGCTTCACCGTCGACGGAGCTTGGCGCGCGCAGCTTGCGCCAGCATTGGACCAGCATCTGCAGGCCGATCCAGCCCAGGTAAGCCGCGCCGATGTATTTCACCACGTAGAACAGGGCCGGGCTGGCTTTCAGCAGCGAGGCCACGCCGCAGGCCGACAGCACCATCAATATCAGATCGCCGGCGAAGATGCCGAAGGCGCCCTGGTAGGCCGGTCGCACGCCGCGCTGGGCGGCGACCGACAGCACATACATGGAATTGGGACCGGGCAGGATGACGATGAAGATCGTCCCCAATAAAAAGGTCCAGAAATCGGTGATGCCCAGGTTGGCGTGGAAAAGTGCGTTCATGATGGTTCTGTTTAATTGATTTGTGCGTGATGAAATTGCAGTGCCGCGAGATTCGCATAGATGCCTTTCATGGCCACCAGCGACGCGTGCGTGCCCGTCTCGACGATCTTGCCGTCTTCCATGACGATGATGCGGTCGGCCCGCTGCACGGTCGCCAGTCGGTGCGCGATGATGACCGTGGTGCGGCCTACCATGGCCGCTTCCAGCGCCTTTTGCACCAGGCGTTCCGATTCCGCGTCCAGCGCGCTGGTCGCTTCATCGAGCAGCAGCAGCGGCGGGTTTTTCAGCAGGGCGCGGGCGATGGCGATGCGCTGGCGCTGGCCGCCGGACAGGCGCACGCCCCGTTCGCCGAGGAAGGATTTGTAGCCGTTCGGCAGGCGCTCGATGAATTCGTGGGCAGCCGCCATCTTCGCGGCGGCGATGACTTCCTCGTCGCTGGCGCCGGCGCGGCCGTAGCGGATATTCTCCATGGCGTCAGCCGAGAAGATCACCGTATCTTGCGGCACGATGCCGATGGCGTCGCGCAAGGTATGCAGGTCCAGCTGTTTGATGTCCACGCCATCGAGGCGGATGCTGCCGCTTTGCGGGTCATAAAAACGTAAGAAAAGCTGGAACAGGGTGGTCTTGCCGGCGCCCGACGGACCCACGACGGCCACGGTTTCACCGGCGCGGATGTCGAGGCTGACGTGGTCCAGCGCGTGGGTGTCCGGACGCGACGGGTACGAGAACATGACATCGTCAAGCGACAGGGCGGCGCCAGTCGCGGCGCGCGCGGGCAGCGGCAGCGGCGTGGCCGGCGATGCGATTTCCGATTTCACGGCCATCAGTTCCAGCAGGCGCTCCGTGGCGCCGGCGGCGCGCTGCGCTTCGCCCATCACCTCGGACAGGGCGCCGATGGCGCCGGCCACGATGGACGCGTACAGGATGAACTGGCCCAGGTCGCCGCCCGTCATCGAGCCTTCCAGCACGGCGCGCGCGCCCAGCCACAAGACAAACACGATGGTGCCGAAGACCAGCAGGATGGCGATCATGGTCAGCAAGGCACGGGCGCGGATGCGGCGCATGGCTGTCATGAAGGCGCCTTCGACGGAGTCGCCGAAGCGTTTCGATTCGATCTTCTCGTGCGTAAATGCTTGTACGGTAGGCATGGCGTTGAGGATTTCGCCGGCCATGGCCGACGCGTCGGCGATGCGGTCCTGCGAATCACGCGACAGCTTGCGCACCTTGCGGCCAAACACGATGATGGGCACGACGACAAGGATCAGGAGGCCGATGATGATGCCCGCCAGCTTGGCGCTGGTGACGAACAGCATTACCAGGCCGCCCAGGAACAGCAGCACATTGCGCAGCGCCATGGAAATGCTGGTGCCGACCACGGCCTGGATCAGGGTCGTGTCGGTGGTGATGCGCGACAGGACTTCGCCCGTCTGCGTGGTTTCAAAGAATGCGGGGCTTTGCGTGACGACGTGGCGGTACACGGCGCTGCGGATGTCGGCCGTGACGCGCTCGCCCAGCCATGAGACCGTATAGAAGCGCGCCGCCGTGGCCAGCGCCAGGATGGACGCCACGCCAAACAGGGCGAGGAACACCAGGTCGACGTGCTGGATGCTCTTCGAGCCGGCCGCGCCGCCGAAGCCGAGGTCGATCATCTGCTTGAACGCGGCGGGAATGGCGAGGGTCGAGGCGGCGGCTACCACCAGCGCGATACCGGCCAGGAAGAACTGCTTGCGGTACGGCGTCAGAAAGGGCATCAAGCCCTTGAAGGCGGCCAGGCTGCCTTTTTTCAGTTCGCGGCTGGTGCCGGTGTCGGGAGTCGGTGCGGTGCTTGCGGCGGTTGCTGTACTCGTACTGCCTGTTTCTGTGCTGGTTGTCATTGTTTTTCGCTTAGTATTTACTGTATTTTGTACTGCTTATAACTTCATCGGCTGCACGTAGCCCGTCATTTCCAGGTAGGCGCGGCCCACCGGCTGGCCGCCGCGCTCCACCGTCACGGCGCCTTCCCAGTACACGGCCCCCGTCGAGCGGCGCGAATCGAGTTCCTGGTCTGCCTGCAGCGGCTTGATCTGCCAGCGCGTGGCACCCGTGCGGATCTCGGTGGCGACCGGGTATTCGGCTTGCGTGCGGGGCGACCGCCACAGCTGCGTGGGCGTGAAATCGACGTCGCCAGGCGCGAACTGCGTCATCTTACCGGACGCGTCGCGCCATGTCGCGTGTGCCCATAGTTTAGCACCTGTCTTGCTGCGGATCTGGAAGGCCATCAGGGCGCCGCCATCATCGAGGTTGGCGCCTATCCAGTTCCAGCCGCTGGCATCCGCATCGAGCACCTGGCTGGACCACTCGTGATCGAGCCAGGTGGTGCCCGTCACGGCTTCCGGCTTGCCGCCCGCGCGCGCAATCGTGCCACGGGTAGCCAGCTGCGGTTCGCTGTAGTAGTAGCTCGATTGCGCGGGCCGGGCGCCCTTGCGCGAGTAGCCGCCTTCTCCCTGCAGCAGCACGGGCTGGGTGGGGGCCAGGGTCAGCTGCAAGTTGAATTCGCGCGCCGCCAGGCTGACCCGGTAGCTGCCGTCCGCTTGCCGCTGCATGCGCCAGTCGTCGAGTTTGACGTCCGTGTCGCCCACCTTGGCGTAGGCCAGGCCGAAACCTTCGCGCGCACTTTTCTCGTCGTGCAGCAGCTTGCCTACTTTCGGGTCGGACAGGGCCGCGTGGCCGATGATCAGCTGTTTCGGCGCAAATGCGCTGGGGTTGTCCGCATCGGTGGCCGTGGCGCTGCGAAAGAAGGTCACCTGGTAGCCCAGTTGTTCGCCGCCGCTGGTTTTTACCCAGCCCGTGGCGTACCACCATTCCGTCTTGTACGCGGGATGGGCGCCGAAGTCGTGCGGCAGGCGCAGGGTCTGGCCGGCCGGCAGCGGCGTGACGGGGGCGAAGGCGGGCGGCGCGGCGGTGGCGGCGGCGCTGCAGAACGCGAGTAAAAGAGTCAAACGGCGCATTACCAGTCCTCCCTGACGGCGCGTATGGGTCCTGCGGACAGCGCCTGACGACCCGCGATCAGCGCCGTCGCAGCGGCTGCCGTCAACAGGGCGCCGGCCACGGTGGCGATCAAGGGCCACGGCAGGTGCAGCTGCATGGTCCAGTGGAACGATTGCGGATTGACGATGAAGACCAGCACAAAGCTGATCAACAGGCCGAGGATGAAACCGGTGGCGATGCCCAGTGCCGTCAGCGCGCCGCCTTCCAGCGCCAGGATGGACAAGATTTGCCCGCGCGTCACGCCCACGTGGCGCAGCATGCCGAATTCGCGCGCGCGCGCCAGGGTCTGGGCCGAGAACGTGGCGGCCACGCCAAACAGGCCGATGACGATGGCGATGGCTTCCAGCAGATAGGTGACGGCGAAGCTGCGGTCGAAGATCTGCAGGCTCAGGGCGCGGATGGCCGACGGATTCGACACTTCCAGGTTGGCGCCGAACGGCAGCGCTTTCAGGCGCTGTTGCAGCGCGTCGCCCGTGGCGTCCTTGGCCAGCCACAGGGCCGCATCGCTGACATCGAGGTCGCCCGTCAGCGCGCGGTAGTCGTCCAGCGGCATCTGGATGGCGCCGGAAGAGCGCGCATAGTCGCGCCAGATGCCGGCAACAAAGAAGGTGTGCAAGCCGCCCGCCAGCGGCAGGGCTATGGACTGGCCAGGTTTGACGTTATACAGGTCGGCCGCCGCTTCGGACAGCCACACGGGCCGGCTGCCTGCCGGCACGGGCAGTGTATCGCCCACCAGCACCATGCTCTTGCCCGGATCGGCCAGATTGACGGGACGCGCCAGCAGCGCTACATTCGGGCGGTCGGCTGCCAGCGACAGCGAGCGCACGCGCTGGAAGTCCACCCTGGCCACCTCGGGCAGGGCGGTGATGCTCGCTTGTTCGCGTGGATTCAGGCCCGCCGTGCCGCCGCTGGCGGCCGTGCGCGCATACACGTCGGCCGGCAAGATCTGCAGCAGCCAGTCGTCGACGGAAACGCGGAAACTCGACACCATGATGGCCATCGCCACCATCAGGCTAAAACTCGACAGTACGCCACCGAGGGCGATGCCAGCCTGGCCCGAGGCGTTCGCCAGTCGGGACAGGGTCAGGCTGCGCACGGGCGCATGCTTGCTCGTTTCCGTGCGCAGCCAGGCGCGCTGCAGGAAGCGGAAGACGACGGCCGCCAGCTGCGGCATCAGGGCGATGGCGCCGATCAGCAGCAGCGCGATGGACAGATAGCCGAACAGGGGCAGCTCGAACACGGGCGGCAAGAACGTCAAGGCGCCGGCCAGCAGCAGGCAAGCCAGCGCGGGCCAGGTTTTCGCCAGGCGCGTCGTCACGACTTCCTCGCTGCCCGATTTCAGGGCGATGGCGGGGGCGGCGCGCGCCGCTTCCAGCGCGGGCGCGGCGCAGCCCAGCAAGGCGACACCGAGACCCAGGGCGAAGTAGACGAAGGCGGCGACGGGCGTGAACTGCACCTGCGGCTGCACGCCCGCGAAATAGCCGGCGCCCAGGTCGCCGCCGAAAAAGCGCAGGGCGACGGCCGCCATGGCATAGCCGCCGGCGATGCCCAGCGCCGCGCCGACGATACCGAGGCTGGCGCCCTCCAGCAGCACCTGGCGCAGCAGCTGGCCCCGTTCCATGCCCAGCACGCGCAGCAGCGCGAACTGGCCGCGGCGGCGGATGACGGACAGGGCCTGCGTGGAAAACACGAGGAACGCGCCCGTAAACAGGGCGACGAGGGCGAGCACCGTCAGGTTGACCCGGTAGGCGCGGCTGAGGTTATTGTTGCGGCTATTCTGGTTTTCGTCATTCGGCTGGCCTACCTGGAAACGCCCCGGGTATTGCGCTTCCAGCGCGCGGGAGAGAGCCGCCTGGAAGGCGCTGCGGTTCACGCCCTGGCGCAGTTTCAAATCGATGCGCGACAGCTTGCCAGTTTTTTCGAAGCGCCACTGCGCCGCGCCGATATCCATCACGGCGATGCGCTGGCCGGTACGCGCCCGCTGCAGCGAACCGGCCACGCGCAGGGATACCGTGCCCGTGCCCGATTGCAGGGCGACCTGTCCGCCTTCGGTCACTTTGAGCCAGCGCAGGGCGGCTGGCGACAAAAAGAGGGCGTCGTCGGCCAGGGTGTCGAAAGGCTGGCCTTCGGCCGGCGCGCCGATCAGGTCGGGCGAGATGAAGCCGGCGCGGAAGACGTCGAGCGCCAGGATGTGCAGCGGGCCGCCTTCCTTCTTGCCGGCCACAGTAGCCTGCAGCTCCAGCACGGGCGAGGCCACTGCCACGCCGTCGCGCTGCGCCAGCCACGGGTAGATGGATTCGTCGAACAGCGCTTCGCGCCCCGCCACCTGCACATCGGCCTGGCCGGACAGGCTTTTGACGGCCGTGGAAAATTCATTGAAGGCGGCCGCGTTGATCAGGTGGATGGCAAAGCCCAGCGACACGCCGATGGCGATGGCGAGGATGGCGACGAGGGCGCGCACGGGATGCGCGCGCCATTCGCCCAGCAGCAGCCAGCGCGACAGCAGGCGCGTCGTCGCCGGGCTGGCCAGCGGCGCAATCAATTCAGGCATTCGACGGCCAGGCGTTCGCCGGCGCGCCGCGCTTTCAGTTGCGCCGCATCGCGGTTCTTGTCGCCGGCGCCGACGGCATCCTGCGCCGCCCATTTCTGCTCCAGCCGCAGCTGAGCGCAATGCTTCTCGTGCATATCCTTCTGTTTGGCGGCCCGTTCGCGGGCCTGGTCTTCGAGCTTCTCGCGCTGCTTGCGCGCCGCTTCCATCTGGCTGGCCACCCGTTCCTGGCGCGTGGCCGCGCCCTTGTCGATGGCGGGCGGCGGCGCGGGGATCTCCAGGATTTGCAACTGGCCGGCCGTGCACGGCGTGGCGCTGTAGCTGGTCTGGCCATCCTGCACGCATTTGTAGACGTCCTGCGCACTGGCGGAACCGGCCAGCAAGGCTATCAGCAGGATGCGCGACGGCTTCACAATATCTTCCCGGGGTTCATGATGTTCTGCGGGTCCAGCGCCTGTTTGACAGCGCGCATCAGCTGCAATTCCAGCGGCGACTTGTAACGGGCCAGGTCGTCCTTTTTCAGGGCGCCGATGCCGTGTTCGGCCGAAATCGAGCCGCCAAAGCCGTGGACCTGGTCGTGCACGATGCGGTTGATGGCATCCTGGTTGGACAGGAAATCCTGGTCCGTCATGCCGGCTGGCGGCGCCACGTTGTAATGCAGGTTGCCGTCTCCCAGGTGGCCGAAGCACACGAGCTGGCAGCCGGGGAAGGCCGATTCAAGGGCCGCATCCGTGACGGCGATGAAATCGGCGATGCGGGAAATGGGCAGCGAGATATCGTGCTTGATGTTCTTGCCCGCCTGCGCCTGCGCTAGCGGGATGTGTTCGCGCAGCTGCCACAGTCCCTCGGACTGCGCCACGGAACTGGCGACGACGGCGTCTTCGATCAACTCGTCTTCCAGGGCTGCGCCGATGCTCGCTTCCAGCAATTCCACGGCGTGCGCCTCGGACTGGCTGCTGGACAATTCGAGCAGCACATACTGGCCGTGCGCGTCGGCGAATGGGCGCGGCAGCTGCGGGAACTGCTCCGCCACCAGCTGCAAACAGTACTGCGACATCAATTCAAAACCCGTCAGGCTGGCGCCGCAATGGTCCTGCATCAGCGAGAGCAGGCGCAGCGCATGGGCGGGCGAGGGCATGGCGGCCAGCGCCGTGATGCAGGCTTTCGGCTGCGGATACAACTTCATGACCGCGCCGGTGATCACGCCCAAAGTACCCTCGGCGCCGATGTACAGGTCGCGCAAATCGTAGCCGGTATTGTCCTTGCGCAGGCCGCGCAAGCCGCTCCAGACTTCGCCCTGCGGCGTGACCACTTCCAGACCCAGGCACAGCTCGCGCGTATTGCCGTAACGCAGCACGGCCGTGCCGCCCGCATTCGTCGCCAGGTTGCCGCCGATGGTGCAGCTGCCCTCGGCCGCCAGCGACAGGGGGAACAGGCAGCCGGCGGCGCTGGCCGCTTCCTGGATGGTTTGCAGAATGCAGCCCGCGTCGACCGTGATGGTGCGGTTGACGGGATCGAGCGCGCGGATGCTGTTCAGGCGCGCCAGCGACAGCACGATGGCCGTGCCGGCCGCATCGGGTATGCTGCCCAGTACCAGGCCCGTGTTGCCGCCTTGCGGCACGACGGGAACCTGCCATTGCGCGCAGGCGCGCAGCACGCCGGCCACTTGCGCCACGGTGGCAGGGCGCAGCACGGCCAGGGCCTTGCCGGTAAACCTGTCGCGCCAGTCGGTGAGGAAGGGCGCCGTGTCGGCGTCCTGGGTGAGGACGTAGGTGCCGCCCAGCAGGTCGCGGCAGGCGGCGAGGAAGTCGGCTTGGTCAGTCATAGGCTTGTCGCTCATTTCTTGATGCTCACTTTATTCACTTTTTCCAGCAGTTCCCTGGCCATGCGCTTGGCCGCCTTTTTATACGGGCGCAGATACAGCACGGCGCAGACAAAATAGATGCAGACGATGGCCGCCTCGCCCCAGGCCATCAGGGCCGAGGTGGCGTTCGTGTCGCTGTAGCCGCGCACCACGCCTTCCGTGAAGTACAGCAGGATCACCATCGACGACCATTGCAGGGTGTAGACGTCGCGCTTGATGACGCCGTACAGGGGAATGAGCAGGGGCGCCGCCTTCAGGACGACCCAGGAACCGCCCGGCTGCAGCGGCGCGATCACGGTTTCCCACAGCACGCACCAGACGATCAGGGTGACGAGGCTGGCGATGGCACCCCAGTGGAGATACTTGTGCAGTACGCCGTGCATCATGCGCCTGCCAGTTTCGCGGCATTTTCCGCCAGGCGCCGGCCCAGGGCGATGGCCAGGCGTTTTTCATCTTCGCTCAAGGCCTTGTCGCCGTCTATGCCCGACCAGTGCGTGGCGCCGTAGGGCGAGCCGCCGGTGGACGTCGTCATCAGTTCAGGATGCGTGTAGGGCAAGCCCATGACCAGCATGCCGTGGTGGAAGAGGGGGATCATCATCGACAGCAGGGTCGATTCCTGGCCGCCGTGCAGGCTGCCCGTGGACGTGAACACGCAGGCGGGCTTGCCGGACAGGCTGCCGGCCAGCCAGTCGCTGGCCGTGCCATCCCAGAAATACTTCATGGCGGCGGCCATGTTGCCGAAGCGCGTGGGCGACCCCAGGGCCAGGCCCGCGCATTCCTGCAAGTCTTCCAGTTCCACGTAGGGCGCGCCGTCCAGCGGCACTTCCGGCGCCGTCGCTTCGGCCACCGTCGAGACGGCGGGCACGGTGCGCAGGCGCGCATCGCAGCCAGGCACGCTTTCCACTCCCTGGGCTATCAACTCGGCCAGCTGGCGCGTGGCGCCATGGCGTGAATAAAACAATACGAGAATAATCAGATTGGTTGGCTTCATCATTGGTATTATAGGGCGCTTTACAGCCTGATACGACTGCTGTCATGGCGCCGTTCTGATTTAGCACATGTTTTCAAAATATATATTCCCCATCTTCCAATACCTGTGGCGCACCTTGAGCATGGGGCTCGCCGTCGTGCGCGGCCTGACGTGGTCCGAAACGCGCGACCTGCTGCAGTTCGCGCGCCGCCGCGTGCGCGAAGAAAGCCTGCCGCAAGTGGCCGGCAGCCTGACGTTTGCCACCGTGTTCGCGCTGGTGCCGCTGCTCACCCTGGCCCTGGCGATCTTCACCACTTTCCCCCTGTTCAATACCTTCCGCCACGCGCTGGAAGATTATTTCGTGCAAAGCGTGATGCCCAAGGGCATATCGAACACCATCCTCGGCTACCTGACGACGTTCGCCTCGAAGGCCACGCGCCTGTCGGCCATCGGCGCCGGTGCCCTGATCGTCACCTCGGTGGGCATGATGGGCTTGATCGAGCGCGTCTTCAACCGCATCTGGCGCGTGCGCCAGGAGCGCCGCTGGACCAAGCGCCTGCTGGTCTACTGGGCCATCGTCACCCTGGGGCCTTTGCTGGTCGGCGTGTCGCTGACGGTGACCTCGCGCGTCTTCATCGCCACCAGCGGCGTGGTGGGCGCCGTGCCGTTCCTCGGCACCGTGTTCTATACCCTGGTGTCGATTGGCCTGACCATGCTGGCGTTTACCCTGCTCTACATCGCCGTGCCGAACCGCGACGTGGATTGGCGCGACGCAGCCTGGGGCGGCCTGCTGGCGGCGCTGGCGTTCGAGGTGGCCAAGCGGGGCTTCGGCGAATTCATCCAGGAATTCCCCACCTATTCGCGCATCTACGGCGCACTGGCCGCCTTGCCGCTGTTCCTCGTGTGGATTTACCTGAGCTGGATGATCACCTTGGTGGGTGCCTTGCTGGTGGCTGCCTTGCCCGTCGTGAAATATGAACGCTGGTGGTACGAAGCGGTGCCGGGCAGCGAATTCGTCGATGCTGTCGCCATTTTGAAAGTGCTGCACCAGGCTTGCCACTGCGCCGATTCGGCCCTGGTGGGCGCGGCCGAGATCCGCCGCAGCACGCGCCTGGGTTTCGAAGAGATGGAAACCCTGCTCGACAAGATGGTGCAGCAGGGCTGGGTAGGAAGAGTCAACGTGGAGGGCGCCGTGCGGGTACAGTGGGGCAAGCGCGTGGCCGACAGTTCCGACCACTGGGTCTTGCTGGGCAACGTCAACCGCATCAGCCTGGCCGATGTCTACCGGCTGTTCGTCTTTGGCGGCATGCGCGTGAACTCCGGCTATCCGGCCGGTTCCACCAATGAACGCGATATCAAGGCGGCGGAAGAGGCAGCCGCCCTGGCGGCGCAGGTGGAAAACGCTGTGGAGCAGGGGCTGGGCCTGACTTTGGCCCAGCATTTCGGCGAAGTGCGCTGCGCGTGATTTTGCTATGGTGCCAGGCTCAGCTTGTTCATGTTTGCATCGCTTTTTTCTTGCGCAGCACAAAGCCTGTGTACATCAATCCCGCCAGGAGCATGGCATAGGTGCTCGGTTCCGGAATAGCGGGAATGTTATCGGGAATAACGAATGAGTTGAAAGCGATACTGCGATCCAATGCGGGCGAAACTCCAAGTATTATGCCGCCAGTTGTGCGGCTTTGCTGAAGCAAGGTGCCGACTGATTGCATTGCTACCATGACGGCTATTGGGTCATAGCCAGGTTGAGCCTGGACTTGAAACATCACAGCGTCGCCGGAATTCACATGAATATCATACTTTTTTAAATCGATAGCGAATTTCCCGTTTTTTGCGGTCGCCATTACGTTTGCTGTCCAACCGCCCGTATACCAGGTCTGGGATTCACCCACTTGCAGTTTGAACGACATGGTGCCATTGAATGATGCTACGTCTGAATTGGCAAATAATTCCATTCCAGATAACAGTCCTGACGTTTGAGTATTGAAAGTTTGCTGATAAGAGCTGTAGCCAATAGGGAATGAACCTCTTCCTTGGGAATTGTCTATGTCAATAATTGGCGTGCCCTGCGCCAAGGTGAGGCCGCTCGACAGCAACAGGCCGATGGCGATACAGGATTTTATTGCTGAAATAATTTTCATATACTCTTCTTTATATTTCCAAAAAGAAAAGTGTATTGCCACATGGATTTTTTTTCAACGCACCTCGTCTTATTTATTTTTTTATTTGTATTAATTGATATGGGTGAAAAATTAAAATGATTCCATATAACATCATATATTTCCATATGGAAATATATGATGTTAGTTTGAATGTTTCAGCCCGCGTACAGCTGGCGTCATTTAGGAAGAATTGGCGGTTCGACCCTGGTGAGCGCGGCCACATCCACCGTAGCGCGCGTCTGGGCCTCGTCAAGGCGGCCGAAGAGGCAGCTGCGCTCGCCGCGAAGGTGGAAAATGCGGTGGAAGAGGGCCTGGGCATGAGTCTGGCGCAGCATTTCGGGAAAGTGGGCTGCGCCTGACGGGGCGATGCCGCGTTGGGGAGTATTTTATAAATATTGAATTTTTGAACGATTTTTACACGAATTAAATAAAATTCCATAAAGTTACAAAGTCATAACGCAGTCATTGAAGGCCGGTAATCTTTTCCTCTCCATTCATCTCGTAGGGGAAAAATATGCGTTGTCATTTGAGCGGCTTGACCTTTTTCCGTGGACTGGCCATCGCCGCCGTCAGCGGCGTGCTGGCTGCCTGTGGTGGCAGTTCCACGGCCGCCCCGGAGGCGGGGCCGAAAGAGGGAGAGGGCTTGCCGCACCAGCTCGCGGGTTGGGCCGCATTGCCGGATACGGCGCGCTGGCCAGGGCCGATTTCCGGGCAGTTTACGACCACGATGCTGGGCGTCACCCCGCCTTTTGTCACTGGCGTGCCGATTCCCGGTTTCTCTGCACTGCTCAAGAATGGCGACGGCAGCTGGACTGCCATGGCCGACAACGGCTATGGCGCCAAGGGTAATTCAGCCGATTTCTTGCTGGGCCTGTATAACGCCAGCATCGACTTTCGCACGGCCGCGGACGCCAGCAAGACGCCTGGCAGCATCAAGATCAACAGTTTCCTCGCCTTCAACGACGCCAAGGGCTTCTTAAACGACGGCAAGGGCGTCGATCTGAAGATCACGGCCGACTATGTCAATTACCCAAGCAACACCACCGGCGGGCTGGTCTTTGCCGACAGTGGCATTCCCGTGGACCCGCGCATTCGCGCCGGGCGTTGGCTGACCGGTTTCGACTTCGACATTGAATCACTTGCGCGCGCTGCCGATGGCACGTATTTCGTGGGCGAAGAATTCGGCCCCTACATCCTGCACTTCGACAGAAACGGCACGCTGATGGGCGATCCGGTTCCCCATCCCTTCCTGCGCAGCCCGGCCAATCCGGAAGTGCTGGGCAAGGGCGCCAGCATAACCTTGTCAGGCAGCCGCGGCTTCGAAAGCCTGGCCTACAACGCTGACCGCAGCCTGCTGTATGCGGTGCCGGAAGCGGCGCCGACGGACCCGTCGCTGCGGCCCGTCGCTGCCGATGAACGCTACCTGAACATCTTCGAGTTCGACCGCGGCGCCATGCGCTACACGGGCAAGAACCTCATGTACCGCAAGGATGGCACGCCCAAGGACAATGGCGTGGTGATCGGCGACATGACCAATGTAGGCGGCAGCAAGTTCGTGCTGATCGAGCGCGATGGCTTCTGGGGCGCCAAGGCCGTGATCAAGCGCCTGTACCTGGTGGACCTGAAGGAAAAGGATGCCGACGGTGCACTGAAGAAAACGCTGCTGGTCGATTTGCTCAATATCTCCGATCCCAAGGGCATCGGCGCGCAGCTGACCAATATGCCGGCTGGTAAGTTCAGCATGCCATTCGATTCGGTGGAAAGCGTGGAAGTGCTCGATGCCAATACGCTGGTGGTGGCCATCGACACGAACTACCCGGGCGAAGATGGCCGCAAGCTTGGCAAGCCGGACGATACGGAAGTCATTACCTTGCGTTTTGACAAGGCGCTATTCGACCGCTCTGCCAAGTAACTACAGTGGCAACACGCACCGCGCAGCAAGCGCGGGCGTCATGGCAAAAGCCGGCCCCAGTCTTCGTTCGTTCCGAAAGTGCCGGGAAAGCGGCCAAATCCGGTGCGGGGTCAGGGCGCACCCCCCCCAGGGCCGGCAAACTGTCACAGCAGCACGGGCCGCAAGGCCGCCTGCAGCGCCACCTTGCTGAACGCGGCCGCATCCTGCTCCCGCAACACGCCCAGGTAATACGTGTCTTCGCCGCCTTGCACGTTCACCAGGCGCAGCTGATGCGGCGCCAGGTGGGCGGCGATGGCGGCCAGGCCTTCGGCCATCGCGTCGTCATCTTCCCGCTCCGTCCAGCGGAAGTCCCGCAGCGCGGGCAGTTCGATATGCTGGCCGATGCGCGGCACTTCATCGACGGCTTTCCAGTCCAGGGTGGTGCCGTGGCCCAGCACATCGGCGGCCGTGGACCAGAGCAGGAAGAAACACGCCGCTTCGGGCGTCTCGCCTTCGTATTCTTCTTCCGGGTCGTCCTCCGCCAGCTCTTCCAAAGTGATGTCCACGCAGCGTGCGGCCAGTTCCGCATCGCCCAGCAAGAGCAGGGCAGCCATGGCGCGCAACTGTTCGCGGTCGGCCCGCGCCAGGATCTGCGGCGGCGTAAAGCTGCGGCGCCTGACGGGCTTTTTCTTGCTCAGGCCCAGGGCCGCGCTCAGCTGGGCCGTGACGGCCGCCTGGAAGTTTTCCACGGTGTCGAACTGTTCCAGCAGCTGGCCCGTGAAATCCATGCTCCAGGCCATGCCATCCTTGACCACATATAAAAAATCGCTTTGCACGGCCACGCCGCGCAGATGGTGGGCCGGTGGGTACAGGGGCGTGAAGACCTGTTTTCCATCCAGTGTCAGCATGCAGGCCAGCCCCTGCGCATCGATGGCGAAGATCAGGTTCTTGCGCAGCTTGGGCGGCGACGAGGTGGTGGCGCAGTCGATGGCTTCGTACTGGCAGGGCGCCAGCAGCTCGCCCTGGCTATTGACCAGGCCAAACAGGAAGCGCCCGGCGATGCGCTGGCTGACGACGGCGATTTTTTTCTTTGTGCCGAAATCCTGCACGGAGCTGTAGGCCGGCGGCACCACGACCTTGCCTGTCTTGTCGAGTACGCCGCAGACATTGTGCTTCTCGTCATCGTCTGTCTGGTCCGTCTGGCGCTCGATGTCGATCAAGCCGTCTTCGCGCAAGCATATGTTGTCCACCCTGTCGATGAGCAGCGCGCCATCTGGCAGGCGCAGCAGGCGGCTGGCGCCGTCCGCATCGATCTGCTGCAACAGATGGGGGGTAATCACATACAGGGCGCCGGGGGCGGGCGGCAGCATCACCGTACCGTTGAGGTCTAGCACGCCGTGCGCATCGGGGGCATCCGCCGTGGCAAAGGTGATCCAGCCATCGTCCGCGTAGTAAACGCCCAGGTCGACATAGCGCTGCGACAGCGGCACGATCCAGCGGCCATAGGGCGTGACCAGGCCGGTGACGTCCGGTTCGCCGGCGGCGCTCACTTCATGGCACAGCACGTCTTCCTCCCATCCCACCACTTCCAGGCCTTGCAGGAAAGGCAGTTCGTCCGCGGCGAGTTCCTCGACATCGGCCAGTTGCGCGACGGCCGTGGCCGACCAGTAGCCGGTGGCGGGCGATGCGGCGCCGGCGGCCAGCAGGGGCGCCAGCGCTTCCCGCTCGCCACGCTGCAGGGCAAGGTGCAGGGCTTGCGCCTCGGCGCGCAGGCCCTCGAGCCCGGCCGCATACTCCGGCGTGTCGATATCGTGCGGGATCAACTGCACGCAATCGAGGATCAGCCACGGCTGGCCGCCCGCCAGCAGGGTGCTGATGGCGCTGCGCGCGACGATGGCGGCCGCGTCGCGCGGCCTGTCCATCAGGGCGGACAAGGCTTGCCAGCTGGCTTGCGCCTGGACCATTGGCGCTGCCAGCACGCAGGGGCAGTCCTCGCCATCGCCGTAGATGGGCCAGGCGGTGGCTTGCGCGCCGGCGCCGACGAGCAGCTTGAACAGCATCGGTATGTCCAGCCGCCATTCGGCCAGGCCCGTGATCGTATCGGTGTCGAAACCGGCTTGGCCGGGCAAAAAGGCGGTGCTGAACAGGGCTGCGGTATTGATCATGTCTCTTCGTTCAAAATGTTGGATGGTCAGGGCGCCGGCGGCATGACCCAGTGCGCCAGCGCGCCGCGATCGAGTCCCAGCTGCTTTGCCGCGGCGGCGGCCTCGAAGGCCCACAGGCCGTAGTAGCCGCCCAGGCCCTGCGCACGCAAATGGCCGTTGAACCAGTCTTCGTGCACCAGCGCGCCATGCCAGGTAGCCAGGTAATGCCGCAGGTGTTCGCGCTGCTGCGCGGGATCGTCCGCGTCCAGGCACTCGTACAGGGCCGAATAGGGCTCGGCGAAATACCATTCGTCGACGGCGGGACGCTGCGGATCGATGGCGGACAACAGCGCTTCGTACACGCCATCTTCGCCATCGAAGGCCGTCTGCAGGGCGGTCAGGCGCGCGGCCAGGTCGTGGCGGCCGAACAGCAGCGTCGCGCCCAGCAGCTGCAGGGTGCGCGCATAGTCCGTCAATTGTTCGAAATCAAAGGCGGGCAAGGCGTCGTCATCGTAGGCCTCGGCCAGGGCCGCGCGCGCCGTTTCGCAGGCGGCAACGGCCGCTTCCAGCGCCGTTTCCACGTCAGGCAAGGGCAAGCCTGCCGTGTAGCGCAGCGAGAAGACCTGGTAAGCCGTGCTGGCGGCCGCGCACGCCCAGTAGGCCGCGTCGCCACCGTCGTTTTCCGCCTGCGCCTGCGCGCGGACATAGGCGGCCAGCAGGGCGTCGAGGTAAGCCAGGTTGCGGCTAAAGTCGAACGGGGAGGGAGGCAGCTGGCGCGGCGTGTGGGGCCAGGGCGTGGACGACACCGGGCAGGTGGCGGCGCAATCGCGCTGGATGGCCCAGTCGGCGAAGATTTGCTGCATATACTGCGCCGTTTCGTCGTCGTGGATGATGGCGCCGACACCCACCATGGTCGTGCCCAGCAGGGTGTAGCCAGGGAAGCGGCTGCTCTCGTAGGCGATGGTCGTCACGCTCTGGATGGTCCTGCCGTCGCTCAGGTCGCGCACGCGGAAGTACACATCGTCCCAGCCGGCCAGCGGTGGCGTTGGCGGTTCATCCGGCAGGGTGTTCCAGCTGCCGTCCGCCTGCTCTTCATAGGCGTCGAGCAGCTCGTCGAGGCCACCGGGGCGGTCGATGCGGTTGTTGGCGTCGTATTGCAGGCCCAGTTCGGCCGCGAAGGCTGCCGCGTGGCGGCCCTCGAAGACCAGGTACTGGGAGCTCGTGGTGCCGACCAGCAGATCCGTGTGCTGGCCCGCCACGACGAGCGCCTGCGGCAGCCGGCACCATTGGTAGTACGGAATGCCGGCCATGGGGCCGCCTTCGTCCGCCAGCGGGTTGGTGAAGCGCAGCTGTTCCAGCCATTTATAGCGTTCGTAGCGTTCATCTTCCGTGCCGCTGCCGCGGCCAGTCAATTCGTCAAACAGGGTATTCAGCAACATCGTCCATCTATCCTAAAAAACATGCGCTCACGCTGCCTGCGCAAACGCAAACAGCGCGTCGAGCACGGCGTCGGGCTGCTCGGCCATCAATTCGTGCCCGCTGTCGACCTGGACCACCGTGCCATGCGCGATTGCCGCTGTCAGCAGCCGGGTCGATTTGGGCGGCGTCATCATGTCGCGCGCGCCGAAAATGAATAAAGTCGGGCAGTGTACCGAAGCGGCGGCGATTTCGCCGTTCGCGTAGGCATTGCAGGCAAAAAAATCCGTGTGAAACACGTGATCGGGATTGAGGGCGGCGATGCGCTGTTTCAAGCGCCGCGCGCCGCCCATGGCATAGAAACCGGGGCCGGGGAAGGACGGCTTTTGCGCGATCGACGAATGCGACCAGATATTGACCATGTCGATGGCCGCCTGTTCATCCTTGAGCGACGTTTCCAGCAGAGCCAGCGACACCTTCATCGGGTAGGTGGAGCCCAGCATGGCCAGGTGGCTGACCCGCTCCGGCGCCAGGTGCGCCGCTTCCAGCGCGATCAATGAACCCATGCTGTGCCCGATCAGCATGGCCTTGGCCGCGCCGGCGGCGTCCAGCACGGCCAGTATCCAGCGCGCCAGGTCTGCGACATTATCCTTTGCCGTACCCAGGCTGCGCCCGTGGCCGGGCAAGTCGACGGCCAGCACGTTCCAGCCGTGGTGGGCAAAATAGCGCGTTTGCAGGGCCCACACGGAATGGTCGTTCTGCGCGCCGTGGATGAAGACGGCCGTCGGCTGGCCCGGGTTGTATGGTTTGCCGCCCGTGTAGCAGTAGGCGACGGTATTGTCGATGGTGAACAGCATCTCAGGCGCCTTTCTGCGACAGTTTCAGGCCACGGGCCAGGTCTTCGATCAAATCATCGGCGTCTTCCAGGCCTACCGATAAACGCATTGTGCCCTGCGTGATGCCGGCCTGTTCCAGCTGATCGTCGGGCACGCGGAAATGCGTGGTGGAGGCGGGGTGGATGACGAGCGACTTGGCGTCGCCCACATTGGCCAGGTGCGAGAAGATCTTCAGGCTGTCGACAAAGCGCTGGCCCGCCGCGCGGTCGCCGCGCAGGCGGAAGGTGAACACGCCGCCCGCGCCTTTCGGCAGCAGGGTTTTCGCCAGTTCGTAGTCGGGATGCGACGGCAGTTCGGGATAGGACACGGATTCCACGGCCGGATTGGCCAGCAGGAAGTCAATCACCTTGCGCGTGTTGGCCACGTGGCGGTCCATGCGCAAGCCCAGGGTTTCGATGCCCTGCAGGATGGCGAAGGCGTTGTGCGGGCTCATGACGGCGCCGAAATCGCGCAAGCCTTCGCGCCGCGCGCGCAGGGCAAACGGCGCCACCGTCGATTCCTCGGCAAAGACCATGCCGTGGAAGCCTTCATACGGTTCGCACAATTCGGCGAAACGGCCCGTCCTGTCGTACGCCGCCTGCCAGTCGAAGGTGCCGCCATCGACGAGCAGGCCGCCGATGGCCGTGCCGTGGCCGCATAAAAACTTGGTGGCCGAGTGGAACACCAGGTCGGCGCCATGCTCGAAGGGGCGTAGCAGATACGGCGTGGTAAACGTCGAATCGAGCATCAGCGGCAACTGGTGTTCGTGCGCCAGGGCGGCGATGCTCGGGATGTCCAGCACGTCGAGGCCGGGATTGCCCAGGGTTTCCGCAAACAGCACTTTTGTATCTGGGCGGATGGCGGCGCGCCAGGCGTCCACGTCGCGCGGATCGACAAAGGTGGTGGCTATGCCGAAGCGTTTCAGGGTGTAGGCCAGCAGGTTGTGCGATCCGCCGTACAGGGCGCGCGAAGCGACGATGTGCGATCCCGCGCCCGCGATGGTGGACAGCCCCAGATGCATGGCGGCCTGGCCGCTGGCCGTGGCGATGCCGGCCACGCCCCCTTCGAGCGCGGCGATGCGCTCTTCCAGTACGGCGTTGGTGGGATTCGATATGCGCGAATACACGTGGCCGGCCCGCTCCATATTGAACAGCGAGGCCGCATGCTCCGAGCTCTTGAAGGCAAACGAGGACGTGAAATGGATGGGCGTGGCGCGCGCGCCCGTGGCCGGGTCGGGCGCGGCGCCCGCGTGCAGGGATAAAGTATCGAAACCGGGGTATTTCGGGCCGCTCATGGTGTCTCCGCCAAGTTTTATAGTGGCAAGATCGTAACCTGATTTGCAGCCGAGCAAAAGGGCTCCTGTGCAGGGCGCATGGCGCCGTGCTGGCGGGTGGCGCGTGTAACCTGAAGTGTAAAAAAAGTGACCGGCGCGGCACGGCGGTGGTAGGATACCGGATCAGCGATATTCGGGCTGTTTTACCTGCGCGCGTGCGCCGCGCCGCAGGAGAGGCTGCTGCGTGCAAGCGAAATCCTGGGCTTCAGGCGAACTCCCATCGCATGTCCACCAGGAAAGATTTTATGCCCGCAATATCGTTCGACGGCTCCCTTGCCGTTCCCGGACCATCTATCGTCGACGGCCTGTGCCAGGCAGGCTGGCTCATGCAAGAGCATTTCATCTCCCCCGAACTGAGCCGCCAGCTGGCCGCCGAATGCGTGCAATCCATGCTCAGCGGCAAGATGAAGGGCGCCGGCGTGGGCAGCGGCCATGCGCCGCTGCTGCAGCCGGACATCCGCGGCGACCATATCGAATGGCTGGAAACGGGCCGCTCAGCCGCTTGCGACCGCTACCTGGAACAGATGGAAGCGCTGCGTTGCATGCTCAACCGTGAGCTGTTCCTGGGACTGGAAGAGTACGAAAGCCATTTTGCCCTGTACGCGCCGGGCGCCTTTTACCGGGCCCATCTGGACCGTTTCCGCGACGACGACAAGCGTACCGTGTCCGTCGTGCTGTACCTGAACGACGACTGGCTGCCCGAGCACGGCGGCGCACTGCGCCTGCACCCGCAGGGCGGGCCCGTGGTGGACGTCTTGCCGCAAGCGGGCCGCATGGCGATGTTCATGTCGGGCGAGATGCTGCACGAAGTGTTGCCGACGGCGCGCGAGCGCCTGTCCATCGCCGGCTGGTTCCGCCGCAGAGCGTGAGAAAAACTACTGCGCGTCGCGGGGCACGGCCGGCGATGCTCACGGTACTCGCGTACCGCTGCGCTTCTCGGCCGCGCCGCGCATCCGCTCGCTACGTTTTTCTTGCCCGACAATCCCCCTCGATTTGATTGCGCGCAAGGCTGGATTTTTCCGCAGGCATAGGCTACAGTCGCAGTAAGGGCTAGAATAACTAAAATACCAATCACGCGGACAGGACGGCCAATATGAAAGTATCTGAAATTCTCCAAGTCAAGGGCAATATCCTCTACACGGTCACGCCTGACCAGCCCCTGCTTGACGCGGCCAATACCATGGCTGAAAAAGACATCGGTTCGCTGGTGGTCATGGAATTTGGCGACCTGGTCGGCATGCTGACCTTCCGCGAAGTGTTGAACGCGCTGCATGAAAACGCGGGCCAGATCGGCGGCGGCACCGTGCGCAAGCACATGGATGACCACCCGATCACCGTGACCCCCGATACGGAAGTCAACGAAGTGCGCCGCATCATGCTGGAAAAACACGCGCGCTACCTGCCCGTCATGAATGCCAAGACCTTGCTGGGCGTCATTTCCTTCTACGACGTGGCGCGCGCCGTGCTGGAAGCGCAAAGCTTTGAGAACCAGATGCTCAAGGCGTATATCCGCGACTGGCCGGCTGAAACCACCGACTAAGCTTCACTCATGCAGTAAAAACAACGCCGGCAACCGCCGGCGTTTTGCATTGGCTAGCCAAGGTGGCGCCTATGCGGCGCCCTGTAGCGCTTCGTTGTTCAGCCAGCTACCCAGCGCCGTGGCCGTCATCGGGCGGGCGAACAAAAAGCCTTGCGCCATCGGGCAGCCCAGCGCCTGCAGGATTTGCGCCTGGCGCTCGTCTTCCACGCCTTCGGCGATGACTGCCAGGCCCAAGTTGCGGCCCAGCTGGATGACCATTTCGGCGATGCTGCTGCCGCGCGCCGATCCCGTGATTTCCGTCACAAACGCGCGGTCGATCTTCAGGCGGTCAACTTGCAGGCGTTGCAGGTAGGACAGGGATGAGAAGCCCGTGCCGAAGTCGTCGATGGCGATGCTCACGCCCGTCTGCTTGATCTGCCACAGCATCTTGATCAGCAGGTCCGGCTCTTCCATGGCCATCGATTCCGTGATTTCCAGCTCGATGAATTCGGGCGGCGCCTGCGTCTCTTCCAGCGCCGCGCGCAGCATTTCCAGGAACAGCGGGTGGCGGAACTGCACTTGCGACACGTTGACGGACATGACGAAATTGCGGTGGCCCTGCTCGCGCAGCAGCACCAGTTCGCGGCAAGCCGTGCGCAGCACCCATTCGCCGAGGTCGATGATGATGCCCGAATACTCGGCGATCGGTATGAAACGGTCGGGCGAGATGAACTTGCCGTCCGGCGTCTGCCAGCGCAGCAGAGCTTCGGCGCCCACGGGGCGGCGCGTGGTCAGGTCGATCTGCGGTTGATACACGACAAACAGCTGGTCCTGGCTGAAGGCCGTGCGTAGCGCATGCATCATGCGCACCCGTTCGCGGATTTCGATGCCCATGCTGCGCGAGAAATAGAAGTGCCCGGCGCGTTGCTGGCTTTTCGCCCGTTTCAAGGCGATATCGGCATCCTTCAGCGCGTCGGCGCCCGTGCCCGCATGCTCGCCCAGCCGCACCAGGCCCAGGGTGGCGGACAATTGCACGTCCTGGCCATCGATGCAGAACGGCGCCTGGAACAGGGCCAGGATCTTGCTTGGGTTGACTTGCGAAGAGTCGCCCAGCACGCAAAAGATGTCGCCGCCCAGGCGCGCCACCGTCAGGTGAGGGCCCAGCTGGGTTTGCAGGCGTCCGGCCACGGCCACCAGCAGCATGTCGCCGAACTGGTGTCCCAGCGCGTCGTTGGTCTCGGCAAAATGGTCGAGGTCGACCAGCGACAGAGTGGCGTCGTCGCGCGCGGGGCCGGCCAGGGTGGCGTCGAGGATCTCCACCAGGCGCGTGCGGTTGGGCAGCTTCGACAATTGATCGTAGAAGGCGGCATTGTGCAGGTGCGACACCAGCTCGACGTTGTCGAGGCCCACGGCGACGTTGCTGCAGAAGACTTCCAGCAGGCTCTCATCGATGGCCGAGAGGGGGCGCGGCAGCACCAGGTAGGCGGCCGCGTCGCGGCTGGCCTTGCCCGCGAAGTACAGGGTGGCGTAGTCATGCGCGTACACATTGCGCCGTTGCGCCAGCGTGTGTTCGATGGCGGCCATCACGCGGGGATTTTGCAGGCCGCACAGGGCGCTGTGCGGCAAGCTGGAAAAGCTGCCCGTGCAGGCCGAGACGAGCAGTTCGCGGGAGCCGTTGTCCTGCAAGTCCTGCACGCACAGCACGCCGTCGGCGCGGATGCCCAGCAGGTCGGCGATCTGCGCCAGCACGCCGGCCGAGAAATTCTGCACGCCATGCAGCGCCATCAGCTGCGTGCTGGCGTGGACGATACGGTCCAGGCCGCGCCGGCTGCTGCTGATCGAACGGATCTGCTCGTACGAGCGGATGGCGGCCGTCACCGTGGTAAACAGCTTGATGCGCGTCAATTCGGACTTGGTCTTGTAGTCGTTGATGTCGAAATCGCGGATGGCGTCGATTTCCGGCGCGTAGCCGGGCTGGCCCGTGCGCAGGATGATGCGCACGTCCGTCATCTTGAGGGTTTCGCGGATGTAGCGCACCAGGTGCAGGCCCGCGTCATCCTGTTCCATCACCACGTCGAGCAGGATGACGGCGATGTCGTCTTCATGCTTGAGCAGTTCGCGCGCCTGGCCGGCCGAATACGCATGCACGAATTCCAGCGGGCGGTGCTGCATTTCCAGGTTGCCCAGAGCGAAAGTGGTGGTGGAGTGGACGTCTTCATCGTCGTCGATGATCATCACCCGCCAGACGCTGCGCGGTGCGACGGCCAGCGGCGGCGCTGGTTGCTCATCGAGGAATACCAGGTCGTCGTGATCGTCCTTGTTGGCGTCAAGGGGGATGATCGGTGCGGGCATGTATAGCTTCTCCAGGATGACTCAGTACGGGATGTGAGCACATCAGAAATGTCCATTGCGTTGTTGCACCGCCTCGCCGTACTCGCGTACTGTCTTCGCGGCGCGCCTGGCCCTGGCCATTTCTGATGCACTCAGGGCACATCGAAAAAGCAGCACTCAAGTGTTGCCGAGACTCGCCCATTTTCTGATCGCCCATCATCCAAGTATATAGCTATTTAATAAGCAAAATGTTTTTTTAAGTCTATTCTGTGGGGCAATATTTCTTGTATTGCATGATTGCAACTCTTATTTGGTATTTTTTATATGAAAAAATACGCGGGATTTTAAAATGGCGAGATCGGTGGGGAATATCCGGCCTTGCTGCGGCATTAGCGGCATGGCATGTCCCGCAGGCTGGTAGAATTGAGTTTTCCAGTCCTTACACTTCCTACTATGTCCGGCAATTCTTTTGGCAAGCTGTTTACTGTTACCACTTTCGGCGAATCGCATGGCCCGGCCATCGGCTGCGTGATCGATGGCTGTCCTCCAGGATTGATCCTGTCGGAAGCCGATATCCAGCCTGAACTGGACCGCCGCAAGCCGGGCACCTCGCGCCACGTGACGCAGCGCCAGGAATCCGATACGGTGGAAATCCTCTCCGGCGTGTACCAGGGCGTGACGACGGGCACGCCCATCGCGCTGCTGATCCGCAATGAAGACCAGCGCAGCAAGGATTACGGCAATATCGCGGAAAGCTTCCGCCCCGGCCACGCCGACTACACCTACTGGCATAAATACGGCGTGCGCGATCCGCGCGGCGGCGGGCGCTCCTCGGCGCGCCTGACGGCACCCGTGGTGGGTGCGGCGGCGATCGCCAAGAAATGGCTGCTGCAGCAATACGGCACCACCTTCAAGGGCTGCATGAGTCAGTTGGGCGACATTCCCGTGCCGTTCCAGTCCTGGGAGCACGTGCATGCGAATCCATTCTTTGCCGCCAGCGGCGACGCGGACCTGATCGCGCGCATGGAAGCGGCGATGGACCAGTTGCGCCGCGATGGCGATTCCATCGGCGCGCGCATCGACGTGATCGCGCAAAACGTGCCTGTCGGCCTGGGTCAGCCCATCTATGACAAGCTCGATGCCGACATCGCCTACGCCATGATGGGCATCAATGCCGTCAAGGGCGTGGAAATCGGCGCCGGTTTCGATTCGGTGGCGCAAAAGGGTTCCGAGCACGGCGACGAACTGACGCCGGAAGGCTTTATCGGTAATAACGCCGGCGGCGTACTGGGCGGCATTTCGACGGGGCAGGATATCAGCGTCTCGATCGCCATCAAGCCGACCTCGTCGATCCGCACGCCGCGTCGCTCGATCGATAAAGAAGGCAATCCCGTGATGGTGGAAACGTTCGGCCGCCACGACCCGTGCGTGGGCATCCGCGCCACGCCGATCGCCGAAGCCATGCTGGCGCTGGTCCTGATCGACCATGCCCTGATGCACCGCGCGCAATGCGGCGATGTGTCGGTATCGACGCCGAAGTTGAAATAAGCTGAATGTTGTCGGATTACGGGCCTGCGGCCCTAATCCGAGCTACGCCCCATGCCATGTAGGTCGGATTAGCGCTTGCGCGTAATCCGACACCATAGTCGGCGCTTCCTGTCACGCCACCTTATTTGCCACCAGCTCCAGCTGGTGCCGCATCTCCACCGACTGCACCAATAACGCCCGGATATCGTTGATCAGGTTGAACTCCGTCTGGTTCAACTGGATCGGCGGGAAGCTGTCGTCCCAGTCGCCGTACAGGAATCCCGTGGGGTGGCCGTTGGCCGACAGGGGCAGCACGACGAAGCTGCGTGCTTCCGACAGCGTGGCTTTCCACCATTGCGGCAGCTTGGCGGCAAATTTCGGGTCGCGCGCATTGTCGATGAAGATCACGCGGTCGCTGTTGAGGGCCGCGTGGAAGACGTTCGGTTCATACGCGTCGCCAAACACCATCAGGTCCTGCAGGTCGGCCATGCCTTCGCCCATGCTGATGCGCGCCGAATACAGATGATCCCTGTGGTTGCGCACGAACGCCACCGAGCGTGAAAAATCAAAGCCCTGGTGCAGCGTTTCGAGCGCCATCGAGACCATCTGTCCCGGACTGGCGCTGCCGATGGCGCCGCGCAGGTCGGCCAGGCCGCCTATTAATACGCGGTTGCCTTCGGCGCGCATGCGCGTCGATGCCAGCTGGCGCGCGCGCCGCTCGGCCGGTTTCGACAGGGGCGCAATCGACAGGTCGGCCGCCGCCATCGCCTTGGCCTTGTCCACGGCGATCACCAGATCGGTCGATGTGATGCCCAGGGTACCCGCATAATCGTCGATCAGTGCGTGCACCTGCGCCGCGCCGGCCGCATCGTCATGCCACAGCGAGTCGGCGCAGCGCGCCGCCATCGTCGACAGTCCTGCCATCCAGTCGGCGCCGCTGACGGGGGAGTTGTCCGGCGACGGATCCATCGGACGCATCCCGTTGATCAGGTGCTGCGGCAAGCCCCAGTGGGCGGCCGTGGCATAGCCCACTTCCGGCAACGACAGGCCGAGGATTTCGCGCGCGGCGGCCGCCTCGTTGCCGGGACCCGCATGCGCCTGCATGCGCGCCCAGAAGTCCGTCATGTAGAACGTCACCATCATGCGGCCCAGGGTGTGCAGCATCGAGCAGACGACAGCCTGTTCCGCCTGCAGGCTGCCGGCACTGGTGGCCACCTGCTGCGCCACCATCCCGGCCAGCACGGCCTTTTCCATTTCCACGTGGGCGCTGACGGAATCGGGCGACGCCTGCGACAGCTCCTCGATCAGTTTCAGGCCCAGCGCCAGGTGGCCGATGGCGTCGATGCCCAGCACCAGCACGGCCTTCGAGACCGTATTGACGCGCTGGCCGAAGGCCGAATACATGCCGCTGTTGGCCAGACGCAGCACCTTGTGCGTAAGGACAGGGTCGGACAGCACCGTTTGCGTGATGTCGAATTCGTGGTCATCCTCGCCGCGCATGGCGCCCAGGATGGCGCTGATGGCTTTCGCGAAGCCGGGCATGTCGCCCTGCTGGCGCGTGCGCGCCCACAGCAGGTCCAGGGTGTTTTTGCCGAGCTGTGTCGGCGCCGTGAAATGACCTGGATTCATTGCACCCCTCCGCGCGGTTCATTGGCAGACGGCGCAGGCACCAGCGCCGCATAGGTTTTGTCGCTCAAGGCCGATAGCGCCGCGTGGGCCGGCATCGGTTTGCCCGTCAGGTAGCCTTGCACATACTGGCAGCCGCGCGACTCCATGAAATGCATCTGTTCCTCGGTTTCCACGCCCTCGGCCACCACGGACAGGTTCAAATGCTTGGCCAGGTCGAGAATGGTGTTGCAGATGGCCGCATCCTTGCTCGATTCGGGCAAGTCCTTGATGAAGGTGCGGTCGATCTTCAGCACGGAAATGGGGAAGCGCTTCAGATACGCGAGCGAGGAATAGCCGGTGCCGAAATCGTCGATGGCGATGCGCGCGCGGCGCTCCGTCATCTTGACGAGGATGGTTTCCGCATGCACGGGGTCGATCATCAGGGTGCCTTCCGTAATTTCCAGCACCAGGTGTTCGCCCGAGAGCCCAGAAAACGCGATGGCGTCATCGAGCACGTCGAGGAATTTGTCGTTGCGGAACTGGCGCGGGCTGATGTTGACGGAGATGTACAGCGGCCGCCTGGCCACTTCCTGGAACTGCTTGAGCTGCACGCAGGCCGCTTTCAGCGCCCAGGCGCCCAGCAGGTTGATCAGGCCATTGGCTTCGGCAATCGGGATGAAGCGCACGGGCGGCACCAGGCCCAGGGTCGGGTGCTTCCAGCGCATCAGGGTTTCGAAACCCTGGATTTGCCGCGTGTGCGCGTCGACGATGGGTTGGTAAAAGAGCAGGAATTCGCCTTCGCGCACGGCGTGGAACATCGCCGCTTCCAGCGAAATATCGTGTTCCGACGGGCCATTCAGGCGCGGGCTGTAGACCAGGCAGCGGGCCTTGCCCGTTTCCTTGGCGCGCGACATGGCCGCATCGGCCAGCGCCACCAGGCGCACTTCATCTTCCGCGTGCAGCGGATAGATCGAGACGCCGACGGAGGCGCCCACGTAGATCGTGTGGCCGTCCACTTCGAACGGCGCCTGCAGGGTGGCCAGCAGACGGCCCGTCACCAGCTTGATCTGCGCGTCCGTGGCGCTGCCGGGCAGCACGGCGACGAATTCATCGCCGCCCACGCGCGCCAGGGTGTCGCTGTCGCGCAGGGTCTTGCGCAATCGCGCGGCGGCCAGGCGCAGCACGGCGTCGCCGACGGGGTGGCCCAGGCCATCGTTGACCTTTTTAAAGCCATCGAGGCCGATGGTGGCGACGGAAAAGCCCTGGCCCGAACGGGCGGCCTGGGCGATCACCATGCGGATGCGGTCCGACAGCAGCAAACGGTTCGGCAAGCCCGTGAGCGCGTCGTGCGTGGCCATGTGGCGCAGCCGTTCTTCCGTATTGTGCTGGGCCGACGTGTCGCGCCCGACCACCAGCAATTCGGCCACGCCGGCCGCATTCATATAAGAAGACAAGCGCAGCTCGAACCAGATTTCCTGGTCCGGCGTTTGCAGGCGCACTTCCAGGCGGCCCGGTTCGGCCAGGGCGTCTTCCAGCGCCGCTTGCAGCGCAGCGCGGGACGCTTCGGCGGCCAGCGGCAGCAGCAAGTGGCCGGACAGGCCCGATGGCGCGCCAAACAGGGTGGCCGCACGCTTGCTGGCAAACAGGATCAGGCCGTCCGTATCGAGCCGGAACACGACGTCGCCTGCCTCTTCCATGAGGTTGTCCAACTCGTGGCGAGCCTCGCGGTGGGCGGCGGATGGGGTGCTGGAAAACATCGTGCTGGCTTTTACCTTTTTATTATCAGTGCCGGCGCTCGCTGCAGGGCAGGGCGCCAACGGAAAGAGTGCATCGTGCGTGAGGCGTGCCATAGGGGCCGAAAGGGCGGCTATCGGAACGCGATCCACACGAAATGTATCATTGAAAAGCACCCGATTACATGAAATAGAGCAACATTGCTTCAGGTTTTGTAAATATTCCTGCCTTCCATGAAAAAAATCATGCCGCGCGACATCCACAGGCATTTTCATTCCACATAGAAACATTTATCTGCGCCTGCCTTCACTGGCGCGCTTGCCCCGCCATGCGCTTTGCGCTAGTCTGGCTGGCAGACGGTGTTGACGGTGCGCCAGCGACGGCAAGGGCGCCATGATAACAAATCGCGGGAGACTCCCATGAATGCCTTTGACACGCATGAAGTTTTCAACCAGGCCACGCCTTTTGAAAATGTCAATCTGTTCGCCTGCGATCCGGCGCTGATCGAAGCGCTGCTGCGCGAGGGCGGCGGCGCGGCGTTGCAGGAGATCGATGCGCTGGGCGAAAAGCTGGGCCGCGCCGAGACCTATGCGCTGGCGCGCCTGGCGAATATCCACACGCCCGAGTTGCAGCAGTTCGACCGCGCCGGGCGCCGCGTCGACGAGGTGCTGTTCCATCCGGCCTGGCATGAGCTGATGGCCATCCTCGTGGGCGCGGGCGCGCACGCTTCGCCGTGGGCCTCGCCCGGTCCCGGCGCCCAGGTGGCGCGCGCGGCGGCCTATCTATTAGTGGGGCAGGTGGAAAACGGCACGCAGTGTCCCGTGACGATGACGTATGCCTCGGTGCCGGCCTTGCGCCAGGCGCTGGACCTGCCGCACATCGCGCAGCGCTGGCTGCCGAAAATCCTCTCGCGCGAATACGATCCCCGCTCCCTGCCCGTGGAGCAGAAACGCGGCGCCCTGGTGGGCATGGGCATGACGGAAAAGCAGGGCGGCTCCGATGTGCGCAGCAACACCACGCGCGCCGTGCCCGTGCCGCCGGCCGAGGCGCAAGCCCTGTTCGGCAGCGAGGCCGGCGGCGCCTGGCGCATCGTCGGCCACAAGTGGTTTTTCTCGGCGCCGCAATGCGACGCGCATCTGATCCTGGCGCAGGCGGAAGAGGGCGGATTGTCCTGTTTCTTTTTGCCCCGCTACCTGCCCGACGGCAGCCGCAACGCCATCCGCGTGCAGCGCCTGAAGGATAAGCTGGGCAACCGCTCGAACGCCTCTTCCGAAGTGGAATTTACCAATGCCTACGGCTGGCTGGTGGGGCAGCCGGGGCGGGGCATACCCACCATCCTGGAAATGGCCAGCCACACGCGCCTCGATTGCGTGCTGGGCAGCACCGGCATCATGCGCGCCGCCTTGAGCCAGGCGCTGCACCATGCGCGCCAGCGGGCCGTGTTCGGCAAGCCGCTGGCCGAGCAGCCGCTGATGCAGAACGTGCTGGCCGACCTGGCGCTGGAATCGGAAGCCGCCACGGCGTTTGCGCTGCGCCTGGCCCGCTGTTTCGATGAAAAGGATGATCCGCAGCAAGCGATGCTGGCGCGTGTGCTCACGCCGGCCGGTAAGTACTGGATCTGCAAGCGCGGTCCCGGTTTCGGCTTTGAGGCGATGGAGGTGCTGGGCGGCACCGGCTATGTGGAAGATGCGCCGCTGGCGCGCCTGTACCGCGAACTGCCCGTCAATTCGATCTGGGAAGGTTCGGGCAACGTCATGTGCCTCGACGTTTTGCGCGCCTTCGGCAAGTCGCCGGCCGCGCGCGACGCCCTGGCGGCCGAGCTGGCGCTGGCCGGCGATGACGATGCCATTTTGCTTGACTACCGCGCGCGCCTGCTGGCCGACCTGGACGGGCCGCAGACGGACGAATTTGGCGCGAGGCAATTATCCGAGCGCATCGTGCTGGCCGTGCAGGGGGCCTTGCTGCTGCGCCATGCGCCACCGTTCGTGGCGCAAGCGTTCCTGCAATCGCGGCTGGCGCAGGCGCCGGGCGGGGCGTATGGACGCTTGCCGGCCGGCACCGATTGCGCGGCCATCCTGGCGCGCGCGCTGCGCGAGTACTGAGTTTGCCTCGGCCCGGGTACGCAATTATTTCGAAAATTCCGGCCACAGGCGGGCTGGGGGCTGGGATAATGCTGCAATCCATCATTTTATCGATACACAGCGCGCCTGCGGCCCAGGCTTGCCGCCGCGCCAGATAGCAGAGAAAGAAAAATAACATGAAACAAGATCCACGCTTCCCGAATTTGTTCATTACCGATCACCCTTTGATCCAGCACAAGCTGAGCCACATGCGCGAGCACGATACGTCGACGCGCACCTTCCGCGAATTGCTCAAGGAAATCACCTTGCTGATGGGCTATGAAATCACGCGCGACCTGCCGCTGACCACGCGCGAAATCAAGACCCCGCTGGTCACCATCGACGCGCCCGTCATCGCTGGCAAGAAACTGGCCATCGTGCCGATCCTGCGCGCCGGCATCGGCATGAGCGATGGCTTGCTGAACCTGGTGCCATCGGCGCGCGTCGGCCACATCGGCGTGTACCGCGATCCTGCTACCCACATGCCGGTGGAATACCTGGTGCGCCTGCCTGACCTGAACGAGCGCACCTTTATCTTGTGCGACCCGATGGTCGCGACCGGCAATTCGGCCGTGTATGCCGTCGACGTGCTGAAGAAGCGCGGCGTCACGGACGAACAGATCATTTTCCTGGCCCTGGTGGCCGCACCGGAAGGCGTGACCGTGTTCCAGAACGCGCATCCGAACGTCAAGATGTTCTGCGCCTCGCTCGATTCGCACCTGGATGACCACGCCTATATCGTGCCGGGCCTGGGCGATGCCGGCGACCGTATCTTCGGCACCAAGTAAGCCAACTCAGGCGAGTATTGCGATGGCAACCTTGATCGATCCGGATTTTCGCGCGCGTTTGCGTGCCCTGAATGAAAAATATGCGGCTGGCGTGCCGGCCCTGTTGCAGGCGATCACGCAGGCAAGCGGCCGCTGCGACAGCGAAGGCCCCCGCCTGGAACCCTTGACGGAGCTGCACCGCGCGCTACACGCGGTGGCCGGTTCTGCCGCTACCTTTGGCTTTGCCGCGCTGGGCCAGGAATGCCGGCGCATCGAGCAGCTGGTGCGTGCCATGCTCAATGCCCCCGCGCAAGCGGTGGCGGAATGGCCCGCCGTGCGGGCGCAAGTGGTGGCGCTATTGGACTGGGCAGGGCGCGATGCGGCCGCCACTCACTTCACCGCGTGAGTGACCGCGTCATAGTAATGTGGTTGCAATGATTCATTTGATGCAACGCAAAGCACCCGCGTCGCAGATTAGGATATAGTGTGTCCATGCCGCTGGTACAGGGCGCCGCAAGACGGGGATTTGGCTATTAAAGTAGTGTTCGCAAGTTTATTTTGCGAAAGAATGGTTTTTCTCAGTTTTGTTGGTATAATTGGGCATCGTTGGATTCGAGGTAGTAGTGCAGTTTGTCTGTCATTTCTTTCTTGCTTCAAACGATATAACGGGCGCAAGCCCAACTTAACTGAAATAGGAAATTGTAATGGCAACTGGCATCGTAAAATGGTTCAATGATTCGAAGGGTTTCGGCTTTATTACCCCTGACGAAGGCGGCGAAGATCTGTTCGCTCACTTCTCGGCTATCCAGTCGAACGGCTTCAAGTCCCTGCAAGAGAACCAACGCGTTTCTTTTGAAGTGACCGCTGGCCCTAAAGGCAAGCAAGCTTCGAACATTCAGCCAATCTAATACGCTGGATCAAACGAAATAAAGAAATCCTCGGTCTCCGAGGATTTTTTTTCGCCTGAATTTCCGTGAGGCACCGGTTTTGCGTGGGCTGCGCGTTCTTTTTGGCATGTTTGCATCGCCGTGTAGGTCGGCTTGGCGCTTGCGCGTAAGCCGACAATGGGGATGTGTCGGCTTACGCTACGCTACGCCGACCTACGCCAACTAATGCTGATCCGGCTGCCAAGGTTGTTTCCTCATACGTCACGACGCCGGACAAAACCGTCGCGAGCGGAAGGCAAAGGTGGCCGAGAAGTGCGACCGTACTAAAGTACGGGGGTGCCGAGCCAGTGAGCATCACTGGCCGCCTATGCCGACGCGCAGCAGGTTTGGTCCCGCGTCCTCAGATAGCCCGTTCGCGCCAGTAATCTGGCTGGGCATATGAATGCCTTAAAAAATCCACGAATGCCCGTATGCGCAGCGGCAAGTGGCGGCGCTGGGCGAACACGGCGTAGATGTCATTGCCCGGCGCGGCGAACTGATCGAGCACCGTTACCAGTTGTCCCGAGGCGATTTCCGCACCCACTTCCCACATCGAGCGCCAGGCCAGACCCTTGCCGGCCAGTGCCCAGTCGTGCAGCACTTCGCCATCGTTGCAGACCATATTGCCCGCCACCTTCAGAATCACGTTCTTGCCGTTTTCTCGGAAGGTCCAGCCCCGCTGGCTGCCTTCGCTGCTGATCGCCAGGCAATTGTGTTTCGCCAGATCGGCCGGGATGCGCGGCGTGCCCGCCCGTTTCAGATAGGCGGGAGAGCCGACGAGCACGCGCTGGTTGTCGGCCAGCTTGGTGCTCACTAGAGACGAATCGGACAGGCTGGCGATGCGGATGGCCACATCGATACCTTCACCGATCAGGTCGACGAGGCGGTCGTTCAGGTTCAGCGACACCGTCACGTCGCGGTGCTCGGCGACAAACGAGGGGATCAGGGGCGCCACGTGTTGGCGGCCGAAGCCGGCCGGCGCGGAAATGAGCAAATGGCCGCTGGCCTTCACGCTGCGCTCGGCCACGGCCGCTTCCGCCTCTTCCAGTTCGCCCAGGATGCGCTGGCAATCCTCCAGGAAGGCGGCGCCTTCATTCGTCAAGGCGAGCTTGCGTGTCGTACGCTGCAGTAGTTTGACGCCCAGGCGCTGCTCCAGCGCGTCGAGGCGCCGGCCTATCATGGCCGGGGCGATCCCTTCCGCACGGGCGGCAGCCGACAAGCTGCCTTTGGCGACCACCTCCACGAAGGTTGATATTTGTCTGAACTGGCCCATGTTGTGCTCCTGCAATGCCATCACTTGTGATAAAAACGCATAGATGAAGTGATTTTTAATCTAGTTTCCATGCCTTATAGTGCAATACTATAGAACAAACGCGCCGCCCGGCAGAGTGTTTTTGCGGCTCTGTCCAGCTTGTCCGCGCAGTCGTTCAGCATATACTTGGATCACCAGATTACCTTTGCCTATATTTATTAAAAAACGGAGAACTTCATGACCCAAAATACGATCGCACTTCCAGAAGGCATGCAAATCACAGGGGAAATCGCCCCCGGCTATGAACAGATTTTGACGCCGGCCGCGCTGGCGCTGGTGGCCAAGCTGACGCGCGAATTCGAACCGCGCCGCCAGGAATTGCTGGCCGTGCGCGTGGAGCGGGCCAAGCGCCTCGATGCGGGCGAGCGTCCTGATTTCTTGCCAGAAACCGCGCACATCCGCGACGGCGACTGGAAGATCGCGCCGATCCCGAAGGCGCTCGAATGCCGCCGCGTGGAAATCACGGGCCCCGTCGAACGCAAGATGGTCATCAACGCCTTCAATTCCGGCGCCGACAGCTACATGACGGACTTCGAGGATTCGAACACGCCGAACTGGGATAACCAGCTGACGGGCCAGATCAATATGTTCGACGCCGTGCGCAAGACGATTTCGCTGGAGCAAAATGGCAAGTCCTACAAGCTGAACGACAAGATTGCGACCCTCGTCGTGCGTCCGCGCGGCTGGCACCTCGATGAAAAGCATGTGCTGGTCGATGGCAAGCGCATTTCCGGCGGCATTTTCGATTTCGCCCTGTTCATGTTCCATAACGCCAAGGAACAACTGGCGCGCGGCGCCGGTCCGTATTTCTACTTGCCGAAGATGGAATCGCACCTGGAAGCGCGCCTGTGGAACGATATCTTCGTCATGACGCAAAACGAATTGGGCTTGCCACAAGGTACGATCAAGGCGACTGTGCTGATCGAAACCATTTTGGCGGCGTTCGAGATGGATGAAATCCTGTACGAGCTGAAAGAACACAGCTCGGGCCTGAACGCGGGCCGCTGGGATTACATCTTCTCCTGCATCAAGAAATTCAAGCTGGACAAGGATTTCTGCCTGGCTGACCGCGCCAAGGTCACCATGACGGCGCCGTTCATGCGCGCCTACGCCTTGCTGCTGCTGAAAACCTGCCACAAACGGGGCGCGCCAGCGATTGGCGGCATGGCAGCCCTGATCCCGATCAAGAACGATCCGGAAAAGAACGATATCGCCATGGGTGGCGTGCGCAACGACAAGGCGCGCGATGCCACCGACGGCTACGACGGCGGCTGGGTTGCCCATCCGGGCCTGGTGGAACTGGCCATGGGCGAGTTCACCAAAGTGCTGGGCGACAAGCCGAACCAGATCGAGAAACAGCGTCCCGACATCGATGTGAAAGCGTCTGATCTGCTGAACTTCCAGCCGGAAGCGCCGATCACGGAAGCGGGCTTGCGCTACAACATCAACGTGGGCATCCATTACCTGGGTAGCTGGCTGGCCGGCAATGGTTGCGTGCCTATCCACAACCTGATGGAAGACGCGGCCACGGCCGAGATCAGCCGCTCGCAAGTGTGGCAGTGGATCCGTTCCAGCAAAGGCGTGCTGGAAGATGGCCGCAAGGTCACGGCCGAGATGGTGCGCGCCATGATTCCGGAAGAACTGGCCAAGGTGCAGCGCGATGCGCCGGGCGGCAACGGCCCGACCTATGTGCGCGCCAGCCAGATTTTCGAGGAAATGTCGACGTCGGAATCGTTCGCCGAATTCCTGACCTTGCCGCTGTACGAAGAAATCTGATCCTGATCAACTAGATCGATAAAAAAATCCCGGCGATGCCATAAAGCATCTGCCGGGATTTTTTATTGCAGAGGGATCCGCTTAAAAATTATTCTTCCACATCCGCAAGGCCGCGAATGCTTCCACGGGCGAAGCGTCGGTGGCCAGCTTGCCTTCCACCTTCAGGCTGGTCAAGATCGCCGGTTCACGGTAGCGCAGGAAGGGATTCGTGGCCTTCTCGAGGGCGATGGTCGATGGCACGGTCGATAAACCTTGCTGGCGCTTTTCCGTGTCGATGGCGATGCGTTCCTGCAAGGCCAGATTGCCCGGCTCGACGGCGTTGGCGAAGCGCAGATTGGACAAGGTGTACTCATGCGCGCAAAATACCTCGGTATCGTCGGGCAGGGCGGCCAGCTTGCCCAGCGAATCGGCCATCTGGCCCGGCGTGCCTTCGAACAGGCGGCCGCAGCCGCCGGCAAACAGGGTGTCGCCGGAAAACAGCCACGGCGCGCCACTGCGCTCGTCGCGCTGGCGCACGTAGGCGATATGCCCTTTGGTGTGGCCGGGCACGTCGATGACGGTCATCTGCAAACCCAGCTCGGGCACATAGGCGACATCGCCTTCGGCAAGCGGTTCCGTGATGGCTGTGATAGCCTCATTGCGCGGGCCGAAGACGGGGACGGCGAAATGCTGCAACAATTCAGGCACGCCACCCGTGTGGTCGGCGTGGTGATGCGTGAGTAAAATGGCGGTCAAGGTCAACTGATGGGCTTGCAGCGCATCGAGAATGGCCATCGCGTCGCCAGGGTCGACGACGGCGGCGTGGCGGCCGTCATGGATCAGCCACAGGTAATTGTCGGCAAAGGCGGGCACGGCAAGTACCGATAAAGCGTGTTCAGGGGAATTGGTCATGAGCAAAAGAGAAAACTGAATGGACAGTGTGGCATCCGAAAAATCCATTATAGCGCTTGACGGCTGGCTGCAGACGCCGGCCGGTCTGTACGTGCGCGCCTGGGAGCAGCAATGTCTCGACAGCCTGACTGTCGATATCTTCGGTTTTAATGCCGTGCAGATCGGCTTGCCCCAGCTCGACGCGCTGGCGGCCAACCGCATGCCCAACAAATGGCTGCTCGATGCGCGCCTGCCTTCGCTTCCGCCGCAGGAGCGCCGCCTGACGCTGGTGTCGGCATTCGATGAGCTGCCGTTCGATTCGCAAAGCCTGGACCTGGTGGTCTTGCCGCACGTACTCGAATTTGCTGCCGAGCCGCACCAGGTCTTGCGCGAAGTCGAACGCGTGCTGATACCGGAGGGGAGGGTGATCGTCTGCGGCTTCAACCCGGCCAGCCTGTGGGGCGCGCGCCAGGGGCTGGGGCGGGTCACGGGACGCCACTACCTGCCGCAGGCGGGCGAGCTGATCTCTATGCCGCGCATGAAAGACTGGTTAAAATTGCTGAACATGGGCGTCAGCCAAAGCCACTTCGGCTGCTACGCACCTGCTTGCAGGACAGAAAAATGGCTGCGCCGCAACGCCTTCATGGACAAGGCCGGTGCGCGCTGGTGGCCATATCTGGGCGCAGTGTATATAGTGCAGGCGATCAAGCGCGTCAAAGGGATGCGTTTGATCGGTCCGGCGTGGACCAAGAAACCGGCGACGGCGCCCGCAGGCGCACCGGTCACGAATAAAAGGCGGGAACAGCAAGATGGATAAGGTTGAGATTTATGCCGATGGCGCATGCAAGGGCAATCCGGGCACGGGCGGCTGGGGCGCGCTGATGGTTGCCGATGGCGCCAAGAAAGAAATTTACGGCGGGGAATTGAATACGACGAATAACCGCATGGAATTGAAGGCTGTGATCGAAGCCTTGACGGCACTCAAACGTCCGTGCCAAGTAGTGCTGTATACCGATAGCCAGTACGTGCAGAAGGGCATCAGCGAATGGATCCACGGCTGGAAGGCGCGCGGCTGGAAAACGGCGGCCAAGGCGCCCGTGAAGAACGTCGACCTGTGGCAGGCGCTCGATACGGCCCAGGCCGTGCATGAAGTGGAATGGCGCTGGGTGCGCGGCCATAATGGCCATCCCGGTAACGAGCGGGCCGATCAGCTGGCCAACCTTGGCGTGGAAACGGTACGTGCCTGATAACTAAATTTCTGCCCTGAAGCAACGGGCAGGCCGTAACCGGAGGGCACAGGTTTGCTATACTGTGCCCTTCGCTTTTTGCTTTTACGACTGAATCTGCCATGCGTCAAATTGTTCTCGATACTGAAACCACCGGCCTGAACCCGCGCACGGGCGACCGCATCCTGGAGATCGGCGGGGTCGAACTGAACAACCGTATGTTGACGGGGAATAATTTCCATCAATACATCAATCCCGAGCGCGATTCGGAAGAGGGGGCGCTGGCCGTCCACGGATTGACGACGGAGTTCCTCAGCGACAAGCCAAAATTCGCGGAAATCGCGGAAGAGTTCCGCGCGTTTATCGCCGGCGCCGAACTGATCATCCACAACGCCCCGTTCGATATCGGCTTCCTGAATGCGGAATTCAAGCGCCTGAACCTGCCGCCAGTCCACGAGCAAGTGCATGGCGTGATCGACACCCTGGTGCAGGCGAAGGAAATGCATCCAGGCAAGCGCAACTCGCTCGATGCCCTGTGCGACCGCTACGGCGTCTCGAACGCCCACCGCAAGCTGCACGGCGCGCTGCTCGACTCCGAATTGCTGGCCGATGTCTACCTGGCCATGACGCGCGGCCAGAACAGTCTCAGCATGGAAGAAGAGGTGGAAGTGGCCGCCGACGGCGCCGCCCTGGAAATCGTGCCGCTGGCCGAAGTCATCTTCCAGAGCGCCACGGCCGACGAGCTCGCCGCCCACGAAGCCACCATCGCCGGCCTCGACAAGGCCGCCAAAGGCCAGTGCATCTGGACCGCCGTCACGGCGCCGCCAGCGGCCGCCTGAGAAAGAAGCGGGGCACGATAAATTTCCTCTCGCCAGCCCTTGCAGATGCCGCAACACCTATGCGATAATTCGCCTCGCTTCGGGAGGTTAGCTCAGGGGTAGAGCACTGCATTCACACTGCAGGGGTCGCAAGTTCGAAACTTGCACTTCCCACCAAAATTTTCGTTTGTATTCAATGACTTAGGATTTTTCATCCTGCCAAAATACGAACTTGGGGCAAACTTGGGGCAATGGGATTTTTTTCCCCACCGCCTAGCCTCAGCAATACGGCCGCTTTCTGCGGCCGTTTTCACATCACGCTGGCGTAGGCCGCGCCTGACATTTTTCTCATTTACTTTCTCAGCAACGACCTCGTACACTGCGCTATTCTGATCTTCAGTTTTTCAGCGTCAACTATGACGGCGACCGCTGCGTTCGCAACGACGTGGTGCAAGGATCGGAATGGGTAATGGAAGGGCATGGCGTAGCTACGCGCAAATGGGACGGGATGGCCGTCCTGGTAGAATCGGGTAAGGTATTTAAACGTTACGATGCCAAAGCTGGGCGCACACCACCTCCTGAATTTGTTCCAGCTCAGCCCGAATCCGACCCTGTCAGCGGACATTGGCCGGGGTGGGTACCAGCTATCGGCCCTGATTCTGCCAGAATCATGGAGGGAATTGCATGGGGTAGCAAGAACCTGTTTCACAACCTGCTGGTTCCCGATGGAACCTATGAGGTATGCGGCCCCAAGATTGGCACACGGCATGGCCCTAACCCTGAAAACTTAACCGAACACATTCTTGCGCCTCATGGGCGCGACATACTCGAAGATTGCCCGCGTACCTTCGAGGGAATCCGCGATTATCTGGCGACAAGGCGCATTGAGGGTGTTGTTTGGCACCATCCTGACGGGCGAATGGCAAAGATCAAAACCGCCGACTTCGGCATTAAAGGATAACGTTACAGCGAGTAACTTGGGTTTGCCAAGCTATCCGATATCCAACTCAAGGAACGGATGGCGCGCTCCAACTCAAGCCATCGCAGCGCTGAGCCGCAGCAATCAAACCTCGCGACAGAGCCTGAAACCGTCGAAGCTTAACCAGCTTTTGTTCGTGCCGGGCAGAATTCTCTGCAGGGGAGGGGGGGGCGACTGGCCAGACCTAATCTCGTCGTTGAATCAGGCAATTACCCCTGCGGTCTTGTGTGCCGGCAAACCACACGGCAGGTGGCCTAGTTTAACCGGTCGTCAGGCCGTTGCTTGATTGCTGAACACCATTTGTGTCAGCAGTCATTGGCATTCGGCGCGGGAAGGTTGTCCAGTGCGTCGCCAGAAGCGTCCGTACTATGCGTGAGGACGACAATCGTCTTTACTTTAGCCCTCCGAAGGCGGTTGGGACAGGGGCGTTGAGTTCCTCGGGCGCGGCGATGTGAGCCGCCAAACCAGTCTGAGTTGGTGCGATGTAGTCGGCCAACACGTGCTGGTCTGGATAGTCGCCACTGCTCTGTTGACGGAAAGCAATCGGTACGTCCTCGAACAGTCGCTTCACTCGGATGCGCCAGGCCATAGTTGCTTCAGCAATGCCGTTGCCATCGATTCGAGCAGTCTCATATACCGCGAATGTGGGTAGCACCTGCATACCGGGAAAGAACAAAGTGCCGTGTGTGATGGGAAAGAGCAGCTGCTCCAACGGCCCATTGATGCCACGGGAAGAATAGTCGTCCGCCGGCCCACCAACTGACACCGCCAGCAGTGCGCGCTTTCCGGCAAAGCCACCCTCACCGTAACGATAGGCATTGCCAGCCCCTTTGTAGCCGTAGGCCAAACCAAAGGCCCACACGCGATCTATCCACCCCTTCATGATTGCGGGCATGCTGAACCACCATAGTGGGAACAGCAGGATCACGGCATCCGCCGCCAGGATCTTTCGCTGCTCTTCTTCGACGTCGGGCGTCTGGCAACCGTTGGAAAAGGCATATCCAGATTCCTCAATGAAAGACAGGCGCTTCTGGTTAACTCGCTTGGGAAAGTCCTGGCCGTCAAACACCGCCTTCCATCCCATGGCGTATAGGTCCGATTGCATTACCTCGTGGCCTTGAGCCTTCAGTACCTCGGCAGCTATCTCGGCAAGTTGACACGTTACGGATGTCTGTTCGGGATGAGCATGGACGATAAGAATTTTTCTATTGGTTGACTGCATGGCGTGGCTTTCACAGAGTATTGAGAGTGGAGACAGTTTGCATTGCCTCAAGGTATCTGTGAAATCAAAAAAATTTTCTGCTACTATTCATTTCATGGATAGCAAAAAGCGTTTGGACCTCAATCTCCTGGTCACACTGGAAACCCTTTTGGTGGAACAAAACGTGACCCGCGCGGCTGAGCGCCTGTACCTTAGCCAGCCAGCAGTTAGCGCACAATTGAGCCGCCTGCGCGAACTGTTCGATGACCCTTTACTGATACCAGTGCAACGTGGCATGCTGCCAACTGCCAAGGCTCTCGAACTGCTTGATCCGCTTCGCCACGCGTTAGATCAGGTGCGCGCCACTTTGACTGGACACCGCCACTTCGATCCGATAAAGGCTCGACTTACCGTTACCATCGCCTGTACAGACTACCTGCAGAAGACGGTGATCCAGCCATTGGTAGTTGCGCTACGAAAGCGTGGTCCCGGTGTGCGATTTGCTTTGCGCCATCTTGATCCGCTACAGTTGGAAGCGCAGATGGCTAGCGGCGAAGTGGACCTGGCGCTGATGACACCCGAGCATGCTCCGGTCAGTTTACGCAGCAGGCATCTGTTTGACGAGCACTATGTGCTTATCGGCAGACATAGGCATCCCGGACTGCGACGAGGACTTTCTGTTGAACAGTTCGCACGACTGGACCACGTTATCGTCTCGCTGCGTGGAGGCGACTTCACGACGCCTGTGGACGAAGGACTCGCAGCGCTAGGCTATAAGCGTAATGTTGTGCTTTCAGCGGCGTCGTTCCTGCTCGTACCTGAAATTGTCGCGCACTCTGACTTTGTCGCCCTGGTGCCGGAACGGCTGGTGCGTAATTGCGGCGAAGTGCTCAAGGTGGTCGGATGTCCTTTCCCTGTGCAGGGCTTCGCCGTGAGCATGCTGTGGCATGAGCGCAACCATGACCACAGCGGACAACGCTGGGTACGCGAAGCTGTCATTGATCTGGTAGGCAAACTGTAACCTAAAAAGGGTTATAGTTCCTTCAGATGATTTTTCGCCCTCGCGTGGATCGCAGTTCACACGATATTTGAATCACTACGAGTTTGCCAGACGCTCTTCAGACGCTCAAAATACTGCTTTTCGCAATTGGGCGGGCTGGGAGGCTCACGATGACCAGTCCACCATCAGAGCGTGACCGAGCGCACGAAGCAGATGACGGGCTAGTTTATCTTAGCCAACTGTGCCGCTATCGCGCGCGAAAGCAGGCGCTCTGCTGTTGCACCCGTCAGCTATGCGATCCTTCGCCGGCAGTTATGGCTAGGCACGGCCGGCTTTTGCTAGCGCGCGGGAGGAGTCTGTGCAGGGTAGGGGCGATAGACAGGCCAGCCCCGATCTCGTCGTTTGAGCAGCCAGCTACTAGATCGCACACCAGGTGCTTCAGAGGACACCCAGGCTCCTAACACAATCCATCGGTTCTTCATCTTCAAGAACTATGGATTAGAAGAGTCTAAGCGACTGGTGGCAATTCAGTGGCGATTCAAAAGCACTGCACTACCGATCCAAACAAATAGTAAAATTTCCATAATTTCCTTTCGGCAAAACATCATGATGCTACATCAGGCGCGATGCGAAGAAAATAACTCACCTAGTGACCAGTGCAGACGTCTGCACTGGCCGTTTGCTGCAAAGTAGATTATTAGAATAAGCCTGCAGGACATGCTGCATATGTAT
The DNA here is from genome assembly GCF_002735685.1 of Janthinobacterium sp. BJB301. Taxonomy (NCBI): domain Bacteria; kingdom Pseudomonadati; phylum Pseudomonadota; class Betaproteobacteria; order Burkholderiales; family Oxalobacteraceae; genus Janthinobacterium; species Janthinobacterium sp. BJB301. Next base: position 1,950,579 of record NZ_PDZJ01000001.1, on the reverse strand, counting down.
GCGGACAAAAAGCAGGCAACATGGGGGCGATGGGTGAACAGTTGGCGACCATCCTAAGCTTACCTAGTCAGATCTGAGCAGGTTAGATATCACTGCGGGCCGATAATATTATAAAATATATACTCACTTTGATAGCAAAGAATAACCTATGACCAAGCTTCGCATCACCCTAACAATTGCAGCCTTATTAATTTTTTCAAGTGCTCAGGCCGAAATTTTTCAAGGTATAAACCATGGTTACTCTCTTGCAAAAATCAAAGATCTTTTCCCATTGGCTGAAATAAAACCAGTTGCTGCAGCTTGGGTGACAAAGGACGATGGCTTTTATAAGCTGTCTGGGAACGGATTTCCGGGAGTTCTCTATATGGCGTTCAGCGACTCTCGTCCCACATTTAAAAAGCTCCAAACAGAGGCAGAGGCCGAAGAGGCTACCAACGCATCGCCCGCCAACGACAATCCCAGGTCGAAAACTTGGAAGTTCCTTGCTGAGCAAGACACGGACAATGCTCTCGCTATCAGTTGGATACGCTGGGTACCAGATTCCCCAATTCCACTGCAGCGCTACATAAGTAAATATGGCAAACCTGAGAAGACTGGATTTGGAGACAGTGATATGCGGCCATATGCCTCTTGGCCCAAGAAAAATATTCATGCAAACTTATCTGATGACGAAAAATTTGTCAATAACGTTGAATTTGGATTTACAAAACAGGAAAAAATTGCTGCCTGTCATGAGCGAACGGCCAAGAAATTTTGGCCAACTAGTTGCAATTATAGCGACTGAATGAACGATAAAAATTTCGATTCATATGTCTAAGAACGCTTAACAAAACCGCTGAATGTATCTCCAGCAGATGAGTATGCAGGCAAGCGAGAGAAGCGCCTGGTGGATATTGGCACGGCGTTCGTAGCGGATGCGTAATCGGCGGAAGCGGTGCAGCCAGCCCAGCGTGCGCTTAACCATCCATCACCATTTTTCCAGGCGTTCGCGCGACTCGACGTGATTGCACAACAACGCTTTACCCGCACCCCGCCTCACACTCGTACGCGATAGCAAACGATTCGTATGGCTGCAGGCTGAGGTGGTCGGTCCAGCTGTCACGCTGGGCATAGTTGCTGATCAAGCCTTGCCCGACTATGCCGTGCAGCATTGCCGGCAGATCCAGTTCGACGTGTTCGCCGGAGAAGTTGTTGACGACAACCAACTGCTGGCTACCCAGACTGCGCCGGTAGGCGAATACCTGCGGGTGCTGCTCCAGCAAAGGCAGGTATTTTCCGTAAACCATGACGTCCCAGTGCTTGCGCAGTTCGATCAGCTTCTGGTAGTGGAAGAAGACCGAATCGGGTTGTTCCAGTGTGGCCGCGACGTTGATCTCAGGGTAGTTTGGATTCAGCTTTAGCCATGGCGTGCCTGTACTGAAGCCGGCGTTGTGTGTGCTGTTCCACTGCATTGGGGTGCGTGCATTGTCCCGCCCGTTGGCGTGGATGCCGGCCATCATCGTCTCCGGCGACACGCCGGCGGCCGTGCGTTCGTGGTAGAGGTTGAGCGATTCGATGTCGCGATAGTCGTCGATGGAATCGAAACGTACATTGGTCATGCCTATTTCCTCGCCTTGATAGACATAGGGCGTACCCTTGAGAAAATGTAGCGCGGTGGCCAGCATCTTGGCCGACTCGACCCGGTAACGGCCTGGGTCGCCATATTTGGATACGGCGCGCGGCAGGTCGTGGTTATTCCAGAACAGCGAGTTCCAGCCGGCATCGGCCAGCTCAGTCTGCCACTTGCTGATGATCTGCTTGAATTCGATCAGATCGAACGGCCGCGGCTTCCATTTCCCTTCCTTGGTATCGTGGGTCATTGTGATGTGCTCAAACTGGAAGACCATCGACAGCTCCTGACTCGCCGGGTCGGAATACAGCTTGGCGGTCTCCGGGGTGGCGCTCCACGTCTCGCCCACCGACAATACATCGCGTGCGGCCAAGGTCGCTTGGTGCATTTGCTGCAGCAGCGGGTGCAGTTGTGCGCCGTTGGCGATAATCTGCTGGTCGACCTGTTTGCCGATGAGATCGATCACATCCATGCGGAAGCCGCCGATGCCCTTGTCCAACCACCAGTTCATCATGCGATGCACCTCTGCCTGCACCTGGGGATTTTCCCAGTTCAGGTCCGGCTGTCGTTTCGAGAACAGATGGAAGTAATATTCATCGCTGGCGGCGTCGTATTCCCATGCACTCCCGCCAAAATACGAACGTTGCTGGTCGGGCGGGGAGCCGTCGGCGCCTGCATTGCGCCAGATGTAGTAGTCACGGTAGGGGTTATCCTTGGATTTCTTCGCCTCGACGAACCAAGCATGCTCGTCAGAGGTGTGGTTGACCACAAGATCCATCAAAATACGGATGTCGCGCTTGGCCGCCTCTGCGATCAACAGCTCCATCTCGGCCAATGTGCCGAATTCAGCGGCGATATCCTGATAGTCGGAGATGTCATAGCCGTTATCGTCCATCGGCGACCGGTACACTGGCGACAGCCAGATCAGGTTGATTCCCAGATGTTGCAGGTAGTCCAGTCTGCTGATGATGCCGGCCAGATCACCGACCCCATCGTGATTGCTGTCTTGAAAACTACGTGGGTAGATCTGATACACGACGGCGTTATGCCACCATTTCTTATCCAACATGATTATCTTTCTCGCTTATTGATTGGCGGGGTAATTCCCCATTTTTAGAGCGCTCTAAAAGTAGGGGGAAGCGGCCATGGCAAGCTTCTGTTCTGGCGCGATACCGCCAGGTGCCATGTCGCGTCAGCCGTGATGGCAACTCCAACGCCAGCATGCAAAATCGTCGATCCCATTTCGCGCCTCAAGTAGATGAGGGGTAGGCTGTCGAAGCCAATTGTGTCGTTATACCGCTCAGTAGCAGGCATTCTGCCGCGGTTGCTCGATCGAAAATAATACGATTTACCTTCCGTTATGCCGGGGAAGGTTCAAGTCTACCTTTACATCGGCATCAATGTCACAATTCGCATTTAGAACAAAGAAAAGTTCATTGCGCTTCGATCCAACCGCATTATTATTCATTTTGAATCGTACTAACCTGATGTATCTGGAAAATATGCTATAAATGCAACTTATTGCGTTGCAGCACCCATTCAGGAGCATCATTTGAGCAGACCTTTCATTGTCATGGGCGACAAGACCAGTCATGGCGGCACGGTCATCAGCGCCGATTTTACCTGTGACATCAATGGCAAGAATATAGCGCGCGTCGGCGACATGACGGTATGCCCCAAATGCAAGGGCACGTTCCCCATCACATCTGGACCGGCCGACGTCGTGGACGGCACTGGCAATGGTTATGCGCGTCACTTGGATTCGACCGCTTGCGGTGCAAAACTGATTTCCGGCCAAATCACGACGATCTGGTTGGACCAGTCTAGCGTGGGCGACCCGGCTGATGTCGACGACAATGACGTGATGGAAACCGCCGGCAACATCGCCGCAAATACCGACTCCGGCATTTGCCTCGAATGCTTGCTTTCTGCTGCCGCCGCTGGCGCGACCGCCGTTATCAGGGAGTGACAATATTGATTGACGTCCTGGAACGCCTGAAGCAACTTCAGCAACATCACTCGGCGCTGTGCTTATACGCACTGGTCGACGGTGTTCAATATGAGACACACCGCCAAACGCGCATGACGGAGGATGGGACGCGCTACCCGCTATTTACCGGCACACCCGACGCTGCGCTCGCGCATGCAGGCCCCTGGTTGGTCGACGTGGCGGGAGCAGCGCCTTCGTTTCTTGAAGACGTGGCCGCACTGGAGCAAGAAACACCTTCCGTTACCTGGCTGTTCGCCGTGCACGACCTTGGTGGCCTGGCGCAGTTGCTGCAACTACACTTGGAAACACGGCTACCGGATGGCCGCGCAGCGCTGCTGCGCTTTTGGGATCCACGCGTGTTGGTGAAGCTGGCACAAATACTTGAGCCGGCACAGCGGGAGGCGATGTTTGGCCACATTCATGAATGGCACTTGCTGCTCGACGGCAAGCGGGCAATCATAGGGAGGCACGATGCTGACGTTCAGTGAGGAGCAATGGCGTGCAGTGCAAACCGGCGACATGAGCGATTTCGTCATCGCAGTGGCGGACCAATTTTTGGCCAAGCGTGCCGACATGGCAATCCAGCCAGGCCGGGCGGCCGTGATCGAGCGCATGCTGGCGGCGTACACCTACGCCATTCGAATCAGTTTCAGGTCCACGCCGCATATCGTACATCTGATGTATCTGGCGGCCGACGCGCCTGGGATTCATGACGACCCGCTGGTTGATGCCTACCTGCGCAAGCCTGGCGCCACGCCGGAACAGAGGTTCGACGAACTGATCGCGGTGATGGATAAAAAACTGGAAGGAGAGCACTAATGGGTGCGCTACCGATATTGGTAATACCAGCAGTCGTGGAAAAAATTTTGTTAGCCTTGGGTATCGCTGCGGGAGCAGTGCTCACGGACGAAGCCTTGCGCAAACGAAAAAAAGAGGCAGAAGACGCAAAAGACGCCCGCGTCACCCCCCTCGCGCGTGCCGAGACGCGAAGCGATACCAAAGAAAGATGCCGGTGCCCGCCAGACAAGGGTACGCTTATGGCTGTTCCACACAGCATGTCGCCAGCAGCACGCGATTACCAAGCCCGGATTACTGGCTTCCTGATTGGGATGGAATGGGTGTTTGAAGGAAAGGACTTTGACGGCTTCCAATCCCGCTTGTGCTTGTTGCAGGAAGCAAAAGCGGATTATGATCAATTTTTTAAGGCAAACGGCGAATTCAGGTACGATTTTCAAGAAAATATTTTCGTGAGGATGGAGTTAAAGCAGGCCACGGACCAGTCAAAGATTGTCATGCGTAACCCGCCGGCCTCGCTGAAATGGTACTTCCAAACCCCACTTGCTTACGAATATATGGAGCCCAAATTAGCTGCGTTGGGGATTACCACCTACTACGTTCCATAAAAATATGACAATAATCAATGCTTCTTATAAGCGCGATGGAACGCGCACCTCCCTCGCTTTCCGACCCAACGTCCAGGAGATCGCGACCACTATCCAGTTTTTGAATAAAACTGCGGCATTTGGGAAAAACTGGTTTCTATCGCAAGATACCAAAGAGAAGTCGTTTCTGTATCCGGTCTTCGATGCATCGGGGGAACTCACCACTGCGGCCGAAGCCGTACTTGAGGCCGAGTTCAAGGGTGAGACATCCCGATTTCTAAGCGCCTGGAATGGCGAGCTCGGAGACGGTGAGGGCGCGACTATGGCGCTTGGGTTCAGCGACAGTGACTGGCCCGCCCGGACTTTCAGGATCAGCGATAAAGGTCAAGGTGTGAAACGGCTTGGTATTGATGGAGTGAAAGAGCTACTGTCCCTTATCGCGGGGGGCCTTCGGCCAGTCTTTATCACGGTTGCACGTAATCAGTATTTTAAAAAACAAGTCTTCAAAGATCGTCCAGGTGTTGGATGGATGTTGTACCTGCCGCGTGTACTGACGCCCCAGCAAGTGCCAGAAGCCCGTGCCTTGGTACCCGTCATGGCGACGGGCGAGCAAGGTAAAGACAAGCAGATCGGCACCATCATCGTAAGTGTCAACGACGAGCCTTTCAATGATGAGAATCCTGAGCACGTCAAAATCGCCAATGCCATTGAAATCCGTCTGGTCGATCAGGACTTGCTGCCTCGCTATGTCGATATTTGACGAAGGATAACTCACTTCGATGGTACGAAAATATCCTGCCATTCAGGGGATAATCACTGTTCGACAACAAGGTCAAGTCAAGTGGCCTTTGGTACATCGTCCTAATCTGCAGTAACTGCACGCTGACCGGATTTGATACGGCCTTAGTAAGAGACGGGCACGCCGCCTACTTCGACGCTTCGACCGTCCCCTCTCTGGAACTATGGGAGTGACCAGCTTTACGCTGGTCACTCCCCGCCGACCGATCACATCGTCACGCATTAACACGGGTACGCCGAGGCGCCCTGGCTCGTAAAGACGGCGTCAGCTGAACACCTGGTTGGCATTGAAACCGTGTGCGCGGGCGGTGCGAGCTACCGAGGCGCACGGTAGCAGCGGCAGCGCCACCAATGCGCGTTTGAACTCCAAGGGATGCTGGCGATAGTGGGCGATGCCACCGGTTCAACTCCGCTGGTACTTCATGCAATCTAAAAGTTATCGGTTTTTCTCAAAAGCACTCATGACCATGCGGCTTCCAATCGAAACGGTATTCAATCCATGAAACGTCCCTACGAATTCACCACCATATTCCGTCATGCCAGCGCGCTTGAGATCAAGACGATGCTGGATGAACTGCATGGGCTCGTGCCTGAGCTTCTTGCTTGTTCACCGATATTGGATGGATGGCTTCTCAAAGGCAACACAAAAGCAGAAGCGCTCCTTTACAAAGTTTTTGGGCCTGCTGGCCCGACCACAGCAGCAATTGCAGTGCTGACTGAGTCCTTGAAGCACGATGTGGACCCGCGTATCGTCAGCATGTGGAATGGCCGCGACGGCAGCGAAGGTGCGTCTGTTCAGTACGTTGGCCGACCGATACCGGAAACAAGTATGGTGGTACTGCGTGCAAAGCCTGGCGCCTTCGCAAAAGATTGGCGACTCGTCACAAGCCTAATTCACAAGTCCATAGTACTCTGGCATCCCACCCTCGTGACGATTGAATCGGCCGGCTACTTTGACAAAAAGGTTTTCAAAGACCGCCCAGGAATCGGCTGGATGTTGTACCTGCCTCGGGTACTCACTGTTCAGCAAGTACCCGAGGCTCGCGCGCTAGTGCCGGTTCTGGGAGCCGACAAGAAGCAGATTGGCACGATCATCGTCAGTGTCACCGACGCGCCATTCTCTGACGAGAATCCCGAGCACGTCAAGATCGCCAACTCCATCGAAATCCGATTAGTCGATCAAGACTTGCTGCCCCGATACGCGGACTTTTGAACGACATCAACCTTCGTGCGGTATCGCGGAAGGTTCTAATGGAATGGACGCCCTCTTTCAAACAGGCATCTAGGTGCCAAAATAGGGGGGCTATCTCCCTAACCGAAAGGAGCGTCCACCATGAAGATGACTACTGCAGGCATTGACCTGGCAAAGAACGTTTTTCAGATTCATGGCGTAGATGCTCAGGGTAAAGCCGTGCTGCGCAAAATTTGGATCGATAGGAGATGACGGAATACTTTGTCGATCTACCGCCAACGCATCAAGTCAAAGTCGGCGCCCCGCAAAACCTCAGCTATAACGTTGCAAGGTGTTTAGCCATGGAAGAGATCCTACCGGAGCCCGCCAAAGCCGGATTGGTTTTTGCCAGCGCGCGGTAGGAGTCTCTGCGGGGCAGGGGAGATAGACCCAACCCCGATCACATCGGTGGATCAGGTAGCCACGCGATTGCACACCAGGAATCTGGCAGAACACCCAGGACCTAACACGATCCATCGGTTTCTCATCTTTCAAGGACTATGGGGCAGGAGAGTCTAATCTACTGGTGGCAATTCAAGCGCGACGGCGTGATGCAGTCGGGCAACGCGATGCGCAACGGGCCGTGGAAGCCGTTTGCCGCCGCTTTCACGCGTGCCTGCTGCAAGGCGGCGAAGACGCGCGGTACATGATCGAGGAGCAGTTTGCCCGCGCGAGTCAGCCGTGTGCTGCGCGTGGTGCGGGCGAGCAGCACAACACGCAGTTCTTCTCCCAGCTCCTTTATGGGGCGCGACAGCGGCGATTGCCCGATGTGCAGCCGCTCGGCGGCGCGGGCGAAGTGTCGTTCTTCAGCGACGGCCAGGAAGTAACGTAAATGTCTTAATTCCTTGCGATCAGTCATGCCGTCTTACCCTGCCCAACAGCAGGAGCACCAGGATCGCCGTCGCTGCCGCAGCGCCCGCAAGGACAAGAAGCTGAAAACGGAATGCGTCTTCGTATACCTGCAACAGCAGCGGCCGTCCGGCCGTCGGCAAATGCACCAGGGCATTCGGTAGATCGCTCATCGCCAACCGGCTCGATGCTTCGACCAGGTCGGCATTCGCCACTTGCCCTGATGTGCCATTCGGCACTGAAGCCACCAGTCCAGAGAAAATGTTGGCGGACATCAGGGCCCCTACGGCGGCGATGGCCATCCCGTCGCCGGCCAGGCGTACCGCATTGAAGATTCCGGCCGCCATGCCCGCCCGTTCCTTGGGAACAACGCTCACGGCCAAATCATCCATCAACCCCCAAGGCAGGCCGATGCCGATGCCAATCACCAGCATCGCCAGCAAACGCGCGCTTTGCGCATCGCCGGATAGCGTCAAGCCCAAGCAGGCAAGTCCGGCTGCCGCAATGGCGAGGCCAATGCCAGAGAGCACGCCAACGTTGATCCAGCGCGCCAGCAGACCGGCAATGAAGGGCACCACTAGCAGCGGCGCGGACAATGCAATCATCATCTGCCCGGCTGCCAGTGCGCTGTATCCTTCGACCCCGATGAATCGGGCTGGCAGCATGACCAGCAGCACGATGTACGCATAGGCCGGCGCAATCGCCAGCACCTGCACTCCGACGAACCGGGCATTGACGAACAGAGACAGGTCGAGCATGGGCTTGGTCTGCCTGCGTTCGATGACGACAAAGGCGGCCAGCAACATGAGGGCGCTCGCCAGGCAAGCCAGGACCCAGGCATGGCTCCAACCTCGCCCGGGGGCAAGAATGATGCCGTAGGTCAGCAGGGCCAGACCGGAGGTAAAGCTGATGGCGCCGGGCCAGTCCAGTCCCGTGGCGTCGGGGGCGCGCGTCTCGCGGGCAAATGGTGCAATGAGTGCGGATGCCAGCATGGCGATGAGCGCCGGCAGAAAGAACACCCATTGCCATCCAAGGGTGTCGATCAGCAGGCCAGCCATCAATGGGCCGAATGCCGCTCCAGCACCGAAAGTCGTACCGATCAGGCTGAATACGCGAGTGCGGGCGTGTCCATCGAACTCTTGTGTCAGCGCAGCCATCGCGCCCGCAAAGGCTGCTGCCGCGCCCAGGCCTTGGATGAGGCGCAGGATGTCGATCCAGAGCACGGACGGCATGAAGGGAATCGCCGCCGTAATCAAGGCGAACAACAGCATCCCAGACAGCCAGACCCGCTTGCGCCCATAGGTGTCGGCCAGGCTGCCTGCGGCCAGTGTCGCACTGCCGTAGGTCAGGATGTAGGCGTTGATGATCCAGTTTAGCTCGACCGCGCTGCCGCCAAGCGCCTGGCTGATCGAGGGAACGACCACAGCGGGGCTGGCAATGCTCAATGGAATGACCGCAGCGGTCAGGCAGCCGGTCACGATCAGCGGGGTCTTATGAACCCTCGCGTCCGGCGCAGATGCGATGGTGGTGGTACTCATCAGGTATCCCTTAAAGATGGCGAGTCACTCCTGGCTTCCTCCGAGAGTGACTCACGCTCTCGGATTCATGGCTGTGGCGGCAATGCCGCGACAGCCCTACTGTATAACTGAGGATACAATGGAACTATTCATGGAAAAATAGTGCAGATATCATGATTAACATGACTGATTGGTCATCAATTGGAAGGTGGAATGGATAGCCACAGCGGCATGACGATCTTTGTGCAGGTCGCCGAATTGCGCAGCTTCGCGGCAGCGGGACAGCGGTTGGGTATCTCCGCGTCGGCGGTCAGCAAGGGAGTAGCACGGCTGGAGCAGAAGTTTGGCGTGCGCCTGTTCCAGCGCAGTACTCGCAGCGTGAGCCTCACAGCGGAAGGCGCGCTGTTCCTCGACCGTTGCCGGCGTATCCTTTCCGAGATCGCGGCGGCCGAGAATGAACTGGCCAGCACGACGACAAACCCGCAAGGCCGACTACGGGTGAGCCTGCCGCTGGTCAGCGGATTGATGTGGCCAGTGTTGTCGGCCTTTGCCAGCCACTATCCGCAGATCGAACTCGACCTGGATTTCAGCGACCGGCTGGTGGACGTCGTGGACGAAGGTTTCGATGCGGTAGTGCGCACTGGAGACTTGAGCGATTCCCGCCTGATGAGCAAGCGCCTGGGGATCAGCTGCTTTGTCTGCGTGGGCGCGCCACGCTATTTTGAGCGGTACGGTACGCCCGAACGGCCCGAGGACATCGCCCGGCACGCTTGCCTGCTGCATCGCATCCCAAGCACCGGCCTGCTGGAAAAATGGCGCCTGCGGCGCGGCGACGAGGACGTCGACATGCGCCCCGCCGCAAGCATGACGAGCAATCACCTCGAGACCCTGCGGCATATGGCCATCCAGGGCCACGGCATTGCCTACCTGCCGGATTTCGCGGTCAGGCCGGCCCTGGATCGCGGAGAACTGGTGACGGTGCTGGACGAATGGTCCGGTTCGTCCAGTACCTTTTGGCTATTGTGGCCGTCTAATCGGCAAGTGTTGCCCAGAGTCCGGGCGTTCGTTGATTTCATGGCTGAACATCTGTTTCCGGTGGGATCTTCAGATGATTGAAAGACCGCGTTGCCGCCCGGTCTCCCACGACACGCCACCGCCGCGCACCGTTGCGGTGATCTTGCGCTTCTTTAAGGCTGTTGCATGAAGAAGATCCTTCATGCAACAGTAGAGCGCCTTGCATGCGCTACTGGTGGCGATTCAAAGGCCGGCTTTTGCTAAAACGCGGCAAGAGTCTCATCAGGGCAGGGGAGATATTCAGAGACGGTACAGACTGCCGGAGCCAACGCTGTCCACCGGCGTGCCATCCGTGCAGCCGGCCATTGGCAAACCCTGCGCCCATCCTGCTGCCAAGGCATGCACGTCACGCAAGGGATCGGACGCCTTGGCGCGCTCATTGCGAATGCGGCAGGTTTCAGGATCAGTGGCAAACAGACCGCGCGCGAAAACGCGACCCTGCTCGGCCAGCTTCGCGGTCTTCGGCCCGCGGATCTCCGCGAAGCGCAGCAAGGCTGCATCGAGGCAGCCGTCCGCCCCAACCAGACACCGCGCCAGATGCCAGGCGTCTTCCAGCGCCTGACAGGCGCCCTGGCCAGATGTCGGCAACGGCGCGTGCGCCGCATCCCCCACGAGCAGCACATTGGCCCGGCTCCACGTGTGCAGCGGCTCCAAGTCGTGCACGGCAATCAGTCGGATGGCATGCGCCGGTGTCGCCTGGATGATGCGGGTGACAGGCTCCGGCCATCCCGCGAACAGATCCTCAATCTCCTTACGCATATCCGCTGCGGGCGCAGCCCCCGGCAATGGCCGTGCCTGCGCCGCCGCCCAGTAGACCAAATCCGGCCGGACCGCCACGCAACCGAAGCGATCACCCGAACCCCAATAATCCTGAATCGCGATATCGTCCACCAAGGCACTCTCTCCCTGCGCCACACCCACCCAGTTCACGAAGCCCTGATAAACTGGCGTGTTGTCCCCCGCGACGAACCGGCGTGCCACCGAGTCCATGCGGCCATCTGCGCCGATCAGCAGATCCGGACGAATGCTTACCCCGTTTTCGAACCGCGCTACGGCTTTGCCGCTAGCATCGAGGTCGATCGCCACCGCCCGATGCCCGAATTCTACCGGGATCCCGGCCTGTGCCGCATGATCCAGCAGTACCGCCTGCAAGTCCCGGCGCAAAATCGTATGGGTCGGATGTCCTATAATCTGGTCTAGCAGCGCAATATCGATGCCCCCCAAAGAATTGCCCGCGGCATCCTGGCGGTGCATGGCCACTGGCCGGCCTCCCACTGCAGCGATGTCTTGCAGCAGCCCCAGTTCCTCTAGCACAAAGCCGGCGTTGGGCCAGAGCGTAACGCCAGCCCCCATCGTCGCAGGCCCCGCCCGGCGCTCATATACGCGAGGACTGTACCCCAGCTTGCTCAAGGCAAGCGCCACGCTCAACCCTGCAATGCCGCCGCCAAGTATTCCGATTTCCATGCTGAAGCTCTCCTATTCAACCCGTCCCGACGCGCCGCCGACGGCGATACATCGGACGAGACGGCATCTTAAATTCCGCCACTGTGGAGTACTAGTATGTGAAAATGGGCGGCTTTCATACCTTAATCGGGATAATCATGCGCAATGCCCTCGACCTGAATACCGTCCGTGTCTACGTGGCGGTCGTCGATGAACAAAGCTTTGCCGGCGCGGCACGCCTGCTGACCCTGCCATCTTCTAACGTCAGCCGCCACGTCGCCTCGCTGGAACGCATGCTGGGCGTCCGCCTGCTGGAACGCAGCACCCGCCATCTGCGCATGACGGAAGCTGGCAGGCTACTCTACGAACGCGCAAAACCCTTGCTTGACGCCTTACTCTCCACCGAGGAAGAGCTTGGCGCAGTGCAGCGTGAACTGCGCGGCACCCTAAGGATGTGCATGCCAGGCGAAGCGCCAAGGCTGCTAGCTCCTATCCTGGCCGAATTCTGCAGCCTCCATCCCGGCGTCGAGCTGGAATGCGATACGCGCCTGACCGGTCTCGAAGCTCTCCGGGAAGACATGGACCTGTCCATCGTCTTCCATCGTGGGCGCCAGGACGACAGTACCTTCATCACCCGCGAACTCGCTACGCTGCCCAGCATCGTGGTTGCGTCGCCCGCCCTGCTAGCCAAAACTGGGATACCGCGCCAAGTGCGCGAACTTAGGTCATTGCCTTGCATTACCACCTTGAGTGCGTTAAAGGGCCAGCCCTGGCAGTTTCTCGACGCCACAGGCGAAATCGTGAGGGTATCCGTGCGTAGCCGCTATCGCGTTAACAGCGGAGAACTGGCATTGGCGGGCGCGCGGCAAGGCATCGGCTTTGCGATAGTGGCGGCCTATCCATGCCAGGAAGATCTTGCCGCGGGCCGATTGCAGGAAGTGCCGCTGGACCTATGCCCTGCGCCGCTGCAATTGCTTGGCGTGTACAGCCATCGTCATTCCGTGACTGCGCGGGTTCGGGCTTTACTGGAATTGATACAGGTGCGGTTGGAAGGAATCGGGAGCGGCTCAAGATGAAAATCGCATTGAAGAACGCGCCCGCATAGCCGAATGTCTGCTCTGCAACCCGAAGCGGTCATAGAATTACCGAAGTAGGCGGATCAATGAAGTGAATTCACAGCGTCTTGGATATCGTTGATCAACAAGGCGAGATCGGGATTGTCGCCGTACATGTCGAGTTCGCGAGTGGCAATCAATCCCATGGACAGCGGCCCTGGCGCTGGGTCGGAAGGACCTCCAGACACAAATCCCTCACTCCAACCTAGTTGTCGTAGGATAGATTGCCCAGGTGGCCAGCCTTTCGCTGCCAGAGGCTGAATCTGCTGAATAGCTGATTGAATCTTCCGCAAGAGCATGATTTTATCTTCCATTTTTTCTTGCTCGCACGAGTGACCGCTTATGGCCTATTGTGTTGAAAAACGCGGGTACGTTGACGTTACGATAGAAATCCTGCCAACCCAGACTGGCCAGAACTGCCGCTGTTGAACGATCAGCGACTGCCTGAAGGTCTGAGACCTTCAGAAATTGTTGCCGTTTGACTTCTTCAACACAATAGCTCCAAAGCAGACCTTTTTGCCATTGATTACCACGTAGGAAACAGCATGTACGTCATACCTTCACGTCATGGTACGCAGCCCCTGGCCAGCTGGCCATCGCTGAAGGTGTTCAGGATATCTGACGGCACAAAGCGCATTTTATTGAGGCGCTCGCGCAAGAGAGCAAGCTGATGCCGGCCCACTGTCAGGCCGACATGCCGGTGGTCCGCCACGATGTCATCGGCTTCCGTGGGCGGCGCCAGCTCCAGCACGGGTTCGGCAATGGTCGTCGCGCGCATCAAATCCCGCTCCGGCACGCTCGCCGCGGCATCCTACATGGCCATGCGCCGGTTGCCCGTCAGCGTCACCAGGGCATTGACCGACGCCAGGGCCTTCATATCCCCGCATCGCGCGTGTTTTTGAAGGGGCTGCAGCGCGGGCTTCCTCGATGCGCCAGGCCGCCTCTTTCACCATCCCGTTGATATTATTCAAACCAAGGCGTACCGCCAGTCTGCCGTCCGCCATCGGCTCCAGGCATGCTTCCCATCCTCTCGTACAGACATCGACGGACCTTACCTCGACGTCATGCCGGCGCGCCATCTTACACCAGAGAGTAGCGGCTATGAAAAACCATGGGCTGGCTGTTGAGCAGGGCGGCCAGGAACTCGGCGGGATGATGGCGTATGGGAAAAGATGACTGTTCAGGGGGCGGCCTGCATCGTCAGGATGCGCCTCCCGGCATCAATTTACACTGCGGCAATTTCTTGCGTATGCTAAGTAGGGCGTAATAAATTATTGTCATTTCTGACTTCCATAACCGGCGCTCTGCGGTGTTGCCCGCTGCTAGCAGTGCTTGCACTGCGTCGCAGCGGGCGCCTTGCAGAGCATCCGGTTCTGTTCGTCATAACTTCACAATAATTTCCCACGACCTACTTAGTTCCCCACCGCCCGATCCGGGATGATCCATTGGAAATCCGTGAGGGTGAACGGTGCCAGGCAGGAGCTCCTGGGGTTGAGCGAGGCGCGCAGGTTCGGGCATTGTGGATTTTGATAGCTGGCCACGCCCGGTGTCATGGCTTTAAAGCTGCTGGGCCAGCCCGCGTTGGCGTGGCAGGTGTAGCAGCTGGTGCCGACGGGGTGCGTCACCAGTTCGATGTACGGGTTGGTGGCGACGGGAAGCAGTGCCGGATTGCCTTTTTCCGGGATGCCGTAGGCTTCCGTCAGCAGATAGTGTTTCCATGGCCCCGTGGCCTGGATGTCGGCCGGGCGGTTGGCGGCGTATGGCATGCTGTCGGGGCGGTCCGACCACCACACGCTTTGCAGGCCCCAGCTGGGAATTTCCTTGGTATTGATGTGCATGGCGACGGTGACCAGGTAGTCGCCTGCGCCGAATGACTGGCCGTTCAGCCAGTAGCTGGCGGCGTTGATGATGGCCTTGTCGGCATCGTCGAAACTGGCCCAGTCCGCGTCGCTTACCTTGTGGTGGTAGAAGTCCTGCAAGCCGTACACCTTGGCCAGTTTGGTGATGCTTGGCCATGGCGTCGTGCCGCCGTGCTTGTACACGCCATGCAGGTAGCTGACCTTCGCCATCTGGCCGACCTGCTTGCCGTCCGGGTCGATGGCAACGGCGGTATGCCACTGTTCGTAGCCCGCATAACCGGTATATTTGGCGCTGAAGTCGTCGTGCCACACGGGCAAGGCGGTCAGACCCTTGGCTTTCACTGGCCAATACATGTGTTTGGTCACGACATAGCTGGCTGGCGCATTCAGGTTATGCACGCGCTTGGCAGGGTCGTCCTTGCTGTACAGTGCGTCCAGGGTGCTTTTCTTGTAGACGGGCTGTTTGGGATCGCGGATGAAATCGAGCGCCTCTTTGCTCAGCGATTCCGTCGCGATCATGATATCGCCGTTGAACGCGAAGTGGATGCCATCGAGGATGCCGCTGACTTTGCCATCCTTTGCGTACGTGATGGCGCGCGGATAGGCCTTGATGACCTGTTCCGGAATCGGGTAGCTTGGCGTGTTTTTCAGGTTGACGGGAGTCAAGGTGCTTGCGCCCAGGCGGCCCATGTGGCGCTTGGATGGCTTCGCGCCCGCCGTGTCGGTTGCCGCCGTGGCGGTCAATGCCGCGGTGTCCGCAAACGCGTCAGTGCCGTTGGGCCAGGTGTACCAGACTGGCCAGTCCAGGCCAGCGGCCGGTTGCATGATGCCCGCCCACAAACGCCAGCCGTGCGCGCGCACGACGGCGTTGTCGCCAGTCTTTACGGCCGTCTGCAGCGCGCGGGTTTCCGCCGGTTCCAGATAGCCATAGCCCTTGGGGAAGGGCTGGTAGGCTGGCGTGCCGGCGGCTGCGGTGGCGCAGAACAACACGGCGAGGCTGGCGGACACTAACTTGGGAACGGACATGAATGCACCTGTTTAAGTTTAGTTATTGAAAGACATAGTATCCGCAAATAATTGATGGAATCTCAACAATTGTCACTGCGGATTGCCCTGGCGAACGACACCGGGCGTTTGATTGCATCACCTGAATGACATGAACATGAAAAATACCAACAAGGCCACCCTGACCGGGCTGGGCGCCATCCTGCTGTGGAGCTCGATTATCGGGCTGATCCGCAGCGTCACCGACCTGCTGGGACCCACGGGCGGGGCGGCGATGATGTACAGCGTGGCCTCGGTGTTTCTGCTGCTGTCCGTGGGCTATACGCGGCCGGGCGAATTTCCACGCCGCTATCTGGTCTGGGGCAGCCTGCTGTTCGTCACCTATGAACTGTGCCTGGCGCTGTCGATAGGTTATGCGGGCACGGCGCGCCAGGCCATCGAGGTTGGCATGGTGAACTATTTGTGGCCAACCTTCACCATCGTCGCGGCCATCGTGTTCAATGGACAGAAGAGCAATTTCCTCATCGTGCCGGGTTTCCTGCTGTCCGTCGCCGGCATCTGCTGGGTACTGGGCGGCGAACAGGGCTTTGACCTGGCCGGCACCGTGGCCAACGTGCGCGGCAACCCGCTCAGCTATGGCCTGGCCTTTGCCGGCGCGCTGATCTGGGCCGCATATTGCACGGTGACGGCGCGCATCGCGCAGGGCAAGAATGGCGTGACCCTGTTCTTTATCCTCGTTTCCATCAGTTTGTGGATCAAATACCTGCTGCAAGGTGGCGGCCCCATGGCGTTTACTTCCGAGGCCGTCATCTACCTGCTGCTGGCCGCTGGCGCCATGGGCTTTGGCTACGGCGCCTGGAACGTGGGCATTTTGCACGGCAACGTCACGATCCTGGCCGGCGCCTCGTATTTCATCCCCGTGCTGTCCGCCGCGCTGTCGTCGCTGCTGCTGCGTACGCCGCTGTCACTGGCCTTCTGGCAAGGCTCGGCGATGGTATGCGGCGGCGCCATCCTGTGCTGGCTGGCGACGCGGGCACGACGCATCAGTCCAGTCAGCAACTAGAACGGCGCAATACACGCAGCCAGTTTGCCCGCCAGGCAGCGCAGGCTCAGGCATCGTCGTCAGAAAGTCCTGCAGCCGGGACCGGGAGCGAGTCCCCACGACTTGCCGAAGCTGCCCCGCCTGCACGCTTCAATCGTGAAATTGGGCCTGGATTTGCCGCTGCATTGCCGCGCGGACCAGCAAGGGGCGTGGCCTACCTGGTCCGCGGCGGCATCCTTCTCTGCCTTGGCGGTGGCTGGGCCGGCCGCCGCATTTTCCTTGGGTGTTTCCTTGTCCTGCTTGGCGGCACCCGCCATCGATACGGCCGAAATCAAGGCGACAAGGCAAAACAGACGTTGCAGTTTCATATGAACCTCCTGGTTGGATGAGAAATATCAAACACACTGTTGTACTGCTGGGAAAGAAAGGCGATTCAATTTTTCATGGCTTCCGGCGGGCTTGCCTTGTCCGGTGGGGGAATGTTGGTCCGGTCCTGATTCCGGTAGGCGATCGGCCTGATCTGTGTCCCATCCGAGCGCGTCACCACCAGGTCGGTCAGCAATTGCCATTGCCATACACGCGCTGTTTCCTTGAAGATCAGCTGTTCCGAGTATTCGACGCTGGTCTCTTCCGTGCGGCCGCTCAGCTGCGTCAATGAAAACGTGTTGGTCATGGAGAGGGATGCCGAGGCGCTGGGACCTTCGAACACAGCACCGACCTCGACATTCGTGGTGATCGACGTCGACCGCTCGAAGGTCGTGGATTCTTCTTTCGTTACGCCCACGCGGTAGGTTGTCGTCGTGGTGCCGCCCCCGGTCGGCGATAAAACGTTGTAGCAAAAATAGTAAGGCTGGGCGGCGATGAAGTAGAAGGGCGACGTGTAAGGCTGGTCGGGTACGTTGCTGGCGTCACCGGGGATGGCGGTAAACGGGACGATCACGACAGGGCTCAAGCCGGCCTTCAGCTTGTGGTTGACCACAATTGCGGGGTCCAGCTCCGGCTTTTGCGGGGCGGGAAAATCAAATGGCTCCACGTCGAGGCAGGCCATGGGCAGGCGCAGGTAAAATGCCGGCAAGCCGCCATAGGTATACGCCAGCGGCGACAACAGGACGTATCCATCCTGAACATCCTTCCATTTGTCCGGCCGTGCCTTCGGCGCTTCCACGCTGCCGCTGCCTTGCCATCCGTGTTCCTGCCACACCCGGATCTTGTCGACGGAAATACACAGGTCTTTTCTTACGCACCAATACTTGCTTATGTCCGGCTCCCTGGGGTTAAAGCAGATGCCAAGCGCGTAATAGCCATCCGGCGCAATGGGTTGCCAGTAGCAGATGTCCCTGGGGTTTTTGGAGCCTCTGTCATTGACCAGAAAACGGAACCCCGTCGGATGCGCCAATGCAGGACCCAGGGCGGAAGGCGTTGCTTCCGGGCACGGTGACAGGTAAAACATGGGAGACGCCCGGGGTGGCTGATACGGCGGAGCCAGTCTGGTGGACACCGCGATATCGCCGACAGGGAGGCAATTCGCATCGCGCTGCCCGCTGCCCGTGAACTGGTAAAGGCCGATCCACGGCATGTTATTCAGGTCGGGGGGGAACTTGCTCAGGTCCAGTTGGCTCCAGACTTCGGTAAACTCCTCCGGCTTGCCTAAAGTCAAGCAAATTTCACCGTAGCGCACCGCCGTCCTTGTCCAGTCACTGGCGCGTACCGCCTTGACGATGGCGGCGTTCGCCTTTTCATTGTATGGCGCCAGAGCGAGGGTGGCGTCGCTGGCATCGTTGTTGTCGTTAAGCATGGGCGCTGAACTCCGTCGAGAGTAGGAACCGGCCCCGCAGCTGTCGCGGGCGTGTAGGGAGCTTGATTCTCCCTCCCTGGTTCACGCCGACTTGACACCCTGTTTCACTTTTTCAAAATATTATTTTGAGGAAATATCATTCCGAACTGTTCACGGTAGTCGCGCGGCGACATGCCATACGCGCGGCTGAATGCGCGTGAGAAATCGGAGGCGCTGTTGAATCCCAGTCCCAGTCCGATCTGCGTCACGGCAAGATGGCGCATGCTGGTCAGTTCATGTGCCGCGTCGCGCAGGCGGCAATGGCGGATGTAGGCGGCCAGGCCCCCCTGGGATTCAAACAGGCGGTAGATGGTCGAGCGGGCGACGGGGAATGCCCGCATCACGCCGTCCGGCGTCAGGTGTTCCTCGTGCAGGTTCGCCTGGATATAGTGTTCGATCTGTCCCTGCAGCGCGGCGCGGGCGGCAGCGCGCCCATGCTCTTCCAGGCGCTGCTGCTTGGCAAATGCGGCAATGATCAGGCGGGCGCAGGTGCGTATCGTCTGCTCTTGCTGGTCTGCCGGCAGCGCTGGCAGGCGCTGGCACAGGATCTTCAGGTAACCCGGCAGCATGCGCGTCAGCGGCGTGGTATAGCCGACGATGCGGCCGTGGATGGCTTCGGCATCGGGCAGGTGCGCGCTGACCGCGGCGCGGGGCAGGAAGAAGGCCAGTACATGCGCCCGCGTCGGCCGCGCCATGCTCATGGGCTGGTTCATGTCCAGGGCCAGTATGCCTGGCGTGTATTGCTGCGCCTTAGCGCTGGGGCGTGCCGTGCTGGTCTCGATAATGCCCTGCACGGCGATGTGAAAGACGAAATCGCGCATGCTGTCGGTGGAGATGCGCTGATTGCTGCGTAGCTGGGTCACCGCATCCGTGCGGCTATCCAGATACGCCATGTCCGGCAGCAGGTAAGTGTCGAGTTCTGCGTGAAATCCATTGTCCAACTGCTGGCGCCGTACCTGCAAGTCAAGAAACCGGCCCAGATAATCGCGCCAGGCCAGCAGCTGCAGTTCCTTGTGCTCGCTGGCGACGCTGAAATGCTGCCGCGTCAGCCCGCTGACGGGGGGCGTGCGGGCATGCCTGATGTCACGCGCGGCAAGCAGGTCGCGCATCGCCGTGGAATATTCCTGGCCCAATGGTGGTCGCTCCAGTCCTAGAGGATAGCTGTTGCCGGCAGCTTGTCCGCCAGCGGCATGATCTTGCCGGGATTGGGCGTGGCCGTCAAGACAGGTTGCCGTCCGCTCAGGAACGAAACGATGACGCAGCAGCATCCCGCGATGGAAACAAGGCGTTCCGCATCGGGGCTGGGCTGAAGGGCGGTTGGCAATGCCAGCCGCCCTTCAGCCGCTAATGCGACAATACCGAATCGCGCGACCTGTGCCCGAGGTAAGGCAGCAAGCTGATGAGGCCAAGCACGGCCAGTGCGACACCGACCCACAGCGGGGAGCGCAAGCCGTAGCCGGCGGCGATGCCGAGGCCGCCGAGCCAGGAACCGGCGCCCAGGCCGATGTTGATGACGGACGTGTGCACCGTGTTGACCAGCGGCCCCGGATGGGCCGTTTTCATCACGCGGGCGATGATGGCGGGATTCATCGACATGCCGACCAGGCCCGTGACGACCAGCAAGGCGACGCTGATGGTTTTGTCGTGCGCAAAGACGGCGAACAGCGCCAGGCTGATGCTCAGTATGACCATGCCCCACACCATGATGACGGTGGTGTAGCGGTCCGCATAACGGCCGACCACGCCATTGCCCACCACGTTGGCGACGCCGTAGATGCCCAGCAGCCAGGGGATTGAAGATGCTGGAAAACCGGTAATTTCCGTCAGGATGGTCGCGAAATAGCTGAACGCCGCGAAAATCGCGCCGATGATGAGGCCGCTGCTGGCGTACGCTGCCCACAGGTGGCGGTTGCGGAACTCCCCCAGTTCATTGCCGAGGCTGACGACTTCGGATGGCTTGGCGCGCGGCACCAGCACGGTGATGAGCGCCAGGCACAATAGCGCCAGCAGCACCACCAGCCAGAAGCTGGCGCGCCACCCCAGGTGCTGGTCGATGAGCGTGGCGACCGGCACGCCCACCACCGAAGCGAGCATGAGGCCGCCGATCACGACGGCGGCGGCGCGTCCGCGCGCGTTGGGAGCGACGATGTCGGCACAGATCGCCAGGGACAGGCCAAAGCAGGTGGCGGCGGCCACGCCCGTGACCACCCGCGCGATGGCCAGGATGTCATAGCTGGTGGCGGATGCGGCAACGGATTGGGCAAGGACATAAAAGCCCAGCAGCCACAGCAGTCCTTTCTTGTTCGGTACGCGCAGCTTGAGCAGGACAATGGTGCTCAGCGGTCCGCCGATGACCATGCCCATGGCGTAGAGCGAGATCAGATAGCCGATCCGTGTCACCGGTTCGTCCATGGCCAGGGCCAGCGACGGCATCATGCCCGCCACCATGAATTCGGATGTCGTTAACGAAAAGATCGTCAACCCCAAAATGTAAACAACCAGCGGCATATCAATATCCTTCGAGAGTAATAACAAAAACACTTGCCAGGCGTGGCGCGCTCCGGCCGCATGCGGCCCTTGCGCGCGCCACGGCCCGGTCAGGTGTTGCAAGACGTAAAGACGCTGTCCGGAATGTCGCCGACAAACAGGTTGGGAAAGTCGCGTACCGACAGGTGCTGCGGGTCATTGCCGGTGACCATGCGCAGCAGGCGGTTGCCACCGGCCTCCAGGTAAAAGACCGATGGCGGCTTGCCCGCCCGCTCGACTACCCAGGCGTCCGCCTCCCGGCCCAGCACGGTGTGGCGGCCATCGTGACGGGCACCGCCGTCCAGCAGCACCGCCTGCGGCAGGAACAGCTCATGGAACGGGGTCACCTCATCGGCCAGCGCCGTGCCCTGCAGCTGCTCGCCAGCCGCCTCCGCTTGCCTTGCGTAGGCCACTTTCTGCTTGCGGCTTTGTTCGCGCCTGGCGTCGCCGATTTCCGACATCCACAGCAGGTGTCCATGTTCCTTTTCCGACCAGGGGTTGAACAGGCCGTCGATGCGGCAGATATTGCGCGCATAGTCGAACCAGCAATAGCCGGACGTGACCTGGTCATCCGCCTGCATCGGCGTCCAGTAGGAGACATAGGCGCTGCTCCATTGCATCGGCAGCAGCGGCGGGGAGACGTGTGTCGGCATGGTATCTCCCTTAGCGGCCCAGCGCGTAGCCAAGGCTGGCCATCAGCGCTTCTTGTAGCGACGGCAAGTCCTTGCGGCGGGCGTCGAAGCTGGCGGTCAGCTCTGCATTACTCAGTTCGATACGTTCGCCCACGCTTTCAAACCACAGGCGGCTGCTGTTGGCGTGTTCCTTGAACAATTGCACCAGGGGCACGGCACGGGCATTGAAACTGTCCAGTGCGGCGGCCTTGCCGTCTTCGGTATTGAGGATTTTGACCAGCAGCAAGGCGACCACCACCGCCATGGTGGTGCCATGGCCGATGGAAAAATGCCCCGATTGCAGCGCATCGCCGAGCAGGACGAACTTGCCGTCGCAGGCCTGGTCGTGGCTGAGGGTCATGAAGTTGCGCCAGCCCTGGCCCGGTTGGCTCTGCAGTCCATGCTCGCCGAGTTCGGCCTTGAACGTTTTGGCGATGTACGCGGCGGCATCGCGCTCGGACAGCGCCTCCAGCCCGGCCTTGGCGTACGTCTCTTCGCTGCATTCGACGATAAAGGTGCTCATCGTGTCCGAATATTTGTAGGCATGGCCGATGAATATGCCGTGCTCATTGCTGCGGAACACCAGGTTCATCTGGTCGAACAGCTGGGTGGTGCCGTACCAGATGTATTTGTTGCGGCCAAAATCGATGTGCGGCGCCAGTGCTGGCGGCAATTCCAGCGATTTGTAATTGACGCCATTCGATACCACCACCAGGTCGTACTCGGCTTCCAGCTGCGCCTTGTCCGCCGGCGGCGTTTCGTAACGGATGGCGATGCCGGCCGCCACGCACTTGGCGCGCAGGGCTTGCACCAGGGCCTGGCGTCCGACGCCGCACAGGGTAACGCCGGTGCTCATCAGGTTGGGCTGGTCGTGATGCACGAGCTTGAATTCTTCCAGGAACTGCGGATTGAGCCGTTCCGGCTGCTCCAGGTAGGAGAGCGGATTGGCGGGGTGGCGCGGCGGCCGCCCCGGCAGCACCACACCCCAGCCCAGCACTTCTTCCGGGGTGTTTTTTTCCGTAATGCTGATATCCCAGCCGGGCTGGGCCTGTTTCATTTGACTGGCAAAGAGCAGTCCTGCGGGGCCTGCGCCGATGACGAGAATTTTCATTAATTTACCCTTCCAAGTTTGTACCAAACGTTTTGTTTCTTCTGGATTTGCTGCAATTCATCGTAAGGAACCGATGTGAAGTACAGTTTCTCCGCCATGTCTGGCGGATAAACACGGGGGAATTTCTTGTGCATGTAGCGCGTGTAGCGCGTCTGCAGGAAGAAAATCAGGTTCGGATTGCTCAGCGCTTCATAGTTGGCGATCGCCATGTCCTGCATGGCGTCCGCCTGCACCTTGCGCTGCTGCGTGAATTCGGACAGGGCAGGGCCCAGGGCATTGCCGTGCTTTTCCAGCAGGGAAACGAAGACGTGGACGTCTTCCAGCGCCATGTTCATGCCTTGTCCGAGGAACGGGGCGGTGGCATGCGCCGCATCGCCGATCAGCAGGATATTGGCCTTGTAGTGGAAGGTGCTGGAGCGGACATTGATGAGGTCGTTGCTGGGCAGCGCCATGAACTGGTCCAGCATTTCCTTGCGACGGTCCGGCGGCAGGGTGCCGAAGTAGCGGCTGAAGAAATCGGCCATGGCTTCGCGGTTGAGCGTGCCCAGGCTGGGCGTGCCGGTGTAGGGCAGGCACAGGGCAAAGCTGATGCTGCCGTCCGGGATGGTGGCTGCGCGGCCGGCAAACAGGCCCTTGGAATCCATGCCGAAGAAGTACAGCAAATCCTTCCTGAAACCCAGATCCGCCGCGTTCGGCAACACCAGCGTCTTGTAGCCGTGGCGGAAGTAACTCTGCCTGAACTCGAAACGGCGCATGCCGCTTTGCATGGCGCGCCGCACGGCAGAGTGGGCGCCGTCGGCGCCAATGATCAGGTCGCCATGCAGCTTCTGCAAGGCGCCGTCCGGGCCCTGGATCAGCACGATCTTTCTTTCCAGGTCGACATCCAGGCATTTATGCTCAAAGTAATACTTCACCTCGTGCAGGGCGGCATGCCGGTTCAGCAGGCGCTGGAAGGCGGTGCGGTCCAGCGACAGGGGGAACAGGCCTTCGAGCGGGGTCAGCTCGCGTATCCGGTGCCGGCCGCCCACGCTGAATGCCATGCCGACGATGGGTTCGCCGCACTGGTCGAGCTCTTGCTTGCTGATGCCGGCGGCCAGGACGGCCTTGATGCCGCGTACCGTCATGCTCACGCCGATGGCGCGCGAGTTGACGGGGTCGGCGTTGGCGGCATTCTCCAGCAGCGGATCGCCGCGCTTTTCGACAACGTGGACATCGTGCCCCCGTTGCGCCAGATAAATGGCGCTGAGGCTGCCTGCCAGGCCTCCGCCGACGATAATGATTTTATGCATTTCAAGCCTCTCTTGACATCTTTCCCCGAGATAAATCGGTAAGTTGCTGATTAAAAAACTCCAACATTTCTATCGGCGCCATGCCGACGGCATCGCTCTCCAGGCTGCGCGCGTACTGCGCCAGCGCCAGGCATTTCTGCGCCAGCATGTCGCAGCCCAGGCTGTAGTCGCTGCTGACCCGGCTGCTGACCGGTTCGGGCACGGGCGCTCCCGCATGGCGGCCAGGCAGGCCGGACGGCATGTTCATCAGGGCCGCCGACAGGGGGCGCAACAGGCCGGTCATGATGTCGATGGAGGCGTTCATCAGGCGCGAGCGGCGCAGGCTGCCCAGCGGCTGCTGCGCAAAATGGTGCGCCATCATCAGGAAGGTCAGTTCATAGCAGCCCTGATATAGCTGCATCAGCGCGCGCGCCTTCTGATCGGTCACCACGCTGCAGTCCGCGCGCGCTTCCAGCACGGGATTCTTCAGCGCCGGCAGCGCCGGCTCGAACGGCTTGTCGCAGGCCGAAAACTTGCCGGCGATGGCGCGCAGCCGCTGGAAGTGCGAGGAGGCGAAATGCGGCGAATCGACGGCCACGCCTTCGCCCTGTTCCGTGACGAAATCGATGGCGAACAGCGCGCTGTCGCGGTCGGATACTTCCAGCTGGTAGCCGGGATAGGCGCGGTTGGTCAGTTCTTTCAGGAACAGGTGGTGCTCGCCGCCGCGCTTGCCGCCGCCGCTTTCGAACAGGCCGGGCAGCTCGGCCAGGGCCTGGCGGATCGCGATATAGAAGGTGGCGATGGATTTGCCCGGCGTGGGAATGTAGTCAGGCCATTCGAAACGCACGAAGCGGGCCAGCACGTGTTCGGAAAATGGTTCGAACGCAAATTCCGTGTCCAGGCCGAAACGCTGGCGCGCCTGCTGGCCCAGCAGCGGGGTACCGCTGTAAAACGGTTCGCCAAGCGCCATCAATACATTGTTCACCAATAGGTAGTGAATCATTTCTTCATGGGCGATTTCCAGCAGCGCGCCGCGCGTGCCGCTGTTGCGGCGCCGGTCTTCGGCGCCGCAGGCCAGTTCCAGTTCGGCCGGCAGCCAGCGGCCGGACTGCACCAGGGCCGCCCCCTGCGCATAATTGGGAATCGAATACGCGGCATACAGGTATTGCAGCATCAGCGACAGTTCCAGATCGATGGCTTTTTTCAGCTCGTCGATCAGTTCCGTCTTGCAGCCGATGGCATGCGGCGCGGCCGGTTCCGGTGCCGCCGCCTTGGCCGCCGCTGCCGCCTCGACCTGCGTCAGGTATTTCAGGAACAGGCGCGATTTTGGCAGCGACAGTTCGCGGGTGCTGGGCATGTAGTAGCTCTTGTCGCGGTTCTGCGGATCGCACATCTGCCACATCAGGCGCGAATACGTTTCGCACTTGCACTGGTCCGCCAGGCTGAAGACCTTGTCCGACATGAAGGGATACACGAGCTCGTAGTAGCTCATCACATGCCGGTAGAGGAAGGCGTAGTCGACCTGTTCGGCCGGCACGTCGTCGAGGTCCCAGTCGTCGGGCAGCACGCGCACGCCGAGGTATTGCTTGGCCTTGCCTGTGCCCAGCATGATGCGGGTCGCGCCCGGCTTGCGCCCCGTCAGCGTCAGCGCCGTGTAGCCGTGCCCGAGCGGCGACGGTTGCTGCTCCACTGCCAGCAGCGCGCCGTCTTCCGCCTCCGCCAAGGACGGAGGCGCCGCCAGCTCGCCGCGGAAGCGGCTTTGTACGGTGATGGTCTGCGGAAATTGCTCGTGCTTGTTCCGGTTCGGCGCTTCCAGGTACAGCTGGTTGCTGTCCGATTGCAGCACCCAGTCGGCTTCGTCCCACTGCGCCTGCGCGCTGCCCAGGCTGAGCGAGCCTGGCGCCGCGCCAGCGTGCTGCAGCGGCACGTCGAAGACGCCGTGATTGCGCCAGTAGTCGCGGTACAGCTGCTCGGGAATCCGCGCCAGAACGGTGCCGGCGCCGTCATGCAGCAGCAGGTCGCCCAGCGCTTGCTTGCCGCCCAGGGCATGCGTGGGATGCTGTTCCGAGACGGCGCCTATGTCGCGCGTAGTGAAGGGAATGGCGGTCGGCATGTTTAACGAGATGCGGTCCGCATGCACTTTCACCAGCACCGGCCCCAGGCTGCCCTGGCGCGGCTGCAGCAGACGGCCGGCCGGATAGGTGGCCAGCTCGTCGCGCCGCCACAGGCCGATGCTGCCGGCCAGGTCGTAGAACACGGGCGAATCGGGTTTTTGCGGCGTTGACATATTGAACAGGCAGTACTGCACCGTCAGGCCCAGCACCTCGTCGTCGGCCAGGGCTTGCTGCAAGGCATGCATACTGGCCGGCAGCGGCAGGTCTGCATTGAACAGGAAATGCGGGTCCTGCTTGGCCACGGAAAACTGGAACAGCCTGGCGCGGCCGAATTCCTCGTCCAGGAAATGCCCGCTGCGTTCCGTGATATGGCCGCTGCCGAGCCAGCGCACCGAGTGCGCCTGCGCGATGTCGGCCGTGAACAGCGTGGGCGTATTGGGCGTGGCCAGCTTGTCGCTCAAGGTGAACTGGCCCGCGTAGATCAGCGTGGTGTCGGGCTGCGCCGGGTTATTGTCGATCCACCTGGCGCGGTTGAACGTCGTGCGCAGGTACTCGTTGTAGTGGCCCCATAGGCCCAGCTTGGCGCCCACCAGCGCGTCCTGGGTATCGACTTCGCCATCGCACAGCTGGACGCCCGTGATCCGCGCGTTTTCCCACGAGAAATGGTTGTTTCCACAAAAATTATAGCCTGCCGCCTGGCTGAAGATGCCGTCCGGATCGGGCTTGCCCTGTGCGTTGAAGCGGGGGGCGAGCTGTTTCAGGTACGCATGGAATTCGGCTGGCGGCCGGCTCAGGTCGACAGCCTCGCCCGCCATCGATACCGCATTCGTGGCGATATCGATGTTGCCGTGCGTATTGCGATTCCCCGTCGGCACATTGGCGCGGGCAAAACCCCGAAAATGCAGACGGGGGAAGTCAAGTAGGCTCATGCGCGCTCGGTCGAGGAAGTGATGAAGGTATCGTTGGCAGCTTCTTCTTCCGTCCGTTGATCGAGCCGCTGCAGCAACAGGCCGCTGGCGTGCTGGGCGCTGATCAGGCTGCCTTCCATCCAGCCGCAATGCGCGGTATAGGCATCCGAGCAGGAGATGATGCCGTCCCGGTGCAGCAGGATGGCCGGGTGGTCGGCTTCCGGCTCCACGCAAAACTCGACGCCATGCGGCCAGAACTTGTGAAAGTGCGCCTTGATCTGCGGCAGCGGCTGGCCATCGAGCGGCAGGACTTCTTCCAGGTGGCTGCGGACACGCTCCAGGTACACGTCTTCACCAAGCTCCAGGCTGTCCCGCCAGTAGGTGGCGCTTTTGCTGTCGGTGTAGAACAGCACGTATTTGTCGCTCTTGAAGTAGATCTTGCGCAGGGGATTTGCCGCCATCAGCACCTTGTCGGTCAGCCCCAGCGCATCCCACCAGGCTGTGTCGAACGTGAAGAATCCCTTGAACAGGGGCAGCGAGTCGTACTGGAACGGACTCCAGGCGTTCGGGAAATCCAGGTTCAGGCGCGGCATGGCGGACGGCGGGATGGCCATCACCAGATGGCGCGTGCGGTGCATCTGCGTGTCGCCATGGTGGCTGAAGGCGAGCACATGGTCGGCGCCCGATTTTTCAACGGACAGCAAGCGGTGTTCGAGCCTGAATTCCACCCCGGCGACCTGGGCCTGGTGCTGCAACTGGCACAGCAATTCGTGGTAGCCGTCGGTGGCATAATGCCACTGGTTGGCGGCGTTTTCCGTAAAGTGCTGCGTTTCCGGGTGCTTCTTGATGATGTCGTAGGCCATGGCCGCCGACACCATCGGCAGCAGCAGGGCGTCATAGCCGGTCGCCTTGATGATGTGGCTGGCCTTGGCGGCGCCCAGGTAATGGCTGACGAACTCGAGGAAGGAGTCGTTCGGATGCATTTTCAGCATCGGGCTCAGCTCATCCAGCGTTGCCTTCAGCTCTTCCAGCACGCTATCGTGGGAGATGACCTCGGTGAACGGGTAGACCGCATGCGGCAAGCCGCTGCCTTGCATGAGTTGCTGGAAATGCGGATGCAGCTGCGGCGAGTAGCGGGCGGCGCCGAGTTCGGCGATTTCCTCGCCATCTATTTTCCGCGACTGGATGCGGCCGCCTACGGTGGCATTCAGGTCGAATACGCGGATGCGCAGGTTCCTGCCGGCGGCGGCGTCGATCAGGTTGTTGGCGCAAGTTAAGCCTCCGATGCCGGCGCCAACGATGCAAATGTCAGAATACGTGCTCATACGAAATTCCTTTTTAACGTTCATTAATCAAAAAGCCGCAAAATCGCTAGCAAAAGTTTCCCCAGCACGTGTAGGCAAGGGAGGGGGAACGCAGGGTGTTACCGCACTTGGCGAGCGTTATCGGCTGGGGAGTGAAAAGCCTGGCGAGAACTGGCGTTGTGTCTGGTACGGTCGATTCTTGGCAGCAGAGTTTCTGTTTCAAATCAAAGATGGCACCGACAGTAGCCCAGGCATCGGGCACTCAATTTGATAAATATCAATGTAGTTGTCGTTCGGTGTTGCGATTGTGTTCACGCAGCGCCGCATGCGCGATGGCGGCGGCCGTGTGCCGGGAGGTGGCAGGGAGGACTGGAATGCGGGGCGGTGCGGCGTATCGAGCCGTTGCGGGAGTGTCGCCGTTTGCCGATGATGCCAGGATCAGTAGTGGGTCCTGGCACCTTCGGCGGTGGCTTGGTCTGCTTCTTGCTGTTTTTATTGTTTCTGACTTTGCGGCTGGCGCGCAGTGCACGCGCCAGCCGGGCGATGCCGGATGCCGGCGCTCGTCAAAAATCCACGGCAGCCGACAGTTGCACGGTGCGGGGCGCCGATTGCGAAACGGTGCCATACGAGGCCACGCCGGCCCAGTAGTGGCGGTCGAACGCGTTCATCAGGCCGGCGCGCAAGGTGGTCGCCTTGCCGGCGATGGCCGTGCGGTAGCGCAGGCCCAGGTCGACCTTGGTCCATGAAGGCACGGATTGCAGATTCGCCTGGTCCACAAACTGCTTGCTGGTGTAGCTGGCGGCGCCCGTGGCCGTCAAGCCGGGCCAGTACGGCAAGTCCCATTCGCCGCCCAGGTTGGCCATGGACGTGGGGACGCCCACGGGGCGCTTGCCCATGGTGGCGGCGTTGTTGGTTTTCACCAGGCGCCCGTCGAGCAGGGTGATGCCGGCGAGCAGGCGCACGGTCTTGCTGGCGGCGCCGGACAGGTTCAGTTCCAGGCCCCGGTTGCGCTGCTCGCTGTCCATGCTGTAGACCTTGCCATACAGCTGGCCGCTGGGTTTAGTCACCTGGAACAAGGCCAGGGTCGCCAGCACCACGCCGAAATCGGCCTTCGTGCCCACTTCATACTGCTTGCTCTTGTAGGGAGCGAAGACCTGGCCCGCGTTGCTGGCGATGTTCGGCGCGATATCGCCCTTGCTCAAGCCCTCGATATAGTTCGCATACAGCGACACGTGGCGCCATGGCTTGACGACGATGCCGGCCAGCGGCGTCAGGGCGCCCTGCTTGTAGTGCGTGGTCAGCGCGCCCGTCGTCGCATGGTAGTTTTTTGCTTCGACCAGCTGGCGGCGCACGCCCAGGGTCAGTTGCACGCGCTGGTCCAGCATGTCCAGGGTGTCGGCCACGGCCAGGCTGGAGAGGGTGGAGGCGGACAGCTTCGGCGCGCGTGCCGGCGCGGGAATGCCGGGGTCGGGTACGGCCACGGGATGGTAGATGTTCGAAGTGATGAGCTTGCCGGAATTGCTCACGCTGCCAAATTCGTCCTGGTAGACATTGCCCATCACGACCAGCGCATGCTCGACGCCGCCCGTGCGAAAGCGCGCGCGCACGCCCGTGTCGCCGCTGGCGCGCCGCACGCGGAATTTCCAGTTCATGGGCGTGACCGTCATGTCACCGGCCGCGCTGGTGATGGTCGGCGTCTGGTCCGAATAGCGCGATACATCGGAGCGCGTGCCGCCCACATCGGCAAAGACGGTGACCTTGTCGTTCAGGTCGTATTCGAGCTTGCCCAGGGTGGCCAGGTCGTTGGACTTCCACCAGCCCCAGGATTGGGCGATATTGCGGCGGCCATCGGGCGCTGCCGGCACGGGCAGGCGCGCGGCCACGAGGAAGGGGCGCGTGGGCGCGTCGATCCATTGGTATTGCTCGATCAGGTCAAGCGAGGCGCGCAGCCGTTGTCCCTGGTAATCGAGGGCGACAGCGGCCACTTCCGCGCGCGACGTCTGGTGGTCGAGCGGCGTCTTGCCCTGGCGGTGCAAGCCATTGAAGCGGATGCCGAAACGCCGCTCCTCGCCGAAGCGGCGGCTGACGTCGATGGCCGCGCCAGCCTGCGAACCCGAGCCGTAGTCGACGGTCAGGCGCGTCAGGTCGCGCGGCAGCGAGCGTTTCGGCACGGCATTGACGACGCCGCCCACGCCGCCGTTTGGCGACATGCCGTACAGCAGGGCGGCCGGTCCCTTGAGCACTTCCACGCTCTGCAGGTATTCC
Organism: Janthinobacterium sp. BJB301; assembly: GCF_002735685.1. Classification (NCBI taxonomy): domain Bacteria; kingdom Pseudomonadati; phylum Pseudomonadota; class Betaproteobacteria; order Burkholderiales; family Oxalobacteraceae; genus Janthinobacterium; species Janthinobacterium sp. BJB301. The sequence goes on along the minus strand of NZ_PDZJ01000001.1, from coordinate 1,919,664 downwards.
GTAAACAGGTGGTAATTCGGCGACACGCCATACACGCCGTCAAACGCCACTTCGCTCAGATTACCTTCGTTGAGGGGAAAGCCGCGGATGAAGAAGGAATCCGTGACGCCGCCGATCTGGCCCGTGAAGCGGGTGGACGGGTCGCCGCCCAGCACCTCGGCCAGGGTCAGCGCCTGCTGGTCCAGCATGCGCTGGCTGGTGTAGCTGTTGACGCTGAACGGCGTATCGAGCAAGTCTTTTTCACCGAGCAGGCCGGCGCGCGCGCTTTTGGCGATCTGTCCGCCGGCATCCGCTTCGGCCTGGCCATTCACCAGCACAGTGGCGAGCGGGGAGGATGCATCGGCCGCCGCCTGGGCGATCGCCTGCGGCGTCACGCTGGCAACGAGCAGGCCGGCGAGGATCAGCCGGGTGGTGAGGTGGGGATAGGTGGGTGGGGACTGTGGAATGGGCATCGAGGGCGAGTGTATGAAGTTAGTAGGGAAGAATTGCATGCACGACATTATAAATGAGAATCATTACGATTTATAATGATTAGCATAGTCATTGCTGCCACGCTCATGTCCATGCCGCGCGCGTGCCTGGAGGGCATTTCCGCACGGAAAATGGCCATCCTGGGCCTTCAGATCCGGATATTTGCTGTCTTATATAAGATTCGTCGCCATCGGATACACAAACAGCGGCAGGACAGTCTAAAATACGTGGTGGGCAAGCACGGCGTCACCGCCGGCACACTAGCCGTCCAAAGCAAGGCTAACCGTCCTGTGTTTGGAATGAAGAAAGTTAACCACCAGGCATCACCGCATACAAGGGAATGAACATGGCAACACAAAAATCCAAAATCATCTACACGCTGACTGACGAGGCGCCGCTGCTCGCGACGTATTCCCTGCTGCCAATTATCAAAAAATTCACCGCGCCGGCTGGCGTGGACGTCGTTTCCAGCGATATTTCGGTGGCGGCACGTGTACTGGCTGAATTTCCAGAATTCCTGACGGACGCGCAAAAAGTCCCGAACACCCTGGCTGAACTGGGCAAATTGACCCAGAATCCGGACACCAATATCATCAAACTGCCGAACATCAGTGCCTCGCAAGGCCAGCTGATCGCCTGCGTGCGCGAATTGCAAGGCCGCGGCTACAAGCTGCCGGACTATCCGGAAGATGCGAAGACGGACGAAGACAAGGCCCTGAAAGCCCGCTACGGCAAGTGCATCGGCAGCTCGGTCAACCCGGTCCTGCGCGAGGGCAATTCCGACCGCCGCGCACCGAAGGCCGTCAAAGAGTATGCGCGCAAGCACCCGCACTCGATGGGCGAGTGGAGCCAATCGTCGCAAACGCACGTCTCGCACATGCACCATGGCGACTTCTACCATGGCGAAAAATCGCTGACCCTGGAAAAGGCCCGCGACGTCAAGATGGAACTGGTCACGGCCTCGGGCAAGACCATCGTGCTGAAACCGAAGGTTTCCCTGCAAGCAGGTGAAATCATCGACAGCATGTTCATGAGCAAGAAAGCGCTGCTGGAGTTCTACGAGAAAGAAATCGACGACGCCTTCAAGACGGGCGTGATGTTCTCGCTGCACGTCAAGGCCACGATGATGAAGGTTTCGCACCCGATCGTTTTCGGCCACTGCGTGCGCATCTTCTACAAGGACGCGTTCGCCAAGCACGCGGCCCTGTTCGACAAGCTGGGCGTGAATGTCAACAATGGCATGAGCAACCTGTACGACAAGATCGAAACCCTGCCAGCGTCGCAAAAAGATGAAGTGCTGAAAGATTTGCACGCCTGCCACGCCAACCGTCCGGAACTGGCCATGGTCGATTCGGCCAAGGGCATCACCAACTTCCATTCGCCGAACGACATCATCGTCGATGCGTCGATGCCAGCCATGATCCGTATCGGCGGCAAGATGTGGGGCGCCGATGGCCGTCCGAAAGACGTCAAGGCAGTCATGCCGGAATCGACTTTCGCGCGCATCTACCAAGAAATGATCGGCTTCTGCAAATGGCATGGCAACTTCGATCCGAAGACCATGGGCACCGTGCCGAACGTGGGCCTGATGGCGCAGCAAGCGGAAGAATACGGTTCGCACGACAAGACGTTTGAAGTGCCGGAAGGCGGCATCGCCAACATCACCGACCTGGAAACGGGCGAAGTGCTGCTGACGCAAACGGTGGAAGAGGGCGATATCTGGCGCATGTGCCAGGTCAAGGACGCGCCGATCCGCGACTGGGTCAAGCTGGCCGTCACGCGCGCGCGCAACTCGGGCATGCCTGCCGTGTTCTGGCTCGATTCCTACCGTCCGCACGAGAATGAAGTCATCAAGAAGGTACAGGTTTACCTGAAGGATCACGACACCAAGGGCCTGGACATCCAGATCATGTCGCAGACGCGCGCCATGCGCTACACGCTGGAACGCGCCTTCCGCGGCCTGGACACCATCTCGGTGACCGGCAACATCCTGCGCGACTACCTGACCGACCTGTTCCCGATCCTGGAACTGGGCACCTCCGCCAAGATGCTGTCGATCGTGCCGCTGATGGCCGGTGGCGGCATGTACGAAACGGGCGCCGGCGGTTCGGCACCGAAACACGTCAAGCAACTGGTGGAAGAAAACCATCTGCGCTGGGATTCGCTGGGCGAGTTCCTGGCCCTGGCCGTGTCGCTGGAAGACATGGGCATCAAGACGGGCAATGCGAAGGCCAAAATCCTCGCGAAAACCCTGGACGAAGCCACTGGCAAGCTGCTGGACAACAACAAGTCTCCATCGCCACGTACCGGCGAGCTGGACAACCGCGGCAGCCATTTCTACCTGGCCATGTACTGGGCGCAAGCCCTGGCAGCGCAGAAGGACGATGCGGAACTGGCAGCGCATTTTGCGCCAGTAGCCAAAGCCCTGGCGGACAACGAAGAAAAGATCGTTGCCGAGCTGAAAGCGGTACAAGGCAAGGAAACGGATATCGGCGGCTACTACCTGCCAGATCCGGCGAAGACGGAAGCGGTCATGCGTCCTAGCGCCAGCCTGAATGCCGTGCTGGACAGCATCTGATGCAGTCATGAAGGCAGTCAGTCCTTGACTGCTGCCTGATAAAAAAACGCCGCCGGAAGCGATTCCGGCGGCGTTTTTCATTTCCCATCAGGGTTATTGGTAGTGCTTGTAGACCTCGGTGCTGCCATTGCTCTTGACCAGCAGGACGTCATACGCATCCTTGCGCGGTCCTTCCATGCCTGGCGAGCCCATCGGCATTGCCGGCACGGCCAGGCCTTTCGCCTTGGGTTTCTCGCGCAGCAACTGCTTGATCTCGCTGGCCGGCACATGGCCTTCGATGGCGTAGCCGTTGACGAGGCCCGTGTGGCAGGAACCGAGCGCGTCGGGAATGCCGGCCAGCTTGCGGTATTGCGCCGGCATCTCGACATTCTTCGCGCGTACCGTAAAACCGTTCGCTTCCAGGTGCTTGATCCATGCGGAACAGCAGCCGCAGGAGGCGCTCTTGTAGACTTCAATGACGGGCAGGGCTGCCATGGCGAACGTGGGCAGGCCCAGCATGGCGGCGAAGGCGCCGCGCACCAAGAAATGTTTGATCATGTGTCGCTTTCAGACGCAGTAAGGTTATCGTGGCCACCTTGGTGGCCTGCTTGGGACGAGCTTGGAATTTAAGCGGAAAGCGGTCGCGGCGGCCTGCGCGGGCCGTCGGGAATGAATCCCGCCAGCAAGGTGGCCGTGGCGATGGTGACTTGTTGCGCACCGCTGCAGGCGGCGGCAGGCAGGGCGAGGGAGGGCGGCATCAGCGCGCCCAGGCAAAAGCCGGCGCAGGCGCCGCACGCGGGGTGCTGGGCTGGGGTCTCGTTGTCTTCTGGCGTGCCGGCGCTGTCCGGCATGGCGGATGACCGCGCAGCATGCTGCTGGCAGGCCGCTGTCATCGCGGTGGCAGGCTCGTCAGCGAGCGGCGCGCATAGCAGCATGGCGCCCGCGGCGGCCGCTTGCAGCGGCACCGTCGTGATCAGTAGCAGGATCAGCCATGTTTTGAAGAGTCTTAGCATCGCCGAAAAGTATAGCATAGGGGCACTATCGCCAGGAGCTGGCGGCCGCTAGCGCGAGGCGGCCGCCAGCACCTTCGAGGCATACATGGCCCGGTCCGCGTGGCGCAGCAGCAGTTGCATGGTGTCGCCGTCTTCCGGATAGTGGGCCACGCCGATGCTGACGGCGATCTGCAATTGCTGTCCGTTGCCCAGGTGCAGCGGCGTGGCCAGGGCCGCATGGATCTTTTGCTCGATCAGGCTGACGTCCACCGGCGCGGTATTGCTTTCCAGAAGCACGACGAATTCATCGCCGCCCATCCTGGCCAGGGTGTCGGTTTCGCGCATGCAATCGCGCAGGCGGCTCGCCACCGTTTGCAGCAGCAGGTCGCCACAGGCATGGCCGTGGTCGTCATTGACGCGCTTGAAGTTGTCGAGGTCCAGGAACAGCAGCGACAGCCGGACTTCCTGCCGGTGCGCGCGCGCGAACGCCGTGTGCAGGCGGTCGTGGAACAGGCGGCGGTTCGGCAGGCGGGTCAGCTCATCGTGCATGGCCATGAACTGCATCTGCGTCTGCAACTGCCGGCGCTCGATGGCGGTGGCAAGTTGCTTGGCGACAAATTGCAGCAAATCCTGGTCTTGCTCCGTGCCGATGACGGCATCCTGGCCGCCCTGCAAGGCCAGCGCCCCGATGCTGCCCATGGAGGAATATAGCGGCACGGCAAGCCAGCACGAGGACAGGGCGCAGGCCGCCGTTTGCAGCGCCGCCGGCAGGCCAGCCAGTTGTCCCGCCTGCAGACGCAGGGGACGGCCGCTGCGCAGGACTTCGTCACACAGCAGGCTGGCCAGGGACGACGTTGGCTGGGGCGCGCTGTCCTCGGCATGGGATGTCATGGGAGGCTGTATGCCGTGTTCGTCATGCAGCAGCAAGGTCAGGCTGCGCGCGGGCAAGTGTTCACCGATGATGAGCTGGATGCGGTGCAGCAGGGCGGGCAAGTCTTGCGTCGCGTGCATGGCTTCGGAGATGGCGTACAGTGCTGCCTGCTTTGCCTGGGCCTGTTTCAGCAAGGTGATGTCGCGCGCCACCGCCACGCGCAGCTGGTCGGCGGCGGACCAGCGGGCGGACCACATGATGTGCGCCAGGCTGCCATCCTTGCGCAGGTAGCGGTTTTCAAAGTGCGTCTGCGCATGGCCATCCATGATGGCTTGCGCGGCGGCGAGGGTGCGGGCGCGGTCGGCGGGAGCGACCATGTCGAGCATGCGCTTGCCGATCATTTCCTGCTGTGTGTAGCCGAAGATGCGTTCGCAGGCGGTGCTGACGAAGACAAAGCGCCCCTCCACGTCGACCATGCACACGGCATCGAGCAACAAGTCGGTAAAGCTGGCCAGCGGCGCGCGCAGAATCTTGTGTTCCATAGTGGCATTTTAATGGACATTCCCTGCTGTGATTGAACTTGTTGGGAGCAGACGAGGCCAGCGGCATGAAAATGTTTCATTTCCCCGACGCTCATGCTTTTCCGTTTCTTGCCGTTAAAACAGTATTGCCATGCAATTGCTCGCCAACACGTTCAATCCGTGGCGGTGCTGGATTGCGGGCGCATGTAGGGTTGCCAGAAAATTAAAATGGGCAATATTTTATCCATGTATCTGTTTTTGTTTTACAAGGCTACATCACCATGACTTCCGTCTCCCCGATCCCGAGCTGGAATGCGTCCCCGTCCCGTGTGTCTGGCGTCACGGCCAGCCGGGCGGACGCGCCGGCCGTGCCGGCGTCCACGCCATCGACCATCGTTGCCTTTGGGGCGGAAGGAGGGGAGATGCCGGCCATCTCCTACCTGCTGCCATCGCCCAAGGTGTGGGAAAGCCCGTCGCGCGACGACGTCAGCGACCAGATGACGAAAAATTTTGCCCCGTACGCATCGTTTGGCGGGCGTTTCAGCGGCTTGGGCGCGGCCTTGCTGGACCAGCTCAAGGGCGGCGTGCGCAATGTGTCGCAAGCGCTGCTGCAGCCGCCGGCGCGCACGCAGCCTGCCGCTTACGCCGAGGTGGAGGGCATTGCGCCGGCCAGCCTGCATGGCAATGGCCAGGACAAGGTCAGCCTCAGCATCACCACCAAAAGCGGCGTCGAGGTCAAGCTGTCGCTCGACAGCCAGGATGACGGCCTGGCCGTGCGCATGACGACCAGCGGCGAACTCGGCGACGCAGAGGTCAAGGCCTTGGGTGACTTGTCGGAAGCGTTTCAGCAAGCCATCGGCGGCATGGCGCAGGGCACGCCGAAGGTCAGGCTGGCCGGCTTGATGCAATTCGACCAGGAAGTGCTGGGATCGGTGAACCTGCACGCGGAAGTGCTGGTGCGCGGCGAGCCGCAAAGCACGCAAACCCTGGATTTTCAGGCCGACAGCACGCAGCGCAAGGTCAGCTTCACGGGCGTGGCGGGCTCGCTGGACGTGAAAGTCGACGCCAGCCAGCTGAACGCCCTGGGCAGCAAGGAGCGCCAGGCGAAGGCCATGAACAGCTACATCAAGCAGATCGATCAGGCTTCCTGGCGCGGCCACGGCGACGCCGCGCTGATGTCCATGTTCAAGGATGCGTTTACGGCCGTGCACAGCAATGTCCCCGTGTCGCCAGCCAGCACGGGCCTGCCGGAACAGGGAAAATGGCAGCTGGCCGCCGCAGACCGCGCCATGGTCACGGGCTTGCCGGACTTTAGCGCATCGGTCACGCAAACGGCGGCATTCAGCAATCCCATGCGTTCGTCGGAAAAAGATGGATTCCAGTACGAACTGTCGCAAAAGACCAGTATTACCGGCGCCAGCCAGAATGACCGCTCGATCCGCCAGCAGCAGCAATCTAAGCTGAGCGCCAGTTTCCACGAAACGCTGGTCCCGGGCGTGGCCCTGCGCCTGACCGACAGGGTGGAGTCGCAAAACTACACGTATCACCAGATCGAGGATACGGCCAGCAGCGATGCGCAAATAGGCTACAAGGATGGCAAGCTGGTCAAGGCCAGCCTGCAACAGGCGGCCAGCCAGTCGACCCACATCACGAAATTTATGCTGGGCAAGGTGGAGTCGGATGTCACCACGCCGACCGACCATTCGCTGATGCGCGACCTGGTCTCCGTGCTGGGGCCATACAAGACGGGCGAGCAGGGCATGACGCCCGAGAAAAAGGCGGAGCAGCGCGAGAAATTATTGCAGACCTTGGGCGATGACGTGCTGCTGCAGTCGTATGCGGGCCATGCCATCAGCCTGTGGCAAGCCGATGTGCTGCCCGCGGAGGACGACAAGACTGCGGGCGCGGTCTAGGGAGCAAACCGGCATCATTGCTCGGGGAAACTTGCGCGGGCACGCGCATATGGCTACAATTAATAATGATTCTCATTTATTATTGATGCTCTCCTGAAAGTGCCCGCATGATTGCCGCGCCTGTTTCTGCCGACCCCCATGGCTCGACCATCACGGTGCTGTATAGCGAACACCATGGCTGGCTCAGGACATGGCTGCAGCGCAAGCTCGGCTGTTCCTTCGATGCGGCCGACCTGGCGCACGATACATTTGTGCGCATCGTCACGGGCTACCGTACCGGCAAGCAGGGCGCGGCAGTGCCCATGCGCGAACCGCGTGCTTACTTGCGCACGGTCGCCAATGGACTGATGATCGACCTGTTCCGCCGCCGCTCGCTGGAGCAAGCCTGGCTGGCTGCGCTGGCCGGCCAGCCCGATGCCGTCGCCATTTCCCCCGAAGAGCGCCTGCTGGTGCTGGAAGCCTTGCAACGGCTCGATGCCATGCTCGATGCCATGCCGGCCAAGGTGCGCAGCGTGTTCTTGCTGTCGCAGCTGGAAGGCTTGACCTATCCGCAGATCGTCGAGCGGTTGGGTATTCCCTTGCGCACGGTGAAGCGGTATATGCAGCAAGGCTTCGCACAGTGCCTGAGCCTGATGCTGTGAGTACGGTGCCCGTCGATCGTCGCATCGTGCACGATGCCGCCGCCTGGCTGGTCAAGCTGCATGGCGACGAGATGACGGCGCGCGAGCATGTCCGGCTGGCGCAATGGTGCGCGCAGAGTCCGGAGCACGAGCGCGCGTGGCAAGCGGCCAATGAACTGGCGCGCACCTTCGGCGCCGTGCCGACCGATATCGGGCAAGCCACTCTGGGGCGGCAGCGCGAGCGGCGCGCGGCCTTGAAGGTATTGGCCGCCGTGGCACTGGTTTCGCCGCTGGCATGGCACTACAGCCAGCGTGCCGCTTATCGCACCGCAACGGGCGAGCAAGCCAGTTTTATCCTGGACGATGGCAGCGTGCTGACGCTCAATACGGCGTCGGCAGCCGATGTCGTGTTTGACGGGCAGCAGCGGCTGGTGATCTTGCGTGAAGGCGAGATGCTGATCGAGACGGCGAGCGATGCCCGCGCGCGGCCGTTCCGGGTGCGCACGGCGCAAGGCAGCCTGCGTGCGTTGGGAACGCGCTTTGCCGTGCGCCAGTACGCGGGGCGCACGGAACTCGCCGTGCTGGCCCATGCGGTGGAAGTACGCGCCAGTGCCGTGGCGCGGCCCGTGGTCGTGCCGGCCGGTTTTCATGCCAGTTTCAGCGCACAGGCCATCGGAGCGGCACAACGCTCGGGGGCGGCGCAAACGGCCTGGCAGCGTGGCCTGCTGCTGGCAGACAAAATGCGCCTCGATGATTTTTTGCTGGAACTGGCCCGCTATCGCCGAGGCATCCTGCGCTGCGATCCAGCCGTGGCCGGCTTGCGCATTTCGGGCATCTTTCGCACCGATAATATCGACCAGGCACTCGATGTACTGCAGCAAACCTTGCCCGTCGCTATCCTGTCGCGCACGCCGTACTGGCTCACCGTGGTGGCGGCGCCATCCAGCTGATGCCATTGTTGTAGCAGGAAATCAAAAAAAACTGGCCCCTTTTTACATCCCGTCCGGCAAGTCAGAGAGAGCAGCTTTTCGACTGACTTTATCCAAGGGATTGTTATGCAGCAAACAGTAATCGAGCTTCACCCTCCACGCACCCCCAGCCAGCCAGCGCACCGCTTCCGGCTCCATCTGCTGGCAGCCGCCCTGCGCGGTGCGCTGTTGTCGGCAGGTCTTGCCGGCGTGGGCATGGCTGGCGCACAGGCGGCCGAAGCGGCCAAGGCGGCCGACGCCAAGCGCAGCTACGCCATTGCCGCCGGGCCCCTGAGCCAGGCGCTGTACCAGTTCGCCAGCGAGGCAGGCATCACCCTGTCGTTCGCGCCGGCCCTGGCGGAAGGCCTATTATCGCCTGGCTTGCAGGGCAGGTATGCGCTCCAGGATGGCCTGGCCGCCTTGCTGGCCGGGTCGGACCTGCACGCCATTCCCGGCGCCACCGGTGGCTATCTGCTGAGGAAAGCGGGTGCCGAGGCTGGCGCGGCACCGCAGGTCTTGCCTGCCGTCAAGGTCATGGAGCGGCGCGCACACGATGGCACCACGGAAGGTAGCGGCTCCTATACCAGCCGCGTGACGAGCATCGCCTCGAAGAGCGACCAGTCGTTCCGCGAAATTCCCCAGTCCGTTTCGGTGGTAACGCGCCAGCAAATGGATGACCAGCGCCTGGTGGACATCAGCGATACCCTGAAGCTCACGCCGGGCATCGTTGCCAACCGCGCCAGCTTCAATGCCTACAATTTCTATTCGCGCGGCTTCCAGATCACCAGCATGCAGATCGATGGCGGTTCGCCGCTGGCGCTGGGCGCGTTTTCCTACGATGCGCAGCAAGACATGGCCTTCTATGACCGCATGGAAGTGATGCGCGGCGCATCGGGATTGTTGGGCGGCATAGGCGATCCGGGCGGCATCATCAATCTGGCGCGCAAGAAGCCCCTGGCCGAGCGCCAGATCATTACCGAAGCATCGCTGGGCCGCTGGAATAACCGCCGCGCCACCGTGGACATGACGGGCCCGCTGGCCGACGAGGGGCGACTGCGGGGCCGCGCCGTGGCCGTGTATGAGCAGCGCGACTATCACCTCGATGACCGCAGCGTGGAAAAGCCGCAGCTCTACGGCGTACTGGAAGCGGATCTGGGGCGCAGCAGCCTGCTGACCGTGGGCGCCAGCTATGGACGGCAACATGACAATGGCTACGGCAGCGGCTTGCCGCGCTATAGCGACGGCCGCAATATCGGCTTGCCGCGCAGTGCCAGCTTGACCCAGCCGTGGGCTTTCAATGACCGCACGGCCAGCGAGGTGTTCGGACAGTTCGAACACCAGTTCGCCAACCGCTGGAAACTCAAGGTCAATTTGACCCACAGCAATATGGATATTATCTCGGATACGGCGTTTGCCAACGGCGCCGTCGATCCGAAGACTGGTCAGGGCCCCTTGTGGGGAGGCGGGCGCTACGAGGTGAAGAACCGGCAGGACGTGGCCGATATCAGCCTCAGTGGCACATTTGCCGTGCTGGGCCGCACCCATGAATTCCTGGCTGGTGTCGACTGGCAGCGGGTGAAGGCGCGCTGGGGCACGGGCAAGCCCGTGGATAACTGGGCCGTGCCAGCCGATGTGTTCCACCGCAATGCCTGGAATCCTGACCTGGACGTACCGCTCAGCTATGTGTTCGAGCCATGGACGCAGGAACAGAAGGCCGCGTACGGCATGCTGCGCTTGCATCCCACTGACCGCTTGCACCTGATCGCCGGCGCGCGGGCCAGCCGCTACAGCTTTGGCCAGGTGACGTATCTGGCCGATGAACAAGGGGTATTGCAACTCGATACGGACACGCCCTTCAGCGAACCGACCAAGCTCACGCCGTATGGCGGCGTGATTGTCGATGTGAGCGACAAGTGGTCTGCCTACCTCAGCTATTCCTCCATCTTCAAACCGCAAGCCTTGCTGAAAGCGGCGCCTCTGCCTGGCACTTCCCTGCCGCCGATCCGCGGCAAGAGCATCGAGGCTGGCCTCAAGGGCGAATTGATGGATGGCCTGCTGAACGCGACCTTAAGTGTCTTTGACGTGCAGCGCACGGGCACCGGGGTGCAGGACATGCGCTACCCGTACACCGAGTATCCGTTCGCGGGCAACTGCTGCTACCTGGCGCAAGGCAAAGTCACCAGCCGGGGCGTCGACATGGAGCTGGGCGGCGAGCTCGGCACGGGCTGGCAAGGCACGGCCGGCTACACCTACAACCAGACGAAGGACGAGAGCACGCACACCGATTACAGCAGCATCACGCCCAGGCATATGTTGAAGGTCACTAGCGCCTACGCCTTGCCGGGCGCGCTGTCGCAATGGAAGGTGGGCGGCAATGCCATCATCCAGAGCAGTACCTACGTGGCGGGCAAGGTCGACGGCAATGCCTACGATTTCACGCAGGGCGGCTATGCCGTCGTTGGCCTCATGGCGCAATACCGGATCGATCCGCGCTGGACCTTGAGCCTGAATGTCAACAATCTGTTCGACCGCGTGTATTACGAGCGCGTCGGCTCAGTGACGAATGCCAACTACTGTGGCACGCCGCGCAATTGGCAACTGACCCTGCGCGGCCAGTTTTAAAACCAAGCTGAAGAAAAAAGCCCGTCTTCCTGCGAAGACGGGCTTTTTTTCTTCAGCTTGATACGGCGCAAGCAGCCTATGCCTTGGCCTTGCTTTGCTTGATCCAGTAACCGACGCCCAGCGCCGCGAGCCACACGGGTATCAGGTAGACGGAGATGCGCAGGCCCGGCGTCAGATACATGATCACCAGGATGCCGGCCAGGAAGACCAGGCACAGGTAGTTGGTGAACGGGTAGCCCAGGCTCTGGAACAAGGTCGTCTTGCCTTCGATTTTTTTCTGCGCGCGGAAGCGCAAATGGATCCAGCTGATCATGGCCCAGTTGATGATCAGCGCCGACACCACGAGTCCCATCAGCACTTCAAACGCTTCGCCCGGCATGAAGTAATTCACCACCACGCAGGCGCCCGTCGCCAGGGCCGATACGCCCAGCGCGACGAGCGGCACGCCGCGGCGGTTCAGGTGCAGCAGCGCGCGCGGCGCATTGCCTTGCTTGGCCAGGCCGAACAGCATGCGCGTGTTGCAGTACACGCCGCTGTTATACACGGACAGGGCGGCCGTCAGCACCACCACGTTCAGGGCCGTGGCCACCAGGTTGCTGTCGAGCGCATGGAAGATCAGCACGAACGGGCTGCCGCCGGTGACGACGTTTTGCCACGGGTACAGCGACAGCAAAATCCCCAGCGCGCCGATGTAGAAAATCAGGATGCGGTAGATGGCCTGGTTGGTGGCGCGTGGAATCGTCGTGCTCGGATCGTCCGCCTCGGCCGCCGTGATGCCCACCAGTTCCAGGCCGCCGAACGAAAACATGATGACGGCCATGGCCATCACCAGGCCTTGCCAGCCATTCGGGAAGAATCCGCCGTGCTGCCACAGGTTGGCCACCGACGCCTGCGGGCCCGCATCGCCGGAGGCTAGCAGGTACGCGCCGAAGACGATCATGCCGATGATGGCGACCACCTTGACGAGGGCGAACCAGAATTCCATCTCGCCAAACGCCTTGACGTTCAACAGACTGATGGCGTTGATGACGCAAAAGAAGATGAGCGCCGAGACCCAGGTGGGCACGCCCGGCCACCAGTACTGCACGTAGATGCCGACGGCCGTCAGTTCGGCCATGCTGACGAGCACATACAGCACCCAGTAATTCCAGCCCGACAAAAAGCCGGGCAGGTGGCCGCAGTATTTGTCGGCAAAATAGCTGAAGGAGCCGGCGACGGGTTCGTCGACCACCATCTCGCCCAGCTGGCGCATGATCAGGAAGGCGATGACGCCGGCGATGCCATAACCCAGCAGCACTGAAGGGCCGGCCATCTTGATGGTTTGCGCGATGCCCAGAAACAGGCCGGTGCCGATGGCGCCGCCCAGGGCGATGAGCTGGATGTGGCGGCTTTTCAGGCCGCGCTTGAGCTCTTGTGGTTCGGTAATCCCGACTGCCGTCATATGTTTTATCCTGTTTTTACGGGGCTGAGGTCGCTGATTCTAAAGCATGAACGGGCAAATCAGGAGCGAAATGCATGTTGCACTGCGGAGGCGCAAGAAAAGCCCCGCATCTTCGCTGAACGGCGCGCAAAACGGCGCTCCAGGCGTCCGCGTTCATGCGCCGGCCGCGACGATGGCCGGTTCGTACGTGGCCAGGAACTCGGGCGGCAGGCGGCGCGCGCGGCCGCTGCTCAATTCGATGCAGATCAATTCCCAGCGTCCGCGCACGACGGTGGCGCCGTCGCTGTCGCGGATCAGCTGGAAGCGCCGTTCCATGCTGGAGCGGCCATCGCTGGCGCACAGCCAGGTAGCCAGTGTCAGCGCTTCGCCGGCCCGCGTCGGCAGCAGGTAATCGTATTCGCCGCGGCGTATCGCCATGGCCCGGTCCAGGCGCCGGTAATCGTCCAGGTCCAGCCCCAGGGTGGCCGAATGGTGCCAGGCGATATGCTCGCACCAGCGCACGTAGACGGCGTTATTCGTGTGCTGCAAACCGTCGATGTCACCCGGTTCGGGCGTGACGGGCAGGGTATGGGCGTGCGGATAATCCCAGTTCAAGTGCATTCCTTTCGATACGGTGGCGGCTGATTGTACGGTCTGGCGGCGCTTCCTGTCTCTGGCACACGCATGGAAAAACACTGTTTTTCACATTGATGTATGATGCATCATAATTTTTCGAGGATCAAAAAAACGCATGAACCATCCATTGGACAGTCTGGTGCACGTCAACCTGGGCAAGTCCGTGTACGCCATGCTGCGTGAAGCGCTGGCGGCCGGACGCTTCCAGCCGAATGACCGGCTGCGCATCCGCGAGCTGGCGCTGCAGCTGGGCACCAGCGTCACGCCCGTGCGCGACGCCATGCTGCAGCTGGTGCAGGAAGAGGCGCTGGTGCTGCGCTCGCCGCGCGACTTCCGCGTGCCCGTGCTGAGCGTGGCGCGCTACCTGGAAATCCGCGCGCTGCGCCTGGAACTGGAAGGCTTGGGCGCTGCCGAGGCGGCGCAGCGTATCGACGTCGCCACCCTGGCCGACCTGGAACGCCTGCTGCAGGCGAATGAAGAGGCCATCGCGCGGCACGACCTGGCGGCGGCCCTGCAATGCAACCAGGCGTTTCACCTGGGCCTGGCGCAGGCGGCCGGCATGCCGACCTTAAAACGCTTCGTCGACCACCTGTGGATGCAGACGGCGCCCCTGATCGCCGCCGGATACGCCAGTTTTTCGCCCGACATGCGGGTGGGCCACCACCACGCCATCATCAGCGCGCTGCGCCAGCGCGACAGCGCGGCCGCGCGGCGCGCCATCGAACAGGACATTCTCGACGGCGGGACGCAGATGCTGGCCTATGTCATGCGCCAGGAACGCATCCACGCCGGCGCAACCGGACAAGAACAGGACGAGGAAGAACATGACGAACATCCAGCACAAGATTGAACAGAAAACCGCCATCGTTACGGGCGCCAGCCGCGGCATCGGCCACGCCGTCGCGGAGCGCTTCCGCAGCCTGGGGTGGAGGGTCATCACCGTCTCGCGCAGCCCGATTCCCGGCGGCTGCCCGCGCAGCCAGGAGCACAACACGCATGTATGCATGGATTTGTCGGACCTGAGCCAGATCGGGCAGATGGTCGAGACGCTGCGCCCCATGCTGGGCGACTCGAAACTGCACGCCCTGGTCAACAATGCGGGCGTGTCGCCGAAGGGACCGGGTGGCTCGCGCGTCAATTCGCTGACCACCGACATGCAGACGTGGCAGGAAATGTACAACACGAATTTCTTTGCGCCGCTGGCCCTGACGCGCGGCTTCGCGCAGGAATTGTCGAATGCGCATGGCGCCGTCGTGAACCTGTGCTCGATCGCCGGCTACCGCGTGCACCCGTTTGCCGGCTCGGCCTATGCCAGTTCGAAGGCGGCGCTGGCGTCGCTGACGCGCGAAATGGCCAACGACATGGCGCCGCTGAACGTGCGCGTCAATGCCATCGCGCCCGGCGAGATCGATACGGCCATCCTGTCGCCCGGCACCTCGCACATCGTCGACACGCAAATCCCCCTGCGCCGCCTGGGCACGACGGCTGAAGTGGCCGACCTGGTGGAGTTCCTGTGCAGCGAGCGCGCCTCGTATATCACGGGCGCGGAAATCCCCATCGATGGCGGCCAGCGTATTTAATTGAAAAGGAAGATCGCATGACACGGCATATCGGCATCGTCGGCTGCTCGGCCGAAGGCGCAGCCCTGTGCTACCGCACGATTTGCGAAGAGGGCGCGCATGCGCTGGGGGCATATGAACACCCGGAAGTATCGATGCACACGCCGTCGCTGGCGCGTTACGTGGATTGCCTGCACAGGGGTGACCTGGCAGGCGTGGCCGAACTGATGCTGGCGTCGGCGCGCAAGCTGGCCGCCGCCGGCGCCGATTTCCTGATCTGCCCCGACAACACCATCCACCAGGCATTCGAGCTGATGGCGCCCCGTTCGCCGCTGCCATGGCTGCATATCGCGGACGTCGTGGCCAGCGAAGCGGCGGCGCGCGGTGTCCGGCGGGTGGGCCTGACGGGAACGCGCTGGCTGGTCGACAGCGCCGTGTATCCGGACAGGCTGGCCGCGCGCGGCATCGCCTGCGTGCGGCCCGGCGAGGACGAGCGCAGCGAGATCAACCGCATCATCATGGAAGAACTGGTGCCGGGCGTGGTCAAGGGGGACAGCGTGGCGCGCTTCCAGGCCGTCATTGCCGGCTTGCGGGAGCAGGGCTGCGACGCCGTCATCCTCGGCTGCACGGAAATCCCGCTGATCATCAGCGACGCCAATTCGCCGCTGCCGACGCTCGATTCCACGCGCTTGCTGGCGCGCGCCGCCTTGCGCCGGGCGCTGGAAACCTAGCGTTCCAGCTGCGCCTGCAGCGCGGCCACCACCAGTGCGTGGTCGTCGGCTTGCGCCAGGCCGGAAACGGTCACCGTGCCCACCAGTCCCACGCCGCGTATCAGCAGGGGGAAGGCGCCGCCGTGGCCCGCGTACTCGATGTCATCGAGGTATTTCACGTCTTCGAAGGTGCTGCCGCGGCTTTTATACGAGATGCCCATGTAATAGGAGCTGCGGCAAAAGCGCTGCACCGTATTGTTCTTGCGGCGTATCCAGTCCGCCTGGTCCGCCGTGGCGCCCGTCATGGCGTGGTGGAACAGGATTTGACCGTTGCGCGTGATGTTGACGGTGACGGCCTTGCCCCGCTTGCGCACTTCCTCGACGATCCACAGGCCCACGGCCAGCGCGGCATCGTTGTCGAAGCGTTCGAATTGCAGGGAATCTTCCTGTTGCGCCAGGGTTTGCAGCAAATCGGCGTAATGATCCATCGTGGAGGCGGGTAGTAGTGGCTGGAAGCGCTACTGTAGCGCACCATGGGGCAGCCGCGCGCGCTTTTTCCGTGGCGCGGCTAAAATAGGCCGCATGAACCTGTCCCTGTTTGCCGATGAAGACCAGGCCCCGGCCGGGCCGGCGCCGCTGGTGCCTGGCTCTTCCGCCTCGGTGCTGCTGCGCGGTTTTGCGCTGCCGTATCTGGACGAGGTGCTGCCGGCGCTGGACGCCATCGTGCTGGCGGCGCCCCCGCGTCACATGGCCACGCCGGGCGGCTTGCGCATGTCCGTTGCCATGAGCAATTGCGGCCCCCTCGGCTGGGTCACGGATGGACGCGGCTACCGGTATGCGCGGCTCGATCCGGCCAGCGGCCTGCCTTGGCCGCCGATGCCGCCCGTGTTCCTGCGCCTGGCGCGGCAGGCGGCGCTGGCGGCCGGCTATCCGGGCTTTGCTCCCGACGCCTGCCTGGTCAACCGTTATGCGCCCGGTGCGCGCATGGCCCTGCACCAGGACCGCGATGAATGCGATTTCACCGCGCCCATCGTCTCCGTCTCGCTGGGCTTGCCCGCCACCTTCCTGTTCGGCGGAGCGGAGCGGGCCGACAAGGCTGCGCGCATCGGCTTGCTGCATGGCGATGTGGTGGTGTGGGGCGGCACCGACCGCCTGCGCTTCCACGGCGTGGCGCCCCTGAAGGACGGCGAACACGCGGTACTGGGTCCGCAGCGCATCAATTTGACGTTTCGCAAGGCTAGCTGATCTGCCCATTTGCCCTATTAATGCAAGTTGCTTGCAAATGTGATTGTTTTTCTCCATGATATGCAACTTGTTTGCATATGGAGCCACCAACATGAAGCGCGATCCGATTTCCTCGCCCCTGCCCGACGTGGCGGCCGGCCCCCATCTGGGCAGTCCCTTGCCGCTCGAGTGGGTCGGCATGCAGGGCATCGCCTTGCCGCTGTGGCTGGAGGAGGGCGGGCAGGCGCAGCAAGTGCATGCCTGGGCCGACGTGCACGTGGATTTACCCGACCCGCGCGTGAAGGGCATCCACATGTCGCGCCTGTACCTGCTGCTCGATGCGTTTGCCGCAGCGCAGCCGCTCGATGCCGGGGGCCTGGCCGCCGTGCTGCGGCGCATGGTGGATAGTCACGCCGATTGCGGCAGCACGCAGGCGCGCATGGCACTGGCCTTTCCCCTGCTGCGGCGCCAGCCGGCATTGTTGACGGCGGGGCTGTCGGGCTGGAAATCGTATCCCGTGCGCCTGCAAGCCAGTTGCTCGCCGCAAGGCTTTGCCCTGTCCCTGACGGTGGAGATCGGCTATTCGTCGACCTGCCCGTGTTCAGCGGCGCTGGCGCGGCAATTGCTGGCCGATGCCTTTGCGGCGCGGTTCGGCGCGGGCGGCATCGATGGCGCGGCCGCGCGCGTCTGGCTGCAGGAACACGCGAGCCTGGCCACGCCGCACAGCCAGCGCAGCACGGCGACGGTCACCGTGCCCTTGACGGAGCATGCGGAGCTGGACCTGTTCCCCCTGATCGACCTGGTGGAAGCGGCGCTGGCGACGCCGCTGCAGACAGCCGTGAAACGGGCGGACGAACAGGCGTTCGCGCGCCTGAATGGTGCTAATCTGATGTATGTGGAAGACGCGGCCCGCCGCGTGCAGGCGGCGCTGGTGTCACATTATGTGCAGGCGCGTGTTACCGTACGGCATATGGAAAGCCTGCATCCGCACGATGCCGTGGCGCAGGCGGGCAAGCTTGCTTGAGCTTTTCACCCAATCACCGTCGAGGAGGACAGCATGCCGGAGAAAATCGAGCGGGAGCCTGACGAGGGCAGCCTGGAAGAGGAACTGGAGCGGGAGCGGCGCGAACATGCGCTGATCGACGAGGAAAAGCTGGGCATGGACGAGTTGGAGGAGGAACATCTGAAGCGGGAGCGCCCGCCGGGCGGGCTGGCAGGGCGCTAGAATCAAGGCGACGTCATCATCGCTGGCATCGCGCCGCGCTGCCCGGTACAATTTCGCTTTGTCCTTCTCCCCCAACCCCGGAGGCTCATGAAATATCGCGCATTGTTCCCGTTCATCCTCGGCCTGGCAGGCGCCGTCCTGGCCGCCTCGCAAGCCCAGGCCGCCACCATCTGCACCGCCATGGCGGACGCCAAGACGGGCGCCGTCCTGCTGCAAGAGGGCAATTGCCTCGACCGCGTCACCCCCGCATCCACGTTCAAGATCGCGCTCAGCCTGATGGGCTATGACGCCGGCTTCCTCAAGGACGAGCACAAGCCCAGCTTGCCGTACCGCCAGGGCTACGTGGACTGGGGCGGCGAAGCCTGGCGCCAGGATACGGATCCGTCGCGCTGGATGCAGTATTCCGTCGTCTGGTATTCGCAGCAGATCACGCAGGCGCTGGGCGCCGAGCGCTTCCAGAAATACGCCAAGGCTTTGCGCTATGGCAATGCAGACGTCTCGGGCGACCCGGGCAAGGACAACAGCCTGGAACGTTCGTGGATCAGCTCTTCGCTGAAGATCTCTCCGCTGGAACAGCTGGGTTTCTTGCGCAAGCTGGTCAATTACCAGCTGCCCGTGACGAAGCAGGCGATGGAAGCAACCCAGCGCCTGACCCGCCTGGCAGACGTGGACGGCTGGCAAGTGCATGGCAAGACGGGCGCGGCATTCCCGCGCAAGGCCGACGGCAGCTTCGACGAGGCGCATGGCTACGGCTGGTTCGTGGGCTGGGCCAGCAAGGGCGAGCGCAGCATCGTCTTTGCGCGCCTGGTGCAGGACGAGCAGAAAGGCCAGCAGTCCGCGGGCTTGCGCACGCGCGAAGCCATGCTGAAAGAATTGCCGGCCCTGCTGGAGCAGGCGCAGAAGTGACGGCCAGCATCGTCGCCGCCACCTTCATCGCGACCGAGGGCGAGTACCTGGAAGCCGTCATCGAGGTGGGCGGCCAGCGCCTGCACGTGATGGACGAGTTCGGTGGCGGGCAGATGGCCGCCGGCGCGCACGTCCAGCTCGAACTGTGGCCCATGCCCGGCGAGATGGATGACTGGGACACCATCTTCCGCGCCAACCCGGGTGAAGAAAAACGCCTGCAGCGCCTCGATGGCTGGCGCTACTTGGCGTTGGGCGTCGTGACCCAGGTCGATCCCGTCATCTGCGACTGCGGCCTGTTGCAGCTGGAAAACCCGTTTACAACGCATGACGCGCGCTGCATTGGCGCCTATGTCGGCATCACCCTGGCCCGCCTGGATGCTTGCCTGCCGTAAATTCCGGCCCGCTTTGTTGCCCGCCCTATATACTTGCTGAAACGGATTTTCCGGCATCAGACAAGGTACAGGCATGGCATCAGGCATGGAGCAGTTTCAGGAAAAAGCACGGCAGGCATTCATATGGGCGCGCGCGCAGGCATGGCGCGTGGCGCGTGCGGGGTGGGCAAGGGCGGTGGCGCTGTACCGGCGCGGCCGCGCGCATTTGATGACCTTGCCGCCCGTGCGGCGCGCGCTGGTGCTGGCCTTATGGTCTTTCCTGGCCGTGCTGGCGCTGCTGACTGCATACATGCTGCTGCTGATTCCCCTGACACCGAGCATCCACGACTTGCGCCAGGCGCGCGCGGCCGCGCCGAGCACCATGGTCAGCGCGGATGGGCAGGAACTGGCCCGCTTCGACCAGGGCTTGCAGGAACGCGTCACCTTGAAACAGATTTCGCCGAACGTGATCAGCGCGCTGATCTCGACGGAAGATCACCGTTTCTACGACCACCACGGCATCGACTTCACGCGCACGGCGGGCGCCATCCTGCATACAGCGGGAGGCAATCCCCAGGGCGGTTCCACCATCACGCAGCAGCTGGCGCGCAATATGTTCCCCGAGGAAATCGGCCGCTCGCGCAACCTGAACCGCAAGCTGAAGGAACTGATCACGGCCCTCAAGATCGAGGCCACCTACAGCAAGACGGAAATCCTGGAAGCGTACCTGAACACCGTACCCTTCCTGTACAACACCTACGGCATCGAGATGGCGGCCCGCACCTACTTCGACAAGCCCGCCTCGCGCCTCGATATCCTGGAAAGCGCCACCCTGGTCGGCATGCTCAAGGGGACGAATTACTACAATCCGGTCGGCAATCCCGAACGCTCGCTGCAACGCCGTAACGTGGTGCTGGGGCAGATGCGCAAGCATGACGTCATCGACGAGGCGCGCTACAAACAGTTGATCAAACGCCCGCTGCGCCTGCATTTCGAGCGCCAGAGCGAACGGGCGCAATCGGACAGCCATTTCACGGCCTATGTGCGCAAGTGGCTGATCCAGTGGGCCGACGAGAACGACTACAACCTGGAACTCGACGCCCTCGTGGTGCACACCACGCTCGATTACGACTTGCAGCAGGCGGCCGAGCGCGCCGTCGAACGCCAGGCGAATGCCTTGCAGGCGATTGCCGACGTGGAATGGAGCCGCGCGGGCGTGCCGTCGTCCACCTCGACAGGCATGTACGCGGGCATGCAGGGCGGCAGCGTGCCGTTCGATTATTTCTGGAAATCTCATCCGGCCCTGCTGGACGCCTTCGTGCGCGAGTCGGGCGACTACCGCAAGCTGACGGCCGCCGGCGCCACGCCGGACGACGCGCTGGTGCAACTGAAAGGCGACCGCGCCTTCATGGCGGCTCTGCGCAAGTCGAAGACGCGCCTGGAAGCGGGCTTTACGGCCATGGATCCGGCCACGGGCGCCGTGCGTGCCTGGGTGGGCAGCCGCGACTTTGCGCGCGAACAGTTCGACCATGTGTCGCAGGCGGCGCGCCAGCCCGGCTCCACCTTCAAGCCCATCGTGTATGGCGCCGCGCTGGAAAAGGGCTTGAGTCCCGAGCACGTCTACCGCGACGCCGTGATGGATATCAAGGCGGCCGACGGCACGATATGGCGCCCGACGGACATGAGCGGCACCACGGGGCGCGACATGACCATGCGCGACGGCCTTGTCTACTCGAAAAACACCATCACGGCGCAGGTGATGCAGGACGTCGGCTTGCCGCCAATCATCAAATTGGCGCGCGCGCTCGGTATCCGCGACAGCAAGCTGGAAAAAGTGCCGTCGCTGGCGCTGGGTACCAGTCCAGTCACCTTGCTGGAAATGGTCAACGCCTACGCCAGCATCGCGGCCCAGGGCGAAGCCCGCCTGCCGTTTGTCGTCACGCACATCACCGACCGCGAAGGCAAGGTCATCGCCCGCTTCGGCGAAGACAAGCCCAAGCGCGCCATGCAGGCAGCATCGGCGTCTACCCTGACGGACATGATGCGCGGCGTCATCGACCGTGGCACGGGCACGGCGATTCGCAGCCGCTTCGGTATCCGCTCCGACGTGGCCGGCAAGAGCGGCACCACGCAAAACAATGCGGATGGCTGGTTTATCTTGATGCACCCGGAACTGGTGGGCGGCGCCTGGGTCGGTTTCAATGACGCGCGGATCACCATGCGCAGCAATTACTGGGGCCAGGGCGGCCACAACGCCGTGCTGGTGGTGGGCGACTTCTTCAAGACGGCGCTCGACACGGGCAAGCTGTCGCGCGACGCCATCTTCCCCGGCGGCAAGCCGCCACCGCCGCTGCGCCATGTGGAACCGGTCGAGGAGCCGCAGGACGAACCGGTGGAAGAACCGGGCAATCTGCTGCAGGAAGGCGCACCGCCGGCGCCGCTGGCCATGCCGGCCGAAGGCGAGGGCGGACAGGAGTCGCATGGCAAGGCGGTGCAGGAGCCGGCGCCAGCCCCGGCACCGCAGCCCGTTCCAGTGCCGGCGCCGCAAGGCTGAGCACCGGGGTGTTGTGGCGTTTTATTGATAGCGACTGATAGCGGGAGCCATGCGGATGATTGCATTCAAACACGGCAGTGCCATCACTGAGATTGGCTTCGAGAATGCGTTTTACTCCCTGTTTTCCACGGTGGCTGTCCACCTGGAAGACGGCCGCTGGGGTTCACGGTTTCCGCATATCATGGAAAAACTCTACCAGGGCAGGCTGGATGCCGCCGATGCGCCGGCTGCCTGCCTGCAAATGCAGGCCATCAAGAGAGGCCTTGCCGCGCTGGCGCCGACGGAAGTCGTCTGGGATATGCATGACCGTGCGAAGGAACCGCCCTGGGGGAGCGCCATCGGCCCCAACGTGACGTCCATGGCAAATTACCATGCGACGACGGCCGGCCGGAATCTGTTCGACGAGATGGCCGGCTGCGTAGCGGCGCTGGCCGTACTTGGCGGGATGCTGGAGATTATCCCGTTTGACGGCATTCCTCCATTTTACTATCCCGACTAGCCAGCCTCAGGCCGGGAGATGCTGACTCCCGGACGGCCGCCGCGGCATGACCATGCGTAAGTGTCATGGCGGGAATGGCCGGTCTACAGCGTATTGCGCCTCAACCCCGCTTCCCGCACGAACACTTGCAGCGCAGGCATGGTCTGCTGGTGCAGCGCTTCCAGTTCCGCTTCCAGCGCGGGCCGGATGACGAGGCTGCCGTCGGCCTGGCGGTGCACGGGCAGGCCCAGTGCTTGCACCATTTCCACCGGGTAATTCGTGAAGTTTCCGTACGGGCGCTTGCCGTCGACGGACGGGGTGGGCCAGTAGCCTTCGGCCAGGTAGTCTTCCGCCGCCATGCCCAGCATTTCCAGCGGCAACCACGACTGCTGGCGCAGCAGTTGCAGGTGCCGGGTGGTAAACGTGAACGGCGCCTTGCCGTTGGCATAGCTGCCCGGCTTCAGCCTGGCCATCTGCACGAAGTGGGGCAGCAGCAGTGCCGCTTCCATCAGGCGCTGCGCGGCCAGCGCCGCATCCTTGCTGGCGATCGCTTGCATGGCCAGTTCCAGGGCGTCTCCTTTTCCCAGCGGGTAGGCCGGGTTGAGCATGGGCGCGCCGCTTTCCACGGGCGACCAGCCGATGTTGAAACGCCGTATCAACGCCAGGTGGTGCACATTGAGCACCTTGGGCAGCGGAGCGTCGAGGGTGGCCAGGATGCGCTGGCGCACGGCGCGGGGCAGACCGCCGCCCTCGGCTGCGCGCGCCAGCATGGGCGAACATAGCAGGGCGCCGGCGAGGCGCAGCAGCTGGCGCCGCAGGGGCTGGATCAGGTGCGGCATCACGGCGCCGTCAAGTCCTGGCGCTGGAATTCGATGCGGTTTTCCTGGTAGTCCCACTTGGTGTAGGGGCCGAACACGCGCCGGTTTTCCTTGCTGTCGGCATTCGACAGCTCGCGTTTCATGCGTCGTACCAAAGCGGCGTCCGTGAGGGGCGCCGTGGTGGCGGCGAAGACGTCATGCCGCACGCTTTGCTTGGCATCGGCGCCGCGCGAAATGATGGTGAGCTTGCGCGAGGCGGGATCGAAGTACAGGCGCATGGCGAAGGTATTCATGTCTTGCAGGTACAGGCCGTCGTCGCGCTGCTGGGCATAAAAATAGTCGCCGCAGACGGCCTTCGGCTCGCGTTTCCATTCGCAGGACAGGGCGATCAGCAGATGCCGGTCATCGAGTTGTTTGACCGAAATGCGTCCTTTGGAATAGCCCCAGGTACTGGCCGGCACGGTCGCCGACGAGGCAAGATTGTATTCGCCCACCAGCTTGGTCAGGGGGAGGGGAGCTTGCGCCGACGCGCTGATGCAGAGCGTCAAGGCGGCTGCCGCTGCGGCGCCGCGTATCTTGGTAAATGGTGTCATGATGGCCATAAAGAAAAGTTGCCATATTATAGATGGCAACTTTTCAATCTGGCCACGCGCTAGCGCAGCGCGCCGGCCTTACTTCAGCTTGCTCAATTCCGCCACGTCGATCTTCACGGCCTTGCCCTCGGTGGCGGCCACCAGGGTCAGGAAGTGGGGTGTCGCATAGTGCGCCGTCAGGGCCGCCTTGTCGGCCCACTCTTCCAGCATGATGAAGCGCGTGGGAATCTTGTTGTCGAGGTGCAGTTCGTAGCGCAGGCAGCTGCTTTCCGCGCGGCTGGGCGGCACGACGGCTTCCAGGGCGGCGCGCACGGCGTCGATATGGTCGGCTTGGGCATCGATGGTGGCGACGACGATCAGGGTCATGGTGTTCCTTGTGGTTGGGGTTCCAGCAGCTTAGCGCATCTGGCGCTTCCTTGCCGGCCGGCCACCATGGGGCTGCGCCGCAACGGCTTGCGGCGCAGCTGGCACTCCTTAGGCCGCTTGCAGTGCGCCGATCTGCTCGAAGGCGCCCGTCAACGCCTGCGCCCGGGCTGCGTCGCTGACCTTGACGCCTTCGGCGCGCACGATCTCGATCTGCGTGACGCCGAGGAAGCCGAGGAAGGCGCGCAGATGGCTTTCCTGGTGTTCCAGGGCCGCCATCGGCGTGTCGGCGCCGTAATAGCCGCCGCGCGTCGAGGCGATGATCACGCGCTTGCTGCCCAACAAACCTTCGGGGCCGCTGGCGCCATATTGGAACGTCTTGCCTGGCACGGCCAGCGCATCGAGCCACGACTTGAGCTGGCTGGGGATGGCAAAGTTGTACATGGGCGCGCCGATGACGATGACGTCGGCGGCCAGCACTTGCTCCAGCGCGCCGGCCAGCACTGCGCCGTCGGCGGCGCTGGGGGCTGCCGTAAATTGCGGCAACGGTTGCGCGGCCAGGTCGCGGTACTGGGCGGTGGTGCCAGGCGCGGCCGCTTGCAGGCGGGCGACGATGGCGGCGGACAATTGGCGGCTGATGGAATGCTCGCCGAGGATGCTTGAATCGATATGCAGGATGTTCATGTGGGCCTTCTTGGGTGGTATGATCGGGTGGTATGTTTTTGTAACCGAGTTAAATATAGTGACTATCAAATGAACGCACAAGAAGGCACTTTTTCCACACTGGGGCACACGGATGTGACTATTGGCGACGCCGCCGCGCAAGGGGCGGAGCTGGAACGGCGCATGCGCGACGAAGGCGGCCATGCGGGCGTGGCCGCTTCCTGCCGCCCGATCACGGACATCCTCACGCGCGTGGGCGACAAATGGAGCGTGATGGTGGTGATATTGCTCGGCAATGGCACCAAGCGCTTCAACGAGATGCGCCGCCTGATCGGCGGCATCTCCCAGCGCATGCTGACGCTGACCCTGCGCGGGCTCGAGCGCGACGGCCTGGTGACGCGCACCGTGTTCCCCACCGTGCCGCCGCGCGTCGACTACGCCTTGACGGACCTGGGCCGCTCGCTGCTGATCCCCATCAGCGCACTGGGCGCCTGGGCCCATGGCCACCGCGACGCCATCGATGCGGCACGGCTGGCGTTTGATGCCAGGGCAGCGAAGCAGTTGCCAGCCGACGATTAAGCCAGCTCGATGATTTACCTGGCTGCCATCGCTTCTGTTGCGGCCTGCGGTGCCTGCCAGCCGCCGCCCAGCGCCCGGTAAGTGGCGACAGCAGCGCGCGCCGATGCCGTTTGCGCCTGCGCGCGCGCGTCCGCTGCGCGCAGCAGCCTCGTGTCGGCTTGCAACACATCGAGCCGGCTGACCACGCCTTTTTCGTAGGCTGCCAGCGCGGCGGCGCGGGCGCGCTCAAACGCTTGCACGCTTTGCGCCAGCAGTGCGGCCTGTTCTTCGTGGCGCAGCAGGGCCGAGCAGGCGTTTTCCACGTCTTCGGCGGCATGCAGCGCAGCGAGCCGGTAGTCCGCCAGCAGCTCGGCTTCCCGGCCACGGGAAGCCTCGATCTGCGCATCGATGCGGCCGAAATCGAACAGGCGCCAGCGCAGGCCCAGCATGGCTGCGGCCTGGCCGGAGCCGCTGCCGAACAGGGCGCCGCCGGACGTGGCGCTGCCAAACAGGGCACCCAGGCTCAGTTTCGGGTAATACTCGGCAACGGCCGCGCCGGTGCGTGCGCTGGCCGCGGCCAGTCGCCGTTCGGCGGCGATCAGGTCGGGCCGGCGCCGCAGCAGTTCGCCCGGCGCACCATCGGCCGTGATGCGCGGCGCGCGCGCCATTACCCCTGCCGCGGCCATTTCATCGCCGTAGGTGCCGGGTGCGGCACCCAGCATCACATCGAGCGCATGCAGCGCCACCTCGCGCGCCGTGTCCAGGCCGGGCACGACGGCGCGCGCTTGCGCCAGCGACGCTTCGGCCTGCCGCAGCGCCGGCTCGTTCAGCAATCCCTTGTCATATAGCAGCGTGGCGAGCTCCAGCAGCGCCGCCTCCGTGTCGACCTGCCGGCGCGCCAGGTCGAGCCGCGCCTGCAATCCCTGGATGGACAGGTACAGGTCGGCCGTTTGCGCCGCCACGGCCAGCCGCGTGGCAGCCCATCCCGCCTCGCTGGCTTCGTAATCGGCGCGCGCCGCTTCGCGTTCGCGGCGCAGGCCGCCGAACAGGTCGAGCTCCCACGACGCCTGCAGGTTCAATTCGCGCGCGCTGCCGGCGCGATCATGGCCTGGCGTCGCGTCCAGGACCTGGCCCAGCGGCGTCTGCACCGATTGGTAGGCGCGCGCCGCCTGGCCGCCAAGGCTGGCCGACGGCAGCAGCGCTGCGTCGGCCGCGCCGGTGGCGGCGCGCGCTTGCCTGACCCTGGCCTGCGCTTGCGCCAGGTCGAGGTTTTGCGCCAGCGCCACCGTCACCAGATGGGTCAGGCGCGGATCGCCGAAGGCCGTCCACCACTGCCGCAATTCGGCAGCGTCGGCAGTGTTGGCACCCTCGCGCGCGCCGAGCGCCGCCCGGTGCGGATACTGCGCCGCTTGAGCTAGCTCGGGCCGGCGGTAATCGGCACCGGCGGTGCAGCCAGCGGCCAGGCCGGCGGCGAACAGCAGAAAGGGGAGGCGCAGGCGCGGCAGTGACATAGGGTCTTCCAGTTCAAAAGAGAATAATGTGTGACTATAATACACATCGGTCACTTATTGTGCATTCCGGCGCGGCGCGTTAAGCTGTCGCCATGAATTCCACTACACCCGATACACCAAGCCCTGCGCGCGGCCCCGCCGGTCACGACGTGCGCGACCAGATCGTTGCCGCCGCCACTGACTACTTCAGCCGCTACGGCTATGAAAAGACGACTGTCTCCGACCTTGCCAGGGCGATCGGCTTTTCCAAGGCCTATATCTATAAGTTTTTCGAATCCAAGCAGGCCATCGGCGAGCATATCTGCGCCAGCTGCCTGCGCCAGATCGAAACCGAGGTAAGAAGCGCGGTCGCGGCGGCCGAGCGGCCGCCAGAGCAGCTGCGGCGCATGTTCAGGGCCAGCGTCGAGGCCAGCTTGCGGCTGTTTTTCCAGGACCGCAAGCTGTACGATATCGCCGCCTCGGCCGCCACCGAGCGCTGGCCAGCCGTGCAGGCCTACGAGCTGGCGATGGGCGCCCTGCTGCAGGATATCTTGCAGCAAGGGCGCAAGACCGGCGACTTCGAACGCAAGACGCCGCTCGACGAGACGGCCAGCGCGATCTATCTGGTGATGCGCCCCTACGTCAATCCCTTGCTGTTGCAACACAGCGTCGACAGCAGCGAAACGGCGGTGGTGCAACTGTCCAGCCTTGTGTTGCGCAGCCTGTCGCCATAACCTCCCAGTCAGATTGTGACCATTGACTTATTTGGTCACTGGTACCAGAATGAGAACCCTGATCACTCGTTCATGGGATTCTTATGCGCTGGCGCCGCCTCGCTTCATCTGTAGTCATCTCCACCTTGCCCCTGGCTTTGAGCGCCTGTGCCGACAAGGCGCAGGCCGATCCGCGCACCGCCACGCCGCTGGTGCGCGCCGTCGCGGTGCAGGGCGCCGAACCGGGCGCGCGCAGCTTTACGGGCGTGGTCGCGCCGCGCGTGCAGAGCGATCTCGGTTTTCGCGTTTCCGGCAAGGTGCGCGAACGGCTGGTCGACGCCGGCCAGTCCGTGCGCCGCGGCCAGCCGTTGATGCGCCTCGACGCCGACGACTTGCAGCTGCTGGCGCAGGCGCGGCAGGAGTCCGTCACGGCCGACCGCGCCCGCGCGCGCCAGGCGGCGGACGAAGAAGCGCGCTACCGCGACTTGCGCGGTACCGGCGCCATTTCGGCATCAAACTACGACCAGGTGAGGGCGGCGGCTGACGCGGCCGGCGCCCAGCTCAAGGCGTCCGAAGCCCAGGCCGGGGTGGCGCGCAATGCGCTGCATTACGCGGTGCTGCTGGCCGACGCAGACGGCGTCGTGATGGATACCCTGGCCGAACCGGGCCAGGTGGTGGCGGCCGGGCAGGTGGTGGTGCGCCTGGCCCATGACGGCCGGCGCGAAGCGGCGATCCAGCTGCCGGAAACCGTGCGCCCCGCGCTCGGCTCCACCGGCCAGGCTACCTTGTTCGGCCGGCCGGGCGCCAGCGTGCCGGCCACCTTGCGCCAGCTGTCGCAGACGGCGGACAGGCAAACGCGGACCTTCGAGGCGCGCTATGTGCTCGACGCGGCGCTGTCAAGCGCGCCGCTGGGCGCCACCGTCACCTTGCGCCTGCCCGGTGCGCAAACGGCCGGCGGCACCGTACAAGTGCCGCTGGCGGCCCTGTACGATGGGGGCAAGGGGCAGGGCGTGTGGGTCATCGGCGGTGTGCCGGCCCAAGTCAGCTGGCGGCCCGTGAAGGTGCAGGGGCTGCACGATGACGGCGCTGACGTCAGTGGCCTGAAGGCGGGCGAGCGCATCGTCGCGCTGGGCGCCCATCTGCTGCATCAGGGCGAACGGGTCAGGGTCGAGCAGACGCCAATGGCCGCTGGCGCCGGAGCGCGTCCATGAGCGCGGCCGGCTTCAATCTGTCGTCGCTGGCCGTGCGCGAGCGTTCCGTCACCCTGTTCCTGATTTGCCTCATTTCGCTGGCCGGCCTGCTGTCGTTCTTCAAGCTGGGGCGCGCGGAAGACCCGGCCTTCACGGTCAAGGTGATGACCATCGTCACCGCCTGGCCAGGCGCCAGCGCGCGCGAAATGCAGGACCAGGTGGCCGACAAGATCGAAAAGCGCCTGCAGGAGCTGCGCTGGTATGACCGGGCCGAGACCTACACCACGCCAGGCCTGGCCTTCACGACACTGACCCTGCTCGACGGCACGCCGCCCGAGCAGGTGCAGGCCGAGTTTTACCAGGCGCGCAAGAAGGCCGGCGACGAGGCGGCCAATTTGCCGGCCGGCGTGATCGGTCCCATGATCAATGACGAATACGCCGACGTCACCTTTGCCCTGTATGCACTGAAAGCCAAAGGCGAGCCGCAGCGCCTGCTGGTGCGCGAGGCGGAAACCTTGCGCCAGCGGCTGCTGCATGTGCCTGGCGTCAAAAAGGTCAATATCATCGGCGAACAGGCCGAACGCATCTACGTGGAGTTTTCCCAGGAGCGCCTGGCCACCCTGGGCGTGCGGGCGCAGGACGTGTTCGCCGCGCTGAACGGCCAGAATGCCTTGAGCCCGGCCGGCTCGGTGGAAACGCGCGGGCCGCAGGTATTCATCCGCCTCGAGGGCGCGCTCGATGCGCTGCAAAAGATCCGCGATACGCCCGTGGTGGCGCAGGGGCGCACCTTGACCCTGTCCGATATCGCCACCGTGCGCCGTGGCCAGGAAGATCCGGCCAGCTTCATGGTGCGCAATGGCGGCGAGCCGGCGCTGCTGCTGGGCGTGGTCATGCGCGACGGCTGGAACGGGCTGGACCTGGGCAAGGCGCTGGAAGGGGAAGTGACGGCCATCGGCGCCGCCATGCCGCTGGGCATGAGCCTGGCCAAGGTCACCGACCAGGCCGTCAATATCGGCGCGGCGGTCGACGAATTCATGCTCAAGTTCCTCGCCGCGCTGCTGGTGGTGATGCTGGTGTGCTTTATCAGCATGGGCTGGCGGGTCGGCATCGTGGTGGCCGCCGCCGTGCCGCTGACCCTGGCGGTGGTATTCATCGTGATGGCGGCGACCGGCAAGAACTTTGACCGCATCACCCTCGGTTCCCTGATCCTGGGCCTCGGCCTGCTGGTGGACGACGCCATCATCGCCATCGAAATGATGGTCGTGAAAATGGAGGAGGGCTACAGCCGCATCGCCGCCTCCGCCTACGCCTGGAGCCACACGGCTGCGCCCATGCTGGCGGGCACCCTGGTCACGGCCGTAGGCTTCATGCCCAATGGCTTTGCCCGCTCCAGCGCCGGTGAATACACCAGCAATATGTTCTGGATCGTCGGCATCGCCCTGATCGCCTCGTGGGTGGTGGCGGTGGTGTTCACTCCCTACCTGGGCGTGAAGCTGCTGCCCGAGCTCAAACAGGTCGCCGGCGGCCACGAAGGCCTGTATGACACGCCGCGCTACCACCGCTTTCGCCGGCTGCTGGGGCGCGTGATCGCCCGGAAATGGCTGGTGTTCGGCACAGTGATCGGGCTGTTCGTGCTGGCCGTGCTGGGCATGGCCATCGTCAAGAAGCAGTTTTTTCCGATCTCGGACCGTCCTGAAGTACTGATCGAAGTACAACTGCCGTACGGCAGCGCGATCGGGCAGACCAGCGGCGCGGCGGCCAGGGTCGAAGCGTGGCTGGCGGGCCAGCCCGAGGCGAAGATCGTCACGGCCTATGTCGGCCAGGGCGCGCCGCGCTTTTACCTGGCGATGGGCCCGGAATTGCCCGACCCGTCGTTTGCCAAGATCGTCGTGCGGACCGACAGCCAGCAGGCGCGCGACGCCCTGAAGCAGCGCCTGCGCGTGGCCGTGGCCGCCGGGCTGGCGCCCGAGGCCAGGGTACGCGTCACGCAACTGGTGTTCGGCCCGTATTCGCCGTTCCCCGTCGCCTACCGGGTCAGCGGCCCTGATCCCGCGGTGTTGCGCGGCATTGCCGGCGAGGTGCAGCGCGTGATGCAGGCCAGTCCCATGATGCGCACCGTCAATACCGACTGGGGCATGCGCACGCCGACCCTGTATTTCAGCCTGCAGCAGGAGCGCTTGCAGGCGATGGGCCTGACGTCCGGCGCCGTGGCGCAGCAACTGCAGTTCTTGCTCAGCGGCATGCCAGTCACCGCCGTGCGCGAAGATATCCGCACGGTGCAGGTGGTGGCGCGCGCGGCCGGCGACGTGCGGCTGGATCCGGCGCGCATCGCCGACCTGACCCTGGCCGGCGCGAATGGCGAACGCATCGCGCTGTCGCAGGTGGGGACAGTGGAGGTGCGCTCGGAAGAACCCGTGATGCGCCGGCGCGACCGCCAGCCGACCATCACCGTGCGCGGCGACATCGCCGACGGCCTGCAGCCGCCGGACGTTTCGGGCGCCATTTCGACCCGGCTGCAAGCCGTCATCGACAAGCTGCCAGCCGGCTACCGCATCGAGCAGGCCGGGTCCATCGAGGAATCGGCCAAGGCAATGCAAGCCATGCTGCCGCTGTTTCCCATCATGCTGGCGCTGACCCTGCTGATGATCATCCTGCAGGTGCGTTCGATCTCGGCGATGGTCATGGTGCTCCTCACCAGTCCCCTGGGCCTGATCGGCGTGGTGCCCACCTTGCTGCTGTTCCAGCAGCCGTTCGGCATCAATGCGCTGGTCGGCCTGATCGCGCTGTCGGGCATTTTGATGCGCAATACCCTGATCCTGATCGGCCAGATCCACCAGAACGAAGTGGCCGGCCTGGCGCCGTTCGATGCCGTGGTTGAAGCGACCGTGCAGCGCGCGCGTCCCGTGATCCTCACGGCACTGGCGGCCATCCTGGCGTTTATCCCGCTGACACATTCGGTTTTCTGGGGCACCTTGGCCTACACCCTGATCGGCGGTACGTTTGCCGGCACGGTATTGACCCTGGTGTTTCTGCCCGCCATGTATGCGATCTGGTTCCGGATACGGCCGCAGGTAAAGGTGGTGGCGCAGCCCTAAGGGTGTAGAGCTTGAAACAGCGGGCCGGAGACGCGGGCCTGAGAAAATGCCGATGGCGGGTACATGCGTACTGTCTGCGTCGCTGCGCCTTGCCCTCGACATTTTTCAGGCCCGCTTGGCCCGGGGAGCCTGTCTCCCTGACTTGGGCCGTTTCGTGGTTTGCAGGTTTTCTTGTTTCTTGTTTCTTGTTGCTTGCCACTTGTCTCTTTCTCTAGGCGCCGGCGGCATCCTGCCGGTAGCGCGCCGGCGGCAATTCGAACTGGTTCTTGAAGAAACGGGTGAACGCGCTTTGCGAGGAAAAGCCCAGGCGCTCGCCGATTTCCACCACGCTCAGGCTCGTTTCGCGCAGCAGCCGGCGCGATTCGCGGCTCTTGGCGCGCAGTTCCAGCGCGCGGAACGACGTCTGCTCCTGCTGCAGCTGGCGCTGCAAGGTCCAGCGGTTCATCGCCAGGCCGTCGCACAGGGCCGGCAGCAGCGAGGCGCCGTCGGCATCTCCTGCACCTTGCCGGCCCAGCAAATCGATGATGGCTTGCTCCACGCGGGCCGAGAACAGCTGCGCGCCTTGCAGCTGCTGCAATTGCCCCTGCGCGTGCCGCAGCGCGTGCGGCGCCAGCATGGCGTTGAACTGGGCGAAAGGCCGGTCCAGCAGCGGCGCGTCAAACGTCAGCGTGTTGCGTGCCTGGCCGAAGGTGGCGGCGGCGCCGAAGCACTCGGAAATGGCCGGCGCGAACCACGGCGCCTTGCCCTGGAAGCCGGCATGGAAGGCGGTGGGCGCGCCATCGTCGTAGGCGCGCGCCACCAGCGACAGCATGCGGAAATTGGCCAGCGCCTGCATGGCGCCGCCTGCCGGGCAGAACTCGGACAGGTATTCGATCTCGATGCGCGTGCCATTCTCGCTCATCAGCATGAAGTCGAATTCGCCGATCAGGCCCCGCAAGTGCAGCAGCTCGTGCAGCGCGCTGCGCAGGGTGGGGCGGTTGAAGCAGACGTGGGCGATGCCGGAGTAATGCGCGAACCAGTGCGTCACGTCGAGGTCGAGAAGGGCCCGGTGCTGCGGCAGTTGCTGGGCGTAGGCCGTCATGCGGCGGTGCCGCTCGGCGTTGATGCGCCCGCCAGGTTCCGTAAGCTGCGCCGGCGTGATGCCCGTTTGCTGAAAAAAGTCGGCGGGATCGTGTCCATCGGCCTGCATGGCGCGCGCGCATTGCTGCGCGATCCGGTTCGAAACCGTGCGCGTATCGGGTTTGTGCAAGGGTGTCTCCTGCTTGTTGTAGTAATTTTTCACAAATATTAGCACTTTGTAGGAGATTGTTGGTTGTCGTGCCGTCTAACCAAAAATTGTTCTCGCGGGTATAAAACGCGTGCTGCGCGGTCAAGAAACTCACGCATTCTCACGCTATATTGTTTTCGGCCGGCCTTGCTGCCGCGCCTTGATACCTACAAAAACAGTCTTGGAGATAATGATGAATTGCACTTTGAAACCGATGGCCCGCATGGTCGCCGGCTGCGTCGCCACGCTTGCCCTGGCCGCCTGCGGCAACGACACCGTCAGCGAGGAATACAAGCAGCCCGTGTTCGGCGCCACCACCTACGCCCAGCTCAAGGTCGACGGCTATGCCTTCAAGGACATGAACCGCAACGGCAAGATCGACCCGTACGAAGACTGGCGCCTGTCGGCCGAGGCGCGCGCCGACGACCTGCTGTCGCGCATGAGCCTTGATGAAAAAGCGGGCCTGATGATGCACGGCACCGCGCCCACCGTGGCCGACCCCACCGGCATCGGCCAGGGCGGCGCGTACGACTTGACGGCCCTGCAGGACCTGATCGTCAAGCAGTACGTCAACACCTTCATCACGCGCATGGCGGGCGACGCGGCCAACATGGCGACCCAGTACAACAAGGTGCAAGCCCTGAGCGAAACGTCGCGCCACGGCATTCCCGTCTCCATCAGCACGGATCCGCGCCACCATTTCCAGTACACGGTGGGCGCCAGCGCCGGCACCAAGGGGTTCTCGCAGTGGCCGGAAACCCTGGGCCTGGCCGCCATCGGCGACGATGCGCTGGTGCGCCGTTTCGGCGATATCGCGCGCCAGGAATACCTGGCCGTCGGCATCACGCAGGCGCTGTCGCCGCAGGCCGACCTGGCCAC
Source organism: Janthinobacterium sp. BJB301 (assembly GCF_002735685.1). Taxonomy (NCBI): domain Bacteria; kingdom Pseudomonadati; phylum Pseudomonadota; class Betaproteobacteria; order Burkholderiales; family Oxalobacteraceae; genus Janthinobacterium; species Janthinobacterium sp. BJB301. The sequence continues at coordinate 1,885,417 of NZ_PDZJ01000001.1, read as the reverse complement.
GGAGCCGCGCTGGTCGCGCATCAACGGCACCTTTGGCGAAGACGCGGACCTGGCCAAGCGCATGGTGCAGCACTATATCGAGGGCTTCCAGGATGGGAACACGGGCTTGCACGATGGCAGCGTGGTGGCCGTCGTCAAGCACTGGGTCGGCTACGGCGCCACGAAAGAGGGCTTCGACGGCCACAATTACTATGGCCGCTACATGACCTACCCGGGCAACAACTTCGCCTACCACGTGAAACCTTTCGAGGGCGCCTTCACGGCCAAGGCGGCCTCCGTCATGCCGACCTACGCTCTGCCTGATGGGAACATCACCATCGACGGCATCACCCTGGAACAGGTGGCGGCCGGTTTCAGCAAGACCATGCTGACGGATCTGCTGCGCGGCAAATACGGTTTTGACGGCGTGATCCTGTCCGACTGGGGCATCACGTCGGACTGCGACGCCAATTGCCGCAACGGCACGGCGCCTGGCGTGGCGCCGTCCTTCATCGGCTTCGGTACGCCGTGGGGCATGGAGGACGCCACCAAGGCCGAGCGCTATGTCAAGGCCGTGACGGCGGGGATGGACCAGTTTGGCGGCGTGACGGAAGCGCCGTACCTGACGCAAGCCGTGCAGCGGGGCCAGTTGACGGAAGCGCGCATCAACGCCTCGGCGCGCCGCATCCTGGTGCAGAAATTCAAACAGGGCCTGTTCGAGCATCCGTTCGTCGATGCGGCTGCGGCGGCCACCACCGTGGGCAAGACGGACTTCATCGAGGCGGGCCTGGATGCCCAGCGCCGCTCGCTGGTCCTGCTGGAAAACAAGGACAAGGTCTTGCCGCTGGCGGCCAGTGTCAAGAAGGTCTACCTGTACGGCATCGATGCGGCCGTGGCGAAGCAGTATGGCTACACGGTGGTCGCCACGCCCCAGGAAGCGGACGTGGCTCTGCTGCGCGTGGCCGCGCCATTCGAGATACTGCACCCGAACTACATCTTCGGCAGCATGCAGCACGAGGGGCGCCTGAACTACGCCGATGGCGATGCGGACTACGAGGCGATCAAGAACGCGGCGAAGTACGCGCCGAAGACGGTGGTCACCGTGTATCTGGACCGCCCGGCCATCCTCGGCAACGTGCAGGACAAGGCCAGCGCCATCCTCGCCAACTTTGGCGTGAGCGACGGCGCGCTGTTCGACGTCCTGACGGGCAAGGCCAAGCCGCAAGGCAAGCTGCCGTTCGAACTGCCATCGTCGATGGCCGAAGTGCAGGTGCAGAAATCGGACGTGCCGTATGACACGGCCCATCCGCTGTACAAGTTCGGTTACGGCCTGGCGTACTGATAACGCTCCTGCTGTCAGCGCAGCGTGATCCAGCTGCGTTCCTGCACGGAACGCAGCGCCGCGTCGATCAACCGGTCCACCTCGTAGCCGTCGCGGAAGGTGGGCCAGACCGGCTGGCCGCTGGCGATCGCCTGCAGAAAATCGCGCGCTTCGATGACGATTTGCTCGTTGTAACCGGTGCCGTGCCCGGCGCCCTGGCTGAATGCCAGGTAGTCGGGGTGGGCCGGTCCCATCAGCAGGCGCTGGAAACCTTGGCGCTGCGCGGGGCGGCTGGCGTCGTACAGCCATAGTTCATTCTGGTTTTCCTGGTCGAAGGCGATCGCGCCTTTCGTCCCCGTGATGCGGTAGGTGTAACCCATCTTGCGCCCGGCCGCCACGCGGCTGAAGGTCAGGGCGCCCAGCGCGCCGCTGGCAAAGCGCAGCATCACATTCCCCTGGTCGTCATTTTCCACCGCCTCCATGCCGTCCGGCCCTTGCCGTTGCGCGTGCACGGTGTTCATGTCCGCCACCAGCGAGTCGACGGGGCCGCCCAGGCGCAGGGCCAGGTTGAGCAGGTGCGAGCCCACGTCGGCCAGCGCGCCGGCCCTGGTCGCCGTAGCTTCGCGCGTGCGCCACGAGGCGGGGGCGCGCGGATCATGCAGGTAGTCTTCCACGTGTTCGGCGGCGACATGGATGATCTCGCCGATTTCGCCCGACTCGATGATCTGTCGCGCCAGCTGGCTGGCCGGTGTGCGGATGTAGTTATAGCCGACCATGTTGGCCACGCCCGCTGCTTCCGCCGCCTGCGCCAGTAACAGGGATTCGGCGGCCGTCATGCCCAGCGGCTTTTCGCAAAATACGGGTTTGCCCAGGGCCAGCGCCGCCAGCACGATCTCCTTGTGCGTGGCCGGCGGCGTGGCGACGACGATGGCGCCGATGGCGGGATCGGCCACTAGCGCGCGCCAGTCCCCCGTGGAACGCTGCCAGCCCAGTTCCTGAGCGCTGCGGGCAGCGCCTGCTTCGCTGCTGGTGCTGATGCAGGCGCACACGGGGTTCAGTGACGTGTGAAAAATGCTGCGCACGGCTTTATATGCGATGGTATGGGCCTTGCCCATGTAGCCGGCGCCGATCAGGCCGATGTTGAGGTCTTGCATATGAGCTTGCTCCGGAAGTGACGGGGGATGGGATCAGGCTTGCTGGCGCCAGGCATGGCTGTCCAGGGCATCGAGGAAGCGGGCAGCGGGCCAGTGTTGTCCCAGCGCTTCGTGCATGAGCTGCTGCTGCGTGGGCGGCGCCATGCCGCCGATGGGCTGGTCGCGGTCCAGGTTGCTGGGGAAGGCATAGCCCTCGGCGCAGGCGGCGATCGCGTGGCTGGCGCCACGCTCATCCAAGTCGCCCTGCGCGCGCAGCGCCTGCAGCGCAGGGTATAGCGCTGCGCTCATGGCGCGGCGGTCCAGCGCTTCCATGGCGCGCCCGAATGGCGACGATACCTGCAGCAGGTTGGCCATGCGCCGGATATCGGACGAGCGGTTGTGGCCTGCCGCATGGAATAGGGCGGGGTTGAAGAAGACGGCGTCGCCTTGGGACAGCGGCAGCTGCACGCAATGCTGTGCGAAGTAATCGCGGAAAGGCTGCTGCTGCCAGGCGAGAAAGCCGGCCGGGTAGCGCTGCGAATAGGGCAGGTACAGGGTGGGCCCCGATTCGAGCGGCATGTCGCAGTGGGCGACGGCGCCCTGCAAGGTCAAGAGGGCCGACATCTGGTGCACGGGCGCGGGATAGGCGGCGCAGCTGGCCCCGCTCTGGAAACCCAGGTGGTAGTCGCGGTGCGGCGCCTGGGCCGCTCCGCCGGGATTGACGACGTTCACTTGCGCCGTCATCTGGTAGGCGGGCCCCAGCCAGGCCTCGGCTATCCAGGCGAAGACGGGATTGGCGTAGTAGCGCGCGAATGCCTCGGGCGCGCGCAGACACAGTTTTTGCTGGGCGTTCCAGATGCGGTCATTCGCGCCCGGTTTGGCGAAGTGGTCGCCGCCCGCCTGGCCGCTGGCATGCTGTTCGGCGATCAGCGCGCGAAACACGCCGCTGACCTGTTCCAGAGTCGCCTTGTCGTCGACGGCGTGTTGGAGCACGATGACGCCGGGACCATCCATCAGCGCCTTGCCCCATTCTGCCTGCAGCGCGCGCAGCGACGCCGCACTGGCGGCCAGCGCACGCACGGCGTCGCAGTCGTAGACGAGGATATTCGCATCGACCGACGCGGCGTGCGGATAGTCGGCCAGCGCCGTGCGTTGGCTGACGGTACGGATGAAATCATCGAGCCGGCAGTCTTGCTGCGACAGCCAGAAGGGGCTGGGCGGTGCTGAGCCGGCGTTTGTGGTGGGCATGCGGTGTCTCCTGATGTTGTATGTTGTAGTATCAGTATAGGGATGAAAATCCGCATTTTTCATCAAGAAATCCATCAAAAAACCATCAATTAGATTGGACATGGCATGACGCATCCGTTTCCCGTCAAGGTCGTGGCGCTGCAGGCCGGCGTCAGCGTGGCCACGGTCGACCGCGTGATCAAGCAGCGCGGCGGCGTGCACGCCAATACCGTGCGCCGCGTGATGCAGGCGCTCGATGAGCTGGCGCGGCAAAGCACGCAGGTGGGGCTGGCCGGCAGAAAATTCATGCTCGACGTGCTGATGGTGGCGCCGCAGCGCTTTACGCACGCCGTGCGCGTGGCGCTGGAAACGGAACTGCCATCCTTGCATCCGGCCGTGCTGCGTTCCCGCTTTCACCTGCATGAAACGCTGGACGTGGATAGCATCGTCGAACTGCTGGAACGCATCCGCAAGAACGGCAGCCACGGCGTACTGCTGAAAGCGCCGGACTTGCCGCCGGTGGCCGAGGCGGTGAGCCGGCTGGCGGCGGCCGGCATTCCCGTGGTGACCCTGGTGACGGACTTGCCAGCTTCCGCGCGCCGCAGCTATGTGGGCATGGATAACCGCGCGGCGGGCGAAACGGCCGCCTGCCTGATCGGCCAGTGGCTGGGCGCGGGCAAGCGGCAGCAGCAAGTGCTGGTGACCCTGAGCAGCAACCGTTTTCATGGCGAGGAAGAGCGCGAGATCGGCTTTCGCCGCGCGCTGCGCGAACGGCACCGCCATTTGAACATCGTCGAAGTGAGCGAAGGCCATGGCATCGATGGCGCCACGGGCGCGCTGGTGCGGCAAGCCCTGGCAGATCATCCGGATATCGCCGCCGTGTATTCCATCGGCGGCGGCAATGCCGCCATCGTGCAGGCATTCGCGCAGGCGGACCGGCCTTGCCAGGTCTTCATCGGTCATGACCTGGACGCGGACAACGTGGCGCTGCTCAAATCGGGCGCCATCCAGGCCGTGCTGCACCATGACCTGGGCCAGGACATGCGCCGCGCCTGCCAGGAAATCCTGCGGGCGCAAGGCGCGCTGCCGGCATTGGCGCAGGTGCCGCCATTGTCCGCGATCCAGATCGTTACGCCGTGGAACCTGCCCGCGCTGAACGGCCTGAATTGACAGGCATGCGAGGCTGGCCGATACTCGCCGCTTCGCTCATCGCTCACCTCAGGAAGGAATCCCCCGATGTCCGTCACTCCGCAATTGACCACGACCGTGCTGGTAGCCGCACTTTCCGTCTCGTTTGCCATGCCCGCCATGGCCGCCGCCCCTGCAACTGCCAGCGCTTCATCGGCCTGGGTGGAAGCGAGCAACCGCAACGCGGCCATCGTGCTGGCGGCCCAGGCGCAGTTCTCGCCCGAAGACGCCTCCGACACGGGCCTGGCCCAGTACGACGGCCTGGCCGCCGACCTGGGGCCGAACATCACCGAGCGCCATGTGGCGGCCATGCAGAAGGCGCGCGCGCAATTGCAGCAAAAGCTGGAACTGGAACGCGACGAGCGCATCCGCCAGGATCTGGAAATCTTGATTGGCGCTGTCGACCAGGAAATCACGGACACCCGGCTGGAAGCCAAGTACACATTGCCGTGGGTCGATGTGCCGCAAATGGTCTTTGGCAGCATGCAAAGCCTGCTGCAGGAACAGCGCCCGGCCGCGCGCCGCGCCAAGGCGCTCGAACGCCTGCAGCGCTATGTGGGCCAGTTCCCGGGCAGCACGCCGATCACGCAGCAGGCCAAGGCGCGCTTCACGGAACAAATCGGCCAGCCTGGCCTGGCGGGACCCGTGCGGCTGCAGGTGGAGCAGTCGCTGGAAAACGTGCCGACGTATATCGCCGGCATCCGCAAGCTGTTCGCCGACATGAAAATCACTGGCGCCGGGCCTGCGCTGGCGGCCATGGAGCTGCAGTTGAACGAGTACGCGGCGTGGGAAAAGCAAGTGGTGCTGCCCCTGTCGCGCACGGATTTCCGCATGGCGCCCGAGCTGTACGCATTCCGCCTGAAGCAGGTGGGCATCGATATCGAGCCGCGCACGCTTGTCGAACGGGCGCAGGTGGCTTACCTGGAAACGCGCGCCGCCATGCAGGCGCTGGCGCCCGTGGTGGCGGCCAAGCTGGCCTTGAAGGGCGTCGACGGCAGTGATTACCGCCAGGTGCTGCGCGCGCTGAAGGCCGATTCCATCCCCAACGAGCAGCTCGAGGCGCACTACAAGGGCGTCAATACGCAGCTGGAGCAGCGCATCGCCCGGCAGCGCGTGGTCGATATTCCTGCGCGCGCCATGACTATGCGCCTGGCATCCGCCGCCGAATCGGCGGCCCAGCCGGCGCCGCATATGCGTCCGCCTCCGCTGATCGGCAATATGGGCGAGCACGGCCAGTTCGTCCTCCCCGTCAGCAATCCGGCTGCCAGCGGCAAGGGCGAAGCCTATGACGATTTCAATTTCGCCGGCGCCGCCTGGACCCTGAGCGCGCACGAAGGCCGCCCTGGCCACGAGCTGCAGTTCAGCGCCATGGTGGAGCGGGGCGTGTCGCAGGCGCGCAGCCTGTACGCGTTCAACAGCGTCAACGTGGAAGGCTGGGCGCTGTACGCGGAGGCGGAGATGATTCCCTACGAACCGGCCGAAGGCCAGTTCATCGCGCTGCAGTTCCGCATGCTGCGCGCGGCGCGCGCCATGCTCGATCCGATGCTGAACCTGGGGCAAGTCACGCGCGAAGAGGCGGGCCGTATCCTGACGGAAGAAGTGATGCTGTCGAAACCGATGGCGCGCCAGGAGCTGGACCGCTACACCTTCAATGCGCCGGGCCAGGCGGGCAGCTATTTCTATGGCTACACGCGCATCCTGCAGCTGCGCGCGGAAACGGAGCTGGCGCTGGGAGACAGATTCGACCGCCTGGCATTCAATAATTTCCTGCTGGGGCAGGGCTTGCTGCCGCCGGACTTGCTGGCCAAGGCCGTGCGCGAACACTTCATCCCGGAGCAGAGAAAAGCCAGGGGCTGACGCGATGGCAGGGGATGGCACGCCGCATGCCAGCGGCGAACGGCGCGCGCCATCCGGAGCGGCATGGAGGGGGAATTTTGCCGCTATTGTCCCCGGGCGAGTCGTATAATGACGCTCATTGTGCTGGCCACCCAGGAGTTCCACTTGCAGCTACCGATCCGTTATCCGAACATGCCGCAACTGCTGCTGAAGGCCCGCGACAGCCTGCTGCAGCATTTCCGACCCATCCTCAATCACTTCGGCGTGACGGAGCAGCAGTGGCGCATCATGCGCGCGCTGAATGAAAGCCCGACCCTGGAACCGCGCGAGCTGTGCGAGATCTGCCAGATTTCCAGTCCCAGCATGAGCGGCATCCTGGCGCGGATGGAAGAAATCGGCCTGATCGGGCGCAGCAAGTTCGAAGGCGACCAGCGCCGCCGCAAGGTGCACCTGTCGGAAGCGGGCGCCAGTTTGCTGATGCAGATGGGGAAACTCATCGACCTGCAATATGCCCACCTGGAAGCGGCGTATGGCAAGCAGGTGTTCGAAGACATGCGCCGCACCCTGGAAGCCTTCATTGCCCTCGAAACCCTGCCGGTGGCGCCCGCCATCCTGCGCTGACCTTCCCGGTTCCCCCGTTTTTCTGCCCGCCTGACTATCCACCGGGGGCGTGTTTTCCGACACGCGCCGCCGCTGCTTTCCCCATATCTGTTCCCCGCATTTCCGCGCGTTGCGGGGCATGCGGCCGTACTCCTGCCGATTTTGCTATAAGACACAAGAAAGTTTTGCTATAAGACTATGCCTTACAGTCAATCACTTACATGTGAGTAAATAAGCGTATAATTTGCCTCACTTGATCCAAATCAAGAAGAACAGCGGACGCCCGTATCGATGGATGGGGCGGCAACGGGCGCCACGCCCGTATTTCGCCAGATAAAACAGGAAAGTCAGGAAAAAAATGAACACTACATGCATGCGCGCTGCGGCGCTGGCCGTCTCCACGCTCATCGGCGCAAACGTTTGCGCTCAAAGCAACGTCACCATTTATGGCGTGGTCGACGCGGCCACCGCGTACGCGAGCAACCAGGGCGGCAATTCGAATACCTACATGCGCAGCGGCAGCTTGTCTGCCAGCAAAATCGGTTTCCAGGGCGTGGAAGACCTGGGCGGCGACCTGAAGGCGCTGTTCCTGCTGGAAAACGGCTTTGAAAGCGACACGGGCGCGCAAAGTTCGGCCAGCTCCCTGTTCAACCGCCAGGCTTACGTGGGCTTGCAATCGACCGCCTACGGCACTGTGACGGCCGGACGCCAGTACACGCCGTACTACCTGCTCGTGGGTTCCCTGGCGTCGAGCAATGTCTTGACGGGCGCGACCGGCGCCCACCCGGGCGATATCGACGGCCTCGATACGACCGTGCGCATCAGCAATTCCGTCACTTACAGCATGCCCGCATGGCGCGGCCTGCAGGCCAGCGCGCAATACGGCTTTGGCGAGGCGGCCGACGGCAATGCCGCGGGCAGCAGCTTCAGCGCCGCCGTCAAGTACAGCACCGCGCCAGCCGAATTCGCGCTCGGCTACCTGAAACTGAAAAATGGACAGAATGGCGCCGGCTGGAGCGACAACGCTTCGGGCAGCTTCGGCATCTCCGCCATCAACCAGGGCTATGCCTCGGCGGAAAGCATAACGTTCATCGCCGCCAGCGCGCGCTACACCATGGGCAAGTGGATGGTGGGCGCCAATGCCAGCAACGTGCAGTACCAGGCGGGCAGCCGCTCGGCCTTCCGCGACACGGCCATCTTCAACACGGCCGGCCTGATCTCCAGCTACCAGCTGACGCCGCAGTGGTTCCTGTCCGCCGGCTACAGCGACACCTTCGCCAGCCACGCCAACGGCGTGTCGGACCGCGCGCGCTACCGCCAGCTGTCGTTCGAACAGAATTACGCGCTGTCGAAGCGCACGGCGATCTACCTGATCGAAGCGCGCCAGCTGGCGCGCGGCCAGACCCTGGGCCAGGACGGCGGCATCGTCAACGCCGTCGCCTCGGTCGGCGATTCGCAAAACGGCACGCCGTCGTCGAACGGCGGCCAGACGGTGGTGATGGTCGGTCTCAAGCATTCTTTCTGAACGGTTGCTGAACTCACGGGAGCTTCAATTGGACGCTACACACAATAAGGAGGGCTGCGGCCCTCTGAATCCCGGCCGCCGCATGGTGCTGGCCGGTTTGCTGTCGGCTTCGGCCGCGGCGCTGATCCCCTGGGCGCTGGCCGAACCGGTCGCCAGTGCGGAGCAGGGCGCATTCCTGGGCGTGTCGGCCATGCTGGTGGGGCGCCAGGTGCTTGACCCCGTGCTGGCCAGGCGTCTGTATGACGCGCTGGTGGCGCAGGACGCGGCCTTCCCCGTGAATGTGCGCGCGCTGCTGGCCCTGATCAATGCGCAGGGCTTGCAGGCGGCCGGCCTGCAGGAAGCGCTCGACGGACTCGATCCGGCCCAGTCGCCGCTGGCGGCCTTGCCGCGCCAGATCGCCAGCGCCTGGTACCTGGGCATCGTCGGCACGGGCGAGGCGGCCGTCTGCGTCGCCTACGAGCAGGCATTGAACGCGGCCGTCGTGGCCGACGTGCTCAAGCCTCCCACGTATTCCTACGGCGCCTACGGCAGCTGGGCCAGAAAACCAATTTAAGGAGCCATCATGGCTGAAGAACTCTCCGCCGATTACCTCGTGATCGGCTCCGGCATCATCGGCTCGCTGGCCGCGCGCAAGCTGGCGCTGGCCGGCGCCTCGGTGCTGATCCTGGAAGCGGGGCCACGCGTGTCGCGCGGCGAAATCGTCGCCCGCTTCCGCAACACGACGCGCCGCAGCGACTGGATGTCGCCGTATCCCTCTGTGGCCACGGCGCCGCACCCGATCTACCAGCCGAAGGATAACGGCTACCTGGTGCAGGCCGGCCCGTATCCGTACCCGGCCGAATACATCCGCCAGTTTGGCGGCACCTCGTGGCACTGGGCCGCGCAGGCGTGGCGCAATGTGCCAAACGACTTCCGCATCCATACCCTGTACGGCGTGGGCGTCGACTGGCCCATCAGCTACGCAGACCTGGAGCCGTTCTACCAGGAAGCGGAAGACATCATGGGCGTTTCCGGTGCGGACAATACGGGTTCGCCGCGCAAGCAGGCCTTCCCGATGGACCCCGTGACGGAGCCGTACGCCATGCGCCGCATCCGCGAACGCCTCGATCCCACTTTCAAGGTGGTCGGCAACACGGTAGCGCGCAACAGCGTCAGCTACGATGGCCGTCCGGCCTGCTGCGGCAACAACAGTTGCCAGCCGATCTGCCCCATCGATGCGCAATACCACGGCGGCATCGCCGCGCGGCAGGCCGAAGACGCGGGCGTGAAGATCGTCTGCAATGCCAACGTCTACAAGCTGGAGCACGACGCGCAGGGCCGCATCACGGCCGCCCTGTACTACGACGTCGACAAGAAGAGCCACCGCGTCACGGCCAAGACCTTTATTTTGGCGGCCAACGGTATCGAAAGCCCCCGTCTGCTGCTCGTTTCCGCCTCGGACAAATACCCGAACGGCCTGGCCAACAGCAGCGACATGGTGGGCCGCAACCTGATGGACCACCCGAGCACCTCGATCACCTTCGACGCCGATGAAGACCTGTGGCTGGGCCGGGGCCCGCAAAGCCCCAACTCCATCAACACCATGCGCGACGGCGACTTCCGCAGCCAGCACTCGCCGTACCGCCTGGATTTCACGAACATCTCGCGCGTCGACGGGGCCACCAAGGAACTCATCGGCAAGGGCGTGTTTGGCGAGGAATTCGAGCAGCAACTGCGTTTCCGCTCGGCCCGCGAAATGAGTTTGAAAAACGTGCTGGAAGTGCTGCCGAACCCGGAAAACCGCATCGCCCTCAGCAGCGAAAAGGATGCCATGGGCATTCCCAAGCCGCAGGCGCACTATGCGATCGACCAGTACACCAAGCGGGGCCACGAGCGCTCGAAGCAGGATTTCGAGCAGATTGCCAAGCTGATGGGCGGCACCAATCTGCGCCACAGCAAGGAAGGCGTGTTCGCCAACAACCAGCACATCTGCGGCACCCTGTCGATGGGTTCCGATCCCGCCAAGGCCGTGTGCGACCAGTGGGGCCGCACCTTCGATCACGCCAACCTGTTCCTGTGCAGCACCGGCGTGCTGCCCACGTCCGGCACCTGCAATTCGACGGAAAACGGACTGGCCGTGGCACTGCGCACCGTCAAGCACATCCTCGACGAACAAGAGGGAGGCACAGCATGATGGCAGCCTTCAGACTGGCGGCCGGCGCCGCCTTGCTGTCCCTCGCGGCCTTGCCGGTGCTGGCGGCGCAAGCCCCTGGCGCGGACGTGCAGGCGATCGAACGTGGCCGCTACCTGGCCACGGCAGGCGACTGCATCGCCTGCCATAGCGTGCCTGGCGGCAAGCCGATGGCGGGCGGCCTGGCGCTGGCGACACCGCTGGGCGCCATCGTCGCCACCAATATCACGCCGTCGACAACGCATGGCATCGGCAATTACACGCTGGCGCAGTTCTCCGCCGCCGTGCGCCATGGCGTGCGGGCCGACGGCGCGCGCCTGTACCCGGCCATGCCCTACACGGCCTACGCCAAGGTGACGGATGACGACACGGCCGCCCTGTACGCCTACTTCATGCATGGCGTGGCGGCGGTGGACACGGCGCCGGCGCAAAAGACGGACTTGCCATTCCCGTTCAATATCCGCCTGTCGATGGCGGGCTGGAATCTGCTCTTCCTCGACAAGAAACCGTTTGTGGCAGATACATCGAAAAGCATGGAGTGGAACCGCGGCGCCTACCTGGCGCAGGGGCTGGCCCACTGCAGCACTTGCCACACGCCGCGCAACGCGCTGATGGCGGAACAGCTGTCGAAGGAACTGGGCGGCGCTGACCTGGGCACCTGGCATGCGCCGAACATCACGTCGGACGTCAACAGCGGCATCGGCGGCTGGAGCCAGCAGGAACTGGCCGGCTACCTGCGCACGGGCCGCGCGGCCAACAAGGCGCAGGCGGCCGGACCGATGGCCGAAGCCATCGACCATAGCCTGAAGCATCTGAGCGACGCGGACTTGAACGCCATCGCGCATTACATCAAGAGCGTACCCGCCATCCGCGGCAAGGCGGACGTGAAACCGGTGACGCAATGGGGCCAGGCGGGCGACGAGCTGAACGCCATCCGTGGCGTGCCGCTGCCGCAAAACCTGAACCAGATGTCGGGCGCGCAGCTGTACGATGCGCAGTGCGCCAGCTGCCACCAGGCCAGGGGCGAGGGCAGTTTCGACGGCAGCTTGCCGCCGCTGTTCCATAACTCGGTGACGGGCCGCAGCAACAGCAACAACCTGGTGATGGCAATCCTCGATGGCGTGGAGCGGCAGGATGGCAGGGGTGCCCATGCGGGTCATTTGATGCCTGCCTTCCGCCAGACCCTGTCGGACGAACAGATCGTCACCCTCGGCAATTACGTGCAGAAGATGTACGGCAATCCCGCCATCAAGGTGACGGCGGAACAGGTGACGACCTTGCGCAATGGCGGCGCGCCGTCAAACCTGATCGGCCTGGCCCGCGCGGGCATCATCGTCGGCGTGCTGGTGCTGCTGGCCTTGCTGGTATGGTGGCGGGGACGGCGGCGCAAGCCGGTGTAAGCGTGAATTGATCGCATAAGCTGGGGCCAGGCCGCAAGGTCTGGCCCTTTTTTTATGCCGCAAAAATTGCAACTCAATTGCATCTGCGCAGATTATGTACTATCATTAGTTACATGAGACGCGACAGCAAACTATCATCGATCCTCCATGTGCTGCTGCACATGGCCCATGCGGGACGCCCGATGACGTCCGAGGAACTCTCCGGCTACCTGGACACCAACCCCGTGCTGGTGCGGCGCGTGATGGCAGGCTTGCGCGAGCGCGGCTACGTGGCGTCGGGCAAGGGCCATGGCGGTGGCTGGCGCATCGTTTGCGACCTGCACCGCGTGACCCTGCAAGACATCTACGTGGCCGTGGGTTCGCCCACCATCTTCGCCATGGGAAACCGCGTCGACCAGCCGGGCTGCCTGGTCGAGCAAGTGGTCAACCAGTCGCTGGCCGGCGCCTTCGACGAAGCCGAAGCGCTGCTGATCCAGCGCTTTGGCGCCGTCACCCTGGCCGACCTGGCCGACCGTTTCAGCCAACAATACGCCAACCACAGAGGAGCACCGCATGCACATTCCTGAATTCCAAGGCGCGGGCAGCGGCACGCCTGCCGCCCCGTTCGACGCCATCATCGTCGGCGGCAGCTACGCCGGCCTGTCCGCCGCCACGCAACTGGCACGTGCCCGCCGCCGCGTGCTGGTGCTCGACGGCGGCCAGCGCCGCAACCGCTACGCCAGCCATTCCCACGGTTTCCTGACCCAGGACGGCAGCGGGACGGCCGCCATCGCGGCCGAAGGCAAGGCGCAGCTGCTGGCGTATGCCACCGTCACCTGGCTGGACGGCACGGCCACGCAGGCAGCCGCCAGCAGCGATGGCGATGGCTTCGGCGTGACCCTGGCGGACGGCAGTGTCGTTCACGGCCGCCGCCTGGTGCTGGCCACCGGCGTGATCGATGAACTGCCGCCCGTCGATGGACTGGCCGAACGCTGGGGCGGCAGCGTCTTTCACTGCCCGTATTGCCACGGCTATGAACTGGAGCAGGGCGCCATCGGCGTGCTGGCCACCGGCCCCCTGTCCATGCACCATGCCCTGATGCTGCCCGACTGGGGCACGGTCACTTTTTTCCTGAATGGCGCATTCGAACCCGATGCGGCGCAGTTGGTGCAACTGGCCGCGCGGGGCGTGACGGTGGTGCGCGCGTCCGTGGCGCGGATCGACGGCGTGGCCGACGTGGTCATGGCGGACGGCAGCCGCCACGTCATGGCCGGCCTGTTCGTGGCGACCCGCACCCGCCTGGCCAGTTCCCTGGCCGGCGAATTGGGCTGCTTGCTGGAAGACGGTGCCATGGGACCGTTCGTGCGCACCGACGAGCAAAAGGCCAGCAGCGTGCCCGGCGTCTTTTGCTGCGGTGACGCGGGCCGCATGGCTGGCAGCGTGGCGTTCGCGGTGGCCGATGGCGCCATGGCAGGCGTGGCAACACACCGCTCGCTGATGTTCGGACTGGATCAGGCGGCAAAACCACCATCGATCTTCAGTCCGGCACCCGTGACGAACGCCGCTTCCGGGCTGGCCAGGTAAGCCACCATGCCGGCGATTTCATCGGCCGTGCCGTGGCGGGGCAGGGCCATCAGGCCGTGCATCAGGTCGGCGAAGTCGCCCGTGGGCGGATTCATGTCCGTGGCGACGGGGCCCGGTTCCACATTGTTGATGGTGATGCCGCGCGGGCCCAGGTCGCGCGACAGGCCTTGCGTCAGGCCGCTCAGCGCCGATTTGCTCATGGCGTAGGCAGCCGCGCCGCCGAACGGCATGCGGTGCGCATTCGTGCTGCCGATATTGATGATGCGCCCGCCCGTCTGCATGTGCGCCACGGCTGCCTTGATGGCGACGAAGACGGCGCGCACGTTGACGTTCAAGGTCTTGTCGAAGTCTTCCAGCGAAAAATCATCGATGGTGCCGGGCAGAAACACGCCCGCATTGTTGACGAGGATGTCGATGCCGCCAAACTGCGCCGCCACCTTGTCGATGGCCTCCGTCAGGGCCGTGGCATCGGCCGCATCGGCTTGCACGCCCAGGGCCTTGCCGCCTGCGGCCTCCACCTTGCCGGCCAGCGCCTGCGCTTCGGCGGCGGAGCTTTGATAGGTGAAGACGACGTTGGCGCCCTGGCTGGCCAGGCGGCGCACGATGGCGGCGCCGATGCCGCGCGAGCCGCCCGTCACAAACGCGATCTTGTCTTGCAGTGGCAAAGAGGTGCTGGTGGTGGCTGAGGTTTGCATGATGTGCTTTCTAAGTGAGGAGTCGAGGAGTTCAGTATCTGCCTTTCATTCCTGCCGCGCTAGCCATGAATCGCTACAATTACTTTCAACCATTACTATCAGATGAGCGGGTAGAATAGGCGCATGGACGCTCTCAATCACTTGCAATCCTTCGTGCTGTCTGCCGAGCTGGGCAGTTTTTCGGCCGCCGCGCGCCGCCTGGGGCTGACGCCGGCCGCCGTCAGCAAGAACGTGGCGCGCCTGGAAGCGAGCCTGGGATTGCGGCTGTTCCAGCGCAGCACGCGCCGCCTGACCCTGACGGAAGGGGGCGAGCGCTTCCTGCAGCAGATAGGCGGCGCCCTGTCCACCTTGCGCGAGGCGATCGCCGGCGTGGCCGAAGAGGGCGGCCAGCCGGCCGGCATACTGAAAATCAGCATGGCGCCGTCGTTCGGACGCAGCTATGTGGTGCCGCTGCTGGGCGACTTCATCGCCCGCTACCCGGGCGTCATTCCCGACTGCCATTTCGATAACCGGCAAGTGGACCTGATCGGCGAAGGGTTTGACGTGGCCATCGGCGGCGGCATCGAGCTGACGCCGGGCGTGGTGGCGCGCGAACTGGGCCACGCCCACATCGTCGCCACGGCGTCGCCGGCCTTCATGCAGGGCAAGGCCATGCCCGTGCATCCGTCGGACCTGGCCCACTTCGACGGCGTGGCGCGCCGCTCGGCCGGCAGCGGCAGATTGCGCAGCTGGATACTGCGCGACGGTTCCGGCGGCGAAGGCGTGGCCGAATGCCGGCCGCGCGCCATCTTCGACGATCCGGAAGCGATGGCGCAGGCGGCCATCCTCGGCATCGGCGTGGCGCTGCTGCCCATGCCGCACGCGCTGGCCCATCTGCGCAGCGGCGCCCTGGTCCGGCTGCTGCCTGGCTGGCATGCCGATTCCGGTCCCCTGTCCGTGTACTATCCCAGCAAGAAGCTCTTGCCCGCGAAGACGCGCGTGTTCGTCGATTTCCTGCTGGAGCAGTTCCGCCAGCGCGATTTCGCCGCGCAGATACGGCCCGATTAAACGATGAACAATTCCCATGCATAGTAACTACAGCCTGTTTTACACCTTTGACGGCGATCAGCCGGCCCGCTTCCGGGAAGCGCGCCTATTCGGCACGAGCGTCTGGACGGCCAGCGGCGCGGCCATGACCTGGGGCGCGGAGACGCGCAACGACTATGCCAGCGAGGCGCAGGCGCACGCCGGCTACCTGGCCCACTGCCATGCAGCGCTGGCCGACGGTTATGCCGTGGCGCGCGCCATGCTGATCGACCCGGCCGTCTTCGATTTCGCGCTGCTGCAAACCCTGGTGGCGGATGCCGCGCGCCTGGCTGTCGAAGCCGCGCGCCGCGCCCATCCGGACCAGCACATCGACGCCTTCGCCCTCGTGAGCGACGACAGCGCCATGACCATCGGCCCCATGGCCAACAGCCGCGAAGCGCTGGCTGCCTCGGAATACGGCGAAGAGATGCTGTGGAACCCGGCCGAATGGGCGTTCGACGAAGGTGGCGCGTACTTCGATAGCGCCTACCGCTTGCTGCTGCAGGCGCACCGCGACTTGCCGTTTGACGTGGATTTCGCCACCTTTCGCAGTGGCGTGTTTGACGCCTGCATCGCGGCGCTGGCGCAGCTGGACGCCGAAGGCATATTCGGTGCGGGTGCCCGGCGCGACGGGAGCGTGCTGCTGTTCGAGGTCAGCGACAGCGAAGCAGTGGACGGCGCCATGGCGCGCTTGAATCCGCCGGCGGTGGTGGCGCGTTTCGCGGCGTGGATGGCCAGTTGGGCCGACTAGGTGCTATGCCGCCACCAGCCTGAGTAGCGTAATCTCCGCCGGCGCGCCGATGCGTTTCGGCGGCCCCCAGTAGCCGGTGCCGCGGCTGACGTAAATCCACAGCCGGCCTTGCCGGTGCAATCCCGCGACATAGGGCTGCTGCAGCGGCACGAACAGGTTCCATGGCCAGAACTGGCCCCCGTGCGTGTGGCCCGACAGTTGCAGGTCGTAGCCAGCCGCTTCGGCCTCGGGCGCGCTGCGCGGCTGGTGCGCCAGCAGGATGCGGGCGATGTCGGCCGGTGCCCCGGCGATGGCGGCCTGCGGGTCGCTTTTCTGGGCAGGGTCGAAGGCGGCGGCATTGAAATCGGTCACGCCGGCCAGCGCCAGGCGCGCGCCGTCGTGCTCGAGCACCGCATGTTCGTTCATCAGCACGCGCAAGCCCAGGCGGCGAAATTCCGCCACCCACGGCGCGGCGCCCGAATAGTATTCATGGTTGCCGGTGACGAGGAAGACGCCATGGCGCGCGCGCAGCTCGCCCAGCGGCGCCGTATGGCTGCCCAGTTGCGCCACCGTGCCGTCGACGACGTCGCCTGTGATGGCGATGATGTCGGGCTGCAGGCCATTGGCGCGCGCGACGATGGCCTGCACGTAGGCGCGCTTGATGGTGGCGCCCACGTGGATGTCGCTCAGCTGCACGATGGTCAAGCCCTGCAAGGCGGCCGGCAGGCCGGCGATGGGCACGTCGACTTCGCGCACGCGCGCCACGCGGCGGGCATTGATGAAGCCGACGACGGTGGCCAGCAGGGCCAGGAGCAGCACGGCCACGGCGGACGCCTGCGCGTGCTGGCGGGCGGCGGGAATCAGCAAGGTGAGTTCGCGCAGCACGGTGAGCACGAACAGCGAGGAAAAAAAGCCCATGCACAGCGAGCCGGCCCAGATCAGGCGGTCGGCCAGGCGCGCATCGTTGGTGACGGCGCGGGCGAAGATCGTCATCGGCATGAGCATGGTCGACGCCAGCAAGACCAGGCCGCCCAGCAGCCAGCCGGCCAGGCCGACGGGCAGCGAAGGCAACAGCAGCCAGCCCAGCAGGGCGTGCAGGGCGCCCAGTATCATGGTGATGCGCAGCAGCGGCGTGCGGGTGGTCATGTCATGGTTCCAGAGGTGAGGCGGCCGCCGATTATAGCCGACGCCTTGGCCGCAGGCAGCCGCCACCCTGTTCAGGGGGCGATATGCAATCCCAGCATGGCCAGCTTGCCGAAATCGACAGGCTTGGCGAAGTGCTCGTTGAAACCGGCCTGCAGGGCCGCCTGGCGGTCGTGTTCCTGGCCGTAGCCGGTCAGCGCGACGAGCAGGAATTGCTGCGGTATCGGCAACTGGCGCAGTTTGACGGCCACGTCGTAGCCGCTCATGTCGGGCAGGCCGATGTCGAGAAAGACGATGTCGGGCTTGAATTCCAGGGTGCGCTCGGTGGCTTGTATCCCCGTGTAGGCCGTGCGCACCGTGTGGCCGTACATTTCCAGCAATTCGGCCAGGGTGTCGGCCGCATCGCAGTTGTCGTCGACGACGAGGATGCGCTGGCTGCCGCCGGTGGCCGCCTCCGGCACTGGCGCGGCCGGCAGCGGCACGTTGGCGTCGAGCGGAAGGATGACTTCGAAGGTGCTGCCCAGTCCCACGCCGGGGCTGTGCACGCTGACCTGGCCGCCGTGCAAGGTCACCAGGTTGCGCACCAGCGACAGGCCGATGCCCAGGCCATCCTGCACCCGGTCGGGCGAATGGCCGCTTTGCTCGAACAGGCCGAAGATGCTGTCGATGCTGGCGGCGGCGATGCCGATGCCGTTGTCGCTCAGGCGGATGCGCACGTTGTCGCCTTCGCGCCCGGCGCTAATGGCGATGCGCCCGCCCGGCGCCGTGAACTTGGCCGCGTTGAGCAGCAGGTTGGCGACGATCTGCGACAGGCGCACGGCGTCGCCGCAGACCCACAGTTCTTCCTGGGGCAGGTTCACGTCCAGCGCATGGCCGCGCGCCTCGACGCTGTGCGAACTCGTTTCCAGCGCGCTGCGGATGACGCTGGCCAGGCTTACGCTTTCCCATTGCAGCGAGATTTTGCCCTGTGAAATGCGCGACACGTCGAGCAGGTCGTCGACCAGGCGCACCAGGTGGTCCGTGTGGCGGCCGATGGTGCGGCGCGCATTGTCCTGCACGGCCGGCACGACGGGATCGAGCTTGCACAGCAGGGCCAGCGCCGTGCGGATGGGGCCCAGCGGGTTGCGCAATTCGTGCGCGAGCGTGGCCAGGAATTCATCCTTGCGGCGGTCCACGTCGCGCAGCGCGCGCTCGACCCGTCCCAGGCGCAGCAGCGCCTTGACGTTGGCGATCAGTTCATCGGCCTCGATCGGCTCGACCAGGTAATTGTCGGCGCCGCCGTCGAGGGCGCGGATCTTGTCGGCCGAGCCGATGCAGGAAGCGGACGTCTGCAGCACCAGGATGGTGTTCGTCTCGGTGCCGCCCTTCAATTGGCGGCATACTTCCAGGCCGTTGATGTCGGGCAGCTTGACGTCGAGGAGGATCAGGTTGGGGCGGTCCTGGCGGGCGCGCAGCAGTGCGTCTCCCCCGTTCGAGGCTTCGATGACCTTGAAGCCGGCGCGTTTGAGGATGCGCGACTTGGCGTAGCGTGCGCCGTCGCTGTCATCGACGTTCAGGATCAGAGCATCGCTGTTGTTATCCGGTAGCATGCGCATTGTCCCAGGTGGTTGTGCCTTGCGGCGGAACCGGCTCTTGCCGGTGGTGTGGGTTGCCAATCAGCGCGCGCAGGGTTGCCAGCAATTGCTGGCGCGACAGCGGCTTGACGTAGTAGGCGTCGGCGCCCAGGGCCAGGCCCTTGCGCACGTCGTCGATCTCGGTGGCGACGATGACGGGCACCTGGCGCCGCAGCGGGTCGTTTTTCAGCTCGGCCAGCCAGTGCCAGGCCGTTTCGCCGTGCAGCATGATGTCGAGGATGACGGCGGCCGGGCGCTGCTGCTCCCAGCGCTCCTGCGCTTCGCGCACGCTGCGCGCGGGGACCACGCGAAATTCGCTGCCGGCCAAAAATTTTTCATACAGCAGGCGCACGGGTGGATTGTCTTCCACCACCAGCACGCCGATGCGCTGGTCGTTGCCGTTATCGTTGGCTGGCGCGCTCGGCGGCAGGCTGCCTTCGGGCGCATGGTAGCTGGCGGGCAGGACGACGGAAAACAGCGAGCCCTCTCCCGGCGTGCTTTCCACGCTCACCGTGCCATTGAGCAGGGTGGCCAGGTTGCGGCACAGGGGCAGGCCCAGGCCCGTGCCCTTGACCTTGCGCTGCATGTGGTTTTCCACCTGGCTGAATTCTTCGAAGATCAGCTGCACGTCTTCGGCGGCGATGCCCAGGCCCGTGTCGGAGACGGAAAAGCGGATGGCATCCTGCTCCGGCAAGGGCGTGGCGCTGACGATGATGGCGCCCGCTTCCGTAAACTTCAGGGCGTTGGCGATGAAGTTGCGCAGGATTTGCGACAGCTTGCCTTCATCCGTGTGAATGTGCAGTGCCGGGTCGGGGTCGATGAAGGTCAAGGTCAGCGACTCGGACACCAGCAGCGGACGCAGCATGCCGCGCAGGGCGCTGAACAGGTCGGCCACCTGGAAACTGTTGGCATGCACGTCGACCTTGCCGGCCTCGATCTTGGCCAGGTCCAGCAGGTCATTGACCAGCTCGCTCAGGCTGACGGCGCTT
This sequence comes from Janthinobacterium sp. BJB301, assembly GCF_002735685.1. Taxonomy (NCBI): domain Bacteria; kingdom Pseudomonadati; phylum Pseudomonadota; class Betaproteobacteria; order Burkholderiales; family Oxalobacteraceae; genus Janthinobacterium; species Janthinobacterium sp. BJB301. The sequence goes on along the minus strand of NZ_PDZJ01000001.1, from coordinate 1,865,240 downwards.
TGCAGGATGAACCGCACCTGCTTTTCCTGTTCCTCCGACAGCTCGCCGTCGATGCGGTCGAGGAGCAGCTTGGACAGGGCGCGGATGGAACTGAGCGGGGTGCGGAATTCATGGCTCATGTTGGACAGGAAGCGCGATTTCATCTGGTCGGCGCGGCGCAGGTGGTCGGCTTTCTCGTCCAGTTCCGCGAATAGCGCCACCACGCCCCGATTGGTGTCTTCCAGTTCGCGCGTCAGCTGCAGCAGGTCGTCCTGGCGCGTCTTCAGTTCGGCCAGGGTGCTCAGGAGTTCGCGGTTCTGCTGCTGCACTTCGGACAGCGTGATATCCGGCGGCAGCGCCTGCAGGCTGCCGGACAGCACGCCGATCGTGGCGCCGTCGAGCAGGGGCGCGTCGCGGGGGAACAGCTTGTGCAAGGTGATCTGCGTGCCGTCGCCCGGCGTGCTGTGGATATGGCAGCGGTCCATCAGGCGCTGGGCGCCCAGGATGCCCAGGCCCATGCCTGTCGGCGAGCGGTAGGTGCCGGCCAGTATCTTGTCGAGCTGCGCGATGCCGGGGCCCTGGTCCTCGATGCGGATGCTGAGCACCTGCGGCGCCGTCTGGCCATCGATGGCGAAATGCACCTTGCCGCTGCCGGCGTAGTTGTAGACGTTGCGCGCCAGTTCCGATACGGCCGTGGCGATGCGCACCTGGTCCTGCACGCCGAAGCCGCACAGGGCGGCGATCTGCCGTGCGCGCTGGCGCGCACCCACCACATCGAGTTCGCTGCCGATATGGGCTGTCAATATGCGTTGTGTCATGCCGCACCTGTCCCTTCCGCTGTTTCAGCTGTTACAGCCTGGTGTTCCTCATGTTCGCGCAGCACCACCACCGTGACGTCGTCGCGCCCGCGCGCAAAATCGCGGTACAGCACGGCGGCGACGAGGCTGGGGTGGCATTGCGCCAGGCCCGGATAACGTTCCAGGTCCCAGCGCGTGTGCAAGCCGTCCGAATGCATGATCAGTGTCGTGGCCTGCTGCCATGGAAAGCAGAACTCCTGCACCTTGCGCAGATTGCTGCCGACGATGCCGTTATGCGACAGCAGATGCCGGCGCTGCTGCGCATCGAAGGCGCAGGCGGCGATATTGCCCACGCCGGCGTAGCGCAATTCGCGGCGTGCGCTGTCGATATGCGCCACCGCCAGGGCTGCACCGCGCGTGGCACGCAGGGCGCCGTGGGCCAGTTCGATGAAGGAGGCGGGCAGGGGCGGCAAGCCGGGCGTGCTGTGTTCCAGCAGGGCGCTGGCGCATTCCGAAGCGCGCGCCGCCAGCGGGCCGTGGCCCAGGCCATCGGCCACCATCAGGCTCAGTTCATGGCCTTCGCAGACGACGTTCCAGGCGTCGCCGCACACCTGTTCCGAGGCCAGCGGCAGGCATACGGCGCCGATCTGCCAGTTCGGACTGGCAGGAATGGCGCTGCTGGCGTGCTGTCCCCATACCACCATCATCAGCACCGTGCCCTTGCCGGGCGCCGTGTACAGGTCGAATTCCTGGCTCAGGCGGCGTATCGCGCCCAGCCCCACGCCGTAGGTGCCCGTGGTGGAATGACCGTCCTGCATGTGCTGGCGCACGTTGGCCATGCCGGGACCGTTGTCGATGGCCAGCACTTCGATGCCGCTGGTACCGCCGCGCAGCACCTTGCGCAGCAGGATTTCGCCGCGCTGCGCGTGCTTGACGATGTTGGTCGCCGCCTCGCTGATGATGATGGCCAGCTGGCCCGTGCGCACGTCGTCGAAGCCGATGCGGCGCGCCAGTTCGTTGCCGGCGCGGCGGGCCGCGGCGATCTCGCTCGGTTCGCCGATGGGAAAACTGCGTTGCCTGGCAATGTCAGGGGCTTGGTCGAGGTGGTTCAAAACAGCTTCCATTTCGCGATGGTGACAGTGGTGCCCGCGCCGGGCGCCGTGTCGATGTGAAATGCGTCGGCCAGGCGCTTGGCGCCGCCCAGCCCCAGTCCCAGCCCGCCGCCGCTGGTATAGCCATCGGTCAGCGCCAGGGGAATATCTTCGATGCCCGGTCCCGCATCGACAAAGCGCAGCTCCAGTCCCTGGCGCGCGCCATCGCTGACGCGCGCGATGCGCGCTTCGCCCCCGCCGCCGTAGCGCAGGGTATTGCGCGCCAGTTCGCTCGCCGCCGTGATGATCTTGGTCTGTTCGATCAGGCCAAAACCCATGGCGACCATGCTGTCGCGTACCTGCTTGCGCAACCGTACGACGTCTTCGTCGCTGTGCAGGGGCAGGATCTGCGCGCTCTCGTGTGCCTGCGCGCCTAGCACGGCGCCCCCGTCATGCGCATGCGCCGCCCCGTTCCAGCAGCTTGATGCCCAGCTCCACGTTGAGCGCCGTGCTCACGCCTTCCAGCGTCAGCCCCAGTTCCACGAGGGTGATGGCGACGGCTGGCTGCATGCCGACGACGACGGTGCGCACGTCGAGGATTTTCGCCATCGCCGCCGTATTGCTGATCATGCGGCCGATGAAGGAGTCGACGATGTCGAGCGCGGAAATGTCGATCAGCACGCCCGTGGCGCGGTCCGTCACGATGCGGGTGGTCAGGTCATCCTGCAAGGTCATCGCCAGGCGGTCATGCATGTCCACCTGGATCGTCACTAGCAGCAGCCGGCCCATGCGTAAAATGGGGATTCTTTCCATAGGCGCCTCAGTGTTGTTGCTGCTGGTAGGTGATGCTGGACCCCGTGCGTTTCAGGGCCACGACGAATGCGTCGGCCAGCGTGGCCTTGGTCATCACGTCTTCCAGGTTGACGCCCAGGTGCACGATGGTTTGTGCGATCTGCGGGCGGATGCCGCTGATGATGCAGTCGGCGCCCATCAGGCGCGCGGCGGCGATGGTTTTCAGCAGATGCTGCGCCACCAGGGTGTCGACGGTAGGCACGCCCGTGATATCGATGATGGCGATCAGGGCGCCCGTGTCGACGATCTTTTGCAGCAGGCTTTCCATCACCACCTGCGTGCGCGCGCTGTCGAGGGTGCCGATCAGGGGCAGGGCCAGCACGTTTTGCCACAGCTGCACCACGGGCGTTGAGAGCTCCAGCAATTCCTGCTGCTGGCGCAAAATCACCTGTTCGCGCGCTTTCTGGTAGATGGCGATGGTCAGCAGGCCCAGTTCATCGAACAGCTTGCTGGTGCTGACGATGGCGTCGCCCAGTTGCTCCGGATGCGCCGTGATTGCCTTGCGCAGGTAGGCGAACAGCGGCTCCTTGAGGGCAAACATGAAGCTGGCCGTGTCGATCGGCGAATAGCCCTGGCGCACGCGCGACTGCGATATCTCCGCGATCAGCTGGCGCGTATCGTCCCAGGCGCCGCCTTCGATGTCGAACGAGTCGCCGCTTTCCAGCGCGCCCGCCAGCAGCGGCAGGAATTGCGATGCCTGCTGGCGCAGCTCGTTCTCGGCGATCTTGTCGCGCCGCACCAGGCGGGCGATCAGGCCGGCCATCCAGCCGTCCAGCAGGTCCGTGTGGTGCTCGTTGATGATGCCTGCCAGTTGCTGCGCCTGGCCCGTGCCCGTCTTGTTTTTCATGCTCATCCTTGGCTGGAGTGGAGGGTGCGGCACGGCCGCAAACGGGCCTGTGCTGTGATAAATAAATTATAGGCAGACATGGCCGTAGCTTGTGTTCTCTGGCGCACATAGTGGCGCATGTCGTTTCAGATTCCTTCAGGAAACACTTATGCATTTAAAGATGCATGTAATTTGCATGTTTAAGCGAGTTCCGCTACACTGGGAACACTCAACAAGAGAAACACGCCATGAATATCGACAAATTCAAACAGCAGCACCTGGACATCCTGGCCGCCATTGACGACTTGCGCCGGCTGGCGCGCGGCGGTGTGGCTGCGCAGGCGCAAGCCATTGCCGAACAGATCATTGCCATGAGCGGCTTGATCAAGCTGCACCTGGCCGTCGAGCAGCGCTACCTGTATCCGGCTGCGCAAGCGTCCGGCGTAGCCAAGGTGGCACAACTGGGACGCCGGTACGAAAACGAAATGCAAGGCATCGCCGGCGCCTACCTGGATTTCGCCGGCCGCTGGAATACGCCCGTGCGCCTGGAAGCCGAACCGGAAGCCTTCCGCAGCGAAGCCAATACCGTGCTGCACGCGCTGTTCCAGCGCATGCGGCGCGAAGACCACGAGTTATATCCAGCCGTTGAAACGCTGGCCTGAGACCGCTTACACATATACACAGGAGTTTTACATGCTGACCCAAGAACAACGCGCCATCATCACGGCCACCGTCCCCATCCTCGAGCAGGGCGGCGAAGCGCTGACGCGCCACTTCTACAAGAATCTGTTCCGCGACCATCCCGAAGTGCTGCCGTACTTTAACCAGGCGCACCAGCACAGCGGCGACCAGCAGCGGGCGCTGGCCAATGGCGTGCTGATGTATGCCAAAAATATCGACAAGCTTGCGGCGCTGGGCGACCTGGTGGCCACCATCGTCAACAAGCACGTGGCCCTGCAGATCCGCGCCGAGCACTATCCGCTGGTGGGCGCCAGCCTGCTGCAAGCGATACGCGAAGTGCTGGGCGCAGAGGTCGCCAGCGATGCCGTCATCGACGCCTGGGGCGCGGCGTATGGCCAGCTGGCCGACATCCTGGCCGGCGAAGAAGGGCGCATCTACAAGGCGCAGGCCGCCGCACCGGGCGGCTGGAGCGGCGCGCGCGATTTTTTAGTGCGCAGCAAGACGGTGGAAAGCGGCGAGATCACGTCCTTCCTGATGGCGCCCGCCGATGGCCAGGCCGTGCTCGACTTTGCGCCAGGCCAGTATATCGGCGTGCTGGCCACCGTCGATGGCGTGCCCATGCGCCGCCAGTATTCCTTGTCTGCCGCCAGCAATGGCCAGACGTACCGCATCAGCGTCAAGCGCGAAGAGGGCGGCAAGGTGTCGAATTTCTTCCACGATCACGTGCAGGCGGGCGACACCGTGCAGCTGACGCCGCCCTCGGGCGACTTCGTGCTGACGGATAGCGACAAGCCGCTTGTGCTGATCAGCGGCGGCGTGGGCATCACGCCGACCCTGGCCATGCTGACGGCGGCCCTGCGCGGCAAGCGTCCCGTGCATTTCATCCACGCGGCGCGCAACCAGGGCGTGCATGCATTCCGCGCGCAGATCGACGCACTGGCCGCGCAGCACCCGCAGCTGCAGCGCTATTACTGCTACGCGGAACATGGCGGCGAACAGGATGCGCCGGACGCCGTCGGCTTGCTGAATAAGGAGCAGCTCGGTCACTGGCTGCCGGTTTCGCGCGACGTCGACGCCTACTTCCTGGGACCGCAGCCATTCATGCGCGCTATCAAGCAGTACTTGCGCGAGCTGGGCGTGCCGGAACAGCAGACGCACCACGAGTTCTTCGGACCGGCGGCCGCACTGAATTGATTTTTTTCTGCATTGTGTTGTCCCCGCGAGAAAAAACACTGCCGTAAGGGGCGGGTAAGCCTCGCACTGTACTGTGAATCCAAGCTCGAAAACAAAAGAGCAGCTTTTACATAACAGGAGGCAACACAATGCATGACGATCTGGTTCAAAAAATCAAGAGCGACCCCAGCTATCATCAGCTGGTCAAGGTGCGTTCCCGCTTCGGCTGGGCGCTGACGGGCCTGATGATGCTGGTGTACTACGGCTACATCCTGCTCATCGCCTTCAACAAGGAATTCCTTGCCACTAAAACGGGCGCCGGCGTGATGACCTGGGGCATGCCGATCGGCCTGTTCGTCATCGTGTTTACCGTGCTGGTCACCGGCATCTATGTGCGCCGCGCCAACAAGCAGTTCGACGACCTGAGCAACGCCATCCAGGCACGGGTGCAAGCATGAGCGCCGCCAAGCATGCGCTGCGCGGCCTGTCTTGCCTGAGTGCCCTGACGCTGCTGGGTGCCAGCAATGCCGCGTTCGCGGCCGGCGCCGACCTGGGGCAGGCAGTCAAGCAGCCGACCAACTGGACGGCGATCATCATGTTTGCCGCCTTCGTTATTTTTACATTGTTCGTCACCAAGTGGGCGGCCAAGAAGACCAAGTCGGCCTCCGATTTCTACACGGCCGGCGGCGGTATCACAGGTTTCCAGAATGGCCTGGCCATCGCGGGCGACTATATGTCGGCCGCCTCCTTCCTCGGTATTTCCGCGGCCGTCTTTTTGAACGGCTATGATGGCCTGATCTACGCCATCGGCTTTCTCGTCGGCTGGCCCATCATTACCTTTTTGATGGCCGAGCGCTTGCGCAACCTGGGACGCTTTACCTTTGCCGACGTGGCCGCCTACCGCTTCAAGCAGGCGCCGATCCGCATCTTTTCGGCTTCCGGCACCCTGGTCGTCGTGGCCTTTTATCTGATCGCGCAGATGGTGGGCGCGGGCCAGCTGATCAAGCTGCTGTTCGGCCTCGAATACTGGATCGCCGTCGTCCTGGTCGGTACATTGATGATGATCTATGTGCTGTTTGGCGGCATGACGGCCACCACCTGGGTGCAGATCATCAAGGCGGTGATGCTGCTGGGCGGCGCCACCTTCATGGCCGTGGCCGTGCTGGCGCAATTCAACTTCAGCCCGGAAGCGCTGTTCGCCAAGTCGGTGGACGTGCACGCGACCAAGGAAGCCATCATGGGGCCCGGTTCTTTCATCAAGGATCCGATCTCGGCCATCTCGTTCGGCATGGCGCTGATGTTCGGTACGGCCGGCTTGCCGCACATCCTGATGCGTTTCTTCACGGTGCCGAGCGCCAAGGAAGCGCGCAAATCCGTGTTCTGGGCCACCACCTGGATCGCTTACTTCTATGTGTTGACTTTCATCATCGGCTTTGGCGCCATCGTGCTGGTGAGCACCAATCCCGAGTTCAAGGATGCTGCCGGCAAGCTGCTGGGTGGTAACAACATGGCGGCCGTGCACCTGGCCAAGGCCGTGGGCGGCAACGTCTTCCTCGGTTTCATGTCGGCGGTCGCGTTTGCCACCATCCTGGCCGTCGTGGCGGGCTTGACCCTGTCGGGCGCGTCGGCCGTGTCGCACGATCTGTATGCCACCGTCATCAAGAAAGGCAAGGCCACGGGCGCCAACGAATTGAAAGTGTCGCGCGTGACGACGGTCGTGCTGGGCATCATCGCCGTGGTGCTGGGCATCGCCTTTGAAAAGCAGAACATCGCCTTCATGGTCTCGCTGGCATTCGCCATCGCCGCCTCGGCCAACTTCCCCGTGCTGTTCATGTCGGTGCTGTGGAAGGATTGCACCACGCGGGGCGCCACCATCGGCGGCTTCCTGGGCTTGACCACGGCTGTCGCGCTGACGGTGGTGTCGAAGTCCGTATGGGTCGACGTGCTCGGCCATGGCGAAGCGCTGTTCCCTTACGCGTCGCCGGCGCTGTTCTCGATGACGGCCGGCTTCGTTGGCATCTGGCTGTTTTCCGTGCTCGACAAGAGCCCCCGCGCGCGCATCGACCGCGCCGGCTACGAAGCGCAGCAAATGCGTTCGGAAACGGGTATCGGCGCGGCTGGAGCCAGCGCGCATTGAGCATTTGAATCGCTCTACACCTTGAACACCCCTTTCGCAGGGGTGTTTTTTTGTCTGCGATTTGCACGATCTGGCCGGCCGGTGTACTCTCGCGCAGAGAAGGTCCGCTTGTTGTTACTTATAGTAAGTGCAACTTGAAAGAGCCAATGAAGCACACATACGCGGTAAAAAAACAGGAACGCCAGGATCGTTTCGTCGCGCCCGGCGCTGGCAGCGGGGCAGGGCAGCTGGCCGCGGCATTCCGTTCCGGCAGTGAGCGGCCGCAAGCCACAGGCTCGCGTAAATGGCCGGGCATGGTGGATGGGGCTGGCGGTGCGGGCAGCCATGCCATGCATGGCACGGCCGATCCATCCCGCGTGCACGATATGCTGGCCAGGGCCCGGCAAGGCAGGCTGCGCGATGGCGAGGTGGAAATGACGCAGCGGCCCGACGTCGGTGCCATGCACCTGCGCGATCTCGCGCAATCGCTGGAAGCGACGGCCACTGCGCCTGGCAGGCCGGTGGCGGACGCCTTGCAATCGGGCTCGGCCAGCATCGGCAATGGACGGGTGCGGATGCCGGGCATCGGCGGCGCAGGCAATCCGGCGGCGATCGCCCATCAACTGGGCGTGCTGCGTCCGCAGGCAACGCGCATCGTGCCTGTGCCAAACGGGCGCTTCGAGGTCCAGGCAAAACTCAACCCGTGGGTGTCCGTGGCGACGGGACGCGCATTGCCGGAATTGGACGAAAACCCCAATATGATCGGCCCGCAGATGCAGTACAAGGATGGCGATCAACATCCGATCGAGCTGGGCGTGGAATGGCGTAGCGTGGCTCCCCAGCACCAGCCGTTGCAACCGTACCATTCCGAAGACACGTATGGTGAATTCATGCAGGCGCTTGCCGCGGTCGATGGGTCGAACATGGAGGCAGAGCAAAAACAGGCGAAGAAAGTGCGCCTGCTGTCTGATTTTTATCATCAATTGAAAAGCTTGTCAGCAGCGCAATTGGAGGAACTTGGAAGCCTGCTTGAAAAAGATATCGATAAGCATGAGGCTAGCGATACGCTTGACAAGGCATTTGAAGAAACCCGGCTTGTCTACAGAACCTGGCATGCGCCAAAACATATTTCCGTCTCAACCGGCCTGGGGGTGTCACAGGCCGACGGGAGGGAACTTGTTGGCGCCGATAATCTCAACACCGTGCTCGACCCCGAGAAATTCAGGCATTACAAGGAGCAAAGCAAATTGCCAGGGTCGGTACTGCCGTCGCTTGGCGCTTCTCCTTCGTCATTGCTTTACCCTGATGCTGATCAACCTAATATTGTATTTTTAAAGGAACGCGGTACAGCAGCAGCCCTTTTGCCCGAGAATCTGAATGCCGGCTTCGCCGCTTACAATGAGGCATCCAAATCCTTGCTTCGCGGGAAGACAAGCGAAGAATTGGCAGGTGAATTCAGCAAACTTCATTATCATGCCAAGAAAATGCGGTCCAGCGTAACGCGGCCGCTATTTTTTAATAGCGACGATCTTCAATCGAATACGGATGCTTTCATACACCCGGACAAACCCGGTGACCGCCCCCACGTCCGTAAAATCCATAATGGGCTGCATGAGGAGCACAACCCATTAAGGCAAAGCTTCGATCGTAAGCTGGCAGACCCGTTCCGCACCAACGCCATTTTCTACCAGACATTCTCTCAGCATTCAAAACCAGACACTTATGCCGAGCAATGGAATGAGATGGTGGTCAAATACCGGCAAAAAGGGCATATGGCAGGCCTTTTCAAAGAGATCAGGGATTGGGTGCCCGAGTTGAAGGATTATCCAGGGATTGTGGATGAGTTAATAGATAGCGGGAAATTTAATGCGGATTTTGCGAAGGCGATTGCCGGGAAGAAGGAACCCGCCACCAGTGCCAAGAGCAGCGGTTCAAAAACAAAGTCGAAAAAGCAGACAAAACAGGCAAAGCAGAAAAGTAAAAAATAGCAGGCATGCTCTGATGCGCAGCCCCCTCACCACGATGCAGCGTGGCGCACATCGCGCCTATCGCCCATCCGGACTGCCTGCCTGGTCCTGACAATTATCAGGTATTTTCCACGTGGAGGCGGATCACGCCTGCCATCGGCGCTGGCGCGCCCGGCGTCGCTTCGAGTATCGATGCCAGGGTCACCGTGTCGAGCACGGCCAGGAAGGCGGCCGTGGCCTGGCCCAGCTTGGCCTTCAGCAGGCAATCAGGCGTCAGCGGGCAAGTGTTGTTTTCCTTGTTAAAACATTCCGCCATGAAAAAATCGCTTTCCGTCTCGCGCACGACGGTGCCGATATTGATCTCGGCCGGGTCGCGCGCCAGGCGCAGGCCGCCATTTCTCCCACGTACCGTTTCCACGATGCCTGACAGGCCCAGCTGATGCACCACCTTCATCAGGTGATTCTTCGAGATGGAATGCAGGTCGGCGATGTCCTGGATGGTCACGAGGCGGTCGCGGTGCACGCCCAAGTACATCAGGGTGCGCAGGGTGTAGTCGGTATAGGCAGTCAGTCGCATGGGTATCATTCATAAGATGTGGATTACATCCTTGTTTGAACCGCAGCATACAGGAGAGCGCCGGCCCTGTGTGTTGCGCCGTCACTTTTCAGCCTCGAAAGACAAAAGTTGATTGCCTTTCGCTCAAATGCGTAGTAAATTTTCATATTGTTGCCGTGGCAAACAGCTCGTTAGCCCTTGCCTGCCCTTTGGGTGGGATTTTTGTTGATGGAAATCAAGAGGATGGTGAAGCAATAAGGTAAATTTACTACAAATTGGACGATGGGCGTTTCCCGGGCCGGGAAGCGCGTACTACGCAATCTGTGCGGTGCCGCCGTGGCCGCCCCAGGAAATGAATACCATGCAAATGAATGAAGTGAAAGACGAGCTGCTGAGCAGCGATATCCGCCAGCTGGGCCGTCTGCTGGGCGACGCCATCCGCAACCACCTGGGCGACCCCGCCTTCGAACGCATCGAACATGTGCGCCAGCTGGCCATCCGTTTCCGCCGCGACAATGATGAAGCGGCGCGCGCGCAGCTGTCGGACGCGCTGCAAGCGCTGTCGCAGGAAGAAACCACGCAGTTGACGCGCGCTTTCAGCTATTTCTCGCTGCTGGCCAATATTGCAGAAGACCAACATCACATCCGCCGCACGCGCGCCCATCTGATCGCCGGCTCGCCGCCGCGCCAGGGTAGCCTCAGCCATGCCGTCGGCAACGTGTTTGACGCCGGCAAGGCCGATGCGCTGGAAACGTTCTTTGAAGATGCGTTTGTCAGCCCCGTCTTCACGGCGCATCCGACGGAAGTGCAGCGCAAGAGTATCCAGAATTGCCAGATGGCCATCGCCCGCCTGTTGAGTGAGCGCGACCGCGTGCAAATGACGCCGGAAGAGGCCGAGCAAAACGAAGAAGCGCTGGGCCGTGGCATCGTCACCCTATGGCAGACGCGTCTGCTGCGCACCAGCAAGCTGTCCGTCATGGATGAAGTGGCCAATGGCCTGTCGTTCTACGACCATACGATCCTGCGTGAACTGCCGAAATTGTATTCCTCGCTGGAAACCATGCTGGCCCAGCGCGATGCCCGCTGGGAAGATGCGGAATTACCCAATTTCATGAAAGTCGGCAGCTGGATAGGCGGCGACCGCGACGGCAACCCGTTTGTCACGGCCGACATCCTGCGCAGTACCCTGCAAACGCAGGCTGACAAGGTACTCGATTTTTACCTCGGTGAATTGCGCAAGCTCGCTTCGCAACTGTCGCTGGCGCAAATACTGAACGCGTGCAGCGAGCCGCTGCGCGCGCTGGCCGAGCGTTCGGCCGATGCGTCGCCGCACCGGGTCGACGAACCGTACCGCCGCGCCCTGCACGGCATCCATGCACGCCTGGACGCCACGCGCGTGGTGCTATCCGGCAAGGGCAAGCAGGCAGACGGCGTGCAGCCCTACGCTGCCGCTGTTGAACTGCTGGCTGACCTGGACGTCGTTCAGCATTCGCTGGTCAGCAATGGCTTGCGTGCGCTGGCGCGCGGCCGGCTGCGCCAGCTGCGCCGCGCCGTCAAGGTCTTCGGCTTTTCGCTGGCGCCACTCGACTTGCGCCAGAATTCCGACGTGCATGAGCGCGTCGTGGGCGAACTGTTCGCGGGTGCCCAGCCGGGCCTCGTCTACCTGGACCTCGATGAAGAGCAGCGCATCAGCTTGCTGCTGGCCGAGCTGGAGTCGCCACGCCTGCTGACCTCGCCGTATGCGCACTACTCGGAAGAAACGACGTCCGAACTTGACATCTTCCGCGCCGTGCGCGAGGCCCATGTCAAATATGGCAAGGAATCGGTACCGAACTGCATCATCTCGAAGGCGGCCAGCGTCTCGGACTTGCTGGAAGTGGCCTTGCTGCTCAAGGAAGTAGGCTTGCTGCGCCAGGATAGCCGCGAAGTCGATGTCAACATCATTCCCCTGTTCGAAACCATCGACGACTTGCGCGCGGGCCCCGCCATCATGGCGCGCGCCTTCGGCTTGCCGTTCTACCGCGGATTGCTCGCGTCGCGCGCCGACCAGCAGGAAGTCATGCTTGGTTACTCGGACAGCAACAAGGACGGCGGCTTCTTGACCTCCGGCTGGGAACTCTACAAGGCCGAGATCGAGCTGGTGACGGTGTTCAAGCAATACCAGATCAAGCTGCGATTGTTCCACGGCCGCGGCGGTTCCGTCGGCCGTGGCGGCGGACCCAGCTACGAAGCCATTCTGGCCCAGCCGGCCGGCGCCGTGCAGGGACAGATCCGTTTGACGGAGCAAGGCGAAGTCATCACGGCCAAGTATGCGAACCCGGAAGTAGGGCGCCGCAACCTGGAAGTGCTGGTGGCGGCCACCATCCAGTCGACCCTGCTGCCGCAGGCGCAGCTGCAACCGAAGGCCTCGGCTGGCGCGGGCCATCTGGCCGCGATGGAAGAGCTTTCGGGCACGGCCCTGAACGCCTACCGCGACCTCGTCTACGGCACGGAGGGCTTTGAACAGTATTTCTGGGAATCGACGGTGATCGCGGAGATTGCCGCCCTGAATATCGGCAGCCGTCCCGCCTCGCGCAAGAAATCCACGTCCATCGAGGATTTGCGCGCCATTCCCTGGGTCCTGAGCTGGGCGCAATGCCGTTTGATGCTGCCGGGCTGGTTCGGTTTCGGTTCTGCCGTGCAAGCCTACCTGGCGGCCCATCCTGCCGATGGCGCGGACGTGCTGCGCGGCATGTACACGGACTGGCCATTCTTCACGTCCTTGCTGTCGAACATGGATATGGTCCTGGCCAAGAGCGATATCGCCATTGCCGGCAAGTATGCGGAACTGGTCAAGGACAAGGCCTTGCGCGACGCCATTTTCACGCGCATCCGCGCCGAATACGCGGCCACCCTCGACGCCTTGAAACTGATCACGGGCCAGGAAGAGTTGCAACAAGCCAATCCGCTGATGCAGCGTTCGATACGCAACCGTTTCCCGTATATCGATCCGCTCAACCACGTGCAGGTGGAGCTGCTGAAACGCTTCCGCGAGGGTAAGCAGGACGCGGCGGCGCGCACGGGCATCCATTTGTCGATCAACGGTATTGCGGCGGGGTTGCGCAACAGCGGTTAGATGGCACCGAACCAAACCTACTGCGCGTCGTGATTTGCGGCCTGCGATGCTCACTGTGCTCAAGCACAGTTCCGCTTCTCAGCCACAACTCCCTTCCGCTCGCTACGGTTTTGTTCGGCGCTGTACGTATCAGGTGAATCATTTAAATAATATCAAGGAGACAGCATGACCATCAAAGTTGCTATCAATGGCTATGGCCGCATCGGCCGCAATGTCTTGCGCGCGTTTTATGAAGGCGGCAAGCAGCAGGATATCGAAATCGTCGCCATCAACGACCTGGGCGACGCCAAGTCGAATGCACACCTGACGCGCTACGACACGGTACACGGCAAGTTTCCCGGCGTCGTCACCATCGACGGCGAGAACATGATCGTCAATGGCGACCGCATCCGCGTCTTCGCGCAGCGCGACCCGGCCCTGATACCGTGGGGCGAACTCGGCGTCGACGTGGTGCTCGAATGCACGGGCTTCTTCACGACCAAGGAAAAAGCCTCGGCCCACCTGAAGGGCGGGGCGAAAAAGGTCATCATTTCCGCGCCGGGTGGCAAGGACGTGGACGCCACCATCGTGTTCGGCGTCAACCAGCATGTGCTGAAAGCCTCGGACACGGTCATCTCGAATGCCTCGTGTACGACGAATTGCCTCGCGCCATTGGTGAAGCCCCTCAACGACGCCATCGGCATCGAATCGGGCCTGATGACCACCGTGCACGCCTACACGAACGACCAGGTATTGAGCGACGTGATGCATGAAGACTTGCGCCGCGCCCGTTCGGCCACGCATTCGATGATCCCCACCAAGACGGGCGCCGCCGCCGCCGTCGGCCTGGTCTTGCCGGAACTGAATGGCAAGCTGGACGGTTTTGCCGTGCGCGTGCCGACGATTAACGTCTCGCTGGTTGACCTGTCCTTCATTGCCAAGCGCGATACCAGCGTCGAGGAAGTCAATGCCTTGCTGAAAACGGCGTCGGAAGGCGCCCTGAAAGGTATCTTGACGTACCAGACGGAACCGCTCGTCTCCATCGATTTCAACCATAACCCCGCTTCGTCGAACTTCGATTCGACCCTGACCAAGGTCTCGGGCCGCCTCGTGAAAGTGTCGTCGTGGTACGACAACGAGTGGGGCTTCTCGAACCGCATGCTCGACACGACGGTCGCCCTGATGGCGGCCAAGTAAGAACGTAGTACCGCTGATCCAGCGCACCAGGACGGCCGGCCCACAAGGCCGGCCCTTGTAGCAGCACGAACTTTATAGAAAGCAGCACACCATGACCATGCAAGTACAGCAACGCGCCACCAAGATCGTTTCCACCATCGGCCCCGCTTCCAACGATATCGATACTCTGGTCCGCATGTTCAAGGCCGGCGTCGACGTCGTGCGCCTGAACTTTTCGCATGGCAAGGCGCAAGACCATATCGACCGCGCCCGCATGGTGCGCGAAGCGGCTGCCCTGTGCGGCCGCGAAGTGGCCATCATGGCCGACTTGCAAGGCCCGAAAATTCGCGTCGGCAAGTTTGAAGAAGGCAAGATTTTCCTGGAAAACGGCGCCAAGTTCATCCTCGACGCGAAATGGGGAGAAAACGGCGAATTGGGCAATATCGAGCGCTGCGGCCTCGACTACAAGGAATTGCCGCGCGACTTGCGCACGGCCGACGTGCTGCTGCTGAATGACGGCCTGATCGTCTTGACTGTGGACAAGGTCGTCGGCAGCGAAATCCACACCACCGTCAAGATCGGCGGCGAATTGTCGAACAACAAGGGCATCAACCGCCAGGGCGGCGGCCTGTCCGCTCCGGCCCTGACGGCGAAAGACATGGAAGACGTGAAAACGGCGATGAGCTTCCAGGCCGATTACGTGGCTGTGTCCTTCCCGAAAAACGCCACCGACATGGTCATGGCGCGCCAGTTGGCGAATATCGCCGGCGAAGCGTGGGACCACAAGCCGATGATGATCGCCAAGATAGAGCGTGCGGAAGCTATTCCTGCGCTGCAAGAAATTCTCGACGCGTCCGATGGCATCATGGTGGCCCGTGGCGACCTGGCCGTGGAAGTGGGCAACGCGGCCGTACCGGCCTTGCAAAAGCGCATGATCAAGATGGCGCGCGCCTCGAACAAGCTGGCCATCACGGCCACGCAGATGATGGAATCGATGATCGTCAACGCCGTGCCGACCCGCGCGGAAGTGTCCGACGTGGCCAATGCCGTGCTCGATGGCACGGATGCCGTCATGACGTCGGCGGAAACGGCCTCGGGCCGTTATCCGATCGAAACGGTGGAAGCGATGGCCGCCATCTGCCTGGACGCGGAGAAATGGGACACCTGCAAGCTGGACGCCGATTTCCTCAACGCCACGTTCTCGCGCATCGACCAGTCGATCGCGTATGGCGCGCTGTTTACGGCCCATCACCTGCGCGTGAAAGCGATTGCCACCCTGACGGAATCGGGTTCCACGGCACTGTGGATGAGCCGTTGCAATATCGACATCCCGATCGTGGCCCTGACCCCGAGCGTGGGCACGCGCCGCAAGCTGGCCCTGTACCGCAACGTCAGCACCCTGGAACTGACGTCCGGCACGGACCGCGACAAGGTCTTGCAGCAGGCGGAAGATTTGCTGGTGGAACATAAGGTCGTGGCCAAGGGCGACACCGTCGTGCTGACCTGGGGCGAGCCGATGGGCAAGGTCGGCGGCACGAACGCGCTGAAAATCATGAAGATCGGCCAGCACTAAATCGTCCACTGGTGCCGGTTCCCGCCTGGCGGACCCGGCATCATCCTGCTTTGCCCCGTATATCCAGTAATATTGTAAAAATATATTTATTAATTGTGAAAATCAATAGATTTAAATACAATTGCATGCATCGTGTTTTCGATAGCCCATCCATAAAGGCTTTGCATGCAGTTATTCCGTCTTGCCGCCATCTCCTTGTTGACTGCTGCTGGCTTGCCGGCCCATGCCGTGGCGGCCGTCTTTCCTGCTGCTGCGGCGGCGGACATCGCACAGCATTTCACTGATTACTATGGCGTGCGCCAGCATGCGCAGCAGCGTGTCCAGGTGATGACGGCGACGCTGGGCGGCGTCACGCGGCCGGTGGTGCGCGCGGACTGGTACAGCACGGACGCCACGCCGCACAGCGATGCCTATCTGTTCAGCGAACAGCATCCCGTGCAATCGACGCGGCGCTGGTATGCCATGAGCGTCTTCCTGCCCGCCGACTGGATCACCACCAGCGTGCCCGTCACCGTGGCGCAGGTCGACAACGGCAGCGGGGCAGGTGCATTGGCGCCGCCGCTTGCACTGCAGATACGTGGCGACCAGCTGATGCTGAACATGAATTTCAATCATCGGACGAGCGATATCACGCCCGCCAATTCCGCGCGCCGCACGGTGCTGGCCGGGCCGGCAACCCTGGGCAGCTGGCATTGCATGGTGGTGCGCGCCGACTGGTCTGCGGTGGCCGGCACCGGTGAATTGCGGGTGTACATGGATGGCAGTGCGAAGGAAACTTTCTTTGCCCGCTCAAGCCACAACAGCTATGCGGGCGCGCTGCATGTGCCGCGCGTGGGCTTGAGCGTGCCGGAGGGAGCTGCGCCCGGGCATCGCGTGATGTATGCCGACTTTATATGGGTGGGCGATGCCGCCGCATCACTCAATGACTTGACGCAAAAGACGCCTTGCCATGCGGCGCCCTGAGCAATCCCTGAAACAAAGGTTTCCCATGCGCTCATCTATCGCCACCGCCATGCTGGCATTGCTGGCTGCCACGCCGCTGCACGCGCAGGTCGTCAACAGCATCGGCGGACCCGTGACCACCATGGCGCCGACCAGCCTGCCCAGGCCCGCCAGTTTCGACAATGTGACAACACGCTATTTCAGCTGGCTGTACGGCATCAGCGCCGGCAATCCTGCCGGAGTGGAATTGGTGGGTGATCCTGCGGTGACGCAAGGCGTTGAGACGCGCAAGGTATTTCGCATGACGGTCAATGCCAGCGATCCTGACGAGTATGGCAAGCGCACAGAGGTAACGCCATCGTATGAGCGCATGCCCAAGGGGCGCCGCTGGTATGCGGGCGGCGTGTATTTTCCCGCCGACTGGGATTTGACGGGCAAGGATGGCTGGATCGTCGTCTTCCAGGTGCACAGCGCCAGGGGCATCGTCGTGACGTCGCCGCCGTTCTCGATCATCGCCGATGGACCCGACTTGGTGATGGAGACGCGGGCCAATCACCGCGATACCTACACGCTGAAGGACGGCGTGATGGTGGCTGATGCGACCGCGAACAACACGGTGCAGCAACGTCTGATGTTGGGAAAAATTGAACGTGAGAAATGGTATTGCGTGGTGCTCGATGCGGATTGGCAGCATGCCTCAGGCACGGGCGCATCGCGCCTTTGGCTCAATGGCAAGTTGGTGTATGAGGGAAGCAATTTCCCGACCCACTATATGAATGTGGACTTGCCGTCGCGCGGCAATTATCCGAAGACGGGCGCCTACCTGGGCGGATTTCACGACACGCTGCAGGGCAAGCGTGTCCTGTACACGGATTTCATCCATCTGGGCGGCGGCGCCAGTACCTATGCGCAAATGGCCGCTGAGACGCCATGCCCCGTGCCGCCGGCAACGTAGTCAGGGCAATGAACTGCAGTCTTAAGAATGGCTGAAAAAAACGTGCTCAGCGGCGCATTGCGTGGCAGATGCCCAATCAGCCATTGCCGTGGCCACATTTCCGTGTCAGCATGGTTTTCCTGCCTTCCAAGGCGCATCCGGAGTTCATGATGACTGCATACTTGCCTGCCTTGCTCTGGTCTTTGTCGGCCTTTGCCTGCATGTGCATTGCCAAGCGCCGCCAGATCAGGACAACGGCCGTCCGGGCCGTCCTGGTGACCTTTTTGGGGCCGTTTGCCATCCCCTTCGTGCTGGCCGCAAAGCCCGGGAAACCCTATCCGGCGTAAATCCACGCGGCCGTCATGCACGGCTAAGCGTGTGGCCTGCGGGCATTTCTCTTTGCTATATTCAAGTTTTTAGCCGAAAGAGCATGCCCATGAAGCGCCGCGCGACCTTGTTTCTGATAACCATCCTTCCCCTGTGCGCGGTCACGTTCGCCTCGGCGGCCGAGCCGGTGCAGCGCTTGCAGCGCGCCACGGGGCTGTGGAAGGTGACGCCCGCCACCTCGCCATTTTCCTGGGAAATCTGCGTCGACCAGCCGCGCGACCGCTTGATCGACGACGATCTGTGGTCCGGTTTCGAGCAGGAATGCAAGATCGAGTCGCAAAGCCGCCAGGGCGACAGTTATCAATTCGAGGCCGCCTGCCCGGACGCTAGGCTGGCTGGTGTCTTCAAGGGCGACCTGGCCAAGGCATATACCCTGAGCGCCGACACCACCGTGCAAGTCAATGGCAAGAACGAAGTGCAGCACACGGAACTGGCAGCCGTGTTCCAGGGCGCTTGTCCGGCAGGGCTGGCGCCGGGCGCGAAGAAAATGCGCGGCGGTATGGTGATGAAGAGCCTGTACATCAAGCGCTAGAGGATTGCGGCCGCGTTGAAACAACAGTTTCCACGGATAGGCAGGCGCCGGCATTGACGGCGGAGGCAATGATTTGTGATAATGAGAATTATTATCAATTGGCCGCGCCTTGCCTTGTGCGCATCGGAGTCCCTAGTGAACATTGCGCAGTCCAGCGAGTCGATAGCCGGCATCTACAGCAGCCACCACGGCTGGCTGATGCGCTGGCTGCGCGCCAAGCTGCAGTGCGCCGACCATGCGGCCGACCTGGCGCAGGATACCTTCGTGCGCCTGCTGACGGCGCCGCCTGAGGGCCGGCAAACCTTGCACGAGCCGCGCGCCTATCTGACGACCGTGGCGCAGCGCCTGCTGATCGACCATTACCGGCGCCTGTCGCTGGAACAAGCCTGGCTGGAAACCCTGGCGCAGCAGCCCGATCTGCTGATGCAGTCGCCGGAAGAGCGTTTGCTGGTGCGCGAAGCCCTGCAGCGCATCGATGCCATGCTCGACGGCTTGCCGCCGCCGGTGCGCAGCGCCTTCCTGCTGGCGCATGTCGATGGTCTCGCGTATGGGGAAATCGCCCGGCGCCTGGCCGTGAGCGAGCGCAGCATCAAGCGCTACATGGTGCAGGCGTTTGAGCGCTGCATCCTGCTGATCCTGTGAGTGCCAGCACGGCTGCCATCGATCCCCGTGCCGCGCGGGCGGCGGCGCAATGGCTGGTGCGCCTGCACGGGGGCGCCTTGACTCCAGGCGAGCAGCAAGCGTTCCAGGCCTGGCGCGCCAGCGATCCCGCGCACGAAGCGGCCTGGCAGCGTGCCGAACTCGTGTGCAGTACCCTGGCCAGCGTGCCGTCCGCGCTGCGCCAGACGGCGGACGCGGCGCCGCAGTCGCCGCACCGGCGTGCCGTGCTCTACGGCCTGGCCGGGCTGATCGCGGCCGGGCCGGCGCTGTGGCTGGCCAGCCAGTCGGCGCCGTGGCAGGCGTGGCGCGCCGCCATCCGCACGGCGAGGGGGGAAATCCGCCACATGACCTTACCTGACGGCACGCGACTGGTGCTTAACACGGACACGGCCATCGATGTGCATTTTGACGGCGCGGCGCGGCTGCTCGTGCTGCATGCAGGGGAAATCCATGTCGGCACGGCGCACGACGGGGCCGTGCCGGCGCGCCCCTTCCTCGTGCGCAGCAGCAATGGTGCCGTGCGTGCGCTGGGCACGCATTTCAGCGTGCGCCACGCTGGCAGCGTGCTGGCGCCGCGCACCGAGGTGAGCGTCAGCGAAGGCGCCGTCGAGATACAGCCACGGGACGCTCCCGACGCCTTGCGCAGGATCGATGCGGGCCGGCAGGGCAGTTTCGACGACCGTGCCGTTTCTGCCTTGACGCCGCTGGCGCCGCGCGCTGCCGGCTGGCTGCAGGGCGTGCTGATCGCCGAGCGCATGCCGCTGGGCGAGGTGCTCGAACAGGTGGCGCGCTACCGCTATGGCGTGCTGCGCTGCGATCCCGCGCTGGCGGCCATGCCCGTGGACGGCATCTTCCAGTTGAACGACCCGGACAACATCCTGCTCTTGCTGCAGCGTTCCTTGCCGATCCGGCTGGCGCGCCGCACGCGCTACTGGATCAGTGTCGAATCGGCTTGAGATTGTCGGCTTACGCGTGGCCTTGCCACGCTAAGCCGACCTACGACTTAGCCCGCAGGGCGTAAGCCGACATGCCCCAATTTACTTTTTGCCTGTCCCTTTTTCCGGATTGCTTCGTCATACAAGGTAGAGAACGAACAATCCGAACCATCGAAAGGGTCCACATGGCTTTGCAGCACCGCATTACCGCAGCACGAATGACGCTCCATCCCACCACCGGCGCCGTGCGCGCCGCGCTGGTCCTGCTCCTCGCCGTGGGCGCCGCCGGCACCGGTTTGCCGCAAGCGGCGCTGGCCGCCGAGTCCAGTCCGGCCGCCAGCGTGCGCGACTACAGCATTCCCGCCGGCAGCCTGCGCAGCGCGCTGGCATCGTTTGCCATCGCCGCCGGCGTCAACCTGTCCACCCAGGGCGTGGCGCTCGACGGCCTGGTGACGCCGGGCTTGCAAGGGCGCCATGGCATCTCTGCCGGCCTGCAAAAACTGCTGCAAGGCAGCGGCCTCGAAGTGACGGACGGTGGCAATGGCAATTACCTGTTGCGTAAAATCAATATCGGCACGGCTGATGGCGGCCTGGCCAGCATGCCCGCCGTGGTCGTCAGCGCCGAGGCGGACCGCGCCACGGAAGGCACGGGCTTATATACGGCGCGCAATATGTCGACAGCCACGGGCCTGAACCTGTCGCAGCGCCACACGCCGCAAACGGTCAGCGTCATGTCGCGCCAGCAAATGGAAGATTTTGATTTGACCACCTTGCAGGACGTGGCGCGCGCCACGCCCGGCCTGTATGGCAAGACGCAGGGCGTGTCCGACCAGGAAACCACGTATTTCGCCCGGGGCTTTGCCTTGAGCCACGTCAACGTGGATGGCTTGCCGCTCGATGTGACGGGTTTCAATGAGCGCAACGTTTCCGCCGACATGCTGATGTACGACAGGGTGGAAGTGGTGCGCGGCGCCACGGGCCTGATGGAAGGGGCGGGCGCACCGTCGGGCAGCATCAACATGGTGCGCAAGCGCCCCACGGCCACACCCTTGCTGAACGCCTCGACCCACCTGGGAAGCTGGAAGGACCGGCAATTGACGGTGGACGCCAGCAATGCACTGAACGAATCGGGCAGCCTGCGGGGTCGTGTCGCGGCCAGCTGGCGCGACAGCGACAGTTTTGTTGACGTCGTCAACAATACCAACGGCACCGTGTATGCGATCGTCGAGGCGGATCTGACGCCGTCGACCACGGCCGGCATCGGTTTTTCGCGCCAGCACAGCCGCACCGACGGGGTGTTCGTCGGCTTGCCGACCTTGCCCGATGGCCGTCACATGGACTTGCCCCGCTCGACCTTCCTGAATAATGCCGATTCCTTCCAGAAACGCGACAACAATGTCGTTTTCGCCGACCTGGAAACGAAGCTGGACAAGGGCTGGCGCAGCCGCTTCGCCATCACGCGCATCGATGCCTCGTCGAGCACGCGCAACACCACCAACAGCCGCGTCGATGGCGAAACGTATCTGCTGGAACAGTCGGAAACGGGCTGGAAGTACAACACGGAACAAGTGGTGGCCGACTGGCGCTTGAGCGGCCCCGTCACCTGGTTCGGCCGCCAGCATGACCTGATTGTGGGCGCCAGCTACCGCCATGACGATTCCGACGCCGGCCAGAGCTGGGAAGGCGCCGGGAAGCGCGTGATCGATATCCGCCACTGGAATCCGCGCGCCTACCGCATGAACGGCGCGCCGTTCGAGCCATATAACTGGGGCCGCAAGACGGACGAGAAGGGCCTGTATGCGGCTGGTAACTTCAGCCTGGCCGATCCGCTGCGCCTGGTGCTGGGCGGGCGCTTCGGCTGGTATGCGCAGGATGTCACGGGCTGGTATTCCACCAACCCGGTCTGGCGCCGCAGCCTGACGGAAAACGCGAAATTCACGCCATACGCGGGCCTCGTCTACGACCTGGACCAGCACCATTCCGTGTATGCGAGCGCCACGCAGATCTTCCAGCCACAAAGCGAGCTCGATGTGCGCGGCAATACCTTGCCGCCTTTGAGCGGCACCAACCTGGAAGCGGGCGTCAAGGGAGAATATTTTGGCGGCAGGCTCAATGCCAGCGGCGCCTTGTTCCGCATCAGGCAAAACAACCGCGCCATGGCCGACGAGGTCAATTGCCCCACGGGCGGCGCCATCTATTGCGCCCGCGCGGCCGGGCAGGTGCAGAGCGAAGGCATCGACTTGCAATTGTCGGGCTCGCCATTGCCGGGCTGGCAGATCGCGGGTGGCTACACCTATGTCCTGGCCAAGTACACCAAGGACAGCGTAGCGGCCAACATCGGCCAGCGCATCGCCACGGATGAGCCGAAGCAATTGTTCAAGCTGTACACGAATGTGCAGCTGAGCGGCAGCCTGGCGAAATGGAACCTGGGCGCCTCCGTGTATGCGCAGGACAAGATCTACCGCCGCGAAACGGGCTTCGATACGCGGCAGGGCGCTTACGCCATCGTCGGGCTGACGGCCGGCTACCGGATCAGCGAGCAGCTGCAGCTGCGCGTGAATGTGGACAACGCGCTCGACCGCCGCTACTACCAGGGACTCGGCTATTCGTGGTCGGGCGGGCTGGAACGCTACGGCGCGCCGCGCAGCGTGCTGCTGTCCTTGAACTACAAGATGTAGCCATTGCGCCAGCAGAGCGCGTCCCGGGCGGGCGCCTCTGCTACACTGCCGCCGTCCCCATTTTTGACTGTTCCCATGTCCGCCACACCTGTCCTCACGCCCCTGAAAAGCGCTTTCCAGCAATCGCGCGCCGAGAATAATATCGAGCTGATCCTGCCCGAACTGCTGACCGCGCAATTACACGTCGTCATCGGCGGACAAAGCGAACAGATCGACCTGTTCCTCGTGCCATCGCCCAATCCCGAGCGCCAGTGCGTGACGGTGGCGGAAGACATGGCCTTCCTGGCTGGCATCAACTTTCCCAAGATTCCCGTGACGGGCGCGCAGCTGATCGCCTCGATTCCACCCGACATCGAAATCGTCCTCCTGCATGGCGATGGCGCCAATTACCTGACGCGCGAGCAGCTGGCGTGGTTCCGCGGCATGCTGGCACCGACCGCTTGAGCGGGGAGCTGAGACCCACGCTGAAGCCGGCGCGCGCCGAATGGATCCGTTTTTCGCCGGCCGACGATGCAAGCTCGCATGCGGCGATGATGGCCAATCTGCGTCCCGTGCTGTGGCGCAGCGTGCTGCTGGGCGGCTGTGCCCTGATCCTCGCTTTTGTCCTGCAAGCCGTCTGGCGCGACGTGCCGTACGCGGGCGAGGCAGTGTTGTTCTCTCCGCTGGCGCTGGCCGCCTGGATCGCGGGCCTGGTGCTGTTTCCGGGACGCGCTTTGCTCTTTCATGTGGAACTTGACGATGCGGGCCTGTTGCTGCGGCGCCATGCGCGGCGCCTGCCCGACTGGGATAAAAGCGTGCAGCTGGACTTGTCGCAGCTGCAGCGGCTGGACGTGGTCACGTATGGGGGCGCATTGCAGGTCTATCGGACCCCGGCACCGCTGGCGCGCGTGGAGCTGCTGCTCTACACGACTCTCGCGGACTATCCGCTGATCCGCGTGGTGGGCCTGAACTTGCCCGTGCCGCAGCGCTGGACGCTGTGCCAGATCAAGGAGGAACTGAGCCGCCGCTGTAGACTGGCCGGTATCCCTGTCAGCGAGACGGCCGGGCCGATCAGCCAGGAATCCGCGGCCATCCGCGCGCGCTGGCCGCAGGCGTAGGCGCAGACGGGCCAGTGTCGCATCGCCGCCGCAATAACTATCATTTTTGATAACTGTATTGCTGAAGTCCTATGAATATGTTCGCAAAGCAACTATACTCATGGCTCTTTAAAAAATCATCGTCACGCTGGCGGCCAGCCATCCGCGCCAGAGTTCGTACGCATTCCGCTTTTTCACTCTGTAAAAAGCACCTTTCCCCCGCGCGGCAGGCGCGGGCGTGATGACCGAGCCTTGCCCTGGTCGACTGCTACCGTTGTCATTTCCGCTGTGTTGCCGCTTTAGTAAAAAGCGTGGCGCCAGCGCGCGCGGTGGGCCGTCATGTTTTGCTACGTCACGTTTCACTCACCTTATGCCACGACAGTATGTTTAGTTCCATCTTTGCCGTATCGAGCGATACCATGCAGTACATCTACGGCACGCACAATGCGTGGCTGGTGCTGTTTTCCGTCGGTATCGCCATCTTTGCCTCGTTCATGGCCTTGCAGATCGCCGGTATGGCGCGCAGCAGCGAGCGCGGCTTCCAGCGCCAGACGGCCATCATCACGGGCGCCATCGCGCTCGGCGGCGGCATCTGGTCGATGCACTTCATCGGCATGCTGGCCTTCGACATCTGCACGCGCGTATCCTTCGACCCCAGCCTGACCCTGCTGTCGATGCTGCCCGGCGTGGCCGCTTCATGGGTGGCGCTGCACCTGCTGGCGCGCCCGAGCATCAACTGGCGCCAATTGGTGGTGGGCGGCGTGCTCGTCGGCGTGGGCATCGGTTCCATGCATTACAGCGGCATGGCTGCCATGCAGACTTCGCTGACCCTGCATTACCAGCCTTGGCTGTTCGCCCTGTCGCTGGTGGTAGCTGTCGTCATGGCCATGCTGGCGCTGTGGATACGCTTTGGCTTGAGCGCCATGCGTTTGCGCCTCACTCCCCTGGCGTCGTTGCTGGTCAGCAGTGTTGTCATGGGGCTAGCCATTTCCGGCATGCATTACACGGGCATGCTGGCGGCGCGCTTTTCCGGCACGCCCACGGCGGGCGAGAACACGATTACGGTACAGGCCTCGTTCGTGGCCCTGGCCGTGGCCCTGATCACCGTCACCCTGACCGTCTTCGTGGCCGCCGCGAACGGCTTGCTGCGCTACCGCCAGCTGCTGCGCCACGCCAGCGCCAGCGAATCGCGCCTGCGCGCCATCGTCGATACGGCGGCCGACGGCCTGATCACCATCGATGGCCAGGGCAAGGTGCGCTCCTTCAATCCCGCCGCGGAAAGCCTGTTCGGCTGGCGCGAAGCGGAGATCGTGGGGCGCGACGCCAGCGTGCTGCTGCAGCCGTCCGACGCGGCCGAGTACGAAGGCTATCTGCGCGACTACCTGGAAACGGGCGCCTCGCGCATTCTCGACAGCGGACGCGAACTCGATGGCTGCCACAAGGATGGCGCCGTGCTGCCCATGCGCGTGGCGATCGGCAAGATCGACACGCCGGGCCAGCCCCTGTTCGTGGCGTTTGTCACGGACATGCGCTCGTCGCGCAGCATGGAGCAGGCGCTGAAGGACAGCGAGCGCCAGTACCGCACCCTGATCCGCAACATCCCCGGCGTGTCCTTCCACTGCAGCTTCGCGCCCGAATGGAAGATGATCTTCATCAGCGATGCCGTCTTCAACCTGACGGGCTGGATGCCGCAGGACTTCGCCGAAGGGCGCGTCAGGCTGTTCGACCTCGTGCACCCGGACGACCGCCAGCGCGTCAACGACACCTGCGTGCAGGCGGCCGGAGAAAAGCGCGACTTCGAGAACGTCTACCGCATGATCCACCGCGACGGGCGCGAGCGCTGGGTGCGCGAAAGCAGCGGCCCCGTGCTCGATAACGACGGCGTGGTGCGCTGGATAGATGGCGTCATCCTCGACATCACGGAAAGCGAATTGCGCAACGCCGAATACGAAGGCAAGGTGACGGCCATCTCGCGCGCGACTGCCGTCGCGGAGTTCGACCTGCAGGGACGCATCCTGGCGGCCAACGAGAACTTCCTCGACCTGGTCGGCTACCAGCTCGACGATGTGCTGGGGCTGCACCACAGCATCTTCTGCGAACCGGGTTATGTGACCTCGCCAGACTACATCGCGTTCTGGCAGCAGCTGGCCAGTGGCCAGTTCAATACGGGCGAGTACAAGCGCATCGGCAAGGATGGCAAGGAAGTGTGGATACAGGCCTCGTACAATCCGATCTTCAACACGGATGGCAAGCCGTTCAAGGTGGTCAAGCTGGCCACCGACGTCAGCGAGCGGCGCGCCATGCAGGAAAACCTGCGCGCGGCAAAAGACCGCGCCGAGCTGGCCGCCGAATCGAAGACCAGCTTCCTGGCCAACATGAGCCATGAAATCCGCACGCCGATGAACGCCATCATCGGCTTTACGGAAGTGCTGCTGGGGACCGCCCTGGACAGCCTGCAGCGCCGCCATCTGGGCACGGTGCGCCAGTCCGCCCGTTCCCTGCTCGAGCTGCTCAACGACATCCTCGACATGGCCAAGCTGGAAAAAGGCGCCACCGAACTGGAACTGGTGGACTTTTCGCTACCCGACCTGGTCGACCATGTGGCAGCGTCGCTGCGCATCACGGCGCATGCGCGCGATCTGGTGCTGCATGTCGATGTCGATCCGGGCATGGGCCAGTTCTTCCTGGGCGACGCGCGCCGGGTACAGCAGGTGCTGACGAATCTGATCGGCAACGCCGTCAAGTTCACGGAAGTGGGCCATGTGCGCGTGGCCGTCGGCATGCAGGGCGAGCAGGTGCATATCGCCGTGCACGACACGGGCATCGGCATCCCCGCCGACCGCCTGGACAAGATATTCGCCCCCTTTACGCAAGCCGATTCCTCGATGAGCCGCCGCTTTGGCGGCACGGGCCTGGGCACGACGATTTCACTGCAATTGGTCGAGCTGATGAAAGGCACCATCACGGTGGAGAGTACCCTGGGCGTGGGCAGCGTGTTCCACGTGCTGTTGCCGCTGGCGCCGGGCAAGGCCGTGGCGCGCCGCAGCGAGCAGCCTGTGGTGGCCTTGCCGCCGCTGCGTATCCTGGCGGCCGACGACGTGCCGCAGAACGTGGAGCTGCTCCTGATCAGCCTGGGCGCGGCCGGCCACCAGGTGATCGCCGCCAGCGATGGCGAGAGCGCCGTGCGCGAGTTCAGCAAGGGCAGCTTCGACATCGTCCTGATGGACGTGCAGATGCCGCGCATGGACGGCCTGGAAGCGACGCGCCTGATCCGCGTGCACGAGCGCGAGCAGGGCTTGAAGGCGACGCCCATCATCGCCCTGACGGCCAGCGTGCTGGAACAGGACCGGCGCGCCGCGCAGACGGCCGGCATGAACGGCTTTGCTTCGAAGCCGCTGGAAATGCACAAGCTGACGGCGGAAATCGCCCGCCTGCTCGATATCGCCGTGGCCATGCCGCCGCCGGCGGCTGGCGCGGCGGCGCGTGCCGCCGCCGGCCAGGTCGACTGGCAGCGCGGCATCGCCCTGTGGGGCGGACGCGCGGCCTTGCAGCGCGCCATTGCGCGCTTCGTGCAAGCCAATGGCGACTGCGCCGCCATGCTGGCGGCGGAACTGGAACGCGGCGGCAGCAGCGTGGCGGGCCACCTGCTGCACCGTATCAAGGGCGCGGCGGGCAACCTGTGCCTGGTGCAGGTCGAAAGCCTGCTGGGACGCATCGAGCAAGCCATCGCGCGCCAGTTGCCGGTGACCGAATTGCTGGTGCAACTGGCGGCCGCCTTCATGGCGCTGGCCGGCGAGCTGGAAGAGGTGGATATGCCGGCCGTCGCCATGGAAGCGCCGGCCGCCAGCGCGCCCATTGATGCCGCCGCCGCCGGCGCCTTGCTGCGGCAAGCCATCGCCAGCCTGGAAGGCGGGCAGCTGGACGACGCCCTGATGGCGCAGATTGCCGCCATGCTGGCGCCGCACGGCCAGCAGCCGCGCCTGCAGGCACTGGCCAACGCCATCGACGACTTTGAATTTGCGCGCGCCGCGGGCGTGCTGCGCCAGTTGCTGGCATGGCTGGAAGCACCAGCGCCTGCCGACCTTTCCTGACCTTGGGCTAACGATGACCTTACACGAAGACAAACCGATCCTGCTGCTGGTTGACGATGAAGCGACGAATCTGCAGGTGCTGCGCCAGATTTTGCAGGACGATTACCGCCTGCTGTATGCCAAGGATGGCGAGAAGGCGCTGGAACTGGCGCAACACAATCCCGTCGAACTGATCCTGCTCGACATCATGATGCCCGCCATGACGGGCTATGAGGTATGCAGGCAGCTCAAGGCCATGCCGGCTACCGCGTCCATTCCCGTCATTTTCGTCACCGCCCTGTGCGACGTGAAGGACGAGGCGGATGGCTTTGACGCGGGCGCCGTCGACTACATCACGAAACCCGTCAGCCCGCCCATCGTGCGCGCCCGCGTGCGCACGCATCTGTCGCTGGTCGACGCCGAAGAGTTACGCCGCTCGCGCCTGCAGGTGATCCAGACCCTGGGCCAGGCGGCCGAATACAAGGATAACGAGACGGGCATGCACGTCATCCGCATGAGCTATTACGCGCGCCAGCTGGCGCTGGCGGCCGGCTACAGCGCGGCCAGGGCGGAAGACCTGCTCAACGCGGCACCCATGCACGACGTGGGCAAGATCGGCATCCCCGACGCCATCCTGCAAAAGCCGGGCAAGCTCGATGCGGATGAATGGCAAGTCATGCGCAGCCACGCGGAAATCGGCGCGGCCATCATCGGCGAGCACGCGGGCGGCCTGCTGAAAATGGCGCGCACCATCGCCCTGACGCACCACGAAAAATGGGACGGCAGCGGCTATCCGCAAGGCTTGAAAGGCGAGGAAATCCCCCACGAAGGCCGCATCGTCGCCATCGCCGACGTCTTCGACGCCCTCACCAGCGAACGCCCGTACAAGCGCGCCTGGACGGTCGACGAAGCCATCGCCACCATGCAGCGCGACAGCGGCACGCACTTCGATCCGCAACTGCTGGCGCTGTTCATCGAACAGCTGCCGGCCATGCTGGAAATCAAGGACCAGTGGCGCGAGCCGGCGTAGGGAGTGCCAGGTCAGGGTGGGTCCACGCGCAGGCGGTCGGCCAGCAACCGTGGATAGGCAGGACTGTCTCCGAATGCCCGCTGTGAGCACGCCATGGCCTGGCCCAAGCTCGCCATGTGGCGCGAGGATATGGCGTAGGCCAGCTTGCCGGGCTGCCGGCGCGACGGGTAGATGAAGCCGTGAATCGCGCATGCCTCTTGCGCAATGATCTGATCCAACTGCCAGCCCAGCCATTGGCACCAGCCGTGATCGGGGCTGCGCAATTGATCATAGATGCCCAGCCGGCTGGCGGCCAGGCCTGTCAGGTCGAGCAGTCGCAGTGGCATGCTGAATGACAGCGTCGCGATCAGCGCTTGTTCCGCTCTGTGCGCCATGTAAAAGGTGCCCGGGCGCGTGACATCGTTGCAGCAAAGCTGGGCTTCCCAGGCCGCCGTGTCGGCATCGTCCGCGATATATATCCAGTGATAGGGGAAACCGCCCGGACGAGCCAACTCGGCGGGCGGGCCGAAGCGGTACGTGCGTTCGACTTTCCGCGGCCAGATGGACGCCTCGTTCCACGCCGCGCGCACGAGGACCTGGCCGGCCTGAAGGATGATGATATTGCTCAATAATTCAGTGCGCAGCGATGCCAATGCCGGCAGGCGTGCGGCCATGTCTGGCGGAATTGGTGTTTCTTGCAGTTCAGGCGTCATGCGGGACTAGCCTATGATGTCAGCCATCCCCCTATGCTGCCACTTTGCCGATGCAATGACCTTGCGTAATCTCTCGCTGGCCGGCAGATCCAGCAGCGCCTGCTGGCTGGGATGCACTGCGGGCCGCGTTTCAAACGATTTGCCTGCGAGCATCTCTGCTGGCGAAAGTTCGTTGAGTTCGTCTGCGCTGCTGATCCAGAAGGCATGGATTTCACTACTCGGCTGGCCGGCCAGGATGGCCAGCACGGGCGCGATCAGTTCCGGCACGGGCTGGACAAATTGCCAAGCCGGAAACTCCTTGCCGATACTGCGTCCCTTGGGCGTCACGCAATAAAACCGCTGGCTTTCCACCGCGCGATACAGGGAGGCCTGCGACAGTTCCACCCATCCCTGGCCAATTACTTCTGAAACCTTGAGTTTTGACACGGGAAGCTGGAGCGGCGTGAGCGGCGGCGGGGCGCCCAGCAAGGCGCGCGCTTGATGGAGCGCGCGCGTGGCCACGTCGATCAGGCGCTCGCGCTCGGGACCTTGCGCCAATATGTCGAGTTGTGCGCTCACCAACTGCGAGAATTGTTCCACTACCCGCAGGTCCTTGTCTGTCCATTCCTGAAGGTCGGGCGCCAGAGCGCTGGGAGTCAGATGTGCTGTCATGTTCACTCCTCGGGTAAATGCGGCTGACATCTCATACATAAGATTATCATGTTTCGCAACTTTATCAAGCGCGAAGCGCATTTTTCCTTTACCAGGCAGCGCAATATGCGGTCGTTCGGTCATACGCATTGGTTTCTTGCATTTTTGCCGGCGCCGTGGCGATGCTGATGAGCAAAGGCTAGAGACAGGTAGGCCGGGTGGGCCGGATTGCGTCGGGCTTTGCCCCGCTAATCCGGCCCGCGCTGGCTTATTGCAATGTATCAGGCAGCCGCAAAATCCGCCGTATCTCCAGGATCGCCTGCGGGCTTTCCTGCACGCTGTGCCAGGACGGGATGACTTTTTCCGACAGGGCGCCATCGAGGTGGGCGCTGGCGTAGGGGACCACGCCGTCGCTCGATTCGGCCAATGGCAGGTCCGGCGTGTCGTTGCCCATGATGGAGTAGTAGCGCACTTTCGGGCTGATGGGCAGGTCTGCCACCAGGCGCACGAACGGGTCCTTGTCGCTGAGGTTATCGATGCTGTTGGGGATGCGCAGCGGTTCGCTGCTGCCCGTGTCGAGCTGCGCCAGGCTGCCGGCCGCGTCGGACAACTGGTCGAGCATGTTGATGGGCAGTGTGATCAGGTTGGCGATCCAGCGCGCCACCTTGTGGTTGGCGAACGAGGTGCCGCGGTGCGGCGCGGCGATGAAGATGGCGCGGTTCACCTGCGGCATGGCCGTGAAATTCAGGTAGGGCGCCAGGCCGGCGCGCACTTTTTCCGCCTTCTTGCCCTTCAAATTGTATTCTTCCGTGATGGCGTCGAGCAGGGTATTGCTGGCATCGGAGACCATCAGGCGCGCCAGCACGCCGCCCATGCTGTGGCCGATCAAGACCATGTCGTTCGCGGCATCGGCCTTGGCCGAAGGGTCGAACTGCGCCAGCGTCGCGTTCAGCGCCTGGCGGATGGCGGCGTTGTTGGCCGCCAGCGGCGCATTGCTCGGGTAGTACACTTGCCAGATCTGATAGCGGCGGCGCAGCTGTTCGTCGCCCATCAGCTCATTCGCCACGTTGATCCACGCTTCCGGACTGCTGGCCAGGCCGTGCAGCATGACGATGGTGCGCTTGTTCGGGTCGTAGGGCTGCATCAGATGCACCTGCGGGCGCGAAATGCCGTCGGCACGGCCGAACAGGGTGCGCAGCGCCTGCACGCCGAAGCCGGAGCGGGCCAGCCACAAACCATAGCCGGCCGTGAAATTGGCTGCCACGGGCAGTTCCTGTCCCGCCATGCGCGTCGATTCGCTGCGCGTCGGGTCGACCAGCATCACCAGCAGCTGTTGCGTGGCCAGGACTTCCTGCAGGCTGTTGCCGTCGAAGCGGATCAGCGCCGTAACGACGGGGAAACGGGTTTCCTGATAAGGGACATACTCGCCTTTCGACGCCCGGGGCTTGGGCATGACGGCCACCAGGTCGGCGCCGAAGCCGTCGCGCCGGTACACATTGCGCAGGCCGGAAAACGACAGAGAGGTGGCCGGCAGCAGTTCATCGGGCAGGGTGCCGTCTTCGGGCAGGCGCAGGGCCGACAATTCGCTGTCGATTTCCCAGCCGGCGACGCGGATCACATGGCCGTCGGGGCGGTATTCGCCGCGGTGGCGGAACAGGTTGCCGACGGCCTTTTGCACGGCATAATTATAGTAGTCGCGGATTTGCGTCTGGCGCTCCTCGAAGGCGCGCTGGCCCGGCGTGCGCGTCGTGTAGAACAGGTAGGCATACGCATAGCGGGCCGATTCGAGCCAGGCGGCCAGCCGCTCGGCACTCGGGTGGCCGCCCTGTTTTTCTTCCGCCAGGGCGCTTTCCAGCCACAATTCGGACAGGGTGGCCAGGCGCTGCTCGTCGCTGAGCAGTTCGGAGCGGGCCAGATCGGCGCGGCAGCTGCCCGTATTGGCTTCGCAGGCGGCGATGTCGCTGCCGATGATGCGCAGCACTTCGCTGGCCGAGGCACTGAGTTTGCCCGTGGTGAGGATGTCGCCGCGCCGCTGCTGCAGGTAGTCGGCCGGCGAGATCGCGCTGACGGTGACGGCGGCGCAGCCGCTCAGCAGCGCCGCGGCGCACAGGAGGGCGCATACGCGCAGACGTCGCATCAGCATGGCCGGTCCGCGTCTAGAACGAGTAGACCAGCGTCAGCGAGGTTTGCGTATCCGTGTTCTTCTTGTCGTCCGGCACGCGCGTATCGTTGCGGGCGCTGAAGGCGGCCTTCATCTGCATGGTGCCGTTGATCTTGGTGCTGAGGGCTGTTTCGGCGATCGAGTGGGTGTTCGAGGTACCCCGCTCCACGCTGACCGTTTGCGTAAACATGGCCGACTGGCTGATTTTCCACTTCATGGCGGCCGCGCCGCGCACCGTCAGGCCGTGTTCCGATTCGCCCGCATCATTGGTGCCGCTGAAATAGCCTGGACCGACTTCCACGTCGATGCTCTTGTCGCTGGACTGGTACCAGCGCGAGCCATGACCGATGGCCAGGGTTGAGTACTTGGTGTAGGCGCCGAACTTGTCGTTCACGTGCGAGGCCAGCACGAACAGTTTTTCATGGTCGGCCATCAGCTTGTAGGCGGCCTTGGCGGAGGCGGAAAAGCGCTCGGCCGAGCGTTCGCGCACTTTCTCGCCGTCGTCGTTGGTCGTTTCGTCTTCCTTGAAGTAGCCGCTGAAGATGTACTGGTTGCTCCAGTCATCGAGTTCCTGGCGCGCGTCGATCTTGCCCGTGACGGAGGTGCCGACCGTATTGCCGGAGGTGGTGATGGCGCCCAGTTCGGCGGACGTGCTCCAGCTGCCGATGGGGATTTCATCGAACAACAGGCTTTGCTTGGTGTCTTTGGCGGCGGCGCTGCCGCAGGTGATGGCCATGGCCAGCGCCAGTGCGAGAGAGTGGGTCGATTTCATGGCTGTATTGGTCTGTGGCGCGCGCCTGGCGCGCCTGATATTCGTTAATGGCAGTGGTGGCTATGCAGGCCGCGGCAAGCCGTGAGGCGCCGATAAAACCTGCGCACATGCGCGCGCGGGCGCGGCCAAAAATTGTCGAGGCTGTATTGTACCCGACCCTGTCATCGCGCGCCGCACGTCGGCGGGGCTGGCAAGTGGCGCGCGCCTGGCGTATGCTGCGCCTATCTGCTGCCCTGATTTTTACAAGGAACTCCCGTGCGCTGCCTGGTCATCGAAGACGAAGCTGAAACTTCCCGCTATATCTGTGCCGGCCTGCGCGAGGCTGGCCACGACGTCACCGCTTGCGACAATGGCATCGACGGCATGCGCCTGGCCTGCGGCGAAGACTGGGATGCGCTGGTGCTCGACCGCCTGCTGCCCGGCGAGATCGATGGCCTGGCCATCGTCGCGCGCCTGCGCGGCATGGGCCGCAACACGCCCGTGCTGGTGTTGTCGGCCCTGTCCAGCGTCGACGAGCGTGTGCGCGGCCTGCGCAGCGGCGGCGACGATTATTTGTCGAAACCGTTCGCCATCGCCGAACTGCTGGCGCGCATCGAAGCGCTGCTGCGCCGCGCTGCGCCCGTACCCGAATCGACGCAGCTGCAGGTGGCCGACCTGGTACTCGACATGCGCACCATGCGCGTGACGCGCGCCAACCGGCAGATCGCCTTGCAGCCGCGCGAATTTCGCCTGCTGGAATACCTGATGCGCCACCAGGGCCAGTCCGTCACGCGCGCCATGCTGCTCGAAGCCGTGTGGGACTACCATTTCGACCCGCAGACGAACGTCATCGACGTGCAGGTGAGCCGTTTGCGCACCAAGGTAGACAAGGAATTTTCGCCGCCGCTGATCCACACGGTGCGCGGCGTCGGCTACACCCTGGGCGTGATCGACAGTGCGTAACTGGCACCGCTCGATCGCGGCCCGCCTGGCGCTCGGCTATGGCGTGCTGGTGGTCGTCTCGATCAGCATCGTCTGCGCCGTGTTCTATTTCGGCACCATCGGCGTGCTCGATCGCAGCGTGGACCGCAAGCTGACCCTGCTCTCGGAGCGCCTCGCCGCCCTGTACCAGCAGGACGATGCCAGCCGCACGACGGCGGAAATCGCCCATTTGCTGACAGACCGCACCGACAGCGACACGGAGATTTTTTTACTGGTGGGCGCCGATGGCAGCCGCGTGGCGGGCAATCTGTCGTCCTGGCCCGACGTGGGCAGCCCCGTGGGCCGTTTGCTGCACCGCGACGTCACGCGCGAAGGGCGCAGGGTGCCCGCGCGCATGCTGATCCGTGAATTGGAGGGCGGCGCGCGCCTGTTCGTCGGGCGCGACATGGAAGAGGGCAAGTCGATCCGTTCGCTGGTGCTGCGCTCGCTGGCCTACGGCGGCGGGGTCGCCATCCTGCTGGTGGTGGCGGGCGCCTGGCTGTTCCGCCGCCAGCTCGAGGCGCGCATCGGGCAGATCCGCCGCACGGCGGGGGAAATCGAGGCGGGAGACCTGAGCCGTCGCATTCCCGTTTCCAGCGAAGACGAATTCGGCTTGCTGAGCCGCGACATCAACCGCATGCTTGACCGCATCGAGCACCTGATGGAAGGCGTGCGCCACGTGTCGAACGCCATCGCGCACGACTTGCGCACGCCGCTGGGCCGCATCCGCAACAAGCTCGATGGCGCCCTGCGCCAGCAGCAGGGCGTGGCCGGCTACGAGAGCGCGGCGCAGGCGGCCATCGACGACATTGACGACCTGACGCGCGTGTTCGACAAGCTGCTGCAGATCGCGGCAGCCGAATCGGGCATGCGTCCCGAGAATTTCAACGACATCGACCTGCAGCAGATCGGCGCCGACATCGTGGAAATGTACGAGGCCACGGCCGACGAGCAGGGCGTGCTGCTGGTGCAGATGTATGGCGAAGGCGTGCCGGCGCGCGGCGACCGCAACCTGCTGGGCAGCGCGCTGGCCAGTCTGGTCGACAACGCCATCAAGTATGCGGGGCGGGGCGCCACGGTGGAAGTGTCGGCCGGCAGCGATGAGCAGGGCAGCTGGCTGGCCGTGCGCGACAACGGCCCCGGCGTGCCAACGGAGGAACTGCCGAAGCTGACGCAGCGGTTTTACCGGCTCGACAAGAGCCGCCACTTGCCCGGCAACGGCCTGGGACTGTCCATCGTCGCAGCCATCGCCGCCCTGCATGGCGGCAGCCTGGAGATCGAGGATGCGGCGCCGGGCTTGCGCCTGCGTTTGCGGCTGCTGCGCTAGCATGGGCCGGCAACACATTACCAACTTGTAACCCCCTTCATTTTCGCCTCCCCCTATCATCCGTTCTACCCGGCGTAGAGCGGCTGCGTGCGCGCAGCCGCCTGTTCCGGGCTGCCCGCGGCCTGCCGCGGCTTGCCTGTTCCGACCCGTCGCAGAGCTGTTTTCATGCATACTTTTACCGCCACCGCCACCGCCACCGGCGACAACGCCGCGCCGCAACAGGCGCCACTGCACCAGCATGGCCACCGTATCAAGGCCGCGCTGGGCGCCATCGTCTTTCCCCTGCAGCGCGCGCGCTGGCAAGCGTTCATCGCCGGCACACCGGGCCTGACGGCGCTGGCACAAGCCCATCCCAGCCTGCGGTACAAGATTTATCGTCCCTACGCCAGCCGCCAGTTGTGCTGCGCGGCGAGGGTGGCGCTGCTGTGCGGGCATTACCGCTTCCTGTGGCAGGCGGGCGCGCGGCCGCTGGTGGAATACGCGGCGCGCCGCGCGCTGGTGCTGGCCGCCATCGAGGGCAAGGATGGCGCCAGCTACCGCTTGCAGCTGACGGCCATCCACGACAGCCACCGCGAAGGGGAGCTGTGCCTGCGCCTGACGCGCGATGGCGTTCCGCTGTACCTGGCCAGTTTCCTGTTCCGGCCGCAGCCTGGCGGCGCCGTCATCCAGCTGGGCGCCTTGCAGGGCTTGCGCTCGCCCGCCGGCGCGCAGGCGGTAAAAGAGGCCACGCGGGCGCTGCACGGCTGCCGGCCGAAAAACCTGATGGTGGCCGCCTTGCGCGACCTGGGCGACTTTTTCGGCTGCGACCACCTGGACCTGGTCAGCAACGCCAACCGCATCGCGCTGAACTGGCGCCGGCGCCGCCATATCTCGTGCGACTACGACCAGGCGTGGCGGGAACTGCACGCGCTGCCCACCGGCGATGGCAATTACCGCCTGCCTTGCGGCCCTTGCCGGATGCCGGAGCTGGAGCTGGTGCCGTCGAAAAAACGTGCGGACGCGCGCCGCCGCGGCGCCATGCTGGTGCAACTGGCGGCCGACATGCGCTGGCAAGTGGCGGCCCTGCTGCACGCGCAATGACGGCGCAGGGCGGGGTTTCTTGACCTGCGCGGCTTTTTTGCCGGGCAGCCCGGCGCAATCGGCGTGATCGGCGTATACTAATCGGCGTTGTTAACCTGAAGCCAGTCACCCCATGCCAGCACAATTCCCCACTTCGCGCATGCGCCGCCTGCGCGCGACCCCGCAACTGCGCGAGCTGTTCCGCGAAACCGAGATCAATCCGCGCGACCTGGTCCTGCCGATCTTCGTCGACGAAGGCAGCAGCGATTTCATCGACATCAAGTCCATGCCTGGCGTGCGCCGCATTCCCGAAGCGAAGCTGGCGCAGGAAGTCGAGCGCTACGCGCGCGCCGGCCTGCGCTCCGTCATGACCTTCGGCATTTCGCACCACAAGGATAGCCACGGCACGGACACGCTGAATCCGGACGGCCTGGTGGCCCGCATGTCGCGCATCATCAAGGATGCCGTACCGGAAATGGTGGTCATGTCCGACACCTGCTTCTGCGAATACACGGACCATGGCCATTGCGGCATCCTGCATGGCGACACGGTCGACAATGACAGCACGGTACTGAATTTGGGCAAGCAGGCCGTCATCGCTGCCCAGGCGGGCGCCGACATCATCGCCCCATCGGCCGCCATGGACGGCCAGGTGGCGGCGATCCGCAGCGCGCTCGACGCGGCCGGTTTCCACGACACGCCCGTGATGGCATATTCGACCAAGTTCGCTTCCGGCCTGTACGGCCCGTTCCGCGATGCGGCCGGCAGCACCCTCAAGGGCGACCGCAAGACGTACCAGATGGACCCGATGAACCGCCGCGAAGCGGTGCGCGAGTCCTTGATCGACGAAGCCGAAGGCGCCGACGCGCTGATGGTGAAACCGGCCGGGGCGTATCTGGACATCATCCGCGACCTGCGCGAAGTGACGCGTTTGCCGATCGGCGCCTACCAGGTCAGCGGCGAATACGCGATGATCAAGTTCGCCGCCGAGGCGGGCGCCATCGACGAGCGCCGCGTGGTGCAGGAAACCCTGGGTGCCATCAAGCGCGCGGGCGCGGACATGATCTTTACGTATTTCGCGATGGATGTGCTGAATAATCCGTACTGAGGCAAGTTGGCGGCGTACCACCAGCAATCCTTCTTCAACCCAAAAGCAAAGTCTGGGGTCGGACCCTCAGGGTCCGACCCCGGTACCCGCTGTTGGGTCTACTCCGATTTCCCCCATGCCCCTGAAAATCTCCCGCATCCTGCACGCCAGCTACGTCTTCGAATGCGAAGGCACGGCCATCGCCTTCGATCCCATCGTCGAAAACCCGTTCAGCCGCAACTGCCACGCGTTTCCGCCCGTGCGCTTCGACCTTGACGCCGTGCGCCGGCTGCGCTGGGATGCCGTCTTCATCTCGCACTTCCACGACGACCACTGTTCGCTCGACAGCCTCGATGTGCTGGACCGCGCCACGCCCATCTACCTGTACTGCGTCTTCGATGAACTGTTCGCGATGCTGCGCGCGCTGGGTTTTACCCACGTGCAGCGGCTGCACGTCGACGTGCCGGTGCGGGTGGGCACGATCGAAGTGATCCCGCGCCGCGCGCTGGACGACGATGTCGATTCGCTGTTCCAGGTGCGCGCGGCCGGGCTGAATGTGCTCAATGTCGTCGATTCCTGGATCGGCCCGGAGACGCTGGCGCAGCTTTCCGCATTTGCGCCATGGGACATGGTGCTGTGGCCATTCCAGACCATGCGCGAGATCGCCGTCATCGCGCCGTCGCAGGCGCAGCCTGGCCCGGTCGACCTGCCGGACGACTGGGTGCCGCAGCTGCGCGCGCTGGCGCCCCGTTACATCGTGCCCAGCTCCTGCCAGTTCGTGCAGGAAGACTGGTCCTGGTACAACCACGCGATGTTCCCGATTACCTACCGCCAGTTTGCGCAGGAAATCGGCGCCGCGCTGCCCCAGGCGCACATCTTCCGCCTCGACCCGTCGACGGCCGTGCTGCTCGACGCGCACGGCATGGCGCCGGCCGCGCCGCTGCCCTGGGTCATTCCCGTGGGCCCGCAAGACGTCGATTTCGACTACCGCCCCGAGGCGCTTGCGCCCGCCACGGCGGACATCGCGCGCCACTTCGCGCCCTTGGACGATGCCGATGCGGTGCTGGTGCTCGATTTTTGCCGGAACGGCTTGCTTGAGCGCTACCGCGACATGGAGCTGCCCGAAGACAGCTATTTCCAGGCCCCGCGTGTGTGGCGGCTGTCGCTGTACGGCCACGACGGCGCGGCCACGGTCCTGCATTACCGCACGCACGGCGATTTGATCGATCTCGTGCCGGACACGGGCGAGGCGCCAGGCTGGACGACGGAAGTGCCGCTGGTGAAATGCCATGCGGCGCTGGTGCTGGGCGAATCGCTGACGTCGATGTACATGCGCATCAACGATGGCCCGTTCGATGCGGCCACGCGGGAAGAACTGATGGAAGCGGACATCGTCGACGACCCCTTGATCCGCTGCCTGTTCAACGACGCCATCGGCGCCTACCAGGCGGCGCAGCTCAAGCGCTTGCTGGCCCGCTGAAGAAAGTCGCGCGACAGAGTAAGATAGCTGCTTCTGACTAGAACGGGAAAGACACCATGGCACAAGACAATGAAACCGCGATCCTGGCCGGCGGCTGCTTCTGGGGCGTACAAGACTTGCTGCGTCGTTATCCGGGCGTGATCGCCACGCGCGTGGGCTACAGCGGCGGCGACGTGGCCAACGCCACCTACC
The DNA here is from genome assembly GCF_002735685.1 of Janthinobacterium sp. BJB301. Lineage (NCBI taxonomy): Bacteria > Pseudomonadati > Pseudomonadota > Betaproteobacteria > Burkholderiales > Oxalobacteraceae > Janthinobacterium > Janthinobacterium sp. BJB301. The sequence goes on along the minus strand of NZ_PDZJ01000001.1, from coordinate 1,825,755 downwards.
GCAACCACGGCACGCATGCGGAAGCCATCGAGATCATTTTCGACCCGAACACCATCAGCTACCGCAAGATCCTGGAATTCTTCTTCCAGATCCACGACCCCAGCACGCCGGACCGCCAGGGCAATGACCGCGGCAGCAGCTACCGCTCGGCCATCTATTACACCAGCGATGAGCAAAAACGGGTGGCCGAAGACACCATCCGCGACGTCGACGCTTCCGGCCTGTGGCCCGGCAAGGTGGTGACGGAAGTGGCGCCGGCCGGCCCGTTCTGGGAAGCGGAACCCGAGCATCAGGATTATCTGCAGCGCTTGCCGCACGGCTATACCTGCCATTACATCCGGCCAGACTGGGTCTTGCCGCAGCGGCAGCAATAAGCCCGGCGGGCAGGGTAGACGGCCATGCGCTATTGGCAGGTGGAACGGCGGCAGACGGAGGGACAGCTGGATCTGGGGCGCGCCCTCGATCTGGTGGCGGCCATCGGCCATGCCGACGTCAATGCCATGGCAGGCGCCATCCTGAAAACCGCCGGCGCGGCCGCCTCCATCGCCCAGTGCACGATCTTTGCTTATGAGTTTGGCAACCGGCCCCGCACGGTGGCCGTGGCCGACCGGCGCGGCGGACGCTTTTTGCAGGATATCGCCGACAGCTACGCCCGCCATTACTATGCGCTCGACGGCAACCAGAGCGTCATCGCGCCCACGCGCCAGCCGAAGCTCGATCCTGCCATCGTGCTGCACCAGCAAGCCAGCGCCGAAATCCACCATTCCGGCTACCGAGCCGCGTGTTACCAGAAGCCGAATGTGTCGGACCGTTTGTCGCTGCTGGTGCAGCCGGCCAGCGATATCTGGCTGTCCGTCAATTTCTACCGCGACAGCAGCCAGGGGCAGTTCCAGCCCGGCGAAATCGCCGCCATCGAAACCTTGTCGCCGCTGTTCGCCTATGCGGCCAGACACCACTACAGCCTGAGCGGCCAGCCCGCGCAAGGCGTCTCGCCCATGATGCTGGCCCGGCTGCGCCAGCATGGCCCGCAATTGAGCAAGCGCGAACTCGACGCGCTGCGCGGCGTGCTCGAAGGCTTGACGGCCGCGGAGATCGCCGACACCATGGGCGTGCAGCCATCGAGCGTGATCACGTATCAAAAGCGCGCCTATAAGCGCCTGGGCATTGCCAGCCAGCGCCAATTGTTTGCGCTATGCCTAGGGGTATAGGCCGGATAAATGCTAGCGGTGGGCGCATGCTTGGGGCTGCATAAAATTGCCGAAATTCAAGGCAATAATGTGAGCATATTGCTACGAAAATACTGGCTATGCTATCTGCAGAGTGCTGATGTGCCGAAGCATAACGGCCATCGGCAAGGCTGATAGCCAGTGCCTGTCGCGCCCGCGATCTCCGGTATTCATGGCTCAGGAATCATTCCCCGAAGGAGTCCATTGTGTCCTCAACTGAATTGAATGCGGTAGAACACGTCTATCTGATCGCCGGCAATCTGGGCCTGCCTGGCGCCCCCATCCTGAATCTGGCCCTGTTTTACAATCCCGACGACGGCACCGTCAGCGGCGAAGCCCTGATCACGCAATCGGTCACGCCACCGCATGGCCGCGTGGTGATCCGTCCCGTCAGCGGCCCCGTGCATGGCCTGGGCCTGGGCAACGCCACGCGCGTCTTCAGCCTGAGCGGCGAATATGTCGTGTCCGTGCCGCCACCGGCCATCGGCAGCTACCTGGCCAAATTCGAAGCCACTTTTGTTACCGACAACAACTGGAGCGGCCACGGCTCCTTCAGCTATGACCAGCAGAAGGTCAAGAACGTGCCCATCAAGAAACGCGGCTAGTCCTTTTGGCCGATGGTTGTCCCCAAAATGGGGACAACCATCGGCATAGTCGTCTGCATACTGTGTCGCACGCCGGAGCATCCGGCCGCTCTCACCCAATAACAATAGCAAGGGGAGGGCGACACCTTATGGAGACCAGTATGACCATCGCCCACGCGGCCACCCCCGCCACCCCGGCGCCCGTCCTTGACGCGGCCACCGTTCAACTGGAACAGCAAGTGATGCGCAAGGTGTCGCGCCACCTGCTGGGATTCTTGTTCCTGCTGTTCGTGTTTTCCTTTCTTGACCGCATCAATATCGGCTTCGCCGGCCTGACCATGATGCAAGACCTGGGCCTGTCCGGCACCCAGTTCGGCTTTGCCACCACCCTGTTCTACATCGCCTACATCGCATGCAGCATTCCCAGCAACATCGTGCTGGCGCGCATCGGCGCCCGTAAATGGATAGGCAGCATGATGATCGCCTGGGGCCTGGCCTCGACGGCGACCTTGTTTGCCAGCGGCCCGGCCAGCCTGTACGCACTGCGCTTTCTCGTCGGCGTGACGGAAGCGGGCTTTCTGCCCGGCATGCTGCTGTATCTGACCTATTGGTTTCCCAGCGCCTACCGCGCGCGCGCCAATGCCTTGTTCATGATCGCCATGCCGGTCACGGCCGCCATCGGCTCGGCCCTGTCGGGCCTGATCCTGGGGCTGGACGGGCACTGGGGCTTGAAGGGCTGGCAATGGCTGTTCCTGCTGGAAGGCATGCCATCCGTGCTGCTGGGCCTGGCCGTGTATGGCTACCTCGACGACTCTCCCAGCAAGGCAAACTGGCTGGGCAAGCTGGAACAGCAGGTGCTGGCGCGCATGCTGGCGGCCGAGCACAAACCGGTGGCAGCGAAGGGAAAAGGCTCGGTACTGGCGGAAATGTGCTCGCCTACGGTATTGAAATTCGGCATCGCCTATTTTTGCCTGGTGAATACTTTGGCCATGGTGGCCGTGTGGACGCCGCTGATCGTGAAAAGTTTCAGCGGCGACGCCAGCAACACGCAGATCGGTCTGCTGGCGGCCATCCCGCAAGTATGTACCGTCATCGGCATGATCCTGTGGGGGCGCCGCTCGGACCGGATGCAGGAGCGCCGCTGGCACATCGTCTGGCCCATGCTGCTGTCGGCCCTTGGTTGGCTGTTCACCGCGTATTCAGCCAACCCCATCGTGCAATTGCTGGGCGTGTGCATGGCCTCGACGGGCGCTTACACGGCCATGTCCGTCTTCTGGACGACGCCGGACCGGGCTCTGAGCCTGGGGGCGCGCGCCATCGGCATCGCCGTCATCAATGCCACGGGCAATATCGGCTCGGCCCTGAATCCTGTCGTCGTGGGCTGGCTGAAGGATTTGACGCACAGCTTTGCCACGGGCTTGCTGTACGCCAGCGTGCTGCTGGTGGCGGGCGCGGCCATCGTGCTGACCCTGCCGATTGCGCGCGGCGGCAAAGACCATACTTGATCGAAGAGGACCCATCATGAGCGACACGTTCCACCCTTATCCCCATGTGCCGAAGATGTATCCACCCGGTAAACCGGCAGGCGCCGCCACGCAGCGCGTCCCGGTGCTGATCGTCGGCGGCGGTCCCGTGGGCCTGGCCACGGCCCTGGGCCTGGCCCGCCACGGCGTGCGCTCCGTGCTGATCGAAGCGGACGATGGCGTGTGCACGGGCAGCCGCGCCATCTGCATCTCGCGGCGGAGCCTGGAGATCATCGAACGTCTGGGCGCGCTTGACGGATTTCTGGCCAAGGGCTTGCCGTGGGCGGGCGGACGCAGCTTTTACCGCGACGAGGAAGTGCTGCACTTCACGATGCCGCAAGACGCGAACCAGAAGCTGCCGCCCATGGTCAACCTGGCGCAATACCATATCGAGCAATTCCTGCTCGATGCTGCCGAGCGCCAGCCGGAGCTGATCGATATCCGTTGGCAAACGCGGGTCACTGGCGTGGACCAGCGCGCCGACGGTGCCACCGTCACCGTGGCCACGCCCGATGCGACCTACCAGATCGAGGCGGACTGGCTGGTGGCGGCCGACGGCGGGCGCAGCGCCGTGCGCGAGGCATTGGGCTTGAAACTGCAGGGCACCAGCTATGAAGGGCGCTATGTGATCGTCGACATCCACTTGAAAAGCGAGCGCCCGACCGAGCGCCTCGCGTATTTCGACCCGCCGTCGAATCCCGGCTCGACCGTGCTGGTGCACAAGCAGCCCGACGATATCTGGCGCATCGATTACCAGTTGCGCGACGACGAGGATGCGCGGGACTCCGTGCTGCTGGAAAACGTGGCGCCCCGCGTGGACAGCCTGCTGGCCATGATGGGAGAAACGGCGCCGTGGCATCCCGTGTGGATCACCATCTATAAGGCCAACGCGCTGACCCTGGAAAAATACCGGCATGGCCCCGTGCTGTTCGCGGGCGATGCGGCCCACCTCGTGCCCATCTTCGGCGTGCGCGGAGCCAATTCCGGCATCGACGACGCGGACAATCTGGCCTGGAAGCTTGCCTACGTGGTCAAAGGCCAGGCACCGCATGCCCTGCTGGACAGCTATTCGGACGAGCGCGTATTCGCCGCCCGTGAAAACCTGCGACACGGCACGAAAAGCACGGAATTCATGGCGCCGCCCACGTTCGCCTTCGACCTCATGCGCACGGCCGTGCTGGGCCTGGCGGGCAAGCATGCGCATGTACGCTCCCTGATCAATCCGCGCCAGACCAGCGCCATCGCGTATGCGCAATCGTCCCTGAATGCGCCGGAATCGGGTGTGTTCTTCGCTGGCCCCGCGCCGGGCACGGTCTTGCCCGAGTGCCCGCTGGCGCTGCAGCAAGACGGCGCGCAGCAAGCGGGGTATATTACCGATTTGCTCAACCGCAAAGATGGCCATTTCACGGGACTGTACTTCAGCGAGGATGGGTCTGTACCATCCGCACTGGCGGCGCTGGGCGACACCTTGCCGCTGACGACCGTGGCGATCGCCCGCAGCGGGGAGCAAGGGTGCGCCTGGGACCACACGGCGCAGGTATTCTCGCTATTCGACGCGCAGCCAGGCAGTTTTTACCTCGTGCGCCCGGACGGCCACGTGCTGGGGCGTTGGCGGCAGGTGCAGGCGGGGCAGGTGGCGGCTGCGCTGGCGAGGGCCGGCATCGCCCGATCAAAGTAACAAGGAGATAACATGACCGACATCGAACTGGATAATCTTTACACCGAGTTGTGCCACACCATGGGTGGCCTGGGGGAACAGCGTTCGCCCTTGTTCCTGGCCCGTTTCGCCTTGCTGGCCATGGGCGCCATCGGCAAGGCCGACGTGGTGCAAGGCTTGCTGCGCGACGCGGCCGACGGACTGGGGGAGCGCGCATGATAGGCGCCGGCTACCAAAGCGGCTTCGGCAACGAGTTTGCCACGGAAGCCGTGCCCGGCGCCTTGCCGCAGGGGCAGAATTCGCCGCAGCGGGCGCCCCTGGGCCTGTACGCGGAACAACTCTCGGGCACGGCCTTCACGGCGCCGCGCGCGCAGAACCGGCGCTCGTGGCTGTACCGTATCCGCCCCGCCAGCCAGCATCCGCCATTCACCCTGGCTGAAAATACCCGCATCGTCAGCGATTTCCACTCCATGCCGCCTACGCCGCCGAACCAGCTGCGCTGGGACCCGCTGCCGCTGCCAGATAGCGGCACGCCGGTGGACTTCATCGATGGCTGGCAGACCATGGCCGGCAACGGCAGCGCCGAAGCGATGAGCGGCTGCGCCATCCACGTGTACGCGGCCAACCGGTCCATGCAGCGCTTCTTTTATTCGGCCGATGGCGAATTGCTGGTCGTGCCGCAGGAAGGCCGGCTGGCTATTGCCACGGAGCTGGGCTTGATCGAGCTGGAGCCGCAGGAAATCGCCGTCATCCCCCGCGGCGTGCGCTTCCGCGTGACCCTGCCGGACGGCCAGGCGCGCGGTTATGTGTGCGAAAACTTCGGCACGGCCTTCCGCCTGCCCGACATGGGCCCCATCGGCTCGAACGGCCTGGCCAACAGCCGCGATTTCCTCACGCCGCACGCGGCGTATGAAGATATCGACGGCGAATGCGAACTGCTGGCCAAGTTCGGCGGCCATTTGTGGCGCACCACGCTGGACCATTCGCCGCTGGACGTGGTGGCCTGGCACGGCAATTACGCGCCCTATAAATACGATTTGCGCCGCTTTAATACCATCGGCTCGATCAGCTACGACCACCCGGACCCGTCGATCTTCCTCGTGCTGCAGGCGCCCAGCGAAAACCCGTTATTCGGCGCCATCGATTTCGCCATCTTCCCGCCGCGCTGGCTGGCCGCCGAACATACCTTCCGGCCGCCGTGGTTCCACCGCAACGTGGCCAGCGAATTCATGGGACTGATCCACGGCGTGTACGACGCCAAGGCGGCCGGTTTCGTGCCGGGCGGCGCCAGCTTGCACAACTGCATGTCCGGCCACGGCCCCGATGCGCAGACGTTCGAACGCGCCTCGCACAGCGACACGTCCGCGCCCGTGAAGGTGGCCGACACCATGGCCTTCATGTTCGAGACGCGCACCATCCTCAAGCCCACGCCGTTCGCGCTGGACGGCGGCCTGCTGCAAAACGACTATTTCGCGTGCTGGCAAGGCTTGCGCAAGCATTTCGACCCGGAGCAGGGATAGCCGTCACGCGGCCCGCGCCCGCGCCACCGTATGCGGGTTGGCGGGCCGCGCCAGTCCGAGATTGCCGCGCAGGGAGCTGGCCGCATATTCCGTGCGGAACAGGCCCCGGCGCTGCAGTTCCGGCACCACCAGCCTTGTAAATGCCTCGAAGCCTTGCGGCAGCAGCGGCGGCACGACGTTGAAACCATCCGCCCCCCGTTCCACGAACCACTGCTCCATCAGGTCGGCCACCGTCCTGACGGAGCCGATGGCTTGCAGGTGACCGCGCGCGACCCTGAAGCGCAGCACCAGCTGGCGCAGGGTCAGGTTCTCGCGACGGGCAAGCTCCAGCTGCTGCTGGAAACGCCCCTTGCCGTTCTCGCCCGCCTGGTAGGGCAGGTCGGGCAGGGGGCCGTCGAGCGGATAGCCGGACAAGTCAAAACCGCCAAATTCCAGGTTGCTGAAGTCGACCAGGTCCTGCAGTGCGCCGAATTGATCCTGCGCCTGCTGGTCCGATTCGGCCACCACCACCGACAGGCCCGGCGTCACCTTCAATTGATCTTCGGCGCGGCCATACTTTGCCATGCGGCCCTTCACGTCCGCGTAATACGCCTGCGCCACGGGCAGCGACGTGGCGGAGCAGTACACCATCTCGGCCAGGCGCGCGGCAAATTCGCGCCCTGTCTCTGAATTGCCCGCCTGGACCAGCACCGGGTGGCCCTGCACGGGGCGGGGCAAGTCCAGCAAGCCTTGCGAGGCAAAATATTCGCCGTTGAAGTCCAGCGCATGGCCCGCTGCCGGTTGGTAGAACTGGCCGGCGGCGCGGTCTGGCCGGTCGAAGGCATCGTCATCCCAGCTATCCCACAGTGCCCTGGACAGGGCGACGAATTCGTCGGCCCGCGCATAGCGCTCCGCATGGCTGCGCGGTGCATCGATGCCGAAATTGCGCGCCGTATGCTCGCCAAACGATGACACGACATTCCAGCCCGCGCGCCCGCCGCTCAGGTGGTCGAGCGAACTGAATTTGCGCGCCACGTGGTACGGGTGCTCGTAATTGGTGTTGACCGTGGCGATCAGGCCGATATGGCTGGTGACGGCGGCAATCGCCGACAGCAGGGTAAACGGCTCGAACGGCAGGCCGATGGCGGCGCGGCCAGTCTCGGGCGTGACGTCGCCGGCGCGGCCGATGAAGTCGGCGATGAAGAAGCTGTCGAACTTGGCCGCCTCGGCCAGCCTGGCGGCGCGCAGCCACCAGGCCAGGTCGGGCCGGCCGCTGGCGCTGGCCGATGGATGGCGCCAGGCGGCCGGATGGTGGCCGTGGCGTTGCAAAAAAACATTCAGGACAAGCTGGCGTGCTGGCATGGGGAGGTGCTCCGTGGTGCGCAGGCGACATTGCCTGCTCCCCAGCCTGAGCAAACTCCGGGCCAGCATGGGAGCAGCGCCTGCATATGCAAAATCCGGATAAGCTAGCGCGGCACCATTCGTTCACGCCTGGAGATGGTGCGCGGTATAGTCGGCTCATGGAACTCTTAGCCCACAACTTCAGCAGCGATTTCGCGCGCAGCGCCCACCTTGCCCGTGGCGCCGGCGATGACGGCGACAGCGAGGCGCTGGTCGCCTTCCGCGACCCGCAGCAAATGAGCTTGCTGGTGCGCGCCACGGCCTTTGTCTTTGCCGACCCCCGCTCACGCCAGCTGCACGAGCTGATCGAACGCATCGCCCCCAGCGAGGCGACGGTGCTGATCACGGGCGAGACGGGGACGGGAAAAGAACTGATTGCGCGCCACGTGCATGGCTTGAGCGGGCGCGCCGAACAGACCTTCGTGGCGATCAACTGCGGCGCGTTTTCCGAAACCCTCGTCGAGAGCGAACTGTTTGGCTATGAAAAAGGCGCGTTTACGGGCGCGCAGCAGGGCAAGCCCGGCTGGTTCGAGACGGCCAGCGGCGGCACCCTGTTCCTCGATGAAATCGGCGACCTGCCGCTAGCGATGCAGGTCAAGCTGCTGCGCGTGCTGCAGGAGCGCGAAGTGGTGCGCCTGGGCGCGCGGCGCGCCATTCCCATCGACGTGCGCCTGATCGCCGCCACGAATGTAGACCTGGCCGAAGCCGTGCGGGCCGGGCGCTTCCGCGAAGACCTGTATTACCGCTTGCAGGTGATCGGCCTGCCGCTACGCCCCTTGCGCGAGCGCCCGGGCGACATCATGCCGCTGACGCGCCATTTCATGGCCATCTATGCGCAGCGATTGCACCTGGGCGAGGTGGAGCTGGGCCCCGACGCGCAGCAAGCCTTGCTCGCTTATCCATGGCCGGGCAATATCCGCGAACTGGAAAACGTCATCCATCGCGCGCTGCTCGTGTGCCGCAGCGGCGTCGTGCGCGCCGAGGACTTGAGTTTGTCAGGCTGGCACAGGGCGCCTGCTGCAGCACCGGCCGCTATACCTGTTCCAGACGCCTGGGCCGGCGGTGCCGATATCGCCTATGCCGCCCACGGCGCGTCCGGCCAGGACGATTTATTGGCGGCCGAGCGCTTCGCCCGCGCCTGGCAAGCCTTGCTCGACTCGGGCGAGGCAGTGGAATTCGAAGCAATGCAGCAGGAACTGGTGCGCGCTGCGTGGGAGCGCAATGAGCGCAACCAGGTGCGCACGGCCAGGCACCTGAACCTGAGCCGCAATATCCTGCGCACCTTTTTGAAAAAGGCGGGCGCCATCGATTAGGCGGATGATGCACCTCCCGGAGCCGGACCCGCAGCGATGCGGCTCCGGCTTTTTTCATGGCTGCTGCACGCGCAGCATGCTGCTGCCCTGGCTGCAGCCGGTTGCTGCGTAAGCAGCAGCTTCGGGCGTCGATGGGTATCCAGCGCATGGCATGTTTTCTGCGAGGAGGGAAGGGCAGGCCGCTGCGCGCAGGTATCCAAGGCGCATAGCGGTGTTTTCTTCGACCCACGACAGGAGTCCATGCATGACCATAGAATTCATCTGGCAATTGCCCACCAGCGGCGATGGCCGTTACGCGGCACCCGGCATCACGCGCAGGGGCGAACGGGCCGCTGGCGCGCCCAGTCCCCTGCAGGCGGGCGTGAGCGACCCGCGCGGCGCGCGTCCGCCCTTCAATTATTTCGATTACCTGCACCAGATCGCCCGCGCGGCCGATCTTTCCGGCTTCGACGGCATCCAGATACGCCACGATACGCAGGGCGATGAAAGCTGGATCGTCGCGGGGTATTTGGCGCGCAGCACGCGCCATTTAAAACTGATCGCCGAATTCGACGCCGCCTGGGGTTCGGCCGTGTATGCGGCAAAGAACGCCGTCAGCTTCCAGCGCTTCACGGGCGGACGCTTCGCCTGGCAGATCGGCCATGGCGGCGATGCGGCAGCGCGCCGGCGCCAGGGCGATGCGGCGCCGGAGGCCGACATCCTGCCGCGCATCGATGAATTCATCACGGTGGCGCGCGGCGTGCAGAATACGTCGCCGTTCAGCTTCAAGGGCAAGTTCTTCGAAGTGCAGGACGGCGGCTTCAAGGGGCCGCTGGCGAACCATCCCGTCAACGGCATCTATCTGACCGGCGAGTCGCCTGAAGCGCTGACCTTGTCGGCACGCCAGGCCGACGTGCACGTGTTCGATGCGGCGCCGCAGGCGGATTTGCAGCCTGCCATCACCAGCCTGCAAGCGCAGGCGCGCCAGCTGGGCCGCGCCGTGACGGCGGGTTTGCGCATCGACGTGCTGGCGCGCGAAACATTCGACGAAGCCTTGCGCGACGCGCGCCGCTACCGCAGCGGGGCAGGGCTGACCGACGATGCGCCATTCGACGGCAGTGCCGCAGCCTTCTGGCCCGGCTTTGCGCAAGCGCAAACGGGCGCCCGCGGCGCCCTGGTCGGCAGCTATGCACAGGTCAGCGCCGCGCTGGAGGCGTATGCGCAGGCCGGCGTGTCCAGCTTCGTGCTGGCGGCCATCCCCCATTTCGAGGAAGCCTACCGCATCGGCGAGCACGTGCTGCCCCGCGTGCGGGCAGCGTTGCGCGCGCAGCTGCAAGCGGCTTGAGTTCCTGTATCCAACCTATTGAAGGAGTACCTGTATGGCTATCGATTTCTTCTGGCGCATCCCCACGCATGGCGAACCGAGTTCGCATCGCGCCCGCACGCCGTTTCGCGGCGACTGGTTTCCCGGCAATGACAACTTGCGCCAGTCCGGCCTCGGTGGCGGCGGCGCCGACGGCTTTACCTACATCGACTACCTGGCCGAGATCGCCCGCGCCGCTGAAATATCGGGCTTCCAGGGCGGTTTGATCCCGTCCTTCCCCATGACGGACGAGCCGTGGGCGATTTCTGCGCTGCTGGCGCGCGAGACGAGCACCTTCCGCTTCATGATCCCGTTCCAGCCCGGCTTTTTGAATCCCGTGGTGGCCGCGCGCATGACGGCCAGCCTGCAGCGGGCCACGGGCGGGCGCGCCCTGTACAACGTGATCACGGGCGGCGGCGGTCCGGCGCAGCTGTGGTGGGGCGATTCGGCCGGCCACGACGACCGCTACACGCGCACGACGGAATTTCTCGACGTGGTGCGCGGCGTGTGGCGCGGCGGGCCGTTTTCCTACCAGGGCAAGTTCTACCAGGTGGAAGATGCGGGACTGGCCACGCCGCTGTCGGAGCAGGATTTCCCCGAGATCTATTTTTCTGGCTCGTCCGATGCGGCCCTCGGCTCGGCGTCCAAGCACGCTGACTACTACCTGACGTGGCTGGAACCGTTCGAGCAGCTGCGCGAGAAATTCGCCCGCGTGCATGAAAAGACGGCGCTGCTGGGCCGCAAGATCAAGTGCGCCGTGCGCGTCGACATCGTGGCCCGCGCCACGGAAGAAGAAGCATGGGACGAGGTGCGCAAGGGCTTTGACGCCGTCGATCCCGCCACACTGCGCCAGTTCCTCGGCGCCGATGGCGGCGACTCCGTGGGCGCGGCGCGCCAACGCGGCAACCGCCCGACCACCCTGAACAGCTACAAGGACTTGATCACGGCGCCGAACATCTGGTCCGGCTTCAATCTGCTGCGCGGCGGGCAGACGCAGGGCATTGTCGGCAGCTACCAGCAGGTGGCCGAACGCCTCGACGAACTGGTGCAACTGGGCGCCGACGCCTTCATCCTGGCCAGCACGCCGCACCTGGAAGAAGCCTATCGCGTGGGCGAAGAAGTGCTGCCCCTCGTGCGCGGGCATACGGCGGCACTCTTGCGCGCCGCCTGAGGCATTCCCCTGTTGCCGCGACAGCAGCGCCACCGCCTGCTGTCGCGCAGGCAGCACGCGGCAGCGCCGCTGCTGCCAAATCAACAGCACTATCATCACGATAGTCTTCCTTTGAAATCAATCACTTGACTTCCATTTTGCTGCGCTGCGGCAGCGGGCATGCCCCTTGCAATACCAGTCATCACCATCTCGCGTTTTGACTTTACTCAAGGATAATCACCCATGCGCCGTTCGACTGCCCCCGCCGCCTTCTCCCCATCTTCTCTTCATTTGACGCCAGTGCGCCGCGCGCTGCGCTCGGCCTTCGCCATCGGCGGGCTGATGCTCGTCCACGGCATGGCGCATGCGGAAACGCCTGGCGCCGATGTCATTGCCGCGGCCGACGCGAACGGTGGGGGCGAGGGCGCCTCCCTGCAATCGGTGACGGTGACGGCGCAAAAGCGCGAGGAATCGGCGCAGAAGGTGCCGAGCGCGATCACTGTATTGGGCGGCAAGGAGCTGCTCGATACGGGCATCGGCCGTTCGGCCAGCGAAATCCTCAACTACGTGCCAAACGCCTCGGCCGGCACGCAGCAGCATGGCCGCCCGCGCTGGTGGATACGCGGCGTCGGTGCGGGCCAGCAGCAAATCGATTTTCCGAACCCCGTCGGCTTCTACCTCGACGACGTCTACATCAGCAATTCCAGCGCCACGGGCTTTCCCCTGTTCGACCTGGACCGGGTCGAAGTGCTGCGCGGGCCGCAAGGCACCTTGTGGGGCAAGAACACGACGGGCGGCGCCATCAACGTGATTTCGCGCAAGCCCTCGTTCAAGTCCAGCGGCTACGCCAAGCTGGACTACGGCAGCTACGACACCAAGCTGGCCGAAGGGGCCATCGGCGGCGCGCTGGTCGACGAAGTGCTGGCGGGGCGCCTGTCCTTCCACACGGAGCAGCAGGACAAGGGCCGCTTCCACAACCAGTTTACGGGCGAGCGCGATGGAAAGCTCAAGGATAGCGCCATCCGCGGCCAGCTCAAGGCCCTGATCGGGCGCGACCTGACGGCAAACCTGAACCTGCATTACCGCGACTACACGACCAAGGGCGCCACCACCACAGTGGCCAGCTATGGCGCGAATGGCGTCTACCGCAACGGCTACATCCCCAGCACCAATCCCGATGACGTGAGCACGAATGCGCCGGCCGACAGCGACGTGAAACAGGGCGGCGCGCAGCTGAACCTGGAATACGCGCTGGGCGAGCTGACCCTGACGTCGATCACGGGCTATGAAAACTTCCGCAACGAAGCCACGGGCGACAGCGACAATACGCCGCTGGAAGTGGGCCGCAGCCGCTCGAAGGCCAGCAGCCGGCAAGTGTCGCAGGAGCTGCGCCTCACATCGCCGCAAAACGGCGCCGTGAGCTGGGTCGCGGGGCTGTTCTACTTCAATGAAAAGATCGATTCCGATTCGGCCGGTGCGCGCCTGCCCAACGGCACCGTGCCGGCGCTGGCCGGCAGCACGCAGCCCGTCGGCTACAACCGCACCATCTACCAGCACAAGGCGCGCAGCGCGGCCATCTTCGGCAGCACGACCGTCAACTTCAGCGAGCAGTTCCTGTCCACGTTTGGCTTGCGCTGGACGACGGAAACCAAGGATCTCGATTTGCGGCGCGTGCAGGCCGCATCGAACACGGTGACGTTTGGCGATGCGGCCAACTGGTGGAACACGGTCCGGGGCGGCAATTACGCGGCCGCCTCGGTGGCCAACAACAATTTCACGTCGAATCCGTCCACCACGTGGAATGCGCTGACCTACGACGTGACGCCCGAATACCGCTTCAGCCGCACCCTGCGCGGCTACCTGAAATACGCGCACGGCATCAAGTCCGGCGGCTACAACACGAGCGCCACGGACGTGCGAGCATTGAATACGGTGAAGCCGGAAACCCTGAACTCGTTCGAGGCGGGCATCAAGTCGGAATGGCTGGATGGACGCCTGAATTTCAACGCCAACGTTTTTCACTATGATTACAAGAACGTGCAGGTCAATATCACGGGCGTGTATAACGGCGACCCCACGCAAAGCGTCAATTACCTGCAAAACGTGCGCAAGGCCCATGTGAATGGCGCGGAATTCGAGATCGAGGCGCAGCCGACGGACAACCTGCACATCAACGCCAATATCGGCCTGCTGCGCACGGAATTCGACGATTTCGCCATCCAGAACAATGGCGGGGACCGCTCCGGCAATGAATTCGTGCGCTCGCCCCACGTGACGGCCCTGCTGGCGGCCGATTACCGCTACCCGCTGGGCAATGGCGCGCAGCTGGTCTTCAGCGGCGACGTGCGCTATACGTCCAGGCAGTACTACTATGTCGACCCGCAAAGCGACGCGCGCGGCTTGCTGAACCAGGGCGGCTTCGCGCTGGCCAATGCGCGCCTGTCGTATGTGCTCCCGGGCGGCAAGCACCGCATCACGGCGTATGCGAACAACCTGGCCGACAAGGTCTACCGCAACCATACGCTCACCAGCTTCGTGCCGGGCGCCGTCAATGGCGACACCGTCATCATCGGCCAGGGCCGCACGGTGGGGGCGTCGTACACGATCCAGTTCTGAGCGTGGCCGCCTGATGTAAAAAGGCCGGCGAATTCGCCGGCCTTGTGCTTTTATGCCGCCGCTTGCAGCAGCGCGTCCAGCCGCCGCTGCGCTTCCGCCAAAGGCCGGCGGTCGATCCACGCCTCGATATCCACGTCGCGGTCGAGGAAACCGTGCTGCAATTGAAAATCCTTTTGCTGGCGGAACAGCGCCACCTTCTCGTCGGACAGGTCGGGCGCCAGCGTCAAATGAAAACCGTCGCGGTAGGCTTCGGCCACGGCGTCGGCCCCGGCCCGCGTCTCGCCCTGCAGGATGGCCAGCACGTCGGCCTGGTGGCTGCGCGCCCAGTGCGCGGCGCGCAGGGTTTGCGTCAGGAAGCGCACGACCAGTTCGAAATGCTGTTCCAGCATCGTTTCATGCACGGTGATCGGGCGTGGCGTGCCGTTGTTTACGCGGAAGCGCCGGTCGGGCAGGGCGTCGATATCGATGCCCACTTCCAGTCCCGCCGCGCGGGCCGCTTCGGCCGCCGCTGCGCCTTTCACGTAGACGGCGTCGACCTCGCCACGCAGCAGCGGCGCGATGCCTTGCCACAGTCCCGCACCCAGATTGGCCGATGCCTGGGCGTCGGCGCCCACTTCCACCAGTTGCACATCGTCGAGCGTGAGGCCGGCCGACGCCAGCACGCCCTTGTAGCCGGCCAGGCTCATGCCGCGCGCGATGCTGCGCCCGCGCCGGTTCTCGCGCAAGTCCTCGGCGCGGAACACGGGCAGCGCCAGGCGCTTGCCCTGCAGCTGCGCGGGCTTCGTGATGCCGGAACCGGGGCGCACGAGGATGGCTTGCCATTCATCGATCCACGTCAGGCCGATCAGGCGCGTGGGCGCCCCCTGCGCGCGTGCCGGCAGGGCCAGCAGGTTGCCGCCTTCGCGCACGAGCGTGGACAGGCCGTGGTCGTAATGGTGGCGCGCCAGTTCGCCGCCCACTTCCTGCAGGGTTTTCAGGGCGATGCCGTCGCGGGCGAATTCCTCGTCCAGCCAGCCCAGTTTATAGGCCAGGCCCGTGGCCGTGGGCACGGGGCAGCGGGTGAACCAGACGGTATCGACAGCAGGGGATGGTGCGGTGGTCATGGGATTCCTTGGTGGTGGGTGGAGCCTTGAACCGTGCAGGAAACGTGCCTGCGCCGCTTGCTGGTTTGCCGACAGCGCGTGCGCACGCCGCTGCTGCCTCGCCAGCAGCCGCTGTTGCGCAGGCAGCAGGCCTCCACCATTTGACTGGCCGCGGCGCTGGCACGCGTCTTGCGAAAGTAGAGGCAGGACTGACCCGTATCCCAACCTCAAAGAATGGAGCATGACATGACGGACGTGGCACAAGCGGAAGCACAACAAGTACAGGTGCAGGAATTGACGGCGGCCGAACTGGCCTTCGTGGAGCAGGTGCGCCGCGATGCGCAGATCGCTTTCGACGGCTTGCGCGAAACGGGCAGCCTGACGGCCAACGGCACGGTGGGTTTCGTCGAGCGCACGCCCGGTGGCGACAAGGTGGTGGTGGTCAACGATCCGGGCCCGTTCCGCCGCGGCCAAGCCCTGAAGGCGGCCGTGCTGGCGCTCGATGGCACGGTGCTCGTGGGCGACGCGAACAACGGCGGCGCGCGCTATCTGAAACTGTTCCGCGAGCGGCCCGAGGTCACGTCGATCTCGCACGTGCATTCGCCGTCGCTGGGCGCGTGGGCGCAGACGCACCGCACCCTGCCGATCCGCTACGTGCCCGTGCAGCGCTACCAGCTGGTGCGCGAAATTCCCATCTATATCGACCGCCGCCAGCCCGAAGTCGATTTCATCCTCGGCGAAATCGCCCGCAACACGCATGCGACGGCCATCCTGGAAGCGAACGGCGGCGCCACCGTGTGGGGCAAGCAGGGCTTGCTGAAGCTGGCCGAGTTCATCCTGCTGCTGGAAGAGGGCGCGAAGATCCAGATCGCGGCCGAAGCCATCGGCGGTTCGCGCGATTTCGGCCCCGGCGTGCTGCTGCAGCAATGGAAGATGAGCAAGCTGATCGACACGGCGCGCGCGCTGTCGCTGCTGCCCGCCACCGACCTTGTGTAACCCTTTCACGAACAGGCCCGCAATGTCATTGAAATTCTTACGTTTGAGCTGGCGCAAAGTGCTTGCCGCCGCCGTGGCGGCCAGCCTGCTGGCGCCAGCGATGGCCGCCGCCGCCGAAGCACTGCCGGCTGCCGTGCGCATCGCCGTCGTGGCCCGCACGGCGCCATCCGGCAAGACCGTGTTTGCCGGTTCGGCCGCTCAGGTGGCGTCAACGGGCTGGCTGGCGGCCGAGCTGGGCAAGCTGGGCGTGAAGCTGGAGTGGGTGCCCGTCACCACCAATTCCGTGGCCACGCAAGTCAACGAAGCGTTTGCCAACCGTTCGATCGACCTGGCCCAGTATGGCGACTTGCCGTCGATTATCGCCAATGCCTCGGGCTTGCAGACGCGGCTGATCCTGCCCGGCGGCAGCGCCAACAACACCTACCTCGTGGTGCCGAACGGCTCGACGGCCAAGTCGATCAAGGATTTGAAGGGCAAGAAGATCGCCCTGCACCGTGGCCGGCCGTGGGAATACCCGTTCGCCCGCTTGCTGGAAGCGAACGGCATGACCTTGCGCGACGTCAAGATCCTCAACCTGAATCCGCAGGCGGGCGCGGCAGCCGTGGCGACGGGCGGCGCGGATGCCTTCTTTACGCTCAGCGACGCTTTCCTGCTGGAAGATAAAAAGGTGGGCAAGATCATTTGGTCGAGCAAGGCGCCGCCGCAGGACTGGAAGATGCGCGCCGAACTGTGGGCCGACAGCGGTTTCCTGCAACGCTGGCCGCAACTGGCCCAGCTGGTGGTGACGGCGTATGTGCGCGAGCACCACCGGGCCGCCGGCGCCGGCGGCGAAGACGAATACGTGCGCGCCGAGGCGGCGGCGGGCCAGGTGGAAAGCGTCGTGCGGCGCGAACTGGCGGGCGACCATACGCCATGGCAGGCGCGCTGGTCGCCCCTGTTTACGGCCAGCCTGCGCCAGCATTACGTGGGCGAGGCGGCATATGCGAAGAGCGCGGGCCTGATTGCGCGGCCCCTGCAAGTCGACAGCCTGTTCGCGCCCCAGTTCGTCAACCAGGCGCTGGCGCAGCTGAAATTGCAAACGTACTGGGCGCCATGACTTCCCTCGCCATCGCCTTGCCCCGCGCCCCTGCGCCAGCGCGTGCGGCCTCCATCCCCTGGCTGCGACGCTTCGTGCGCTCGCCCTGGTCCGTGTGGGCCTCGCCGCTGGCCTTGCTGCTGTTGTGGACGGCGGCCACCACGTTCGAGTGGATGCCTGCGCACATCTTGATGTCGCCCTGGCAAGTACTGCTGACGGCCCGCGACCTGGCCGAAAGCGGCGAACTGGGCCAGCACCTGGGCATCAGCCTGTTTCGCCTGCTGGCCGGTTTCGGCCTGGGCGCCAGCTGCGGCCTGGCCTTTGGCGTCGTGCTGGGCCTGTCGCCTGGCTTGCGCAGCTACGTCGACCCCACGTTCAACGTCTTGCGCCAGTTGCCGACGGTGGCCCTGATCCCCCTGTTTATCTTGCTGTTCGGCATAGGCGAGAGTTTTAAAGTGTTTATCGTGGCCAAGGCCAGTTTCTTCATCGTCGCGCTGGCCGTGCATGACGCCATCCGCAACTTGTCGCAGCGCTACTTTGAGGTGGCGCAAGTGTATTGCTTCTCGCGCTGGCAGCGCATCCGCCTGATCGTCTTGCCAGCCATCGTGCCGGCTGCGCTGACGGGCATGCGCATCGCCCTGTCGCGCTCGTGGATGGTGCTGGTGGGCGCGGAATTGCTGGCCGCCGACAGCGGCCTGGGGCAGATGATGGAAATGGGCCGCCAAATGTTCCGCCTCGACGTGGTGATGGTGGGCGTGGTGCTGACGGGCGTGATCGGCTTCGGCCTGGACCGGCTCTGTCATGCGCTGGAAGCACGGCTGATGCGCTGGAAACGTAGCGGCGATGGCAAGGGAGGCGCCGCATGAAGCAGCGTTTGATACTGTTCATAAAAGGCGCGCTGCTGCCGCTGGCCTTGCTGGGCGCCTGGCAATGGGCTTCCGGCCAGGGCGCGGCCGCCGCCTACATCTTTGTGTCCCTGGGCGACCTGGCGCACAGCCTGCGCGACTTGCTCGTCACGGGCGAGCTGTGGGTGCATTTGCAGGCTAGCCTGGGCCGCACCCTGGCCGGCCTGCTGCTGGGCGGCAGCGCCGGCATCGTCACGGGCGCGCTGATGGCGCAGTCGCCGCTGGCGGACCGGCTGATCGGCCCGCTGTTCCACAGCATCCGCCAAGTGCCGCTGCTGGGCCTGATACCCTTGCTGGGACTGTGGGTGGGCAATGGCGACGGCGCCAAGCTGCTGGTGATTGCCATCGCCGCCTTTTACCCAACCGTGCTCAACACGTATGCGGGCATGCGCCAGGTGGAAGGACGCTTGCGCGAAGTGGGGCAGGTGCTGACCCTGACGCGCTGGCAGACCCTGCGCCAGATTCTGTTGCCGGGCGCCATGCCGGCCATTGTCACCGGTGTCACGCATGCGCTGGCGTTTGCCTGGCTCGCTTGCCTGGGCGGCGAACTGTTGTTTTCAGCCGGTCCCGGCATGGGTTCGTTGCTGCTCAATGGCGAAGTGTCGGGCCGCATGGACGTCGTCCTGCTGGCCGTGCTCGTGATCGCCTTGCTGGCGCAGGCGATGAATGTGGCGTTTGCGCGCCTCGCGCACCTGCTGGTGAAGGGGCGCAGCAGTGAGTGAATCCCTGCCATTCCAGCCAGACGCGGCTGTCAGCGCCCGCGAAGGCGAGCTGCGCGCCTTCTTGCTGCGTTTTATCGGCCTGACCCTGCTGTCGGGCGTGACCATCGGCATGAACAAGGTGCTGGCCACCTTGCTGGGGTTACATTTGCACGTGAGCAACTTCCAGCTGGCCGCGATCAGCAGCGCGGAAACCCTGGCCATGGCGCTGGGTACCATTCCGGCCGGCTACATTCTTTCACGCGGCAACCCGAAGCATCTGTATGCGGGCGTCAGCCTGAGCCTGGCGCTGGCCTTTTGCGTGCTGCCGTGGCTGCCCGGCTGGCAATGGGTGGCCTTGCTGATGTTTCTCGTCGGCCTGTGCATCTCGCTGCGCATCGTGGCCATGAGCACCGTGTTTCTCGTGCGCCTGCCGGAACTGGGGCAGGGCAAGGCGGGCTGGTACAAGGGGACCTTGATCCTCGGCATGCAGTTCCTCGGCCCCTTGTGCGGCAACTACCTGATCGCCCAGCTGGGGCTGAAGGCAGGCTTCTTGATCTCGGCCGTGATGTTCGCCATCCTGGCCGTGCTGGGCTGGCAAGTGCTACCGAGCAATACGGCGCCGCGCAAGCTGGAAGGCCAAGCCTTGCTGCCCGGCGCGGCCAGCTTGCGCGAACTGTTGCGCCTGCCCATCGTGCGCGTGACTTACCTGTTCGAGATCCTCGCCAGCTTCACGGCGTCCAGCGTGGGCGTGTTTTCCATCCTGCTGGCCATCCGCGTGCTGCACTGGCCCGCGCATCATTCCGTCTGGCTGATGGCCGTGCAGGGACTCAGCTGCGTGCTCGTGCTGCTGTTCCTCGGGCGCTTCGTGCTGGCCAGCCGCTACCGCGAGCAATTGTATGGCGGCGCCCACCTGGCCATCATGGCCGCCTTGCTGATCCTCGGCTTGTGGCCCAGCAGCATCGCCTACCTGGCCGCCTCCGTGCTGCTGGGCCTGGGCCTGGGCGTGAATAACCTCGTCAATACAGACAATATCGCCCGCGCGCCCGTCGACAAGGCCAGGGTCTCGGCCCACTTGACCCTGTTCGGCATGGTGGGCGGCACGGCCGGCGCGCTGGCGGCGGGCCGCCTGGCCGACATGACGGGCTTGCGCAATGTATTCCTGATCTGGCTGGCGCCGTGGCTGGCCGCCTGGCTGGTTTTCCACGGCAGCCGCTGGTTGCGCCGGGCGCCGCCCGCCGCCATTCCTTCCCTCGCCCCCACCGCAGAAAGTGCGCCATGAATGATTTCGTTTCCCCTTCGGCCTTGTCGCCGCAACAGCAGCATCTGAGCGGCGGCTTGCAGGTGCAGCACGTGAGCAAGTCGTTTTCGCTGAAAGGTGCGCCGCTGCTGGTGCTCGACGATATTTCGCTGACGATTGCTCCGGGCGAATTCGTCGCCATCGTCGGTGCGTCCGGCTGCGGCAAGTCCACCTTGCTGCGCCTGCTGGCGGGCCTGGACACGGACTACACGGGCTTGCTGCTGCACGATGGCGTGCCCATCCGTGGCACGGACTTGCACCGGGGCCTCGTGTTCCAGGATCACCGCCTGTTTCCCTGGCTGACGGTGCAGCAGAACGTGGCCGTGGCGTTCAGCAATACCCGTGTGCCCTTGGCCGAGCGCGCATCGCGCGTGGCGGCGGAAATTGCGCGCGTGGGCCTCGACGGCTATGCGGATGCGTATCCGCATCAATTATCGGGCGGCATGTCGCAGCGGGCTGCGATTGCCCGCGCCCTCGTGGGGCGGCCCGACGTGCTGCTGCTGGATGAGCCGCTGGGCGCGCTCGACGCGCTGACCCGCTTGCGCCTGCAGCAGGAACTGCGCCGCCTGTGGCAGGACGAGGGCATCACCATGGTCATGGTCACGCATGACATCGATGAAGCCGTGTACCTGGCCGACCGCATCGTCGTGCTCGATGCGCGTCCGGGCAAGGTGCGCCGGGTGCAGGACGTGCCGCTGGCCCACCCGCGCCAGCGGGGATCTCCGGGCTTTGTCGCCATCCGCGACGGCTTGCATGCGGATTTCAGCGACCTGGACGACACGCATGCGCCCGTGGCGCAGGATGTAGATCCCAGCAGCTCATGGGATGGCAATGAATGGGCGCGCAGGATGGCGCTGTAGTTTCCTTTTTGACCGGTCCACCCACTCTGGAGATACAAGATGAGCAATAACAATGCACTCGACACCCTGTGGTACACGCGCTGCCCCGTCCCCACGAGCCTGGGAATTTCTCTGCAGCAGGGCTGGCTGGAAGAGGCCTTGCGCGCCGACGGCACCAGCTTGCGCTCCTTGCGCGAGTCGGACCAGGAAGCCGTGCGCGAATCGCATTTCGACCACACCCTGCAGAATTCCGTGCGCCACGGCGGCAATATCCCGGCCCTGTGGGCGCGCGCGGCGGGACGCGAGACGCGCGTGATCGGCCTGTCGTGGTCGGATGAGACGCAGCTGATATTGACCTTGCCCGGCAGCGGCATCCAGACGGTGCGCGACTTGAAGGGCCGGCGTTTCGGCTTGCCATTATGGAGCAAGGCGCAGATCGACTTTGCGCGCGCGCAAGCCTTGCGCGGGCTGGAGAACGCGCTGAGCCTGGAAGGGCTGGCCGTGGCGGACGTGGAACTGGTCGATTATGTGGTCAGCACGGGCCAGAGCGAGGTGGCGCAGGAGAAGGGCGCGGCCACAAACCTGTTCAGCGGCGCGCGGCGCGGCGGCCAAAGCCCGGAACTGCTGGGGCTGCTGCGGGGCGAAGTGGACGCCATCTTCCTGAAAGGCGCCTCGGCGGCCCAGCTGTCGCAGCAGTTCGGCTTGCACACGGTAATCGACACGGGCATCCATCCGGAACCCTTGATCCGCGCCAACAACGGCACGCCGCGCCCCCTGAGCGTCGATGCGCACCTGCTGGACAACCATTTTGCTTCCGCGGTGACCCTGGTCGACCAGGTGCTGCGGGCCGAAGCGTGGGCGCGCGGCCATGCGGACGAGACGCGGCGTTTCCTGGCGCGTGAATCGAATGCCAGCGAGCACTGGGTGCAAGTGGCTTACGGCAAGGATGCGCATCTGCGCCTGGACACGGACCTGGCAGAAACGTCAGTCGCGGGCTTGCAGGATTTCAGCGACTTCCTGTTCCGCTGGAACTTCCTGCCCAGCAAGGTCGACGTGCGCGCGTGGATCGATCCCCGTCCCTTCGAAGCGGCGCTGGCGCAGACGCGCCGGGCGACTTGAGCGGGAAGCACGTCGACAGTGGCCATGCTTGATGATGAGGAGAATGCGATGCGGCGACGCACGGTGATGGGCGGGCTGGCCTTGCTGCCCCTGGCGGGACAGGCGGTATCTGCGGCGAAGGCGGGGGCGCCGCCGGCGGCCTTGCGCATCGCCTCGACGGGTTTTGCGGAAAACGGCAAGGCGGAACTGGGCGGCATCGCTTACCGGGTGCAGCAGGAAGACTGGCTGGCGCGCGAACTCAAGCAGCGGGGCGTGCGGCTGGAATGGCTGCCCGTCACGGGCGACACGGGCGCCACCATGAATGAAGCGTTCGCCAGCGGGCGCATCGACATGGCTGCGTATGGCGACTTGCCGTCCGTTATCCTGAACGCGGGCGGCGTGCGCACGCAGGTGATCGTGCCGGCGGGGCGGGGCACGGACCAGTTCCTGCTGGTGCCCACCAGTTCGCGCGCCACGTCATTGGCCGAACTGAAGGGCAAGCGCATCAGCGTGCACCGGGGCCGGCCATGGGAACTGGGCTTGCGCCAGCTGATCGCCGACCAGCGCATGTCGCCCACGGATTTCCGCCTGATTAATATGGACCTCAAGCCGGGCACGGCCGCGCTGGCCACGGGCGCCGTCGACGCCTTGTTCATGATCAATGGCTATCCGCTGGAAGACAAGGGCATTGGCCGCATCATCTGGTCCAGCAAAGGACTGCCGGAACGCAAGATGCGGGCGGAACTGTGGGCGCGGCGCGACTTTACGCAAGCCCATCCCGACATCGCGGAACTGGTGGCCACGGCCTGGTTGCGGGCCCAGCACTGGGCGGCGCTCGACGGTAACCGCGAGGCGATCATCAAGGATGGCACGCGCAACGGCACGCCCGACAGCGTGGTGCGGCGCAGCTATGACGATCCGGGCTTGCAGTGGAAGGAGCGCTGGTCGCCCCTGTACGACGACGCCGTGTACCGCCATTACCGCCGGGTGCTGGCGTTTGCGCAGGAACAAAAATTGATCCGCCTACCGTTGACGGCGGAAGAATTGCTGGAACCGCGCTTCGTGGCGGCAGGCTTGAAAAAGCTGGGCCTGGCCAATTACTGGGAGCCGGCCAAGGTGTAGCGTCAGCGCGAGGCGTGGCTCAGTGCGGCAGGCACACGCGCCCGGCCACAACGTTGTCCGTGCCATCGCCCGCATGCGCGCGCAGTTGCAGCAGCATCAGGGCCACGCCCAGCATCAGCGCGGCTGCGCAGAGTTTCTTGTGCATCGTCTTTTCCGTTTTCACTATCTATGGAGGTGTTCAGCGATATTATTGCCCAAATTCAGCGTGCGGGCTGAGCTTGTGCCTAGCGTGCTTTACAATTATGCATCGGGCGCATCCGCGCCATCTGAATTCTATGCATAGTATGTGAAGGGAATGACAAGCCTGTGACTTCCAAGCCGATCAAGATCGCCGCCACCGTCGTCGTGGCACTCGCCGCTGGGGCCGGCATTTATAGCTACACCCGTCCCGCCGCCACTGCCACGCCGGGCGCCCCCGCCTCTGGCAGCCCGGCCGCCGCGACCCAGTCGACCGTCGATACGGCCGCCGTGGCCGCCCAGTTCCGTGACTTGCTGGGCAATTTCCGCAAGATCATCGTGCTGCTGGCCGAGGAGCAAAGCTTGCCGGAAGGCGCGCGCGATGAAGCCCGCAAGGTGGGGCAGGCGCTGTTCCATGAAAACCAGGAGCGCATCGCCAAGCTCGATCTTGTGCTGGATCAATTGACTGCGCCCACCAATCCGGGTCGCTTCGAGGCGCTCGACAGCCTGTTGACGTATATCGAATCCGATCCCGGCCTGTACGACGCGGACCGCCTGGCTTTCCGCGAACTGCTGCAAAGCATGCTGGCCGACGTGGCCAAGGATTCCTCCTTGCCGGCGATCAAGCTGCACAAGCGCATTTCCGAAGACCTCGATGCGCTGGGTGAGATCGAGCGCAATTACGAGAAGGAAATCCGGCAAATCTTCGGCAACCTGGGCCAGCGCGCCATCGAACTCAAGCGCGAACGGTGGGACGATTACGTGGCGCAGCTGAAAAAGCTCTACAGCCGCGAACAGATTCTCAAGGAAAACGGCATCGTCGTGCCGTATGCAACACCGCCGGCTGGTTCCGTGCCCGAAGCCAAGCCGGTGCCAAAAAAAGATGAGGCGGAAATCTTTGGCCTGGGCTTGCCGAAGAAAACCATCGTGCTGACCTTTGACGACGGCCCGCACCGCCGCTACACGGAAGAAATCAGCGCCATCCTGAAACAGTATGGCGTGCCGGCCGTGTTCTTCAACGTGGGCCGCAACCTGGGCAGCCTGGACGCGGAAGGCCACGCCAAGCTGAACGCGGGCGCGGAAGTGAGCCGCAAGCTGATGAAGGAAGGCTATGCCGTGGGCAACCACAGTTTCAGCCACGCACAGTTGTCGAAACAGACGGGCGACAAGCTGAAGGGCGAAATCCTCGGCACCGACACCCTGTTGAAGGCGATCAGCCCCGAGCGGGCCGCGCTGTTCCGTTTTCCATATGGCGCGCGCAACAGCGAAGGCATGGCCGCGCTGGCCGATGCGCATTTGAAGTCCGTGATGTGGAATATCGATTCGCTGGACTGGGCCGACCCCGTGCCCAGCTCGATCACGAACCGCGTGCTGGCGTCCGTCGACAAGGCGGGACGGGGCATCATTCTGTTCCACGACATCCACGAACGCACGGTGAAAGCCTTGCCGGCCGTGCTCGACAAGCTGATCGCCGAAGGCTATCAATTCGCGGGCTGGGATGGCACGAGCTTCCAGGTGGCGAAAAGTTCGGCGCCTGCGCCGGAAAAAGTGCCCGTGACCACCGGTTATGCCAATTCCTGGGCCGTGGTGATCGGCATCGATGACTACGCGAAATGGCCGAAACTGCAATATGCGGTGCGCGACGCCCAGGGCATCCGCGAAACGCTGATTGAAAAGTTTGCCTTCGCGCCCGAGCGCGTCGTCACCCTGAAGAATGGCGAAGCGACGCGCAACAATATCCTGGCCGCCTTCCACGACAAGCTGGCGCATGGCGGCGTGCAAAAGAATGACCGCATCTTCGTGTTTTTCGCCGGCCACGGCGCCACGCGCAAGCTCAGTTCCGGGCGCGACCTCGGCTACATCGTGCCCGTCGATTCCGATCCGGCGCAGTTCGCCACGGATGCGATCCCGATGACGGAAATCCAGAATATCGCGGAAAGCCTGACGGCCAAGCACGCGTTCTTTGTCATGGACGCCTGCTACAGCGGCCTGGGCCTGACCCGCGGCGCCGGTTCCAGCTCCTTCCTGCGCGACAATGCCAAGCGCATCGGCAGGCAAATGCTGACGGCTGGCGGCGGCGACCAGCTGGTGGCCGATGGCGGGCCGAACGGCCATTCCGTGTTCACGTGGACCTTGCTGCAAGGCTTGGCGGGCAAGGGCGACCTGAACGGCGACGGTCTCATTACGGCGACGGAACTGGCGGCCTACGTGGCGCCGGCCGTGTCCAGCGTATCGAACCAGACGCCCGCGTTTGGCAGCCTGCCGGGCTCGGAAGGGGGCGATTTCGTGTTTGAATTGCCGGGCGAGACGGAGTTCCTCAGCCCGAACACGACACAGCTGTCGACGGAAGCCATTGCCCTGAACAGCAAGCTCGACGCCAAGCCGGCGGCTGCCAGCGTGACGGTGAAGGATTTGCAGGGCGGCGAACAGAAGATCGTCACGCCAGGCGCCGTGCCGACGTCGGCGCGCCAGCTGGCGCAGCGGGCCAACGACCGTGGCTTGCAGCTGTACAAGGAGAAACAATATGCGGCGGCGGAAGCGCAATTTACGGAAGCGCTGAAACTGCGGCCCGATTTCGCGCTCGCGGCGAACAACTTGGGCTTTGTCTTCTACAAGCAGGAAAAATACCGCGAAGCGGCCCGCTGGTTTGAAAACACGGTCAAGATGGATCCGTCGCGCGCCATCGCCTATCTGAACCTGGGCGACGCGTATGCCAAGGCCGGCGATGGCGTCAAGGCGAAAGCGGCCTATAAAACCTATCTGGAACTGGCGCCGACGGCTGCCACGGCGCCGGCCGTGCGGCAAAAGATGGAGAAGCTGTAAGCTTGTCTTCCACCATGCCGACCGTCCACGTGTTTGCCTGCAACGGGCGCTTTCCCGGCTGGGAAGCGCTGCAGGCCTACCTGGCGCCCACATACACGGAGGATGGCGAGACCGTGCCGTCGCCATTCTTCCTGGAAACGGGTCTGAGCCAATACGAACCGGCGTGCTTTGAAAGCGCGATGCTGGCGTCGCCAGTGCCGCTGGCGCAGTTGCTCGATGGCGTGTCGTATGGCGACAGCTGGCTGGCGCAGGCGTGCGCGGACGCGGAGGCGCAGGGCGTGCTGGCCGACACGAGCGTGTGCGTGTTTGCGCCGAATCAGCTGGCGCACCCGCAGCGCAGTTCGCTCCATTACGTGGGCAGCTACCGTTACAGGGTGGATTGATCGCCGTCCTGGCGTTCCTCATGCAATAGCTTGTTGACGGCCGCCAGCAGGCTGGTGCCCGATGTGGTGATGAAACGGGCGCCGGCCGCTTCCGCTTCCGTGCCGTAGCTGGCGACCGTATCCTTGCTGCAATACACGATGATGGGCAACGCGGGCTGGGCCTGCCGCACTTCGCGCACCGTGTGCACGCCCGCATCCTTGATGCGCTGGCGGTTCTCCACCCGCGCCATGTCCGTGATGAGCAGCGCATAGTGCTTCTGTTGCAGCATGGCCAGCGCCTGCTGCGTCGAGACCGCCTGGTCCACCTTGATGTTTTCCCGTTCCAGCTGTTCCACCAGCAAGGTATTGTTGCGCGGATGGTCGTCCAGCCACAGCACCAGGCCTGCCTGCTTTTTCTCCGCCGGCATGCCGGCCAGGGCCGTGACGGCCGCGCCCCCGTCCGGCGGATGGGCCAGCAGCAGCTGCGTCACGGCTTCCTGCATGTCTTCGAGCGATTTTTGCTGCAAGCGGCTCAGTTCCGTCACTTCGATTTCCTTGCCGCTCTCCAGGCGCACGGAGTCGTTCTTGACCATGCTGTCGGCCCGCTTGATCATGATGGACAGGTAAATGCGCGTGAGCAGGTAGCCGATCAAAAAACCATGCACGGAAAAGAACAGCATGATGCCGCCCACGATGGCCATGGCGGTCGGCGTGTCGGTGGCCAGGCTGGGCGCGATGAAGGCGGCCATGCTGCGCGTGCTGCCGGGCAGGCTTTTGAGCTCGATCAAGCCCACGCCGACGATGATTTTCGTCAGCCAGTCCGACACTTCCACCAGGTTCGAATTGACCTCCATGGGCGTGGGCGTGCCCAGGAACAGGGTGTTGCCGGCGTTGCCCGCTGCCGCATCGGCTCCGGCGGCGGGCGCTTCGTCCGTGGGGCGGCCCTTGCCATTGGCCCGCTCGTCGGGCGGCGCCGCGTTGACGGTGCCCGATGGCAGGCTGCGCGGTATGCCGAACAGGAATCCCAGCAGCATGCCGCTGACGCAAAAGCCCAGGCTCCACAGCAGAGCCGGCACGGCATGGTAGTGGGGTGCCAGTACCGCCCCTCCTATCACGGCCAGCAAGCCCGCCAGCAGGATGTATAGCAGGATGAATGGCAGCGCATCTTTCTTGCGCACCGCTGCCGGCATACTGGCGCCGGCGTTGCTGGTATCCGATTTGCCCACGGCCCCTCCAAATGGATGCGGCATTGCACAAGCAGCATATGCTCATCATAGGAAGCAGGGCGGCCGTGGCATTGAGATGGCGCAAAGCGGCGCCATCCTGGCAGTGTCAGTCTTTGTCAGCCGCCTCCTTGCGCCAGCGCCGCTTCGCGCGCCACCCGCGTATAGGCATTGGCCAGGTCGTGCCATTGCTGTTTCGCCGCATTCAGGTGCAGCCGCTCGAGGAAACTGCCCAGCTTGTCGTTCTGCGCCGCCTTGAGCAGGTCGAGGATGGATTGCATGTCGGTCTGCGAGGTGACGACAGCGCCCAGCAGTGCGGCCAGGCCGGTCTCGGCGCCGCGGCTGCTGTTATCGAGCTGCTGGAAAGCTGCCGAAATGCTCTGGATCGAGCGTTTGAAGTCGTCGCGGATGGCATTGAACTTTTGCGGCAAGCCATCCTGACAGTGATGCGACTGGGCCGCCTGTTCAATCTGTCGCAGCGCTTCCTGGGCCGAGCGGTCGGCACCCTCGATGGCCAGGCGGATCTGTTCTCGATAGGCGCTTTGCTGCTGCAGCGACACCGCCAGCGCCTGCGTGCCCGCCTTCAGCTGGGCCGAACTGCGCTCCATGTCGCTGCTCAGCTGTTGCAGCGCCTGCGTCGCCGTTTGCCGCTGCTGGTCGTTGGGTCCGATTCCCTGGCGAATCTGCTCCTGCACCGCCAGCACGCGGTCGGCGTTCGCGTCAAAGGCGCGGCTAAAGGCCGGCAAGCTGTCTATCCACGCCTGGGTGGGAGCATATGCCGCGCCCAGGTTGCCCGCATCGCGTTCGGCGCGGGCCAGCACTTGATCGAGCTGGTTGCGCGTCCATGTGAAATCGACATTCTGCGACCATGTTTCCGTGGTCGTCTTGGTGCACATGCCCAGGCCCCACCACGCATGCTCGCTGCACCAGCTGCACTGCGTGTACAGCGGGTACGGCCCCAGAGGCTGGCGCACGGCATTGCGCATATTCGCCACTTCGCGCTGGAATTGCGCCAGCTGGCGCAGCGCGTTTTCCAGCGCGGCGGTGTTGCTGTTTTGCGCCATGGCGGGCGCATGCAGCAGCCCCAGCGCCAGGGTGGCCATGGCCAGCAGATGCAGCAGGCGTGCGGCGGCGCGCTTCATGGCTGCCGTCCCGTCGCGTCAGGCGGCGCGGGGAAGTCGACCAGCGCGTTGCTGGCGTAGCGTTGCGCGGCGGTGATGAGCGCCTGCCACAGGGGAAAGGCCATGGCGGTGGCCAGTGTTTGCGCCAGCCAGCTGTCGTTGCCCAGTTCCGCGTCGCTGGCGTCGGCCGCCAGCTGGGTCGTACCGGAGCCGAGAGCGCTCCACGCGGTGCGCAAGCCGTCCAGCCAATGGATCAGCTCATCGATGGCCGCTTCCAGCCAGCCGCCATTGGCCAGCAGCAGGTTGACGCCTTCCAGTTGCAGCCGCAGCTGCTCGGACAGCGCCGTGTCGCGCGTCAGCTGCTCGCGCAAGGCGTGCAACTGCGCCTCCAGTTCCTTTTTCTTGTGCCCGCTGAACAGGCCCAGGTGCGCCAATTGTTCCTCTAGCGATGCGATGGCTGCCAGCAAGCGCCCCAGCGCTTCTTGCTGTGCCTGCAGATCGGTGCCCGTCTGTGCTGCCAGCCGGGCCAGCGCCGCATTCGCCGGCAAGACGCCATCCTTCCATTTGTTCAAGCCTTGCAGCAGGGGAGCAATGGACGCGCGCGCTTCTTCCACCATCGGTCCCAGCGCATGCAGTACTTCGCGCCTGTCGCCGGCGCCAACACCCGCCTCCAGCAGTGATTGCTGATACGACAGCATGCTGGCAGCGGAATTTTTCAGGCGCAAGACAAACCACACCAGGCACGCGTACAGCATGGCCGGCGGCGTATTCTGCGCCAGGGCGTCAGGCGATGTGGCCAGCAGGGCGCGCAAGCTTTGCGGCGTGCCAAAGCGGGCCGCCTCGTCCGCTACGGCTTGCGCCGCCGCTGCCAGCGGCTGGTCCGGGCCGGGCTGCAGCTTGTCCGCCTGGACCAGGTAGTACGTGAGGTGATCCCAGGCGCTGCCGCCTTCAAACGCCAGATGGGGATTGCCATCATCAACAGCTTGCCGCAGCGCCGCCTGTTGCACTGCCAGCGGATATCCGAATTGTCTCGACATGGTGTTTGCCTTTCTAGAAGCCAACGATCGGTATGTTTGCCCCCCGGTGCCTGAGCCGGAGGGCAACTGTCATCAAGCGGCGCGCTGGTTTTCCGACAGGTGCTGGCCGAATGCGAGGTTGTCGTAGTCGACCAGCGATTGCACGGTGAATTGCTTGGCGCTGTCATCGATGGCTTGCCAGGAATCGATGGCCAGCTTGGCTTTCGCCTTGACGAGGAAAGGCATGCTGCCCACGTTCGATTCCGTGATGCTGTTGCCCAGCGTGATCATGTCCGTATTCATCTGCACCCACACGCCTTCCACCGTTTGCAGGTTGCCGAGGAATTTGGACATGGCCGGTCCCACGCGCGCCATCTGCGTGTTGAAGTCGCCCAGGTCGCTGCGCAGCCGCTGTTTCTTTTGCAATTCCTGCGTCTGGCTGCTGATCTGTGTGCAATATTCGTTGTAGGCGGCGCGGTTCTGCGCCGCCTTGATGCCCAGCCCGACGCCGGCGGCGATGGCGGCTGCGCCGCCCACCAGCAGCGAGACGCCGCCCGTGAACGGCGCCAGCAGGCCGCCGATCAGCGCGCAGCCGACGGAGGCCGTGACGGCGGCGATGGTGAAGTCGCGCCAGGCCTTGTAGGCGGCATCGCGCAGTTTCTCCAGCTCCACGATCTTCGTTTCCAGGCCGCCGATGGTGCGGTTGACATTGGCGATCATCGTCGACGAACTGCTGGTAAATGCCTGCAGTTTGCTGTTGTATTCATTCATTTTCTGTTCGAACAGACCCAGCTTCCTGATCAGTGCCGCCACTTCGGCCGACATTTTTTGCGCCAGCGGTATCGGCCCCATGGTCTGGTCGAACAGATAGGCTTTCAGGTTCTCCACCTGTTCCTTGGGCGGCAGGCCCGGCAGTTCATCCAGCACGCTTTGATAGCCGCTCACCAGCTTGGTCGAGGTGTCATGCACGCGCTGGCCCAGCCATACTGTGTGCGTGTAGATTTCCGTCGGCGGCGTCGGCGTGGCCAGCAGGCCGGGATTCTTGATCAGGGCCGCGCGCAGGCTTTTCGGGTTGCCGAATTCGGTGGAGGCGTTTTGCACGCTTTTCATTGCGCCGATGCAATCGAGTACCGTCTGCGAGCCATCGACGGCGCCGTACTTGCTTTCGAAATCGCCTTTGGTGATGGGCAATTCGGTGGCCGAGCCCACATAGGCTTGCAATTCGATCCAGCTGTCGCTGAACAGGGCAAACTGGCTCTTTTGTCCGGATTGGGGATTGGCCGGCGTGGTCAAGCCTGGCGGCGGGTCGATCGATGGCGTGGCGGCGGTATTAATAGCGGTAACACTCATGGTAGTTCCCTTCAGTGATCAGGTCAGACTGCGTGGAAGTACGGAAAACAGCTACTGAAAACGCTGGCGTCAGGCGGCAAGCCTGGCCGTCAGTTGCTGCTGCCAGTCGGGCTGGTCTGGCGGCAAGCTGGCGCCAAAGCCGATCAGATTGGCATCGACAAAGGACCCGGTAACAAACGCCTTCAAGGCGTTGTCGAGCGTGCGCCAGCCATCGGCAGCCTTGACCATCTCGGCTTCGCGCAGCCATGGTCCGGTGTGCAGGTTGTCCACGCTCAAATCGCTGGCGCGCGCGCCCAGTTCCCGCGCCGATGCGCTCCAGGCCGCTTGCACGCTGCGCAACTGGCCCAGGATGCCGTTGGATGCCGGCAGCGAGAATTTCATCAGTTCATCGAGCGCGCCCAGGTCGCTGCGGTAACACGCGCGCTTGGCGAGGAAGGCGCTCTGCTCGTGCACTTCCTGTACCAGGCCATCGTATTTGCCGCGCGCCACGCCGGCCGCCGCGCCCAGCGCCGCTGCGGAGAGGGCCACGCCGCCGCCCGTGACGGCCGAACCGATGGCAAAGCTGCCGCCGCCCGTGGGCACGGCCAGGATCACCATGATGGCAATGCCGATGATGCCGATGACGGCGGGCACGATGCAGGCGGAAATAGTCAATGCCAGCCATTTCGAATAGGCGGCGTCGCGCGCGCGCTCCAAGTCTGCGATTTTCTGTCCCAGGGCGCCGATTTCCTTGTCGAGTTCAGTGCGCGTCTTGGATGAGCGTTCGGTGAAGGTGCGCATCAGCAACTGGGCGTCGTCCAGCGCTGTTTCGATGTGTTCGAACTCCGCGATCAACTCGCCGATTTTCGCGATGGTGTCCTGCATATTGTCGAGTATCTGGCCATTGTCGAGGAACAGGCTCCTGATGCCGGCCGTGGCGTCGGCCGCCGATTCGTGGCGCGCCATCTCCGGGATGCTGCGCAAGGTCGACGACAGCGTAAAGGCATCGCGGTGCGCCCGCTCCACGGTCCAGACGGTGGCTGAAAAGGCATCGTTTTTCGGGCGCGTGCCGTTGGCCAGGAAATTCGGGTCGTGCAGGATCTTTGCCCGCAGGCTGCTGGGACTGCCGTAGCGCTCGGCCGTCTGGCGCAGCTTGCGCATGGCGTCGAAGCATTCCTTCATTTGCGAACCGGACGAAGCGTCGCCGTAGCGCTGTTCGTATTCGCCGATATCCGACGGCAGGGCCAGCACGGCCTGGATGCGCGTCTGCAAGTCGATCCATTGCTGCGAGGCCAGCACGAAGCGCTGGCCATCCGGATTGTCGCCCGGTGTCAGCAGAGTGGAAGAGGGCAGGAACAATGTCATGTAGTTCTCCAGTTCAAAGTGGTCGCCAGGCCGCGCCGTGCAGGCGTGCCGGTGTCTGACAATATGGAAAAAACCAAAGACTTTGCCGCAGCTGCGCCAGCCTGCGTGGTCGACATGGCAGGGCGTCGCGTAGACGGCGAAATCACAGCGACAGCCCTGATGCGCGCGGCGGAGCGGCGCGGGCGAAAGAGCGGCAGGCATGGCAGGAGATGCTGGCGGGCCGGTCTTGTGCGCGGATTCTGACAGGTAGTATGCACTTTTTATATGGCGACATTCTCTCTAAAGATAACTCGCCGCGATTTATTTCATTGTTTGAAAACATGTGTTTTGCAGCTTGATTTTGCGCAAATGTTTGAATCCGGACGCCGGTGTTTTGCGTATCTTCAGGGGCGAGCCACAAGCAGTTGTTTTCAGGATGAACGGGAGAAGAGATGCAATCCAGGAAAATCCCTTTGGCATTGGCCTGGCTGGCCATCCAGGCCAGCGCATGGGCGGAGCCGCCTGCCGCCGCGGTGTCCGATGCCGTTGCCAATGAAGCGCGCACCGTACGCGTGACGGGCCACTACGACAACGCCGTCGGCACGTCGGACGCGGCCAGCCAGGGCGTCATCACCAGCGAACTGATCGTCAACCGGCCCGCCTTGCGCACGGGGGAGCTGCTGGAATTCGTGCCGGGGCTGATCGTTACCCAGCACAGCGGCGACGGCAAGGCCAACCAGTATTTCCTGCGCGGTTTTAACCTCGACCACGGGACGGATTTCGCCACGCACGTCGATGGCATGCCCGTCAACATGCGCACGCATGCCCATGGACAAGGCTATTCCGACCTCAATTTCCTCATTCCCGAACTGGTGCAGCGCATCGACTACAAGAAGGGGCCGTATTTCGCCAGCGAAGGTGATTTTTCCTCGGCAGGCAGCGCGCGCATCCGCCTGGCCGACAAATTGCCGGAGGGCCAGGCCAGCGTGTCCGTCGGCCAGCATGGCTATGTGCGCGGCGTCGTGGCCGATTCCTTTGCTGCAGGACAAGGCACCTTGCTGTACGGCCTGGAAGTCAACCGTAACAACGGCCCCTGGGACGTGCCGGAAAGGGTGCGCAAATATAGCGGGGTGCTGCGCTACAGCCAAGGCACGCCGGACAACGGTTTCAGTGTGACGGCGATGGCGTACAAGAATGGCTGGAACGCCACCGACCAGGTGCCGCTGCGGGCCGTGGCGTCCGGCGAGATCGGCCGCTTCGGCTCGCTGGCGCCCAGCGACGGCGGCGACACGTCGCGCACCAGCCTGTCATACGCCATGCGCCAGCGCACGCAGAACCGCTTGTTCGAGCTGGACGCTTACCTGATCCGCTCGCAGCTGGAACTGAACAGCGATTTCACCTACTTCCTGGCCAATCCGGCCGCCGGCGACCAGTTCCAGCAAAGCGAGCGGCGCACGGTGGCGGGCGTGAACGCGGCCGAAAGCTGGAACACGGAGCTGGCGGGGTTCCCCATGCGCAACAAGCTCGGCGTGCAGGCGCGCTACGACCGGCTGTCGCCCGTGGGCCTGTACAACACGGTGGAGCGCATGCGGCAAGGCACGCTGCGCGAAGACCGCGTGCGCGAGGCCAGCATCGGCCTGTATGGCGAAAACACGGTGCAATGGCTGCCGTGGCTGCGTTCGGTGGCGGGCTTGCGCTACGACGCCTACCGTTTCAAAGTCGACAGCAGCATAGCCGGCAACAGCGGCGCGGCGAACGACCATGTGGTCTCGCCCAAGCTGTCCCTGATCCTTGGCCCATGGAACAAGACGGAATTCTTCCTGAACTATGGAAAAGGTTTTCATAGCAACGATGCACGCGGCACGACGCAGACGCGCCTGCCCGATGGCGAGGCCGCCATGCCCGTCACCCCTCTGGTGCCGAGCAAAGGCATGGAACTGGGCGCGCGCACGGAATGGCTGCAGGGCCTGCAAAGCTCGCTGGCCCTGTGGCGCCTCGATATCGCGTCGGAGCTGCTGTTCGTGGGCGACGCGGGCGTAACGGAAGCGAGCCGTGCCAGCCGCCGCCACGGCATCGAGTGGAACAACCATTACATTGCCGCGCCGTGGCTGCTGTTCGACCTGGACCTGGCCGCCTCGCGCTCGCGCTATACGGAAAATGATACGGCCGGCAATCATATCCCCGGCGCCATCGACAAGGTAGCCTCGTTTGGCGTGACGGTGACGGACCAGGGGCCGTGGTCGGGCGCCTTCCAGCTGCGCTATTTCGGCCCCCGTCCCTTGATCGAGGACAATAGCGTGCGCTCCGCCTCGACCACCTTGGCGTATGCGCGCGTGGCATACCAGCTCAACCGCAAGACGCGGCTGTCGCTCGACGTCTTCAACCTGTTCAACAAACGCGCCAGCGACATCGATTACTACTATGCGTCGCGCCTGCCCGGCGAGGGGGCGGACGGGGTGAATGACCGGCATTTTCATCCGGTGGAACCCCGTTCCGCGCGCCTGACCTTGTCATATGCGTTCTGATAACGGTAGACTGGGGCATGACAGATCATTTGGTAAATACCAGCAAATTCCTTTCCCTCATACTGCGCCACGCCCCTGAAAAAATCGGCCTCGCGCTCGATCCCCACGGCTGGGCCGATATCGGCCAGCTGCTGGCGCTGGCGGCCCAACATGGCCGCCGGATTTCCCGTGAACAATTGGATGACGTGGTGGCGCACGACAGCAAGACGCGCTACGCCATCAGCGACGACGGCTTGCGCATCCGCGCCAACCAGGGCCACTCGCTGGCGGCCGTCGATATCGCCTTGCCGCCCACCACGCCGCCCGCCATGCTGTATCACGGCACGGCCAGCCGCTTTGTCGAGGCGATCCGCGCCGGCGGCCTGCTGCCGGGATCGCGCAACCATGTGCACCTGTCCAGCAAGCGCGAAACGGCCGTGGCTGTCGGCGGGCGCCATGGCAAGCCCGTCGTGCTGATGGTGGATGCGGCCGCCATGCGGGCGCAGGGCCACGTGTTTTACGTGTCCGACAACGGCGTGTGGCTGACTGACGCCGTGCCGCAGACCTTCATCACTTTTCCCTGAGGGGCGCTTCCACGCCCGAATAGGCCTGCACGGCGTCGGGCAGGCGCGCGCCCCGGATAGCAATGGCCGCGACAGCCTGGTTCAGCTCGGCCACTTCTCCCGACGTCAACCGCACGTGCGCCGCACCGATATTGTCCAGCAGGTGCGCCATCTGTGTGGTGCCGGGAATCGGCACGATCCACGGCCGCTGCGCCATCAGCCAGGCCAGGGCGATCTGCGCCGGTGTCACCTGCTTGCGCGTGGCCCAGCTATTCACCAGGGCCGCCAGCGCCAGGTTGTGCGGCAGGTTTTCTGGTGAAAAACGCGACTCGATCTTGCGGATGTCGCCATCGGCAAAGCGCGTCCTGGCGTCGATGGCACCCGCCAGGAAGCCCACGCCCAGCGGGCTCCACGGCACGAAGCCGATGCCGAGTTCCTGGCACAGGGCCAGCACGCCGTCTTCCGGCCCCCGCCACAGCATCGAGTATTCGCTTTGCACGGCACTGACGGGCAGGGCCGCATGGGCGCGGCGCAAGGTGTTCAAGCCCATTTCCGACAAGCCCCAGTGCAGCACCTTGCCTTCTTTCATGAGGTCCTGCACGGCGCCGGCCACGTCCTCGATCGGCACTTGCGGGTCGACCCGGTGCTGGTACAGCAAGTCGATGCGGTCCGTGCGCAGGCGTTTGAGCATGCCTTCCACGGCCAGCTTGATGTGCGCCGGACGGCTGTTGCGGCCGGGCCGCCGCTCGCCTGTTTCCAGGTCGATATCCCAGCCGAATTTGGAAGAGATGACGATCTGGTCGCGGAACGGCGCCACGCCTTCACCGAGGATGCGTTCCACCTCGTGCGGACCATACGCCTCGGCCGCGTCATAGAAGGTGACGCCGCGCTCGAATGCCGTGCGGATAATCTTGTGCATCTCTGGACGGCTGGGCACGGTTGTCTGGTAGGTACGGCTCATGTTTTGCACGCCCAGGCCCAGGCTCGATACTTCCAGCGTGCCCAGCTTGCGGCGCCCGGCCACTGTCGTTTGCACCACCTCGTCTTGCGTCGAGCTGATCAATGGCGTGGCGGCCAGGCTGCCGGCCGCCAGCAGGAAGCCGCGGCGGCCCGTGCTTGTATCTTCTGTTGGCATATGTGCTTTCCCTTAAATATCAAGCGTGCGTTCGGCCATCCACTGGACAATGGCCGGGTCGCGGTGCGAAAAGAAGCTGCTGGTAGCCGTTTCCACGGTGGCGATGGCGGCCATGTCCGCTTCGTCGAGGTCGAAATCGTCGATGGCCAGGTTTTCCGCCATGCGCTCGCGGCGCACGGTCTTGGCCAGCACGGCGATGCCCCGGTGCGTGAGCCAGCGCAGGACGACCTGGCCCACGGACTTGCCGTGTCTGGCGGCGATGCCCAGCAGCAACTCATTGTGGAAAAGGTTGTTGCGGCCCTCGGCAAATGGCGCCCACGCTTGCGGCTGCACGCCGTGCTCGAGCATGAAGGCCACGCTGTCCGCCTGCTGGTGGAAAGGGTTGATCTCGATCTGGTTGACGGCGGGCGCGATGTCGTTGAAGGCGATGATGTCCATCAGCCGGTCGGGCTGGAAGTTGCTGACGCCAATGGCGCGCAGCTTGCCGCCGCGATAAGCGTCCTGCATGGCGCGCCAGGAACCGTGCACGTCGCCAAACGGCTGGTGGATCAGGAATAAATCGAGATAATCGAGCCGCAAGCGTTGCAGCGACTGCTCGATGGCGTCGCGCGTACGTTCATAGCCCGTGTCCTGCACCCACAGCTTGCTGGTGACGAACAGCTCTTCGCGCGCCACGCCGCTGTGGGCGATGCCCTTGCCGACGGCCGCCTCGTTCATATAGGACGCGGCTGTGTCGATCAGGCGGTAGCCGGCGGCGATGGCGTCGATCACGCTGCGTTCGCATTCCGCGGGGTCGGGAATCTGGAAGACGCCGTAGCCGGCGACGGGCATGCTGATGCCGTTATTCAGGGTGACGCGGTTCATGGCTGGCTCCTTCAATCATTGACAGGAGCTACTTTACGGCGTCAGCCACGCGTTGATAAGCCGCTGGAATCGGCATGGTCTTATTAGTCAGGCTAATGAATGAGGGCCCTGGCCCTGGCTTGCCCCTGGCGCTTGCGGCGCCAGATCAGCACGCCCGATATGCTCAATCCGGCCACCAGCAGGCCCATGGCGCAGATGAACATTTTAAAAGGCCAGCCCCACATCGAGGCCATGTGCAGGGCGCTGATCCAGCTGCGGATGGTGTCGCCGCTGGCCGCGCCCGTGGGCAGCCAGGCGGCCAGCTGCCGGCCGCTGGCAGCGTCGAAAAAGACGGTGGTGAGGCCCTTGTGGGCGCGCACGTCGCGGCTGCTGCGCACGCTGTAGCTGTACACGCCCGGCGCGCGTTCATACGCCAGTGCGTTTTCCTCGAGGATGGCGAACGCGTGCCGGCGCGCCAGTTCGCCCATCAACAGGCGGCCCTGCGCGCGCGCGGCCGGCCAGTCCAGCGGCGGTCCCGCTGACGGCGCATGCCGCGCGACGATGTCCTCGGCCCCCTGGTGCGGAAACAGCGGCTGCATCACGGCCGCATATGCGCCGTACAGATTGAAGGCGACACCGCTCCAGGCAAACACCAGCAGCATGGCCCACAGCCACAGGCCGCCTGCGCGGTGCAGGTCGAATACCAGTTTATAGCTGCCGCCGTGGCGGCGCAGCAGCCACGAGGGGCGCCAGCGCAGCAGCCACGGTTTCGTGCCCGGCGAGCGTTTCTTCAGGCGCGCGGGGAAGGTCAGGGCGGCGCCGATGAAGCAATCGATGGTCCACAGGATGGCGATCAGGCCGAACACCAGCAAACCCGTGTCGCCCAGCGCCAGCGCGTAATGCAGGCGCTCGATGAAGGGCAGCAGGTTGATGGCGCCCTGGCCGATCTCGCCCCAGCGGCGCTGGCCCTGCAGCGCGCCCGTGTAGGGATCGACGAACGCTTCATCGCTGGCCAGCGGTGATGCGTCGCCCGGGCGCAGGTAAAACACCATGCTGCGGCCGGGCGGCGCCGACAGGGGCGCGTACGTGACGCTCGCCTGCGGGAAGCGCGCGGCGACCATGTCGCGCAGTTGCAGGGCATCGAGCGGCACGGCGCCCGGCGTTAGCGGCGCCGCGCGGAAGACGGCGGGCAGCAGGGCCGCCTCCAGTTCATCCTTCCACGCCAGCAGGCTGCCCGTGACGCCGGCGACGATGAGGAAACCGGCCATCAGCAAGCCCGCGTAGCGGTGCATGGCCGCCAGCGCGGGGCGCATGTGCAGCGCTGGCATCAGAAGCGGTACATGGCGCTGACGTTGGCCGTGCGTTCGGCATTGCGGTAGCACAGGTTCGGCAGGTAGCCGCAGTCATACAGGGTCTGCTTGTTGAGCACATTGTTGACGTTGAGGGCAAACTGCCACGGCCCGCGCGACACGCCCAGCGCCGCATCCCACTGCGTCAGGCCGCCATTGCGGATGTTCAGGTTCTCGCCGTCGGAGTTCGAGCGCATGGCGCCGAGGAAGCGCATGCCCAGCGCCGCGTACGCGGGCAGGCTGCCGGCCAGCGCGAACGACTGGCGCGCCCACGCCGAGGCGCTGTGGCGCGGCGCGCCCGACTGTTGCAAGCCCAGGTCGCCGTTATTGCTCTGCCTGACCTCCGTATCGAGGTAGGTGTACTGGGCGATCAGGCTCAGGCGGCTGGCGAACTCCGTGCGCGCTTCCAGTTCCAGGCCGCGCGAGCCTACCTGGCCCGTCTGCTGCAAACGGCCTGGATTGCCGATGTCGGAGGTAGTGACGTTGTCGCGCACGAGGTCGAATATGGCCGCCGTGTAGCTGGCGCGCTGGCCCGCGGGTTCGTAGCGCACGCCCGCTTCGAGCTGCTTGCCGCGCGACGGCTTCAAGGCGTCGCCGTTGGCCGTGATGCCCAGCTCGGGCGAGAACGAGGTGGCGTAGCTGACGTACGGCGCCCAGCCGCCATCGAACAGGTAGACGGCGCCCACGCGGCCCGTGGTGGCCGATGGCGACTGGTGGAAGTCGGGTTTCACGCTGCCGCTATGGAGGTCGGTGACGTCGCGCGACTGCGTCGCCTTGTCGCGGCGCAGGCCCGCCGTGATGACCCAGCGGTCCCATTTCAATTGGTCCTGCGCGTACAGGCCCAGCTGGCGCGACGGGGCATCGGCGCGGGTCGGCGCCTTGGCCGGAACCAGGGGCTGCCTGCCATACACGGGCTGGTACAGGTCGATCGGCTCGATAAAGCCTTTTTGATGGCGGTATTCGTCCGTGTTGCGGATATTTGCGTAATCGGCGCCCAGCAGCACCTGGTGCTCCAGGCCGCCCGTGGCAAACTGTGCCTGCATCTGGGTATCGGCGAACAGGCTTTTCGACGCCGTATCGACGGGCATGAAATAGCGTTCCACCGTGCCATCGTCATTCAGGCCCAGGGGAAACATGTCCGTGCGGTCGTTCTTCAGGCGCGTGTAGCGCAGGTTCTGGCGCAGCGACCAGGTGTCGTTGAATCTGTGCTCGAACTCGTAGCCCAGCATGGTATTGCGGCGCTTGAAGCGGTTATCGTCGCCCATCAGGTTGAGACTCGGGTCGACCTGGCCGCGCGGGCCAGGCTGCAGCAGCTGATTGGGAAACGCGTACTGCTGGTTGTCCTGCTCGTAGCGGGCCAGCAGGGTCAAACGCGTGGCGGGTCCTGCCTGCCACGTCAGCGAGGGGGCGAAGTACAGGCGGTTGTCGCGGTCG
This sequence comes from Janthinobacterium sp. BJB301, assembly GCF_002735685.1. Lineage (NCBI taxonomy): Bacteria > Pseudomonadati > Pseudomonadota > Betaproteobacteria > Burkholderiales > Oxalobacteraceae > Janthinobacterium > Janthinobacterium sp. BJB301. Next base: position 1,785,106 of record NZ_PDZJ01000001.1, on the reverse strand, counting down.
CGATCGAGCCGCGTGTCCGCTTCGCGGCCCAGCATGACGACGCGGTACGTCCAGGCGCCTGGCGCGTCGAGCGCGCCGCCCACGTCGGCTTTCAGCTGGCGGCGCCGGTAGCTGCCGTACTCAATCCCCACTTCGCGCACGGCATCCATGCTGGGGCGCTTGCTGACGGCGTTGACCATGCCGCCCGGCGGAATCTGCCCGTACAGCACGGAGGCGGGGCCGCGCAGCACTTCCAGGCGTTCCAGGCCATACGGTTCGATCGATGCGCCAAACGTGCGGCCCGAATTGCGCAAGCCATCCTGCAGGATGCCGTTCGTCTCGATGGTGAAGCCGCGCAGCAGCGAGGAATCGTCGCTGCCCAGCGGGCGCTGGTTCGGCGTCACACCGGCCGTGTAGCGCAAGGTCTCGTCGAGCGATTCGGCGTTGCGGTCGCTGATTTCATCGGCCGTGACGACGGACACGGATTGCGGGTTTTCATTCAGGGCCGTATCCGTCTTGGTGGCCGAGCCGGCGCGCCACGCCACATAGCCGCGCACGGGACCTGTCGCCGTTTCGCGTTCGCTGCTGGCATTGATGGTGACGGCGGGCAGGGTGGCGCTGGCCTGGGTCGGCGTGCCTGCCGGTGCCGTCTCCGCCTGCAGCGCATACGCGCCATTCGCCCCAGCGACCACACGCACGCCCTGGCCGCGCAGCAGTTCCTCGAAACCCTGGCGCACGGTGTAGCTGCCCGCTAGGCCGCCGCTGCGCTTGCCCTGCAACAGGGCCGCGTCGGCCGACAGTTCCACGCCGGCCGCGCTGGCGAACGTGGTCAGGGCGCGCTCCAGCGGTCCGGCGGGAATCGCGTAGGGGCGCTTGGCTTGCGCATGCTCCAGCGCCTGGGCGCGGGCGGCCGGCGCCGTGACGGCCAGGGAGCCGGCTGCGGCGCCAGCCAGGAACAGGGCCTGGATGGCGGCGGCAAGGGGAAACGGACGCAGCTTGCGTGCGGGTGCGGTCAGGCGAGGGGGCATGGTGCAAATCCTAGGAAAGTGGCAGGAAAAAATCGGTTCTTCCCGTATTCCGAACGAAAAGCCAAAACCCTCAATTTTTTTTCATTTATTTTTTCAGGAGGCGGGACGCGGCCCCACGCTGACCCAGTAACGCGTGCGGTAACGTACTTGCACGGGCAGGCTCAGGGCCAGGTTGGCCAGCGAGCGGTCCGTGTCGCGCAGCGAATACACGCCCGTCACGCGCAGGCCGGCGATGGACTCGTCGCAGCGCAGCACGCCGTGGCGGTAGCGTCCCAGCTCGGCCAGCAGCTGATCCAGACGCATGCGCTCGGCCACCAGGCTGCCATCGGTCCAGGCGGCGGCGCTGTCTTCCACCTTGCCGATGTCTTGTACGGCATGGCGCGTGTAGACGGCCTGCTGGCCCGCCTGCAGGTGCAGGGAGGGCGCGCCTTCCTTCACCGGTTGCAGCACCACGGCGCCCTGGAACACGGCGACACGGCTTTCGCCGTCATCGAGGCGCACGCTAAAGCGCGTGCCCAGTGCCGTGGCCGTGCCTTGCGGCGTTGCCACCAGCAGCGGACGATACACAGGCGCCGCTTCGTGCGCGCTGGTGACGAGGATGGCGCCGGCGCGCAGCACGATGCGCCGTTCGCCGGCGCTGTATGCCACGTCGATGGCGCTGGCCGTGTCGAGCACCACTTGCGTGCCGTCGGCCAGCACGATGGCGCGCGTCTCGCCCACGGTAGTGCGGTAATCGCTGGCGGCGCGCTGCCACAGGCTGGACTCGTGCGTCAGCAGGGCTGTGCCGCCGCCCGCCGCGATCAGGCCCAGCAGCTGCAAGGCGCGCCGGCGTCCGGCAGCGTGGCGCGGCGCCGGCGCCGGCGCCAGCGCCCCGCGCGCCACCTCGCGCGGCAGGGTTTCGAATTGTCGGGCAAAGCGCTGCAGCCGGGTCCAGGCCCGTTCGTGTTCGGGGTCGTCGGCGCGCCAGGCGGCGCAGGCATCGGCGTCGGCCGCGCTGGCGTCTTCCGCCCACAGCCGCGCCATCCACTCGGCGGCGCGCTGCAGCACGGCGGGGGCGATGGGGGGGCTATCGGGCTGGGAGTTCATGCGCATTGCGCCATGCAGCAGGCCAGCAGGGCGCGGGCGATGTATTTTTCCACCGACGAGACGGAAACGTCGAGGCGCGCGGCGATGTCAGCGTAGGCCATGCCTTCCAGCTTGCACAGCAAAAAGGCGTCGCGTACCCTGGCGGGCAGGCTGGCCAGGATGGCGTCGATTTCCATCAATGCCTCGACGATCAGCGCGCGCATTTCCGGCGTGGGCACCAGCGCTTCCGGCTGCGCGGCGATGGCGTCCGCGTAGGCTGACTCGATATGCCGGCGGCGGAACAGGTCCACCACCAGGCCATTGGCGATTTGCGCCAGGTGCTGGCGCGATTCGTCCGGCTCGGGTGCGCGGCCGCGCGAGATGATGCGCAGATACGTGTCGTGCGCCAAGTCGGCCGCATCGAAGGCATTGCCCAGCTTGCGGCGCAGCCAGCCTTGCAGCCAGCCGTGGTGGTCGCTATAGAGGACTTCGATTTGCCGGTGCAGTTCCAGTTCGGGGCGTAGCATGCAACCTTTCCATGCCATGGTCTGCGGGACAGAGTGGCCTTGATGCGATTGAGAATTGTTCGTATTGTAGCCCGGTTGCGCACCGTTGTGGTTGGCTAGTGGCGGAGCAGCAACGCCATCAGGCTGAAATCAGCTTGATGTCGGCTACCCGCTCCACCAGCCACACGCAAGCCACCAGCGCGATGGCCAGCGAGCCGACGGTCAGCACTTGCCGGTACAGCCAGGTCTTGCGCAGCAGCCAGGCAATGGGCAGGAAGGCGGCGACGATGGCCAGCTGGCCCAGTTCCACGCCCACGTTGAAACCCAGCAGGCTGGCCAGCAGCGAGCCTTGCGGCAGGCCCAGGTCGCGCAGCACGCTGGCAAAGCCGAAACCGTGGATCAGGCCAAAGGCGAAGGCGGCCACGGGGCGCTTGCCGTGGAACAGGGGCAGCAGGTTGTTCAGCGCGGCCAGGATCACGGAAGCGGCAATCGCCGATTCCACCCAGCGCGACGGCAGCGAGACGAGCGACAGGCTGGCCAGGGTCAATGTGATGGAGTGGGCCAGGGTAAATGCCGTGACGACCTTCAGCACGTCATGGAAGGCCGCCTGCAATCCTTGCCGCTGCTCGCGCAAGCCAGGCAGCAGCACGGCCGGCAGCAGCAAGGACAGCAAAAACAGAATATGGTCGTAGCCGATCCAGATATGCCAGATGCCGTGTTTCACATACGCGCCGAACTGCGCCAGGCGGTCGGGCGCGGCCAGGGAAATCGTCTGGCGTGGGCTATCCGGGTCGAAGATGGCCGTTTGCGTGGCCCCGCCGCTGGCGATCTTGAACAGGCCCTTGTGCTGCGGATCGAGGTCGGCGAACAGCGTGTAGCCGATGCTTAAGGTGGCTGGCGCGGCGTTGCCGGGGCAGCTGGCCGCAAAGCGCAGCACGCTGTAGGCGCCGTCCGTATGCTGGTCGATCAGTTGCTCGACGGCTTTCAAGGGGCAGACGCCCTCGTCGCTGGCCAGCTGCAGGCGCTGCAGCGCGTAGGCGGCGATGGCGTCGTGGCGCGCGCGGATTTCATCCCAGGTCAGGGCGCCGTCGCCATTGCCGTCGAGCCCGATGGCGAAATCGAGGTCGCGCAGGGCGATGTCCCATTGCCCTTCGATCTGCTGGCCGTGCACGGCCAGGCTCAAATAACTGTCGCTTGGCTTGTGCGCCTGCGCGGGGGCCAGCCAGGCGGACAGGGTGAGCAGCAACGCGAGCATGCGGGTGTTCACAGCGCACCTGCTTTCTTTGCGGCGCTAAGCTTTTGCGCATCCTGCGGCCCCAGCTGCCTGGAGAGCCGCTGCAGGGCCACGTCTTCCACGCCATGCGCCGCCACCCAGGCCAGCACCGGTTGCGCCGCCGCGTAGTTGCGCGCGGCCAGGGCCGCTTCCAGCAAGATGCGCATGTCGGACACTTCCTTCTGGATGGCCCAGTTCTTCTGCGCCAGTTGCAGGGCAGCCGGCACATCCTGTTGCAAAAACAGGGCGAAGCGGGCCTGTTCGCGCTGGTGCACGGTGTCGCCGCGCTGCATGGCGGCGTTGAAGCGGGCCGCGAGTTCCGCCTTGGCCGCCTGGAAGGCCGTCTGCTGGCCGGGCAACGCTTGCAGGGCCAGTGCGTAACGCAGCAGCAGGGCGTCGATGCGCTGCTGCTCCTTCAGTAACCGGGCGACTTCCTGCGGGCGCTGGCGGTCGAGCAGGAAATCCGCGTAGGCGCCCAGCAGATAGCTGTCGCGCGGCTGCTGCGCCAGCGCCCTGGTGTAGCGCGCTTCGGCCAGCGTCGACTCTCCGCGCCGCGTGGCCATTTCCGCCAGCAGGGTTGCGGCCCAGCTATCGAGCTCGGGTGCCGCGCCGGCGCTGCGTTGCCGGGTCAGTTCCAGCAGGCGCTCGCTGCTGGCGGCGCGGCCCGTGACGCTGGCGATATTGGCAAGGCAGGTGACGGTGGCCAGCTGTGACGTCAATGCCGACAGCCGGGCGCAGCTGGCTGTCGCCTGGGTGTAGTCGCCCTGCACGGTGAGGACGGTGGCGCGCGTCAGCCAGGCCTGGGCGTTTTGCGGCTGCTGCGCGACGACGGTGTCGAGGTCTTGCAGGGCCGGGCCGAACTGGTGGGTGCTTTGCAAAATGGTGGCGCGCAGCAGGCGCACGGGGACGGGCGGCGCCGCCTGCCGCCACCAGGGCGCCAGCGCCGCTTGCGCATAGCCCAGGTAGCGCGGGTCCGTCTCGCTGCGGGCCAAGGCGATGTAGCGCTGGGCCAGGCTGGTGGCCAGGGCCAGGTCTCGCGGCGTGTCATTCAGTTGCTGGCGCAAGCCGCGCAAGGCCAGCTGCGCGGCATCGGCGCGGCGCGGCAGCTGTTCGACGACGGCGCTGCCGTCTTTCGGCGTGTAGGGCGCGGCCCATGCCAGCACGGGCAGGCAGGCGCACAGCAGGGCAATCGGTGTTTTCATTGTGGGCGCCATCGACGGTGGAATGGGGCGGCAAGGGCGGGCTGCCGGAGAACTTGGTCTCCGGCGCCCGCGCTTGCATGCTGCGCGTTACAGCGGTACCGGCTCCGTATTTTCCGGAGAGGTCGCCATGATGGCGTCGATGGCCACGCCGTCCTTGTCATCGCTGGTGGTCAGGATGACGTTGCTGACGGCCACATAGAAGGCGTCGAGCAGGACCACGGGCGGCGGCGTGGTGCCACCGTTGTCGCCGCCGTGGCTGCTACCGCCGCCACCGCAGCCGGCCAGCATGGCCGTGAGCGCCAGGGCGCTGATTGCATGGAGCTTTTTCATCGCATTCTCCTCGTTACAGCTGCGGCGAACCGGCCACGGGATTTTTCAGGTAGGGGAAACCTGCCGTGAACGCGGTTTCGTCAAGGAAGGCGCCATCCGTGAAGTGCAGGCCGCCAGCCGGGGCATCGGCCGGAGCGCAGCCGATGTTCAGGGTGCACAGCTTGCCCATGGCCACGCGCAGCACCACGTCGACCACATCGTCGCCGGGGCGGCGGCCGTTCGGAAAGCCCGCGTTATCGCCGCCGATGACGCCGAGGCGGTTTTGCGCGCCGACATTGGTGGCCGCGATCGAGGTGTTCAGGCGCAGCATTTCCGACGCCGTCACGGTGACGGGCTGGTTTACGCCCTTGATGCCCGTCAAAAAGGTGGCCACCAGGTCGTTGCGGGGGAAGTTGGTGGGTGCCTTGGCGCCTGCCGAGCCGAACAACACTTCCACCAGGGCCGGCGCCGTGGGATTGGTGACGTAGTCGGCAAACTGCGCATCGCCCGACGGCTTGCTGGCGTTGAAGCGGTCCTTGTCCTTCAGGCCGATGACCAGTTCATTCACCAGCGGCATGCCCAGGCGCGACACTTGCACCCACGCGCCGCCTTCCTTCGACGCCGTGGTGGCCGTGCCCGGCGCCGGGTTCAGCAAACGTCCCTGGCGCAGGCTGGCCGTGGTCCAGCCGCCGATGACAGGATCGCTGCCGGCCGTCAGGCAGGCGGTCGGTACTTCCATCTCGATGGCCGTGACGTTCTTGCGCGCCAGGTCATCCTTGGCGGCGGACTCCGCATTCGCGGCAAACTCCGTGGCGGGCGCCTTGATGTTGATCAAGTCGAACGTTTCGCCCAGGTTCACGACGAACGGGTCCTTGCGCTGGCCGACGAACAGGCGCGCGGGCGTGGCGCAGCCGGGAATGTTGACGGCGTACACATGCTGCGCGGCATACGCGGCGTAGTTGGGGATGGCCTTGTTGCCGATATTGTCGACGGGCTTGTCGAAGGTCGTGCCGCCGCCGCTGGCGTTGGTGACTGCGCTCCTCGTGCCTGTGCGGCGGTCGCCGCGCACCACCGTCACGCTATACGTTTCGCGCACGTTCAGGCCGGCCGGGTTGACGCTGTCGATGGCGCCGCCGTTGATGACGAGCGGAATCGAGACTTTCTTGCCGCCCACGGTGAACTGGCCATCCTTGATGGTGTTGGTGAAGCGGAACTGGAAGGTGAGGTCTTCCTTGCCGTCGCCATTGTTGTCGATATGGATTTCGTACAGGGCGGCGGGGTCCATGGCGAAGTAGTTCGGGCCGCCGTAGGCGTCTTGCAGGGGGATATAGTCGGCCACCAGCGTGGTGTAGGCGCCGCGGCCCGCCTCATAGCTGCGGAACATATAGAAGTCGGTGGCGTCGACTTTGGGGTTTTGCGTGATGAATGGCGCTTCGCGGTGGCTGGAGGCATAGGCCGCTGGCGCGATCGCCAAGGCCAGCAGGTTGCCCAGGAGTGCGGCGCCCAGTGCGGTTTTCGAGTGTGACAAAGACATTTCGATTCTCCCGATTTTTGTTAGCGTTGACAGACAAGTCCAAGAAACTGCAGGCTGCCTCACTTGTACGCGCGGAAGAAGAAAACGGATTCACTCCTGGGAAAAGGATGTCATTGGCTTACCAGGCCAGTACTTTCGGCCCTATGGCCGCGCCGATGGCGGTCGGCACCAGCATGCCCAGTACATACCAGAAGCCGACGAAGCTGGCCGCCAGCTCCGGGCAGTGCAGGCAATACACGAGCGCGGCCATGCCGCCGGCGGCAAAGCCGGCAGCGGCGCCCGCCAAGCGCAGTCGCGTGGGCGCCAACTGGCGCATCAGGCGCAGCACGGCGGCCAGGATGGGCAACGAGAGCAGCGCGATCAGCAAGGGGCAGCTGCGCCAGGTGGCGCCCCAGAACAGCTCGGCGCGTTGTTCGGGCGGGGCTTCCTGCAGGATGATGGCGCCCAGCGTCCACATCAGCAGCAGAGGCATGGCGAGCAGCAAGGGCAGGGCGCGGGTGGCGGCGCCGGGCACGCACAGGCGGCGGCTGACGTGCCAGGCCGCCAGGCAGAGGCAGACGACAAAGCCCACCTTGATCCAGAAGTCGGGCAGCTGGGCCAGTTGTTCCAGGTTGGGCCGCACGCCCAGCAGCATGGCCATCAGCGCCACGCTGGCCAGCAGACCGGCGCCCAAGGTACCTGCGGCGCGCCAGCGGGCGCCCGGTGGCGGCGCGGCAGCCACGTCGGGGCCGCTGGCCAGCATGGCGATCAAGTCATCGGTTTTCATGGTGCAATCCCTTCATTGCCTGTTCTTAAATTGGCCGCCAGTGCCTTCAAGCCGCGATGCACGGCCACTTTGACGCTGGCTTCCGAAATCTGCATGGCCGCCGCCGTGTCGCGCACGGACCAGCCGTCGAGCTTGGTATGCACGATGGCGTCGCGCTGCTGTGCCGGCAAGCTGGCCAGCAGCTTGCCCAGGTCGCGGCTCGCTTCGGCCGCCTCGGCGTCGGCGCTGGAAAACAGTTCCTGCGCGCCATCTTCTTCGTCATACGGCAAGTGCTGCGCCTCGCGCCGCGCATGCCGGCGCAGCCAGTCGATCAATTTGTAGCGCGCGATCGCATGGATCCACGACGTCAGCGGCACGCCCGTATCGTACGTCAGACGCTGGTTGTGGATAGCCAGCAAACACTCCTGCACCAGGTCTTCCACCTCGTCCGGCCAGCGCTGCAGGCGGCGCCGCAGGAACGCGCGCAAATGGCCGCTGGTGGCTTGCAAGAAACTGCGATAGGCCGCCGCATCGCCATCGAGCCCGCGCAGCATCAAGCCATGCAGCCGCAATTCCGTGCCATGCAGGTGTTCGCTTACAGGTATTCGTTGCATGCAGGCCTTTGGTGACAGGCATTGAAAAAAATAAATCCCGGATTATTTTGCTGGCGGCTGTAACCAATCGGCCTGCGGCGGCGAATTGACTGGCAAGCACGCTTCTTAATTCAATATACCGGTGAAAGACCATGGACATCAAGCACCGCCTTGCAACACTGCTTTTCCCCGTGCTGGGCACGGTCCTGGCATCCCCGGCCATGGCGCAGCTGGCCGCCGGCCAGCGCTGCGCCGTGCAAAGCGGGCCGCAGACGGCGGCGCTGGTGGAGCTGTACAGCAGCGAAGGCTGCTCCAGCTGCCCGCCCGCCGACCAGCGCCTGAGCGCCTTGCGCAAGGAAGCGGGCTCGGCCAGCCTGATCGTGCCGCTGGCCCTGCACGTCACCTACTGGGACCAGATCGGCTGGACGGACCCGCTGGCGCAGGCGCAATTCGATGCGCGCCAGGCCGAACTGCTGCGCCACCAGCCGCGCCACGTGGCCTACACGCCGCAGTTTTTCGTGGGCGGCACGGAATTGCGCAGTTGGGATACGCAGCTGCCGGCCGCCATCCGCCGCATCAACGCGACCGCCGCGCCCGTCAATATCAGCCTGTCCGCCACGCCCGGGCCTGGTGGAAAATTATTGCTGGAAGCCAATGCCAGCGCGCCGGACGTACAGACGGGCGGCCAGCTGTACGTGGCCATCAGCGAAAGCGCCATCGTCTCGAAAGTGCTGCGCGGCGAAAACCGCGGCGCCACCCTGCATCACGATGCAGCCGTACGCCTGTGGCTGGGGCCGGTGTCTCTGGCGCAAGGCCGCGCCCAGCTGCGCCGCGCAGTCAACCTGCCCGCCAGCTGGCGTCCGGAGCAGCTGCAAGTGGTCGCCTTCGTGCAGCGGGCCGACAGCAGCGCCATCCTGCAAGCCGTCAGCACGGCATCCTGCGCGAAAGGAGTGATGTGATGAACGGACAAGCGAGCGTGATTCACCCCGCCTGGCTGCGCCTGACGCACTGGCTCAATGCCGTGGCCGTCGTGGTGCTGGCCACCAGCGGCTGGCGCATCTATAACGCGGCGCCATTTTTCCCCTTCGAGCTGCCGCGCGCGCTGACCCTGGGCGGCTGGCTGGGTGGCGCCCTGCAATGGCATTTCGCCGCCATGTGGCTGCTGGTGGCCAATGGCTTGCTGTATCTGGCGATTAACATCGTTTCGGGACGGCTGCGGCGCCAGTTCTTTCCCCTGACGCCGCGCTTGCTGCTGGCCGATTTCATGGCGGCCCTGAAAGGCAAGCTGGCCCACGCGGATCCGCGCCACTACAACATGGTGCAGCGCGCCGCCTACCTGTTCGTCATGCTCGACTGCATCGTGCTGGTGCTGTCCGGCCTGGTGCTGTGGAAGTCCGTGCAATTTCCCCTGCTGCGCGAGCTCATCGGCGGCTACGAGAGTGCGCGCAGGGTCCACTTCATCGCCATGGCGCTGCTGACGGGCTTTGTCGGCGTGCATTTGCTGATGATGGCGCTGGTTCCACGCACCCTGGTCGCCATGCTGCGCGGCCGCTGAAGGAGACGATCATGAAAAAAACCATTCTCGTGCAAGAAGAGGGCCAGGCCATGCTGGACGACGCCTTGCGCCAGATCAAGCAACCGTCGCGCCGTTTGTTCCTGCAGCGCAGCCTGACCCTGGGCGGCCTGTCCTTGTTGACCGGTTGCAACGTCAGCGACCCATCCGGCATCGAGACAGCCCTGACGGCCGTGTCGCGCTTCAACGACAAGGTACAGGGCTGGCTGTTCGATCCGACCAAGCTGGCGCCAACGTATCCCGATTCCATGATCACGCGGCCGTTTCCCTTCAACGCGTATTACGGCGAAGATGAAGTGGAAGAAGTCGATGGCGACGCCTGGCGCCTGGAATTGAGCGGCTTGATCGCCGACAGGAAGCCATGGAGCTTGCCGCAATTGCGCGCCTTGCCGCAGGAAACCCAGATCACGCGCCACATCTGCGTGGAAGGCTGGAGCGCCATCGGCAAGTGGGGCGGCGTGCCGTTTTCCCACTTCCTGAAGCGGGTCGGCGCCGACACGACGGCAAAATACATCGGCTTCAAGTGCGCCGACGATTATTTCACCAGCATCGACATGGCCACGGCCCTGCACCCGCAAACCATCATGGCCCTGAGCTACGACGGCCAGGAGTTGCCGCCCAAGTACGGCTACCCGATGAAACTGCGCATGCCGACCAAGCTGGGCTACAAGAATCCCAAGCACATCCAGGCCATTTTCGTCACGAATACGTATCCGGGAGGGTATTGGGAGAATCAGGGCTACAACTGGTTCGGCGGTTCCTAGGACGGCCGGAGAGGCGGCCAGTGCGGCGTTGCATTGCCTTGTCGTACTAATCGTACTGCCTGCGGCAATGCGCCTGGCCCTGACCACCTCCCGGCCTTCCTATTATTTATCAGCAAGCAGCACCCGTAGCACCGCAGTCGCTTTCACACCGGGCATTTGCCCAACTAACCCAGAGACAAGGACTTATCATGAAAACCACGATCACCACCTTCGCCGCCATCCTCGCTTCCGCCATCCTCATGTCGGGCGCCGCGTTCGCCCAGGATGCCATGAAGAAAGACGCCATGGCCAAGGACGCCTCGGCCGATACCATGCACAAGGATGCCATGGGCAAGGACGGCATGCACAAGCCGATGGCGAAGAAGCACATGAAGAAGGACCACATGGCCAAGGATGGCATGGCGAAAGATGCCATGGCAAAAGACGGCATGAAGAAGGATGACATGAAAAAGGATGACATGAAAAAGGATGGCATGGCCAAGGATGCGATGGCCAAGTAATACGGGCGTCCGGCGCCGCCTGCGTGGGGGCGCCGGGCCTGGCTTGCGCTTCCCCTGCGTTTGCGTCATGTTAATCTTGCAATACTATTATTCTTGCCGCGCTTCAAGATGCGAAGCAGCCAATTGGTGTAAGCTGGCTGCCTCGCGTTTTCCCCCGCTTGCAGAATCATGACCGAACCATCGCTTGCCGCGCTTTCCCCCGAAACACCCCCCTCCGACAAATCGATCCGCCGCCGCTCGCTGTTCGCCGCCTGCAGCGCGCATGCCGTGCATGACGGCTTGACGGACGTGATCTATGTGCTGCTGCCCATCTGGCAGGCGCAGTTTGCCATCAGTTACGCCATGGTGGGCCTGTTGCGCGGTTCCTACTCGGGCATGATGGCCGGTTTCCAGTTGCTGGCCAGCCGCCTGGCGAAGCGCTGGGGGCGCGAACGCATGCTGGTGGGCGGCACGGCACTGGCCGGCGTCGCCTACCTGATCGCGGGGCAGGCAGGCGGACTGGCCGTGCTGCTGTTCGCCCTGCTGCTGGGCGGCCTGGGCGCCAGCACCCAGCATCCGCTGGCCTCGTCCATCGTCACGGACACGCACGAGGCGGGCGGGGGCGTGAAGGAAGCGCTGTCGCACTACAACTTTGCCGGCGATATCGGCAAGACCCTGATTCCCGCGCTGGTGGGCTTGCTGTTATTGGTGTGCAGCTGGCAAGCCAGCGTCTCCTTGCTGGGTTTGCTGGGCCTGGCGGCTGCCGGCTTGCTGTGGTGGCTGCTGCCGAAACCGGGCGAGCTGCAGGCGGGCGCGAAGAAGGCGGGCAAGAGCATCGCCGGCAGCGGCTCCAAGGGAAGTTTTCGCGCCTTGCTGGCCACGGGCACCCTGGACAGCGCCGTGCGCATGGGTTTTCTGACCTTTTTGCCATTCCTGCTGAAAAGCAAGGGCGCGGGCACGGCCGGCATTGGCGTGGCCTTATCGCTGCTGTTCGTGGGCGGCGCCTTCGGCAAGTTGCTGTGCGGCTACCTGGGTGCGCGCATCGGCATGATGAAGACCGTATGGCTGACGGAATCGATGACCTCGCTGCTGATCGTGGCGGGCCTGTGGCTGCCGCTGGCCGGCATCATGGTCATGCTGCCTTTGCTGGGGCTGGCGCTCAATGGCACCTCGTCCGTGCTGTACGGCGTGGTGCCGGAACTGGCAGAGCCCGGCAAGCGAGAGCATGCGTTCGCGCTGTTCTACACGGGCAGCATCGGCGGTGGGGCGCTGTCGCCCGTGCTGTTCGGCGCGCTGGGCGACCGGACGAGCGTGCCCACAGCCCTGCTGGCGCTGGCAGCCGTATTGCTGCTGACCTTGCCGCTGGCGTGGAAGGTGCAGCGGGGCCTGGCGCACGGTGGCCCCGCATGACACGGATCAACCATACAGGAACGCCTTGCATGCACCTGCCATTGCCGCGCGATAAACACGATACGGAGAATGCGCAAGCCCTCATCGCCTTTAGCTGGGAGGAACTGCGTCCGGCCATGCCGCAGATACTGGAATGGGTGCAAGATGTCAATTGGCCGGTGGCCGGCGTGCTCCTGCCGTACCTGGCCGGCATCGGTGTGCGCCTTGCTCCCTATATAAAAACGGTGCTGGCCGGTAATGACGAACAATGGAAGTATTATGTATTGCAGGGCATCGTGCGCCATTCAAGGGAGCTGGCATTCGAATTGGACGGGGAATTGCAACGCTTCGCCCATGCACCGACAATGGGAGAGCTGGAAGAAGGCGTGGCCGAGGTGGCCCGGGAAATTCTGCAATGCCAGATAATAACTGTGGTCGGCCAGTAATCAGGGTCATTATTGTAAGAAATCAGTATTGAGTGTGCGTGCGTGTGGCCATTCCTGTAATAGATAGGAGACAATCCGGGCCGAATAAATTTCGACCTCCGGGTTGTAAAACCCTCCCTATCATTTAACAGGAAGATTACATGGGCAATTTTAGTATCCCGCAAACCAATAAAGCACTCGCCGTGTATTTTCATGGCAAGACGGTGCCTATGCTGTTTGCGGTATTTGCGGCGATCCTGGCGGCAGTGGCAGGTTTTGTGTTGTACCTGAGCACGACCATGCCTCAGAAAACACTGACCGATACGCAGGCCATGACCTTGCGTAACGGCGCCAAGCTGGGTACGCACAGCAATTTGACTATTTTGTATGGCACGGCAGCTTTTCTATTGCTGCTCGCCGTGCTGGTGCTGGTCATGCGCGCGGTAATGCTCAAGCGGCGGAAAAGCCGTTTTGAATTGCATGAAGACGGTGTGGTGCATGAATTGAACGGCATTCGCAGCTACGCCGCCTTTGCCGATATCGAAGACCTGTATCTGTTTGCCGGCGGTTCCACCGCCATGACAGGCATGATCAATAACCTGGCCTACCGCACGGGCGCCGACCAGCCCTGGATATGGGCTACCGGAGAACTCAAGCGCTTTGACGAGTTCATGGACGAATTTCGCTCCCGTTACCTGGAATACCGCATGCCCGTCTTGAAGCAGCAGCTGGCGGACGGCGAGCGCGTGACTTTCCGCTATATCAGCAGCGGCGACATGTACAAGAAGCGCTTGTTCGGTAATTTCCTGAATTTCAAGACACAGGAACTGGCCTTGTCTGCGCAGGGCTTGCATGTGGACGGCGTCACCTGGCCTGGCGCCAGCCTCAAGTGCATGAATCAGAATGACTGGACCGAGAGACTGACGATCAAGGATGCGGCGGGTACGACAGTATTTTCATGCATCGGCACGGGCATCCTGAGTTTCGACCTGTTCGCCAATATGATAGACGACGAGATTAATCAAGCGTAGTAATTCCGGCGGAAATAAGCCTCCCGATACGGGGAGGCTTGCGACCGGCTTATCCCGGTCGGTGGCCAAATTCAGATAAAGAATGAAGACGCATTTACTGTCGAATAACGAATATTAAAAAAACATTCCATGCGCCTATGGCATGACTTGCCCGCCAGCACTCCCATCGTCTACACTCGCCGCATGAAAAATTTTGAAAAGCGGCGCGACCGCTATGACTTGTTCCGGGCGTTTGACAATCCCCTCGTCAACATCAACTTCCAGCTCGATGTGCCGGATTTCCGGCCCTGGTGCAAGGAACGGAAAATCCCCGTGTTTCACTTTTTCCTGTTTTGCCTGCTCAATACGGTCAGGGACATCGACAACTTCATGTACCGCATCTACCAGGGCGAGGTGATACGGATCGACGATTTCCCCGCCTCGTACACCGTCATCAACGGCGATGAAAACCTCAATTACACGCGCTTCGCGATGACGGACCAGCTTGACCTGTTCATCGCGCGCAGCCTGGAAGCCAAGCGCATTGCCGAAGCCAGTTCCGCACTGATCAATACGGGCGAGGGCGAAAGCGAGCGCGAGCAGCGCAACAATATCTTCATCACCTGTTTGCCATGGCTGGAACTGGCGGCCATCGAGCACCCGATCCACCGCCACCGCGACGCCGACATACCGACCTTTACCTGGGGCAAGTTCGGCCCCGCGCAGGCGGATGGCCGCATGCGGGTGCCGTTTTCCGCGCAAGCCCACCATGGCTTTGTCGATGGCTACCATGTGCAGAAACTGGCGCACGCGTTGGCGCAGCGCATCGCCGCCATCGTCGCCTAGGCCAGATAATCGCTGGGTGCCTGGCCCAGCACGCGGCGGAAGGCGGCCGTGAAGGCGCTGGGGCTGGCATAGCCGAGGTCGAGCGCCACGCGGGTGACGGCTTGCCCGTCCGCCAGCCGCGCGATGGCCGCCAGCAGGCACGCTTGCTGGCGCCACTGGGCAAAGGCCAGCCCCGTCTGGGCGCGGAACTGGCGCGTAAAGGTGCGCCGGCTCATGCCGGCTTGCGCCGCCATCGCATCCAGGCTGCTGTCCAGGCTCGGTTGCCGCAGCATGTCCATGCACAGGTGCGCCAGCCGGGGCTGCTGCGGCAGGGGCGCGCTCAGGGGCAATGGCCTGGCGGCGGCAATTTCATCGAGCAGCAAGGCCATCAGTCGTCCGGCCCGCGATTGTTCCGCATACAAGCCATCGACCGTCACGGCCTCGGCCAGCAGTTGGCGCAGCAGCGGCGAAGCGTCCAGTACCTGGCAGTGGGACGGCAAGCCGCTCTCTGCGATGGCGGGTGCATCGATAAACACGTTGTGCATGGTCACGGCGCCATGCATGCGCATGCCATGGGATAGCTGGGCAGGTACCCAGCAAGCGCGTTGCGGCGGCACCAGCCAGTTGCCTTGCGGCGTGTGCACGCTGATGACACCGCGTGCCGCATACGCAAATTGCCCGCGCGCATGGCTGTGGCTGGGAAACATTGCGCCAGAAGCATAGTCGCGTGCCGTGGCGATCAATGGGCGCGGTACTTCCGTATAAAAATCATCCATGGCCCATACTCTACAGTAGTTGACCTGACATCGAAAGCGGGCCGCTTGACGTCCGCTTACCATCACACTCTTTTTCCGGAGTGAACATGCACAATACCTGTCATCGCGTGGGCCATGGTCCCCACGCCGTCATCGTCCTGCACGGCTGGTTTGGCGACGCCAACGCTTTTTCCCCGATGGAAGCGGGTCTCGACGGCGGCGCTTTCAGCTATGTCTTCATGGACAATCGCGGCTATGGCGGCATGCGTGGCGCAGAGGGTGAGTATTCGATGGACGAGGTCGCCCGCGACGCGCTGGCGCTGGCCGATGCGCTCGGCTTTGCCACCTTCAGCGTGGTAGGCCACTCCATGGGGGGCATGGCGCTGGAACGGCTGGCCTTGCTTGCCCCCTTGCGCCTGCGCAAACTGGTGGCCGTGGCGCCCGTGCCCTGCTGCGGCGTGGCCTTCGATGCGGCCGCCCGCGCGACGTTTCTCGCGGCCGCCGATAGCGTGGCGGCGCGGCGCGCCATCATCGACCGCAGCACGGGCGGGCGCTTGCCAGCCACCTGGCTGGGCTGGAAGGCGCAGTATTCGTGGGAAAGTTCGGATCCAGGGGCGTTTGCCGCGTATTTCCTCGCGTGGAGCGAGACGGATTTCAGTGAAGAAATCAAGGCGGCGCGCGTGGAATTGCCGTTGCTGGCGCTGGTGGGGGAGCATGACCCCCGTTTCGATGCTGCCCTGATGCGCCGCACGTATCTGGCGTGGTACCCGCAAGCCCGGCTGGAGGTGCTGGGCAATGCGGGACACTATCCGATGAATGAAACACCGCTGGCCCTGGCGGCCAGCATCGAGGCGTTTTTGACGGAAAAGAACTAGTTACGCCGCCTTGGCGCGCAGGCGCAGCAGGCTCAGGCCCAGCAAGACGAAGGCGCCGCCCGTGATGCGGTTGAACAGCTTGGCGCGGCCCGGCGTGGCCAGCTGGGTTTTCAGCAGGCGCGCCAGGTTGGCGTAGAACAGGTGGGCCAGCATGGCGCAGGCGACAAACGAAGTCGTCAGCACGGTGAACTGGATGGCCACCGGTTCGCCCGGCGTGATGAATTGCGGGAACAGTGCCGAGAAGAACAGGATCGCTTTCGGATTGGTCAGCGCGACCGTCAAGCCCTGGCGGAAGAGTTTCCAGAACGAGTTAGGATTCGCCGTGCCGGTCACCACGGGCGCATCGGCCACGACGCTGGTCTTGCTGCGCCATTGCTTGATGCCCAGGTACACCAGATACAGGGCGCCAGCCAGTTTCAGCAGCATGAAGGCCGTGGCCGAGGTGGCCAGCACGACGCCCATGCCAGCCATGGCCACGCCGGAAATGATGAACAAGCCAAAACCATTGCCCATGCTGCTGATCATTGCGCGGCGCGGGCCGACGGCGATGGCGTTCGAGATGGCCAGCAAGACGGCCGGGCCGGGAGAAAACGTGACGAGCAGGGCGACGCTGCAGAAAAGCAGCCAGTTCGAGAGATGCATGGGTGTTCCTGGGTGGGGCCGAAGCCGGATTGAGAGTCAAAACACGTATATTGTACGAAGTTTTCGCCTCCCGCGTCTGCGGCCCCGGCTTGTATCAAGCTGCGCCTTAAGCAAACAGGCTGGCGACCATATGGTTGATGGCGGCGCCACCGGCGATGAGCCAGCAGAACAGCAGGCCGGCCAGCAGCAGGGGCTTGATGCCGGCGCGGCGGATGGCCGACATGTGCGTCGTCAAGCCGAGGGCAGCCATGGCCATGGCCAGCAAGACTGTGTCGAGCTCGGTGATGGTGGCGACTGTTCCCGCTGGCAGCAGGCCCAGCGAATTGAATGCCACCACGCCGATAAAGATGAAGGCGAACCAGGGAATGGCCAGCTTGGCCGCCTTGTCGTGGCCGCCGTTGCCACCTTTGGCCTTGCCGCGCGCCAGCACCGCCGACAGGATGACGAGGAAGGGGGCCAGCATCATCACGCGCACCATCTTGGCGATCACGGCCGCATTCGCCGCTTCCTGTCCGATCGACTTTCCAGCCGCCACCACCTGCGCCACTTCATGCACGGTCGAGCCGATGTACACGCCAAAGGCAGATGGTGTTGCCGCCAGCACATGCCAGCCTTGATTCAGCTGGTACAGCAATGGATACAAAAAGATGGCGATGGTGCCGAAGACCACGACGGTCGAGACGGCCACGGTGACATCTTCGCTGCGACCCTTGACGACGGGCTCGGTCGCCATCACGGCCGCCGCGCCGCAGATCGAGCTGCCCGCGCCGATCAAGATCGCGCTGTTGCGTTCCAGCTTGAATACCTTGGTGCCAAGGAACATGGCCAGGCCAAACGTGGACGCCAGCACCAGCGCGTCGATGGCGATGCCGGCCAGGCCCACCTGACCGATATCCTGGAAGGTCAAACGAAAGCCATACAGGATGATGCCGAGTCGTAATAGTGTCTGTTTGGAAAAAGTCACACCCGCGCCGCAGGTGGGCGCCAGGCGGCCATAAACGCTATTGCCGAGCACAATGCCCAGCATGATGGCCAGGGTCAGGGCGCTCATGCCGTGGCTTTGCATCCATTCCAGCTTGCCCAGTTGAATGGCGCCCCAGGCGATCACGCCGCTGAGCAGCAGGCCGGGGAGAAGGCGGCCATAGCGGTCGCTGAAACTTGTTGTGTTGCTTGTTGAGAGGGATGACATGCCGTACTCCGTGGTTCCTGGTTCGTATGGCATGACTGTACAGTTCGCTGATTAAATGGTAAAACGGATTGTTTTTGTATCTTTAACTGATTGAATAGGTAGATAAAATGGCGTTGACCTTGCGGCAACTGCAGATTTTCCTCGCCGTGGCGGATACGGGCAGCACCAGTGCGGCCGGGGAGTTGATTGCGCTGTCGCAATCGGCCACCAGCGCGGCCCTGAATGAACTGGAAGCCTTGTTGGGAGCGCAACTGTTTGACCGTGTGGGCAAGCGTTTGCTGCTCAACGACAATGGCCGCCTGCTGTTGCCGCAGGCGCGGCAGATGCGCGACGGAGCCGCCAGCATCGAGCGCCAGTTCGCGGGCGCTGACCCGTCCGTGCCCGTCAGCCTGCAGATCGGCGCCAGCACCACCATCGGCATCTATTTGCTGCCGCAGATACTGGCGCTGGCGGCGCAGCAATACGGGCGCAGCATTCCGCAAGTGACGATTGCCAACACGGCCGACATCGCCGCCGCCGTGGCGGAGTTCCGTGTCGATATCGGCCTGATCGAAGGGCCGTGCCACGAAGCGGGCTTGCTGGTGGAGCCATGGCTGACGGACCAGATGCTGATCGTGGCCGCGCCCACGCATCCGCTGGCGCAATTGCGCCATCTGCTCAGCTTTACGGAGCTGAACCAGGCGGGCTGGCTGCTGCGCGAAGCGGGCTCGGGCACGCGCGAAGCCGTGGAGCAGGCGCTGGTGCCGTATCTGCACTATCTGCGTGCCGCGGGCGAGTTCAGCAACTCGGAAGCCATCAAATATGGCGCGGCGGCGGGACTGGGCATCGCCTGCCTGTCGCGCGTCGTCGTGGCCGATTTGCTGGCCAGCGGGCAACTGGTAGAACTGGAAACCATGCTGCCGCCGCTGGAGCGCAATTTCTATCTGATCCGCCAGTCCAGGAAAATCCTTTCCCCGCGCCTGGCCGGCTTCCTGGAGCTATGCCGCCACGCCACACGCATGGCGGGCTAGCGGGATCAGGCAAACAGCTTGACTGTTTTCCTTATTGGGAATAAATTCTCAGATATGGAAAATTCAACATTCGTAGAAAGCGATACGGAACAGCGGCTGGCGGCCCGTTTAAAGCAGTTGCGTGTGGAGCGGGGTTGGTCGCTAGACCAGCTGGCCAGTGCCAGCCAGGTCAGCCGCGCCACTCTGTCACGCCTGGAAAATGGCGAGGTCAGCCCGACTACAAGCGTGCTGGGCAAGCTGTGCGCCGCATATGGCTTGGCCATGTCGCGCCTGCTGCGCATGGTAGAAGACGACTTTCCACCCCTGCTGCTGCGGGCCGAGCAAAGCGTGTGGAGCGACCCGGACACGGGCTTTATCCGCCGCTCCGTTTCGCCCCCGTCGCGGGCGCTGGCTGGCGAAGCGCTCGAATGCGAGCTGGGCGCTGGCGTGACGATCGCCTACGCGGCCTCGCCCCGGCCCGGCATGGAACACCATTTGTTGCTGCAGCAAGGCAAGCTGAACGTGACCATCGACGGCCGCTCCCACGATTTACTGGCTGGCGACTGCCTGCGCTACCAGCTGCATGGACCCAGCGCGTTCACAACGCCGCCGGACAGCGGCGCCCGCTATTTTCTCTTTCTTGTCTGAGGTCGCCATGCCCGTATCGCTACGCCATTTTTCATCCACCGATATACGTGACCGCTTGCGGGAACTGGGGGCCTTGCTGCAAAACTGCGTGCACGACGGCGCCAGCATCGGTTTTATCTTGCCCTTCGACACGGTAGCCAGCCAGGCGTTCTGGACGGATAACGTCTTGCCGGCCGTCACGCGCGGCGTGCGCCTGCTGCTGGTGGCCGAGGTGGACGGGCAGGTGGCGGGCGCCGTGCAGCTGGACTGGGACACCAATCCCAACCAGGCACACCGGGCCGAAGTGCGCAAGCTGCTGGTCGCGCCCGCTTTCCGCCGGCGCGGCCTTGCGCGCCAGCTGATGCAGGCGCTGGAAGAACAGGCGCGCCTCTTGCCGCGCAGCCTGCTGACCCTGGACACGCGCAGCAGCGACCACGCGGAACCGCTGTACTTGTCGCTCGGCTATGTGGTGGCCGGCAGCATTCCCGGCTATGCGCTGGCGCCGGCCGGCGACCGGCTGGACCCCACTACGGTCATGTACAAGCAGCTATAGCATATCTGGAGCGGCGTAGCGATGACGGGGGAACTCAGGCTTTCAGCCGCGCTCTAATGCTTGTGGCAGACAGGTTTGCCGGCGCGGAAATGGCGTGCGCAGCCTGTCCGGCTACCAGGCTGATGCCGTGCGTGGCCTGGGCTGACACCTGGTCACGGCTCAGCTTGAAGATGCCCACCGTGCCTGACAGTAGCGTGGCGCGCTGCTGCATGCTGGCCGCCGCCGTCGATGCCTGCTCCACCAGGGCCGCATTTTGCTGCGTCACCTGTTCCATCTGCACGATGGCGGCATTGACTTGTTCGATACCGGACAATTGCTCGCCGCTGGCCATGCTGATCTCGCCCATGATGTCTGTAACGCGGTGCACGCTGGCCACGATCTCGCGCATGGTGGAGCCGGCCGTGTCGACCAGGCGCGCGCCCGCGTCGACCCGCTCGACGGAGTCGCCGATCAGCTGCTTGATTTCTTTTGCCGCGCCGGCAGAACGCTGGGCCAGGGTGCGCACTTCAGCGGCCACGACGGCAAAACCGCGCCCCTGTTCTCCGGCCCGCGCCGCTTCCACGGCTGCATTCAGGGCCAGGATATTCGTCTGGAAGGCGATGGCGTCGATGACGCCGATGATGTCAACGATCTTTTTCGAGGAAGCGTTGATCGAGCTCATGGTATCGACCACTTGCGCCACGACCGTCCCCCCTTTGCCTGCCACAGCGGCGGCCGATTGTGCCAGCTGATTGGCTTGCCGTGCGTTATCGGCATTTTGCTTGACGGTGCCAGTCAGCTCGTCCATCGAGGCGGCCGTACGCTCCAGCGAGCTGGCTTGCGCCTGCGTGCGCTGCGACAAGTCCAGGTTGCCGGCGGCAATTTCTCCCGAGGCGCCCGCGATCTCGTGCGTGCCGCCACGCACCTCGCCCACGATCGTGATCAGGCTGGCATTCATGTCTTTCAGGGCCTGCAGCAGTTGCCCCACTTCATCGCGGGAATCGACGCGGATATGCTCGCTCAAGTCGCCGCCGGCCACCTTGCGCGCCACTTTGACGGCATGCCGCAAGGGACGCAGGATGCCGCTGCTGATGAACCAGGCCGTCACCAGGCTCAACACGCCGCCGACCAGGCCCAGCGCAATGATCAGCACGCTGGTATCGTGCGCGCGGGCCATGGCCGCCTCGGCCGCCGTGCGCATCTGCACCGATTGCGTGGCGATCTGCTGGTCGAGCTCCCGCAGGGCAGGCTGTTCCTGCGTGCTGTTGCGCGTGGCCTGCAATTGCGCGATGCGCGCATAGCGCTGGTTCACGCTGCTGTCGATTTCCCCGCTTACCGCCGACAGCTGCCATGTGCTGATGACCACCACCACGGCCAGTAACAGCGAAGTGAGCAAAAAGCCTGTGGTCAGGCGCACACCGATACGTATGTTTGAAATATTCATGTCCCCTCAGCTGTTGTCCCATGGTGGCCGGTTCCCATGCCTGCGGCATGACGCAGCGCTTGTCCCCTGAAGTTGCCGGGGTGAAATGAGTGTAGCAGCGCGGTACTAAGTAATCTATAAATATTTCCATATTGGAATTAGTCACTGCCTGTTTAGCAACAGCGGCATGGCATGTTGCCAGATAAAATCACCCGCCGTATTGCAGACGCATCCTACCTCCATACCCGGCATCGTCCGACTGGCGCATGGCGGTGCCGCGTCTACACTGTTCCTTGCACGGACCCGGCGGCGGGTCTTTCTTCTTATTCACAGGAGGCTGACATGGCGAATATCCAGGCAGGATCGGACGGTGCGGCAAAGGAGGAAATGTCGGCCAAGCGCCTGAACGTGGTGGACTGGATCTCGATGATCCTGCTGATCGTGGGCGGCTTGAACTGGGCGCTGGTGGGCTTGTTTGATATCGATATCGTGGCCCGCATCCTCGGTGCCATGTCGACGGCGTCGCGCGGCGTGTACGTGCTGGTGGGGCTGGCGGCGCTGTATTCCATCTATCTGTGCGTGCGCAAGCTGCCGGCCAAGCCCTAGAGTCGTCTGCGCGACCATGAGGCGGCGCAGAAGAAGCGCAAGGGCGTGCTGCAAGCGCCGGGAATTTGATCTGGCGTCACGGGCCTGATGCCGCCTTGTGCGCGTGCATGTGTCAGCCTGCGTCCAGGCTGGCGCTCGGCCAGCTTGGACGCTGACGTTATTGCATGTGCTTATTGCATGCGCAGATAGGCGAGCAAGTCGGCCACTTGCTGCGCATTACCGATGCCCCAGAAGCGCATGTTATTGCCGGGAATGAAGTCGCTCGGTGCTTTCAGGAAGCCGGTCAGGTTTTGCTCGGTCCAGACGATATTCGTGTTTTTCATGGCCGCCGAGTATTTATAGTCGGTGGTGGAGCCGGCCTTGCGGCCGATCACGCCCGTCAGCTTGGGGCCGAAGCCGCCGCGCGCCGATGGCCCCACCTGGTGGCAAGAGGCGCACTTGCGAAACGCGGCCTTGCCCGCTTCGGCGTTGCCCGTGAGTGCGGCAGGAGCGGCCGCCTGTGCGGTGACGACTGGCGCCAGCAGCAAGGCTGCGGCGGCGAGAGGGGAGAACCAGCGAAAAAGAAATGGATAGGTCATCGGTGAGGCGGAAGTGCACGATATGGCAAGCAATGACGTATTTTACAGGCGGGCATCAAAACCTGTCCGTCAACGGCGCAGCGATGCCAGGCAGCGGCGCAGGAATAGCTGCAGGAAGCGCGCAGGAATCGATACGGGATGGCCTGAATGCCACTAGCGCTTGCCGCCCTGTGCGCCCAGCGCCGCCATGGCCGACGCAAACACGATGCATGCGATGGCCAGCCACTGGGTCAGGCTCAGTAACTCTCCCAGTACGGCCATGGCAGCCAGCGCGCTGACGGCGGGTGCCGCGCTGCTGAACATGCCGAACACGCCTTGCGGCAAACGGCGAAGGGCAAAGATTTCCAGAGAGTACGGCAGGGCGCTGGACAGCATGGCAATGGCCAGGCCCATTAAGGCAATCGATGGCGCCAGCAAGGCCGTGCCCGAATATGCGACGCCGATAGGCACCGTCACCATGGCCGCCACCGTCATGCCCAAGGCCACAGCCTGGCCGCCTTGCAAGGTGGAGGCGCGCTTGCCGAAGATGATATACAGCGCCCAGCACAGCGCCGCTCCCAGCGCATACGCCACGCCGACAGGGTCCAAGCTGCCCGGACTGCCTTGCAGCGGCAGCAGCAGATACAAGCCGAACACGGCGCACGCCACCGCCAGCAAATCGCGGGGCCGCCGCGACGACAGCATGGCCACGGCCAACGGCCCCGTCACCTCGATGGCGACGGCGATACCGATCGGTATCAGCGCAAACGCCCGGTAAATCAGCAAATTCATCAACCCCAGCACGGAACCATAGACCAGCAAGTTCATCACATCCTTGCGCGTCAGCCGATAGCGCCACGGCCGGAAGATGGCCAGCAGGATCAGCGCCGAAAACCCCACCCGGTACGCCGTAATCCCTTCCACGCCAATGACAGGAAACAGATTCTTCGCAATCGCCGCCCCCAGATTGACGGAAATCTGCCCTCCCAAGACGGCCAGGGAAGGGAGCAGGATGCTGTCGGGGAGGGCGGAGGTCGAGGCGGGGGAGGTCATGGGAAGGTATTCTAATATGCCTGAGGCTGGCAGTCGCTGGCAGATTGGTAAGCCGAGGAAATTTAACGAGGTAGTTGCTGACATGACTGGTGCATCGCGGCTTCTTTTTCTATATCATGTTGCAAAATACGCTACAGTTGTAAAAGTGTTTACTAATGATCGGGAGAAGACGCTCCTAATCGAACAGTCTTTACCATTTTGAGTCTTAACACTTTCGGGAGCTGCCATGCAAATGGTCCGGGTAAATTCCAGCGCCATTGTTGCAATTGGTTACGACGAGCAAGCAGCTCGCATGCGTATCCAATTCCAGCAGGGGCATAGTTATGATTTTTGCCGAGTACCTCCAAATGTGCATGCTGCGTTCATGCGTGCCTACTCCAAGGGTATTTACTACAATGAGCACATCAAAGACCGATACCAATGCTAATCGGAATTTCGACTAAAAGAGTCGGCAATCGGCCAACAGCGGCCGTTCGTGCCAAATCACGAGATACTCTGTTTTAAAGGATAAAGATGGGCGCAACACCTGAACAAATTCACGAAATGTTCTCCTATTGTATGGGTTTTGCTCGAACGATGCTTGAAAATGCCGGGGATTTTTATCCCTTCGGAGCTACTCTAGCGCCCGACGGCGTTGTCGCCGCAATCGGTGGATACAATGGCGAGGAGAGGCCAAATCCAAGAGAGATATATAAACTCTTGAGCGACGCCTTTGTGGCGGGCGCGCTAAATGGGCAATTTGCAGGAGTGGCGCTTGCAGCCAACGTAAACATTCCTGCTCAATATTCTCCCACTGCTCCAGACGGTCTTCGAATACAGCTAGAAAGCTCCGGTTATGCTCGTTACGTCTATGTGCCTTATCGGGTGAAGAAGGAAGGCATATTCAAAAAAAAGATTGTCGTTGAATTCGACGAGCCGTTTAGCGTTGACATTGCAGCGAATTTTTTCGTCAGCACATCGTGAAAAGTGTGCAGCGCTTCGGCTGAAGTAGAACTCAGCCGTCCGCTTTGGGGCGGAAGCGGACATTACAAGTTTTACCTGTTTTACAGAGTAAACGCCTCTTTCTTGCATTCATTGGCATTATTAAAGGTGGTAAAGTTTAATGTCATTGCTGTGCGCATTGACAATAGTTGAATGAATATGGTGAAGACACGGCAATCCTGCATTTCTTGCTGTTTATCGTGCCGTATATTTGCTTGTAACTCAGGAGAAGTATTGAATGACTGTTTTTAGTATCGGCAACACCAATTTTGAAGTGAATGTAGCGAAATCAAGCATTAGTCTGGAAGCGCATGGCAGCGGCATGCTGGAGCTGAATATCGATATCCATGGCGACGATGAGGTGTTTATGCGCTTGACCGAGCCGGAGGATGCGGAATGGTCGTGGGCACTGTATCCGCCGGCCTTTTTCCTGCATGGCTTGCGCATACCGGAAGGGCAGGGAGGAGCGTTTTCGATCGGGATGCTGGATATGCATCCCGAGGCAGAGGAATCGGGTATCTATATGATGGAATATGGTGACGTGTCGGCCGTCAACATCATTGAATTGTCGGCGGATCGACTAGCCGTGTCGGGCATGGTGGACTTGTGCGGCAAGCGCCTGCCATTTCATATCGATATGCCGCGCAGATAGTATCCGGGCCGGGCTCCTCGGAATCGGAATGCGCCCCAGTAGGGCGCATTCCCCCGGCCGGGTCGGCCCCGCCTGATTATTCCAGCTTCAAGGCCTTCGCCACATCCCCCCAAGCCACATACTTGAAGTTCTGCGGTCCGTCCGGCAAGCGCTTGTAGCCGTCCTGGATCACCAGCATGCCTTGCGCATACGCGCCGCCCAGGTTGGCGGAGGTGACGTCGAGGCCGTCCGTTTCGGAGGTGCCGTCGATGCCGGCGGGCAGGTTGAAGCCGACCTTGAAGCGGCCGCGCACCTTGTAGGGCGCTTGCGCGTCGAGCACCACGTAGCTGCTGTCGCCTTGGCTGGAGACGATCAGGTAGCCGGTGTCCGGCTTGGCGCCTGGCTTGCGATAGATGGCCATGCCTTCCACGTCGGCCGTCAGGTTCGCGCCCACGGACAAGACCATGGTCATGGCGTCCGACTTGGCGGCGTCGGCCGAGGTGGTCCAGATGCCGCGCGTTTCCTCGCCCAGGAACAGGCGGGCGTTGGCGTCGTCGGCCACGCAGCCTTCCGGTTGGGTGGCAACCTTGAAGCTGCGCAAAAGGGTGGCGCTGAACTTGTTGCCTTCCAGGCCGATGCTGTACTGCTGGAAGGTGCCGTCCTTGTCGTTGATGAACGCTTGCACGCCGCCGCTGGCCGGTTGATACAAACACATGCCGTAGATGCTTTTCAATCCCGTAGGGAAACGGCCCGCTTCCGCCACGTCGCCGCTGGCATTGATGGTGAACAACATCATGCTGTTGTCGTCGCGCTGGGTGGCCACGGCCAGGTCGACCTTGCTGCCGCCAAGACTGATGTTCTGCCGCACGTCGACGTTGTTCAGGCGACCCACTTCCAGCAGCTGCGTCTGCTTGCCTTGCAGGTCGTAGACCAATAAACCCTGTTTCTTGTTGGTGCCGAGGATGCGTGCGTCGGCGGGGTTGCTGGATAGCCAGATGGCCGGATCGTCGGCCGCGTCGCCCTGGCGCGCCATCGGTTCCGTCTGCGCTTGCGGGGCGATGATGGCCACCGCAGGCTGCGTTTCCGCCTGGCCAGCCCATTTCAAGGGCCGCGCCTGCCAACCATTCTTGCCGCGTAACATCAACGAATTTCCATTGAGTGCCAGCTGGCTGTCGCCCTTGCGCACGTTCAAGGCGACGGCTTGCGGTGACATGGCCGTCCATTGACTTCCCTGATGGGCGAACAGGTGCAGCTTTTCCGCCTTGCCGTCGAGTACTGCCACGCCGCCCGGCAGCACTGCCAGCGCCCCGGCGCCGCCGTCCAGCTGGCCGTACGGCTTGCGCAGGGCGACCACTTCGCGCTTGCCCATGCCTTCGGATTCGGCGTCATACGCCCAGACGCCCATGTTGGCTTCGCTCACCAGCAGGCGCTGGGCGCCATCGTCGGCGCGGCAATGTTTCGCGTGCGGCGGCAAGGCCAGTTTGCGCACCAGGCTGCGCTGTTCTCCCTGCATCACCCACTGTTCCGCTTGCCCATCCTTGCCGATCAAGAACAGATGGGCTAGCTGCTGCGCGTCGCGGTACAGGCACGACGCTTCCACGGAAAAGGTCGGGATGGGGAACGGCGCCAGCTTGACCAGCTTGCCGGCTTGCACATCGACGGATACGGGCAGGGGGCGCTGCGTGTCCGCTTCCAGGAACACGGCCAGCACCTTGTTGCCGTCGATGCGCGTGTCGAGCTGCTTGGCGCGCACGGCGATGCGGTCCTGTTCCTTGCCCGCAGGATCGAACAGGCGCAAGCCGTGCTTGTCCAGGGTCAGCCAGCCGCCGCCGGGCAGGCGGGCCAGTTCTTCCGCTTCCTGTGTGAAGGAGGGGACAGCTTGGGCAGGCGCAGCCTGTGCCGTACCCATGATGCAAAAGGCAGCCAGCAGAGCGCTGCAGAGTATGTTTTTTTTCATGTTATTGGAAATCATCATCAGAAGGCGCTGGCTTTCAGGCTCACTTTAAAGGTGCGGCCATATTGTTCGTTCTGCACGTTGTATTGCTTCGTGCCCTGGTAGACATAGTATTTCTCGTTGTTCAGGTTAGCCGCCTCAAACATCAGCTGGAACTGTTTATTGATCTGGTACGACAGCGAGAAATCGAGCTGTTTCTGGCTGGCGACGATATGGTCCTGGCTTTGGTCGAGGATGTCGCCGCCCATTTCCAGCAGATACGGCGACTTGTAGTTGAGGGCCAGGCGGGCGCTGACCGGGCCCGTTTCATAGCCCAGCATCAAGTTCATTACCTGGTTCGACTGGCCCGGCAGGCGGATGTCGCGGTTCATCTGCTTGTTGCTGGCCTTGTCAAAGCGGCCGATTTGCGCGCTCGAGGTGCTCAGGGTGCCGTTCACGCCGACGAGGAATTTATTGAATGGCGCCGGCAGCATGCGCAGCGGCTGCATGTAGGCCAGTTCGATGCCCTTTACTTTGGCCGCGTCACCGTTCGCATACGAGGTTGCCGTCGTGTAGCCGGCCCACTGTCCCGTGCCGGCCAGGTTCGTCGTATAGGTAAAATTCTTGATGTCCTTGTAGAAGCCGTAGGCCGACATCACGCCGTCATTGCCCAGGACTCTTTCGATACCGAGGTCCAGGTTGTTTGCCTTCAAGGGCTTCAAATCCGGGTTGCCGATCACGGCTTCCGTGTTGCTGGCCAGGCTGATGCCCGGCGCCAGCTGGCTGAAGTTGGCGCGTACGACGGCTTGCGTCCAGGCGGCCCGCACGCTGGTATGTTGATCCAGGTCATAACGGGTTTGCAGGTTTGGCAGCCAGTTGGTGTACGAGCGTTCGCGCGTCAAGGCCGTGGCGACGCCGGCGCTGTCCACTTGCGAGCCGGCCGCCTCAAAGCTGGTGCGCTCGGCGCGCACGCCGCCCAGGATGTGCCAGGCGTCGAAGTCATAGCTGTTCTGCACATACATGGCGTTGATGTCTTCATGCATGCGGTAGTCGTTGATGATGGACTCGGTGGACAGGCGCGCCTTGGCGCGGTCCAGCCCCGCCACGCGGGCGCGGATGAGGGCCGGGTCCAGCGCCACGCCGATGTTGCCCAGGTCGTAGTCGAGATTATGGCCTTGCACGAAGTTGCTCATCGAGGTCGAGCCTGCGCCCCAGTAATTGCCGCTGGAAGCCTTGCTGCTGTTGTACGCCCATTGATCCGTGTCATTGGATTTTTCGCGGCGGCTGACTTTCGCGCCGAACTTCAGGGTGGCGGTGTCGAACTTGCGCGCCAGGTCGATGCGCGCGTGGTGCTCATTGTCCTTCGAGTAGCGCTTTTGCAGGGTGATGGCGTTGAGCGCGTAGCTGGCCGGGTCGTACAGCGAGGCGGGGCCGCTCAATTTCGGTTCCTGCGTGTCCGTGAAGCTGATGCCGGCGAAATTGCTGGTGCCGCGGAAACGGCCATCGTTCAGCGACTCCGGCGTGTCTTCCGTGGCGCGGCTCATGCCGCCTTTCACGTCCAGCGTCCAATCGCCCGATTTCTGCTGCGTGCCCAGGACTAAGGAGCGCACTTGCTGCGTGTACTTGCGCTGGCGGATGCGGCGCTCGGCGCGCGCGCTGGCCGTCTGGCCTTCGGCCAGGCTGCCGCCCGCGATATTGCTGATGGTCAGGCGGTCGCGCACTTCATCGTCGGAAAATTCGCTGACGAAGGAGCGCAGGAACCAGCTGTTGCCCGCTTCGGGACGGTAATCGAGGTTGACGGCCAGCGCGCCGCGCTTGCGCACGGGCAGGTAGTCGCGCAATTCCAGGCCCGACAATTTACCCTTGCTCCAGGCGCCGCCCGTTTCCACGTCGTCCGAGCCGAACGAGCGCTTTTCCGCGCTCAGGCCGGCGGCTACGCCCAGCTTTCCGTCGAGGAAGCGCTGGGCCCACAGGGCGCCGCCGCTGGGGCTGGTCTTGCCCGTCTTTTCATCGTAGCTGGCGCCCACGTTGGCCGACAGCAGCTTGCCCGGCAAGTCGAAGGCGGACAGCGATTTCACCTCGACGGTGGCGCCCAGCGAGTTGGCATCCATTTCCGGCAGCAAGGTCTTCGAGACTTCCAAGGTGCGGATCAGGCCGGCTGGCAGGATGTCCAGCGCCACGGCGCGGCGGCCCGCTTCCGGCGACGGCACCAGCGCGCCGTTGATGGTGACGGCGTTCAGGTCAGGACCCAGGCCGCGCACCGTGATGTAGCGGCCTTCGCCCTGGTCGCGCTGCACGGACACGCCCGGCAAGCGGGCCAGCGCCTCGGCCGCGTTTTTGTCGGGCAAGCCGCCGATATCGTCGCTGCTGATGACGCTGATGATGTTGTCGGCTTTCTCTTGCGCGGCGATGGCGTTGCGCAGGCTGGCGCGCTGGCCGCTGACGACCACGGTGGCGGCCGGCTGGCCGTCCGCATCTTGCGCTTGCGCATGGCTTTGGCCGCTGAAGACGGCCATGATGCCGAGGGCCAGGGCCGTGAGGCGCAGCGGGGAGGGGAACGATGTGTGCATGGTTTTCATGAAGAGCTCGGTTAGGGGGAAGGAACCGGGCGGATTCTAGGCAGCAAATATGACGGTTGCGTGACAGGCAAGGGCTTGCCACCCTGAAAACAACGGCATGCGAACGCTTTCCGGCTGGAATGGCGCTGCCATGAGCTGAAATGACCTGCCAGCGCGGGGCGCATGGGATGCGGCTTGCCAAATCCGCACCAGCGGCATTGCTAATGATGAGCCGTTTGCACCTGCCGCACGGGCGCGGGGCATGTCATCGTGCCGTCATGGGCGGGCGCTATCGTGGCGACAGCACCACTTTTAAAGGTTTCCCACATGCTGCCGTTGCACCGTAACAGCCTGATTGTCGCCGCGCTCGCGTTGCCCCTGTTCTTGTTCCTGTATGCCACACTGGGGCAGCTTAAACCGTTTGCCATCTGGAAGTGGATGGATATCGTCTGCGAAGGCGGCACGGCCGTCATGGCGGGCATCTGGTTCTTGTTTACCCTCAGCAGCCGTCCCCGCGGGCTGGTGACGAGTTTGATCGCGGGTGGCTTGTGCGCCATCATGCTGGGGTCCTGGGCCGATTGCCTCGATGAATTCTTTGCCGTCGATAAGAGCGCCGTGTGGGATAACTGGCTGGAAGCCTTGATTCCGTTTGGCATGCTGGTGCTGACGATCGGCATGTATTACTGGCGCCAGGAACAGTTCCGGTTAAATGAACACCTGCAAAAGCGCGAACGCCTGTTCCGCGACCACCGCGCCTTCGACCGCATCACGCAACTGGCCGACGCCAGCTACCTGCGCACGCAGATGCGCCTGGAGCAGGAGCGCCGTCCCGGCCTCGATTGCGCGCTGGTCTTGCTCGATATCGACAGCTTTCACCTGATTAACCGCGAATACGGCCACCGCGAAGGCGACCGCGTGCTGCAAGCCGTGGGCCACATGCTGCTGCTGAACTTGCGCAATGACGATTTGCTGTGCCGCTATGCGGGCGACCGCTTTGCCGTGCTGATGCCGGGCGTGTCGCGCGAAGATGCGGCCGTGAAGGCGCGCCACCTGTGCGCCATGGTAGGGCAGATG
Source organism: Janthinobacterium sp. BJB301 (assembly GCF_002735685.1). Classification (NCBI taxonomy): domain Bacteria; kingdom Pseudomonadati; phylum Pseudomonadota; class Betaproteobacteria; order Burkholderiales; family Oxalobacteraceae; genus Janthinobacterium; species Janthinobacterium sp. BJB301. Next base: position 1,753,982 of record NZ_PDZJ01000001.1, on the reverse strand, counting down.
CGCCACCACGCCAACGATAACCGCGAAATCCGCCTGAGCCTGCGGCATGCGTGCGCGTTGACCGATGGCGTGCCGGAAGTGGTCTTGGCCGAGCTGAGCCGGGCCGTGGAAACGCCGCGCTCCGGTGCCGGAATCAGTTCCGCCGCGCCTGCCTGATGCCGCTGAACCAGCAAGGCGACCCCAGCATCGCGGCCCATCACCAGCCGGCGCTGGTGCTCGATTACGCGCGCAGCCGGGAACTGGCCGTGGCGCCGCTGCTCAAGGGCACGGGTCTCGATGGCGGCGCGCTGCCGTCCGAGGAAAGCCAGGTCAGCGCCGCGCAATACCTGCAATTGCTGGCCAACGTGGCGCGCGGCCTGGACAGTGCCGACACCAGCTTCATGCTGGGCCAGCAAATGCTGCCCGGCCATTACGGCGCCGCAAGCCATGCCTTGCTGCAGGCGCAGAATCTGCGCCAGGCCCTGGGCATCCTGTGCGGCTTTCATACCTTGCTGTGTCCGCTGCTGCAGCCGCGCTTGCGCGAAGCGGGCGACATGCATGTGCTGTATTGGGTCGATGCATTCGGCGCGCCGAGCCAGCTGCCTTTTTTGGTGGAAATGCACATGACGGCACTGGCGGCCATGTGCCGCTGGCTGGCCGGGCAGTCCCTGCCGTGGCGCTTCTGCTTCAACCGTGCGCGGCCCCGCCACGTCGAACAGCATGAGGTGCATCTGGGCCAGGCGCTGCGTTTCGATTGCCAGGTCGATGCCATGCTCATCGATTCCAGCTGGCTCGACAAACCCTGGCCGCGCGGCAATGCCACGGCGGCGGCGCTGGCCTTGCGGGCGGCCGCCCTGGCGCCCGTGCCGGCAGCGAGCCTGCTCGGCGCGCTGTACGATTACCTGCTGGCTAATATCCGCTGTGCGCCGACCCTGGAACGCACGGCGCAGGAATTCGGCGTCAGTCCCGCCACCCTGAAACGCCACCTGGCGCGCCATGGCACGCATTTCCAGGCCGAGCTGGACCAGGTGCGCGCGCACAAGGCCATCTACCTGTTCCAGGCCCATGGCTACGATAACGATGCCGTGGCCGCCTACCTTGGCTTTCATGATGCCACCAACTTCCGCCGCTCGTTCAAGCGCTGGACGGGGCAAACGCCGCAACTATTGCGTCACGCGCTGGCACTGTTCGTGGCTGGTTGATCGCCGGCGTTGCGCGCCAGCGCCACGGACAGTCGTTCCTGAGGGAACAATTGCCCGTTCTGCTACATCCATAGTACACTCGATCAGAGAGCGAACAGACGCGCTTTGAGGCGCTCCGGCACGGCGTCAAACGACGCCGCAATACCGTCATCTTGATGGCGGGGCCGGCGGCAGACGACCGGTGTGCCGTGCCTTAACCCAGCCTGGAAACTGGCGTCACCCGTGTGGTGTGCCGGAAACCGGGCAACTTGATAATGCTCAATCGTGTATTCACAATCGCAGATCGATCCAGTCGTCAGTTTCCGCAACACCCAGGGTGAGGCGGTGCGTGGCACGATTTTCAACTTGCAGCGCAATTCGCTGGTCATGGAAATCTATAATCCATACTCGATTGTGCAGGTCAGCGAGGTGCTCAATGACGTGACGGTGCGCATGGGGGCGAAAAACGCCTACGTGGGCAAGGCCGTCGTCATCAGCAGCGTCAACACGGGCCTGACCGCCATCGTTTCCGTGACCCTGATCGACGAGTGGCGCGAGCTGAGCGACGTGGTCGTCGTCAAGGGCGCCGTGCTGAAAGAGTCCAGCGCCTTTGTCGCCGGCTGGGGCGAGCGCTTCCGCATCCGCCGCGATTACCAGATCGTCGTCAACGAAATGCGCGCCTTCCTGTCGGAAGTGGCGCGCTGGGTCGAACAGGTCGACCTGTCCGACTCGCTGCCGAAGGAAAACGGCCGGCTGCGCCCCGATATCTTCGATGAACTGGCCTTGCCGCTGATGGAGCAGACCCAGCTGTACCTTCGCCAGCTCGAGGTGGAAGCCTCGCTGGTCGAGGAAGAGCGGGCGCCGGCGCACCGCGCCTTCGCCCAGGCGGCGCTGCATCCATTGATCCTGCGCGCACCGTTCGTCTTCCGCACGTTTACCAAACCGCTCGGCTATGCGGGCGATTACCAGATGGTCAACCAGCTGCTGGACGATCCGCGCCAGGGCCCGAGCACCTATTTTCAGATCGTCAATGCGGCCTTCCTGCAGGCGGCTGTCGCCACGGCGCACCGCAACCGCATCGATATCCTGACGGAATTCCTGTCGCAGAAGGCGGCCGCGGCGCGCACTGCCGGGCGCGTCTACAAGGTGCTCAACGTGGGCTGCGGCCCGGCCATCGAAGTGCAGCGTTTCCTGGAAACCTGTCCCGATGCGCAATGGCTGGCTTTCGAACTGGTCGACTTCAGCAGCGAGACCCTGGACTGGACGCGCGCGCGCCTGACCACCATCATGCAGCGCACGGGGCGCGTGGTCGAGATCGACTATGTGCACGATTCCGTGCATAACCTGCTCAAGCGCCGCCATGGCTCGGGCATTACGGGCTTGCCCGGCAGTTTCGACGCCGTGTATTGCGCCGGCCTGTTCGACTACCTGTCCGACAAGGTGTGCGCGCGCCTGCTGATGCACTTCGCCTCGCGCGTGGGGCCGGGCGGACGTTTGCTCGTCACCAATGTGCACGCGAACAATCCGGGCAAGTTCGGCATGGAGCATTTGCTGGAGTGGCATTTGATCTATCGCAATGAAGAAGGCCTGTCGGCCTTGCTGCCCGAACATGCAACGGATCCGCTGATCTATGTCGACGCGACGGGCGTGAATGTGTTCGCGGAAGTGAGCATTCCTTGATGGATACTCCAGGCCTGCACGCCGGCTATACGGCCGTATTGCGCGACTTCCGCCTGGAATTCAGCCGCGGCGGGGCGTACACGGGCATCGTGCTGATCCTGCTGGGCATGGGCCTCGATTCGGCCCTGTACCCGGACAAGCAATCGGCGTTTACCAGCGCGCGCATCGTCGTGTCCGTGCTGATCTTTTGCGTCGTGCTGGCCATGCGCACGCGCTGGGCGCAAGACCGCATCCAGGGCCTGACGTTTGTCTGGCTGATCCTGCCGCAAATCATGATCGCCTGGATGATCGCCGTCACGGAAGGCGCCACCTCGATCTATTATGTGGGCATGACCCTGGCCATCTATTCGTCGGGCATCGTGCTGGCTTTCGGCCTGTGGCAAAACATGGTCTTCGGCGCCATCTCCTGCCTGCTGTACGTGGCCGCCTGCGCCTGGCATGCGGGCGGCTTCGACTTGCCGGGTACGTTTGTCGTCAACTGCCTGTTCCTCATCATGTCAGCCAGCATCAGCGCCGTATTTACCTATTTTAATGAGCGCGCCCGCTTCATGCTGTTCCAGCTGAAGGCGGAAGTGGCGCAAAAGAACACGCAGCTGGAAGAAACCAACAAGAGCCTGGCCGATATCAAGGGGCAGATGCTGCAGCAGGAGAAAATGGCCGCCATCGGCACCCTGGCCGCCGGCATGCTGCATGAAGTCAATAACCCCGTGAATTTCTGCATGATGGCCATCGAGGTGGCCATCGAAGACCCGGCCGCCCAGCAAAGCGCACTGGTCAGCGAATGCCTGGCCGACGCCAAGCAGGGCATGCTGCGCGTGCAGCACATCGTGTCCGACTTGAAGACCTTTGCCTACCGCAAGAGCGGCAACCAGCTGGAAACGGGGCATTTCCAGTTCCGCAGCGCGCTCGACGCGGCCATCCGCCTGGTGGGGCATGAAACGAAAAATGTCAGCATCAGCCACGACTTGCCCGTCGACACCCTGGTGCGCGGCGACGAGGCGGCCATCGTGGGCGTGCTGATCAACTTGCTGGGCAATGCCGTGCTGTCCATGCGCAAGGGCAATGCACCGCCGTTCGAGATCCGCATCACGGCCCACTGGGATGAGAACCGCCTGCGCATCAGCGTGCGCGACAACGGCCCTGGCATCGCGCCGGAAAACCTGGCGCGCGTGTTCGAACCGTTCTTTACCACGCGCGAAGTGGGGCAGGGCCTGGGTCTGGGCCTGAGCATCAGCTATGGCGTGATCGAGCGCCACGGCGGCACCCTCAGCGCCGAAAGCGAGCTGGGCGTGTGGGCCAGCATGAATTTCGACTTGCAGCGCTCCGATTGGGAGGGCCGCTAGCATGGATAACGATAGCCGCGCCAGCGTGCTGTACGTGGACGATGAGGCGCTCGCCTGCAAGTATTTCGAGCGCGCCGTCGGTCCACGCTACCGCGTGCTGACGGCGCAGAGCGTCGATGCGGCGCTCGCGCTGCTGCAAGACGAGGCCGGCCAGATCGACGTGCTCGTCACCGATTACCGCATGCCGGACCGCCTGGGCAGCGAATTGCTGCAGGAAGTGGCGCAGCGCTATCCGCACATCGTCTGCATGCTGGTGACCGCGTATGCGGACAAGGACGTGCTGCTCGAACTGATCAACGGCGGCGCGGTGTTCCGCTTGCTGGAAAAGCCGCTCGACTTGCCCGCCATGCAAATGGCGCTGCAACTGGCCGTGCAGACGGGACGCGAGCGCGCCGCGCGCCGCCAGGGCCTGGTGGCGATGGAGGAATCGCTGGCTTTCCTCGCGCATGAATTGAACACCCCGCTGGCGGCCATCGCCAATTTTGCGCGCGGCATCGCGCGGCGCGCGCAGGCGGACGCGGCCCCGCAAGCCGAGATCGGCGAAGCAGCCGCCTTGATGCACGACAATGCGCGCTATTGCCTGTCCGTCCTGGCCAGCTTTATCGACACGGTGCGCCTGGCCAGTGCCGGGCCGGGCATGCAGGGAGGACGCCGCGCCGGCAGCGCGCGCCAGCTGCTGGCCGCCTTGCTCGACAGCTATCCCTTGAGCACGGCCCAGCGCGCCGCCATCACGGTCGAAGTGGGCGACGATTTCTCCATTGCCGAGTCGCCCAATTGCGTTGCGCTGATTTTATCGTCCGTGCTGGCGAATGCCTTGCGCTCGGCCGGCGAGCAAGCCCATCCGGCGATCGGCATCCGCATCGACGCCGGCCGCATCATGGTGCGCGACAATGGCGCCGGCATCGCCCCCGAGATCGTCGAACAGCTGTTGATCGACCCCGTCAGTGCCAGCGGCGGCGAAGGCAAGGGCTGGGGCATGGTGTTTTGTCACCGCATGATGCAGTCGTTTGGCGGCAACCTCGATATCGCCACCGAGTTTGGCACTTCCACCACGGTAACCCTGAATTTTCCAGTACATATAAGGAACGAGCATGATTGACGCCAATCTGCGTTTACCGGCTCAGCGTGAGCCGGCGCAAGGCTTGCCGACGATACTCTATGTCGATGACGAGGCCAACGCCCTCAAATATTTCCAGCGCGCTATCGCGCCGCTGGCCGTCGTGCTGACGGCCACCTCGGTCGAGGAGGGCAAGCGCATCCTCGACGAGCAGGCCGACCGCATCGCCGTGCTGGTGTCGGATCAGCGCATGCCCGGCGCTTATGGCAACGAGCTGTTGTCGTATGCCTGGGACCGCCATCCGCACATCGTGCGCATTTTGACCACCGCGTATTCCGAACTGGAGCACACGGTGGAAGCCGTCAACCAGGGGCAGATCCACCGCTACATCCAGAAGCCATGGGATATCGCGGCCCTGCGCATGGAACTCAAGCAGGCGCTGGAACTGGCGCGCTTGCGCAACGAGCACGCCCAGTTGCTGCGCGAAAAGCTGATGGTGCGCCAGCGGCAAGCCGTCGCCAACCGCATCGGCACCCTCTACGCGCTGTGCGCCAGCCTGGCTGGTCCGGAGCAGCAGTTGCCCGTGGAAGCGTATTTGTCGGCGGCCCTGACGGCCGGCGTCACACCGCCCGAGCCGGACTGGCTGCTGATGGATTATGCCGACCTGGTCAGCTCGGAAGCCTTCCGCGGCACGGCCTTTGCCGCCGCCGTGCGCCAGCAGCTCGACACGCTCGAACGCGACTATCCGGGGCGCGGCGTGGAACAGACGATCGACATGCTGCTGCCCGTGTTTGGCGCGGCGCTGCAAAACCAGGGCGGCACGGCGCTGTTTCTCGATGGCCGGCTGCTGACGGAATTCCTGGAAACGCCGACCACCACGCCCGTCTCGCCCATCCACTCATTCTGGCTGGCCAGCTTGCTGTGGCTGGCGCGGCGCGGCTGGTCCTTGCAGCTCAGCAAGACGGAGCAAGGCTTGCAAGGCAAGGTGGTGCAGGCTGAACCGGCGCTCACGCCAGACCACCTGGCGGCCTGGATCGAGCAATTCTGAGCTAAGCATGCCCCCCGCAAGGGGCGGCGCCAACTAAAACAGGGCCGCGCGGGCCCTGTGTCTGGTGGCGGTGAGCGGGCTTAGCGTTCCGCCGCCGCCTTCAGGTTGTTCAAGCCTTTTTCAAAATCCTTGCCTATCATGGTATCCATGCTGACGAACACCGTCATGACCTTGCTGACGTAAGGGCTGGGGCCCGTCATGGTCCAGTTCACCTTGGTGCCATCGCCTTCGGGCGCCATGGTAAAGGTGGTGGTGTTATGGCTTTCAAACGGCTTGAGGAAGTCCAGCTTGATGACAGTGCGTTCGGGCTGGGCCGCTTCCGTGATTTCCATGCGGCCGGCACCCACCTTGTCATTTCCCGTCCACGCATATTGCGCGCCCAGGCCATTGGCCGGACCCGTAAACGTGCGGCGCATGGCCGGATCGAGCTTTTCCCACGGCGACCAGGCGGCCCAGTAGTGGAAGTCCGTGATCAGGGCGGCGATTTTCTCGGGCGGGGCCTTGATGGTGATTTCGCGCTGGACACTGAAGGTGTCGGGCTTGGTGGTGGCATAGCCGAGGATGGCGGCGACGACGACAACGATCAGCAGCAGGGTTTTTTTGATCATATGCTCTCCAAATCTTGAATGGTCGATGCGAACAAATCAAGGCAATCTTAGCAGATATGAATGGCTGTGCGCGGCCTGTTGGCCTTTATTTGCGCCAGCTCTGCGCAGGACCGCCTGTACGCCTGTTTTTCGCCGCGCACGCCAGATTTGTGCAGCTTGGTGCTGAGGGCCAGCGTCCGCTAGAATGCTGGCCTGCAAGATTTCAGAGGGAAATATGATTCAACGATCGATCGCCAGGCTGACCCTGGCGTGCGGCCTGCTGGCTTCCGCCTTTGCCGCGAACCTGGCGCATGCCGATGCCTGTCCTGCCCATTACGTCGATGGCCGCAAGCCGGAAATCACCAACCCCAAGCTGGACGTGGCCACCAAGGAGCTGTGCTACAACGTGTTTGGCGTGATGCACTCGGGTATCACGCGCACGCCGCTGTGGTCGGCTGAACACTTGACGGCGAACAACCTGGAAGCGGCACAGGATTTGTCGCGCGAAAACTCTTTCCATGCCGAACGCAAGCTGCCCGCCGCCCAGCGCGCGGAACTGGCCGATTATGCGCGCAGCGGCTTCGACCGTGGCCACATGGCGCCCAACGGCGACATGCCGGACCGCCAGAGCCAGCGCGACAGCTTTACCCTCGCCAACATGGTGCCGCAGGATGCGCGCAACAACCGCTATGTGTGGGCCGGCATCGAGGGCGCCGTGCGCAAGATGGCGAAGAAGGAAGGCGACCTGTACGTGATCACGGGCCCGGCTTTTATTGGCGGCAACCTGCGCAAGGTGGGAAGAGTCATTGTGCCCAGCCATCTGTACAAGGCCGTCTACAGCCCGCGCCAGCGCGCCGGCGCCGCCTACTTCATTGAAAACGTCGATACCAAGACGTATGAAGTGTTGAGCATTGCGCAACTGGAAGACAGGATCGGCATCGATCTGTTACCGTCGCTGACGCGGCAGCAAAAGTTGCGCATGCTGAGTTTGCCCAAGGTAAAGAGCAAGTCCAAGAAATAAGACCGTCAAAAAGGAAATCCCATGTGCGCAAAGAAATTCGTCCCGTATGCCAATGAAAGCGATGTGCTGGACATTGGCAGCCTGACTATCGAAAACAGGATCGACCGCATCAGCATCAGCGGCGACATCGACCTGACCCTGGACAAGCCGGGCCTGGCCCTGGCGAAGCAATTGCAAAAACTGCTGGGCGACGTGGTGGCGCAGCTGGAAAAGCAGGAACTGCCTGACCAGCTGCCGCCGCCCGAAGTGACGTCGGTGGCCAATCCCTTCGAGTGACGCTGGCGGGAAAGACTATGGTCCCGCCTTGGCGGCGCGATAGTAGCCCTTCCGGCTGAGCTCCTCCGGCGCGTTCGCCACTTCATACGCGCTCAAGGCGATGGCGATGGCCGAGTATTGCTGCGCCGCGCTGAAAGGCTGCACGCTGTCATAGGTATCGAGTACCGTGTGATGCACGCGCGCATAGTCGAAATCGCCGAGCACGGTAAACTTCGGCGTCGGCACGCCATGCAGGCTGAAGACGGCGTCATCGCTGCCGGCCCGCGCATTCATCGCCTTGCTGGCATCGCGCGGCACGTCGTTGATGGTCGTGGCGAAGCCGAACACGGGGTGGATGTCTTGCAGGGCCTGTTCAACCCGGCCAAACACGGGTTGCCACGCCGAGGGAATCGCAATGCCGTCGATGGCGCCAGGCCGGCCGTCGCGGTTCAGCATCATGACGATATTGTGCAATTCCCCCGCATGCCGCTCGGCGAATGCGAACGAACCCTTGCGGCCGATTTCCTCCGCGCCGAAGGCCGCCAGCATGATGGTGCGGCGCGGCCTGGCATCGGACTTGGCCAGCAGGCGCATCGCCTCCAGCATGGTGGCTACGCCGCCGCCATTGTCGGCCGCGCCCGTGCCGCCATCGTAGCTGTCGAGGTGGGCGCCGATCAGCACGATTTCCTCCGGCTTTTCCGTGCCCGGAATGCGGGCGACGACGTTGTGATACGCCACCGGCCCCGGATAGAACCAGTTGCGGATGTCAAACTCCAGGGTCACGGCTTCACCGCGCGCCACGCGCTGGCGGATGTCGGCATATTGTGGCGCGGCCAGTTTGATGTCAGGCAAGGTCGGCAGGGCCGCCCAGGAGCTGGGCGCGGCGCTGGCGGCATACAGCGGTTCTTCGCCAGACTGGATGGTGCCGAGGGCGCCGGCCTGCATCAGCACCCGGGTGATGGCCCTGGGCTGGTGGACGGTCTTGCCATCGCGCCCGCCACCGCTGTTTTCGCCGCCGGTCAGCACCCATTTTCCCTTGAATTGCGCGGCGCGCTCCAGCGCCTCTTCCAGGGTGGCCGGCCCCACGATTGCCAGGCCTTGCTGCACGCCACGGGTGCCGGCCGTATAGGCGGGCGTCGCCAGGCGCAGGGGCTGCTCCCGGGGCGCCAGCATCTTGCCCGACCAGGGACCGCGGTTGAAGCCGACGGGCATCTGGCCCGCTTCTTCCAGCTCGGCTTGCACACCCCATTGCTGCAGTTGCATGCGCGCCCATTGCGCCGCATGCGTGTAGGCATCGCTGCCGGCCATGCGGCCGCCGAAGCGGTTGCTCAGGATGTCGAGCCAGTCCATTGCGCGCGGTTCGCTGGTGCCCAGCGCCACAATCCGGCGCGCCGTGGCGTCGCCGGACGTCGACGGTGCGGCTCCGATGCTTGCCTCAATACCAGCATCCCTGCCGGACAGCGTGGCGAGGAAGGCGGGCAGCCTGTCTTGCCGGCGCGCCGCCAGCGCCGCGTCCAGCTTTGGGGAACGGTGCAGCTTATCCTGTCGCAGCAGGGTTTCGTAGGCGCGCAGCACGCCCTGCATCCCCGCCAGGTCGCTGGCGCTTTGCTGCCCGGCCTGGTCCGGGTGTTCGATCTGGAAAGCCATCGCGCTGGCCAGGTATTGAAAGACTGTCGCCTCGCGGATGGCGGCCTGGCTGGCGATGGACAGCCAGCTTTCCAGCGCACTGGCCGGTAGCGTGAAGTCGGGAATCGCCTCGATCCATGCGCCCAGCCAGGCGCCGTCGCGCTGTTGCACGGCCAGGGGATCGCGCTGCGCCTCTTGCGCCATCCGCACCACGCGCGCGCGTTCGGCTGGCGTGGAAGGGCCGCGCGCGGCGCCGCTTGCCACTGGCGGCGCGGCCGGCAGTGCCGGCGGCACATAGCGTTCCTTCAGCCGCGTGCCGCTCACGGGCTTGGGTTCGTTCTCATCGGTTTCGACCAGGCGTTCGCCGCTCAGCACGTCGCCTTTGGCTTGCAAGGTCCAGCGGATCGTCACCTCGGTACTGATGTCCTGGCCGTTGCGCCCCGTGCTGACGCGCTTGCCGCCGTGCCTGAAAATGGTGCCGGCGGGGCCAGGCGTACCCTTGACCGTGCGCGGCGGCGTGAGCTGGCCCCCTTCGTCGAGCCACGCGATCGTCGCGCGCCAGCCGGCTTGCTCTTCGGTAATATCGAGGATGCCCGTGTCGATCAGGTCGACCTCGACGCCATTTGTCGTGGTCGTGCCTGTCGCCGTCTGGAATTGCCACTGTCCGGCGAGGGCCGGCGCCTGCGCGTACAGCGCGCCCGGGAGGGCGGCAGCGGCGAGGATGCAAGTGGCGTAAAGGTGGGGATGGAGCAGGTGCATGGCTATCCTTGTCATGGTTTTCACTCGGGAAGAGTCGAAAAACAGTATGCGGATAAGCCGATTGCCAAGATGATACTTTGCGACCAAGGCCGGGATTTGCGGCTTGAAGGCGGGTTTGGCCGCGCCGAATGCCAGATCAACCTCGTTCAATGCAGCTTGCCGGACGAGCTTGATCTGGCGAAACGCTTACTTCGCGAACGCCTGCGCCGCCGGCGTGACGGTGACGGCGGCCGGCTTGATGTTCAGCTTCATCGCGCCGATGACCTTGTCTTCATCGAGCAGCGCCTGCGGCTTGTTGCCGTCGTACTTGATGGGCGAAAACGCGTCGCTGACGAGCTTTTCCTTCAAGCCGGCCGCATCCTTGGCGACGATCACCACGGACAGGTTCTGCGCCGACAGGTGCTGCTTGATGGCGCGGTTGACGTCCGCCACCGTCAGTTTCGACAAGCCATCACGCATCAGCTTGGTGAACTCGGGCGTGCCATACCATTGCGAATCGAGCGCATAGCCCAGCTGCTGGTCCTGTGTCGATGTCATGACGAAGACGTTCTTCATCAGGTAATCGCGGGTGGTGGCGAAATCGTCCTGCGTCAGGCCGTTGTCGACCAGCTTGCCCAATTCCGTCAGGGCCACGCGCAGGGCGAAGTGGGCGTTGTCCGGCGCCACGGGGCGGATCCAGATTTCGAACAGCTGCGCCTTGCGGCCCAGGTTCGGGTTCGGGAAGAACTGGTACATGCCGCGCGGGAAGGCTTCAATGTACGCGTAGTCGCCATAGTTCATGCCGCGGATTTCACGGATGCGCTGATACAGGTAGGAATTCGAGGCGCGGTGTTCGCCCAGCCACGTTTTTGCCAGCCACAGGGCGGGGAAGTCCGGGTGCGTGCGCGTCACCTCCAAAGGCAAGCCGAAGGAAATGGCTGTGGCGCGCGTGTTCTTCTCGATGATTTCCACTTCCAGGCCCTGCGCCTTGCGGCCCGCGGGTTTCACGGTGGCGGGCAAGCCGGGGCCGGCCGGCAAGCTTGCCAGCGCCTGCGTCAGCGAGGCCGTCATGGCATCGGACACATCGCCGGAAATGCCCACCTTGACGGCGCCCTGCGCATACGCGCTCTTCCAGAACTGTTTCACATCGTCGAGGGTGATGGCGTCGATGCCGGCGACCGTGCCCAGCACGGGGTGGCCGTACGGCGTGCCCGCGTAGACATTGGTTTGCAGGCGTTCCTTGGCGAATTCCTCTTCGTTATTGTCCTTCAGGTCCAGCAGCAGCGCATTCTTTTGCGCATCCTTCAGGCGGCGGAAGTCGTCTTCGCGGAAACCGGGCGAGAGCAGCAGGGGCAGGGCGATGGCGTTGAACTGCGTCCAGTTATCCTTGTGGATGGAGCCCGTAAACGTCGTCATTTCCTTGTCCGTCTGCTGGCTGAAACTGCCGGCCAGCGGGAACAGGGCCTGGTTGACCTCGTCGATCTTGCGCTCGGACGAACCAGCGGACGCCACCATGGCGGCCGTCAGCGCGGCCAGGCCTTCCTTGCCTTGCGGATCTTGCGCGGAACCGGCCGTAAACAGCAGCTTGTAGCGGATTTGCGGCAGCGCGGACTTTTGCAGCAGCACGTCGAACTTCGCGTTCGCGGCGGCTGGCAGCAGGCTGGCCAGTGTCGGCGTGGTGGCGATGGCGGCCGCCATCGGCTGGTGCGACAGGGTCGTCACTACCAGCCCGTCGTCCGTCAGGTATTTGCGCGCGGCCGCCTGCAGGTCGGCCGGCGTCAGTGTGTCGATCAGCCGGTAGTACTGGTTGATGGTGGCGTACGAGCGGTCGAAATGCACGAAGGAAGCCAGGGTGCCGGCGATCTGCTCCGTGTTGTCCAGCGAGCGGATCAAGCCGTATTTTTCCGCCGACTTGGCATCCGCCAGGTCTTTTTCGCTCACTGGCGTATCGCGCAGCTGCGCCACGGTAGCCAGGATGGCGTCGCGCACGTAGACGGCATCATCGATGTTTTTCACGCGCGCGCCGAGCACGGCCAGGGTCGGGTCGACCCGCTCCGGCGTCATGTCGAACAATTGGTCGACCTTTTGCTCGTTCTGCACCAGGCGCTTGTACAGCGGCGAGGTGCGGCCGAACGACAGCGACAGCAGGGTCGCCAATGCGGCCTGGTCTTTGTCCTTCACGGAAAACGCGGGCGCGTGGAAGCCGATGGCGACCCACGGCAGGGTCGGCGTGGGCCAGGCCACATGCTTGTAGACGGGGCCGCGCGGCTTTGGTTCCACGGGCACGGCCGCCTGCTGCTTGCCGCGCTGCCAGGCGCTCCAGTACTTTTCCACCAGCGCGATGGCTTGCTGCGGTTCCACGTCGCCGGCGATGATGATGGTGGTGCGCTCGGGACGGTACCAGCGGTCGAAGAAGACCTTCGAGTACGCGTACTGGTTCGGCATGTCTTCGATGTCCTGGATAAAACCCATCGTCGTGTGCTTGTAGGTATGCGTCGTATAGGCGCTGTCGCGCATCACTTCGAACAGTTTCGAGACGGGATTGGCGCTGTTCTTGTTGTATTCGCCCAGCACGGCCCGCGATTCCGTCTTGAACGCGTCTTCCGCATAGTCGAGGTGCTGGAAGCGGTCCGCCTCCACCTTCAGCACGGTTTCCAGGTCCTGCTTGGCAAACGTCGTGTGGTAATTCGTCAGGTCGTCGCTCGTATACGCATTCTGGCGCGCGCCGGCGCGGGTGATGACTTCCTGGTATTTTTCAGGCGGATAAGCCTTGGTGCCGCGGAACATCATGTGCTCGAAAAAGTGGGCAAAGCCGGACTTGCCCGGCTCGACTTCATTGCGCGAGCCCGTCTGCACGGGAATCTGCAGCGAGACCAGGTTGGGGAAGCCGGTCGGCACGATGATGATCTTCAAACCGTTGGCCAGGGTCTTTTCCGTCGCCTTGAACGGCAGCAAATCGGCCTTGCTGGCGGCAGCGCCGTGGGCGGCGGCAGGTTTGACGGGCGCGGCACCCAGGTTCGACGAAGCCATGGCCGACAGGGCCAGGGCGAAAGCGGGTAATAAAACGGGCATGATTCTTGACACGGGGGCTCCTTCTTTTCTTGGAATGTGGAAAGTGCAACGCCGCAGCATAGAATATTCGTGCCGCCCTGCATAGGGGCTAACAGTCGGGCCGCAGTATGCGCGCCGTCAAGTGGGCGAGGAAGTCGCGTTTGGTGGGCAGGAACATGCGGATGTACACGATGCCGTGCGCGCGGTCATGGTGATACACGACGCGGATTTCTTCGCACAGGCGTTGCCGTACATCCATGCCAACTTCGCGGGCGGCTTTGACGGGCGTGCCGCTGTCGGGGAAGGTCTTGAGATCGGCAAATAATTGCCGGAAAGCCGCGATGAACTGGGCATGGGCGGCCGCCGTGTGGCGTGCCTTGAAGTCGCTGCGCAGTTCATTGAAATCGGCTTGCGCGCTTTTCAGCACGACGATGCGCGCCATGTCAGTCCTGATCGAGGCTGGCCAGGAAGTCTTCTTCGGACACCACGTCGCCGCGCGCGATGTCCTGGTTGCCCATGGCGATCAGTTTCATGAATGCATGCTGCTCCTGCATCTGCCGCGCTTGCCGCTTGCCTTCCTGATACGCGTGCATGGACAGCACGACCATCTTCGCTTCGCCATTTTGCGTGATGATGATGGGCTCGTCCTGGCCCGCGTCAAAGCTGTTGACGATCTCGGTGGTATTGGCCTTGAGATAGGAAATCGGCTTGATGCGTTCCTTGAGGTCCATGGTGGCTCCGAATGCGAAAAAAATACGATAGGACCAAATATACACCAAATTTGGTCGTGCTTCCGTGTTGCCTAGGTGAGCGTCGTTTCTGGCAGGCTGATGCGGTTGCGGCCCAGGTGCTTGGCGCGGTACAGGGCGCAGTCGGCCGTGTGGATCAGCTGCCCCAGTTCCGTGCCGGGGCCGGGCAGGGCCGTGGCGGCGCCGATGCTGACGGTGACGCAGGCGCCGTCGGGACGCTTGCGCGGCAGTTGCAGCCGTTCCACGCGCTGGCGGATGCGTTCGGCCACGATGGCCGCGCCCTTGAGCGACTGGTTCGGCAGGATGACGGCAAATTCTTCGCCGCCATAGCGGGCCACCAGATCGTTCGTGCGCATTTCGCTGGCCACGGCGCCGGCCACCTTGCGCAGGCACAGGTCGCCGCCCTGGTGGCCGTGGCTGTCGTTGTATTCCTTGAAATTGTCGACATCGACCATCAGCAGCGACAGGGGCTGGCCTTGCCGCTGGGCGCGCTGCCATTCGGCCAGGATGGTGTCGTCGAAGCAGCGCCGGTTGGCCAGGCCAGTCAGGCCGTCGCGCGTGGCCAGGCGTTCCAGCTCCACATGCGCGCGTTTTTCATCCGTCATGTCGCGCAGGGTTTCGACGACGGCGATCAGTTCGCCGTGATTGCCATAGATGGGGCTGGCATCGACGGCCAGGTAGCGGCGCCGTCCCGTGCGGGGCATGTCGCACCAGTTTTCCGCGCACAGATTGCTGCCCGTGCTGCTGCGGTATTGCTGTTGCGCGTGCAGGGCGCGCATGTCGCCGCCGCGCCCTGCCAGCAGCAGGTCGGCCAGGGTGGGACGCTCGTCGTTGTAGAAGCAGCGGCCCGGTTCGCGCGTGCGCAGCACTTCGGTCGCCGGCACGCCCGTCAGCTGTTCGCAGGCACGGTTCCAGATCATCACCTGGCCATGCACGTCGAGGACAAAGGTGGGCACCACCAGCAATTCCATCATCTTGACGGCGAAACCCTGGGCTGCATCGCAGGGCGATGCGCTGGCATGTGCATGGCTATCCGGCATGTAAGCATCCTTCTCGGGGTGAATGGGGCTGGCTCGCTGGCCATGATGCAGTGTGGAGAGTCGATGGTATTGATATGGAGCAATATTTTCAGCGATGGGCCGTCGCCTTATCGTGGCAGCCTGGCAGCGGCAGCGACACGCGCAAGGTGGTGCCGGCGCCGCTGTGGCTTTCGATGTGCAGGCTGCCGCCGGCGGCGGCCACGCGCTCATGCATGCCGGACAGGCCGCAACCGAGGCGCGGCGGCGAGCCCGACAGCCCGACGCCGTCATCGCTGATGCGGCATGCCAGGGTGGCGCCCGTTTGCTGCAGGCATAGCTGGACATGCGTGGCGCGCGCATGGCGGGCGATGTTCGCCAGCGCTTCCTGCAGCGCGTGGTAGAGCAGGGCGCCATGCGCGCCGCCGGCGGCGGCGTCGAGCCGGTAATCGCAGCTGCAATCGATGCCCGTGGTGCGCTTGAAGTCCGCCAGCAAGCCGTCGCACGCCGCTTGCAGGCCCGCGTCGAGGGCGGGCGGGCGCAGGTCGTGGATGACGCAGCGCAGCGCCGCGATGCTCAGGTCGACATTGCGCGCCATCATGGCCAGTTGCCGTGCCAGCAAGGGCGCCGCGTCATGCGTGCTGGTCTGCAGCATGGCCAGGTCGATTTTCAGGGTCAGCAGGTGCTGGCCCAGGTCGTCGTGGATGTCGCGCCCGATGCGCAGGCGCTCCTGTTCGCGCGCCTTGTTCTGCTCGCCCGCCAGGCGCGCCTGTTCGGTTTCCGCGCGCAGCTGTTCCAGCGCCTGCAGGCGCAGCGCCAGGCGGCGCAGGCGCCACAGCAGCAGCGCCAGCGCACCGAGCAGGACGGCGCAGGCCAGCATCGAAGGGGATGCTGCGTCAGCCTGCAGCATCGGCCCGGCGGCATGGCCGGCGTGCAGGGAAGCGAGTGCAGCGGCCGCCAGACAGGCCAGAATGCTCAGGCGGTACGGCGGACGTATCCAGCGTTGCAGCATGTCCATGCTCCCCAAAAATGTTTTCCATCAGGCAATGCTCTTACAGAAAATATATTAACTTGGGGCTATTTATATTGTCTAAACGCAAAAGCTGCGTCGTTATGCCTGCCTGTGTGGCTTTCTTGCCCCCCGGATGCCGCGGCGGCAGGTGGCAGGCACGGCATTTGCACGGGAAGTGTCGTGGCGGCATATAATAGAGGGTTGTCAATCGGCTTTTGCGGTGACGGCGTAGTGCGCCGGCCTCGATGCGTTCGCCCTGCGCGATGACGCCAGCCAGCTCTTAGGAAATACAGTGACTTATAGCATCAAAGAGATTTTTTACACCCTGCAGGGCGAAGGCGCGCATGCGGGCCGTCCAGCCGTGTTTTGCCGCTTTTCCGGCTGCAATCTGTGGACGGGCCGCGAAAGCGACCGCGCCACGGCCGTGTGCCAGTTCTGCGACACGGATTTCGTCGGCACCGATGGCGAACTGGGCGGCAAGTTCAAGACGCCGCAGGAACTGGCCGCGCTGATCGACAGCCTGTGGCCGGCCAGCTACGCTCCGAGCAAATACGTGGTGTTTACGGGCGGCGAACCGCTGCTGCAACTGGACACGGCGCTGATCGACGCCATGCATGCGGTGGGCTTTACCATCGCCATCGAAACCAACGGCACCTTGCCCGTGCCGGCCGGCGTGGACTGGATCTGCGTCAGCCCGAAGATGGGCTCCACCTTGGTTGTGCACAAGGGTAATGAAATCAAGGTGGTCATTCCCCAGTTCCAGCAAGACCTGGCCGCCTACGAACAACTGGACTTCGAGAACTTCTTCGTGCAAGCGATGGACGGGCCCCTGGCCGCGCACAACATGAAGCTGGCCATCGAGACGTGCAAAAGCAACCCGAAGTGGAAGCTGAGCCTGCAAACCCATAAACTCCTGCAAATACCTTAATCAAATAATATGCTGACTATCACACGCAAGCTCGAATTCGACGCGGGCCACCGCATTCCCGACCACAAAAGCCAGTGCCGCAACCTGCACGGTCACCGCTATACGGTGGAAATCACCCTGGTTGGCCAGGTCATCGAAGCGGAAGGCAATTCCGATAATGGCATGATCATGGATTTTTCCGACGTGAAAACCCTGGCCAAGCAGCACCTGGTCGATGTCTGGGACCATGCCTTCCTCGTGTATGAAAAAGATACGGCCGTGCGCGACTTCCTGGCCAGCCTGCCCGACCATAAAACCGTCGTCATCGACCGCATCCCGACCGTGGAAAACCTGGCGCGCATCGCTTTCGAGATCCTGAAGGCGGCGTTTACCGACCATTTCGGCACGGGCTTGCACCTGCATAAACTGGTGCTGCATGAAACGCCGAATTGCTGGGCAGAAGTGACCGATGACTGAAACGCACGCTAGCGCGCAGGATGCGCGCTATATGCGGCTGGCCCTCGAGCAGGCCCAGCACGCGTGGGACCTGGGCGAAGTGCCCGTCGGCGCCGTCGTCGTCAAGGATGGGGAAGTCATCGCCGTGGGCTACAACCAGCCCATCGGCCGCCACGACCCCACGGCGCATGCGGAAGTGATGGCCCTGCGCGCGGCCGCCGACAAGCTGGGCAACTACCGCTTGCCCGGCTGCGAGCTGTACGTGACCCTGGAGCCGTGCGTGATGTGCTCGGGCGCCATGCTGCATGCGCGCCTGGCGCGCGTCGTGTACGGCGCGGGCGATCCGAAGACGGGCGCCTGCGGTTCCGTGTTGAACCTGTTCGAGCAGCCTGCGTTGAACCACCAGACGGCCATCGAAGGCGGCGTGCTGGCCGACGAGTGCGGCGCTTTCCTCAAGCGCTTCTTTGCCGAGCGCCGCCGCGCGCAGGCGGAAGCGCGCAAGCTGGCCAATCCGCAGGCCTGACGCCAGCCCTGGCAGGGCAGGGCCGCCATCGCCTTGCCCCCATTGCCACCCTTGCCAGCCATTCAGGCTGGCATTTTTTATAACTGTTGCGAAATAACATCTGTCTAGACCATTTCATCATTCTCAAATGAGAATGATTCGTGTTACAGTATTGTTTTCGCCAGCAAACTTCCCTTGCGCATCGTTATCGATCCGGGTTCAAGAGCCAGCCTTTACTCTTAGACCGGATCATCATGACTACTGTGCCTCTGCAGCGCTTCGCTGCGCCCGTTGTATCTTCATCTTGCCTGCCGGCCCGCCGCCACAACCTGGTGCTGCGCGCCGCCTTGCTGGGCCTGTTTGCAGCGCCGCTGCTGCCTGCCGTGGCCCAAACGGCCGCCATCAACGCGGGCACGGCCGCCCAGGAACCGGCCAAGCTGCCTGTCTTCCCGGAAATCGTCGTCAATGCCAAACAGGATTACGAGCGCCGCGCCGGCACCAAGACGGTGATCCGCAGCGACGACCTGGAGCGCCGCAACGTGACGGACATGGCCGGCATCGTGCGCTACCAGCCGCTGATCAGCACGCCAATGGCGGCATCGGGCGCCGGCAGCGTGTGGGATGGTTCGGGCAACACGGGCTACAACATCCGCGGCATGGAAGGCAACCGGGTCAGCCTGGACGTGGATGGCATTTCCCTGCCGGATGCGGCACCGAAGCCGGACGGCACCACCTTGAACGCCTTCGGCACGGGGCGTGACTATTTCGATCCTGAAACTTTCCGCGAGGTGCGCATCGATTCGGGCACGACGGCCGCCAGCGGCGCCAATCCTGGCCTGGGCGGCAGCGTGGCGTTCATCACCAAGTCGCCCGAGGATTACCTGGGCGCAGGCGTGGACCATTATGTGGCGTATAAATACGGCCGTGCCACGGCCGACCGCAGCAATGCGCATACCTTGACGGGTGCCGCCAAGATCGGCGCCAATCTGCAAGGCCTGGCCGTGTATGTGCACCGCGATGGCGAGCAGACGGACAGCCGCGGCAGCGCCCCCGTCAATCCGGACGACTGGCATTCGAACGCCTTGCTGTCCAAGCTGGTGTGGGCCTTGCCGGGCGAACAAAAGCTGGACTTGACGGTCGACATGTTCGAGCGCAAGAACAAGCGCGATCTGCGCAACAAGGTCAGCACGTATTATCCGACGGGCGTGCAGCAGGACTCCACCACCAAGCGCACGCGCGTCAGCCTGGGCCACGATGTGGCGCTGAAGGACTTCGCCCTGTTCGACCGCCTGACGTCGAAGGTGTATCTGCAGAATGCGAAAATCGATGACCAGACGCAAGGCCGCTACACCTTCGGCAGCCCGTCGCAGCGGACCATCGACACCAGCTTCAAGAATGACAGCATCGGCCTGACGTCGGAAGCGTTCAAGCAAGTCAATGCCGACAATGCGCTGCTGTACGGGGTGCAGCTGGAGCAAAGCAAATCGCGCCGTCCATGGGTGGAAGACCGCACCATCATCGCCACGGGCGTACACCAGATCACGCGCAAGAACCGCATGGCCGACATGGACAGCACCAAGCTGGCCCTGTACGTGCGCGACGACCTCAGTTTTAACCTGGGCGGCAAGAAAGCCGTGCTGACGCCGGGCCTGCGCGCCGACTACCGCAAGCTGGAACCGAAAAACCTGCAAAACTATGTGATCGCCGTACCCAATGCCGCCAAGGAAGTGCGCAAGGAAAGCGATACCTATTTCACGCCGAGCCTGAGCCTGTCCGTGGAAGTGCTGCCGCAAATGAATGCCTATGCCACCGTGACGCGCGGCACGCGCCTGCCGACGGCGGCCGAGCGCACGGGCACCTATGATTCCTTCAGCTATACGGGCACGGGCACCGGTTATGCCGTGCTGGGCAATGCGAATCTGCGCAAGGAAACCAGCCAGGCCTACGAGCTGGGCTTGAAGGGCGACATCGTCAAGGGCTTGAGCATGCACGCGTCCGTCTACCAGACGGAATACAAGAACATGATCGAGTATGTGGCGCAGGAAGACGATCCGGTCAATTTCCCCACCATCGTGCAGGGTCTGTTCCGTCCGGAAAACATCGGCGATGCCCGCACCTGGGGCGGCGAGCTGAGCTTGCGCGCGGAGCTGGGTGCCTGGTCGCCTGCCATGCAGGGCTACCGCGTCGACCTGGCCACGGGCGTGGCCAAGGGCCGCTCCTTCAATACCCAGACGGGCCAGAGCGGCGGCCTGGCTTCGGTGGCGCCGCCCAAGACGGCGCTGACCTTCGGCTACGACCATGCGAACCAGCTGTTCGGCCTGGAGCTGACGGCCTTGCATGCCGGCGAGAAACAGGCGCCGAACGACCTGTTGATGGGCACGACCGCGCCGCGTTTCAAGGTGCCGTCGTACACCATCTTCGACCTGTCGACCTACTGGAACGTGCACAAGAACGCCAAGATCATCGTCGGCGTGTACAACTTGACGGACCGCAAGTACTGGGATTACGCCGCTGCGCGCAGCCTGTCCGCCGGCACCACGGTGGCCAGCCGCGCGGAGATCGAGCGCTACGCCAAACCGGGCCGCAACGTCGCCGCCAGCCTCAGCATCAACTATTGATTTTTACCGGGGAGGGGTGCTTGCCCCTCTTTTTTTCCATGTTTGATTGAATGGTCTCTCTATGAAGTTATCCAAACTCGTTCTATCCCTGCTAGGCAGCCTGCTGATCGCAAACGCATACGCGGCCCCAGCCACTTTGGCGGAACGCTGGTCCACCTTGCGCACGGAGCAGCCGAAGCTGCAGATCCGTGACGCGGCGCGCGCGCTGGGCGTGTCCGAAGCGCAATTGCTGGCAACCAACATCGGCAAGGGCGTCACGCGCCTGCAGGCCGACGGCAACCAGCCGCGCGAAATCATGCGCGCCGCGCTGGACCTGGGCATCGTGCAAGCCATCACGCGCAATGAAAATGGCGTGATCGAAACGACGGGCGTCGCCAGCAAATTCAAGCAGGCGGGCGACAAGTCGGAACAGGCCGACGCCAAGCAGGATCCGGAAACGGAAGCGCGCCAGCGCAATATCGCCGGCGGCTACCTGGGCGGCCAGATCGACCTGCGTTTCCACTTTGAAAACTGGAAATACGCATTTGCCGTGGAACAGGCGGGCCGCGATGGCAAGCCGACGCGCAGCCTGCAGTTTTTTGACGCCAACGGCACGGCCGTGCACAAGATATACCTGCGCAACGAGCCGGGCGTGGCTGTCTACGACAAGCTGGTGGCGACGTTCCGCCTGCCGCAGCAAAGCGCGGAGCTGAACGTGCTGGCCGTGGCGCCGAAAGCGGCGGAAAAGCCGGATGCCGAGATCGATGTCAAGGAATTCCAGCTGGCCTGGAAAGACATGACGGACGTGCACCAGTTTGCGCAAATCATGCGTGAATTCCACCTGTCGCGCGAACAGGCCCTGCGCCTGGCGCCGGCCGGCGTGGTCGAGCGCGTGACGCCCGAAGCACTGCGTACCCTGCTGGAAAACGCGGCAAAGGACAAGGTCGCCATCATGGTATTCCTGGGCAACGAAGGCTTGACGCAGATCTACAGCGGCAAGATCGAGAAAACCATGGCCGCCGGCGGCTTCTTCAACGTGCTGGACCCGGACTTCAACCTGCACATCCGCGACACGGCCCTGCGCAGCGGCTGGGTCGTCAAGCGCGGCGGCGTCACCTCCGTCGAGTTCTTCGACAAGGAAGGCACGCAAGTGGTCTCCTTCTTCGGCGTGCGCGAACGGGGCAAACCGCAGCCACAAAGCTGGGTCGACCTGGCCGATTCCTTGCCTAAAGCCAAGTAAGCAGCACCGTTGATTCGTCACCGTTGCCGCGCGCCGTACCGGCGCGGCAACACTTCAGCTGAGTGCCGCGTGCCGGTCTCATGTCTGAAGCACAATAGTGGTATGCTGATTACAAGGCCGCAGCGATCGTGCCTGCGTGCTGGTTCCTGGAAGAGAGGCAATCATGGCAACCATCATGGCGAACGGCCTGAACATAGCTTATGAGAGCCACGGCGACCCCAACGATCCGTGCGTGCTGCTGGTCATGGGCCTGGGCATGCAATTGATTGCCTGGCCGGCGGACTTCGTCGAAGGCATCGTCGAGCAAGGGTTTCGCGTCTTGCGTTTCGACAACCGCGACAGCGGCCTGTCGAGCAAGATGGCGCTGGCGGGCAAACCCTATCTGCCGCTGGCCTATGTGAAAAACCTGGTCGGCTGGCCCCTGAAAACTTCCTACACCCTCAATGACATGGCGGAAGATGCGCTGGGCTTGCTGGCGGCCCTGCGCATTGCCCAGGCGCATGTGATCGGCGTGTCGATGGGCGGCATGATCGCGCAAGTGATGGCGGCGCGCGCGCCGCAGCAGGTGCTCAGTTTGACGTCCATCATGTCGAGCAGCGGCCGGCGCGGCTTGCCCGGCCCCACGCGGGCCGCGCGCAACGCTCTATTGCAACGCCCGAAACGCAACGCCAGCCGTGCCGAACTGATGGCGCACATGGCCGCCACCGTGCGCGTCATCGGCAGTCCCGCCTATCCCGTCTCGGAAAAACTGCTGTACCAGCGCATCGAAGCGGCGCTGCAGCGTGGCAGTTGCCCGGAAGGCGTGGCGCGGCAAATGGTGGCCATCGCCGCCTCGGGCGAACGCACGGCATTGCTGCCGAGCATCAGTTGCCCGTCGCTGGTGATCCATGGCGCGGCCGACCCCCTGATCCCCGTCGCCTGCGGCATCGATACGGCGGCGCTGATCCCGGGCGCCCGGCTGGAAGTCATCGAAGGCATGGGGCACGACATGCCGCCCCAGCTGATCGAGCGCCTGCTCGCCTTGATCGATGTGCATCTGCAAGGTAAGATGGCGCCCCAGATGCGCTCCCAGCCAGCTTGAGCCAGGCGCGCCCACCACTTGACTAGCCGGGCATATTTTGAAGACACCTGAGATTGGCATCGCCATCGTCGCGCCGGGCGGTTATGCGCCCGACGAGGCGGCCTTGGCACGCGGTATCGGCCGCTTGCAGGCGCAAGGCGCCACCGTCCACAATTACTACGATCACGAACATAGATTCCAGCGCTTCGGCGGCACGGATGCGGGCCGCCTGGCGCAGCTCCATGCCGCCGCTGCCGACCCTGCCGTGCAGGTGGTGATCGCCTTGCGCGGCAGTTACGGCATCAGCCGCATCCTGTCCGACATCGATTTCGGCCTCATGGCGGACAGCGGCAAGCTGTTTGTCGGCTACAGCGATTTTACGGCCTTCCACATGGGCTTGATGGCCAAGACGGGCCGCGCCAGCTTTGCCGGTCCCATGATCTGCGACGATTTCATCCGCGACGAGCCCGAGCAATTTACGCTCGATCAGCTGTGGTCGTGCCTGGCCGGCCCCACGCACACGGTCACGGGCACGGCAACGGGCAATCCGCAGGTCGAGCTGAAAGGCAAGCTGTGGGGCGGCAACCTGGCCATGCTCGTGCATCTGCTCGGTACCCCATATTTTCCGGAAATCGACGGCGGCATCCTGTTCCTGGAAGACGTCAACGAACACCCGTACCGGGTAGAACGCATGCTGCTGCAACTGCTGCACGCGGGCGTGATTGGCCGCCAGCAAGCCGTGGTGCTCGGCGATTTTTCCGCGTATAAACTCAGTCCCATGGATAACGGCTACGATTTCGACGCCATGCTGGCCTATGTGCGCCAGCGCCTGCCCGTGCCCGTGCTGACGGGGCTCGAGTTTGGCCACATCCGCCGCCGGGTCACCTTGCCGTTCGGCAGCCAGGCGAGCCTGCAATCGGATGCGTCCGGCTTCAGCCTGCGGGTGACCGATTACCCCACCCTGGCGCGCCCCTGAACTCCATGTCCGCCAGGCCCGGCAGGTTGCTGCAGCTCGATGTGCTGCGCGGCCTTGCCGTGTTCGGCATCTTGCTGGTGAATATATGGGGCTTTGCCTGGGGCACGATTTCCTTGCGCTACGGCACCTTGCCGGCGCAGCCGCCCGTGCTGGACCAGCTCGTCATTTTCGGCGTGGCGGCGCTGGCGCAATTCAAGTTCTATCCCATCTTCGCGTTTCTGTTTGGCGCCGGCTTTGCCTTGCAGACACGTTCCTTGCAACGCCAGCTGGGTAGCTGGGAGCAGGCGCGAGCGGCTTATCGGCGCCGGCTGCGCTGGCTGCTGGCCTTCGGTCTGCTGCACGGTTTCCTCATCTGGAGTGGCGACGTGCTGACCTCGTATGCCGTCGCCGGCATGCTGATCCTGCCCCTGGCATCAGCCAGGCTCAGCCGCGTGCGCAACCGCGCCTGGCTGGTGGCGGCCGGCTTTTTGCTGTTCATGTGCCTGCTCATTCCCTTGGGCCAGCAGGGCGGCGCACCGGACATCGCGCGCGACCTGCACAGTTTTGCGCAGCGTTACGCCATCTACACGCAAGGCGGTGCGTGGGCAGTCGCCAAGCTGCGTGCCAACGATTTCCTCGTCTCCTTGCTGTACGCCGCCGTCATGCTGCCGCATATCATCGTGTTGTTCCTGCTGGGCATCTTGTCCGTGCGTTGTGGCTGGCTGACGCAGCCGCAGCGCCACCAGCGCCTGTGGCGTCGGGTGCTTGCCGTGGGACTGGGCGTGGGCTTGCCGTTCAACCTGCTGGCGGCGGGCGCTGTCGCGTGGCAAGTAGCCGATCCGTATCAAACCGTGTTTGACACGGCCCTGTTCGAAGTGGGCCTGTTTGCCGGCGGCCCCGTGCTGGCGGCCGGCTATGTGGCCGCGCTGATGCTGACCGGTCCTTTCATGCTGCGCTGGCTGGGTGCATGGCTGGCGCCCGTGGGCCGCATGGCGCTGAGCAATTATCTGCTGCAATCCTTGATCGGCACCTGGCTGCTGCAGGGGCCGGGCCTGGGCTGGGGTGCGACACTGCGTCCGGCCGAGATGCTGGGCCTGGCGGTAGTCATCATGGCGGGGCAGGTGCTGCTGAGCCGTTACTGGCTGCGGCATTTTCGCCAGGGGCCGATGGAAACGCTATGGCGGCGCCTGGCGCGGCTGGATTGAACTATATTGCGCCGAAGGGCGGGACAGCGAGGGCGCCCGCGGAAGACGGCAGGCATGGCCTGAACTTATCGGACAACGCGGCAGTCATCCAGCGAAACACCGGGCAATGTCCGTGGCGTAAAGATGCCCTGAACGGTTATCATGTCGCCCTTTGAAATGCGTGCTGCATCGTCCAATGCATCCTTGCTCTGGACGTTACACGCGACAATATGTTGCCAGCCCTGGTCATTGATATCTTTCTGTATGATACCCTCGAGAGTAACTGAGGCGCGGTCATCATGTCCATTGATGCTCTGGACGCGTCCCTTGATCTGCAGGGTTTTGTTGGAATAGGTGCGCAGGAATGCAAATGAATTGGCGATGTATTTTGTCGCTGCATCTTTCGCCGTCATGACCGCAAAAGCTTTCGAGTCAGCTACGGGTCCTTTCGGCCAAAACACGTTTTCCAATGCAGAAATGGAATTCTGATTGGCCGTCGCATTTAATTTAAGCAGGGTAATCGCGTATTTCGCGTGCCGCAGTGTATTTTCGGTAACCATATCGGCTTGATTCGCATTGAGCGCAGAAATCGTCAGCAATTGACCGACATCATTTTTTGCTTGCGAAATGGATGCTCCGACTCCGCGCAGGGAACACGCTGCTACGTTGGCCGCACGTATTTGCGCCAATATCGAGACTTGGTGGAAGTTTTCCGTTTTTTGGGCAATAAGCATCTTGCCATCATCATCCAGCAAATAACGGCATGTGCCGGACGAAGCGCGGCTATCTGCGCCATGTTCATTGGCAATGCTCTGCAATACGTCATCAGACTTCATGTCGCTCGGGCTTTCTGCGCGCTTTGCGGGCGCAGCGCCGGGACCGTCAGCAATTTTCTGTAAAGCCCCCAGGAAATTTGAAATGGGGTTTGAATCGGATTCTATTGCGCTGGCAAATGGAGTGGAGAAAATCAAGGCAAGGCTCAAGGTACTGATTACGGTATTATTTCTCACAGAATAACCTTTTGATACCAATATTTTGGTGAAATGATGGGAATTGGCAGTTGCATAGTTGCCAAACATTTCCACATGGTAACTAAAAATAGTTGAATATACAAGGCGGCTGTATCTCTGAGAACTGGCAGTTATTTTTTTACGGTAATTGGTAATCAGTAAATTGAAGGTGCCCGGCGAAATGAATGTGGCGTCATCCATTGCAGAAAGGGGCAAGAAGAGGAAAATGATGGAATGCTCATCGCGGGAATCTCCGTCGCTGTCAAGCTTTCAACTGCACGGGGATGCAATGACGTGGCCCGCTTCATGCTTCGCCTTGCTGTTTATCACGTCGGAACGCTTGCAAAAAATATGGCGAGCGGATGTGGGCTGTGCTTGAGAAGCGAAACTGTGCGCATGCCCTGGAGCGCGGAGGCAGCGCGCATAGGAAAGCGTGAGCCGCGATACGCACCAGTTGTTGATAGCTGATCTTAATCTTCCGGCGGTCTTGATTCGTAGCCGTTGGTCATTTTCGCAAAAGTCGAGGAGCGGATGCTTAATCCGTACCCCAGTCAAACGCGCCTTGCGCCGCAGCCGGCGGTGGCGGCTTGGGTTTGGCAGACGGCACCAGCGGATTATCGACGGCATGCCATTCGAACAGTTCTACATCCAGCATGCAGGTGCGCGCCAAATGCAGCGCCTGCTCCGGCGTCAGGGCGGGGTCGAGCCAGCGGTGCGCGTCTTCCAGGCTGACGGCGACGGGGCGGCGGTCGTGGATATCGACCATGCCGCCCATGCTGTCGGCCGTCACCAGCACGAAGCCGGCTTCCTCGCGGTTATGCTTGTACGGCCCGAACTGGGCCAGCGCCAGCAGGAACAGGGGCGCGCGGTCCTTGCGGTGGATGTGCCACGGTTGCTTGCTTCCTTTCTCTCCCGTCCATTCATACCAGCCGGAAACGCTGACGATACCGCGCCCCGCGCGCAGCAAGGGCTTCCAGTAGGCGCCAGCGAGTTTTTCCAGACGGGCATTGATGGCGATGGGGATTTTTTTCTTGCCGGGGGCGGGCACGGCTTGCGCGGCCCAAGCGGGGCGGTAGCCCCAGAAGACGTCATCGACCCTGTGGACGCCATCCTGGATATGCAGCACGGGCCGGTAAGTGCCGGGCGACACGTTCAGGTGCGGCTCGGCCTCGCTGTCGAACACCGCGTCGGTCCAGCCGAAGGATGACGCCAGCACGGGCGCCGTGTCATTTTGATCGAGTCGTCCACACATGCTGAAATCATACCCGATCGCCCGGCGCCGCGAGGCAGGCGCGTGCGTGCTTTCTGTGTGTGGTCAAACGTACAGACTGCGGGCGGCTGGTGGCGCACAGTGGAGACCAGTCAGCTTCCTGACGCTTCTTGCACCGGAGGAACTATGTCGTTTGAAAATCCCACCATCCACAAAGGTTTTATTATCAGCGCCACGGCCAGCCAGCGCCGCGATGGCCGCTGGGTCGGCTCGTATGTCAGCCAGAACCAGGCATGCGGCGCGTATGCGGACACCTGCGATTACGACGATTGCAGCAACGAAAAAGAGGCGCAGCAACTGGCGCTGTCCGTCGGCTGGCGCCTGGCCGATGGCGTGCAGGCAGGTTGAGGCAACTTGCCGGTCAGCTCTTTCTCCGCAGGGCCAGCAGCAAGCCGGCCACGGGGAAGAGCAGGACGGTACCCAGCCGTACGGCGGTCAGCGAAGCGGTTTCCACGCCCAGCACATGGGGCAAGGCCAGCAGCAACAGGGGCGCGGGCACGGCGATGGCAAAGAAAAACAGGTACCACGAATAGCCATTCTTCTTGGCTAGCAAAGCGATCAGCGCGCAGCCGACCAGGAAGACCAGCGGTAAATTCACAAATTCCATGGTGTTGAGTTTTTATCCGGGAAAGCGCGTCATTATACGCGTCCCCAAGGTGCCCGGATCGGCTTGCCAGCGTCAATTGCCGACGAAATCCGGCGGCTGCGGCGCCTGTTTTTCGGCGAGCGGCGCATCGGCCGGCAGCAGTGCCTTGATGGCGCCGTTATAGATGAGTTCCTGGGCATACGCCGATGCCTCGATCAAGGCCGCATGCACGGACTTGAAACTGCTTGGCGTTTCGATCAGCACGGGCTTGGCGTACACCTGCTGCGTATCGCCACGCTTGCTAATCAAAATCATGCCCCGGTAACGCCCATCCTTCTCCAGCGCCCCCGCAACATGAAATTCATAGCCCCTGATCTGGTGTTTTTGTTCCTGATCCATGTCTCCCGCCTCCAGACCTGATTGTCCCGGCTTTGGGCTATCAATTCGATTGGAACAGCTGAGTGTTTGATCTAAGTCAATACGTTCACTGCATAGCTTAACGACCGTATCGACGTTTGCCGCAAGCGTCATCATCCAGCGCGAATGGCGCGGATCTGCTGGGCTGTTTCCTCGATCTCCCGATACGCTTCCTGGATATATCCATTGATCGGATGCCCATCCATCCACTCGAAATAGGCGCGCTCGTCGTGTTTGATGGCAAAAGGAACGTGGTGGTCGCGTATCGATTCGGCCGTTTCGCGCACCAGCGAGGCAAAAAGCAGCTCAAGAGTTTCCATGATGGTCACCTTGCTAGACAGGAATGCAGAACATTGAATGTAGCACAAAGCGGGGCGCCGGCTGCGCCGCTTGCCGTCAGGCGTCGCGGAGGATGTCGAGCGCACACTCGGGATAGGCTTGCTCGAACAGGAACTGGTCTTTTTCGTACACGCAAAAGACAGCCGTACGGTTTTCTTCGCCCGTGAAGTAATCGCCATCGACGCACAGTACCGTCATTGCCGGACCGCCACATTTGACGCGTACGGTATCGACTTCCTTGAATTGCTTAGTCGATTGCATCATCGCTGCTTTCAGGCTGTAGGAGCCAAGTTGATTCACGTCATCATACGCCAGCAACAGTGCGCGGCGCGCCCGCCTGGCAGGCCGTCAGCGGCTATCGAGAAGGAAGGCGGGGCCGGCGTGCCGGGGCTCAGGCTGCCGGATGGCCGATATGCTCGTACAGGATCACGCAGCCGATGACGATCAGCACCAGGCCGCCGACCAGTTCGGCGCGCCGGCCCGCTACCGTGCCCAGCACGCGGCCCAGCATCACGCCCAAGGTCACCATGACGAAGGTGGAAAAACCGATGGCGGCGGCCGTCACGACGATGTTGGCGCCCAGCAAGGCCAAGCCCGCACCCACCACCATGGCGTCGATGCTGGTGGCCAGGCCGGTGACGGCCAGCACCCAGAACGAGTGCGACTGTGCTGGCGCTTCTTCCTCATCGCTATCGCTGAGGGCATTGCGTATCATCAGCAAGCCGATGATACCCAGCAGGCTGAAGGCGATCCAGTGGTCCCATGCTTCCACGTACGGCGCGGCCACGCTGCCCAGGGCCCAGCCGATGATGGGCGTGATGGCTTCGATGACGCCAAAGATCAGGCCCGTGCGCAGCGCCTCGCGCCATTGCGGCTTGTGCAGGGCGGCGCCTTTGCCCACGGCCGCCGCGAAGGCATCGGTGGACATTGCAAGCGAGAGGGCGGCGGTGGCGGCGAAATTCATCGTTGGCTTTCAGTAAAACTGGCTGGGATGTGTATAGCTGTAAACCCGGCGATTTTACCCTACGTACAGCACCACCAAGGAGGCCAGCAGGCAATACGCGCCAAAGAAATGCCAGCGGCCCTGTTCCAGCCAGCGCGACAGCCAGCGCAAGGCCAGCAAACCGGCCAGGAAGGACAGCAGCATGCCCAGCAGGCTGGGGCCGAGCAGGTGCAGCAGGCTGTTGCCGTGTTGCAGATGGTCCAGGCTGCCATTAGCCACGGCCTGGTAAAAGCGCCAGCCTTCCTTGGCCAGCACGGCCGGCGTCAGCACGACGGCCAGGGCAAAGCTGAATTCCTCGGCGCGGCGCTGCGGCACGCCCATGGCGATGCCGGCGGAAATGGTGGCGCCCGAGCGGGAAAAGCCGCGGAAAGGCAGGCACAGGCCCTGCACGGCGCCGATCGCCATCGCCTTGCCGATGGACAAGGTGCCATGCTGGCGCGCTTGCTGGCGCGACGACACAATGATCAGCACGCCGGCGGCGGCCAGCGCGGCGGCCATCAGTTTCGCGTTGCCGAACAGGTGTTCGATTTCAAAGCCGGGCGCATCCTTGCTCATGACGTGCGTAATGCCTTTCAGCAAGCCAAAGCCGACGATGCCCGTCAGGGCCGTGGCGGCCACGAGCAGCAGCACATTGCTGCGGAAGGCGGTGGCCGAACTGAAGTAGGTGGCGCGCCAGGATTTCCAGAAATACACGATGACGGCGAACATGGTGCCAGTGTGCAGCATCACCAGCAGCATGGTCAGCTCCGGCGACGTCGGGTCCAAGCCCATCCATTTTTCCGCCATGATGACGTGGGCGGAGCTGGACACGGGCAGCAGCTCGGCGAAGCCCTGGACGATGGAAAGGATTAATAATTGCAAAAAGCTCATGGGTATCTGACTCGGGCGGGAAAAGCAGGGCCGCCGATTTTACCCGCCCGATGTGGCGGGCACGTCCCGCGCCAGATTACAGTTTGTCCATGTTGGCGCAGGCGAGCGCGACGCCCAGCGCCATCAGGACCGCGCCGATCAGCCGGTCGATGGTCCGCTGGTGGCTGACCATGCGCATGCGAAAGCGCGCTTGCGAGAAAAAGACGGCCACCAGGGCGAACCAGGCCAGGTGGATGGCGGACATGCACAGCCCGTAGCCGAACTGGACTGTCAATGACGTGCCGGGCTCCACCACCTGGGTATAGGTGCTGATGACAAACAGGGTCGTTTTCGGGTTCAGGGCATTGGTCAGAAAGCCGTTGAGCAAGATTTGACGCCGTGGCACGCTGGCGCCGCCATGCAGGTCGATGACGAGTCCGGCGCGGTTGGCCCAGGTTTTCCAGCCTATCACGGCCAGGTAGAGGGCGCCGGCCAGCTTGATCGCCGTAAATAGCGCAGGCGAACCGGCGATGAGCAGCGCTACGCCAAACATCGTATAGAACACGTGCACTTGCACGCCCAGCGCGATGCCAAGCGCGGCCAGCAGGCCGGCACGGCGGCCATGCAGATAGCTGTTGCGCGTGACCATCGCGAAATCGGGGCCGGGGACGATGGATGCGAGCAGGGTAATCAGGGCAACGGCAAGCAATGCAATCATGTGTCTTCCTTGGACAGTGGTGGCGCCCGCACGGCCATCGGTGACTATTTCTCGCCTGTGCGGCAAGGGCGCGGCGCGCATGCGGGCTGCCGGAAGACAAATTATCCCTATAATGGCCTTCCATGAAAAACGATGATATCTTGCGGATATGTGTGAGAAAAAGTGACAGATCATGACTAGGCAGGCGGCGCTCGGCACCTTGCGGTTCTTCGAGGCTGCGGCCAGGCTGGGCAGTTTCGTCCAGGCGGCCGCGGAGCTGCACGTCACGCACGGGGCCGTCAGCCGGCAAATCCGCCTGCTGGAAACGTCGCTGGGCACGCCCCTGTTCGAACGCCGCAACCGCGGCGTGTTCCTCCTGCCTGCGGGCGCGCAGCTGCGCGATGCCGTCCAGCAAGCATTCGAGCGGCTCGACGCTGCCCTCGAAGCCGTGCGCCAGCCGGTGCGCCAGGGGCCGCTGGTGGTGTCGTGCGAGCCGACGATCGCGATGAAGTGGCTGATACCGCGCCTCGGCGACTTTTACCAGCGGCATCCCGAGGTGCCGCTGCACCTGTTCGCCTCGGGCGGGCCGGTGGCGTTCCAGCGCGACGCGGTGGACGTGGCGCTGCGCCGCAACGATTTTCTGTGGGATGCGGGCTTGCATGCGGAAAAGGTGTGCGATGAATGGATTGCGCCCGTGTGCGCGCCGGCCCTGCTGGGGCAAGGCCGGCTGGACTTGTCCGCGCAGCGCCTGCTGCACACGGCGTCGCGCCCGGCTGCCTGGGCGCACTGGCGCGCCGCCGTCAAGGACGCCGACGCTGACGGCGGCGGCCAGGGCGACAGCCAGACTTACGAGCACTTCTATCTGAGCCTGCAAGCGGCTTGCGCCGGCCTCGGCGTGGCCATCGGCTCTGTCTTCATGGCGCGCGAAGACCTCGACAGCGGACGCCTGGTCGCGCCCTTCGGGTTCCGGCGCGACGGCAGCGCCTATTTCCTGCTGTCGCCGCTGCCATTCGATGGCGATGCGCGCCGCACCACCTTGCTGCGCTGGCTGCGCGAGCAGATGGGGCAGGCGCTGCCGGCGCCGTAGACGTCCCCCTTATTGCGGCGGCGTGGCCGGCTTGAAGACGCTGCGAAACGCTTTCAGGGCTGCCGGGTGATAGATCGTGCCATGTGTTTCTTCCGGCATCTTTTCCAGGTGCCATTGTAAGCCGCGCGGCGCCTGTTTTTCCAGCACATCGGCCAGGCGCTGCACTTCCACGGCGATGCCCGCTTCGCTGCTGGACGCCAGGTACAGGCTGTGCTTGCCTTGCGTGCCTTTCGCCAGCAGGGCTGCCGCCTGGCGCGGCAGGGCGCCATGATTCCACCACAGGCTGGGGTCGAAGGCCAGGTAATGGTCGAACAGCTGCGGTTCCAGCAGATACGTTTCCACCACGAACAGGCCCCCCAGCGATTCGCCGACGATGGCCGTCTCGCCCGTCGTGCGGTAGCGGCGCTTGATTTCCGGCATCAGCTCATCGCGGATGAAGGTCCGGTAGGCGGACGCGCCGCCCACCACGGGGGCGATCTTGCGGTCTTCCGCATTCCCGGTCGGGCCCGTCAGGTCGCGCCGGCGCTGCGTATTTTGCATGCCGACCAGCATGAAGGGGCGCATCGTGCCATTCGCTACCGACACTTGCAGCAAGCCGGCCACGTGCAAAAAGTCTTCGGCCACGCCGCCGTCGGGCATGTACAGCACGGGCAGCGGTGCGTCGGGCGGCGTATCCCAGGCGCGCGCCATGTAGACATTGATGTGGCGTTTTTCTTTCAGCGCCTGTGAATCGATGCTGAAACTTTCGCCGATGACGAGCGGCGCGGCCGCGCTGGAGGAAGCGGTAGCGGCGGGCGCGGCATTGGCGAGGTGGAAGGGGCTGGACAGCAGCAGGGCGGCGGTGAGGTGTAGTGCAAGGCAAGAGCGGCGCATGTTTTCCTGTAATAAGTAAGTTTGGATCGATGGCATGTACTCGTATAGACATGCCATCAAGCAATTCTATCTTATCTTTGGTACAGCATTACTTGATCGTCAATAGCTTGCGCTCGCGCACGATTCCCGCATTGTCGATCGTGTAGGCGACCAGCAGGGCGCCATCCTCGGCGCAGGCGTGGCAGGTGATCAGGGGCGTGGAAAACAGCACGCTCTGGCCGCCATCGCTGGTGGCCGTGCTGCCGACGAAGTCGGCGGGCGCAAACGGCACAGAGTCTGGATGGGCGGCGGCAAACGCGCGCCAGGCCGGTGTGGCGCGATCTTCCTCGCGCACGGAGTTCTCGTCGACATCGATGGCCGCGCCATCGCTGCCGATCAGCAAGGTGCCTTCATTCGTGTTGGCGCGAAACGGATAGGTGACGGTGGCCAGGGCCGCCTTGCCCAGCGGACGCCAGGCGGAAATGAAGCCGGCATTGTTCGCTTTCACCAGCATCCTGGCGGCGGCGATGGCTTGTGGGCGGGCACCGGAGCGCTGCATGGTGCGCAGCAGGCACACGTCGGGAGCGGTGGTCGATTGTTCGCTGCGGCAAGCCGACAGCGAGCGTTCCTGCCACACGGCGCGCGCGTCGATGGGGCCTGTCGGCTGAGGTTGGGCCTGGGCCGCTTGCATGGCGGCCAAGCCTGAGAAAGCAAGAATAGCGCAGTTCAATACGTGGCGGGAAAATCGTGTGGGCATGGGCGTCTTTCAATAGCGGAAACAAGAGAGCTTCCCATTATAGAAGGGCGCCGGCGTGCCAGCGCGCACGGGATGGCCTTGCTGGCGGCCGGCTTGCGCCTCGATTAACGCTTCCTGGCCGCCGCCTGGCGCAAGGCCTTCGCTTCCAGCTTGTTGGGGATGTGCGGGCGCGTGGCCAGCTCCGTCTTGACGGCGGCGATGGCGGCGCCAAACAGCTGATCGGCTTGCTCGACGCTGGCGCCAGCATAATCCTGCTGGTTGGATTGCGCGGCACGCAGCCGGCGCAGCAGCGCCAGCAATTGCTTGCCGTGCAGGGCAGGCAAATCCAGCGCCAGCACTTGCGCGCCCAGCGTGACCTCCACATGCTCCGGGGCGAGCAGGTGCAGCAATGCCAGGCCTGCGGGCTGGGCGACTGGTGTCAGTTTGGGCTTATCCATCGGCAGTTTATCAATCCGTGAAGGATTACAGATATTCCCAGATTTCATCGAAGGTTTCACGCGCGAAATCGTTGCGCCAGGCTTCCGAGTTCTTTTCGCGGCTGACGGCAAATACGGCGCGCCACGTCTGTTTCGACGAGCTGGTGTAGGTCGCGGCGATCTTTTGCAAGCCAGCCTTGCATTGCTCGACCTTGCAGCCGCTCTTCGCCAGTTGCTGGGCGGCAGGTGCCCATGCCAGCGGTACCTTGACGATCTGGCATTCGAAGCTGACGGCGGCCGTCTGGATGCCGTTTTCCACCGTTACAGGGTCCGCCTTGGTGGCCTGGCAGGCGGCGCCCTTCTTGGCGGCGATGACGTTCGCCGCCAGCAATTCGGCGGCCGGCGTCACGGCCGCGCGCATGGCGGCGGGGAACAGGTCGGCGATCAGCTTGCCCGTTTCCGTTGGGAATTTGGCGTCCGCTGCCTTCATGTCGCTGTACGACGCGTATTCGGCGCTCTGGTGGCCGGCCAGGCGGGTGGGACGCAGGTAGGCGTTGAGCTTGGCGACGCTGGCCTCATCCTGGTTGATGATGGTCTTGATGTACAGGTTGGCCGCATCGAGCGGGGCCAGTTCCGCGGCGTCGGCGGCGATGGCGGGCTGGGCCAGCGCCATGGTGGCGGCAAAGGCGGTCGCGAGCACGGCGATGCGCGATGTTTGTTGTGTTTGGTGCATGTATTTTCTCCACGATTCAATGTCAGGCGCCAAAAGATGCCTTGTGGCAATTTCGGCGCCCGCATTATATATGGTGAAAGTCATAACGTTGCGCACGCAACGTTGTCCACCTCAGGCGGCCGTCTTGCTGGCCGCTTCAAGCAAGGCCAGCAGCAGCTCCTTGCGCCGGCCTTGCGCCTTGCGCGCCTGGGCCGCCAGCTTTTCCAGCTTGCCCCAGACGGGATACAGCATGTGTTCCACCAGATAGCCTTCCAGCCCTTGCAGTTGCTGGCAGAACAGTTCCAGTGTCTCCACATCCTCCAGTTCCGCCTGGATTTTCACCTTTGCGTTATCCGTGCACGCGCGCAGGCACGCCGCCAGCACAGGAGCGGAGGCGGGCGTCACGCCATGTTGTTCGGCGAAGGCCGCCGTGAACTGATCCTGCACGGACTGGTGTTCCTCGTCGACATTGGCCATGTAGTGCTGCACCAGCGGGAAATAGCGAGAGTCGAGCAGGCCTAGCCCAAACACGGCATAGCTGCCGGGCATGCAATTCTTTTCGCCTTCCGTGTCGGCATAGAATTCGAATTGCTCGATGGCTGCGCGCGCATACGCTTCCAGTTGCGGCTGCAGGGCGGGCCAGGCGAGGGTGTTGGCAAAGAAGCGGTGCGTATCGGATTTCGCCAGTCCCTTGGCGGGCAGGTAGGCCTTGACCTTGGATTTGAGCTTGATCTGGTAGCTTTTCGGAAAACCGTTTTGCAGCAAATGCGTGATGAAGGCCAGCGCCTGCCCATACGCGCTTTCCTCTTCCCGGGCGATGGCGATGCTGATCGTGGCAAACACATCGTTGGCGCGGCATTCCAGCAGCGCATTTTTTACGTGGATATCGCCTTCGGGGAAGGTGCCGCTGCCTTCCTTGAGCATGCGCACGGCCCGTTCGCTGCCCAGTTCGCGCGCGCTTTCCAGGAATTCGAGGCCCCTGGACTTGGCGTAGCTCGGTTCGTGGCGCAATATCATCACGGCGCCATACAGCAGCAGATCGATCGCTTGCCGCGCCTGCGCATCGGGCGCCGCGTCCGGCTTCAGGGTGTATTCCGTGCTGCGGTAGGCTGATTGCTGCGCATCATAGAACTGCGGCAGGAACTGCTTTTCCGCCCAGGCCGACACGGCCTGGATGATATCGCTGCGATGTTCGGCCAGCGCTTGCGGCCGCGACTTGTTCAGCTGCTCGATGCGCTCGAATTGTGCGATGGTCCAGGCGATATCGGGCTGCGGAAACAGGCGCGGATCGAGCAATTGGCGCGCCAGGAAGAAAGTTTCCAGCTTTTTCGTCGGCCGGCTGCCGCGCTCGAGTTTTTGCGTGACGTAGCCGTGTATGCGCTCGAGCAAGGCTAGGCGCTTGCCTTCGTTGACGTAGTCGAGCAGGTTCAGGTGCAGCGTGCCCTGTGCTGTCTGGAATTTGCCGCGAAAGCTGAAGCGGTAGTCGATCAGCGCCGTGTCGGCCAGTGTTTCAAGCTTCGCTTGCACCATGGCAACCAGCTGGGGCGCGATACTGTCGCGCACGACGGCTTCATCGAGGCCCGATCGCGTCCTCGGTGCGAACTCATCGGCATTAGTCAGCTGGAAATCGTCGGCCGTGGTGCGTCCGGGTTTGTAGTCGAGCAATAAATCACTGAAGACACCCATCTGCAAGGTGGTGCGATTTACGGCGCTTTCCAGGTCGGTGCGCTTCAGGCGCTCGACAAACCACGCTTCCACGGACGCCATCATTTCCGCCGTTGCCTGTTCTTCTACAAGTGTGCTCATTGACTTCCTTGTGCGTGACATTGGTGCTTGTTGCCGTCACGATCATGTTTAATATAAAGCACTATTTTAGGTGGTCAGGCCTGCCCGGAACAAGGGGCGCACGGCTATCAGGAGGGAGCGCTGAGAAAACGTTCGTCGATTTCGTCGGACTGCGGTCCCACGGTGATCGTGGTGTGCCAGCCGGAAGGCTTTTCGTTGCCATCAAATAAGGCGATGCGTGTATGGACAAACAGCACAGAATAGACGCCGGATTTCATGTCGCGGTTCAAGTCCCAGTGCATCAGTTCGATCGCCTCGCCCATGCGCGGCAGATGGGCGCCCGGCGGTAGCAGAATGTTCTGATTGATGAATTCCCTGCTAGGGCCCGGTTCCTTGTGGCGTGGGTCGATGTAGCGGAACGAGACGCTGGTAACGATGTTGAGCATGCATGACTCCTGCCTGATGATGTATCTGATGACAATAGCACAGGGATCTGGCCGAGGCCTGCGCTGCACGGCGCCAGGCAGGCGGGCGCGAATATGTACGGTAACAGACGGTGTTTGACAGGTCAGTGCGCTAGGCTTGCTTATTCTTAATCATTGAGATTGCCGGAAACGTCATGATGCATTTATTCCTAGCGGAACATCGCGCCGAGCTGGAGCGCCGTTGCCGAGATAAAGTCGCCAGGAGACCATTGCGATTGCCGACCGAACAACAGTTACAACACGGCATACCCATGTTCCTGGATCAGCTGATCCGCACGCTGCAGGCGGAAGAGGCAGGCCAGATGACGCAGAGCCTGGCCATTTCCGGTCCCGCTGGCGGTAGTGCGGCGGGTACATCGGAACTGGCCGGCAGTGCCACCACGCACGGCGGGCAATTGCTGACGCTCGGCTATTCCGTCAGCCAGGTGGTGCACGACTATGGCGACCTGTGCCAATCTGTCAGCGACCTTGCCGTGCTCATGGAGGAACAGTTCGCCGTCGAGGAATTCAGGACGCTGAACCGCTGCCTCGACAACGGCATTGCCGAAGCCGTGTCCGAATTTACCCAGCGGCGCGACGTGCTGATTGCCAATGAACAGGCATTGGCACTGAGCCAGCGCATCGGCTACTTTGCCCATGAACTGCGCAATCACCTGGGAACGGCCAGCCTGGCTGTCGCCGCGCTCAAGCAGGGCGGCATGGGTGTGACGGGCGCGACCGGGGCCGTACTCGAGCGCAGCCTCGTGGGTTTGCGCACCCTGATCGACCGCTCCCTGGCGGAGGTGCGGGTGGAGGCGGGCCTGACCTTGCAGCGTTCGGTTTTCTTCCTGAGTAACTTCATCAATGAACTGCGCTATTCGGCAAGCCTGGAAGCGAACTTGCTGCACTGCACCCTGATTGTGGAAGAGGTCGCTCCCTTGCTGCAGCTCCATGCGGACCAGGATTTGCTGCTCTCCGCCGTGGGAAACCTGCTGCAGAATGCCTTCAAGTTTGGCGTGCCAAATGGCACCGTGGTGCTGCGCGCGTATGCGAATGGCGAACGGATCAGGATCGAGGTGGAAGACAACGGCGCCGGCCTGTCGCCCGAGGCCGCGGATGACATGTTCCTGCCATTTACGCAAGCCGGCGCCAACAAGACTGGACTGGGACTGGGCCTGTCGATTGCCCGGCGCAGCGTGGAAGCGAATGGCGGCAACTTGAGCGTGGAAAGCGTGGTTGGCCATGGTTGCGTCTTCATCATCGACTTGCCACGGCATGTCGATTCTGCCGCTACGTTCGCCGCATGAACGGGCGCCCCCTGCCAGCGCATTCGTCCCACAGCGGGGAGAACTGCCATGCCCTATGAAATCCTGCGCGACAGCATCGCGCTCGAGCAGGCGGGTGACGCCATCCGTTTCCATTTGACCGTTTTCGGGGCGGAAAAGATGTGCCGTATCACCATCACGGCATTGCACAGCCTGGACCAGGGGCAGGGCGGCGACTTGCTGGCCATCTTCGACACCCACCGCCTGCGCATCGGCCAGCGTGCATTCGCCTACCTGAGCCGCGATCTGCTGGTCAGCGGCGTGGTCTTGCGCGCCCTTGATTTTTAGTTACTATTTCCTGTGCTGACGCCAGTGCCCAGGCCGGATATGGTATTTCTGCACAGATCATCAAGTAAATGCAGGTATGGCTGGACGGAAATGTTACATCTGGGTATTCTGCGCATCTGATACTTATTTCTATACGGAAAAAGGTAAGAGGGCGGTTCGTGCCGGCGGCAACGCGGCGCGCGCTGCCACGCAAGGTCAGACATGCAAAGGTGAAGTCGTCCGCTTGCTGAGCGAAACTGTCGTATTTCGGCTCGCGGCGGACAGGGAACAGTGCTGTCATCTTTAAAATAGTAGGAGAGGTTGCTCATGGATGCAGAAAAGGATGTTGTGTACGGTACAGAAGATTTGTTGATGAGTTTGTGCAACTCGGTGGTTCGGGTGCTCAACGTTGCAACGCAAAGCAAGGTCAATTATTCGGGCATGGTGCAGCGCATCACCAAGACGGGCCTGAAGCCGGACATCGGCTGCTTCGTGATGTTCGATGGTGGTTTCACGGGCCTGGTCGTGCTCAATTTTGCCGCCGATACGGCGATGGAAATCTACGAGCGCTACATGTTGCACATGGGTATGCCGAAGTCGGAGCTGGCCAGTTTCTACACGTCGGACGAAGTGTCGAACATCATGGGCGAGCTGATGAACCAGATCGTGGGCGACTTCACGGGCAAGGTGCGGCGCGAACTGCAAACGAATATCACCCAGAGCCAGCCGAAGATGCTGGTGCTGAACAAGCAGGTGATGCTCAGCGTCGACACGCCGCTGGACCGCCCGGAAATGCGCCGCGTCACTTTCTACACGGAAAAGAACAATATTTTCTACCTGGAACTGGCGATCGACCGTACCGAGTTCATCAAATTGCATGATTTCGATTCGCGCGAAGTCGACGCCGACTCGCTGATGGATGGCGAATTCGCGAACCGCGAACGGGACGCCGCCCCGGCGCCTGCAGCGGAACCGGAAGACGACGACAACGCCGACCTGCTCAAGTCCCTGGGCATGTAAGCAGCGGTTGTCGAGTGGCTGGCGGCAGGTTTGCCGCCAGCCATTGTCGTTTACGGCTTACAGGGCCTTGCTCATGAATACCCGGCTCGTGCCTTCCGGGCTGCAGGCGATGTCGCCGAAGCGGCGCCAGCCGCGGCGCTCGTAAAACTCGGGTGCCTGGAAACTGATGGTGTACAGCACCGCCGAAGCGCAGCCTCGCCGGCGTCCTTCCTCTTCGAATTGCGCCAGTATCTGGCTGCCCAGACCCAGCCCGCGCAAGGCGGCGGGCAAATAGAACAGATCGAGAAACAGCAGGCCCAGCGAGGTCCGGCCCATGGCGCCGCCCAGCACCCGTTGGCTGTCGCGGTCGCGCACGACCACGCTCAATACCTGCCTGTCCTGGTATCCCGTGATCGCATCGTTATAGGCATTCAAGCCGTCGAGGATGGTTTGCTCGACCTCCGCATCGATCGTGGCGCTGATGCAGATAGTGTAGGGTAAGTCCTTGTGCGGGTGTGCAGGCATGCTCGAAAGGGGGATAGTCAATAACTGTATAAATATACAGTATTTCACCTTTTCGCGCCTATTTTATTGCGGCAACGTCAAGGTTTCCATCCTGCGCTTGCCGACCATGCCGCTTTGCTGGCTGTCATCGAGCGACCAATATTCGAGCGCATACACATAACTGCCATTGGCGATGGTCAGCGATTCCTTCTGGCGCCCGTTGGGCGCCTTGTAATACAGGCGCCGCGCGGGCCTGCCATCCACCGTCTGCTGGAACGATTGCGGCGAAATGCTGACGCGCTTGCCCGTCTTGCCCGCCATCGACATCGCCGTGATCGTCACGTAAGCCCTGTCCGGGCAGCGGGCCAGCAGGTGTGCGCCGCTCAGGACGGTGGGCTGCGTTTGATCGAGCGGGAAGCCGAACGGCTGCACGCCGATGATGTCCAGGCAATCCATCTGCTGTGCCAGGCCGTTCAAAATGGCCGGGTCGAGCGCGCTGGTATAGTGTTTTTCAGCGGCCTGCGCTTGGCCCAGTGCCAGGCGGCGCTCCAGTTCGGCCAGAGAAATGTCGCTGGGCACGGGCAGCAGGGCGGGGGCGTCAGGATCGGCAGCGCTGGACGTTTCCGCCTGCATGCGCGCGGCGACGGAGTGGCTGCGCTCGGCGCCAGCAATCCCATCCGTGGCATGGGCGGATGGCGCGGCGCAGGCCATAGTCAGCGCCAAGGCGGTGTGTTTCAGCATGAAGTTTCCTGCAATCTGATGTAAATGACCCGCATTGTGTCTCAGATTGCTGGCGCATGCGCGCGCTGTGCTAATGTGCGGCCATCGCCGAGGCAATCTCGATCGAGCTCAGTTTCCAGCCCCACACGCCATGGCGCAGCAGGACCAGCGCGCCTTCCTGCGCATTGCCATCCTTGGCGCGCACGACGAACGTGTTCACGCCGGCATAGCCCGCCGTATAGTCGGCCTTCTTCCGTGCACCATCGGCGGGCGCATCCGGATTCGCTTTCACCTCTGCTTGCGGGCTGACGGCGCTCTTGTTGACCAGCGCGACCACGCCGGCGGGCGAGACCATGGTGTCGACCATCTTGCCCAGCATGGCGTTCGCGATCGACTGTCCCAGGGCGGCCAGCGGGTTGCCGCTGCCGGCTGTCGCCTCGATGCTGCGGGCCATGCTGGCTTCCAGCTGCGTCTTGACGCTGGCGCGAAGGGCGGGGAAGTCCACGTGTGCGGCCAGCGCTTCGGCATTGCGCTCGGCCAGCGCAGTCTTAATCTGGTGCAAGGTGTAGTACGGCGAAGCGTAGACGGTGGTGGCGATGGCAATGATGGCCGCAGCGGCGGCAATGGTAGTTTTTTTCAAGTGATGCCTGTGAGTCCGGTAGGGTTGGGATGCGCCCGCACAATTCCAATGTCTGGTGGCGGGCGAGCACGCAGCCTAACTGCTAACGACGGACAAGGCAATCATGATGCATGGATAATTTTCCATAGCATTGCCCTAGTTTATCGATTGCATGGTTTCTGTATTCAGGTCCTTCTCTAACGAAACGGCGCTTTTGCCTGATTGGTTCGCCAGATCCAGGACCGCCAGGAAGAGGCTGGCCCGGCTTTGATACCGCTGAACATCGGAAATCGCTTCGCTAATAGGATAGACACTCGTGGACTTGTTCATTTTTGAAATAATGACGGTCTTGTCCGAAGATCTGCTTGCCTCCATGGAGTTGATAATGGCCCGCATGGTTTGTTGCGCGAAGAAATTCTTGTCTACGGTTGCCCGCGATCCTTTTAACAGGGTTGATGCCGCACCCAGGTTGGTCTTGGTCATCAGGCCACCGGTGAGCGTGGTGGCTGTGGATAACAGAAGTTCAGTGATGTCCGCAATCGTATCGGTACGCACCCGTCCAGCCAGCAATTCGTTCTTGAATTGCATGTAATTATGGTCGGCGATGGCCATGAAGTCGCGAACTATCCCGTTTCGTATGCGCATTCGGTCTTTTTCCGATGTCTGGTAAACCTTCCCATCGATCGTTTTTACTATTAATTTTTTTTCCTCGATGAGCAAGATTTGCGATGACTTATCCGCTTCAAATTTTCTCAACGTTGATGCAATTTCAGATAGTTTTGTTTTTCTTTCATCAATTTTATCTTGCAGCGCAGCTATCGCGACGTCAGACGGCGGTGTTTTTTTGTTGAGTGCCGAAAATTCCTTTTCCAGGGCTTTCAGACGATTTTCTTCGATAGCCTTATATGTCAAGTGCCGCGAAATATCGGCTTCAATACTGTGCAAGCCATTTGTCAATGAATGAATGTCGACAAGGGCAAGTGATTTGATTCCAATGTCAGCCTTCCTGGCTTCCTCATCTAGATCCTTGCCTTCGAGGCTATCGTAGTTTATGAGTTGCTGATGGAAGTTCGAGCTGGTTAGCTTATCGTTGGGTTTATATTTTTCTGACAGGGAATTCATGTAGCTCGCACTGAAATCAATTTGAGTTGCCTGATCTTGTGGAGTACGTATCATGCCTGCGCAGCCAGCCAGGGAGAGCAACATTGGAAGCGTCAAGAACATATGAAATTTCATATTTCCTCCCAAAAAGTTGAATCAAATATAGAGAATTTACTTCACCGTGTAGGATGATTCCTACTAATTGTAGTTGGTTGAATATCAATAATTCTAATCAATTGTCACTGATTTGTTGTAATTCTGAGTAGGGTTTATGCGGCGGCTGGGCGTCCTGGCAGTCGACGTCGCTTTTCTGGCCGCCCTCATCGATCGTGCGATTGCTGAACGCAAGCTGCTCGGTGAAATGAACCATGACGTTGATACGCCGGCAGCCGCGTGGCAGTTTTTTGAGTCCAGGATGCGCAAGCATCCGGGTGGTAACGACTGAACGCATGCCTGGATCGTGGAGATGCCTGGCATGAGCCGCGGCATGCGCAGCAGTGCCGCGCTGCAGCCGAGGGCCGATGGCGATATTGTCACAGGTCCGACGTTGCGTTTCCCTCGGGAATGACCAGTACGAAATCGTAGCCCTGAATCATGCCTTGGACACTGCTGTCTCCATTCGCCAGAGTTTTCGCCGATCCCAGCAAGGGACGCACGTCGAACAATGACCATTCCTTATGCTCTTTCGCCGCAGCAAAGAAGGGCAATACGCCAGCCATGGAGGACTTGCTATCGACTTTTTCAATTTCTGTGGAGGCCGACCCGCGTCCAATGCCTGCAAATTGCGCCTGCTGGCCTTTGAGAGCCAGCACCAGCACATGCAGCGATTTTTGTCCGCGGCCTTCCGCATATTCCGCCAAATAATTGCCGATCTCCCGGCTGCCGGCACCAAGCGGGTTATAGCCTCGGAAGACATGCACTGCACCGGCTTTCAGCAACATGCGCTGTGCAGGCGCATGCGTCAAATGGCTGGCCACATACTGTTTCATCAGCCTGGCACGTTGTGTATTCGACCCATATCCTTGTCCCGGAGTCATGTTTTTAGTATAAATGCTGCGGCTTTCAATCAATGAATTTAACATCGCCAAGGCGGGCATTTCCTCAGGTGCCGTGAGCAGCTTCTGCAGCGCGAATAATTCTTCCTCTTGGACTTTTACCATGAAAAGCTCTCTCGGGTCTCCGCTCTCCGACGCTCGGCGATAGTTGTCGCTTTCAAGCTTGCGGAAGGCCTCGATTTTTGCTTTCGCCAAAGGATTAAGCGGTTGCTCAGCCATTTGGTCGAGCAAATATTTCGAAGCGCCCATGAGCTCCTGATCCATTCCCACCAATTGGAACGATGGTCCGGCAGCTTTGGCGATACGGGTCAGGAATTGCGCCTCAGCTTGCCACTTGTAAAAAGCAGTGGCGACCGGATATGCCTGATTAAATGCGGCTATGCCGGCGACGCCAGTATTGGACTTCAACGCTTTTTCCAAGGCACCGGCAACAGCCGGCCCATTTTCGACAATCAGCGTCGTAAATCCTTGACCTGCCAATGCTTCAAAATACGCCGCCGAAAAATTCGCAATTTCTG
This sequence comes from Janthinobacterium sp. BJB301, assembly GCF_002735685.1. Lineage (NCBI taxonomy): Bacteria > Pseudomonadati > Pseudomonadota > Betaproteobacteria > Burkholderiales > Oxalobacteraceae > Janthinobacterium > Janthinobacterium sp. BJB301. The sequence continues at coordinate 1,709,386 of NZ_PDZJ01000001.1, read as the reverse complement.
CAATCCCATGGTCCTCACCGATGAGTACGAATTGGCTTTCCAGGCCCGCATTTATTAATGGTGCCGCACCGGAACCAACCATCTTTCCATGGTCGATTGCGATAGTCGTGCGAAGGGCAGCCAGGCGGTCCGGCAAAGAGAGCGGCTTATCCGCCGACAATACAGGCATGGCCAAACTGGCCAGCATGGTAAAAATAATCGTGGAACGAAGTTTTCGCATTATTTTTCTCAAAAGGGTGTTCTGGGCGGCGATTTCAGATTGGCGGCAAGGAGAAACTCGGCAATGCTACGGTAAATCAGGGGACGCGACAACTATCCTGATATAACACGGAGTGAATGATTTTTTGTCAGCGGTTATTAGGCAGGACGCTGCCGCCATCAAGGCGGCAGCGTGGCCGTAATAAAGCGTAACAAGTGGGCCAGGCCCAAGCCCGAACGGTGTAAACCGGCTGACAGCCCGCTGGCCAGCTGCCGGAAACCCGAGGATATGAGCGGTGAAAACAGCCTGCTCAGGCAGCTCACCAGGAGTAGTGGTCAGGATAGTGGTTCATGGTGGTTGCTGTATAATGGGAGAAAAGTACCTAACTACCTGTTTTCACTGGATAAAGACCTCACTAATGCTTTCAACCGCAAATATTACGATGCAGTTTGGCGCCAAGCCATTGTTTGAGAATATCTCCGTCAAGTTCGGCGACGGCAACCGCTATGGTTTGATCGGCGCGAACGGCTGCGGCAAGTCGACGTTCATGAAGATCCTGGGCGGCGACCTGGATCCGTCGGGCGGCAACGTCATGCTCGATACCAACGAACGCCTGGGCAAGCTGCGCCAGGACCAGTTTGCCTTTGAAGACATGCGCGTCCTCGACGTCGTCATGATGGGCCACACGGAAATGTGGGCTGCCATCCAGCAGCGCGACGCGATCTACGCGAACCCGGAAGCGACCGACGACGACTACATGCAGGCCGCCGATCTGGAAGGCAAAGTCTCCGAATACGACGGTTACACGGCTGAATCGCGCGCCGGCGAACTGCTGCTGGGCGCCGGTGTCGCCATCGACCTGCATCAGGGCCCGATGAGCAATGTGTCGCCAGGCTGGAAGCTGCGCGTGCTGCTGGCGCAGGCGCTGTTCTCGAACCCGGACATCCTGCTGCTCGACGAGCCGACGAATAACCTGGACATCAACACGATTCGCTGGCTGGAAGACGTGCTCAACGAGCGCAATTCCACCATGATCATCATTTCCCATGATCGCCACTTCCTGAACCAGGTGTGCACCCACGTGGCCGACATGGACTACGGCACCCTGAAGATTTATCCAGGCAACTACGACGAATACATGTTCGCTTCGACCCAGGCGCGCAACCAGCAGCTGGCCAACAACGCGAAAGCGAAAGACAAGGTTGCCGAGCTGCAGGAATTCGTGCGCCGCTTCGCGGCGAACAAATCGAAGGCCCGCCAGGCCACGTCGCGCGCCAAGCAGATCGAAAAGATCAAGGTCGACGACATCAAGCCATCGTCGCGCGCCTATCCGTTCGTGCGTTTCGACGGCGAAAAGAAATTGCACCGCCTGGCCGTGGAAGTCGAAAACATCTCGAAAGGTTTCGACCGCCAGCTGTTCAAGAATTTCAGCATCATGGTCGAGGCGGGCGAGCGCATCGCCATCATCGGCGCCAACGGTGCCGGCAAGACCACCATGCTGCGTTGCATCGCGGGCGACATCGCCGGCCTGCAGCCTGACCAGGGCCGCGTGAAGTGGGCGGAAAACGCCAACGTCGGCTACATGCCGCAAGACCCGACGGAAGATTTCGCCAAAGACACGAACCTGACCGACTGGATCGGCCAGTGGACAAAAGAGGGCGACGACGACCAGGCCGTGCGTTCCATCCTGGGCCGCTTGCTGTTCGGCGGCGACGATGTGAAAAAGGCCGTCAAGGTACTGTCCGGTGGTGAAAAAGGCCGCATGATGTACGGCAAGCTGATGCTGGGCCGCCACAACGTGCTGATGCTCGATGAGCCGACCAACCACATGGACATGGAATCGATCGAATCGCTGAACATCGCGCTGGAAAAATACGCGGGCACCCTGATCTTCGTGTCGCATGACCGCGAATTCGTCTCTTCGCTGGCCAACCGCATCATCGAGATCAAGGAAGATGAAGTGGTCGATTACCGTGGCAACTATGAGGATTACCTCAAGAGCCAGGGTATTGATTAAACACCTGATCAAACCTACTGCGCGTCGCGCTTTGCGGCCTGTGATGCTCACCGTGCTTCAGCACGGTTGCGCTTCTCGGCCACAAATCGCTGCCGCTCGCTACGGTTTTATCAGGCGTTTGGAAAGCTGGTGGTGTACTCTGGTATCACCACACCGACGCGCCGCGGTCCTTTCGTTCCGGCGCACCTGCTTTATTGCAATCGTGCCGGTCTATCCCGTTTTTGTTTGACACAGCCATGCAAACTTTAGCCATCAAATCCGTCGAGTATGAACATCCACAAGACGGAGCCAGCTGCACTGCCCACGCCTGGGCACGCACGCCAGCGACGCCTTCCCCGGCTGAAAAAGCCGAACTGATCACGCGCATCAAGCGCCTGCTGATCGAGCGCGAAGCCGTGCTCGTTGCCCACTATTACGTTGATGCCGACCTGCAAGACCTGGCGGAAGCCACGGGCGGCTGCGTCTCCGATTCCCTGGAAATGGCCCGCTTCGGGCGCGACCATCCGGCCAAGACCCTGGTCGTGGCCGGCGTGCGCTTCATGGGCGAAACGGCGAAAATCCTCAGTCCCGAAAAAACGGTATTGATGCCCGACCTCGACGCGACCTGTTCGCTCGATCTCGGCTGCCCGGTGGACGAATTCACGGCCTTCTGCGACGCCCATCCGGACCGCACGGTCGTCGTCTACGCCAACACCAGCGCGGCCGTCAAGGCGCGCGCGGACTGGATGGTGACGTCGTCCATCGGCCTCGACATCGTTGCCCACCTGCATGCGCAGGGCAAGAAAATCCTGTGGGCACCCGACAAGCACCTGGGCTCGTATATCCAGAAGCAAACGGGCGCCGACATGCTGCTGTGGCAGGGGTCATGCCTGGTGCACGACGAATTCAAGGGCATCGAACTCGATTTGCTCAAGGAAGAGTATCCGCAAGCCAAAGTCCTCGTGCATCCGGAGTCGCCCGCGAATGTGGTGGCGCTGGCCGACATGGTGGGTTCCACGTCGCAAATGATTGCGGCAGCGCAAACCATGGACACGGACACGTTTATTGTCGCCACCGACAACGGCATCCTGCACAAGATGCGTGCGGCCGCGCCGGGCAAGCGTTTCATCGAAGCGCCCACGGCCGGCAACAGCGCCACCTGCAAAAGCTGCGCGCATTGCCCGTGGATGGCCATGAATGGCTTGCTGAACCTGGCCGAAACGCTGGAAAACATGCACAACGAAATCCACGTCGATCCTGCCGTCGGCCAGCTGGCCGTGCGCTCGATCAACCGCATGCTCGATTTTGCCGCCGCCAAGAAGGCGGGCCTGAAGCCGGGCGCGGACCTGGCAAAAGAAACCACATTGTTCCAAGGAATCGGTCCAGCATGAGTACCCTCGTTAATTCTTTCGCCCCTTTCGATCCCGCCCTGGCGCGCGCATTCGAAGGCAATTTGCTGGCCGCCTTGCTGGAAGACGTGGGCCAGTGCGACCTGACGGGCGAGCTGGTGCCGCCTGACCACATCGTCACGGCCCGTGTCATCGTGCGCGAAGCAGCCGTGCTGTGCGGCGCGCCTTGGTTCGAAGGCATCATGAAAAGCCTGGACCGCAGCATCGACATCGTTTGGCATTACGCCGAAGGCGACATGATGGCGGCCGACAGCGTCGTCTGCACCATCGAAGCGCCTGCACGCGCCTTGCTTACGGCCGAGCGCAGCGCCCTCAATTTCCTGCAACTGCTGTCGGCCGTGGCCACGGCCACGCGCCAGTATGTCGACGTGATCGCCGGCACCAAGGCGTCCATTTTAGATACGCGCAAGACCTTGCCCGGCCTGCGCCTGGCGCAAAAGTATGCGGTGCGCGTCGGTGGCGGCAAGAACCAGCGCCTGGCCCTGTACGACGGCATCCTTATCAAGGAAAACCATATCGCGGCCGCGGGCGGCGTCAGCCAGGCCCTGGAAAACGCGCGCAACCTCGACGCGGGCGTGCCCGTGCAGATCGAGGTGGAAACCCTGGCGCAATTGCAGGAAGCGCTGGATGCGGGCGCCGTCTCCGTCTTGCTCGATAACTTCAGCAACGACATGATGCGCGAGGCCGTGGCCATCACCAAAGGCCGCGCCTTGCTGGAAGCGTCCGGCGGCATCAACTTCGATACCGTGCGCGCGATTGCCGAAACGGGCGTGGACCGCATCTCGATCGGCAGCCTGACCAAGGATGTGCGGGCCACCGATTACTCCTTGCGCATCGTCGGCTGATGAACGGAGCAGGGCGGCGCTTGCTGGCTCTGGCGCTGCTGGCGCCTGCGCTGGCTGTGCCATCGCAGGCGCCAGCTCGGGAATTGCTGGCCGTGGGGGCGCAGTTCGAGCGCGTGTTCGAGTACCAGGACAGCGGTGAATATGGCGGCCTGGGCGCGGAACTGCTGCGCCTGATGGCGGCGCGCACGGGTAACACCGTGCGTTTTCGCATGGTGCCGTGGGCGCGCGCGCAAGCCATGCTGGTGCAGGGCCAGGCCGATATCCTGATCGGCCCCTACAAGACGCCCGAGCGCATCGCCAGCATGGTGTTTTCCGATAAGCCGTTCTACCAGGACCAGATGGTCTTTTATACGCGCCAGGATGCCAGCTTCGGCTGGGATGGCGACTACGCGGTGTTGAAGAACCGCCGGGTGGTGCTGCTCAATGGCTGGGCCTATGGCGCGGACTGGGAGCGCGTGCGGCCCGGCTTGCAGGTCAGCGTGGCCAACAATGTGGAAAATGGCTTGAAGATGCTGGTGCACAACCACGTCGACGTGTTTGTCAGCAACCGCCGCAACACCGATCCCGTGATTGCGCGCCTCGGCTATGGACGCCAGGTGAAACCATTACCCAAAGTCATAGAACTGCAAAACGGCTATTTCGCCTTCCCCCGCTCGCCCACCTTCGACAAGCTGCGCTTGCAGTTCGACCAGGAGCTGAATAACCTGATCGAGACGGGTGAACTGAAAAGACTGGGCAAGCGCTACGACGTCACTGTGCCCTGATGGATACGCATGCCGGCCCGCAGGGCGGCATGCGTGGTGGCACTACAACTGGCGTGCCTCGAACGTATTGCACTGGGAAATCTGGCCGCTTTCGATGCCCTTGGTAAACCAGCGCACGCGCTGCTCCGAGGTGCCATGCGTAAATGAGTCCGGCACGACATGGCCTTGCGACTGGCGCTGCAGCGCATCGTCGCCGATGGCCGTGGCCGCTTTCAGGGCCGCTTCCACATCGCCCTGTTCCAGGATCTTGCGGTCGGCGTTCGCGTGATACGCCCACACGCCGGCAAAGCAGTCGGCCTGCAATTCCAGGCGCACGGACATGGCGTTGGCCTGGCGTTCCGATTGCGTGCGGCGCGCCTTGTCGACCTTCTCGGACAAGCCCAGCAGGTTTTGCACGTGGTGGCCCACTTCATGGGCGATCACATACGCTTCGGCGAATTCACCCGACACCTTGAAGCGCTGCTGCATCAGATTGAAGAAATCGAGATCCAGGTAGACTTTCTGGTCGCCAGGGCAGTAGAAAGGACCGCTGGCGCTCTGGCCCGTGCCGCAAGCGGTCGGCGTGCTGCCGGAAAACAGCACCAGCTTGGGTTTCACATAGCTGCCGCCCTCGGCCTTGAACAGGGCGCCCCACGTGTCTTCCGTATCGGCCAGCACGGTTTTCACGAAGCGGGCCATCTCGTCCGATTCGGGCGGCTGGCGCGCCGGTGCCTGGCTTTGCTGGGTGCTGACCTGGCCGCCACCGCCGCTGAGCAGATTCAGCAAGGTCAAGGGATTGACGCCCAGCACATACGAGCCGACGAGGGCGATGACGATGGTGCCGATGCCGATCGAGCGCCCGCCAAAACCAAAGCCGCCCCCGCCGCCCCCGCCACCGTCTTCGCCACGGCGATCTTCCACATTGTCGCTTTCGCGATTGCCTTCCCATTTCATGATATCTACTCCTGCTGCGATTTGCGATTGATTGGTGACGCCGCAAGATGTCTCTTGCGGTGAATCTGATAACGAATCTTACAATTATCGCAGCAAACCGCGCCGCGACAGGAGCGACAGTGTTACGCTTTGCAACTTTCCAACCACATCACAACAGGTGCATGCATGGCGCTTGCCAACGATACACTCATTTCGGCCACGGCGGTGGTCCAGGCACAACTGGATGCCTATAACGCACACGACGTGCCGGCCTTGCTGGCCATCTATGCCGATGACGCACAGCAATTCCAGCATCCCGATACCTTGCTGGCAACGGGTAGCGCGCAGATCGGCCCCCGCTTCACGGCCCGCTTCGCCGCCAGCAAACCGCATGCGCAGTTGCTGAACCGCATAGCTTGCGGCAAGCTGGTGATCGACCATGAAATCGTCCATGGCGATACGGATGATGGCGTATCGGCGCAGGAACTGGTGGCGACATATGAAGTGACGCACGGTCGCATCAGCCGTGCCTGGTTCAGCTTTGGCGCGTTGACGCGCCTGCGCGTGGCGCAGCCGGCCGATGTGCCGCAAATGAATGCGCTGATCGCCCGTTCCGGCGTGGAGCTGAGCGCGGGGTTTTATACGCAGGAACAGGCCGAGTCCGTGACGCGCCACGTGTTCGGCGTCGATACGCAACTCGTTGCCGACCGGACGTATTTCGTGATCGAACGCGATGGCGCCATGCTGGCCTGCGGCGGATGGAGCCAGCGCGCCACCCTGTATGGCGCCGACCGCGCCAAGAGCGGGCCGGACCCGCTGCTCGATCCGGCCAGCCAGCCGGGCCGCATCCGCGCCTTCTTTGTGGAACCCGCGGCCGCGCGCCAGGGCCTGGGCAGCATGCTGATGCGCCATTGCGAGCGCCAGGCGCTGTCCGCCGGCTTTACCGCCCTGGAACTGGCCGCCACCTTGCCCGGCGTGCCGCTGTACCTGGCCAGCGGCTTTGCCGTCACGGAAGAGTTTCACTTGGACTTGCCCGATGGCATCAAGCTGCCGCTGGCGCGCATGCACAAGCGGCTGTGATGCGGCTCTTTACCACGGCAGCGGCGCTTGCTCTCCGTTGGCGTGTTCGCCGTAGTACAGCGAGGGCAGAAAGCGCGACAGATAGGTAAATTCGCTGTAGCAATGGCGCAGCAAGTTCAGGCCCAGCACGTCGGGCACGTCGCGCACGGGGTTGAGGCTGTTGCGCCCCAGCAGGAAGCGGCTGCGCAGCACGCAGCCCGTGGGCGTATCGCGCGCCAGGTGCAGCATTTCGCCGTCGAGCGGATCGCCGTACGGGTCAAGCACGACGTAATCGCCAAAGCCGATGCGCGCGCAGACGGCGGCCGACAGGGCGCCGCTGTCCTGTGCGTGGCGCAGTTGCTCCGCATCGAACACGTCTTTCGGATCATGGAACTTCAGCTTGGCTTTCACGGGCGGAATGTCGCCCAGGGATTCCACTGCCTCGATCGAGGCGCCGTAGTAACTCTCTCCCTTTTTCCACGCGCCGTTCCAGCCGTGATGGGCCACGTGATCGTGCGGGTGCCACCACTTGATGTGCTGTGTCGTCTCGAAAAACGTAAACCACCAGTCCAGCATGCGCCCGCTGCAGCCGTGCAGCTCGGTGCGCGCCGCCACCAGCAGGCAACCGTCTTGCAGGCGCGTGATGCCCGTTTCCAGGTGCAGGGGGAACGGGTCGAGCAAGTCGCCCGTGTCGGTGATGTTCCATGGGAATTGAATATGCTGCGTCATGTCATTCTCCGTTGTTTGGGTAAAACAATTATATATTAAAGAAACGTATAGCGTTTCCAAAATTGGATTCAGTGTAAAATCGTCCATCGATCAAGCTTGGAGCGGGCATGCGGGAAGATGAGAGCAAGGCTGTGCGTGGACGGGGCCGTCCGGCGCGCCCGCCGGAGGAAGCGCGCGAGGCGGCCGTGCAGGCCGCCACCTGGCTGCTGCTGCACGAAGGCTATGCGGCCACGACCATGGAAGCGGTGGCGCGCCACGCGGGCATGGCAAAGAAGTCGCTGTATCAATATGCGGCCAACCGTGAGGAACTGGTCGCCCTGGTGGTGCGCGGCTGGACGGATGCCTTCCTGCCGGCCATGGCGCAGGATGCGGCCGCGCCTGGCGAAGTGTTGCCTTTATTGAAAGAGATCTTGCAGGCGATGGCGGCGCGCGTGCTGACGGCGGACGCCGTGGGCCTGTTCCGTTTGCTGTGCACGGAGTTTCCCGCCCGCGCCGATCTGCTGGCCGTGTATCAGCGCAACGGCATCGAGCGGGGCACGGCCCTGCTGGCCGAGTGGCTGCAGCGCCAGGCTGCGCGCGGCCATCTGGTGCTGCACGATGGGAAGGAACTGGCCGGCTTGCTGCTGGCCATGGTGATCGCCGAGCCGCTGCGCCAGATGGCGCTGGACTTGCTGGCGCCCGTGCCGTCCTGGGATGCGGCGCCGCGCATCGACGCCGCGCTGCGCCTGCTGGGCGGCTCGGCCTTCAGCGTGGCTGGTGCTTCAGCGCTTCGCGGCGGCTGAGGGGAGAGAGCAGTTGGCGGTGCGCGTTGGCAAATGTAGTCACCGCCTCGGGCGCGTGGCGCGCGTAATCGCGCAAGGCCCAGCCGATGGCCTTGCGGATGAAAAACTCGTTTTCGTGGGCCAGCGCCAGCGCCGCGCCGAATAGCCAGGCCGCATCCGTGTCGGCGCGCCAGCCCAGCTGGTGCAGCATGGCGATGCGGCGCAGCCAGAAATCGTCATGGCGCAAGGCTGCGTCCATGTGCGCATGGCCATCGCCGCCGCGCAGGTGCTCAGCCTGCAGCACGTCGCCGACAATGCCGGCCATGCCGTCGACGCTGTCCCACCACGCGCGCTGGCGCGCCAGGCCAAGCAGGGCGGGGATGTGCTCGATGCCCAGCTGGCGCCAGTGCAGGGCCAGCATGTCGAGCGCCACGTGCTGGTATTCGCGTTCCGGCTGCTGCCACAGCCGTTGCGCGTGATCCAGCAGCGTTGCGGGATCGATGCCCTTCAAACCTGCCAGCAGGCCCTTGGCGGCCATCCGCCGCTGCGGTGCGGCCACGCCCAGGAAGATGAACTGCTCGCGCATGTAGGCCTGCATGGGTGCCGCACGGCCCGGTTCAGCGGCCGCTTCCAGCGCGGCCTTCAGTTCTGTATGTAAATCCATCGCATCTCGCTTTTTTCAGGCGTAAAAAAAGCGCCCCGAAGAGCGCTCTTGTTCAGCCATCCAAACGGCTGATAGAACCGTAGCGAGCGGCAGCGATTTGTGGCCGAGACGCGCAACCGTGCTGGAGCACGGTGAGCATCGCAGGCCGCAAAGCGCGACGCGCAGCAGGTTATATCAGGCGTTTTTATTGGATTTTGGCTTTCTTCATCAGTTCGTCGCGGTAGGCGGCGAGTTTCTTCTGTTGCAGCGACTCGGCCACTTGACCCTTGACTTCTTCCAGTGCCGGCAACTTCGTCGGACGGGTTTCTTCCAGCTTGATCACGTGGAAGCCGAATTGCGATTGCACTGGCGTTTGCGTGACCTGGCCTGGTTTCAGGGCAACCATGGCGTCGGAGAATGGCTTCACGTACGAAGCAGGGCTAGCCCAGTCCAGGTCGCCGCCATTGGCTGCGGAACCGTCTTTCGATACTTTGGCCAGTTCTTCGAACTTGGCGCCGCCTTTCAGCTTGGCGATGATGTCTTTCGCTTCCGCTTCGGTGGCGACCAGGATGTGGCGTGCATGGTATTCCTTGTCGCCCGCTTGTGCCTTGAACTTGTCGTACTCGGCCTTGATTTCAGCGTCCTTGACGGGGTTTTTCTTGACGTAGTCGGCCAGCAGGGCGTTGATGATGATGCTTTGACGGGCATTGTCGATCTGCGACTTGACTTCCGGACGCGTGCCGTAGCCTTGCTTGTCGGCTTCCTGGATCAGCACTTCGCGGCCGATCAGGTCTTTCTTGATGGCTTCGCGCAATTGCGGCGAATCAGCTTGCTTGCCTTGGGCGACGACTTGTTTGACGACCTGGTCAACGCGCGACGATGGGATGGCCTTGCCATTCACGGTGGCCACGTTTTGCGCGAACGCAGGGATCGCTACAACGGCGACCAGGGCTAAGATCAGGCGGGCTGGCTTCAAAATCATGTTCATTCCTAATAAATTTACAAAAACTGATACAAGAGACCGCGACTGCCGTGCAGTTCGCGTTCAGGCGCAGAATACACGACCGGCGCCGAAAAGGGCGCCGGGGAGGTCAGTTCTTATTGAACTTTCGCTTTTTTGATCATTTCTTCCTGATACGCTTGCAATTTCTTTTGCTGCAGCGCTTCGGCGATCTGTGGCTTGACTTCTTCCAGGGTAGGCAGTTTTGCCGCGCGGGTGTCGTCCAGCTTGATCACGTGGAAACCGTTAGGCGTTTGCACCGGGGTGTCGGTAACCTGGCCTTTTTGCAGTTTCACGAAGGCGTCGGAGAATACTTTCGGGAAGGACGATGGCGCTGCCCAGTCCAGGTCGCCGCCGTTGTCGGCCGAACCGCTATCTTTCGATTGCTTGGCCAGGTCTTCGAACTTGGCGCCGCCTTTCAGCTTGGCGATGATGTCTTTCGCTTCAGCTTCGGTGCCCACCAGGATGTGGCGCACGTGGTATTCCTTGTCGCCGGTCTGGGCCACGAAGCGGTCGTATTCCGCCTTGATTTCAGCGTCGTTGACGGGATTCTTTTTCAGGTAGTCGCCGACCAGGGCATTGATGACGATGGCCTGGCGTGCGTTCTCGATTTGCTGCTTGACGGCTGCATCTTTACCGAAACCTTTGTTTTCCGCTTCTTGCATCAGCACTTCACGGCCGATCAAGTCCTTCTTGATCATTTCGCGCAGTTGCGGCGAATCCGGTTGCTGGCCTTGGGCGACGACTTGCTTGACGACTGCATCAACGCGCGACGATGGGATAGGCTTGCCATTAACAACGGCAACATTTTGCGCAAAAACAGGTACCGCGACAACGGCGAGTAGTGCGATCAGCAAGCGGGCTGGCTTAAAAGTCATTATTAAATCCTGTTAGGGAAAGTTTCGTAAAAAACGCATGGAAAGAAAACGCGTGCATGGCGCTTGCAGCAAACGGCATACCAAGTTGCCCCGGTACGCCAAAAACGCCATCCTTACACTACTTCGGATGGCGCCAGTGCCACAATCGCCAATGCATGTATCTCATTATGCATCATATCGTGCACGGAATCATACACCAGTCGATGGCGCATGACGAGCCTGAGCCCCTCAAATTGACTAGAAATAATCCGCAGATTGTAATGGCCTCCGCCGGAGGCGGCGCCCGCATGGCCCCGGTGGCGTGCCGAGTCGTCTTCCAGCACGCATTCCAGAGGGGAAAGTGCCGTTTCCAGGCGGGTACGAATGCGCTGCATGCGCGTTTCCGGCGCGGTGTTTTCGGTGGTGGAGCTCATCATGCGTCTTCCTTGATATGTTTGGCCAGGAACAGGGTTTGCGCCACGATGAAGGCAAAGAAGATGCCCGTCGCGCCAAACGCCTTGAAGCTGACCCAGGCGGCCATGTCGCCCTTGTACAGCACGAAGGCGACGAACAGGTTCAGTGCGCCGATGGCGCCAAAGAAAATGATCCATGCGGCCAGCAACTGGTTCCAGACGGCATCAGGCAACTGCACTTGCGCTTCCATGGTCTTGCGGATCAGGTTTTTCTTGAAACCCACGTAGGCGATCAGGAGTGCCAGGCCGGACAGCCAGTAGATCAGGGTCGGCTTCCATTTCAGGAAGAAATCGTCATGCAGGTAAATGCTGGCGCCGCCGAACACGACAAAGATGAACAGCGACAGCCACAGCATGCCGTCCACCTTGCGCCCTCGCAGCAGCAGATAGCTGACCTGGCAAGCCGTGGCGACGATGCCGACGAGGGTGGCAAGTATCCACGGCGCCTGGTCGGCCTTGATCAGGCCGCCAGACACGAAGCCGGACAAATATTGCTGCACGAAATCGTGCGTGGCCGCTTCATACATGCCGCCCAGTTTAAAAGCGGCAAAGAAGGCGATCAGGGGGAATAGGTCGAATAGAAATTTCATGGCGAGACTTTACACTGGTCTTATTAGAATCATCTTAGGAATGGCTTAGGAGCAATGCCCAAGCCATTGCCAGATCAAGGCTGCGGATCGAAGCGCAAGGAGGCCGAATTGATGCAATAGCGCAAGCCGGTCGGCGGCGGCCCGTCCGGGAAGACGTGGCCCAGGTGGGCGTCGCAGACGGCGCAGACGATTTCCGTGCGCAGCATGCCGTGGCTGCGGTCGACGATTTCCGTCACATTCGCCGGGTCGAGCGCCTGGAAATAGCTGGGCCAGCCGCAGCCCGAGTCGAATTTCGTATCGGAAGCAAACAAGGGCGTGTTGCAGCAGACGCAGGTGTAGATGCCGTGTTCATGGTGGTCCCAGAACTTGCCCGTGAAGGCCCGTTCCGTGGCCGCGTGGCGCGTGACTTCGTATTGCATCGAGTCGAGCATGGCGCGCCATTCGGCGTCGGTTTTTTTGACTTTATTGGTGGTCATAATGACTCCTCAGGATGAGCAACTGACTTCAAGGTGGCTGGCCCAGTCGGGCGGCAGGGCCGCATAGTGCTGGTGTTCGGGCTGTTCGTCAAATGGCTTTTGCAAAACTTCCAGCAATTTCGCCACTTCCGTGTAATCGTGCTGCTGGGCTTTCTCGATGGCCACTTGCGCCAGGTAGTTGCGCAGCACGTATTTCGGGTTAACTTGGTTCATTGCCGCTTGCCGTTCGGCATCAACGCTGTGCTCCTGCAGCAGGCGCGCGCGGTACGCCGCTGCCCACGTATCGAAGGCGGGGCGGTCGATGAACATGTCGCGCAGCACGGTATCGTGCTCGGGGGCGGCTATTTCCAGTGTCGCCAGCGCGCGGAAAAAGTTGGTGAAATCCACGTGGTTGGCTTGCATCAGGGCAAACATGCCGTCGAACAGTTGCGTATCTCCGTCGTGTTGCGTGCGCAAGCCCAGCTTGGCGCGCAGCAAGGCATTCATCTTGTCCGCAAACGCGGGTTGGTAGCTGTCCAGCGCCGCCTGCGCCTCGGCCACTTCACCGATCAGCGGCAGCAGGGCCTGGCCCAGCGCATAGCAGTTCCAGTGGCCCACCTGCGGCTGGTTGGCGTAGGAATAGCGGCCCTGCTGGTCCGTATGGTTGCAGATGTGCTCGGCATCGAACGCTTCCATGAAGCCGAAGGGGCCGTAATCGAGCGTCAAGCCCAGGATCGACATATTGTCCGTGTTCATGACGCCATGCATGAAGCCCACGGCTTGCCATTGCGCAATCATGTGCGCCGTGCGCACGCAGACTTCGGCCAGCAAGGCTTGATATGGATTTGATGCAGCGCGCAAATGGGGATAAAAACCGTCGATGATGTAATCGGCAAGGATTTTCAGTTCTTCCGGCTTCTTGCGGTAAAACCAGTGTTCGAACGAGCCGAAGCGCACAAAGCTGGGTGCCATGCGTGTCACGACGGCTGCAGTCTCGACGGTTTCGCGCATGATGCCTTGCTGCGAACCCATGATGGAGAGCGCGCGCGAGGTGGGAATGCCCAGCGCCGCCATGGCTTCCGAACACAGGAATTCGCGGATGGACGAGCGCAGCACGGCGCGGCCGTCGCCCATGCGCGAATACGGCGTGGCGCCGGCGCCTTTCAGCTGCAGCTCCATCGGGCCGTGTTCGGTGGCGATATCGCCCAGCAGGATGGCGCGGCCATCGCCCAGCTGGCCAGCCCAGACGCCGAACTGGTGGCCTGAATACACAGCCGACAGGGGCAGTGAACGCTCGGCAACCGTATTGCCGCTCAGCAGCGCCACATAGTCGGGCTCGGCCAGGCGCGCGGCATCGAGGCCGATGAGGGCTGCGGCCGGTGCGCTGGCGGCCACGAAATATGGGGCGGGCAGGGGCGTGGGCATCAAGCGCGTATAGAACGCGGGCGGCAAGGCCGCAAAGGCATTATCCAGTGGTAAGGTATGAGCGGTGATGGCAATTCCAGTCAGTAAAATGGACCGGCAAGGTGCGCCAGCCTGGAATGCGATTTTACCGCACAGCGCCAGGGCGCGTGGCGGGCGCTGTCGTGGGGATCAATGCGGCAAAAAACGGAATCAAAAATTCCATGCTGCAATGCAATATCGAAATGCGTTGACGATTTCCGCACGACCGTACGAAACTAAGGAAAATCTTTAACTTCCAACAATAACCGAGTATCCAAACCAGGAGACACGATGTCGGCATTTCCCTTGAGTCCAGTGATGGGCCAGATGATGAATCAGCCCCTGCTGATTTCCAGCATTATCGAGTTTGCAGCGCGTCATTATGGCTGCGGTGAAATCGTGTCGCGCCGGGTGGAAGGCGATCTGCACCGTTATACCTACCGCGATTGCCACCAGCGCACGCGGCGCCTGGCGAATGCCTTGCACGGCCTGGGCATAGGCATGGGCGACCGGGTCGCCACCCTCGCCTGGAATGGCTACCGTCACCTGGAAGCGTACTATGCCGTGTCCGGCTCGGGCGCCGTGCTGCACACCATCAATCCGCGTTTATTTCCCGAGCAGATCGCCTACATCTCGAACCACGCGGAAGACCAGGTGCTGCTGTTCGACCTGACCTTCCTGCCCGTGGTGGAAAAGATCGCCGCCGACTGTACCTTCGTGCGCCATTTCGTGCTGATGTGCGACCGCGACCGCATGCCCGCCAGCAGCAGCATTCCCGACCTGCTGTGCTATGAAGACCTGATCGACACGCATTCCGACGAGTATACCTGGCCCGTGTTCGATGAAAACTCGGCCGCCGCCCTGTGCTATACCTCGGGCACGACGGGCAACCCCAAGGGCGCCCTGTATTCGCACCGCTCGACCGTGCTGCACGCGTATGCTTCGGCCATGCCCAGCGCACTGAACGTGCGCGCCACCGACACGGTCCTGCCAGTCGTGCCCATGTTCCACGTGAACGCCTGGGGCTTGCCGTATTCCGTGCTGCTGTCTGGCGCGCGCATGGTGTTTCCCGGCGCGGCGCTGGACGGCAAGTCGCTATACGAACTGTTCGAATCGGAAAAAGTGACCTTCTCGGCCGGCGTACCCACGGTCTGGCTGGGCCTGCTGAACTATGCCTTGCAGAATGACCTGAAATTTTCCACCTTCCGCCGCACGGTGATCGGCGGCGCGGCGTGCCCGCCAGCCATGATGGATACCCTGATCGACAAGTTCGACGTGGAAGTCATCCATGGCTGGGGCATGACGGAAATGTCGCCGTTAGGCACCACGGGCGGCTTGCAGACCAAGCACCTGGCCATGGACAAGGAAGCGCAGCGCGATATCCTGCACAAGCAGGGCCATGCCATTTACGGCGTGGACATGAAGATCGTCGATGACGATGGCAAGGAATTGCCGTGGGATGGCGTGGCGTACGGCCATTTGCTGGTGAAAGGGCCATGGATCATTTCCGCGTACTACAAGAACGAGGGCGGCGAGGTGCTGCAGGATGGCTGGTTCCCCACGGGCGACGTGGCCACCATCGATGCGGACGGCTACATGCAGATCACGGACCGCAGCAAGGACGTGATCAAGTCGGGTGGCGAATGGATCGGCACCATCGACCTGGAAAACCTGGCCATGGCGCACCCGGCCGTGTTGCAGGTGGCCTGCATCGGCGTGTTCCACCCGAAATGGGACGAGCGTCCTGTGCTCGTCGTGGTGCTGCGCCCCGGCATGACGGTCACGCGCGAAGCGCTGTTGCAATTTTTTGAAGGCAAGATCGCCAAGTGGTGGACGCCCGACGACGTGCTGTTCATCGACGCCTTGCCCATGGGCGCCACGGGCAAGATCCAGAAGAACAAGCTGCGCGAGCAATTCAAGGTGCACAAGCTGCCGGGCTTGTAAAAAAACTTACGCCGCCTGCGGCAGCGCCGAGCCCAGCTTTTCCAGCAGATGGTCGCACTGGAAGACGGACAGGGTCTGGCGCTGTGCATCCGTGCCGATATCGATCATTTCATCCATTTCGCTGCGCAAGTCGTCATGCTCTCCCGTGCGGATGATTTGCGGCGCCGCAAAGCGCTGGCTGTCGGAGATGGTCATGATGTTGTCGACATGGTCGACGAGAAAGCCGTAGCGCTCAGCCCCCCGTTCCACGATCAAAATCTTGCCCGCGCCCGTGTCCTCCAGCGGCGGCATGGCGTACAGCTGGCGCAGGTCGATGATGCTGATCATTTGCTGGCGCAGGTTGAGCATGCCGCGCATGCAGGCCGGCATGCCCGGTGGCGTGGTGATGGCGCCGCTGAAGTCGATGATTTCGCGCACTTGCCCGATTTCCACGGCGAAGCGGGTTTCGACCGTAAATGTGATGTAGACGCGGCGCTGCGCCTTGCGCGTGGCGGCGCTGCCCGCTTCCGTGTCGGTCGGGTACAGGCGCGCGTGGCCGTCGCGCATCTCGACGATCTCCGCCTGCGACAAGATGCCCTTGTGGTCGAGGAAAATGATGTCGCCCAGACCCTCTTTCGTGATGCAGCCGGCAAACATGGCGGCGCGTGCTTTGCTCAGCAGGGGAATCGGCAGCACCTCGTCGCCAAAGAAATGCACGATGCTGTCGACGGAGTCGACGAGGAAGCCCACGGTCGTATCATCGAGGCGCACGACGATGATGCGCTGGTCGCTGGTCGCCGCCGTGCCGGACCCGGCCGCCTGCAGCAGGGCGCCGAAGTCGACGACGGCCACCTGGCTGCCGCGGAAATGCATGCGCCCGAGGCACAGCTCGCTGTTCAGCAGGGAGCTGTGCAGTTCCGGCACGCGGATGATTTCCTGGATGGCCAGCATTTCGAAGGCAAACGTGGCGCCGGCCGCATGGAAGCTGACGCACTGCCGACGTTCGCTTTGCGCATGGTAGCGGGCCGAACTCAGCTTGGCGCCCGTCGCCTGCAGGGCCAGCACATGGGGTACGTTTTCGATGCGCAGCAGGGCATGCGGATCGAGTACCTGCAGCAGGCGCGCACCGCCATCGAGCAGGATCGTGCCGGCGATGACGGCGTGGCTGTCGCCGGCCGCATATTGCAGGGCGCTGCGGGCGCTGGCGGGCACGCGCAGGATTTCACCCGTATCCTGGAAGACGATACCGACCAGCACTTGCTGGAAGTCGAGGATGGCGATCTTGTCCGTGGCCACGGCGCGCGGCGCATCGGCGCGAAACAAGCGCCCCAGGTTGACCACCGGAATGACGCTGCCGCGCAAGGTGAACATGCCTTCCAGGTAGGCGGGCGACAGGGGCAGGGCCGTGACTTTGGCGGGGTAATTGACGACTTCGCGGATGCAGCTGGCGGGCAGGGCGAATTCATCGTCGCCCAGGTGGAAGGAGCCGAACAGCTCGGCGGCCGTTTCTCCATGGGCCTGCGCTTGCAAGCCCGTCGCTTCATGCATATCCATATGCGCCTTCCTTGCGTGGAATTAATTCGGGTTGCGCCACCACATCGGTGACGGCATAGCTGTGGTTGGCGCAATCGATCAGCAACTGGCGCCCGTGGCGTCCGCCCAGCGCGCAAAAACTCACCGACAAGCCGCACTGGTCCAGGTATTTTTGCGCCGCTTCCGCATTTTGCCGGCCTACTTGCAATCTCCCATTGCGCGGGCCAAACATGCTGGCGCCGCCCGCCAGCACCACTTCGATATCGGCGTAATCGGCCTGGCGCACGCCCATCATCCGCAGCAGCGAGGGCACGGCCTGGCTCACATAGCGTGCCCCCAGGCTGCTGTCGGTGCCCGGCGCTTCCGGCAGCAGGCAATGGGCCAGGCCGCAGCAGGGGCCATTCTTCCAGATGAAACCGATGCCGATGCAGGAGCCGAGCAAGGCTTGCAGCTGCTCGCCATGCGTGCCCACGCTGAGTTGCCCCATGCCAACATGGTGCAGCGGCAGGCTAGGGTCGATGATGATGTTCATGCGCTACCCGCCTTATAAATCATGGGAAACTCGAATTGATAGCCGGTACCGAGGCGGGCGATGGTTTCCGACTCGCCCAGGATCAGCCGTCCCTCGTCCTTGAGACTGAGCCGTGCCTGGCGCAGCACGGTTTCCTGGTGCTCGGCATCGAAATAGATCAGCACATTGCGCAGGAACACCAGGTCGAACTGCCGCGCCGGGCGCAATGCTTCCAGCAGATTGTGCTGGGCAAAGCTGACGTGTTGCCGCAATTCCTCGTTGACCCTGACGCCATGCGGCGAGGGCGTGAAATATTTGCGCAGCAAGTCCGGATGCGACAGGCGGATGCGTTCGACGGAGCGGCCGCTGTACTGGCCGGCCCGCGCCGCGCCCAGGATTTGCTGCGAAATGTCGCTGGCCAGGATCTGGTAGCGGAAAGCGGGCGCTTGCAGCCTGAATTGCTCGCACAGCATGGCGATTGAATACAGCTCCTCGCCGCTGGCGGCCGCTGCCGACCAGATGGACAGGCAGCCGTCCGGATGCGCGCGGGCCCAGGCGGGCAGGTAGCGGTCGCGGAAATAATCCCAGATGGACGGCGTGCGGAAGAACAGGGTGTCGTTGGTGGTCACCAGGTCGATGAAATGGGCCACCTCGTCGCGGTCGCTGCTGACGCGCTCCAGGTACGCCTGGTAGCTGTGCAGGGACAGCGCCCGCAGCCGAGGCTGCAAGCGCCGTTCCAGCAAGACGCTCTTGCGCGCCGTCATGGCGATGCCCGTATGCTGGCGCACCAGCGCGATCAGGGTCGTCAGCACCTCGGGCGTCAAGGTGGCCGCATGGCTCATGGCTTACACCACGAAGCCGGAGACAGTCTGGTTCAGGCTGCCAGCGCGCTCGTTCAAACCATCCGTCGAGCGGGCGATGCTGTCGCAGTTGGCGGCCGACTTTTCCGTTTCCTCGGCGATGTACTGGATGGCCGTGGATACTTCGCGCGCCGTCAGCAGCTGTTCATTGGCCGCCTTTGAGATATCGGAAATGGCCAGGGTGGTCTTCGCCACGCCCGAGACGATCTTGTCGAAGGCGTCGCTGGCCTGGCGAGAGATTTCGCTGCCCGTCGAGACGCGCTTGACGGATTCGTTGATCAGCTTGGAAATCTCTTTTGTTGCCTGCGAGGAGCGCTCGGCCAGCTTGCGCACCTCGTCGGCAACGACGGAAAAGCCCAGGCCGTGCTCGCCCGCGCGGGCCGCCTCGATGGCCGCGTTGAAGGCCAGCATGTTTGTCTGGTTGGCGATTTCGCTGATCACCTTGACGATTTCGCCGATGTCTTCCGAGGAGCGGTTGATCAAGTCCATCGCCTCGATCGACTTGGCGACGGCGCGCGCGCCCGCTTCCGCTTCCTGCTGCGTGGCTTTCGCCAGGTAATCGGCGTTCGAGGTGTTTTCCGCGATGGAATTGATGGAGAACGTCAAACCGTCGATGGACGCGTTCATCTCTTCCACCGTGGCGCCCAGCGCCTGCGTGCCCACGGCCACGCCCGTGGCCCGTTCGGCGATCGCGTGCGAGGCGTCGGCAAAGCCGTTGGCGGCCGATACCACGTTGCCGATCACGCCGCGCAAGTCGACGATCATCTTGCTGATGCCGCCGGCCAGCAAGTCGATCGGTTCGTCGCCCTCGGGCACGATATTGCAGGTCAGGTCGCCTTGCGCCGCGCGCGCCACCGATTCAAGCAGGGCATTGACCTTGCGGCTGTCGTTGGCGGCCTTGGACTGGATGCTGTTTTCCAGGTTTACCTGTTCCGTGATGTCGATGGCGAACTTGACCACTTTATACGGCTTGCCGTTCAGGTCCAGGATGGGGTTGTAGGTGGCCTGTATCCACACTACCTTGCCATGGTTGCCCAGGCGCTTGTAGCGGCCCGCGTCGAATTCGCCGCGGTTGAGCTTTTGCCAGAATTTCTTGTACTCGGGGCTGCTCGCATACTCGGGCTCGCAAAACATGCGGTGGTGTTCGCCCTGGATATCGCTCAAGTCGTAGTCCATGACGGCGAGGAAATTGTCGTTTGCGTCCAGCACATTGCCGTGCATGTCGAATTCGATCACGGCCTGCGCCTTGCCGATGGCGCTGACCTTGCCTTCGTATTCGGCATTGCGCATTTTCAGGGCCGTGATGTCGCTGGCGAACTTGACCACCTTGAAGGGCCGGCCTTCCGCATCGAAAATGGGGTTATACGAGGCATTGAGCCAGATTTCGCGGCCGTCCTTGGTGACGCGCTTGTATTCGCCCGAGTCGAACTGGCCTTGCCCCAGCTTCTGCCAGAACTGCGCATAGTCGTCGCTCCTGGCGTAGTCTGGCAGGCAAAACATGCGGTGGTGCTTGCCCTTGATCTCGTCGAGCGTGTAGCCGACGGACTTGAGGAAATTGTCGTTCGCGTCGAGGATGGTGCCGTCGAGCCGGAACTCGATCACGGCCTGGGCCTTGCTGATGGCGTCGATCTTGCCTTCATAATCGGCGTTGCGGCGCTTGCTGGCCGTGATGTCGGTGGCAAACTTGATGACTTTATACGGTTTGCCGTCCGCATCGAGGATGGGATTGTAGGACGCATTGATCCACACTTCGCGCCCATCCTTGGCGCGGCGCTTGTATTCGCCATGGTCGAACTCGCCACGTCCCAGTTTGGCCCAGAAGGTGGCGTATTCGGCCGTTTTCACATAGTCGGGGTCGCAGAAGATGGCATGGTGCTTGCCTTGCACTTCGTCCAGGGTATAGCCGAGGACGCGCAGGAAATTGTCATTCGCATGCAGGATGGTGCCGTCGAGTTCGAATTCGATGACGGCCTGGACACGGTTCAATGCAGTATTTATCGCTTGTAAGTCCAGATCCTGGGAGTGGCTGACATGGCTGGCTGCGTCCATAGTATTTCCTTCGGGGTGAGAAGAGGAATGGGAACGATAAGGCTGCTGTTATTATTTTTTCTGCTATCCATATAAGGCAGCGATGTTATTGCATGGATCGACATCTGGTGATAATCGGTGAGAATGTGCGCGATCAACGGCCGCCAGTGTTTGCCCTGCGGTTTGCCTTATAGTGGATAAATTGTAGAGTATTGATTTGAATCAACAATTTGATTATTCCCCAGCATCTGGCGAAAAACAAGGGGCGGAAATAAATAATGTCAAAACTGTCGTAATTGACCCATGCCCGCATATAACAAAGCCTTTACTTTGCATAATAAAACGCCGTTATTATTATTGTGCTTTTATTATTTAAATGAATATCCAAGTGATAGCTTCTACGGGACCTTGCTGCTTGCAGCAGAATCTTTCCGCAAACGATGTTGTACCATGGCGTACCATGCTGGCGCCGGGCACGCCACGACAAAAATAATACGAGCGTTCTTTTATGCGGTATAGTGAAGCTTCATCCCTTGCAACCACCTCATCGCTGAGCAAAATCAATAAGGAAGAGACATGAGTGCTGAATATCAAGTGAACGGCGCCGTTGCCGTCATTACCCTCGCCAATCCGCCCGTCAATGGACTGGGCCTGGCCACGCGCACGGCCGCCGTGGCCGGCATCCGCCAGGCGCTGGCGGACGAGTCCGTCAAAGCCATCGTCATCACGGGCGCCGGCAAGGCCTTTTCGGGCGGCGCCGATATCAAGGAATTCAATTCGCCCAAGGCGCTCACGGAACCGACTCTCCACACCCTGATCAACGTCGTCGAGCAATCGACCAAGCCGGTCGTGGCGGCCATCCACAGCGTCTGCATGGGTGGCGGCCTGGAGCTGGCGCTGGGCTGCAATTACCGCGTGGCCGCGCCGGGCGCGCAGATGGCCTTGCCGGAAGTCAAACTCGGCATCTTGCCGGGCGCGGGCGGCACGCAGCGCCTGCCGCGCGTGCTGGGCCTGGAAATGGCCCTGAACATGATCGTTTCCGGCACGCCCGTCGCGTCCGAAAAACTGGCCGGCACGGCCCTGTTCGACGAAGTCATCGCGCCCGGCGCGGACTTGCTGGCCGCTGCCGTCGCCTTCGCCACCAAAGTGGGCGACGTGCGCCCGCTGCCGAAAGTGCGCGAGCGCAAGGTCGATTACCCGAACCACGAAGCGTTTTTGCAGTTTTCGCGCAATACCGTGAAAGCCATGTCCGGCCCGTTCCCCGCACCGCTGAAATGCGTCGATGCCGTGGCGGCGGCCGTGACGATGAAATTCGACGAAGGCTTGAAGTACGAGCGCGAACTGTTCATGCAACTGGTGCAGTCGCCGGAATCGAAAGCCCTGCGCCACGCCTTCTTTGCCGAGCGCGTTGCCAGCAAGGTACCCGACGTGCCGGCCGACACCCCCGTGCGCACGATCGCCAGCGCGGCCATCGTCGGCGCCGGCACCATGGGCGGCGGCATCGCCATGAACTTCGCCAACGCGGGCATTCCCGTCATCTTGCTGGAAACGAAGCAGGAAGCGCTGGACAAGGGCCTGGCCACCATCCGCAAGAATTACGAGAACACGGTGAAGAAGGGCAAGCTGACGCAAGAGAAGGCCGAGCAGCGCATCGCACTCGTTAGCGGCACGCTGGCCTATGCGGACATTGCGCAGGCCGACATCGTCATCGAAGCCGTCTTCGAGGAACTGGGCGTGAAGGAAACCGTCTTCAAGCAGCTGGACGCCGTCATGAAGCCGGGCGCCATCCTCGCCTCGAACACCTCGACCCTGGACCTGGACAAGATCGCCGCGTTCACCCAGCGCCCGCAAGACGTGGTCGGCACGCATTTCTTCAGCCCCGCGAATGTCATGAAGCTGCTGGAAATCGTCCGCGGCAAGGAAACGGGCAAGGACGTGCTGGCCACGGCGCTGGCGCTGTCGAAAAAGCTGAAAAAGACGGGCGTCGTCTCGGGCGTGTGCGACGGTTTCATCGGCAACCGCATGATCGAGCAGTACAGCCGCCAGGCCGGTTTCCTGCTGGAAGAAGGCTGTCTGCCGGAACAGGTCGACAAGGCGGTCGAGAAATTCGGCTTCGCCATGGGCCCGTTCCGCATGGGCGACCTGGCCGGCAACGACATCGGCTGGGCCATCCGCAAGCGCCGCTACGTGGAAAAACCGGAAGTGACGTATTCGAAGACGGCCGACCTGCTGTGCGAACTGGGGCGTTATGGCCAGAAGACGGGCGCCGGCTGGTACGACTACAAGCCGGGCGACCGCAAGGCGTATCCGTCGGAACAGGTCAACGCCATGATAGTCCAGCATTCCGCCGACATCGGCGTGGCACGGCGCAAGATCAGCGACCAGGAAATCGTCGAACGCCTCGTGTATGCGCTCGTCAATGAAGGCGCGCGCATCCTGGAAGAGGGCATCGCCCTGCGCGCCTCGGACATCGACATGGTGTATCTGACGGGCTACGGTTTCCCGCTGTTCCGGGGCGGTCCGATGTTCTACGCGGATACGGTCGGCTTGCCGAACGTGCTCGATACGATCGCCGGCTATGCGAAAGGCCGCCACGGCGAAGCGTGGACGCCGGCGCCGCTGCTGGTGAAACTGGCGGGCGAGGGCAGGGGTTTCAACAGCTGATGAGGCACGGTTGAAAAGATGTAGGTCGGATTAGCGAGGCTCCGCCTCGCGTAATCCGACAACATTGTTGGCCGTAGCGGTGTCGGATTACGCGGCATGCCGCTAATCCGACCTACGTTGTTATTTCTTCTTCGCCACCATCTTGACCGCCTCGTTGACGATGACGGGATTGTCCTTCTGGATGTAGTAGCCGGCGCCCGTGATGCGCTCGATGGCTGGCGCGCCGGACAGGCGCTGCCAATCCTTTTCCTGGGCCCGCACGACGTTTTCAAACGAGCCCATTTCCTCGATGCCGAATTTGTCGCGCACCAGCAGCATGGCGGGCACGCGCAGCGGGCTGCTCATGTCGACATGTTGCAGGCACTGCGTCTGCGCATCGAATTCGGCCGATTCCGTACTGTTGAACATCAGCTTGCGCCGCGTCTTGACGAGCATGGCGTAGGTGGACGCGTCTGTCTGCAGGCGGTTCCATTGCTGCGGGTGCGTGGGATCGAGCAAGACTAGGCCGGCCACGTCCTGCGGGTACAGCCTGGCATACACGTACTGGTACAGCCCGCCCAAGCCATGGCCGACCAGCACATACGGCGGTTTCAAGCCCGCTTGCGTCAGCAGGGCACGCTGCTGGGCAGCAATGGTGCAGGGGTCGCGCGGCGTGGTGGTCTTTTTGCTCTCGCCGTAGCCGGGACGGTCGTACACGAGCACGCGGTGCTGCCTGGCCACTTCGGGCACCACCTTGGCCCACACATCCTTGCCGTCGCCCATGGCCGACTGGAAGACCACGGGCAAGCCGCCCTGGCCGCTCAGGGTGTAGGCGATGCTGGCGTCGGGCAGGGCGGCGGTGGCCGGCACGCCTGGCATGACCGGGGTGGATGGCAACAGGGAGCAGCCGGAAAAACAGCCTGCCAGCAGCAAGCCGGCGCTGGAGAGGAGCATGGTGCGCGCGGGGCGGCCGACGAATAGATGATGCATGAATCTCCTTCTTGGTGCACGGACCGGGGGCCAGTATGGCTTGCCAGCCATTATAGGCAAATCGTGCCGAAGTGGAAATGCCGAACAGAGGCGGATTTACCGTCCTGTCAGCCGGCGTCGGCGCGATGGCAGACGGCTTCGATGCGGTTGCCGTCCGGATCGAACAAAAAGGCCGCGTAATAGCTGGCGTGATAGTGGCGCAAGCCGGGCGCGCCCAGGTCGATGCCGCCGTGCGCCAGTCCCGCATGCCAGAACGCTTCCACGGCCGCGCGCGAGGGGGCCTTGAAGCAGCAATGGCGGCGCGGCGCGTCGTCGGGCTTGGGGCCCAGGCGCACGGAAAAATAGCTGCGCTCGGGATGCTCCGCATCGCTGCGCTCGCCGTAGCCTATCCAGGCGTTGGCATGGTCGCTGCCCACCTTGGGCACGTTCAGCGCGGCAAAGATGGCGTCATAGAAGCGCTCGGCGCGCTCCAGATCGCTGACAGTGAGGGAAACGTGATCGAGCATGGGCACTCCGCTGTAAAAACAAGGACGGCCATAGCATAGCCCGGATCAGGGCGGCCGTGGGCGGGAGTGACCGAGTGATACTGCCGGTGGCCGACTGCCGGTTAAGTGCGGCTGGCGCACGCACATGGCGCACCGGCCGGGCAGGCGGGGCAGCTTGGTGACGCCGGGCGCGCCAGGCGGGCCACGATCGTGCGGCTGAACAGCTGCACGCGGGGCGCGAACAGCATCACGGCGCAAAAGGCCACGGGCCAGGCGGCAAAGAACGCGTGGCGCCAGCGGGGCAGGAAGTCGGCCTGCAGGCCGATATTCAGCCAGGTGACCCAGGCGCTCATCAGCAGGGTCATGACCAGCGACATCAGGAAGGCAAATACACAGCGCAAACGCAGGGCTTCGGACATGGCGCACTTTCAAGATATGAGGATATGGCAGCGTAACGACTTGCAGCAATCTATACTAGAGCCATATTTTTAATTTCAAATTCCGAAAATGCAATCATGCTTGATGACTTAGCCCTGTTTGTCGCCATTGTCGAGGCGGGTAGCCTGCATGCGGCGGCCGTGAAGGAAGACTTGCCCGCCGCGACCGTCACGCGCCGGCTGCAAAAGCTGGAAAGCCAGCTCGGCTACCGCTTGCTCAACCGCAGCGCGCGCCGCCTGCAGCCGACGGCGGAGGGCTGGCAATACTACGAGCAGTGCCGCCCCCTCGTGCATGCCTTGCGGCAGGCGACGCAGCAGCTCGACGCCAGCCTGTCGGCCGTTTCGGGCAGCATCCGCGTGCTGGCGCCCGTCAACTTCGCCAGCGGCTTGCTGACGCCGGCCTGGGTCAGTTTCATGCAGAAGTATCCGGATATCCGCCTCGAGCTGGAACTGTCGAACCTGCTGCAAGACCTGGTGGGCAGCGGCGCCGACCTGGCCATCCGCGTGGGCGCGCTCGACGATTCCTCGCTGATGCAGCGCCGGCTGGGCAGTGCCGCGCTGGTGATGGTGGCCGCGCCCGGCTATCTGGCGCGCGCCGGCGTGCCGCGCGACTTGCAGGAATTGGAAAAGCACGAGCTGATCGTGGCCGAGCCGCTGCGCAGCTGGCGGCTGCGGCGGCCCGGCGACGGCGCCGAAATGGTGATCGAACCGCAGGCACGCCTGCGCGTCAACGAGATGCGTTTGGCCGTGGAGATGGCCGACGCGGGCATCGGCATCCTGCTGTGCCCGCTTTTGCAATGCCGCGAGGAAGTGGCCCGGGGCAGCCTCGTGCGCGTCTTGCCCGACTGGATGCCGCAGCCGCGCCATGTGTATGCCGTGTGGACGCAGCGGCGCTACCTGCCGGCCCGCGTGCGCGTGCTGCTCGAGCACCTGGCGGCGTTTGCGGCGGATAATCCCTTGTTGAACGAAGAGCCGGGCGTTTAGCTTGCCTGTTGCTGCGCCAGCCACAGCGTGAACTGGCGCAGCGCTGGCGCAAAGCCGCTGGACGGCGCGGCACCGGGCCTGGCCTGGGCCAGGAAATACGCGATGGGCGCCTGCATGGCGGGAGAGTGCCGCAGCAACAGCGCGACATGCTCGTCCAGGCTGGCGGGCCAGCCTGGATCGCCATCCTGGCGCAGGGTGTTGCAGGAACGGATCAGCTTGCGCGACGCTTCGCGCTGCAGGCGGGCGATGACGGCAGGGTCGCGCTCGTCATCGAGGCGCTGCGCATACTCGTCCAGCACGCGGGCAAAGTCGCCATTCACGGCCAGGGCAATGGCGCGCGAGGGCGCGAACGGCGCAAAGTGCCGCGCCAGGTCTTCGCCCCACAGGCAGCGGCACTGGTGCTTGAGCCAGTAGCCCCAGCTGTACAGGTGTTCGGGCGCCAGTACCTGGGCCCGGTGGCCGATATCGAAATCGATCTTCATGACTTCCCGGTGGCGCGCCTGCAAGGCCAGGCGCAGCGCTTCCAGCGCGCCGGCCTGCTGCGGCGTAGGTGGATGGCGCAGTACCAGGGTCAGGTCGAGGTCGGAGACGCCCGGCGTGGCGTCGCCGCGGGCGACGCTGCCATACAGGTATATGCCGTCCAGCAAGTTACCGGCGTGCGCAGCCAGGCTGGCGCAAACGTCTTGCAGCAAGGCGTCGAAATGCTGCTGCAGTGGGCCGCAGGGGGCGGGAGGAATGGTCGGCATGCCTGGTACGAATCCGCTGGGAGAAACTGCCACCATAGCATGCAGTGGCGGGCGCGCAGGCAATCCTTTCCATTAAGTAATACCGAGCGCTTGTACTTTTCGTCAAGATCGCGTTAAGATAAAGCTGCCCGCTTATCCAGTGGGCAATCTGGTGTTTTTTCGCGCAATCCCGTCCCTATCCATGAGAGTAGCAATGAAATATCTGATCATTCCCTTCTTGCTGGCCATCACTGGCTGCGAAGTACTGTATGACGCAAACCGGGACAAGATCGGCGAGTATTGCAACAGCCTCAATAATTTTGACGACCGGAATGCCTGCCGCAAGCGCAACCAGACCAGCTACCAGGAATACGTGCAGCAGCGCGACCAGCTGAAAAAGGGCAAGAGCGACAAGTAAGTTCGGCAAGTTCGCCGCCGCATACGCCGCATAAAAAAAATGCCGCTGACGAGTCAGCGGCGTTTTGCTTTGCGGACCCCGGCCTTGCGACCGGGGCATGCATCAGATCAGTCGTCGGCGTAGATATTGTTGTCCTTGGTTTCCTTGACGAACAGGGTGCCGATCACGACAGTCGCCAGGGCGACGACGATCGGATACCACAGGCCGTAATAGATATCGCCCTTGAAGGCCACCAGCGCGAAGGCCGTGGTCGGCAGCAGGCCGCCGAACCAGCCGTTACCGATATGGTAGGGCAGGGACATCGAGGTGTAGCGGATACGGGTCGGGAACATTTCCACCAGCATGGCGGCGATCGGGCCATACACCATGGTCACGTACAGCACCAGGATGAACAGCAGCAAGACGACCATCGGCTTGTTGATCTGGTCCGGATCGGCTTTCGCAGGGTAGCCCGCTTCCTTGATGCCGGCGCCCAGTTCTTTCTTCAGCGCCGCTTCGTGGGCCTTGCTTTCCGCATCGAAGTTCAAGCCATCGGCCGTCATGACGGCGTTAAACGACGTGAATTCCTTCGTGCCGATGCGTACCTTGGCGATGCTGCCTGCCGGTGCGTCTTCCTTCGTGTAGTTCACCGAGCTGTTCGACAGGAAGCCCGTGGCGATGTCGCACGACGATGGGAATTTCTTCGTGCCCGTCATGTTGAACTGGAAGTGGC
Organism: Janthinobacterium sp. BJB301; assembly: GCF_002735685.1. Taxonomy (NCBI): domain Bacteria; kingdom Pseudomonadati; phylum Pseudomonadota; class Betaproteobacteria; order Burkholderiales; family Oxalobacteraceae; genus Janthinobacterium; species Janthinobacterium sp. BJB301. Next base: position 1,681,002 of record NZ_PDZJ01000001.1, on the reverse strand, counting down.
AGGAAGCAGGATCGGCGACCACCACCACTGGCGAGTTCTTCAGTGCCGCTTCCAGCTGCGGATTGGCGAAGTGGGTCAGGCCGTTGAAGATCGGGAAATAGGTCGCAGCGGCGATCAGGCAGCCGCCGAGGATGATGTACTTGCGGCCGATGCGGTCGGACAGGCTGCCGAAGAACAGGAAGAATGGCGTGGCCAGCAGCAGTGCGATGGCGACGAGCACGTTGGCCGTTGCCAGGTCCACTTTCAGGGTCTGGATCATGAAGAACAGGGCGTAGAACTGGCCCGTGTACCAGACGACTGCCTGGCCGGCCGTCAGGCCGATCAGGGCCAGGATGACGATCTTCAGGTTTTTCCACTTGCCGAACGCTTCCGTCAGCGGGGCTTTCGAGGTCTTGCCCTCGGCCTTCATCTTGGCAAACGCCGGCGATTCATTCATGGCCAGGCGGATCCACACGGAAATACCCAGCAGGATGACGGAGACCAGGAAGGGAATGCGCCAGCCCCATGCCTCGAAATCCTTCTCGCCGGTCGCCAGGCGGGTACCCAGGATGACCATCAGCGACAGGAAGAAGCCCAGGGTTGCCGTCGTTTGTATCCACGCCGTGAACGCGCCGCGCTTGCCTTCAGGCGCGTGCTCGGCCACATAGGTGGCTGCGCCGCCGTACTCGCCGCCCAGCGCCAGGCCTTGCAGGATACGCAGGAAGACGAGGATGATCGGTGCCGCGATGCCGATGGAAGCGTGGCCCGGCAGCAAGCCGACGATGAAGGTGGAGCCGCCCATGATCAGGATGGTGATCAGGAAGGTGTACTTGCGACCGATCATGTCGCCCAGGCGGCCGAAGACCAGCGCGCCGAATGGACGCACGATGAAGCCGGCGGCAAAGGCCAGCAGCGCGAAGATGAAGGTGGTGGTAGGGTCGCCGATGAAGAATTGCTTGGCGATGATGGAAGCGAGCGAACCGTACAGGTAAAAATCGTACCATTCAAAGACGGTGCCCAAGGATGATGCAAAGATGACCTTGCGTTCCTCGGGCGTGATCGGAGTGCCTTTGGTGGAAAATTTCCGTACGTCGGCCGAGCCGGATGGTGATGCCATGGTTTGTCTCCCTATGTTTTATAGTGAACTGGTGCCGCGGTCTTTTTGACCATTCTTGCAACAGCTGGAGGCGAGTGTGTTCTCCGAACCTTACGTCATGCTTGCTTGAAACTTACACCAAGCTTACAAATTGATGCGCGCCAGAACTTTGCGAACGATCGTACTTAAATGTGCTATTCTGATTCCGCAGATATTCCACCCCATAATATTCCCCACAAGGAGACACAGCATGAATGAAGCCGTCATCGTATCGACCGCCCGCACGGGCCTGGCCAAGTCCTGGAAGGGCGCGTTCAACATGACGCATGGCGCCACCCTGGGCGGCCACGTGCTGGCGGCCGCCGTCGAGCGCGCGCGCATCGAGGCGGAGGAAGTGGAAGACGTGCTGGTCGGCTGCGCCTTCCCGGAAGGCGCCACCGGCGGCAACATCGCGCGCCAGGTGGCCTTGCGCGGCGGCTGCCCCGTGACCACGGCCGGCATGACCGTCAACCGCTTCTGCTCGTCGGGCTTGCAGGCGATCGCCCTGGCCGCGCAGCGCATCATCGCCGGCGAAGGCGATATCTATGCGGCCGGCGGCGTGGAATCGATTTCCTGCGTGCAAAATGAAATGAATACGCATATGTACCGCGACGTCTGGCTGCAGCAGCACAAGCCGGAAGTGTACTGGCCCATGCTGCAGACGGCCGAAACCGTGGCCAAGCGCTACCAGATCTCGCGCGAACGCCAGGATGTGTATGGCGCGCAAAGCCAGCAGCGCGCCGCCGCGGCCCAGGCGGCCGGCCTGTTCGACGCGGAAATCGTGCCGATGACCACCATCATGGGCGTGGCCGACAAGGCCAGCGGCATGCTGCTGTCGCGCGAAGTGACGATCTCCGCCGATGAAGGCATCCGTGCCGACACGACCTACGACGGCGTGGCGAAGATCCGTCCGGCCATACCGGGCGGCGTCATCAGTGCCGGCAACGCCAGCCAGTTTTCCGATGGCGCGGCGATGGCCATCGTCATGAATGCGAAAGTGGCCGAAGCGAAAGGCTTGCAGCCGCTGGGCATCTTCCGCGGCTTTGCCGTGGCCGGCTGCGAACCCGATGAAATGGGCATCGGTCCCGTGTTTGCCATCCCGAAACTGCTGAAAAAGGCGGGCTTGACTGTCGCCGACATCGGCCTGTGGGAACTCAACGAAGCGTTCGCCGTGCAAGTGCTGTATTGCGCCGACACCCTGGGCATCCCCATGGACCGCCTGAACGTCAACGGCGGCGCGATTGCCGTCGGCCACCCGTATGGCGTGTCGGGCGCCCGCCTGACGGGCCATGCCCTGATCGAAGGCAAGCGCCGTGGCGTCAAATACGTGGTGGTGACCATGTGCATCGGTGGCGGGCAGGGCGCGGCCGGCCTGTTCGAAGTCCTGTAAGGTAGGTTTTATCCAGTCTGCGGGCGGCTTACAAGGCCGCCCGTTTGCATTCCGCGCCCGTTTCCTGCAAGGCGCGCCGATAGCGGGTACAGTAATGCTTCATTAATAAACAACCAGCCTGCCACCATGATCAAGCATATCGTTTTCTGGAAACTGTTAGACCACGCCGAAGGCGCCGACCGCGCCACGAACGCCTTGAAACTGAAAGCCCTGCTCGATTCCTGTTCGGACCTGGTGCCCGGCATCTTGAAATTCGAGGCAGCCGTGGCCCAGCCGGGCCTGGAAGCCACCTACGACATCGTCCTGTACAGCGAGTTCGCCAGCCGCGAAGCGCTCGACGCCTACCAGAACCATCCCGAGCACGTGAAGATCAAGCCGTTCTTTGGGGCCGTGCGGGAAGCACGGCAATGTATGGATTACGAAGTGTGAAAACCCGTTAACCCCAAAGCGAAGGGCTGGGGTCAGACCCTGAGGGGCTGACCCCGGACTTTGCCTCTGGGGTTCATTTGACAAATGACAGGAGCATTCATGACCACCTACCAACGCATCGTCCTCGCCTCGCGTCCCGCTTCCAATGAGGAAGTGCAGCCGGCACATTTTCGTCTGGAAACCAAAGAGATTCCCGCCATCGCCGATGGCCAGTTGCTGGTGCGTAACCAGTATCTGTCCTTGGACCCTTACATGCGCGGGCGCATGAGCGCCAATAAAAGCTATGCGGCGCCGCAGGCGCTCGATGAAACCATGATCGGCGGCACGGTGGGCGTGGTGCTGGAATCGAAGCATCCGAAGTTTGCCGCAGGCGACACCGTCGTGGGGACTTTGGGCTGGACGGAAGTGGCTGTGTCGGACGGCACCATGCTGCGCAAGGTCGACACGACGCATATTCCCGCCTCGGCCTACCTGGGCTCCGTCGGCATGCCGGGCATGACCGCCTGGTATGGATTGAACCAGATCATGGCGCCGAAAGCGGGCGAAACGGTGGTCGTGTCGGCCGCCAGCGGTGCCGTGGGCAGCGTCGTGGGCCAGCTGGCGAAATTGAAAGGCTGCCGCGTGATCGGCATAGCGGGTGGGGCGGAAAAATGCCGCTATGTCGTCGAGGAACTGGGTTTCGATGCCTGCGTCGATTACAAGGCGGGCAATCTTGAGGCCGATCTGGCGGCGGCCACGCCGGACGGCATCGACGCCATCTTTGAAAACGTGGGCGGCGCCATCTTCGATGCGGCCCTGGCGCGCACCAATGCGTTTGGCCGCGTGGCCGTGTGCGGCTGGATCGCCGGCTACAACGGCGAACCGACGCCGCTCGACAATGCGCGCCTGATCCTCACCAACCGCCTCACCGTGCGCGGCTTCATCGTTTCGGAACAGCCGGAATTCTGGCCGCAAGGATTGGCGGAACTGGGAACATTGGTGGCGACGGGCAAGCTGAAATTCCGCGAATCCGTGGCCGATGGCTTGGCCAGCGCGCCGGAAGCGTTCATCGGCCTCTTAAAAGGGCGCAACTTCGGCAAGCAATTGGTGAAACTGGCCTGACCTTCCTTCCGCAAGGCGGGCCGTGCGACAATTGCGGCCCGTCTCTTACTAGCGCATATCCATGACCAATCACACCATCCGCCTCGGCGACTGGGCCACCCTGGGCCCTGACGCCACCGCCATCCGTTTCGAAGTCTTTGTCGATGAACAGAAAGTGCCGGCCGAGATCGAACTCGACGACATGGATGCCGTCTGCCTGCACGCCGTTGCCTACGACGGCGCCGGCAACGCCATCGGTACGGGACGTTTATTGCCAGACGGCCACATCGGCCGCATGGCCGTGCGCCAGCCGGGCCGCGGCACGGGCGTGGGCGGCGCCATTTTGACCTTGCTGATGGACAAAGCCCGCGAACGGGGCGATGCGGCGGTGGTGCTCAATGCGCAAACCGTGGCCGCGCCATTCTATGCGCGCCACGGTTTCGTGCAGCAGGGGGAAGTGTTTGAAGAGGCGGGGATTGCGCATGTGGAGATGCGGCTGGTGTTCTAGGGTGTTGTCGGATTACGCGCGTAGCGCCAATCCGACCTACGACGTCAACGCTAGGTCGGGTTAGCGCGCAGCGCGTAACCCGACACCACCAGCACAATCAGTTCTGCGCGTGGCTCTGGCGCCATTTATCCAGAATCACGGCCAGCACGATCACGACACCTTTCGCCACATACTGCCAGAACGATGACAGGCCCAGAATCGTCAAGCCATTATTCATCACGCCGATGATCAGGGCGCCGATGACGGTGCCCCAGACGGAGCCCACGCCGCCCATCAGGCTGGTGCCGCCCAGCACGACGGCCGCGATGGCGTCCAGCTCATATCCCGTGCCCCAGTTGCCGTTGGCCGCATACAGACGGCTGGCCGACATGGCGCCGCCCAGGCCCGCGAACAGGCCGCTGATCGTGTAGACAAACATCAGCACGAGGCCGACCTTGATGCCCGTCAAGCGTGCCGCCTGGATATTGCCGCCGACAGCGTAGATATGCAGGCCCAGGGTGGTCTTGCGCAGGATGAACCACGTCAGCACGACGACGGCCGCTGCCAGCCAGATCAGCCAGGGCACGGCCAGGAAGCTGCCGTTACCCATCCATTCGAAGCTGGGGATTTCCGTGTTCAGCACGCTGGTGCCGTCGGCGAACAGGTAGGCCGCGCCGCGCAGGGCTGTCATGGTGCCCAAAGTCACCACGAACGGGTTCAGGCCGACGAGGGCTACCAGCACGCCATTGAGCGCGCCCAGCAGCAGACCGACGATGAGGAAGGCGGGAATCGAGAAGCCGGCGAACTGGGCTGACAGCGACATCAGCATGCCTGCCACGGCCGAGACGGCCAGCACGGAGCCGACGGACAAATCGATGCCGCTCGTCAGAATGACGAAGGTCATGCCCGACGCCAGCACGATATTGATCGACACCTGGCGGAAGATGTTCATGGTGTTATTGCTGGTCATGAACGTCGACGTGCCATCGGCCGAGAAGTACACGGTCAGGCCATACATGGCCAGGTAGAGCACCACCAGCACGGGCAGCATGCCCAGGCGGCGCATCAGGTTCGAGGCATTGAAGGGTTCGCCGGCGCGCGCGGCGCCGCGGGTGGTGCTAGTTGTCATCATGAGTCTCCTGAATGATTATTTAAGACGTATTCTTAAAACGCCTGACAAAACCGTAGCGAGCGGATGTGGGTTGTGGTTGAGACGCGGAACTGTGCGGATGCACAGTGAGCATCGGAAACCGCAACCCGCGACGCGCAGTAGGTTTTGACAGGTGTTTTTATGCCGCTTCCAGCTGCGTGGCATAGGCAAGGATGTTTTCCTGCGTAATGTCGTCGCCCGTCACTTCGCCCGTCAGGCGTCCTTCGCACATCACCATCACGCGGTCGCAGATACCGACCAGTTCGGCCAGTTCGCTGGAAATGCACAGCACGGCCGTGCCCGCATCGGCCAGCTGGTGGATGATCTTGTAGATTTCGCTCTTCGCGCCCACGTCCACGCCCCGCGTCGGTTCGTCGAGGATGAGGACCTTGGGCGCGATGGCCAGCCAGCGCGCCAGCAAGACTTTTTGCTGGTTGCCGCCGGAGAGTCCGCCGACGATGCCTTCCGGTCCCGACACTTTCACGTTGAGGTTGGCAATTGCCTCGCGCGTCAGCTGGGTCAGGGCGCCACGGTTGACGACGCCCGCCGTGGAGTGCTTGGAAAGGATGTTCATCGACATGTTTTCCATGGCCGACAATTGCATGAACAGGCCCAGGCTCTTGCGGTCTTCCGGCAGGTAGCCGATGCCGTGGCGGATGGCCGCCAGCGGCCGGTGGATGTGCACTTCCTGGCCGTCGAGCCATACTTGCCCCGATTGCTTCTTGTCGGCGCCAAAGATCAGGCGCGCCAGTTCCGTGCGGCCTGCGCCGACCAGGCCGGCAAGTCCCGTCACTTCACCCGCATGCAGCGCGAACGAGGCGGGCTTGACCTTGCCGCCGCCCACGTTTTCCACGCGCAGGCGCTCGGCGCCCCGCGTGGTGCGCCGCTGGTGCGCATAAAAGTCGTCGGCGGGGCGGCCCACCATCATTTGCACGACTTTCTTTTGATCCAGCTCATCCTTGCCCAGCTCGCCCACATAGGCGCCGTCGCGCAGCACGGTGATGCGGCGCGCCAGGCGTTCCACCTCGGCCATGCGGTGGCTGATGTAGAGCACGGCCAGGCCCTTGTCGCGCTGTTCTTCGATGATGCGGAACAATTGTTCGGTTTCCCGGTCGGACAGGGCGGCAGTGGGCTCGTCCATGATCAGGATGCGGCTTTCGTGCACGAGGGCGCGGGCGATTTCCACCTGCTGCTGCTCGGCGATCGACAGGGTCGAGACCATGGTATCGGCGTCGAAGCGGGAGCCGAGGTCGGCCAGGATGGCATTCGTGCGTGCGCGCATTTCGCCGCCCTTGACGGTCCAGAACGGTCCTTGCGGCTCGCTGCCCATGAAGACGTTCTGCGCCACCGTCATGTTCCTGGCTACGCTCAATTCCTGGTAGATCAGGTTGATGCCCAGCGCGCGTGCCTCGCCAGGGTTGCGGATACGAATCGGCTTGCCGTCGAGGATGATCTCGCCCGCGTCCGGCGTGTACACGCCGGATAAAATCTTCATCAGGGTACTCTTGCCGGCGCCGTTCTCGCCCATCACGGCATGGATTTCGCCGCTGCGCACCGTCAGGTGCACGCCGCGCAGCGCGCGCGTGGCGCCAAAGCGCTTTTCGATGCCGCGCATTTCAAAAATAATATCGTCGCTCATGACTGTCCTTCCTTGCTGGTGAAACTGGCGCCACCTGCCAACTGGCTGGCGGCGCCACGTGGTTCAGGTCAGGCAGATCAGTTCTTTACCCAGCCCGTGTAGGTGGCGACGTTTTCCTTGGTGATGGCCGGGGTCGGCAACAGCACCATGGTCTGTTTCGGCGTGCGGCCGTTCATGATGTCGTAGCCCATCTGCACGGCGTCGGTGGCCATGCGGTACGGGTTTTGTGCCGAGGTGGCGGCAAACAGGCCGGCCTTGTTTTTCAGGGCGTTCTGGCCATCGGGCGCGCCATCGACTGCCGTGATCAGTTTCACGTCCGTGCGCTTCGATTGCTTGATCGCCAGTTCGGCGCCGATACCCGTCGGATCGTTGATGGCGAACACGCCGTCGATCTTCGGATGGGCCGTCAGCAGGTTCGACATCACGGTCATGCCGCCGTCGCGGCTGCCGCCGGCGTTCTGGTTGTCGGACAGGATCTTGATATCCTTGAACGCGGCCAGGGTTTTCTTGCAACCGTTGACGCGGTCGATCACGGACGTGACCGGCGGGCCGTTCAGGATCACCACATTGCCCTTGCCGCCGATCTGCTTGGCCAGGTAGGCGCACGACACGTCGCCGGCCATGGTGTTATCGGACATCACGGTGGCCGAAGCGCCCACGGCGCCCACGTCGACAGCGATCACGACCACGCCCGCATTGCGCGCTTTCTTGATGGCTGGCGCGATGCCCTTGGAATCGACGGCGTTCAGGATGATGATGTCGGTTTTATTGGCGATGAAGTTCTCGATCTGGTCCACCTGGGTGTTCAAGTCATACTTGCTGGACACCGTGGTGACTTTCACGCCAGGGCCGCCCAGCTTTTTCGCGCTTTCTTCCGCGCCGCGGCCAATGGCCACGAAGAACGGGTTGGCCAGGTCGCCCACGCTCACGCCGATCGATTTCAGCGGTTTGTCAGCGGCGAAAGCACCGCAGGCGGCGGACAGCAGCAGGGAGGCGGTAATGACTTTTTTCATGAGGATCTCCAAGGGTTTTTATTGTAAAAACAAACGGTGCTACGGGTAAAAACGGGGTGCAAACTTATTGATTGCGTAACTTCTCGATCATGGCGTCCAGCTTGCCCGCATCGACGGCAAAGCCGCGGATGCCTTCGGCCAGCTTTTCGGTCGCCATCGCGTCGTCGTTCAAGGCGTAGCGGAAAGCCGCTTCGTCATACGTGACGGCCGGTTGTGCCGCGCCCAAGTCGCCGCCCAGAGCGCGTTCGAATGGCGCATCTGCCGCTTCCAGCTTGGCCAGCAGATCCGGGCTGATGGTCAGCAAGTCGCAGCCGGACAGGGCCGTGATCTGCCCCACGTTGCGGAAGCTGGCGCCCATCACTTGCGTGGCGATGCCATGTTGTTTGTAGTAATTGAAGATGCGCGTGACCGACTGTACTCCTGGATCATTGGACAGGCTGCGCGCCGCTTCGTCCCATGCCGCGCCCAGCGATTTTTTATGCCAGTCGTAGATGCGGCCCACAAACGGCGAAATCAGGCGGACTTTCGCGTCGGCGCAGGCGACGGCCTGGCAAAACGCGAACAGCAGGGTCAGGTTGCAAAAGATGCCGTCCTTTTCCAGCTCGCGCGCTGCCTGGATGCCTTCCCAAGTGGCGGCAACCTTGATCAGCACGCGCTCGCGGCTGATGCCGGCTTGCTCGTACAGGGCGATCAGGCGGCGTCCGCGGGCGACGGTGGCGTCGCGGTCAAAGCTCAGGCGGGCATCGACTTCCGTCGACACGCGGCCCGGCACGACCTTTAAAATTTCCAGGCCGAAGCGCACCAGCACCTGGTCGACGATATCGTCCAGCGCAGCGGATTGATGCGCGGCGACCGTGCTTTCCAGCAAGGGCGCGTAATCGGGCTGCAGCACGGCCTTTAAAATCAGCGAGGGATTGGTGGTGGCGTCTTGCGGCGCGAAGCGCGCCAGTTGCAAAAAGTCGCCCGTATCGGCGACGACGGTGCTGGTCTGTTTCAATTGTTGCAGCTGATTCATTACTATTCCTTATCACTGAGTTGGTGCAAGGCTTGCACGGCGGGAAACAGGCTACGGTAGCGACCGTAACGGATGCTCAAGGCTGCGCTGTGCGCGGCATTGGGCAGGAAAGTGTTTTTGATGGGCAAGCCGGTGGACAGCAGCTGGCGCTGGCCGATGGCGGCAAAGCCCAGCTTGGCCGCGCCCAGGCTGGCCGACAGTTCGCTGTTGTGCAGGGTGCGCATTTCGCGTCCCAGCACATTGGCCAGCAGTTGCGCCCAGTACTGGCTGCGCGCGCCGCCGCCCACCAGCATGCAGTGGGGAACGACGGCTCCCGTCGATGTGACGGCGGCCATGGCGTCGCGCAAGGCAAAGGCCACGCCTTCGAGCACGGCGTAGCCGAGCTGCGCCGGCGTACTGTCATGGCCCAGTTGCAAAAAGGCGCCGCGCACTTGCGGGTCGTTATGCGGCGTGCGCTCGCCCGACAGGTACGGCAGGAACAGGGGTGCCGAGGGCGCGACGGGCGCGTCGAGCGGCAAGCCCGCTTCCACCAGCGCCAGCAGGGCTGCCTCGTCGGGCTGGCCCAGAACGCCGGTGACCCAGCGCAGACAGCTGGCGCCCGACAGGATCGCGCCCATCGCATACCAACGTCCGGGCAGGGCGTGGCAAAAGCTGTGCACGCCGCCGGCCGGATTGCCCAGAGGCGCTTCGGTGACGGAAACGATGGCGGCGCTGGTGCCCAGCGAGATAAAACTGTCGCCGCCATTGACGGCGCCGATGCCCACGGCCGAGACGGGGTTGTCGCCGCCACCACCCGCCACCACCACACCCGCCGGCAAGCCCAGCTGGTCGGCGATGGACGCCAGCACGCTGCCCGTGGCGGCGTCGCCTTCGGCCAGCGCCGGCATCTGTTCTGGGTGCAAGCCGCAGGCGGCCAGCATGGGCGTGAACCAGGCACGGTTGGCCTCGTCCAGCCACAGGGTGCCGGCCGCGTCCGACATGTCCGTCAGCTTGATCCCCGTTAATTGCAGGCGCAAATAGTCTTTCGGCGACAGCAAACAGGCGATGGCGGCAAAGGCGGCCGGCTCATGCTTTTGCAGCCACAGCAGTTTTGGTGCCGTCAAGCCCGCCATGGGCAGGCTGCCCGTCACGTCCGCATACGCGGGATAGTCGCGCGCCAGGCTAGCCGCTTCGGCCTCGGCGCGCGCATCGTTCCACAGGATGGCGGGACGGATCACGGTATCGTTAGCATCGAGCAGCACGGCGCCGTGCATCTGGCCCGACAGGCCGATGCAGGCGATGCGGGCATAGTCCTGCGGCCAGCCGGCGCGCAGCTGGCCCAGCGCGTTGACGCAGGCGGCCCACCAGTCCTGCGGCGCCTGTTCGGACCAGCCTGCTTGCGGGCGGCTGGTGTCGATGCGCACGGACGCCTGGCCGCGCACGGCGCCAGTGCTGTCCATCAGCACGGTTTTCAGTTCGGAGGTACCGAGGTCGATACCGAGGGAAATCGCTGGGTGCATGGTGTGTCTATATATAAAGGTCAGGGGCAGCCGCAGGAATTGCGTACGCGCAAGGTTGGCGACAAGCGCTGCACGTGCTGGGCGATGCCCGGATTGGCGATACGGTCGATCAGGAGGTCGACAGCCATGGCGCCCAGCTCTTCGAGCGGCTGCGCCATCACGGTCAGGCGGGGGCTGAAGTAATCGGCCCAGTCGAAATCATCGAAGCCGGCCAGCGCGACGTCTTGCGGTACCGCAATGTGCGCATCGCGCAAGGCATGCATGGTGCCGATGGTCATCAGATTATTGCCGGCAACGATGGCTGTGGGACGCTGTGCGGCGGGCAGGGCCAGCAATTCGCGCGTGGCTGCGCCGCTGCGTTCCAGGTTGGAGTCGCCCGAACGCAGCAGTGCCCCATCGAAGGCAATATTGGCGCGCTGCAAGGCCAGCCGGTAGCCTTCGATACGCTCGTCCGTCGTGGACAGGCCCGGTGCGCCGGCGATGAAACCGATGCGGCGGTGGCCATGGGCCGCGATCAGATGGCTGACCAGCTGGGCCGTCGCTTCGATGTTTTCCACGCCCACCTGGTCGAACGGTTGCGGCGACATGCGGTCGACCAGCACGGAAGCGATCTTGTTGCTGGTCAAATAGTCGAGGGCGCGGTTGTGCGGATCGCCGGATGGCGCCAGCACGATGCCGTCGACCCGGCGCTGGTGCAAGTTCTGCACCACTTTCAACTCTTGCTCGGGATCGTCATGCGTATCGGAAAACAGCATCATCAAGCCGTGGCGCGTGCAGGCAGCCTCGATGGCGCGCACGGTTTCGCTGAAATAATGATTGGTGAAGGCGGAAATGGCTACGCCGATGGTGCCCGAGGAGGAACCGGCCAGCGCGCGCGCCAGCATGTTCGGCACATAGCCGATCTGCTGCATGGCCGCGTTGACGGCGGCGACGGTTTTCGGGCTGACCTTGCGGGTGCCGTTGACTACGTGAGAGACGGTCGACAGCGATACGTCCGCCGCCCGCGCTACATCTTCCATGGTGGCCATGGTGTCTCCTGAGGTTTTTTTATTATTGTGTACTGCGATTGGGTGCGGCTGTGTCGCCGCGATTGAAGCTATCGTAAACAAAAGAAAGCGCTTGCGCAAGCGCTTTCTTTTTTCTGCGGATGGATGGCGGGTGGGTTGCCGATGAGGATAGGGGAAGCTTGCGCAGGTCGGATTAGCGCGCCGGAGGCGCGCGTAATCGGACATCGGGGACGGCGGTGATGCCGGTTGAGGGCGCTGGTGTTGTCGGGTTACGCGCTTGCGCGCTAACCCGACCTACCCGACCTACTGGATCACCAGCTCATGCAGTTCGCCGGGAGAATCCGGGAACAGTTTCACGACGGTGGACGTGCGCGTGCCGTAACCTGGCGTTTCGATGCAGACGGCGGACAGTACGCGCTCGAGGTCGAGCGGCACGCCTGTGTCCGGCAAGCGGAAATCGGGCGCGCGCGTGGTGTCGGCCAGCATGTCGAAATACGCCTCGTCGGGCGCACCCTGGCACAGCAGGCTGGCGAACTGGGCCTTGGTCTTCAAGACCTTCGGCCACGGCGCGTCCAGCAGGGCGTTCGACAGGCCGTAGATGCCCGGCTCCAATGGCTGGCCATTGCGCGCATCGCCATCGCCCCGGTTGGAAAACCAGATCAGGGTGTCCGCGTCGCCCAGCACCAGGTTAAAGCCGTTGTAGGCTGTGCAGCCGGGGCGGATTTGCGCGATGTAATCCTGTGGCGACATATTGCCGGCCAGATAGTCGGCTACCAGGGCGCCGCGCGAGGGGGCGTCCGGGTTGCGGTCTTGCGGGCTGCGGATATTCGTGATGGCGGCAAAGCGCGAGCTGCCGCTGCCGGCCTGGGTGATGCCCATCCAGCTACCGCCCGCCTGCAGGTCGCGGCCCGCATACACTTGCGGGTGCTCGGGCCAGGCGCCGGCGGGGGCGCTGGCGCGTTCATAGAATTCGTCGCGGTTGGCGGCGGCAATCAGCGGGATGTGCGGATTGACTTTCCAGGCAAAAACGATCAGGCACATGGAGGCAAATCCATGAACACTTCCGTATGGCGCGCGCCAGCCGTCAAGGACAGCAATCCCGCTTCGTCGGACGCGCTGGCCAGCAGCTCCGTAAAACCTTCGCCGACGACGGGGTAGATTTCCATCCACGTCTGCAAGCCATCCTTGGCGTCAGGGCGGCGCTTCAATTGCGGCGCCACGCCGGACGCGGCAGCCAGTTTTGCCTGCAAGGCACGGACCCTGGCTTCCAGCGCCTGGGCGTGCTCTTCCTTGACCTGGTAATAAATGTACAAATCTTTCATGGCATTCTCACAAGTCGAGTGCGTCGAGCACGTAAGGCATGGACAGGAACTGCACGTGAGCGCCCTGGGCCGAACCGTAGCGCACGGCGCCGGCGGCACTTGCACCTTCTTCGATCGCCCCCAGCTTCATTTCAACGAGGGCGTCGATGCCGCCATCACCGTTGGGTGCCGCGTTGACGACCATGCCGCAAGGTTGCTCGGGGTCGCTGACGGCAAACAGTTCGCCGCCGGCCACTACCGAGGGATCGGCAATGCTGACGAGGGTGGTGCGGCGCTTGAGCTTGCCCAGGTACTGGCTGCGCGCGACGATTTCCTGGCCCGGGTAGCAGCCTTTCTTGAAATTGACGCCGCCCAGCAGCTCGAAGTTGACCATTTGCGGCACGAACTGCTCTTGCGTGGCGGCCGTGATCTGCGGGATGCCCGCGTGGATTTCCGACAATTGCCAGGCGTCATTGCCGCCCTTGGCCAGCGTTTGCGCCAGCTGCGGCCACACGTCGCGCGCCGTGGCGGCCGACGTCAGCCATTCATAGCGGGCGCTGCCGAAGGCATCGGCCACGCGCAGCAGGGTGCCGGACGCGTGTTCGACCTTGCTGAACGGCGTGGCGGGCAGGGCCGGGAACCAGGCGGACAGGGCCGCGCTGGCTTGTTTGCCGCCCAGGCCCAGGACAACTTGATTGGCTGCATCAAGGGATGCATCGTGCAGCTTGGCCTTGGCGCGCAGCACGAACATCTGCAGACGCTTCTGGATGGCCGGCTGTATGGCGCGCGGCAATTGCAGATAAATGGTGGTGGCGTTGCGCCACATCAGGAAACTGGCCAGCAGCCGGCCTTTCGGCGTGCAGTAGCCGGCCAGGCGCACTTGCTCCTGGTTCAGGTGTTCCACATCGTTGGTCAGCTGGCCGTGCAGGAAACTGGCCGCATCGTCGCCGCTCAAGCCGATCAAGCCCTGGTCCGTGATGGCCGCGACAAAACCTTCTTGCAGCTGGGGCACTGTCAGGGACTGGCCGAAATCATGGATAGGGACGGCGGTGATGGGGGCGGTGCTGTCAGGCGCGCCATCGATGGCAACGGGGCGGGCGCCTTGGGCTGTTAAAAATTGATTCCAGTTATTCATAATTTCCATTAGATCAGCGATTAAGCATTATCATTACGGGTTCATTATAGTGATGTCGCGCAGATTGCGTCGGCAACGGCAAGATTGCCAGTGTTGGCGCCGCTTTGCGCGCACTTGCTTCACAAATGAACGATCATAACAAGCGGACGTTGGCCATCAGCGCCCGCATCACAAGAATCGGAACAATGGCTTTCTTTAAAAAACTTGTAGTCAGTTCAGTCATCGCCGCTATCGGCGTGGGCGGTACTTTTGTGTACTGGGCGCAGCAGCCCATCACCACGGATGGAGAAGCGATTCCGTTTACGATCAGCCCGGGCAGCGGCGCGCATGCGGCCGGCCAGCAGATCGCGGACGCGGGAGTGCCCATCGTGCCCATCCTGTTCAACATGCTGGCGCGCATCGAAGGCAAGACCTCGAAGATCAAGGCCGGTTCCTATGAACTGAAACCGGGCACCACGCCGCAGCGTTTGATCACGCAGCTGGCGCGCGGCGAATTCGCGCAAGAGTCGCTGACCATCATCGAAGGCTGGACCTTCAAACAGATGCGCCTGGCGATGGCCAACCATCCCGGCCTCAAGCACGATACCGCAGGCCTGTCCGACAAGGAACTGATGGCGAAAATCAGCCCGGAATATGTGCACCCGGAAGGTTTATTCTTCCCGGATACGTATCTGTTCGCCAAGGGCGCCAGCGAAATGCAGATTTTCAGGCAGGCGCACACGGCCATGATCGGCCGCCTGTCCGAAGCGTGGGACAAGCGCGATCCCGCCTTGCCATATAAAAACCCGTACGAAGCGCTGATCATGGCTTCCATCGTGGAAAAGGAAACGGGGCAAAAGTCCGAGCGCGCCATGATTGCCGGCGTGTTCGTCAACCGCCTCAAGACGGGCATGCTGCTGCAGACGGACCCGACTGTGATCTATGGCATGGGCGACAACTACCAGGGCAAGATCCGCAAACGCGACCTGGAAGCGGACACCCCGTACAATACCTACACGCGCGGCGGCTTGCCGCCCACGCCGATCGCCCTGGCTGGCGCGCAATCGCTGACGGCGGCGCTGGCGCCGGCCCGCACGCAAGCGCTGTATTTCGTGGCGCGCGGCGACGGCACCAGCCAGTTCTCGGCCAACTTGCCCGACCATAACCGCGCCGTGAATCAATACCAGCGTTAATTATTTCAAACTAGAAGCTTCATGACACCACACTATCAACCCCGCTTCATCACCTTCGAAGGCATCGATGGCGCGGGCAAGTCGACGCATATCGGCTTTGTCACCGACTACCTGCAGCAGCGTGGCGTCAGCCTCGTTTCATCGCGCGAACCGGGCGGCACCAGCCTGGGCGAAAAACTGCGCGAACTGCTGCTGCATGAAAAAATGCACCTGGAAACGGAAGCCTTGCTGATGTTCGCCAGCCGCCGCGAACATATCGCGCAAGTGATCGCGCCAGCCCTCGATCGGGGCGAGTGGGTCATTTCCGACCGCTTCAGCGACGCCAGCTTCGCCTACCAGGGCGGGGGCCGGGGCATGGACTTGCGCAAGATGGAAGCGCTGGAAGCGTGGGTGCACCCGCACTTGCAGCCGGACCTGACGTTCCTGTTCGACGTGCCGCTGGCCGTGGCCCGTGCACGCCTGGACGCCACGCGTGCGCTCGACAAGTTCGAGCAGGAGCAGGCCGATTTCTTTGCCGCCACGCGCAACGAGTATCTGCGCCGCGCGGCCCAGTTCCCGGAACGCTTCCGCATCATCG
Organism: Janthinobacterium sp. BJB301; assembly: GCF_002735685.1. Classification (NCBI taxonomy): domain Bacteria; kingdom Pseudomonadati; phylum Pseudomonadota; class Betaproteobacteria; order Burkholderiales; family Oxalobacteraceae; genus Janthinobacterium; species Janthinobacterium sp. BJB301. The sequence goes on along the minus strand of NZ_PDZJ01000001.1, from coordinate 1,664,994 downwards.
ATTCCACGCAAAGCATTGCCGAAATTCAAGTGCAGCTGGCAAAACTGCTTGATGTATTGCTTGAGCAAAGTATTGCAAGCCACTGATTGACAAGGAATAAAATGAACAGTCCTCTCTATCCGTGGCAACAGGACGCCTGGCAGCAATTGCAAGCCCTGCGACCGCGCATGCCGCACGCCATTTTGTTCCATGGCGCGCAGGGCATCGGCAAGGCCGACTTCATCGAGCATTTCGCGCAGGCATTGCTGTGCGAAGACGTGCGCGCCGACGGCCATGCCTGCGGCGCCTGCGCCTCGTGCGGCTGGTTTAGCCAGGGCAACCATCCCGATTACCGCCGGGTCCGTCCGGAAGCGCTGGAAGACGACGTGGCCGACGACGGCGAAGAGGGCGAAGGCGCGAAGAAAAGCGCCAAGACCAAGACGCCGTCGAAAGACATCAAGATCGAGCAGATCCGCAACCTGGCGGACTTCATGAACATTTCCACGCACCGCCAGGGCTTGCGCGTGGTGGTGCTGTACCCGGCCGAGGCGCTCAACACGCCCGCGTCCAACGCCTTGCTGAAAACCCTGGAAGAGCCGCCGCCGGGCACCTTGTTCTTGCTGGCATCGAACAGCCTGGACCGCTTGCTGCCAACCATCTTGTCGCGCTGCAGGAAATTCGCCTTGCCCATGCCCAGCCACGAGCAGGCCTTGACGTGGCTCAAGCAGCAAGGCTTGAACGATGCGGACAGCTGGCTGCGCGAGCAGGGCGGCGCGCCGCTGGCCGCGCTGGCCCAGTCCGAATCGGGCGGCCGCGAAGAAACGGAACAATTGCTGCAAGTCTTGGCGAACCCTGGCGTGGAAGCGGCCCTGAAAGCGGCGGACAAATTACAGAAGTCTCCGCTGGCACCCTTGGTGGCATCGCTCCAGCGCTGGCTGTACGACGTGTTTTCCGTCAAATTGTCCGGCACCATCCGCTACTACCCGCGCCACCGGCGCGAACTGGAAGCGCTGGCAGGACGCATCAACGTGAGCCGGTTGATGGCTGCGATCAAAGCTGCCAATGAGCGCCGGGCGATTGCCGAGCACCCCTTGTCGCCCAAGCTGTTTTTGGAAGACATGCTGCTCGACTACGCATCCAGTTGTCAATAAAATCAAGTACTTGCGTGGTCAAATTAAAGTAAATTATATATTTCTTGGCCCGGCGGAAGGCTCGCCGCATCGTTTGCCACGCCTGGCCCCCGGTGTTACAGTCAAGGCACTGGACAGCAACGGAGGCGTGCATGAAACGAGTCACTGGCATCGGCGGCATCTTTTTCCACGCGCAAGACCCGGCCGCGCTACGCGCCTGGTACCAGCGCCACCTGGGCCTGGACGTGCAGCCGTGGGGCGGCGCCGCCTTCACCTGGACGGACGCCGATGGCAAGCCCACTGGCGGCACCACTATCTGGTCCGTCGCGGCCAATGACAACGAACAATTCGCGCCCGGTAAGGCGTCCTTCATGATCAACTACCGCGTCGACGACCTCGACGCATTGCTGCAAGCCCTGCGCGACGAGGGCTGCAATGTGCTGGAAAAGGCGCCCGATTCCGAATATGGCCAGTTCGGCTGGGTCATCGATCCCGAGGGCAACAAGGTGGAGCTGTGGCAGCCGCCGAAGGGGCAGTAGGGGGACTGCGCGGGAGCCCCCAGCGGCAGGACGGATTTGCGCCTTCCCCCTGCCAGATTCCGCCCGCTCCGGTACAATCCCGCCTTATGTATATCGATTCCCATTGCCATATCAATTTCCCCGAGCTGGCTGCTCGCATGCCCGAGATTCTGGCCAAGATGGCCGAGAACAAGGTGACACACGCCTTGTGCGTGTCCGTCGACTTGCCGGACTTTCCACAGGTGCTGGCCCTGGCCGAGCAGTATCCGCATATCTTTGCTTCCGTCGGCGTGCATCCCGACTACGAGGACACGCCTGAGCCGTCCGTGGAAGACCTGGTCCGTCTGGCCGACCATCCGAAGATCATCGCCATCGGCGAGACGGGTCTCGACTATTTCCGCCTGACGGGCGACCTGGAGTGGCAGCGCGAGCGTTTCCGCACTCACATCAAAGCTTCAAGAATCACACGCAAGCCCTTGATTATTCACACAAGAGCGGCCAGTGAAGACACCATACGCATCATGCGCGAAGAGGGCGCGGGCGTGTCCGACGGCGGCGTGGCCGGCGTCATGCATTGCTTTACGGAATCCCTGGAAGTGGCGCGCGCCGCCATAGACATGGGTTTCTATATTTCCTTTTCCGGCATCGTCACGTTCAAGAGCGCGAAAGACTTGCAGGCCGTGGCCCTGGAAGTGCCGCTCGAGCGCATCCTCATCGAGACGGATTCGCCGTACCTGGCCCCCGTGCCGTTCCGCGGCCGCATGAACGAACCCGGCTATGTGGCCCACGTGGCGGAATACCTGTCGACCCTGAAAGGCATCCCGCTGGACCAGGTGGCGAAGCAGACGACGGATAATTTCTTCAAGTTATTCAATCAGTTGCCGTAACTTCTTAAGGTCAGACATGATGAAAAAACTCGCGTTCGCGATGCTGTTGTGCTGCGCCACCGCCAGCCAGGCGGCGCCGGAACCGGACGCTTTCTTCCGCGCCGTGTCCGTGAATAATGCCAGCGGCGTGCGCAGCATGCTGGCGGAAGGCATGAATCCGAACCAGCCCGACGCGCAGCGGGGCGACATTCCCCTCGTGCTGGCCTTGCGCGACGATGCGGACCGGGTGTTCCAGGTGCTGCTCGATACGCCCGGCATCGACCTGGAAGCCCGTTCGGCCAATGGCAACACGGCACTGATGATGGCCGCCTACAAGCACAAGCAGGACGCCGTGAACGCCTTGCTGGCCAAGGGCGCCAAGGTCAACCAGAGCGGCTGGACGGCGCTCCATTATGCGGCCTCGGCAGGCGACCTGCCCATCATGAAGATATTGCTCGACCGCGACGCCGTGGTCGATGCGCTTGCGCCCGCCAACGTCACGCCGCTGATGTTTGCCGCCCGCGAAGGACAGGAGGGCGCTGTCAAGCTGCTGCTGTCCTGGGGCGCGGACGCCAGCCTGAAAAGCGGCCATGGCTGGACGGCCGTGCAGTTTGCCCAGGCGGGCGACAAGCCCGGCGTGGTCGCCATCATCGAAGCGGCACAGAAGGCGCGCGCAGCCCGCAAGTGATGTTTTAACTTCAATATTTTCCATGCCAGCGCTGAAACTGGCATGGAATTGCCTCTCACCTCAGCCCTTTGTTCTCCCTGCCGATTAACGATAATGATCGTGTCGCATTAATCAGGAGATACGTCGCATGGGTCATCACATCACCGTCAGGCGCCGGCTGTATTGTCGCCGCCCCTCGCGCAGCCCGTGCGATATCACTGCTTTCTGGAATGACAAAACCGATCGGCCATCGGAGCCAGACTCCAAGAGGACAGACATGCTGAATGAACGAGAAATCGAGAGTTGTTACCTGGGGCAATTTATCCCCGTCCATTACCACCACAATATGTTGATGGACCAGAACCGCATGCACGGGTTCAAGTCGGCGATCGATTACGCGGTAAAACCCGGCATGAAGGTGCTGGAGCTGGGCGGCGGCACGGGCGTGCTGTCGTGGTTTGCGGCCGCGCGCGCCGACAAGGTGTGGTGCGTGGAGTTCAATCCGGACATGGTCAAGGAAGCGCGCAAGATGCTGGCGCTCAATCCCAATGGTGAAAAAGTCGAAGTCGTCCACGCGGACGCCTTCGAATACCTGCCGCCCGAGCCCGTCGATGTGGTCATCTGCGAAATGATCCATGTCGGCATGCTGCGCGAAAAGCAGGTGGAAGTGATCGAATCGTTCAAGCGCCGCTACCTGGCCCGCTTTGGCGGTCTGCTGCCCATCTTCCTGCCCGAAGCCGTCATCATGGCCGTGCAGCCGATGCAGCAGGAATACGATTTCGAGGGTTTTTATGCGCCTATCGTGCAATTCCAGGAAACCACGGCCATCCATCCTGGCGTGCAGGAGCTGGCGCCGCCTTCCGTCTACAGCATCATCGACTTCAGCCAGCCGACGGACAATGTGTTCGGCTTTGATGGCAAGTTTGTCGTCGAGCGCAGCGGCACCCTGAATGCCTTGCGTTTCGTCACCAAGAACATCCTGGCCGTGGTGCCCGAGCGCTCGACCACCATCGACTGGCTGAACCACTACATGTGCTTGCCGCTGGCCACGCCGGTGGCCGTGAAGGCGGGCGACGTGCTGCAAGTGAGCTTCCAGTACCGCGCCGGCGGCTCGATTCCCTCGCTGGAAGCGTCGATCCGCGCCCAGGTGATCTATGACGTGAATCTTCAGCCTGTGGTGCAGAACGCCGTGTATGCATAAGCATCGTTAATTCCAAGGCAACGCCGCAGCGATTTCATCCTGCGGCGTTTGTCCATTCAGGGTATATTTCGTCTTTTACCCACTGGACAGCTTTACTATCATGGAACAGATCGATCAGCGTTACCTCGTGCAACAGAACAAAATCAGCGATGGCGAGACCCGGCCGCCCGTGTTTGCCAAGGTAATGCGCAGCAAGGAAGGCGTGTTTGAAGGCGTGTCCTTCATCAAGTCGAAGGACAAGGCCACCGTCATGACCATCGAAGATGCCAACCAGGCCATCAAATGGGCCACCAGCAAGAAGCCGAACGCGCATGAATACATCACGAAAGTGATTTGCGTCGGCCAGTAAGTCCCCGTTCATTCCCGTTTTTGCACCGTTCATCCCCGCAGCGCGCAGTTCATCGCATGGCCGTTGCCGCCGTCGCTGCGCTTTCATATAGTGCTGTCACGGTAGCGGGGCAAGCACGGCTTGCTCCGCACATTTCATTCTAGGGGGAACGCGATGCTGGGATTCGTGCTGTGGCTGCTGCTCTTGCTGGTGTGCTGGCCCCTGGCCTTGCTGGCCCTCGTGCTGTATCCGCTGGCCTGGCTGCTGTTGCTGCCATTCCGCTTGATCGGCATCGGCGTGGAAGGCGTGTTCGAATTGCTGCGCGCCATCGTCATGCTGCCGGCGCGCGTGCTGGGCGGCGGCCGGTGATAAACCCGATATTTCCCATAAAAAATGGCGCCATTGGCGCCATTTTTGTTTGCGGTACTGCCTGGCTTACAGGTCGACCATGAAACCGGCGCCGATCGATTTCTGCGAATAGTTGTAGTCGATCAAGCTCTGGCCATAGCCGGAGAACAGTTGCAGATAGCCTTTCAGGTTGGCCTTCAATGGGAAGGCCCAGCTGGCCTGCATGGAACCATGCTTCTTGCTGAAATTGCGGCGGGCCGTCACGGCATACTCGTGGCCCTTGTTGCGGTAGCTGACGCGCAAGTCGCCATGCCCCATGTAATCGGTGATGTCGATATTGTCATTGTCGGTCTTGCCATTGTCGAGGCGGTGCCAGACGCGCGTCGTGACGGCCAGGTTGTCCTTCTCCATGCCCAGCTCGGCATACACGCGGTTCCAGCTGCGCGACAGGGTCGACGTCTGTCCGTTGGACTGGTGCACGAGGCCGAAGTTCAGGTAATTGAATTCCACGCCCGCGAAATTCTTGTTGATCGGCAAGATCAGCATCAACTCAGGCTGGTAATTGGTCTCGCGGAAAGGACTCGATGCCTTGCGGTTATACGCCTGCCAGAAACTTTGCTGCGTGTAGCCGAACCACATGTCGATGGGCGTGCCGGCGATGTCTTCCAGCAGCTTCATCTTGAAGCTGAGCTGGAATGTCAATTCCACATGCTGGCTCTTGATGCCGGCGGGCGTGAAATCCTGGAACGGTTCGTCGTTCGAAGCGTCGCTGTAATTGGCCAGCAGCAGATAGGTATCGCGGTGCGGGCGGAAGTTGAACAGGCCGCGCTTGGACGCTTCGTTCAGTTCCCACGATTGCTGCGTGCGCGAAATCGGCGCTTCCGGTGGCGCTGCGCCAGCCTGCGCGATGGCGGGAATGGCGGCGTTGACGGCGTCCGGCGTGGCCACGCCCGGCGGACTGACTGGCGTGAGGGGCGCGACCTCGGCAGCGGCAGCCAGGGTCACTGCCGCGGTGACGGGATCGCCGCCGGCGGCGATGGTGGCCTTTTCCGCCGCCTTGGCCAGGGTGTCGAAGCAGCCCAGGCGGGCACTGGCGTCACCGAGGACGGCGCAACGCTGCATTTGCTGTTCCAGTTCGCCGGCCATGGCCAGCGCCGGCGATGCCAGCAGGGAGGAAAGGATTATTTTTCTTAGTTGGATAGTCATAAGCTGAGTAGGGCATGTCGTTCGGTGCGCACCTGGGCTGCATGCCGGCGGCGTCGCCTTGCATGGCAGGATGCCATGCGTATTGATTTTTATTAATCTTTGTTGAATTAAAGTTCAAAAATTAATGTCTGGGAAGTATAGCCGAATCCGCAATTAGCCTCCGCGTCGCAGACGTGCGCGGGCCTGCTGGTGTTGTGCGCTTGGTAAACGGTACGCTGCCGTGCCGCCCAAATCGATGTCTGCTACACTGGAAAACCGGCGCAAACCCAGTGATGCCGGGGCTAGCCATGGAGATTGTGATGACCCGCAAAACACCTATCGAGCGCTACCGCAACATCGGCATCAGCGCCCATATCGACGCCGGCAAGACCACCACCACCGAGCGCATCCTGTTTTATACGGGGGTCAATCACAAGATCGGCGAAGTGCATAACGGTGCCGCCACCATGGACTGGATGGAGCAGGAACAGGAACGGGGCATCACCATCACCTCGGCCGCCACCACGGCCTTCTGGAAAGGCATGGCCGGCAATTTCCCCGAACACCGGATCAATATCATCGATACGCCGGGCCACGTGGACTTCACGATTGAAGTCGAGCGCTCGATGCGTGTGCTCGACGGCGCCGTGATGGTCTACGATGCTGTCGGCGGCGTGCAGCCGCAATCGGAAACCGTCTGGCGGCAAGCGAATAAATACCATGTGCCGCGCATCGCCTTCATCAACAAGATGGACCGGGTGGGCGCGGACTTTTTGCGCGTGCGCAAGCAGATCGCCGAGCGCCTGAAGGGCGTGGCCGTGCCCATCCAGCTGCCCATTGGCGCCGAAGACCATTTCACGGGCGTGATCGACCTGCTGAAAATGCGCGCCATCACCTGGGACGACGCCAGCCAGGGCGTGCAGTTCAGCTATGGCGAGATTCCCGCGGAACTACAGGCGCAGGCGCAGGAGTGGCATGACCACATGGTCGAGAACGCGGCCGAAGCCACGCTGGAGATGACGGAACGTTACCTGAATGGCGACACGTTTACGGAAGCCGAGCTCAAGCAAGCCTTGCGCGCGCGCACCATCCGCAACGAGATCGTGCCCATGCTGTGCGGCAGCGCCTTCAAGAACAAGGGCGTGCAGGCGATGCTTGACGCCGTCATCGAATACCTGCCGTCACCGATGGAAGTGCCGCCCATCATGGGCCATGACGAGCACGACAACGAGGTGGAGCGCCACCCGACGGACGACGAGCATTTCTCGGCCCTGGCCTTCAAGATCATGACGGACCCGTTCGTGGGGCAGCTGACCTTCTTCCGCGTGTATTCGGGCGTGGTGAATTCGGGCGACATGGTCTACAACCCCACCAAGAGCGCGCGCGAACGGCTGGGGCGCATCCTGCAGATGCACGCGAACGAGCGCAAGGAAATCAAGGAAGTGTATGCGGGCGACATCGCCGCCGCCGTGGGCCTGAAAGCCGTCACCACGGGCGACACCCTGTGCGCCATCGATCACATCATCGTGCTGGAAAAAATGATCTTCCCGGAACCCGTGATTTCCCAGGCTGTCGAACCCAAGACCAAGCCTGACCAGGAAAAGATGGGCATCGCCCTGAACCGCCTGGCGCAGGAAGATCCGTCGTTCAGGGTCCATACGGATGAAGAGTCGGGCCAGACCATCATGTCGGGCATGGGCGAATTGCACCTGGAAATCCTGGTCGACCGCATGCGCCGCGAATTCGGCGTGGAAGCCAATGTTGGCAAACCGCAGGTGGCGTACCGGGAAACCATCACGCGCGCGGTGGAAGACGTGGAGGGCAAGTTCGTCAAGCAATCGGGCGGACGGGGCCAGTACGGCCACGTGGTGCTCAAACTGGAACCCCTGCCGCCAGGCACCGGCTACCAGTTTGTCGACGCCATCAAGGGTGGCGTGGTGCCGCGCGAATTCATCCCGGCCGTCGACAAGGGCATCGCCGAAACCCTCAAGTCGGGCGTGCTGGCCGGCTATCCGGTCGTCGACGTCAAGGCCACGTTGACGTTCGGCTCCTACCACGACGTCGATTCGAACGAAAACGCTTTCCGCATGGCCGGCTCCATCGCCTTCAAGGATGGCATGCGCAAAGCGTCGCCCGTGCTGCTGGAACCGATGATGCAGGTGGAGGCGGAAACGCCGGAAGAATTCATGGGCAACGTCATGGGCGACCTGACGGCCCGCCGCGGCATGGTGCAGGGCGTCCACGACATCCCAGGCGGCGCGGGGCGCATCGTCAAGGCCCTGGTGCCGCTGGCCGAAATGTTCGGTTACTCGACAACCTTGCGTTCGCTGACCCAGGGCCGCGCCACCTACACGATGGAATTCAAGCACTATGCGGCCGTGCCCAAGCATATACTCGACCAGGTGGCGGCGGGTAAAGCCAAGTAGGTCGGATTAGCGGGGCAAAACCCCGCGTAATCCGACAACATTGTTGGCCCAGGCCGTTGGTGGTGTCGGCTTACGCGCGTTGCGCTAACCCGACCTACGCATCAATTCAGAAGATTCTGCGCAATGATCGCATCGGCCATCTTCTCCGCCTCGTCCACCGGCTGTTCCAGCGCTTTGGTCGTGTAGACGGTGGAGGCCACCATCGGCTGGTCCAACGTCGCGCCTTCGCCATGGCTGGTATCGACCGTCACCGTGGTCGACAGGCCGATGCGCAGCGGGTGGGCGGCCAGTTCCCTGGCATCGAGCGTGACGCGCACGGGCACGCGCTGCACCACCTTGATCCAGTTGCCCGTGGCGTTTTGCGCCGGCAACAGGGAAAACGCACTGCCCGTGCCGGCCGACATGCCCAGCACCTTGCCGTGGTACACCACCTTGCTGCCATACAAGTCCGTTTCGATGGTGGCCGCCTGGCCCACGCGGATATTGCGCAATTCGGATTCCTTGAAGTTGGCATCGACCCATAACTGGTCCAGCGGGACGATGGACATCAGGGGCGTGCCCGGCGTCACGTGCGTGCCCAGCTGTACGCTGCGCTTGGCGACATAGCCCGAGACGGGCGCGACCACGGCATTGCGGCGCACGGCCAGCCACGCCTGCAGCACGTCGCTCCGGGCCGACAGGACGGCCGGATGGCTGGCCAGGTTCACGCCGGCCACGCCCGATTTGGCGGATTCGGCCTGGCGCTGGGCCACCGTCAAGGCCGCTTTCGCGTCGTCGACGGCCTGTTTCGCATGGGCCAGGTCTTCGCCCGAGATCGTCTGGTCCGCCGCCAGCGGCGCGCGGCGCGCCAGGTTGCCTTGCGCCGTGGCCAGCGCCAGGCGGCGCTGCCCGATGACGGCGTCGTATTGCGCCACATTGGCATAGCGCTCGCGCTCCTGGCGCACGACGTTGCCCAGCCGTGCCTCGGCCTGGCTCAGGGCCAGCTCCGCATCGATGGCGTTCAGGGTGATCAGGGGCGCGCCCGCCTTGACCATTTGCGTCTCGTCGGCGCGGATGGCGTCGACATTGCCCGTCACTTGCGCGGACAGGGTGACCAGGTTGCCGCCCACATAGGCGTTGTCCGTCACTTCTTCCTTGGCCAGCACCAGCTGGTAATACGCGCCCCAGGCCGCGCCAGCCGCGAGAAAGGCGGCCGTGATGGCGATGAGGACGGCCTTGCGCTTGCCGGGCTGTTCCGTTTGGGTGGTGGTGGCTGTGGTATCGCTGCTCATGATGTATTCCGTAATCGATGGTTATTGTTTGGCCGTGGCGTTGGCGGAAAAGTCGCTGCCGCCCCGGTAGCCGCCGCCCAGGGCCACGGTCAGGTTGATTTCCGCGTTCTGGCGCTGGTTTTGCAGCTGCATGCCCAGGTCGACCTGGCCGCGCACGGTCATTTCCGCATTCAGCTGGGTGGCGCGGTCGGCCAGACCTTGCTTGAGTCGCGCATTCGCATTGCGCAACTGCGCTTCGCTGGCGCGCAGGTTTTCCTGCTGCAGGCGCAGCTGGTTTTCCACGCCCTGCACCCTGGCGCCCGCCTGCGCCACGTCGCGCACGACATTGAAGACGCTCTGGTTGTAGTCGGCGATGAGTTCATTGCGCTGGCTGCGCGCGCCGCCGAGCTGCGCCTGCAAGCGGCCGCTGTCGAACAGGGGCAAGGACAGCGCCGGGCCGATGAACAGGGTGCGGCTGCCGGACTGCAGCAGCTTGCCCAGTGTTATCGCATCCAGGCCAAACGAGGCGCTCAGGTCGATATCGGGGTAGAACGACGCCTGCGCCGCTTCGATATTGCTCATGGCTGCCTGCACCCGCCAGCGCGCCGCCTGCAAGTCGGGCCGGCGCGCCAGCAATTCCATGCCCAGCTTGCCGGGCAGGGCGTGCGGCAGCGCCTGTGCTTCTTTCGGCTGCAGGCTGGCCAGGGCCGAGGCATCCGCACCCAAGGATGTTCCCAACAGCGCGCGCAAGGCTTCCCGTTCCGTGACGACTTGCGTTTCCAGCAGCGCGATCTGCTGCTGCAGCAAGCTCAAACGCGTTTGCGCGGACAAATGGTCGTCGCTGACACCGAGGCCGTTGGCGATGCGCTTTTCCTTGTCCAGCACCAGTTGCTGCTGCAATTTGACCAGCGCATGCAGGTTATCCATGCGGCCCCAGCTATTTTGCATGCTGAAGTAGTGGCGGGCGATCTCGGCGGCCAGCATCTGTTCCGCCATCGCGTATTCGGCGCGGCGCGCGTTGACTTCGCCCAGGCTGGCCGCGATCTGCGCCTTGTGCTTGCCCCACCAGTCGAGGTCGTAGTGGGCTTGCACGCCCATGGTGATTTCATTGTAGTAATTGCCGCCGATGGGAGCAGGCATCAGGCCGTTGCCCGAATAGCGCTGGCGGCTGGCATTCGCGCCCAGGTCGATCCTGGGGCCGCGCTCCGCATGTTGCGCGTCAAATGCGGACAGGGCCGAGCCGATGCGGGCATTCGCCACGTCCAGGCCGGGGCTGGCGGACAGGGCGTGCTCGATCAGCTGGTCCAGCTGATCGTCCTGGAACTGGCGCCACCATTGGGCGGCGGGCCAGCCTTCGCTGGCCAGGTGGATGTCGGCCGCCAGCTGTATCGTAGCCAGGTCTTGCTGCGGCAACTGCTGCGTGTCGGGCGGGATGCTGGCGCAGCCGGCCAGGGCCAAACTGAGCGCCAATATGCGCAGGGAGAGTTTCATAGGTGTATGCATGAGGGTTATTCCATGGCCGCGTGGTCGACCACGACGGGCGCATTCTTCTTCGGGGGTTTGATCAGGAGCAAGAGCGGCAGCACGAGGATGGTCAGCCACATCATCAGCCAGAAGTCGTCGAGGTAGGCGATCATCGACGCCTGCCGCGTGATTTCGCCATTCAGCGCCGCCATGCCGGAAGCCGTACCCAAGTTGTAGACGCTGGCGATGGCGGGGTCATGCAGGGCCGGGTTGGCGATATTGATGTGTTCCGTCAAGGACGCATGGGCGATCTGCGTATTGCGCACCAACAAGGTTTGCACGAGGGCGATGCCGATGCTGCTGCCGATATTGCGTACCAGGCTGTAGATGGCCGTGCCTTCCGCCCGCATCTGCGGCGACAGGGTGGCAAACGTGGCCGCGCTCAGGGGCACGAAGACGAGGCCCAGGCCGATGCCCTGGATGATGCCGTTCCACACGACGGTCTTCGGCACCAGGTCCAGGGTGAAATTGGCCATCTGCCACAGCGAGAACGCGGTGATCGAAAAGCCCACGCCCAGCAGGATGCGCGTGTCTATCCGGCCCGTCAGTTTGCCGACTATCAGCATGGCCAGCATCGTGCCCAGCCCGCTGGGCGCCGTCACGAGGCCGGCAATCGCCGCCGGGTAGTTCATCAAGCCTTGCAGCATCGACGGCGTCAGCGCGCGGGTAGCGAACAGCACCATGCCGACGATGAAGATGAACAGCAAGCCGCTCACATAGTTCGAGTTCTTCAGCAGGCGGTAGTCGAGGAAGGACTTGCCGGCCGGGCGCAAGGCCGTATGGGCGATAAAGTAGCACAAGCTCATGGCCAGCACGATGGCTTCGATCCACGTTTCCGTGGAAGAAAACCAGTCGTTCTGCTCGCCCCGGTCCAGCAGCATCTGCAGCGCGCCGATCGACAGGCTCAAGGTGGCAAAACCGAACATGTCAAAGTTCATGCGGCGGTTCGGCGGGTCCTTGCGGATGTAGCGCCAGATGCCATAGAAGGCCATGGCGCCGATGGGGATATTGATGAAGAAGACCCAGCGCCAGCTGTAGCTGTCTGTCAGCCAGCCGCCCAAGGTCGGTCCCAGGATGGGGCCGATCATCACGCCCATGCCCCAGATGGCCATGGCCGAGCCGTGCTTTTCGCGCGGATTGATGTCGAGCAGCACCGCCTGCGACAGCGGCACCAGCGCCGCGCCGAATACGCCTTGCAGCAAACGGGCCGCGACGATCTCGGACAGGGTGGCGGACAAGCCGCACAGCACGGAGGCGAGCGTAAAGCCGGCCACGGAAACGAGAAAGGTGTTCTTCTGGCCAAAACGGTCGCACAGCCAGCCCGTCAGGGGCGTGGCGATGGCGGCGGCAACGATGAAGGAGGTGAGTACCCAGGTAATCTGGTCTTGCGAGGCGGACAGGCTGCCTTGCATGTGGGGCAGGGCGACGTTGGCGATGGTGCCGTCAAGCGCCTGGATGATGGTGGCGAGCATGATCGAAATCGTGATCATGCGCCGGTTCAGGGTGGGGTCCTGTGAAGCGGGCAGCGCCGGTGTGGCGCCGGCTGTGGCCGAACTCATGCGGATTTCTCCGTGGCCGCCTGTAACGCTTCCAGCAGTTCGGTGGCGGCCCGCAGTTGATCGGGATCAATTCCCTGCAGCAGTTCCTTGCGGAAGCCATCCGCTTCCTTGCGCACGGTGTCATACACCTGCAGGCCCGCCTCGGTCAGCACGACGAGTTTCACGCGGCGGTCCGTTTCCGATGGCTGGCGCTGCACGAAGCCCGATTTCACGAGCCGGTCCAGCATCGACACCATGGTGGGGTTTTCCACGCCCAATTGATGGGCCAGCTCGCTTTGCGACGGCGGCTGGGGCGACTTGGCGATCATGGCGATGCACATCCAGCTCGCTTGCCCCAGGTCCAGGTCTTTCAGGCGCCGGTCGATGGCATGGCGCCAGCCGCGCGCCGTCTTGTGGAGGGCGGCGGAAAAGCGCTCTTCGATAGAAGTCATAAGGTAAGTCGTCTAATAGTTAGGTTTCTAATGAATATTCTAGCATGCGCGTTTGGCAGGCGTACAGGCCTTCCCGTTTATCGGCGCCGCTGGTACATTAGTGCCAGACCATCATCCTCAGGAGAGCGCCATGACCACCGCAGAACAGAAGCAGGACGGACAGCACCGCGACAGCAGCGACTTTGTCATCACGCAAACTTTCGACGCGCCGCGCGAACTGGTGTTTCAATCGTGGGTGGAGCCGGAGCGCCTGGCCCAATGGTGGGGTCCCGTCGGCTTCGAATTGAGCGTGCTGGCGCTGGATCTCAAACCGGGCGGAGTCTTCCACTACGGCATGCGCGCCGACAATGGCTATGAGATGTGGGGCAAGTTCACTTACCAGTCCATTGAAGCGCCGGAACGCATCGTGTCGATCCTGTCGTTTGCCGACAAGCAGGGCAATGCCGTGCAGCATCCGGTCAGCGCTACCTGGCCTTTGGAATCGTTCAATACCATGACGCTTACCGAAGAGAATGGCAAGACGACGATGACCTTGCGGTCCACGCCGCACAAGGCGACGGATGAGCAGCATGAGACTTTCAAGCAGGGGTTTGAGTCGATGAAGGAGGGGTTCAAGGCGACCTTTGGCCAGTTGGCACAGTACCTGGCGCGGGTTCAGTGATCGTATTGTTTTGAACGGCGGGCCAGAGCCGCGGGCCTGAGAAAATGCCCATGGCTGCGTTGCTTGGGCTCGCCGTACATGCGTACTGTCTTCGCCCGCGCGCCTTGCCCTGGCCATTTTTCAGGCTCGCTGGGCCCGGGGAGCCTGGGTTTGAGGGGGAGCCTACTCGGCTTGACGATGTTCTCTGGTTGTGTAGCACTTGAAATGACGTAGAACAGGTCTTGTTTCAAACGGGTAGAGATCGTATCTCAGCCATTAGGCTGAACGATTGCTTACAACTTAGCGATACATCTAAAAGAGCCAGGATCGTAAATATGCCAGACTTGCGGGTACCTCAAACGTTTCTAATGTGTTAAATTTTAATCTATTCGTTATATTTTTAAAATTCTCAATAACCTACCAATATATAGGAATATATGGCTGCCAAAGAACCTAAAAGATCTAGACTTCCTAGTATTCCGGTATCGGCAGATACTACTGAGGAAATAAAAATAAAGATGACGGCGGAAGAATTGCCGCACGCTATAGGCGCGCTATTTGAACTAAACAATTATCAAGTTGAGTATGGAAAAAAAATTCACGGATCTGAAATAGACATAATTGCTACATCAATAACTGATTTTCTTGCGCCGGTGGTTTATATTGAGGCAACAGTTCAATATGTCGATGTAATAAAGTATGGGAAGGATCTTACAAAATTTTCTCTCGTAAGAACTATGGATCAATCATGCAAGTGCATATCTATATCAACAGCGGGTTTTACTCCTGATGTAGAGGAGCGAGCTGCACAAACAAATATACTCACACAGACATATGATCAAATTTTTTCGAAATTTGAGAATTTTTCTTCATACATTAATCAAGTTTTAGGAAATTCCGCTGTTCAGCAATTAGTTAGCACTTATGAGGAGCCTTATTTCAAGGATGCAAGTGGTGAAGTTCTTGCAAGTGACTGGTTAACGCAGTGGCGGGATGGAAAAACAGATAAATCAAACTGGTTAGTTATTTTAGGTGAATACGGCACTGGAAAGACTGCGTTAACGTTAAAGTTACAATTCGATTGGATAAAGAATTATAAGGAAAATCCTAAGTCCCCCATAATAATTAGGATTGAGCTTCGGAACTTTAACAAGCAATTCGATGCGCGTTCGTTAATACACCATTTTTTGGATAATAACAAACTTGGACATCTTCCGATTGACTTCGTATTCCATTTAATTAGAAGTCGCCGTATACTTTTGATACTTGATGGATATGACGAAATGGCTCAGTTTCTTAATGCACGTGAGCGACGATCTTGTTTAGGTGCCTTAGCCGAATTGGCATCGGAGGGGGCAAAAGGAATATTGACAAGTCGCCCAAACTACTTCACGGAATCGGAGGAGTTGAATGTTTTTGAAGCATTGTACTCAACGATTGAGAAAAACAAATATTATGTTAGTCAAATTGATAAGATATACATTGCTGGCGAAAAATCGATCGACTCATTATTGAATTCCTATCTAATTAATAGAAATGAACGGTATTTGCGTGACCTTAGTCAAGAACAGACAATCGCATTAGTTCAGCGCAAACTTTCAGGAGATCCTGCCGGTCAAAAAATCGTACTGGATTTGCTTAAGAAAGTATTTCGCGAAGAACGGGATGGTCGCAGACAATTATCAGGAAAGCCAGTAATTATTTCTTATCTTCTTGAACTCATAGAGGAACTCAGGAATGACGAGGGTGATCAGAATTTAGAAGTGTTAACTGAGTGGCAAATATACAAATTAATTGTTGATAGATTAATGTTACGTGATTTGCAGCGATCTCCCATGCTCGACCCTCAACTTCGTCGTGAAGGACTTCAGAGGGTTGCCATTCGTCTTTCAGGCCGTTCCGCGACTACAGGAACGGAAGAAATATTTCTTGAGATAATTGACGATTTATTTAAAGTAGAGCTTCGTCGTATGTCTGCGGAGGAGAGACGGTCTCGTAGAGATACATTGTTTCAGGACATCAGAAGTTCATCTACGCTTACCAGGGTAGAGGGTGCAACTGGATGGATATTCTCGCACGCATCCCTACGTGAGTATCTTGTAGCAGAAGCTGCAGTTGCAAGTGTCTTGAGTCGAAACCCAATTGAAATTGATTTTCCGATTTCGATGGCAATGAGATCTTTTGTATCTTCTCTTTCGCTAAAAAATGCTCAGTCTTACATTGAAACGCTGAGTGAGCTTTGGATGGCGAGGTCAAACTATTCGTTGGGTGGCTATATATCTCTTAGTTGGGATTTATTTAAAGTCAGTGGAGGTGGAATGCCTCAAAGTTTAAAAAGAATTACCGGAAGTACTTATAATTTTCGCTCATCCACATTAAAGAATATAGACTTTACAAAACTTGACTTTGGATGTGCCCCGATTCTTTTAAATATGTCTGACTGTGATTTGGTTGAAATTTCATTCAAGGAAATAAATTTATCTGGAAGCAGCTTTAATGGGTCGACGTTAGATCAAGTTTCTTATGCTTCATGCGATCTTTCGAACTGCAATTTCAGAGGTGCTTTTTTATTTGAGTGCGATTTTGGAGATTCAATAGTGAGCGGTTCTGATTTTACCGACTTGGATAAGGACTCTAGTTTTACAGTAAAGATCGGAGTAAATATAGCAATTCTAAATGGAAAGTCTGCCGTTGGTTACCTTAATTTCAATGGAGGGATTACCGATAGCATTGAACCATATTATATATTGGAGCATCATCCAAAATTTTCAATTGTGATAAAAATATGTGAACATATTACTGAGCAAAAAAATAGCCAGCTTCGTGGGCTGACTCAGCGAGGTGTCGCAACTAATGATCCAAATTTCGCGCGCGATTTTGTGGATTATTTGAAGCAAAATGGACTTATTGCTGTCGATAAAAAGGACCTTGTTTCAGCTACCACTGCAGGACGGGCACAGTTGACTCGATTGGTTGATCATAAGGAAATGCCAAGCATAATTGAAAAATTTCTTTTTGGGTCACGTTGATTTAAAATGGTTATTTAAATTGGGTTTATAAATTAAATTAAATTAAATTAAATTTTAATATCTAAAAATCCTTTTCCGTCTTGAATTCCATAAATGATGTAATTTTCCGGATGCATTTTTTCGATAGATTTTTAAAATTCGCAGTAATCATGTGCCTATTTTAAAAATGGTGTAAATTATTTTTATGATGATTGAATGGCTGGATTTTATGTTGGTTTATTCTCAAGCTGAGCTATAGTTTTAGATGGCGTCAGATAGTGCTGCGTCTTGATGGTTTGTTGTTGGGATGAATGCTAAAAAAAGAAATTTAGTGTCAACTCTAAACTTTAATGTCGAGTCAAATACAGATTCCAGGTAATTAAGCACTCGGATGGTGTGCGTGTTGTAGTATTTTAATGGCTGTTTCTGGATTGTTGTTGTCGCGCGAATGCATAGATCAATCCGCCTTCTAGTGACTGGATGTAAGTGGAAAAGGTTATGGCGAAATAGACGGAAAACAGGGAAATGCGACGATGCGTTTCATTTCGGGTCCATCCCCAACATCCCCCGAATCACCGGCAAAATCATCCCCCAGGCATTCGACGTCGCCGCAATCTCGTCATAATGGCTGGCCCCAGGCAAGATCAGCACTTCCGCATGGTCGCCGGCCAGCTGGGCCTTGGCCGCGTAGTCGTGCGCGACTCTGGGTGGGGAGATGGTGTCGAGCTCGCCTGTGATCAGGACGGTGCGGCTGCCGTTGGGCATCAGGTCGGCTGCGTTGGTGTCGCTGTAGATGTCGGGGCGCTCGGTGCTGGCGCTGCCTGCCAGCTGGGCGATGTCGCGCTCGCAGCTGGTCTTGATCAATTCCTTTTCATGGCGCAGGTCGGCCAGGCCGCCCAGGCTGACGATGTTATTCACTGGCAGGAACTTGTCGCGGTACAGGGGGCTGGTCTTGGGCAGCTTTTCCCGTCCGGCGATCCACTGCACCAGCTGGCCGCCGGCCGAGTGGCCCATGGCGACGATGCGGTTCACGTCCAGCTGGTACCGGGGCGCGTGCTGCTGCAGGCTGTCGAGCGCCGCGTGCATGTCTTCGTAGGTGCCAGGATAGCCGCCGCCCGGCTCGTCGACCCGGCGGTACTCCACATTCCATACGGCGATACCTTGCGCCACGAGGGCGCCGGCCACGTTGCGCATCTGCTTGATGCCGCCGAAGGCCACCGTCCAGCAACCGCCATGCACGAGCACGACGACGGGGAACGGTCCGCTGCCTTCGGGCCGGAACAGCTGCACGTACTGCGATGGCGCGGGGCCATACGCGATCTGCGCCGTAGGCGGGGGGCCGTTCAGGGCCAGGTAGTCGTCCAGGCTCATGGGGGCGGCGACGGCGCCGTGGGCTGAGGCGAGCAGGGCGGTGGCGATCAGGGAGGACGGCAAGGAGGTAGGCATGCTGGGATTCGCTTGAGAAGAGAGCAACACTTTAGCATAGGGCCGCGTGGGTGCAGAGATCAAGCGGTGCGCTGTTTTCCTCCTGCAAGAGGGGTGCCCCATGGTATATTTCGGGCATCAGTTTTCCCCTTATCGACACGGTGCACGCAAACAACATTCTTTCCTTGCTGGACGCCGAGCATACTGCGCTGGGCAGCATCGCGGCAGGCGCCAACCTGGCCCATGCATTGGAGCATTTGTTGCAGGCGCTGCAAGACCTGGCCGACGGCGGCGCGCATGCCTGCCTGGTGCTCATCGACGAAGCCGACCGCTTTTGCGGCTTGTCCGCGCCCAGCCTGCCACAAGACCTGTGCCTGGCCTTGCGCCACGGCGGCGACCAACCATCCCCGTTCGGCACGGCCGCCTTTTCCGGCGCACCCGTGTATTGCGGCGACATCACGCGCGACGTGAACTGGAGCGCGGGACGCAAGGAAGCCATGCTGCACGGCTACCGCGCCTGCTGGGTCGCCCCCGTGTTTGGCGCCAAGGGGCATATCCTGGGCGTGCTGGGCCTGTTTTTCCAGGCGCCATGCCATCCCACGCAACCCGAGATCGAATTGCTGGCGCTGGCCGCGCGCGTGGCCGCGCATGTCATCGAACGGGGCCAGCTGGAACAATCGCTGCACGACAGCCGCGAACATTTCCATTACGCCATCGAACTGAACACGCAAGTGCTGTGGACGGCAGACGTCGACGGCAAGCTCGATTATGTGGCGCAGCGCTGGCGCGAATGGACGGGTGGCAACGGCCTGGGCACCAGTTGGCTGGATGCCATCCACCCCGAGGACGTGCCCCATTCCCTGGCGGCCTGGAGCGAAGCGGTGGGCAGTGGCCAACCTTTCGACCAGGAAATGCGCGTGCGCCGGCAGGACGGCCAGTACCGCTGGATGCATTCGCGCGCGTATTGCCGGCAAGACGAGCGCGGCCAGCCCGTGAAATGGTACGGCTCGTGCGAGGATATCGACGAGCACTGGCAGGCGCGCAATGCCTTGCTCGACAGCGAAGCGCAGTTCCGTTCGCTCGCCTCCACCATGCCGAACCAGGCTTGGCTGGCGCATGGCAGCGGCGCCACCTACTGGGTCAACGAGCAGGTCTGCGACTACACGGGGCAATCGCTGAAGTCGCTGGTCACCAGCGGTTTTCGCCATTGCGTGCATCCGGACGACATGCTGTCCACCCAGCAGAGCTGGGACCGGGCCGTCGCTACCGCCAGCGCCTATGAACACGAGTTCCGCATGCGCCGTGCCAGCGACGGCGCCTACCGCTGGTTCCTGGCGCGCGCCTTGCCGCTGTTCGACGAGGCGGGCACGGTGCTGCGCTGGGTAGGCACGAATACGGACGTGCAGGAACAGAAGAACGTGCTGGAAAAGATGGCTTACCTGAATTCCTCGCTTGAAGTGGAAATGGCCAACCGCACTGCCGACCGCGACCGCATGTGGCGGCTGTCGACCGACATCATGCTGGTGGCGGACCTGGCCGGCATGATCATCGCCGTCAATCCCGCCTGGAGCCAGATCCTGGACCGGCCGGAAATCGAGTCGCTGGGCATGGATTTCATCAGCCTCGTGCATCCCGACGACCGCATGGCCGCCTTGAAGGACTTGTCGCGCCTGGCCCATGGCGCGCCCACCTTGCGCATGGAAAACCGCTACCGGCGCCGCGATGGCGGCTACCGCTGGATTTCCTGGACGGCCGTGCCGGCGCAAAAGCTGATCCACGCCATCGGCCGCGACGTCACCGATGAAAAAGAGGCGCGGCTGGCACTGGTGCGCAGCGAGCAAGCCTTATTGCAGGCGCAAAAGCTGGAATCGATCGGCAAGCTGACGGGCGGCGTGGCCCACGATTTCAACAACGTGCTGCAAATTATCTCGGGCAATTTGCAGTTGCTGAAACTGACGGTGGCCGACAATCCGCAGGCGGCCAGGCGCCTCGCTTCGGCTGCCTCAGCTGTCGAGCGGGGCGCCAAGCTGTCGTCGCAATTGCTGGCCTTTGCGCGGCGTCAACCTTTGCGGCCGCTGGTGACGGACCTGGGGCGTTTGCTGCGCCGCATGCATGAGCTGATCCGCCGCGCCCTAGGCGAGGCGATTACCGAGGAAACCTTCATCAGCGAAGGCTTGTGGCATACCCTGGTCGACCCGAACCAGATGGAAAACGTGCTGCTGAACATGGCCATCAACGCGCGCGACGCGATGCAGAAGGGCGGGCGCCTGACTTTTACCTTGAGCAATGTCACGCTCGATGCAGCCTACGCCAGCCGGCATGCGGACGTGCTGGAGGGGCAATACGTGCTGCTGACCATTACCGACACGGGCCACGGCATGGCGCGCGACGTGATCGACCAGATATTCGAGCCGTTCTTCACCACCAAGCGCGAAGGCGAGGGCACGGGCCTGGGCCTGTCCATGGCCTACGGTTTCATCCGCCAGAGCGCGGGCCACATCAAGGTGCACAGCGCGCCGGGCGCCGGCACGACGTTCAAGATTTACCTGCCCCGATCGCTGGAAACGCTGGCCGAGCCGCCACCTGGCCTGACGGGCCCCGTGCTGGGCGGCAGCGAGACCATCCTCGTGGTGGAAGACGATGCACCTGTGCAGCATACCGTGGTCGACATGCTGCGCGGCCTCGGCTACGACGTGCTGCATGCGGACGATGGCGCCTCGGCGCTGGCCCTGCTGGGCACGGGCGTGGCCATCGACCTGCTGTTTACGGACGTGGTCATGCCGGGCCCCGTCAGCAGCAAGGAGCTGGCGCAGCAGGCCAAATTGCTGCTGCCGGAGCTGGCCATCCTGTTTACCTCGGGTTACACGCACAATGCCATCATGCAGGGCGGGCGGCTGGACCCGGGCGTGGAGCTGTTGAGCAAGCCCTACCAGCGCGAAGACCTGGCGCGGCGCATCCGCCATTTGCTGGCCGACCGCCGCCTGGTGGGCGCGCCCGACCCGTCCGGGCGGCGCATCCTGCTGGTGGAAGATAATGACGATGCACGCGAAATGACGACGGAAATGCTCAATATGCTGGGCCACACCGTGCACGGCGTGTCCAGCGCGGAGGAAGCCTTGCCCCTGCTGGCCTTGCCGGGCCTGGACGTGCTGGTGACGGACATCAGCCTGCCCACCATGTCGGGCCTGGAACTGGCGCGCCATGCGCGCGCGCACTGGCCGCAGCTGGACGTGGTGTTTGCTTCCGGCCACGACTGGGGCGCCAGCCTGATGCAGGACGCCAGCGCGCGCTTCCTGCGCAAACCGTTTGGCCTGGAAGAGCTGGCCGGCGCACTGAAGGCGCGCCGGCTCGACGTTTATTAGGCTGGCGGCAGCAAGGCTTGCTGCAATTGCTCGACGGTAAATGGTTTCACCAGGAAGCGCGCCTGCGGGTCCAGCACGCCGGAATTGGCTGGCGCATGGCCGGTGGAAAACACCACTTCCAGCTGCGGATGGTCGCGCGCCGCAACCTCGGCCAGCTCGACGCCCGACATCTGCGGCAGGCTGATATCGGTCAGCAACAGCTCCAGTCCTGGCGTGCCCAGCAGGGGCAAGGCTTCCTCGGCCGTGCCCACGGCCAGCACCGTGTGTCCCAGCATGTCCAGCAGCTCGCCCGTCATGGCGCGCGCGTCCGCATTGTCTTCCACCAATAGGATATGTCGCGCCTCCGATTGCGCGGGCGTGGGAGACTGCGGCGCCAGCTGCGCGCGGTACTGGTGCAGGGCCGTCACGTGGCGGCCATTGGCCAGCAAGTGACGGATGCGCCGCGCCAGGTCTTCGCGCCGGTAGGGTTTACTCAACAATTCGACGCCCGGTTCCAGCCGGCCTCCCTGCATCATGGCGTCCTGCGTGTAGCCCGAGGTAAACAGCACGGCCAGCTGCGGCAGCAGCACGCGGGCCTGGCGCGCCAGTGCCGTGCTGGCCACCTTGCCCGGCATCACCACGTCCGTAAACAGCAAGTCGATGGGGACGCCGCTGCCGATGATGGCCAGCGCGCTTTCGCCGTCGCTGGCGCGCAGCACGACATAGCCGAGGCCGCGCAGCATGTCCACCACCGTCGTCTGCACCTGCACGTCGTCTTCCACGACAAGGATGGTTTCCTTGCCGCCCAGCACGGGGCCGCCCAGTTGCAGCGGCAGTTCCGTTTCCGCTTCAAGCGAACGCGGCAGATAGATGCGGAAGGTGCTGCCATGGCCCGGTAAACTGTCCACCGTCAGGTGGCCGCCGCTCTGGCGCAGGAAACCGTAGGCCATGGACAGGCCCAGTCCCGTGCCTTCGCCTTCCTTTTTTGTGGTGAAGAATGGTTCGAAAATCTTGTCCAGCAGTTCCGCTGGAATGCCCGTGCCCGTATCCGAGACGGCCAGCTGCACGTAGTCGCCGGGCGTCACGTCCGCATGGCGGGCCGCGTAGTCGTTGCCCAGCACGCAGTTGCTCAGTTCGATGGTCAGCTGGCCCTGGCCATCCATGGCGTCGCGCGCATTGATGGCCAGGTTGAGGATAACGTTTTCCAGCTGGTGCGGGTCGACCAGGGCGCGCCAGCAATTGTCGGCCAGCAGCAAGCGCGTTTCGATGGTCTCACCGGTGGCGCGCCGCAGCAGCTCTTCCGTTGCGCGCAGCAGTTGCGCCAGGTCCGTCACCAGCGGTTTCAATGGCTGGCGCCGCGCAAAGGCCAGCAACTGGGCCGACAGCTTGGCACCCCGTTCCACGGCGGCCGAGGCGCTGGCGATGCGCTTGGCGGCCAGCGGGTCGTCGTCCAGGCCCAGCTGCAGCAGTTGCAGATTGCCGGAGATAATTTGCAGGACGTTATTGAAATCATGGGCCACGCCGCCCGTCAGCTTGCCCAGCGCTTCGAGTTTTTGCGATTGCAGCAGGGCCATTTCGCTGTGGCGCAACGATTCCTGCATGCTGTGCAAGGTGTTTTGCGCCTCTTTTTCCAGGGTGACATGGCGCCCCGTGGCAAACACCAGGTCGCCTTCGGGCGCCGCCACCCACGACAGCCAGCGGTGGCCGCCATCGCGGTGCCGGTAGCGGTTTTCAAAGCTGGGCATGGATTCCTTGCCGACCTGCAGCAAGGCCTGGCGCGTGGCGGCGGCGTCCTCGGGCAGCACGAAATCGAAGATGCTGCGGCCCAGCATTTCCTCGGGCAGCCAGCCCAGGATGGCGCCGGCGGCCGGGTTGACGGCGGCGAAGCAGCCTTCGGCATCGATGGCCACCATCAGGTCTTGCGCGCTGCGCCATAGCCGTTCGCGCTCGCTGTTGCGCGCGGCCAGGTCCGCTTCCAGCTTCTTTTCCACCGTGATGTCGCGCGCGCTGCAATACACCTTGTCGCCTTCGGGCACGGCCACCCACGACAGCCAGTGCCAGCCGCCCAGCTTGTGGCGGTAGCGGTTTTCGAAGCGCAAGGCAGGCTGGCCCTGGTTGGCCGCCTCCCAGGCCGCATGCGTGCGCGGCAAGTCTTCGGGATGGATCAGTTCCAGGAACTTCGTCGTGCGGATTTCCTCTGCCGACCAGCCCAGGGTGGCTTGCCAGGCGGGGTTCGAATGTTCGAAATAGCCGTCGAGGTTGAGCACGCCCAGCAAATCGGGGCTGACGTTCCAGGTGCGGCCGAACTCGCGCGTGCGTTCGGCCACTTGCGTTTCCATGCTGGCACTGAGGGTGCGCAGCCGCGCTTCCGCCTGGGCCCGCAAAATGGTCGACCAGACCCGTTCCGACACTTGCACGGCCAGTTCGATTTCGTCCGCATGCCACAGGCGCGCCGTGCGGCTGTGCACGACGAACAGGGCAGCCAGCTGGCCATCCTTGGCAATGGGAATGTTGAGGAAGGCACGGATGCCCAGGCGCGCAAACGTGGCCAGTGCGGCCGGCATGGCCGTGCGCGGGTCGCTTGCCACATCGCTCACGGCCAGCGCCTGGCCCGCGCCGAGCGCCTCGTCCAGGCCTGCCGCGTAATCGCCGAGGAAATACTCGCCGGCGGCGCCCGGCGCCAGGCCATCGCTCCACGCATGCTGGAGGGTGGGGCACTGCAGTGCCTGGTCGATATCGAAACAGGCCACTTGCTGGGCGCCCAGGCGCTGCCCCAGCAGCTGCGCCGATAGGGAAAGGATCTCGCCCGTGTCTTGCAGCAGGCGCAGCCGGCGCTCCAGTTGCAGCAAAAAGGCGACGCCGCTGGCGCCGGCCTGGCTGCTGGTGGCAGGGGAGGTGGTCATGCGGGCCTCAGCTTCCGGCCAGCGGCAGGGTGACGCTGAACAGCGCGCCATTGCCGGGCTGGCTTTGCAGGGTGATGGCGCCGCCGTGCGCATCGACCAGCTGTTTGGTGATGAACAGGCCCAGGCCCAGGCCGCCAGTGCGGTCCTGGTGGATGACGCGTTCGAAGGCATCGAAAATGCGTTCCTGGTCGCGCGCGTTGATGCCGATGCCATGGTCGCGCACTTCGATGACGGCGCTGTTCTGCGTGTGCGCCAGGCTGATTTCCACAGGCTGGCCCTGGCCGTAGCGCACGGCATTGCTGATCAGGTTGACAACAATCTGCTCGACGCGGAAGGCATCCCAGAAACCCTGGATGGGTTCGAAGGCCAGCACTTCCAGCACGCTGCCCGTCGTGGCCGCATACGGCACCAGGTCGTCCGCCACCCGGCGCACGAGGCTGGTCAGGTCGACGGCTTCGCGGCGGATCGACAGCTTGCCGCTGGTGATGCGCGAGACGTCGAGCATGTCGTCGATCAGGCGCACCATGCTGCGGATTTGCCGCCCGTCGCGCGCCACCATCTTGCCCAGCTTTTCCGGTTCGAAGGCGGCCAGGTTGCCCCGTTCCAGGTTGACGGTGCGCATCTGCGTCTCGAGGAACAGCGTGTTCAGGGGCGTGCGCAGTTCGTGCGCCACCATGGACATGAATTCGTCGCGCAGGCGCAGCGAGCGCTGCAGTTCCGCCTGGGTGGCGCGCAATTCCTTCAGCAAGGCTTCCTGCTGCTGGCGGCTGTACTCGAGCGCCTGCACCTGGCGCCGCGTTTCGCTGCGCTGCTGGTGCAGGGCAACGAACACATTGACCTTGCTTTGCACGGCATTGATGTCGAGCGGTTTGTGCAGGAAGTCGACGGCGCCGCTTTCATAGCCCTGGAAGGAAAAATTCATTTCCTTGCCGGCCGCCGTGACGAAGACGATGGGGATATGGCGCGTTTTTTCCGTGCCGCGCATCAATTGCGCCAGCTCAAAGCCATCCATTTCCGGCATCTGCACGTCGAGGATGGCCAGCGCGAAATCGTGCTCCAGCAGCAGGGCCAGCGCTTCTTCGCCCGAGGATGCCTGGTAGACGCTGCGGTCGCTCTCGCGGATCAGCGCATTGAGCGCGCGCAAGTTTTCCGGCAAATCGTCGACGATCAGCAGTTTGGTGCTTGTTTCATTCATCATGTTTCATTCCTGGCATGGCTTTGCCGTCCAGCGTAGTGGGAAGCAGCGTGCGACGGCGCACGCTTGCGGTAGAGCTTTTCGGGACCCGGCAATGGCTCGAAGTCGGCGGCAAAGCGGGTGAAATGCGTGCTTTCCTTGCTGCCCAGGCCCAGGAAACCCCGGTGGCACAGCGAGTCGTGGAACAGGCCCAGGGCCCGTTCCTGCAAGGTTTTGTTGAAGTAAATCAGCACGTTACGACAGCAAATCAATTGCGTTTCAATAAAAACACTGTCCGTGGACAGGCTGTGGTCGGCAAAGTTGATCCTGCCGAGCAGGTGCTGCTGGAAACGCGCAGTGACATGCTCGACCGTGTAATAGTCGGCCAGCTGGCCCAGGCCGCCGGCAGCCAGGTAGTTGGCGCCATATTCATCGAGCCGGTGCAGCGGATAGACGCCGCGCGCTGCCGTGGCCAGTGCTTGCGGATTGATGTCCGTGGCGTAAATCGTGCTGCGTTCAAGCAAGCCTTCCTCGTGCAGCACGATGGCCAGCGACAGCGCCTCTTCGCCCGTGCAGCAGCCGGCCACCCAGATCGTCGGCGACGGGTAGGTTTTCAGTACGGGCACGACCTGTTCGCGCAAGGCAAGAAAAAACGCCGGGTCGCGGAACATTTGCGTGACCGGTACAGTCAAAATCTGCAGCAGCTTGCCAAAGGCGGTCGCATCGCCGAGCACCAGCTGTTGCAATGCAGGCAAGTCGGCGCAATGGAAGCGTTCGAGCGCCTGATTCAGGCGGCGCCGCTGCGAGGGCAGCGAGTAGTCGCGAAAATCATAGCTGTAGCGCTGATAGATCGCTTCCATCAGCGCCTGCAGTTGCGCATCCGTGTAACGCAGCGACATCAGTGATGCTCCAATCGATGGCGCAGCAGAGGCCGGTGGCGCAGGCGATGTTGCATCAGATGCGTTCCATCTTCGGCATCCATACGCGCAGCAGTGAATACAGGCGGTCCAGGTCGATTGGCTTGGCCAGGTAATCGGAGGCGCCCGCCTGCAGGCATTCTTCCTGGTCATTCTTCATGGCCTTGGCGGTAATCGCGATGATGGGCAGCTTGTTGTAGCGGCCGTCGGCGCGTATCAAGCGCGTCGCCTCCAGGCCATCCATGCCCGGCATCATGACATCCATCAACACGAGGTCGATATCGTCCACGCTGTTGAGCTTGCTGATGGCTTCGAAGCCGTTGCGGCCGATTTCCACCACCACGCCTTTCTGTTCCAGCGCATTCGTCAGGGCGAAGATATTGCGCACGTCGTCGTCCACCAGCAAAATCTTGCGCCCTTCAAAGACGCGTTCGCGGCTGCGCACCTGCTGCAGCATGCCCTGGCGCTCGCTCGACAGTTCGGACTCCACCTTGTGCAGGAAGAGGGTGACTTCGTCGAGCAGGCGCTCGGGCGAGCGGGCGCCCTTGATGATGATGGAACGCGAATACTTCATCAGGTCCGCTTCTTCTTCGCGGCTCAGGTTGCGGCCCGTGTAGACGATGACGGGCGGGAACGAGCACAGCTCTTCATGTTCCATGCGTTCGAGCAATTCGTTGCCCTGGATATCGGGCAGCTTCAAGTCGATGATCATGCAGTCGAAAATCTGCGTTTTCAGCAATTCCAGCGCTTGCTCGCCCAGGGCTACTGCCGTAATTTCCACGTCGTCGTCGCTGATCAGGTGCACCACGCTTTCACGCTGGCGTTCGTCGTCCTCGACCAGCAGGATGCGCTTCATTTTTTGCGTGAATTTCGATTCGAGCTTGCGGAACACTTCCTTCAACTGCTCGCGCGTGCGCGGCTTGGTGGCGTAGCCGATGGCGCCCAGCTGCATGGCTTCCTGGATCTGGTCGTTGCCGGAGACGATGTGCACGGGAATGTGGCGCGTCAGCGGGTTTTCCTTCAGCTGCTGCAAGACCAGCAAGCCCGGACGGTCCGGCAAGCCCATGTCTAGCAGGATGGCGTCGGGCAGGAATTCTTCCGCCAGGCGCAAGCCTTCGTCGGCGCCATGCGCCACCAGGCAGCGGTATTGCATTTCATGCGCGAGGTCGAACAGGATGCCGGCAAACGACGGCTCATCCTCGATCACCAGCACGGAACGCTGGCCGGTCTTGGCAGCCGGCACGCTATTCCTGTCATCCTGGAAGGTGGGCAGCGGGACTGGCTTGGCGGCGGGCGCCGCCTTGGGCGCGGCGGCCGCGGAGGGTGCTTGCGGCGCGGCCGTGGGTACGGCCGCCGCTACCACCGCGTGTTCCGGCATGGCGGCCGGCAGCACGAGGGTAAACGTGCTGCCCTGGCCTGGCGTGCTGGCCAGTTCGATGCTGCCGCCCAGCAAGGCTGCCAGGTCGCGCGAAATCGACAGGCCCAGGCCCGTGCCGCCATAGCGGCGGCTGGTGGTGCCGTCGGCCTGGTGGAAGGCGTCGAAAATCTTGTGCTGCTGGTCGCCGGCGATGCCGATGCCCGTATCCTGCACCTGGAAGCGCACCTGACCGGCCGCAGCGGTGCTTACGTGCAGCGATACCGTGCCCGCATCGGTGAATTTGATGGCGTTCGACAGCAGGTTTTTCAGGATTTGCTCGAGGCGCTGGCGGTCGCTGACGAATGACGGCGGAGCGTCCGGCGCCACCTTGACGTCAAAAACCAGTTTCTTTTGCTGCGCCTGGGCGCCAAACAGCATCCTCATGCTGCTGAGCAGCTCGTCGAAGGGCACGGTTTCCGGCGTCAGCTCCAGCTTGCCCGCCTCGACCTTGGAAATGTCGAGGATATCGTTGATAAGGGTGAGTAAGTCGTTGCCGGCCGAATAAATGGTTTGCGCAAACGTCACTTGCTCCGGCGTCAGGTTGCCGCTGGTATTGTCCGATAGCAGCTTCGACAGGATGAGCGAGCTGTTCAGCGGCGTGCGCAGCTCATGCGACATGTTCGCGAGGAATTCGGATTTATAACGGCTGGCCCGCTGCAATTCTTCCGCGCGGGCCTCCAGCTGGGCATGCGCCTCGCCGATGGCCATGTTTTTCTGGTCCAGCGACAGCGCCTGCACGGCCAGCTGCTCGTTCGACTGCTCCAGCGCCGCCTTTTGCTCTTCCAGGTGGGCTTGCGACTGTTCCAGCACGCGCGACTGCTCGCCCAGCTCTTCATTGGCCGTGCGCAGTTCTTCCTGCTGCACTTCCAGTTCTTCATTCAGTTGCTGGGTTTCTTCCAGCACATTTTGCAGGCGCTGGCGGTACAGGGCAGCTTCCAGCGAGGTGCCGACATTCGCGGCAATCAGGTTCAGCCATTCCTTGGCGCGGGCACTGACGGGATGCGTAAAGCCCAGTTCGATGACGCCGTTGACGGCGCCTTCATTGTTGACTGGTGTCAAGACCAGTTCCAGCGGCGTGCCGCGGCCCAGGCTTGACGTCACGGTCAGGTAATCGTCGGGCACTTGCCGTATATGCTTGAGGCGTTTTTCGCGCGCCGTCTCGCCCACCAGGCCTTCGCCCAGCTTGAAGACTTGCTTGTCCTTCACGCCCTGGTCGTTGAAGCCGTACACGGCCGTGCGGCGCAGGCTGCCATCCTCGTCGACGACGTACAGGGTGGCGATGGCCACGTCGAGGCGGTGCGCCAGGAAGTCCAGCACGTGGCGTCCCAGCTGCGGCAAGCCCAGCTGGCCGCTCGTATGCGCCGCCAGTTCCGTCTGCCCCGTGCGCAGCCAGGCTTGTTCCTGCAGCACGTCGTTGTCCTTGCCGCGCTGTTCGAGCGCATCGTTGTAGATATCGGACAGGCGCAGCAGTTCGCGCCGTCCCAGATAGGCCAGCAGGCCCGACAGTCCCAGGCTGAGGATGAGGAATACGACCACGGCCAGCATGGTGCGGCTTTCGGCCGTATCGGCCCGTTCCTGGCGCAGCCGCTGTTCCATCGACAGGAAGGCGAGGAATTCGCGGCGGATTTCGTCAAATTCCAGCTTGCCTTCTCCCTGGCGCACGCGCGCGAGGAATTCCTGGTTGCTGCGGCGCTGGGCGATCACGCCTTCGGCGTAATCGAGCCACTGGCCTTGCAGCGCGCGGATGCGGCGCAAGCGGTCCACCTGGATGGGACTGTCGGATACCAGTTCCAGCAGGGTGGTCATTTCGACGGCGATCTTCGCCTTGCCCGATTTATATGGCGCCAAAAACGTTTCGTCGCCCGTCAGCAAGTAGCCGCGCATGCCCGTTTCCAGGTCGACCGACAACTTCATGACTTCATTTGCATTGCCGATCACCCGTTCGGAATGCTCGACCGAGCGCAGGGCCGAGAGCAGGTAAGCGATGAGGGCGACAAACACGAGGGCCGTGATGACCCCGATGACCAGCGGCAAGGTGACATTGCGGGCGAGGATGCGGCGAAAGCTGAAGGAATCGATCGGGGTCTTGGTATTCATCATGTCCGTAAAGGCTGTCGCGAAAAAATCAATTTTAATTGAAATGCAAGCTTTCTGGTGGTCAAGCATAGCGTGCGCTAGCATAACAGCCTTGGGGACAATTTCCGACTTACAAGACTGTGCAAAGCGTGGTAGCGCACGGATGAAAGTCAAGGAAAAATCAAGTTGGCCTCGATTGAGACAGATCAACGAGATTGGCTGTTGCCATCCTAAGATGCAGGAGGTGGTGGCGTTCTTGCGGACGGCCGCCGTGTGCAAGCCAGAGCCCATGCAGGAGGACATCATGGCCAATCATTTGATACAGCGCGATGCGCTCAATCCCTTGGGGCGTTTTGACCCGTTCAGCGACATGGAAGACATGATGCGCGACTTTTTGTTGCCCGCCTTGCGCGCGCGCGACGTGGGCAATGGACGCATGCGTATCGACATTGCCGAAACCGAGCAAGCTTACCTGGTGCAGGCGGACATTCCAGGCGTCAACAAGGAAGACATCAAGGTCTCCATCGACGGCAACCGCGTCTCCATCAGCGCCGAACTCAAGAATGAAAGGGTGACGCGCGACGGCGGAGGCAAGGTCGTGCGCAGTGAACGCGAGTACGGCCAGCAATACCGTAGCTTCGTGCTGCAGCATGAAGTGGACGAGGCCTGCGCGCAGGCCCGCTATGAAAATGGCGTGTTGCTGCTCGATTTGCCGAAGAAGGAAGGCACGGGCGGGCGGCAGCTGGCGATACAGTAACACGGGCCGGGGCATGAAAAAACGCCGGACGGAGCCGGCGTTTTTTTGGAGGGCTGGGTGGCAGCGCGCTGCCACCCGGTTTGCCTCTATATATATGTCAGTCGCGGATTTCCAGCGCCCGGTTCAGGCTCAGGGCGGCCAGCGAGGCGACGGCGCCTGACAGCAGGTAGAAGCTGACATAGGCGAGGCCGAAGTTGGCCGACAGGCCCAGCGCCACCAGCGGGGCGAAGCCGGCGCCGACCAGCCAGGCCAGGTCGGACGTCAATGCCGCGCCCGTGTAGCGGAAGCGGGCAGGGAAGTTGGCCGTCACGGCGCCGGCTGCCTGGCCGTAGGACAAACCCAGCAGGCTGAAGCCAACAAGGATGAAGACATCCTGGCCGAAGTTGCCGCCACCCATCAGGGTCGGCACGAAGGCGCTGAATATGGCGATCAGCACGGCCAGCACGCCCAGGGTAGTGCGGCGGCCCACCTTATCGGCCAGCAAGCCGGAAATCACCACGCCGATGGCAGCCAGCACGGCGCCCATCATTTGCACTTGCAGGAAGTCAGAAGCGGAACGCGTCTGGTAGACGGAAATCCACGACAGCGGGAACACGGTCACCAGGTGGAACAGGGCGTAGCTGGCCAGCGCGGCGAGGGCGCCGATCAGCACGTTGCGGCCCTGGCCGCGGCTCATTTCAAACACGCTCACGGGCTGCAGTTCGCGTTCGTCCAGCAGGCGCGCATATTCATTCGTCGACACCAGGCGCAAGCGGGCAAACAGGGCCACCACGTTGATGGCGAACGCCACATAGAACGGATAGCGCCAGCCCCAGTCGAGGAAGTCTTCATCCGTCAGGGTGGTCAGCATGAACCAGAACAGGCCGGCGGCGATCAGGAAGCCGGTGGGCGCACCCAGCTGGCCCAGCATGGCGTACCAGCCGCGCTTGTTTTCCGGTGCGTTCAGGGCCAGCAGCGATGGCAGGCCATCCCACGAGCCGCCCAGCGCCACGCCCTGGCCGATGCGCAGCACGGACAGCCAGATGATGGCGGCAAAGCCCAGGTGCGAATAGGTTGGCAGGAAGGCGATGCCGGCCGTCGACACGCCCAGCAGGAAGAGGGCGATCGTCAGCTTGGCGCTGCGTCCCATGCGGCGCTGGATCTCCATGAAGATCACGGTGCCGAAGGGACGGGCGATGAAGGCGAACGAGAAAATCAGGAACGCATATAAGGTACCTTCCAGGCGTTCTTCAAATGGGAAGAAGACGCGCGGAAACACCAGCACCGAGGCGATGGCGTAGACAAAGAAGTCAAAGTATTCGGAAGCGCGGCCGATGATTACGCCGACGGCGATCTCACCAGGGTCGATATGCGATTCGACCGTGCCGGCCCCGCGTGCGTCGCGCAGGGAGTGGGGGGAAAAGTCGGCGGGTACATCCCCGCTGTGTGTGCGCGTGCTGGACATGATGATCGTCTCCAATATAGTTTCGAGTTCGGCCAACGCGTAACTTACTCCGGGTGTCTCACGCCCGGAGTAGGACTATTCATCAGGTAGCCGTAGGAAAACTCCGCGTCTACGCAGTGAAAGTCCGAGCAAGGGGTAGGACAAAACGTCCAATTGCCAACGCGCTCCAGTGAGAATACAGTACCATATCTTCATCCCCTGTACTGGACTTTCCTGTATGTTTTCATTAAAAGTTCGTCGCGGACTGCTTCTTTTACCTCTCGCATTGTTGGCTGGTTGCAATACGGTGGTACTGAATGCGTCTGGTGACATCGCAGTTCAGCAAGGCAATTTGATTGTCATCTCGACATTGCTGATGCTGTTGATTATCGTTCCGGTAATCGCCCTGACCCTGCTTTTCGCATGGCGCTATAGAAAAAACAACACCGCGGCCAAATACGAGCCGGACTGGGACCACTCGACTCGCCTCGAGCTGATCATCTGGGGCGCGCCCCTGCTGATCATCATCGTGCTGGGCCTGCTGACCTGGATCAGCACCCACACCCTCGATCCTTATCGTCCGCTGAGCCGTATCGACGCTAACCGTCCGATTCCTGCCAGCCACAAGCCGATGATCGTCGAAGTGGTGGCGCTGGACTGGAAATGGCTGTTCATCTATCCGGAGCAAGGCATCGCTTCCGTGAATGAACTGTACGCGCCCGTCGATCGTCCGATCCGCTTCAAGATCACCGCGTCGTCCGTCATGAACTCGTTCTTCATCCCCGCACTGGCAGGTCAGATCTACGCCATGCCGGGCATGGAAACGCAGTTGAATGCCGTCATCAACAAGCCTGGCGTCTACAAGGGCTTCTCCGCCAACTACAGCGGTGCCGGTTTCTCGGGCATGCGCTTCAAGTTCCACGGCGTGAATGATGCGGACTTCGACAAATGGGTGGCATCGGCACGTGCCGGTGGCGGCGCGCTGAACCGCGACGACTACCTGTCGCTGGCCCAGCCTAGCGAACGCGACCCGGTTCGCCGCTACAGCGCCGTACCTAGCGATCTGTACAAGGCAATCCTGAACCGCACCATCGTTTCCGACGCCCTGTGCGTGACGCCGGTCGAGCCATACAAATTGACGATGGCAAATAGCCCGGTAGCGGCCGTAACGGCAGTAGTCGCTAGCGATGCAGTAGTTGAAAAGGGCGTTCAAGCCAAGTAACGACTGCATGAATCCCGCAGCGCATTGCGCTGCAGATACTGGCGCCGCTTGCCTGGCGCCTCCCTTTTTTCTCTGAGAGTAACAATGCTAGACCATATTGATCTGACGAAGCTTATATTCGGCCGTCTGACTTGGGATGCAATTCCATTTCACGAACCTATCCTGCTGGTGACCTTTGCCATGGTTGCCCTGGGCGGTATCGCACTCGTTGCGGCACTGACGTATTTCCGCGTCTGGGGTACCCTGTGGCGCGACTGGATCACCAGTATCGACCATAAAAAAATCGGTATCATGTACATGATCCTGGGCCTCGTCATGCTGCTGCGCGGCTTTGCCGATGCGCTCATGATGCGCACCCAGCAGGCTGTCGCCTTTGGCGACAATGCCGGCTTCCTGCCACCGCATCACTACGACCAGATCTTCACCGCCCACGGCGTGATCATGATCTTCTTCGTCGCGATGCCTTTCGTGACGGGTCTGATGAACTACGTGGTGCCGCTGCAAATCGGCGCGCGCGACGTGGCTTTCCCATTCCTTAACAACTTCAGCTTCTGGATGACCACCATGGGCGCCGCCCTGGTCATGGCTTCGCTGTTCGTCGGCGAATTCGCCCGTACGGGCTGGCTGGCGTATCCACCGCTGTCGGGCATCGTCGGCAGTCCGGACGTGGGGGTAGACTATTACATCTGGTCCTTGCAGATTGCCGGGGTCGGGACACTATTGTCCGGTGTCAACCTGATCGCCACCATCGTCAAGATGCGCGCGCCAGGCATGACCTGGATGAAAATGCCCGTCTTCACCTGGACCGCACTGTGCACCAACATCCTGATCGTCGCCGCTTTCCCGGTGCTGACGGCTGTGCTGGCCATGCTGTCGCTGGACCGCGTTGCAGGCTTTAACTTCTTCACGACGGAACTGGGCGGCAACGCCATGATGTACGTCAACCTGATCTGGATCTGGGGCCACCCAGAGGTGTACATCCTGATCCTGCCACTGTTCGGCGTGTTCTCGGAAGTCGTCGCCACGTTCAGCAGCAAGCGTCTGTTCGGCTACGCCTCGATGGTGTACGCCACCTGCGTCATCATGATCCTGTCGTACCTGGTATGGCTGCATCACTTCTTCACCATGGGTTCGGGCGCCAGCGTCAACTCCTTCTTCGGCATCACGACGATGATCATTTCGATCCCGACGGGTGCGAAGATCTTCAACTGGCTGTTTACCATGTACCGCGGCCGTATCCGCTTCGAACTGCCCATGCTATGGACGATCGGCTTCATGGTCACCTTCACCATCGGCGGCATGACCGGCGTGCTGCTGGCCGTACCACCAGCTGACTTCGTATTGCATAACAGCCTGTTCCTGATCGCCCACTTCCATAACGTGATTATCGGCGGCGTGGTCTTCGGTGTATTCGCTGCGATCAACTACTGGTACCCGAAAGCCTTCGGCTACAAGCTCGACGCGTTCTGGGGCAAGTGCTCGTTCTGGTTCTGGTTCGTCGGCTTCTACCTGGCCTTCATGCCGCTGTACGTGCTGGGCCTGATGGGCGTGACCCGTCGTGTCAACCACTTTGAAGATCCATCGCTGCAAATCTGGACCATCATCGCCTGGTTTGGCGCCGTCTCGATCGCACTGGGTATCGCTTCCATGCTGATCCAGTTCTATGTCAGCTACCGCAACCGTCACGCCCTGCGCGACGTGACCGGCGACCCATGGGGCGGCCGTACGCTGGAATGGTCGACGTCGTCGCCACCGCCAGACTATAATTTCGCCTTCACGCCACAAGTGCACGAACTCGATGCATGGACTGACATGAAGAAACACGGTTACCAGCGTCCGACGTCCGGTTTCACGAAGATCCACATGCCGAAGAACACCTGGGCTGGTTTCGTGATCGCCGCACTGTCCGCACTGGTCGGTTTTGGCCTGATCTGGCAAATGTGGCTCGTCGCCAGCATTGGCTTCGTGATCATGATGGTCACCATCATCGTCCATACCTTTAACTACAAGCGCGATTACTACATTCCTGCGGAAGAAGTGGTCCGTACCGAAGACGCTTATACTAAATTGCTGAGCAGCCATGTCTGATACCATCGCCCATAACACCGGCGCCGCTGGCGCCGCACCAAGCACGCGCAGCTACTTTGTGCGCGAGCACCACCCGGAAAACGGCAGCCTGCTGGGTTTCTGGCTCTACCTGATGAGCGATTGCCTGATCTTCGCCTGTCTGTTCGCCACGTACGCCGTGGTCGGCCGCAGCTACGCGGACGGCCCGACGGGCGCCGCGCTGTTCGACCTGCCGCTGGTGGCCGTCAACACGGCCATGCTGCTGCTGTCGTCGATCACCTACGGTTTCGCCATGCTGGCCATGCAGCGCAAGCAATTGCGCAGCACCCTGGTCTGGCTGGGCATCACGGGCCTGTTCGGCCTGGCCTTCCTGTCGCTGGAAATGTATGAATTCATTCATCTGATCCACGAAGGCGCCGGTCCGCAGCGCAGCGCGTTCCTGTCGTCGTTCTTTGCACTGGTCGGTACCCACGGCTTGCACGTGACGTTCGGCGTGATCTGGCTCGTGACCTTGATGTTCCAGTTGAACAAGCATGGTCTGACCCCGGAAAACGGCCGTCGCATGATGTGTCTGTCGCTGTTCTGGCACTTCCTGGACGTCATCTGGATCGGCGTCTTCACCTTTGTCTACCTGATGGGAGTGCTGCCATGAGCGACCACCACACACACGGCGATAGCCACCACCATGACAACCACGATCATGGCAGCCTGAAAAGCTATGCCATCGGCTTCATCCTGTCGGTGATCCTGACGGCCATTCCTTTCTGGCTGGTGATGACGAAAGCCATCACCAACTCGGGCACCATGGGCCTGGTCCTGCTGGCGTTCGCGGCTGTTCAAGTGGTCGTGCACATGGTGTACTTCCTGCACATGAACACCAAGTCCGAAGGCGGCTGGAACATGATGGCGCTGATCTTCACGATCATGATCGTGGGCATTGCCATGGCCGGTTCCCTGTGGGTCATGTACCACATGAACCACAACATGATGCCGGATCTGATGCCTGAGTACATGCATACGAAAACGGCTCCATGATGAGTAATACGCGCCCAAGCAACACCGGGCGCGCCCCTGGCGCCGCATCGCAAGATGCCGCGCCAGGCCCACGCGGCATGGTCGTGCGGTATGCACTGGCCTTGCTGGCGGGGATCTTGTTTGCCGGTTTCTGTGCCCTGGGCACCTGGCAAGTCAAGCGCCTCTTCTGGAAGCTTGACCTGATCGAGCGCGTCGAACAACGCGTACATGCGCCCGCAACGGACGCACCTGGACCCGCAGCCTGGGCCAGTGTCACGCAGCAAACGGATGAATACCGCCATGTGCGACTCTCCGGAACGTATCTCCCCATTTTCAATACCCTGGTGCAGGCAACGACGGCACTGGGCAGCGGTTATTGGCTGATCACGCCATTGCGCCTGGCTGATGGCAGCACCGTGCTGGTCAACCGGGGCTTCGTGCCGAAACGCGAAGGCATCGCCGCCAGCACCCCGGCCGGCATCGTGCACGTCGACGGCTTGCTGCGCGTCAGCGAGACGGGCGGCGGTTTCCTGCGCGAAAACAGTCCTGCCACGCAGCATTGGTATTCGCGCGACGTGGCCGCCATCGGCGCCTCGCACATGCTGACCAATGTGGCGCCATATTTTGTCGATGCGAAGGAAAAATCGGAAACGGCCAGCGACGCCCCCGTGGGCGGCCTGACCGTGATTTCCTTCCACAACAACCATTTGGTTTACGCCTTGACGTGGTTTGCGCTGGCCCTGATGGTGGCCGGCATCACGTGGTGGATCGTGCGCGAAGACAAGCGCCGCCGCGCACGCAAGGCTGGCTTGTCCCAACAGCACCTTGATCAATCGCAAGAAAGCGACCATGCCGGGCAGGATTGAGATCCTGCCCAACCGCGAAGTCTTAGAGCGCGGTGCGGTGGCGGCCGAGATGGAACATCCGGCCGGCCACCAGAACATGAAGCTGCTGATCCAGCTGCGCTGGCTGGCCGTGATCGGCCAGATCAGCACGATCTTCGGCGTGGGCGTCGGGCTGGGCATCGCCTTGCCCGTGCCTTATATGCTCGAAGTGCTGTCCTGCCTCATCGCCTTCAATCTGGCCAGCCTCTTGCGCTGGCACGAACGACAGCCCGTCTCCAACACGGCCCTGTTCCTCGCTCTGCTGGTCGACGTCACCGTGCTGACGGCCCAGCTCTACCTGAGCGGCGGCATCAGCAACCCGTTCGCCTTCCTGTACTTACTGCAAGTCATCCTCAGCGCCGTCCTGCTGGAAGTGTGGTCGACGTGGATCATGGTGGCCATTACCAGCCTGTGCCTGGCCGGCCTGGCCTTGCTGCCCGGCCCCTTGATCTTGCCGATCGACCCCGAGCGGGGCTTTTCCAGCCTGTACGTGCAAGGCTTGCTGATCTGCTTCATTTTGAACGCCGCCTTGCTGGTGGTGTTCATCACGCGCATCAACCGCAACCAGCGCGCCGGCGACGCCAAGGTGGCCGACCTGCGCCAGCGCGCGGCGGAAGAGGAGCACATCATCCGCATGGGCCTGCTGGCCTCGGGCGCCGCGCACGAGCTGGGCACGCCGCTGGCGACCCTGTCCGTCATCCTCGGCGACTGGCGCCGCATGCCGGAGCTGAGCAAGAACAGCGAATTGCTGGAAGAAATCACGGAAATGCAGGCGCAGTTGCAGCGTTGCAAGAGCATCGTCAGCGGCATCTTGCTGTCGGCGGGCGAGGCGCGCGGCGAATCGTCCGTGAAAACGACGATCAATACCTTCCTCAACGACCTGGTCGACGAGTGGCGCACCAGCCGCCCGATCCAGGATTTCGAGTACGATAACCGCATCGAGCACGACGTGCCCGTCGTCTTCGATTCGACCCTGAAACAAACTATCTGCAATGTGCTCGACAATGCGCTGGAAGCGTCGCCCGAGTGGCTGCGCTTCGAAGCGACGCGCGAAGCGGACGCCTTGCACCTGGTCATTACCGATGCGGGTCCCGGCTTTGAGCCATCGATGCTGACGCACCTGGGCAAACCGTACCAAAGCAGCAAGGGCAAGCCCGGCGGCGGCCTCGGGCTGTTCCTGGTGGTCAATGTCGCGCGTACCCTGGGCGGCACGGTGACGGCGCGCAACAGGGTGCAGGGCGGGGCGGTGGTGCACCTGGCCTTGCCGCTGGCGGCCATCAAACTGGAAAGAGAAAGCGACCACCATGCAGGATGACCGTCTGTTACTGATCGTGGAAGACGACGCCGCGTTTGCCCGCACCCTGGGCCGCTCGTTCGAGCGGCGCGGCTACCAGGTCATCCTGGCCACCAATTTCGATGAAGCGAGCGCCTTGCTCGAGCAGCATTGCCCCGACTACGCCGTCGTCGATCTGAAGTTGAATGGCAATACATCGGGTCTGGCCTGCGTGCAGATGCTGCACCAGCACGACCCGGAAATGCTGATCGTCGTGCTGACGGGTTACGCCAGCATCGGCACGGCCGTCGAAGCCATCAAGCTGGGCGCCTGCCAGTACCTGGCGAAACCGTCGAACACGGACGACATCGAAGCGGCCTTCGGCCATGTGGCCGGCAACGCCGATATCGAACTGACCAACCGCGCCACCAACATCAAGACCCTGGAATGGGAACGCATCCACGAAATGCTGGCCGAGACGGATTTCAATATCTCGGAAACGGCAAGACGGCTGGGCATGCACCGGCGCACCCTGGCCCGCAAGCTGGAAAAGCAGCGGGTCAAATAGCCCCAGCGCGGCCTAATCGTTGTCGAATGTCAATTCGAGCACGCTGTCATCGCTCCAGTCCTGCTCCCGCAGCGGCGGCGTAAACGACGAGCCGCTGAAGGGCACGGGCGCGCTCTTGCCGTTGAAACTGACCGTTGCCGCCGTGATGCGCCGCGGCTCGGAAAAGCTGTAGGTTCCCTTTTGCGACACGAAATTGCACGGGCCGCCCAATGCGCTCATTGTCGTGCGCATGGCGAAAGGCAAGGTTTCCTTGTCGATGGCCCAATGCACTTCGCACGCCAGCCGCAAGTCGCCCAGACGGCGCAGCGTGTCGCTGGTTTCGGCGCTCCTGACGTACGGTATCCACCTGACCGACCCCGCCTTGCGGTTCACGGTCAACTCGGCCTTCTCATACAGCGGACCCGGCTCGACGGGTAAGCTGAAGATATTGCGCTCCCCTAGCGGTATCGCCATGCCGGCCTCGTCGCTTTCCAGCCGCAGCGCGATGGCGTGCATGTCGACATCGGCACGGCGCGGTTCCAGGATGAAGCGCAATTCGGCGCCAGGCGCGAGCGCATGTTTTTCCTCGAAGCGCTTGACGCCCTTGAGCATGGCACTGTAGGGCTTCCAGTCCGGATCCCGGATGCCTTTGACGTTGACGGACGCCGCCGCATCCTGCCCGGATGGTTCCACGGCCTGATCGGTATCCGCATACGCCTGCACCGCTGCGCCGTATAAACACAGCAAAAGACCAGCTCTTTGAATTGCATGCATACGCCATCTTTCTACTTATCAATGAAAACGTGAGTGTAAAAAAAACACAGATGCGGGCAGGTTTTTAAGATGGACTGTCAATCGGGATGAATGGACTGCTTGAAACCGCTGTTTTGCAGCTGAGTAATCAATGATGGATGGCCGTCACGGCGAAGCCCGACGTGACCAGCACTTCATGTTCATATGCACCCAGATGGCCATAATGACCTTGTGGACTCAGATAGCCGGCGATATGCACGCGAGGCTGCTCATGTGTTGAATTGGGCGCCGTGAGGCCGACCTCCCGCCAGGCAACGCCGCCGAAGGAGTCCAGCCACCAAGCGCCGGCGCCGGCATCGGCCGCTTGGAAAACGCTCCTTTCGAAGCCCCGCGACCAGATGCCTTCGCGCTCGACGGGAAGGTAGCCATAGCCTGCCATGATCGCGTCCCGTCCGGAAGGATGATCGCGCCAATAGCGCTGGCCATTCGTGTAGGCATCGCGCATGGCGGCTGATTGCGTCACAATCCCGCCCGATGGATGAATCAAACCTTGAAAGAACCACTGCGCATATTCGGCTTGCAGCGCGGGGGATTGTTTATCCGCTGCCTGCGTCTGAGCGAAAGCGCTGGCGTAGTCAAGAACGACGGCGGGAATGTCGGCTGCGCTCGCCTGTCCGGCAAGTACACTGAAGATCAGGAATGTAGAAATTGCTCGTCTCATCGCGTTTCATCTTTCCGTTTGTTAATACCTATGCGGGATTCCGCCACGCCATCTTCTGCACCCGGATATGCGGATGGCTTTCCAGCGCTTCCCATTCCGGTAAAAAGACAAAGCCCTGTTTCTGGTAAAACGCGGCCGCGCGGGTGTTCTCCGGCGCCACGTCGAGCACCAGCCGCCCGTGGCCGTTGCCGACGGCGCATTGTTTCACGGCATCGACCAGTCCTTGCGCCACGGCCAGGCCCCGATACTCGGGATGTACCCACATGGCGATCAGATGACACTCGCCATCGCCGGCCACCACTTGCGCGGCCAGGCCGATGGGCTGTGCTCCATGGAAGGCAAGGAAAAACGTGCGCTGCGGCGTGCTGACGGCGCGTTGCTGCCAGTCCTCATCGGAAAAGCCGGCCGCGCTGGCGTGGCTGGCGCCGAAAGCGGTGGGGGCGTCGAGCAGGGCGGCCAGGCGGGTGGCTTTCAGCGCCGGCCAGTCGCTGGCGATGGTGGGGCGGATGATAATGTTGTTCAAACCTTCAGGATT
This sequence comes from Janthinobacterium sp. BJB301, assembly GCF_002735685.1. Classification (NCBI taxonomy): domain Bacteria; kingdom Pseudomonadati; phylum Pseudomonadota; class Betaproteobacteria; order Burkholderiales; family Oxalobacteraceae; genus Janthinobacterium; species Janthinobacterium sp. BJB301. Next base: position 1,623,485 of record NZ_PDZJ01000001.1, on the reverse strand, counting down.
CCTTCTACGACAAGGTCAGTGATTAATGTATTTGGCAATATTGACAGTATCGCTGCTCCGTTTGCAGACGCTCCCACTATTTTGCTCACGCCGGGTTGTATATCCTCCCGGACAGTTCCAGCAGCGCCTTGGCCTGGGCTACCACCAGCAAACCCGCCCGGTAAAAGGCGTCTGAGGAGGAGTTGACGTCGTCGACCAGCACTTCCATGATCCATATGCCGCTGCTTGCCAGGTACTGGGGAAAAGCATCGTTCATGCCCTCGTGCAAGCCTTGCAGGATGGCGGCCTGGTATTCCTCGGGACACGCCACCTTCCAATGGATGCCTGCTACCTGATTGTCATGAAATTGAATGCGCAATCCTGCCGCGCGGAAGCGTCCGCCCAGGTGCTGGCTGAACCAGGCGAGGTGTTCTATCTGCAAGGGAGTCTTGCTTCGCGGACTCGTCACGACTGGTCCCACACTTCAATGCTCAGCAGTTGCCCGCGTTCGCACGCGGCGATACGCTGCGGATGCACGGTGATGCTGCCGGGCCAGCCCGTCAGCGTATCTTGCGGAAATTCACCTTCCTGCGCCTCGGCAATGCCCGCCTGCAGCAGGGGAACGATGACGTCGGCCGAAGCCGTGTAGCGGTTGGGAAAGCCGTTGAAGGCCAGCTGGGTCGCCTTGCCTTGTGCGCACAATTGCGCGATCCAGTCGGCGCCGAACAGGCCTGCTTCCCAGGTGGCAAGAAATGCGTCCTTGTTGACTTTCGTCATGTCGGCCATCTGTTCCGGCGTTTCTGTCGAGATAATGGTCCACCAGCCTGACATGGGCGTTCCTTGTGAAAAGTTAAATTTAACGGGTCATGGCGCGGCGCAGCAGGTAGCTGAGGCCATCGACGGCGGCCACCATCAGCAGCATGGCGATGATGACGGTGGCGGCGTTCTGCATCTGGAACAGCGACAGATGGTATTTCAGCATCTGCCCCAGGCCGCCCGCACCGACGACGCCGAGGATGGCGGCGGCGCGGATATTGTTTTCCCAGCGGTACAGGGTGTAGGACATCATTTGCGGGCTGCATTGCGGCAAGGTCGCGTACAGGAAGGCCACGGCGGGGCGCGCGCCGTTGATGCGCAAGGTGGCCGCCGGCAGGGGCGGGCAATTCTCGAAGGCGTCGGCAAACAAGCGGCCCAGCACGCCCACCGTGTGCAGGGCCAGCGCCAGGGTGCCGGCGAACGGGCCCAGGCCGGCGGCGATCAGCAGGATCGACGCCCACACCAGTTCCGGGATAGAGCGCAGCACATTCAACACGCCACGCGTCGCGTTGCGCGCCACATTGCCGAAACGCCCGCTGGCGGGCAGGGCCAGCAGCGCGCCCAGTACTGCCGCGATCACCGTGCCGATGGCCGACATGGCCAGGGTCTCGAACGTGGCGACGCCGACCTTCATGAGGAAGGGGCTGGCCAGTTCGGGTGGGGCGAAACCGTGCAGGAAGTCGGCGCTCGTGCGCACGGCGTCGGCGCTGAAGAACTCGCCCCATTTCAGGGGCAGGGTGGCGAAGCTGGCAATGACCAGCAGCACCAAGCCGGCCAGCAAGGCCCAGGTCGACCAGCGCACGGGAGCAGGCGCGGGCAGCGCGGCGAAATGCTGATGCTTCATGCCAGCCTCCGGCGCAGCATGGCGGACACGGCGTCGGCGCCCGCCACCAGCAGCACGAAGACCATCAGCATGGTGGCCAGTTCACTGCCCGCCATCATCTTCATCGACTCATCCATGCGCTGGCCCAGGCCGCCCGCGCCGACAAATCCCATGACGACGGAGCCGCGGATCGCGCATTCCCAGCGGTAAATCGTGTACGACACCAGTTCGGCGGCCGACTCGGGCAAGGCGCCGTACAGCAAGGCCTTCAATCTGCCGCTGCCATTGTGAAGCAGGGCGTTGCAGGCGGACGCATCCGACGATTCAAGGATTTCCGCGTACACCTTGCCCAGCATGCCGCAATAGGTGAGGGCAATGGCGATGACGCCCGCCGTCGGACCCAAGCCAACTATGCGCACCAGCAACAAGGCCCAGACCAGTTCCGGCACGCTGCGCAGCAGCACCAGCAGCGCGCGCACGCAATGGCGCAAGGCGGCGGCAAGCGGTGAAACGGTACCACTGCCGATGCGCGAAATCGACAGGCGCTCCGTCACCAGCAGGGTCAGCGGGATGGCACCCAGCATGGCCAGCGCCATGCCGGCCGTGGCCATGGCAATGGTTTCCCAGCTGGACACCGCCACCAGTTGCAGGAATTCCAGCGAGTGGGCCGGCGGCACGAAGCTGGCAAGGAATTGCCAGGTGGCTGCCAGGCTTTGCGCATCCCATAAGATCCACGGCTTGAACTCGGCCTGCACCAGCATCGGCCACAGCACGAGCAGCACGATGGCGGCGCCGGTCAGGCGGCCGCGCCAGGCGGGGTCGCGGGGGATGGCGGTGCTCTTCAGCAAAGGGGCCTCGCGGCATCCAGATTCGTTTCCACGGCCTCGAACTGCGGCGCGGGATCGGCCTTGTTGCGGTACAGCTCGGCGATCATGGCGTCGCTGACCTGGGCGCCAGGCAGGTCGAAGACGATCTTGCCATCGCGCAGGGCGACGATGCGCGTAAAGCAGGCGCGGGCGATTTCCACCTGGTGCAGGCTGCAGATCAGCGTGGCGTTGCGCGCCTGCGCTTCGGCCTGCAGCACATGGATTGTCTGCAAAGCGAGTGTGGGGTCGAGCGCGGACAAGGGTTCGTCGACGAGGAAGACTTCCGCATCCGACACCAGCGCGCGCGCCATGCCGCAGCGCTGGCGTTCGCCGCCGGACAGGCGGTCGACACGCGCATACAGTTTGTCCTGCAGGTTGAACTTGCCCAGGGCTACCCACGCGGCGCGCGGGTCGACTGGCGCCAGCAGCGAACGGATGGCCGTCCACAAGCTCCATTGCGGCAAGCGTCCCGCCAGCACGGCGTTGACGACGCGCTGGCGCGGCGGCAAGGGTGGCGTTTGCGGCGCCAGGAACAGGCGCGCGCGCAAGGCATGTCGCTCGGCGCTGCCGATTTGCCAGGGAGAAGTACCGAGGATGTCCAAGGTGCCGGATTCGGGACGCAGCGCGCACGCCAGCGTGTGCAGCAGGCTGGTCTTGCCGGCGCCAGACGGGCCGATCAGGGCGATCTGTTCACCCTGGGCCACGTCCAGGTCCAGGTCGCGCAGGGCCAGCGCATTGCCGACGGCGCCCGCGTGTTGGACGCTGACCTTGTGAAGTTGGAATGTCATGCTTGAGAAATCAGTAGGTCGGATTAGGCCGCAGGCCGTAATCCGACAACATTGTTGGCATTATTGCCTGTGTCGGATTACGCGGCTTCGCCGCTAATCCGACCTACGGTAAAACGCGTCGATGCAAGTTACTTCAACAACTTCGCATCGCGCGCGGCCGCTTCGATATCCTTGTAGTTCTCGGCCTTGGTCGGGATGAACTTGGTGGCGCGTTGCAGTTCGAGGATTTCCTTGCCTTCGGCCGTCGCTGGGTCCAGCGCCAGGAAGGCGTCCGTCAGCTTTTTGCGCACGACGGGGTTCATGTCGGCGCGCACGCTCCAGTTATAGTCGTAGTAGCCCGGTGTCGTGTAGAACACGCGCACCTTGCTTGGATCGACTTTTTTCGCTTCCACCAGTTTTTCCCATACGGAAATGTTCAAGGTACCCGCATCGACCTTGCCGCCGGCCACTGCCGCCACGGTGGCGTCATGCGCGCCGGAAAACGCGATGCGCTTCATGTCCGTGTCCGGATTGATCTTGGCGGCCAGCAGGTAGTAGCGCGGCATCAAGTGGCCGGACGTCGACGATTCCGAGCCGAAGGTGAAATTCTTGCCTTTCAGGTCGGACAACTGGTTGATGTCCTTGCTGGTGGTCACAAACACGGAGCGGAACTTCGTGTCTTCTTCGCGCTGCACCAGCGGGACGATCTTGCCGCCGCTGCGCACGTTCGCTTGCACGAAGGTAAAACCGCCGAACCAGACCATGTCGAGCTTGTTATTGATCAAGCCTTCCACAGAGGCAGCGTAATCGGTGACAGGCGTGAATTCCACCTTCATGCCCAGCTTTTTCTCCAGATAGCTGCCCAGCGGCTTGAACTTGCGCTGCAATTCCGTCGGCGCTTCATCGGGAATGGCGGACACGCGCAACACTTGCTGCGCCTGCGCCAGGCCGCTGTGGATGGCCAGGGTGGCGGCGACGGTGGCCAGGATGGCGGGGAATTTGGAAAATGAGTTGGAAAATGAGTTGGAGAATGTGGTCATGGGACTGCCTTTGCAAAAAATATTCATTAGATTACGGAAACCCCGGTCGTACCTTCCTGCATCTCGCCGATGACGACGGCGTCGGCAAAGCCTTCGGCGCGGAAAATCGCCAGCACTTGTTCGACGGCTTCCGGCGCACAGGCTACCAGTAGGGGGCCGGCCGTTTGCGGGTCCGTCAGGATCGCCTTGTCGATGGCGCTCAGGCTGTCGTCCAGCGCCACTTGCGCGCCGTAGCCCTGCCAGTTGCGGCCGGAGGCGCCCGTGATGTTGCCATTTTGCGCCAGTTGCTGCACTTGCGGCAGCAGCGGCACGGAAGCCATGGCAATGCGCGCCTGCAACTTGGCGCCGCGCGCCAGTTCCAGCGTATGGCCCAGCAAGCCGAAGCCCGTCACGTCCGTCAGCGCATGCACGCCGTCCAGCAGGGCCAGCTTCTTGCCCGGGGTATTCAATTTGGTGGTGTTGGCTATCAGCGAGGCGTAACCGCCCGCATCGAGTGCATTCTTCTTCAGCGCGGCCGACAAGATGCCCACGCCGATCGGCTTGCCCAGCACCAGTTTATCGCCGGCGCGCGCGCCCGCGTTGCGTTTTACCTGCGAGGGATGGACCAGGCCCAGCACGACCAGGCCATAGATCGGTTCGACGGAATCGATGGTGTGGCCGCCCGCGATGGGGATGCCGGCCTGGGCGCAGATGGTTTCGCCGCCTTTCAAGATGAGGCCGATGGTTTCCACGGGCAGCTTGTTGATCGGCATGCCGACCAGGGCCAGCGCCATGATGGGCGTGCCGCCCATGGCGTATACGTCGGAAATGGCATTGGTGGCGGCGATGCGGCCGAAGTCGAACGGGTCGTCGACGATGGGCATAAAGAAATCCGTCGTGGCGATCAGCGCCTGCTCGTCGTTGAGCTGGTAGACGGCCGCGTCATCCGAGGTTTCTATGCCGACCAGCAATTCCTTCGGCAGGGGAAAGCCGCCGCTGCCCTTTAAAATGTCGGCCAGCACGCCCGGCGCAATCTTGCAGCCGCAGCCGCCGCCATGGGCAAATTCGGTCAATCGAATGGGGGTATTGGATGGTGCTGCGGTATCGGACATGGTCGTCATCCTGCTGGAAAAGGTCATTAAAAGCTGCGCCGGCGCTTACGCGGCGCTGGCGGGACGGTGTTCGCCGACGATAGCACATAATGCGCGCGCGGCTTGCTCAAAGGCATGTTCTGAAATATCGGGCAAGACTAGCGGCGTTGCCTGGGCGTAGCGGCTGAAGTTGCGGGCGATCGATTGACGGTAGACGGGGTCGTAATGCTGCACCAGCAGTTCTTCCACCAGCTCGGCCATGCGGCCAGCCGTGGCCAGCTGCTGCCAGTGGGCAATTTTTTCCTTGCCGTGCAGCTGCGTCAACAGGGCCAGCTGCACGTTCAGGCGCGCCGGGTCGCCGACGAAATGCGCATAGTCCTGCATCAGCAATTGCACGCGCTCCCCGATGTCCAGGCGCACGTCCGTGCAATCAGCCGCGCGCATCTTGTCCATCAGCGCATCGGGCACGCGCAAACGGCCTACCTTCTTGCTTTCGGACTCGATGAAGACGGGCAGCGTCGGGTCAAAATGGCGCAACTGCTGCCACAGCGCGCTTTCAAACGCTTTTTGCGATGGCTGGTCTTCCTCCGGCAAGCCGCCCAGCACGGAGCCGCGGTGGGCCGCCAGGTCTTCCAGATCGATCACTTGCGCGCCTTGCCTGTCCAGTACTTGCAGCAAACGGCTCTTGCCGCTGCCCGTGGGGCCGCACAGCACGTTGATGAAGTCGAAACGTTCGGGCAGGGTGGCCAGCTCGGCGTTCACGTGGCGCCGGTAATCCTTGTAGCCGCCCTCGAGCTGCGTGACGGGCCAGCCGATGCGCGCCAGGATGTGCGCCATGGCGCCGCTGCGGTTGCCGCCGCGCCAGCAGTAAACCAGTGGCTTCCAATGCTGCGGGTGGCCGAGAAAACCGTCTTCGATATGCCGCGCGATGTTCTTGGCGATCAGTGCCGCGCCCAGCTTCTTCGCTTCGAAGGCACTGGTCTGCTTATATAAGGTGCCCACGCGCACGCGCTGCTCGTCGTCCAGCACGGGCAGGTTGATGGCGCCCGGCAAGTGGTCTTCCGCGAATTCGGACGGGCTGCGCACGTCGATGATGGCATCGAACTCGCTCAAGCTGGGCAGGATGTCGCTGAAAGGCTGAACTGCAGGGTATTTCATCGTAGCGCGGCTGCTTGGAATGGGGAAAGACGTATTATCCCCGATAAACGCCGCTGGCGTGGGGCTCAGGCGCCGCTGCCTGCACTTCGCGCGCCGGGCCGCTGTCTTGTATGCCGGCAAAGAACCGCACCAGGCTGTGCGGCGCGTCGTCGGCAAAGCACAGGCGAAGGATGCGCTCGGACTCGGCCGCCGCCGCGCTGCTGCGCGCAAACAGCGCCGTTTCATAAGCCAGCAGGGCCGTTTCCATGTCGTCCGGCTGCGCGGCAAGCCCCTGCGCCAGTTCGGCGCCATCGAACATGGCGAGATTCGCCCCTTCGCCGGCCGGCGCCATCAGATGGGCTGCGTCGCCCAGCAAGGTCGCGCCCGCCACGCGCTGCCAGCGGTGATCGACGGGCAGCAAGTGCACGGGACGGGGCACGGGCGGCGTGTCGGCGTCCGTGATCAGGGCCGTCAGCGCCGGCGCCCAGCCGGAAAATTGCGCGGCGATGCGGGCCCGGGCGGCGGCGGGATTGGCAAAATCGATGTCAGCCAGCCAGGCTTCCGGTTTGCTCAGGGCCACGTAGGCATGCAGCACGCCATCGGCTTCGCGGTGGGCCTGGATGCCCTTGCCGGGCGCCAGCGCGAACAGGGCGCCGGCGCCCACGGCGTGCGCGCTGGCCGGGTGGCGGCGGTCGCTGTCGAGCAGATACGTTTCAATGAAGGCAATGCCGCTATACGCGGGCTGGGCGCTGGAGAGCAGAGGCCGCACCTTCGACCAGGCACCGTCCGCACCGACCAGCAGGTCGGCGGTGGCCGTGGCACCATTCGCAAAACGCAGCCTGTGCCGGCCACCATCCAGTGTCGCCACGCCTGTCAGCTTATGTCCCCAGCGCACCGTGCCGGCGGGCAGGGACTCGAGCAGGATGCGGCGCAGCTCGCCGCGCGGCACTTCGGGACGGCCACCCGTGCCATCGTCCCCTTCGTCGAGCAAGACCGTCCCGTGCTGGTCGAGCACGCGGCTCGCTTCGCCGCCTGTATGGATGAGGGTGCGGAAGACCTCATGCAGGCCGGCCGCCCGCAGCGCTTGCTGGCCCGTGTCCTCGTGGATGTCGAGCATACCGCCCTGGCGGCGCGCCTGCGGCGAAGCGTCCGCTTCATAGATGGCGGCGGCGATGCCGTGGACGTGCAGCACGCGGGCGAGCATCAGCCCGCCCAGCCCCGCGCCGATGATGGCGATATGCATGGTGATCCTTGAAGGTGGTTTTAAAATGGAACTGGAACTATGTTCCACAAGAATTTTGCGGCATGCCGGCATCTGTGTCAAGATAGGCGATGTCCCATACCGTAACGCCCCCACCACGACGCGCCGACTCGCTGACGCGCGAGACCATCATCGACGCCGCCATTGACCTGCTCGACACGGCGGGCGAGGGCGGCCTGACGTTCCGCGCCCTGGCCGCGCGCCTGGCGACGGGGGCGGGCGCCATTTACTGGCATGTTGCCGACAAGGATGATTTGTTCACGGCCGCCAGCGACGCCATCGTCGCCCGCGCCATGGATGCCGTTCTACAGTGCGAGACGCCGCAGGCGGGCATCCGCGCCGTGGCGCTGGCCATGTTCGAGGCGATGGATGCGCATCCCTGGCTGGGCTCGGCCTTGTCGCGCGCGCCGGGCCAGCTGCCTACCGTGCGCATCCTGGAACGCCTGGGGCGGCAGGTGGATGCGCTGGGCGTGCCGCAGGATCAGCAATGGCTGGCGGCATGCACGCTGCTCAATTATCTGCTGGGCGTGAGCGGGCAGAATGCGGCCAATGCCGCCATCGCCCGGGAAAAAGGCCTGGAGCGCGCGCATTTCCTCGACACCATGGCGGGCGCCTGGTCACGCCTCGACGCGCAGGCGTTTCCATTTGCCCGCAAGGTGGTGGGGCAGCTGCGCGCGCACGACGACCGCGAGGATTTCCTGGCAGGAATCGACCTGATCGTGCATGGCATGCAGGCGCTGCAAGCTGGCCGCTAGCCCAGCAGATGCCCCAGCAGCGGCGCCAGCAGCACCGTCACGACGCCCGAGAAAATCATCGTCAGGCTGGCCACGGCGCCTTCTTCCGTGCCGACCCGGCGCGCCACCGACAAGCCAAAGCCGTGCGCCGCCGCGCCATACGGGGCGCCACGGGCGATGCGCATGCGCAAGGGCAGCAGTTTTAAGAGCGGTTTGCCCAGCATCAGGCCGAACAAACCCGTCATCACCACGAAGATACCCGTCAGCTGGGCCGAGCCGCCCATGTGGCGCGACGCTTCCAGCGCGAACGGCGTCGACACGGAGCGCGCCAGCAGGCTGCGCGCCATGTCGCCATGCACGCCCAGAACACTGTCCAGCAGCAGGGTGGCGGCGACCGATGCCACGATGCCGGCGCAGCTGCCCAGGCTCAAGGCCAGCCAGTGCTTGCGGATCAGCTTGCGCTCCTGGAAGATGGGCAGCGCAAACGCGATGGTGGCCGGCCCCAGCAGCCACGGCAGCCAGCGCGTTTCGCCGAAATACGTGGCGAACGGCGTCGAGGTCGCCTGCACGATGACGATGAGTATTGCCGAGGTGCAGATGGCGGGCGTCAGCAGGAAATGCGGATGGCGGCGGTGCAGCGCCTGGTTGGCGTAGAACAAGACCAGGGTCAGCAGCAGGAACAGCAGGGACAGGAGCAAGGTGCTCATGCTGCCGCCCTGGCTGCGCGCTGGCGCAGCAGTTTTTGCAGGCGCAGCTTGCGTTCATAGCGGCACACCCATTCCACGGTGAAGGCCGTGGCCAGCATCACGCTGGCAAAGCCCAGGCCGATGTTTACGAACAGCATCAAGCCCTGCGACTTTAACAGCTGCGTAAATTGCACCACGGACACAACCAGCGGAATGAAGAACAGCAGCATGTTGGCCAGCAGCCAGTTCGCGCCCAGTTCGATGGCGGCAGGCCGCACCCAGCCCGCCAGCAGCAGGGCCACCAGCACGAACAGGCCCACCACGCCGCCGGAAAACGGCAAGTGCAGTGCGGAAGCGGCCTCGTCGGCCAGCCACCAGGCGGCGATCAGCACGCCCACTTGCCACACGGTCTGCGCGGGCTGGCGCCAGGCGGGAACGGAGGGCAGGGCGGCGGGATAGGGGACGGCTTTCACGGCAGGCTTTCAAACGGCAGGGGAAGGTTTCATTGTAGGGAAGCCACATCAAAAGATAAAATGACTTAAACTTATGATTATCATTCGATATTGGAATGCATCATGGATATCCGCTCCCTGCGCTACTTCGTCGAAGTGGTGGAACAGAACAGTTTTACGCGGGCGGCCGCCAGGCTGCACGTCACGCAGCCCACCGTCAGCAAGATGGTCCAACAGCTGGAACAGTCGCTGGACCTGGCCTTGCTGGACCGTGCCGGTAAACGTTTTACCCTGACGGACGCGGGCAAGGTGGTGCTGGCGCGCGCGCATACATTGCTGGCCCTGCACGCGGAACTGAAGGTGGAATTGCGCGACCTACAAGAGCTGGAGCGGGGCGAGTTGCGGGTGGGCGTGTCGCCGCAGACGCATTCCACCCTGGCGCCGTGGCTGGCCGAGTACCACCAGCGCTATCCGGGCATCGAGCTGAAAATGTATGAAAGCGGCACGCAAGCCATCGAGCGCGACTTGCGCACCGGCATGGTGGAGCTAGGCACCATGCTCGATTACCCGGGCAATGCGGCCACGTGGCAGGATTTCGAGGCCTTGCCCCTCGTGCGCTCGCCGCTGTGCCTGCTGGCCGCGCCCGGTTCGCCGTGGCAGGGACGCTCTTCCGTGGCCCTGGCCGAGCTGGCCGACAGTCCCTTCATCTTTTACGGTGCCGCCTTCGCCTTGAATGACATCGTGCTCGATGCCTGCCAGCGGGCCGGATTCGCGCCGCGCATCACGGGCCGCAGCGGCCAGTGGGATTTCATCGCCTCGCTGGTCCGCCTGGGCGTGGGCATCTGCCTGTTGCCGAAGATGTATTGCGACACGCTCGAGCCAGCGCAGTTTGCCGTGATTCCCTTGGACGGTCCGCCCGTGGAATGGAATCTGATGCTGGCCTGGCGCCGCGGCGGTCGGCTGTCTTTCGCTGCCCGCGCCTGGCTGGAGCTCGTCAGGGCGCGCATGGCGCAGCCCGGGCGATTACAATAGGCGCTCGCCAACCACCGCCAAGAATATGAAGAATATCGGTAAAACAAGTCTGAAACGCACGGCAGGCTCGCTGCTGCTGGGATTGTTGTGCACCGTCGGCCTGATGAGCGAGATGGGTTATGCCCAGGCCGCCATTCCCGTGTATGGCTATTTCGTCAAGAATACCTATCCGCACGACCCCAAGGCGTTTACCCAGGGCTTGCTGTTCAAGGATGGCCATCTGTATGAAAGCACGGGCCAGAATGGCCAGTCTTCCTTGCGCAAGGTGGAATTGACGACTGGCAAGGTGCTGCAGAAAAGCATGCTCGATAAAAAAGTATTCGGCGAAGGCATCACGGACGTGGGCGATGAAATCCTTGGCCTGACGTGGATGTCGCAGACCGGTTATGTGTTTGACCAGAAAACGTTCAAGCTGAAACGCACATTCAGCTACCAGGGCGAAGGCTGGGGCCTGGCCAGCGACAGCCAATTTGTCTACATGAGCGACGGCAGTTCCGCCATCCGCGTGCTGAACCCGAAAACCCTGGCCGAAGTCCGCCGCTTCGAGGTGAAGGCGGAAGGCCGTCCCATCGAGCGCCTGAATGAACTGGAAATGGTCGACGGCGAGCTGTACGCGAACGTGTGGGGCGCGGACGTGATCGCCCGCATCGACCCGGCCAGCGGCAAAGTGGTCGGCTGGATCGACCTGACGGGCTTGCTGCCGCCCGCGCAGCGGGGCACGGCCAATCCCGACGCCGTGCTCAACGGCATCGCCTGGGATGCGCGCGGCAAGCGCTTGTTTGTCACGGGGAAGCTGTGGCCCAAGCTGTTCGAGATCGAACTGATCGAAATCCAGCGCCGTTGATGTTTCCTATCGGACAGTGTTGCTGACGAGGAATCGTCTATGATGCTGTTCCTTCGCCCAGTGCGACCCTTGCAGGATGCCATGCCGTTCCTACCTCTGTTGCTACCTTTATGCCGCCTGGCGGCCGCCGCCAGCTTGCTTGCCGCCGTCCTGCCTGCCGCGCAGGCGCAAACACCATACGTGCCGGTGATGCAGCAATACGGCGACTTTGTCGTCACGCGCGACCGCCACGACCCGCTCGTCAACTTGTCTTTCCGTAAGCACGGCTATTGGCCCGGCGGCGCGCGCGAAGTGGTGGAAGTGCGTCCCCTCAAGGCCAGGCGCGAAGGCCAGCCCATGCTGCTGGCCTTTACCAAGGGCTATACGGGCCAGGGCACGATATTGATCGGCGTGCAGAACGGCGAACCGCTGATGCGCCCCGTCAGTCCCATGCAGCGCGACGACATGGTGCGCACGGAGCGCGACCCCGAATGGGGCGTGCCGCAGCCGGGCCGCAGCGAAATACTGCTGTTCGCCCGCGATGGCCGGGCGCTCGATACGGACACGGGCGAGCTGCTGTGGTTTGACGTGCCGGGCATCGTCACGGGCGATTACGCGCCCGCCATGCTGGTCTCCGTCTCGCCCGACGGGCGGCGCGGCGCCTATCTGACGAATGCGCTGACGAAGGTGGGGATTATCGTTGCCACGCGCGACGACGGCGTGGCAGGCGTGCTGGCCTTGCCGCCCGACACCTATCAACGGTGGCTGAAGCCCTTGTCGCAGGCTGCTGCCGAGCAGGCGGGCGCCGCCATCAAGGCGCGCCAGGGCCGCACGGATTCGAACCGCATCCGGCGCGAGCTGGAACTGGCCTGGTTCGGCCAGCAATTTCAATGGAAACAGGGCAAGAACGGCTTACAGGTGACGGGGCTGGGCCTCATTTCCGCGCCGCCGGAAGGAAAACAGCCATGACAATACCCAAACTCCTCGCCGGCTGCCTCGCCGCCTCCCTGCTGGCCGGCTGCGTGCATGGCGAAATGTTCCCCAAGGATTATCTGGCGCAAGATATCGACAAGCAACAAGCCTTGCTGGAACTGGACGTGGTCTTCGGCAAAGAGCCCGATGACAAGCTGACGTCGCGCGTAACGGCCCGCAATACCGTGGAATACACGGGCGCGCCGCACATCGTCGTGCCGTTTTACCAGAAGGGACTCGGCTTCGACCAGGGTTTTGCCGGCACGTATATCTTTGCCGTCGTGTATCCCGTTGCCAAGGTCGAGACGGCCACGGCCCGCAGCCGCGTCTTCGGCCAGAAACTTGAGGGCCAGCAGCCGGGCAGCCCGCGCTACCGCTTCCGCGTGCCGGGCAAGGCGCAATGGAACAGCAATGAAACCTTCATGCTGAGTTTTGAGCGCAAGGGCCGTCGCGAGGAAATCACTTTCCGCTTCAGCAACGAGCAAAGCTGCCCGTCCGCCTTCCTGGCCACCACGCCAAAATATGGCTTCCCCATCAAGGTCGTCGCCACCTTCAAGGAAGATAAAGGCTGCCTGAAAGTGTGCGACAGCCGCGACCAGTGGCCCGGCTTTTGCGCCTTCCAGCCGCCGCCCGGCGCCTGACTATCAGCATGCAAGCCACGCGCCGGCGCTTGCCGGTGCGGCGCTTATACACGCGCAGGTTTTGCCGATTCTATTCAATTGTCATCGAATGGCCGCTGAAAACGCCTATTTTCATGGCCCAGGGCTGACTGCCTTACCCCAAGGCCAGCGCATAAATCTTGCCGCAAAAGTATCTTTCTCAGGCGTATGATTTCCTTGCCGTGAACAGCGCACGCAGATGGCGCGGACCGGCCCGATATCCGAAACGCATCCTTCCTGTGGAGATACAGAATGAAAATGCCCGTTTTAGGAAGCACCCAGGCTCCCATCACCAGGCGCCCGCTCGACATGCTGGACACCGACACGGCCGCCGTGCGCGCCATCGCCCAGGCGGCCGTCAGCGTCGAGCTGTTCACCATTCCCCTGTACATGGCCACCATGTACTCGATCCACGGCACGCACCAGATCAACTCGAAAGGCATCACCTACTATGAGGGCCGCCAGTGGCCGGGCATGGGCACCACGGCCCGGCCCGAGCTGAAGGAGCAAAAGGCCTTCAACATCATCTTCAGCGTCTTCATCCAGGAAATGCTGCACCTGCAGATGGCGGCCAACCTGGCCACGGCCATCGGCACGGCGCCATGCTTTACGGGCTCGGAGCTGCAATCGCAGGATCATGGCTGGACCTGCTATGGCAAGGATTGCACGGTGATCCCGCACATCGTCGACCTGCAGGACACGTCCGGCTACCGCCACGTGCGCGTCAACCTGGAAGAGCTGAACAGCAACCAGTGCGACCTGTTCCTCGCCATCGAGCAACCCGAGGAGCAGGCACGCGCCCAGCTGGCCGAGTTCGACAAGCACAACCACACCAAATATTTCCCCGAGGTACCGTTCGTGGGCTGGACGCCGGGCAAGCACGTGCATGATCTGCCCCTGTTCGGCACCATCGGCTACATGTATGAATGCTATGCGCGCTACATCAGCATCGAATATGCGGATGGCCAGACCCTGTGGCAAAAGCTGTTCGTCAACGGTTCGGTGCAGCAAGACATGTTCAACAGCCAGGTCCAGGGCCATGCGCGGGCGGAATTTCCCAAATTCGATACCTGCTTCGGCCCGCAGGACCAGGATGGCGGCCAGACGGGCTCGTTCAACAAGGCCATCGACATGATGGCGGCCATCACGGACCAGGGCGAGGGCAGCGAAGCGGCCATCCAGCGCTACCGCCGCGATGCGGCACTGCGCCTGAAGGCCGTGCAGCCCGACTACCGCGAAGACCTGGATGCCTTGAAGTGCGATTATCCGTCCTACGCGAACAATGGCAAGGATGCCGAATCGCGCGACGCGCAGGCGCGCCACGACAGCGCCCCGTTCGACCACTACGAGCGTTTCGGCCAGGTCAAGGCGATGCTGCCCGTGACTACCTGGGCCAGCTGGCACAAGCAGGGCCAGCAGTGGAGCGCGGCCATGCTGACCAACGAACGCTACAACCCGGCCAGCGCGCCGCAGAATATCCCCGCGCCGGCGGCCGTGGCGGGCGCCCTGAACCGCCTGAAGGACGCCAGCGGTACCCTGGAGATGCTGAGCACGGTGGCCACGGGCGCCATCTACGGCATCACTTCCGTGCTGGACAAGTACTGGCAGAACCAGCAACTGGACTTTCCATATCCGTCGATGGTGGGCGCGGGCGACCGCATGGCCATCTGCTGGGCCGTGCTGGGCCAGGCGCCGAACCTGGCGACGGGCGTGCCGCTGGCCGAGAAAAGCGTGCTGTACCACGCCTGCCAGGGCATGCACCTGGAAGGCGAGGCCTCATCCACCTGCGCCGCGCTGGCTGTCTATCATACCTGCCGCGGTTCCAACGGCTGCCATGCCCAGGGCGGCTGCGGCTTTGCCCAGGCCGACACGGGCGGCTCGTCCTGCGGCCACTCGGTCAAGCTTGCCGCCTCGCCGGGCACGCCATGCTATGTGCCGCCACCGCCGCCGCAGCCCGATAAGGTCTACAGCGCGCCCAGCGACAACAAATGCGGCGGCTTCGGCGGCTGCGCCGTGCCGATTTCGGCCTCGCAGCTGTATCCGAACACGACGGGCAAGGAACCGCCCGAGCCCGCCACGATGACCCTGTACGATTTCGGACCCGCGCCCGAGCACCGCAGCATTCCGCTGGGCCAGAGCATGAGCTTTGCGCTGGGCGACAATGTCTACGACAAGGCCTGGGAAGCCTACGGCAAGGTGATGGCGGCGCGCGGCACGCCGGTGGGGGCGCCGCCGGTGCCTACCGACCTGCGCCTGGCCTTGCCGCCGTCGACCTGATGCGGCACGCCATGCACGCGGTGGCGCCACGCCTGGGCTTGCCGAACCTGGGCCTGGGCGTGGGGCTGCGCCCGCCGCACTATGCGCACATCCTGCGCCACGGGCCGCAGGTGGACTGGTTCGAGATCATCAGCGAGAACTTCATCGACAACCACGGCTATGCGCGCCATGTGCTGGAGCAGGTGGCGGCGCAGGTGCCCATCGTCATGCATGGCGTCTCGCTGTCGATCGGCAGCAGCGATCCGCTCAATCTCGGCTACCTGCGCAAGCTGCGCCAGCTGGCCGGCGAGATCCGGCCCGCGTGGATTTCCGACCACCTGTGCTGGACGGGTGCCGCCTCGCTCAACAGCCACGACTTGCTGCCGCTGCCGCTGGACGAGGCCAGCCTGCGCCACGTGGCGGGGCGCGTGCGGCAGGTGCAGGAATTCCTGGGCCGTCCGCTGGTCCTGGAAAACCCCAGCAGCTACGTGGAATTTGCCCAGTCCAGCATGCCGGAATGGGAATTCCTGGGCCGCCTGGCCGAAGACACGGGCTGCGGAGTCTTGCTCGACGTCAACAATGTCCACGTCAGCGCGCATAACCACGGCTATGATGCGGCCCACTACATCCGCCAGTTGCCGCACGCGCACATCGTGCAGATCCACCTGGCCGGCCCCACCGTGTGCGGCGCCGTGCTGATCGATACCCATGATGCCCCCGTGCCGGCTGCCGTGTGGCGCCTGTACGCGCTGGCGCAGCAGCTGACGGGCGGCGTGTCGGCCCTGCTGGAATGGGATGCGGAGATTCCCCCGTACCCGGAGCTGCTGGCCGAGCTCCACAAGGCGCGCGCGGCCGAGCGGGGAGAATTCGCGGATGTGGCACCAGTCACGGCTGCCGCCGCCGTCTCTGCGCCGCTGGGCTTTCACCTGGAGGCGGCCCATGCCCCGTAGCACCGCAGCAGGCGAATCTGGCGAGGCCCGCGCACCGCTGGCGCAATTGCAGGCATGGTTCCTGACGGCGATGACGGCGCCGGGCGGCGCGGCGCGCGGCGTCCAGCTGGCCAGCGAGCGCCATGGCTTGACGCAGGAGCAAGTATTGAAACGGGCCAGGGGCGGGCCGGCGCCGCTGCACATCCATGCGGACGGCTATGTGCAGCGCCTGCTCGAATGCCTGCAAGCCGACTATCCCGTGTTGCGCAAGGTTATGGGTGACGAGCTGTTCGCCTTCTTTGCCCGCGCCTATGTCTGGCGCCACCCGTCCGCATCCGCGACCTTGTATGACCTGGGCGCCGGCTTTGCCGATTTTCTCGCCGCCAGCCAGCATGCCGCCGGCGCGCAGGGCGCCGCCTTGCGCTTTCCCGTCGAACTGGCGCAGCTGGAACGGGCGCGCAGCGAAGCGGGCAGGGCGCCCGGCCTGGAAAAGCTGGCGCCGCCCATGCTGCCGTGCGGATTGGACTTGCTATTGGGAAATGCACCGGCTTGGCGCCTAGCGCCGTGCACGCGGCTGCTGGCCCTGTCGTTCCCCTTGTCCGACTACTGGCAACAGGCGCAGGCCGCGCCGGACGACGCCGTGCCGGCCCAGCCTGGTGCCAGGTCCGCCTTTGTCGCCATTTCGCGCATGCATTACCGGCTTGCCATGCAGGAATTGCAGCCCTGGCAGTTTTATTGTCTGCAAGCGCTGGCCGGCGGCGCGCCGCTGGCACAGTGCGCGGGGCAGGCGGCGCGGGCTAGCGGCAGGGCGCCGGACGAGGTGCTGGCCGACGCCATGCTGTGGCTGCCGCTGGCGGCCGCGGCCGGGCTGGTCACCATCGATGTATGCGCAGAAAGCGGCTGACGCAAAAAAGGCCGATGAAAATCGGCCTCGATGACAACTGAATGTGTTGCTTAACGGTAAAACGCTTCGACTTTGCCCTTCAGCTTGATCTGCAGCGGACGGCCGCGGCGGTCGAGGGACTTGGTGGAAGCGACCTTGATCCAGCGTTCGCTGATGCAATATTCTTCCACGTCAAGACGCTCCTTGTCGTTGAAGCGGATGCCGACGTCGTTCTCGAACACGGCTGCAACGTGGTAAGGGCTGCTAGGGTCGATCGACAGGCGATCGGGCAATGGGGGTAAGGTGGTGGTATCGTTCATGGGCGTAATTATCGCCCAGAATGCCGATCCAGACAACGGGGTGCGCATGCTTATTCAGGCAAGTCGGACAGTGCCAGCGCACGCCTCCGCCTTACAGCGTTGCCGCACTAGCATGCAACTGCTGGAATTGCGACAGCTGCTGCTGCATCAGCCGTGCATACTGGCCGCCCGCGCGCAGCAGCTCGGCGTGCGTGCCTTGCTGGCATATCCGGCCCTTGTCCATGACGATGATGCGGTCCGCTTTGACGATGGTGGAAAAGCGGTGGGCGATGATGATGGTGGTGCGCCCTTGCATCAGGGTGTCGAGGGCGAGCTGCACCTGCTGTTCGCTGGCGGCGTCGAGC
Source organism: Janthinobacterium sp. BJB301 (assembly GCF_002735685.1). Taxonomy (NCBI): domain Bacteria; kingdom Pseudomonadati; phylum Pseudomonadota; class Betaproteobacteria; order Burkholderiales; family Oxalobacteraceae; genus Janthinobacterium; species Janthinobacterium sp. BJB301. Next base: position 1,605,636 of record NZ_PDZJ01000001.1, on the reverse strand, counting down.
GCGCTGGTGGCTTCGTCCAGGATGAGTATCTTCGGCGCGCGCAGGATGGCGCGGGCGATCGCGATGCGTTGTTTCTGTCCGCCGGACAATTGCACGCCCCGTTCTCCCACCAGGGTCTCGTAGCCGTCAGGGAAGGCCGCGATGAAATCGTGGGCGTGCGCCAGGCGCGCCGCGGCCAGCATCTCGTCGCGCGTCACCTGGCGGTCTGGCACGGCAAAGGCGATATTGTCCGCGATGCTGCCGGAAAACAGGGCAGGTTCCTGTTCCACCACGGCCATCTGGCGCCGCAGCTGCGTGACGCCCAGCATGCCTGCATCGATGCCGTCGAACTGCAGGCTGCCCGCGTCAAGCTGGTAGTGGCCCAGCACCAGGCTGGCGATGGTGGACTTGCCCGCGCCCGAGGCGCCCACCAGGGCAATTTTTTCGCCCGCCCGTATCGAGAGGCTGACGCCGTCGAGGGCCGTGACCTGCGTGCGCTCGGGATACGAAAAGCGCGCGTCGCGCAGCGCGATGTGGCCGGCCAGCGGCGGTTGCGGCGGCGCCTCGGGCACGGCGCGGTGGCTGCGCAGGATCTCGAAGATGCGGTCGGTCGAACCCATGGTGCGCATCCATGTGTTCCAGAATTCGCTGATGGAGCCGGCCGTGTCCGTCACCATGCTGGCATAGATGACAAAGGCCGTCAGCTCTCCCACGCTCAAACGGCCCTGGCCGATCAGGTGGGCGCCGAAGCACAGGGTGGTCAGCAGGGCAACGAAGGCCAGCAAGCCCTGCGCGCCCTGGAACACGGCCAGCAGCCGCGTGCCGGCCAGGGACACCTCCAGCAGTTGCCGCATGGCTTGCGCATAGCGGGCCATGGCGCCGCCTTGCTGGTTGAATGCCTGCACCAGGCGCGCATGGGCAAAGTATTCCTGCGCCACCTTGCCGCTGGCGGCCAGGGTGGCGGAAATGGCCCGCGAACGCTGCCGGTAATTGCTGCCTGATAACTTGCCGAGATACAGGCTGATGGGGATGAACAGGGCCAGCGGCAGGCTCAGCATGGGTGACAGATGCAGCAGCATGGCGATGCCGCCCAGAAAGACGCATAGCGAGCGCAGGGCATTGGCCGCGCCGATGGTCAGGCTTTCATGCAGGGCCGACACGTCGGATGTCAGCCGGCTGTTCAGTTCGCCGCCATGGTGCTTGTCGAAGAAGGCGATGGGCTGGTTGATCACCACGTCAAACAGGCGCCGGCGCACGCCCATGACGATCATGTGGCCGCCCGATTGCAGCAAATAGAAGCGCGCGGTCGTGATCAGCGCATACAGCAGGCTGACGGCCAGCATGGCGGCGACCATGCCCGGCGTGACGCCGCGCCGGGTCAGTTCCGCCACGTTGTCGATGAAATACGCGATGGCTTGCGGAAAGGCCAGCTGCGCGCCCACGGTAAGGGCCATGCACACCAGGCCGGCGGCGACGCGCCAGCGCACGGGATACAGCAGGCGCAGGCGTTCAAGATGCGGGCCGACATTCAGATGGCTCATGCGGCGCGCTCCTGTGCCGTCTCGTCAGCCAGTTGCTCGACGAGGGCCAGCCAGTCTTCATCGCCGATCAGGCCGGCCGCTTCCACGCTGCCCTGGTGATTGACGAATACATAGGAAGGCGAGCTCATTAGCGGATTCACGCGCCGGTAGTCGCGCAGCGTCAGCCGTGCCGTGGCCGCCCGCAAGGTGTTGCCGGGCAAAAAGGCGCGCAGGCGGCGGACTGGCTCTTCGCTGAGCAGCCACAGGGCCAGGCCCGCTTCCCGCGCCAGCGGCAGCAACTGTTCGATGCCGGCCAGCTTTTCCCCGCATTTCGGACAGCGGCTGGCCAGGAACAGCAGCACGGCCGCCTGGCCGCCGGCGCCCGGCTGGAAATGCGCGCCGCCAGCCAGCGGACGGGCTTGCACGGCAGGCAGGGGCTGGCCCCGCTCCAGCGCCGTGGGCGTGATGCGTTCGCGGCGGCTGGCGCGCAGCACGGCCAGGCTGAGCCAGATATTGCCAGCGAGGGCAAACGCCAGCGCCGCCAGCACCAGTTGCAAGGTCGTGGAATCCATCAGTCTGCCTTTGCCAAAGTGGCGATCTCGTGCAGGGAAATCGTGGCCACGCACACGATGGCTGCCAGGCCGGCGGCCAATATGGAGGTGGCGACGGGCAAGTCCGGTTCCTGCGCCAGCGCAAAGTAGGCGCCGTTGATGCCGACCGCCAGCATGTTGCGCAGCAGGTCGTATTGCGACACGGGCCGTGCCGCTTCGCCAAAGCAGCTGCAGCGCACCACGCTGTGCGTGAAGTAGCGGTAAGTCAATATGACGGTGAGCGTGCTGAGCAGCAATAGCGACAGCAGCATCGGTGTGTGGGTACCGCCGGCCAGCAGCCAGCCGGCCAGCAGCAGTTCTGTCATCACCAGGGCTGGCGCAGCGAATTGGGCTGCGGTGGGCGGCATGCCGAACGAGGTGGCCAGGTTGGCGCGAAAGTCTCCGTAGCTGCGCAGCTTGCCCACGCTGGCCGCCAGCAGCAGCAAGGCGATACAGTAGCGCGCGGTATCGGCCAATAATGCGGCCAATAACGCTGGCAAGGATGGGGCCAAAAGCGGGGTCAGCATTGTGTGCTCCACACGGGCGCGAAGCCGCCCGGACGCTGGCGCCGCAGCTGCACGCCGTCGCGCGACGCCAGCAGGGCATCGTTCCACGGCTCGTCGGGCGCGCTGCGCAAGGCGCCGCCTATGCTTGCCTGCAATTGCGTCGAGATGGCCCAGCCCAGCCTTTCGACGTGGATATCGCGCGCCATGTTCAGGCCCAGCTGGGCAAGCTCTTCGCGCGTCAAGGCATAGTTGTGCGAGTGATAACCCGTCACCAGTTGCGCGACGATGGCGCGCCGCGCCTCTTGTGTGGCATCGGGCAATTGCCAGGCCAGTAATTCCTCGCCGATCTGCGCCAGCTCCAGGGTGGTGCGGTAGAAGGCCGTCAGGGAAGGGGGAAAGATGCTGCCGCACAGCAGGGACAGCGATTGCTGGCGCGCCTCGCTGGCATCGACGCCAAACCACTGCTGCGCCATGTCGCCGAACACCTTGATGTCCAGGCTGGACATCGAGCCGCCGTCGGCGCCATCGAGCTGCGGGTCGATGGGCGAGAACAGGGCCAGGTCGCCCGCGATGATTTCATCGGCGCCCAGGGCCAGCAGGGTGGCGGCCGACTGGCAGTGGAAGGGCACGATAAAGCTCAGGTGGCGTGCATGCTGGCGCAGCAGGATGGCGATGCGGCGCGCCGCGTTGACGATGCCGCCGCGGCCGTGCAGCACCACGTCGAGGCGCGCCACGGGGCCGATGCCCTGGCACAGCTCGTACAGGGCGGGCAGCAGCTCCATGTCCAGGTGCGAGGCGGCCAGGACGATGGCCCGGCTGTCGCGCGCAAGTTCCAGTTCGCGCAGCCGGACGGGAATCTGGTTCAGGTCTGGCTGCGGCATACGACTCCTTCGATCAGGGTTGCGGCCACGCTTTCCAGCATGGGCAAGGCTGGCACCAGTTGTTGTACATACAAAAATTGACCAACAGGATTGTTTTCCAGGAAAACATACTCGCAGTCGGGCGTGACGATGAGATCGAGCGCGCCATATTCGAGGCCATAGCTGTGCACGAAAGCGAGGCAGCGCTGCTGTATTTCCGCCGGCAAGGTGCATGCTTCATAGCGGATGGGGGCCGACATGTCGCGCGAGTCGATGGCCGTGCGCGCGTCGTCCTGGGAATACAGGCGCGCGGCAAACAGTTGCTTGCCGATCACGGTGATCCGCAGTTCGTATTGCTTGGCGATATATTCCTGGAACTGGCAGCTCAGTTCGCTGACGGCGTCCAGGCTATCGAGCATGGCATCGTCGACGATGGTGGTGCCGATGCCGGCGCTGACCCTGTCAACGTCCTCGACCGCTTCGGCGGCCAGGCTGGGCGTCGACATGCTCTTGAAAATGATGGGCCCTTTGATGGCAGCGCGGAAAGCGCGCACGTCGTCGGGCACGTTGGTGATCACGGTGGCGGGCACGCGAAAGCCCATGCGCGCGGCCCGCGCAAGCTGTTCGCCTTTCCATTGGGCGCCGCGCAGGGCCAGCGGATGGCTGAGCCAGTAGCAATCGAGCCCGTACAGCACGCTGAAGATGGCTTGTTCCGTTTCCAGCTGCGCGTAGGCGCGCTCCTGCAGCGTCAGGTCGGCGCTGGCGTAGGCGTAGTCGGCCGCCTTGCGCAGCCAGACGGCGCCCACTTGCTGCAGGTCAAGCCAGTCGCCATCGGGCAAGTGGCGCAGGCGCGCGCTGGCGCGGCCGTCTTGCAGGCGCTGGCACAGCTGGTAATCGCGGGGAAAGGCGTCGAGATCGATACGGAAGGGGGCATGGCCGCGGGCGGCGAGGATGGCTTCGACCAGGTCGGCGTGCAGATCGCCGCTATGGCTGATAATCAAAACCTTTTTGTGCATGTCGTGGGCTTGCGGTAAAGGAAGGTGAAAAAGCCTTGCCGTGGCAAGGCTTTCAGCTGGCGAACGTATCAGCAGAACTCGCCGCCGTCACTCGAACCGATACGCGAATAGCGGTATTGCTCCTCGCTGTCGACAGCCGTGCAGCCGGCCACGGCGACGCCATCGCGTACTTTCCAGAGCGCAGGATGCGCTGGCTTTTCTTCTTCCTTTTTTTCCGCCAGTTTGAATGCGAACAGTTTGGTTTCTTTGTGCATGAGATCCTCTATTAATGGTGGCGTTCCGATTTTTACCGATAAATACTTATTTTAAAAAATGGAAACTTTAATTGAAAGGTGTTTGCATATGCATTGCGCGCGGGATAGCCGCGCCGCACGGCGCCAATTTGAATACGGGGGAATATATGAAACCCCCACGCCGGGCGGGGGGTTATGGCGTGCCGGGTATCAGCAATACTGGCCGCTGTCGTTGGGCTTGAGGCGCGAAGAGTCGCGATATTGATCATGGGTGCCAACGGCGGTGCAGCCGGCCACGGCGACGCCGTCGCGTACCTTCCAGGCGGTGGCGGGCGCTTCCTGTTTTTGTACCTGTTTTTCAGCCAGTTTGAATGCGAACAATTTGGTTTGGTTTTGCATTGTACTATCCTCTTGTGATGGTTAAGTACTGCTTGCGCTGTATGCCATGGTATATGGCCATTCGATATTAGCGCTGGAATAAATAAGCGTCAACTTGAAAATCAATCGTATCCACGGTTATATTTTTCAAATACTCACCAAATATCACGCGAGCCATTTATGTTATTGCAGTGCGATAAATAATAAGCGCGGCACTTTAAATAATCGGTACGGTGCTCAATTATTGATGGCAAACGGATCGAGCATTCCCGCGGCGACGCACTATAATGGCGCCTGTTGAATGGATAAGGCACAACGTACTCTATGGAAATGGCCATCACAGACAGCCTGCGGCAGCTGGCATACGCGCAGGCCGCCGCCTTCGTGCAGACGCTGGACGGGCGCGATCCTGTTGCACTGCAGCGCGACTGGGGCTTGTCGCCGGGCGTGGCCGACGAGATCATCGAGATGCTCGACAGTTATTTTGCGGCTAGCCAGACATTGTCCCTGGCGCCGCTGGCGCAAGCCTTCGTGCCGGGCAAGGGTGGCCGTCCCGCCGTCGATGTATATGCCACCGACGCCGGACCGCTGGGCCTGGAATGCCTGCTGCTGGCCGACGGCAAGCCGGGCGAAGCGACCTTGCACCTGGAAATGTCCGGCCACGACGGCGCGCTGCGCCTGCATTACCACTACATCGGATCCTGAAACACCATGACTGAACTGATCAGCGAAACACAACGGCGCATCTGCGACAAATTCGGCTTGCCGGCCCAGGCGCCCGAGCCCATGGTGGCCCTGGCCATCGCCAGCCTGGCGCAGTCGCCCATCTACGGCACGCGCATCGCGCTGCCGGAAAACGGCACCATCAGCTGGTTCATCCATTGCGGTGAGCACGACGATGCCAGCGGCTTTTACCAGCCCCTGCATGCGGACCACCTGCACGAACTGCTGCCGCAGGTGGTCGACTACCTGGCCTTGCCCAGCGGCGCCAAGTTCATTCTCGACCGGGAAGGGTATGAAGACGTGTGGCTGGAAGAGTAACTTTCTGAACGGCAAGATTGTCGTTGACGTTGATAAATAGGTATGGGATGCTGCGCTTCCGTTTTCTCCTGTCGAAAGCCGCATCTTGAACCCACGCCTCCCGTCTGTCCTGCTCCTCATGGCGCTTGCCGCCGTCCCCGTTGGCGCCGTGGCTGCAACTGCCGCCAGCCAGTCGAAGGTGTCCAACGCGGAACAGGAGATTGCCGCCTTCGTGCGCAGCGAAATGCAGGAGCGCCAGATTCCGGGGCTGCAACTGGCCGTGATACAAGGTGGCAAGGTTGTACTGGCGCGCAATTTTGGACTGTCCAGCCTGCAATACCAGGTGCCGGTGACGGACGCCAGCCTGTTTTCCATCAATTCGGCAACGAAAGCGTTTGCCGGCGTGGCCGTCATGCAGCTGGTGCAGCAGGGCAAGATCGACCTGGCTGCGACTATCGGCCAGTATCTGACGGGCCTGCCTTCAGCCTGGCAAGCCGTGACGGTGACGCAATTGCTCAACCATACCTCGGGCTTGCCCGATGTGCTGGACCAGCGCAGCGGCAATCTGGTGGGGCCGCAGCCGGACGACGCCGATGCGGCGTGGACAGCCGTGCAGGCGCTGCCCGTGGAAGCCAAGCCCGGCGAGCGCTACCGCTACAACCAGACCAATTACGTGTTGCTGGCGCAATTGATCGAACGGCAAGGCGGCCAGCCTTTTACCGCCTTCGTCCAGCGCGGGCAGTTTGACGTGGCGGGCATGCCGCACAGCGGCTTTGGCGACGCGAAGGACGTGGTCGTCAACAAGGCCAGTTCCTACGTGCTGGACAGGGGTGGCAAGGGCTACCGCAATGTGATCGAAGATTTTCCCGTGTTCATGCGCGCCGGCGCCGGCATCAACAGCAATGCGGGCGAACTGGCGAACTGGCTCATCGCGCTGCAGTCGGGGCGCCTGCTGGCGTCCGCCAGCGTGGAACGGCTGTGGCAGCCGACCAGCTTGAATGATGGCAAGCCGGCGCCGTGGGCGCTGGGCTGGCCCACCATCGGCCGCGATGGACACCGTGCCGTGGCCGGCATCGGCGGCGCCCGCTCAGCCTTTTATGTGTATCCGAACGATGGCCTGGCCGTCGTTATCCTGAGCAACCTGGCCGGCGCCCAGCCGGAACAGCTGATCGATACCGTCGCCGGCTTTTATCTTCCCGCCCTGCGCCAGCAGCGCGGCGGCGCGTATGCCGCGCACCTGCTGCGCAACAAAGCGGCCAGCGCTGGTTTCGATGGACTGGACAAGAAACTGGCGGCCATCCGGCGCCAGCATGGGCTGTCTGCGCCCACCGACGATGACTTGAATGCCTGGGGCTACCGTCTGCTGCGGCGGCAGCAGCCGAAACAGGCGGTAGCCGTCTTCCAGCTCGGCGTGCAACTGTACCCGCAAGGGGCAAATGGCCACGACAGCCTGGCCGAAGCATACGAGGCGGACGGCGCCAAGGCGCTGGCCATCACGCATTACCGCCGTTCGCTGGAGCTGGATCCGGGCAACACGCACGCTGTGGCGCGCCTGCGCGTGCTGGATGCCAACTAGCGCACTGCCTGGGCTGCCTTGCCGTGCTCGGCGCCGTGCATGGCCAGGTAAGCCGCCAGGTTGTCATCAGCTATGCCCAGGGCGCGCAAGACCTCGGCCGTAAAGCTGACGGGCGCCGTGCCGGGCGCCGTGATGACGCGCTGGTCGGCCACGGCCCACGGCACATCCTGGTACAGGGCGGCGCCCGCATAGCCGGTATCCTTCAGGTTGTCGGCGGAATTGGAGGTGTGGCGCACAGTGTCGAGCACGCCCGCCTGCGCCAGCACGCGCGTGCCGTCGCAAATGCCGGCCAGCACGATATTCCTGTCGCGGGCCGCGCGCAGCAAGGGGGAGAGGTCGGGCGCCTTGCCGCTTTGCCAGTGGCTGCCGCCACATACCATCAGCAAATCGAGTTCATCGAGCACAATCTCTTCCAGCGCCAGTTGCGGCGTGACCAGCATGCCGCCGGATGAGGTGACGGGCAAGCCGCCGGGCGTGGCGAACTGCGTGTAAAAGCCGTAGTACAGGCGCGCCGTGGAATTGATCAGGGCGGTTTCCCAATCGGCAAAGTTCTCGGTCAGAATGGTGATGGCACGTGTCATGAAAAGTCCTGTCGCAGGTGGAGATATCGATAGTACAGGCTGGCTAGCCTGCTGGTGCCGAAAGCATAATGAAAAGCACTGACAATTTCTGTCAGGAGCGAGCGTGACTGATGCGCCGCCATCAGGGGGCATGTTTATTTTGGCATGCGGCCGAATCCCGATGCGGTTTTACAGGCCACGTTTGCGACAGATCAAGCAAGGTCAAGACCGACCGTGCGTCCTCGCTGCTGTTCGTTTCCAGCCATGGACAGAAAGCCTTTACGTCCTTGCGGCGCTTCATGAATGGCTGCGGTAGCCGCCGCCAATGAAAAGGCCCGGCGCCGCCGCAGGAAGCGGCGGGGCCGGGCCCCTGGGGTATTGCGGATGACTTTTGCGGATTACTTCTCGGCGAACGCGCGCTCGACAACGAAGTCGCCTGGCGTCGAGGTATTGCCTTCCTTGAAGCCACGCGCTTCCAGCATTTCCTTCAGGTCGCGCAGCATGTCCGAGCTGCCGCAGATCATCACGCGGTCTTCGGCAGGGTTCAGCGCCGGCACGCCCAGATCTTCGGCCAGCTTGCCGTTTTCGATCAGTTCGGTGATGCGGCCCATGTTGCGGAAGTCTTCGCGCGTCACGGTAGGGTAGTAGCGCAGCTTGTCGCTGACCATTTCGCCCAGGAACTCATGCTGCGGCAGATGTTCTTCCAGCAAGTCGTGGTAAGCCAATTCATCGACCTGGCGCACGCCGTGCACGAGGATCAGCTGGTCGAAGCGCTCGTAGATGTCCGGATCGCGCACGATGCTGAGGAAAGGCGCCAGGCCCGTGCCCGTCGACAACATGTACAGGCGCTTGCCTGGCAGCAGGTAGTCGGACACCAGGGTGCCCGTCGGCTTGCGGCCGACGATGACCGTGTCGCCCACTTGCAAGTGCTGCAAGCGCGACGTCAATGGACCGCCCGGCACCTTGATGCTGAAAAATTCCAGGTGGTCTTCATAATTGGCGCTGGCGATACTATAGGCACGCAGCAAGGGCTTGCCATCGACGCGCAGGCCGATCATGGTGAAATGGCCATTCGAGAAACGCAGCGACGGGTCGCGCGTGGTGGTAAAGGAGAACAGGGTATCCGTCCAGTGGTGCACGCTTAAAACGCGCTCTTCATTCATCGAACTCATAGTATTTGTTGGCTGGTCAAAAAAATGGTTAGTTGCTGGCAACTGCTGGCAAAAGTGAAACCCTGTGTAGGCCCAGACGCTATTGTACCGGCCTCCACACGAAATTGTTACCGTCTATCGCCGCCATTGCTGCCGCAAGCGGTGCCAACATTATAGTGCGGTTGGCAAGATTGGGCTGAAATACCCCTTGAAACAGGCGGGTGACAGGCAGAGTCTTGACCTGGCTCAGTTTTCTGGCGGTCAGGCGGAACTCCGCCGCCCATGCCAATCTTGCAAATTTATTGACTTCAGGAAAGATGGTTGCATTATAATATCTAAACGTCAATACACCGCCTAATATCATGACACTGGATGAAGAGAAGCAAATAGCCGAAATTAAAAAGCTCAGGGTTGAACGCCTGAAAACCATCAGTGGTTTATGTGCCGGTCTGAGCTCTACTTTTGGCCTGGTTGCCGTCTTTATCTATTGTTTCTTCGTGATTGGTTTTTTTCCATCCGGGTTAAGTGTTGGCGATACATTATTCTTTATTTTTGTCATGCTGGCTTTTTCCTGTATCGGTGCCTTATCGGTCATCATGGGGTTCTTGCCTTTTGTTCCGTGGGCTACACAAAAAATACTCCCATCCGGGAAGTTAAAGAGTACCGCATACCTGCTTGGTCTTTGGCTGCTTTCCCTGCTGCTGGTTATGGTTTTCTTTGAGGCTTTGAACAACGGCGCCGGCTCCGCCAGTCGATGCCAATTTGTCGTGTCAAGTATCGTAGCAGTGGTTCTCATTGGCGTGTACTGGTACCTGGCTCGCAAATTGACGGAAGATGGCTGGTTTGCCGTTGCCTACGTTATGCCATTGATTGCTTCCACGTCCATGTTGGGATATATTGCCGCCCTAAACAAGCCTGATGCGGGCAGTGGAGTTTTTAACTTCCTGGCAATACCCTTGGTGTTGCTATTTTCAGGAATGTTTTTAAGTCTTGGCGTCGCGATGTTTTCCACATCCGTACCGCTTCCGCCCCCCATTCCGCCCGTTCCACCCGTTCCGCCCGGCCCCGCCACGGCCAACCTCAGCGCCAGCTCCCGGAGCGCTTTTGCCAGTATTTCAGTGGGAATCCTGTTTGCCTATATTCCATTGCTGGCAGGCCAGCATAGTTTTAATTATGTGATGAGTGGCCTCGGGTTGCGCTCCGATGCCGTATTGATCGTCAATAAAACGAATTTCGCCACGATGCAAGCTGCAGCCGATGCCAAGGGGGTGTTGCTGCATAGTTGCAAAATGGATGGCGACAGCTTTTCGATCAGTAATGTCCGGGTTCTGTGGCATGGGGTTGGCCTGCGCAGCTATATCGAACTGAAAGGGACTGCTGCCGCCGATACAACAGATACGCGGATTGAGTTGGATAGCGCCGGCGTCAAGGTTTCAAGAGGGGGAAAAGAGGCAGTTTGCCAGGAGCTGAAAAACGGGATCTATTTCAGCTCTGGAAAAGAGACGTTCGAAGAAGGGCAGTGGGCTATTTCAAAATCGTACGTCGATAAATTCATGCCGCAGGCAAAAAAAGGCGAAGAGAAAAAAGTAGTTATCGTGGGCTTTGCCGACCCGATGCCTCGCGAAAAGGAAGGTAATTTCGTTTTGGCGCACAAAAGAGCATGCACCGTGTTCCATCAACTGGTACGCGACACATCGATCAGCGAGGCGGATGCATTGATTGACATACGCCTGGATCGCGATGGCATCAGCGGCTGCGGCGAGATGAAGGACTCGCTCAAGCAACGCGCATGTTTTGAGCAAGGCCGCCGTGTCGAACTTCAGGTTCTGACAGGCGTGGAGAAAGTTTCGCGTGCCGGTACTGCCGATGCGAAAACGGCTTGCGGCGCGCCAGCACATTGACGCTTGGCGAGAGGCGCTTTTGTTGCGCATGCCGCTCCCAGATCAACGATTTGAAAGTTAGTTGAAGCAGGCGGCGTGACGGGGCGGGGCCGCGTCAGCCTTGCGTGTATGATATTGCCGAACAGAATTGTTGGGCATCTGTCATCTTGCGGGCGCGCTTCTTGTGCCTACCGGCCCATGAATCTGCGTGCACGATTCCGACCGCGAGGATGCCTGACCCACAGCGAAAGGTAATAAAGATGTATAAAACAGTGCGCGACCTGTTCCTGCATTTCAAGGAAGCCGTCCCATTCCGCCTCGTCCCCGCCCTGATCTGCACAGCCTTGCTGTTGAGCATGCTATTGCTGCCGGCGCCGGACGGCTTGACGCCCAAAGCCTGGGGCCTGGTGGCGATTTTCCTCACCACCATCCTGGCGATCATTCTGAAGGTCATGCCGATCGGCGTGATGGCGATGATGGCCATCGTCATCGTTTCATTGTCGCAAGTGACGTCGACCTCGTCCAAGGGCGCCATCACGGATGCGCTCAGCAGTTTCTCGAATCCATTGATCTGGCTGATCGTCGTGGCGATCCTGATTTCGCGCGGCCTGAAAAAGACGGGGCTGGGCAGCCGCATCGGCCTGCTGTTCATTTCCCTGCTGGGCAAGCGCACCATGGGCATCGGCTATGGCCTGGCGATCTGCGAACTGGTGCTGGCGCCATTTACACCGAGTAACACGGCACGTGGCGGCGGCATCGTCCACCCCGTCATGAAATCGATCGCCAACGCCTTCGACTCGGACCCGGCCAAGGGCACGGAAAAGAAAGTCGGCACCTATCTGGCCCTCGTCAACTACCACGCCAATCCGATCACCTCGGCGATGTTCCTCACGGCTACGGCGCCGAACCCGCTGGTGGTCGACTTTGTGGCCAAGGCCAGCGGCCAGAGTTTTCACCTGACGTGGACCACCTGGGCCCTGTGCATGCTGCTGCCGGGCCTGGTCTGCCTGCTGGTCATGCCGCTGATTATTTATTGGCTGTCGCCGCCGGAACTGAAAGCCACGCCCGACGCCGTCACCTACGCCAAGGCGGAACTGAAAAGCATGGGCCCGCTGTCGCCGTCGGAAAAAGTCATGCTGGGGACCTTCGCCCTGTTGCTGCTGCTGTGGGCAAACGTGCCCGCCATGCTGTTCGGTCCCGCGTTTTCGCTCGATGCGACGGTGGTCGCCTTTGTCGGCCTGTTTGTACTCATCATTACCGGCACCATCGACTGGGACGACGTGCTGTCGGAAAAGAGCGCCTGGGACACCCTCGTGTGGTTCGGCGCGCTCGTCATGATGGCCGAGCAGCTGAACAAGACGGGCGTGATCGCCTGGTTTTCGGCCGGCATGAAGGCCTCCATCGTCGCCAGCGGCATGGACTGGCTGCCGATTGCCGCCGTCCTGGTGCTGGTGTTTGTCTTTTCGCATTACTTCTTCGCCAGCACGACGGCCCACATCAGCGCCATGCTGCTGGCCTTCCTGACGGTGGGCCTGCACCTGATCCCGGCCGAATACCACGTGCCCTTCATGCTGATGATGACGGCCGGCTCGGCCATCATGATGACCCTGACGCACTATGCGACGGGCACCTCGCCCATCATCTTCGGCAGCGGCTTCGTGACGATGGGCAACTGGTGGCGCGTCGGCTTCATCATGTGCGTGGTGGAACTGCTGATCTTTGCCATCGTCGGCACGACCTGGTGGAAGGTGCTCGGCTACTGGTAAAGCCGGCTGCAACTGCCGCTATAGCTGGCGCGCCAGCTGCCGCACCGTTGCCAGGCAGTGCGCCAGCTCGCCGCCGATGGCACGTTTCCACAGGGCGGCCGCTGGCGACCACGCCTGTTTCGCCAGCAAGCCCCTGAATTCCTCCTGCTGCGCCGGCGGCAAGCCGCCAAACTGGCGCAGCTCCAGCGAGCGGGGCTGGCCATGGCGGCGCGCCGGGTCGCTTTCTTCCAGCGCATCATGCAGGCTGCCGGGGCGGTGCGGTACGCCGGCCTCGTCCACATACGCCAGCTGCACGTCGGGCGCATCCGCCACGTCGTAGCCGACGTCGCGGCAGGGCTCGTCGATCAGCTGGGCAATATTGTAGATCGTCAAGACTTGCGCGGACCGCACCACGTCCGTCAGGTCGTGCACGTCGACGCCGGCGTCCAGCAGGCGCTGCAGGGCAGGGGAGTTGATGAAGGGAAAGCCGGATTCGCCCAGCGTGCGCCAGTGTTCCAGCCATTGCGGCTGCGGCATGGACTCGTCGACCACGTCGGACCACAGGCCGCGCAACAGCAACTGTTGCAGCAAGGGGCCATATTCCTTGCGCTGCGCCGTGTCCGCCAAGGCCTGCGCCTGGCTATCCGTCCAACCCAGTTTCTGCAAGCGTTGCGAGATCGATGTCATTGCCGTCCTTTCATGAATGAGCGGCATGATAACTGCTGCGGCCGCTGCAGGCGATTCAGCCGTGCATGCGCGGCAGCCACATGCCCATCGCGGCCACGGCGATGCCCGCGCTCATCGCCACCGTCAGCAGTGCCAGCACGGCCGCCATGCCCAGGCGCAGCATCGCGTTGCCGCCGTCGCGGCAGCGCAGATAGGCTTCCAGCACGGCCAGCGGCAGCAGATACTGGGCAAAGGCGAGGAAGCTGAGGAATGGCCCCGTGAAGCTTGCAGGGTCGAAACCCGCCGGGCCGCCATTGACTGCCAGCCAGCACATCAGTCCCACGCGGAAGAACCACACGCCGCTCACGGCCAGGAACAGCCGCAGCGCCCAGCGCCGGTGCGCCGCGAACTCGCGCTGCCACGCGTTCTTCAAGGCCAGGCCCGCGAAGACCAGCACCAGCACGGCATTGAGGCTGATGCCCAGGTGCTGCGTCGTATCGCCCACGGCGCCGCGCCACCACAGCATATACAGTCCGGACAAGGCAGCCAGCACGGCGCCGGCCAGGTAGACTCTGCCGTTCCAGCGGTGCAGGCGGGGCGCGTGGCGGCGCACGTGCGGCACCAGTTGCAGCGCGCCGCCCAGCATGAGGATGGCTGCCAGCAGCAGGTGCACGCCGGTGGCCACATTGCCCACGCCATCGCCGGGCACGTGGCCATGCGTCATGACGGCATTCCAGCCCGGAAAATCGCCGCGCGCCGCGGCGGTGCCATACAGGGCGATGATGTAGGCGGCAAAGAACAGTTGGCCGATGACGGTGGCGAGGAACCAGAAGCGGGTAGAGGCGGACAGGGCCGTGGCCGCCCATCGGTGCGATGACGCCAGGCGCGGCGAGGGCAGGGGGCTGGTGGTGGAACTGGCGGATGGCATCGGTATCTCCTGGCGGCATGAACGAAGCATCAAGATAGGCGGCCGCTTCCCGGGCGGGCGGGAACAGGCGGGGACGGTGCGACGAACGGCGGTTTTCAGGGCTTGAACGGCGGCCGCTTCCCGCGTATGGTGACGCCATGAGGCCTGCCCCTGTCACCATCCGCCGCGCCCAAGCGTTCTTGCCGACCGCGCGGCAGGCGCTCGTCGTGACGGTCTTCACCTTGCTGCTGTCGTGGCTGCTGCATCTGCTCAGCGGCACGCCGTATCTTGGCGTCTTTGGCCGCATCGGCTTCATTGGCGCGGCGCTGCTGTTGGCGTACTCGGCGGCGGGAGCCTTGCGGCCGCGCTGGCTGTCGCTGGCGGCGGCGCGCCTGGGCGCGGTGGTGCTGATGGCGCCCGTGGCCGCCCTGGTCACGGCGCTGGCCACGCAGCGCGGCCAGTTCCTTGCCTATCTCGCGCAAACGCAAACCCTTGTCGGCCATTTCCTGATGGTCGTGCTGGCTGTCGTCTTCGGCGTGCTGTTTTCCCTGCTGGCCATGCGCAGCGAACGGCGCGAGCGCGAACGGGCCGACCGCCTGCAGGCCGAACTGGAGAAAAACAACCTGGAGCGTGAATTGCTGGACGCGCGCCTGCGCCTCTTGCAGGCGCAGATCGAGCCGCATTTCCTGTTCAATACCCTGGCCAATGTGGAAGCGCTGGTGGCGTCCGGCTCGCCCAACGCGGGGCCCGTGCTGGGCCACCTGATCGCCTATCTGCGCGCCGCCATGCCGCGCCTGAACGATGAGGCCGCCACCCTGGAGCAGGAATTGCAGCTGGTGCGCGCCTACCTGGAACTGATGCGGGTGCGCATGCCGGACCGCCTGCAGTTCGAGGTAGCCCACGTCGCCCAGGCGGCCGGCCTGCGCTTTCCACCCATGGCGTTGCTGACCCTGGTGGAAAACGCCGTGCGCCACGGCATCGATCCCGCTACGGCGGGCGGACGCATCGCCGTGGGCGCGACGGTGGAGGGGGCCGGCGGCAAGAGCTGCGTCTGGGTCAGCGATACGGGCGTGGGCATGGCCGAGACGGCGCAGCCTGGCACCGGCCTGAACAATGTGCGCAGCCGCCTGCAAGCCGTGTATGGCGCCAGCGCCCGGCTGGAACTGCACGCGCTCGACCCGCATGGCGTGCGTGCCGAGCTGCATTTTTCTGGAGGACAGCCTTGAACACCATTTCCGCGCTGATTGCCGACGACGAACCGCTGCTGCGCGAACGCCTGCGCAGCCACCTGGCCACCCTGTGGCCCGCCTTGTCCGTGATCGGCGATGCGCGCAACGGCGCCGAAGCGCTTGAATTGTTTGAGCTGCATCAACCCGACATTGTCTTTCTCGACATCCGCATGCCGGGATTGGACGGCATCGCCACGGCGCGCGCGCTGGCCCGCCGCGCGCAAATCGTGTTCGTCACCGCGTATGACCAGTACGCATTGCAAGCGTTCGAGCAGGGCGCCATCGATTACCTGGTGAAACCCGTCGATCCGGCCCGCCTGGCCGACACCGTGCAGCGTTTACAACGCCAGTTGCCCGGCCCACCGGCCGATGGCGGTGCGTTCGATGCCATGCTGGACCAGCTGGCCAGCCGCCTGGGAGGACGCGCCGCGCCGCCGGCCCGGTTGCAATGGATCAAGGCATCCGTGGGCAGCAGCGTGCGCCTGATTCCCGTCGAGCAAGTGCGTTATCTGCGGGCCGAAGAGAAATACACGCTGGTGGCGTGGGAAGAGGGCGAAGCCCTGATACGCACCAGCATCAAGGAACTGGGCGAACAACTGGACCCGGCACGCTTCGTGCAAATACACCGCGCCGTCATCGTCAACCTGGCGTATGTCAGCCAGGTAACGCGGGGCGTGAATGAAACGGCGCAGCTGCACTTGCGCGGCAGCGAGGAAACCTTGCCCGTCAGCCGCAGCTATCTGCAGCATTTCCGGCAGATGTGAATCAAGGCGCGGGAAGTTGCACCACCACCTTGCCGCGCGCGCGTCCCTGCGCCAGGTAAGCCAGCGCCTGTTTCGCCTCACGGAAAGGAAACACCTGGTCGATGACGGGACGGATGCTTCCCCCTTCGATCAAGGCGGCGATCTGCGCCAGCTGGCCGCCGTCGGGACGCACGAAGTGGAAGGCATAGCTGGCGCCGCGCCGCCTCGCCAGGCCGATGATCTTGCGGCTGAGCAAACCAAACACCAGTTTCAGCACCACGTTCATGCCACGCGCACGGGCGAAAGCGGCGTCCGGCGGGCCGATCAGCGAGACGACATGGCTGCCGGGCTTGACGATGCGCAAGGCCTTTTCCAGCCCGTCGCCGCGCACCGTGCCCAGCACGGCGTCGTAATCGCGCAGCACGTCCTCGAACGGCTGCTTCTTGTAATCGACCACGTCATCGGCGCCCAGGCCGCGCACCAGCTCCACGTTCGCCGTGCTGGTGGTCGTGCCCACGCGGGCGCCCAGGTGCCTGGCCAGCTGGATCGCAAACGTGCCGATGCCGCCGGAACCGGCCGGAATGAATACTTTCTGGCCCGGCTGGAGCTGCATGCGCTCATGCATGGCTTGCCACGCCGTCAAGCCCACCATGGGAATCGAGGCCGCCTGCACGAAATCGAGGTTGACAGGCTTGAGGGCGGCCGCCTGTTCGGGCACCACGGCAAATTCGGCCAGGCTGCCGTCTGGCGTGTCAAAAATACTGGCATACACGGCGTCGCCCACCTTGAAGCGCGTGACGGAGCTGCCCACGGCCACGACCACGCCGGCCAGGTCGCTGCCCAGGGTGGCAGGCAAGCGCAGTTTCAATATCGGCTTGAAGTCGCCCTTGGGAATCAGGTTGTCGATGGGGTTCAAGCCCACGGCGTGCACCTGCACCAGCAATTCGCCGGGACCGGGAATGGGGCGGGGCAGTTCGGCAAACTCCACGTGATCAAGGCCGCCGTATTGTTTGAGTTGCAATGCTTGCATGGTGTTCTCTCTGAAGGCTGAAAAGGGGGCGATCAAGCCAGGCGCAGGTCCTTGCGCAAGCCGGCGTCCATCAGGGCGGCGGGCATGAAACGGCGCATCAGGCGCAGGCGCGCCGCAAGCGGCCCGGCCGTGTAGCGCAGCTTGGGCTGGCGTGCCTGCGCCGCCGCCAATACCGTGTCGGCCACGACGCCTGGGTCATCGGCGCCGGCCATCAGCGCTTGCAGCCGGCGCGTGACGGCCGCGCTGACTTGCCGGTAGGCGGACAGCGGCGTATCGGGCGCCAGCAGATTGGCTTCGAACGTGGTTTTCGTGTAGGCCGGTTCGATGACGCTGGCGCGGATGCCCCAGCCGCGCACTTCATGGTCGAGCGATTCCGTGTAGCCCTCAATGGCGTGCTTGGTGGCGGAATACAGCGCGCCGTAAGGCATGGGCAAAAAGCCCACGACGGAACCGATATTGAGGATGCGCCCGCCGCCTTGGGCCCGCATGTGCGGCAGCACGGCCAGGGTCATGCGCAGCACGCCATAGAAGTTCGTGTCGAAGATGGCTTGCGCCTGCGCCATGCTGCTTTCCTCGGCGCCCGCCGGGGCCACGCCGAAACCGGCGTTATTGACCAGCAGGTCGATGCGGCCTTCGCGCTGCATCACCTCGGCCACGGCTGCGGCGACAGACGCATCGCTGGTGACGTCGAGCGCCAGCATCGCATGGCCGACTCCGGCCGTTTGTGCGCCGCGCCGGCTGGTGCCGTACACCGTGTAGCCCGCTTGCGCCAGACGCTGGGCCGTGGCCGCGCCGATGCCGGACGAGGCGCCGGTGACCAGGGCAATCTTGTGGTTTTTCATGGCAGTTCCTTCAGTGATTGACAGTTTGTGATATGAAATATGACGATCATCATATTTTTGTTGAAAAAAAAGCCCGGGACGGATCAACGCCACGGGCAGGACAATTAACTGGTCGCTTGAAACTGCGCCAGGGTGGCCGCGCACAGCGCGTCCGACAGGGCCGGTTCGTCGACGGCACGGGCGAGGATGGTGGTGCCGATCAGGGCGCACACCGTCGCCATGGCCTGCGCATGCGCTTCGGGCTGGCCCCAGTTCGGCAACTGGCGCGCGAACAGGTCGATCATTTCCTTGATATGGATGGTGGCGGCACGCCGCACCTCGGGCGCCTGGCGCGGCATTTCCGAGCCCAGCGCCGACACGGGGCAGCCAACCTCGATGGCGGCGATGTGTCCGGGCGACAGATACGCGGCCATCATGGCCTGAAGGGCCTGGCCGGGAGGGGCGGCAGCTGCCACCCTGGCCGCCAGCGCCACCGCTTCGGCTCCCGCGCGGTCGCCCGCTTCGGCCAGCAGCGCGTCGCGCGAGGCGAAGTGGGCATAGAAGCCGCCGTGCGTCAGGCCCGCTTCCTTCATGATGTCGGCCACGCCCGTGCCCGCATAACCGCTGCGGCGGATGGCGCGCGTGGCCACCTCGACGATGCGTTCGTGGGTGGCTTCCTTGCGGCTTTGCGCCATAATTTTGGCCGCTGACTTGTTGGGTAAGTTCTGCATGATGATCATCATATCGTAATTTCCAACTCCGTGCACGCGATGCGCTGCGCCTGCAGGCGGCGCTCGGCGCGGTCAAATCAGGCTGGCGTTGCTGAACAGTTCTGTCGTCCAGTCGGTGAAGGCCCGCATTGCCGGGGAGAGAAAGCGGTGGTGGGGATAGAGCAGCGATACCGGCACAGGTGCCGGCCGCCTGTCGGCCAGCACCTCGACCAATGCTCCAGCCTGCAAATGGTCGCGCACCAGGATCTCGGCCAGCTGCATCAAGCCGTGGCCGTCGAGGCCCAGTTTGATGTACAGCCCGGTCTCGTTGACTGCGGCCGTGCCAGGGACAGGCACCGCGACGCGGACGCCATCGTCGATGAAATGCAGATCGCTCCCCCGCCGCGCCGTGCTGGAAAAGTAGTGGATGGCCCGGTGGCTTGCCAAATCCTCCGGGAGCGCGGGAACACCGTGTTCGGCCAGGTAGGACGGCGCCGCGCAGGTGATCCAGCGCAGCTCGCCCAAGCGGCGCGCGACCAGCGTCGAGTCTTCCAGACTGCCGGTGCGGATGACGCAATCGACTCCCTCCTGTATCAAGTCGACCTGGCGATCATTGACGCCGATCATCAGGTAGATATCCGGGTAGCGCTGCTGAAATTGCCGCAACTGCGGCAGGATCACGGCATGGGCGATGCCGCCCGGCATATCCACGCGCAGCCGTCCTTGCGGGCGCTCGCCCGGGCCTTGCAGGCTGGCTTCGGTGTCGTCGATGAGGTCGAGTATTTCGCGGCAGCGGTGGAAGTAGCGCTCGCCTTCGGGTGTCAGGCTGAGGTTTCGTGTGGAACGGTTCAGCAGGCGCGTCTGCAAATGTTTTTCCAGCCGCTTGATGATGCCGGTGACCGACGATGCGGGCAAGCCCAGGGTCTCTGCCGCGCGCACAAAACTCCTGCTCTCGACCACGCGAAGGAATACCTGCATTGCTTGTACGCGATCCATGTCTTGTCCGTGTGATGCTAAAGGAAATGGCACTATAACCCAACATTGTTCGGATTTTCCGCATGATGAAAACGCCCGGCGCTACTTTTTCCGCCTGCTTGACTGCACTAGACTGCGTGCAACCCATTACCTATCGCAGGACTCAACCATGCTTGAACAAGATACTCAATTGCCGGCTCTGCTGGCGCCACTGGCCCCACTGGCCCCAGCCCCCCGCAAGATGCTGATACGCGGCGCGACGATCATCAGCATGGATGGCAATGTCGGCAATTTGCCCAAGGGCGACATCCTGATTGCCGACGGCGCCATTGCCGCCATCGGCGTGCACCTGGAGGCCGACGGTGCCGAGGTGATCGATGCCGCGGAGATGATCGCCATTCCGGGCATGGTCGATACCCATCGGCACTCCTGGGAAGGCCAGCTGCGCCGCATCAATCCGAATGCGGCAACGCTCGAGGACTATTGCAACGCCACCCATTTCTCGTTTGCCAAATACTACCGGCCGCGCGACATTTACCTGGGCAACCTGCTCACGGCATTGGGCTGCATCGATGCCGGCATCACGACCGTGATCGACAACTCCCACAACAGCCGCACCGCGGCGCACTCCGACGCGGCCGTCGAAGCATTGCTCGATACGGGTATCCGTGCCGTGCATGCATCCGGCGCGCCCGTATCGGGCGACTGGGATGAGGCGCATTGGCCGGGCAACCTCGCACGCCTGCAGGCCAAGTATTTTGCCAATCCCGACAGCCTGGTGACGCTGGCCATGATGGCGCAGCTGGAACCGGAGCAGTGGGCCATCGCGCGGGCACTGGGCATTCCCATCGTGACCGAGCTTTTTGGTGGTGGCATGGCAGCCGAACTCGAAGGCCTGCACCAGCAGGGGCTGCTTGGCAACGACAACATTTTCAACCACTGCACCTGCCTGCCGGAATCCGGCTGGAAAATCTTGCGCGAGGCAGGCGTGCGCGTCAACGTATGCCCGCGCTCGGATGCCCACTACGGTATCGAGGATGGCATGAACGCCTGGCAGGCGGCGTTCCAGCACGGCATACGCCCCGGCCTCAGTGTCGACAACGAGACCTCGTACAGCGGCGACATGTTCATGGAGATGCGCGTGGCGTTCTACCTGCAGCGGGTCTTGGGGCATACCCAGCGCCTGCATGGGCACCACCATGCGGCGGCGCCCACCGATGCGTTCCGCTTGCTGGAGGCGGCCACGATCGACGGCGCCGCGTGTGCGGGGCTGGAACAACGCATCGGCAGCCTGGCGCCAGGCAAGCAGGCCGACCTGGTATTGATACGCACCGGAGACCTCAACCTCTACCCGGTCAACAACGCCATCGGTACCGTGGTGCACGCGGCAGAGCGCAGCAATATCGATACCGTCATCATCAACGGGCGCGTGCGCAAACGCGGTGGCGTCGTACTGGGCGTGGATCAGGCAAGGCTGCGCTCCGCGATCGACGAATCCTGCGCTCACCTGTTCAATGCCGCCGGTTACCAGCCCGACCTGTTTGCTGAATCGTTCGCGCCGATCCACCATGCGTAAGCAGCGCCTGATGAACGCGCTACTGTTACCCATCGCTTTCGGCGCGGGCATCGCCATTGCCTTGCAAACCACTTTGAATGGCCAGCTTGCGCGGGGCATCGGTGGAGACTCCCTGACGGCGGCGCTGGTGTCCTTCACCATCGGCGCGCTGTGTCTGGCTGTGATCGCCTTGCTGCGCGGTGGCAGCGTGGCGTCACTGGCGGAAGTTCCCGCTCGGCCCCTCTGGAGCCTGTTGGGTGGCATGCTGGGTGCCGGCGCCTTGCTGTGTAACGTCCTGCTGGCACCGCGCATCGGCTTGACCTTGCTGGTGGGACTGGCCGTGGTCGGCCAGCTCACGTCATCGCTGGTCATCGATCACTTCGCTTTGCTCGGTGCAACGGCACGCCCGATTTCGCCCGGAAAACTGATGGGCTACCTGCTGATGATCTCCGGTTTGGCAGTGCTGGTGTTCGGAGACCGCGTGTCGAAAGCCCTGTCCGGATGAAAGCGGTACCATCCACGCAAGGGCGACGTCAGGAAATGGTCCGCAATGTCCTGGCCGTGGCCACCTCGACGATGCGTTCGTGGGTGGCTTCCTTGCGGTTTGGCGCCGAGGGTTGGGCAGTTGAGTTGTTGCGCAAGTTCCGCATGATGGTCATCATATTCTATTCAGGATGTCTTGCCGGGCAAAGGAAAACGGCGGCGCATCCTTGCCTGGCCCGCCGCCCGTCTTGACGATGTTGGCGATGAAAGTGGGACCGATGGCGGGGGAGGGATGGCGCGCCTGAACAGGCGCGCCGTGGCCGGCACGGGCAGCTTGCCCGCGCCGGCTCTACAAGGTCAAGCCAGCTTGCGCTTGCCCGCAGAAACGCGGTTCCAGCCATAGCCAACGACGATGATGGCCAGGATGGCAGCCTGCGCCAGCAAGGTTTCCAGGGTCGGCAGGATGCCCAGCAGGTCGACGCGGATGAAATCGACGGGACTCACGCCGATCCAGCCCGCTTCCTGCAGCGCGGCCACGCCTTTGCCCATCAAAATCACGGCCAGCACGGCCACGAAGGCGGACGTCCACGAGAAGAATTTGCCGATCGGCATGCGCGCGCTGGTGCGCAGCAAGGCCCAGGCGATCACGACCAGCAGCACGATGGCCACGAGGAAGCCGCCCAGCAGGGCGCCGCCATTGCCGTCCGCCGCCAGGGCGGAATAGAACAGCACGGTTTCAAAGACTTCGCGGTAGACGGCGATGAAGGCCAGGGCGAACAGGCCCCAGGCGGAGCGCCGCGTCATGGCCGCCGTGAGTTTCTCGTGCAGGTATTCCTGCCAGCGTCCGGCACTGCTCTTCTGGTGCATCCACAAGCCCACGCTGAGCAGTACCAGGGCCGCGAACACGGAACCGAGGCCTTCGCTCACTTCGCGGCTGGCGCCGCTGATGGTCACCAGATACGTTGCCGCCACCCATGTCAGGCCGCCCGCCACCAGCGCGCTGGCCCAGCCCGCATGCACATAGGGCAGCACGTCGTTGCGCTTGGCCTTGCGCAGGAAGGCGATGATGCCGATGACGATCAGCAGCGCTTCCACGCCTTCGCGCAGCAAGATCGTCAGGGCGCCGACAAAGGTCGTCATCGGGTCGGCCTTGGCGTCGCCCAGTTCCGCTTCCACGTGGGTAAACAGTTGCTGCAGCTTTTCGCCGGCCGCGTCGGCGTCGGCCACCGTGCCCTTGGCCACGGCGGAGCGGTAAGCCAGCATGCCGTTTTCCACGGCCAGCAGCAGGGATTTATTGCGCGCGCCCACCATCGGCTCGATCGGCTCGAAACCGTCCAGGTAGGCCGACAGGCCCAGGCGCGTGGCGCCCGCGCGGTCGCCCGCATGCATGGCCTCCAGGCTTTCCGCCAGGCGTAAACGCGACAGGGCCAGGCCGGCCGGCTTGTGCGCCTCGGCCTTGCCAGGGTTGCTGCGCAAGTACGCCGTCAAGGCTTGCGCCTCGTCCGCGCCCAGCTTGGCGGCAACGGCTTCCTGCGTCAGGGTCGTCACGGCAGCCAGATCCGCGTACAGGTTCTTGCTGCGCGGATCATCCTGCCACAGCTTTTCTCCGCGCGCGCTGGCCGCCGCATCGTGCGACATCCCGCCGACATAGAACGCCAGGTCCCAGCGCTCGTTCTCGGACAGCTGGCCAAAACTGGCCATCGAGGTGCCGGCCACGCCTTGCGAAATGACCTGGTACAGCGCCATCAGGCTGCGCGACTGCGCCCGTTCGCCATCCGTGAAGGCGATCGGCTTCGGTTCCAGGCTGGCCGCCAGCGGACCGTCGCCGCCGCCGGCCACGCCGTGGCAGGATGCGCACTGGGCCGCATACAGGGCGGCGCCGCGCGCCAGATTGGGCAGCACTTTCGGCGCCACGGGAATCGGGTAAGCGGCAATCAGCAAGCCGTTCGCATGGTGCGCCAGGCGCTTGACTTCCGCGCCATCCGCCTTGGCGACGACGGCTTTGCGCAGGTCGGCGATGGCGGCGGCGATGGCCGCTTGCGAAGCGTGCGCGGGCAGGGCGGCGATCTGCGTCGTCGCGTTGTCCGTAAAATCGAGCATTTCCGCGTATTCCGCCTCGCTGACCACTTTGCCGTGTTCGACAGCGCCGCTGTAATCGACGGCAACATAGTCGATCAATTGCCATAACTGCTTGGCGCCGGCGCCCTGGTCGGCCACTTGCGCTTGCGCGCCTCCGGCCAGCAACACGCTGGCGGCCACGAGTGGATAGCAGACGAGCCATTTCTTGATAGAACTGAACATGATTCTCATTCTCATTTGTCGTTAACCCGGCGACTATAGGACAGACCGTGCGGGGTGTCAACGGCGCACGGGCGTGCGCGTACTGTCCCGGTCATTATTCTTGACCAGGGCAACGTGCCGGGAGAATGGAAAGACGGGGAAAGAAAGCTATTGCGTCGATGCCGGTTTGGCGTACAGGCCCCTGGCCAGGCCATGGTCCGGATCGTCCACTTTCAGGCCGCCCTTGACCACGCGCAAGGACAGCTTCTGGAATGCCTGGCCTCTCAACCACTGGGGGTCGGTAACGGCGAATGCGGCGATGCGTTCCTGCGCGCGCATGGGCGGCACGGCCAGCCATTGATAGTCGGCTTTTGAACCCTGGCGGCGCAAGCCGGCGCGCACCCAGCGTTCCGACGCCGGCATGCGGACGATGGCGTCGCCGTTCGCCACGCTGACGGCCGTGGCCGTCTTGCCGCTTTGCGCTTCGAACTTCACTTCCACGCCGGCCATCGGCCCCAACCGGGGGAAGCCGACGATGGCCACCCACAGGCCCGCTTCGGCGGGTTTCTGGATGCGCATTTCCGATTCCTCGAACACGCGAAACTGCGGCTCCTTGCCGCCGTTGCCCGCCACCAGGGTCACCACGTCGCCGGCAACGCGCCACTCGCCGCTGGCTTGCTCGTCGGTATTGCCATAGCTGAGCATCCATTCGAACTTGCCGTCCTTTTTCAGCAGCAGTTCGGAACCCGTTTCCATGACGCCTTGCAGGTAATAGTGTCCGGGCAGCGTAGCCGCAGCCGGCTCGGCCGCGCTGGCCGCCCCAGCCGAAAAGGACAAGGCGAGGGCGGCGCCGGCCAGCAGGCCGGAGAGGGATTTCTTCATCGGTGTGTCCTCGGTGTTCTGTATGAGATGCCATCATAGCAACGGCAATTAAATTGCCGTCGCACGACACACCGCGCTGCCCGCCTGGCGTTCAGTTGCCGCTGAAATCGAGCACCACGCGCGAGGCAACCTTGCCATGTTCCAGCCGGCTGAAGATCTCGTTGATGGCCGACAGCGGCTGCAATTCCACGCCGGCCTTGACCTTGCCCGTGGCGGCGAAGGCGAGCGCCTCGGCCATGTCCTGGCGCGTGCCCACAAAAGAGCCGCGTATCGTCACGCAATTGGCGACCACGTCGAACAGCGGCGTGGGGAAGTCGCCCGGCGGCAAGCCGACCAATACGCAGGTGCCGCGCTTGCGCGTCATCGCCACGCCTTGCTGGAAGGCATCGATCGACGGTGCCGTGATCAGCACGCCGTGGGCGCCGCCCCCGGTCGCTTCGCGCAAGGCCGCGACCGGGTCGCCCTGGCGCGCATTGATGGTCACTTCGGCGCCCAGGGCGCGCGCGTGCTCCAGCTTGCCTTCATCGATGTCGACGGCCGCCACGCGCAAGCCCATGGCCACCGCATATTCGATGGCCAGGTGGCCCAGTCCGCCGATGCCGGACACGGCCAGCCACTGGCCCGGTCGCGCCCCCGTTTCCTTGATGCCCTTGTAACTGGTCACGCCGGCGCAGATGATGGGCGCCGCTTGCACGGCAGAAAGACCCGCCGGAATGTGCGCGACGTAGCGCGGGTCGGCCAGGATGTACTCGGCGAAGCCGCCATTTTTGGTATAGCCGCCGAACTGCGCCTCGGCGCACACGGTTTCCCAGGCTGCCAGGCAATGTTCGCAATG
This sequence comes from Janthinobacterium sp. BJB301, assembly GCF_002735685.1. Taxonomy (NCBI): domain Bacteria; kingdom Pseudomonadati; phylum Pseudomonadota; class Betaproteobacteria; order Burkholderiales; family Oxalobacteraceae; genus Janthinobacterium; species Janthinobacterium sp. BJB301. Next base: position 1,579,506 of record NZ_PDZJ01000001.1, on the reverse strand, counting down.
GCCGCAAGCCGAGTACAACCAGGGCACGCCGACCCGTTCGCCCAGCTGCACTTCGGTCACGCCCGTGCCCACGGCCACCACCAGGCCGATGCCTTCGTGGCCGGGAATGAATGGCGGCGTCGGCTTGACGGGCCAGTCTCCGCGCGCGGCATGCAAGTCCGTGTGGCAGACGCCGCAAGCTTCCGTCTTGACGAGGATCTGGCCGGGGCCTGGCACCGGCACGGGAACGTCGCGCAGCACCAGCGGCTGGCCCAGTTGTTCGACAACGGCGGCTTTCATGGTAGTGGGGATCATGTTATTCCTTGTGAAGTTGGTCATGCGTAAGGCAGGGCGCAGGCGCGAGCGCCAAGCTGGGAACAAGGCACGTGTGGTGGATTGTTGCGCCAGCCTAGCGCTCTGCCATGGTCTGTTCGACAGAGCCTTGCGAATGATCATATTCTGCTGCACACGGTAGGAAAATTGATTGATCTACATCAATGTATTCCGGCAGGAAGGCGATGCGTGCGCCAGCAGCCTTACTTCAGGGCATGGTCAGACCGGAGAATTGATGCGTTTCTCCAGCGGCCTCTCCTTGAGCGCATCGGCGGCCCGATCCACGAATTGCCTGACGTCCCCCACCTCGGCAAACAAGCCGGCATAGGCTGCCCGAATCAGCACCGTGCACTGCTCGAATTTCGCAAGCTGCGACAAGCCTTCATCGGTGGGCATGAATATTCGTCGCCGGGCATCATTGTCATCGCTCCGATACTGTATCAGGCCCAGACGGAGCAGCTTGGGTATCTTTTGCATGACCAGCTGGTGCGAATGTCCGAGTTCGCGCGCCAGATCCGAGGCGGAGGCCGTGCCGAGCGTTGCAAGAACAGTCATCAGCGAACACGAACGAACCGGGATCACGATCCCGATGGTATCGAAGACAGTCTGGGATTGCTCAGCGATCAGGACGCTCAGCCGTTCGACCGCGCGGCCGAGAAACACGGCGTCATCGATCTCGGCCGGATGATGTGTCCCCTCAGGTGTGCCCTTAATCAAGGCGCTGGTACCGCTGGATACTGCCGTCCTTGTTCACGCGTTCCAGCGCCGTCACTTTTCCGCGCGAAACATTCAAGCGGTATCGAAAATCGGACACGCCTTCCACCGCGAACAGGTCGGGACCGATCGGCTCCAGGGCGACGCGGAACCGGTCGCGCCAGATATAGTAGAGTGTGCCATTCTCCAGGATGATCTGGCGGCCTTCATATTTTCCGGCGGCTTTCGTCAACATCCCGGCATCGACGTGCGGGCGCTCGATGGCTGCCGTCAAGCTTGGGAGCAGCCAGGCAAATTCGGTTCGCCTGGCGTCATCGGTCTTCGCCAGATTTTCAAGCGCCAGCTTGTGCGCCAGAGGCAGTGCGCGGATGGACGGGCTTGGGATATCGGGTTGTACGCCGGCTCCTTCGAAATCGCCATGGTCCACGGGATCCTGGATCTGGCCGATCGGTACTTGCACGAAAAAATCGTCGTTGAGCGGCTTGCGTGCAACCGGATGCGCGCCGCCGGCGGTCCGCTCCCCGATCAGTGTCGCTCGCCCGAGCTTCTTCATCGCATAGGAAAACCATTCTGCGGAGGAAAACGACGTGGAGCCGGTCAGGATATAGACCGGCTTGTCCACCATGCGCTTGCCGGGCAGCCCCGGCAGCACCCATTGCCCGCGCTGGATACGCTTGCCATCCTCATTATAGTAATAGTCGAAGAGAAGCTGGTCTTTCTCGCTGGAGAAGAAATAGCTCGCCAGAAATTGCGCCATTTCCAGATGTCCGCCATTGTTATAGCGCAAATCGATGATGAGGGCATCCGTATTGCCGACGAAGCGCATGACGGACGCGGCCGTATCATAGGCAAGTTCCGGATCGGCAAAATAGCTGAATCGTATATAGCCGATATTTCCCTTCAGGCGAGCGACCTCATCGAAACCGAAATTGCTCTCCTCCAGCGTACTCAATTCTTCTTTTCGTATCTTGGCCTTGAGCGCCGGATTGGCCTTCGCCTTGAATGCCGCGATCCATTTTGCGTCGGCCCCCACGAAGAAATGCAGGTCGCCGCTGACTTTGAGGAGATCGTCGGTCAGCTTGCTCGCAAACTCTGCCTTCGTGGCCGCGGAATCATAATCTCCCTTTTTCAGACGCTCCTGAAGCACCGGCGCAATTTTTCTTGCGATGTCGGGAAACGGGTAGTTCGCCTTCAAGGCGCTATCGAGGGAGGCGATGATCGCCCCCTTTTCATCTCGTGAAATGCCAGGTTCCTCGGCAAAAGCGCCCGATGTGCACACTATGGACAGCGCCGATAGCGTTTGAAGCAGATATAAGTGATAGCGCATTTTAACGTTACTCCTCGGTGAAACCCGATCATACAATATGTTGTGCAATATGTTGTAGAAAAATAAGCATCATCGATTTGCAGAGCCCCCAATGGTGCGGCTGCCTGACAACGCATGCTCCAATGCCGCTTGCGAAGTACTGCGGCAAGGAAATGCAGTGCAGGGCGCTGGACCAGAAACGCTACTTCCGCTCCAGGGGCATCGTGGTGCCGGAAGTCGATGTATGGCGGGTGCCGTTTTGTACAAACATGCTGCGCGCTGCGCAGGTCGCGTTTCAGGCGCTTTCCGGCCATTGCATGGACGGCTTGCAGACCTGGTGCAACAACAATCTCGCGTCGTCTACCTGACGACTGCACCGGGGTTGCCACAAGTGTTGGACGATTGTCTGTTCTGACAGTTACTCCACCTTGATTGACGGGGGAGGAGGGACGTGACATGGCAAATTTTGACGCTAATTCACTGCAGATACTTGAGCAAACTGAGGATGAATTCCGCAATCAATACTGGATTATTCGAAACTCTAGGCGGACCCACTGGCGGGCTGTCAATTGCACTAGGATGCTCGGTGATTTTATGTACATGCTTGGAGTGCCAAAATGGGTCGTCCAGCAGGCTCGATATTGTCTGCGCTTACGTATTTGTGATCGGTGCTTTAAGGACAACGTTCGATGCCATGGTTTTTGTGAGCGTGCCAAGCGCGGCGATTTTAATAGCTAATTTTTATATTTCTGGTATACCCTATAGTTCAGATTTAAGAAAAACCACTACGCCCATATAAAAGGATTTTGAAATGCCAAAAGGATTGCCGACTGCTTCAGAATTAATCGAACATAGGAAAGTAAAATTTTTCTCAATTGATACTGATATCATCCAGTCGCTGGGATATAAGTTCGGGGATGGTGCATTATTAGCATTGCATCTTCAACGTCCGAAATGGATTAGCATATGTCTAACCGAGGTTGTACAGCGCGAAGTAATGAATCACAGAATGGAACCGATTAGTCTAGCTCTTAATGAGCTTGGTTCTGCGCTGAATAAGGTTAAAAGGTTGTGCAGTCATGAATTAAAAATATCCGAAAGGGAAATAAATGAGGCAAAGCTGGAATATGTTTTACGTGAAAAGTTTGAAAATGAATTTTCGGAATTTGTAGAAAGACTAGATGGAGTTGTGCTTAAACTTGATGGCGCAGACTTAGCAAGAAGAATGTTCGATAAGTATTTTTCTTCACAGGCTCCTTTTGAGTCGCGAAAAGAGAAAAAATCAGAATTCCCGGATGCCGCTGCGTTATTAATTTTGGAGGATTTTGCTAGAGACAAAAATAGTCATGGCATAATAATTTCGAGGGATATCGGTTGGTTGAATTTTTCCAGCCAATCTGATTTTCTTTACTGCGTAAAATCGCTTGAGGAATTTGTTGCCCTGTTCGAATCGAAAAGTGAAAATGCAGATAAAGTAAAAGAAAAAGTAAAAAATTCTCTTCTCGATAAGACGAGCGATGTTTATTCTCAGCTTGAGTACGTTATTGCTCGGCATTTGGAGAATGCTTATTGGAGAATGGGCGATATCTATAGTAGCTATAACCTAAGGGTTGAAGGCGAGGTTAATGCGATAAGTGTTGAAGATAGCCACTTTAATCATGACGAAGTTGGTTTATGGTTTGTAGAACATGACCCGTCCCTTTGTACCGTGGAACTCAATATTTCTGTCGAAGTTTCTCTAGATGTAAATGTCGAATTTTATCAATCCGATACTATTGATCATGACGAATTTAATGTCGGGTCAGTTGAGGTTCAAAGGAGTGCTGAGGTGGATGTTGAAGTTTTTTTAATCTGTAAGGGACAACTTTTAGATGATCCAATGGAGGAATGGAATATAGATTTTGGCGTTTCTGGTGGTGACTGTACTGTGGATGTAGGGGATGTGCAGCCCAATTTCGATTCGGATTATGATGATTGAAATCTTGCCACATGATGCAAATATGACAACCAACTAAATTGGTGGTGGATGCACTTACGATTATAAAAAAGTGTCTTCCACTTCGATCCTATATGTTACTTACGTCCCAAGTCTTTTGTTCACCGAACCTGCAAATCATTGGTTTTTAACGGTTTTGTTCCTATTTGTCTTCTATCCCGTTCATGAACCGGGTCTTGATCGAATTGCCATGTCGCGCGTGTTGCATCAATCTCAGCATCAAGGAGACCAGTGATGAAATAAAGTTATTAAGGAGGTAAGGTAGTAGGTAATTGTTTTTTCATGCGATGCATAATAATTTTTTATAATATAATTTATATACTGAATAAAAATGGATATTCTAGAACCATCGGAAGTTTCTGAGAGTCAAAAGATCAGAGTAGATAGAAAGATCAATTCATTTAACGCGGAAATGGATAATTTTGTAAAAAATCAGGCAAAAGATAAAATTAGAAAAAGAAAACTGTTATTTAAGAGAATGGGAATTTTGCTTGCAGGGTCATTTGTTGGTGGATTGTTAATTCTATCTTCTTTTAAGGAGTTGCTAATAACTGACTATATACTGTCAAATTGGCAGCTAATTTCAGGAAACCTAATAATTTTAGGAGCGCTATTTTATGTAATAGTAGAAAATGCAGGATCGACCGCTAATTTTAGTGATGTAGATTTGCGTCAAGGGGATTTTTCTCCTGCTGCTGCGTGGCCGTTCCCTACGAGAAGAACGCCGGATGGTGGGAGGGATGAAGATGAAGATCACGAGGAGGATGAAGAGGATGAAGAGGATGAAGATGGCGAAGATGGCGAAGATGTAGATTTTCTCATTCATGAAGAAAATAGATTTGGTGCTTATTCTCAAAAAGAAGGTCGAGATCAGTTTAGAGATTATTTTGAAAAGGTATCTCGACTATTGCAACAAAAATCATTCATGGCTGAATCAAAAGCATCGCTATTGCTCGACAAAGGTAGCACATATACATTGTGGGGGATCTTGTTTTTCATTGCCTCGATAATAACATGGCAAGCATTGTCCTGGGTGCATGGCTTTAAGGTGGAATTTATATATGGCATTGCTTCCTCTTCAGGACTTTTTATTTTCATTGAAATAATAAGTGGCTGGTATTTAAAGCAGTATCGTCATTACGTCGATACTTCCACATACTTGTTGAAAATAAAATCAATGTTCGATAAATTTATGCTGGTATACCTTTCTCAACATTCTTTAAAAGACGATGACACAGCAGGCAGAGCGCGCGCCAATAAAGCGTTGCTGGCAATGTTAGAAAAGGAAATTAGATGGCCAAATGCGTACATGCTTCAAAGAGCTGACGCAAACTTTGCAATTGAGGCTGTAGAGACTCTCTCGAAGTTGAGCAAGAGAATCTTGTCAACGAAGAAGAAGATGAAAAAGAAGGATGCTGCGCGAGAGAAGGAGTGACTATCTCGGTATTTTGAAGGGGGCAGCGACTACCTATACGTGGTCGCTGGCAGTGCTAGAAACAAGTACCGTCAGTACCGTGCACTTCCGCTCATAATTTGACATAATATAAATTATGCGAAGTTATGAAGGGATTTGAGAAAACCCCCATTTTGCCAACTCCCCAATCGCAAATGCGATTTCCGCCAATTTGCGCATCGCTGTCGTGGTCGCTGGATATCTTCGCTTGGACAAGCTACATGAAATACGGCTTGTCCCCGTCCGTGTTCGGTTTGTTCACGCCCAGGTTGGCGTGCAGGTGCAAGTCTGGCGCTTCGATGATGCTGGCGATCAGGTTTGCCACGCTCCTGCGCGACACCACGGTGCCGTTGAATGGCGCGTGGCGCGGCGTCAGTTCGTAGTCGACTTCGTCTTCGTCCGTCATCCAGGCTGGACGCACGATGGTGTATGCCAGGCTGGATGCTTCGATGGCGTCGGCGGCGCGGCGGAATGGTTTCAGGTGTTCCGCCAGCCTGGCGTTGTTCCATGCGCCGAATTTTCCGGGAACTTCATCGTAGATGCCCATCGACAGGACGAAAACCAGGCGCCCGACACTAGATGCCCGCATGGCGGCAATGATGCTGTTGGCCTGGGCTTCCATGTCGTCGCCCACCAGATTGGCGTAGACCAGGTCGTGACCGGGCATCGTTTGCCGCAGCAATGGCTGGTCCAGCACGTCGCCGGCCAGCACCGTGCCGTTGGCCGGGACTGGCGTAGGCAGTTTGCCGGGATTGCGCAACAACAGCGTCAAGGCGATGTCTTCACGGCCCGCCAAGGCACGGATGACCCACTGCGCCACCTGTCCGCCTGCACCCAGTATCAGTATCTTTTTCATTATTTCCGCTTTCGTCATGACACGCTGCCATGCAGGAAGTTACAGGTTTTCTTTCAGGAGCGGAACATGGAACCCTTGAAAAAGAGACATTGCCTGATGAGGCGCGCGGGCTTAGCGCCTTGCCTGGTGATAAATTATTGCCCGTGGCAAGTATTTCCAATGCCAGCAATATCAATGAAATCAGGCATTTGCCGCCCATTTTGCATGAGAAGTCTCAACACTCGCATACCCCACGCTGGACTACCGCCTGTTGCAGCGCCAGACGGTGGCCTTGACGCAGATGCTGCTGGACCTGTCGCGCGTGCCGTACGCCGATTTGCGCCAGGAAACCGCGCCAGACCTTGCCCCGCATGCTCCTCCCTTCCCCGCCCTGCTCCCGGCGACATTCCGGACACCATACCAGCACACTGGAAAACAGGCACTGGTATGGCTCGCATCGCCCATCTCATGGGGCAATGCCACAACTGGTATTGTGATCTTGCGCAATGAATAAAACCAGTTGACTACCACCTGCAATGCTTGCACTCTGAAAAATCGGGCGGTGTCCAGCCGCCCGGCCATACTAAAAACACACAAGGAGATGCAAGTGAACCGGACAGTCATGAATACCCTCATCCTTACCCTCTTCGGCGGTACCCTGGCGGCCTGCGGTGGCGGCAGCGGCGACGGATCCAGCGCAGGCGCAAGCCAGTTGCTGGCCGGCGCGACCGCAGCGGTGGCCTGCTACACGCCGTGGAACAGCGGCACCGCCTACAACGGCGGCGGCCAGGCCAGCTACAACAACGTCAATTACACGGCCAACTGGTGGACGCAAGGCAATAACCCGTCGACCAGCAGCGGCGGCGCCGGCAGCGGCCAGCCCTGGACGGCGGTGGGAGACTGCGGCACGCCGACGCCGACGCCGACTCCTACCCCGACACCCACGCCTACCCCAACACCTACGCCGACTCCCACCCCGACACCGACACCGACACCGACGCCAACACCTACTCCAACGCCGACCCCGACACCAACGCCAACGCCAACGCCCACCGGCCTGGCCAAGCACGCACTGATCGGCTACTGGCACAACTTCACCAACCCCAGCGGCGCCACGTATCCGATCAGCCAGGTCAGCGATGACTGGGACGTGATCGTCGTCTCCTTCGGCGACAACGCGGGCGGCGGCAATGTCAGCCTGACCATCGATCCGGGCGCGGGCACGGAAGCGCAATTCATCGCCGACGTGGCTGCCAAGCGCGCGAAAGGCAAGAAAGTCATCCTGTCGCTGGGCGGACAGAACGGGTCCGTTTCCGTCGGCAATACGGCCGAAGCCACCAATTTCACCAACAGCCTGTACGCCATCATCACCAAGTATGGCTTCGACGGCATCGACCTGGACCTGGAAAACGGCGTGGCGCAAGGCGCGGCCATCCAGACCTATCTGCCGATCGCCGTGAAAAACCTGAAAACCAAGGTCGGCAGCAGCTTCTACCTGTCGATGGCGCCCGAATGGGTGTACGTGGAGGGGGGATACACGAGCTATGGCAGCATCTGGGGCGCCTACATTCCCATCATCAATGCCTTGCGCAGCGAGTTGACGGTGCTGCACCCGCAGTACTACAACAATGGCGACATCTACACGCCGTACGCCACGGGCGCCATCAAGGCGGGCTCGGCCGACCAGCTGGTGGCCACGGCGCGCATGCTGATCGAGGGGTTCAATTACGGCGGCAATACCTTCGCCGGCCTGCGACCGGACCAGGTGGGCTTCGGCGTGCCGTCGGGGCGCAGTTCGGCCGGTTCGGGATTCACGACGAATGCCGACGTCAGCAATGCCCTGAATTGCCTGACGCGCCTGCTCAACTGCGGCACCATCAAGCCGCTGCAGGCGTATCCGGACTTCCGCGGCGTGATGACGTGGTCGATCAACTGGGACCGCCACGACAACTATAATTTCTCCGTGCCGACGAAGAATGTACTGAAAACCCTGCCGTAACAGCCTTTGCCCGACTGCGCATGGGAGCCTTGCTGCTCACATGCGCAGCACATGCCCTGGCGAAGCATCTCCCCTCCCCCGCGCGTGCCTGACGCCATCCATAATCCAGTAAGGACAATTGATATTTCTCAATTCATAGTCTTAATCTATGGATTCAGTTGAAATATTTTACTTCCTTTTGTAAATGAGAATCGTTACTATCTACATCAAGGATAAGCGAATTCAACAGAGAGGAGCATCCCTTGTTTACAGCCATCAAAACATTCAGCCAGGTCTGCACGCATATGTCGATCGCCTTCGGTCTCGCCTACTTGCTGACGGGATCCCTGGCAATCGGTGGCTTGGCCGCAATCATCGAACCGGTCATTAATGTTGCCCTGCTGCCATGGCACGAAAAAGCCTGGCACGCGATCCGTCGCCGCTACGCCGCCAGCCGCCTGGGCATTGCCGCCCTGGCCGGCGAAAAGCTCAGCCAGACAGCCCTGCACATGGGCGTGGCCTTCGGCGTCATGTACTGGGCCACGGGTTCCATGGCCTTTGGCGGATTGCTGGCCGTGGTCGAGCCGATCTGCAACGTAATCGTCCTGCCCTTCCACGACCGGCTGTGGGAAAAGGTCCGCTTTCGCCTGGAAAGCCGCGGTGCGGCCCGCCTCGCCGCGCTGTAATCCCCCTCCTTAATTACCTGCCCACACGGGCGGCCGCCTTTGCACCCACGGCGCCGCCCGCTCCAGCTGGCCAGCCAGGCGCAGCAGCACGCCATCCTTGGCGTAGCCGGCCATGAACTGCATGCCGATCGGCAAACCGTCATCCGACATGCCCAAAGGCACGGACATTGCCGGCAAGCCCGCCACGTTCGCCAGCGGCGTGTACGGCGAATGCTCGAACAGGCGCGCCGTCCAGCCAATACCGTCAAGCTGTTCCTCCTTTTCGCCATAGCGGCCCAGCTGCCACGGTACATCCGGCATGGTCGGCGTCAGCAAGACGTCGTACTGCCCGAACAAGGCGCCAGCCTGGCGCGTGACGGTGTTGCGCACGTCGAGGGCCGCCACGAAATCGACGGCAGAGATCGTTTGGCCATGGCGGTAACAGGCCAGGGTCGCCGGTTCCAGGGTATCGAGCGACACGGCGCGCCCGCTCTCTTGCGCCAGGGCATCGATCCACGGCACCAGGTTGGCGCACCAGATACTGGCATTGGCGTGCACAAACGCTTGCCACGACACGCCCAGCGCAGGCGACACCTCTTCCACGTGATGGCCCAGGCTTTCCAGCAGGCGCATGGTAGTGTCCAGTGCGGCATCGATGGCGTGCACAGGATGGGCGCCATTGCAGGCGGCGCGCTGCACGGCGATGCGCAGTTTGCCCGGCGCCGCGCTCACCTGCGACAGCCAGCTGTGGCCCTGTGCACTGGTCACATACGGCTCGCCCACCATCACGCCCTGTACGGCATCGAGCAAGGCGGCGCTGTCGCGCACCGTGCGGCTCACGCCCAGCTGCACGCCCAGGCCACTGAAGATCTCGTCCATGGCGGGGCCGTTCGAGACGCGGCCCCGGCTCGGTTTGAAGCCGAACAGGCCCGTCGACGCGGCCGGTACGCGGATGGAACCGGCCGCATCCGTCGCATGGGCCAGCGGCACGATGCCGGCTGCCACGGCCGCCGCCGCGCCGCCGCTGGAGCCGCCGGCGCTCAATGCCAAATTCCAGGGATTGCGCGTGGCGCCGTACAGCACGGGTTCCGTGGTGGTGGCAAAGGCCATTTCGGGCGTGCTCGTGCGGCCGAACGTCGCCAAGCCGGCGGCGCGGAACTGCGTCATCAGGTGGGAATCGAGCACGGCGACATGGCCGGCGCCCAGGCGGCTGCCCGCTTCGCTGCGCTGGCCGGCCATGGTGACGGCCACGTCCTTGATCAGGAAGGGCACGCCGGCGAACGGCGCTGCGCTGTCGATGGCAGTCAAATCCGCCGGCCACAGCTCGACCACGGCGTTGATCTGCGGGTTGACGGCGGCGCAGGCGCGTACGGCCACGTCGTGCAATTCGGCGGCCGAGACGTCGCCGTCGCGCAGCAGCTGGGCCAATCCCAGACCATCAAAGCTTGTATATTCATGGAGTTGCATCAGTTTATTCCTGTAATGGATGAAGTATGGATATCACAGGAACTACTCTAGGGCTTGCGCTATCATAGTGGAAATGAATAGTTGATATAGAAGGTATAGCCATGAACAATTTGCGTAAAATGGACTTGAACCTGCTGCTGACCCTGAATGCGCTGTTGATCGAGCGCAATGTCACGCGGGCGGCGGCGCGGCTGCACTTGAGCCAGCCGTCCGTCAGCGTGCAGCTGGGCAAACTGCGTGCCGCCTTCGACGATCCACTGCTGTTGCCCGGCCCGCGCGGCATGCTGCCCACGGCGCGGGCGCTGGCCCTGTTCGCGCCCTTGCAAGCCGTGCTGGCCCAGTTGGAACAAGTCTTGCAGCCGGAATCGGCGTTCGAGCCAGCCACGGCCGAGGTGCGCTGGAACCTGGCGGCGGCCGACGCCACCGAGTATGCGATCCTGCTGCCGATGCTGCCAGCCCTGCGCGCGCAGGCGCCGTTGTCGCGCATGGCCGTCTTCGAAGCCGTGCCGGCGCGCATGGCGCAAGACCTGGAAAGCGGCCAGGTCGACCTGGGTTTCCTGGCGCAGGAAGAAGCGCCACCCGGCTTGCGCCATCGCACCCTGTTCACCGAGCACTATGTGCTGGCGGGCCGCCGCGACCACCCGCTGCTGCAGACGCCGCCCGACCTCGAGCAGTTTTGCGCGCTGGAATTCATCGTCGTCTCGCCCAATGGCGGGGGCTTCCGCAGCAACGTCGATACGGCCCTGGAAACGCTGGGGCGCACGCGCAAGGTGGTGCTGTCCGTGCCGCATTTCCTCATCGTGCCTCCCCTGCTGGCCGCATCCGACATGGTGGCCTTGCTGCCGTCGCGCCTGCTGAAGAATGCGCTGGGCGCCTTGCGCACATGCGAGCCGCCCGTCAGCCTGCCCGACTACGAGATGGCCATGGTCTGGCACGAGCGCATGCACCTGGACCCGGCGCACCGCTGGCTGCGTGAGCGCATCATGGCCAGCTTGTAAGTTGGCCTACACGATTTTCCATCTCAAAACACTAGGCAAAATTACCTAGTCGATCGAAAGAAACTCCCAATGTTCGCCGTGGTGACGACTGCGTAAGCTTGCGCGTAATAATAAAGGGTCACCATGAACGCCATTTCCATCCTGCATCGCGGCTCGCGCCGCCCTCCCGCCGTCTTCTTTCCGATCACTACCTGGCTGCTGCTCCTGGGCATGCTGGCCTTCTGCGCCGGCGCCTGGGCCGCGCCTGCGCCCACGGCGTCGGCCGAGCTGATCAAGCGCGGCGAGTATGTCGCCCGACTGGGCGACTGCGTGGCCTGCCACACCAGCCCGAACGGCGCCGCCATGGCCGGCGGCCTGGAGCTCAAAACGCCGTTCGGCACCATCTACAGCACGAATATCACGCCGGACGCGAAGACAGGCCTGGGCACGTACACCTTTGCGCAATTCGACCGCGCCATGCGCAAGGGCGTGGCGGCGGACGGGCACAACCTGTATCCGGCCATGCCCTACCCTTCCTACGCGAAGATCACGCCCGACGACATGCAGGCGCTGTACGCCTATTTGCAGCGCGGCGTGGCGCCCGTGGCGCAGCAAAACCGCGAAACGGACATGAAATGGCCGTTCAGCATGCGCTGGGGCCTGTCGCTGTGGAACGCCGTCTTCCTCGACGACGCGCCGTTCAAGCCCGACAGCGCCAAGTCGGCCATGTGGAACCGGGGCAGCTATCTGGCCCAGGGTCTCGGCCATTGCGGCTCCTGCCACACGCCGCGCGGCGTGGCCTTCCAGGAAAAGACCATGGGCCAGGATGGCAGCGGCGGCAAGCACTACCTGTCCGGCTTCACCTTCGACGGCTGGCATGCGGTGAACCTGCGCAGCCTGTGGACACCGGGCGACATCGTGCAATTGCTCAAGACGGGCCGCAACAGCTTCGGCACGGCGGCCGGCAGCATGACGGAAGTCATCACGCACAGCACGCAGTACTTCACGGATGGCGACCTCGATGCGCTGGCGCATTACCTGCACAGTTTGCCGGCCAAGAATGGGGCGGCCGCGCCGCCAAAGAAAACGGCGCCCCTCGTGGCGGCCAGCAACGACGCCCTGTACAACACGCGCGGCGGCCTCGGCTACCTGCAGTTTTGCGCCACCTGCCACCGCCGCGACGGCCGCGGCGTGGAAAACATCTTCCCGCCGCTGGCGCAGAACGACTCGGTGCAGTCGAAGGATGCCACCTCCGTCATCCATATCGCGCTGACGGGCTGGCAGTCGGCCGTCACGCAGCATTCGCCCCGCTCCTTCGGCATGCCCGCGTATGACCGCCTGTCGGACACGGAACTGGCGGAAATCCTCACCTTTGTGCGCGGCAAGTGGGGCAATCAAGGCGCGCCCGTCACGCCTGCGCAGATCGCCAAAGTGCGCAAGGAGCTCAAGCTCAAGGCGCCGGACGCGGGCGGCTTCGTCACGCCCCGCTTCGCCGCCCTGACGGCCGATCCGAATGCCAGCCAGCTGATCCATGGCATGCAGCTGATGACGGAAACGCGCGCGCGCCTGCCGCAAAACGTGGGCAACGACCTCAATTGCAGCAGTTGCCACCTGAATGGCGGCACCGTTGCCAACGGTTCGCCCTTCCTCGGCATTTCCGCCTTCTTCCCGTCAGAAGCGCCGCGCGCGGGCAAGATCATCAGCCTGGGCGAGCGCATCAATGGCTGCTTCCGCCGCTCCATGCACGGCCAGCCGCTGCCCGTGGACGGCCCCGACCTGCAGGCGATGGTCGCCTATATCGACTGGATGAAGGGCGCCACGCAGGCGAATGACAAGGTGGCGGGACGCGGCGTGGCGAAGATCGACCGCAATCTGCTGCCCGATCCCGTGCATGGCAAAAAAGTATATGCCGAGCAATGCGCCGTCTGTCATGGCGCGAATGGCGAGGGCATCAAGGGCGCCAATGGCGTGGTGGCCTTCCCGCCGCTGTGGGGCGACCGTTCCTTCAATATCGGTGCCGGCATGGCCCGCACTTACACGGCGGCCGGCTTCGTTAAGGCCAACATGGTGATGGGCCACGGCCAGAAATTCCCGCTGGGGCAAGGCAATCTGTCCGACCAGGATGCCGTCGACGTGGCCGAATATTTTACGCATATGCCGCGCCCGGACTTCCCCGACAAGGTCAAGGATTGGCCGAAGGGCGGCAAGCCCAGGGATGCGCGCTACTGAGGCGCCATCCAGTGCGGAATCTGCTACGCTCATGCCACGACCATCCGAGGAGTCTTGCATGAGCAGCAATATCCATCACGCGGCAGCCGGCGGTTACGCCACGGCGGCCGCCAGCTACGTCAAGGGCCGGCCCGATTATCCGCCGGAAGTGTCGGCCTGGCTGAAGGATAGCCTGGGCCTGGGGCCGGGCACAACCGTACTGGACCTGGGCGCCGGCACGGGCAAGTTCACGCCGCGCCTGCTGGACACGGGCGCCACGGTCATCGCCGTGGAACCCGTGCCGGCCATGCTGGCGACATTGTCCGCAACCTTGCCGCAAGTCCAGGCCCTGGCAGGCACGGCAACGGTCATTCCCCTGCCCGACGCCTCGGTCGATGCCGTGGTTTGCGCGCAAGCCTTCCACTGGTTCGCCACCTCTGCGGCGCTCGACGAGATATTGCGCGTGCTCAAGCCTGGCGGCAGGCTGGGCCTGGTGTGGAATCTGCGCGACGCCAGCGTGCCCTGGGTGGCCAGCCTGGACGCCATCGTCAACCGTGTCGAGGGCGACACGCCCCGCTACTACACGGGCGCCTGGCGCCACGTCTTCCCCCACGCGGGGTTGACACACTTGCAGGAAACACAATTTTCCCAGGAGCATACGGGCACGGCCGAAGACGTGCTGTTCAACCGCGTGCGCTCCACCAGTTTTATTGCCGCCTTGCCGCCGCAGGAACGCCAGCGCATCGACGACGAGATTCGCCAGATGATCGCCTCGGAGCCGGCCTTGCGCGGGCGGGACAGCATCAGCGTGCCCTACCGGACGGCCGCTTTCGTGGCGCAAAAGGCGGCATCGGCAGGTATTTAGGGGCCAGTGTATGCCAGCAAACAGAAGGATGTGGCGTTGGCGGCAATGATGGGGGCACACTCACCCATCACAAGGAAAAGCCATGTTCGCCATTCCACGCCCGCCCCTGCCCTACGAGCCGCGCTACGAGTTTGAAGAGGACGGCGAGCAGGAGACGTGCGCGCAGCTGCTGCAGACCCTGCACGGCATTTCCGCCACTACCTATGCCGACTCGGGCCATGCCACGCGCAGCGTGCATGCGAAAAGCCACGGCTTGCTGCGCGCCCGCCTGCAGGTACTCGATGGCCTGGCGCCCGAGCTGGCGCAAGGCCTGTTCGCCACGCCGGCCAGCTACGATGTGCTCATGCGCATCTCCACCATCCCTGGCGACATGCTTGACGACAAGGTGTCCGTGCCGCGTGGCATGGCCATCAAAGTGATCGGCGTACCTGGCACGCAGTTGTCCAGCCTGGAGCCGGACGATGGCACGGAGCCCGCCAGCACGCAGGATTTCGTGCTCGTCAACGGTCCCGCCTTCCTCGCACCCAGCGCGAAAAAGTTCCTCGGCAGCCTGAAGCTGCTGGCCAGCACCACGGATAAAGTCCCGCGCCTGAAACAGGCGCTGTCGACCGTACTGCAGGGAGCGGAAAAGGCGCTCGAAGCCGTGGGTGGCGAAAGCGCTACGCTGAAAAGCCTGGGTGGCCATCCGGAAACCCATGTGCTGGGCGAAACCTACTATAGCCAGGCGCCCATTTTATATGGCGTCTACATGGCCAAGGTGGCGCTGGTGCCCGTGTTGCCGGAACTGTCAGCCCTGAAAGGTGCGCCTGTCGACCTGGATGGCAAGCCGAATGGCTTGCGCGACGCCGTCGTGGCCTACTTTGCCCGCCATGCGGCCACCTGGGAAGTGCGTATCCAGCTGTGCCGCGACATCGCCAGCATGCCGCTGGAAGACGCCTCCGTCGCCTGGTCCGAGGCAGACAGCCCGTATCTGCCCGTGGCGCGCATCACGGCCCAGCCGCAGGCGGGCTGGAGCGAAGCCCTGTCGCGTGCCGTCGATGACGGCATGGCCTTCAGCCCCTGGCATGGCCTGCTGGCGCACCGGCCGCTCGGTTCCATCATGCGCGTGCGCAAGGCTGCGTATGCGATGTCTGCGCGTTTCCGCTTCGAGCGCACGGGCAAGGTCGCGCGCGAACCGCGCAACCTCGACGACGTTTTTGTCAATGACGCCATCAAATAGGCACCATGCGCAGCGGCAAGCCATGCTGACCGCGCCAGCCATGTCCGCCACCATGGCCTTCTGAAGCCTACGCCGCCTTCGGCTTGAGCATGCCTTCCACGATCCCCAGCACGGTCTGGCGCGGCAGCAAGCGCGGCAGCCAGGCCAGCAGCCGGTTCGGCCTGCCTGCCACATGGCTGCTGCGGCCCCGGTCCAGCGCGCGCAGCGCTTCATCGACGACGGTTTGAGGATCCATACGCTTGCCCACGGCCGCTTCGGGTGCCGCCACCACGTCGAAAAAGGCCGTTTCCGTGGCGCCCGGGCACAGGGCCAGCACGCGCACGCCGCGGCTGCGATTTTCGGCCCACAGGGCTTCCGAAAACGACAGCACGAAAGCCTTGCTGGCGCCATACACGGCCATGTAGGGATCGGGCTGCAGGGCCGCCGTGGACGCCACATTGATGATGGCGCCACGCCCTTGGGCCAGCATGTGCGGCAAGGCGCAGTGCGTCAGTTCCATGAGGGCCGTGCAATTGACGGCCACCTCAAGCCCCTGGCGCGCCAGATCGATGCTTTCGAAGCGGCCGTGCGTGGCGAAACCCGCATTATTGATCAGTACATCGGGCGCCATGCCCAGCGCGCAGCCTTGCGCGTGGGCGTTCTGTGCGGCGCCGGGCAGGCCCATGTCGGCCACCAGCGCATGCGCGCGGATGCCGTGGCGCTGGGAAAGTTCCTTGGCCAGGCTGTCGAGCACGGCGCCGGAACGGGCCAGCAGCAGCAAATGGGCGCCGCGCGCGGCCAGGGTTTCCGCGAAGACGCGGCCAATGCCGGACGAGGCACCCGTGATCAGCACGGTCTGGTTGGTGAAATTGAATGCGGTCATGGCAATTGAATCGTAGTGAAGGGAAATTCACTGTAAACTGTCGACCTTAGTCCACGGTCAAGCGTGGAACGCAAATGAGTAGAAAGTCAAAAAACTATGCGCATCGGAGAAATCACCCGTCTGACGGGCGTGAGCAAGGACACGGTGCGTTTTTACGAGCGCCAGGGTCTGCTGGATGAAGCGCCGCAGCCGGGCTTGACGAATAATTACAAGGAATATTCGGCGCAGGCGCTGCGGCGCATCGAGCTGATCGGCCACGCCAAGGCGCTAGGCTTTACCTTGAAGGAAATCGCCGAAGTCATTGCTGTATGGCAGGAAAACGCGCTCGATACGGCCACCAAACGAGCGATGCTGGAAACGAAAATTGCCCAGATCGATGACAAGGCCCGCTCGATGGCCGTGCTGCGCGCCGGCCTCGCCGATGCGCTGGCCAAGGTGGAGACGGGCTGCGACGATGCGGCGCCAGTACATAATAAGGATAATCAATGAGCAACTACTACATGCAATACCGCCACCTGGCACTGCAAGGCGCCAAGCCCGCCCCCACGGCGCAGCAGATCGCCGCCATCGAAGCCTTGCTGGAAGCGCCCTTGCCGCCCGCCTTCCTCGCATTCTTGCAAGTGGCCAATGGCGCTTATTTTGATTACACCTGCGATGTGCCGGACGGCAATGGCGGCGTGGAAAAAATGGGCTTCAATACCTTCTTCAGCGCCGACGAAGGCGATTTCTGCGATGAAACTCTGGTGGGCGAAATCCGCTCCGAGCGCGAGAATACGGACATGCCGGTGCGCATCCTGCCATTTGCCCGCGATGGCGGCAATTCCATGGTCTACCTGGACCTGACGGAGGAAGGCGGCGGCCGGGTACTGGCCTATGTGCAGGAGTTGCCAGACTGGACGGGCAAGCGGGCCCACGGAATGATGGAGCTGGCGCCATCCTTCGACGCCTGGCTGGACAGCCTGTACATCGACCGCGACACGGTGCTCGACGAACTCGAACACAGCGTCTCGGAACCCTCCCACCTGGACGCGATGGCAGAATGGCTCGATATCGGCATGCCCGCCTGGCGCCGCGATGCGGGCATTGCCGCTTTGTTTGCTCTCAAACAAGTCGAATTGTGCGCTAACGAACAGGACTAGTCCTACGGGCATGGTCGTGACTGTCCTATGGGTGTGCGCAGGCTGCGGGCTTAACATTGTCATCAGCTTGCAGAAAAAACCACGCATGCACTCATGATATGAAAGGATTTCCCATGCCTATCTCTACCACCAGTTCGCGTACTCCTTCCCTGAAAAGCGTGGCCATCGGCGCCGCCGTGGCGCTCTTGAGCGGCATCGCCATCAACAGCATCGCCGCTGCCGCGCCGGGCGCGTACGACAAGCAATTCCTCAGCAAGGCCGCCGATGCTGGCAGCACAGAAATTGCTGCCAGCAAAGTGGCGCAAAGCAAGAGCAGCAATGGGGAGGTGAAGAAATTCGCCGACGCCATGCTCACCGACCACACGAAAGTGGCTGAGGAGCTGAAACAGCTGGCCAGCAGCAAGCAAATCGAAGTCAGCGACCAGCCCGGTGCCAAACACAAGGCGCAGATCGACAGGCTGAGCCGCCTGGAAGGCCAGCCTTTCGACAAGGAATATGCGGCCAGCATCGGCGTGGCCGCGCACAAGGAAGCCGTGAAACTGTTTACGGACGCCAGCCAGAAAGCCAGCGATCCCGACATCAAGGCCTTTGCCGTCAAAACCTTGCCAGCGCTGCAACATCACCTGGAAATGGCGAACGCCCTGCAGGCGACGTTGGCGAAATAGACAGCCATACGCGGGGAAATACTTGCAGTACGTGCTGTACAGCAAGTATTTCCGCTCTTGACATACAATGCGGCAACTTCGTTTTTGGCCATGCCATGACCTCATGCAGCTACTCAAGAAAACCGGCCTGATCGCCGCCGCCTTCCTGCTCATCATTGTGTTGGCAGGTTGGCTCTTCATCAAGGTGAGCGCGGCGCGCAACGCCACCGTCTATGCACAGCAGTGGAACGATCAGGGCACGTGCGTGATCAAGACCTATGTGCCGCACTACGGCAACGGCGTGCCGCAGAATATCGTGCGCGCCCTCAGCACATCCACCTTTTTCCGCGTGTATCACAAGGATGGCACCCTGCTGGAAAGCACGGAATGGGTGCTGGACATGCATGAAGACGGCATCCTCGACCATGCCCGCTGGGGCCAGAACCGCGCCATCTACCCGACCGACCTCGGGTATGAAGGCTGGACCTTGCCCGAGTGCGCGTAAAAGGGGGAGCCATCATGCAACAGCAAAAAGGATTGCGCGGCCCCTGGAGCGACGCCCCCTACCTTCCCACCTTGCACCATTTCCTCGGCCCTTTCGACGTGTATGACCGCGAAGAAACCCTGGGCGTGGAGCTGAATGCCTGGGACATGAACGATCCCGCCCAGCGCGCGGCGCTGATACGGCGCGACATCACGTCGCAATACAAGGAACTCGGCTACCGTCACCGCCACGCGCTGGTGGCTGTGCTGGCGCAGGCCTTGCAAGACCCTGCTTACGATTTCCAGGCCATCCTCGAACATGACCCCGAAAGCACGCATGCGCTGCCGGCCCGGTGGGACGAGATGGACGACCCGCGCGCCTTCTTTGCCGATATCTACCGCCTGGTGACGCAGGACTGGCGCGACGACCTGGCGCGCGCGGCGGCGGAAGACCCGGCCGGCCGGTAGCGCGGCGCAGGCACCACACTAGCGTATCGATAGCCTTCAGCACCGTTTCTCCTCTGAAAACAGCGTTTTTGCAAGCTGCACGCAGCGTTGCAAAAACGCCCCACGCAAAAAAAAACTGTTGCACCAGCGCATGCCCGCTGGCATCGCGCTACCATGAACCATCAGCACTTTCCCTACCGCACCGGTTCCCCGCCGGCGTCCCTCTGCCGCAATGTGAAGGAGATTTTCATGCCCAAGTTCGCCCCTGCCATTTGCCTGCCGCTCATGCTTGCCGCCGCTACCTTGCCTGGTATCGCCAGTGCTGCGGAAGGCGGCGCCACGCGCCCCGATGCCGAAGCCATGGTCAAGAAAGGCGTGGCCTACATCAAGAGCGCTGGCGACGCCAAGGCGTATGGCGAAATCACGGCCAAGTCGCCGCAATTCATCCTGCACGACCTGTACCTGGTCGTCTATAAACTCGACGGCACGGTCGTCGCGCATGGCGCCAACCCGAAAATGGTGGGCAAGAACCTGATCGAATTGAAGGATATCGATGGCAAGGCTTTCGTCAAGGAACGAGTCGACTTGGCCAAGAGCAAGGGCACGTTCTGGCAGGAATACAAATTCACGAATCCGGAAACCAAGAAAATCGAGCCGAAAGTGATGTATTGCGAAAAGCTGGCCGAGACCGTCGTCTGCGGCGGCATCTACCTGTAGCCGGCCGCCGCGCCGCCAGCGCCGGGATGGTTTTCCGATCTCTTGACGATAGGGCTTCCGATGAAAATCGCACAGAAGATGTTGATCGTCCCGGTGGTCGCGCTGGCTTGCCTGCTGGCCATGGGGGCCTTGTCCTACTTCGCCATGCAGCAGAACGAGCAGCGCATGCGCGAATTGAAAGACGTCACCCTGACGGCCGAACGGCTTGCGAACCAGCAAGCCATTGCCCTGGGCCAGGTGCACGCCGACGTGTACGCGAAGATTGCCATCGCGGCCAGCCTGTCGGACGAACAGTTCAAGCAATTCGGCGCACAAACGGATGACCAGCTGAACGCCATTGCGCAAGGCTTGAAGGAACTGCAGAAATTCTCGGGCGCCGCCACGGAAGCGGGCCAGGCGCTGCCGGGCATCGAGCGCTACCGTGCCAGCGTGGCGCAGGCGCTGGACCTGGCGTCCATGGACCCGAATACGGGCGTGGCCGCGATGCAAAATGCCGCCGGGCACTACCAGCAAGTGCGCGGGCAGTTGCGCCAGGTGCTGCTCAACCTCGATCACCGCACAGTCGATGCGTTGCAGGACACCAAGAATGCGGGCCAGCGTGCCGGCTGGCTGTCGCTGGGTACCATGGTCATCGGCTTTGCCCTGCTGGCCCTGATCGCCACGTGGGTGGCGCGCTCCGTGGTGCGGCCCATCGATGATGCTTGCCGCGCCGCCGAATCGCTGGCCGCCGGCGACCTGACCACGCGCATCGAGGCGCAGGGTGACGACGAGGTGGGCAAGCTGTCACGCGCCCTGGCCACCGTGCTGAAAAACTGGAACACCTTATTGGGCGACATCCGCCAGGCGGGCTCCACCATCACAGTAGAGGCGAGTGAAATCGCGCTCGGCAATGCCGACTTGTCGGCCCGCACCGAGTCGCAAGCCCATTCCTTGCAGGAAACGGCCACGTCCATGCATGCCTTGACCGATACCGTGCGCGAGAATGCCAGTCACGCGCACCAGGCCAACCAGATGGTGCTGTCGACCTCGAACGTGGCGCTGGAAGGCGGCCGCGTCGTGGGCCAGGTGGTCGAAACGATGGGCTCGATCAAGGCCAGTTCCGGGCGCATTGTCGATATCATCGCCGTCATCGACGGCATCGCGTTCCAGACGAATATCCTCGCCTTGAACGCGGCCGTGGAAGCGGCGCGCGCAGGCGAACAGGGGCGCGGCTTTGCCGTCGTCGCCACCGAGGTACGGGGCCTGGCGCAGCGTTCGGCCACGGCGGCGCGTGAAATCAAGCAGCTGATCGAGGATTCCGTTGCCAGGATAGAAACGGGCAGCGAACTGGCCGACAGCGCCGGGCGCACCATGGGAGATATCGTCGCCTCCGTCCAGCAAGTGACGGAAATCATGAACGACATCACGGCGGCCAGCCAGCGCCAGAGCAAGGGCATCGAGGAAGTCAACAATGCCATCACGGAAATGGACGAATTGACCCAGCGTAATGCCGCCCTCGTCGAGCAATCGGCCGCCGCCGCGCAAAGCATGCAGGACCAGGCGCACGATCTATTGCGCGTGGTCGACGCCTTCCGGCTGGGTGATGGTGGCCCGCCCTTGCTGACGCGTTAGCGCGGTGACTGCATGGCCGCTGCGGCGCAGTCGAGCATCCGCTTGCCTGCCGCCACCAGTGCCGGATCGTCCTCATCCTGCAGCAGCGTCCCCACGACGCTCTGGTCGATAACGCTGCCCTGCATGGCTGCCAGGCGTGCCACACGGTCCTGCGTGGCGCCATCGCCAATCGTACGGGCACTGAAGCTGTACAGGCCGGCGATTTCGCGTTGGTGCAGCCATTGCATCAATTGCACCAGGCGCGCCTGCTCCACATAGCTCAGTTCGCTCACCTTTCGCTCAGCCAAGGCGTAATACACTTCCAGGCGCGCCATCCAGTTGCCCTGTGCGGCAGCCGCAAGCAGCTGATCCCAGGCGGCGCCCGCGTGCAGCACGGGCAGCGGCTGCAGCTGATAGGCTCGCAAGGCTTGCTGCTGCGGCAATGCGCCGTAGGCCGTGGGCGCCTTGCAGACAAACTGGCGCACATCGGGGCCGCCTTGCCGCAAGCCGCTGGCGATATGCCGCTGGATCTTGTCGCCGATGGACAGCAGGCGCCTGGCGTGTTCCTGCATGGACCACTCCGGCGGCAGTTTGCCCAGCCAAGCCAGCGCATCGTCATTGGCCCGGACCGCCCGCTCGTAGGCTACCGCCTTGGCCTGTTGATCTTTCTCTCTGGCCAGTTTGAGCGCATCCTGCTCTTCATCATAGCGGCTCGTGGTTTTGGCCAGTTGCATGCATTGCTGGAAGGCGTCAGGGGCGCCCTGCCAGCATTCGGCGGGAACCTTCAGTTGCCAGCGCATGCTGACAGTTTTCAGAATATAGGTGTCTTCCCCCTCCTCCCCCTTGACATAGGCACGGCCGTCCGCCTTGGTCACGCCTTTCGTCAGCTGCTTGCCGCCAAGCGTGCTCCAGGTGTACGGATCATCGTTTTGCGGCACGCCGGGCACGGCGTACAAAGTCAGGTAGTGGCCGGCTGCGGCAGGTGCATCGGCGGCATGGCTCAGCGGCGACAGCAGGGATAAGGTTAATAAAGTTTTTTTAGGCAACAGTTTCAACATGAAGCAATCGGTTCAATGAAGTTCGGTATGGCAGGCGCAGTCGTTGCCGCTGGCCGCCTCGGACAGGTTTTGCAAAATCGCGCAGTCTTGCGACGGCTGCGGCTGGTCGCACTGATGGCGCAAGGTCACCAGTTGCTGCTGCAGGGTTTGCAGGTTCGCCATCTGTTCGGCAATGCGCAGAATATGGTGGTCGAGCAATTCATTGACGCTCTGACAACCTTCGGCCGGATTGTTCTTAAATTCCAGCAAGGCACGGATATCCGTCAAGCCGATCTGCAGGGAGCGGCAATGGCGGATGAATTGTAGCCGTTCCTGGTGTTCTTCCCGGTACTCGCGGTAGCCGGCGCTGTTGCGTCCCGGTTCCTGCAGCAAGCCCGCCTTTTCATAGTAACGCACGGTTTCCACGTCACAATCTGTCCGTTTGGCCAGTTCTCCGATACGCATGGCATCCTCTTTTCATTCTTTCATGCAAATTCTGCTTGACCCTGTAGCGGCTACAGGGTTTCTAATGGAAGCATACACGAAACCGGAAGGATGATGCGATGCCGCACGATAGCCATAACCACGCACCTGACCACGAGCATAAGCATGACCACAAGCATGCGCACGAACCCAGCCCTGCGCCCAAGGCGGCCAGCTGCTGTTCCAGCCAGCATGCGTGCTCGTCCACGCCTGCCGCCCCAACCGGCCCAGTCCTGCCCAGCACGCCCATCGCCGGCGCCAACACGGCCAAATACCGCATTGCCAACATGGATTGCCCCACGGAAGAGCGGTTGATCCGCAACAAGCTGGGCAATATGACGGGCGTCGTGGGCCTCGATTTCAACCTGATGAACCGCGTGCTGGACGTGCACCACACCCTGCCTACACTGGCCACGGTGGAAGCGGCGCTGCACGGCATCGGCATGCAGGCGATTCCCATGAAGGCGGACGCGGCAGTCAGGCGCGATCCGAATGAAGGCAACCTCAGCAGCTTGCAAAAAGGCTTGCTGGTCGTCTCCGGCCTGGCCGCTGCCGGCGCCGAAGCGCTGGCGTGGACCACGCATGAAGACAGTTCGCCCCTCGTCATCGCCCTGGCCCTGCTGTCGATCGCCACGGGCGGCTGGCCGACCCTGAAAAAGGGCTGGATTGCCCTGAAAACACTCACCCTGAACATCAATTTCCTGATGAGCCTGGCGGTCTTTGGCGCCATCGCCATCGGCCAGTGGCCGGAAGCGGCCATGGTCATCTTCCTTTTCGCCATCGCCGAGCTGATCGAAGGCTTGTCCCTGAACCGCGCGCGCAACGCCGTGCACAGCCTGATGCAACTGGCGCCCGACACGGCGACCGTTGCCGACGCCAGCGGCGCCTGGCAGCCAGTTGCTGTCGCCACGGTGGCCATCGGCACGCTGATGCGCGTGAAGCCGGGCGAACGCATCGCCCTCGACGGCATCGTGCAAAGCGGCGAATCGTCCGTCAACCAGGCGCCGATCACCGGTGAAAGCATGCCGGTGGACAAGGCCGTGGGCGACGTCGTGTACGCGGGCACCATCAATGAACGGGGCTTGCTTGACGTTACCGTCACGGCCAACAGCGGCAACAGCACCCTGGCGAAAATCGTCAAGGTGATCGAGGAAACGCAAGGAAAACAGGCGCCCACGCAGCGCTTTGTCGACAATTTCGCCCGTTACTACACGCCGGCCGTGGTCGTGTTCGCCATCCTGGTCGCCGTACTGCCGCCTTTGCTTTTTGGCGCGCCCTTCATGGCCTGGGTATATAAGGCGCTGGTGATGCTGGTGATCGCCTGCCCGTGCGCGCTCGTCATTTCCACGCCCGTCACCGTCGTCAGCGGCCTGACGGCGGCCGCGCGGCGCGGCATTCTGGTCAAAGGCGGGCAATTCCTGGAAACGGGCTACCGCATCAAGGCCATCGCCGTCGACAAGACGGGCACCTTGACCATGGGCAAACCGGCCGTCACGGATGTGGTGGCATTGGAAGGCAGTGACCGCGACGCCATCTTGCTGCTGGCCGCCAGTCTGGACGCCAATTCGGCCCACCCGCTGGCCGCCGCCATCGTCAAGGCGGGCCCGCCCGCTGGCAGCCATTTGCCCGTGACCCAGTTTGCCGCCCTGCATGGACGCGGCGTGCAAGGCACGATCGCCGGCCAGACCTATTATCTGGGCAATGCGCGCCTGATGACGGAATTGAATGTCCTGACGCCGGCATTGCAAGACGTCCTGGCGCGGCTGGAACAGCAAGCCTACACGGCCATGGTGCTGGCCACGCCGGACGGCGCGCTGGGCGTCATCGCCGTGGCCGACGTGCTGCGCCCCACGGCGGCGTCCGCCATCGCCAGATTGAATGCGCTGGGCGTCACCACCGTGATGCTGACGGGCGACAATCTGCTGACGGCGCAGCGCATCGGTGCCGAAGTGGGCGTCAGCCTGGTCAAGGCGGAACTGCTGCCGGAAAACAAGCTCGATGAAATCAAGGCCTTGCAGCAGCAGTTCGGCGTGGTCGCCATGCTGGGCGACGGCGTCAACGACGCCCCGGCCCTGGCGCAGGCCGACATCGGCTTCGCCATGGGCGCGGCCGGCAGCGATACGGCCATCGAAACGGCGGACGTGGCCCTGATGGATGACGAGCTGGGCAAATTGCCCGAATTCATCAGCCTGAGCCAGCGCACGCGCAGCATCCTCGTGCAAAACATCAGCTTTGCCATCGGCATCAAGGCCGTGTTCTTTGGCCTGGCCCTGGCCGGCATGGCGACCCTGTGGATGGCCGTGTTCGCCGACGTTGGCGCCAGCCTGCTGGTGGTGGCGAACGGCCTCAGGCTGCTGCGCGGCAGTAAAGCCAAATAAATCCACGTGGAAAACTTTCCATCTGGACAATTGCTGTAAAAAACGCTACTTTGGCGGCTGATCTCCATCTCTGCCAAAGTAGCCGATGACCTTTCTTCCCCGCCTGACCCCGCTGGCTACCGCGCTCGCCTCCCTTATTGCCAGCGCATCATTGCATGCCGAACCGATGTTCTTCACGCCCTGTTCCGATACGGCCGCCCCCGGCAGTCTGTGTTCGGGCTTGAACGTGCCTGGCAGCTACGACGCCCAGGGCCACGGCATCGGTGATCCGGACGCCATGCACGTTTTTGTGCGCAAGTTTGCGGCCGATGTGCCTGTCGGCAAGGCCGCCAAGGGCACCCTGTGGCTGGTGGCGGGCGGCCCCGGCGAATCGGGCGCTTCGTTCTACAACTTGCTGCCCACCTTGCGCCGCAGCTTTCCCGGCTTTGAATTCCTCATCCCCGACCACCGCGGCACGGGCAATTCTTCTCGCCTGTGCAAGGTGGAAGAGTCGGAACAGAGTCCCGGCGGCCGCGCGCTGGCTGGCGCCGAATGGGGCAGATGCTTTGCCGGCATCAACTTGATGCCGGAATACGCGGGCCAGTTTTCCATCACGATGGCGGCACGCGACTTGCAAGCCCTGATCGAAGGCGAACGCAAGGCCAAGGGCAAACAGCCGCCCGTGTATGTATACGGTGTGTCGTATGGCACGCAACTGGTCTTGCGCGCCTTGCAACTGGGACCATTGCCCGTCAAGGGCGTCATCCTCGACTCGCTGGTGCCGCCGCAAACGGATGCGCGCTGGGACTTGAGCCAGCGTTCGCACGTGGTCAACACGGTCGGCATGCAGGTGCTGGCCCGCTGCGACGCGGACCCGGCCTGCCATGCGGCGATTGCCGAGCCGGCCGCAACCTTGTACCGCCGCGTGCTGGACAAGACGCAAGCGGATCCCGCCCTGCTGGCGAAGATTCCCGGCAAGAACCTGAAAAATTTCCTGGGCGGCATGCTCGACGTGCCGGCCGCCCGCGCCCGCATCCCGTATCTGCTGCGCGAGCTGGACCAGGGCAAGGAAACGGAACTGGCGTCCGCGCGCGCCACGTTGACGCAGGCGGCGGCCAGCCTGGGCAGCTATTCCCAGTCGCCGCTGTCGATTCCTCTGGTCAGTATCATCAGTAATTCGGAAAACAATCTGCAGCCTTCGTTGCGCCCCGGCTGGGCCGCCACCGACATCGACCGCGACGAGGCGGACTTGCTGTTTACCAGTCCCCTGCCCCGCATCCTGCTGGGCGGCGGCTTGCCCACCTACCCGCGCGATGCCTTTTTCGGCACCTTGCCGGCGAAAGTGCCGCCGACTCTGGTGCTGCAGGGAACCCTGGACCCGAAAACGCCATACGCGGGCGCGCAGGCGCAGGTACAGGCTTTGACGCAGAGCAAGGCCGGCAAGGTGGCCCTGTCCACCGTGCACGACGCCCCGCATTTCCTGTTATGGACGGCGCCCGCCTGCTTTGCACAGGCCAGTACCCGCTTTATCGCTGGCAAGCAGGCGCAGGATTGCACGCTGTAATTCCCACCAACTAATCTGCTGACCTCGCCCGCCATCGCGCGCACCTACTTCGACAGCATCACGGCACCGGCCAAGGATTTTACCTTGGTGAAACGCGCCGGACACGACCCCAACCAGGCCGTGCACGACGCCCAATGGACGGTCTTGCGCGACAAGGTGGCGCCGCAGCTGGTGCGCTGAACCATCAAATCGCGCAGACCGCGCGGCGCGCCCGCAGATGCAGATGGCGGATGGTGGCGGCTGCCAGCA
This sequence comes from Janthinobacterium sp. BJB301, assembly GCF_002735685.1. Lineage (NCBI taxonomy): Bacteria > Pseudomonadati > Pseudomonadota > Betaproteobacteria > Burkholderiales > Oxalobacteraceae > Janthinobacterium > Janthinobacterium sp. BJB301. The sequence continues at coordinate 1,551,939 of NZ_PDZJ01000001.1, read as the reverse complement.
TCAAAATGGCAGACGCCGTGGCCAGCACGACAATAAACGCCTTGTCAAAGGCCGAGCGGGCCAGTTCCGACACTTGCAAGCCCAGTTCGGCCGGCAATTGCTCGGCGGCCAGCAGCGCCGCATCGAGGGTGTCATGGGCATTCGGCAACAGGCCCGCGCTTTCCGGGATGACCAGGGTGGCGCTGTAGACGGCCGACAAGATGGTGCCCAGCACGGTCACGCCGATCACGGCGCCCAGCTCATACGAGACTTCCTCGATCGAGGCGGCCATGCCCGCTTGCTGTGGCGCCACGTTCAGCATGACGGCGCTGGACGCGGCCGTCATGACGGCGCCCAGGCCCAGACCCAGGATCACCAGGCTGGCCACTTGGGCCGAAACGGCGGCGTCATGCAGCACCAGATACGATGCCATGCCGATACCGGACAGCAGCAGCGAACCCCACAGTACCTTGGCCTTGTCGGCGCGTGGCAGCATGAAACCCGTCAATGGCCCGGCAAACACGGACGCCAGCGGCAGCGGCAACAGCAGCAAGCCCGCTTCCAGCGGCGACAATTCACGCACCAGCTGCATGTGCTGGCTCAGCGCCAGTTCCATGCCGATCAGGGCGGCGGACGCCACCATGGCGGCGGCCACGGCGCTGGAAAACGGCAGTTCGCGGAACAGGGCGAAGTCGATCAGCGGCTTGGCCTGGCGCTTCTGGCGGCGCACGAATTTCAGCATGAAGAAGGCGCCCACGGCAAACGAGGCGGCGGCCAGCGCATACGACGGCTGCGACTTGCCCAGCTCCTTGATCGCATATACGCCACCAAGCAGGCCCATCATGATTTGCAGCGAGCCCTTCAGATCCCACGGCTTGTCGCGGTTACCGGCCCGTTTCGGCAGCACGACGGCGGCCAGCACCAGGGTCAGCAGTACGATGGGCACGTTGATCAGGAAGACGGAACCCCACCAGTAATGTTCCATCAGGAAACCACCGAGCACGGGGCCAAACGCGGCGCCGCCGGAAGCGATGGCCGCCCACACGCCGATGGCGAACGAGCGCTCGCGGTTGTCCGTAAAGGTCAGGCGGATGATGGACAAGGTGGCCGGCATCATCAAGGCGGCGCCGATGGCCAGCAGCACGCGGGCAAAGATCAGCCACTCCGGCGCGGGCGAAAACGCGGCGCACAGCGAGGCGATGCCGAACACGGCCAGGCCGGCAAGGAAAACGGGTTTGTGGCTCAAGCGGTCACCGAGGGTGCCGAGGCCGGGCAGCAGACCGGAGACGACCAGCGCGTACACGTTGATGATCCACAGTTTTTGCGAAGAAGTCGCTTGCAAGTCGCGCGTCAGCGCAGGCAAGGCTGTGTAGAGCACGGTCATGTCGACCACGATCAGGAACAAGGCGCTGGAGACGATGGCCAGCGTCAGCCATTTTTTCATTGGATGCATAAACAACTCATGGATTTAGTATAACTTTTAACAACTATCGGTTTGGATGAATTTGGTGCTGCGCAAATATTTACGTTCCAGGCTGCCACGGGCCTGGGCTTGGCGGGGGCGGCGGGCGTCAGCCACGGTCGCCATCCTTGTCATCCACGGCGGCGGTTACCGCTGGCACGTCGAGTTCGCGCAGCATGACGACGGACACTTGCTTGAAGCCGCGGCCCTGGAAGAATTGTTGCGCCGTCAGGTTGTGCGCGCCGCATTCGAGGAACAGACGGGCGATGCCGTGGCTGCGCAGCTCGCCGGCTACCCACTCCACCAGCTGGCTGCCGATGCCGCTGCCGCGCACGGAGGGCAGCAAGACCAGGTCGTCCAGCGCGGCGAACGATTTCGAGGCGCGCTGGCGCGTGTCTATCGAGACGAGTGCCATGCCGACGATATCGTCGCCGGAAGTAGCGACAGCCAGCAGGGTCGAATCGCCATGTGCCCAGTCATGCGACAGGGCGGCGCGGATTTCGCCACGGATCACTTCAGGCAAGTCCGCGCGCCAGTTGCCGGGCGCATCGGCGCGCTCGCCCTGCAGCTCCGAATGGGAGATATAGTCGGCGCTGACGTTATCAAGGTAGAGCTTGCACAGCGCATCTTCGGCGGTGGCGTCGTGACACCAGCTGAAGCTGATGGCGGGGGTATGGGCTTGAGCGTTTTTCATGGCGGATCTCGTGTTGTTGAAAATGTAAATGCATTTTATGTCGCCCCTGAATGGCATTCAAGTTAAAATCCATCTGTAAAACAGATAGGTGAATGCCATGCAATGGACTTTGGAACAAATGCGCTACTTCGAGGCGGCCGTCGCGGCCGGGTCTTTCTCGGGCGCGGCGCGCCGGCTGGGCCGCGCGCAATCGGTGGTCAGCACCTCGATCGGCTTGCTGGAAGCGGAATTCGGCGTGGAACTGTTCGACCGTTCGCGCCGCAGCGCCGTGCTGACGGAAGCGGGCAAGGTGATGCACCTGGAAGCGTGCGAATTGCTGCGCCAGGCCGAGCGATTGCAACTGCGGGCGCAGCTCTTGAGCGAGGCGCCCGAAGCCCAGCTGACCCTGGCCCTGGACGAAGCCCTGCCCTACCTGGCCATCGGCACCCTGGTGAAGGAATTGGCGGCGCGCTACCCGGCGCTGGAACTGGTGATGCTCAACGCCACGGCGTCCGAGGTGGCGCAATACGTGGAGCAGCAGCAAGCCGACGTGGCTTTTCACTTCGACCGCGGCCCCATCTCCCCCGTGCTGGAACAGCAGCACATCGGCAGCGTGGCGCAAGGCGTGTTCGTGGCCAAAGGCCATGCGATGGCCCACGGCCAGGAAGTGAGCCGCAACGAGCTGACCCGCTACCGCCAGCTGATCATGGACTCCGAGCTGAACCGCGAACACGCCTTCAGCCCCGCCGTCTGGTTTTCCGACAGTTTTTACAGCATCGCGGAAATGGTGGCGGACGAGCTGGGCTGGGCGATTCTGCCCCTGAACATCGCCAACTACGACAATTACAAAGGGTATCTGCAGGAAGTGCCGTGCCCTGCCCTGGCTTTGTCGCGCCTGCCCGTGCGGCGACTGTCGATTCATGGCAAAAAACTCAGCGAGACGAGTTTGTGGCTGACGACGAGGCTGGCGGAGTTGCTGGCGGATGGGCCGCGGGGCTAAGGCGTGCTGCGGTCGTCCTGGTCATTAAATGAAGGAAAAGCTGGCGCGGGCATTTCGATGGCATGAGAATATAGCCAAAAGATGAAACAAAGGAAACAGCATGGATTTCAATTGGCACGGCGGCGATGGCGCCGCCAAAACCATGGGCGATGTCGCCGATGAATGGACGCGTCGGCATCATCCAGCCGGTGATGCGCAAATAAACACAATAAGTACTGAAAGAATTACATGATGCACTCAACCGTCGTCAACAACTGGTTCAGCATGGCGAAAGACGATGCCGTGGAGATTGATCCCGACGACATCAATCACGAAGCGATGACCAATATGTGGAGCTTTTCGCCCACGGACGAGGAAACGCCGCAGATTCATGCGGCCGATATCGTTGCCTTCATGGAAGAATTGATCGCGGCCCGCAGCAGCGCGCTCGTTGGCGAGGAGATGCTGTTCTATTGCTGGCACGATGCGCAATGCCGCCAGTTGCGCTTCAGCCTGGTGTCGCGCTCGCATGGCCGGTTGCCGTTTCGCTGCGAGGTGCGCGAAACGCAGGATTTGTCTCTGATCGCCGACCGGGTGGTGAACGGGGATTGGCGCAACGAAGATTTCATGCAGGCCCCGTCGGAGGAAGGCGATGAGCAGGAGCAAGCACCGTTCATCCTGCCCGTGTTTGTGGCGCCGGTGCCTTAGGAATCAGCACGCCAGAAAGCGCGCGGGCCGGCAAGCTTCCAGGGCCGGCGCGGGCTGGCCAGTGACGATTTCCCCGCTGGCAAGCTGGCCCACGATGGCCGCCAGCACCACGCCAGGATGCATGGCGCATACGTATGCTCCTTCCACCTGCGACAGGCAACCGATGATGGGCACGCCATCGACGGGCATGGGGCGCAGGCCGACAGCGGCAAATTCCGGCGCAACGGCCTCGGCACCGTCCAGTTCATTGCGGATCGCACTGGCCGTGCGCTGCACCATGGCGGCGGGCTGGTTTTCCGGCGCCTCGTCCACATAGTCTTCCGCCGCCAGCATGGTGCCATCCTCGGCTTGCCGCACTTCCATTGCATGGCTGGAGATGATGCCGCGCACGAGGCCGGGCGGCGCCGTGTAGCGCAGGAAGATGGCGGGCGAGGCATGGATGGGCAGGCTGGCACCCAGTTTCTGCGCCAGCACAGCGGTACCCGTGCCTGCCGCCAATACGATCACATCCGCATCGATGACGCCCGTGGCCGTTTCCACGCCTGTCACCTTCGCGTCCCGGACCACAAAGCCCAGCACGGGCGTGTGCGTGCGCACGGTCGCACCCTGCGCCTGGGCCGCTGCCAGCAACGCATGCGTGGTGGCAACGGCATCGAGGGCGCCCTGCTCCGGCTCGTGAACGGCCTGTTCCGGCGGCTGCCTGAGATGTGGCTCAAGCTGGGTGATGCGCGCGCGATCTGCCAACATGGATTCGGGCGACACGCGCCCATCCTGCGTGCCATACGACAAGGCGCCATGCCAGCGCACCGTCAAGCCTGCCACCTGCGTTTCCAGCTGGCGCCAGGCGGCGATGGCGCCACCGCGCAGGGCCGCGATGGGGTCCGGTCCGGCGCAGGAGGTGTTAATCCAGGCAAACGACGTGCCCGTCACGCCGGAAGCGATGCCGCCCGCCTCGACCACGGTGACGTTTGCCCCCTTGCTGGCCAGGTGATACGCGAGCGAGGCGCCGACGATGCCGGCGCCGATGACGACGATGCGTTTTGGGGTTTTGTGATTCATGTTTGGTAACTTTGGTTTTATGGCAGGACAGAGTCTACCCCAGCCGCCTGCAAATCCAGTGCATAGGCATGGCCATCGACAACGTTGCCTTCCACGATGGCAATATCGGGCACGGCCATTCCCTGCACGAAACCGCAGCGTTCCAGCACGCGGATCGATGCCGCATTGCCGTCGATGGCATAGGCGCACAGGCTGGCCAGCCTCCATTCGTCTTGCGCCAGGGCGATCAGGTGGTTCAGCGCGGCCGTGGCCAGGCCCTTGCCCGCTTGCTGCTGCCCGATGCGGTAGCCGACTTCGGCCACGCCTTGCTGCAGGTCAATGTCCTTGAGGTTGGCGCGGCCGATCAATTGCCCCTGCTCGCCGACGATGACGCACGGGTGCATGCGGCCCTGTGCGTGCTCATCCAGGAATTGCGCGACGTGGGCATGGATGCCGTCAACGCTGTAAAAAGCGTCCGGGCGCCGGTCGATATGGCGCTCGAACCAGGCCCGGTTGGCTTGCTCGAATGCCAGTAACGGGGCGGCGTCGTCCGGACGCAGGGTGCGTATGGTAAATGTGCTCATGGATACTCCGGGAAAGGCATGAGTCTAGTGACGCGCCACCCGGGCCGTCAATCTTGATTCCATCAATCAATATAAAGTGACAAACGCTACAATGGCCGCCATGAACAACGATCTGTCCGCTCTTGACGCGGCGCGCCTGCTGGGCGTCAGCCTGCCTACCCTGTATTCCTATGTGAGCCGGGGCTTGCTCGCTTCCGTCAGCAATGGAACGTCGCGCCGCAAGCGCTATCCGCAGGAAGACGTGCTGCGCCTCGCGGCGCGCAAGAATGACGCCAAGCGCGGCGGCCAGACGGCCGTGGCTGCCATGCACTGGGGCTTGCCCGTGCTGGAGACGCGGATTTCCCACATCCTCGATGGCCGATTGCTGTACCGGGGCTGCGATGCGACAGCGCTGGCCCGGCACGCGACCCTGGAAGCGGCCGCAGGGCTGCTGTGGGACGATGGCGCAAGCGATTATTTCCGGCAAGACTCGCCTGCCCTGCCGCAAGGGTTGGCCAGCGGGCAAGATGCCACGCCGCTGGCGCGCGCCATGCTTGCCATGGCCATGCTGGGGGCCAAGCCCGCCCCAGCGGCCATGTTGCAATATGGCCCCGAACTGATGCGCATCCTGGCCGCCGCCCTGCTGCAGACGGCGCCGTCCGCCTTGCCGCTGCACCATCAGTTGGCCAATGCGTGGAACGCCGACGCGGAGCAGGCTGAATTGCTGCGCGCCGCGCTCGTGCTGCTGGCCGACCATGAATTGAATGCGTCGACCTTTGCCGTGCGCTGCGTCGCTTCGACGGGCGCCAGCCTGCCGGCCGCGCTGGGGGCCGGATTGGCGGCCTTGTCCGGTGACAAGCACGGCGGTGGCAGTGCGGCCGCCAGGCGCATGTTGACGCAGGCGCTTGGCGCGCCAGATGCCAGGGATGCCAGGGCCGCCATCGGCAAATACTACGCGGCCATCGCGCCGGAATTCGCCGGCTTCGGCCACCCGCTGTATCCGCATGGCGATCCGCGCGCCGCGTATCTGCTGGAGCGCTTGTCGGCGCTGTCGCACGCGCATCCGCAACTGCGCGCCATCCTGGCCGTGTGCGTCACGGCAGGCGAGCTGCTCGATACCAGGCCGAACGCCGACCTGGCGCTGGCCGCGATGGAGCTGGCGTTCGGCTGGCCAGAAGGCGCGGGCATGAGCGTGTTTGCACTGGCCCGTTCGGCCGGCTGGATCGCGCATGCCGCTGAGCAAGCCGCCAGCGCGGCCCTGATACGGCCGCGAGCCCGCTACATCGGACGCTACCAGCGCGACTGACAATACCTGCTTGATTTATTACGCATACGTAGTAGTATACTCCGCATGCGTACCAATACTGACCTCCCCGATACAACCGCCGCCTGCCCGCTGGGCGAGCGTTCGCCGCGCCTGTTCAATCTGCTTAACCTGGCGCGCCAGAACCTGTTCCGCTCGGCCGATGCCGTCTTCAGCAGCGAACTGGGATTTTCCGGCACGCAAGTCGTCGCCTTGTTTGCCCTGAAGGGCGAGGAAGGCTGCCAGTTGAAGGATCTGGGGCGCGCGCTGCAACTGAAAAACTCGGCCGTCACGGGCCTGGTGGCGCGCATGGAAGAAAACGGCCTGATCGTGCGCGGCCAGTCGGCGCTCGACGCGCGCGCCGGCACCCTCCACATGTCGCCCAGGGGCGGCGAGGTGCTGGCCGCCGCCCTACCCCTGCTCGACAGCCTGAATGAACAACTGAAACAAGGTTTCAGCGAAGAAGAACTGGCCGTCGTGGCCCGCTTCCTGCTGCACGCCTCGCGCCTGCGTTTTGCGCAGGACGTCTGACCCATCCCACATCACCACCACAGGAGTTACCATGCACCCCAACGACATGACCGGCTTGCAACTGATGCAAGCTTTCGCGCAAGGCCTGTTCCCCCGGCCCGGCATTTCCAAGACCATGCCCATGGATGCGCAGACGGTCGAGCATGGCCGTGTCATCTTCACGGCGACGGCAAATGAAACGCACACCAATCCCATGGGCGGCGTGCACGGCGGTTTTGCCGCTACCGTGCTCGACACGGTCACGGGTTGCGCCACGCACACGGTCTTGCCGGCCGGTGAAAGCTACGGCACGACGGACCTGAACATCAAGATGTGCCGCCCCCTGCCCTTCAACGTGACGGTCTACGCTGAAGGCAAGGTCATCAATGCGGGACGCAACCTGGTCATTTCCGAGGGCACGATCCGCGACGAAGCCGGTAAAGTGTACGCGCACGCGACAGCCACCTGCATGATCATCCGCCCCCGGGAACAAGCGGCCGCATGATACGGCCCGGCAGCATCGCGGAAGCCTGGCACGTGCTGCAGGCGATACCCGAATTCGACCAGCGGCGCAGTCTGGCGCAGTTGCAGGAGCGGCTGCCCGCCAGTGCGCTGGTGCTCATCGCGGAAGCGGACGGCCAGCCCGTCGGCTGCAAGCTGGGATATGCCGCCGAGGATGGCTCCTTGTATAGCTGGCTCGGCGGCGTGCTGCCCGCGCACCGCAAAACGGGACTGGCGCAGCGGCTGCTGGAAGCCCAGGAAGCCTGGGCCAACGCACACGGCTTTGCGGCCGTCACGGTGAAATCGATGAACCGCTATCCCGCCATGCTGCGCGTGCTGATCCGCAATGGATACCAGATACGGTTGGTGGAGCACTTTGGCGATCCTACAAGGGAGCGCATTCATTTCATCAAGCTGCTGTCCAGGAACGCCTCGTAAAACCACTTTCCCGTTTTTTGCTTTTCAAAAAATCAACAATGCCATACATGGCAAACATATTCGGAGAGACTGACGAACTGCGTTGAAATTCTGTCCTGAAGACTTAGGCTGAGTTCGGCCAAAAGCAGAAAAAACAAGGCATATGCGTCACCCACCAACAGCGGCACTCGGCCATTTACAGACGAAGATAAAGCGCGAATCTACATCATATGAACGAGCATACAAATTCTGAAGTTCACATAACACTTACTGCTGATGAGGCCCTTGTTTTATTTGATTTTTTGAGGCGCTACTCTGATTCAGGCCAATTGGACATAATAGACCAAGCAGAACAAAGGGCGCTCTGGAATTTGTGCTGCATTTTTGAGAAGAAATCTGTAGCTCCATTTAATATGGAATATGGTCAAGCGCTGTCAAAAGCTCGGGCGCAATTGCGTGACGAGGAATAATTTCGGATGGTCGCCACCGACCGCAACCGACCTGAAGCGGCCCCGATGTGGGCATCGAGCAATCACTGAAACTGAATGCAAATGTTGAATAAGAAACTTTTTGATGCTATCGCATCTGCGGTGGACTTGGATGACCCTGCAGAGCAATTTTTAGCTCAGCAATTCATGATTGAGGCGATAGAACGCGTGACTTCACAATTGCCTGAGGTTGCCAAGTCAGCCGCAGCTGTGGCGACTCGATTCATCACCGGCGCGGCGACGGCTGAGGAAGTCATTGCTGAGCGAGTGCGCCTCTGGCGAGCAATTGAAGGGCGCGATCAATCGGAGGAGCCAGACGTTTTGAAAATAAGAACTGCCATCTGCGTGTTGCATCCTATGGATATGGGCGTTTCTGCCGAAACATTGGAGTACTTTTTTGTGTTTTGGCAGCAAGGAGGCTTGGCGCAGGCTGAGCTTAATGCCGCTGTTCAAAACAAGTATGGCATTTGAGGCGGCTTCAGCCGGCCAGGAGCGGATGTCCGAACCTGACGTGGCAAGAGGTCATGCATTTTAAATTTACACCAGAGGTTGCATGCGCCATTTTCAAAGTGGAAGCTATTTTACGGCTTGTCTGAACATTCGACCAACGCTGTCATTCGAAGCAACTGTTGTCGTTCTGGCCCAGGCACTTGGCATCAGATTCTCGCCTGACCAGGAAGGGAAATACGAGGAATACCCGGCGTATCGCGCCTTCGCGCTTGGACTGGAAATCGCGCTATTGGCGCCTCCGCCGCTGGATTTAGACACGCGGGAGATACGCGACAACTGTTTTCAGCTAATTATCGATACCTGCGCGGACGTATCCGACGGCGGTGCGGACGTTGATCTGAGCGCTCTCATTGCGGCGCAATTAAGCTCCGCTACCGAGTTGGAAATGGAGCGTAGCGAAGTAGCATCTACGTAATACCGGAGGTTGCAAGGCGCCCTCAGCCCGCCGGCTTCCTCTTCGCCTTCAACAAACTCCCCGCCGCATTTTCCTCGAAGCGGCCCGCCTCTTCTATATAGCCATGCACGGTGCCGTCGTGGCGCCAGCCGCCCTGGCGCTTGATGGCCTGGAAATCGGCGCCGGCCCGGTGCGCGCTGGTGGCCATGCCGCGGCGCAGGCTGTGGCTGGACAATTCCGGCACGTAATCGAGCGCCGCCAGCCTGGCGCAGCCTTCGAGTATCGTGTTGATGCTGCTCGCGTGCAGCGCCTTCACGCTCACATGACCCCACTGATTCACGGTGCGCAATAGCGGCCCCGTGCGGATGTGCGCCGCGGCCAGCCAGGCGCGCAAGGCCGTGGCCGGACAACAGACGCCGTCGCCGAACGGGATCGCCTTGACGATGCCCTCGCCCAGCTGGTCCGTTTTCGAGCGTGGCAGGGTGATCACCATGCCCTGCGGCTCCCAGCTCACGTCTTCCACAGTCAATCCCACCAGTTCGCTGCGGCGAAAACCGCCAAAAAATCCCAGTTGCAGCAAGGCGCTGTCGCGCAAGGCCTTGACGCTGCCCAGCGCGGCCAGCCTGGCGACGATCAGCTCCAGGTCTTCCAGCGGCAGGGCCTTGGCCTTCTTCTTCGGCTTGCCGTGCAGGCGGGCGATGCCGGCCAGGGTCTTGCGCACGGTGGGCGTGGACGCAGGGTCGGCAAAGCCCTGGTACACATGCCATTGCGACAGGGCTGTCAGGCGCAGGGCCAGGGTGCGCGCGTTCAGGCTGTCCGCATATGCCAACAGATAGCGGATGACGGTGGACTCGTCGGCGGGCAACGCCCCGCCCCAGGCCTGGAAGTGGCGGATGGCGGAACGGTAGGTGCGGCGCGTGTTGTCGGACGTGGCGGCGGCAAGAAACGCCTGGTGACGCGCGGCCAGCTCGGCATCGATCAGGGCGCCGTGTAACGGCACAGGAGCCAAGGCGGCGCTTTTGGGCGCGGAGACACGGCGTTTGGAAAGGGGCAAATCGGGCATGGAGTCGCTGAAATCGGGCTGGTGTACTGGGAAATACGCAGAATACCATGCAAACCACCCCCATAACCCGCGATAAGCAATCTTATCGAGACTTATATTTTACAAAAATCATGAAAATTTATATCGTAACATTATCCAATATTACGTATCATGTAATACGTTACTAAATTTCGCTCATAGGTGGTTTTATGGCCCGTACCGGCATTCTGTACTCTGATGTTATGAAAGCAGCCCAAATCGTCGCGGCCGATGGGCGCAATCCCACGGTCGACAGCGTGCGCGAAGCGCTGGGCAGCACGGGCAGCAAGAGCACCATCGCTCCCCTGTTGAAGCGCTGGAAGGAAGAGTTCCAGGGCGCGGGCGCCGTGAAAACGGAGGCAGGCTTGCCGGCCGAGCTGATGGAGGCGATGCGCGGCGTCTATGAGAAGCAGCAGCGCGACGTGGCGCAGCAGCTGGAAACGGGCATGCAGCAGAACCGCGCGGAACTCGACGCGGCTTTGGCGCAACTGAAGAAGACGGAAAACGAACGCTTGAAACTGACGGAGGCGCGCGCCGCCCTCACCCAGGAATTGCGCGCCACCCAGCATGCGCTGGCGCAATTGAAGGAAGAGCACCATTTCCGCGCCGTCACCCTGGCTACCTTGCACAGCGATAACGCAGGCTTGACGCAACGGCTGGCCGACCGGGGCGAGGAAATCGCGGCCCTGAACCGCCAGTTGGCGCAGGTGCGCTCGCAGTTCGACCATTACCAGGAAGCGGCCGCCGCGCAACGCAGCGAGGAACGGGCGCAGGCGCAGCAACAAATCAGCCGGCTGGAACAGGACAACGCGCAGCTGCAGCAGCGTTTGCAGGGACAGCAAGCGACCTTGGTGCAACAGGACATGCGCCTGGCGCAGTTGCAGGCGGAACACGCGCGCCTTGCTGACGACGCGGCGGCAGACCGCGAAGCACTAGCCACCGTACGCCCCGAGCGCGACCAGTTCGAATTTCAGTATCTGCAGGCGGCCGCGTCGGCCGATGCCCTGCTTGCCAAGCTCGATACGGCCCTGCTGGCGCTGAACGACGCCAAGGTGGCGCTGGCCGCGCAAGACCGGCAGCTCGACATGCTGGCGGAAAATGGGCAAGCATCGCAGCAGAAAATGGAAGCATTGGCGCAGGAGAGAGATGGTTTGCTGCGCGACAATGCCGGCATGGCGGCAAGGCTGGCCCTGCTTATGGATAGCAAAGCGTGATGTTTGAGCCCGTCCAATAGCCTGGGCTCTAAATGATGGCACCAGGACGGGCATCGCCAGCTTTCAAGGCCTGCCACATTATTTCGCCTATCCCATGACGGCGGACGGCGACGAGTATGCGCAGCATGCCTCACTGCCGGTAGCGCACCCGTATCCACGCGCCGATGGCGTCCACGCCGCTGTCTTCCGCATCTTCGACCCAGCCCGCGCGCGCATAAAAGCGCCGCGCGCCCGTATTGGCCAGCTGCGTCTTCAGGCTCAGACGGGGACCGAAGCGCGCCACGACGGCCGCCAGCAGTTGTGCGCCGATGCCCATGCCGCTGTGCGCCGGGTGCACGTACAGGTGGTGCAGGAAGTAATCGGGGGCGTCGCCCGTGTACACGGCGGCAAAACCGGTGACGATGCCGCCGCATTCAGCAACGAGGAGCTCTTCGCCCTGCGTTGCCGTCGTGAAAGTGGCGCTGCCGGCGACAGGGCCGAAGGCGTCGTGCCCGGCCAGGGCCAGGATGGCGGTGCAGGACTGCATGTCCGTGCTGGCGTAGGGGCGAATCAGGCACATGGCTGGCGTACTATCCATTCCTTACAGGCGGCGGTTCAGCACGCTGTCGATATCGTGGGTTTTCAGCTCGACCTGGACCACGCCGTCTTGCAGCCAATAAGCGTCGCCTCCCCGTCGCAGCGCATCCATATCGAGCGTGCCCAAGGCCGGTGGGATGGCGCCGGCAAGCAAAGCCGCCACCTCGTCCCATGCCGCATACGACAGTTTCAGATACCAGCCGTCGTCGTGGGCAAAGGCGAGAAAGCGGCTGCGCAAGGCTGGCAGCGGCGCGAGCGCGCCACGGTGGTCCAGCATCGCGGCCACGCCTGTATCCGGGGAAGCGGGCGGCATGCCCTGCCAATCGGCCCAGGCATGGCTGCCGCAGGCAGAGATATCTTCCTGCACCAGGGCTGGCAATTGCTGCCGCGCCAAGGTCTGGTAGCTGGCAGGTTTCCTGGCCGTCCCGGCGCTGCCCTTGCGCAGCACGATGCCGCCAGCCTTGCCGAGGGCAGGAATAAAATCCTTGAATTCGATGCCGGAAGCGACCAACATGCGCTCGGCCGGATCGTGCCAGATATACAGATAATGTCTCAAGTAGAATTCCGTTTTGGTTTCGGCGCCGTATTCAGCGCCACGGCGGCGCGTATCAGCGCCTTGAATGCCGCGGTATCGAGGTGGGCGCCTTCGTGCAGGTCGATGGCCCGGCGCGTGTTGCCGTCCAGGCTGGCATTGAACAGGCCGGCCGGGTCGGGCAAGACGGCGCCCTTGGCGAAGGTGAGTTTCACGGCCAATTTATAGGTTTCGCCCGTGCAAATCATGCCCGCATGCGACCAGACGGGCACGCCGCGCCATTTGATTTCCTCGACCACTTCAGGATCCGCCTGGCGTATCAGCGCGCGCACGCTGGCGAGGGTTTTGCCGCGCCAGTCCGCCAGCGAGGCGATTTTCGCATCGATCTGGCTGGCGGCCGATGCGGTGTTGGTCGCCTCTTCATGGGGCGGCGTGCCCGGTTCTGCTTTTTTCATGGCTGGCATCTCCTTCAATGCGCACACGCCTTACTGCGCAGGGCTGGCCATGCAGGCGACCAGCGTAGCGATGAACTGGTCGCGCAAGGCCTGGTACTGCGCATCCGTCGCGAATTCCCGCTTGTCTGCCGGCTGATTGAGCAGATAGGCGGTAGCGACCGTCCCACTGGCGTCATGCAGCAGCGTGTACAGACTGATCACGCCGGACGATTGCGTGATATTCGGGTTATTCAATCCTAGCACTTCCACGCCCTGGCGCGTGTCCGTTTCCAGCGGCACCAGCTGTGGCGGCTTGCTAGTGGCTGACATGTGCTGCATTTGCGCCACGATGGTGTCGCGGTCGGCGGCAAACCTGCCTTCGGCGCTGCGTTCGATCTTCAGATTCACGAACGGCAAGCTGCTCTTGTGGAACAACATCAGCCGGTAGCCATCGGCCACCGAGACCTGGCCCTCTCCCGTTGCCAGCTTGACGCTGCGCGTCGTCACGTGCGCGGGCAAGCGGTCCTGCTGCCTGAACTGGAATTGGCTGCGGTTGATGCATTGCGCCAGGGGCCCCAGGGGATCGGCCGTGCGGTCTTGCGCCTGGGCGCCCAGTGCGGCGGCCAGCATGGGAATGGCAAGCAATTGGCGGTGATTCATGGGCGCCTCAGTGATTAATCAGGCAAGCAGAATAAAGCCCGTGTCGCCGGCGGGCAATGATTTAGTTGTCATCCTCTAAATGTTGGCCACGGGTGGGCCGGCATCAGGTTTCTTAATATGAAATTCACCTGGCCCACGTAGCATTCAGATTGGCAAGGCTCTCATTGTGCAGCGCCTGCCATTTTCCGGCTGAACCATGAATGACATCGCTTTACCCCTGCGCCACGGCGCCGCCCTGCCACACCCTGCCAGCGGACACCGCCTGAAAGCGGCGCTGGGCGCCCTCTTCTTTCCCCGCCAGCGCACGCGCTGGCAAGCCTTCCTGGGCAGCATGCCCGGCTTGAGTTCCCTGGCGCAATTGCATCCTTGTTTGCGCTTCAAGATTTACCGCCCGTACGCATCGCGCCAGCTCGGTTGCACGGATCGCCTGGCCTTGCTGGAAGGGCATTACCGCTTCCTGTGGCAAGCGGGCGCCCGCGCGCTGGTCGAGCGGGCCGCGCGCCAGCCCGTCGTGCTGGCCGCGTTCGAAGGCAAGGATGCGGCGCTGTACCGCCTGCAGCTGACGGCCATCCACGACAGCTACCGCGAAGGCGAACTGTGCCTTCGCCTGACGCGCGATGGCCAACCCTTCTACCTGGCCAGCTTTTTGTTCGTGCCACGCGCCGATGGCGTGTCCTTGCAGCTGGGCGCGCTGCAAGGCTTGCGCTCGGAAGCGGGCAAGCTGGCCGTCAAGGAGGCCACGCGGGCGCTGCACGGTTGCCGCCCGAAAAACCTGATGGTGACGGCCTTGCGCGATTTCGGCGATTTTTTTGCCTGCAATAACGTGTTTTTGATCAGCAATGACAACCGCATCGCCCTGAATGCCCGGCGCCGGCGCCATATCGCCGCCGACTACGACTTGGCATGGCAGGAATTGCACGCCTTGCGCATGCGCGACGGCAATTATCACCTGCCCTGCGCTCCCTATCGGGTGCCGGACCTGGCCGACGTGCCGTCGAAGAAACGGGCCGACGCGCGCCGGCGCGGCGAATTACTGCAAAGCATGGCCAGCGGCATGCGCGCGCAGCTGGCCTGCCTGCTGGAAGCGCCGCTGGCTGAACATTGAGCAAGCGCAAGCCTTGCCATACCGACAGCCATAAAACTCAGGCAGCCTTCATGTTGGGGCCGTATCCTTCAGCAGGCATGCCAGAGACCTTATCCAGGCACCGGCGTGCATTCGATCCACTCTGGACAAGGTTTCCCCATGACACCCACTTTCGCCCTTCTTCCCCTTTGCCTCGCCAGCAGCGCCGCACTTGCCGCCCCTGCCCTGGACAACGCCGTGCGCCAGCGCGCGGAAGAGCTGACGCGCACGGGCATGCACGCCAGCATCGTCATTGCCGTGATCGACGGCAAGGACAGCGCCGTCTACGGCTTTGGCAGCATTCATGCCGGCAAGAGCGCCAAGCCGGGCGCCGATACCGTCTACCAGATCGGTTCCATTACCAAGACCATGACGAGCTTGCTGCTGGCCGATGCCGTCGTCGAAGGCAAGGTGAAACTCGACGAGCCGGTGGCGGCATTATTGCCGGGCTATACCGTGCCTGCCTTCGACGGCAAGACGATCAGCCTGCTCGACCTGGCCACGCATTATTCCTCGCTGCCGCGCCTGCCCGACAACTTCGTGCCGAAGGACCCGGCCAATCCGTATGCCGATTACACGGCAGAAAAACAGCGGCAGTTTCTTGCCGCCTACCACCTGCCCCACGCGCCGGGCACGGCATTTGACTATTCGAACATCGGCTATGCCGTGCTGGGCACGGCCCTGGCCGCACAGGCCGGCACCAGCTATGAAGCCCTGCTGCACTCGCGCATCGCCGTGCCGCTGGGCATGCGTTCCACCACGAACACGCCTTCGGCCGGCATGCTGGCGCGCCTGGCGCCCGGCCACCTGCTGTCGGGCGAGCTTACGCCCGCCTGGGATTTGAATGTGGTGGCGCCGGCCGGCGGCGTGTATTCGAGCGCGCGCGACATGGTCGCCTACCTGCAAGCGTACATGCACAGGCCGCTGCGCCCGTATGTGCTGGCGATCAAGCCGCAGCTGCCGCTGGCGCCCGATAGCGATACGAAAATCGGCCTGGCCTGGCTGCTGGAGCAGCAACAGGACCATGCATACGCCTGGCACAGCGGCCAGACGGGCGGCTACGCCAGCTACGCGGCGTTTACGACGGACGGCAAGCGGGGCGTGGTGGTGCTGACGAACACGGCGCGCGACGTCGATGCGCTGGGCTTGTCCGCCCTGCTGCCCGGCACGCCCCTGCCGCCGCTGAAAAAGCCGCAAGCCGCCATCGAAGTGCCGCGCGCCGCGCTGGCCGAGTATGTGGGCGAGTATCCGCTGGACAAGAAATTCACGTTGACGGTGACCTTGGGCAAGCATGGCTTGGAAGCGGCCGGCACGGGCGTCGGTTCCGCTCCCTTGTTTGCCAGCGCGAAAGACCAATTTTTCTTCCGCGCCATCGACGCGGACCTGGCATTTACCCGTGATGCCGCGGGCAAGATCGCCAGCGCCGTCCTCAAGCAAGGCGGACAGGACGTCGTCTTGCCGCGCAAACCGTAAAACTCAGGCTGCCGGGTCTTGCATGAATTGCTCGACCCGGGCGACAAACGCCGCCTTGCTGCGCGTGCGAAACTCGCCGAGGAAGGCGTCGCTGCCCTGGACGATCTTGCCGTGCCGGTCGTATTCCACCTTGCCCATCTCCAGCACGAATTCGCCTTGCGGATCGTCCTCAGGTTCAAAATGCGAATTGAAGCAGTAACCCGTGTCGCGGCAGCTGCCCCACAGCAGCAGCGCGCTGCTGAACCACTGCATGGTCTCCGGACCCGGGGCCAATTCGAACAGGGTGTTGACGGTGATGTGCCAGCCGCCCGGTACGCGCAGCGGCTGCAATGGGTAGGGAAAACGTGGCTGCTTCATGTGGAAGATGGCGCGCGGCGCGCCCCGTAGAAGGCGAGGAATTCGGCGGCCGGCAGCGCTTTCGCAAACAGCCAGCCCTGGCCGAATTCGACTTTGCGTTCCAGCAGATAATCGGCTTGCTGCTGCGTTTCGATGCCTTCGGCCACGATCAGCATGTTCAAGGTGCGGGCCATGTCGATGATGTGCGGCGTGACGCTGCTGGTGGCCGCATCCGTGCCGATGGTGTCGACAAACGATTTGTCGATTTTCAAGGCATCGAGCGGCAGGTTTTGCAGGCTCGACAGGCTGGAATAGCCGGTGCCGAAGTCGTCGATGGCCACGGCATGGCCGCGGGCTCTGGCCTTTTCGATGGTGGCGCGGGCCGCTTCCACGTTGATGAAACCCCGCTCCGTCGCTTCCAGCCAGATCTGCTGCGCCTCGATGCCGCTACCGTCCAGCGCGCGTTCCAGCACGTCGAGCACCCGGCCCGTTTCGATATCGCTGGCGCACAGGTTGATGGCGATGTGCAGTTCGCGGTCGGCCAGCAGCGCGGCGCGCATGTCGGCGATGACGCAATCGATGACCTGGTCCGTGATGGGCAGAATCAGCTCGCCTTCCTCGGCCACGGGAATGAACAGGTCGGGCCGTATCATGCTGCCGTCGGGACGGCGCCAGCGTATCAGCGCCTCGGCGCCCACGCACACGCCCGTATCGAGCGCGATGATGGGTTGATAATGGACAAAGAATTCGCGCCGGTCGATGGCGATGCGCAATTCTCCCATCAGCGACAGGCGGCGTCGCGACAGCCACACGACGATGCCGACGATGAAGGCGGCCATCAGCAGGCCCAGCGGCAAGAGCAGCAGCTGTTCGCGCCGCAGCCTGTCGTTCAGCTTGCTACGTGGCTCGATCATGACGGCCGTCAAGCCATCGCGGTACAGCATCGCATGGATGCTGTCATCCGGAGTGGCGCCGTCCGCCGCCGGCAGGCCGGCAAGCAAGGCTTGCACCTGCGCTGGGTCCGGATGGTGCAAGGTGTCGAGCACGCCTTCCTTGCCGATGGCCACGGCTATCTGGATGTCGCTGTCGACAATGACGTCGGAAAAGCGCACGGGATCGATCAGCACTTTATAGGCGCGGTAAGTCAGTCCCACCATGCGCTTGCCGCCGCTGACGACGGGGCGCAGGTTGAAATCGATGCCCATGCCATTGTCCAGCGTGAAGTCGGCGGGCGTGATGGCGATGCGCTCTTCCTCGAGTCCGGTCGAGGTGCACTTGAGCAAGCCGTTTTCCACATAGCCGATATCGTCGATGCTGCGCGTGGTGATGGTGATGCGGCGCAATTGCTGGATATGGGCTTCCGAACACGGCGCCAGGTCCAGCGCATCGGCGCTGCGCAGGGCCATGCTGGCCGAGGCGATCGACCGGTGGGCGCGTTCGAGCGCGTAGCCGGCCAGCAGGCGCAGGCGTTCCTGCTCGCCCTGCTCGGCGCGCACGGACGACAGATAGAAGGCCAGGCTCAGGGGCGCGGCCACGCCGATGACTGCGACCAGCACGCTCGTGACGATAATGCGTTTTCTGCGCATGCAATTCCCGCGGTAGTTATATGATTGCCATGTATTGCTCGATGGCATCATATTACAAGCAGAGGCCGTGTACCTGAATATTGCTGAACAGTTACAATTTTTCCAGCGGCCGCGCCAGCACGAACACCAGCGCCGCCACCGTGGCCGCCAGTCCGCCAGCCAGGTACAGCACGCTGGCAAAGCCATCGATGAAGGCGTGCCGCGCCGCTTCCTGCGCCACGGCCTGCATGGCGGGCGGCAGCTGGCCGAAGGCCTCGGCCGCATTGCCGGCGACGATGCGGCCGATCATCTCGGGCGACGCCTTCAGGCCGTGCAGCCACGCCAGCTTCTCGAACGAGGTGGCCGTGCGCATGGCCAGCACGGCGCCCAGCGCGCCCACGGCCAGCACGATGCCGACAAAGCGCGTGGTGGTGCTGATGCCGGAGCCCATGCCCGTGCGCTCGCGCGGGATGCAGGCCAGGATGGCCTTTTGTGTCGTGCCATTGAGCAATCCCGCCCCCGCGCCCGTGACAATCATGCCAGCCGCCACCCAGCCATACTGCAGGCTGGCGGCGGCAAAGGCTGTGGCCACGTTGCCGACAGCGACGATCAGCAAGCCCGTCACCAGAATGCCGCGGTCGTCCAGATGGCGCATGGCGCGTGGCGCCAGCCGCGACAGCACCACCATGGCGACGGCAAACGGCAGCATGGCGCAGCCGGCCAGCACGGCGGAAAAACCGAAGGCGTTCTGCAGATACAGGGGTAAAAAGGTCATCATCACCTGCGCGGCGATGGCATAGCCAAACATGCCCAGCACGGCGCCGACGAACACGCGGCGGCCAAACAGGGATAAATCGACCATCGGGGCACGCTGGCGCCGCTCCACCAGCACGAACACGGCCAGCAGCGCCGCACCCGCGACAAAGCGCAGCACGGTGGCGCGGCTGGACCAGCCCGCCACGCTGGCGTCGATCAGGCCCCAGATGATGCAGAACAGGCCGGCGGAGAATAATGCCGCGCCGAGCGGGTCGAAGCTGGCGTTGGACGCGTCCTTCGATTCCTCCACATGGCGCTGCACCAGCCACATCAGGATGGCGACGACGGGCAGGTTCAGGTAGAAAATCCAGCGCCAGTTGATGGCGCTCGTGATCAGACCGCCCAAGAGGGGCGCCACCGTCATGGCCACGCCCATGGCCGCGCCCCACACGGACCAGGCGCGCGCCCTCTCCTTTTCCGCATGAAAGGTGTGGCCGATGACGGCCAGCGCGGAGGTCAGCAGCAGCGCGGCACCGAGGCCCTTGACGGCGCGCGCCACGTTGAGCACGAACGGCGTCCACGCCAGGCCGCACAGCAGGGACGCCAGCGCGAACACGGCCAGACCGAACAGCATCACCCTGCGCCGTCCCAGGCGGTCGGCGATACTGCCGGCGGGCAACAGGAACGAGGCGAACGCCAGCATGTAGGCGCTGACTACCCATTCCACGTCGACGAAGCTGGCGTTCAGCGAGCGGGCGATCGAGGGCAAGGAGACGGCCACGACGTTGGTGTCGAGCATGATCAGGGCGCACACGCCCGAGCACGTATATAAGGTCCAGTTGGTATTCTTCATGCCTCGATTGTAAGCAGGCTTGTATTATTTCCTGTTATAAGATGATCGCCTTATAATTCACTGATGGTGAATACAGACAAAGACATGGAATTGCGGCATTTCCGCTGCGTGCTGGCCGTGGCGCACAGCCTGCACTTCGCGCGGGCCGCCGCGGAACTGGGCATTTCGCCGCCCGCGCTGACCAAGCAGGTGCAGGAAACGGAACAGCTGCTGGGCACGCGTTTATTCCAGCGCAGCAAGCGCGCCGTGGCCCTGACGGCCGCCGGGGAATTGTTCGTCATCGAGGCTGCGCGCGCGCTGGCACAGCTGGCGCAGGCGCAGGAAGTGGCGCGGCGCGCGGGACGGGGCGAACTGGGACGCCTGGAAATCGGCTATGTCGCATCAGCAGCTTACTCAGGCGTGCTGCAAGACCAGTTTGCCCGCTTTCGCGCCAGCCACCCCGGCATCCACATCGGTGCGCGCGAATACGCGATGGATACCCTACCCGGCCTGCTGGACCAGGGCCGCGTCGACCTGGCCTTCGTGCGCCCGCCCCTGCGCTTGCCGGACGGACTGGACAGCGTGGTCTTGCTGCGCGACCGCTTCGTGCTGGCCGTGCAGGCCGACAGCCCATTGGCCCTGTTGGATGTGGCGGTGCCGGCCGCGCTGGCGCAGCAAGCATTCATCGTGCCGGAACAGGAATTGGGAACCTTGGAAGCGAGCCGGCGCGGCGGTTTTGCGGCGCAGGTGGTATCGCGCCCCGGCAGCCTGGTGGCCGTGCTGACGGAAGTGTCGCTGGGCGTGGGTTGCGCCATCGTGCCCCATTCGGTGATGGCCAGCGTGCAATTGCCCGGCGTGGTGTTCCGCGAACTGGCAGGGCCGCAGATCAGCTCGGAAATCGCCGTGGCCTTCCGCCGCCACGAACAGGCGCCCGCCGCGCGCGCCTTCATTGCCCAGCTGCGCGCCGCGGCGCTGGCTTGACTTCAGCCATTCTTCAATACGGCCACGGCGTAGGTGCAGGCGGTGGCCGTTTCATTGCTGAACACGCAGTCGGCCGGCGGCCCCAGTTCCAGGCAATCGCCCTCGTCCAGCACGTGGCGGGTCTCCCCTTCAAGGAAGACGAGGCTGCCGCTGAGCGACCATATGAGTTGCCGCCGCGCCACATAGGCGGCGGCCGGCATGGCCACCACGGCGCCCGGCGGCAAGCTAATGTGCACGAGGTCGAGCGGCATGTCGGACGCGGGCGACACGTGCCGCCGCACATAGCCGCTCTGCGGGTCGATCCACACGGGTTGTTCAGCCTTGCGCAGCAAGCGCCCCGCACGCATCTCGGCGCGGGCGATCAGTTCGGACATGCTCAGCTCGAAGGCGCCCGACAGGCGCGCCAGCAAGGTGGCCGTGGGGCTGCAGTCGCCCCGCTCCACCTTGTGCACCATCGCGCGCGATACGCCCGAGCGGGCCGCCAGTTCCGTCAGCGACCAGCCCAGGTTTTCCCGCTCGAGGCGCACCCTGGCGCCGATGCGCTGGTTCAATTCGTCTGGTTTAGTGGACATATATTGGATTTCATTCCGGCTTTCATTCGGATTTTATTGGACAAGGCGTGAGAGGCAATCTATGATTTGTCCATTATAGTGGACGACTAGGAAGGAGAGCAACATGCAGGTACGCGATGCCCATGCGGGCGACATCGAGGCCATCACGGCCATCTACAACGATGCCGTCAGCCATACCCTGGCCATCTGGAATGAACGGACGGTCGATGCGGCCAACCGCGCCGCCTGGCTGGCCGACCGCCAGCGGGCCGGCTATCCCGTGCTGGTCGCCATCGATGCGGAAGGAAATGTCGCTGGCTACGCCGCGTTTGGCGACTGGCGCCCGTTCGAGGGTTTTCGCCATACGGTCGAGCATTCCGTGTATGTGCGCGCCGATCGCCGCGGCGCCGGTGTCGGCAAGGCCTTGATGGTGGAATTGATCGCGCGGGCGCGCGGCTTGGGCAAGCACGTGATGGTGGCGGGTATCGAAGCGGGCAATGCCGGCTCGATCGCCCTGCACAAGCAGCTGGGCTTCGAGGAAGTGGGCTTGATGCGCCAGGTGGGCACCAAGTTCGGCGCCTGGCTGGACCTGGCATTCCTGCAACTGCAGCTCGATGCGCGCAGCGATCCGGACGACATCACGCCGCCCGGCTGAGGGAAAACCGACGTCAGGGATCGATATCCGGTGGCGGACGGCGCAGCGCCATATGTTCCCACACGGCCACCAATACCAGCACGCAGCTGGTGATGCAGGCCAGGGTCAGGGGCGCATACAGCCGTCCATACGCCATCGGGATCAGCGCCAGGATGATCAGGATGCCCAGCAGATGCGACAGCGGCGGCGCGGCGCGCTCGCTGCTGACCCATTTGAACAGCGCATTGCCCAGCAAATACAGGATCGGGCCGCCCAGCAAGGCGCTGATGCCGGCGAAGCTCGCCTCGTCCGGATGCACGAGGGCCAGCTCATCGGCCACGGCGGAAACGATCACGCCGCCCACGATCAGCACGTGGATATACGTGTAAGCCTTGCGGGCGATGCGGCCCGGGTCTTTCGAGTGGGCGATGCGGTGGTGACCCGCCTCGGCGCCCGTGTCGAAGTAGATCCACCACATGGCGATGCTGCCGACCAGGGCCGACAGGAAGCCCAGCCAGTTGCTGGCCGTCCATTCCAGGCCGGCGAAGGTGGCACCCGTCACCAGCAGCGATTCACCGAGGGCGATGATGACGAACAGGCCGCAGCGTTCGGCCATGTGGCCGCCATCGACATCCCAGTCGGCCGTCGTCGAGCGGCCCAGGCCCGGCAGGCCGAACTGCATCCAGGGACCGGCCAGGTCGATCGCCAGTGCCAGCACCCACCAGAAGATGCGCTGCTCGGGCGACGCGACGCCGCCGGCGATCCAGAAGATACCGGACAACACGGCCCACAGGGCGATGCGCTGGAAATTGCGGCGGCGCGACAGCGCTTCATGGCGCACGGCCCACCAGGCGAACAGGGGACGCCCCACCTGCATGGCGACGTAGGCGCCCGCGAACGCCAGACCCCGCGTGCCGAACGCCTCGGGGATCGAAGCGGACATGATCAGGCCGCCCAGCATCAGCGCAAACAGGCTGATGCGCACGGGAATGCGCTCGGGGTCGAGCCAGTTGGTGATCCACGACGTGAAAATCCACACCCACCAGACGGCCATCAGCAGCAGCCCCGTCTGCAGCCAGCCCATGGCGCTCAGGTGCGCCAGCAAGCCGTGCGACAGTTGCGTCACGGCAAACACGAACACGAGATCGAAGAACAGCTCGATCATGCCCACCTTGCCGCTGTCCTGCCCGCCGCGCGTGCGCAACAGCGATTTTGTCAATTCCATAGCTACTCTTTCATTCATGCTTGATTAAAACGGTTCATCCCGGGCGTTATCATTTTACTGGCGTCAATAGCGGCAAACCGGCAAAGTGCGCGGCCAGGTTATCGACCACCAGTTGCCCCATCGCATGGCGCGTTTCCACGGTCAAGCTGCCCACGTGCGGCGTCAGCACCACGTTCGGCAAGGCGCGCAAGGCGGCAGGCACCCTCGGCTCGTCGGCAAACACGTCGAGGCCGGCCGCGCCCAGGTGGCCATCCTGCAAGGCAGCGATCAGGGCTTCTTCATCGATGAGGGCGCCACGGGCGATATTGATCAGGGTGCCTTGCGGTCCCAGCGCGTCGAGCACGGTGCGGTCGATGATCTTGCGCGTGGCCGGGGTGCCCGGCGCGCAGACGATCAGGTAATCGCTTTCCTGCGCCAGGGCCAGCAGGGATTCGGCGCGCGGCACGCTGGTGCCGGCAATGGCGCGCGGCTGGAAGTAGCGCACGTGGATACCGAAGGCGGCCAGGCGCAGCGCGATGGCCTGGCCGATCTGGCCGAAACCGAAGATGCCGGCCGTCTTGCCGCGCAGGCTGGACGCGGGGGCGATGGCTTCGCGGCGTTCCCAGCCGCCATCGCGCACGAATCGGTCGAGCGCCACGATATGCCGCGCGCTGGCCAGCAGCAAGGCCAGCGCCACGTCGGCCACGTCATCGGTCAGCACGTTCGGCGTGGTGGTGACGGCGATGCCGCGCTCGCGCGCCAGGTCCAGCGCCACGCCATCGAGTCCGACGCCATTGACGGCGACGATTTCCAGCGTTGGTAACAGGGCCATGTCGGTGGCGTTCAAGCCCAGCGCGCCCGTCGTGACAACGGCGCGGATGGACGGCGCCCGTTCGGCCAGCCAGGCGTGGCGTTCCTGCGCCGGCACTTGCCAGGCGTGATGGCAGGTATATTGCTGTTCCAGCTGCGCGTTGACGGCAGCCGACGGGCTGGGAGCGAGGATGAGGAGTTCGGGGAGCATGGGCGTCCTGGGTCGTGTCACATGAATTGCAGACGCAACTTAGCATATTTGACGCCCTACCGGGGATGACTGCCCCGCAATCGCCGTGATAACCCTGTGCCGAATGCGGTCTTTAGCCCGGGCAAGGCACGCGTTTCACCTTGCCGCCCGTCCTGGCCGGGTCGGCGCCAGAGCCGGGATTCTCGGCCATGCCAAAGCACGTGGCACCGCCGGCACTGACGACGCGCGTGGCGGGCCGGCCATCGGCCGTGAGGAATTCCTCCACGCGGATGACGGGGCCGCCGCGCCAGGCGGAGGCAACCAGTTTCTGGAAAGTGCTTTCGCTCTTCAGGCCGGCAGAGGCCAGCCATGGCTGGTCTTGCTTGAGCTCGCTACGCAAGGCCTTGTCGGCGGCGCCGGCGGCCAGCCGCGCGCGCGTGCGCAAGTCAGCCGTCGAGGGGGCCGTGGCCGGCACGGCGGGAAGCTCTTCGGCCGGTACGGTGATGGCTTCCACTATCACGGGAGATGGTTCGAGGATGGCGGATGGCGCGGCGGGCGGCGCCGTTACCCGCGCGCGCGGCACAGGCATGGGCAAAGGCAAGGCCATCGGTGGCGCCTGCGGCGTGGGCCGGGGCGGCAGCAAGGTCATGAAAGCCACTTCCGTGTATTGCTTGAGTTGCCGCGGCGGCAGGAGCAGAAAATACAGGCCCAGCACGTGCATGGCCAGGATCAGCGCGACGGCAGCGCCTTTCAGGCTCAAGCCCTCCCGCATGCGCATGGAAGCGGACTGTAGATGGTGTTGCAATGGCATGCGGTTTCCTGTGGGCGCCGGGCGCGATGCCCCATTCTAGCGAAACTTGGATTTGCGCATTAATAAATCCACAAGGTATCGCCTGGCGCGCCTTTTTCCGCCAGATCCCAGTGCCTTCGCATGCTGGCTGTTGTATAAATGGCGACTTTTTTATCACTTTCTCACACTTTTCCACGCAGCGCGCCACGCTGGAATATAATGATAATCATTCTCATTAATATCCAAACAACACCATGCGCACCTTCCACCTCGTCCCTACCCCGTTCGCCCTGGCCGCTTTCCTGCTGGCCAGCGCCGCCGCCCAAGCCCAAACCGCTCCCGCCATGACGGCCGGCGACGCGCAAAGCATGCCGACGGTGGTGGTCAATGCGTCCGCCGATGCGTCGGCGGAAGGCTTGTCGAAGGCGTATGCGGGCGGCCAGGTGGCGCGCGGCGGGCGCATGGGCATTCTTGGTGCCGTGGACATGATGGATTCGCCATTCGGCGGCACCAGTTACACGCAGCAATTCATTGCCGACCAACAAGCGCGCAGCGTGGGCGATCTGCTGCAGAGCGATCCGGCCGTGCGCATGTCGCGCGGCTATGGCAATTTCCAGGAAGTGTATGTGATCCGCGGCTTCGCCCTCGATTCGGACGATGTGGCGTATAACGGCCTGTACGGCGTGCTGCCCCGTCAATATGTGTCGCCGGAACTGCTCGAGCGCGTGGAAGTGTTCCGGGGCGCCAGCGCCTTCCTGAACGGCGCGGCGCCTGGCGGCAGCGGCATCGGCGGCGCCATCAACCTGATGCCCAAGCGCGCCGGAAACACGCCGCTGACGGAATTGACGGTGGGCGTGGAATCGGGTGGCCACGCCTATGCGGCCATCGACGTGGCGCGCCGCTTTGGCGCGAATCAGGAATTCGGCGTGCGCGTCAACGCCGCCAAGCGCCAGGGCGAGACCAGCATCAAGCGCGAAGACCACGACGTGGGCATGTTCTCGCTGGGCCTCGATTATCGCGGTCGCGGCTATCGCCTGTCGGCCGATGCCGGTTACCAGAATTTCAACCTGACATCGCCGCGCCCGTCCGTCGCCATTGGCAGCGTGGCCGTGCTGCCATCCGCACCCGATGCCTCGAAGAACTTTGCCCAGCCATGGAGCTATTCAAAGGAACACGATGTGTTCGGCACGGCGCGCGCCGAAGTGGACCTGGCCAAGGATGTCGTGGCCTGGGCCGCATTTGGCTCCCGTTCGACCAGGGAAGCCAACAGCCTGGCCGAGCCGTCGTTGACCTCGATCAATGGCGACGCCACGGTGTCGCGCTTCGACAATGCCCGCAAGCAGGAAATCCGCACGGGCGAACTGGGCATTCGCGGCAAGCTCGTTACGGGCGCCGTCAAGCACACCCTGGTGGCCAGCTGGTCCGGGCACTGGAATGAAGCGAAGAACGCCTATGCGATCGGCGACAAGTTTGCCACCAACATTTACGCGCCAATCAGCGTGACCCCGCCGCCAACGCCCTACACGGGCGGCATCATGAGCGACCCGCGCATCACCCAGAAAACCATCCTCAACAGCTATGCCCTGGCCGACACCATGGCCTTCCTGGACGACAAGCTGCTGCTGACCGTGGGCTTGCGCCGCCAGCAGATCAAGGATGCCGGCTACGACTACAACACCTCGGTGCTGCAAGGCAAGGCCTATGACGAGAGCGCCACGACGCCCGTGGCTGGCATCGTCTTCAAGGCGAACCAGAACGTGTCGCTGTACGCCAACTACATCGAAGCACTGGTCAAGGGCCCAGCGGCCACGGGAACGTACGTGGAAAACGGCCAGCAGCTCAACGTCGACAACATGGGCGACGTGTTTGCGCCGTACAAATCGAAGCAAAAGGAAATCGGCGTCAAGTATGACGGCGGCAAGCTGGGCATGAGCGCCGCCCTGTTCACGACAAGCAAGCCTTTGCTGGCCGTGGTCGGCAAGCGGGCCGAACTTGATGGCGAGCAGCGCAACCGTGGCCTGGAACTGTCGATTTTCGGCACGCCGATGCAAGGCGTGCGCCTGCTGGGCGGCTTGACCTGGCTCGATGCAAAGCTCAGCAATACCGATGTGGCCGCGAATAATGGCAAGAAACCCATCGGCGCACCGGAAACGCAGATGAGCGTGGGCGGCGAATGGGACGTGCCGGGCGCGCCAGGCCTGACCCTGAACGCCCGCACCATCTACACCTCGACGCAGTATGCGGACCAGGCCAACACCAAGCAACTGCCATCGTGGACCCGCCTCGACATCGGCGCGCGCTACCTGACGCAAGTGGCGGGCCGTGACGTGACCTTGCGCGCCCGCGTGGACAACGTGACGGACCGCAATTACTGGTCCTCGGCTGTGTCGTCCTTCAACATCGGCTCGCTGGTCCTGGCCGCGCCGCGCACCGTGGTCGTATCGGCCAGCGTGGCATTTTAAAGGCCGCGCCCCTGTCCTACTTCGAAAAGCTGCCCTCGGGCAGCTTTTTTTCCGCGTGCGCGCCTGTGCCGCAAGCCGCGCTTCGGCGACAATGCCGCATGAAACGATTCCCTGCCCTGCTGCTCCTGCTCTGCCTATCCCTGCCTGCCGCGGCCCAAAAGCAAGCCGCCTGCCCGTACGCCGCCTGGAAAAGCGGCTTCAAGGGCGATGCGCTGGCGCAAGCCACGTGTTTGCTGCGCCCCGTCAAACTGTATGCGCGCCTGGGCGAGAGTGCGCCGCTGCCGGACTTCCTTGCCGCCCGCATCGGCCAGCGCACGGGCATCGCTCCGGCCCGCTTGCGCGCCTGGCTGGCGGAACAAGGCATCGCCGAGGCGGGCGTGGGCGGCGCCGTCGACGCGCCCCTGTCGCGCGCCGTGGGCCGGCTGGCCGCGCCCATGGCCCGCTATTTCGTCATCCACGACACCAGCTACCCGAATTTCCTGCTTGACGCCATTCCCGGCCACATCAACGATGCCAGCTGGGACTTCAACGACTTCAGCTTGCGCAATCCGGCGCTGGGCGGCGGTCCGAAAGGCCATGTCTACGTGAACCGCCTGGGCGGCTCCTTGCAGGTGCGCGACTTTGGCACGGCCAGCTACGCCAGCAAGCTGGAAAAGGACAAGCCGTCGCTGGCGGGCCTGTTCCTGCACGTGGAACTGGTGCAGCCGCGCAACTCCGTGCCCGGCGGCGGCAAGGGCAACGATGGCCTGGCGCCCGATCCCGGCTTTACGCCTGCGCAATACGAGCGGCTTGCCCTGCTGTATATCGCCGCCAGCGTGCGCAGGGGCACATGGCTGATCCCCGCCTTCCATGCCGTCATCGATACAGGGTTTGCGAATGGTCATGATGATCCACAGAACTTTTCGCTGGCCGAATGGTCTGCCTCGCTTTCCCGCCTCGATGCGGCCCTGCGGCAGGCCGATACTGGACAATAAGGCGTTTCCCCGGCGGCTGAATTGGCGCATACTATCGCAAGCATAGTCATTGCAGTCAGGAGTCCAGGTGAGTATTGCCACGGATCATCACGCGGGTCGCCAGGCCAGCGCACGCCAGCCATTGCAGCGCGCGCAGCGCATCTTTGCCATGCGCGACGCCGTCCTCAGCGCCTGGGAACAGCGCGTGCGCGCCAAGGTGCGCGGCGCCGACCAGTTGCTCACGCCCATACTCATCAATACCTTGCCCGCCTTTTTCGACAACCTGGCCGAAGCCCTCACCCCGGGCCACCCGCGCGAAAACGCCGCCAGCAACAGCAACGTGCCCGCCGTGCATGGCAATGAACGGGCGCGCATGACCAATTACGGCCCGGAGCAGGTGATCCAGGAATACCAGATCTTCCGCGACTGCTTCGCCGCCACCGCGCATGAGTCCGGCATCACCCTGCGCAGCAAGGATTGGCAGGTGATCAATGTGTCGATCGACTCGGGCATCCGCGAATCGATACGCGAATTTACCAGCATGCATGAAGGCTTCCGGCGCCGTATCGCGGCCGGCCTGTCGCACGACATGCGCAATCCCCTGGCCGTGATCAGCACCAGCGCCCAGCTGCTGCTCAGGCCAGCCGACCCGGAACGGGTGACATTGCTGGCGCACAAGATTGTCGAGCACAGCAAGCGGCTCGACAGCATGATCGAGGAATTGCTCGATGGCCTCAGCTACCACCAGGGCCAGCAGTTGCCACTGGTGCTGAGCCAGTTCGACGTGCTGCCGCTGGTGCACGCCGTGGCCAGCCAGGTCAACTTGCAGCGACCGGGCAAATGCCAGGTCAGCGGGCAATCCGTCATCGGCTGGTGGTGCGAGAACTCGCTGCGGCGCGCGCTGGAAAACCTGCTCGGCAATGCGCTCAAGTATGGCGACGACGCGCCCATCAGCGTGCACGTGGAAGCGGTCCACGAACGCCTGATCGTCACCGTCCACAATAGCGGGCGGCCCATCGCGCCGGAACAGGCCGAACGCATCTTTGACTACCTGCGCCGCGAAAACGACAGCCCCGCGCCAGGATGGGGTATCGGCCTGCCCTTCGTGCAGAGCGTCGCGGAAAGCCACGGCGGCAGCATCGCCGTCGACAGCGCGGCCGAGACAGGCACCAGTTTCATCTTCGACGTGCCCGTCGATTGCCGCCCCTTTGTCCAACCCGCCGACGTCCCCAAGAGTGACGCCTAGCGCACCGAATTGGTGCAAACAATGGCGCGACGCCACAAAAGTGGTCATATTTACACCTGTTCACGCCCGCCTTGTTGGCACGCTTCCTGCTGAGCTATGCATAGACACGGCTCAAGGGAAATCACAACATGGCAAATTTTTTCAATGAAATGACTGCAAATGAAGTGGGGACGGACAGCAAGGTACGTGAACACTATCGTGAATTCAGCAACTGGCTGGAGCAGCAATCCCCCGAGACCATCGCCCGCAAGCGGGCCGAAGCCGACCTGACGTTCCGCCGGGTCGGCATCACGTTCGCCGTGTATGGCGACGATGCCGGCACGGAACGCCTGATTCCGTTCGACACCATCCCGCGCATCATCCCCGCCACGGAATGGGCGCAGATGCAGACGGGCCTGGTACAGCGCGTGCAAGCCTTGAACATGTTTATCCATGATATTTATCATGAGCAAAACATCATCAAGGCGGGCATCATTCCCGCCGAGCAAATCTACAAGAATGCCCAGTACCGCCCGGAAATGCAGGGTATTTCCGTCGCCTCCGACATTTACGCCCACATCGCCGGCGTCGACATCGTGCGCGCCGGCCAGGGCGAATTCTATGTGCTGGAAGACAATCTGCGGGTGCCGTCCGGCGTGTCCTACATGCTGGAAGACCGCAAGATGATGATGCGCTTGTTCCCGGAACTGTTCGCCCGCAACCGCATCGCCCCCGTCGACCATTACCCGGACATGCTGCTCGACAACCTGCGCTCCGTCGCGCCGATGGGCGTCGATGACCCGACGGTCGTCGTCATGACGCCCGGCATGTACAACTCCGCCTACTTCGAGCACGCGTTTTTGGCCCAGCAGATGGGCGTGGAACTGGTCGAAGGCAAGGATCTGTTTGTCAACGACAACTCGGTGTACATGCGCACCACGCGCGGGCCCAAGCGCGTCGACGTGATCTACCGCCGGGTGGACGACGATTTCCTCGATCCGCTGGCCTTCCGCTCGGACTCGTCGCTGGGCGTGCCGGGCCTGCTGTCCGTCTACCGCGCCGGGCGGGTAACGCTGGCGAACGCCATCGGCACGGGCGTTGCCGACGACAAGTCGATCTACCCGTTCGTACCCGACATGATCAAGTTTTATCTGTCGCAGGAGCCGATCCTCAACAACGTGCCGACGTATCAGTGCCGCAAGAGCGCCGATTTGTCGTACGTGCTGGCGAACCTGGCGAAACTCGTCGTCAAGGAAGTGCATGGCGCGGGCGGCTACGGCATGCTGGTGGGGCCAGCGTCCAGCCTGGCGCAGATCGAGGATTTCCGCCAGCGCCTGCTGGCCAATCCGGGCGGCTACATCGCCCAGCCCACGCTCGCCCTGTCCGCCTGCCCCACGTATGTCGAGGCCGGTATTGCGCCGCGCCACATCGATTTGCGCCCGTTCGTGCTGTCCGGCAAGACGATTTCCATGGTGCCCGGCGGCCTGACCCGCGTGGCGCTGGGCGAAGGCTCGCTGGTGGTCAACTCCTCGCAAGGGGGCGGCACCAAGGATACCTGGGTATTGGAACCAACATCCGTGTTTGCAGGAGAAAAAGCATGCTGAGCCGCACCGCCGATCATTTGTTCTGGATGGCCCGCTACACGGAGCGGGCGGAAAACACGGCGCGCATGCTCGACGTCAACATGCAAACATCGATGCTGCCCCAATCCGAGCAGGATGCGGAACAGGGCTGGCGCGCCACCTTGGGTATTTCCGAGCTGCAAAGCGCGTACGACCACAAATATGGCCGCTTCCACACGCGCGACGTGCTCGACTTCATGGTGCGCGATCCGAACAACCCCTCGTCCATCCTCGCCTGCCTGACGGGCGCGCGCGAAAACGCCCGCGCCGTGCGGGGCACGCTGACGACGGAAGTGTGGGAAATCCAGAACGCCACCTGGCTCGACATGCAGAAGCGCCTGAAAAGCAATCTGCTGGAAACGGACCCCAGCCAGTTCTTCGAATGGGTCAAATACCGCTCGCACCTGTCGCGCGGCGTGACCCTGGGCACCATGCTCAAGGACGAAGCCATCCATTTCATCCGCCTGGGCACTTTCCTCGAGCGGGCCGACAACACGGCGCGCATCCTCGACGTGAAGTTCCACGGCGCGCGCGACACGTCGAAGGACATCACGCAGCGCGATTTTTACTACTGGGCGGCCCTGCTGCGCTCCGTGTCCGGCTTTGAAATCTACCGCAAGGTGTACCGCGACGTCATCACCCCGGCGCGGGTGGCGGAATTGCTGATGCTGCGCGGCGACATGCCCAGGTCGCTTTTGGCCTGCATGGATGACGTGGTGGAAAACCTCAAGCATATCCGCAACGATGTGTCCGCCGATACGGAGCGTTTCGCTGGCAAACTGCACGCGGAGCTGAAATTCGGCCATATCGACGACATCATGAAGGCGGGCTTGCACCATACATTGACGGAATTTCTGGAAAACATCTATGACCTGGGCAACCGGGTCAGCCGCGATTTCCTCGTTCCCTTGGCGGCCTGATGCAGCTCACCATCCGCCACGAAACCCATTACGCCTACAGTGCGCCGCTGGCCTACACCATCCAGCAGCTGCACCTGACGCCGCGTATCGAGCCGCAGCAGCGGGCCCTGTCCTGGCAAATCACGACGCCGGGCCAGTGCCACGCCTACACGGATGCCTACGGCAATCTGTCGCACATGCTGACGATCAACGGCAGCCATCACTCCCTGAGCCTGGTGGCGCATGGCGTGGTGGAAACCATCTACCCGCACAAGGGACGGCTGAACCTGGTCGATACCTTGTCGCCGCTGCTGTTTACCATGCCGACACCGCTGACGCAGGCCAATCCCGCCATCCTCGAGCTGAGCGCCGCCAGCCTGCCGGACCGGCGCGTGACGGCGGTCACGGGCCACTTGCTGCGCCTGGCCGAGCACATCGTCGGCAAGGTGGCCTATGAAAGCGGCGCCACCATGGTCACCACCACGGCCGGCGACGCGCTGGCGCTGGGACGCGGCGTGTGCCAGGACCACGCCCATCTGTTCCTCGCCTGCTGCCACGCCTGGGGTATCCCGGCCCGCTATGTATCCGGCTATATCGATCCGGGCACGACGGGCCACGCGGCCAGCCATGCCTGGGTCGACGCCTGGACGGAAGACACGGATTTCGCGGGCTGGGTCAGCATCGATGTCACGCATGCGCGCCTGATGACAGATGCGTATTGCCGCCTGGCCATCGGACGCGACTACGATTCGGCGGCCCCCGTGCGCGGCGTGCGCCAGGGTGGCGGCACAGAAACATTACGGGTCGATGTGCAGATCGTGCCTGTGTAAACGGCAGGAATGAGGCTGGCCGGGCCTTGCAAGCTGGTTGCCAGGCCCGGCTGGTGTAGAATGCTACCCCTTTTGACTTGATTTACGACGATGACTTATTGCATAGGCATGCGCCTGAACGAAGGCCTGGTCTTCCTGTCCGACTCCCGCACCAACGCCGGCGTGGACCAGGTGGGCACCTTCCGCAAGATGAGCGTGTTCGAAAACCCGGGCGACCGCATGCTGGTCCTGATGACGGCCGGCAACCTGTCGATCTCGCAGGCGATCCGCCAGATCGTTTCCGAACACGTCGATGCGGACGGACGCAGCATCTGGAACGTGGCCAGCATGTACGATGCGGCGCGCATCGTGGGCGAAGCCGTGCGCACCGTGCACCTGCGCGAAGCGAAGGCCCTGGCCGACTGCGGCATCGATTTCAATGTCAGCATCATTTTAGGCGGCCAGATCGGCGCCGAGCGCTGCCGGCTGTTCCAGGTGTATTCGGCCGGCAATTTCATCGAATCGCACGATGAAAACACGTATTTCCAGATCGGCGAAGCGAAATACGGCAAGCCCATCATCGATCGGGTCATCAACCCGTTCACGCGCCTGGACGAGGCGGCCAAGTGCGCCCTCATTTCCATGGATTCGACCTTGCGCTCGAACATTTCCGTCGGCTTGCCCCTTGATCTGCTCGTCTACGAGACGGGCAGCCTGGCCGTCACGCGCTTTGTCACCATCGATGAAAAGAACCAGTATTTCCGCATGATCCGCGACACCTGGGGCGAGCAATTGAAACATGTGTTCGAAGGCATCGTCGACCCAGTGTGGAATGCGGCGCCGGAGACCACCACGAATGTGCTGTCGTCCACCAACATGCACAGCAAGCCAGTGCGCGTGGCCATCCCCGAACACGTGAGCCGCGGCGGCCTGACGGTAGCGCCCCTGCAGTCGCTGGCGCAGCAGTTTAGCGACGACAAGCAGCATTGACCGTAGCCGCGCCCGCTGCATGGGGCGCTGGACAAATCGCTTTTCGCGTGCTTTTATGGCAATATGGATTGACATTCGATCCAGATTGACCTGAAAGGCAGGTGGCGCATGGACTTGATCACTTCCGCTGTCGTGGCAGCCATCGGGCATGGCGCGCCCGGCCACGCTCCCGAAGCCATCGCCAGCCACTATGCGCGGCTCAAGCAGGCCATCGCCAAGTTCGACAGCGCCGCCGCCATCCTCGCCGCCATCGCCGCGCTGGAAGCCGACCCTGCCGATACCCGGCTGCAACTGGCCCTGTCGGCCGCCCTGTCCAGCGCGAAAGTGCCCGATGACATGGAAACCCTGTTTGCCGCGCAAGGCTTGCTCGACTCTCTGCAGCGGCCCTTCCCTCAGGTTCCCGACGTGGAAGCAGTGCCCGACCCGGCCGATAAAACCGCCGTCATCTCGAATTATGCGGTGCTAAAGGTGTATTTCGCCACGGACCGCCAGCGCGACGTGGGCAAGCCGCCGGCCCAGCGCTTCAGCGGCGAACGCAACATCATGGGCGGCAATGGCCCGCTCAGCTATGGCAGCTGCGACATCAGCATCCCCCGCGACCATCGCATGGGCCAGCTGGAATCGCCGTCGCTGTGGCGCCTGGAGTTTCGCGACGACCCGGCCAAGCACGTGGTGCTGCTGTCGGCCGAGGTGCAAGACCGCGACAACTTCTTTGCCGCCTTGAAGACCCAGATCCGCGCCTCGGCCGGCAAGAGCGCCTTTATCTTCGTGCATGGCTATAACGTGAGTTTCGAGGATGCGGCGCGGCGCACGGGACAGATGGCCTACGACCTGGGCTTTGACGGCGCGCCCGTGTTCTACAGCTGGCCGTCGCGCGGCGAGGTGGCCGGCTACACCATCGATGAAAACAATATCGAGTGGAGCACGCCTCACCTCACCAGCTTCCTGGCCGACTTTCTCGCCAGCACGGAGGCGGCGCAAGTGTATTTGGTCGGACACAGCATGGGCAGCCGCGGCCTGGCGCGCGCCGTGGCCGACTTGCTGGCCGCGCAGCCGCAGCTGGCGCAA
This sequence comes from Janthinobacterium sp. BJB301, assembly GCF_002735685.1. Taxonomy (NCBI): domain Bacteria; kingdom Pseudomonadati; phylum Pseudomonadota; class Betaproteobacteria; order Burkholderiales; family Oxalobacteraceae; genus Janthinobacterium; species Janthinobacterium sp. BJB301. Next base: position 1,516,644 of record NZ_PDZJ01000001.1, on the reverse strand, counting down.
AAGATTACGGAAATCATCTTGTCCGCGCCCGATATCGACGCCGCCATCTTCAAGCACGATATCGCGCCGAAACTGGCCGCCGCGCGCAACCCCGTCACCTTGTATGCCTCGTCGCAAGACCTGGCCCTGGCCGCTTCGAAAGCCGTGCACGGCTACCGGCGGGCGGGCGACAGCGGCGCCGGCATGCTGATCGTGGCGGGCGTGGAAACCATCGATGCCAGCGGGGTCGACACGAGCTTCATGAAACACGCGTATTTCGCGGAAAAGCGCTCCGCCCTGTCCGACATGTTCTATCTGATACGCAACCATGCGCGCGCCGACCAGCGCTTTCTCGACCCCGTCGATACGGTGGCCGGCCGCTATTGGACGTTCAAACCATGACGCCGTTCCATCCAGTGCGGCACGCATGCTAAGATACGGCCCAGAGGGTGGCAAAGGCACGGCGATGACGCCGCCAGCCGATCCCCCGCAAGCAGGCCTATCATGTTGACATCATCTTCTACACCGCAAGCCGAATCGCTGATCCGCAACACCAACGCCCGCGTCACCAAGACGCGCGTGAAGGTGCTCGACTTTTTAATGGCGCAAAGCCGTTCGCTGACCCACCACGAAATCCAGCAGGCGCTGTCGCAGGACAGCGATATCGATTCCGTCACCCTGTACCGGGTACTGGAATGGCTGACGGAAAATGAACTGGTGCACCGCATCGCCGGTGCCGACCAGGTGTGGCGCTTCAGCGCGGGCGCAGGCCACCAGGCGCACGAGCACGCGCACTTCCAGTGCACCAAATGCGCGAACGTCACCTGCTTCAATGAAGTCAAGCTGCCCCCGCCCGTGCTGTTGCCAGAAGGTTTCAGCGGCGGCGAAGTCGATTACCTGATCAAGGGGCTGTGCCCGCGCTGCAAGTAAGCGGCAGCAGTATTACCTGATCAATAAAGCCAGGTGATGCTCGTCGTAAAACAAGTCGCCCACGCGCATCGAGCGCGGTTCCGTGCCATACGCGATAAATCCCAGCGATTCATACAGGCGCAAGGCGGCATTGTTTTCCGCATTCACGCTCAAGTGCACTTGCATGACGGCAGGATCCGTCTCGGCCTGCTCGATGCAGGCGTTCACGAGACGCCGCGCCACGCCCTTGCCCCGCTGCGCCACATCGACGAACACGCCCCATAGCAAGGCCTTGTGCGACAGTTGCCGCATGGATTCGCGCCGCAAGCCGGCAAAGCCGACCAGGCGTTCGCCATCGAAGGCGCCAAACGCCCGGTGCAGCGGGCCGCCGGCGATGCGCTGCACATGTTCTTCAGGCGTGCGCGCCAGCTCATCCTCGCGCGACGAGGAAAACGAGCTGGGCGAATCGAGAATGGCGCGCAGGCGCAGCGCGCAAAAGGCGGCGGTGTCGGCCGGCGTCAGCAGGCGAATGACGATTTCAGGTGCGGGCATGGTGGAATCCGGCAGTTTTTTTCCATTATACCCACGCCCCCGCCTCAGGCACGCACGCGGCGCAAACCCAGCAAGGTCCAGCCATACAAGGCCGCCATCAGCAGCACCATGGCCGCGCCGAGGGCCGCCGTCCAGCTTTCCGGCAGCGACCAGGCGGAATCGAGCTTGCCGGCAACCATGTAGGCGGCCATGGCCACGCAGATGGCGACGATGGGCCAGCCCAGGCGGCGCCGGAAGGCGCGCACGAGGTCAATCTGGCCGGTGCGCATGACTTTTGCCGTGACCCAGCCATCGAAGGTATCCGTCACGCCCATGCCCACGGCAAACACCAGGCCGGTCAGCAAGGCTGGCTGCATGCCGCCCAGCGCGACGGCCGCATAGCCCCAGGCGGCGGCCTGCAGGGCCGTGTCGAAGACCAGCGCGAACAGCATGCCGACGAGGATGGCGGCGAGCGGCCCGGATGCGCTCCGCAGCCAGCGTGGCAGCAGCCGCCCGCGCACCTCGGCCAGTTGCGCGCCGGCCAGCAAGCTGCGCGCATTCATGCCGGCGATGAGCAGCAGCAAGGCGATGGGCAGCCATTCCAGCCAGCCAAACACGGTTGGCGATGGCGTGAACTGCGCCGAGGCCAGGGCGGCCACGGCCACGATGGCCAGCACGGTGACGCCATGCCCCAGCGCAAACAGCGCGCCCATCCACGGCGCCCAGCGCGGCGATGCGGCCTGGCTGCGCAGGGTCAGGCCATCGACGGCGGCCAGGTGGTCCGGTTCCAGTCCATGCCGCATGCCGAGCAGAAAGATCAGCGCCAGGGCGGGCAAGCCCGCTTCCACGCTCATGCCGCCTCCCCGGCCATCACCTCGGCCATCATGCTCGCTGGGCTGGGGGCGCCGGCCACGCAACGGTCCAGGCCCCGCGTCAGCATATCCCGCGGCAAGTCGCGGCCGATAAAAATCATCTTGCTGGCGCGCGTCTCGCCGTCGCGCCACGGCGCGCCCAGTTCCGAGCCCATCAGCATGTGCACGCCCTGGAATACGGCACGGCATGGCAGATCGGCAACATACAAAATGCCCTTGTAGCGCATCAGCTGGGTGCCGAACAGCTGCACCACGGCATCGAGAAAATTTTCCACCTGCAGCAGATCCAGGGGCTGGGACTGATGGTAGACGAACGATTGCACGCCGTCGCCATGGCGGTGCCCCAATTCTCCCAAGAAATCCGGCTCCAGCTCGACGATGGCGTTCAAATTGAAACCGCGGATGTTCAGGATGTCGCGCAGGGGCACATTGCCAAAGCGCACTTTCTGTATGCTGGCGCGGCCATTGATGGCGATCAGCCGTTGCCGCAGCGCGGCCAGCTCGTCCTTGCTGACCAGGTCCGTCTTCGACAGCAGGATGCGGTCGGCAAAGCCCACCTGCTCCTGCGCTTCCTTGTGCGCCGTCAATTGCTGCTGCGCGTGGCGCGCGTCGACCACCGTCAATATGGCGTCGAGCATGTAGAATTCGCTGACGGACGGCTCCGCAAAGAAGGTTTGCGCCACGGGGCCGGGCGCGGCCAGGCCCGTCGTTTCGATGATCACGTGGTCGAAGGCGATGGTGCCCGATGCGCGCCTGGCGTGCAATTCCCCCAGAATGCGGATCAGGTCGCCGCGCACGCTGCAGCAGATGCAGCCATTGTTCACTTCCACGATCTGCTCGTCGCTGTCCTGCACCAGCAAGCCATGGTCGATGCTTTCGGCGGCGAATTCGTTTTCAATCACGGCGATGCGCACGCCGTGATCGCCCTGCAATATGCGTTTGAGCAAGGTGGTTTTCCCGCTGCCGAGAAAACCCGTGATGATGGTAACGGGGATCAGTTCTGTCATATTGCTTTCCTATCGATGGTTAATCTTCGAGTTCTTCCATGCGCTGCCATTGGGGAAACGGGTCGGGCAGCTTGCGCCAGGCGGCCATGCCCTGGCGCGTTTCCGTATAGTTGAGTTGACATTTCTTTAAGTCCGCCTCAATGGCGGCCTGGTCCATGTCCTGGCCGATGAAGACCAGCTCCTGATAGCGGTCGCCGTACGTTTCACTCCAGCCCGCTTTGACTTCCGCCAGCGAGGCCGCATCCGTCGGCCAGCGCTCCTTCGGCACGGAGGCCCACCACAGGCCCACGGGTTCGATATTCATCAGCTTGCCCGCGCCGGACAGGCTGGCCACCCATTCGGGACGGCTGGCCAGCCAGAAATAACCCTTGCTGCGCACCACGCCCTTGATCGGCTGGGCAATGTAGTCATGCAGGCGCTGCGCGTGGAACGGCTCCTTCGCCCGGTAGACGAAGCTGCTGATGCCATACGTTTCCGTCTCCGGCGTGTGGCTGCCGGCCAATTCCCGGGCCCAGCCCGGCATGCTGGCCGCCTGCTCCAGGTCGAACAAGTTCGTGCCCAAGATGGCGTCCAGCGGCACGATGGACTGGTTGGTTTCGATGATGCGCGCGCCGGGATTCAGGGCTTTTAAGATGGCCAGCACGCGCAGGCGTTCGGCCGCATCGACCATGTCGACCTTGTTGAGGACGATGACATTGGCAAATTCGATCTGTTCCGTCAGCAAGTTGGCCAGCTGGCGGTCATCGCCCTCGCCCGCGATCTCGCCGCGCTGCTCCAGGCTGTCTTCGCTATGGAAATCCGCCAGCAGGTTGGCGCAGTCCACGACGGTGACCATGCAGTCGATGCGCGCCACGTCGTTCAGGCTGTCGCCGTGCTCATCCTCGAAGTCGAAGGTGGCGGCCACGGGCATCGGCTCGCCCACGCCCGTCGATTCAATCAACAGATAGTCGAAGCGGTCTTCCGCGGCCAGGCGCCGCACTTCCAGCAACAGATCGTCGCGCAGGGTGCAGCAGATGCAGCCGTTGGACATTTCCACGAGTTTTTCTTCCGTGCGCGACAGGGCTGCGCCAGCCGCTGCGGCACTGTCTTTTACCAGCGAGGCGTCGATATTGACTTCGCTCATGTCGTTGACGATGACGGCCACGCGCTTGCCTTCGCGGTTGCGCAGTATGTGGTTAAGCAAGGTGGTCTTGCCGGCGCCGAGAAAGCCGGACAGGACGGTGACGGGGAGTTTGCGTTGGGTCATGGGTATCTTTCGGATGGGGCGATCAGGTTGGCAATCAAGGAGGCTGCATTTCAAATGCAAGTCTATTGCGTTTGAATTATAATGCAGCTCAGTTGCATTTGTGCAGCAATCTTTGCCAGCTAGCCACCCGAAAGAATTCCATGCTCCACCTCGCCTCCCTGACCTATGGCTATGATCCAGCATGCCCCGTGCTCGATATCGCCGCCTTTCACTTGCCCGCCGGGCGCCACGCGCTGCTGCTGGGGCCGTCCGGCTCCGGCAAATCCACCTTGCTGCATTTGCTGGCCGGCATCCTGGCGCCGCAGGCGGGTCGCCTCGACGTGGCGGGAACGTCCCTGCCCGGCCTGACGCCACGCCAGCGCGACAGCTGGCGCGGCCGCGCCATCGGCTTGCTGCCCCAGCAACTGGCGCTGGTGCCCAGTTTGAACGTGCTCGACAATGTCTTGCTGCCTGCCTACGCCAGCGGCCAGCGGCCCGATCCGGCCCGCGCGGCCAGCTTGCTGGGCCAGCTGGGCCTGGCCAACAAGCTCGATGCCTACCCGCATGCCCTGAGCGGCGGCGAACGGCAACGGGCCGCCATCGCGCGCGCCGTCGTCATGCGCCCGCAACTGATCCTGGCCGACGAGCCGACGGATAACCTCGACGACGCCGCCTGCGCCGCCGTCGTCACCTTGATGGCTTGCCAGGCCGCGCAAGTTGGCGCCTCGCTGGTGATTGCCAGCCACGACGCCAGGGTGCTGGCCGCCCTGCCCGATGCTCTCGTGCTGCGCTTGCCCCGTGCCAGGGGTGCGGCATGAACGCGGCCACCCTGGCCTGGCGCGCCCTGCGCCACAAGCCGCTGGCGTCCAGCCTGAACCTGCTGCTGGTCGCCATCGGCATCGCCATGATGACGTTCATACTCGGCGTATCGAGCCAGCTGGAAGAGCACGCCGAACGCGATGCGCAAGGCATCGACCTGGTGGTGGGCGCGAAAGGCTCGCCCTTGCAGCTGATCCTGTCGTCCGTGTATCACGCCGATATTCCGACCGGTAACATTCCCGACAGCGCGCTGGCGGCGCTGGCAGCGCAGCCGCTGGTGAAATCCGCGATTCCGCTCGCGCTGGGAGACAACTTCCACGGTTTCCGCATCGTCGGCAGCACGACGGCGCTGCTGGACCACTATGGCGCGCACCTGGCGCAAGGAAAACTGTTTACGCAAGCCATGCAAGCCGTGTTCGGCGCCAGGGCGGCGCGCGACACGGGCGCCACCCTCGGCGCCAGATTTGCCGGCTCGCACGGACTGGCGGCGGGCGGCGAAGTACACGAACACGCGCCGTACACGGTGACGGGCATCCTGGCGCCCACGGGCACGGTACTGGACCGGCTGATCCTCACGCCCGTCGCTTCCGTATGGCAAGTGCATGAAACGGACCCCGATGAGCAGCCAGCCGTGCCAGCCGCCGCGCCCGAGCGCGAACTGACTGCCGTGCTGGTGCAATACGCATCTCCCCTGGCCGCGATCAGCCTGCCCCGCTGGGTGAACAGTCAGGCCCGCCTGCAGGCGGCGCAGCCCGCTTTCGAGGCGGCACGGCTGTTCAACCTGCTGGGCGTGGGCATCGATGTGCTGCGGGCGATTGCCGCCGGCGTACTGCTAGTGGCGGCCCTGTCGCTGTTCGTGGCGCTGTACGGCGCGCTGGAAGAGCGCAAGACCGACCTGGCCATCCTGCGCACCCTGGGCGCCTCGCCCGCCAAACTGCTGCGCTTGCTGCTGGCGCAGGGCTTGCTGCTGTCATTGTCGGGCGCGGCGCTGGGCTGGCTGCTGGGCCATGCGGCCGTCGGCTTGCTGGGCTGGCTGGCATCGATGCAGGACCTGAACCTGCAAGCCTGGCGCATTGTCCCCGGCGAAGCGTGGCTGCCCGTCATCGCCATGGCCGTGGGCTTGCTGGCCGCCGCCATTCCCGCCGCGCGCGCCTACCGCACCGATATCGCCGCCACCCTGGCGCGTCCCTGAAAGGAAAGAACATGCTGAAAATCATGCTATTGGCTGCTGGACTGCTGCTGGCCGGCAGCGCCGCAGCGGCCCCCGCCGACGAACCGCCGTCGTTCTTCGCTCCCTTGACGGACTTGCCCGGCGTCGTCTCGTGGAAACTGCTGGGCCAGGCCACCACGGTGAAGGCGAAAAAGGGCCGCATGGTGCCAAAATACACGCCGGAAATCAGCGCGCTCGACAATACCGACGTGAAAGTGCAAGGTTTCATGATGCCGCTGGAACCTGGCCAGAAGCAGAAACACTTCCTGCTGACCGTCACCTCGGCCAGCTGTCCCTTTTGCCTGCCGGCCGGTCCGGAAGGCGTGGTGGAAATCAAGAGCCGGACACCCGTGAAATTCAGCTATGCGCCCTTCATCGTGCAAGGCAAGCTGAAGGTACTGGCCAGCGACCCCATGGGCCTGTATTACCGCATGACGGATGCCTCCGTGGTGTCGCAATGACACGCTGGCCGGCGTTATTGCTTTTGCTGGCCGGCCATGCGGCTGCCGCACCGCTGTCCTTCGACCTGCCCCGCCTCGATGCGGATGGCAGCATACGCCTGGGCCAGTTCCCAGGCCAGCCTGTGGTGCTGAACTTCTGGGCCAGCAGCTGCCTGCCTTGCATCCAGGAGTTGCCGATATTCAATGCCCACGCCGCCGGCCAGTCGACACTCCCCGTCATCGGCATCGCCATCGACACGCGGGCGGCCGCGCAAGCGTTCCTGCGCAGCCACCCGGCCAGCTATCCCCAGGCCCTGGCAGCGCCCGCCTTGCTGCCCGCCTTTGGCAATCAAATCAAGGGCTTGCCGTACACAGTGATTGTAAATTCTGAACATCGGATCTGCATCCGGCGCCTGGGACCGGTCGATGCTGCCTGGCTGGCCACGGCCGCGACCGCCTGCGCGCACCCCTGAATCCATGCGCCTTGCACGGCTGTCATCGCCGCGTCATATGGCGGCGTTACAGTCGCGTCCTTTGAATCTCTCCGAGGGCGGTAATGAAAACAAATTGTGTCATGCTGGCGGCGCTGGCAAGCGTGGGTCTCGTTGCTTGCAACGGCAATTCGAATACGGCGCCGGCCATTCCCGAAGGCACGACGGTCACCGTGGCATTGCTGGAAACCACCGATATCCACTCGAACGTCCTCAGCTATAACTACTATGCGCTGGCCGAAGACACGAGCCTGGGCCTGGAGCGCACGTCGACCCTGATCCAGGCGGCGCGCGCGGAAAATCCGAACAACGTCTTGCTCGACGATGGCGACGTCATCCAGGGCACCTTGCTGGCCGACCTGCAAGCCGTGGCGGCGCCCGTGCCCTGCTCCGGCACGCTGGCCGTGCACAAGGCCATGAACGCGCTGAAATATGATGCGGGCGGCATGGGCAACCATGAATTCAACTATGGCTTGCCCTACCTGAGCCAGATCACCAACACGGATTTCGGCATTCCCGGTGTGGCCAAGCCGACGGGAACGTGCGGCGCGCCAGCCTTCCCTTCCGTGCTGAGCAATGTCGTCGGCGTGTCCAGCGGCAAACCCATCTTCCAGCCCTACACCCTGCTGCCCCGCGATTTCGCCGCCACGGCGCCCGATGGCAGCAAGCTGACGGTAAAAATCAATGTGGGCGTGCTGAGCTTTGTGCCGCCGCAAATCCTCGAATGGGATCAAAAAGTACTCGCTGGCAAAGTCAGCGTGACGGGCGTGCAGGAAGCGGCGAAACAATACGTGCCGGAATTGCGCAACAAGGGCGCCGACCTCGTCGTGGCCCTGTCGCATGGCGGCCTGGACACGAGCGCCTACAGTCCGAAGATGGAAAACGGCAGCTATCACTTGACCAGCACGGGCATCGACGCGCTGATGATCGGCCACTCGCACTTGATCTTCCCGAAAGGCAAGGAAGAAGGCGCGGCCGCGCTGGACGCCTCGTTTACCGCCTTCCCCGCCAGCGCGAAGATCGACGCCGTCAACGGCTTTGTGAACGGCGTGCCCACCGTCATGGCGCAAAGCTGGGGCCGGCGCTTGGGCATCATCAAGCTGACGATGGCTTATCAGGGCGGTAAATGGGTGGTGCAGCCGGCCAAGACGACGGTGGAATCGCGCGGCTTCAAGTACACCGATGGCAAGACCCTCGTAAAAGCCGACCCGGCCATCGCACCGCTGGTGGCCACCGAGCACGCAGCCACCATCGCCTACGCCAAGCAGCCGCTGGGCATCAGCACGGATTTCGAGATGTCCGCCTATTTTGCGCTGGTGGGCGACGTGAGCGCCATCCAGCTGGTGAACCAGGCGCAGCTCGACTACGTGAAGAACTTCATTGCCACCAGCACGGATGCGACCTTGTCCAGCTACAAGAACATCCCCGTCATTTCCTGCAGCGCGCCATTCAAGGCGGGCCGCAACGGGCCGTCGGACTTCACGGACGTGGCCGCTGGCGCTTCCCCGGCCGCGCCGGTCGGCTTGCAAGTGCGCAATCCGGGCGACCTGTATTTATATAGCAATAACAACCTGCAAGCCGTGAAGATCAAGGGCGCGGACTTGAAGGCGTGGCTGGAAACGTCGGCCAAACAATTCAACCAGATCGATCCGGCCAGCAGCGCCGAGCAAGACCTGGTGCCGTCGTACGGCACGATCTATAACTATGACGTGTTCTACGCGGAAAACAATGCGCTGACGTACCAGATCGACGTGACGAAAAAGCCGGGCAGCCGCATCGTCAACCTCACGTACAAGGGTGCGGCGGTGGCCGATGGCGATGACTTCATCGTCGCCACCAACGACTACCGCGCCGGTGGCGGCGGCGCCGTGCCTGGCATCGATGGCAGCAAGACCATCATCAAGTCGCCCGATGCGAACCAGGCCGTGGTCAGCAACTACCTGGCGTCGCTCAGCACCAAGGGCGGCAAGGTCACGCTGGCGGCCAATGGCAGCGCGCGCAGCTGGAGCTTCGTCAAGACGGCCACGGCCGGTCCCGTGATCCTGCGCTCGGCGCCGGGCCATCTGGCGCTGGCGCAAGGCAGCGGCATCAGCAACGTGGCGGCCGAAGGCGGCCTCGACGCCAGCGGCTTTGCCAAGTACCGCATCGACCTGAGCAAATAAGGTCCATGGGCCGGAACTGCGGCAGTTCCGGCCTGTTTTGATGAAAGGTAATCCCAATGAAACACGCACTTTCCCTCCCCGCCGTCGTGCTGGCTGCAGCCCTGGCCGCCTGCCAGGCGTCGCCACCGCCCACGGCGGCGGAAATCGAAGCCGTCGCCATGCATGCGCGCCAGGCGGGCGACCACCAGGCCGAGCGCAAGGTCCGCAGCTGGGCCGGCAAGGACATGCCCGTCGCCGAGCGCGAACTGGCGCTGATTTACCAGCCCCGTGCCGAACGCCGCGCCGAAGCCCTGGCCTTGTTCGAACAGGCGGCCCGCGCCGGCGACACGGAAGCGGCCTTCGAACTGGGCCAGATGCTGCGCGCGGCCACGCCGGCCCAAGCCTGGCTGTGGTACCGGCAAGCGGCGCAGCAAGGCCATGCGAAGGCGGCATTGATGCTGGGCTTGCTGGCGGCGAATGGCGAAGGCGTGCCGAAAGATCAAGGTGAAGCGGCGCGCTGGCTGGACAAGTCCAGCGAACTGGGCAATCCACACGCCATGTTCCTGCTGTACAACGCCTACCGCGAAGGCCGCGGCGTGCCGCGCGACCTGGCGAAAGGCCGCGAATTGCTGGAGGAAGCGGCCCACCATGAATACCCGCCCGCCATCCAGGAACTGGCCATGACGGTGCAGGCGGACGACGCCCTGCGCGCCGGCCACCTGATGAAGGAAGCGACGGAGCACCGGCATAACAATTGGAACCGTTTTTAAAAAACCGGGTTTTAAAATCTGGACAAAAGGCCAGTGGCGCGAGCTAGGCCGGCCTTTATATACTTGTAACTTGCAAGCGTGCGGGAGCGGCAGCCATTCAGCGCTTATGATACAAGGATGCCGCCTGTGCTTGCATGGGCGGCGTGGCAAGCCGTCTCGCACAAAAAGGTTTACACTGAAATTGCATTTTAGAAATTTTACTCTGGACCAGCCCCGGTGAGTGTTCATTCAACCCAGCCAGTGTTTGAGTAGCGCCGGTGCGTCCATTGCTCTGCCTAGCCATGAAAGAAAGAGTCCAATGAAAAAGCTGACCACCGCCTTTGGCGCGCCTGTAGTCGACAACCAGAACATCCAGACGGCGGGCCCACGCGGCCCCGCCCTGCTGCAAGATGTGTGGTTCCTGGAAAAGCTGGCCCACTTCGACCGCGAAGTCATTCCCGAGCGCCGCATGCATGCCAAGGGTTCCGGCGCGCACGGCACGTTTACCGTCACGCACGATATCACGCGCTACACGCGCGCGAAAATCTTTGGCGAAGTGGGCAAGAAAACGCCGATGTTCGCGCGCTTTTCCACGGTAGCCGGCGAACGGGGCGCGGCGGACGCGGAACGCGATATCCGCGGCTTCGCCCTGAAGTTCTACACGGAAGAAGGCAACTGGGACCTGGTCGGCAACAATACACCCGTGTTTTTCATGCGCGACCCATTGAAATTTCCCGATTTGAATCACGCCATCAAGCGCGACCCGCGCACGGGCTTGCGCAGCGCCAACAGCAACTGGGACTTCTGGACCTCGCTGCCCGAAGCCCTGCACCAGGTCACGGTGGTGATGAGCGACCGTGGCTTGCCGCGCAGCTTCCGCCACATGCACGGCTTCGGCAGCCATACCTTCAGCTTCCTGAATGCGCAAAACGAGCGTTTCTGGGTCAAGTTCACCTTTAAAACCCAGCAAGGGATTCAAAACCTGACGGATGCCGAAGCAGAGGAACTGGTGGGCAAGGACCGCGAAAGCTCGCACCGCGACCTGTACGAGAGCATCGAAAACAAGGATTTCCCCCGCTGGACCCTGTATGTGCAGATCATGCCGGAAAAAGAGGCAGGCACCTATCACCTCAACCCGTTTGACCTGTCGAAAGTATGGCCGCACGGCGACTATCCGCTGATCGAAGTGGGCGTGCTGGAACTGAACCGCAATGCGGACAATCACTTTGCCGAAGTGGAACAAGCCGCCTTCAACCCGGCCAACGTGGTGCCAGGCATCAGCTTTTCGCCGGACAAGATGCTGCAAGGCCGGCTGTTTTCGTATGGCGACGCGCAGCGCTACCGCCTCGGCGTAAACCACAGCCATATCCCTGTCAACGCGCCGAAATGCCCGTTCCACAGCTATCACCGCGACGGCCAGATGCGGGTCGACGGCAACCAGGGCGGAACCTTGGGCTATGAACCGAACAGCGAGCAGGAATGGGCCGAGCAGCCCGATTTCCGCGAACCGCCGCTGAGCATCGAAGGCGCGGCCGACCACTGGAACCACCGTGTCGACGAGGATTACTATTCGCAGCCGCGTGCCCTGTTCCGCCTGATGACGCCGGCACAGCAGCAAGCCTTGTTCGACAACACGGCGCGCGCCATCTCGGGCGCTTCGGAACAAGTCAAGCAACGCCACATCGGCAACTGCACCCTGTGCGACCCTGCCTATGGCGCGGGCGTGGCTGAAGCGATCGGCCGCCTGAGCAAATAAGGCGGGCGGATAAGCGAAGCCGAAGGCCTGGCAACAGGTCTTCCTGCGGCTATGCGCAGCCCGGCGGCCTAGCCGTCGGGCTCGCCTACCTACCAGCGTTGGATATCGATCTGGCCCGTGATGCTCGTCTCCACCGGATAGCCCTCGACCTGCAACGGTACGCGCCGCTTGACGGACGAGTCGCGCAAATATACGACGAGCGCTTCCTTGCCCACGGCCGTCTGCCCCAGGCTGACGCCTTCCACGCCATCGATCGCCATCAGCGCCCGCTCGTTGCGCCGCTTTGCCGCTTCCAGGCGGCCCGGGGGCGCGGCAGGGGCGTAGTATCCCTGGCCCGCGCCGCCCATTCCCTGTCCAGAGGCATCATCCGGCAAATACGGCATGGCGGCGTCCTCGAAGACGGCATGGGGCGATTGTGCGAATTTACTGTTTGACATAACAGACCCTCCTGATGCATTCCATGATACACCCGGCCATCCGGCGTTGCAGCACGCTTCGCCGGCCAGTACCATGCGTGGCTGCTGCCCTTGACAAATATCATCATCGTGCAAAAGACAGCGTTATGCAAGGCGGCGCAACGCCGCCGCGCCATGCCCTTGCAGCGTGCTCAGGTGTATAAATTGATGTCGAGCGCCACCACCACCCGCCGCATCTGGTTGGCAAACGTGATATTGCCGCCACCGGCAAACAGCAGGCCGACGGGATTGCGCTGCTGGTTCCACGTCCAGATGGACGAGCCGGAATCGCCGCCCGCGCTGAATGCGCCGCTGACGCCCGTGATGGCGATCTGGTCCTGGAACAGGGCGATCCTGCCGCCGCCGTAATTGACGTTGATGGTAGCGCCCAGGCCCGTGATGCGGCCCTGCGTCAGCTGTGTCGTGCGACCGGACTTGCCAACCATCATGCCCAGCGCGGGCGCCACCAGCGCATTGCTGATGCGGAAATACGCCGGCACGCCGCCGCTCAGGTAGACCAGTTCGGGTCGCACGCGGTCTGGCCAGGCCCAGCCGGTGGCGCAATCGACGAAGTTGACGCCGCCGCTGAAATTGATGGGCACGAAGCGCTCGAGCACGGCCACCTGGTCTTGCGGGCAGCGGCCGCCATCGATGGGGCCCGGCTGCACGATGCAGTCGTTGAACACGCCGCCATTGGAATTGGCCAGCACGTGATTATTGCTAAGAATCATCAAACGACTGTTGCGCGGCGCGCTGCGCCCCACGGCCAGGCAGCCGATGGTGCCGGCCGTGATGCGGAAATGCCCGACCGACACGCCGCCCGGCGCAGGGCGCAAACGGAAGCGGTGCGGTTGCGCATCGATCACGCCCGTGACGACGATGTTGACGGGCACCCTGTCGCTGGACACGGCGCGCACGCCCATGGCCCCAACGATGGCGGCCTTGGCGCGGTCGACGGAAGTGGGTTCGGCCACGTACAGGGTCAGGGCCGGCAAGCCCGGTTCGCCGGACGAACTGTCGCTGGCGCCCTCGCCCAGGCCGATGGACACGCCCTGGATATTGCCGCCGTCGCTGAAGGCGTCGGCCGCACGCACGCCGCCCGCCTGGGAAATGCTTTGGCGCATGCCGTCTTCGATGCTGCGCTTGATTTCCAGCAATTCCATGCTGACGCCGCTCAAGGCGTCGGGCACGTCCGAGACGGACGCGCTCTCGATCGTATTATCGTCTTCGCCAGGGGCGGAAAATTGGCCGACGGCCTCTTCATCGTCCGCGCTTTGTCCCCTGCCGCTGCCGCCAGGCGGGGCACTGAAACCATTCTCGTTGCCTATCATCATGTTCTCCTCGTGGGTCGCCGCAAACCATCAGTCTGGACGGACCGCGCCGGCCGGTATTGATCTGGATTGAACTGCGCTGGCGCATGGCGGCCCTGCCCCAACGGGGGCAGCGAGGATAAAAATAGTTCCCTCGTCAAGGTTGAGCGAGATCAGGCGTGCGGCCAGAGGTGGCGCCGTATACTTGGCTGACAGGCTGGAACCGGGCCTGCTCCACGGCAGCAACGGTATGGATGGGGAAACAATGACGAGCCCTGGTATGACACGCCACGACGACGCGCCTGCGGGCGAGCAAGCAGGCCAGCATGCGGGTTTTGTGCACGGCATGGCGGCCTGGGCGGCAAAGCACCGCATCCGCCCATGGGGCGGCAGTTTTGCCGATTTCATCGAGCAGATCCTGCCCGGTCGCGCGGCCCTGCTGACGCGCAGCGCGCACCAGTACCTGTGGGACATGATGCGCTGGAACGGCCAGACCGATGACAACGGGCGCTTCCGCTGCCGCCTGTTCGACGACGAGCTGTTCGGCATCGACGAGGCGATCGACCGGGTTGCCGCCTATTTCAAGGCAGCCGCTGCCGGTTCCGAGGTGGGGCGGCGCATGTTGCTGTTGCTGGGCCCGCCGTCGGGCGGCAAGTCGACCATGGTGATCCTGCTCAAGCGGGGCCTGGAAGAATACAGCCACAGCAGCGAAGGCGCGCTGTACGGCATCGCCGGCTGTCCCGTGCACGAATCGCCGCTGCATCTGGTGCCGCACAGCATGCGCGCCGACTTTCGCGCCAGCTATGATGCCGAGCTGCAGGGCGAACTGTGCCCCCATTGCCGCGCCCGCCTGGAAGAACAGTACGCAGGCGATTTCCTGCGTATGCCCGTCGAGCGCATCCACCTGTCCGAGGCGGGCCGCTGCGGCATCGGCACGTATGCGCCGCACGATCCCACCACGGCCGACCTGGCCGACCTGGTCGGTTCCGTCGACCTGTCGAAAGTGGCGCAGTACGGCGACGAAGGCGATCCGCGCGCCTGGTCGTGGTCCGGCGCGGTATACGCGGCCAGCCGCGGCATGCTGGAAATGATCGAGATCCTCAAGGTCAAGCGGGAATTCCTCTATTTACTATTGACCCTGACGCAGGAAAAGAATGTCAAGGTGTCGCGCTTTCCCCTGATCTATCTGGACGAAACCATCCTCGCGCACACGAATCTGGCCGAATTTCGCAAATTCCTGCAAGAAAGCGAAAACGAGGCGCTGCTCGACCGCATGGTCATCGTGCAAGTGCCGTACACGCTCAATTACCGCGAGGAAGCACGCATCTACCGCAAGTTGATCCTGGCGGCCGCGCCCGCCTTCCGCGACGTACACCTCGATCCGCACGTGCTGCATGCGGCGGCCGTGTTTGCCATCCTCAGCCGTCTGCCCGAAGGCGAGGACAAGGAGGCCGAGCTGGTCAAGAAACTGCGCATCTACGCCGATGAAGACGTGGACGACTTGCAGCCGGCCGACATCCGCCGCATGCGCGAGCGCGACAAGGCGCCCGACGAGGGCCTGTCGGGCGTGTCGCCCCGTTTCGTCATCAATGCCCTGTCGCACGCCATCATTTCCGCCCAGCGCAACAGCCTGTCCACCATGGACGTGCTGCTGGCCCTGAAGGACGGCATTGAAAACGATGCGCGCATCGAACCACGGCGCAAGCGCAAGTGGGTCGATTACCTGGTGCTCACGCGCAAGGATTTCTATAACCGCTGGGTCAAGGCTGACGTGCACAAGGCCCTGTTCGTGTCGTTCGAGCAAGAAGCGCAAGACTTGCTGAACAAATATCTCGATGAAGTCGAAGCCATGCTCGACAACCGCCAGATCCGCGATCCCATCACCAGCGAAGAGCGCCGTCCCGACGAACGGTTCCTGCGCGCCGTGGAAGAAAAAATCCACATCAGCGACTCGGGCAAGCAATCTTTCCGACAAGAAGTGGTCCGCAAGGCCATGAGCGCCTTCAAGCGGGGCGAGCCATTTGGCCTGGGCAGCCATGCGCAACTGCACGACGCCATCCAGCAATACCTGTTCGAGCAGCGGCGCGACGTGCTGCGTCTGGTCGGCTCGGCCAAGCGCCCCGATGACGACGTGCGGTCCAGGATTTCGGCCGTCGAGCAGCGCCTGGTCGACGAATACGGCTATGACGCCCATAGCGCGCGCGAAGCGCTCAACTACGTAACCACCTTGCTGGCGCAGGAATAGCCATGTCCGCCACGACCTCGCCAGGCAACGGCAATCAGCATGGCCCTCCGGCACGGGATGGCCGCGCAGGCTCGCCAGCCACGGCAAGCAAGGTGCATTCCGCCGGCGCGACAGCGCCAACGGGCCCCGCGCCTGCCCTGGCCCAGCCGTGGTACGGGCTGTTCTCGCGCGGCGCGCGCGACTGGCTGCGCCACAACCAGAAAGTGCGCGACGCCGTGCAGGCGCACTTGCCCGAGCTGATCGCCACGCCTGACCTGATCGGCGGGCCGCAGCAACGCACGGTGCAAGTGCCCATGCGCCTGCTTGAACATGCGCATTTCCGCCTGGCGCCCGCGCGCAGCAGCGTGGGCGCGGGCCAGGGTGGCGGCCAGCCCGGCGATCTCCTGCGCGCGGCCCGCCCCGCCGCCACGGGTGGGGCGGGAACGCAAGGCGAAGGCGGCGATGGCGAGGGCGCGGTGCGCCTGCTGCTCGAGTTTCCCATCGACGATATTCTCGACTGGCTGTGGGACGCCTTCGAGCTGCCGCATCTGAAGCCGCGCCACCTGGGCGCCATCGACGAAGTCCGGCTCGTGCGTAGCGGCCTGGATCGTCATGGCGCCCGTTCGCGCCTGGACCGGCGGCGCACCGTCAAGGAAGCCATCAAGCGGCGCGCCTTGCAAACGCAGCCCGTGCCCTTCACCAATGACGACTTGCGCTACCGCCAGGTGCTGCCACAGCCCCGCCCCAGCGCGAATGCCGTCGTGTTTTTCGTGCTGGACGTATCGGCCAGCATGGCGCAGGCCGAGCGCAAGCTGGCCAAATCCTTCTTTTTCTTTGCCTTGCAGGGCTTGCGCCGCAGATATGTGCGCGTGGAAACACGCTTTATCGCCCATACGACGCGGGCGTGGGAGTTTTCCGAAGCCGAGTTCTTCCAGGTCAACGGCATGGGCGGCACCATGGCTTCCACCGCCTTTCGCCTGAGCCGGGAGCTGCTGCAGGAACACTACGCGCCGGGACGCTACAACGCCTATCTGTTCTATGCTTCCGATGGCGAGAATTTCAGCGAAGACCGGGGAGCGACCAGCCTGGTCCTGGGCGAACTGGGCACCTTGCTCAACTATATGGGCTATGTGGAAACCGTGCCTGGCGTGCCGCGCAGCCTGGAAACGGAAATGCACAGCCTGTGCGCCGAGCAGGAACGGCGCGGCTTGCCCTTGCACAGCAGCATCCTCAGCAAAAATGACGATATCTGGGCGGCCATCCGCACCTTTTTCCAGCACGAGGCGGCAGAAACGGAGGAACCGCCATGACCCGGACTGACGCTCAGCGCCACGACGACACGGCCAATACGGCAGACATAGCCAGCCTGGACGGCTACGCGACGCGCATTGAGGCGCTGGCGCGGGAACTGGGGCTGGCATTTGCACCCGTCGAGTTCGAGCTGGTGCCGGACAGCTTCATGGCCGAGATCGCCATCTATGGCTTGCCCGTGCGCATGCGCCACTGGTCGTTCGGCGTGCGCTACATCCACCAGCTCGTGCATCAAAAGATGGGTAACTCGCATATGTTCGAAGTCATGTTCCCCGGCGACCCTTGCCATGCCTACATGGCCGAACACAATTCCGTGGCGGAAAACACCCTTGTCACAGCGCATGTGCTGGGCCACGCCGACTTTGCCAGCCGCAATGCCCTGTTCCTGCGTTTCGGCGCCATGGCGGGCCAGCATATCCTGGAACAAAGCGCGGCACGGGCACAGCGTCTCGAAATGGCGCTGCAACGCCACGGGCAGGAACAGGTGGAAGCCGTGCTCGACGCGGCACTGGCGCTGGAACAGCATGTGGACATCCACGCCGAGCTGCACCGCCCGCCCTATGCGGCATCCGGGCCAGCCTGCTTGGCGGGTACGCGCGACAGGACCAGCGACGACGCTCCTTTTGCACGGCGCTACCGGCGCCTGCCCGGCGAAGCGGTCGCGCGGGCGGCGCACGAGGCGGCACGGGCACGCGTGACGCAGCGCCCGCTCCTGCCGCCGCAGCACGAATACGATTTATTATGGTTCATCGCGCAATATGCGCCGGAGCTGGCCGACTGGGAGCGCGACATTTTCCTGGCCGTGCGCGAAGAGTCGTTTTACTTCTATCCCGTGTACGCCTGCCAGATCATGAACGAAGGCTGGGCCTCGTACTGGCATGCGCGGCTGCTGCGCGAAGCCGACTTCCTGCCGCCGGCCTTGTATCTGTCCGCCATCAAGTCGCATTCGGACGTGGTGCGCCCTTACGCGGGCGAGCACCAGCAGGCGCTGGCCGTCAATCCCTATCACCTGGGCTTTTGCATGTGGGAACACATCATCGAGCGCGAAGGATTGGCGCGGGCGCGCCAGATTTGCCGCGACGACGATGACTGCAGTTTCATACGCAACTATCTAGACGGCGAACTGGCTGACCGCCTGGGCCTGTTCGTGCATGAAAGCCGCCGCGATGGCGAAACGCGCCTGGCCAGCCGCGACTTGCGGGCCATCCGCGAAGCCATCCTGGCGCCCAAATACAACTATGGCGCGCCCTGCATCGCCGTGACCCTGCTCAATGACGACGGCAGCCTGGTGCTGCGCCACGATCACCAGCGCGACGGGCGCGGCCTGGACCTGGAGCGGGCGGAACAGGTGCTGACCTACATCGCCCGCGTCTGGCGCCGCCCCGTCACCCTGCATACGGCCGATTTCCGCGGCACGCCCCGGGTTCTGCGCAGCAAGACCGACGGCGTACCGGAGCCGCCCGAACCGGCAGCGTCATCAACAACGTCAACAACGCCGACAGCGCCGCCCGTGCAACGCTAGACGACAGGAGGCCGGGTGGATATCAAGCATATGTTTCGGGCATATATATGTATATATATATATATATATATATGTATCGGGCATGTGTATCAGACGCGTGGATCCGACCAGGATCGGACACCGGCTACGGAAGTCAGCTGCGCGCCCACCTCAGGTGCGGCCAGCCTGCGCCACATACCAGGCGATGGTATGCCGCAAGCCTTGCGCCAGGTTGTGCGTGGGTACATAGCCGAGCAAACGGGCCGCCTTGGCGATGTCCGCCTGCGAATGGCGCACGTCGCCGGCGCGAAACTCGCCGTACCGCGGCGCCTGCTGCACGTGCTGCGGGCAGACGGCCAGCAGCATCTGCTGCATGGTGGCGTGCAGCTGCGTCAGGCTGGTGCGGGCGTTGACGGCCACGTTGTAGACCTGGTTCACGGCCGTCGGGTCGGTGCCGGTGGCGGCGAGGATATTGGCTTGCACGGCATTGTGCACGAAGCAGAAGTCGCGGCTGGTGGCGCCGTCGCCATGGATGTGCACGGCCTGGTTGTCCAGCATGGCGGCGATCCAGCGGGGAATGACGGCCGCGTAGGCACCCAGCGGATCCTGGCGCGGACCGAAGACATTGAAATAGCGCAGTCCCACCGTCTGCATGGCGTAGCAGCGCGCATACACTTGCGCATACAGTTCGTTGACATATTTACTCAAGGCATATGGCGACAGGGGCGCGCCGATGTGCTGTTCCACTTTCGGCAAGGCCGGATGGTCGCCATACGTGGCGCTGGAAGCCGCGTACACGAAGCGCCGCACGCCCGCGTCGCGGGCGGCGGCCAGCATGTTCAGGAAGCCGCTGACATTGACGGCGTGGCATAGCAGCGGGTCTTCCAGCGAACGCGAAACGGAACCGAGCGCCGCCTGGTGCAGCACATAGTCGACGGTGACGCCGACGCTGGCGACGGCGGCGACGGGTCCGTCCGGACCGGCACGGCCGCATCCGGCCAAGCTGCCGCTGGGGCCGCTGCCACCATCGGCAGCGCTTGTCTCACCATCGGCTTCACTGCCGCCGAGGCCGATGCCTGCGGCTTGCGGCGGCACAGCACACGCGCGCGCGCACGCCTGCGGGTCGCGGATATCGCCTTCGATGAAGGTGAAACGCCGCCACGCCTGTTCGCCCACGCTGGCGCGCACCAGTTCCAGGTTGTGCCGGTGGCCTGTCATGAAATTGTCGAGCCCGCGCACTTCCTGGCCCAGGTGCAGCAAGGTTTCCAGCAGGTGCGAACCGATGAAGCCGGCCACGCCCGTCACCAGCCAGCGGCGCGGTGCGCTGGACAGCCGCGCGCAGGCTTGCGCGTAGGCGCCGGCAGCCGGGCTGCCAGCAGTGGCGCCTTGCGCTGTGTTTGCAGCCCGGTCGAAGGCATCGGCCGCCATCACAGCCGCCATACGTGCAGGCCGCCATCCTCGAGCGGACGGGGGTCGAAATGCGATTTGATATCGATGAAGCAGCCGTTTTCCTGCACCTTGGCCTGGAAGTCGGCCAGCGGGCGGGCCAGCAGGGCCTGGTGCGAAACGGCGCTGATGATGGCCTCGGCCCGCGGCAGCTGCTCCCAGCTTTCCAGCGATAGACCGTATTCTTCCAGCGCTTCGCGGCCATCGGCGACGGGATCGTGCACATGCACCTGCACGCCGTACGATTGCAGTTCGTGGATCATGTCGACCACTTTCGAGTTGCGCAGGTCCGGGCAATTTTCCTTGAAGGTCAGGCCCAGCACGTTCACATGCGAGCCCTTCAATTTGAAGCCGGCGCGCACCATTTCCTTGATGGTTTTTTCCGCCACGAACTTGGCCATGCCATCGTTGATGCGGCGCCCGGCCAGGATCACGTGCGGGTGGTAGCCGAGCATTTCCGCCTTGTGCGTCAAATAGTATGGGTCGACGCCGATGCAGTGGCCGCCCACCAGTCCGGGCCGGAACGGCAGAAAATTCCATTTCGTGCCCGCCGCCTGCAGCACTTCCAGGGTATCGATGCCGATGCGGTCGAAGATGATGGCCAGCTCGTTCATCAGCGCGATATTCAGGTCGCGCTGCGTGTTTTCGATCACCTTGGCCGCCTCGGCCACGCGAATGCTCGAGGCCCGGTGCACGCCGGCCTCGACCACGCCTTCGTACAGGGTGGCCACCTTGTCCAGGGTGGCCGCATCGTCGCCCGAGACCACCTTGCGGATGCTGTGCAGCGTATGGTCCCTGTCGCCCGGGTTGATGCGCTCCGGTGAAAAGCCCACATGAAAGTCTTCTTTCCAGCGCAGGCCCGAATGCTGCTCGAGGATCGGGATGCAGATTTCCTCGGTGGCGCCCGGATACACGGTGGATTCGTAGATGACGATGGCGCCGCGCCGCATGTGGCGGCCGACGGCCGCGCTGGCGCCGGCCAGGGCCGAGAAATCGGGATTGTGCGCGCTGTCGACGGGCGTGGGCACGGCCACGACGATGAAATCGGCCAGTTGCAGCTCGGCCGGATCGCAGCCTACGCTCAGCCATTGCGCGGCCAGCAACTGTTCATGGCTGACTTCGCCCGTCGGGTCGATGTGGCGCTGGTAGCTTTCCACCTTGCGGACCGACAAGTCAAAGCCGATCGTGCGCTGGCGCATGCCAAACGCCACGGCCAGTTGCAGGCCCACATAACCGAGCCCCACCACCGCCACCACGCCTGTCCCGCTCTCCACCTTGCTATCCACATTGCTGTCCATATGCCTGTGCTCCGAATGGTTGCGGCCTGAGCATCGCCGTCCGGGAAATTCTACGGTTGCCGGTCCGGCCATTCTTGAGCGGGAACAAGAAACACGGGCCGGCGGCCAGCAGGCGCGCCGACAATCGGCGGCTTGTTGAGCGCAATCAAGGAGACCGGCGGCCATCTTTTTAAGCTAGGCCATGCCGATTCCTCATGCACGCCGTTACCGGAGACTTCCATGGCCCGTTCCCTGCCCCGCCCTTTCCCTGGCCTGCCTGCCGCCGCGCTGTGCTGCACCCTGCTGCTGCCCCTGCTGACGGCGTGCCACGGCACGCAGAGCAGCGAGACCCTGATGGCCGACGCGCAGCAGTACCGCCAGAAAGGCGAAGCACGGGCCGCCATCATCCAGTTGAAGAACCTGCTGCAGAAGGAACCGGACAATGCGGCCGCGCGCTTGCTGCTGGGCAGCATCTATATCGACACGGGAGAAGCGCTGTCGGCCGAGAAAGAATTGCGCAAGGCAAAGTCGCTGGGCCTGGCGTCGCAGCAAGTGATGCCATTGCTGGGCAAGGCTTGGCTGATGCTGGGCCAGTTCGACAAGGTGCTGGCCGAGATCGCCGACGATGCAGCGCAACCCGCCAGCGTGCTGGCCCTGCGCGGCGATGCCTTGCTGGCCCTGGGCCGCCGGGATGAGGCGCGCGCCCTGTACTCGCGCCTGCTCGAAGCCCATCCCGACCACGTCGAGGCCTTGCTGGGCCTGGCACGCCTGGCGGCGCTGGACCAGCAAGTGCCGGCGGCCGAGCTGCTGCTGGCGCAAGCCTTGAAAAGCGCGCCCGCCAACCTGGACGCCTTGCGCCTGCAGGGCGATTTGCTGCGCCTGCAAGGCAAGAACGGCGCGGCGCGGCTCGCCTACATGCGGATACTCAAGATCAAACCGGACAATACCCAGGCGCATATCGACCTGGCCAACCTCGACATCGTGGAAAAGCACTACCTGGAAGCGGCGGCCCAGCTGGCCACGGCGCGCAAGACGGCGCCCAACAGCCTGGGCTTGCTGCAGACGCAGGCGCTGCTCGACTTCCGCCAGGGCAAGAACAAGGCGGCCTTGCAAGCCTTGCAACTGGTGCTCAAGGCGGCGCCCGATCACATGCCGTCCATCCTGCTGGCCGGCGCCGTGCAACTGGCGCTCGGCTCGCCGCCCCAGGCGGAAACCTACCTGCGGCGCTTCCTGGCCGTGTACCCCAGGCATCTGTATGCCGTCAAGATGATGACCTCGATTGAGTTGATGCGCGGCAAGACCGATGCGGCCATCGGCTTGCTGCAACCGATGCTGGCCGCCTTCCCCGACGACGTGGAATTGCTGTCGCTGGCCGGCGAAGCCCACTTGCGCGCGCGCCAGTACGACAAGGCAACGGCGTATTTCGAACAGGCCAGCACCCTGGCGCCGGACACGGCCAGGCTGCACGCGGCGCTGGGTATCAGCCGCCTGGGCATGGGCGAGAACAGCCGCGCCATCAATGAACTGGAACGCGCCAGCATGCTCGACAAGAGCACGCCGCAAGCGGGCACCATGCTGGTGATGACCTTGCTGCGCAACAAGCAGAACGACAAGGCCCTGGCCAGCGTCAAGATGATGGAGCAACAGCAGAAAGGCACGAATCCCTTGCTGCTGAACCTGAAAGGCGGTGTCTACCTGGCCTTGCGCGACTTGCCCGCCGCGCGCGCCAGTTTCGAGCAAGCCCTGGGCATGGATCCCGTGTATTTACCTGCCTTGAACAACCTGGCACAGATCGACCTGGCCGAGAAAAAACCGGAGCAGGCGAAACAGCGCTTCGAGCGGGCGCTGGCGAAGGCGCCGAAAAATGCCGACCTGTGCGCGGCGCTGGCCAAGCTGGCCGCATCGGAGGGCAAGACGGACGAGGCGCGGCGCTGGCTCGAACGGGCCCACCGCGACAATCCCGACGCCGTCGCGCCGGCTCTGCTGCTGAGTAACTTTTACCTGAAGACGGGTGCGCCCGACAAGGCGCTGGAACTGGCGCGCACCCTGCAGACGGGCCATCCGGGCGACGCCGATGCGCTGGCCCTGCGCGCCCAAGTCGAGTACAGCGCCGGCCAGGCGCCGGCCGCACTCGACAGCTACAGCAAGCTGGCCAGCCTGCAAACCACCTCCGCGCCCTTGCAGATGCGTATCGCCAGCCTGCACCTGGCGCTGGGCGACCATCATCATGCGCTGCAAGCCGTCAAGCGGGCGCAGGCGCTTGACCCGGCCTTGCTGGAAGCGCGCGTGGTGGAAGTGGCCATGCTGCTGAACCTGAACCGCCAGCGCGAGGCGCTGGCCGTGGCGCGCCAAGTACAGGAACAGCAGCCGAAGCTGGCGGCCGGCTACAAGCTCGAAGGCGACGTGCTGATGGAGCAAAAGCTGCCGCAGCAAGCCGTCAAGCTGTACCAGCACGCCTTCGGCATCAGCCCCATCGGCCCCTTGCAGGTGCAGCTGTACCGCGCCTTGCAGGCGTCGGGACAGGACCGCGAAGCCGAGACGCGCATGGCCGCCTGGCTGAAAGCCCATCCGGAAGACTTGCCGACACGCACCTATCTGGCGGGTACCCGGCTGGCAGCGAAGCAATACCGCGCCGCCATCGAGCACTTCCAGTATGTCGTTGCCAAGGACACGGGCAACGTGGTGGCGCTGAACGACCTGGCCTGGGCATATCAGCAGGAAAAAGATCCGCGCGCGCAAGCCACGGCCGAGCAGGCACTCAAGCTGGCGCCCGACAATCCCGCCGTGCTCGACACCCTGGGCTGGATCGTGCTGGAGCAAGGCGACGTCAAGCGCGCCACGGCCCTGCTGCGCAAGGCGGCGGGCCTCGCGCCGAAGTCGCCCGAAGTGCAGTATCACCTGGGCGCGGCCCTGGCGAAATCGGGCGACAAGGGCGGTGCGCGCAAGCAACTGGAACAACTGCTGGCCGCCAACAAGGACTTTCCGCAGCGGGCCGCAGCGCAAGCCTTGCTGACCCAGCTTTAGGCCATGGCTGTGCACGCGGCCATGCCCGGTGTGGCGGCGCGGCCGCTGGCCTTGCTGGCGGGCACGGCCTGCGTGCTGGCCTTGCGCCATTATCCGCTGGGCCACGGCTGGCCCGGGCTGCTGTTTGCCGCCCTGCTGCCCGCATATTTCCTGCTGCTGTGCTGGCGCCCCGCCTGCTGGCTGTTTTGCGTGCCCGCCCTGCTGCCCGTGCTGGACCTGGCGCCGTGGACGGGCTGGTTCTTCCTCGAAGAAATCGACGTGCTGCTGTTGCTGACGGTAGCTTGCGGCTATTGGCGTCTGGGCAGGCCGGCCCGGGGCGCAGCGGCGCGCCTCTCGCCGGCCGCCCGTGCCTGTCTGCTGCTGTGCAGCCTGGCCTGGCTGGCGGCGCTGCTGCGCGGCGTCCTGCCGCTGCCGCAGCTCGAACTGAATGCCTGGGATAACTACCTGAGTCCCTATAACAGCTTGCGGCTCGGTAAAGCCTGGGCCTGGAGCATGCTGCTGCTGCCGATGCTGCTGCGCGACGCGAACCCTCCCGCCTTGCGCCGCTATGCGCTGCCGGGCATGCTGGCCGGGCTGGCCATGGTGTCCCTGTTCGCGCTATGGGAACGGGCCGTGTTTCCCGGCCTGCTGAACCTGTCCAGCGATTACCGCATCACGGCGCCGTTTTCCGCCATGCACACGGGCGGCGCGGCGCTGGACGGCTACCTGGCCCTGAGCTTGCCGTTTGCCGCACTGTGGCTGGCGCGCGCCCGCAGCCGCTGGCAGGCGGCGCTGGCCATGCTGCTGCTGGCCCTGGCCCTGCACGCGGCCTGCACCACCTTTTCACGGGGCCTGTACGCGGCCCTGGCAGCGGCCATGCTGCTGGCATTCTGGCAAGTTCTGCGGACGGCGCCCGGCGCGGCGCGGCCACCGCAAGGCCAGCGGCCCGTGCGCCAACTCTTGCTGAAGCTGCTGCTGGCCGGCCTGGGCACCGTCCTGCTCGCATACATGTTCAGCCTGGCCGGCTACCGGGGATTGCTCGCCGCCGCCGTTCTGCTTGCTGCCAGCTTCGTGCTGGCGGCGCGGCCCTTGCCGTGGCGCCTGGCGCCGGCCAGCCTGCTGTGCGCACTGTGCCTGCAGGGCTTGCTGGCCGCCTGGTGGCCGGAGCCGGCCAGCCAGCAAACGGCCGGCTGGCTGAAAGGCCCGTATTTCCTGTTCCTGCTGGCCGCCGCGCTGCTGGCGGGCGCGTTGTGGCCCAGTGGCGCTGGGGGAAAAGGGCCAGCCAGGCTGGGCCTGGCGATGGTGGCATGGACCATGCTGGCATGCAATCTCGCCTGGATAGGCTGGCACTGGGCCGGTGCTTCCGCCCTGGCGCCGGCCGGCCTGATGGTGCTGCTGGCCATGCTGATGCTGTGCAACGGACGCTTGCGCCCACCGCTGTGGCGGCTGGACCGGGCCAGCCTGAGCATCGCGGGCGCGGCCGGCATCCTGCTGCTGCTGGCGATACCCGTCTCGGCCAGCTATTACGCCACCGAACGTTTCGCCACCACCGCCTTCGACATGCAAGGCCGCTTGCGCCATTGGCGGCAAGTGCTGGCCATGCAGCCGTCCGCTTGGGACGACCGCCTGTTCGGCATGGGCATGGGCAGCTTTCCCGCCACCTATTACTGGCACAATCCCCAGCGTGAGGTGCCGGCCAGCATCGCCTATGCGGAAGATGGCGGAAGCGAGGAAAACCCGGGTAACCGCTATGTGCGCCTGGCCAGTCCCGGCTACAGCGCCGGCTATGGCGAACTGCTGCGCCTGCTGCAACGCCTGCACGTGCAGCCGGCCACGCGCTACACCCTGGCGCTCGATGCACGCCGGAGCGGGCCCATGCCCGTGCTGCTGGTGCGCCTGTGCCAGCGGCAATTGCTGTATGCGCAAGGCTGCGTGCATGTCCCGCTGCGCCTGCGCGCGCCGCCGGCCAGCACGTCGGCCGACACGTGGCAGCACTACGAGGTGCCGTTCGACAGCGCCTGGCTGGGCGGGGGCGCCTGGCTGCTGCGCCCGCCCGTGCAACTGGAACTGGCGGCCAGCGGCACGGCCACCTCGTCCGTGATCGAAGTCGACAATCTGAGCTTGCGCGCGCCCGGCGGCGAGGAATTGATCGCCAATGGGCGCTTTACACAGGCCAACAATTACTGGTTTTTCAGCAGCGACCACCATCACTTGCCGTGGCACATCAAGAGCATGGCGCTGCATGTGCTGGTGGAAACGGGCTGGTGCGGCGCCCTGTCCATGCTGGTCCTGCTGGCCGTGGCCGGCCTGCGCCTGCTGCGCCAGGCCGCGCAGCGCGATTCCTGCGCGCTGGCGTGCGCTGCCGCCCTGCTGGGTTTTCTCGTCGTCGGCCTGTTCGACAGCCTGCTCGACGTGCCGCGCATCGCCCTGCTGTGCTATCTGATGCTGCTGTGCGCGCTGCTGCAGCCCCCGCCACCTCCGACCGTTGAAAGCGCGCCGCCATGAAATTTCTGTCTTCCGTCCTATTGTTTTGCCTGGCCCTGGCCAGCGTGCCGTGCCGCGCCGAGGCGGCACTGGCGCAAACCATCGCGCGCGTGAAACCGTCCATCGTTGGCGTGGGCAGCCTGCAAAAGACGCGCACGCCGCCCATGAATTTCATCGGCACGGGTTTCGTGACGGGCGACGGCTTGAGCGTGCTCACTTGCGCCCATGTGATCCAGAAACTGCTTGACGCCAATCCGAACGAAATCATCGGCATACTCACGGGCCAGGGCGAGGTGGCGCAATTTCGTCCCGCCAAGGTCCAGGCGCTGGACACGGAACACGACCTGGCCTTGCTGCGCCTGGCGGGCGCGCCCCTGCCCGCCCTTGCGCTGGGCGACGCGGCCACGGTGCGCGAAGGCCAGGCCATGGCGTTTACGGGATTTCCGCTAGGCACCTTGCTCGGTTTGCACCACGTGACGCACCGCGCCACCGTGTCATCGCTGACGCCGGTGGTCATGCCCAGCGAAAACGCGCAGCGCCTCGACGTGCGGCGCCTGGCGCAACTGCAAAAGGCGCCGTACACCGTGTTCCAGCTGGACGCGACGGCGTATCCGGGCAGCAGCGGCAGCCCCCTGTTCGATCCCGAGACCGGTCTCGTCTACGGCATCGTCAACATGGTGTACGTCAAGGGCCTCAAAGAGGCCGCCATCAGCGCGCCCAGCGGCATCACATACGCGATTCCGGGCAGCTACATGCAGGCGATCTTGCTGAAAAACAAATGAGGTATCAGTTGCGCCCCTGCCTCAGCCGGTCCGTGATGCCAGGCTCATCCCATGTCGGAAAAAAAAAGGGGTAAAACGACCGTTCACCCCCATGCTGTTCCATCAGGCCACCGTATTTGCGGATCTGGGCCCCCATGTAATCGAGGTCCAGCCGTAGCAGCACGGCCGGCGCCCCCACGCGCGTGCACTCGCGCTCGCCGCCGAAGTCCTTGAAACCCAGCATGCGCTTGTAAAACACCACGTGGCGCGGGTTGACTTCGATCACATAATCCGTAAAACCGTGAATATTGTGGGCATAGATATAAGAAATATGAATCAGCGCCGCAAACACGCGCTTGCTCACGCCCTTGTCTATGGCCAGGCGTGATGGTTCGCACAGGCGCCGCCCCTCTTCGCGCAGCACGTCGAGCTTGTCGCGGAAGTTTTCATCGGCGGGCAGGCCTGTCTCGTCATTGTCGAGGCACAGGGTCATGGTGCCGACGGTGCTGCCGGCCGTTTCTGCAAACAGCGTGATTTTATTCAGGGCATGCGCGATGCCGGGATCGACGGCATAGCCGCGCCAGCCGTACATCTTGCGGATCAGCAAACTGGCCGCCTCGCGCCGGCCGCGCGAATTGGCCATGCGGATATGAAAGCGCTGCAGGTCGAGCTCATGCTCCATGGCAGGGTCGATCTGCCCCTCGCCCACCACCAGGTCACTGAAGGTGCCTGGCGTGTCGAAGGAAATAATGGGTTCATCTTCAAAGCTCATCTTGTCCTCACGTTCATCGGCCGCCGTCGAGACGGACTGAAGCCAATGCCTTGTGACAAGATAAAAACTGGAGAAGTTCCCACATCCAGCTAAAAAAACAGAAGAAATATGCTATTCAATAGCAAAATTGCATGCTGAAATTTGCCCGCAAGTACAAAATGACAAACAAAAATGCTGTTTTGATATTGTCGAGCTTGCTATTAAAAGAAGCTTTCCGGTATCAGCAGCACGTCGCCCGGCCGCATCATGACGTTGGCGGAAATATCGCCTTCTTTCAATAGATCATCGAGGCGCACGCGCAACTGCTGCTGGTTGCCTTCGCGCATGCGGATGATGCTGGCCTTGTTGCCGGCAGCAAAATCGGTAATGCCGCCCACGGCGATGAGCACGTCCATCAGCGACATGCCCAGCCGGTATGGCAGCGCCTGCGGCTTGGCCGCCTCGCCGATGACGCGGATCTGCTCGCCATACGGGCCCGAAAAATTGGTGACGATGACCGTCACCACGGGCTGCTGGATGAACTTGCTCAACGCTTGCTCGATGTCGCGCGCCAGCTGGGTCGAGGTCTTGCCGCTGGCAGGCAAATCCTCGACCAGCGGCGTGGTGATCTTACCGTCCGGCCGCACGGCCACCGTCAGCGACACTTCCGGGTTGCGCCAGACGATGATGTTGACGGAGTCGCCCGGTCCGATCAGGTAATCGTGCATGGGCGCGCTGTCGTCGGCCGGTGCCAGCGGATGGCGCGTGCGGCAGGCACCGAGCAGGCTGGCAGCGCCCGCCAGAACCAGCGTGTTGCAGACAAATGCACGGCGAAACGGATTCATGCGGAGCCTCTTCGAGTCGATGGCGCATCCATGGCCGGCCCCGCAGAACCAGCCTGGGCCGCGAACTTCCTATGATTATTAAAACTTGGCAAGAGAACCTTGAGGCGTATCAAGAAGCAATCATCTTGGGAAATCTTGCCTCACAGCCGCCCTATACTTTGCTTACCCAACAGGCAAGCATTTCTTGCAAGATGCCGTCGTTGTCCGCGCCGCCACCCCATCTACCGTGCAGCACCGTCACCTGAAGGAAGCGACATGGAAGAATTGATACAGCAACTGCTTTCCAGCCTGAAAGGTATCTGGAAATACCGCTGGCATGCGGTGCTGGTGGCGTGGCTGGTGGCCATCGCCGGCTTCATCAGGGTGATCACCCTGCCCGACGACTTCCAGACGTCAGCGCGCGTGTTTGTCGATACGCAAACCATCCTCAAACCGCTGATGGCCGGCATGACCAGCGTGCCGAACACGGAACAGCAGGTGGCCATCATGAGCCGCACCCTGCTCAGCCGGCCGAACGTGGAGCGCGTCATGCGCATGGTCGACCTCGACCTGGACTCGAAGACCGTGCGCGAGCACGAGGCCCAGCTCGACGACTTGATGAGCCGCATCAAGATCACCGGCACCAACGCCTATGACATCTACACCATCAGCTACAGCGGGCGCGACCCCAAGCTGGTGCGCGACGTGGTGCAAAGCCTGCTCACCATCTTTGTCGAAGGCAGTTTCCAGGGAAAAAAAGGCGATTCGCAGAAGGCGGTGCAATTCATCGACGAGCAGATCAAGAATTACGAGGACAAGCTGAGCGCGGCGGAAAACCTGGTGAAGGAATTCAAGATCCGCAACAACCTGCTACTGCCGCGCCAGGGCATCGACTATGGCAGCCAGCTGCTGATGTCATCCGATAGCCTGAACAATGCCAAGCTGGAACTGGTCGAGGCGGAACAATCGCGCAAGGCCATCCAGAGCCAGATCGAGGGCGACGAGCCCGTGCTCGACCTGGAGCCGAACGCTTCGGCCATCACGAATCCCGAACTCGACGAACGCATCGCGTCGATCAACAAAAACCTCGACAGCTTGCGCATGCAATTTACGGAATTGCATCCCGACATCATCGCCTCGAAGCGCCTGGTGGCCCAGCTGGAAGAACGCAAGATCGAGGAAAGCAAGCTGAAATCGGCGGCCGGCGACCCGGGCAAGAACTACAGCCCCATGCTGCAGCAGCTGAAGGTGGCGCTGACGGACGCGGATGCCAAGGTGGCCGCCATCAAGGCCCGCGTGCAGGAATACAGCGCGCGCAACGAGCGCTTGCTGGCGCAGAGCAATGCCGTGCCCGAAGTGGAGTCGCAGCTGGCGCAGCTCAACCGCGATTACATCATCAACAAGGAAAACTATGAAAAGCTGATCGGCCGGCGCGAAGCGGCCAAGCTGTCGGGCGAACTCAGTTCCACCACCGAGATGATGGCCTTCAAGATCATCGACCCGCCCACGGTCCAATATGCGCCCGTCGGCCCGAACCGTCCGCTGCTGTTCAGCGCGGCGCTGGGCGCGGCCCTGGTGGCCGGCGTCGCCACAGCCCTCCTGATCAGCCAGGTGCGCCCTACCTTCCTCAGTCCCGCCGAACTGCGCGATGCCACGGGCTTGAACGTGCTGGGCACGGTATCGATGAACTGGACGGCGCTGCAGCAGGTGCGCCGCCGCCGCGCCCGCTATGGCTTTGGCGCCTGCCTGGGCAGCCTGTTCGTGCTGTACGGCGGGGTCATGACGGCCGCGCTGCTGAAATTCTAGATCCAGGGGAGCGACAATGACCAGCAAGGACAGCGGCAAGCAGGAACCCACGATCCTGGGCGTGGCCGAGGCCGGCGTGCCGTATGCTGCGGACGGTGCGCAGGGTGCGGAGGGCGCGGACGCGGCCCGGTCGCCCCAGTACCGGCCCCTGAACCTGGCCCGGCTGGCCGAGCAAGGCATGCTCACGCACGATGGCGGGCGCAGCTCGGTGGCCGAGGATTTCCGCATCATCAAGCGCCCGCTGCTGCGCCAGGCGCGCGCCAGCGGCGCCGAGGCCATCCGCCACGGCAACCTGATCGTCGTCACCAGCGCCATGCCGGGCGAAGGCAAGACGTATTGCGCCATCAACCTGGCCATGAGCATCGCCATGGAAATGGATATCACGGTACTGCTGGTCGATGCCGACGTGGCGCGCCCGTCCGTGCTGAAAGTGCTGGGTCTGCCACCGGAACCGGGGCTGATGGACGTGCTGCTCGACCCGCAGCTGGCCATGGCCGACGTGATCCTGAAAACCAACGTTGCCAACCTGAGCATCCTGCCCGCCGGGCGCAGCAACAAGCACGCGACGGAATTGCTGGCCAGCCGCGCCATGAGCCGGTTGCTGGCCGAGATCGCCAGCCGCTATGCCGACCGCATCGTCGTCTTCGACTCGCCGCCCCTGCTGATCACCAGCGAGGCGCACGCGCTGGTGGGGCAGATGGGACAAGTGGTGATGGTGGTCGAGGCGGAAACGACGACCCAGCACGCCGTCAAGGAAGCGCTGCGCCAGATCGAGTCGTGCGAACACATTCATTTGATCTACAACAAGACCAAATCGTTCCCCGGCAACGACTACTACGGCTATGGCCATTACGATTAGCCGCGGGGTTTCGCTACCGCCACCGCTGCTGCTGCCCTTGCTATCCCTGCTGCTGCCCCTGCCGGCCGGCGCCGTCGACTGGCTGGTGAAACCGTCGCTACGCCTGCGCGAAAGCTATACGGACAACGCCTTGCGCGCCCCGCCCGGCCAGGCGCAATCGGACTTCATCACGGAAATCGCACCCGCCATCGCCCTTATCGGCACGGGTCCCCGCCTGCGCGTGCACCTCGATTACAGCTGGCACAAATACCTGTCCGGACAACGTGCCGATACGGACAACCACGAACTGGCCGCCTCGGCGGACGCCGAGCTGGTCAAGGACTGGTTCTTCATTGATGCGAACGCCAGCGTCAGCCGGCGCAACATCTCGCCGTTCGGCCCGCAATTGATAGCCGACCTGCCCGGCACGGACAATGCCAGCACCGTGCGCACCACCGGCATCAGCCCCTACCTGCGCCACCGTTTCCGCGGCCTGGTAACGGCCGAGCTGCGCTACACGCGCAACACGGTCGACAGTGGCGGCGCACTGCTGTCCGTGCACAGCGATGAAATGGAGTTACTGCTCAGCGGCGAGCCGCGCGCCAGCGGCTGGACCTGGAACGCCAGCCACGACGTGCGCCGCACGCAGGACAGCAAGCTGGCCCCCGTGCGCATGCAGCGCAGCAGCGTGGGCCTGCGCTATCCGTTCAGCAGCAAATGGGCGGCCACGGCCAGCGGCGGCATGGAAAAGGAAGGTTATCTGTCAAATACCGGCAAGGCGCCGGCAGGCCGCTTCTGGTCGCTGGGCGGCGTGTGGACGCCGTCGCCGCGCACCAGCGTGGCCTTCAGCACGGGCAAGCGCTTCTTTGGCCACACCTACAGCCTGGACGCCACTTTCCTGCAGCGCCATACCAACTGGCAACTCAATTACAGCGAAAACATCACCACCATGCCCACGCAATTTTCGCGCCTGGGCGACCGCGACGCAGGCCGGCTGCTCGATCAATTGTGGCGCGGCATCTTTCCCAACGCGCGCGACCGGCGCCTGCGCATCGATGCCTTCCTGCGCTACGCCAACAGCCTGGGGCCGGAACGGGGCGCCATCAATTACTTCAGCCACCGCTATTTCCTGCAAAAACAGCTGAAGCTGACGATGGCGCGCGCCACGGCGAAAAGCACGGTGATCGCTGGCGTCACGGCCGTCGACCGCACGGCGCAAACGGCCAGCGGCATCGACAGCGGCTTGCTGCCCGGCGTGGAGTTCGGCAGCGAAGACCGCACGCGCCAGATCGGCGGCAACGTGGGCTGGAGCTGGCAGGCCAGCTCGCGCACCAGCGTGACTGTCAATGCCGGCTACGCCAGCGTGCGCTCGCTGAGCGTGCCCCGGCGCGACAACAACATCACCCTGACGGCCGGCTACACGCGCATCCTGCAGCCGGACATGACGGCCAGCATCGACGTGCGGCACACGCGGCACGCCAGCCACCACGGCGGCGACTACCGCGAAAACGGCGTCAGCGCCACGCTCACCATGCATTTCTAAGGAGGCCGCAGCATGTCCGACCCCTCTCTTGTGTCCGCCGCGCCGGCGCACCTGCTGTGCGTGGTGGCCGCGCGCCCCAACCTGATGAAGATGGCGCCCATCCTGGCGGCCCTGGCCCGCCAGGCGCCCGCCGTGCGCGTGACCTTGCTGCATACGGGCCAGCACTACGACACGGCCATGAATGGGCAGCTGTTTATCGACTTGGACCTGCGTCCGCCCGACATCAGCCTCGACGTCGGCTCCGGCAACCACGCGCAGCAGACGGCCGAGATCATGCGCCGCTTCGATGCCGTGCTCGATGCGCAGCCGTCGCTGGCGCCCGATGCCGTGCTGGTGGTGGGCGACGTCAATTCCACCCTGGCGTGCGCGCTGGTGGCGGCCAAGCGCGGCACGCCCGTGATCCATGTCGAGGCGGGCCTGCGCAGCGGCGACCGGCGCATGCCCGAGGAAATCAACCGCGTACTGACGGACCAGTTGTCAAGCCTGCTGCTGACCAGCGAGGAAGGCGCGCGCGCCAACCTGTTGCGCGAAGGCATCGCTCCCGAACGCATCCATTTTGCGGGCAACGTCATGATCGACAGCCTGCGGCAACAATTGCCGCGCGCGGTCAAGCCCGCCACCACCCTGCGCGCCCACGGCCACGCCTGCCCGCCCGCGTATGGACTGCTGACACTGCACCGGCCGTCGAACGTGGATGAGCCGCGGCAACTGGAAGCGTTGCTGCAGGCGCTGGGGCAACTGTCAACCCGGCTGCCGCTGCTGTTCCCCATCCACCCGCGCACCCTGGCCGGCTTGCGCCTGGCGGGCCTGGAGCCACTGCTGGCGCGGTATGCCATCATCTGCCTGCCGCCGCTGGGCTACCTGGAAATGCTGGGCCTGATGCAGGAGGCGCGCCTGGTGCTGACGGATTCGGGCGGCATTCAGGAAGAAAGCACGGCCCTGGGCGTGCCCTGCCTGACCCTGCGCGCCAATACGGAGCGGCCCGTCACCGTCAGCGCTGGCACGAATACCCTGGCAGGCACGCAGCCGGCCGCCATCCTGGCGCTGGCGCGCAGCATCCTGGACACGGGCGGCAAGCGCGGCCGCATTCCGCCTCTGTGGGATGGCCACGCGGCCGAGCGCATCGCCGCCGTCATCGCGCCCTGGCTGGCGGCGCGCCGGGGCACGTCATGACGCCGCCTTCAGCTGTGATATTGCGCAACGCGCTGACCATCGATGTGGAAGACTATTTCCAGGTATCCGCCTTTGCGCCGCACATCGCGCGCGCCGACTGGCCCCACATGGAATGCCGGGTCGAGGCGAATATCGAGCGCATCCTGCTGCTGCTGGACGCGCGGCGCATCCACGCCACCTTTTTTACCCTGGGCTGGATCGCCGAGCGCTATCCGGCCATGCTGCGCCGCGTGGCCGCCGCCGGACACGAAGTGGCCAGCCACGGCTATGCGCACCTGCGCGCCTGCGACCAGTCGGTCGCGCAGTTTGCCGAGGATGTGCGCCACAGCAAGACTATCCTGGAGCAATTGACAGGGCTGGCAGTGCTTGGCTACCGGGCGCCCAGCTTTTCCATCGGCGCGGCCAACCTGTGGGCCTTCGACGTGCTGCAGGCAGCGGGCTACCGCTACAGTTCCAGCATCTACCCGATCCGCCACGACCATTACGGCATGCCCGATGCTCCCCGCTTCGCCTGGCGCCCGCGCGGGCCGCACGGCATGCTGGAACTGCCCGTCAGCACCGTGCGCCTGCGCGGGCGCAACCTGCCGGCCGGCGGCGGCGGCTACTTTCGATTGATGCCGTATGCACTGTCGCGCTGGCTTTTGCGACGCATCAATTCGCGCGACGGGCAAGCTGGCATATTCTATTTTCATCCTTGGGAACTCGATCCCGGCCAGCCGCGCCCGACGGGCCTGAGTGCCAGGACGCGCTTTCGCCACTACCTGAACTTGGGGCGCATGGAAGCGCGGCTGGAACGCCTGACGCGCGATTTCGCCTGGGACCGCATGGACCGTATTTTTCTGGAAAGCACATGATGCACGAGGCCAGCCTTGCCCCCGACCCGGTACAGTCCAGCACCGCCATCGCCGTGCGCTCCCTACAGGGGCACGAACATGGGCGCTGGGATGCCTTTGTCGACACGTGCCCGGAAGCGACCTTCTTTCACCGCGCCGGCTGGCAAACCATCATGCAGCAAGGTTTTAACCACGACAGCTATTTTTTGTACGCGGAACAGGATGGGCGCATCGCCGCCGTGCTGCCGCTGGCCCATCTGCGCAGCCGGTTGTTCGGCTCCTCGCTCGTCTCGCTGCCGTTTTGCGTGTACGGCGGCATCGCCGGCGGCAGCGCGGCCGTGCGCCGGGCCCTCGACAGCGCCGCGCAGGCGCTGGCCCGGCGCCTCGGCGTGGGGCAACTGGAATACCGCTGGCGCGAAGTGGAGCAACACGCGTCGGAAAATGCGGACTCTTCCTGGCTGCAGAAACCCCTGTACGCGACCTTCCGCCGCCCCCTGCATGCCGACGCCGAACAGAACCTGCTGGCCATTCCCCGCAAGCAGCGCGCCGTCGTGCGCAAGGCCATGATGGGCGGGCTGCACAGCGCCATCGACTATGACCTCAACCATTTCTACCCGGTCTACGCGGCCAGCGTGCACCGGCTGGGCACGCCCGTCTTCGCGCGCCGCCATTTTGCCCTGCTGCGCACGGTGTTTGGCAGCGATTGCGAGGTCCTCACCGTGTACCACGGCCAGCAGGCGCAAGCCAGCGTGCTGCTGTTCTATTTCCGCGATGAAGTGTTGCCCTATTATGGCGGCGGCAGCGTGCTGGCGCGCAGCACGGGCGCCAACGACTTCATGTACTGGGAGGCGATGCGCCGCGCCAGCGCGCGCGGCTACCGCCTGTTCGACTTCGGCCGCAGCAAGCTGGGCACCGGAGCATACGATTTCAAGAAGAACTGGGGTTTTACGCCGCAGCCGCTGCCGTATGCCTACAAGCTCGTGCGCGCGAAGTCCTTGCCGGACGTCAATCCCCTGAATCCGAAATACGCGCTGTTCATCCGCGCCTGGCGCCGCCTGCCGCTACCGCTGGCCAACCTGCTGGGGCCGCACATCGTGCGGCAACTGGGCTAAGCGACGGGACCCGCCATGCGTGAACTCTTATTCCTCGCCCACCGCCTGCCGTATCCGCCCAACAAGGGCGACAAGATACGTTCGTGGCACATGCTGCAATACCTGAGCCGGCATTTTCGCGTGCACCTGGGCTGCTTCATCGACGATGAAGACGACTGGCAGCATGCGAAAACCGTGGCCGCCCTGTGCGCGAGCACGCGCTTCATCGCCTTACGGCGCGGCACGGCCCGCTGGCGCGCCATGCAGGCGCTGCTGTCGCGCCAGGCCATGAGCGTGCAGTACTACCGCGATGCGCGCCTGCTGCAATGGGTCGATGGCTTGCTGTCGGACGGCAAGGTGCGCCACGCGCTGGCCTTTTCCGGGCCCATGGCGCAATACATCGACGGCAGCGCGGGCCGCGCCCTGCACCGCGTGATCGATTTCGTCGATGTCGATTCCGACAAATGGCGCCAGTACGGCGACAGCAAGCCCTGGCCCATGTCGCAGCTGTACCGGCGCGAAGCGCATCTGCTGCTGCAGTACGAGCGCCATATCGCCCAGCAATTCACGGCCGCCAGCTTCGTCTCGGCGGCCGAAGCGGCCCTGTTCCGCCAGTGCGCACCGATGGCGCGGCGCAAGACTGGATACGTCAATAACGGTGTCGACACGGGGTATTTCACGCCCATGCCGGCCCAGCCCGGCGTGTATCCACCGGGGGTGCAGGCGCTGGTGTTTACGGGCGCCATGGATTACTGGCCGAACATCGACGCCGTGCAATGGTTCGTGCGCCACGTCTGGCCCGCCCTGCGGCGCCAGTTCCCCCAGTTGCAGTTCTATATCGTCGGCAGCGCGCCCGTGCCCGCCGTGACGGCGCTGGCAAAGGTAGCTGGCGTGGTGGTGACGGGCAAGGTGCCCGACATCCGGCCCTACCTGGCCGGCGCAGCCTTGGCCGTGGCCCCCCTGCGCATTGCCCGCGGCGTGCAAAACAAGGTACTGGAAGCGATGGCGATGGGCAAGATCGTGCTGGCCACGCCGCAGGCGCTCGAAGGCATCGCCGCCCAGCCGGGCCTGGAACTGCTGCTGGCGCGCGACGATGCCGAATTCATCCACCATGCCGCGCGCGTGCTGCGCCATGCCCAGGATGGCGCAGCCGAAGGCAGCGGCGCGGCCATCGGCGCGGCGGCGCGCCAGCTGGTGCTACAGGATTACGACTGGGAACGCAACCTGCGCGGCCTGGGCGCCATGCTGGGTGTATCGGCCGAGGCCGGTACGGATACGCCTGCCAGCGGCGCCGCCGCGCCTTTGCTGCCCGTGCGGGAGCCATCCACATGAGTCTGCAACTCGACCAGCTGGCCCGCTTGCCGGATGCGGCCGTCTGGCCGCACGGCCAGGACCGGCAGCAAGCGTTGATGCTCCTGCTGCTGGCCCTGGCCGCCGTCGTGCTGCTGTACCACGCCACCTTCTGGTCGATGGTGGAACTGTGGTCCCGCTCGCAAACCTTCGCGCACGGCTTCCTGATCGTGCCCATCAGCTGCTGGCTGGCCTGGCGCCAGCGCGCCCGCCTGGCCGCGCTGGCGCCCCAGCCGTCGCGGCAGGGCTTGCTGCTGCTGGGCGCGCTGGGCCTGGCCTGGCTGCTGGCCGACGCCGCCAACGTGCCCGTGGTGGAACAGTATGCGGCCACCGCCATGCTGCCCGCCTGCGTGCTGGCCATCCTCGGCTGGCCGGCCGTGCGCCTGCTGGCGTTTCCACTCGCGTATCTGTTCCTCGCAGTGCCGTTTGGCGAAGTTTTCCTCGATCCCCTGATCGACTTCACGGCCGCCTTTACCGTCACCGCGCTGCAATGGACGGGCGTGCCCGTGTTTCGCGATGGCAGCAGTTTTTCATTGCCCACAGGGAACTGGTCAGTGGTGGAAGCGTGCAGCGGCTTGCGCTACCTGATCGCCGCGCTGGCCCTGGGCGCCCTGTTCGCGCATGTCAACTTCCGCAGCACGCGGCGGCGCCTGGCCGTCATGGCCGCCGCGCTGCTCGTGCCCATCCTCGCCAATGGCGTGCGCGCCTACCTGATCGTGATGCTGGGCCACCTGAGCAACATGCGCCTGGCCGTGGGCGTCGACCACCTGATCTATGGCTGGCTGTTCTTCGGCCTGGTGGCGTTGCTGCTGTTCTGGCTGGCCGCGGGCTGGCGCGAATTGCCGCTGGCGCGCGCCGTGCCGCCAGCCCGTCCCGGCGCCAACATCGCTGCGGCCAGCCCGCGCGCCGCCGTGCGCGCCAGCATCGCCTGCCTGCTGCTGGCGGCGCTGTGGCCGGCATTGGCGCTGGCCAGCCACCGCGACGACAATGCCAGGCTGCCCGCCATCGTGCTGGCCTTGCCCGATCCGCCCGCATGGCGCCGCCTGCACGCTGCGGCAGCGCCGTGGCAGGCGCCATATGCGGGCGCGCCCGCGCTGTTTGCCGCCACGTATGCGCGCCAGGACGGCGACGGCGCGCCCGTGGGGCTGCAATTGCACTGGTATGCGCGCCAGGCGCGCGATGCCGAACTGCTGACGCATCAATCCTCGCCATACGGCGCGCGCTGGACGCCATTGGCGCAGCGCGTGCAGCACGTCAACCTGGCCAGCGGTTCCATGGGCGTGCGCGAAAGCGTGCTGGCCCACGGCGGCGAGCGCCTGCTTGTGTGGCGCGTGTACCGCCAGGGCGGCATGATGACGGCCAGGCCCGTGCTGGTAAAACTGCTGCTGGCGCAAGCCAAGCTGCTGGGCAGGCGCCAGGATGGCGCCGACATCATCGTCTTTGCCGTCTACGACGAGCTGGCGCCGCCACCGCGCGCGCACCTGCAAGCCTTCCTGCGGGCAGCCTTGCCCGTCATCGAACAACGCTTGCAGGAGTTGCCGCATGGCCCTTGACCTCGTTAGCGGCGGCACGCAGGCGGCCAGCGCCGCCCCCCTGATCGTGCACGTGATCCACCAGCTCGACGTGGGCGGGCTGGAAAACGGCCTCGTCAACCTGATCAACCATTTACCGCCGGAACGCTACCGGCACGCCATCGTCTGCATGAAAAATGCCACCGCGTTTCGCCAGCGCCTGACCACCCCCGGGGTCGATGTCATCAGCCTCGACAAGCGCGAAGGCAAGGACTGGCGCCATTACCTGCACCTGTACCGCGTGCTGAAACAGCTGCGCCCGGCACTCGTGCACACGCGCAACCTGGGCTGCCTCGAAGCGCAATTGCTGGCCTGCCTGGCCGGCGTGCGCCTGCGCGTGCATGGCGAGCACGGGCGCGACATGAGCGACTTGCACGGCACCCGCCGCAAATACCGGCTGCTGCGCAAATGCATGCTGCCGCTGGTGCAGCACTTCATCGCCGTCAGCGCCGACCTGGGGCAATGGCTGGTCGATGCCATCGGCGCGGCGCCCGCGCAGGTGTCGCACATCGGCAATGGCGTCGACAGCGTGCAATTCCATCCGCGCCTGGGCCCGCCGGCCGCCGTGGGCCCGCC
This sequence comes from Janthinobacterium sp. BJB301, assembly GCF_002735685.1. Lineage (NCBI taxonomy): Bacteria > Pseudomonadati > Pseudomonadota > Betaproteobacteria > Burkholderiales > Oxalobacteraceae > Janthinobacterium > Janthinobacterium sp. BJB301. The sequence continues at coordinate 1,476,387 of NZ_PDZJ01000001.1, read as the reverse complement.
CGGCTTCCTGTGCAATGGCGCCTTCGTCATCGGCAGCGTGGGCCGCATGGCGGCCGTCAAGGATCACGCCTCGCTGGTGCACGCCTTCATGCTGTTGCTGGCGCAGCCGGGCGCCCGCGCGCGCCTGCGCCTGATCATCGTCGGCGACGGACCGTGCCGCCAGGCTTGCCTGGATCTGCTGCGGCAGGCCGGCGTGGCCCATCTTGCCTGGCTGCCCGGCGCGCGCGACGACGTGGCGCAGCTGCTGCGCGCCATGGACCTGTTCGTGCTGCCATCTCTGGCCGAAGGCAGCTCGAACACCATCCTCGAAGCGATGGCGACGGGGCTGCCCATCGTCGCCACGCAAGTGGGCGGCAATGCGGAACTGGTGCAGTCGGGCTGGAGCGGCACTCTGGTGCCGCCCGGGTCGCCCGAGATGCTGGCCGACGCCATGCTCGACTATTACAGCATGCCCGAACTGGGCCCGCGCCACGGCGCGCGCGGGCGGCGCCAGGTGCTGGCCGAGCACAGCCTGCCCGCCATGGCCTGCGCCTACCTGGCCGTGTACGACCGCCTGACGGGCGCGCGCCAGCCCTCCCCCCTGTCCACCATTCCCTGAAAGGCCTCCCATGTGCGGCATCAGCGGCATCTTTGATTTGCAGGGCCAGCGCGACATCGACGTGCTGCTGCTGGCGCGCATGAACCACAGCCTGCGCCACCGCGGGCCGGACGAAGGCGGATTGCACCGCGAACCGGGACTGGGCCTGGCGCACCGCCGGCTGTCCGTGATCGACCTGGCCAGCGGCCAGCAGCCGCTGTTCAACGCCGACCGCAGCATCGCCATCGTCTTCAATGGCGAAATCTATAACTATCGCAGCCTGATGGCGGAACTGCGCCAGTTCGGCCATCCCTTCCGCACCAGCAGCGACACGGAAGTCATCGTCCACGCCTGGGAGCAATGGGGCGAGCAATGCGTGCAGCGCCTGCGCGGCATGTTCGCCTTCGCCCTGTGGGACCGCCGCCGCCACCTGCTGTTCCTGGCGCGCGACCGCCTAGGCGTCAAACCCCTGTATTACGGCGAGGCGCAGGACGGCACCCTGCTGTTCGGCTCCGAACTGAAAGCCCTGCTCGCGCATCCGGCCATGCCGCGCGCGCTCGACCCGCTGGCCGTGGAAGAGTATTTCGCCTACGGCTACGTGCCCGAACCGCGCAGCATCTTCCGGCACGCGCGCAAGCTGCCGCCCGGGCATACGCTGTCGATTCGCGCCGGCCAGCCGCTGCCCGCGCCGCAATCGTACTGGGACATCCCGTTCACGCCGAATCCGCCCGCCAGCGAGGCGCAGGCGGCCGACGAATTGCTGGCGCGCCTGCGCGAAGCCGTGCGCATCCGCATGGTGGCCGAAGTACCGCTGGGGGCCTTCCTGTCCGGCGGCGTCGATTCGAGCGCCGTCGTGGCGCTGATGGCCGGGGCCAGCGCCACGCCAGTCAACACCTGTTCCATCTCGTTCGGCGACCCGGCGTACAACGAAGCGCGCTACGCCGACCTGGTGGCGCGCCGCTACGCCACGGCGCACCACGCGCGCCAGGTCGAACAGGACGACTTCGAGCTGATCGACCTGCTGGCCAATTTGTACGACGAACCGTTCGCCGACAGTTCCGCCATGCCCACCTACCGCGTCTGCCAGCTGGCGCGCCAGCGGGTCACGGTGGCCCTGTCGGGCGATGGCGGCGATGAAAGCCTGGCCGGCTACCGCCGCTACCGCCTGCACACGCGCGAGGAAAAAGTGCGCAAGGCGATGGACCCGCTGCTGCCGGCCGGCTTGCGCCAGTCGCTGTTCGGCACCCTCGGGCGGTGGTACCCGAAGGCCGACTGGGCGCCCCGCTTCCTGCGCGCCAAGACCACCTTCGAAGGCCTGGCGCGCGACACGACGGACGCGTATTTTCACGGCGTCAGCCTGCTGGGCGACGCCATGCGCGCGCGCCTGTTCAGCCCCGAGCTGCGGCGCAGCCTGCACGGCTACCGCGCCGTGGAAGTGCTGCGCCGCCACGCGCTGGCCAGTCCCGCGCAGGATCCGCTGTCGCAGGTGCAATACCTGGACTTGAAAACCTACCTGCCCGGCGACATCCTGACGAAAGTCGACCGGGCCAGCATGGCGCATGCGCTGGAAGTGCGCTCGCCGCTGCTCGACCATGAACTGGTGGCGTGGATGTCCGGCCTGCCGCCGCAGTTCAAGCTGCGGCGCGGTGTAGGCAAGTACCTGCTGAAAAAAGCCCTGCGCCCGCTGCTGCCCGACAGCCTGCTGTACCGCCAGAAGATGGGCTTTTCCGTGCCGCTGGCCGACTGGCTGCGCGGCCCGCTGCGCCAGCGCCTGCACCAACGGCTGCTCGGTCCCACCCTGGCGCAATGCGGCCTGTTCGACATGGACTACGTGCGCCTGCTGCTGGAACAGCACGCGAGCGGACGGCGCGACTACAGCGCGCCCCTGTGGGCGCTGCTGATGTTCGAAGCGTTCCTGCGCCAGGTTGCAACGGGGTCAGACCCAACGGATCTGACCCCAGCCGTCCCTGTAGCCGCCGCCGTCCCAGGTTAATCCATGCGCATCCTGCACATCCTCGACCACTCGCTGCCCCTGCACAGCGGCTACACCTTCCGCACGCTGGCCATCCTGCGGCAGCAGCGCGCGCTGGGCTGGCACACCATGCAGCTCACCAGTGCCAAGCAGGGACCGTCCGATGGCGCGCAGCAGCTGGTCGACGGCTGGCATTTCTACCGCACGGCGCCCGATGCGCGCTGGTGGGCGCGCCTGCCCGTGCTGCGGCAAGCGGCTGTCATCATCGGCCTGGCCGTACGCCTGCGCCGGCTGGCGCAGCGGATCAAGCCCGACATCCTGCATGCGCATTCGCCGGCCCTGAACGCCATCGCGGCCCTCAACGCGGGCCGCGCGCTGGGCATCCCCGTCGTGTATGAAGTGCGCGCTTTCTGGGAAGACGCGGCAGCCGACCATGGCAGCAGCCGGCCCGGCGGCCTGCGCTACCGGCTCACGCGCGCGCTGGAAACCTACGCGCTGCGCCGCGCCGATGCCGTCACCACCATCTGCGACGGCTTGCGGCGCGAGCTGTGCGCGCGCGGCGTGCCCGCGCATAAAATCACCGTGATTCCGAACGCCGTCGATGCGGGCGCCTTCAGCGTCACGGCATCCGGCGACCTGTGGCTGGCGCATAAACTGGGCCTGCATGGCCATCTGGTTCTCGGCTTCATCGGCTCGTTCTATGCCTACGAAGGACTTGCCCTGCTGCTGCGCGCCATGCCGCGCCTGCTGGCGGCGCAGCCGGCATTGCGGCTGCTGCTGGCCGGCGGCGGGCCGCAGGAAGCGGCGCTGCAGGCGCTGGCGGCGCAACTGGGCATAGCCCACGCGGTGGTCTTCGCGGGCAGAGTACCGCATGCGCAGGTGGCCGCCTATTATCAGCTGGTCGACATCTGCGTGTATCCGCGCCTGCCCATGCGCCTGACGGAGCTGGTGACGCCCTTGAAACCGCTCGAAGCGATGGCCCAGGGCCGCCTGGTGGTGGCGTCCGACGTGGGCGGCCACCGCGAACTGGTCGAGCATGGCAAGACGGGCATGCTGTTTCGCGCCGGCGACGCCGAGGCGCTGGCGCAAGCCATACTGGCTTTGCTGCTGGCGCCCGCCAGCTGGCCCGCGCTGCGGCGACAGGCGCGCGCCTTCGTCGAGACGGAGCGCAGCTGGGGCGCCAGCGTGGGCCGCTATGCGCCCGTGTATGCGCGCGTGGCGGCGGCCCGCATGGCGGTGAATGCGGCCGGAGTCATGCCATGATCTTCACGGGCCTGCGCATCGCGCTGGTCGGTCCGCTGCCGCCGCCGGCCGGCGGCATGGCGAATCAGACGGCGCAACTGGCGCGCAAGCTGCGCGACGATGGCGCGCAAGTGCAGCTGCTGGCTGTCAACGGCCCCGCGCTGCCGCCCTGGCTGGCGCGCATCCGCTACCTGCGCGCGGCGCTGCGCCTGCCCCTGCTGCTGTGGCGCCTGTGGCGCACGGCCAATACGGTCGACCTGTTCCACATCATGGCCAATTCCGGCTGGTCCTGGCACCTGCAGGCAGCGCCCGCGCTGTGGATCGCCAGCCTGAAAGGCAAGCCTGCCCTGCTCAATTACCGGGGCGGCGAAGCGGCCGCCTTTTTCGCCCGCTCGCCGCGCCTGGTGGCGTTCAGCCTGCGCCGCGCCAGCGCCATCGTCGTGCCCTCGGCCTACCTGGCCGGCATCTTCGAGCAATATGGCCATACGGCCCACATCGTACCGAACGTGGTGGACTTGCAGCGCTTTGCGCCAGCTGCGCCACGTGCGCCGTCCGGGGACGGCCCGTCCATCCTCGTGGCGCGGCACCTGGAAAACCTGTACGACAACGCCAGCGCCGTGCGCGCCTTCGCCATCGTGCGCGAGGCTTTTCCCGCGGCGCGCCTGGTATTGGCCGGCGGCGGGCCGCAGCGCGCGGCGCTGGCGCGTCTGGCCAGCTCCCTTGGCGTGAAGGATGCCGTGCGCTTTGCCGGCCACGTCGACAATGCCGCCATGCCCGCGCTGTACCAGGCAAGCGACATCGTCCTCAATCCCAGCCTGGCCGACAACATGCCCAATTCCGTGCTCGAAGCGCTGGCCTGCGGCGTGCCCGTCGTCAGCACCAATGTGGGCGGCATCCCCGCCCTGCTGCAGGATGGCGTGACAGCGTTGCTGGTGCCGCCCGGCGAGGCGCCCGCCATGGCGCAGGCCATCCTGGCGCTGCTGCGCGACCCGCCGCGCGCGCGGCGGCAAGTGCAGGCGGGCCTGGCGCACGCCGCCACCTTCGGCTGGCCCGGCATCGCGCCCAAGCTAGCCGCGCACTACCGCCGCATCCGCGCCGCCCCGCGCCCCGGCGCCTACACGCGCTGCGTCGCCCGCTGGCTATTTCCCCTGCATGAATGGTGCAAGGGCCACCACAGCGCGCGCCTGCTGCGCCGGCTGGAACGCTCGCAATGGTGGAGCGCGCAGCAGCTGGAAGCGTGGCAGCTGGCGCGCCTGCGCGCGCTGCTGCGCCACGCGGCCGATCACGTGCCGCATTACCGCGCCCTGTTCGCCCGCAGCGGTTTCGATCCCGGCCAGGTCAGGCAACTGAGCGACCTGTCTCGCCTGCCGCTGCTGCGCAAGGGCGATATCGCCGCCGCGCGCGACAGTTTCAAGTCGGCCCGCGCCGTGGGCTTGCGGCCGTTCGCCACGGGCGGATCCAGCGGCGAGCCGCTGCAGTTTTTCCTGGGACGGCGCAGGGTCAGCCACGACATCGCCGCCAAGTGGCGCGCCACGCGCTGGTGGGGCGTCGACATCGGCGACCGCGAAGCCGTGTTGTGGGGTTCGCCCATCGAGCTGCATGCGCAAGACCGCGTGCGCCGCCTGCGCGACGCGCTGCTGCGCACCACCCTGCTGCCCGCGTTTGCCATGTCGCCGGCGCGCCTCGATGGCTATGTCAGGCAGTTGCGCCGCTGGCGTCCGCGCATGCTGTTCGGCTATCCGTCGGCCCTGTGCCGCATCGCCAGCCACGCCAGCGCGCGCGACCTGCCGCTCGACGGCCTGGGCGTGAAAGTGGCGTTCGTCACGGCCGAACGCCTGTACGACGAGCAGCGCGCGCAGATCGCCGCCGCCTTCGCCTGCCCCGTGGCCAACGGCTACGGCGGGCGCGACGCGGGCTTCATCGCCCACGAATGCCCGGACGGCGGCATGCACATCACGGCCGAAGACATCATCGTGGAAATCCTTGATGGCCACGGCCAGCCGCTGCCGCCAGGGGCCACGGGCCAGATCGTCGTCACCCACCTGGCCACGCAGGATTACCCCTTCATCCGCTACGCCACGGGCGACGTGGGCGCGCTGGGTACCGAACCGTGCGCCTGCGGCCGCGGCCTGCCCCTGCTGCAGAGAATCGAAGGCCGCAGCACGGATTTCCTCACGGCGGCCGATGGCACCGTCATGCATGGCCTGGCCCTCGTCTACATCGTGCGCGAACTGCCGCAAGTGCGCAGCTTCAAGATTATCCAGGAAAGCCTGCTGCGCACGCGCGTGCTGCTGGTCTGCCTGCCGCGCCTGGACGACGCCACCCGCGCCGCCATCGTCACCGGCTTCCAGGCCAGGCTGGGCGCGCAAGTGGACATCGCCATCGAGGAAGTCGACGAGATCGCGGCGGAGGCGTCTGGGAAGTACCGCTATGTGGTGAGCGAGGTGGCTTGACGCCGATACGCCATGACAGATAGTTGTTTTGGTTGTCGATATCAAATTTTGGAGTAGAATTTGGTATCGTAACTGGAGGGTGTCATGGCAAAGTTGGAAGCGCCAAAGCTGGCGAAGGCGAAGAGTACGCATCGAATGGCGGTATCTGACGCGAGCAAGGTCCTGGGTGATTCGATCAAGAAAATCAGGGCGAAAGGTATTGACCTTGGCGAGGGCTACTTCCTGGTCAAGATACGGCGCACCAAACGGTCAGCCCAGCCTGCGCGTGGTGCAGATATGGCATTTGTACCGCAACAGCTGCCGGGCGTGCCTGCCGTGTCCCATGCAGATCTCCAGGAACTGATCCAACGATACCAGCGCCCGCATGCAATACAAGCTCAAGCTGGCGCAAGTACGGTGCCGCCAGCGAACCAGGCATTCCTTGATCAGTTTTCCCACCAGGAACTGGAAAGGTATGCGCGCCTTGAAAAGAAAGGTGAACTGATCGACTCCCGGACACTGGCCGGGCAGATGGGCGTGACACGGCAGGCGATCAGCAAGGCGGTGACGGAGCAGCGGATGTTTTCTCTCGATAGCGTCGCAGGCAAGAAACTTTACCCTGCCTTCTACGCCGATCCTGCGCTGAACCGCCGGCAGCTCGGCAAAGTCAGCAAGGAATTGGGACATTTGGCCGGTTCCAGCAAGTGGCAATTCTTCACCCATCCGCGCATGTCGCTCAATGGCAACAGTCCGATCAATGCCTTACGGAAAGGAAGATACGCGGACGTCGTCGCCGCAGCGATAGCGTTCCGAGAGGCATGATATGGCGGCGACCAGGCTGAAGCCGCCTCCAACAGTGCTGGCAACGAGCGCCACACTTCCCGTTGTCGGACTGCCAGTGCCCTGCCTGTACCGCATCTCGGGTCATGCGACTGGCGAACCCTATTTCGGTTGCAGCGGAGGAAATCGCTTTGATGCGCCAGGTTGCAAGACAGGCAATCCGGAGTACGGCACTTGCTATCTGGGGCTGAGCTTTGAAGTCGCGCTGGCTGAGTCCCTGTTGCACGATGCCGTACCTGTGAAGGGCGCATTTCCTATCGCAAAATCCGAGATTGACCGCCGATGGGTACATCAATTCAGTGGCGATTTGAGATTGTTTGACCTGACGGGCCATTTGCTTAAGCAAATGGGAGGACATGCGGGATTGACAGGCACATCAAGTTATATCCAGCCTCAGCAGTGGGCGCTGGCCGTGTATCGCAATCCGCTCCGGGTCGATGGTTTCCTGTATATGTCGCGTCATCTTACGAATGAAAAAGCCGTCGTGATATTCGATCGCGCCAAGCCCCATCTCACCGCTGCGGGCGAACCTGTCCAGCTGATCGCAGCACCGAAAATGCCGGATGCCATGCGCCTATTCAATATCACTCCTGCGTGATATGGCCAACGGTCAGAAAAAAACAAAAGCCCTACCTGCTGTCGAAAGTTGTGTTCGCTGCGTTGGCGATCCATTTATTTGCAGAAGCAGACGTGAAATTAGAAATATGATTGCGTCCTGTTGGATGGAGAGCCCATCCCTGATGCAGGCTCAGGCTTGCGAAGCCTTCTGATTTTCTACACGCTTTAGTCCTATCGATAACCCTACGCATCCACTACCAACGGCAAGCAAGAAGTAAGAGTCGACATCTGATATGCTGGCACTTTCCGCCTCATCAAGTAAGCCATCCCCGAGCCTTTTCCACACCTCCGACTTTTCTAGCGTAGTAATGGTATCAAGCATGCCGATGACTCTGTTTAATATCTCTGGCGTGGTTCTTGGCATAAGAATTAACACGACATCAATCAACTTCTTCAGTTTCGTTACATTCCCCATAACCTCTCCGTTCTTTTAGATTCTGGATGGGAGTACATCGCACACTCAGTTTGCCGTACAAACACCCATTGCTTGTGTCTCGCCTGACATATTTGTGAGATTAAATGAAACAAGAAACATTTCATGCTTAGTCATTAATTGTTTTATTTTTTTAGTACAAACTTTGGACTGCCAAATCTCAGTGCGTCCCAGATTTTCCAGGAACTTTACCCTGTCGACATCGGCGCCAGGCTCCGACATGAATTCGGCAGCATCTGTCGAAAATTTCAGCACATAGGACAGCCTGGGCTTTTCTAAAGTCTGTACCAATGAGACATAGCTCATTTTTGCCTCGAACGAAGCAACAACGTCGTTTCCGTAAGTATTCAACTCCTCTGCAATTTTTCCAGGATCTGGAGAACAACCAATTAACGATAGCAAAGAAAAGAAAGCCCAGTATATTTTTAATTTATTCATATTGCATTTTTCAGAAAAGAGATTTTCCCCAGCACATATTGATCCCTCATGCTGCCGTTCACGCTAAGTATATAACTGTGACGAGGGTGCGTATATACCAAGACCCAACCAGCTAATATTCACGCCAAGTTCAGCTTTGCAACAGGCAAGCAATCCCGGGCAGCTCATCTTGATCCACAAACCATTCCCCCTGCCAGCGCTGCGTGCGCTGTGCCTGGATGGATTCCGGCACACACCACGGCGGATACACGCGCAGCGCGCGCTTGCCGCCCTGGGCGGCGCGCGACATCACGCCGCGCTCGATCAGCACGCTGCGCGGGAAAATGAAAAAGCCGTGCCGCGCGCCATCGTCGTCGGCCACGGCGATGATGACGACATCGACGGGATCGGCTTCGTCCAGGGGGGCGATGTCGGCGTCGGGATGGGGGCGCTTCCAGACGGTGACGAACTGGCCGATTTTCGTCGGCGTGGTTTTCGCCGCGCGCAAGACCAGGCGCTTGCCGTGCAGGTCGGCGCGGCAGGCGCCGTATTCCGCGCTTTCCGCTTCCGGCACGGGGGCTTGCGGCAAGCCCAGGAAAGCCCAGGGACTGGCCTTCATTGCGCGCTGAACTCGGCTGCGGCCTTGGCCGCCCACAGCGCTTCGGCGTGGCTGGCGAACGGGCTGTCGTAGCCGTCGACCTTGCCATCCTCGTCGACAAAGTACAGCCACCAGCCGTCGGCCTGCTGGCGGATGGCCGTGTGGCCCGGTGCGCAATGGGTTTCGATGGCGTCGCCTGCGGCCAGGGTGGTAATGCTGATGCCGCGGTGAATAATATGCTCGGGTGTCATGGAAAATAGGTCATGCGAAAAAATCAATGGCCATAGTGTAGCCGCGCCGGCGAATCCTTGCCAGTGCGCTACACTGTTCTTTCACACGGAGGACGACATGGCATCACAGCAAGGCACGGTGGATTTTTTGCTCGACCAGATGGCGGGCGCGGGCAGCCTCAGCGCAAAAAAAATGTTTGGCGAATACGGCCTGTATTGCGACGGCAAGATGTTCGCCATCGTCGCCGACGACCAGCTCTTCATCAAGCCGACGGATGCGGGACGCGCCTGGATCAGCGTACAAGGCACGCTGCAGGAAGCGCCGCCTTATCCGCAAGCCAAGCCGTATTTCCTCATCGATGGCGGGCTATGGGATGAGCGCGACTGGCTGAGCCAGCTGGCGCGGCGCACGGCCGATGCCTTGCCACTGCCGAAACCCAAGCCGCCGCCCAAGCCTAAAAAGCAGGTGTCAGCTGGCTAGTACGCTGTTCTCGCAAGCCTTGCCCTGGCGGAAGCACGCCAGGTTGTGATACGTGATGGCGGCGATCTCGCGCAGCGCTTCGATGGTGAAGAAACCCTGGTGGCCCGTCACCAGCACGTTCGGGAACGTCATCAAGCGCTGGAAGATGTCGTCGTCGATGATGTCGGACGAGCGGTCCTGGAAGAACAGATTGCTTTCCTGCTCGTACACGTCGATGGCCAGGGAACCCAGCTGGCGCGATTTGAGCGCCTCGATGACGGCGCCCGTGTCGATCAGGCCGCCGCGCGAGGTATTCACCAGCATGGCGCCCTTCTTCATCAGCGGCAAGGTTGCTTCGCTGATCATGTGGCGCGTACTGTCCATCAAGGGGCAATGCAGCGAGACGATGTCGGATTCGGCCAGCAGTTGCGGCAATTCCACCATCGTGCCCAGCTGCGCAAACGCAGGCGCCGGATACGGGTCATGGCCCAGCACCGTGCAACCGAACCCTTTGAAGATGCGCGCCGTCGCCAGGCCGATCTTGCCCGTGCCGACGATGCCGACCGTTTTACCGTGCAGTGTCGCGCCCAGCAAGCCGTCCAGCGAGAAATTGCCTTCGCGCACGCGGGCGTAGGCGCGGTGCGTGTGGCGGTTCAGGGTTTGCACGAGGGCCAGCGTGTATTCGGCCACGGCTTCCGGCGAATACGCGGGTACGCGGGCAACGAACAAGCCCAGGCGCCTGGCCGCTTCGAGGTCGAGGTTGTTGTAGCCGGCGCAGCGCAGCAGGATGGCGCGCACGCCGTAGCGTTGCAGCGATTCCAGCACGGGCGCGTCGAGCACGTCGTTGACGAAGACGCACACGGCGTCGGCGCCTTGCGCCAGGACCACGGTTTCCTGGCTCAGCAAGGCACTGTGGTAGACCAGTTCGATGCCGGCAGCGTCGGGCTGGGACGGCAAGGCTTCATCGAAGAAACGGCGGTCGTAGGGCTGGCTGGCAAAGAAGGCGATTTTCATGGGGAGTCCTGGAACTTGCTGGATGGCAAAACATCATCATAGCGCATGCGCCCTGCCCCACGCTGTACGCCTGGCACCTGGCGCCCGCCGCAGGCTATTTGGGTTCGCGCGGCAAGGTCAGCACATGGCGCAGGTAGGCCGTTTCCTTGGCGTGCTGCGCGTGGTAGCGCTCGCGCGCGGCACGCGTGGCCGCCTGGTGGGCCACGATGCCGGTTTCCGTCAACTCCGCGCCGAAGTCCGCCGGCGGCTGCAGCGGGCCGCCAAACAGGCGCGCCAGGATGAAGCGGCCCACATTCTCGCGATAGTGCGATGCTTCCCAGTAATAGCGCATCTCGCGCGCGCCCGTCACTTGCGGGATCGGTTCGCTGGTGATGCTGTTGAAACCGGAAAAATCAACCAGGCGCACGTCGCAGCCCAGGCGCCGGTGGCGTCCGGCCATTTGCGCCAGGTCGCGCTGCCATGTTTCCATGGCGTCCCACTTGCCGCGCCAGTACAGGGCGTCCAGCGTGAGCGCGTGCGTGGGATTGATGTACAGGCGCAAGCGCGTGCCGCCACGGCACAGTTTCCCCACGCTCGTATCGAAGGCATGCAGGGCCGGTTCGGTCGGCCCCAGGCCGTCGCCGAATTCCTGCAGGCGCGGCGTGAAGGCGCGCGCCGTACCGACCCAGCCATGGTTGCGGGCGGTGATGCAGGACTGATCGCGCTGGCCATGCAGGGCCAGGCTGGAGAGGCAGGCGCCGTCATAGCTGCCGCTGAGGATGCGCCAGGTGTCGCGCGTCATGTCCACTGTCAGGCCGCGCTTGATGTTGAGCAAGGCGCGCCGCGCGAAAAAGGCGGGGCCGCCGTCCGTCAAGCCCGGCTCCACGCCGGCCGAGCCCAGCTCCAGCGAAAACGAAGGAGCGTCGATGCCCCACACGAGAGTGTCGACATGGCTGACCCTGGCCGCGTGTTCGGCCAGGCGGATGGCGTCGCCGATCGAGGCGCCCGAGACGGCGCTGTTGAAGACGCTCTTGCCATCGAACAAAGTACGCATACTGCTGGCGGGCAAGCCCATTTCCGTACGCGAATTGCCGATATACACGACGGCGGGCCGGTAGCGCGCCACAGCATACGTCTTGCCCCACACTGCGAGCTTTTCATACGTGGGACGCAGGCGCTGCACCAGGGGGCTGTCCCACTGGTGCAGCAGATACGGGTCCACGCGGTAATTGACGGCGGAAACGAGTGCCAGCGCGGCCAGGGCGCAGGCAAAGAAGATGGCGAGGTAGCGGCGGGCGGCGGTATCCATGATCAGCACCGGAAATAGGGAAACTCGGCGACCCGCCGCATGCGGCAGCTGCCGGCGATGAACAGGGACAGGAACGGGAACGGGAACGAATGAAACGGCATGACTCCTCCTTGCTTCAACGCCGGATCAGCGGCCCGTCCAGCACCCGCTGCGTATAGGCCGCCTCGCGCGCATGTTCCACGCGATAGCGGTCGCGCGCCGCGCGCGCGGCCGCATGGTGGGCGTCGACGTTGGCCTGCGTCAGCTCCACGCCGAAGTCGGCCGGCGGCGGCGTGTCGCCGCCAAACAGGCGGGCCAGGATCAAGCGGCCCACATTGTCCCGGTAGTGCGACACTTCCCAGTAATAATGCATGTCGGGCTTGCCGCTGACGAGCGGGGTCGCTTCCGTCGTGATGCTGTTAAAGCCGGAAAAATCATACAGGCGCACGTCGCAGCCCTGCTGGCGGTGGCGCCCGGCGAGCTGCACCAGTCCCCGCTGCCAGGCCTGCATGGCATCCCACTTGCCGCGCCAGTGCAGCGCATACAAGGTCAGCGCGTGCGTGGGGTTGATATACAGGCGCAGGCGCAGGCCACTGCGGCACAGCTTGCCGATGCTGGCGTCCAGCGCCAGTGTCGATGGCGGCGTCGGCCCCAGTCCATCGCCGAACTCCTGCAGGCGCACGGGAATGGCGTCCTTCGTGCCGAGCCAGTGCCGCATGCCCTTGCGGGTGCACGTCTCGTCGCGCTGTCCATACAAAGCCAGGTTGGAGCGGCAGACATCGCCGGCCTTGCCGGTGAGGATGCGCACGCTGTCCTCCGTCATGTCCAGGGTCAGGCCGCGCTTCAGGTTGACCAGGGCGCGCCGGGCGAAAAAGCCATGCTCGGCGCCCGTCAGGCTGTCTTCCACCCGCGCCGCCCCCATGTCTAGGGAAAAAGTGGGCGCGTCGATGCCCCACACCATGGTCTCGACGCGGCTGACCCTGGCCGCATGCTCGGCCAGGCGGATGGCGTCGCCGATCGAGGCGCCCGACACGGCGCTGTTGAAGACGCTCTTGCCGCCAAACAAGGCGCGCACGCCCGTCGGCAAGCCCAGTTCCGTGCGCGAATTGCCGATGTAGATGATGGCCGGCCGGTAGCGCGCCACGGCATAGGTCTTGGCCCAGGCGCCGAGCTTTTCATTCAACTGGCGCGGACGCTGCAGCAAGGGACTGTCCCACTGGTGCAGCAGGTAGGGGTCGACCTGGTAGTTCAGGAGCGAGACGGAACCGAGCACCAGGCAGATGCAGGCGAGAAAGCCGGTCAGGTAGCGGCGGGCGGCGGTATCCATGGTCAGAACTGGAAGTAGAGAAATTCGGTGACCCGGTTCATGCCGAAGATGCAGGCGACGAACAGCGCGGCCAAACCTACGCTCCAGCGGCGCGTGGGCCGCCAGCTGAAGGCCCAGCGTCCTGCCGGTTGAAAGATTCTTTCAATGGCGGGCTCGTAAAGAAAGAATATTTCCTGCGTATTCGGCGCCTTGAAAGCCAGCAGCATGGCGCCCAGCAGCACGGGCAAGCCGGGGCCGGCCAGTTCGATCCAGCGGATGCCGTCAAAGGCCGGATGCAGCCCCCATTGCGCCAGGCTGGCCGCGTGGCCGGCCAGGCCGCGCGGCAGGCTCACGCCATTGCTTCCCACCAGCGCGCCCGTGATGTCCCAGGCCGTGGCCACGTCGGGCGCGCGGAAGAAAATCCAGGCCAGCATGACGGCAAAAAAGGTCAGCAAGGTGGACCACCAAGCGGGCAACCAGCGCGCCCGGAGCGAACCGAACGCGCGCTGCCACGCCTGCTGCAGCACCAGGTACAGGCCGTGCAAGCCGCCCCAGATGACGAAGGTCCAGCCGGCGCCATGCCACAGGCCGCCCAGCAGCATGGTCAGCATCAGGTTGCGGTAGCGCATGGCTTCGCCGCGCCGGCTGCCGCCCAGGGGAATATACAGATAGTCGCGCAGGAAACGCGACAAGGTCATGTGCCAGCGGCGCCAGAAGTCCGCGATATTGGCCGCCTTGTACGGCGAATTGAAGTTCAGCGGCAATTTCACGCCGAACAGGCGCGACAGGCCGATGGCCATGTCCGAATAGCCGGAAAAGTCGAAATACAGCTGGAAGGTATAGGCCAGCACGCCGATCCACGCTTCGATCAGGGTCGGTTCGGCGCCGGCCGCGAACACGGGCATGGCCAGCGGCGACAGGTTGTCGGCGATCAGCACCTTTTTTGCCAGGCCTATCGTAAAGATCGACAGGCCGATGGCGAAATTGGCGGCGCGCGGATGGGCGTTGGCCGGATCGGCGAACTGCGGCATCATGTCGCGGTGGTGCAGCACGGGGCCGGCGATCAGGTGCGGGAAATAGCTGACGAACAGCACATAGTGGATAAAGCGGTATTCGCGCACCTCGCCCCGATAGCAATCGACGAGGAAGGCGATCTGCGTAAAGGTAAAGAAAGAGATGCCGATCGGCAGGATGATATCGAGGCCGGACAAAGGCAGGCTTGCAGCGCCAGCACCGGCGACAATGGCATTCACGCTGTCGATGAAGAAATTCGCATATTTGTAGTAGGCGAGCAACCCCAGGTTTAGCGCCAGCGCGGCGACCAGCACGCGCTTGCGGGCCGCGCCCGCGCTGGCGCCGATCAGGCGGCCGGCGCCGTAATTGACGCAGATCGAGGCCAGCAGCAGCGGCAGGTAGCGCACGTCCCACCAGGCATAGAAGAACAGCGAGGCGAGCGCCAGCCAAATTGCGGGCGCCAGGCGGCGCCAGCTGGCGGATGCAGCGGCGGTGGCCAAGCGGTCCAGCAAAAAATAGCCGGCCAGCACGATGGGCAGATATGCGAACAGGAAAGCGAAGGAATTAAACAGCATGCTGCCTCCTGGCCGGCAAGGACTGCGCCTGGTAGTAACACTCGGCAATCTGCGCCGCCACCCGTTCCCACGTAAAACGTTCCACCAGGGCTTGCACGCGGGCGCGCTCGGGCGGCAGCGCCAGCAATGCGAGGATGGCCTGGCGCTGCGCGGCGCCATCGTCCCAGGCCACCTTGCGCAGCGCGAAGACGGAATCGGGCAAGTCCAGCGCGCTTTGCGCCGTCATGACGACAGGCGTGCCGGCCGCCAGCGCTTCAAGCACGCTCAAGGGAAACACTTCGCCCTGGCTGGGCAAGGCCGCCACGGACGCCGCATGGTAGGCGCTGGCCAGCAGCGGGTCGGCGTGGTCGAGCGCGCCCAACCAGCTGACGTGAGGCAAGTCCAGCAGCAGTTGCAGATACGCCTGCTGTTCGCGCGGCGCGGCGCCGATCAGCACCAGGGGCAAGCCGGCGCCCGCCAGCGCCTGGGCCAGTCCCAGCTGGTTTTTATACGGTGAAATGCTGCCCACCATCAGCACGAACGGTCCGGCGATGCCCGTTTCGCGCAGGAACAGATCGCCATTGGCCGTGAAGAAATGCGGGTTGATCCCATTCGGCAAGACGCGGACGGCGTCGGGCGGCATGCCGAAACCTTGCACCATGGCGTCGCGTTCGGCCTCGCCCAGGGCGATCACCACGTCGGCCAGCTGCAAGGCGCGCCGCGTCTGCGCATAGCTCGTCTGCACCATCCACTCCGTCAGGCGTCCCGCCAGCCGGTCGGCCAGCCGCGCGCGCCAGGCGCTGGCCCGGCCCCAGCTCGGCGACAGCAGCGGCGACAGCACCACCGGTACGCCTTGCTCGCTGGCCATTTCCATGATGCGGTAAGTGCCATTGCTCGCCGAGAACACGTGCAGCACGTCGAAATCGGCCAGCCGTTCATGGTTGGCGTCCACCAGTTGCACTTCCAGGGGCCGCGCCGGCAGCTGGGGCAGCCGGTTCAGCGCGGCAATGGTTTCGCGTACCTGGATCTGCAAGCCGCCGTCGCGCTGGAACAGCATCGGGTAGGACAAGATACCGACACGCATGGTCATCCTTTCGTGCATTTGACTGCCAGCCAACGGCCAGCCAGCTTGCGTTGCAATAACAGAAACTCGCCAGCGAGCTCATGCTTCAACAGGAACAGGCCGGCCAGCCAGCACAGCAAGGTGGCCAGCGCCGTGCCCGTCAGCGCCAGCAGCGCCGGGGTCTCCACAGGCAGCCACAGCAGCGAAGCGATGGGCGCGACGGCGCTGACGCCGCAGAGCAGCAGGCTCTTGCGCAATGCCCGGGCCAGGATGCGCCAGTCCAGCGCGCTCAAGCGCCGCAGGCAGCCATAGTTCAGCCAGCTGCGCAGCACGTTGCTGAGCACCACGGTCCAAGCCACCACCACCAGGCCGAACGGCGCCGCCGCCAGCAGCAGCGCCACTTTGATAACGCCCGCGCAGGCATCGAGCCGCACCTGCGCATGCAGCTGGCCCGTCGCCACGAACAGGTAGCGGGCCATGCTGAACATGCTATACACGGCCGAGGACAGGCACATGATGCGGATCAAGGGCACACAGGCCAGCCATTGCGAACCGTACAACACCTTGACCAGCGGCAAAGCCATACAGGCGAGGAAGAGAAAAAACGGCCAGGCCAGCGCCGTCATGTAGCTGATCGTGCGCAGATACACGAGTTCCGCCCCGCCCTGTCCCCCTTCCCCGCGCGCGCGGGCCGCGAACAGGGGAAACACCACGGGCGAAATCGCGCTGGTGATGGCCTGGTTGAAGATATTGAGCACGCTTTGCGCCTTGCCGAACTGGGCCAGGCTTTCAATGCCGATCAGCTTGCCGATGATGAGGTCCGGCGCCGCCACGCCCGCCTCGTCGACGAGGCCGCCCCCCGTCGCATACGCGCCAAAGCGGGCGATATCGCCCATGCCGCGCCGTCCCGGCAGCCACGGCAGCTCTGCGGGCCGCACCAGCAGGCTCACCAGCAGCGAAGCGCAGGAGCCGGCCAGCGCGGCCCACACCATGCTCATGTAACTGTGGCCATGCAGCGCCAGCAGCACGGCCACCAGCAGGTTGACGACGCTATTGGCCGCGTTGATGGCGTAGATGGCGCGAAAGCGCAGTTGCCGGCGCAATATAGGCAAGGTCAAGGCGCTGAACGGTATCAGGAGGAAATTGATCGCCAGCAGGCGCAGCACGAGGGTCAGCCGGGGTTCGCCGTAGAAATGCGCGAGCGGCGCGCTGGCCAGCAGCACCAGGCCCGCCAGCAGCCAGGCGACGAGCAGGCTGGTGGCCAGCGCGGCCCGCAATTTCACCGTGCCGAGCTGCTTTTCCTGGATCAGGTATTGCCCCACGCCAAAATCACGCACCACTTGCGCCAAGGCCACCAGCACGGCGCCCAGCGAATACACGCCCACTTCGGCCGGCGTAAGCAGGCGCGACAGCACCATGGTGGCGATGATGCCCAGCAGCAGCACCGTGTATTTTTCGGCGAACGAGAAAAAGAACGAATGGCGGGTGGCGCTCATGCGGGCCGCCCGCGCCTACACCAGACCCGCATAGAACTGGCGCAGCTGGCGTTCCAGGCGCGGCATCGAGTAGCGCTGCACGGTCTCCTCGCGGGCCAGCCGTCCCATGCGGGCGCGCCGGGGCGCATCGAGCAACAGCGTTGCTACGGCCGCGCAGGCGGCGTGCTCGTCGTCCAGCGGCAGCAGCAGTCCGCCTGCGCTGTCGTGCAGGATGTCGTGCGTTCCCGGCACGTCCGTGCCCACGGCCGGCACGCCGCAGGCCATGGCTTCGATGGTGGCGATGCCGAAACCCTCATTTTTACTCAGCAGCACATGCAAGTCGAAGGCCGGCATCAGCAGTTCGACGCGCTGCTGGAAGCCGGCAAACACGACTCTTTTCTGCACTCCCGATTGCTGCGCCTGCAGCCGCAGCATGGCGTCCAGCGGCCCCGTGCCCACGAGCACTAAATATAAGTTGGGAAACTGCGCGACCAGGCGGGCAAACATAGCCAGCAGCGCTTGCGGGCGTTTCTGTGCGGAAAGCCGCGCCACGCACCCGAGCACGAGCGCGTCCGGCGGCAGCCCCAGCTGCTTGCGCGCCAGCATCCGGCGTTCGGGCGAAACAACAAAAGTGTCCGTATCGACGCCGTTGGGAATCACGGCCAGCCGCGTCTGCGGCGCCAGCATGTCGCGGTACAGGTCGAGGAAATGCCGCATGGCCGACGGCGACACGGCATACACGCCCTTGACGCTGCGGAACGCTTCCTGCAGCCGGGGCCGCTGCCAGTCGCTGAAGGCTTCCAGCGGAAACGCATTGTGCACGCTGATCACGGCCGGCAAGCGGCATTGCCGGGCCAGCCACAGGATGGAAGCGCCATAGCTGGTCCAGCAAAACGCCACGTGGACGAGATCGGGCCGCAGCCGCCGCAGCCGCCACGCACCCGTGACCCTGGCGCGCAGCCAATTCCAGCGCCGCCAGGCCCAGTGTTCGAGAAACAAGGGCGGCTCATACACTTGCACCTGCAGATGCTGCGCGCGCAAGCCGTGCGCCCAGGCAGTAAAACCGGGAAAGCGCCGCAGGGCCAGCACGCTGTCATAGCCATTCGCGCCCAGTATGCTCGCCTCTTGCGCCATGCGCAGCTCCATGCCGCCCAGCTCGCCCGAATAACTGCTGATGACGATGCGCGGCAGGCGCTTGCGCCGTCCGCGCCACGCTTCATGAAAAAAGCCCCGCAGCCAGGCCCGTTCCCACTGGCGCAGGAACAGCTCGGCATGGTCGCGCCGCAGCCAGGCCCGCACGGCGCCGAGGGAATCGCGCACATATCTGCCCAGCATCCAGCGCGGCACGCCCAGCAGCTCCACGCTGGGTGCGAGTGTCGCCAGCCGGCATTGACCCCGGCCAAACAGCATGGCGCGGCGCAGTATCCAGGCGCGCTGCACTTGCGTGGTGCGGATGATGTGCGCCACCCTCGCCTGTGGACAGAACCAGGATGGGTTGCCAGCCGCATGCATCTCCAGGTTGAGCCGGGTTTCACTGCCCATGGCGTAATTGGCGCCCTGCGGGCCGATGCTTTCGTCATAGCGGGCGCCCGCCTCGAAGATGCGGCGGCGTATCGCCATGTTGGCGCCCCACACCAGGCCCGGATACACGGGCGCGTCGCGCAGGTCGGGGCTGGTAATGCCCCACGTCAAGCCGACAGGGGTCAGGCGCAGCAGCCAGTCCTCCGGCTGTTCCCGCCAGGCGGGCACGATGGCGCCGCCGAACAGGGCGTAGCCGGGGTGATCTCGCGCGCTGTCCTGCAGGCGGCACAGCCAGTCGGATGCGGGCATGGCGTCATCGTCGCCAAAGACGAACAGCTCGCCGCCGTCGCCGCCCAGGCGCAAGGCATATTCGACGGCCCCGTTCAGGGCCGGACTGCGTCCCCGCCGCGCCACGTAGACATAGCTCAAGGGCAAGTGACCGCGGAAGGCGGCGATCACCCGGGCCGTGGCGTCAGTGCTGCCATTGTCGGCGATGACCAGGCGCCAGCCGCCCACGGGCGCGCGCAGTCCCATGTAGGCGCGCAATACCTGGGGCAAGGTGCCGGCGCCATTATAGGTCGCCATGAGAACGGTCAACAAGGACATGCCTCCTTGGTCTTACCATGACAAAACTGATTGGCAGTTTCAACAACGCCGAACGGTATTGATCCAGTGTACTGAGCCTGCCCGCCAGCCCGTTGACAGGCATCAAGACCTTGCCAACCCGGGCAACACCAGGAGCGTCCCCCTTCATGCGCGACATACTGATTACCGTCATCATCCTGGGTTCGCTGCCCTTCATCCTGAAGGCGCCGGCCATCGGCGGCCTGATGTGGGTCTGGGTCAGCGTCATGAACCCGCACACGCAGGGCTGGGGTTTCGCCACCCACATGCCGTTCGCCTTCATCATCGCCATCGCCACCCTGGTCAGCCTCGTGATGACGCGCGAGCCGAAAAACCTGCCCCTGACGCCCGTCAGCGTGCTGCTGCTGCTGTTCGTCGCGTGGATGAACCTGACGGCGCCGTTCGCCCTGCTGCCCGAGTCGTCGTGGGTGCAGTGGAACAAGGTCATGAAGATCATGCTGATGAGCTTTGTGGTGATGATGGTGATACGCACGCGGCAGGACATCGTGCGCCTGGTCTGGGTGCTGGTGGTTTCGATCGGCTACTACGGCGTGAAAGGCGGCATCTTCACCATCCGCAGCGGCGGCACGGAGCGGGTCTGGGGACCGGAAGAAACATTTATTGGCGATAACAATGCGCTGGCCCTGGCCCTGATCATCACCATCCCCCTCATGTATTATCTGCAGCAAAACACGGACAAGCGCTGGCATCGCCACGGCCTGTCGGCGGCCATGCTGCTGTCCGCGCTGTCCGCGCTGGGCTCGTATTCGCGCGGCGCGCTGCTGGCCATCGCCGCCATGGGCCTGTTCATGTGGCTGAAAAGCGAGCGCAAGATGGTGCTGGGCGCGCTGCTCGGCACGGTCACGCCGCTGTTGCTGGCCTTCATGCCCGAGCGCTGGGCCGAACGCATGGACACCATCAACACGTATCAGGACGATGTGTCCGCCATGGGCCGCCTGAATGCCTGGCGCATGGCCTGGAACCTGGCGCGCGACCGTTTTCTCGGCGGCGGCTTCGACGTCTCCGACGCCGCCATCTTTGCCCGCTATGCGCCCATTCCCACGGATGTGCATGCGGCGCACAGCATCTATTTCCAGGCGCTGGGCGAACACGGCTTCGTCGGCCTCTTCATCTACCTGGCGCTGGGCATCGCCACTTGGCGCACGGCGACCGCCATCATCCGCCGCACGCGGGGCAAGCCGGAATTGCGCTGGGCGCACGGCCTGGCCACCATGAGCCAGGCCAGCCTGATCGGCTTTGCCGTGGGGGGCGCCTTCCTCAGCCTGCTGTACTTCGACATGCCGTATTACCTGATGGCCGCCCTGATCGCCACGCGCATCATCGTCGAACAGCAGGCGCCGGCCCTTGCATCCCGCCCGGCCAAGGCCCAGGCAACGGTGGCGGAGCAGCCATGACGGCGACGCTGTCCATCCTGATCTACCACCGCGTGCTGGCGCGGCCCGATCCGCTGTTTCCCGGCGAAGTGGATGCGGCCCTGTTCCAGCGCCAGCTGGGCCTGTTGCAACGTTTCTATACGCCGCTGCCGCTCAGCGATGCCGTGCGGCGCTTGCAGGATGGCAGCCTGCCGCCGCGCGCCGCCTGCATCACCTTCGACGATGGCTATGCGGACAATGCGCAAGTGGCCCTGCCGTTGCTGCAGCGCCATGGCTTGCACGCCACATTCTTTATCGCCACGGGCTACCTGGATGGCGGACAGATGTGGAACGATACGGTGGTCGAGGCCGTGCGCCACGCGCCAGGCCCCGTGCTGGACTTGCGCGTACACGGCCTGGGAACGTTCCCCGTCGCCAGCCTGGCACAGCGGCAGGCGGCCATCGCCACCTTGCTGGGCCAGCTCAAATACCAGCCATTTGCCCGGCGCCAGCAGCTGGCCATGCAGATCCGCCGCCAGGCGGGCGCCACGGCAGGCCCGGCGGCGATGCTGAGCACGGCGCAGCTGCGCCAGCTGCATGCGGCCGGCATGGAACTTGGCGCGCACACGGCCAGCCATCCGATCCTGTCCACCTTGGCGGAGCGGGCGGCGCAGCGCGACATCGCCCATGGCAAGCAGCAGCTGGAAGCGCTGATCCAGGCGCCCGTCTCCCTGTTTGCCTATCCGAATGGCAAGGCCGGACGCGACTACGGCGCGCCGCACGTGGCCATGGTCAAAGACCTCGGTTTCAAGGCGGCTGTCGCCACGGACTGGGGCGTGGCGCGCCCTGGCGCGGGACTCGACCTGCTGCAGTTGCCCCGCTTTACGCCGTGGGATCGAGGACGCCTGGCGTTTCTGTGGCGCATGCGGCAAAACCGCCGGCAAGCGCACCCAGCGCGCCCGGATGCTGGCTGAGCCACTGTTCCAGCATCAGCAGCAGCCACACCATGGTGCCGTGATAGGCAGGGTGTTCCGCCAGCAGGCGCCCTTGCAGATCGTCGATGAAGGCGGGCCGCACGATGCCGCGCCCGCGCAGCTGGGTCAGATTGTCGAAGGCAAACTCGCGCAGCGGCACGTGGCTGTGCAGCCACTGGCCGAAAGGCAAGCCGAAGCCGTGCTTTTTCTTGCGCACGATGGCCGGCGGCAGGATTTCCGCCAGCGCCCGCTTGAAGAAAGGCCGCAGGCGCATGCCGTCGAGCTTGTCCTGCGGCGCCAGGCGTGCAGCGAACGCCACCATCGCATCGTGCAGGAAGGGAAACGCCGCTTCCACACCGGCCAGTTCGCACGCCTTGCGCACCTTGAACAGGTCGTTGTCGGCCAGGGTAAACCGCATGTCCAGCGCCAGCAACTCATTGATCTGGCTCAATCCCTGGCCCTGGCGTTCCCAATACGCACCATTCACGCAGCCAGGCGCCATGCCCGGGTCGATGGTATCGATAAAACCCGCTTCCAGCACCGTGCGGTGGCCATGGCGCAGCAGCAGGTTGTAGCTGTCGAGGCGGGCCGGCAGCGGCAGGCTCGCCTGCTCGATGTAGCGGCGCGCCTTGTCGCCCAGCCGCCACGGTTTGCCCGCGCGCTCGCGGAACAGCAGCGGCTCGATGATGGCCTGGCGCAACATGACGGGCAAGCGCTCGTACTGCGACAGCAATGCCTGGTGCGCATAGCGCTCATTGCCGCCAAACAATTCATCGCCGCCGTCGCCGCCCAGCAGGCGCGTCACGCCATCCTCGCGCGCCATCTGCGCGCAATAGTAGGCGGGAATGGCCGAGGCATTGCCGAAAGGCTGGTCGAAAATGGCCGCCATGGCGGGAATCGCGGCCAGCACGTCGTTTGGCGTCACATAGCGTTCGTGGTGGATGCTGCCCGCATGGCTGGCGGCCAGGCGCGCATACGCCATTTCATCATAGCCGGGCGCGTCAAAACCGATGGAATACGTGCGCGCGGGCCGGCCCGTCACCTGGCCCATGATGGTGGCCAGGGTGGAACTGTCCGTGCCGCCGCTGAGAAACGCGCCCGTGTCCGCCCCATCCGCACCCAGGCCGCTTTCCACGGCCTGGCGCAGCAGGCGCAGGAATTCCTGCTTGTTGCTGGCAAAGCTGGCCCGCGTGCGCGTGCGCGCAGCCGGCTCCTGGAAGGCCAGTTGCCAGTAGCTGCCCTTGCATTGCTTGCCACCCCGCACATGCAGGTATTCACCGGGCAACAAGCGCTGCTGGCCAAGATAGGCCGTGGCCGGGCCGGGCACCATGTGGAAGAACAAATAGTGATACAGGGCTTGCGGATCGAGCGCCCCCCGCACGGACGGATGAGCCAGCAAGGCGTCATGCGAGGAAGCAAAGAACAAGCCTTGCGCATTGTTCGCGTAGCTGAGCGGATGCATGCCGGCACGGTCCACGGCCAGCAGGGCCGAGCCGGAAAAGGCGTCGAGAATGGCCAGCGCAAATGGCCCCGACAGGCTGGCGCAAGCCGCCACGCCCCGGCTCAGCCACAGGGAAGCGAGGCGGCATGCCACATCGTCCGCCGAGCCGTCGAGTTCGGGCCGGCCCCAGATGGCCACCTGCAAGCCATCTTGCTGGTACACATGGCGGCTGCCGTCGATGGCGGCCACGGCCACCCCGCCCACTTCGCTCAAGCTGGCGGCCAAGGGCGCGCTATCGAAGCGCGACAAGGGCGCCGCCATGCTTGCCAAGGCGGCCTGGGCTGCGCCATCGGCTGCGCTGCCGCCGGCATGCCCCCCGCCCGCCATCGCCAACCAACCGCACAGGCCGCTCATACGAGTACCTCGGCCGGCAGCGGATGGCCGAGAAAGGCCGTCGGACTGGCCGTCAAGCCATACGCGCCCGACTGGAACACCACCGCCAGGTCGCCCTCTTCGGCCCGCGCCATCTCCATCTGGTCGGCCAGCAAGTCCAGCGGCGTGCACAACGGTCCCACGACGGAAGCCACTTCGCGCGCCCCGCCCTGCAGCCGGTTGCCGATGGCGACCGGGTAATTCTTGCGGATCAGCTGGCCAAAGTTGCCGGACGCGGCCAAATGATGGTGCAAGCCGCCATCCGTCACCAGAAACACTTGTCCATGCGACACCTTGCGTTCGAGCACCTTGCACACGTACACGCCCGCCTCGGCCACCAGATAGCGGCCCAGTTCCAGGTTCAGGCGCGCGCCCGGTGCCGCCTGGGCCAGGATGGCGAGCTGCCGCTGCAAGCCTGCGGCGACGGGCGCCAGGTCGAGCGCCTGGTCGCCGGGAAAATACGGCACGCCAAAGCCGCCGCCGATATTCAGGGTGCGCAAGGGCGATGGCGCGCTGTCGGCCAGTTGCAGAGCCAGCTGCACGCTCAGGGCCTGTGCTTCGGCCAGGGCCGTCGCCGACAGGCTTTGCGAACCTGCATACAGGTGAAAGCCGTGAAAATCCAGCCCCAGCTGGCCGATGCGGCCCAGCAATGCCGGCACGAGGGCCGCATCGACGCCAAACGGCTGCGCGCCGCCGCCCATGCGCATGCCCGTGCGGCGCAAGGCAAAATCGGGATTCACGCGCACGGCCACCCTGGCCATCACGCCCAGCCGTTCACTGGCCAGCGCCACCCTTTCCAGCTGGGTGCCAGACTCCACGTTGATCAACACGCCAGCCGCCACGGCCCGCGCCAGTTCGCCATCGCTCTTGCCCGGTCCCGCAAAACTGATGCGCTCGGCCGGCATGGGCGTATCGAGCGCCGTGGCCAGTTCCCCGCCCGAGGCCACATCGATGCCATCGACCAAGCCCGCCAGCCACTGCACCACGGCAGGCATGGGGTTGGCCTTCATGGCGTAATGCACGTGCACGCCAGCGGGCAAGGCGGCGCGCAGTTCCGTCACGCGGCGCGTGATGTGCGCCCGGTCATAGGCATAGAACGGCGTGCTGCCTACCCTCTGGGCCAGCCGGCGCAGGGGCAAGCCGCCGACCAGCAGCATGTCGTTTTCCACCGCAAACTGGCGCAGCGGTGGGTGCGGTGGCAATTCCGTATTGTTCGAGTGGATCAAGTCCTTCATGCGGCATCTCCTGTTTGGACCGCATACGCGCGTGCCAGTTCCCTGGCCAGCAAGGGACGGTCGATCTTGCCGTTCGGATTGCGCGGCAGCACGCCGTTGCGGATTTCCACCCACAGCGGCACCATATAGCTGGGCAAGCGGGCGCGGCAGGCGGCCAGCACGCTGTCGCGCAGCAATTCCACACCGGGCGCGGGCGTGACGAGCAAGGCGATGGCCTGGCCCAGCACGGCGTGGGGCAAGCCCAGCGCGGCCGCTTCGCCCACCAGCCCGCTTGCATACGCCACTTCCTCGATCTCGGCCGGGCTGACCCGGTAGCCGGACGTCTTGATCATGTCGTCGCTGCGGCCCACGAAATACAGATAGCCATCGGCATCGCGGCGCACCGTGTCGCCCGACCAGACAGCCAGTTCCGGCAGCACCAGGCCGCTGGCCTGCGGCGGCAGCGGCTTGAAGCGTTCGGCCGTGCGCGCCGCATCGTTCCAGTAGCCGAGCGCCACCAGCGCGCCGCGGTGCACGAGCTCGCCCGGCTCGTCCGCGTCGCACACGCTGCCATCCGGACGCAGCACCAGCACTTCCGCGTTGGGAATCGCTTGCCCGATGGAATCGGGACGCCGCTCCAGCTGTTCCGGCGCCAGGTAGGTGGAGCGGAACGCTTCCGTCAAGCCATACATCAGGTAGACCTGGGTGCGCGGCAACGACTGGCGCAGCTTGTCGAGCGTGGAGCGTTGCATCACGCCGCCCGAATTGGTGATGTAGCGCAAGGGCGTGGACAATGGCCAGCTCAGCTGCGACAGCTGCACCCACAGGGGCGGCACGGCGGCCAGGCCCGTGATGGCTTCCTGCTCCACGGCTTCGACGATGTCGCGCAGCAGCAGATAATTCATCAGCACGGCGCAGGCGCCGCTGGCAAACGCCGTCGTCAGCTGGCTCAAGCCATAGTCAAAACTGAGCGGCAGGACGCATAAAATGCGGTCCTCCGGCGTGTTGCGCAGGTAGCCCGACACGCTGAGCGCGCCCGCCAGCATGTTGCGGTGCGACAGCACCACGCCTTTCGGCCGCCCCGTGCTGCCGGAGGTATATAAAATGGCAGCCATATCGATGTCGATCGCCGCATGCGGCTTGGGTACGGGCGCACCAAAGGCGGGCACATTGGCGGGCACCGCAGTCCACGGCAGCACGCGGACCTTGTCCAGGCGAGACTCCGCATGCCCTTCGCCCGTCAGCAGCACCGTCCGCAAGTCCGGACAGGCGGCCAGCGCCGGGCCCAGCTGCGCCAGGCGTTCGCGCGACGTGACGAGGATGGTCACATTGCAATCGGCCAGGATGTAAGCCACCTGGTCCGGCTTGAGCAGCGGATTGACGGGCACGAACACGCCGCCGGCGGCCGCCGTACCGAACACGGCGCTAACGTTTTCCGGGCGTTTTTCCAGGTACACGGCCACGCGCGCGCCACGCTGCAAGCCCAGGGTCAGCAGGGTGCCGGCCGCCTCGCGCACGGACTGCGCCAGCGCGGCATAGCCTATTTCCTCGCCCTGCCACGACAGGGCCGGCGCGTGGGGGGCGCGCTGCGCCGTTTCGAAGATCAGATCGTGTATCAGTGTCGCCATCGTTTCGCCCCTCTGCTCGGCATGCCAGGTCATGCATCCCCTATGATTGGGACAAACGGGCGCGGCAGTGTTGATTTTTATCAAGTAAGCGCCTCTCGCGGCGGGCGGCCGCCGATCCGGCGCAATGCTTGAGGCCGCGCAACATCGGCCCCGGGCCGCTGCGCTCTAATGGACAGCGTTGGCTGCATAGCCGCCCCCTCCTCGACCGCCATGGCCCTGTCCCCGGAATTTCCCTTGCTGCAACGGCTAGCCGACAGCCTTCGCCAGCTGGGCTGGCGCGACAGCGCCTGGCTGGCCGTGGCACGGCTTCTGGCCCGCATGCCGGGCGGGCGCTGCGCGCTATATCGTTATCAATTCGTCGCGCAAGCCGTGGCGCCCGGCTCGCTGTGCCGTGGGCGCGGCCAGTCGATCACGGTGACGCCCTGCCTGGCGGAAGCGGACTTGCCCCCCGGTCCCGAGCGCCGGCCCGGCGCGCTGGGCGAACGCTATCGCCAGGGTGCGCAATGCCTGGTGGCGCGGAACAAGACCGGCATGGCCGGCTGGATCTGGCTGCTGCGCCACGGCTGCCAGGAAGACGAGGTGCGCGCCCGCTATGCGCTGGCGTCGCAGCAGTCGTCCTGGGACCTGGACGTGTGGGTGCATCCGGAACAACGGGGCGGCCTGGTCTTCGCGCGCCTGTGGGAAGAAGCCAACGCCGTGCTGTACGCGCAGGGCGTGCGCTGGTCGTGCAGCCGCATTTCGCGCTTCAACCGCGCCTCGCTGGGCGCCCATGCGCGCCTGGGCACGCACGCGCTGGGCACGGCCACGTTTATCCGCTGCGGCCGCTGGCAAGCCATGGCCGCCAGCCTGCCGCCGTACCTGCACCTGTCGCGCCGCCCCGGCGATATCCCCTGCCTGGCCTTCGATACGTCGTCCCTGCCGCACTACCCTTCCCTGGAGCTGACATGCCGCATCTTGAAGCAGTAAAGCACATCCTCGACACCACCCTGGGCTTGAACGGGCGCGTGCTGGAGGCCCACACGCCGCTCCTGGGCAGCGTGCCGGAACTCGACTCGATGGCCGTGATCGGCGTGATCGCCGCGCTGGAAGACCATTTCGGCATCAGCGTCGACGACGACGACATCCACGCGCGCCACTTCGCCACCGTGGGTACCCTGCACGATTTCGTGTTTGCAAAGCTGCGACCATGAACCGCGCCGCCCTCGACGCGCTGCCGCTGCTGCCCTTCTTCCTGCCCGCCAGCGGCGGCCAGCGCTACTGCCTGCTGCACCTGCCGCCGCCGGGCCAGGCCGCGCGCGGCGGCATCCTCTACGTCCATCCATTCGCCGAAGAGCTCAATAAAAGCCGCCACGTGGCCGCCGCGCAGGCGCGCGCCTTTGCCGCCGCCGGCTACAGCGTGCTGCAGATCGACCTGTTTGGCTGCGGCGACAGCAGCGGCGACTTTGGCGAAGCGCGCTGGGACATCTGGCACAACGACCTGCACCTGGCTTGCGCGTGGATGGCGCAGCGGGTCGACGGCCCCTTGACCGTGTGGGGCTTGCGCCTGGGCGCCCTGCTGGCCCTCGATTTCGCCCGCCGCCCGCCGCTGCCCCTGGCGCGCCTGCTGCTGTGGCAACCGGAACTCGACGGGCGGCGCAGCATCGACCGCTTCCTGCGCCTGCGCCTGGCGACCCGCATGCTGACCGGGACTACACAGGAAGCGCCCGGCCAGGCGCGCGCCGCGCTGGCGAACGGTGAAGCTGTGGAAGTGGCCGGCTACCTGCTGGCGCCAGAACTGGCGCAGGCCATCGATGACGTCAGCGTAGCCGCGCTGCTGCCCGCCATGCCTGTCTACTGGCTCGATTACCACGCGGGGGACCAAACGGGCCCGTGGTCGCCGCCGCTGTTGGCCCGGCAATGGCGCGAACGCGGCGCCGCCGTGCATGTGGCCAGCTTCGATGACGGCCCGTTCTGGCACAGCGGTGAACTGCTGGCGTGTCCGCAACTGCTGTACGCCACGCGGAAACTGTGCCGCGACTGGCTCGACGAGGAAAGGCCCCCGCCATGAAGCGCGACGACGGCCTGCAGCGCCCCGCGGCGCACGCTGTGCGCGAGCTGGCCCTGCGCTTTCGCAGCACAGCGGAAGACAGCGAGGCGCAGGCACGCCTGGCCGGCATCCTCAGCCTGCCCGGCGTGCCGGGCCAGCGCGGCGTATTGATCGTCACGGGCGGGCCGCAGTACCGCGCCGGCAGCCACCGCCAGTTCGTCTTGCTGGCCCGCGCCCTGGCTGCGCAAGGCTGGCCCGTGCTGCGTTTCGACTTGCGCGGCATGGGCGACAGCGAGGGCAGCGCGCGCGATTACCGCGCCGCCGGTCCCGACATCGCCGGCGCGCTGGCGCAATTCTTCGACGCCGTGCCGGCCTTGCGCGAAGTGGCGCTGTGGGGCTTGTGCGATGGCGCCACGGCGGCCGCCTGCCATGCGCCGCATGACGCGCGCGTCAAAGCGCTGGTCATGCTCAACCCGTGGGTGCGCAGCAGCGCCGGCCTGGCACGCGCCACCCTGCGCCACTATTATTTGCCACGCCTGCTGCAAGGCGGTTTCTGGCGCAAGCTGGCCAGCGGCGGATTGCGACTGGGCGCCAGCCTGGCCTCGCTGCGGCAGGTGGCGGCCGCCACGCAAGAACCGGCAACGCCGGAAGACGACGCGCCCGCGCCAGCCCTGCTGCGGGCGCTGGCGCAATTCCAGGGCAAGGTACTGCTGATCCTCAGCGGCGACGACCTTGGCGCGCGCGAGTGGCAAGCCCTGCTCGATGGCGATCCTGCCTGGCGCGCCGTGACCGCCCGCCTGCAATGGACGCAGGCGCAGGTCGATGGCGCCAACCATACGTTCGCCAGCGCCGCCTGGCGCGGCGAAGTGGAGCAGCTGTGCGCGCGGTGGCTGCAGTCATGGTAAGGACCTCGCCGAACGCGGTCCGACCGAACGCGGCCCGACCAAAACGGGTGCTGATGATCGCCTACCATTTTCCGCCGCTGGCCGGCGGCAGCGGCATCCTGCGCACCCTGGGCTTTGCCCGTCATTTGCCCGACTGCGGCTGGCAGCCGCTGGTGCTCAGTCCCGCGCCGTTCGCGTATGCGCAGCGGGGCGATACGCAGCTGGCGCAGATCGGCGCGCAAGCGACCGTGCGGCGCACCCTGGCGCTGGACGCGGCGCGCCACTTGGCCATCGGCGGGCGCTACCCGCGCTGCCTGGCGCTGCCCGACCGCTGGAGTTCCTGGTGGCTGAGCGCCGTGCCGGCCGGCCTGCGCATGATCCGGCAATACCGGCCCGACGCCATCTGGTCGACGTATCCGATAGCCACCGCGCACCTGATCGCGCTGACCCTGCAAAAACTCAGCGGCCTGCCATGGGTCGCCGACCAGCGCGACCCCATGCTCGATGACAGCGACCCGCTGGCGCCGTATCCGCCCGAGCCGCGCCTGCACCGCATGCATGCGTGGATCGAACAGCGCATCGCGGCGCGCAGCGCGGCCATCGTCTGCACCACGCCGGGCGCCATCGCGGCGCACCAGCGGCGCCTGGCGCAGGTGGGGCGCGAACGCTTCCGCCTGATCGAAAATGGCCACGACGATGACGAGGGCGCCGCGCCGCAGGACGGGCCGCGCGGCCAGCGCAGCCGCTTCCTGCTGCTGCACAGCGGAGTGATCTACCCGTCCGAGCGCGATCCGCAAGCGCTGTTCGAAGCCCTGGCGCGGCTGCGGCACGACGGCGTGCTGCATGCCCGCAATTTCCAGCTGGTGCTGCGCGCCACGGGCCACGATGCGTGGTTGGCCAGCCTGCTGGCGAAATACGGCATCCAGGACCTGGTGCGCCTGGAACCCCTGCAGCCGCACGGCGCGGCGCTGCAGGAAATGCTGGCCGCCGACGGCTTGCTGCTGCTGCAGGCGGCCAATTGCAACGGACAGATTCCCGCCAAGCTGTACGAATACCTGCGCTGCCGCCGGCCCATCCTGGCACTGACCGACCTGGCGGGCGACAGCGCGGCCAAGCTGCGCCACTGCGGCATCGACACCATCGGCCAGCTGGCGTCGGGCAGCGACTGCGCGCGAGCGCTGCTGCGCTTCCTGGAACTGGCGCGCCAGGGACGCGCGCCGCTGGCCAGCCCCGCCGCCATCGCCCTGCAATCGCGGCAAGCCCGCAGCAACGCCCTGGCCGATTTGCTGGACCAGGTCAGTCACAGGAGCCCGACATGAAGCATCCCTTGTTAGCCTGCGCCCTCGCCGCCTGTTGCGCCGGCGCCGGCGCCGCCGATTGCCCGCCCTACGTCAAGCACACGCCGGGCGGTGACTATACGAGCGCGCAAGACCGCGAGGGCCTGTCCGTGGTCGAAAAGTTCCATTTTTCACGGGCAGTGGAAACGCTCGCGCAGGGCCTGACGGGCAGCCTGGGCGCCGACATCAGCTACACATTGGAGCACTTCCCGAATCACCACCGGGCGCTGGCCTCGATGGCCAAGCTGGGCTTGCGCCTGAAAAGCGCGCAGCCGCCCGGCGCCCGCTACACGGTCAGCTGCTATTTTGAGCGGGCGATCGCCTTCGCGCCGCACGACGTGACGGCGCGCATGGTGTATGGCAGCTATTTGCTGTCCACGGGCCAGGACGCGACGGCGCTGGAACAGCTGGACGCGGCCAGCCGCCTGGCGCCCGAGCAGGCCACCATCCAGTACAACCTGGGCCTGATGTATGTGAAGAAGAAGGAATACGAGAAGGCCAGCGTGCACGCGCAAAAAGCCTATGCCCTGGGTTTTCCCCTGCCGGGGCTGAAGAACAAGCTGAAGGCGGTGGGCAAGTGGAGCGAGCCGCCGCCGGCCATCATGGAAGCGAAGGAAACACCGCAAGAACCGGCCGTGCCGCCCGTCGAGCAGCCTAGCGGGGAATGACGGCCGGCCGCCTGGCCACGCTCAGATGGCCCGTCGGCGAAGCGGCCAGCGCGGCGGCCAGGTCGCGCCGCGATTGGGCCTTGTCTTCGGCCTCGCTGATGTACGCCAGTTCGGCCGGCTGCAGCACGGTAAGCGTCAGCAGCAGCACTTCGCCATACGGCGTGTCGAAGGATGGGGGAATGCTGCTTGCGCCCTGGGCCAGCAGCACACCCACCTGTTCGTTTTCGTCTTCCAGTCCCTCCGGTGCCTGCTGCAAGTCCAGCGCCATCGACACGCTGCCATGGCGCTGCACCAGCAAATCGATGGAGCCATGGTCGGCCACGTTCTGGCTGACCTGGTAAATGACGTCGAAGAGCCAGGAATGCGCCACTTCCTTGCCGTCGAAGGCGGACAGCGGCGCCTCGATGCACACTTCCAGCAGATGGCCGCGCGGGACGAACACGTCGTCGTCATCCTCGAACGGATCGCTCAAGCCATCGCTGGCGATGAGGATGGAATCACTCCGTCGGATCACCCTCCAGGCCTGGCGCAACGATGGCCAGCGCGGGCCGCCCATGAAGGCCGGGTTGACCAGTGGCGCCAGCACGTCGGCGTCCATGGCGCCCAGGGTGGCATAGAAGGCGTCGCGCGCGGCGCAGGCCGTAGCCAGCATCTGCGCGCCCGCTTCCTTGCCGACGACGGCGTCGTCAGGTTGCGGTACTTGGGGGATAGCGTTTTCAGGCATGAGAATACTCTTTGAATTAGTCGGCGGGAGGAAAGTCGTCGTAGGAACGGGGCAAATAGCCCCAGATGCGCGCCACCCGGTCGCGCACTTCGAAATCGAAGCCGATGCGTTCCAGTTCCGGCACGATCCACACGCCGTGGTCAATGATCTTCCTGGGCAGCAGCATGGCCACGTGTTCTTCCGAATACAAGCTGATGTCCAGCCACTCCACGCCCATGAACGGGAACGGCGGGTGGTAATCCCATTCAGTATCCCAGCGCGACACATAGCCGGTGACGGAGCCGTAACGGTACGACGGCGCCCAGTCGGTGCGCCCGCGCATGAAGGCCAGCAGTTCGTTCCACTTGCAGTCGTTGGCGGCGCCGGCCAGGTTGCGCCGCGCGATGTGGCCGCGCAGCTTGCGCTTGACGTCGTCGCCGCCGGCGTCGGCCTGCGGCAGGCTGGCCTCTGCCATCAGCGGGCGACCGGTTTCACTTTGGATGCGGCCAGCACGGCGCGCGCGCGGGCCGTATCGATATCGTCGGCCGTGGCCAGCGCCACGCCCATGCGGCGGCGGGCGAACGATTCCGGCTTGCCGAACAGGCGCAAGTCCGCACCCGGCACGCTCAAGGCATCGGCCACGCCTTCGAAGGCGATGCCTTTCGCTTCCAGCTGGCCATAGATGACGGCCGAGGCGCCGGGCGAGCGCAGCGCCACGTTGACGGGCAAGCCGAGGATGGCTTTCGCGTGCAGCTCGAATTCGCTCTGCACCTGGCTGGCCATGGTAACCATGCCCGTGTCGTGCGGACGGGGGCTCACTTCCGAGAACCACACCATGTCGTCCTTGACGAACAGCTCCACGCCGAACAGGCCCAGGCCGCCCAGGTTGTCCGTCACCTTGCGGGCGATGTCGCGCGAACGCTCGAGGGCCAGCGGCGCCATGCGCGCCGGCTGCCACGATTCCACGTAGTCGCCATGCACCTGCAAGTGGCCGATCGGCTCGCAGAACTGCGTCTCGACCTGTCCCGAAGCGCCGACGGCGCGCACCGTCAGCAGGGTGATCTCGTAATCGAAGTCGATGAAACCCTCGACGATGACCCGGCCCGTATCGACACGGCTGCCGCTGGCCGCATACGCCCATGCCGTTTCCACGTCTTGCGCGCTATCGAGCTTGGACTGGCCCTTGCCCGACGAGGACATCACGGGTTTCACGACGCACGGGAAGCCGATTTCCTGGCAAGCGGCCTGCAACTCCTGCAGGCTGCTGGCGAAGCGGTACGGCGACGTCGCCACGCCCAGGGTTTCCGCCGCCAGGGTGCGGATGCCTTCGCGGTTCATCGTCAGCACGGCCGCCCGGGCGTTCGGGATGCACGTGATTTGCCCCGCTGCTTCCAGCGCCGCCAGGGTGTCGGTGGCGATGGCTTCGATTTCCGGCACGATCAAGTCCGGCTTTTCCAGGGCTATCAGGGCTGCCAGCGCCACGCCGTCGCTCATGTCGATCACGTGCGAGCGGTGCGCCACCGGATGGCCCGGCGCGTTCGGATAGCGGTCGACGGCGATCACTTCCACGCCCAGTCGCTGCAGTGAAATGATCACTTCCTTGCCCAGTTCGCCGGAACCCAGCAGCATGACCTTGATGGCGGTGGAAGACAGGGGCGTGCCGAAGGTGCGGGGCGCGATGGTGCTGCTGGTGCTTGTGGTCATGGCAGGGTCTGTAGGCGGATGGAAAGATGGCTGGGACTATAGCAAATGCCGGCCATCTTGGACAGGGCGCGCCGCTGGCGTGCGCCCCGCTCCACCCGCCCGATCGGCCAGACTAGCCCGCGTAGGCCCGCTTGATCTCGTCAATGTTGATCTTTTTCATGCCCATCATGGCTTTCATCACGCGCTGGGCCTTGACGGGATCGGGGTCCGTCAACAGCTTGACCATGATGGTGGGCACGATTTGCCAGGACACGCCGAACTGGTCCTTGAGCCAGCTGCACTGCTGGGCTTCCGGCGGCCCGCCTTCGGACAGCTGGTTCCAGTAGTGGTCGACCTCGTCCTGGGTCTCGCAATTGACCTGGAACGAGATCGCTTCGGAAAACTGGAACAGGGGGCCGCCGTTCAGGCCCGTGAACGTCTGGCCGTCGAGTTCGAACGCTACCGTCAAGACGCTGCCAGGCTCCTGGCGGTGGATTTCCCTGCCCTCCTCGCCATAGCGCAGGATCTGGCCGATCTTCGAATTGGGGAAAATCCCCGTATAAAACAGGGCCGCCGCCTCGGCGTGGCCGTTGAACCATAAACACGGGGTAATCTTTTGTACGCTGTGCATGATGTCTCCCTTGGTCGATCGCAACACCTCCCCGCGCGGGAAGGCCAGCCTCCAATATAGTCATTATTGCGCCGTCGAGGCGCGCTGTTTGCCGCCGCTTTTAACGCCACCGTCCGGGATATCGTCCCGCCCCAGCACGCCGGCGCTGGCCAGCAGCCGCAGCCGGGCAGAACGCCATTCCGCCTGGCAACGGATGCGCTCCTGCTGCGCCTCGAGCAGCGCCGACTGGGTGTTCAGCATTTCCAGGATATCCGCCGCCCCCAGGCCGAACTTGCGCTGCACGCTGGCCAGGGCATCGCGCGCCGCGTCCAGCCACACCTGCGAGGCGGCCAGGTTGGACAGCGCCGTGCTGGCCTCCGCATGCGTTTTCACGAGTGCCATCAGGGTCTGCTGCCGCACTTCCTCGGCCTCGGCCTCCCTTTGCCCGGCCTGCGCCAATGCGCCGCGCACCTTGTATTGGCGCGCAAAACCGTCGAACAGGGGGATGTTCAATGAGATGCCCACCAGGGTTTCGCGCGTGGAAGCGGCGGACAAGCCCTGGTTGGGCCGGCCGTTCTGGTAGAGATTGGCCGTCAGGTCGATGCTGGGACGGCCCTCCGACCGGGTCACGTCCACCCTTTCGCGCGCTGCCGCCAGCTGCGCCTGCGCGGCCAGGATGGCCGGATGTTGCGCCTGGGCCAGCGCCAGCCAGGCTTGCAACTCATCTTGCATACCCTCGCGCAAGCCCGCCGCCGCGCCATCCGCATCGTCGTCCAGGATCACGCCCGCATCGGCCGGCAAGCCCAGGGTATATACCAGCACGGCGCGGGCCTTCTGGAACTCGCCATCGGCGCGGCTGGCGCCCAGGGACGCCTTGGCCAGGGCGCTCGTCGCCTGCAGGGTGTCGCTGTGAGAGCCGAGTCCCCGCTGCGCGCGGCGCTGCGTGGCCAGCACCGTTTCATGGGCCAGCGCCTGGTATTCCTGCCGCATGCGCACGCTGGCACGCGCCGTCTGCGCCTCGAAATACGCGCTGACGGTGGCCGCCAGGGTCTTTTGCAGCACGGCGTCACGGTTCGCCAGGGCGGCGTCAAGCAAGGCCTGTGCCGAACGCTGGCCCGCCGCGCGCCCGCCAAAGTCGAACAGGCGCCAGGACAGATTCAGCGAGGCCGTATTGCTGTTCAAGCTGCCGGAAGCAGTGCTGGAGCCCGGATAGGCCGTGCGGTCGTGCACCCGGCTCGCGCCCGCATTCAGGGTCGGCAGATAGGCGGCCCTGGCCTCGCCCAGCCCGGCCGCCTGCAGCCGGATGCCGGCCCAGGCGCCATGCACTTGCGCGTTATGGCACAGGGCCAGGTCGACGGCCGCCGGCAGGGTCAAAGGCACGGTCAGCAGCACACCAGCATCATGCGTGGATGGGCATGGCGCGGCGTCCAGTGGCTGGGCCCCGACTGGCGCGGCGGCCATGCACAGGCACAGGCCAGCGGCGAGCAAGGCGGCGCGGCATCTAGCGTTCATGCAGCGCCTCCTTCTGGTGCTGCACCAGCGGCGAGAGCACATATTCGATCACCCTTCTCGTCCCCGTGCGGATTTCCGCGCGCACCGCCATGCCGGCCGACAGCGGCACCAATCTGCCGTCGATGACCATGGCCGGCTGCTGCAGCGTGATTTTCACGGCATACACGAGACCCTTCTTCTCGTCTTCGATGGCGTCGCGCGAGACGCTGCGGACGACGGCGGGCACGGTGCCATACTTTGTGTAGTCGAAGGCGTCGACCTTGACGGCCACCACCTGCCCTTCCTGGACGAAGCCGACGTCGCGGTTTTCCAGCACGGCGTCGATTTCCAGCCTGCCCTGGCGCGGCACGATCTGCATCAGCGCCTGCGCGGCCGGCACCACGCCCCCCACCGTATGCAGCTTCAGCTGCTGCACCGTGCCGTCGACGGGCGCCGTCAGGCGCAGCAGGCTGCCGCGGGCGCCGGCGCGGCGCGCATCCTGGCCGCTGGCCGCCGCCACTCTGGCCCCTTCCGTCAGCGCGTCGTAGGCGTCCTTGCGCGTCTGCGCCACCAGGGCCGCGCGCTCGCTGCGGGCCGACGCCAGCTGGCCGGCCAGGTCGATGCGCGCCTGCTCCTTTTCCAGCCACGCGTGTTCGGCCACGTCGCGCGTGGCAAGCAGGGCCCGGTAATCGCCGGCGCGCCGCGCCGCCAGCGGCAGCGCCTGGGCATAGCGGGCGATTTCCCCGTCGAGATGCGCCAGCCTGGCGCGGAAACTCGCGTACTGGCCATCGAGGTGGCCCTGCGCTTCCTCGCGCTGGGCGGCGGAAACGCCATCGGGCGCCGCCAGCTTCGGCGTATTCAAGGTGTCGATGGCGGCGATCAGCGCGCGCGAACGGGCCATCTGCAGCGCGGCCGCCACCGCGTCGCCGGCGGCCTTGTCGCGCTCGGCGTCCGGACCGCGGCTGTCGAGCTCCACCAGCAGCTGGCCCGCCTGCACGGCTTGCCCCTCGCGCACATGCAGGGCGCGCACGGCCGCCACGTCGACGGAGGCGATGGTCTTGGTGTTGCCGGACGGAATGATCTTGCCGGCCGCATTGACGATGATGTCGACCTGGCCAAAGACAGACCACAGCACCACGCAGCCGACCAGCAGCATCAGCACCCTGGCCGTCAGGCGCAACGATGGCGACACGGGCCGCTCCTGCAGCGCCAGCGCGGCCGGCAGGAAGGCCGCCTCGTCTTCGCTCAGCACGGGACCGCGCAATGCGGCGCGGTCGCGCCAGCTATGCCGCAGCACCTGGCCATAGCGTTTGAACAGCTCGCCATACGCGGCCAGACGGTGGCCGGCGCTCATGCGGCGCTCCCGCTCGTGCCCTGCTGCAGGCTGTACAGATGGGCGTAGATGCCGCCCGGATTCGCCAGCAGCGCCGCATGCGTGCCCAGTTCGGCCACTTGCCCCCGCTCCATGACCACGATGCGGTTCGCTTCGCGCACGGCCGACAGGCGGTGGGCGATGATCAGCACGGTGCGACCCGCGCAAATGCCGCGCATATTGTCCTGGATGATTTTTTCCGATTCATAGTCGAGCGCGCTTGTCGCTTCATCGAAAATCAGGATGCGCGGATTGCCGATGAGGGCGCGGGCGATGGCGATGCGCTGGCGCTGGCCACCCGACAAGCCCGTGCCATGCTCGCCTACCATGGTGTCGTAGCCTTCTGGCAACTCGCAAATGAAATCATGGGCACCGGCCAGTTTCGCCACGGCAATGACGGCGTCGATGGGCAGCGCCGGGTCGCTCAGCGCGATGTTGTCGCGCACGGAGCGGTTGAAGAGGATGTTTTCCTGCAGCACCACACCGATCTGGCGCCGCAGCGAGGCCGTGTCGATGACGGCGATATCCTGCCCGTCGATCAGCACCTTGCCCCGCTCGGGAATATACAGGCGCTGCGCCAGCCGCGTCAGGGTGCTCTTGCCGGAACCGGAACGCCCGACGATGCCGATCACTTCGCCAGGCGCAATGGCAATCGACACATTGCGCAGCACCTCGGCCGCATCGGGCCGGTAGCGGAAGCCCACTTGCTGGAAATCGATGGCGCCGGCGATGCGCGGCAGGCGCGCCTTCTGGCTGCCTGCTTCCGTGCGGGCGTTGAGGATATCGCCCAGCCGGCTCATGGAAATGCCCACTTGCTGGAAATCGTTCCACAGCTGCGCCAGGCGCAGGATGGGCGAGGCCACCTGCCCTGCCAGCATGTTGAAGGCGACCAGTTCGCCCACCGTCATCTTGCCGTCGATGACGAGCGTGGCGCCCCACCACATGATGGCCGCCGTCACCAGCTTGCTGACCAGGGTGACGCCGCCGCTGGCCAGCATGCCGATATTGTTCGCCGACAAGCCCGCCGAGACATAGCCGGCCAGCTGCTTTTCCCACTGCTGCTGCCAGCGCGGTTCCACGGCCATGGCCTTGAGCGTGTCGACGCCGCTGATGGTTTCAACCAGGAAGGACTGGTTTTCCGCACTGCGGTTGAATTTCTCGTTCAGGCGGCCCCGCAGCACGGGCGTGAGCAGCATCGACAGGGCCGCGTAGACGGGAATGGAAACGAGTACGACCACGCTCAGCGCGGCGCTGTACCACAGCATGGCGGCGATGAAGATGAAGGAAAACAGCAAGTCCAGCACCAGGGTCATCGCGTTGCCAGTAAGAAAAGAACGGATGTTTTCCAGTTCATGGATGCGTGCCACGGAATCGCCCACGCGGCGCGCCTGGAAGTAGGCGATCGGCAAGGCCAGCAAGTGGCGGAACAGGCGCGCGCCCAGCTCCACGTCGATCTTGCTGCTGGTGCGCGCGAATACATAGGTACGGATGAGACTGAGCACGGCCTCGAAGACGATGGCGCAGACCAGGCCGATGGCGACCACGTGCAGGGTTTTCATGGCGTGGTTGACCAGCACCTTGTCCATCACCACCTGGAAAAACAGGGGCGTGGCCAGGCCGATCAGTTGCAGCACGAAGGAAATCAGCAGCACTTCGCCCAGCAACCTGCGGTATTTGACGATGGCGGGGATGAACCAGCTGAAGTCGAAGCGGGCCGTTTCGCCGGCAAAGCTGGCCTTGCTGGTGAAAAAGATCAGTTCGCCCGTCCAGGCGTCAAGGAACGCTTCGCGGCCAAGGATTTGCGGCGGCTGGCCCGGATGCTGGATCAGCACCTTGCTCACGCCGTCGTCGCCCGTGTCGACCTTGCCGAGAATAAAGAAACGGCCTGCGCTATCGATGGCGATGGCCGGCAGCGGCGATTGCGCCAGCCGTGCCGGCGCCTGGCGCACCAGCTTGGCCGTCAAGCCCAGCTGTTTCGCGGCCAGCAGGACGGTTTGCCGCGTGAACACCGCCTGGCCAAACGCATGTTTGAGCTGGGCGCCGTCGGCGGCGATGCCGTGCAGGCTGGCCATCAGCAGCAGCGACAGCAAGCCCGTGTCGGGCGCAGGTTCTATGGGTGGCGGATCGTTGCGGTAGGAGAGGACTGTCATCGGGCAATATCAGAGATTCAATGGCGCAGCCGGGCCGTGGCGGGTCACCCCGGCCCGGCTGCGTGATGGTGAGGCTAACTAGCTAACAACGCGGGCGGTCAATGCGCTGCCGCCAGCTGGATCTGCGCCGACGCAGCGCCTTGCGCCGACCAGGGCGCCGATGCGGCCGCCGGCACGGCAAAGCCGGCCATGGCTTGCACCAGCTGCGCCGGATCCGCTTGCCAACCGCCGAAGCCGCCCTGGCTGGCGCCAGCCGCTGATGGCGCGGCGCGCCAGTTCTGCGCCAGCACCGGCGCCAGGGTGGCGGCCGTACCGGCCGGCAAGGTCAGCTGGCCCGCTGGTGGCGGCGTCAAGCCCGCCATCGCCTGCACGAGATTTTGCACATCGCTGCCCAGCAAGACTTTGCCATCGGCCATGCGGAATTCCTCGATGCGCGCGGGCGTGTCCGCGTACCAGTTATTGACGGTAATCTTGTCCGTGGTACCGATGGTGCTCACTTCCAGGTGCGCACCCGCCTGGCGGAACCACAGCTGCTCGGCGCTGACGCCGGCCAGGAAGGAAACGACATCGTGGCTGCCCGCTTCCACGCCCTCGGCGATGATGTCGGCGCCGTCGCCGCGGGCGAAGAGATAGGTATCGTTGCCCTGCGCGCCAGCCAGGGTATCGTCGCCCTTGCCGCCATGGAAGGTGTCGTTGCCGAGGCCACCGAAGAGGATATTCTTGACCTCATTGCCGGTCAGCACGTCATCGAACTTGCTGCCGATGACAATGTTGAAATTGGCCAGCACGTCGGCGCCCGGACGCCCAATCATGGGGCCGCCGACCGGTGCGAAGGTGGCCGTCACGCCTGCCGTGGCGCTGGCGTAGTTGAGCGTGTTGCCGGTCCCGCCGCCGTCGAGCACGTTGCCGCCAGGCGTATCGACATAAAAGACATTGTTGTTGTAGGCGCTGCCCGTTACCGTCAGGCCCGAGCCGATGAGGCGCACATTCTCGACGTTGTCGGCCACCTTGTAGTCGACGCTGGTGTACACCGTATCGCTGCCGCCGTTGCCCCGCTCGACGATGAAATCGCCCCCGTGGTTGACGTAATAGGTGTCGTCGCCGCCCAGGCCTTCCAGCAGGTCGGCGCCGGCACTGCCGTTGATGACATCGGCGCCCGCCGTGCCGACAAAGTGCTGCCCCGTGGGCTGCGTGGGACCGTTGAAATGCCAGGCCTGGGCCAGTACGGGCGCCAGGGCGGCGGCCGTGCCGGCCGGCAGGGTCAGCTGGCCCAGCGGCGGCGGCGTCAATCCCGCCATTGCCTGCACCAGCAGCTGCACGTCGGCACCGCGCATGACGTGGCCGGCGGCCGTGCGGAATTCCTCGATGTTCGGCTTGGCAATGCTCCAGCCGCGGATGGTGATCTTGTCCGTGGTGCCGATGGTGCTCACTTCCAGGTCCGCGCCCACCTGGCGGAACCACAGCTGGTCGATATTGACGCCGGCCA
Organism: Janthinobacterium sp. BJB301; assembly: GCF_002735685.1. Classification (NCBI taxonomy): domain Bacteria; kingdom Pseudomonadati; phylum Pseudomonadota; class Betaproteobacteria; order Burkholderiales; family Oxalobacteraceae; genus Janthinobacterium; species Janthinobacterium sp. BJB301. The sequence continues at coordinate 1,435,258 of NZ_PDZJ01000001.1, read as the reverse complement.
GGAAGGCGATGCTGTCGTATTTCGCATCGGCGGAGGGCTCGCCGATGATGTCCGCGCCGTCGCCACGCGCAAAGACATAGGTATCGTCACCCAGCCCGCCGACGAGGAAGTCGTCGCCCTTGCCGCCTTGCAAGGTATCGTTGCCGAGACCGCCGGACAGGGTGTTGGCCAGTTCGTTACCCGTCAACACGTCGTCATAGGCGCTGCCAGTCACGCTGGAAATATTGACCAGCACATCGCTGCCCGGGCGCGCCACGGGGGTGCCGCTGATGGAGGCGATGGCCGCCTTGGCGCCCGCCCTGGAACCCGCATAGGTGGCTGAATTATTGCTGCCGATGCCTTGCACCAGGTGACCGCCGGCCACATCGATGTGGAAGACATTGCCGCTGCCGTTGCCTCTGACGCCCAGGCCGGCCGCGCTCAGATGCAGCTCTTCGACGTTGGCGCCCATGGTGTAACTGACCGTCGTGTAGACGGTGTCGCGGCCGCCGCCAGGCTGTTCAATCACCACGTCGTTGCCATGGTTGACGTAATAAATGTCGTCGCCGGCCCCGCCGACCATCACGTCGGCACCCGCCGTGCCCTTGATGATGTCAGGGTTCACCGTGCCTGCTCCCTCGGTGCGCCAGTTCTGCGCCAGTGCCGGGGCCAGGATGCCGGCGATGTTCGGCGGCAGGGTCAGCTGGCCGGCCGGCGGCGGCACCAGGCCCGCCATCGCCTGCACAAGGTTTTGCACGTCGCTGCCCAGCAGCACGCGGCCGTCGGCCGTGCGGAATTCCTGGATGCGGGGCACGATGCCCGCGCTGAACCAGCCATTGATGGTGATCTTGTCGGTCGTGCCGATGGTGCTCACTTCCAGGTTCACGCCCACCTGGCGGAACCACAGCTGGTCGGCGCTGACGCCGGCCAGGAAGGAAACGACATTGTGGCCGCCGCCCTCGACCACCTCGACGATGATATCGGCGCCGTCACCGCGGGCAAAAATATAAGTGTCGTCGCCCACCGCGCCGAGCAGCGTATCGTCGCCCTTGCCACCCCGCAAGGTGTCGTTGCCGATGCCGCCAACCAGGAGGTTCTTGAGTTCATTGCCGGTCAGGACGTCGTCGAACTTGCTGCCCACGATGCTGGCGAAATTGACCAGCACATCGCTGCCCGGCGCTGCCGCCACCGGACCACTCGCCCCGGACAGGGTGGCCGTCACGCCCGCGCTGGAGCCAAGGTAATTGACCGAGTTGCCCGTGCCGCCACCGTCGAGCACATTGCCGCCGGCCACGCTGACATGAAAGATATTGTTGGTGTTGGCGCTCCCCCTCACCGTCAGGCCGCTGGCGGCGAGGCGCACGTTCTCGACGTTGTCGGCCACCGTGTAGTTGACGCTGGTATACACGGTATCGGTGCCGCCATTGGCCAGCTCGACGATCACGTCTCCGCTGTCGTTGACGTAATACGTATCGTCGCCGGCCAGGCCTTCGAGCACGTCGGCGCCCGTGGTGCCGTTGAGCACATCGGCATCCGGCGTGCCGGTGAAGCGCTGCAGCGCCACGGCGGCGGCACTGTTCAGGTATGCCTCGATGGCGGAAATGCCATCGTCAGCGGAGGTGGAAGTTTGCGATGCAAATTTTTCAGTCATGTTGCAGTTTCCTGTCGTTAAACGTCAAAACCAAGATTGAATATGTCGGCGCAAGCTGACATGCAAGGCAAAAGTCCCGGCCGCATCCACTTGCAGTTCAGCATGCACCTTCAACGGTCCGGCACTTTCGGTGCATGGACGGCGCGCGGTTGGTGGTCGCCACGCATGCACCCCCTACTGACGTTCAAGGGGGCGGAGCACTGTTGTTTGTCATGCAAATGTCACACTGCATGGAGGAAAGAAAAGGAAAAGCGGAATGGCGGAGTGGCGGAAAGGAGGAAAAAAGCGCGCGGCTGGCGCAGGGCAGCACAATTTCTTTCACTGCTGCACCCATTGTGCGAGAATGCCCCTCCCCCTTGGATGGATGGTGCGCATGATAAGCAAACTCGCCGCAAGCATCACTGTAATGACACTCGTGCTGGCAGCTTGCAAGCCTGCGGCCACGGCACCCGCGCATGACATTCCTGCGGCCATGCGCCAGACCGCGACCACCCTGCTGCAGTCAAAATTCCTGCACGCGACCTCGATTGCCGTCGTTTATCGGGGCAAGGAATTCATGCTGCATCAAGGCGAGCTGGAGACCGGCAAAGGCAATCCGCCGAACGATGCAACGCTGTATGAAATCGGCTCAATCAGCAAGACTTTTGCTGGCCTGCTGCTGGCGAACGCTGTGCTGGATGGGAAGGCGGCGCTCGACGATCCCATACAAAAGTACCTGCCGGCCGCCTATCCGAACCTGCAGTCGCAGGGACAGCCAGTTCGCTTGCGACATTTGATCACGCACACCAGCACCATGCCGGGCATGCTGCCATTGCAGGTGAACACCATATTGAAGGATTTCACCGCACACGCCACGCCGGCAAAGCTCAATGCAGCCTACGCCAGCTACGGCCAGCAGCAATTCTGGCAGGACTTGCACACGGTCAGCATCCAGGGTCCGCTTGGCAAGGACTACGCCTATTCAAGCGCCGGTACCGAACTCATTGCGCACACGCTTGAAACAATCTACGGACTGCCCTACGAAGTCCTGCTCACGCAATTCGTCGCGCGCGCAGCCGGCATGCACGATACCAGGCTGAGACTCACAGCCACGGATGCCGGCCGGCTGGCGCCCGGCTACCACAGCGACAATCCCGTCATGACGACACCGATGCCGCAACTGCCTTGGGGCGCAGCCGGCAACCTGAAGTCGAGCATGCCGGATATGACGAAATACCTGCGCCTGCAATTGGGTGCCGATCCCGCGGTCGTCGAATCGCACAAGCCGCTGGTACGCTTTCAGGACGACTTCAGCATTGGCTATTTCTGGAATATCGGCAGCAATCGCCAGTTGGGCACGCATTATGTACACCATGGCGGCGTGCCGCGTGCGCAAAGCTACGCCTACGTCATTCCAAAATACCAGCTCGGGGTCTTCATCATCACCAACCAGAGCGGCGACGCAACGGCCGGCGCCATGGAAGGTGCGCTGGCGCATCTTTTCGACACCGTCGAATCCATGGAAAGTGCGCGGTAGGCCGCCAACAATACCAACGGCGCCGAAGTTTGAGGGGGATCGCGCCTATTTTCCTGGCGCCGCGGCCTGCAAGGCGCGCAAGGTGGCCATGCGGCCAGTCCATGCTGCGAGCACTGCGTCCAGCGCCTGGCCCGGCCGGCTGGCGGTAAAATCGGCCCAGGCTGGCGCATGGCGCGCCGCCTCATCCCGGCCCTGCTGGCCATCCAGGTAGGCAATGGCCGCCATGGCTTGCTCCTGATCAAAGTGCAGCTGCGGCTGGCGCAAATAATGTTCAAGATAGCGGTGCAGATAATCGCGGCTGCCGGGCGTGTCGAAGGCGGCCAGCGCCAGACAATACGCGCTGCCCGCGTAGCAGACTTCACTGGCCAGCAGCAGGCCGCCCAGCTGGTCCGTGAAGCCGGGACGATGCATCAATGCGGCCAGATAGGCGCCCGCCGTGCGGCTGCGCCAGTCGAATTGCCCCAGCAGGCGGGCGATGACGGTATCGTCGGCCTGCGCCAGCCGGGCCAGGCACGCCTGCGCCTGGGGCTGGTGCAAGCCCATATACAATGGCCGTACCCAGCCGTCGCGCAGGGCCGCCGTCAGCGGTTCCTGCGGGAGCAGCTGCGGCATGGGAAACGGATGCGCGTGGCGCACGGTGGCGCCAGCCACATGCAACTGCAAGGGCGTCAGGGAAACATCCTGCGTCATGGCAAAGCTCCAAAAGTTTGATCCTGTAACTGCTCCACCAGGAAATCGATGAAGACGCGCAAGCGCGGCGGCAGGTGGCGGCTGGCCGGCCACAGCAGCCAGAATGCCGTGCGCGCCTGCGTATGCTCGTCCAGCAGCGAGACCAGTTGCCCCGCCGCCAGTTCGCGCTGCACGGCAAATGCGGGCAGGTAGGCGATGCCCTGCCCCTGCACGGCCAGGAAGACGCGCATTTCCAGGCTGTTGCAGACCATGCCGGGCGCCGGCTGGCTTGCCTCGTCCATCAGTGGCCACTGTTCCAGGCGGCCCGTGGCGGGAAAGCGGTAGTCCAGGCGCGCGTGCCGCAGCAGCCCGGCGCCATCGGCGGGCCGGCCATGGCGCGCCAGGTAGGCGGGCGACGCCACCAGCAGGCGGCGGAATGTACATAGTTTGCGCCGCATCAAGCTTGAATCGGCCAGCTCGCCCGTGCGCACGGCCGCGTCAAAACCGTCGCTGACGATGTTGACCATGGCGTCGGAAAAATCGAGGTCGAGGTCGATGGCCGGGTAGGCTTGCATGAAGGCGCCGATGGCCGGCTCGAACAGGCCGCTGTAGCGTGGCAGGCTGATGCGCAGGCGGCCGCTCGGCGCGCCGCCCGATTCGCCCAGCTCACGCTCGGCAGCTTCCACCTCGGCCAGGATGCGCTTGCAGCGCTGCAGGAATTTCTCCCCTTCCGCCGTCAATGCCAGGTGCCGCGTGCTGCGCTGGAACAGGCGCGCACCCAGCCGCGCCTCCATGCGCGCCACGCTCTTGCCGACGGCCGACGAAGATAGCCCCAGCAGCCGGCCCGTGGCCGAAAAACTGCCGCTGTCGGCCACCTGCACGAACATGGCGATGCCGCCCAAGCTCTCCATTCATCCCCCATTCAAGACATTTTTGTCCGATATGTTGATCAGTTTAGCCCATTTTTCTTTAATGATGGGCGCGCCATACTCGCCCCTCCTTCTTTCCTATCCGACGCCCATGCCCCATTCCTCACGTCTTTCACTCCCCCTGCAAGTGCTGGCCGCTTGCCTGACGGGCTTGCTGATTCCCCTGTGCTTCACGGGTCCGGCAGTGGCCCTGCCCGCCCTCGGCGCCGAATTGCACGGCAGCGCCGCCGCCCTGAACTGGGTCATCAATGCGTATATCCTCAGCTATGGCAGCGCCATGATGGTGGCCGGCAGCCTGACGGACGTGCTGGGACGGCGCCGCGTCTGGCTGGCGGGGCTGGCGCTGTTTTGCGTGGCGACCCTGTCCATTGCCCACGCGCCATCGGTGGCATGGATCGCCGCGCTGCGCTTCGTGCAAGGCCTCGGCGGCGCGGCCGCATTCGCCGCCGCCATGTCGTCGCTGGCGCCATTGTTCCACGGCGTGGCGCGCAGCCGCGTGATGAGCGTGCTGGGCACGACATTCGGCCTGGGCCTGGCCTTCGGTCCGCTGGCGGCCGGCGCCATGCTGTCACTGGCCCGCTGGCCCGCCATCTTTTACGCCACGGCCGCGCTGGGCGCCATCGGCATGCTGCTGGTATGGAGCAGCGTGCCGGCCGATCCGGCGCGCGGCAAGGGCCGGCTGGACTGGCCCGGCGCCCTCAGCTTCACCGCCGCGCTGGGCCTGTTGACCCTGGGCATGCTGCTGGCGCCCGAACACGGCTGGCGCAACGGCGCCGTGCTGCTGTCCGTCGCCTCGTCCATGCTGCTGTTTCTCGCCTTTGGCGCGATCGAGCGCAGGACGGCGCGGCCCATGCTGGATTTGTCGCTGTTTCGCCAGCGCCGCTTTGTCGCCGTGCAAGTACTGGCCGCTTCGCCCGCCTTCCTGTTCATCGTGCTGATCGTCATGCTGCCGGGGCGCTTCATCGGCATCGACAACATGTCCGCGCTGGCCGCAGGCCGTTTGATGATCGCCCTGGCCGCGCCATTGCTGCTCGTGCCCATGCTGGCCGCGCTGCTGTCGCGCTGGGTGGGGAGCGGCGCCCTGTGCGCGGCGGGATTGCTGCTGGCCGCGGCGGGCCTGGCCTGGCTGGCGCAGGTGCTGGGCGGCGGTGACGCTGGCACCTTGGCCGGCCCCCTGCTGCTGATCGGCGTGGGCATCGGCTTGCCGTGGGGCTTGATGGATGGCATGGCCCTGAGCGTGGTGGAAACAGAGCGGGCCGGCATGGCGACGGGTATCTTCAATACCGTGCGCGTCAGCGCCGATGGCGTGGCGCTGGCCCTGGCGGGCGCCGTGCTGGCCGGCCTGATCGGTGCAGCGCTGGCGCGGCAACTGCCGGCAGGCCTGCCCGTGCTGGCCGCGGCCAGCCGCGCCGCGCTCGGCGATCTCCAACAGGCGACACAGCTGCTGGGCGGCCAGGAAACGCTGCTGCGCGCCAGCTATGACGCCGCCTTCCGTCAGTTGCTGAACGGCCTGGCGGCGCTGGCCGTGGCGCTGGCGGCGCTGGTGCCGTATTTGCTCAGGAAGGAAGAAAAGCGCCTAACAAAACCGTAGCGAGCGGAAGGTAGAGGTGGTCGAGAAGCGTAACCGTACTTGAGTACGGTGAGCATCGCAGGCCGCCTATACCGACGCGCAGTAGGTTTTGGAAGGTGCTTTAGGCGTCGAGGCCGTAAAACACGGCCACCAGAATGGCGATATTGTTGCAGGCGCGTGCAAACGTCGTTGTCGCGTAGGCAACGGCGACACTGGGGCCGCGGTAGCGCAGGTAGACAAAACTGAACATGGCGCCCGACCCCAGCGCGACGATGGCATGCAGCAAGCCGCCGCTGATGAAATGCACGATGGCCCACAGGATGGTGCCGATAAAAATACTCAGCTGGCGGCTGGCGCCCAGGCGCCGGAGGATTTCCAGCGGCAGCAGCTGGCCAAGGAAGGTTTCCAGGATGGGTGAATAGATGACGACCCAGAACACCAGCAGGGGCAGCGACATTTCGCGCTTGAACTTGGACAGCCCCGTGTGTGCGCCCCAGTATTCGGGCGGCAACAGCCATTTGGTCACAAACAGGATGGCAAAGCACAGCATGCAGGTGAGCAAACCCCAGCCGAGGCCGGCAAGGGCCAGCTGCAGCACGGGCGGCGCCGGTTTGTCGTCGTCCGGGCTGGATAGATCATGGCTGCGGCGCACTTGCATGAGAAGTCCTGGCGTTGATCCAGCTCTCATTGTAGCGCGGAATACGACTATTGGCGCATGGCGCGCCGTGCTGCCGCGCTCTCGGCATCAAGCTGCCAGGCGCAGCGGTCCGTTGGCCGGCTTGGCCAGTTTGAAGATGCCCACTTCCTGTTCCAGCTGCGCCGCCTGCTGCTGCAATTCCTGCGCGGCGGCCGCGGCCTGCTCGACCAGGGCCGCGTTTTGCTGGGTCACGCGGTCCATGTCGACGATGGCGCGGTTGACTTGCTCGATGCCGGCGCCCTGCTCCTGCGTGGCGTGGCTGATCTCGGCCATGATGCCCGTCACCCTGCCGATGCCGGCCACCACGTCGTGCATGGTGACCCCGGCCTGCTCGACGAGCAAGGTTCCAGTACCCACCTTGCTGACGGAATCGTCGATCAGGGCCTTGATTTCGCGCGCGGCGGCGCTAGAGCGTTGCGCCAGGCTGCGCACTTCCGTGGCGACGACGGCAAAACCGCGTCCCTGCTCGCCGGCGCGCGCCGCTTCCACTGCCGCGTTCAAGGCCAGGATATTCGTCTGGAAGGCGATGCTGTCGATCACGCCGATGATGTCGACTATCTTGTTCGACGAGGCATTGATCAGGCCCATCGTATGCACCACTTCGGCCACCGCCTTGCCGCCCTGCTCCGACACCTTCGACGCTTCGCGCGCCAGGCGGTTCGCCTGCTGGGCGTTGTCCGCATTCTGGCGCACGGTGGAAATCAGTTCTTCCATCGATGACGCCACCTCTTCCAGCGAGCCGGCCTGCTGCTCCGTGCGCTCCGACAGATCGCGGTTGCCCGTAGCGATCTCGGTCGAGGCCATGGCGATGCTTTCCGTGCCGTGGCGCACCTTGCCGACGATGGCGGCCAGGTTGTCGCGCATGGTCTTGATGGCAAACAGCAGGCTGCTGTCGTCGCCGTGGCGCGTGTGTACGTCGATGGCCAGTTCACCGAGCGCGATGCGCCCGGCAATCGAGGCCGCATACGCCGGTTCGCCGCCCAGCTGGCGCAGCAGGCCGCGCGTGATGACGGTGGCGACCGCAATGCAAATGAGCACGCTGAGCGCGGCCAGCACGCCGATCCAGCGCAGCGACTGGCCGTAGATGGCGCGCGCGGCCACGCTGGCCTGCTCCGATTCGCGCTGCACGTTTTTCAGCACCGTATCGATATCGGCGACGATCTGGCGCCGCAAAGGGCTGCACTCCTCGACGAGGAAGGTGCCGTACTGCTCCATCTGTCCCGTGGCGCGGAACTGGCGCGGACGCTGCAATTCCCGCGCCATGGTTTTCAATCCCGTGCTGACCTTCTCGAATTGCGCATCGCCGGCGAACTGCGGCGCCAGGCGGGCCAGCGCTTCCAGGTACAGCGCCTTCTGGCTGTCGAGGATGGCCAGCTCTTTTTCGGCGGCCGCCTGGTCATGGAAGATATACGCGTTGCGGGCAGCCAGGCCCGTCTGGTCGAGCGCTTCGCGCGCCACGTACAGGGGTTCGAGTTTTTCCAGTTGTACTTTTTCTTGCGCGTCCATGGCGCCGGAGATGGCGCCGATGCGCAGCAGTGCGAAGGCAGCCAGCACCAGCATGAGCAGCACCAGCAGCCCGAAGCCTGCGCTCAGGCGCGCGCCTATCGTCAAACGATTGAATGACATCATTGTTGTTATTGCCCTGTAATAAAGTTGATTGTTGCTGGTTATCTGAAAACCAGCGATCTGCTCGCCGTCGTGTTGCCGTTCCTGCATGGCACAGGATGGGTCTCTAACTGGCGTTTTTTGGGCAGTCAGCTTCTAATTTCGGGCAATGCAGGCGCGCGGGGCATACCCCCACGCCATACAACAGCACACTGAATTATAAGCGAACAGCGTTATTTATGATTTCACGTGGCCGCTTTTAATGCCTTGATGCAAGCCAAGATGGGACGTATCAGCCCGCGCCCGGGGCGTCGATGACAGCCATGGTGATGCGCGAAATGCAGCACAGTTTGCCGTCATCATCGGTGATGCGGATTTCCCAGACCTGGCTGGTGCGGCCCCGGTGGACCGGCGTGGCGCGCCCCGTAACATGGCCGCCGCGCACGCCGCGCACGTGGTTGGCATTGATTTCCTGGCCCACGCTCACCTGCCGGCTGGAATCGAGGCAGGCATTCGCGGCCATGCTGCCCAGGGTTTCGGCCAGCAGCACGGAAGCGCCGCCATGCAGCAGCTTGAACGGCTGCATGGTGCGGTGGTCGACGGGCATGCTCGCTTCGATCCAGTCGGGGCCGAAGGCCGTGAATGCGATGCCCAGATGGCGCATGGCCGTGCCCTCGCTGGCGGCGTTGAGGGTGGCCAGGTCGAGCGGTGCGTGCCAGATTTCCATTGTTACCTCGTGTCAGTGTGGAGAACAGCCATTGTAGGACAGAGCTCTCCCATGCGCCGCTTCATCTTTCCTTCACCGTGGCCCGGGGTGACGATGGCATTAACTGGTTATAATTGCCCCATTCTTAAAAAACGAGGTTGTGTATGAAGTGGGCCTTGCTGGGCATTTTTGTGTTTTCCGTTTTACATATTCATTTTCGTGGCAAGGTGCGCCTGCCGTTTCGCCGCCAGATCTTCGATCATTCCTCGTTCATGGCGCCGCTGAACCTGTTCATGCACACCTTTTCCAAGGTGCCGGCCACGCCATACCTTTCCGTCGATCAATTCCCGGAACTGGCGCCGCTGCAGCAGAACTGGCAAATCATCCGCGATGAAGCGCTGCGCATGCAGGAAATGAAAAAGATCAAGGCCGCGGAAAAGAACAATGACGTGGGTTTCAATTCCTTCTTCAAGTATGGCTGGAAGCGTTTCTACCTGAAATGGTATGACGCGAACCACCCGTCGGCGCAACAGATGTGCCCGCAAACCTATGCGCTGCTGCAATCGATTCCCTCGATCAAGGCGGCCATGTTCGCGGAACTGCCGCAAGGCGGCAAGCTCAACCCGCACCGCGACCCGTTCGCCGGCTCCCTGCGCTACCACCTGGGCTTGCAGACGCCAAACGACGACCGCTGCTTCATCGACGTCGATGGCGAACGCCACAGCTGGCGCGACGGCCAGGCCGTGATGTTCGATGAAACGTATATCCACTGGGCCCGCAACGACGCCGACAGCGACCGTATCATCCTGTTCTGCGACATCGAGCGTCCGATGCGCTACCGCTGGGCGCAAGGCTTGAACCGCTGGCTGGGCCGCACCCTGATGACGGCCGCCGCCTCGCCGAACGAACTGGGCGACCAGGTAGGCGGCGTGAGCAAGCTGTTCCAGATTTCCTGGACCATGGGCCAGTACCGCCGCCGCTTCAAGGCGTGGAACAAGACGGCCTACCAGGTCACCCGCGTGGCGCTGGTCGTCGGCATCATCGCGCTGATCTATTTCATTTAAGCACTGGCTTCACCCAAAAAAAACCGCCTTCGGGCGGTTTTTGCATTTCCGGCCGCCTGGAAAAATGCATAGCCTGCTATCCTCATCGAAATTATGATAGCATGCTATATTCTTTTCACCGGGGATGTTCGTGATCGACTTCCAGAAAGAGCAGTCCGCAGGCCACATGACGAGCCGGGCTGCACGCCTGTTTGCCAGGGTCATCGAGCGCAAGCTCAAGCTGATCGGCATGGCGCCGGGCCAGTTGCCCGTATTTTACGAACTGGCAAATGGCGCGCAGCTGACGCAGAAAGCGCTGACCGTGGCCGCTGCCGTCGAGCAGCCGACCATGGCGGCCACGCTGGCGCGCATGGAACGTGACGGCCTGGTCAGCCGCCAACCCGATCCCAGCGATGGACGCAGCAGCCTGTTCGGCCTTACCCCGGCCGCATTACAGCAGTCGCCCCTGATCAAGGAAGCGATTCATGTCAGCAACCGCGAAGCCCTCGCCGGTTTCAGCGCCGAGGAAGAACACGCCTTGCTGGACATGCTCAGCCGCATCATCGCCAATCTCGACAGCAAATCCACCACGCCAAACCCGGTCTGAGCATCCCGCCAGCGGGCGGACGCCCACCCCTCGGCCAACGGGGGAACCGAGTCTTGGTTATTCAGCATCACCTGGCGGCGCCTGGCCGCCCGGTCAACAATAAAAGGAATCATCGTGAACCCTTCCAGTTCATCCACACCCGCAACGCGGGGTCAAGCAGCGTCGCCGCTGCGCTATCTGCCAGCCGTGCTGCTCATCTTGTCCGGCCTCTTCCTCGCTATCGGCGGAGCCTACCTCGCGTACCTGGGCGGCAGCTGGTTTTACCTGCCGATGGGCATTGCCACGTTCGCCTCTGGCGTACTCGTCTGGCGGAGCAAGCCGGCCGGCGCCCTGCTGTTCGGTGCCGCCTTTATCGTTGCCCTGATCTGGGCCCCCATCGACGCGGGCTGGAACTTCTGGCCCCTGGTATCGCGCCTGTTCGTCTTCGGCGTGCTGGCATGCCTGGTAGCCCTCGCCTATCCCGGCTTGCGCCGCGCCGCCGGCGTGCCGGTTGGCAAAGGCGCTTTCGCGCTGGCGGGCCTGATCGCCTTCTGCCTGGCCATCACAGGCGTCAATTTCTTCCTGCCCAAGTCAGTCATCGAAGCCGATGTCGTGGCGGGCGTGACGCCGGTCGCTCCCGGCGCACAGCAGAAAAACTGGCTGCACTGGGGTAACACCACGGCCGGCAACCGCTTCGCCGCCCTGGACCAGATCAACAAGGGCAACGTCGGCCAGCTGAAACTGGCTTGGACGGCGCACACGGGCGACATCCCGCAAAGCAATGGTTCCGGCGCGGAAGACCAGAACACGCCGCTGCAAGTGGGTGATACCCTGTACGTCTGCACGGCATACGGCAAGGTCGTGGCGCTGGACGCCGATACGGGCGCCGAGCGCTGGAAATACGACCCGCAAGGTTCCGCGCCAAACTGGCAGCGCTGCCGCGGCCTGGGCTACCATGAAGCGCCCGCCGCGCAGCCGCTGCCGGCCAGCGCCTCCAGCGACGCCGCCCCGGCCGCCTGCCGCAAGCGCATCTTGCTGCCGACCATCGATGCGCGCCTGATCGCGCTCGACGCGGCCACGGGTGAGCCTTGCGCCGATTTTGGCGAGCACGGCACCGTCGACTTGAAGGTGGGCATGGGCGAAGTCAAGCCCGGCTACTACCAGCAAACATCGACGCCGCTGATTGCGGGCGACCTGGTCGTCGTCGGCGGCCGCGTGGCCGACAATTTCTCCACCGGCGAACCGCCCGGCGTGGTGCGCGCGTTTGACGTGCGCAGCGGCGAACTGGTGTGGGCCTGGGATCCGGGCAACCCTGCCATCACGAAACTGCCGCCGCAAGGCCAGACCTACACGCGCGGCACGCCGAACGTCTGGTCAGCCATGTCGTACGACGCCCAGCTGGACACCATCTACCTGCCGACCGGCAATGCCACACCCGACTTCTTCGGCGGCACGCGCACGGCGCTGGACGACAAGTACAGCTCGTCCATCGTTGCCGTCAACGCGAAAACGGGCAAGGTGCGCTGGACCTTCCAGACCACCCACCACGACCTGTGGGACTTCGACTTGCCGGCCCAGCCGCTGCTGTACGACATTCCCGACGGCAAAGGCGGCACCCTGCCCGCGCTGGCGCAAGTGACGAAACAAGGCGAAATCTTCCTCCTCAACCGCGTGACGGGCGAGCCCATCGCGGCCGTGGAAGAGCGTCCCGTACCGCAAGGCAAGGTGCCTGGCGAGCGCTATTCGCCCACGCAGCCTTTTTCCGTCGGCATGCCCTCGATCGGCAACGCCACCTTGCACGAGTCCGACATGTGGGGCGGCACCGTGTTTGACCAGTTGCTGTGCCGCATAGAATTCAAGGGCATGCGCCACGAAGGCGTCTACACGCCGCCAGGCCTCGACCGTTCGCTGCAGTTCCCAGGCTCGCTGGGCGGCATGAACTGGGGCAGCGTCTCCGTCGACCCGACCACCAACTACATGTTTGTCAACGACATGCGTTTGGGCCTGGCCAACTACATGATCCCGCGCGCCGCCATTCCGAAGGGTGCCAGCGGCATCGAGATGGGCGTCGTGCCGCAGGAAGGCACGCCGTTCGGCGCCATGCGCGAACGTTTCCTGTCGAAAGCGGGCATTCCCTGCCAGAAGCCGCCGTTCGGCACCATGTCGGCCATCGACCTGAAAACCCGCAAGCTCGTGTGGCAGGTACCGGTCGGCACGGTGCAGGATACGGGGCCGATGGGCATCCGCATGAAAATGCCGATTCCGATCGGCATGCCGACCCTGGGCGCGTCGATGTCGACGCAGTCCGGCTTGCTGTTCTTTGCCGGCACGCAAGATTTCTACCTGCGCGCCTTTGACAGCGCCACCGGCAAGGAAATCTGGAAACAGCGCCTGCCCGTGGGCAGCCAGTCCGGCCCGATGACGTATGTCTCGCCGAAAACGGGCAAGCAATACATCGTCGTCAGCGCCGGCGGTGCGCGCCAGTCGCCGGACCGTGGCGACTACGTGCTGGCATACGCCTTGCCTGACAAGAAGTAAGCGGCAATACAGTGCACACACAAAACCGCCTTCGGGCGGTTTTTTCATGCCTTGCTGCATGGTGTGCCAACTGCCGCCGCGCTTGCGGTACGATGGCGCCTCTATCAGACAGTCACCGCGCATGCGGGAAAGCAAACATGACGGAACGCGACCATCAATACGATATCCAGATTGCCGAAGACGCATGGATCGAGCACATCGACCTCGGGGAGCGCTATGCGCAAGCCGTCGGCATCGACGAGCACCTGGAGGGGCTGTGGCCGCTGATCTGCCGCCTGGAAACCTATTGCGCCGCCGGCTGTTGCGGCATCGATGCCTTCGATTTCACGCGTGCAGGCATCGCCGCGGCGCTGCTTGAGCTTGATCCCGCGCAACTGCATGCCGCCTGCGCACAAGCCCGCGGTGCCGTGGCAGCGGCCGCCAGCGACGTCTTCATGAGCAACACGATGAATCACATTGGCGATAAACGCGTGTTCCTGCAATTGATCGAGCATCTCGATCGCTGCATTACGGGGCCCCAAACCGGCCAGCCGGCAAGCCAGCCGCGCTGACATCGGCGATAATACGGGCTCACACCACTCTCTTCTTTTATTTATGCGCGACATCATTGCCGGATTTCTACGTTTCCAGAAGGAAGTCTTTCCTGAACGCCGAGAGTTGTTCAAGACACTGGCCACGGGACAGACGCCCAAGGCCTTGTTCATTTCCTGTTCCGACAGCCGCATGGTGCCGGAACTGGTGACGCAGCGCGAACCTGGCGAACTGTTTGTGATTCGCAACGCGGGCAACATCGTGCCCTCGTTTGGCCCGGAACCGGGCGGCGTGAGCGCGTCCGTCGAATTTGCCGTTGCGGCCCTGAATGTGACGGACATCGTCATTTGCGGCCATTCCGATTGCGGCGCGATGAAGGCCATCGCCACCTGCACCTGTCTCGATCACATGCCGGCAGTCAAGAACTGGCTGCGGCACGCGGATGCGGCGCGCATGATCAATGAATCGATCGAGCATGCCACGGAACAGGACCGCATCGACGGCATGGTACGGGCCAATGTCGTGGCGCAACTCAACAACATCCGCACGCACCCCTCGGTAGCGCTGGGCATCACGCAAAAGCGCCTGACCCTGCATGGCTGGGTGTATGACATCGAAAATGGCTCACTGGACGCGCTCGACGAGGCTACCGGCCAATTTGTCCCGCTGGCGGAACATCCGGCATCGAAGATGTAAGCGCGGAAAGCCCCAGTTCAGGCGCAACATTGCGCTTGACCTTATCAAGGCGGGAAGGTTCAAGGTAGCGGTATTCAAGCGACATCAAGGAGAATCCCGCATGCCAAAAATTACCGTCCTGCCCCATCCCGAGCTGGCCCCCGACGGCGCCGTGTTTGACGCGCCGCAGAACATGAGCATTTGCGACGCATTGCTGCTCAACAAGATCGACATGGAACACGCCTGCGGCCAGGTCGGCGCCTGTTCCACCTGCCACGTGGTCGTGGTGCAGGGTTTCGATACGCTCAACGAACTGGGCGACAATGAGGAAGACATGCTCGACCAGGCCTGGGGTTTGCAGCCCCATTCGCGCCTGTCCTGCCAGGCCCGCCTCGCCCAGGAAGACCTGACGGTGGAGCTGCCCAGGTACACGCTCAACCACGCCAAGGAATAGTCCGCGGCGCGGTTGCCCAACTGCCCTACCTGCTTACCACATGATCACGCGCTGCTCGGGCGGCAGATACATCGGGTCGCCTGGCTTGATGCCGAACGCTTCATAGAAACCGGGCTGGTTCTTGACCGTGCCCTTGGCGCGGAATTCGCCCGGCGAATGGGGGTCGCTCTTGATCTGCGCGATGGCCGCTTCGGGACGCAATTTCGCGCGCCATTTCTGCGCAAAGCCGATGTACAGGCGCTGTTCGCCCGTCAAGCCATCGATGACTGGCGAAGGCTTGCCGTTCAAGGAACGCTGGTACGCCTTGTAGGTGATCGACAGGCCGGAATTGTCGCCGATGTTTTCGCCCAGGGTCAGTTCGCCATTGATGTGGTAGCCCGGCACGGGGCTGTAGGCGCCGTACTGCTTGACGAGGCCGGCGGCCAGGGCCTTGAACGCCGTGCGGTCCTCTGCCGTCCACCAGTTGCGCAGACGGCCCTTGGCGTCATACTGGCTGCCGGAGTCGTCGAAGGCATGGCTGATTTCATGGCCGAAGGTGATGCCCAGCAAGCCGTAATTGACGGCATCTTCCGCTTTCACGTTGAAGAATGGCGGCTGCAAAATGGCGGCCGGAATCGTGATGGCGTTGAGCGACGGGCTGTAGCTGGCGTTCACGGTTTGCGGCGTCATCGACCATTCGTCGCGGTCGACCGGCTTGCCCAGCTTGGCCAGGTTTTGCTGGCGGCTCCACGCGCGCGCGGCGCGCACGTTGGCGATCAGGTCGTTTGGCTGCGTCTGCATGCTGCTGTAGTCGCGCCAGGTATCGGGATACGCGATCTTCGGCTTCAAGGCTGCCAGCTTGAGCTGGGCTTCCTTCTTGGTTTCCGGGCCCATCCAGTCGAGCTGCTCGATGCCATCCTTGAACGAGGCGACGAAATTGTCGAACATGGCCATCACGCGGGGCCGGGTTTCCGGCGGCAGATACATTTCCACGTAACGCTTGCCGACGGCGTCGCTGATGGCGCCATCCGTGAAGCGCAGCGCCAATTGCCACTGCGGTTCGCTTTGCGGCACGCCGCGCAGCACCGTGCCGTCGAAGGCGAAACGCTCCTTGACCGTAGCGCTGTCCAGGAAGGAGGCATAGCTTTCGATGATGCGCCAGTTCAGATAGCTCTTCCAGGATTCCAGCGGCACGGCGGCCACGGTCTCGGAAAAGCCGGTCATGAAGCTGGGCTGGCGCACCACGGCCGACGAGGCTTTCGGCGCCAGGCCGGCGGCCGTAAAGTAGGCGTTCCAGCCGAAGGCCGGCGCCAGTGCCGCGAATTTGTCGAAATCGACGCGGTTGTACGATTTGACGGGATCGCGCATCTGCACGCGTGTCCACTGCACGGCCGCCAGGCGCGTTTCGAGGTCGAGGATTTGCGCCGCATGTGCGGCAGCGGCCTTGTCGCCGCTCATGGCCAGCATGGTTTCGATATGCTTGAGGTATTTGGCGCGCACGGCTTGCAGCTTGGCGTCGTCCTCCTTCAGGTAGTAATCGCGGTCAGGCAAGCCCAGGCCGGACTGGCTGATGTTGACCGTGTAGCGCTCGGGATCTTGCGCATCGGGTGCCACATAGGCGGAAAACGGCGTGGCAACGCCATTGCCTTGCAGGTAGGCCAGCAGCGCCGGCAAGTCTTTCTTGTCCTTGACGGCGGCGACGCGGGCCAGTTCGGCGCGCAGGGGCTTGAAACCGGCCGCATTGCGCGCCTTGTCGTTCATGAAGCTCGTGTACAGGTCGGCGATCTTGTGCGCTTCGCTGCCGGGCTTGCCGGGGTTCTTGACGGTGGCATCGATCAGGCCGCGCAACTGGCCCTGGGCGATTTCGCGCAATTCGATATACGTGCCCCAGACGGATTTGTCGGCCGGGATTTCCGTATTGCGCGTCCAGACGCCGTTGACGTAGCCGTAGAAATCATCCCTGGGGCTGACCGCAGGGTCCAGGGATTTCAGGTCGATGCCGGAGACGGGCGCGGCGGCGGTAGCGCCCTGCTGGGCGTACAGCGCAGGCGAGGAGAAGGCGAACAAGGCGCAGCAGGCGGCGCTGATGAGTGAGCGTTTCACGAAGATTCCTTTAATTGTTTTAACTTCATGTTGGGGAACATGCTGTGTCCAGGCATGAGAGGCAGGATTATAGTCGGCCTGCTTGTGGGGCAACAATGGCGGTTGAACAACTCCTGTGATCCGATGTTCGCTGAAGCACGCCTCAAGCCCGCGCCGATGATCAGCAAATGTTACCATCTAGCAATAGCCATACCTGTCGCTCGCCACATCTTTTTGCCTGGCTCTTTCACTGGAGAAGTTTGATGCAGGAATTCAGATTCAATATTTTCGGCACGCTGATTGGCGTCCGGGAGAGTCAGGGCGCCTGGCGCGCCTTCTATCTCGGTGCGGAAGGCAAGCGCAGGCCCGCCGATTTCATTATTCCGGACGATATTCAAGCCGATGCGCTGTGCGAGTACCTGGCTGACCTGTTTCACGAAGAGGCGACGCCGCGCAATAACACGGCCACGCAAATCGGCGCGCCCGCGTTCGAGGCCTAGCCTACTTCACCGGCTCGAACGTCACGGTCAACCCATTGCCCGTGGTCCTGATCTGCGTGGGCACGAATTGCACGCCCGCATAGCGCAATTCGTCGGGTTTGAACGTATAGATCGGCGTTTCGTGCATGAGCTGGTCGGCCACCAGGCTGGCCACCTTGGCGAACTGGCGCTGCTGCGACTCGTCCATGCCATCGATGGCGACCTTGTCCACGCTCGCTTCGCTCAGGTAGACGGCGTTGCGCTGCGCGTCGAGCACGAGGCGGCCCGACATGGCCAGGCTGCCGCGCCAGCTCTGGCGGATAAAGGGCGGCAAGACGCTGGCGTCCACGCTCAGGGCAACCCGTTCGCGCTCGGGCTGCAGCGACAGTTGCGGGTGGGTCAGTTTGACATCCAGCACGGACAGCACGCGCTTGTCGATGGGAAAGCGGCGCTCCAGGCCTTGCTGCATCTTGCTCAGCGACACATTCACGTCGCGCGGGCCGATCAGGGTGGAACACGAGGCCAGCACGCTGCAGGCAAAGGCAGCGATGGCGGCGGTTTTCAGCAAGGGACGCAGGGCGGTCAAGGTCATGGATAGTCTCGGTGGAAAGATCGCGCCATCTTACACATGGACCCGCTTCAACACAAACGGCGCCCGGCTTGCGGCGGGCGCCGTTTTTTTTACGTCAACGTCTTATTAATGCACGAACAGGGCGATCAGTAT
This sequence comes from Janthinobacterium sp. BJB301, assembly GCF_002735685.1. Lineage (NCBI taxonomy): Bacteria > Pseudomonadati > Pseudomonadota > Betaproteobacteria > Burkholderiales > Oxalobacteraceae > Janthinobacterium > Janthinobacterium sp. BJB301. Next base: position 1,416,845 of record NZ_PDZJ01000001.1, on the reverse strand, counting down.
GACGATGGGCAATGGAATGCCCAGCAGCAGCAAGAGGATGGAACGCATGGCAGTCTCCTAGATTAGATCGGTGAATTAAATGGTCACATGGCGCAGCACGCGCTCATGGTCGCGCTGGCGGCCGCCGAACGTTGCCGCCAGGCTGGCCACGAAAGCGCCCAGCAACAAGGAGACGAACATCCACAGCGCCGTGTGGGCACCGGCCTTGCGGGCCGTTTCAGCCGCTTGCTGGGCGGCAGCCTTGGCATCGGCGGCAGCCTTGGCGGCGCGGGCGTAGACGGCGTCGACGCGCGCTTCCGCTTCCGCCTGCGTCAAGCCCGTGCGGCTGGCCACGACCTGGCCCAGGTAGGCGCGGTCATCTGCGGCCAGGCTGCCCGTGGACAGGCCGGTGGCGAAGATCTTGCCGATTTCGACGCGCTGCTCGGCGGTGCTGGCATTGGCCGCAGGCGCCGCCAGGGTGCCGGTGGCAGTGGTAGCCGGTGCGGCAGGCGCGGCGCGCAGCAGCATGTCCGAGAAATAGTCGAGCGGATTGGCGCCGCTGCCCTCGCCTTGCTTGGCGCTTGCAGCGCCAGCAGCACCTGCGCCCGCTGCCGCTGCGGGGGCAATGGCAGCGGCTACGCCGCTGCCCGCGTCGATGGCGCCGCTCAGTACGGCACGCGTGCCGCCGGCCAGCACGGCCACTGTGATCAGGGTGGCCACGGCCCAGGCCAGCAAGCCGTGCGCCGTATCGCGGAAATGCACCTCATCCGTGTGGATGGAACTCCATTTCACGCGCAGCCGGCCCGCCAGGTAGCCGCCGATGCCGGACGCGGCCAGTTGCATGAAGGCCAGCCAGGCGATGGTCGACACGCCGATGGCCGTAGCGTTGAACGACCACGGCGACACGGACGACAGGCCCAGGCCCACGCCGAGGATCAGCAAAATGAAGGACAAGGCGGCCGCGGCGGCTGCACCCGCCAGCACGGCACCCCAGGATACGCCCGGATTGTTCAGGTCCGACACGGACAATTGTGTAGCTTGCATGGAATACTCCCTTGGTTGTTGATTTTTTTAAGCCGCTCAGGCGGCGACGCCCGTCAGCTGTTCCTTGCGCGCGGCCATTTCCTTGCCCAGCGCGTCGAGGTCGACGGCCGTATGGCGCACTTTGGGAAACATGTCGCCCTCTTCTTCCTTGACGTGGTGCTCGATCTGCTCCGACAGCACCTTGACCTTGGCGTCGTACAGGTCATCGGCGGGGTCCATCGCGGTAATCTGCGCGATGAGCTCCTTGGCGCTCGCATGCTCGACGACGGCTTCATCCATCAGGTCGCCGTCATGGATCGGGCGGCGCACGGCCGGGTAGAAGATTTCTTCTTCCAGCTGCGTGTGCACGGTCAATTCCTGGCAGATCTGGTCGGCCAGTTTTTTCTTGGTGGCAAAGGAGCGGTCGCTCAGGTTCTCATACTGCGCAAACAGGGCCTTGACGGCCTTGTGGTCCTTCATCAATAAATTGATCGCGTTCATAACCCCTCCTTGTTGTTGATGAGGCTAGGATGCGCCGTGACGGCGCCAGCGTATGTGCGACGCCATACACAATCTTGATATTTAATCCATATCAGTAAGAAGGCTTACTTGATGCCGTGGTGCCCCATCAAGTCATACAGGGTGGGCCGGCTCACGCCCAGCAGTTCGGCCGCCTTGGCGATATTGCCGTCGGCGCGGGCCAGCGCGCGCACCATGACCTTGTACTCGGCCGCTTCGCGGGCCTGACGCAGATTGATGGATTCATCGGCGGGGAGGGCCTGGGCGCTGGCGGGCAAGCCCAGGTCATCGGCCGCGATCTGCGGCCCGTCGCTCATGATGACGGCCCGCTTGATGCAGTTTTCCACTTCGCGCACATTGCCGGGCCAGCCATAGCTTTCGATCAGCTGCAGCGCGCCGGCGCTGAAATGCAGGTTGCTGCGGCCTTCGCTGGCGCAGAACTTGTGCTTGAAATGCTGCGCCAGCAAGGTGCAATCGCCGGCCCGCTCGCGCAGCGGCGGGATGCGCAAGACAATTTCGCTGAGCCGGTAAAACAGGTCTTCGCGGAAACGCCCCTGTTCCGCCAGCACTTTCAGATCCTGGTGCGTGGCACAGACGATGCGCACGTCGATGGCGATCTCGGCACGGCCGCCCACCCTTTCGATGACTCTTTCCTGCAGGAAGCGCAGCAATTTCGCCTGCAGCGCCATCGGCATGTCGCCGATTTCGTCGAGAAAGAAGGTGCCGCCATGGGCCAGTTCGATCTTGCCCAGGGTTTGCCGGGCCGCGCCCGTAAACGCCCCCCGCTCATAACCGAACAGCTCGCTTTCCAGCAAGTTCTCCGGGATGGCCGCGCAATTGATGGCCACGAAACGTTGCGCATGGCGGCTCGACAGCGCATGCAAGCCCCGCGCAACCAGTTCCTTGCCGCTGCCCGAGTCGCCCAGCAGCATCACGCTGGCCGACGAGGGCGCCACTTTTTCCACGCTGCGGCACAGTTTCAGCATGCCCGGGTCGCGGCTGACGATGCCGGCCAGCGGAGAATCCGCCTGCGTCTGCAGCATGCGGCGGTTTTCCTGCTGCATCGCGTGCAGATAAAACGCGCGGGCAATGACCAGGCCCAGCATGTCGGCCTCGAACGGTTTCTGGTGGAAATCGTAGGCTCCCAGCGCGATGGCTTTCAAGGCATGCGCGCGCTCCTGGTTGCCCGACAGGATGATGACTTTCGTGTCCGGCGCCAGCGCAAGGATTTGCCGCAAGGTGGCGAGGCCTTCCGTGGCACCGTCCGGATCGGGCGGCAAGCCCAGGTCCATCGTCACCACGGCCGGCTGGTGGCGCCGCACCAGCGCCAGCGCCGCCTCGCGCTCGCCCGCCAGCAAGACCTCGTAGCCGTCAAAGCTCCAGTGCAGCTGCTTTTGCAGGCCGGGATCGTCTTCGATGACCAGCAGTTTTTGCTTGCCCATGGCACCCCACTCCTTTGCTATGCCGCATGCAGCGGCAGGATCACGCGAAACGTCGTGCCCACCTGCGGCGCGCTGCGCACTTCCAGGCTGCCGCCCACTTCGCGCAGGTATTCGCGGCTTTCGAACACGCCGATGCCCATGCCCGCCGTCTTGGTCGTGTCGAACGGTTTGAACAGGCGCTCGCGGATGAATTGCTCGCTCATGCCCTGCCCCGTATCGTCGAGCTCGACAACGGCCGTGTGCTGTACGCGCCGCAGCCGCACGGCCACCTTGCCATCGCTGGCCGTGGCCTCGATGGCGTTCTGGATCAAGTGGCCCAGCACCCGTTCCAGCCGCGCGCGGTTGGCCAGGACCGTCAGCTCGCCATCGACGATTTCCAGCCGGGGCGCCGGCGCCAGGCTGGCCTTGGCCGCCACGGCCTGGCGCAGCAAGCCGTCGAGCTGCAGCGGCGCCGGTGCTTCCGGCGCCTCGCCGCGCGCCAGTTTTTGCAGCAAGGTCTTCATTTTCTGCACGGAATGGTCGAGAGTGCCCAGCATGTCTTCCTGGAAGGCGGGATTGGTGCGGTGCTTTTCCGCATTGCTCAGTAGCAGCGACAACTGGAACACCAAATTCTTGAGATCGTGCACGATGAAAGTGGACATGCGGTTGAACGAGTCGAACTGGCGCGCCACCGTCAGGGTATCGAGCGATTCGCGGTGCGCCAGGTAGCTGGCGGCCTGGCTGCCGGCAATTTTCAGCACGTCGCGGATTTCCCAGTTCAAGGCTATGCGCGTGCGGGGCCGCGCCAGTGCGACAAAGGCGAACAGCTGGCCATGCAGCATCAGGGGCACCAGCAGCCACACGTCGGGCAGCGCCAGCAGCGCTGGCGGCAAGCGCAAGCCGCCGTACTGGCGCGGATTTTGCTGGCAATCGGGCACGTCGATCACCCAGAGTCTTGCCTCCAGAAACTGGCACAGGGGACCGGACGCCGGCTCGCTCCACGTGCCTGGCGGCCAGTTCCAGCTGGCGGCCGGGGCAAATTGCCCTTGCTCGCGCAAGATCCACAGTGCGCCGGCGCGGCTTTCCACCAGCTGCGCCATGGCCTGTATCGTGCGTTCGCCCAGCGCCGGGCCATCTTCGGACAGCGCGCGCGTAAATCGCAGCCATTCCTCACGGTAATCGAAGATGGCATTGTAAAAATGTTTATTGATCGTCACCTTGAGCTTGGCGCGCAGGCTGCCGGAAAACAGCACGCCCGCCAGCAGCAGGGCCGCGCCGCCCAGGTAAGCCATCTGCATCAGGGAACCCCAGGTGCCGCCGAAATAGCGCAAGTAATAGGCGCTGGCCGCCATGGCCAGCAGGTAGATGGCCGAGCCCAGCAAGGCAGCCGAGCGGTACAGCATCTGGCGCGAGACGGACAGGCCCAGTGCCCAGCCCGGATTGCGCGCGGCAGAGACGGCCAGCAACGGCGCGCACAGGGCGTCGACGATGCCGCGCGCCGCCCAGATGTCATCGTTGACCGTGCGAAACAGCAAGGCGTCGCTGTACAGATAGAAATCGTAGGCGAACAGCCCGCCCACGCCCAGGCAGGCAAACTTGATGCCCCAGCGTTTCAACGGTGGCGTGTTGCGGTACCACTGTTCCACCAGCAACATGCCCAGCACGGCCAGCAGCAAACGGCAGACACTGGCAATGATGCGAGCAGGCAATGGCAATGCCAGCCAGGATGAAGCCAGGGAGAACAGCCAGGGCGCCAGCGCCGTGAGGGCGATGCCGGCCAGCACGAGGCGCAGGCGGGGCCGCGACGGTTCGGTCAGCAGCAGCAAAAACACCAGCCAGGCCAGGGTGCGCAGCAGTTCCAGCGCGTCGCCGGCCAAGGCGGTGCGCTGGCCCAGCAGCACCAGCACCACCGCGCCCGTGGCCCAGCCGCCCGTCGCCAGGCAAGCGACCAGCAAGGCGCGCACGTTTTGGCGCGCGCGCCAGTTGCTGATGAGCAGCAGCGCCAGCACGAAGAAAGCCAGCGACGCCAGGCCATGGCTGAGGGCCGCCGCGTCGGCCGCCGCCAGCCAGTCCGACTGCGCCCGTATCATCGGCTGCCCTTGCCAAACAGCACTACCTGCACCGTGTCGAGCAGGATCAGCAAGTCGAGGAACAGGCTATTGTTCTTCACATAATACAAATCGTATTGCAGTTTGTTCACCGCATCGTCGACGGAAGCGCCATATTGATAGCGCACCTGCGCCAGGCCCGTGATGCCTGGCTTGATGCTGTGACGAATGTTGTAGTACGGCACCTGCTCCTTCAGTTGCTCGACAAAGTAGGCGCGCTCTGGGCGCGGTCCCACGAAACTCATCTCGCCGCGAAACACATTGAGCATTTGCGGCAGCTCGTCGATCCGCAGCTTGCGGATCAGCTTGCCCACGCGCGTGATGCGCGCATCGTTGTCCAGTGCCCAGATGGGCTTGCCATCGCGCTCCGCGTCGCAGCGCATGCTGCGAAATTTCAGCACATTGAAGGGCAAGCCGTCGCGCCCTACCCGCTCTTGCTGGTAAAACACGGGGCCGCCATCTTCCAGGCGGATGCACAGGGCCGTCACTAGCATCACGGGCAGCGCCGTCAGGCAGATGACCCCGCTGGCAGCCAGGTCGAACAGGCGCTTCGAGGCGGCGCGGAAAAAGCTCTGGTCGAAGCCGCCGCCATAGATCAGATAGCTCGGTTGCAAGGAATCGATGCGGATCTGGCACGCTTCGCGCTCGAAAAACGTGGCCGCGTCGATCACCTTGACGCCGCCCAGCGCGCATTCCAGCAGTTGCTTGGCAGGAAACGCGCCATTGCGCCGGTCGCTGACGGACACGACGATCTCATGCGCGGCATGGCGCTGGGCCATGGCCAGCAGCGACGGTTCGGCCGGCAGCAAGGCCGAGGCCGGCACGCAGCAGCGCTCGCCCGCCACATCGATGCAGCCGACCACCGTAAACTGGTGGAAACCGATCTTGCTCGCCGCCAGTTCCATGCATTCGCGCGCCAGCGCCCCGCCGCCCACCAGGATCAGCCGGCCTTCCATCAGCGCCGATTGCGAGGATTTGAACACCACCAGGCGCGCCAGCAGCACGCCGATGGCGCCCAGGCCGAAGATCAGCACGCTGCCGCGTCCGAAATGCAAGGAAGGAATAAAACGGATCAGCACGCTCAGCACGGCAAAACCCAAGGCGAACGACGGCAGGATGCGCAATAAGGTGTTGCGGATATCTTCGCGCGAGCGGTGCTGGTACATGCCCAGCGCGCTCATGCTGAAAACGATGACCAGGGCAAAGATCGAGGAAGACAGGTAAACCTCGCTCACCCGCAGCACGCGGCTGCCATCCGCCAGCCACAGCAGCGACGTCAGGGTGGCCGACAGCAGCAGGATCATGATTTCCAGCAACAGCAAGATAAACGCTGTTTTCGAGACGTAATGGCTGAAGATGCGGATCATGGGGCCTCCTGCGGCAAAAGCGGCACGCCGCGCACAGGGCGGCTTGCCACCGGTCTTGCCATCATGGCGAACTGTTCCACGAAGACATTGATACGCCACAAGCTACGGCCCCAGCTATCTTTCACTGGCAGAATTTATCTCAACACATTACCGATTGATGTGAAATGGACTATAGTATGCTTCCCCTGAAAAAAGATAAATGTCATGAAATTTGATGTAGCGATTGTCGGCAGTGGCCTGGCGGGTTTATCGGTTGCACTGCATTTAGCTGAGACGCGCACCGTCGCGATCATTTCCAAACGCGCGCTGCTCGATGGCGCCAGCAACTGGGCGCAAGGCGGGATCGCGGCCGTGCTGGACTCGGGCGACAGCCACCAGCAGCACATCGAAGACACCCTGATCGCCGGCGGCGGCCTGTGCGACGAGAGCGCCACGCGCTACATCGTCGAGCACGGCCGTGAAGCCATCGAATGGCTGATCGAGCAAGGCGTGCCGTTTACGCGCGATGCCACGGCCGAGCTGGGCTTCCACCTGACCCGCGAAGGCGGACACAGCCAGCGCCGCATCATCCACGCGGCCGACGCCACCGGGCATGCCGTGCAAGTAACGCTGGAAGAAAAGGTGCGCGCCCACCCGAACATCAGCCTGTTCGAACACCATTGCGCGATCGACCTGATCACCTCCGACAAGCTGGGCATGAAGCCCACCCAGCGCAATGCCCAGCCCCATTGCCATGGCCTGTACGTGCAGGATGAGCAAACGGGTAAAGTGCTGACGTTTGCCGCCGAGCACACCGTGCTGGCCACGGGCGGCGCCGGCAAGGTGTATTTATATACAACGAATCCCGACACGGCCAGCGGCGACGGCATCGCCATGGCCTGGCGCGCCGGCTGCCGCGTGTCAAACATGGAATTCATCCAGTTCCACCCCACGTGCTTGTACCACCCGTATGCGAAATCGTTTTTGATCACCGAAGCCATCCGTGGCGAAGGCGGCTTGCTGAAACTGCCGCCCGAAGCGGGCGCGGCAGCCGGCCAGCGCTTCATGCTGGCCCACGACGAACGGGCCGAACTGGCACCGCGCGACGTGGTGGCGCGCGCCATCGACTTCGAGATCAAGAAACGGGGCCTTGATTACGTGCACCTGGACATCAGCCACAAGCCGGCCGAATTCCTCATCGAACACTTCCCCACTATCTACGCGCGCTGCCTGGAACTGGGCATCGATATCACCAAGCAGCCTATCCCCATCGTGCCCGCCGCACACTATACGTGCGGCGGCGTCGTGACGGATCTGGCGGGCCGGGCCGACTTGCCGGGACTGTATGCGGTCGGCGAGACAGCCTGCACGGGCTTGCATGGGGCGAACCGCCTGGCCTCGAATTCCTTGCTGGAATGCATCGTCATCGGCCGCGCCTGCGCGCAGGATATCGAAAGCAAGGAAAAGCTGGGCACGCCATACCTGCCCGACTGGGATGAAAGCCGGGTCACGGACGCGGATGAGGAAGTGGTGATTTCCCACAACTGGGACGAGCTGCGCCGCTTCATGTGGAATTACGTGGGCATCGTGCGCACAACCAAACGCCTGGAACGGGCCCAGCACCGCATCGCGCTCTTGAAGGAAGAGATCGACGAGTACTACCGCAACTTCCGCATCACGCACGACTTACTGGAACTGCGCAACCTCGTCGACGTGGCCTCGATGATCGTCAACAGCGCCCTGTCCCGCCGCGAAAGCCGCGGCCTGCACTTCAGCCGCGATTATCCGGAAACCTTGCCGAAAGCGATCGCCAGCGTGCTGACGCCGCCGCACCGGTAGACGACAAACCAACCGCCTTCTCATTCCAGCATGACGATTTCCGAATTCCTCACCGCCGTTCGCACGCCATACATCGACACCCTCTCACGGGTTGCCACGCAGCACCTATCGCATGTGGAGCCGGCATTCAGGCAAAGCGATGGATCGTTGGCCGTCGAAGGCGCACTCGGCCTTCCTTGCAGAGCCGACGTCATGCCAATGGAAGGAAGCACTGCGGGCCAAGCGATTCAAGTCGACTCCGAGACCCGGTTGGAGTTTGAGGTGGTCACTTTTGCGTCGGGTGCAGGTGAAGTGGTTCTTTCACCGTTCGTTTGGGACTGGGCGCCACTCGAAGTGCTTGGTCTGAGCCAAGAGGCCGTTTCAAACGTCTGTCAGGCGTGGTTCCTGAAGTGGTTCGACGCCGACGACGAAAATGTCGCTACCGAGGAAGGCCTGTTCGGCGTCGTACACTTCATGTCCGAGCTGGAACCGACACAGGAGGGGTGGAAAGTGACGGTTGATCTTGGCTCGTCACCGGTGAGCGCAGTTGAAGATTTCTTGTTCCGCATATTGGATGCCGGTGCACCTCAAGTTCGTATCGGCTGACCCCGCCGTCTATCGAACGTCCTGGCGAATCGCAAGCCCGTCCCTTTTGTCGAGTGTTTTTCCCGTAATTGTCGGCAATAGGGGAAAACGCATCGAACAGCGAATACCCGCTTTGCGACTAAAGAGCTGATTAACTGTTCGTCGTATGTTGGACGGAACCTGCCGATGACGGCACCGGCCAACAGCAGACATTGAAAACGTTAACGTTTTGTGCGGTTCAATGCACCTAGAGGAAAATCATGGCAGGAAAATTTTTGAGCCGAGGCGCACTAGTCCACCTTATCAAGAGTCAGGAACGAACTAACGCTATTCAGAAGCGCAATGGATTAGCCCAGCACCCGGTGCGAACAACGGTGTGTGGTTGTCCTGACCGTGATTGCGGTGGCTGGCATACCACTGACTGCGAAAAACGTGCCAACCGCAGACGAGTACAGGTCGATTTTGCGACACGAAAGGTTCAAAAGAAAAGGCTAGTTGCGTATGGCCGAATCCGGCCATTTCCAGACGGTCGCTTCTTCCCCATAATTGATATTGTTCTGTCTGAAATTTTTTCATAGCAGCACGCGCTGATTCTGAACTCTACTTGATTGGCATCTTTCATGGATATCCAAACACTCCTGCCGCTCCTCGTTCCGAAAGCAATCGCCTGGGCGCAGGAGCAGTCTCATCTGATACTTCGAAGTGGCGTTTCTTTGAATGAGAAGGGAACTGCGCTTGCGACGCACGTGGGCGTTGCGAAGCCTGGATTAGTCCGGATCCAGTACGTCTCGGAGCTGCCGATGCCGGAAGACCCGTTGTTGCGTGAAGTCGCCGATGCTACCGGCCTGATTGGTCCGAACATGGCGGGAATGACCCTTGGCTATGGTATTTTTATCGTACAGAGACATGCTGATGTACGACTCATTTCCCATGAGCTGCGCCACGTACAACAGTACGAGAGCTTCGGAAGTATCGAAGCGTTCATGCCTGTGTACTTGGCCCAGATTGCTTCCGTAGGCTATTACGATGCACCGCTTGAACAGGACGCGCGCGCCTATGAAGTCGATGCGATCTAATTTGGCAATCGACGAGCACGTCGTGTCGATTGACGGTCGCCCGCCTAATGTCCATCGGTCATCACTACTGCTTTGCGACTTCTTGAGAAGCAGCTTCGGGGCTGAACCTGCCAATGACTGCAATCGGCCAGGAGCGGACCTTCGTGGTACGTGAATCACGGTGTAATAATGAAAGAATCGAGACAGCATGAGATGGTCGCAACTTAAGAAGCAGCTACACGATCGCATCGCGAAGAGCGTTGTGGCGAGTATTGATCTCAACCAGACACGATATCGCCATTCTCATGACGAAGAAGGAGAGTTCTGGATAAGTTTTCGCGGTAGCCGAATCTTTAGCACTGGGTCGCTAAGCTATTTGTCATCGCTTGCAGCCTTGACTGCGAAGAATCGCGCCGATGGGTCAACGCCCGCACAGGCATACGAGCTGGCTTGGCCTGTCATGGACGCTAGCGGGCTGTTTCTTCTGGAGCAGATGAACAAGGATTTGTTCTGCAGTCTTAGCTTGACGGTTGAGGAAATGTTGGATCACAACAATCCAGTCGTTCGGGGTTTAGCGATCATCGACGCTCGTTACGGCAAGCGTCGGCTAGCCATGTTGAACCCAATTACCGAACATCCTCTTGTTCAGAGACTACATAATCTGCGATGCGAAGCAGAAGGTGTAGAAGCTCATACCTTATCGTAACTCCTGGCTACAGCAGGTGCCGATGCAGGGGTATTTGCGAACGCGTGGAGGTCCGCTTTGGGGCGTAACCTGCCAACGACGGCAACCAGCCAATACCAGACGGTCCGTGATGGATGGGAAGAATGGGTCTCACTCGACTGACGCAAAGCATTCGCATAAAATCATTGCTATAAATCACTCAAGAAGTAGCAATGTCAATCCGTAAAGCTCTTCCCATCGATAATTCCGGTGCCAGGGCTGTAGTACAGAAATCATTAGCTTCTTTCGGTTTAATCGCGGATTTTGACACCTTAGATGCTGCCATTGGTGCGCTTGGCCAAGCCGACACCCCTAACGAAATCGAATTAGTGGCAGAGGTAGATGGCAAACTGGTCGGCTGCCTTGCCATTCAGCGTATGGAGGGGGCTGTCGCCAAGCTGTTCGGCTTCCACGTCAATGCGAGCATGCAAGGACAGGGCATTGGCCGAATGCTGCTGAGCGAGGCAATTGCACAGGCCGCTATCCATAACTTCACTCAACTGGAACTCGAGACTTGGGGCGACATGGAGGCTGCGGTTCACCTGTATGAGTCTTTGGGATGGGTTCGTGGCCCGGACCCACTACCAGAAAGTGGAGCGGACCGCTTTTACTGCTTGGCACTAGTCAGGTAAAGCCCGATTTAATGAGCGCCTCCCGCAGCAGTCGACTACTCGCAAACTGAGTATCTACGCGAAATGACGCCATGGGCACGCTGCTGCGACCGGACGGCAACGACTTCCCCGGCTCAAGGCCCCGGCATCAGCGGCTCAATCCCATCCTCCGTGTACGACATCTTGGCGGATGCGCCAGTGCACTCCCCCTGCGGTTCGTCCGCCACATAGCGGCACTCACTCTCCAGCCCGCCATCTTCCCGCCAGTGCCGCGTCCAGCCCTGGCGTTCGCCATCGACGTACTCGATCAGCTGCCTGGGCTTGCCATCGGCATACCAGGAACGCAATGCGCCCTCCTCGCGCCCGCCCGCGTTCCACAGTTTGTGCACGAGCAATACGCCGGCCCGGCTGAAACGCTGCTCGCTGCGCAGGACATAGTGGCCGCTGTGTGTGCGCTTGCTGGCGACTTGTCCGTCAGGGTAATATTCGACGCTTTCGCCGACAGGCTTGCCGTCAACGTAAGTAGTTGTACGCTGCACCTTCCCATCCGGGAAGTAGCCGGTGCTCGGTCCTGACTGGATGCCGTTCTCGTACCGGCTGCGGCTTTCCACGCTGCCGTCCGGATAGAACAGCAGCAGTTCGCCCTCCGTCTGGCCCTTGACCTGGGTCATGCGCGTGCGCAGCTTTTCATCCTGGTCGAACGTTTCGACCACACCATCGGCGCGTGCGCCCTTGCGGTCGGTGCGCGACTCGATCAGCTTGCCACTTGGGTGATAGGACTGTTCCTCCCCCTCCTGCACTCCATTGCGCCAGGTGGCGCGCATGGCCAGCTCGCCATCCGGGCGATACCGCGTCTGCACGCCTTCCTGCAGGCCGCGCCCATCCTGCTCCACCTGCATTTCCAGCTGTCCATGCGGGTAATACATGCTGTAGTTGCCCACCAGCTTGCCGCGCAGGTAATCTGGATCCTTGACCAGACCCGTCAGACGCTTCGGCTCGCCTTCGCGCACATGATAAACCTCGACTTGCCAGGTGCCTGGCGTCTTGCCTGGCGGCAGCGGCAGGAGCAGCGCATAGCGCGCATGTTCCTTGACTTCGCCGCGCGACAGATTGTGATTCAGGTACAAACGCGGCTTGCCGTCGGCACAGGCCTGCGGCTCGCAGCGGCCCAGCTTGCCAACTTCGGGCATGACGAGCGCTCCAGCACCGTCTGGCGCGGGACAGGATTTGATACGCATCAGCAAGGGCGTCTTGTCGCGGATCAAGGGAGCCAATTGCTGCTTCATGGCGACATACTGATCCTTATCCAGCCGCACGGAAACAGCATTCATCAGCACCTGCCTGCCGCCGCAGCCGCTGTCGCTGGCGAGGGTCAGCACATCGCCGTCGGGTGTCGCCTTGATCGCGGTGACTACTTGCCGCTGCTCAATCTCGGCATGGGCCAGCGCCGGCAACAGCAGCATGGCGCTAAAAAAATGCTTCACAGTGCGCGCCATGCCTGCTCCTTGCGCTGCAATTCCGGCGCTGGTGGCGCGTCACCGCATGTGCCCTGGGCCTTGCCGGCCACATACCGGCATTCGCTCTTCAAGCTGCCATCCTCGTGCCAGCTGCGGCTCCAGCCGTCGCGACGGTCGTTCACGTACTCGATGGCTTGCTCGGGCTTGCCGTTCTCGTACCACGAGCGCGATGTGCCTTGCTCGCGCAACTTCGCATCCCAACGTCTTTCCAGTACCAGCACGCCTTGAGGGCTGTAGCGCTGGATGCTCAGCAATCCACCGTCATCGCCATACTGCTGGCGGGTTTGCACCTTGCCATCCGGATAAAACTCCAGCGCTTCCCCGACCGGTAGATCGTTGCGCTGCGTCATGCTGCTGTGTATGCTGCCATCGGGATAGTAATCCGTGGTGCTGCCATTGAACTTGCCCTTGCTCACTTGCGTGCGGTTCGACACTTTTCCATCCGGGAAATACGCGAGCAATTCGCCTTCCATGCGGCCATCGCGCAGCACATAACTGGTGCTCAGCTTGCCATTTTCGTCAAACGTCTGCACGGGACCGTCAACGCGCTTGCCCTCGCGGTACACGCTGGCCTCGCGCAGCTGGCCCGTGGCGTGATATTGCTGGTGCGTGCCTTCCGGCAAGCCATGCCGCCAGCTGCCACGCGATTCCAGGCTGCCATCCGCACGATACAGGCTGGTAACGCCATCCTGCCGGCCCTGCCCATCCTGCGCCACCTGTTTCTCGATCTTGCCGTCGGGGTAATACGTGACATAGCCGCCCACCAACTCGCCCTGCGCATAGTCGGCGCGGTTGACCTGGCCCGACAGGCGCAGCTTGTGCCCCGCCACGCTGACAATCTCCACCTTCCACGTGCCCGGCAGCTTGCCTTTCGGCAAGGACAACAGCAGCACGTTGGGCGCGTTTTCCTGCTCGATGGGGTAGAAACGTTCGTGCAAGTACAGCCGCGCCCGGCCATCGGCACAGGCGGCTGGCGTGCAGGCGGCGATCTGGCGCACGATGGGCACGCTCGCATCCTCCGGGCATTTTTTCAGGGTGACGAGCATGGGCGTCCTGGCGCGCATGCGTTCAGCAAGCTGGACTTTCAACGCCTCGTACGGCGCCTCGTCCAGGTTCACCGAGCGGGCATCCATGCGTATCTGCTTGCCGCCGCAGGCCGTCGTGCCGGCGATCGTGAACACATCGCCGCCTTCGCTGTCCTGCTCGGCGGCGATGGCTGTCAGCACCAGGCGCTGCACGATTTCCGCCTGCGACAGCGCGGGCCACAGCAAGGAAGCGCCAAGCAGCGCGCAGAGGGTCTTGATTTTCATGTCATTCCTTTAATCGTCCGGCGAGACACGCGGCTCGGCCGGCACAAAGCTGACCCGGCCATTGCGGTAGCGCACCAGCACTTCCGCCTTGGCATCCCGCAACTGGCCATGCTTGACGGCCGGCAAATAGGTCCAGCGCTTCACGCTGTCCTGCATGACCTTGTTCAACTGGGGTTCCATCGGCATTTCCGCCACCGCATGCGTCAGGGTGCCATCGGCGGCAATCGACAGGGTCAAGCGGTTTTCGCCCGTCGCATTCTGCTTGTCGAGCACGCCGTAATCAACCGTCGTCATCGTCTCGCGCAGCACGCCCGCAGGCTGGTCCGGCAAGGGCGGCAAGGCCTTGAGTTTTGCTGCCAGCAGCGCGCCATCAGCCAGCGCCTTGTCCCAGCGCTTCTGGTAGCCCCCTCCCTGAGCCAGGCGCAGCACCTTGGCGGCCCGGTCCATGCGTTTTTCCGTGGCGGCGACACCATTGTCGGACGGCTCGCCCGGTTCCGTCGGCATGGCGTTTTCTACCGCGTAACGGTAAGACGTCAGCTGCGCCAGCGCCACCAGGTTGACGGCATCCTGCTCATCGCCGCCACGCAGCAGGGCCGTGGCCGCGATGCCGAGCCAGGCCACGCCATCGGTGGGACGGCCCCACACGGCTTGTTCGAAGTACTGGCGCGCCGCCTGCGGTTCGTTCAGGCTCAGGTGCATGCGGCCCATGGCCGCCGCCGCCAGGTGGTCGCGCGGGTCGGCTTGCAACTGGTCAAGATAGGTCTTCGCCAATTCGGGGGCGTAGCCAGGCATCGCGCCCAGGCCTTCCATCAAGGTGGTACGCAGGCGCGCGCGCACCTTGTCACCCTCGTAGCGCGACGACTTGTCCTCGCCGGCCCGGTACAGCAGCTGCAAGCCGCGCGTGACGGCGTCATCGTCGCCCTTGGTCATCGCTTGCGACAGGCTGTACACGGCCTTGCGCGCATCGGACTGCTGGAAGCCGGCCGCCTTGCGCTGGCGCCAGCTGAATACTTCCAGGCCAGCCGCCTGGTCCGCTTGCGCCTGCAGGCTGGCCTTGTCCTTGACTTCGTCTGGCGACGAGGTCCAGGCCGTAAAGCCGATCAGGAACAGCACGATCAGCAGCACCACCACGGCCCAGCCCTTGCCGGAAATGCCGCCCGCATTGGCCTGCGCGGCACCCGCTGGCAGCCGCACGGGCGCCTGCCCCGGCGCCGTATGGTGCGCGCCGCGCGTGCTGCGCTGCTGCGGCGGCTGTTGCACCTGCATCTGCTGCGCCTGCACCGAAGCTTGCGCGGCCGCGACGATGACCTTGTCGCGCGCGCAGGCAGCGCAACCCTGGCCCGCAAAATGCTGGTGTTCGGGATTCGCGGCACACACGACGAGCTTGCCTCCGCTGCGCTGCGCATAGCCGCGCAGCAACTGCGCCCAATCGGCCGCCGATGGCCGCTGCGGTTTGGGGGATGGGGAAAACGCGCGGTCGAACATGGCGCGCAATTCGGGCGGCATCAGCGCGTGGCCGCTGGTGGCGTTCGGCGCCAGTTGCTTGTGGCGTTTTATTCCGTACGCGTAGCAGCCGTCGCGAATGCGCCCGGGAATGTCGGTCGCCACTTGCGCATTGCCGGGCCGCCCGCTGTACGGGTGGATGCCAAAGTTGAGCAACTGGAAGATGACGACGGCCAGCGCGAAACGGTCTTGCGCCATTTCCGTTCCCGCCGGCATGCCCTTGCGCTGGAATTCCGGCGCCAGGTAGTCGGCCGTGAATTGTTCGGCAGGAAAACGCTCCGCATGGCCCTGGATGCTGAAGCCATCGCAGTCAAGCATGGCGATGTACAGCGAATCGCGGTAAAAGCGCAGGTTCACGGGTTTCAGATCGACCACGTAATGCTGCTGCTGGTGCAGCGCATCGATGACGGCGGCCAGGTTGGCGGCCAGGGTCAGCTTGGGACCGAGTCCCGTGGGCAATCCTGCCGCGCGCGCCTGACGCTCCTGCATGATCTGTTCCAGCTCCGCCGTCTGCGCCATGTCCAGCAAAGGCATGACGAAACCGGCGAAGCCGCCCTGGCCGTCGAACACGGCCGCCTGCGGCCAGGCGATCTGCACGTAGCGCTTGCCGTTTTCCAGTTGATCGGGCAGCTCGGGCGACAGTTCCAGCATCGCTTCGAGCTTGCGCCGGTTGGCGGCCCGGTCCAGGTGCGGATGGTATAGCTTGGCGACCTGCGCGGGTGCGCCCGGCAACAGATACACGCTGCCCGCGCCGCCGCTCTTGACTAGTTTGCCCAAGACCAGGCTGCGGACTTTATCCAGCCAAATTTTTCCACCCGGGCTCAGGCCCGGTGTCACACCTTGTTTCTTGCTCATGCGCGCAAGGCCAGCAGCAAGGTCTTGTCGTCGCCCGTGATCTGGTGCGTGCGCGGGTCGGCCAGGGTGGACGCCAGCGCCGCATTGCCCAGCTCCACGCTGTCGACCGTGCGCAGATAAGCTTGCACGGCATCCATGAATGGCGCGTACAGGGCCCCATTATTCTTGCTCATGGCAAAGGGCATGCAGCCGTCGGACATCAGCACGATGCCGCGCACGGACTGGGGAATCGGCAGCAGGCGCAGCTGTTCGCGCCAGCGCTCGCCGCTGATGAAATAGGTTTCGTTGGCGTATTCGCCGTTGGCGGGCAGCGAGATCAGTTCGCCGCCATCGTTCTGCTGCGCCACGCCCAGGCCGTCGCCCAGGTGGAAAAAGAAACCGTTGTCGCTGCCCATCACCACGCCCACCACGGTGGAAGCGTAGTCGTCGAGGGTGGCATTGGCGGCGCGGGCGATGTCGTCCAGCGCGGCGCGGATCTGCGCCAGGGTGCCGGCCAGCGCGCCGTCCGCCAAATCCTGCACGGTGGCGCCCTGCTCCAGCCGCCCGGCCAGCGCCTGCACGGTGTGCGCGGCAACAAACTGCGCGCCCTGCTCGCTGAGGCGGGCCGATCCGGCGCCATCGCAGACGATGGCGACCAAAACATCGTCCACGACGGCATGTGCGTGCGCATCCTGGCAAGGAATATCTTTATCCAGGTGCGCCTTGCCCGTGACGGAGGCGCCGAACACGCGCCAATGCTTGTTTACTATCGTCATGGATCAGCGGGCTTTCACGTACTCACGACGGACCAGCCGTCCGTCGAGGCCAGTTGCGCCTGCGCGCCGGGACGCGATTGCGACACCACCTGCATGCTGGCGCTCAGCCACAGGAACAGTTCGCGGAACTGCAAGCCTTTCAACTGCTTCACGCCCCGCTCGCCGCGGCTGGAGAATTCGCCCAGGGTATCGATGTTTGCGTGGTCGCCCACGGCGATGGGGAAGATCGCCACTTTATTGGCCTGCTCGGCCGCGCGCGCCTGTTCGGCGCCGTGCTGCCAGCGGTCCGTCGGCTCGCCATCGGACATCAAAAACAGCCACGGCCGCGTATACGCCACGCCTGCCGCGCGGAAACGCTGCTTTTCCTGCTCGATCTCGGCCAGGGCCAGTTCGACGGCCGCGCCGGTCGGCGTAGTGCCGTTCGCTTCCAGACGCGGCGCCGTGAAATCCATGGCATCACACCAGTTGCTGGCGACGACCGCTTCATCGTGGGCGCCATATTGAATCACGAGGATGCGCACGCGCTTGGCGGCGATCACGTCGGACTTGAGTTCCTGTTCCAGCAAGGCCAGGCCTTCGTTCAGCAGCGAGACGGGCTCGCCGTCCATGCTGCCGGAGCAGTCCAGCACGAGCACCAGCGGCGTGCGTTGTTCGGTATTGTCGACCAGGGCGACGTCGGGGATCATTATGGAGGTCATGTGTTTTTGATAGAGTTGCGAAATAGCTTAGCCCCGAAGCTTACCCTATGGATATGTTTTCCATGCGTCCGATTGCTTCGAATTTCGCCATGCGGTATCAAAGCGACCATTTTCAGGGGCTTTTCGTCCCTGCCTCTCACGCCTCGTGCAATTTTCCTTGCCCTCGCCAATAGAACAGCTGACAAAACCTCTAACTTGCAATGGAAGCAACAAGCTCGTACACTGCGCCATTCTGACCCGCCACCAGCGGCCACTCATTGACTGACGTTTTGGAAAAAATAATGCAACAGAATTCTGAAATGGACTATGTAGGCTTCTGGCCACGCGTTGGCGCGACGTTGATCGACACCATACTCATGCTGATTATCATAGTACCGATGTTGATGGCCATATATGGCCAAAGCTACTTTTTGACCGACTCCTTTTTCCGTGGGCCGGCCCACTTCATGATTTCATGTGTACTGCCGCCACTGATTCAATTGGCGCTGTGGATCACCCTGTCTACAACGCCTGGCAAGATGGCCATCGGCGCGATCATTGTCGATGCGCGGACGGGCAACAAACCTACTGTCGGCCAGTGTATCAAACGCTGTCTCAGTGCTTACCTGTCAGCGCTACCGCTTTACCTGGGATTCTTTTGGATAGCTATTGACCCGCGCAAGCAGGGATGGCATGACAAGATCGCTGGTACGGTTGTGATACGACGCAAGGCCACGGCAGTGCCGGCGGCCCTTGACCTGCCGTTGCAATGAGCAAACTTGATGATGATACCTGTCGCAAACCTGGAAAAACTTGAAGAATTCCTTGGAGAAAAACTGGACCAGTTCGTATCTGGGCCGCCAATCGCGCACCCGGGGCTGCGTCTGTCGCAGGTGTGCAAACAGGTGGCGCTGGCAATCCGTAACGGTAACACTACCGCCGTGCGCATCGCCTTCCTGATACTGACAAAAGACCCTGGCATGCCCTTCGGGAAGATCATCAAGAGTAATTTCGCCAGAGCATTAAAGCAAGGTGTCAACCTCCTGTCCGCGATGCAACAACGTGGCTTGATCGCGAAAACCTGCGAGTTGCTGGAACTCGAATTCTGTCCGCGAGAAACGGAAGATTATTGCAGGCTGATTAAAAAATTTGGACAATCCGAGCTGCTCACGCGGCTGCATGAGGTTCGCGCCACGGATGCAAAATCCCGCATGCTGCTGGAACGCCTGATTGCCGAAAGTGCGTAACGCACATCCGCAATCCGCTGCAGCACCGCATTGCAGCGGTGCCATATTTATACTATCTTGAAAGATGCCCAGGCCAGATGGCAGCGTCCAGCCCTTCCTTACAAAGGTGGGGCCAATCGCTGTACCACACTGCCCTTACCCAGTTCCGCACCTGCACGCCCGCGGCACACTGATGTAATCAGGATTGGGGGCAAGCATGAGCACGGCAATGAATGTGGGCAAACTGATCGGCGCCATGTACGACTCGGCCTGCGGCGCCGGAGACTGGCCGCAGCTCGACAGCGCTGGCTTGAGCGGCCAGCAATGGCAGGAACTCTTGCCGCATCTGCAGCGCGCCCTGTGCCTGCAGCAGCGCTTGCGCGAAGCGCAACTGGCCAGCCACTGTGCGCTGGCAGCGCTCGACGCGATGGGCGCCGTCGTGCTGGTGCTCGACGCCAACCTCGGATTGCGTTTCGCCACTCCCGCCGGCCACGCCCTGCATGCGGGGCAGCTGGAACACGCTGCCCCGCCCGCTCTGATGCGCGCCGTGCGCCTGGTGATCGCCAGCGCCGGCGGCGCGGCGCAATGCCAGTCGCTGCGCCTGACGCGCAAGCAGCAAGCCCCCCTGGCCCTGACCGTCACCCCGCTTGCCGATTGCCAGCCCCCATGCGCGCTGCTGATCGCGCGCGATCCCACCAAAGCAAGCACATCCGTTCCTGCCTTGCGCCAGCTGTTTGACTTGACGCAAGCCGAGGCGCAAGTGGGCAAGGCGCTGGCGCAAGGGGCCACCATCGAGGAAATCGCCGCGCAGGGCGGCATCAGCGTCAACACCGTCAAGACGCATCTGCACCACACCTATTTAAAGACGGATACGCGGCGCCAGGGCGAACTGATCGCCCTGATCCACGGCGCCACGGCGCACCTGGCCGTACTCGATGCATGAGGCCGTGTCATCCGATCGGATGATGCGCGGTGCATCTTGCCTGTCTACACTGGCAACACCGGCAGTCCGCGCCTTGCCAGTGTGACAGCAGCACTTGCGGACCAGCCGGTTCGGTTTCCCTGTCACCCGCATCAACATCGCCGCGCCGGCAGCGGACGGCACCACAGTTCAAGGATGGGTAAAAAAATGAAAACATGGATCTTGGCCGGCACCCTGGGCGTCTGCGCCCTGCTGGCAAATGCGCAAACGCTGCCCGACAGCCAGACCGTCGTCGTTCCCGGCGGACGCCTGCACACGATCGAATTGCCGGCACACAAACATTTCATGAGTGCGGAAAGGTTTGCCCCGTTCCGCGGCGGCTATGAGCTGTCGAACGGACAAGTGCTCTACCTGCGCAACGCGGGCAGCATCGGCGCCATGATGTATGCGCGCATCGATGACCAGGAAGAACACCGCATCATCGCCACCGGCAGCGACAGCTTCGTGGCGCTCGACCAGCAACTGGCCATGCGCATCGACTTGCGCGACGACGGCAGCGTGGGCGGCGAAGTGCTGATGCGGGTACCGGCCGAAAAACTGGCCAGCGGCGAAATCGTGCCAGCCCATGTAAAAAGCATGAGCCTGGCATCGCGTTAGGGCGGCAAGCCGCGTGCCGCATGGGTAGCAGCCATGAGCAAACAGTATTCTGTCCAGCAGCAAAACGCGCTGACCCAGGCCGCCATCAAGCAGACGGCGGCCTGGTGGCGCGCGCGTCCCCTGCCCGACGCCTTGCGCCAGTGCGCGGCCAGCCATGGCGTGGCGCTGGGCACGGCCCTCATGCTGGACCTGCAACTGGCTTGCCCAGGCATGCCCGCCGTGTACGGCAAGCTGCTGAGCGCCGATGGCCACTTCATTCATTTCGAGATGGACCTCGACGACGACTTGCGCCCCCTGCCCGGCAGCGTGGCATGGGATGACATCAGCGCCGGCTACGACCTGGCAGCACACAAACGGGGCACGGGCGTGGGCTATGGGGTGTTATGCAAGAAAGTGTTGCAGGAATTGAATCGCGGCGCGTGCTAGCGGAACCGCTGCCTTCGCATGCTATCATCGGCGCCCCGTTCATGAGACAAATGGCAACGCTACATGCAGCATCCATCCGGCAACAACCCGATCCCGAAGCTGCTGCGCGGCGGCCTGCGCCTGCTGGCCTGGCCCCTGCTGGCCCTGATCAGCGCCGCCTGCACCAGCACCACGCGCCATCCGGCCAGCGAGCCCACGCAAGTCGTCCTGCGCTTTACCTTTGACGACGGCAAGCCGATGCGGCATGAAGATCACATGGTCACGGCGCGCCAGCAAACGTATATCAAGTACTGCAGCAAGATAGGCAGCACCACTGTGTGCGATGTCGGCATAGACATACTGTATGCAAGCGCCGACGCGCCGCTCGATGCAACTGGCGAAGTGCGCGTCACCCTGCGTTCGACCGGCCCCATCGGCGACCTGCCGACCGAACGCTGCATCAATGGCAAGTCCTACCTCTTTCATTCCGGCGACTGGATACGCGGTCCGTTTCACCATGGGCAGGTGATCGAGATCCGCTACAAGATAAGTGCATTGAAGACGGCATGCTCGAGGTCGGAGGACGCGCCGCCGTGGTGGGACAAGGATTAAGCTAGCCAGCCGGCTGGCCTGGCGGTTACTGCAGCTCGAACTCCGCAGGAGTCAGCCCCAGCTCGCGCGCGATCTTGCTGGCCACGCGCTGCTCGTTGGCGTCAAAATTGCCATCCGACGAAGCGACGGCGATAATCATGCGCACCAGAAGGCGCGACGCTTCCACATTCGACTTCATCTTGCCCAGCGCCTGATACGCCTTGGCTTCGCCGATATCCTTGTCGAACTCCAGCTGCCCGACATACTCCTGGAAAGCCTTGATCACGTCCGTGGTGGTAAACACGGATAGCGCATCATTGCTTTCAATAAACTTCACCATCTTCTGCTTCTCTTCCGCACTGACACTGCCGTCGGCCATGGCGATCAGGGCGGATCCCGCCATGGCGGCGTTCAGGAAATCCTTGTTCTTGAACTTCAGTGCTTCGGTCTTCAGTTCGCTGGCTTTAGTCTTCAGTTTGGACAGAAAGGAATCGAAACTCATGGCGGTTCTCCTGGTTGGTTCGGATGAGGCAGCACTACAGGCCACCACTGTCACCTAGCTGGGGGCGCGGGAGTGGAATGCAAGCGCTGGAAACATGCCTTGCCTCCGCTGACCGCATGGTCCAACCCGCAGGAAAAGAGCCGGGGTCAGTCACTTCGTGATCGAAATGTCCCCCATTAGGGGACATTTCCCCTGCAGGGTCTGACCCCAGTTTCTGCCTTGGGGTGAAATTCAGCCAACGCCACACTAACGCACATAAAACACCACAAAAGCTAGATCACGTGATAATTATCTTATTTGCAGTTGAAAAATAAGTAACTTCATGGCAGCATGGAATAACATTTTCCATATTGCAAGGTTGTGATGGACAAGCAATTGCTGTTGATTTGCGCACTGACGTTCATCATCCACATCATCGGCACCCTCGCCTATTCCATGCGCATCGCCGGCATCCGCACGCG
Organism: Janthinobacterium sp. BJB301; assembly: GCF_002735685.1. Lineage (NCBI taxonomy): Bacteria > Pseudomonadati > Pseudomonadota > Betaproteobacteria > Burkholderiales > Oxalobacteraceae > Janthinobacterium > Janthinobacterium sp. BJB301. Next base: position 1,394,275 of record NZ_PDZJ01000001.1, on the reverse strand, counting down.
GCGCATCGCCGTCTCGCTGGCCCTGTTCAGCATCCTGATGCTGCTGTCGCGCACCTCGAACTCTTTCTTGGGACCATTCCTCGCCAAGCGCGTGGAAACGGGAATCGACCAGCACGTCGCCGCCAGCACGCTGTTGGGCGACTTCCGCTGGCTGCTGTTCTCTGCCAGCCTGGCGACGATACTCGGCGCGATCCTGATCCCCACCTTCCAGCGCGCCTTCTGCCGCGCCGTCGAGCACTTCCAGGTACACAGGTCCGTCCCCAAACTGCTGCTGCACGCCGTCTTCAAGGGCGGCCTGTCCTACCTCAAGACTTCCGCCAGCCTGCCCAAGCCCGCCAACGTCACGGGCCTGCGCGAAAAATCCGGCGTCTCCATCCCCATGACAGCCATGAACGTCATCGCCACGGCCCTGTGGACGGTAGGCGTCTTCGCGGCCCTGTACGCGGGCGTGCTGGACCCGAGCGTGCGCGTCACCTCCAGCACCCTGTCCTCCATCATCAACGGCGGCGCCACCATCATGATGGCCGTCTTCATCGACCCGCACATGTCGGGCATGACGGATGACGTCATCGAGGGCAAGATCGAAGAATCGCAATTCCGGCGCGCGGTGGTGTGGCTGGTGGGGAGCCGGTTGGCGGGGACGCTGATTGCACAGTTTTTGCTGGTGCCGTCGGCGTTGGTGATTACCGAAGTATCAAGAAATATTTAAAATCTTCATACCAATATAATTTCAAACCTTATCAACAATAAATATATCATATAAAAATGAACAACTATTTAAAGTCTGCAATATCAATTATTTATGGAGACAATGATGACTTTATACTCCTAGGACTTACTGGAAGAACGGGTAGCGGCTGTTCAACAGTGGCGGAGATATTGCAATCAGATAGAAATAAAATAAATCACTCCCTTATAAAAGATGAGAATCCAATTTCCAATGAAGATCGAAAATCAAAAATAATTTTTAGCAATTTCGAATCAACATGGCGCCCATTTCATCTTATCCAAGCCAGCGCAGTACTGACGCTTCTTTTTGCCGAAAAAGAAAGCTCAGAAATTCGAGAATACATTACAAACCTAAAAATACTTGAAGAAAATGAAATTATAAAATTGATTGACATCTTAAATTCCATACACGAAAAAGAAAAAAATGCAAACGAATCGAAGGAAGGTGCCTCCGAATTTTACACCAAGGATTTACCAAAAATTTGCAAAGAAATAAAAAAAGAAATTGGAGATAATGCTTTTGTTAAAATATATCAATCCATCGGAACGAATGTCCGGATGTCTGGAGATCCCACAATATCTAAACTAATTGATGGAAAGTTCTTCACTTTAGCAAAAAAAATAAATGAAATAATTAAGAAAATACGGGTTGAAAACAAAGAAAAAAAAGAAACTCAGATTGTAATTGATGCCATAAGAAGTCCGTTAGAGGCAATATTTTTTCAGGAGCGTTACGCTGCATTTTTTTTAGTAGCGGTATCCTGCTCCGATAGTGATAGAAAAGGAAGGTTACGAAAATTAAAATATTCTGAAATTGACATAAAAATCATTGACGAGCAAGAATATAAAAGTAGAGACATTAATGAACATAGTGCTTTTTCAGTACAAGATATACAAGCCTGCCTTCAAAGAGCAGATATATATGTAAGCAATCCAAATGAAGTTAATAAGGTATCTGAATTTAAATTGCTCTCAAATCAGCTAATAAGATTTATTACCTTAATGAAACGTCCTGGCTGCATTACTCCAACTGCATTAGAACGAGGGATGCAAGTCGCCTACACTGCCAAGTTACATTCTGGATGTATATCAAGACAGGTAGGCGCAGTAATAACAGACAGCAATTTTTCCATTCAAGCTGTCGGCTGGAATGACACTCCTTACGGTCAAGTGCCTTGCATCCTTAGAAATCGCTTCGACATGATAAATGGACGCGATCAAAAAGCATACAGCGAATATGAAAAAACAAATATAGCATATATTTCACATTTTAAAAAAAATAGTGAAAAGTATATAGAAATCAAGTCTGGAAGAAATATATCATTTTGCTTTAAATCAGAATACAATTCCTTTAAAGGAAAGGATAATCAAGTTCATACTCGAGCTCTTCACGCCGAAGAAAATGCCTTTATGCAAATATCAAAATATGGAGGCAGAGGAATAAAAGATGGTTTTCTTTTTACCACAGCGAGCCCCTGTGAACTTTGCGCCAAGAAGGCATATCAATTAGGCATAAAGAATATATATTATATTGACCCTTACCCTGGAATTGCAACTGAGCATGTGATTGAAAGTGGTTCCAACAAGCCGAATTTGGTTCTATTTTCAGGAGCAATTGGTATCGCTTTTCATCGCCTCTATACACCAATGGTCGCATACAAGGACGAACTAAACTCATTAAAACTATTAGCTGACTCAAATCCAATTTCAAATGCAGCTTTTAAAAATATGCATGCTGCCATAGCAGAAATTCAAGATTCCGATGAACTAGAGAAAATTAAATTTTCGTTAGTTTACATGGAGGAAAATTACGGCACCAAAAAATTTATTGATGGCTATGTGAAATTTATGGAGCTAACAAAAAATCATCTCCCCATCATAAAGGATGCACTTCCAAAAATAACCGAACTTTTGCTATCATAGAAATAATTTTAAATAAAATACATTCTTAATTAATTATTTATTTAAGCCATTACTTAAAATAAAAAAGCCGCTGTCTCCCGACAGCGGCTTTTTCATTCCTACTCGGCGCAGCGCCCTAAACCAATACGCCGCGCCGCAAACAGCCTAATTACCCCACAAACTTCCGCGCATTCCTGAACATGCGCATCCAAGGCGAATCTTCACCCCATGCTTCAGGGTGGTAGGACTGCTGCACGCTGCGGAACACGCGCTCCGCGTGCGGCATCAGCACGGTGAAGCGGCCGTCTGGCGTGGTGACGGAGGTGATGCCTTCCGGCGAGCCGTTCGGGTTGTACGGATACGCTTCGGTGGCGGCGCCCTTGTTGTCCACAAAGCGCATGGCTTTGGTGACCTGGGTGATGTCGCCTGTTTGCGAGAAGTCGGCGTAGCCTTCGCCGTGGGCGATGGCGATGCCGGCTTGGGTGCCGGCCATGCCGTTGAAGAAGATCGATGGGGAATCCATCACTTCGACCATGGCAAAGCGGCCTTCGAATTTCTCCGACTTGTTGCGCGTGAATTTAGGCCAGGCGTGGGCGCCGGGGATGATGGATTTCAGGTTGCTCATCATCTGGCAGCCGTTGCAGATACCCAAACCAAAACTGTCCGTGCGGTTGAAGAAGCGCGCGAACTGTTCCGCCAGGCTGGCGTTGAACAGGATGGTTTTCGCCCAGCCTTCGCCCGCGCCCAGCACGTCGCCGTACGAGAAGCCGCCCACGGCGATGACGCCCTGGAAGTCGTCCAGCTTGACGCGGCCCGCGATCAGGTCGCTCATGTGCACGTCGACCGCCGTGAAGCCTGCCTGATGCATCACGTAGGCCGTCTCGATGTGCGAGTTGACGCCCTGCTCGCGCAGGATGGCAACACGCGGACGCACGCCCGTGGCGATGAATGGCGCGGCGATGTTGTCGTTCTGGTCGAAGGTGACGATAGGCGACATGCCCGGATCTTGGACATCCAGCAGGCGGTCGTATTCGGCGTCCGCGCAGGCCGGATTGTCGCGCAGGCGGGCGATGCGCCAGCTCGTTTCGCTCCACAGGCGGTGCAGTTCGGCGCGCGGCTGGGTGTAGATCAGCTTGGCGTCGCGCGTGAATTCGATGACGTCGCGGTCGTTTAATTTGCCGATGATATGGCTGCAGGCGCCCAGGTTGAAGGTGCGCAGCACGTCCATGACGAGCGACTTTTCTTCCGCGCGCACCTGGATCACGGCACCCAGCTCTTCGCTGAACAGGGCGCGCAGGGTCAGTTCGTTGCGGCGTTCCGCCACCTGGCCGGTCCAGTTCTTGGCGTCGCCCCAGTCGCTCGAGTGCTCGCCTTCCATGGTCAGCATGTCCAGGTTGACGGACATGCCCGTGTGGCCGGCGAAGGCCATTTCCGTCAGGGTGGCGTACAGGCCGCCGTCCGAACGGTCATGGTAGGCCAGCAGCTTGTCGTCGCTGTTGAGCTTTTGAATGGCCGCGAAGAAGCCTTTCAAGTCTTCCGCGCTGTCCACGTCCGGCGTTTCATTGCCCAGCTGGCCCATGACTTGCGCCAGCGCCGAGGCGCCCAGGCGGTTCTTGCCGCGGCCCAGGTCGATCAGGATCAGGGACGTGTCGCCCTTGTCCGTTTTCAGCTGCGGCGTGAGCGACTTGCGCACGTCCGTCACTGGTGCAAACGAGGAGACGATCAGCGACACCGGCGACGTGACGGATTTCGCCGCGCCCGTGCTCTCGTCTTTCCAGGTGGTGCGCATCGACAGCGAATCCTTGCCGACGGGGATGCTGATGCCCAGCGCCGGGCACAGGTCCATGCCGACAGCCTTGACCGTGTCGTACAGGGCCGCGTCCTGGCCAGGCTGGCCGCAGGCGGCCATCCAGTTGGCGGACAATTTGATGTCGGAGATGTCGCCAATGGCTGCGGCGGCGATGTTGGTGACGGCTTCGCCCACGGCCATGCGGCCGGAAGCGGCTGCGTCGATGACGGCCAGCGGCGTGCGTTCACCCATGGCCATCGCTTCGCCCAGGTAGCCTTCAAAGCTCATGGTGGTGACGGCGCAATCGGCCACCGGCACTTGCCATGGTCCCACCATCTGGTCGCGCACGGTCATGCCGCCCACGCTGCGGTCGCCGATGGTGATCAGGAAGGATTTGTCGGCCACGGTCGGCAGCAGCAGCACTTTTTGCGCTACATCAACCAGGTCCATGCCGGTGAGATCAATCGCCGGGAAATCGTTGGCCACGTGCACCACGTCGCGCTGCATCTTCGGCGGCTTGCCCAGCAAGACATCCATCGGCATGTCGACCGGCTCGTTGCCCAGTTCCGGGTCGATCAGCTTCAATTGACGCTCTTCGGTGGCCACGCCCACGGCGGCGAACAGGCAGCGTTCGCGTTCGCACATGGCCTTGAACAGCGGCAGGCTTTCCGGCGCGATGGCCAGGACGTAGCGTTCCTGCGATTCATTGCTCCAGATTTCCTTCGGCGCCATGCCCGATTCTTCCAGCGGCACCTTGCGCAGGTCGAAAATCGCGCCGCGCTTGGCATCGTTGGTGATTTCCGGGAACGCGTTCGACAAGCCGCCCGCACCCACGTCGTGGATGGAGATGATCGGATTGTCCGCGCCCATTTGCCAGCAGGCGTTGATGACTTCCTGGGCCCGACGTTCCATTTCCGGATTGCCGCGCTGAACGGAATCGAAGTCCAGGTCGGCCGTGTTGCTGCCAGTGGTCATCGACGAAGCGGCGCTGCCGCCCATGCCGATGCGCATGCCAGGGCCACCCAGCTGCACCAGCAGGCTGCCGACGGGGATGTCGTTCTTGTGCGTGTGCTGCGCCGAGATATTGCCGATGCCGCCAGCGATCATGATCGGCTTGTGGTAGCCGAAGACGGCGTCTTTGTCCGTGCCGACGTTCTGTTCATACGTGCGGAAGTAGCCGCCCAGGACCGGACGGCCGAATTCGTTCGAGAATGCGGCGCCGCCCAATGGGCCTTCGATCATGATCTGCAGCGGCGACGCGATGCGCTCCGGTTTGCCGTATTGGTCCGCATCCGTGCGCGAGGCCAATGGCGCCGTCACGGAAGCGGCCGTTTCCCAGCTGCGCACGGCGTCCGGCAACGACAGATTCGATACGGTGAAACCCGTCAAACCGGCCTTCGGCTTGGCGCCGCGGCCCGTCGCGCCTTCGTCGCGGATCTCGCCGCCCGCGCCCGTGGAAGCGCCCGGGAAGGGAGAGATGGCCGTCGGGTGGTTATGCGTTTCCACCTTCATCAGGGTGTGCGTGAGTTCCGTGGATGCCGCATATTCGTGGCTGGCGCCGCGCGGGTAGAAGCGCGACACGGTCGCGCCTTCCATGATGGACGAGTTGTCGCTGTAGGCGACGACGGTGCCCTTCGGCTGCAGTTCATGCGTGTTCTTGATCATGCCGAACAGGGATTTCGGCTGCGCCACGCCGTCGATGGTCCAGTCGGCGTTGAAGATCTTGTGGCGGCAATGCTCGCTGTTCGCCTGCGCGAACATCATCAGTTCCACGTCCGTCGGGTTGCGGCCGGCCTTGGTGAAGGCGGCGTCCAGGTAGTCGATTTCGTCTTCCGACATCGCCAGGCCCAGTTCCGTGTTCGCCGTTTCCAGTGCGCGCTTGCCCTGCCCCAGCAAGTCGATCGATTCCAGTGGACGCGCTTCCAGGGTGCGGAACAGGTCCTTGGCGTCGTCCGCGCTGCGCAGCACGGATTCCGTCATGCGGTCATGCAGCAGGTCGGCCACGGCTTGCACTTGCTCGTCCGTCAATTTGCCGGCGCCAATGGCGCTGCCCAGGATGCCCGATTTCAGGTTGATGCGGAAAGCGATGCCGCGTTCGACGCGTTTGATGTGCGCCATGCCGCAGTTGTGCGCGATGTCGGTGGCCTTCGAAGCCCAAGGCGAAATCGTACCGAAACGGGGGATGACGAAGAATTCTTCGGCAGCGCCTTCCGTATTGTCAGCGTGGGCCGGCTCGCCGTACGTCAGCAAGGCGCCAAGGCGCGTGCTGTCGTCATTGGTGAGAGGCGCGCTGGCATCGATGAAATGGACATAGCGTGCTTGTACGGCAACAATCGCAGGCGAGACGGCTTGCAGTTGGCTTAACAGACGGTGGCTACGGAAATGGGACAGGGCATTGGAACCCGGCAGTATCAACATGATTGGAAGGTGGTTGATGCAGCGTGGCTGCGGGTTAAAGGTAGGTATGACAATATCTTTCGTACGGCAAATTTCCTTTGCGCGCATTATACCCGTTTTACCCCTGCCTTATGACCGGAACTTGGGCCTTTGCCACCCTTTTGCCCTGCACAGCGGCCATTTTTGACATGGCAACAACACCCTCGGCCTGACATCAGGCGATCACATAGCGGTTCTTGCCTTGCCGCTTGGCCAGGTACAGCGCCTCGTCGGCCAGCCGGTAGCTGTGGCCCAGGTCCTTGCCCCGGTCCAGTTCGGCCACGCCCACGCTGATCGACACGAACTGTGCGGCATGAAACGCCTGGCTGACGGCAGCGACCAGGGCGCCGGCAAAGGCGCGCACGGCGTCGCGGTCGCCCGCGTAGACGACGCCGAATTCCTCGCCACCCAGGCGCCCGCACAGATGGCCCTGCGCCTTGTCGGCGATGATGGCGGCCGTGCGCACGAGCACCTCGTCACCTGCATCGTGGCCCTGCTGGTCGTTGATGATCTTGAAATCGTCGATATCGATCATCAGGAAATGCAGCATGCCGCCTTGCGGCGCGCCATGCATCTGCTGGGCCCGCTGCGTGAACATGCGGCGGTTGTTCAGGCCTGTCAGGCTGTCCTGGAAGGCCAGCCGCGTCAATTCCAGCTTGGAGTGGTAGTTACGCAAGCGCAACAAGCTGAAACTGACATTCAGCGCCAGCCCGAACAGGATGCTGACGGCGATCATCAACGGCGCCCAGGACTGGTCGGGCAAGCCAGCGTTGACGGGATACAGGCCGTGGCCCACGTTCCACCACACGCCGGCCACCACGGCCAGGTAGCTGAGGCCGCCATTGAAGATGGAGGCGATGGCCAGGGTCATGAAGACGCCCACGGGCAAGACCCAGAAGCTGGCGTGATGGACGGCGTCGGCCATGGTGCGCAAACCAAAAGTCAGGGTCAGCACGGCGCAGGCGCCCGTAATCGTCAGCACGGGCAAGGTGGTGCAGCGGTAGCGCACGATCAGGCTCGTCAACATGCCCAGCAGCGCCAGCACGGCGTGCGAGAAGTTCGGATGATAAGGCTCCGGCATCATCAGCCAGGTCAGGCTATAGGCAATGATACCCAGCAGCTGCGTGACCATGCCGACCCGGTGCAGCTCCGCAAAATAGGTGTGCTGCTGTTCGCTGTTGCCGCCAAATGCGAGGGGAACAGCAATGCGCCGCAGGGAAGATAAGTCAGGAACACGCATACGGGTATCGACACCAGAAAGAAGAAAAGCGCCCGGTACAGCCTTGCGCATGCCTGGCCGCAAGATTGCGCGGCATTCAACACTAGTTGTAATTAGGATACTATCATGCTAGTCAACTATTTGCTCGGATATGCGTCGCCCGCACCCGTGCGCAGGGCCGCCGCGCCATGAAATACAACGCCGCGCGCCACCGGACGCGCCCTGCGCCCTGCCCCGCGCCCGATTGCATGCATTTTGCTGGCAGTGTCGCCCGGCTTTGCAGTATGCTGATAAAAAGTAATACTGCCAGACAGATACATATATAAGAAGAGTTCCCGCAAATGACCGAACAGATGAACGAGAGCTGAACCATGCCAGAAACTAGCGACTTATCTGTCCTGATCGTCGACCCGAACCCCAGCATGCGGGGCAATCTGCACAATATGCTGAACCAGGCGGCCATCACCAAGGTGGAATATGCCGTCAATTCCGGCACGGCCATCCGCTTGCTGACGAAGAAACCGTTCGACATCATCCTGTGCGAATACGATCTTGGTAGCGGCACGGACGGCCAGGATGGCCAGCAATTGCTGGAAGACTTGCGCCACCACAAGCTGATCGGGCTGTGGACGATCTTCATCATGCTGACCTCGGAAGCCATCCACAGCAAGGTGATCAGCGCGGCCGAGCTGACACCGTCCGACTACATCTTGAAACCGTTCACCGTCGACGTGCTGAGCGGGCGCATCGCGCGCGCCATCGAGCGGCGCGCCATGTTCCTGCCCACGTATCAGCTGATCGACAAGGGCGACCTGCGCGAAGCCGTGAAAAGCTGCCGCGCGGCCGAGCTGCAGCACCCGCGCCTGGCAGCCGATTTCGCCCGCCTGCGCGCCGAACTGCACATCGCGCTCGATGAATGGAAGGAAGCGGAACAGCTGTACGGCGACATGCTGGCCACGCGGCCCATGGCCTGGGCCCACCTGGGACTGGCGCGCACCCTGTTCGAGCAGCAGCGCCACGAGGAGGCGCAGGATGCGCTGCTGGAACTGGTGGAAGTCTATCCCCGCTTCATGGCCGCCTACGACTTGCTGGCGCAAAACCATGAAGCCATGGGCCAGCAGCTGCAGGCGAAGAAAATCCTCGAGGACGCGGTGGCCATTTCGCCGCACATGGTGCGTCGCTTGCGCCACCTGGGCGGCATCGCCTATGACACGGGAGACATCGGCGCGGCCGAACGGGCATATAAACAGGTGGTGACGAAAGCGAAGTACTCCGAATTCCGCGACCCGGAAGACCATGTCAACCTGGTCAAGACGCTGGTCAAGAAAGGTGATGCGCCGCAGGCGAGCGGCGTGCTGCGCGATATGGAACGCTCGCTGCGTGGCGGCGCCAACGTGGAAGCGTGCCGCGCCATCTCGGCGGCCATGCTGCATGAATTGTCGGGCAACGACATCGCCGCCGCCAGCGAACTGCAGCTGGCCGCCGCCGCCCTGGACACGGCGCGGGGCCTGTCGACACAGCTGAAGGTGGGCCTCGTGCAAAGCTGCCTGAAAAACAATCTGGAACAGGCGGCGTCCGACGTCATGATGAAACTCGTCAACGAAGCCGACAGCGACGTGACGATGGAAGCGGCCGTCGATGTCTTTGAAAAGGCGGGCCGCCACGACCTGGCGCAAGGCATGGGCCAGCAGATCAGCAACCAGGTGCAGGAATTGATGCAGGATGCGGCCAGCAAATCGGAAAGCGGAGAGCTCAAGGGCGCCGTCTTCGTGCTGCGCCAGGCCCTGCGCAAGACGCCGGGCAACTTGCCAGTGCTGTTCGCTTCCGTGGACGCCATCCTGCGCCAGCTCAACATGCTGGGCTGGGAAGCCCCGCTGGCCGAACAGGCGCAGCACCAGATGCAGGTGATCAGCAAGATCGATCCCAAGCATCCGAAACTGGAGTCGCTGAAGCAGCAGTATGCAGCGACCCAGCATAAGTACGGTATTGCCACCTGATGCTGTCGCAACCCTGTGACTGCCGCGGTCGGATCCTGTGGCGAGGGCCAGGGGCCGACGATTTCTCCAGGCGACGGGAATCCATGCTGCATGCGTAAGGCGTTAATCTGACGTCCAGTTGACGTTAGGCACCCAGGAGGCAACATGACAGTCAAGCGTATGGACAATGTCGGCATCGTGGTAGAAGACATCGATGCCGCCATCGAGTTCTTCACCGAACTGGGACTCGTTCTCGAAGGGCGCGCCCCCGTTGAAGGAGACTGGGCGGATGGCGTCACCGGACTGCACGGCATGCGCGTCGAGATTGCCATGATGCGTACGCCGGACGGCCACAGCCGTCTCGAGTTATCGCGCTTCCTCGCGCCGCCCTTGGCCGCCGATCACCGCAACGCCCCAGTGAACGCTCTCGGTTACCTGCGTGTCATGTTTACCGTCGAGGATATCGACGATACGCTCGTCCGGCTCGTCAAACGCGGCGCGAAGCTGGCCGGCGAAGTCGTCCAGTACGAAAACATGTATCGGCTCTGCTACATCCGTGGCCCTGAAGGCATCCTCATCGGGCTTGCCGAACAGCTCCCGCAGAAGACGTCCTGAGGAATGGCTGCCGCATCACTGGATATCGGCCGATTATTCTTTGCCATCATGGGAGGGTCATGTCCAAACCGACCATCCGCACAATGACGAAGGTGACAAGTCCCAGACCCATGAGCAACAGCACGAAGCCTGCGACCACCTTGCCGCTCGCGCGCAGCACCGCGCGATTCTGCTTCGCCTTATCCTTATCCTTCTTCCCTTGATCGTAATGCCACTTGATGGCGAAGAACATGCCCGTGCCGAGCACGAGAGCCTTGAACGTAACGAAGACTATAGGGGTCCAATCCATCATTTTGCGTATTTCCAGTCTATTACTTGACACTATCTATCGTGAGGAGCGCTACCTCAAAACACTGCTTCAGCAGCGTCTGCTCAAGGTTGGTGTTGCTGCACGCTTTGATGCATACTACTTTAAAACAATTTCCATACATTGAGACAAAATGTCCCAGTTGCAAACAATGCAAGATGAAAACCGGATGGCTCGGGATAGTCTGGCGGAACGGTACAGCGGCGCGGCGGACGGCCTGCATGTCTGGCGCGGGTTGCCGGCATATTGGAACTCCTCGCGGCTTGCGCGCGCCGGCGAAGTCCATCGCAACCGGCAGCGTATCCGTGCATGCGATTCGCGAGATCACGCCAGCCGGATTGCAACCCTTCCGGGCCTAATCCGGGCTACGCTCCACCCGCGCCACCACCAGCTCGATCAGCTCCGCGATCAAGGGCCGGAACGTGGCCGCATCGCCGCCCTGCCCCAGCATGACGGTACGCGTGGTGAGGTGCGAGAAGACGGCATCGAACAGGATTTGCGGCAAATTGGAAAACGAGGTGTCGGGCGCGATGCGGCCCCGGGTGCGCTGTTGTTCCAGCAGGCGCAGGATCAGCGCGTGCCACACTTGCGGGCCGTGTTCGTACCAGGTGAGGCCCACGGCCGGCACGGCGGCCGCGCCCGTGACGACGAGACGGTAGAAATCCACGTGGCGGGGACTGGTGACGACGGCCACCAGTTCATCGAGGATCAGCTGCAAGCCCTGTTCCAGGCCCGCTTGCGAGGTATCGAGACGGCGCAAGTCGATGATGAAATCGGCGCACAGGTATTCCACCACCGCCACCAGCAGCTCCTGCTTGCTGCCGAAGTAGCGGTAGGCGGTGGCCTTCGAGCCGCCCGCCTCGGCCACGATGGCGTCCATGCTGACGCCGTCATAGCCTGAGGCGAGGAAGAGGTGCGCTGCCGCCACCAGCAGCTTGCGCCGCCGCTCCTCGCTTCGGGTAGTCGGGGAAGCTGGAACGGTGCGCAACTGGGGCATGAAGCAAACTCTTACTGTGTCTTGGGAAGCGCGTATGCTATCACGTAATCCCCCCGGTCCGGGCTCTGGCGGGCGCCGCCCGCGACCACCACGACATACTGGCGGCCCGACCTGGGCGACACATACGTCATCGGCGTGCCTTGCGAGCCGACGGGCATGCGCGCCTTCCACACTTCGCGGCCGGTGGCGATATCCATGGCGCGCAAATAATAATCCTGCGTACCCGCATAAAACACCAGGCCGGACGCCGTGCTCATGCCGCCGCCCAGGGTCGGCATGCCCAGCGGGACAGGCAACCGGGCGCGCACGCCGTTGATGACGGCATCCTGCACCGTGCCGGCCGGACGCTCCCATACCTTCGTGCGGGTCTTGAGGTCGATGGCGGCAAACACGCCCCACGGCGGACTTTGGCAGGGAATGCCCAGCGGAGAGTTAAACGCCTTGTGGTCGATGACGAACGGCGTGCCATCCATCGGATAGGTGCTGCCCACGCCGTGGCCCGAGGTCAGCTTGGCCACATCCACCGTTTCGCGCGGCACCAGCTTGACCACTTGCGGCATGCGGATATCGTTGACGAACATATAGCCATTGCTTTCATCAACGGCCGCGCCACCCCAGTTGAAGCCGCCGTAGTAGCCCGGGTAGATCAGGGTTTCTTTCGTGCTTGGCGCCGTGAACTCACCCTGGTAATTAAGCTTGCGGAAGCTGATGCGGCACGCCAGCTGGTCGAAGAAGGTGGCGCCCCACATGTCGCGCTCCGTCAGCGTTTCCGCACCCAGGGCCGGCATGCCGGTGGAGTATGGCTGCGTTCTGGATACCCAGTCGCCGGCCGCGTGCTCCTGCGGCACGGCTTTTTCGATGACTTCGGCGATCGGTTTGCCCGTGCGGCGGTCCAGCATGAATATCTGGCCGCGCTTGGTCAGCTGCACCAGCGCCGGGATCTTGCCGCCCTTGCCGTCCGGGACGTCGTACAGGGCCGGCTGCGCGGCCACGTCGTAGTCCCAGATATCGTGGTGGACGGTTTGATACGTCCAGCGCTCGCGGCCCGTGGCCATGTCGAGGGCGACGATGGCCGACGCGTATTTTTCCGTCAGCGGCGGGCGCTTGCCGCCCCAGAAGTCGGGCTGCTCGTTCCCCGTCGGCAGATAGACCAGGCCCAGCGCATCGTCGAACGCGGGCGTGGACCACATGTTTGGTGTGCTGCGGGTGTAGGTCTGCCCTTCCGGCGGCAGTTTGGTGATGGCCGGATTGCCCAGGTCCCAGGCCCACACCAGTTCCCCCGTGTCGGCGCTGTAGGCGCGCACGACGCCCGACGGTTCATCCGTGGAACGGCCATCGAAGACCCAGCCGCCAAGGATGATCAGGTTGCGCGCCACAGTGGGCGCGGACGTGTAGGCGTAGTACGGCACGTTCATCTTGACCTTGCCCAGGCCGACGGTAAGATCGACGGAGCCCTTGTCGCCGAAGCCCTCGCACTGCTTGCCCGTCTGCGCGTCGATCTCGATCAGGCGCGCATCCATGGTCACTTGCACGATGCGCCTGGCGCACGCGCCCGCCACCGGCGCGCTGGCCGCCTGCATGCCGTCAAAACGGAACGGTTTTGTCACTGTGGCCGGCTCGTAGTAGCCGACGCCGCGGCAGCGGTTCCACGTCTTCGTGTTGACTGGCTTCGGATCGAAGGTCCAGCGTTCCTTGCCCGTGTCCGCGTCCAGCGCGATGACCTTGCTGGTCGGCGTGCACGTATAGATGGTGTCGCCGATCTGCAGCGGCGTATTCTGCGATTCGGACGCGCCTTCGGCCAGTTCGCCCGAGCGGTAGGTCCACGCCACCTGCAACTGATCGACGTTAGCCTTGTCGATCTGCGTGTACGGCGCGAAGCGCGTGCCCTGCGGTCCATAGCCATAATGCGCCCAGTTGGCGCTGCCGTCATTGATGGCCTTCACGGCATCCTGCTGCGGCTGCGCGGTGGCTTCCAGCACGCCGTGCGGCTTGAACATGGCAGCGAAACCGGCCACCAGCACGACGGCAAACAGGGCCGCGAAGCCGCGCGACTGCCCATTGTGCTTGCGGCCCGCCAGCCACGGATGCAGCAAGGCGGCCACCAGGCCGATGACGAGGAACGGCGCCAGGCGCGGCACCATGGGCCAGAAGGCGAAGCCGATTTCCCATACGGCCCAGACCAGGGTGGCGACGACCAGCACGGCGACGATGCTGCTGGCCAGCGGCTTGCGGCGCAAATACAGTACGCCGGCGAGGAGCAGGCCCAGACCGGCCGGCAGGTAATACCAGGAACCGCCGAGGGTAATCAATTCGATGCCACCGGCCGCCAGGGCCAGGCCGGAAAACCCGAGAAAAATACCAAAAACCGTCAGGGCAAGCCGCTTGCCCCTGAAGACCACCGGGATCGCCGGCGCTCCCTTATTTGCTGAAGTGTCCATTTTTTATCCATGACGCCTCCCCCGCCCAGGCCAACGCGCCGGGGATGGCTGATTTTTTAAATCTACGTAGTGAAACTGTACTGTACGGTTTCATTTTATGCCGATTTTTGACGCAAGGAAAGAAAAATTGACAGGGGAGCTTGATTTTTGGCGGGAATGGGATGGTGGAGATGGCGATGCGACGCCGGCATACCGGTTTTGACTTTCAAGCAAACGCCGTTGGAACGCTCGAAAAATGCCTAGGGCTAGGCGCCGCGTCGAAGACAGTACGAATGTACGGCGAGACGCGGCAACAACGCCCTGGGCTTTTTCTCGAGCGTTACAGAGATGCCATGTCGATCACGAAGCGATACCGTACATCGCTTTTGACGACGCGCTCGAACGCCTCATTGATATCCTGGATGCGGATAATCTCGATGTCCGACACAATATTGTGCTTGCCGCAGAAATCCAGCATTTCCTGGGTTTCCTTGATCGAGCCGATCATGGAACCGGACAGGCTGCGGCGCGCGCCCACCAGGCCGAAGGCGCTGATCGGCGGCACGGCGCCGTCCGGGATGCCGACGATGACCATGCTGCCATCGACCTTCAGCAGGTTGATGTACTGGTTCCAGTCGATGGACGCGCCCACCGTGCAGATGATGAGGTCGAAGGTGCCGGCCAGTTTGCTGAACGTTTCCGCATCGTTGGTGGCGTAGTAATGATTGGCGCCCAGGCGCAGGCCGTCTTCGCGCTTCGACAGGGTCTGGCTCAGCACCGTCACTTCGGCACCCATGGCGTGGGCGATCTTGACGCCCATGTGGCCCAGACCACCCATGCCGAGGATGGCGACCTGCTTTCCAGGGCCGGCCTTCCAGTGGTTCAGCGGCGAATACAGGGTGATGCCGGCGCACAGCAGCGGTGCGGCCGCGTCCAGCGGCAGGTTGTCGGGAATCGACAGCACATAGCCTTCCTTGACGACGATGCTGTCCGAGTAGCCGCCCTGCGTGGCCGTCTTGCCGTCCGCTTCCAGGCCGTTGTAGGTCTGGATGAGGCCGGGCATATACTGCTCCAGGTCCACGTTGCGCGTCTTGCAAGTGGTGCAGGAATCGACGAAGCAGCCCACGCCCACATGGTCGCCCACCTTGAACTTGCTGACGTTGGCGCCAACGGCCGTGACGACGCCGGCGATTTCATGGCCGGGCACCATCGGGAAGGCGGCGCCGCCCCATTCGTCGCGCGCCTGGTGGATGTCGGAATGGCACACGCCACAATATTTGATCGAGATGGCCACGTCGTCTTCGCGCGGGGCGCGGCGCTCGAACGTGAACGGTTGCAGTGCGGAAGTCGGGCCCAGTGCGGCGTAGCCTTTGGCGATGGTGGTCATGAAAACTCCAGTATCTATATGTGTGTGACGAGGGGGTGACGCGTGCCGTGCATGCGATTGCACAAGTGTGCCCGAGATGCCCGGCCGCCGTTATCGCGATCCTGCAAGACCTTTGCACGATCCTCCAAATCTGCGTAAGATCAGCCCCTGCCCTTACCTACCTGACGCATACTGGCCCACATGTCCACCCTGTCCACACCACTCCCGCCGCAAGATGAAATCGCCGCCCTGATCAGCCGCCACGCGCCGCGCACGGGCGACTACACGACGGCCATCGGCAACCTCACCTTCCACCGCCAGTCGTCCGTCACGGAATCGCTGTTCCATGCGGCGCGCCCCAGCGTGGCCATCATCGCGCAAGGGGCGAAGGACGTCACCCTGGGCAGCGAAACCTTCCACTACAGCCGCATGCAGTATCTGCTGACCTCCGTCGACCTGCCGGTGCAGGTGCGCGTGGTGGAGGCGAGCGTCGACAAGCCGCATCTGTGCGTGGTGCTGGGGATCGACATCGCCGACGTGGCCGCGCTGCTCGACAGCGAAAGCAGCAGCGAAAACGCGGCGCAGCAAAAAATCCTGCCCGCCACGCGCGGCATTTCCGTCAGCGACGTGTCGGCTGAACTGCTCGACGCCATGCTGCGCCTCGTGCGCCTGCTCGACAAGCCGGGAGAAATCGCCACGCTGGCGCCCTTGATCCGCCGCGAGCTGACCTACCGCCTGCTCAATGGTCCAGTCGGCGCGCGCCTGCGCCACATGGCGCTGGCCAGCAGCCAGTCGCACCAGGTGGGGCAAGCCATCGACTGGATCAAGCACAATTATTGCGAACCGCTGCGCATCGAGCACCTGGCCGGCATGGCGAACATGAGCATGTCGTCGCTGCACCACCACTTCAAGGCGATCACGGCCATGACGCCGATGCAGTACCAGAAGCTGCTGCGCCTGCAGGAAGCGAGGCGCTTGATGCTGGTCGAGCAGATCGACGCGGGCACGGCCGGCTACCGCGTCGGCTACGCCAGCGAATCGCAGTTCAGCCGCGAATACAGCCGCCAGTTCGGCCGCGCGCCCATGCGCGACGTGGGCCAGGTGCGCGCGCAGCTCAGCGGTGCCAGTGCTGACATGGCCTATTCCGTCTTGCCGTAACCGCCGCCGCCCGGCGTCTCGATGACGAACACGTCGCCCGCCAGCATGCCGGTCTTGCCGATATGCGCCAGGTGCTCCACCGTGCCGTCCGCCCGCTCCACGTAATTGCGTCCCAGCGCGCCCGCCTCGCCGCCGTCCATGCCGAACGGCGGAATAATCCGGTTGTTCGACAGGATCGCCGCCGTCATCGGCTCCAGGAAGCGCACCCGGCGCACGCCTCCATTGCCGCCGTGCCAGCGCCCCGCCCCGCCCGACCTAGCGCGGATGCTGTAGCTGTCCAGGCGCACGGGGAAGCGCCACTCGAGGATTTCCGGGTCCGTCAGGCGCGAATTGGTCATGTTCGTCTGCACCACGTCCGTGCCGTCAAAACCGGGGCCGGCGCCCGAGCCGCCCGATATCGTCTCGTAATACTGGTATTTGGCGCTGCCGAACGTGAAATTGTTCATCGTCCCCTGCGAGGCCGCCATCGCCCCCAGCGCGCCATACAGGGCGTTCGTGATGCAGGTCGAGGTTTCCACGTTGCCCGAGACGACGGAGGCCGGATACTGCGGGTTGAGCATGGAGCCGGGCGGGATGATCACGGTCAAAGGTTTCAGGCAGCCCGCGTTCAAGGGAATCTCGTCGTCGACCAGGGTACGGAACACGTACAGCACGGCCGCCATGCAGACGGCGGACGGCGCATTGAAATTGTTCGGCAGCTGGCTTGAGGTCCCCGTAAAGTCGATGACGGCGCTGCGCCGCGCTGCGTCGACCTTGATCGCCACCTGGATGCGCGCGCCGTTATCGAGGTCCAGCGCGTAGCTGCCATCCTTCAGGGTCGTGATGACCCTGCGCACGGCTTCCTCGGCATTGTCCTGCACGTGGCCCATGTAGGCTTGCACGACGGCGTGGCCGAAATGCGCGACCATCTTGTGCAGTTCCTCGGCCCCCTTCTGATTGGCCGCCACCTGGGCGCGCAGGTCGGCCAGGTTTTGCCGGGGATTGCGGGCCGGCCAGCTGGCGCCCGCCAGCAGGGTCAGTGTTTCCGCCTCGCGCAACAAACCCGTGGCGCCGTCGACCAGCTTGAAATTGTCGATCAACACGCCCTCTTCCTCGATGCGCGTGGAGTCGGGCGGCATCGAACCGGGCGTGGTGCCGCCGATATCGGCATGGTGGCCGCGCGAGCCCACGTAGAACAGGATGGATTCTCCCTTTTCATCGAAGACGGGCGAAATCACCGTCACGTCGGGCAGATGCGTGCCGCCGTGGTACGGGTCGTTCAGCATGAAGACGTCGCCCGGCCGCATGGTTCCCGCATTGCGCGTCATGACGGTGCGGATGCTCTCGCCCATGGACCCCAGATGCACGGGCATGTGCGGCGCATTGGCAATCAAGTGGCCTTGCGCGTCGAAGATGGCGCAGCTGAAATCGAGCCGCTCCTTGATGTTGACGGAATGGGCCGTATTCTGCAGGCGCAGGCCCATCTGCTCGGCAATCGACATGAACAGGTTGTTGAAGATTTCCAGCATCACGGGGTCCGCATTGGTCCCGATGGCGCGCCGCTCCGGCAAGGCCACCACCCTGCGCAAAATCAAATGGCCATGCGCCGTGACGTCCGCGCGCCAGCCCGGTTCGATGACGGTGGTGGCATTGGCGTCGCTGACGATGGCCGGGCCATCGATGGCATCGCCGGGACGCAGGCTGTCCGCCGCATACAGGCCGCTGTCGCGCCACGCTCCGGCGCAGTACATGTCCACCGTCTGCGCGGGCGCCAGCGCGCCCGCGCGCGCCGCATGGACCGGCGCGGCCGGCTGCGGCGCATCGGATGCACCGATGGCTTCCACGGAGATCGCCTCGACGATCAGCGCGCGCGCCGGCATCAGAAAGGAAAAGCGTTTTTTGTAGGCCGCTTCGAACTGCGCCTGCATGCCGGCGGCCGTATCGAACAGCACGGCGAGGGCCGAATCCGTGCCTTCATAGCGCAGGTGCACGCGCCGCACCAGCGCGATGCGCTCGCCTGCCACGCCCTGGCGCAGCAAGTCGCCCCGCGCCAGTTCGCCCAGTTGCGCGAAAGCGCCAGCGAGATCCACGCCCAATACCGCCTCGATGGCCTGTTCGCGCATGGCGCTCTGGTCGGCCAGGCCCATGCCGTAGGCCGACATCACGCCCGCCAGGCTGTGTATGAACACCGTGCGCATGCCCAGCGCGTCGGCCACCAGGCAGGCGTGCTGGCCGCCCGCGCCGCCAAAGCTGGTCAAGGTGTACTCGGTGACGTCGTGGCCGCGCTGCACGGAAATCTGCTTGATGGCGTTGGCCATGTTCCCGACTGCGATGGCGATATAGCCTTCGGCCACCTGCTCCGGGGTAGAGCTCACCGTGCGCGCCAGCGCCTCGAACTGGGCCCGCACGGTAGCCACGTCCAGCGCTTCGTTCGCGTCGGGGCCGAAAACGCGGGGGAAGAACGCGGGCTGCAGCTTGCCCAGCATGACGTTGCAGTCGGTGACGGCCAGCGGGCCGCCGCGCCGGTAGCTGGCGGGCCCCGGGTTGGCACCCGCACTGTCCGGCCCCACCTTGTAGCGGGCGCCGTCGAAATGCAGGATGGAGCCGCCGCCCGCGGCCACCGTATGGATGCTCATCATGGGCGCGCGCATGCGCACGCCGGCGATCTGCGTCTCGAACACGCGTTCGAACTCGCCCGCGTAATGCGACACGTCGGTGGACGTGCCGCCCATGTCGAAGCCGATGACTCTATCGAAACCGGCCAGCGCGCTGGCGCGCACCATGCCGACGATGCCGCCCGCGGGACCGGACAGAATGCTGTCCTTGCCCTGGAAGGCGCGCGCATCCGTCAAGCCGCCGTTCGACTGCATGAATTGCAGGTGCACGCCGGGCAGCTCCATCGCCAGTTGGTCGACGTAGCGGCGCAGGATGGGCGACAGATAGGCATCGACCACCGTGGTGTCGCCGCGCGCCACCAGTTTCATCATGGGGCTGACCTCGTGCGACACGGACACCTGCGTAAAACCGGCCTCGCGCGCCAGCTGCGCCACCCGCGCCTCGTGCGCGTGATAGCGGTAGCCGTGCATCAGCACGATCGCAATGGCGCGCACGCCGCGCGCATAGGCCTGGTCCAGCGCGGCCTGCGCGGCCGCCTCGTCGAGCGGCGTCACGACGTCGCCATGGGCGCCCATCCTTTCATCGATCTCGATCACGTCGCCGTACAGCAGTTCGGGCAGGATGATCTGGCGGGCGAACAGCTGCGGGCGGTTCTGGTAGGCGATGCGCAGGGCGTCGCGAAAACCGCGCGTGATGGCCAGCACGGTGGGCTCGCCCTTGCGTTCGAGCAGCGCATTGGTGGCGACCGTCGTGCCCATCTTGATGGCGCCCACCTGTTCCACGGGCAGCGGCGCGCCAGGCGCAAGGCCCATCAGCTGGCGTATGCCGGCCAGCGCCGCGTCGCGGTACTGGCCCGGGTTTTCCGACAGCAGCTTGAAGGTGGCCAGGCTGCCGTCAGGACGGCGCGCCACGATGTCCGTAAAGGTGCCGCCCCGGTCGATCCAGAATTGCCAGTCCATCGCCTTGCCCCCGTGCTTATGTGAGATGGCTATTGTAGCCGCCAAACAGGGACGCGATTCAGGCGTGCGCGCCTTGCCTTTCGACCGCTTCGGCCTTATGTTGAAGGCATGCTGACTAACGGAACACGCTCCATGCCCCTGATCGACTCTGCAACACCGCTGTACTCCATCGCCGAACTGCGCGCCATCGAACAAGCGGCCATGCAAGACCTGCCGCAAGGGCTGCTGATGCAGCGCGCGGGCCAGGCTGCCGCCAGTACCGCCCTGAAGCTGCTGCACGCCCGGGAAGATGGCGACGGCGCGGGCCACCGGCGCGTACTGGTGCTGGCCGGCCCCGGCGACAACGGCGGCGACGCGCTGGAAGCGGCCGCGCACCTGGCCGGCAGCGGCACCGAGGTGCTCGTCTGGCTGGCGCCCGAGGCACAAGCCACGTCGCCCGAGCGCGAACAGGCGCTGAGCCGCGCGCGCAACAGCGCCGCCCGCTTCATGGAAGCGGCAACTTCGATGGCGTCTTCGGCAGTGGGCGCGGCGCCCTGGCACCTCGTCATCGATGGCCTGTTCGGCATCGGCGCGTCGCGTCCCCTTGACGGCGAATGCCGCGACATGGCGCAGCTGGTCAACAATCTCGATTGCCCCGTGCTGGCGCTCGACGTGCCCAGCGGCCTGCATGCGGACACGGGCGCCATCGACGGCGTCGCCATCCGCGCGACGCAGACGCTCACCTTCATTGGCGACAAGCCGGGCCTGCACACGGCGAATGGCCGCGACCATGCGGGGGAAGTGGAAGTGGCGGCCCTGGCCATAGCCCCTGCCCTGCTGCCCGCGGCGAAGGCGCAGCTGGGCGGCCTGCACCTGTTCGCCCGCCAGCTGCAGCCACGGCGCCAGAATACGCACAAGGGCAGCTACGGCAGCGTGGCCGTCATCGGCGGCGCGCAAGGCATGGCCGGCGCGCCCATCCTGGCCGCCCGCACGGCCCTGCATGCGGGCGCGGGACGCGTATATATCGCGTTTCCCGACGCACCGCCCGCCTTCGACAGCGGCCAGCCGGAGCTGATGTGCCGGCATGCCAGGGACGTGGATTTCTCGGGCCTGCACTTCGCGGCCCTGGTGGCCGGCCCCGGCCTTGGCGACAAGGCCGATACGGTAGAACTGCTGCAGCGCGCCATTGACAGCGACAGCCCCCTGCTGCTGGACGCGGACGCGCTGAACCTGATGGCGGCCGAACCGGAGCTGCAATCGGCGCTGGCCGTGCGCACGGGCGCGGGTGCGACGATATTGACGCCGCATCCGCTGGAAGCGGCACGCCTGCTCGACATGACGGTGGCCGAAGTGCAGGCCGACCGCCTGGGCGCGGCGCGCCAGCTGGCCACGCAGCTGGGCGCGATCGTGGTATTAAAAGGTTCGGGCACGGTGATCGCCGCGCCCGACGGCCAGGTCGTCGTCAACAACACGGGCGGCCCCGCGCTGGCGACGGCCGGCACGGGCGACGTGTTGTCCGGCCTGTGCGGCAGCCTGCTGGCGCAAGGCTGGCCGGAATGGGAGGCGGCGCTTGGCGCCGTCTGGCTGCATGGCGCGGCGGCCGATGCGCTGGTGGCGGCAGGCAGCGGCCCCATCGGGCTGACGGCGGGGGAACTGATCCCGGCGATACGCAAGTTGATCAATGCCTTGTCGGCATAAGCGTATGGCGTGGGAGTGTTGGATTACGCTGCGCTAATCCAAGCTACGGCTGCGATGATGGCAAGCAAGTAGGTCGGATTAGCGCGCCAGCGCGTAATCCGACAATCACCGGCACCAATCACACCAGCCGGCCCGCCGAGATGGTAATGGTGCGCCCGCAGCGGGCCGCAATCGAGCTGTCATGCGTGACGAGCACCAGGGTCGAGCCGCGTTCGCGGTTCAGTTCGAACATCAGCTGGATCACGGCCTCGCCGGTGGCCGCATCGAGGCTGCCCGTCGGTTCGTCGGCGAACAGCAGCGGCGGTTCCGTCACGAACGCCCGGGCCAGGGCCACGCGCTGCTGCTCCCCGCCGGACAGGTATTTCGGATAGTGCTTCAGGCGGCTGCCCAGGTTGACTCTGCCCAGCATGGCTTGCGCCTTTTCCTTCGCGTCCGGGTCGCCGCGCAATTCCAGCGGCAGCATGACGTTTTCCAGCGCCGTCAGGTGGGCCAGCAGCTGGAAGGACTGGAACACGAAACCGAGCTTTTCCTTGCGAAAACCGGCGCGGCCGTCTTCGTCGAGGGCGAAGATATCCGTGCCATCGAGGATGACCTTGCCCTCGCTCGGCGTGTCCAGACCCGCCAGCAAGCCCAGCAAAGTCGACTTGCCGGAACCGGAGGCGCCGACGATGGCCAGCGTCTCCGCCGTTTGCACGGTAAAATCGACTTGATGCAGGATGGTCAGCTCACCATCGGCATCGGGTACGCGCTTGGCCAGCTGGACCACTTCGATGGCCGGCTGGGCATTTTGGCTGTGGGGTGCGGCGGGCCGCTGGGCCGCTGCTTCTGACGGGAGAAAACTGGTGGAAGTCGCTTTAGGGAATTCGGGCATGCTGATCTATCTTAAAAAATTTCGTGAACAAACAAGTGTCAAGGGCAGCAGCCGCATGCGGCGGCGCACGCTGTCCCTGCTTCCTGCGGCAGCCCTGCTGCTGGTATCGAGCATGACGAACGCCTATTCTGCACCAAAAACGCTGCTGGTGCTCGGCGACAGCCTCTCGGCCGAGTATGGGCTGGCACGGGGCACGGGCTGGGTGGCGCTGCTGGAACAGCGGCTGCAGGCGCAAAAGAACGATACGCGCATCGTCAATGCCAGCATCAGCGGCGAGACCACCAGCGGCGGCCGCGCGCGCCTGCCCGCCCTGCTGTCCAAGCACCAGCCCGATGTCGTGCTGATCGAACTGGGCGCCAACGACGGCTTGCGCGGCTTGCCCGTGGCGGCGGCCGAAGCGAATCTGCGCGCCATGGGTGAGGCGGCCAAGAAATCGGGCGCGCAGGTGGTGCTGGTGGGCATGCGCATGCCGCCCAACTATGGCCGCGCCTACGGCGAACAGTTTTACGGCGTGTACGGCAAGCTGGCCAGGGAATGGAAGGCGCCGCTGGTGCCCTTCATGTTCGAAGGCATCGCCGACCAGCCGCAGCTGTTCCAGGCCGACCGCATGCACCCGAATGCGCTAGCCCATCCAACCATCCTGAAAAACATCTGGCCACAGCTGGCGCCGTTGCTGAAAGCCAAGTAAGTCCGTCGATTCCGCAGACAAAAAAATAGCCGCTCGAAAGCGGCTATTTTTATGCGTGGAAACTAAATCTTACGGTGCTTCCGGCGCTGGGGTGGCTGGGGCGGTGACCGGCTTGACGATCTTCACCTTGGCCTTGGCTTTCAGGTATTCGACATAATCGAACATTTCCTGTTGCGCCAGGATGCCGCTGATCTGGTCCTTCTCTTGCTGGCGGCGCGCCGCGTCCACTTGCTCCGGCTGCTGCACCTTGGCAATGCGGTAGATGCCGTAGCCCAGGGCTGGCAGGTCCACGCCCACATAGGCTGGCAGCTTGCTCGTGTCCGCTTTCATGACTTGCGCGATGGCGGCGCGGTTGATGCCGTCCAGCTTGCTACGCGATACCCATTGCGCCGCGCCGAAACCCGTCGCATCGCCGGAAGCCTTCAAGGCGGCCAGCTTGGTCTCGCCCGCTTTCTTGGCCAGCTTTTCCGCTTCTTCCAGGGTCACGCGCTGACGGATCATCGCTTCGACTTCGGCCAGCGGACGCTTGGTTGCCGGCTTGAATTCCACCACGCGGCCGGCGATCAGCACGTTCGGCGCAACGGTCACGGCTTCCGTGTTGCGCTTGTCTTTCAGCGAATCGTTCGAGAAGATGGCCGACAGGAACTTGGCATTGTTGAACGGCGCCTTGCCCAGTGCTGGCGACGGCGTGCGCGACAGGTTGGCGACGGTTTCCACTTTCAGTTTCAGCTTGTCGGCCACCGGCTTCAGGCTGTCCGATTGCTCGTAGACTGTGTTGGTGAACGTTTCCGCCATTTCCGAGTATTTCTTGGCGGCAAATTGCTTGCGCAGGTCCGCCGTGATTTCGCCGCGCACTTCATCCAGCGCACGCACGTGCTGTGGCTTGAGCGAGGTGACGGTCAGGATGTGGAAGCCGAAATCGGAAGCGACGACGTCGCTGATCTCGCCTTGCTTGAGTTTCGCGACAGCGCTCAGCAGCGGTGCCGGCAAGCCATCCTTGCCAATCACGCCCAGGTCGCCGCCCTGCTCTGCGGACGCCGGATCTTCCGACTTGGCTTTCGCCACGGCGGCAAAGCTGGCAGGCGTCTTGCGCACGTCGGCCAGGATAGCTTCGGCCTTGGCCTTGGCGGCTGCCTTGTCGGCGGCCGAGGCGTCTTTCTTGACGGCTACGAGGATGTGGCTGGCCTGGCGCGCTTCTTCCGTCGTGTAGGCTTTCTGGTTCTTCGCGTAGTAGCCGGTCACGTCGGCGTCGCTGACGTCGACTTGCTCGCCTGCAGCGCTGTCGTCCAGCACGACGTATTCGACCTTGGCTTGTTCCGGGATTTCGAAGAACTTGCTGTTCTTGTCATAGAAAGCCTTGATCATGGCGTCCGTCACTTTGACTTCCGGCACGTACTGGGCGATCGGCAGCAGCAGTTCCTGCACTTCGCGCTCTTCCGAAGTGATGTCGGACAAACGCTTGGAGACGGTGCTCGGCGCGAAGGCGGTGCCTTGCACGGCGCCGGCCAGTTGCTGCAGGGCCAGGTCGCTGCGGCGGCGCGCATCGTACATCTGCGGCGTCATGCCTTGGGCTGCCAGCATGGCCTTGTAGCGTTCCAGGTCGAATTTACCGTCCGGCAAGGTCAAGCCCGGGATTTCCAGCACTTCCTTTTGCAGCACGGCATCGCTGATGACCAGGTGGCTACGGCCCACTTCGGCGGCCACGGCGCGCTCGGCGATCAGGTTGTCGAGGATGCTCTGGCGTGCTTCCGGCGTGTCAAACATTTTCTGGTCGAACTGCTCGCCCATCATCTGGCGGTAGCGGTCGATCTGCTGGCGTTGCGCTTCTTCATATTGCTGCTGCGTAACGACCTGGTCGCCGACCTTGGCGATGGTGTTCGCGCCATCGCCGAAGCTTTGGTAGCCGCTGATACCGACCAGTGCAAAAGACGGGACGATGACCAGCATCAAGAGAAACTGCATCAAGCGTCGATGGGTACGAATAAATTCAAACATGGTCAGCCAATTCGGGATGAGTGGATCACTATAAAAAAAGGCGAACATGCGTTCGCCTTGATTTCTTCGGCGGAATGGACGGGACAGATGTCCACTTCCCCTTTAGATTCAACAACTTGGCGCTGGAACTAAAGCAGGATTCTGACGCCCAAGCCATTATCTCCTGATTCTACAATGCCCATAGCGCTATAGCAAGAGTAAATCAGGGCGCGCGCCCTGCCCTGGCGGCGCATGGCCGGCCAGGCGGCAGCCTGGACATTAAACCTGGCAAAGCTTAAAGCGGATTTAAATGCGCGCGCGGGCCATTCGGAAAAAGCATGGCGGCAGAATTAAAACGAGGGAGGCAAAGATAATCGGGCGCATAAAAGAAAAACCCGCGCTACTTATTCAGCAGCGCGGGCTTCTATATTCTGGCGGAGCGGACGGGACTCGAACCCGCGACCCCCGACGTGACAGGCCGGTATTCTAACCAACTGAACTACCACTCCTTAAGAGCGTATTTTTTTGGCGGAGCGGACGGGACTCGAACCCGCGACCTCCGACGTGACAGGCCGGCATTCTAACCAACTGAACTACCACTCCGAAAAATACACAGTACTACTTGCATTTGTATCCAGGGTTGCGATTCAAAGAACTTCAACCCTGAAATCGCGGCACCCGAAGGCGCCGCCAAATGTTTCCGGTGATTGTCACCTCACCGAAGTCCGTTAGTTTACCGCATCCTTCAAAGCTTTACCAGCTTTAAATTTTGGAACTTTTGCAGCTTCGATCGTGATCGCTTCTTTGGTACGCGGATTGCGGCCGGTACGCTCAGCGCGTTCGCTGACCGAGAAAGTGCCAAAACCAACCAGCGTCACGCTGTCGTTGTTTTTCAAAGTTTCCGTCACGCCGCCGATAACAGCGTCGAGTGCGCGCGCAGCGGCGGCTTTGGAAATGTCAGCTTTTTCAGCAATGTGGTCGATCAATTCAGTCTTGTTCACTAGCATCCCCAATTACAAAGGTATAAAACGTTTACCGTATCGTTGCGGCACTTTTGGCACCACAGCTGTCCGGCGAAAAAAATGTGCAGGCGTATTAAACAAGCCACACTGTATATGTGTCAAGCGCTTTGGGGGCGCAATTCACGTTTCAATATAAAACAAGCGCTCTAAAAGCGCTTGTTTGGGGAAAACAGGGGTAAAACGTTAGTGTTTTACTACCTCGCCGGCCGCGTCAGGCTTGGCCGCGGCAGCCGTGACAGCCTCCACCGCAGCGACGTCCGCCAACGCTTCAGGCATGCGTTCGAGGGCGATTTCCAGCACTTTGTCGATCCAGCGCACGGGAACGATCTCCAGTTTGTTCTTGACGTTGTCCGGAATATCGGCCAGGTCTTTCACATTCTGCTCTGGAATCAGGACCGTCTTGATGCCGCCGCGATGCGCTGCCAGCAGCTTTTCCTTCAGGCCACCGATCGGCAATACTTCGCCGCGCAAGGTGATCTCGCCCGTCATCGCCACGTCGGCGCGCACGGGGATGCCCGTGAAGACCGACACCATCGCCACCGTCATGGCCGCGCCAGCCGAAGGACCGTCCTTCGGTGTCGCGCCTTCCGGCACGTGGATGTGGATGTCGCTCTTCTCGAACACGTCCGCCTTGATGCCCAGGCGCTGTGCCCGGCTGCGCACCACCGTGCGGGCTGCCTCGATCGACTCTTTCATGACGTCGCCCAGGGTACCCGTGCGGATGATGCCGCCCTTGCCCGGCATCGACACGGCTTCGATGGTCAGCAGATCGCCGCCCACTTCCGTCCATGCCAGACCAACCACCTGGCCTACCTGGTTTTCTTTCTCTGCGACACCGAAATCATAACGGCGCACGCCAAGGAATTTATCCAGGTTCTTCGAGTTGACGATGACTTTCTTGTCGGATTTCTTCAGCAGCAGCATCTTGACCACCTTGCGGCAGATCTTCGACACTTCACGCTCGAGCGAACGCACACCGGCTTCCCGCGTGTAGTAGCGGATGATGTCGCGCAAGGCCGACTCGGCCACCGAGATTTCCTCTTCCTTCAAGCCATTGTTCTTGATCTGCTTCGGCAGCAGATAACGCTGCGCGATGCTGGTCTTTTCGTCTTCCGTGTAACCGGACAGACGGATCACTTCCATACGGTCGAGCAAGGCAGGCGGAATGTTGTACGAATTCGACGTGGCCACGAACATCACGTCGGACAAGTCGAAATCGACTTCGATGTAATGGTCGGAGAACGTGTGGTTCTGTTCCGGATCGAGCACTTCCAGCAGGGCCGACGATGGATCGCCACGGAAATCGGCGCCCATCTTGTCGACTTCATCGAGCAGGAACAAAGGATTGCGCACGCCGACTTTCGACAGCGATTGCAATATCTTGCCCGGCATCGAGCCGATGTAGGTGCGGCGGTGGCCGCGGATCTCGGCTTCGTCGCGCACGCCGCCCAGGGCCATGCGCACGAACTTGCGGTTCGTCGCGCGGGCGATGGACTGGCCCAGCGAAGTCTTGCCGACGCCCGGAGGACCGACGAAGCACAGGATAGGCGCTTTCAGCTTGTCGACGCGCTGTTGCACCGCGAGGTATTCCAGGATGCGTTCCTTGACCTTGTCGAGGCCGTAGTGGTCGCCCTCGAGCACTTTTTCCGCATTCGCCAGGTCGTTATTGACCTTGGATTTCTTTTTCCAAGGCAAATTGACCAGGGTGTCGATGTAGTTGCGCACGACGGTGGCTTCAGCCGACATCGGCGACATCAGCTTGAGTTTTTTCAGCTCGTTGGTGGCCTTGTCGAGCGCTTCCTTCGGCATCTTTGCCGAAGCGACTTTTTTCTCCAGCTCGTCGAGGTCGGCACCATCTTCGCCCTCGCCCAGCTCCTTCTGGATCGCCTTGACTTGCTCGTTCAGGTAGTACTCGCGCTGCGACTTTTCCATCTGGCGCTTGACGCGGCCGCGGATGCGCTTTTCCACCTGCAGGATGTCGAGCTCGCCTTCGAGCTGGCCCAGCAGGTGCTCGAGGCGCTTGGCCACGCTGAAAATTTCCAGGATGACTTGTTTTTGCTCAAGCTTCAGCGGCAGATGCGCGGCCACCGTGTCGGCCAGGCGGCCGGCATCGTCGATGCCCGACAGCGAAGCGAGGATTTCCGGTGGAATCTTTTTGTTCAGTTTGACGTACTGGTCGAACTGCTGCACGATCGCGCGGCGCATGGCTTCGACTTCCGACTCGTCGCCCGGCTCGGACTCGAGCGGCGTCAGGTCGGCGATGAAGTGCGTCGGCGCATCGCTGATGTGGTTGATGCGGGCACGCTGCGCGCCTTCGACCAGCACCTTGACGGTGCCATCGGGCAGCTTCAGCATTTGCAGAATATTGGCGACGCAGCCAATTTCATAGATATCCGAAGGAGACGGCTCGTCCTTCGCGGCTGCTTTTTGAGCGGCAAGCATGATGCTCTTACCCTGCTCCATCGCAGCTTCCAGCGCCTTGATCGACTTTGGACGGCCAACGAACAGCGGTATCACCATATGCGGGAAAACGACGACATCCCGCAACGGCAATAACGGCAGTTGAGTTTGCTCAGTTAATTTGGAAGTTGTCATGGCGTACCTTATAGAAAGCGTGTTTACGATGTTGGCGCTCGCTGCCAAAACACAAGACCGGCGAGAATAAATAATTCTGTGAAACAAACATTTTTCTGTCTATTTCGCAAAACACACCCGCATGACGGTAATAAATGCAGTTTTCACAGTAAAAAAGCCACGCGCAGCTAAGCGCCGCGAGTGGCTTTCCGATTGAAGCCTGCACTCATTGATTTAAATTGTACTGCCATGCATTAAGGAATCAAAACCCTTTTTATGCATTTGTCTCGGCAGTAATCAATTTTCTCCGGAGGCCTTGGCAGTCTCTTGATAAATCAACAAAGGTTTGGCGCCGCTGGTGATGGTATTTTCGTCGATGACGACTTTCACCACATTTTGTTCGCTCGGCAGTTCGTACATGACGTCCAGCAAAGCATGTTCCAGGATGGAACGCAGGCCACGGGCACCGGTCTTGCGCGCCAGCGCCTTCTTGGCGATCGCATGCAGGGCGGCCGGACGAATCTCCAGTTCCGCGCCTTCCATCTCGAGCAGCTTCGAATACTGCTTGATCAGCGCATTCTTCGGCTCGACCAGGATCTGGATCAGCGCTTCTTCCGTCAATTCAGCCAGGGTGGCGATAACGGGCAGACGGCCCACCAGTTCCGGGATCAGGCCGAACTTGACCAGATCTTCCGGTTCCGCTTGCAACATCAGTTCGCTGGCCGTGCTTTGCGACTTGCTGCGCACCGTGGCCGAGAAACCGATACCGCTCTTTTCGGAACGGTTGGCGATCACTTTCGACAGGCCGTCAAAGGCGCCGCCGCAAATGAACATGATGTTGGTCGTGTCGATCTGCACGAAATCCTGGTTCGGGTGCTTGCGGCCGCCTTGTGGCGGCACGGAAGCCATCGTGCCTTCGATGAGTTTGAGCAAGGCTTGCTGCACGCCCTCGCCCGACACGTCGCGCGTGATGGACGGATTGTCGGACTTGCGCGAAATCTTGTCGATCTCATCGATGTAGACGATGCCGCGCTGGGCTTTCTCGACGTCATAGTTGCAGCTTTGCAGCAGCTTCTGGATGATGTTTTCCACGTCTTCACCCACGTAACCGGCTTCGGTCAGGGTGGTGGCGTCGGCGATCACGAACGGCACGTTGAGCATGCGCGCCAGGGTCTGTGCCAGCAGGGTCTTGCCCGAACCGGTAGGACCGACCAGCAAGATGTTGCTCTTGGCCAGTTCGATGTCGTCTTTCTTGCCCAGGTGCTTGAGGCGCTTGTAATGGTTGTACACCGCCACCGACAGGATGCGCTTGGCAGTCTGCTGGCCGATCACGTACTGATCGAGCAAGGCGGCAATTTCTTGCGGCGTCGGCAGGTCGGATTTGGTACCGGTCACCGTCTCGATGCTCGACGTTTCATCACGGATGATGTCGTTGCACAAGTCGATGCACTCGTCGCAAATGAATACGGACGGGCCGGCGATGAGTTTCTTCACCTCGTGCTGGCTTTTGCCGCAGAACGAGCAATACAGTAATTTTTCGCCGCTAGAGGATTTTTTGTCTGACATAAGGCATTTTGGTTGGAACTGCATTAACAATATTGCAAAATCGCAAGCCGGATGTTGGTTGCCGCCCGTAAAGGCCGCTAGCCATGGCGCAAGTCAACAACGCGCACAAGCTCCATGCTACCCGAAATAAAAGCGAAACGCCCGAACGTTTGAGCGCCCGGGCGTTAACTTACGTACTTAGCAATACCGGTAGGGGCTCATCAAGCGCGGCTGGTCAACACTTTGTCGATCAAACCATACTCAACGGCCTCGTCGGCGGACATGAAACGGTCGCGGTCGGTGTCCTTGGCGATCTGTTCGATCGTCTGGCCCGTGCGCTCGGCCATGATGCCGTTCAAGCGGGTGCGCAGGTAAAGGATTTCCTTCGCCTGGATCTCGATATCGGACGCCATGCCTTGCGAACCACCGGACGGCTGGTGAATCATGATGCGCGAGTTCGGCAGCGAGAAACGCTTGCCCTTGGCGCCAGCGGCCAGCAGGAAAGCGCCCATCGAAGCAGCCATGCCCGTGCACAGGGTCGAGACGTCCGGCTTGATGAACTGCATGGTGTCGTAGATGGCCATGCCGGCCGAGACCGAACCACCTGGCGAGTTGATGTAGAGCGAGATTTCCTTTTCCGGATTTTCGCTTTCCAGGAACAGCAGCTGGGCGACAACCAGGTTGGCCATCTGGTCATTGACCGGGCCGACCATGAAAATCAAGCGTTCTTTCAGCAGGCGCGAGTAAATATCATACGAGCGCTCGCCGCGACCGCTTTGTTCCACCACCATCGGCACCAGGCCGAGCATCTCTGTGTCCAGCGCCGGATTACGGTTCATACCTGTCATTTCATTTCCTTGTGAAGCAGTTAGGGGATACTACCACCACCTTGAGACACCTGACAAAACCTACTGCGCGTCGCGATTTGCGGCCTCCGATGCTCACTGTGCATTCGCACAGCTCCGCTTCTCAGCCACAACTTCCATCCGCTCGCTACGGTTTTATCAGGTGTTAAAAGCTATCATGGCATCCCAATACCAACTGGTTTACGCTTGTGCGTTGCTTCCCATCAGTTCGTCGAAAGCAACTGCTTTCGTCGTGACTTTCGACAGGCCCAACACGTAGGTGACGACGTTTTCTTCCAATACAAGGGCTTCGATCTCACCCAGACGACGACGGTCGCTGTAGTAGTACTTCAGCACTTCGCGTGGATCTTCGTAGCTTTGGGCGAAATCTTCGATTTGCGCCTTGACTTGCTCAGGAGTAGCCTGCAGCTTGTTGTCGCCAACCAGTTGCGACAGGATCAGGCCCAGGCGTACGCGACGCTCGGCTTTTTCTGCGAACAGTTCTGCTGGGAAAGGCAC
This sequence comes from Janthinobacterium sp. BJB301, assembly GCF_002735685.1. Classification (NCBI taxonomy): domain Bacteria; kingdom Pseudomonadati; phylum Pseudomonadota; class Betaproteobacteria; order Burkholderiales; family Oxalobacteraceae; genus Janthinobacterium; species Janthinobacterium sp. BJB301. The sequence goes on along the minus strand of NZ_PDZJ01000001.1, from coordinate 1,362,095 downwards.
GTCCTTGACGTTCATGCCGCGCTGCGCCATGTCCTGGCGGGTCATTTCGGCCAGGCGCTCGGAATCCTGAGCGATCAGCGTTTTTGGCACTTCCAGCTCAGCAACTTTGATCAGCGCGTCCATGACGGCTTCCTTGTTGCGTGCTTTTACGCGGCCAGCGACTTCACGTTGCAGGTTGACTTTGATGTCTTCGCGCATTTTGGCCAGGTCGCCATCGGCAACGCCCAGCGACTTTGCGAATTCAGCATCGACTTCCGGCAGGTGCGCCCATTCCAGTTTTTGCAGGGTGATGGTGAACGAAGCGGTTTTGCCGGCAACGTCTTTACCGTGGTAGTCCTCTGGGAACGACAGCGGGAAAGTCTTCGACTCGCCTACTTTCAGGCCCAGGGTCGCTGCTTCGAATTCTGGCAGCATGCGGCCTTCGCCCAGCACGAAAGCGTAGCCTTCAGCTTTGCCGCCTGGGAATTCAACACCGTCGATCGAGCCGACGAAGTCGACGGTCACGCGGTCGCCGTTGGCAGCGATCGGCTCACCGCCGTCGCCGTGTTCGCCAGCTTCGCCCTTGGTGTGGAAGTGCACGCGCTGCTTGCGCAGGATGTCGATGGTCTTGTCGATTTCGGCTTCCGACACGTCGGCTTGCACGGTTTCGATTTCAACGGCCGTCAGGTCGCCGATGGCGACTTCCGGATACACTTCGAACGTTGCGTCGAAAGCCAGCTGGCCTTCGGCTGCTTCTTCTTTCGGCACGATGTTCGGGAAACCCGCCACGCGCAGATTGTTTTCGTTGGCGGCGTCGTTGAACGCGCGGCCGACTTTGTCGTTCAGCACTTCGGATTCAATTTGGTAGCCGTATTGTGCTGCGACCATTTTCAACGGCACTTTGCCCGGACGGAAGCCCGGTGCCTTAGCCGTACGGGCTTGCACTTTCAGGCGCTTCTCAACTTCCGTGCGGACGTCCGTCAGCGGGAAGGAGATCGTGATACGACGTTCGAGTTTGCCCAAGGTTTCGACTGCAGTTGCCATGTAAAAAATCGTCCAAAAAATAAACACTGTTGGTGCGAGAAAAGAAGACCCGACCCCTTGCACCATCACTGGCAACAAGACATGGGCCCAGCTTCACTCGCTCGCATATTCATCTGTAAAAGTACTGCAAGCAGGACAATGGACCTGGTCTACCCGGCTGAGGGAAAAACCCGCACCAGGCACCAAACAATCCGCCGCTTCCAGTACTGCGACAGGGCTCCGAGCGTCCAGCCTTGCTTCTAAGTAAATGCAGGGCCGGCCATCATTCGGTAAAGCGTGGCATTATAACAAAGGACTTCGGGAAAGTGGCTGGCTTTGCAGCCCGGCCACAGAGGATACCAGCGGCGGCGAATGAATCGCCACAGCCTGGGGGTGCCCTGTCTTTACTCTTGCCCCGGCATTCTTTATTTCGCCAGAGACAGGCTTTCCAGCCTGCTTCGTTCATTAGTATATGCGAACTGGCGCCCCGTCCGAAACAAAGAAATGCGCCCAGAGCGAAGATTTCGGGCAAAAAACCTTTGATTTACCTCAATTTGGCCATTTTTCAGGCAAATCTCCGCCCGGGCCCTTCCCTGCCGTCCGATCTCTGGCGAAAAATGGCGCAAGCAAAGGCAGCCCGGATGACGGAAATACAGGAAAGGCGACAGGAAAAACAGGAAAGACGCCTGCAACGAGGCTGAAGAACAACTTGATGGTGCTGCACGTCCGGGCTGGAACAACCCGGATTGGTGCGGATGGGGAGACTCGAACTCCCAAGCCGAAGCACTGGCTTCTAAGACCAGCGTGTCTACCAATTCCACCACATCCGCATTTTGTACTACTTTGCACTGCTTGCCACAGGCGACTCCCTGATTTTAACAACTCGGGAGCGATCTGGCTACCGTGGACTCAACGAGCAAGCCCTCGGTAAAGCAAAGGCGGCATTCTACTGGATTTCCCAGAGGAATGCCGCCTTTTTTATGCCCGCGCCCTGGCGCTGGCTGCTAGCCCTCTTTTGCGGTCGCCGGCTCCGGCTTCCTGACCCGGAACCAGGCCGCATACAGGGCCGGCAAGAACAGCAAGGTCAAGGCCGTCGCCAGGATCAGGCCACCCATGATGGCGACTGCCATCGGCCCCCAGAACACCGAGCGCGACAACGGGATCATGGCCAGCGCCGCGGCGGCGGCCGTCAGCACGATGGGACGGCAGCGGCGCACGGCCGAGTCGATGATGGCGTCCCATGGGGCCGAACCATCGCGGATGTCTTGCTCGATCTGGTCGACAAGGATCACCGAGTTGCGGATGATCATGCCAAACAGCGCGATGACACCCAGGTTGGCCACGAAACCCAGCGGGCGGTGCAGCAGCAGCAAGGCAAAGGCGGCGCCCGCCACGCCCAGCGGCCCCGTCAGGAACACCAGCAGGGAACGCGAAAAACTGTGCAGCTGCAGCATCAGCAAGGTGAAGATGATAAAGATAGCCAGCGGCAAGTTCGCCGAGATCGACGCTTCCGCCTCGCCGCTGTCGGCCGCCACGCCTTTCACATTGATGCGGTAGCCGGCCGGCAACTTGGCCCGCAAGGCGTCCAGCTGCGGTGCCAGCTGCGTCGACACCGTCGCGCCCTGGATGCCATCGATCACGTCCGATTGCACGGTAATGGCCCATTCACGCTTGTCGCGCCAGACGACACCCGGCTCCCACACGAAATGCGCGCGGGCCAGCTGCGAGATGGGCACGGACTTGCCCGTCGCCGTCGGGATATTCGTGTCGTTCAGCACGGAAATCGTCGCCCGCTCTTCCAGCGGCTGGCGCACCTGGATGTCGATCAGCTTATTGTCTTCACGGAATTGGCCGATGACGGTGCCCGACAGAATCGTATTGGCCGCCTGCATCACCGTTTTCGAGGTGACGCCCAGCGCGCGCATCTTGTCCTGGTCCAGGTCCAGGCGCAGCACTTTCACCGATTCATTCCAGTTGTCGTTCACGCCCAGGGTGTTCGGATTGGCGCGCATGATGTCCTTGACCTGGTCGGCGATGGCGCGCACACCGGCCACTTCCGGTCCCGTGACGCGAAACTGCACGGGATACGGCACCGGCGGTCCGTTCGGCAACAGTTTTACGCGGCCCCGCACTTCCGGGAAATCTTTCTTGAAGACATCGACGATTTGCCGGCGCAAGCGTTCGCGGTCGGCCAGGCTCTTCGGCAAGACCACCACTTGCGATACGTTGGTCTGCGGGAAAATCTGGTCCAGCGGCAGGTAGAAACGGGGGCTACCCGTGCCGACATAGCTGGTCACGCTTTCCACGCCGTCGAGCTTGCCGACGAACGCTTCGAATTTCTTGACCTGCTTTTCATTCGCCGCAAAGGTCGTGCCTTCAGGCGACCACAGTTCCACCATCAGCTCAGGACGACTGGAATCGGGGAAGAATTGCTTTTCGATAAAGTTAAAGCCATAGATGCCCAGCGCAAAGATGGCCAGGGTGGCGGCGATCGTCGTCTTGCGCCATTCCACGCACCAGGTGACGGCGCGGCGGAAGCGGCGGAAGTTCGGCGTATCGAACAATTCATGGTCGTTGTGCGCGTGCGGCTTGACCTTCAGCAAGACGTAGCCGATGTAGGGCGTGAAGACGACGGCCACCACCCACGAGATAATCAAGGCCAACGCATTGACGGAGAACAAGGAGAACGTGTATTCGCCGGCGGCCGACTTGGCCAGGCCGATGGGCAAGAAGCCCGCCACCGTGATCAGGGTGCCCGTCAGCATGGGCATGGCCGTCGATGTGTAGGCGAAGGTGGCCGCGTCGAAACGCGACATGCCCTCTTCCATCTTGCGCACCATCATCTCGACGGCAATGATGGCGTCATCGACCAGCAAGCCCAGCGCGATGATCAGGGCGCCCAGGGAAATCTTGTGCAAGTCGATGTCGAGCAGGCGCATGAACAGGAAGGTGACGGCCAGCACCAGCGGGATGGTCAGCGCCACCACCAGGCCGGGCCGCACGTCGATGCGCAGCGGCTTGGTGTGCAAGCCCAGCGCGACAAAGCTGACGGCCAGCACGATCAGGATGGCTTCGATCAGGGTATGCACGAATTCACCCACGGAGGCGGACACGGCTTCCGGCTGGTTCGACACGCGCTGCAACTCTATGCCGACCGGCAATTCGCTCTTCATGCGCGTCACCGTCGCCTGCAAGGCCTTGCCCATGTCGATGATATTGCCGCCCTTTTCCATCGACACGCCCAGGCCGATCACTTCCTTGCCATTGAAACGCATCTTGTCCTTGGGAGGATCGACGAGTTCACGTTTTACTGTGGCAAAATCACCAAGGCGGAAAGTCGTGCCGTTGGCGCGCAGTTCCAGGTTTTCCAGGTCCTTGACGGTCACCATGGCGCCCGTCACGCGCACTTGCAGATTGTCCGTCGGCGTCACCAGCACGCCGGTGGCGTTGATGCTGTTTTGCGCGGACAGTTGCTGCACGATGGCGTCGAACGGAATGCCCAGCTGGGCAAATTTCTTGTGCGAAAAGATGATATTGATCTTTTCATCCTGCACGCCGAACAGCTCCACCTTCGATACCTGCCCCACGGCCAGCAGTTCCTGGCGCACCTTGTCCGCGTAATCCTTCATTTCCGCGTACGTAAAACCATCGCCGGACAGGGCGAAGATGGAGCCGTACGTGTCGCCGAACTCGTCATTGAAGAACGGGCCCACGACGCCGGCCGGCAAGGTACCCTGGATGTCGCCGATCTTCTTGCGCACCTGGTACCAGGCGGCCGCCGTTTCCTTGGGCGGCGCCGATTCGCGCAACTCCAGCAGGATCAAGGTTTCGCCCGGCTTCGAATAGCTGGTGATCTCGTCGATGTACGGCGTTTCCTGCAGTTTCTTTTCCAGCTTGTCCGTCACCTGCTCGGCCATCTGCAAGGCCGTGGCGCCGGGCCAGTAGGCTTGCAAGACCATGGCGCGGAAGGTGAACGGGGGATCTTCATCCTGGCCCAGGCTGGCGTAGCTGAGCATGCCGCCGATCAGCAGCACGGCCATCAGGTAGCGCGTCAGCGGGATGTGTTCGAGCGCCCAGCGCGACAGATTGAAGCCGCCCTTCATTTGGCCGCACCCACGCTGACGGGGGCGGCGGCCACTTCAGGCTTGCTGGCCAGTTCGGCGCCGAGAATGGTCACTTTCTGGCCCGGCTTGAGCAGGTTGACGCCGGCCGTGACGACCGTCTGGCCTTCCTTCACGCCCGAGGTCAGCAGCAACTCATTGCCCGCCACGCCGCCCACCGTCACCGGCACGAGCTTCACGGCGCCGTTTTCCACCACCCACACGGAACTTTGCGATTTCTCATTGAACAGGGCCGTCAACGGCACCTTGATCTGCGGCGTAGTCGTTTGCGAGGCGAACTGCACCACGGCCGTCATGCCCAGGCGTGCCTGCGGCGCGTCCGGGATGCTGACTTTCGCCAGGTAGGTGCGCGTGGCGGCATCGGCCACGGGCGATACTTCGCGTATCTTGCCCGGCAACGCCTGCTTCGGGTCGGCCCACAGGCGCACCACCACATCCTTGACGCCGCGCAAGGTTTCAACCTTATCTTCAGGAATGCCGATCATGACTTCCTTCTCGCCGCTCCTGGCCACTTGCACCACGGGCGCGCCGGGTGCCACCACCTGCCCCACTTCAGCCTCGATGCGCGTGACGACGCCATCGACGTCAGCCAGCAAGCTGGCATAGCCGGACTGGTTCGCCTGGCCCCGGTACAGGGCCTGGGCCGCTTCCACGTTTGCCTGCGCCGCCTTGTAGGTGGCATCCTTGCCGTCGAGCACGGCCTGGCTGACGAAGTTCTTCTCGCGCAAATCCTGGTAGCGCTTCAATTCCGCGCGCGCCAGGTCGCGGCTCGTCTCCGCGCTGACCAGCGAGGCCTTGGCCTGCGCCTGCGACAGCTGCAAGTCGACAGGATCGAGCTGCATCAGGACTTGCCCCTTCTTCACGCTGGCGCCCACGTCGACCTTGCGCGCCACGATCTTGCCGCCCACGCGGAAGCCCAGCTGCGATACGACACGGGGCACGACCTCGCCCGACAGCTCGGCACTCACGTCAACATTACTGCTAGACAACACAATCGCGCGCACGGGGCGCACGTCTTCCACTTTGACGGCAGGCTTGGAACAGGCCGCCAGGGTCATCGCCAGGGCGGCGGCGGCGATCAGCCGCAGGGCAGGAAGTGCGGAAGCGCCGGTCTCGCGGCGCAGGGTTTTCAGGGCAAACAAGGTATTTTCCTTTACTATGCGGGCTGTAATATTTTTATGCGGAGAAACTTTTTGCCTGTCCTTTGGGCCAGGCCAAACTTTTTCGCACGCGATATCCTTAAATTTGTGACAATATCAGTTTGGTCATGGCGGAAGTACTCTTCGCCTAATGACTTTCTGGTTATTAATTATAATCGTGCGTAAAAGTTTTTAGTGACTTATGCGTCATTAATCTTGAGACGTACAACGCCCGGCCACATTCCAGCGTTTGAGGGTGCCGGACAAACGCAAGACTAGAGAAGTGTGTTCATGCCTGTAGACCATTACGAAAATTTTCCTGTTGCATCATTTTTACTGCCGCGCCGCCTGGTGCCCGCCGTCGAAGCCATCTATGCCTTCGCCCGCAGCGCCGACGACCTGGCCGACGAAGGCGACGCCACGCCGGCCGAGCGCCTGGCGGCCCTGCACGCCTACGAAGAGGCGCTGGGCCGCATCGCCCGCCACGAAGGCCATGGGGGCGAGAACGCCGCCATGTTCGAACGCTTGGCCGCCGTCATTGCCAAACACCAGTTGCCGCTGAAGCCATTCCACGATCTGTTGTCCGCCTTCAAGCAGGATGTGGAAACGACGCGCTACGCCAGCTATGACGACGTGCTCGATTACTGCGCCCGTTCCGCCAACCCCGTGGGGCTGCTGATGCTGCACCTGTATGGCGCGGCCGATGAACAGAATGTACGCGATTCCGATGCCATATGTTCAGCTTTGCAACTAATTAATTTCTTGCAAGACGTCGCCATCGACCAGCAAAAAGAGCGCATCTACCTGCCGATGGAAGACCTGACCCGCTTTGCCGTCTCCGCCGCCGCCTTCGAGCGGCCCGAGGCGCACGGCAAGTGGAGCGCCCTGATGCGCTTTGAAGTGGCCCGCACGCGCGCCCTGATGCTGTCCGGCGCACCGCTGGCCCTGCGTTTGCGCGGGCGCATCGGCTGGGAGTTGCGCCTGGTGGTGCAAGGGGGATTGCGCATACTCGAGTGCATCGAAGCCGTCAATTACGACGTGTTCCGGCGCCGCCCCAAGCTGGAGAAACGCGACTGGCTGATCATTTTCTGGCGCGCCCTGCGCATGTCGCGCAAAAGCTTGCATCAAGAGACACAAGTAAAAACGGCTTTTCCCCCGTCGCCCACTCTGTAAGACGATAGAATAGCGGCTTCGATCTGCAACCCTTGCTCTTTTGACTATGTCTCCCGACGAATACTGCCAACAAAAGGCCGCCCAGAGCGGCTCCAGCTTCTACTACAGCTTCCTGTTCCTGCCCGCCGAGCGCCGCAAGGCCATCACGGCCCTGTACGCCTTCTGCCGCGAAGTCGATGACACGGTCGACGAATGCACGGACGAAGCCGTGGCACGCACCAAGCTGGTCTGGTGGCGCAAGGAAGTCAAGGCCATGTACGAGGGCAATCCCACGCATCCCGTGATGCGCGCGCTGCAGCCGCACCTGGACGTATATAAACTGGAAGAAAAGCATTTGCAGGCCATCATCGACGGCATGGAAATGGACTTGAACCAGACCCGCTACCTCGACTACCAGGCCATGAGCCGCTATTGCTGGCACGTGGCCAGCGTGGTGGGAATCTTGTCGGCCAGCATCTTCGGCGCGACCCGCCCGGAAACCCTGCTGTATGCGGAAAAGCTGGGCCATGCCTTCCAGCTCACCAATATCATCCGCGACGTGGGCGAAGACGCGCGCAAGGGGCGCATCTACCTGCCGATCAGCGAACTGCAGCAATTCAATGTGACGGCGGCCGACTTGCTGAACGCGCGCCACAGCGAAAACTTTGAAAACCTCATGCGTTTCCAAGTGGCGCGCGCGCAAAAGGCGTATGACGAAGCCTTCGCGCTCTTGCCGGCAGAAGACCGCCGCGCCCAGCGCCCGGGCCTGATCATGGCCGCCATCTATCGCACCCTGCTCAATGAAGTCGAACGCGACGGCTACCACGTGCTGAAACAGCGCATCTCGCTCACGCCGATCCGTAAACTGTGGCTGGCCTGGAAGACCTGGGTTCGTGGCTGACAAGGCCGTGAAGCAGCGCTACGCCGTCATCGGCGCCGGCTGGGCTGGCTGCGCGGCGGCCATGGAACTGGCGCGCGCCGGTCACGCGGTGAGTGTATTCGAGGCGGCGCGCACCCTGGGCGGACGCGCGCGCCGGGTCGAACGCGAAAGCACTGTGCTCGACAACGGCCAGCACATCTTGCTGGGCGCTTACACGGAAACCTTGCGCCTCATCAAGCTGGCGGGGCAAGACCCTGCCAAGCTGATCCTCACCCTGCCCCTGCAGATGCGCTATCCGGCCGGCTCGGGCGGCATGGATTTCATCGCGCCGCGCCTGCCCGCGCCACTGCACCTGGCATGGGCCCTGCTGCGCGCCCAGGGATTATTGCGCGCCGACAAGCTGGCCCTGATGCGCTTTTCCACGGCCATGCGGACGATGGGCTGGCAGCTGTATAACGATTGCTCGGTCAGCGAATTGCTGCAGCGCTTCGACCAGACGGACCGTCTGAACCGGCTGATGTGGCACCCGCTGTGCCTGGCCGCATTGAATACCCCGCCCGAGCGCGCCTCGGCCCGCGTCTTCCTCAACGTGCTGCGCGACAGCCTGGGCGCGAGCCGCCGCGCCTCCGACATGCTGATCCCGAAGGCGAACCTGAGTGCCCTGTTACCCGACGCGGCAAGCCGCTACGTGGTGCAGCATGGCGGTGCAGTCCGCACGGGCGCTAAGGTGACCGCTTTGCAGGCGCTGCCCGATGGCCGCTGGGGGCTTGATGACGGCGTCGATGACGGCGAGCACTATGATGGCGTGATCGTGGCCACCTCGTCCGTGCAGGCGGCCAGCCTGCTGCAAGGCTTGCAGGATGCCCGCCTTGCCGATGCAATTGAGCGCATGCAAGCGTTCACGCCGGAAGCCATCAGCACCTGTTACCTGCAGTACGATGCCTCGGTGCGCCTGGACTTGCCGTTCTACGCCCTCGTCGATGCGCCGGAGCAACAGCACTGGGGCCAGTTCGTCTTCGACCGGGGCCAGCTCGACAGCAACCAGGCGGGCTTGCTGGCCGTCGTCATCAGCGCCTCCGGCTATGCCGCCGAGCAAGGCCATGGACCGCTGGCGCAAGCGATCGCGGCGCAGCTGGCCCAGGTGTTGCAGCGCCCTGCCCTGGCGCAGCCCCTGTGGACCCAGCTGATCACGGAAAAGCGCGCCACCTTTGCCTGCACGCCCGACCTGGCTCGCCCCGGCAACGCCAGCGGCGTGCCTGGCTTGCTGCTGGCAGGCGACTACACGGCCAATGATGACCGGACGCAAGACTATCCGGCCACCATCGAGGCTGCCGTGCGCAGCGGCGTGGCGGCGGCAAAAGCCATTACCACGGGCAAGGTGGCAAAGTAGACTTGACGGTGCATCCTCCCCTGGTGTCGCTCGCCCCCGCGAAATTGCATTCTGTCGCACCGCGCTGGTGCGCTCGCGTGCGCTTGGGTACAGTCTGATCATCGACAACGGCCATGCCACGGGGAATACCATGCACACCACCTTGCACTTGAAAAACAACTTGAAAGCCCTGGCGCTGCTGGCTGGTGTGGTGCTGGCCACATTCATCGTCATTCACGTACAGCAGGCGCCACAGGCACCATTGCTGCTGAGCCAGGCAAGCATGCTGCTGCCGGCCATGGGCTGAAGCGGCGGACAGGAAGAATATGATGAACAAACAAGATTATCTCGACGCACTGCGGCGCGCGCTGGCAGGCTTGCCACCGGACCTGGTCGCCAAGACGCTCGACTATTACGAACAGACCTTCATCGAAGGCGCTGCGGCCGGCCGCAGCGAACACGAGATCGCAGACGACCTGGGCGACCCGAAAAAAATCGCCCTTACCTTGCGCAACAGCACGCACCGCCAGGCTTTCGAGCAAAAGAAAACCCCCGTCAACCTGCTGCGCCTGCTCGTCTCGCTGGTGGGCCTGGCCATCTTCAACCTGTTCATGGTCGTGCCTGCCGCCGTGTATGCAGCCCTGCTGGCCACCCTGTACGCCGTCGGCCTGAGCTTTTACCTGGCCGGCATCGCCATCACGGCCAGCGGTTTGTCCGGCGCCAACGAACTGGTGCTCGACGGTCCCCTGCGCCACGTCTTCATCCACGACGATGACGGCGTTGAAAACGGCGAACGGCGCGAAACGCGCATCACCATCGGCGACACGGGCATCGAAGTCGATCACCTGCCCGGCCGCTTGCAGCATGACCCGGCCGAGTCCGAGCCCGGGGCGCCCGGCGCTTCCTCGCGCATGATGGAGCGGGCCGAAGCGCTGGCCGGCGGGGGCATCCGCATCTCCACCGACATGGACCGCGATGCGCGCACCACGCAAACCGTCTTTGGCGTGGGTATGCTGCTCGGCGGCATCGCCATCTTCCTGCTCAGTCTGGTCGTAACGCGCTATACCTTGATCGGCATCAAGCGCTACGTTGCCATGAATGTTTCCCTGCTCAAAGGTCACTAGAAAGGCTGCCATGAAACGCTTGCTCAAAGTTGGCCTGTCCATGCTCTTGCTGGCACTGGTCCTGATCGCCATGTCATATGCGGCGCTGCGCGCCAAGGGAATCAGCAATCCCAGCAGCGCCGCCGGCCGTGCCGTGCGCAGCGAAACGCGCCCGGTTTCCCCCAATATCAACAGCATCGACCTGGCCGGCCCCATCGACCTGGTGCTGCGCCGTGGCGCCACGCCCTCGCTGAAGGTCAGCGGCGAACAGCGTCTGCTGTCCAACGTCGACACCACGCAGGATGGCACGACCCTGCATATCGGCCCGAAAGGCATGCTGTTCCACCACCGCCAGCCCCTGCAGGTGGAACTGGTGCTGCCCGCCCTCGTCCGCGTCGAAGTACACGGCAATGGCGACAGCAAGATCACGGGATTTTCCGGAGACAGTTTCATCCTGGAATTGACGGGTTCGGGCGATGTCAGTTTCACGGGACGCTACAAGCAGGTGCAAGCCACGGTCAACGGTAGCGGCGACCTCGACATCAATGGCGGCAACAGCGACAGCGTGGTGCTGGAAATGGTGGGGTCCGGGCGCATCGCCGCCAGCGGCAATACCAAGTTCCTGCGTGCCGATCTGAGCGGTTCAGGCGATATCGATGCCGAGCACCTGGCCGCCGACAAGGCCAGCGTCAGCCTGCAAGGCTCCGGCACGAGCACCGTCTTCGTGCGCGACGCCAGCAACCTGACCCTGCGCGGCAGCGGCGACATCCACGTCCACGGCAACCCGCGCCAGCGCGAGACGCAGAAAAGCGGCTCGGGCGAAATTACCTGGCACTAACGTTCTCTTCCAGCCAACTGACCGCCTGCTCGCCGGCCGCCTTGCCTTGCGCCAGGCAGGCCGTCAGCAGGTAACCGCCCGTCGGCGCTTCCCAGTCCAGCATTTCCCCCGCCAGGAACACCCCCGGCATGGCGCGCAGCATGCTGCCTTTGACACCGTCGAATTCCACGCCGCCGGCGCTGCTGATGGCTTCATCGATGGGGCGCGGACGCACAAGTCGGACGGGCAGCAGCTTGATGGCGTCCGCCAGCCTGGCTTCATCGGCGAAGTCGGCCGCGCTCAGGCATTCGCGCAGCAAGCCCGATTTCACGCCCTTGATGCCCAGACGGCTATTCAGGTGGCTGGACATGGAGCGGGAACCGCGCGGGCGCGTCACTTCCTCGAACACGCGTGCATGCGTGTAGTCGGGCGCCAGGTCTAGCCAGATGGTGGTGCTGCCCTCGGCGGTGATCTGCTCGCGCAGCGCGGCCGACAGCGCGTAGATCAGGCTGCCCTCGACGCCGCCCGCCGTGATGACGAACTGGCCCTGGCGCTTGATCGTCAAGCCATCGATATCGCGCGCCGTGATGGCCACGGTGGCCAGCGGTTCGCCGGCATGGCGGCTGCTGAAATGCCCGCTCCAGTCAACGTCGAAGCCGCAATTGGCCGGCGCCAGGGGGGCCACGGCCACGCCCTGCTCTCGCAGCAGCGGCACCCAGGCGCCGTCCGATCCCAGCCGCGCCCAGCTGCCGCCACCGAGCGCCAGGATCACGGCGTCGAAAGCGAATAACCGCTCGCCGTCCGGCGTGGCAAAGGCCAGCTGGCCGTCGCGCCAGCCCGTCCAGCGGTGGCGCATGTGAAATTGCACGCCCGCTTCGCGCAGGCGGTGCAGCCAGGCGCGCAGCAAGGGCGCCGCCTTCATGTCCGTCGGGAAGACACGGTTCGAGGAGCCGACGAAAGTATCCACGCCCAGGCCGTGCACCCAGTCGCGCACCTTTTGCGGGCCGAACTGGTCCAGCGCCGGCTTGAGCCAGCGGGCCGGCCTGCCGTAACGCGAGACGAAGGACTGGTAGTCTTCCGCATGCGTGATATTCATGCCGCCGCGTCCCGCCAGCAGGAATTTGCGGCCGACGGACGGCATGGCATCGAACAGCTCCACCCTGGCTCCCTGGTCGGTGGCAGCCTGGGCGGCCATCAGGCCGGCAGGGCCGCCGCCGATGACGGCGATGTGAAAGGGAGGAAGGCTGGAATGGGTCATGGCAAGCTGGAAAGACGGTGAAAACCCCGGCATTTTAGTCGAGATAAGGCGCGGGGATGGCAAGAATGCCGAAAAATGATGCATACTGCGCCAACATGCTGCAGCGATCGGCACTTTGACTTCACGAGACAACGAGACGACAAGAGGAGAAACACATGGGTGCAGGATTCTGGATTTCCCGTTATTTGCTGGCCAGTTCGATCTTATTCATCATCCTGACGGTGGTCGAGTACAGCAAGGGCACCACCAGCCAGGCCGACATCCTCAGCGCGCTGGCCTGGTCGCTGGTGGCGTCGGCCATCTTCATCGGTTCGAAATACTGGCGCTACAAGAAAGCCATCGCCTGCGCCACGTGCAGCGGGGACAAACCGAAAAGCAAGTCTTCATGAAAAAACGGCCACTTCGATGAAGTGGCCGTCTCATTTGGAAGCGGGATCAGCCGCCCGTCACGGGTGGAAAGAATGCCACCTCGTCGCCGTCGCCTACCACGGTAGCGGCATCGCACATCACCTGATTATGCGCCATGCGCAGCGCGCGGCCCTGCGCCAGCGCGTATTCCCAGTTGCCGCCGCGGGCGATCAGGAGATTGCGCACCTCGCCCACCGTCAGCCGTGACGCGGCCTCCGCGCTCACTTCCAGCACTTCATGGCCGGTTCCCACCAGCTCGCGCACGCTGGCAAAAAATCGCAGATTGATCTTCATCGCTACTTCCTTAGTACAGCAATTCGTTAAACGGGATAAACCGCAGCATGTCGCCGCGCGCAATCGACAGCCCCGGCGGGCAATCGATCAAGCCGTCGCCCCACACGGTGGACGTCAGCACGCCCGAACTCTGGTTGGCGAACAGTTCCAGCTCGCCCTCCTCATTGACCTTGGCGCGCAAGAATTCATTGCGCTTGTCCGCCTTCAGGCGCTCGAACGCGGCCGGCAGCTTGTAGCTGCGCGGCGCCAGGTTCCCCGCCACGCCTTGCAGGCGCAGGATGAAGGGGCGCACGAACAGCAGGAACGTGACGAAGCTGGAGACGGGATTGCCAGGCAAGCCGATAAAGAAGGCATCCTGCACTTCGCCAAACGCCAGCGGCTTGCCCGGCTTGACGGCGATCTGCCACATGTTCAGCCGCCCTTCCGCTTCCACGGCCGGCTTGATATGGTCTTCCTCGCCCACGGACACGCCGCCCGAGGTGATGATCAGATCATTGCCCTGGGCCGCCTGGCGCAGCACGGCCTTTGTCGCTTCCAGGCTGTCGGGCACGATACCCAGGTCCGTGATCTCGCAGCCCAGATTCTCCAGCAGGCCGCGCAAGGTAAAACGGTTCGAATTGTAGACGGCGCCCGGCGCCAGGGGCTCACCGGGCATGGCCAGCTCGTCGCCCGTAAAGAAGACGGCAACGCGCAGCTTGCGCAGCACCGGCAGCTGCGCCAGGCCCACCGAGGCGGCCAGGCCCATTTCCTGGCTGCGCAGGCGGCGACCGGCACCGAGGATCTCGCCGCCTGCGCGGATATCCTCGCCCTGGCGGCGCACCCATTCACCCGCCTGCGGCACGTGATTGACCGTCACTACGCCGTCAAGCAAGGTGCACTGCTCCTGCATCACGACGCAATCGGCGCCGTCCGGGATCAGGGCGCCCGTGAAGATGCGCGCCGCCGTCCCCGGCTGCAGGGGCTGGCCCACGTGGCCGGCCGCGATGCGCTGCGACACGGGCAAGCTGGCCGCGCCGCTGGCGCAATCCTGCGCGCGCACGGCATAGCCATCCATCTGCGTGTTGTCGCGCTCGGGCACGTTCAGGGTCGACGTTTGCGCGGCCGCCAGCACGCGGCCGTTGGCGCGCATGGTGTCGACCAGCTCCACCTCGGCCACCGGGCGCGCCGCGCCCAGCATGAAGGCTTGCGCCTCGGCCACCGACAGCATCGGCTTGCGTTGTGCGGTCGGATCATTCATCACAGGCCCGCTCATCACAAGCCCGTGTTGGCGGCGATATACGCCTTCATCTTTTCCACGTCCGCATCCATCACGACGAACTTTTGCGGCAAGTCTTCGATGTTCTCGAAGCCCTTTGGCCGTTCCGCGTCCACGCCCAGCGCTTCGAGGATGGTCTCGTTGAACTTGGCCGCCAGCGCCGTTTCCAGCACGATCATCGGCACGTTGGGCTCCAGGTGCTCGCGCGCCACCTTGATGCCGTCGGCAGTGTGCGTGTCGATAGTGATGCCGTAGTCGTCGGCCACGTCGCGGATGGTATCGAGGCGGTCCTGGTGCGTGGACTTGCCCGACTTGAAGCCGTACTTGGCCACCAGCTTGAATTCGTCGCCGTCGCTGCCAGGCTTGCCGGACAAGTCGAAGCCGCCATGCGTTTCCACTTTCGTGAACAGGGCGCGCACTCGGTCGCTGTCGCGGCCCACCAGGTCATAGACGAAGCGCTCGAAATTCGACGCTTTCGAGATATCCATCGACGGGCTGCTCGTATGGTAGGTCTCGGCGGACTTGCGCACGCGGTAGACGCCCGTGCGGAAAAATTCGTCAAGCACGTCGTTTTCATTCGTCGCGGCCACCAGTTTCGAGATGGGCAGCCCCATCATGCGGGCGATATGGCCGGCGCAGATATTGCCGAAGTTGCCCGACGGCACCGTGAACGACACTTTTTGCTCGTTGCTGGTGGTGGCCGCCAGATAGCCGCGGAAGTAGTACACGACCTGCGCCACGACGCGCGCCCAGTTGATGGAGTTGACGGTGCCGATCTTCTGTTTCGCCTTGAACGGCAGGTCGTTCGACACGGCTTTCACCATGTCCTGGCAATCGTCGAACACGCCTTCGACGGCGATGTTGTAGATATTCGGGTCTTGCAGGCTGAACATCTGCGCCGTCTGGAAGGCGCTCATTTTCTTGTGCGGCGACAGCATGAAGACGCGGATGCCCTTCTTGCCGCGCATCGCGTATTCGGCCGCGCTGCCCGTGTCGCCCGAGGTGGCGCCGAAGATATTGAGTTCGGCATCGTGCTTGGCCAGAGTGTATTCGAACAGGTTGCCCAGCAGCTGCATGGCCATGTCCTTGAAGGCCAGGGTCGGGCCGTTCGACAGCGCCTGCAGGATCAGGGTGGTCGATCCGCCCTTGACGACGTTTTCTTCGAGCACGCGCAGCGGCGTGATGTCGGCCGCGTTTTCGCCGGCGCGGGCGTTCTTGTAGACTGCCTTGGTATAGGTTTTCGCCGTCAGTGCCTTCAGGTCCGCGGCCGGGATATCGGTGGCGAACTTCTTCAGGATTTCGTAGGCCAGGTCGGCATACGACAATGTGCGCCAGGCGTTCAGCTCGGCACCAGTGACTTGCGGGTAGTGTTCAGGGAGATACAATCCGCCATCGGGGGCGAGGCCGCCCAGGAGGATGTCGGAAAATTGCTGCAAAGATGACTGTTGCGACTGCAATGGCGCTTTATCAGCGCGGGTAGACACGTAATGCATAGATTTGAAGAGTCCAGTTGAGCTGAGAGCGGTTAATCATGAATGGCAGCGGATATTATAGTGCCAGCCGCCGTCCAAGGCGAATCGCGTGGCGCCAGCCAGGTCAGGATGTGACAATTGGAGAGCCTGGATATTGTCAATGCAGCCATAATGGCATGAGATCAAGCCAGGCAAACATGGCCGGCGTGCGTACTGGCGTGCGCCGCCGATTTGCGCCACACTGTGCTTTCTGCCCTGTAAAGTGCCAATCATGGAGTCGAAAACCGGCCATGCCGATCAGTAAAAAACCGTATTTGCAAAGCGCCGCGCTGCGCCCCGACGCTGTCGTCGACATGGACCACTATCCGTTCACCATCCCCGCCATCCGCGACTTCGTGCACATGGACTTCCACCGCGACGTGACGTTTTTCGTGGGAGAGAATGGCAGCGGCAAGTCGACCATGCTCGAGGCGCTGGCCGTGGCGCTGGGCTTCGGCAAGGATGGCGGCACGCGCAACGTGCGCATCGCCCTGCCGTCGGACGAGGAATCGGGCTTGCACGCGCACTTGCGCCTGAGCAAGAGCTACAAGAAGCCCGAGGACAGCTATTTCCTGCGCGCCGAAAGCTTTTTCAACGTCGCCACCTACATGGACGACATGCCCGAATACCTGGCCAGCTACGGCGGCAAGTCGCTGCACGCGCAATCGCACGGCGAAGCATTCATGGCCACCCTGATCAACAAGCTGCGGGGCAAGGGCTTGTATCTGCTGGACGAGCCCGAGGCGGCCCTGTCGCCGAGCCGCCAGATGGCGGCGCTATCGGTGATCCACCAGCTGGTGCAGGACGACTCGCAGCTGATCATCGCCACCCATTCGCCGATCCTGCTGGCCTACCCGAACGCGAAAATCCTGATGTTTACGGGGGGCGGCATCCACGAAGTGGCATATGAAGACACCGAGCACTTCGCCGTGACGCGCGATTTTTTGAATAACTACCCGAGGAGGCTGGAGCAGTTGTTCGAGGAGGAGTGAGGGTGATGGCTTGCTGCCGTGGTGATGTCGGCTTACGCGCTTTGCGCTAAGCCGACCTACGCCGACCGTGGCGCATCGTAGGTCGGATTAGCGCTCCGCGCGTAATCCGACACTACCAGCAACACATCAGCAAGCGGCGTGGTTGACGGTGATTACATGCACGGCCAGGCCGCCCAGCGACGTTTCCTTGTACTTGTCCTGCATGTCCGCGCCCGTCTGGCGCATGGTTTCGATGACTTCGTCGAGGCTGACGAAATGGGTGCCATCGCCCTTCAGCGCCAGCGAGGCGGCCGTGATGGCTTTCACGGCGCCCATGCCATTGCGCTCGATGCAGGGGATCTGCACCAGGCCGCCGATGGGGTCGCACGTCATGCCCAGGTGGTGTTCGATGCCGATTTCGGCCGCGTTTTCGATCTGCTCGTTCGTGCCGCCCAATGCCGCCACCAGGCCGGCGGCGGCCATGGCGCACGCCACGCCCACTTCGCCCTGGCAGCCCACTTCGGCGCCCGAGATCGAGGCATTGCGCTTGCACAGCATGCCGATGGCCGCGGCCGTCAGCATGAAGCGGCGCACGCCGCCGACCGGATCGCTGGGGCGGCAATCCTGCGCGTAGTAGCGCAGCACGGCCGGGATGATACCGGCGGCGCCGTTGGTCGGGGCCGTGACCACGCGCCCGCCGGCCGCGTTTTCCTCGTTGACGGCCATCGCGTACAGGCTGACCAGGTGCACGGCATCGTGCGGCAAGTCGTTGGCGCGGTTGTCGGATGCCTTCGCTTCCTGCGCCAGGCGCCACAATTTCGCGGCGCGGCGCTTCACGTTCAAGCCGCCCGGCAGGTTGCCCGTCGTTTCCAGGCCGTGCGCGATGCAGTCGCGCATGACGTGCCAGATGCGGTCCAGTCCCTCATTGAGTTCCGCGTCGCTGCGCTTGACGCATTCGTTCGCGCGCAGCATTTCAGGGATCGACAGGCCGCTTTCCACGCCGTGCGCCAGCAACTGCTCCATGGTATCGAAAGGGAAGACGACCCGCGCGCTGGCGGCCGACTCCACTGCCGCTTCGGCTTGCGCCTCGCCCGCTTCGCGGATAAAACCGCCGCCGATCGAGTAATACACCTTGTCGACCCGGCTGCCGTCCGCCAGTTTCAGGGTAAAACGCATGCCGTTCGGATGTTCAGGCAGGGATTCGCTCTTGTGCCAGATCAAGCCCGTGGCGGCCGTGAACGGCACCACGTGTGTACCCAGCAAGGCGATCTCGCCGGCCGCCTCGATGGCGGCCAGCTTGGTATCGACGGCATCGGGCGCCACGTCCTGCGGCGTTTCACCCATCAGGCCAAGAATGACGGCCTTGTCCGTGGCATGGCCCACGCCCGTCAGCGCCAGCGAGCCATACAGGGCCGCCTCGACGCCCACCACCTGGTCCAGCGGACCGTATTCGACCAGGAACCGCCGCGCCGCCACCATCGGCCCCACCGTGTGGGAACTCGACGGCCCGATGCCGATCTTGAACAGGTCAAATACGCTCATATCCATGTAGTGTCTCTTTATATTAGTATGTTTTTAAATGCGCGGGCGTGCTTCAGGCAGCCTTGGCGGCGTGACCCACGTCGACATTGGCCAGCATGTCCGTGACCATCTGCTCGACGCCGATCTGCGCCTTCCAGCCCCAGTCCGCGCTGGCCTTGCTGTCGTCCAGGCTTTGCGGCCAGCTGTCGGCGATGGCCTGGCGGCTGTCCGGCTTGTAGCTGATCTTGAAGTCCGGCACCATGCGCACGATGGCCTTGGCCAGCTGCTCGGGGTTGAACGACACGCCGGCCACATTGTAGGACGAACGGATCTTGATCTGCGACACAGGAGCGTCCATCAGTTCGATGGTGGCGCGGATGGCGTCGGGCATGTAAATCATCGGCAAGGTGGTGTTCGCATCGAGGAAGCAGTCATAGCGCTCGCCGCGCAAGGCCGCATGGAAGATGGCGATGGCGTAATCGGTGGTGCCGCCGCCCGGAGGCGATTTGTAGCTGATGATGCCAGGATAGCGGATGCTGCGCACGTCCACGCCGTACTTGTTGAAGTAGTACTCGCACAGGCGCTCGCCGGCCAGCTTGCTGATGCCGTACATCGAGGTCGGATCCATCACCGTCATTTGCGGCGTATTGACTTGCGGCGTGTTCGGGCCGAAGGCGGCAATCGACGATGGCCAGAAGATGCGCAGCGGCTTGCCTGCCTCGCCGCGCTCGCGCGCCAGTTCCAGGATATTCAGCAAGCCATCCATGTTCAGGCTCCACGCCTTCAGCGGCGCCGCTTCCCCCGTGGCCGACAGCATGGCCGCCAGCTGGTACACCTGGGTGATGCCTTCATCGGCGATGATCTTCGCCAGGCCGTCCTTGTCCAGCACATTCAACTGCGCATAACGCTTGGCCTGGTACAGGTTGTTCGTGCCGATGTCGCTGGCGATGACATTGTCCGCGCCGTGCTGCTGCGCCAGCGCGCCCACCAGCTCACTACCGATTTGGCCGTTTGCGCCAATGACTAAAATACGTTCCATCTTCTTATCCTGATTTCTTGTTAATTGGTAGTGGTAGTGGTCAGCAGACCGAGTTCCTTGCCAGCCTGCTCGAAGGCAGCCAGCACTTGCACCAGCTGTTCGCGGGTGTGGGCAGCCGACAGCTGCACGCGCACGCGGGCCTGGCCCATCGGCACGACCGGGTAGAAGAAGCCCGTCACCAGCACGCCCAGTTCATACAGGCGGGCGGCGAACTTCTGCGCCACGGGAGCGTCGAACAGCATCACGGGAACGACGGGATGGGTGCCCGGCTTGATGGTGAAGCCGATGCGCTCGATCTCGCTGCGGAAGAAAGCCGTGTTGTCATGCAGGCGGTCGCGCAGTTCCGTCGACTTGGCCAGGCGCTCCAGTACCGACAGCGAAGCGCCGGCGATCGATGGCGCCAGCGTGTTCGAGAACAGGTAGGGACGCGATTTCTGGCGCAGGGTGTCGATGACTTCCTTGCGCGCCGACGTGAAGCCGCCCATGGCGCCGCCCAGGGCCTTGCCCAGGGTGCCCGTGATGATGTCGATGCGGCCCATCACATTGTGGTGCTCGTGCGTGCCGCGGCCCGTCGCGCCCATGAAGCCGGAAGCGTGGCATTCGTCGATCATCACCAGCGCGCCGTACTGGTCGGCCAGGTCGCAGATCTTGTCGAGTTGCGCAATCGTGCCGTCCATCGAGAACACGCCGTCCGTGACGATGACTTTATGGCGCTTGCCGGCTGCAATCGCCGCTTTCAGCTGCACTTCCAGGTCGGCCATGTCGTTATGCAGGTAGCGGTAGCGGCCAGCCTTGCACAGGCGGATGCCGTCGATGATGGACGCGTGGTTCAGCGCATCCGAGATGATGGCGTCGTTTTCATCAAACAGTGGCTCGAACACGCCGCCGTTGGCGTCAAAAGCCGCCGCGTACAAAATCGTGTCTTCGGTCCCCAGGAACGCGGAAATCGCCTGTTCCAGTTCCTTGTGCACGGTTTGCGTGCCGCAGATGAAGCGCACGGACGACAGGCCGTAGCCGTACTTTTGCGTGGCGGCAATAGACGCTTCCTGCGTCTGCAGGTCGCCGGACAGGCCCAGGTAGTTATTCGCACACATATTGATCAGGGTACGGCCATCGTCGCACACCACTTCGGCGCCCTGGCGCGAGGCGATCACGCGCTCGGGCTTGTACAAGCCCTGCTGGCGCAGTTGATCGAGATTCTGTTGCAGACCGCTGAAAAAGGTGTTCTTCGCTTGCTCGCTCATGATGATCCTTGTGTGTCCCTGTTGTATATGTGGTATCCGGGTGACCTCAGCCGCCATAGGGAAAAGCGGCCGCTTGACCGGTGCGCGCACAATGCTGTACCGTGAAGCGCTGTTTGAAGTCTACACGTTTCCGTGTTTTTCCTCAAAATCCACTATTTCGAACTGAAATTCAATATAGTGGATATTACCCAAGCCTTTTGAACTTTGCAAGCCACCTGCCGATGAAAACCAGCGTTTCGACCAATTCTCCCCCTGAAGTAGGTGCCACCCTGCAACGGCTGCGCCTGGCGCGCGGCCTGACACTGGAGGATTTGTCGCGCATCGCGGGCGTCTCGAAGTCCATGCTGTCGCAGATCGAGCGCGAAAAAGCCAATCCCACCATCGCCATCACGTGGCGCCTGGCCAACGCCCTGGGCGTGCAGATCGGCGAATTGCTGTCCAGCGCGGAAAAAACCGTGGAAACCATCCGCATCACGGACGCCCACGAAACCCCCACCCTGCCCGGCGACCACGCGGGCTACGTGCTGCGCATCCTCGGGCCGATGGAACTGGCCGGCAAATACGAATGGTATGAAGTGACGCTGGCGCCGGGCGGCGAACTGGCGTCGCAACCGCACGATCCGGGCACCACCGAGCATTTGACGGTGATCCACGGCAACCTGGAGCTGGAAGTGGGCGCGGCGAAGAAAAAGGTCAAGAATGGCGGCACGGCACGCTATCCGGCGGACCAGCCGCATACCATCCGCAACCTGGGCAAGACGGAAGGCAAGGCATTATTGGTGGTAATCCATAGATAGTTGCTTTTCAGCGGTGTGCAATAAGCTCTTTCGCCCATGCTAAGATTTTGGATTAGACAAGATTTTCACTGTCTTTCATGGAGCCTTAGCAATGACGATTTCCGAAAGCACCACCCTCTTCCACCAAAAAAAGGTCGTCCAGTACGATCCTGATATTGCGCTGCAATCCGGGCAGGATATCGTCTACCGCCTCTCGCTCGAGTATGACGACAAGCGCAAGATGCCGGACCTGATCGCCGGCTTCCTGGAAAAAACCGACAAGCATGCGCTTGAAGCGCTGATCATCGGCATGTGGGGCGACCCGTACGAGGCAGGCGCCGACGAGGTGATCGCCGCGCTGGCCAGCCACGCGCCGCAGTTGCCGAACTTGCGCGCCCTGTTCATCGGCGACATGACGTACGAGGAATGCGAAATCTCGTGGATCGTGCAAGGCAGCTACAAGCCGCTGCTGGACGCTTTCCCGCAGCTGGAAGAACTGCGCATCCGTGGCGGCAATGAATTGATCATCGAACCGTTCGCGCACCAGAACCTGCGCAAGTTCACCATCGAGTCCGGCGGCCTCGATCAGAAGATCGCGCAGGCGCTGGCCCAGTCGAGCATGCCCAAGCTGGAATACCTGGAACTGTGGCTGGGCACGGAGGACTACGGCTTCTCGGGCGACGTGGCGCTGTATCAGCAGGTACTGGCGCAACTGGCCACGCCAACCCTGCGTTACCTGGGCTTGCGCGATGCGCAGATCGCCGACGAGCTGGCCGTCTGGCTGGCCAACGAGCCGCTGCTGGCCACGGTCGAGACCCTGGATCTGTCGCTGGGCACCCTGGGCGACGTCGGCGCCGAAGCACTGCTGCACGGCACGCAATTGGGCAATCTGAAGCGCATGGACCTGTCGCATCACTATATCTCGGAAGCGAACCAGGAAAAACTCAAGGCCCTGCCCTTCCCGGTCAGGCTCGATGATCCGCAGGAAGACGACGAGGACGACGACGAAGTCTATCGCTACGTCGCCGTCGGCGAATAAATAGGGATGCTTTTGCTGGCCACCAGCGGCAGCAAGCGCGTGCGCCTGATGCAGGCGGCGCGCGCGCAACTGCGCCTGCCGCCCGCGCAAGTGCTGGAATGGCGCGACTGGCTGGCGCGGCCGGCGCTGCTGGAGGAAGCCCTGCGCCAGCCCTGCCTGTTCAAGATCGAGCCGCCCGGCGACGATCCGGCTGCCCACCTGCGGCTGCTGCATGACGGTTGCCAGCGGCTGGGCCGGCCGCCGGTCGAGGCGCCCGCGCATGGCGAGCTGCTGGCGATGGATGCCTGGTTTGCGGGCTTTGCCTCTGCCATGGCCTCGCTGGCGGCGCAACTGGCCGAGCTGCCGCATGCGCGCGTCTTCAATGCGCCGGCCGATATCACCCTCATGACAGACAAGCTGGCTTGCCAGCGCCATCTGGCCGCGCACGGCATCGCCATTCCCGCCCTGCTCGGCCCCGTGCACGGCTATGACCATCTCCAGTCGCTGCTGCACGAACACCAGCTTGACCGCGTGTACCTGAAACCGCGCTACGGTTCGTCCGCGTCCGGCGTCGTTGCCTACCGCAGGAACAGAGCTGGCCGCCAGCAAGCCACCACCTCTGCAACCTTATCGCGGGCGGACGGCCAGATACGCTTGTTCAACGTCAAGCGCATGGCCCGTTACGAGACGCAGCACGACATCGCCGCCCTCGTCGACGCGCTGGCAGCGCAACAGCTGTATGCGGAGGCATGGCTGAACAAACCGCGCTGCGGCGACAGCCACTACGACTTGCGCGTCGTGACCCTGGCCGGCCAGCCCGCGCACCGGGTGGCGCGCATCGGCGACCGGATGATGACGAATCTGCACCTCGACAACCGGCGCGGCGATGCGGCAGGCCTCTTGAACGCGGCCGACCTGGCGGCGCTGGAAGCGGCCAGCGCCCTGGCCGCGCGCGCCTTCCCCAAGAGCCACGTGACGGGCTACGACCTCGTGGTGCGCCAGGGCCAGGCCCATGTGCTCGAAGCGAATGCCTTCGGCGACCTGCTGCCAGGCCTGCTGTGGCAAGGCGCGGACACCTATATAGCGCAACTGACACATGTTTAAAGACACACCAGCCATCCCCGACATGCGCGCCGTCGTGGGCAGCCACGACATCGTCTTCATCACGCTCGACACCCTGCGCTTTGACGTGGCGCAAGCGCTGCATGAAGCGGGCGAACTGCCGGTGCTGGGACGTTTTTTACCACCTGGCGGCTGGGAACGGCGCCACTCGCCCGCCACGTTCACGTATGCGGCGCACCAGGCCTTTTTTGCCGGCTTTTTGCCCACGCCTGCGGCACCGGGCCGCCATCCGCGCCTGTTCGCCAGCGCTTTTGCCGGCAGCGAAACCACCTCGCCGCACACGTTTGCGTTCGAGGAAGCGGACCTTCCCGCCGCCCTGGCCGCGCGCGGCTACCGCACCATCTGCATCGGCGGCGTGGGCTTTTTCAATAAACAGACGGCGCTGGGCACGGTGCTGCCGTCGCTGTTCCAGGAAAGCCACTGGAGCGCCGGCATGGGCGTGGCCAGCCGCCATTCGACGCAAAAGCAGGTGGCGCTGGCCATAGCCCGCCTGGCCGCCAGCGACGAGCGCACTTTTTTGTTCATCAATGTGGCCGCCCTGCACACGCCGAACCGCGCCTACCTGCCCGGCTGCCGTGACGACTGCCTGGAAAGCCATGCGGCGGCCCTGCGCTATGTGGATGGCGCGCTGGCGCCCCTGTTTACCGCGTGCGCCGCGCGCGCGCCCACGTTTGCCATCGTCTGTTCGGACCATGGCAGCGCGTATGGCGAAGACGGCTACCGGGGCCACAGGGTCGCCCACGACAGCGTGTGGCAGGTACCGTACGCGCACTTTTTTATCGTCCCCGAGACCGATACCGATACACCTCCCAAGGAATCCCCACCGTGAACCCAGCCGAACAACCTGGCACCCTGGCGCAGCGCATGCGCCACACGCCCTATCAGGCATATTCATATTCGTATCCGCACAAGGCAGCCTATCGCGCCTTGCCACAGGCGGCGCCGCTTGCACCCCTGTGGGCGCGGCAAGACCGCTCCGCCCTCTTCGCCTACATCCACATCCCGTTTTGCGAGATGCGCTGCGGCTTTTGCAACCTGTTCGCCATGGCGCGCCCGAGCGCCGACATGGTCGAGCGCTACGTGCGGCAAGTGCTGGTGCAGATGCGCGCCCTGGCCGGCGCGCTGGGCGAACGGCGCTTTGCCCGCTTCGCGCTGGGCGGCGGGACCCCCACCTATCTGTCGCCGGCGCAGCTGGACACCTTGCTGTGCGGCGCGCGCGACATCCTCGGCATCGACCTGCAAGCCACGCCGGCCGGCATCGAAGCGTCGCCCGAAACCATCACGTCCGAGCGCCTGGCCGTGTGCCGCGCGCACGGCATCGACCGGGTCAGCCTGGGCATCCAGAGCTTTGCCGCCGGCGAGATGCGCGCGCTGGCACGCCCCCAGCAAAACGCCATCGTGCACCACGCCATCGGCCTGATACGCGCGGCCGGCTTTCCCACCCTGAACCTGGATCTGATCTACGGCATCGCCGGGCAAACCGTGGCCAGCCTGCTCGCGTCCATCGACAGCGCGCTGGCCTTCCAGCCGGAAGAAATCTACCTGTATCCGCTGTACGTGCGCGAACAGACGGGCCTCGGCAAGATCGCGCGGCGCAAAGGCGCCGACACGCTGAACCCCATCATGCTGGCATGCGACGGCGACAGCCGCCTGGCCCTGTACGCGGCCGCGCGCGACCATTTGCGCGCCCAGGGCTATGAGCAGGTATCGATGCGCATGTTCCGCGCCCCGCATGCACCGGAACAGAACGGCCCCTCGTACTGCTGCCAGAACGATGGCATGGTGGGACTGGGCGCGGGCGCCCGCTCCTACACGGCCAGCCTCCATTATTCGAGCGAATACGCGGTGGCGCGCACGCAGACCATCGGCATCATCGAACAATACCTGGCGCTGGACGAGGCGCGCTTCGCGCAGGCCGAACACGGTTACCAGCTCGATGGCGAAGAACAGCGCCGCCGCTACGTGATCCAGTCGCTGCTGACGGAACCAGGCCTGGACCGCGACGCCTACACGGCGCGCTTCGGCAGCCGCTGCGAAGCAGACTTGCCGCAGCTGGCCGAACTGCACGCACTGGAACTGGTGGAAGAAAGCGGCCCCCTGCTGCGCCTGAACGACCGGGGCTACAGCTACGCCGACACCATCGGCCCGTGGCTGGCATCCGACACGGTGCGCGCGCTGATGGCGCAAGAGGGCCAGGCGTGCTGACAACGCCGCCGGGCACGTTGTCCCTGCTGTACCGGGGTACTCTGGCGAGCTGCAACTACGCCTGCGGCTACTGCCCGTTTGCCAAGAAGCGCGACAGCCGCGCCACCTTGGCACGCGATGCGCGCGAAGTGGCGCGTTTTACCAGCTGGGTGGCGGCACAAAAGCGGGACATCGGCATCCTGTTTACGCCGTGGGGCGAAGCGCTGGTGCGGCGACATTACCGCGCGGCCATGCAGACGCTGGCCAGCCTGCCGAACGTGCGCCAGGTGGCGCTGCAGACGAATCTGTCCGGCCCCCTGAACTGGCTGCAAGGGATGGACGGGCTGGAAAAAATCGGCCTGTGGTGCACCTACCACCCGGACCAGACGACACTGGCCCGTTTTCTCGAACGCTGCGCGCGCCTGGACGCCATGGGCGTGCGCTATTCCGTCGGCGTCGTGGCGATGAACGAGCACCTGGACGCCATCCGCGCCCTGCGCGCGGCCCTGCCCAAGCACGTCTACCTGTGGCTGAACGCCTATGACCGGCGTGGTCCCCACTACTACAGCGGGGAAGACCTGGCCTGGTTTGATGCCGTCGACCCGTGGTTCGCGCACAACCGCCGCCCCTCTTCCTCGCGCGGCAAACCGTGCCTGGCGGGCGAAACGTCGCTATCCGTCGATGGCGACGGCGAACTGGCGCGCTGCCACTTCGTGCCGGAGCGGCTGGGGAATTTATATGAGGATGACCTGGCTGACATGCTGCAAGAAAAATCCTGCCCGCGCTTCAAGTGCGATTGCTATATCGGCTATGCGCAGCGCAAGGATTTGCCGTTCCAGGCCGTGTTTGGGGAGGGGGTACTGGCGAGGATTACGGAGGCAGGTCGGAGTAGGTCGGATTAGCGGCGGCAGGCCGCGTAATCCGACACATTGTTGGCGCTGGTGGTGTCGGATTACGCCCTGCGGGCTAATCCGACCTACCGCTACCGGCTTACTGCGCCGCCACCTTGGCCGGCTCCGCCACCACTGGCGTCATCTTCAGCGAACGGCTGAGGAAGCCCCAGCGATCCGCCACTTCTTCGATCTGCTTGGTCGTCGGCTTGCCGGCGCCATGGCCCGCCTTGCTGTCGATGCGGATCAGCACGGGCGCCGCGCCGCCTTGCGCCGCCTGGGCGGCGGCGGCGAACTTGAAGCTGTGGGCAGGCACGACGCGGTCGTCATGGTCCGCCGTCGTGATCATGGTGGCCGGATAGCAGCCGCCCGCCTTCAGGTTGTGCAGCGGCGAGTATTTCACCAGCGCCTTGAACTGCTCGGCATCGTCCGACGAACCGTAGTCAGGCACCCAGCCCCAGCCCACGGTGAACTTGTGGAAGCGCAGCATGTCGAGCACGCCCACTTGCGGAATCGCCGCGGCGAACAGGTCCGGACGCTGCGTCATGGCTGCGCCCACCAGCAGGCCGCCATTGCTGCCGCCGCCGATCGCCAGCTTGGATGGCGAGGTGACCTTGTTGTCCACCAGCCATTGCGCCGCGCCGATAAAGTCGTCGAACACGTTTTGCTTGTTCAGCTTGGTGCCAGCCTGGTGCCAGGCTTCGCCGTATTCGCCGCCGCCGCGCAGGTTGGCCATCACGTAGACGCCGCCCATTTCCACCCAGGCAAGATTCGCCACGGAGAAGCTCGGTGTCAGCGAAATATTGAAGCCGCCATAGCCGTACAGATAGGTCGGGTTCGTGCCGTCCAGCTTCATGCCTTTTTTCGAGACGATGAACATCGGCACCTTGGTGCCGTCGCGGCTGGTGAAGAATTGCTGGCGCGTTTCAAAGGCGTTCGGGTCGAAATCGACCTTCGGCTGGCGGTACACGCTGCTCTTGCCCGATTTCATGTCGTAGCGGTAGATGGTCGCTGGCGTCGTGAAGCTGGTAAACGAGTAGAACGTTTCCGTATCGCCACGCTTGCCCGCAAAACCGCCCGCCGAACCGATGCCCGGCAAGGCCACTTCGCGCACCAGCTTGCCATTCAGGTCGACGATCTTGATCTGCGTTTGCGCATCTTTCAAGTAATCGAGCACCAGCTGGTTGTTGATCAGGTTGACGGCCACGAGGGTTTCCGCGCTTTGCGGCACGATTTCCTTCCAGTCGGAGGGCAGCGGTTTACGCGTATCGATGGCGATCACGCGCGATTTTGGCGCCTTGTTGTCCGTCTTGAAGAAGAATACGGGGCCGTCATTGTCGATGAAGGAGTAGGAAGCGTCGAACGCTTCCAGCAAGCCGACGACCTTGGCGTTCTTTTGGCGCAAGTCCTTGTAGAACACGCGGTTCTTGCGTTCCGTGCCTTGCGTGGCCGTGATGATCAGGTAATTGCCGTCGTCGCTGACGGTGCTGCCGCCAAACGCCCATTCCTTCTGGTCGGGACGGTCGAAGACCAGCACGTCGTCGCTTTGCGGCGTGCCGATCTTGTGGAAATACAATTTCTGGAAGTAATTGATATCGGCCAGCTTGGTGGCTTCGTTCGGCGCGTCATAGCGGCTGTAGAAGAAACCGGTGTTGTCCTTGGTCCACGAAGCGCCGGAGAACTTGGCCCACTTGATGTGGTCCGTCAAATCCTTGCCTGATTCAATGTCGCGCACTTTCCACTCGTTCCAGTCGGAACCGGAAGCGGACGTGGCATACGCCAAATACTTGCCGTTCGGGCTGATCGAGGTGCCGGCCAGCGCCACCGTGCCATCCGTGGACAGGGTGTTCGGATCGAGCAGCAGACGGGGTTCGTCCGTCAGTTTTTTCACCGTGTACAGCACGGCCTGGTTCTGCAAGCCGTCATTGCGGCTGTAGAAGTAACGGCCACCCTGCTTCGTTGGCGTAGAGAAACGCTCATAGTTCCACAGCTTGGTCAGGCGCTGCTTGATCGCGGCGCGCTCCGGGATGGTGCCCAGGTACGACTGCGTCAGCTTGTTTTGCGCCGTCACCCACTCGCCCGTTTCCGCGCTGTTGGCGTCTTCCAGCCAGCGGTACGGATCGGCGATGGTGGTGCCGAAATAGCTGTCTTGCTGGTCGACTTTTTTGCTGACAGGATACGTCACGGCAGCGCCGTCGCCGGCCGGGCACGATGGCATCGCGGCGCTTTGCGCCAGGGCGTTACCACCGAAGGCGGCCATCAAGCTGAATATGAGGGTTGCACTACGTAATTGCATGGGTTGTCGTCTCATTGTTGGATGTCGGGGAAAGCATACCGCTCAAGCACGGCTGCCTATGTTGACTTTCGCCAAGAGAAATCATAGCGCGGATTGCCACTTTTAAAGCACAGTAATCGGATGGATTTGCCGTCTTTTGTTTGGGTAAATTACATGGATGACCATGATAAATCTCGCTTTCGCCGGAATCGGCAAACTGACGTTCATGCAAGAAACATTATCAAAAACAAAGTCGTTTCATCAAGTTGTCATAAATCTTCTTTACTATCGGCAACATGTTCATGGCCCGTCCAGAGGCCGTGCCGCCACATCCGCCTATGCACACTCTCGCCCTCCCTGCCGCCACCGCCGCGCCGCCCGGCCCGACGCCATCGAATGTGGCTTACCTGAAGCCGCCATCGGCCACCATGAGCATCGAAGGGACGGATGCCTTGCACGAGATCCTCGCGGGCCGCAAGCTCAATGCGCTGTTCCAGCCCATCATCCACATGCACAGCGGCGACATCATCGGCTACGAAGGCTTGATACGGGGACCATCCGACAGCCCCCTGCACGCGCCGATGAATCTGTTCAAGGCGGCGCGCGCGCATGACCTGACCCTCGAAGTGGAGCACCTGTGCCGGCAAGTGGTGCTCGAGCGCTTTGCCGAACTGCAGCTGCCGGGCAAGCTGTTTCTCAATGTCAGCCCCGAATGCCTGCTGCTGCGCAATGCCCGCCATGGCGAAACCCTGGAATACATCGAGCACATCGGCATCAATCCGGACCGCGTCATCATCGAGCTGACGGAAAACCAGCCGACCTACGATTACGAACTGATGCGCGAAGCGGTACTACATTACCGCAACATGGGTTTCCAGATCGCCATCGACGACCTGGGCGAAGGCTTTTCCAGCCTGCGCCTGTGGTCCGAACTGCGCCCGGAATACGTGAAAATCGACATGCATTTCATCCAGGGCATCAATAATGACCCCGTGAAACTGCAATTCGTGCGCTCGATCCAGGAAATCGCGGAGAAATCGGGCACGCTGGTGATCGCCGAAGGCATCGAGGCGCAGACGGAATTGCTGGTCTTGCGCGACCTGGGCGTGGCGTTCGGACAAGGCTATCACCTGGGCCGGCCCAATGCCGTGCCGGCACGGGCCCTGCCGGCGGAAGTGGTGCAGGCGCTGGGGCGCAATGGCGTGGCCGTGTATCCGCAGCGCAGCAGCCTGGAAAAGAATGGCGCCAGCATCCGCAAGCTGCTGCACCGGGTGATCGCCGTTTCGCCTGAGAAAAACAATAACGAGGTGTACGACATCTTCCTGAAAGACCCGAAGCTGATGATCATCCCCGTCGTCGACGACGGCGTGCCGCTGGGCTTGATCAGCCGCTTCGAAATGATCGACCACTTCGCCCGCCCCTACCAGCGTGAACTGTATGGCAAGAAATCATGCAGCCTGTTCATGGATGCCACTCCCCTGATCGCCGACCACGAGACGAGCTTGCAGGAACTCAGCTACACCATGGTGCAGTCGGATGCCCACCACCTGTTCAACGGCTTCATCATTACCGAACACGGCCGCTACCTGGGCATGGGCACGGGACACGACCTGATGCGCGAAATCACGCAGATGCAGATCAACGCGGCCCGCTATGCCAACCCGCTGACGCAACTGCCCGGCAACGTGCCCATCAACGAGCATATCGACCGCTTATTGCACAGCGGCAGCCGCTTCTGGGTCTGCTATTGCGACCTCGACCACTTCAAACCCTTCAACGATGTGTACGGCTACCGCAAGGGCGACGACGTGATCCAGCTGACGGGAGAAATCCTCAGCAGCCATTGCGACCCGAACCGCGACTTCATCGGCCACATCGGCGGCGACGATTTCATGATTTTGTTCCAGAGCGAAGACTGGGAAGCGCGCTGCCAGGCCATGCTGGACGACTTCGCGGCCGCCATCCTCGCCTACTACAGCACCAGCGACTGCGAACGGGGCGGCTATATCAGCGAAGACCGGCAAGGCAAGAAAGTGTTTTACTCATTGATCAGCCTATCGCTGGGCGTCATCAAGGTGGAGGCGCACCAGTACTACACGCACCATCAGATCGCCACGCAAGCGGCCGAAGCAAAGAAGCAGGCAAAGAAAATCCACGGCAACAGCCTGTTCCTGGACCGGCGGCAAGGTGGGGGCGTGGCGCGCATGGATGCGTAGCCAGGGCCAAGAATCAGAAGCTGAACGGGAATCGGAGACGCACGATCAAATACGCACGAGGTCGCCAAACGCATTGCTGCCGCGGGCATCGGGCACGAATGCCAGGCTGATGTGCGCGCCATCGCGGCGCGCCTGCACGCGGTAGCTGCCCACGGGCACGTCCACGAAGAGGCCGCCGTATGCCGTGTCCGGTTCAAGGCCGCCACCCGTGACATCCTCCCCGGCACCGATGAAGACGCGGCCCGAGACGACAGCCAGATGCACTTCCACATGCGGTTCGGCAAGTTCGGCGTGCAAGGCAAGTTCATACGCGCCGTCGCCGCCCACGTTAAAAAACGCCACCTGCCCCGCATTCACGGCCGCCAGTTCCGCACTGGGAAGGCTCCACCAGTCGCAGTCCTCTTCCAGCTTGTGGCGCAAGAGCGCCGGGTCGAACACGCACACGGTCGCCGTGCCGGTCACAATGCTGACGGAGGGGCCTGCCGTCATGCGGCCAGCGGCGCCGGCCCCAGCAAGGGCTGGCTCTCCACATACTGCGCACTGGCTTGCGCCTGCCACGGAAAATGGCCATCGCGCGACGGCCAGACGATCTGGTACAGCGTAAAATCATCGCCCTGGTAATACCAGCGCGCATAGCCGACATAGTTGCGGTATTGCTCGACGGGCACGCGCACGAAGGCGCACTGATGGCCTTCCAGCAAGACATCCGTGGTGGCCGTGAAATCCGTGATGGCGCCGCTGCGCGCGGCGTCCAGCGCCACATCGAGTATCTGGTGGGCCATGGCGCGCGGCAAGCCCATGATGAGGAACTCAGGCTGGCCGAAACTGTGGCAAGCACCTATCGTGAACGCATAGCCGGGACCTTCTTCATCCGCACCGATATGCACGCCATGCCAGCCGTGGGTGGCGATGTCGTCGATGACTTTTTGCTCGGATGCATCCTCGCCTGCCTGCCTTACCATGGTTCACCTTTCACTGTGCCAAAAACCTTGCCGCCTTCGCGACATGCTTACCGGCAATTATCGCATGCAGCACGCGTCCGCGCGCGCACGGTGCCAGTGCTTCAGTCGCGCGGAGGCCGCGCAGGGAAGCGCACCTGGTGCCATTGCCGCATGCGCTGCTGCGCCTCTTGCAGTTGGGCCGGCTCCAGCCTGGCGCCAGCCGCTTCCCTGGCCCTGGCAGCCCCGCTGTCGCCGCCCTCGGCCGCCAGTGCCAGCCACATGTAGCCACAGACGGGATCCTTCTCCACGCCCCGCCCGCTGTTATACATGCCGCCCAGGTTGTATTGCGCCAGAGCATGGCCCTGGCCGGCCGCGCGCGCATACCATTGCACGGCCAGACCGTCGTCTTGCGGCACGCCATGGCCGTTCGCATACATGACGCCCAGGTTGTTCTGCGCGCTGGCATCGCCCTGCTCGGCGGCCGTGCGATACCAGCGCACGGCGCACGCCTCGTCGCGCTCCACACCCTGGCCATTGGCATACATCACGCCCAGGTTGAACTGCGCATTCGACGCGCCCTGGTCCGCCGCCCTGGCGTACCAGTCCAGTGCCTGGCGCAAGTCGCGGCCCACGCCGCGTCCGCCCGCAAACATGCCGCCCAGATTGTATTGCGCCATGCAATGGCCTTGCATGGCGGCACGCCGGTACCAGACGACGGCACGCGCCTCGTCCTTGTCCACGCCCTGGCCGCGCGCCAGCATCAGGCCCAGGTTGAACTGGGCGTCGGCGTCGTCCTGCTCGGCCGCCCGCTGCAGCCAGGCATACGCGCGCAGCTGGTCGGGCGCCACGCCCAGGCCTTCCGCATAGGCCACGCCGAGTTGCCGCTGCGCCACGGCCAGGCCTTGGGCAGCGGCCTGGCGGAACCAGGCCAGCGCCTGCGCATCGCTCTGCACCACGCCCTGGCCCCGCTTGTAGACGAGCCCCAGGTTCAGCTGCGCCTGCGCATCGCCCTGCAAGGCTGCCTTGCGGAACCAGGCCAGGGCCAGCGCATCGTTCTTTTTCGCCCCCAGCCCTTGCGCATAGGCTTCGCCCAGCAGCGATTGCGCGCTGGCCACGCCCTGTTCGGAGGCGCGGTAAAACCACGCCAGGGCCAGCTCGTCGCTCTGCAGTACGCCCCGTCCCTTGCGGTACATCTGCCCCAGGTTTTGCTGGGCCGAAGCATCGCCCTGGGCGGCCGCGCGGCGAAACCACAGCACGGCGTCCTCGTCGCTCTGCGCCACGCCGCGGCCGTGGTAATACAGGGCGCCCAGGTGGTTCTGCGCGAAGGCCAGCCCTTGCAACGCGGCCAGGCGTAGCCAGACAAAGGCGCGCGCATCGTCCTGCGCCACGCCTTCGCCCTTCTTGTACATCAATCCCAGGTTGAACTGGGCGTAGGCATTGCCCTGCTCGGCCGCCGTGCGGAACCAGATATACGCCTGATGGCTATCTCTGGCAGTATGGTGCTTGTCCATGTGCGCCCCCATCCACATTGCGCTTGCCGGCAGCACGCGCAAAACGGCGGCCCAGGGCGGCGAAATCGTGTGTTGCTTAAATTTTAAATTCGATGCGGGGGAAGGACTTGAGCAGGCTCAAACGAAATAACAAAATTATATCGTTTTGATGAGCCTGCTTAGAGGAGAATGGCGCTCAGCGGCGTGACGGGTGCTTTTGCAGGAATTGCGGTACTTTCGCGGCGGCCAGCTTGTTCAGCGACACGAGCAAATCCGCGTCGACATCGGCGATGCCATAGCTGCTGCGCAAATGGCGGCCGATATGGATCAGCACTTGCGCCGCCACTTCCGCATCGGACTCGGCCCTGTGGGCGGCGCTCTTGAAGGCGATTCCCAGCTGGCTGGACAACAAACCCAGCTTGTAGCTGGCCATGCCGGGAAACACGCGGCGCGACAGTTTCAAGGAACACACGAGCGACTGGTGCGCCGGTGTCAGGTTCAGCCTGGCGCTTTCCGCGCGCAGGAATTTCTCATCGAAGCTGGCATTGTGCGCCGACAAGGCATCGCTGCCAATAAAATCCAGCAGCTGCGGCACCACCTCGGCCACGGGCGGCGCCTTGTCCACCATCGCCTGCGTGATGCCCGTCAAGCCCGTGATGAACGAGGGGATGCGCGCATTGCAGTTGATCAGGGTCACATAGCGGTCCGTGATCCGCCCGCCCTCGATGCGCAGCGCCGCCACTTCCGTGATGCGGTCGCCCATGTCGGGAGATAAACCGGTCGTCTCGAAGTCGATCATGACGATCGGTTTGTCAAACACATTCATAGGGCGTTCTTTCGTGGGTGCAACAGTGGGGGTATCGATAAAATGCGCAGGGCAAGGCGCCGCGTCGCAGACAGTACACCAGTACGGCAAGACGCGGCAACGCCGCCATGCACATTTTATCAACCAAATTTACGCACGGCGTCCAGCGCGAGTCCCGCCCCAATACTGCCGAACAGATCACCCTCGACCTTGCGCGCAGCCGGCACCAGGGCGGCGATCTTTTCGCGCAGCAAGCGCACGCCGCTCGAACCGCCCGTGAAGAACACGGTATCGACGGCTTCCGGCGCCACGCCCGCGTCACGCAGCAGGCGCAGTACGGTTTCTTCCACGGAACCACACAGGTGGCCGATGGCTTCGTCGAATTGCGTACGCTTGAGCAACAGGCTTTGCGCGGGCGACAGACGATCCAGTTCCAGCTGCACTTCGGCTGCGTCGGACAGGGCAATCTTGCCCTCTTCGACTTTCATGGCCAGCCAGTGGCCGGCGCGCTCGTCGATCAGCTTTTGCAGACGCCCCATCTTGTCTTGCTCGCGCGCATCGCGGCACACGTCGGCCAGCTGCACCCAGATCTTCTTGGTGTAGGCCAGGTTGATCGTGTGCCAGGTCGCCAGGTTGAAATAATAGCTGGATGGCACTTCGCTATTGTTATGCAGGCGGCTGCCATAACCGAGCAAGGGCATGACGGATGACAGGCTCAGGTATTTATCGAAATCCGTGCCGCCGATGTGCACGCCACCGGTGGCGAGGATGTCGTCGCGCCGCTCGGTCTTTTTCGCCCGTTCCGGCGACAGCCGCACCAGCGAAAAGTCGGACGTGCCGCCGCCGATGTCGGCGATCAGCACCAGTTCTTCCTTGTCGATTTGCGACTCGTAGTCGAACGCGGCGGCAATCGGCTCGAACTGGAAGGCGACGTCCTTGAAACCGACGGAGCGGGCCACTTCGGCAAGCGTGTCTTGCGCCAGCTGGTCGGCTTGTGCATTGTCGTCGATAAAGAAGACGGGACGGCCGAACACAGCGGACGAGAATTCGCGGCCGGCGGACTGCTCGGCGCGGCGTTTCACTTCGCCAATGAATTGCGCCAGTAACATGCGAAATGGCAAGGCGCGGCCACCCACTTCCGTCTGGCCATCGATGAGGCTCGTGCCCAGCAAGCTTTTCAGCGAGCGCATCAAGCGCCCCTCGTAACCGGCCAGATAGCCGGCCAGCGCCGCGCGGCCAAAACTGACTTCCTCGTCTTCCGCATTGAAGAAGACGACGGACGGTAAGGTCGTCTTGCCATCTTCCAGGCCGAGCATGGTGCTCTGCCCGGGACGTGCCCAGCCTACCGTGGAATTTGACGTGCCGAAATCGACGCCGCAAGCATTGGCCATGTCGACCCTTCCCTGAATAAAGGGGCGTTATGTTATCAGAAGGCAGGCCATTGCACCAGCAAAACCCGTTCGACGGGGTCAACAGCATAAACTTGCTTTGCATCAAGTAGCGGCCGCGCGCAAAAGCTACTCTTGGAAGTGATGCCGAGCAACTCGGCCAGCTCCCGGAGACCCATCGTGCCCCTCACCCGCCTGCGCCACCCGCGCCACCTGCCCGCTGTTTTGCTGCCTGCTACCTTGCTGGCGGCCTTCCTCGTTTCCCTGGCCGGCTGCGGCGGCGGTTCGGCCGATACCCAGGCCGGCGCCGGCTGCTCGCTGCACAGCACGGCAGGCTGCGGCGGCAGCCCGCCGCCCACCGTGCCGCCCGTGAAGCCGCCAGCCACCCCGCCCGTGACGCCACCCGTGATTCCGCCGGTCACGCCGCCCGAGCCGGCCAGCCTGGCCAACGCCGTCAACCTGGTCTTTTCCAACACGGAACTGGCTTCGGCGGGACTGGCAGGCAGTGAAGTGAGCGTCACGGCCCTCGTCAAGGATGGCGCCAACCTCGCCTTGCCAAACGCAAAAATTTCTTTTGCCGCCGATTCCGGCATCCTCGGCAGCGTCGACGCCGTAACGGACAAGAACGGCCAGGCGCGCGCTTTGCTGGGGACCGGCGGCGCCAACAGCAACCGCAGCATCACCGTGACGGCGCAAGTCGGCACGCGCAGCGGCAAGGGCACGGTGGCCGTCACGGGCAGCAGCGTGGAAGTGCTGGGGCCGGCCGCCTTGCTGCTGGGCCAGGGCGCCGACCTCACCGTCACCGTGCGCGACTCGGCGCGCAAGCCCGTGGCCGGCGCCGCCATCGCCTACAGCACGGGTGGCGGCAACGGCGTGCGCGTCAAGGATGGGAGCGCGGCGCTCAGCAATGCGCAAGGCCAGCTGGTGCTGCGCCTGACGGCGGGCAGCCTGGGCAAGGATGCCGTGTCCGTCAGCGCACTGGGCGCCGCCGCCACGCAGGCATATGCCGTGGCCGGCAGCGACCTGCGCCTGAGCCCGGCCGTGGGCCAGGACGCCAGCGGCGCGGACGTGCTGCCCGAGATCGCCACCCTGGCGTGCCAGCCCATCGACACGCGCTATGACAAGGCTGGCGTGGCGCAAACGGGCAGCGCCAGCCTGTCGACCTCGCGCGGCAGCCTGTTTGCGGACAGCGCCTGCAGCCAGGCCTTGCCTGCCAGCTTGATTTTCAGCAATGGCAACTTGCCGCGCAGCTATATCCAGTCGGCCAACGCGGGCGTGGCGACCGTCACGGCCGCCGTGGCGGGCGGACCCACGGCGCAGACGCGGCTGGAATTCATCGCGCCATTGAGTCCTGCCAGCAAGCTGGCCGTGCAAGCGGACCCGGCAGTGCTGCGGGCCAATCCCGGCAATGGCTTGCCCGCCGACAACGTCAGCACAAGTATCAGCACAATCAGCGCCGTCGTGCGCGATGGCGCCGTCAACAACCTGGTCAAGAACGCGCCTGTGCTGTTCAGTATCTTGAGCGACCCCAGCGGCGGCTATCTGCGGCAGGCGGGCCGGGTGCTGACGGGCAGCGACGGCCTGGCGCGCGCCGTGTATGTGGCGGGGCCGGCCGACAGCGGCCGCGACGGCGTGCTGATCCAGGCCCGCATCGAAGGCGCGCCGCAAGCGGCGGCCACGGCCCTCGTGCGCCTGACGGTGGCGCGGCAAGCGCTGTCGATCAAGCTGGGCACGGGCAGCCTGCTGCGCGAGCATTCGGCCAGCGTGCTGCAGAAGGACTTTGCCGTATTCGTGTCCGACAGCGCCGGCAATGCCGTGCCCGGCGTTGCCATCACGGCCGCCGCCTGGCCCAGCCGCTACGCCAAGGGATATTATGTATGGCAAGCGGACAAGCCCGAATTCCCCGACACGGGCGTCTGGCGCCTGGCCCTGCCCCACTACAGCTGCGCCAACGAGGACGTCTTGCGCAACGGCATTTTTGACGCCGCCTACGACCGCAACGGCAATGGCGTACTCGACCCGGGCATCCCCCTGACCGTCAGCGCCAGCGGCCTGAGCGACGCGCTGGGCATGGCCACCGTCACCGTCAGCTATCCGCGCAACTACGGTTCCTGGGTGGACGTGGTGCTGACTGTGCGCGGCAGCGTCAGCGGCACGGAGGCGAGCGCCACGGCGGAATGGCCATTGCCTACCTTGGCCAGCGATTTCAGCGCCCGCCGCGTGGACCCGCCGGGACGCCTCAGCCCCTATGGCAGCGGGCCGTGCGACAGCAGCGATTGAGAGGCTGCCAGAGCACTTGCCATTCAGTCATATTTTTTTGCAACATGAACAATAAGCGTGAATAAGCATGCAGTCTTGCCATATGGCAATCTTTTGCGCTATGCTCATTCTGCCCGCCCAGGCCGTCACAAGCGGCCGGGCCTGCAGGAATACTTTGAGACAGGTTGCTTGCCAGACCAATATGCGAAAAAAGAATACTGTAGCCCGGACACCCATCACCACCACCCGCGCCATACCCGGCGCCGGACGGCGCGTGACCTCGTATGACGTGGCCCTGCTGGCCGGCGTGTCGCAATCGGCCGTGTCACGCTGCTTCAAGCCGGGCGCCAGCATCTCGCCCGCCACCCATGCCAAGGTCATGCAGGCGGCCATCACCCTCGACTACATCCCGAACGCGGCCGCGCGCAGCCTGATCACGCGCCGCTCGAACCTGGTCGCCGTCATCATTTCCAACCTGGCCAATCTGTACTATCCGCAAGTATTGTCCGACCTGAGCCAGCAAATCGCCCGCCTGGGCAAGCGTCTCTTATTGTTTACCCTGGAGCGCGAAGCGGACATTGGCAAGGTCTTGTGCGATGTGTGGCAATACCAGGTCGACGGCGCGGTCGTGGCCGCCTGCCTGTCGGACGAGCAGATGGCTGAGTTCGGCCGGCGCGACGTGCCGCTGGTGCTGTTCAACCGCAGCCCGCGCGAACATGCCGTGCACGCCGTACTGTGCGACCAGGCCGAAGCGGCGCGCCTGCTCGTCTCGCGCCTGGCCGAAGCGGGCCACCGCCAGTTTGCCATCATCGACGGCCCCGGCGACTCGGCCGTCGCGCAGGAACGCAAGGCTGGCATGCTGGACCGGCTGCTGACCCTGGGCTTGCCCGCGCCCATCGTCGTCAGCGGCAACTACGACTATGCCAGCGGCGGACGCGGCTTGCGCAAGGTCATCGACCGCCTGGGCCGCGTGCCGGATGCCGTCATTTGCGGCAACGACATCATGGCCATCGGCTGCCTGGACACGGCGCGCCACCAGATGGGTATCCAGGTGCCGCTGCAGATGTCGGTGGCCGGTTTCGACGCGCTGGAA
This sequence comes from Janthinobacterium sp. BJB301, assembly GCF_002735685.1. Taxonomy (NCBI): domain Bacteria; kingdom Pseudomonadati; phylum Pseudomonadota; class Betaproteobacteria; order Burkholderiales; family Oxalobacteraceae; genus Janthinobacterium; species Janthinobacterium sp. BJB301. The sequence goes on along the minus strand of NZ_PDZJ01000001.1, from coordinate 1,322,554 downwards.
GCGTCCGGCTGGCTAAGCTACGACATCACCACCCTGCGCCAGCCCGTGCAAAAGATGGCCGCCGATGCCGTCGCCATGCTGGGTGAACTGATGGAGCGGCGCGGCGGCATCGCCGAGCGGAGACGGTATTGCTCGTATCTGGTCGAGGGGAGTACGGCGCGGCTGACTGCTGAGCAGCCCCACTTCGGCATGATGGCCGCCGCCTGAAAACAAAAAACCTCGCATCGCTGCGAGGTTTTTCACTTGCAAGACCAGTAAATCAACCGAAGATCTTGCCCTTGAGCATATTCAAGCCTTGGCTGACGAGGTCATTGCCTTCCGGTACCTGACCATCCGGGGTCAGCTTGTCGATCAGCTGGGGCAGCAAGGCTGCCAGGCCGCCCGAGGCCGCATCCGGTGCGACTCCCGCTTTTTCAGCGATCTGGGTGATCGTGTCGCTGCCCAGCGCATCCTTGATCTGTTCGCCGGAGACTGGCGCATTGGCGCCGGTGCCGATCCAGCTGGCCACCTGGTCGCCCAGGCCGCTTTCCTGGAACTTCTGCAGCAGGCCGGGCAAGCCGCCATGCTGGTTGACCAGGTCCATCACGCTGGCCATCAATCCCGATGGGGCTTCCCCGTCAGCACTTTTATTGCCCAAAGCGCTCATCGCCTGTCCTGCAAGTTGGTCTAGCAAACTCATCGTATTCTCCTGAACGCTATCGATTAGTGCCGCGTGACTGCGGCGTCGGTATGGCGCAGACCATTCTCCGCCACGGAAATCATTATACTATGAATAATAACAGTGACATAATTACAATCCCAAGGCGAACGCACAGACGGCCTCACTGTCGAGGCGCCCACCTCCATCATATTTAGTTCGGCACAACTTGCAAGCGTAAATTGATCGTGCGCAAAAACGTGTAGAATTAATTTTCCTACTTACTGAGGAGTATCAACATATGAACATCAATAAAGCGGTAGACAAGGCTTACGAAAAAAAGACGTTCAAGGAAATCGCTGATGCCCCCGTCGACGCGCTGCAAGGCGTGAGCGAGAAGGATGCGGAGCTGCTCAAGCAGGCATTCAATATCAAGACCGTGCGCGATCTGGCGAACCTGAAATACTCGAAATGGGCGCGCGCCATCGTCACCCTGGCCGATACGGAAGAATAGACCGGGCCATGCTTTTGGCATCCCCGTCAGCACAGCCCGCCCGAATCGGCGGGCTTTTTCATGCCAGACAGCCAGCGGCTGGCAAGGCGATAGCCGCCGGGAGGCGCCATTGGCCACGCCGCTGACCCTGCCCGGCATCTGCTGGCCCCTGCAAGCGAGCACAGGCCATCTTGCCGTCACCACATCCCACATCACGGGCCACTTTCGCGCCGGTGCGGGGCTGGACGCCATCGTCCTGTGCGATCTGCTGCCCGCTGGAAAATTTCGCAACGGCGCGGCGCGCCACTGGTGCCGCACGCACCAGTGCTACTGGGGCACGCAAGCCGATCTGGCCGGCTGGCAAGCAACAGAGCCCATGCGTTGCCGCCAGCACGCCAGCCCCATGGGCTATGTGCTGTATCCGGAATTGTTCGACCCCACGCAATTCCACGCCAGCACCTTGCGCCTGGGCACGGATGGCCTGCTGCAACTGCGCGCCCGGGCCAATGACGGCGGCGCCCTGCTTGCGCGCGACGCGGCCGCGCTGGCCATCGACTGCCGCGCCCTGCCCGGCCTGTTTCCTCCCGACATAGTGCAACTGAATATCACGCCGCCCGCCGCGCAAGCGTTCGCCGCCGCGCTGCAGGCTGGCGCACCGCTGGGCTGCAGCGACTGCGCCCGCTGCAGCCACCCGCACCTGGACCTGGGCGACTTCGCGCTGGTGCCGCACCGTCGCCACAGTTGCGGCCATTGTGGCCACGACGCCTCGCACAGCGCCACGGCCATCGTCTCGACGCCGCTGTGGCGGCTGCGCGAATACGCCGCCCGCCTGCCTGGACGCGGCATGCAATACTTCTGAAGGTGCGCCCGCCCACAGTCAGGCAAGGCACTGCCGGGTAGACTGGCTCCATTACCATCACGAGGACGGTCCCATGCCACCAGCGCAACACCAGGATGAAAATGACCAGCCAGGCGACGCAGGCGACTTGTCCGACCTGCTCAGCGAATTGCGCATCCTCTTGCCGGGCGCGCAGATGCTGACGGCCTTCCTCATCATCCTGCCCTTCAACGGCGGCTTCGCGAAGATCGTGCAGGCGGAAAAAATCGTCTTCCTGCTGACGTTTTTCCTGTCCATGACCAGCCTGGTGCTGCTCAGCGCGCCAGCCATCCAGCACCGCGTGATGCGCCCCCTGCAAGACCGCGAACGCTTCAAGCGCGTGGCCGACCGCATCATGATGTGCGGCGCCTTTTCCCTGGCGCTGGCGTTTATCTTAGGCACCAACCTGGTGATGTCGGAAGTGTTCGGCCACGTCGCTGGCATCATCGCCTGCGTGCTGATGGGCGCGCTCATCATTTGCATGTGGTGGTGGCTGCCCTTGCACCTGAAGCACGCCAGGAAAATCTAGAACACCTAACCAAACCTACTGCGCGTCGCGATTTGCGGTCTCCGATGCTCACTGTGCTCAAGCACAGCTCCGCTTCTCAGCCACAACTCATCCCGCTCGCTACGGTTTTGTTAGGTGTTGCTAAGCGGCTGCGCCCGCCTGCTGCAGCAAGGTTTCCCGGAAGATACCCACCAGCGGACGCAAATTGACCTTGTGCCAGGCCAGCCACAGGGGCGTGCGGTAGCTAAACCACGGCAATTCCCTTACGACGACGCCGGCCGGCGCGTGCTGACGCAGGCTGTGCTGGATCATGGCCATGCCCAGCCCGGCCGCCACCAGGCCCAGCGCCGTCAGCGGCTCTGTTGCTTCCATGCGGATATCGGGCGTAAAACCGGCGCGCGCGCAGGCGGCGATAAAGTTATCGTGTTTCAGCACGCTTTCCTTGTGCAGCACGGCAATCCACTCCTGGCCTGCCAGATCGTCCGGGGTCAGCTCCGCCTTGGCCGCCAGCGGGTGCGTTTCCGGCAAGGCCAGCAGCATGGGATCGCTCAGCACTTGCGCGCAATCGAGGTCCGGGTCGTTCGGCAGCGGCGGCTCGCACAGCAGCGCGATATCGAGGCTGCGCTGGCGCAAGCCTTCGATCTGCTCGGCCGAATGCAGGTTGTACAGGGCGATGTGCACTTGCGGCCGCGTGGCCCGCAAGGCGCGCAAGCCGTCCGGCAACACGCCCGCATGCATGGCGTTTTCGATGTAGCCTATGCACAGGCCACCCTCGTCGCCGCGCCCCAGCCGTTTCGCCAGCGCTTCCAGGCGGTTCCCGTGGGTGATAAACGCGCGCGCTTCGGCCAGGAAGGTATGGCCATCGCGCGTCAGGCGGATGCGCTGGGCGCTACGCTCGAACAGGGTCAGGCCCAGCCTGTCTTCGAGCTGGGCGATTTGCCGGCTCAGCGGCGACTGGGAAATATGCAGGCGTTCTGCGGCCCGTCCCACGTGTTCTTCCTCGGCGACGGCGATGAAGTATTGCAATTGGCGTATGTCCAGCATGTCAGACCTTTCAGGACTCAAGTTGCGCCAATTATGTCTTGGACAAGCTTAACTTGTCCAACTATTCTGTCTTCACTGATCCACACATTGAAGGAAAACATCATGACAATCAAACACTTACTGACAGGCAAACTGGGTTTCGGCACGGCGCCGCTGGGCAATATGTTCCGCAACATTCCGGAACAGGAAGCGCTGGCGACCGTCGACGCGGCGTGGGAATCGGGCATCCGCTACTTCGACACGGCCCCGTTCTACGGCGCTGGCCTGGCCGAGCTGCGCCTGGGTGCCGCCCTGAAGCAGCGCCGCCGCGACGATTACGTGCTCAGCACCAAGGTCGGCCGCCTGATCCTCGATGAACTGGAAGACCCCACTGCCCGCGAACTGGGCGAAAAAGGCGGCTTGTTCGAATTTGGCCGCAAGAACAAGATCGTCGATGACTACTCGGCCGACGCCACCCTGCGTTCGATCGAAGACAGTTTGAAACGCCTGGATACGGACCACCTCGATATCGTCTGGGTCCACGACATCGCCCAGGATTTTCATGGCGACAACTGGCTGGCGCAATTCGAGATTGCCCGCACGGGCGCCTTCCGCGTGCTGACCCGCTTGCGCGAAGAAGGCGTCATCAAGGCCTGGGGTGTGGGCGTGAACAAGGTGGAACCGCTGGAACTGACCCTGGACCTGGCCGAAGCCCAGCCGGACGCCTTCCTGCTGGCCGGCCGCTACACCCTGCTCGACCATGAACGGGCGCTGCAGCGCCTGATGCCGGCCGCGGCAAAACAGAACGTCGACATCGTCGTGGGCGGCCCCTACAGTTCAGGCATCCTGGCTGGTGGCGCGCACTTCGAATACCAGAAAGCTTCGCCCGAAATCATCGCCAAGGTCGAACGCATCAAGGCGATTGCCGCGCGCCATGGCGTCAGCGTCAAGGCTGCCGCCCTGCAATTTTCCCTGGCCAATCCTGCCGTGGCTGCCGTGATCCCCGGCGCCAGCCGTCCGGAACGCCTGGCCGAAGACCTGGCAGCCTTGAACAGCGTCATCCCCGCCGCATTCTGGCAAGACATGCGCGCCGAGCAACTGGTATCGGCCTTCGCCCCCCTGCCCGGCGACACTCTCTGATATAGACAAGGAATTCATCATGGCACATACCACTACTTCGATCGACATCGCCGCCACGCCGGCACAAGTGTGGCAACTGATCGGGGGCTTCAATTCGCTGCCCGACTGGCTGCCCTATATTCCCGGCAGCACGTTAAGCGCAGGGGGCCGCATCCGCCACCTGGCCAACCCGGCCGGCGACATCATCGTCGAGCAGCTGGAAGCGTACGACAATGCAGCGCGCAGCTACAGCTATTCCATTTTGCAGGCGCCGTTTCCCGCCACCGATTACCTGTCGACCCTGCAAGTGAGCGCGATTGCCGGCAGCGACGGCGCGCGGGTCACCTGGTCGGGCCGCTTCACGCCCGTGGGCGTGAGCGAGCAGGAAGTGACGGACCTGTTCCACGGCATTTATGTGGCGGGACTGGAAGCGCTGCAGCAATCGTTAGCGAAGTAATACGCAAGGAAGACCATTTCCGCCACAGCCAGGCTTTCTTCGCTCTCCCTGTGGCGGAATCGCGCAGATTCCGTGTTATCGTTAACAACAAGAGCAAACGCTGTTGTGTGCAGTGCAGCAGATTTTAGCCGGCGCCCTGCAGAGCTTGCCCGAATCTTTTACAATGTTGTCTTTGGGCAGCTCTTCTAGCCCGAAAATACCGGCCATCCGTCGATTCTGGTGGCGCATTGCCACCTCCGGCTGGGCCACTGCGCGCCCCTCCGCCCTGTCATTCTTTACCCAACTAACAAGAACATGCACGCCTCCGTAGATCCCCTGATTCCGCGCGTCACCGCGCCTTTTGGCGCTGGCTATGCCGACCTGGCCCTGGCCATCGGCGGCCTCGCCATCGGCACGGGCGAATTCGCCTCCATGAGCATCCTGCCCGTGGTGGCCGACGACCTGGGCACGACCTTGCCGCAGATGAGCCACATGATCAGCGCCTACGCGCTGGGCGTGGTCATCGGCGCGCCCCTGATCACGATCTTCCTGGCGCGCATGCCGCGCCGTTTGATGCTGATCTGTCTGATGCTGATGTTCGCTGGCGGCAACTTGCTCAGCGCTATCGCCCCTAACTATGGCTTGCTGGTCGTCGCCCGCTTCGTGGCCGGCATCCCGCACGGCGCCTACTTTGGCGTGGCGGCGTTGGTGGCGGCCGCGCTGGCCGAACCGGACCGGCGTGGCCAGGCCGTGGCCCGCGTCCTGATGGGCCTGACCGTGGCGAATATCTTTGGCGTGCCGCTGGCCACGTATATCGGCCAGACCCTGGGCTGGCGCTCGGCCTTTTTGCTGGTCGCCGCGCTGGGCTTGCTGACCATGCTGATGGTGCGCATCTTCGTGCCCATGGTCGCTGCCGGCGATTCGAGCCCGCGCCGCGAACTGGGCGTCTTCCGCCGCCTGCAAGTTTGGCTGACCCTGCTGATGGTGGCGATCGGCTTCGGCGGCATGTTCGCCGTCTACACGTTTATTACGCCAACCCTGCTGGAAGTGACAAAAGTGTCGCCCCTGGTCATTTCCATCTTGCTGGCCATTATCGGTATCGGCATGACCGTGGGTAATCTGATCGGCGGCTGGCTGGCCGACCGCTCGCGCCTGTGGACCATCTTCGGCGTGCTGCTGTGGAACGTGGCCGCCCTGGCCGCCTTTACCTATACCAGCAGCAATGTCTGGCTGACGGCGATCAACCTGTTCGCCATCGGCGCCGGCATCGCCGTCGCTCCGGCCGTGCAGACGCGCTTGATGGACGTGGCCGGCGACGCGCAAACCGTGGCCGCCGCCCTCAACCACTCCGCCTTCAACATCGCCAACGCGCTGGGCGCGTGGGCCGGCGGCATCGCGATCGCCATGGGCATGGGCTTGCGCTCGACGGGCTGGGTGGGCGCCATGCTGGCCTGCGGCGGCATCGTCGTGCTCGGCATCTCCGTGCTGGTGGAAAACCGCAGCCGCAATGTGAGCGGCGCGCAGCCGGCTTGATGGTGAATGAGCGGCCCCCCCTTGCGGGCGCCGCTCATATGCGAGCATCTAGTCTTCGGTGGCAAACACCACTGCCGCCTCGCAATGAATCGCCGTGGTATTAAATAGCGGCAAATCGACATCGCCGGGCTTGACCAGCAATGGAATCTCCGTACAGCCCAGAATCACGCCCTGCACGCCTTGCAGCCGCAGTTTCTCGATGATCTCCAGGAAAATGTTCCGGCTGGCGTCGGTAACAATATTCTGCACCAGTTGCGTGTAGATAATGTCGTGCAAGATTTCCTGGTCGGCCTCATCGGGCGTCACGGTCGTGATGCCCAACTTCTCCAGCGCATCGTGATAAAAGCGGCCCGTCATGGTCTGTTTAACGCCCAGCAAGCCGACCTTGCGCACACCCGACTGCTGCACGCGCTTCGCAGTTTCCCCTACGATGCTGATAAAAGGCAAGCCGATCCGCGGCACGACGGCCGGCGCGAAGCGGTGCGCACCGTTCGCGCACAGCAGGAAGAAATCCGCGCCCATGCCTTGCAGGCGCAGCCCTTCGCCGATCAGAAATTGCTCGATGGCATGCGAATCGGGCTGCGCCGCGTGAGCGACGAAATCGGCCTGGTCCATGCTGACCAGCATGATGCGCGCGCTGTGCGCGGGTCCGATGCGCGCCACCAGCATTTCATTGATGAGCCGATAGTATTCCAGGGTCGAGGCCCAGCCGATGCCGCCAAGTAAACCGATAGTCTTGTTTTGCACATTATTCCCAGCGAAAAGAATTGCGCAAATTATACGATAGCGGCCGCCCGCCACGCGCATGCCAACCTTAGGCGTCGATCCACGCAAACAGCGCCTTGTCCGGCGTGGCGGATTGATGCCAGATCGATTGCAACGCCATCAAAAATCCGGCCAGATCGAAGGGATTGACCTCCTGCCCGCCCCATGGCGCCGTCTGCGCCCATGCCACCGCGATATCGGCCAAGTCGTCGGCCGCCAGCCGCTCGAGAGCCTGTCCCATGGCCTGCGCAAACACGTAAAGCTCACGCCCCGGGATAGACACGGGCCTGATGACAGGCGCTGCCGAGTGGGTCAGCAATTGCCCCAGCGACGCAAAATCCAGTTCGCCGGGCAAGGCAATGCCCGTAACGGGAAAGGAGTCAAAGGCATCTTGCCAGCTGGCACATTCGCGCATCTCGGCATCGGAACAGACAAAAATATCAACTTTTTTCATAGGACAGTCAGATGGTCCCCTCAAGCGCCGGTCGCATCATGCCGATTGGACGTCTCGCGGCTGTATTCGCGCTCCAATGCAGCCAGGCTCTCCGCTTGCGACCACAGGCTGGCGATATAGTGAAATTCTTCCTCGAACGGCAGCTCGAAATCGGCCACGTCCGTCGCGTATTCGCAATTGCGGCTCAGCATGACCAGCCAGTCCGGGTAGTCAAGCGCCGGATACAGGCGGGTAAAGATCGCATCGAGCGACGACACGCTTTCCCGGCCCGCCAGGTAGGCGGCGCGCAGTTCGACGATATATTTACCGGCCAGGAATTGTTCACTGAGCCGCTGCGTTCCCCGGTAGCGCTCGATGATGGCCTCGGCCAGTGGCAGCACCTCGTCAATGCCCCGGGCGCTGGCCAGCAGCACGACTTCCAGGTCGTCGCCCTCCTCGTCCCGGCGCAGGCGTTCCACGGCCCAGTCCACGCAGCAGTCGGCATGGCCGAATCCCATGCGCAGCTGGAAAACGGCGATTTCAAGTGCTGCCAGTTGTTTCATTAATACTTTTCCGCTCGAGATGTTTTCTCCAATTACGACATATGTAACATCTTTCACAAAACAACATCAAGCTCATAAAAAGCTATGGGCTTTTCATAGATACAAAACGAAAACCAGATCAAATGCCTTCTTGTGACCCTTTGCTGTGAATCAACGCACGACAGCCGCGAGGATAGCATTTTAAATACATTCAACCAATCAATATGAAATATTTTAAAACATATCAATCATTGAAAATTTACAACCAATATTTCTAAATTACAATCGCTCACAGAAAAATATATCAATATCACGAAACCGAAAAAGATCAATCCTTAGATTGCCCGACAATTTTCATGAGACCGGCCAGTGATTCCACTTTCTTCATGCCACCATCTGTATCATTAAAAAGTGATTGCATAAATTGCATACCCATCTGCTCCCCCATATCCACCTTCTTAGGGATCAATGTTTCGTTAACTAGGTTTGTGATAGTAGTAAGAAGGTGATCCTGTGAAAGCCTTACAGACTGTTCTGTCGTAGCGCTTCGCGTTTCGATGGCAGCAAGAACTTCTTTTAACTTCTCATAATGCTCTCGTATCCGGTCTTCTGACCGTTGAAAACTTTCTCTCGTCTCTCTTTCAGTCTGCCGGGCAAGCCAAATTGTATAAAAAGACATTACCAACGCAGCGACACCAACAAAAAGTGATAGCCACGACAATATTTGATTCAATGTTTCCTGCATTTCATCCCCAATACTCAATAATAATCACTCATTATAATTCAAACATTGCGGATATAAACACTAGTAAACCATGCATAGGTATCGTCGGCCAAGCCGAGCCCGACCTTAAGCCATGTTCAGCATCTTCTGCAGCACCGCATCGAGCTCATAAAAATCCACGGGCTTGGTCAGGTGCAAATCAAAGCCCGCATCGGACGCCATCTGGCGGTCCTTGTCCTGGCCCCAGCCCGTGACGGCCACGAGGATGGCATCCTTGCCGCAGGGTTCACTGCGCAGCAGCCGCGCCACGTCGTAGCCATTCATGTGCGGCAAGCCGATGTCGAGCAATATCACTTGCGGCATGAAGCTGTGCGCCGCCGCCATGCCGGCCGTGCCGTCGTAGGCCGTGCGCACGTCATAGCCGAGGATGTCGAGCGCCAGCGCCAGGCTTTCGGCCGCGTCGGCGCTGTCGTCGATCACCAGCACCTTGCCTTCGCGCGTGCCGGCCAGCAAGCGGCGGTTGGGCTCGGGCGGCGCCCGCAAAGGCACGGCCGGCAGCGGCAGGCGCAATGCAAAGGTGCTGCCCTGCCCCACGCCATCGCTGTGCGCGCTGATGCTGCCACCATGCAATTCGGCCAGGCCCCGCACGAGAGACAGGCCGATGCCCAGGCCGCCCTGGGCCCGCGACAGGGCCGGCTCCAGCTGCGAAAACAGCTCGAACACCTTGTCCAGGTGCCCGGGCGCGATGCCGATGCCCGAATCGCGCACGGTAATGTGTACTTCGTTTGCCGTGCAGGCCACCTCCAGCCCGATGACGCCATTGGCGGGCGTGTACTTGACGGCATTGGTCAGCAGGTTGGCGATCATCTGCCCCAGGCGCGTGGCATCGGCGTCGAGCCAGATGGGCTGCGGCCATTGCTCCACGAGCACTTTGTGGCCGGATTGCGCGGCCAGCTCCGCCACGCTGTGCAGGGCCGCTTCGACCACGGGCGCCAGTTCCACGCTGGCGCGGCGCAGTTCCAGACGGCCCTGCGTGATGCGCGACACTTCCATCAAATCGTCGACCAGGTGCGTCATGTGCCCCACTTGCCGGCCCAGCACGTCCCGCGCCCAGCACAGTTGCGGGTCGTCCAGCTGCGCCAGGCGCAGCACTTCCAGCACATTGCGCATGGGCGCCAGCGGGTTCCGCAGCTCGTGCGCCAGGGTGGCCAGGAACTCGTCCTTGCGCCGGTCGGCGGCCGCCAGCTGCTCGTTGAGCTCGCCGGCCTCCTTGCGCGCCAGCTGCAGCTGCTGTTCATATTTGCGCCGGTCGCTGGCGACAAAGACGGCGATCTCGTCATAACGCACGCCTTCATGCACGCGGCGCACGGCGTTGAACAGCATGGGGATGGATTGCCCCTGGCGCTGGCGCATGTCGAGCAAGATTTCCGACACGCTGCCCTGCACCTGCATCAGGGGCAGCCAGTGCGTCTGGTGGAATACGCGCCCGCCAATGGTCAGCAAATCCTGTAATTTCTTTTTCCCGAGCAATTCCCCGGCGCCATAGCCGAGCCAGCCACAGAAGGTGGCGTTCGCCTGTACGATGGTGCCGTCGGCCGTGCACAGCAGCAAGCCGCAGGCCGCGTGCTGGAACAGGGTACCGGTATCAGGCAGGGAAGGCATCGTGTCGCGCATTACAGGTGCAGGCCATCGAGAAAATGACGGATGGTGCGGTAGCTGGCGTCGGGCACGCTCATGTGCGGGCAATGGCCGACATTCTCGATCACCTGCAGGCTGCTGTACGGCAGCATCTGGCGCAGGTACTCGCCCACAAACGGCGGTGCGATGAAGTCGTCGCTGCATTGCACGATCAGGGCCGGCGTGCTGTTGTGCGGCAAGACGGCGCGGTGGTCGGATAAAAAAGTGGTTTGCGCGAAATGCCGGGCGATGGCGGGATCCGTGCGGCAAAAACTGTTCACCAGGTCTTGCCCCAGCGCCGGCTGGCCGGGCGCGCCCATGATGGCGGGCGCCATGCCGGCGGACCAGCCCAGGTAATTGCTCTCCATGGCATCGAGCAAGTCATCGATATCGACACGGCTGAAGCCGCCCCGGTAGCCGGCCGCCGCATCGTCGACATAGCACGGCGACGGCGCCAGCATGACTTGCGCGGCGAACAGATCCGGCTCGGCGATCGTCGCCAGCAAGGCGCTCATGGCGCTGACGGAATGGCCGATGCAAATGACGGGGCCGCCGCCGACCGCATGGATAACCTGGCGCAAATCGGCTCCATGCGCGTCGAGCCGCGCATAGGTATCGAAATCATAGGCGGCCAGGTCCGAAGCGCCGCTGCCGACCAGGTCGAACAGCACGGTGCGGTAGCGCGCACGAAACAACGGCTCCAGGTAGCGCCACATGGTTTGATCACAGCCAAAGCCGTGCATGAACACCATGGTGGCTGCCGCGCCCGCCTGCGGTGCACCGCTGCGTTCGCTAATGCGGACATTGTTCCTATCTTCTATGCGCATGCCGCTTCAGCCTTGAATATTTCCACATGGAATGTAAATTAACTTCTTGCTAGCATCTTAGCATGCGCTATTTAACATTGGGCAACACCATTGGCGCTGGACAAACGCTGCGCCACGGCGGATAATGAGAACGATTCCCATTATCAAAATACCAGGCCCGTGCCTGGCTTTTCCCTGTGCGCCCCGGTGGCGCCCGCTGGCGGCAACAAGCCGGTTTTATGTTGAAGGTTTGTACCGCATGCGCGCTTTCTGGACTGTCATACACCGCTGGGCCGGTCTTACCATCGCCCTCTTCCTCATCGTTGCCGGCCTCACGGGCGCCGTCACGTCATGGGACCATGAACTGGATGAATGGCTCAACGCCGACATCATGGACACGCCGGGCCGCGGCCCCCTTCAGCAACCATTTGCGCTGGCGCAAAAAGTCGCTGCCGCCGACCCGCGCGTGGAAGTCAATTACATGACCCTGGGCCTGGAAGAAGGCCATGCGGCCGCCTTCATGGTGCGCCCGCTAACCGACCCGGCCACGAACAAACCGTTCGTGCTCGACTACAACACCGTCTACATCGACCCCGTCACGGCGCAGATCACGGGCACGCGCGATTCGACGGCCATTTCCCTGTCGCGCCGCAGCCTGATGCCGTTCTTGCGCCATCTGCACTACAGCCTGCACGTCCCCGCCTTCTGGGGCACGGACCGCTGGGGCTACTGGCTGATGGGGAGCGTCGCCCTGATCTGGCTGCTCGACAGCATGGTGGCGTTCTACCTGACCACGCCGCGCCGCTTGCGCCCGCGCGCGCAAGACGAAACTCCGCGCCACCGCGATGCCGCCAGCTGGTGGCAACGGTGGAAACCGTCGTGGGTGCTGCGCTGGGCGGCTGGCGGCTACAAGCTCAATTTCGATCTGCACCGCGCGGGCGGCCTGTGGGTGTGGATAATCATTATTGTCGTCGCGTTTACGTCGTTCTCGCTGAACCTGTACCGCGAAGTGTTTTATCCCGTCATGTCGCTGGTCTCCACCACCACGCCGGGGCCGTACGAAACCCAGACGCCGGCGCCCTACGGCACGTATATCACGCCCGTGATCGGTTTCGAGCAGGCGGTGGAGATCGCTAAAAAGCAGGCCGTGCAGCGCGGCATCACCTCGCCCATCGGCGGCATTTATTATGGCGGCAACTATTCGTTCTACAACGTCTCCTTCTTCGACCCCGCCGACGAATTCGGCGCGGCCGGCATGGGCCTGTCGAACCTGTACGTCGACGGCATGGATGGCAGCATCATCGGCCAGCACAAGCCGTGGGAAGGCACGGCCGCCGACGTCTTCGTGCAACTGCAGTTCCCCCTGCATTCGGGCCGAATCCTCGGCTTGCCCGGGCGCATCATGATGTCCTTCATGGGCGTGATGGTGGCCATGCTTTCCGTGACGGGCATCGTCATCTGGGAGCGCAAACGGCGCGCGCGCCGGCTGCAGGCGAAAAAGCCAGCAAACTTCACCTGAGGCAGCGACTCCATCACGGCGCAGGCGGACCAATGCAGTCTGCGCCGCACACCTTGCCAGCGGCCTGATCACGCGCAACGCGCAAGGCCAGCACACCTCCCCACTTTACAACCCAGTAGCCGGCACATGCCGGCTGTCTGCGCTGCGCAGCTTCCGTGCGCCAGTCCGCCAATGCCATTAAATGCAGTTTACTTGCAATAGCATCAGGCGCAAGCTATTATTGCAACTCAATTGCATTTACGCCTTCACGCCGGGCCTGCGCCCAGCACTACCTTCCGCCTTTTTAGAAAGTCCTATGCGCCATCACGTATTCGCAGCTGCCATGCTGTCCACTGCCCCGCTCGCTTACGCGGCGGACGACGTCACCCTGCAAACCATCAAGGTCCGCGCTGACCGGCCTTCCACCATCGACAGCGTCGTCCTCGTCGAGAATACGCAAGCCCAGAACCGGACCCTGGGCGGCATGCTCGAACATGTCTCGGGCGTGCAAAACAGCGCCTTCGGGCCGAATGCGGGCGCGCCGGTGATACGCAGCCTGAGCGGCAGCCGCGTGCAGATCCTCGAGGATGGCCAGTCCATCCTCGGCATGAATGCGCTCAGCGGCGACATCAACATCCCGTTCGATCCGCTGTTTGCGCGTAGCGCGACCGTCAACAAATCGTCGGACGCCGTGCGTTTCGGCGGCAATGCGATTGGCGGCAGCGTCGACGTGGATTCCGGCCTCATTTCCAGGAAGATGGAAAGCAAGGAGAAGGACGTGGAACTGGTCCTGCGCAAGGGTTTCAACGATGCCAATGCCCAGGGCTTGCGCATGAACTTCAACGATGGCAAGCACTTCTCGACGAATCTGCAACTGTCCTTCCAGAAGATCGGGCATTACGATATTCCCGGCAACAGCAAGGCCGGCGTGTGCAACAGCCAGCTGTTTCCCTTGAAGGGCGGCGTGAATACCTTCCTGGCCGACAGTTGCCAGAAGGAAGCGAGGATCCAGCAAGTCTACAACAAGGCTTCGCAACCGTTTATCGACCAGTTCATGACGGAAAATCCGGACTGGGCGGATGGAGACTTTTCCTTCTATACCAATCAGCCGACCTCCGTCTGGCAGCGCAAGACCTACGTCAATCCGGCCAACCCCGCTTACGTGCCCGGTACGCCGTCGACGACCCAGAACAAGATCAACAAGGACGTGACCCCGGACTACCACGGCACCCTGGGCAACAGCTATGCCAGCAATTCCCACTTTGCCGTCGGCAGCACCTACTTTTTCAACCGTGGCTACGTGGCCGTCAGCATCGATATCAAGAATAGCGAGTATGGCGTGCCGGGTTTTTCCATGGAAAACAAGTCTTTCGGCGCGAACTATGACGAAGGACTGCCCGTCGGCGTGGTGATACAGCAAGATAAATATGCGCTGGAAGCCAATCTGCTCGACCCCGTCGCGTACATTGAAAGCGCGCAACTACGCGTGTCCCACCTGAGCAATGCCTCGGGAGAACGCCTCGGTGCGGCCAAGGCGAATGACTACCAGTTCGACACCAATCAGGCCGAGCTCCTGCTGGCGCACCGGCGCGCAGGCCCCTTGAGCGGCTTGCTTGGCCTCAGCCATAAAGCCAGGGATATCGCCGGCAGCGGCCCGCAGCTTTACCTGCCCGATGCAAGCACGGCCAGCCGCGCGCTGTTCGTCAAGGAAAGCATCGATGTCGACTGGGCCACCTTCGACGCGGGCTTGCGCCATGAAAAAGTGGACCACGAGCTCCGCAAGAGCGGATTCAAGACATCGAGGAATGCAAAAAATGCCAAACTCGAGGACAGGTCGTTCAGCCTGAACAGCTATAGCCTGGGGGCCTCGGCCAAGCTTGGCCAGCTGTTCGGCGCGAAGCTGCGCTATGCCTCTTCGGAAAGAGCACCCGACGTCAATGAGTTGTATGCGAGCAACCGCCACTATTCGATCATGACCCAGGAAGAAGGCAACCAGGACTTGAAGGCGGAGCGCGCTCGAAGTACCGAACTCACCGCCCTGTTCGGCAATCGCGGCTTTGCCATGTCGGCAACGGGCTATGTCATGAAGTACGAGAACTATCTCTACCTTGGCCACTCGGGCGCCCAGATGGCCAATCGCCTGCCCTTGAAATATTGGAAGCAGACCGATACGACGGTCAAGGGATTCGAGATCGACGCCTCCCAGGTCATACAGCTTGGCAGCTACGGAAAACTGAACCTGTCCGCATTTGCCGACCTGGTCAAGAACAAGGCGGACAACCCCGACAAGCTGCGCGCGCACAACGATGGCGCGTATCTGCCCAATATGCCCACCAACCGCTATGGCGCGAATCTGCTGTGGGAAAACATGGGGTGGAAGGCCAGGCTGTCCGGCACCCGCTACGACAAGCAAAAGTACCTGGGCAAGAGCGTCAGCGAGGAAGTGCCGCTCGACGGCTACACCATGGTGAACTTCCAGGTGAGCCGCGCGCTGCAGGTGCCGAACTCGCCGTTTGCAGGCATCGACGTGTTCATCAGCGGCACCAATCTGCTCGATGACGATGCCCGGCCGCACAATTCTCCACTGAAATACATCGCACCCTTGCCGGGCCGTGGATTCCAGATTGGCTTGAGCGCCAGGCTTTAAGGCAGGGCGCCGTTGCGCTCCCGCTGTACCAGCGCCAGCAGGCTGTCGCCCCGGTTGCCGTCGCAGCAGATGGCCACGCCGTCCGTGAAGTCGGGCGCCGTCAGCCGCGTCAGGACGCTGCCGGGCGGCATTTCCAGCGCCAGGCGGGCGCCCCGCTCCCATGCCAGGCGCACGGTACTGCTCCACTGTACGCGCTGGGCCATGTTGGCTGCCAGGCTGTCGCGGATGCGGGTCGGGTCGAACAGCGCGCGCGCCGCGCTGCTGCTCAGATAGACGAGCGATGGCCGGCGCAGGGCCACGCCCTCGAAGGCGGCGGCCATGTCGCCCGCGGCGGCCTCCATCAACGGGCAATGCGACGGTACGCTGACGGCCAGGCGCTTGGCCTTGCTGGCGCCGTGCGCCAGGGCCAGCGCCATCACGGCTTGCAAGGCGGCTTCGCTGCCGGCAATGGCGATCTGGCGCGGCGCATTCAGGTTGGCGACATACACGGGCGTAGCTGCGCCGTGCACCTCGGCCAGCACGGGTTCGAGTTGCGCCAGATCAAGCCCGATGATGGCCGCCATGCCGTAGCCGTTGGGATATGCCTGCTCCATCAGCTCTCCGCGCCGCGCCACCAGGCGCAAGGCATCCGCATAATCGAGCGCACCGGCGACGACGGCCGCCGCATACTCGCCGATGGAAAAACCGGCCACCATGTCGGGCAGCGCGCCGCGCGCCGCCAGGGAACGCGCCATGGCCACGCCTGCAATCAGCAAGCACAGTTGCACGGCCCGCGTCGACGCCAGCGCGACAGCCGTATCCAGCGCCAAAGGATCGTGGCCCAGCACGCCCGCCGCTTCGGCCAAAGCCCCCGCCACGGCCAAGTCGTCGGGCAGCGCATGCAGCATGCCGGGATACTGGGCGCCCTGGCCGGGAAAGGTAAACAACACGCTCATGCCATCTCCCATGGCGTGGCCGTCAGCACGGGACCGTGATCCGTTTTCAGCAAGATCTTGCCCCGGCCCGCCGCCCACTCGGCATACGCAAAGCCGCCACTGCCCGTGTCGATCTGCAGATCCAGCCGGCACGCCGTGACAGTCGCCGCGATGGTACGCAGGGCGCCGGCCTGCGCGGCGTCCGGCGGCGCGGCGATGCGCAGCACGAGATCGAGGTCGCTGTCGGCGCGCAGCACAGGCAAGCCACTGGCCAGGGCGAAGCCCACGCCGCCCGTTGGCCCCCAGGCCCAGCCCGTGGCGTCGAGCAGCGGCGCCACCTGCCGCAGCGCACCGAGCGCAGTACAGTCAAAACCGGACGACGGGGTATGCGCCAGCCGCGCCAGCATTTCCGGCGTGACGCTACGCACGACGGCGGCCGCGTCCACTTCGCACGCATGCCGCTCGCTGCGCAGCATACCGCGCATGCCCACGGGAATGCGCCCGGGCACCGTGCTGGCGCGCCGCACCACCAGCGGCGCCGCCCGCAGCCAGGCCGCGTCCAGCCAGGCGGGCAAGGATGCGCCGTCCGGCAGGCCGGATACCCATAGCAAGTCATGCGCGCGCCAGGCTTCCATCATGCTACAACCGCCTTGACGGCAAAGAACAGCAAGGACGGTCCCAGCAAGCAGCCCAGGCCTGTATGAAACGTGGCCACCAGCGCGCCATACGGCACCAGCTTGCGGTCGGTGGCGGCCAGGCCGGCCGACACGCCGCTGACGGTGCCGGCCAGGCCGCCGAACACCATCGCAGAACGGGGCGTTTTCAGACGCAGGAAGCGCGCCGCGGCGGGCGTGCCCACCATCACCAGGATGGCCTTGATCAAGCCTGCCGCAATGCTCAATGCCATGACGTCCGAACTGGCGCCGATGGCCGCGCCCGTGACGGGGCCGACGATGTACGTGACGGCGCCGGCGCCGATGGTGGTCATGCTGACGGCGTCCGAATAGCCAAACGCATAGGCGACACCGGCGCCAACGAGGAAGGGCAGCACCACGCCCAGCACCAGCGCCACCAAGCCGATCAGGCCAGCCTTGCGCGCTTCCGTCGCCTGCACTTCGAAGGCCGTGGCGACGATGGCAAAATCGCGCAGCATGGCGCCGCCCATCAGGCCGATGCCGCCGAACAGCGACAAATCGGCCAGTCCCTTGTGGCCGCCGCTATGCACGCCGCCCCAGTAAGCGAGGCCCAGGCCGATCACGATGGCGATGGCCGAGCCGTGCACGCGGCCGAAAGTCAGGTACTTCGACAGGGCGATCGACAGCAGCATGATCAGGCCGACAAAGGCGAAGGCCGTCACCAGGCCATTGTGGATGGCGGCTTTCTCAAAGATTTCAAGCATGACGGTGCTCCTTCATCAACATGGAGTCGGCTTGCACGCGGTCAGCTTCAGCGGCAGCGATGGCAGCAGGGCTTTCCGAACGGTTAATCATAGAAATCACGGCACCGCAAACGAGCACGGAACCGATGGCGGCCAGCACGGCCACCGGGCCGCCGCGCAGGGCCGCCACCACATCCTGCTGCGCCGCCATCGCCACCACCACGGGAATATACATGGCGCCCCAGTATTCGACGCCCCGTTCCGTCATCTGCGGCAGCCAGGATCGGCGCTGCATGTACAGGCGGGCGCAGATCAGCAGCAGCATGGCGATGCCCACGCCGCCCACGTTGGTCTTGACGCCCATCAGCTGCCCGAGCAGGTCGCCCAGGAAGATGCCGAGCAAATGACACAGGGCCAGCAATGCGGTTCCGTAAATGATCATGATTGTCTCCGTTATAGGAATAGGAATGACTTGGTGTCTTCTCTGTTGTTTCACTTACCACTGCTGCTGCAATACCTCCCTGACTCTTGCCGATGCCTGGCGGTGCGGCGCGCCCAGGCGGCTGGAAAGATCCCGCTGCGGGTCGGCGCGGATATCGCCGAGAGCCGCCTGCAGGCAGGCGTCGACGGCGGCCGTATCCTGCGCCGACGGATCATCGGGCTGCGCTACCTGCAAGGTTTGCCACAGCAGTCCCAGGCTGGCGTAGTTCCTGACGTCGTAGGCCATCGGCGCGATGGTCGCGGCCAGTGCTTCGAGCGCTGCCACGGTGCGCAGGGTGATGCGCGCCGCCGACGCCTTGCCCATCGCGTGCACCATCACTTGCGGATCGTCGAGCGCGATCAGGCGGTTGGCCTGGTAGCCGTGGGCGAGGAAGGCGCCCGACATGGCCTTGCCGACGATCAGCCCGATCACGGGATGGCCGGCCAGGCGCGCCTCGGCGTAAGCCCCCGCCGCGCCGGCCAGCGCCTGGTGGATGCCGTACGCTTCCTCGCGCCTGCCATAGGCCTGGCTGGCCACGTCGATGACGGCGACGATGGGCCGTTTCACGGCCAGCGCGCGGTCCTCGGCAACCACCTGCTGCACCGCGCGCGCCAGCTGCCACGCCTCGGCCAGGCCGATTTCTCCCGTGCGGGCACGCGCAAAACGGTTGTCCGGGTCGGGCAGCACGGCGAGGTAGCGCGCCGGCTCCCCCGCCAGCGGCGCGTCGACCACGCGCACGGAAGGCGGATAGCCGTCCAGCGGCGCAGCGTTGTTCGTGAGTGCCGCCAGCCAGACGGCGCCGCGGCTCGTGTCGGTGATGGCGTTCATGCTGCTGCTCCTTTGCTGTAGATGCTGCGCACGGCTTCCGGCGTGGCTTGCGGGCCCGCATCCACTTGCGCCAGGCGGGCCAGGAAGACGTCGGCCTGGTCGCTGCGGTGCTGCGCCGGCACGCCGCGTGCGAACAATGCGGCCACGGTGGCGCGCATCTGCGCCGTGTCGTCTTCCACATAGGCGTCGGCCAGGCCGCTGTGGAAGCGCTGCTCGCCGCCCGTCAGGCTCCAGATAAAGGGCTTGTTGCGCGAGTCGAATTCGCCCACGCCCGCTTCCTGCTCGATCACGGCCGGGCCGTTGAGACCCAGGCGCGCCTCGCGCGTGACGACCAGATAGCTGCACAGGCCCGCCGCGATCGACATGCCGCCGTAGCAGCCCACCGTGCCGGCGGTAATCCCAATGACCGGCTGGTAGCGGCGCAGGTCGACGATGGCGGCATGGATGTCGGCAATCGCCGCCAAGCCCAGGTTCGCTTCCTGCAGGCGCACGCCGCCCGTCTCGAACAGGATCACGGCGCGTGTCGGCACGCCATTGCGGTTGTCGTGCGCCGCCAGTTCCAGCGCGCCGGCGATTTTCGCGCCGCCCACTTCGCCCATGCTGCCGCCCTGGTAGGCGCCCTCGATGGCCAGCACCACGGCGGGCTGGCCGTCGAACAGACCCTTGGCCACCACCACGCCGTCATCCGCCTGCGCCGTCACGCCTTGTTTCGGCAGCCAGGGCGAAGCGATGCCGCAGAACGGGTCGAGCAGTTCGCGCATGCTGCCAGCGTCCAGCAAGGCCCTGGCCCGGCTGCGCGCGCCCCGTTCGATGAAGCTGTCGCGCTCCAGCAATTCCTTCAAGGTACTCATGCCGCCCTCCCCGCTTGCAATTCTTCGTAGGCTTGCTCGATGCGCATGCGCACCACGCCCGGCGTGGCGCCGCAATCGTTGATGACGATGCTCGCCGCCGGCAGCGGCTCGCCGCCGAAGACGCGCAGCAACAGCGCATCCCACACGGCACCCTTGCCGTCGACGGAGGTGTTCACGACGATGCGGGTCACGCCATCGTCGCCAGCCTGCAGCAGCACTTCCAGGTCGCCCGAACCGACGACGCCGGCCAGGGCGCGCCCCGATGCCGGCTGCCCGGCCGGGAATGTATACTCACGCGTTTCCATGCGCTTCTCCTTCTGTCAATCGGTCGAGGAACAGGGTGGCCGCCAGCAAATCCGCCGCGCCGCCCGGCGACACGCCGCGCGCCAGCGCCACCGCTTCCAGCGCCAGCAGCGCCTCGGCGCCGGCGGCAGTGGCCGCGCCGCCGGCGGCCAGTACCCGCGCCGCCCCCGTTTGCAACGCCAGCAAGGCCGGCTCGCCGCCGCGCGACAGCACGCACGTGTCGTCCAGCTGGCTGAGAATGGCCAGCAAGGCGTTCAGGCGTGCCGTCGTCTCGCTGTCGCCGCGTGCCCGCGAGGCGTGCAACGCGGGTAGTCCCGCACCCGTCACCAGTGGGAAACCGGCGCGGGCCTGGCCCCGAGCGCCATAGACCCGATACTGGCGGCACGCCAGCTCGCCCTTGTTGCCGGTAACGCCGGGCGCGCCGCGGTCATGCAAGCGGGCCAGCGCGCCGGCCCGCGCCGCCACGACGTGCGGCGCCAGCGACGCGCCCCGAGCCCCCTGCTGCGCCGCCGCCGTCGCCAGCAGGCCCAGAGCCCAGATGGCGCCCCGGTGCGTGTTCACGCCGCCCGTGGCTGCCAGCATCAGCGCCTCGCCATCGCGGCCGATGGCGCCGATGCGCTGGCGCAGGCCGTCGTCATCGCCGCTTTCCCAGCCCGCTTGCGCCATGGCGGCAAACATGGGCTCCAGCACGCAGGCCGACTGGCACATCAGGGCCCAGTTCAAGTCCGCATGGGCGCCACGGCTGCGCAAATCAACGAGGCCCGGTTTCGGCGTCAGGGTCACTTCATCGAGCAGCGCCTGCAGCACTTGCCGACCCAGCGCGGCGGCGCGTTCCCGCACCGGCACTGTCATCATCATTGTCGTCATCATTGTGCTCATTACCAGCTCCTGAATTTGGCGGGCGGTTGATACAGGCCGTCGGACCATTCGACCAGGTCGGCGATGCTTTTCGCGGCCAGCAGCGAGCGGTTCGCCGCGCCGCGCTGCACGCCGATATCCTCGGGCAGCGCGATCAGGCCATCGGCGCGCAGTTTGGCCGTCGTCTTCGGGTCGTGGCGCAGGCCGATGGGCGTCACGCCGGCCACGGCCGCCAGCATGGCCTTGCGCTCGTCCAGCGAACGGGCCTTGTACAGGTAGGCGATGCCCTCTTCCGTCAGCACGTGGGTGACGTCGTCGCCATAGATCATGACGGGCGCCAGCGGCATGCCGCTGGCCTGGCCCACGGCCACGGCGTCGAGCGATTCGACGATGGTCGGCTGGCCGCCGTCCTGAAACGTTTCGATCATCTGCACCACCAGCTTCTTGCCGCGCGCGAGCGGGTCGTCCGTCTCGATCAGGTCCAGCCAGGCGGGCGTCGGGTGGCGCCGGCCATGCGGATCGTGGCCCATATTGGGCGCGCCGCCGAAACCGGCCAGGCGGCCGTTGGTGACGGTGGACGAATTGCCCAGGCCATCCATCTGCAGGGTGGCGCCGATGAACAGGTCGACCGCGTACTGGCCCGCCAGCTGGCACAGGGCCCGGTTCGAACGCATGGAACCGTCGCGGCCCGTAAAGAACACGTCTGGCCGCGCGGCCGCATAGCCTTCCATGCCCAGCTCCGCGCCGAAACAGTGCACGCTCTCGACCCAGCCCGTCTCGATGGCGGGAATCAGGGTGGGATGGGGGTTGAGCACCCAGTTGCGGCAAATCTTGCCCTTCAAGTCCAGCTGCTCGCCATACGTGGGCAAGATCAGTTCGATGGCGGCCGTATTGAAGCCGATGCCGTGATTGAGCGACTGCACCTGGTGTTTTTCATACACGCCGCGGATCGCCATCATGGCCATCAGCACGTGCACGGGCTTGATCACGCGCGGGTCGCGGGTAAACAAGGGTTCGATGAAGAACGGCTTGTCGGACTGCACGACGAAATCGATCCACGAGCCGGGCACGTCGACCCGCGGCAAGTCGCTGACATCGTCGACGATCTGGTTCACCTGGGCGATGACGATGCCGTCGCGGAAGGCGGCCGATTCCACCAGGGTGGGCGTGTCTTCCGTGCTGGGTCCCGTGTACAGATTGCCCTGGCGGTCGGCCATGTAGCCGGCCACCATGACGACGTTGGGCGTGAGGTCAACGAACAGGCGCGCATACAGCTCGATATACGTGTGGATGGCGCCCACTTCCAGCAAGCCATCCTGCAGGAACTGGGCGATGCGCAGGCTTTGCGTGCCGGCAAACGAAAAATCGAGCTTGCGGGCGATGCCCCGCTCGAACAGGTCGAGGTGCTCGGGCAGGCTGACGCTGGGCATGATCAGGTGCAGATGGTGGATCTTGTCGGGGTTGACCTGGGTCAGCATGCGGGCGAGGAAATCGGCCTGCTTCTGGTTATTGCCTTCGAGGACGACGCGGTCGCCCGGCGCAAGCAGCGCTTCGAGCACGGCGACCATGTCGCCCTGTTGCAGCACGGGGCCGCTCGCGTACTGGCGCACGGCTTCCAGGCGGCGGCGCTTCTCGGTGCGCCGCGTGTCCCACTGTTTTTGCCGCTGCCCTGGCGCTGCTGTGGCGGTTGACATCATGCCTCCGGAATGAGCTATCGAACCCCGACGATAGAGCGAAAACGGAACCGCGACAATCAACCTGCTACCATGTTCATTACCCTGAAGTTAATGAACTCACGATAATCACGGTGATCATGGCCATCAACGAAGAAATTACGCTGAAAAAGCTGGAAGTGTTTCTCAGCTTTATGGAATTGAACAACCTGGCGCGGGTGGCCGATGCGCTGGGCCAGAGCACCGTCAGCGTGCATCGCGCCCTGCATTCGCTGGAAGACGGCTTGCGCTGTCCCCTGTTCAAGCGCGAGGGCCGCAGCCTGATCCCCCTGCATGCGGCCTACACCTTTGCCGAATCGGCGCGGCGCGCGCTGGCCGAGTGCGAGGAAGGCGTGCGCAAGGTGCGCGAAATGTCGGGCATCAATCCCGTGCGCCTGAAGATCGGCTCGCTGTATTCATTGACCCTGCACTGCATCCCGCAACTGGTGATCGCCCTGAAGCTGCGCCGGCCCGGTCTCGACATCGACCTGACCCTGGGGTCGAACCGCGAACTGCTGCAAAGCCTGGCCGACGGCAGGCTGGACGCCATCATCGTCGGCGTGCAGGAAGACGAACAGCATGCCGGGCTGGTGGCCGTGCCCCTGTTCCAGGACGACATCTTCCTGGCCGCGCCGCTGGCCTCGCCCTATGCGGGCGCCGCTTCCGTGGACTTGCAGGCGCTGCGCGACGACAAATTCGTCACGCTCAACGAGGGTTTCGTCACCTCGCAAAGCTTCAACCACGCATTCGAACTGGCCGGCTTCGTGCCCGACACGGCCATGCGCGTGGGCGACATCTTCTCGCTGATCAACCTGGTCAGCGGCGGCATCGGCTACAGCCTCCTGCCGGGCCGCGTGCGCGCCTTCAGCTCCCGCATCGAACTGCTGCCCCTGGACGCCCGCTACGGCTCGCACCAGCAGATCACCCTGCTGATGCTGAGCAGCCGCGAGCGCGACCCGAACTTGCTGGCGCTGGCGGCGGAGTGCAGGTTGTATGGGCGACGCGAGCCTGCTGGCGCGTGATTACCCCGAGCAGTGAAAAAGCTGGGGTCGGACCCTGAGGGTCCGACCCCGGAACTTGCCTTGGGGGTGAACTTAAATAGCACTATCCCAAGGCGCCGACAACCTCACCGCGCAGTTAATCAACCCCACCATCGAATACGTCTGCGGGAAGTTGCCCCACATCTCCCCCGTCACCGGATGCGTATCTTCCGACAGCAAGCCCAGGTGGTTGCGCGCCATTAACATTGTTTCGAATATCTGGCGTGCCTCATCCTTCCTGCCGATGCGGGCCAGGGCGTCGATGCGCCAGAAGGTGCAGATGTTGAAAGCCGTTTCCGGTTTGCCGAAGTCGTCGGGCGCTTCGTAGCGGCGCATGTAGGGGCCGTCGCACAGCGATGCTTCGAGGGCGTCGACGGTGGCGATGAAACGGGGATCCATGGGGTCGATGAAGTTGACTTCCGCCATCAGCAGGACGGAGGCGTCCAGGTCGCGTCCGCCCAGGCTTTCCGCGAAGGCCTGGCGCTCCTCGCTCCACGCTTCGCGCAGCAACCTTTCGCGGATCAGCACGGCACGGCTGTTCCAGTGGTCCGCGCGGTCGTCCAGCCCCAGCTTGTGCGCGACCTTGGCCAGGCGGTCGCAGGCCGCCCAGCTCATCAGCATGGACGAGGTGTGGACCCTCGCCCGCGTGCGCAGCTCCCACATGCCCGCGTCCGGCTCCGCATGCAATTTGAATGCCTGATCGCCCACGGCTTCCAGCGCGGCAAACTCGGCCTTGCCGGCCCGGTGGAACAGGCGGTGGTCGAGGAAGGCTTGCGCGGCGCCCAGCACGATGTTGCCGTAGACATCGTGCTGGAAGTGTTCCTGCGCCTGGTTGCCGACGCGCACGGGGCCGTTGCCGCGGTAGCCGGGCAAGTGGTCGAGCATGGATTCGGGCAGTTGCTCTTCCAGGCCGATGCCGTACAGGGGCTGGATGTGGCCGCCCTTCGAGCGGGCGACGATATTCGTCAGCCAGCGCAAATACTCTTCCATCGTACCCACTTCCGACAGGCTGTTCAACGCGCGCACGACGAAGAAGGCGTCGCGCAGCCAGCAATAGCGGTAATCCCAGTTGCGGCTGCTGCCGGGCGCTTCCGGGATGCTGGTGGTCATGGCGGCGATGATGGCGCCCGTGTCTTCATATAAAGACAGTTTTAATGTGATGGCCGCGCGGATGACCACGTCCTGCCATTCCAGCGGCACGGCCAGGCGGCGGGTGTAGGTGCGCCAGTAGTTGATGGTTTCCTTCTCGAAGATGCGCGCCGTCTCGTCGATGCCGCCGGCCAAGGTTTCATCCGGGCCCAGCAGGAAGTTGGCCGTGCCGCCCAGCACGAAATACGTTTCGCTCAGCACATAGTTGAGCGACACATCGGTGTTCAAGCGCAAGGTCTGTTCCGGCCCCACGTAGCGGATGTGGTGGCTGCCCTGCGTGATCTGCGGCGCCAGCTTGCCCCAGTCATAGCGGGGACGCAGGCGCACGCGGATGCGCACGGCGTGGTCGAGCGGGCGCACGCGGCGGATCAGCATCAGCGGGCGGAACATGCGGTCGCGGCTGAGGAATCGGGGCGCGAAATCCGTGATTTCCACGCCCCGTCCGTCCGTGTCGTACAGCCGCGTGCGCAGCACGGCCGTGTTCGGCTCATAAAACTGTTCGCTGCGGGCAAAGTTTTCAATGTCGATGGCCCACACGCTGCCGTTTTCCGTGGCGTCCAGCAAGCCGTTGAAGACGGGATCACCGTCGAAACGGGGCAGGCAGGACCAGACGACCTGCCCCGCCTGGTCGATCAGGGCGCTGAAGGCGCAATTGCCCACCACGCCGCAGTTGAGGGATGCTTGCGCGGACGCGCCGCCGGGGGTGTCATCAGCTTGTTCAATGGATATGGTCATCGGCTACTCCTTGAAAGGCGATACGGACGCGGCCAGCAGCGCGGCGCGCAATGCGCCCGGGCTGGCCAGGCGCAGGGTGGCGGCGCTGGGGCCCTTGCCCACTTTCACGCCCTGCCCGCCTGCTAGTTGAACATAGGCAAAGCCTGCCTCGTCGGTGGTGTCGTCGCCCGCGAACACGGGCCGGCGGCCGGCGAACGGGGTTTCCTGCATGAAGGCGGCGATCGCGCCGCCCTTGTCGGTGGCGGCCGGCTTGGCTTCCAGGACCATTTTGCCATGCAATAGCAATACCCCGGGGCACGCTTGCACGGCTGCGGTCATTTCCTGCAGGCATAACTGCTCGAGATCTGGCGCCAGCCGGTAATGCAGGGCCACGGCACCGCGCTTCTGCTCCACCAGCAAACCGGGGTACCTCGCCGCCAACGCCTGCGCACGCGCCAGCACGGGCGAGACATCGGGCGTGGCCGCCACATGCAGCACGCCATCGGCGCCGCGCCGCTCCACGCCATGCACGCCGGCAACCGGCAGGGTCAAGGGAGCCAGCATGGCATCGAGCTGGACTATGGGACGCCCGGAAATGAGGGCCAGCGCGCCGCCGTGGCGCTCGGCCAGCAGCGCCAGCGCTTCAACCACGCCCGCTTCCAGGCGCACGCCATCGGGCGTGGACGCCAGGTCGACCAGGGTGCCGTCGAAGTCGAGGAAGACGGCTGTGCCAGGTGTACCCAGCAGTTGCAGCAAGGCCGCGCTATCGTCAGGGGTATCGTCCATCAGATCCCCTTGCGTCGCTTGATGCGGCTGTGGGCGTCGATCTTGGTCATGACCTTGTCGCGCTGGCGCAAGCGGGCCGCGTCCAGCAGCATGCGCCCGGCCCAGCGGTAGACATTGAAATGTTTCACACGGGCCCGCATGCTCTTCATCCGCTCGCGCTGCTCCACGGGCGGCATCACGAGGGCGCGGTACAGGGCGTCGGCACCCTGCTCGATGTGATACGGGTTGATGATCAGCGCTTCATGCAGCTCGCGCGCGGCGCCCGTAAATTGCGACAGCACCAGCACGCCCAGCTCGTCGTCGCGCGCGGCGATGAATTCCTTGGCCACCAGATTCATGCCGTCATGCAAGCTCGTCACCATGCACACTTCCGAGGCGCGGAAATAGCGCTGCAAATCATCCTGACCATGGTGCTCGGCTTTCAGTAGGATGGGCACATAATCTCCGCTGCCGAAGCGGCGGTTGATGCGCTCGACCATCTTGCGCACGCGCGCGTCGAAGCTTTGATATTCATCGAGCGAAGCGCGGCTGGGGGCGGCGATTTGCACGAAGGTAAAATTGCCCACCATGCCAGGCTGCTGTTCCAGCATGCGCTCGACGGCCTGGAAGCGCTCGACGATGCCTTTCGTGTAATCGAGGCGGTCCACGCCGATGCCCAGCAAGTGGTCTTGGGCCACGCCCAGCTCGCTGCGGATTTGCGCGCGGCAGGTGGCTACGTCCGGCTGCGCCGGATTGTCTTCCGGCCAGGCGATGGAAATCGGGTAATCCTCGACTTGCGTCATTTCGCCGCCATAGGAAATCGTCGACGCTTCCGGTTCGATGCGCGTTTCCAGGTAGCGGTCCACCGTTTCCAGGAAATTCTTGCGGTGGAATGGCGTATGGAAACCGAGGATGGTGCTGCCCAGCAAACCGTCGAGGATTTCTTCGCGCCATGGGCAAATGCCGAACGATTCCGAGTTTGGCCAGGGGATATGCCAGAAGGTGATGATCGTCGCCTTCGGCAAGGCTTCGCGCACCATGCGCGGCAGCAAGGCAAAGTGGTAATCCTGCACCAGCACGACGGGATTGTCCGTCTTCGCCTCGGCGATCACGGCGTCGGCGAAGCGGCGGTTGACCTTCACATACTGTTCCCAGTCGGTCGAGCGGAACACGGGACGCACGTGGGCGATATGGCACAGCGGCCACATGCCTTCATTGGCGAAACCATAATAGTAGCCCTGCTCTTCCTCGTCCGTCAGCCACACGCGGCGCAAGGTATAGCTGGGATTGTCGGGCGGCACGGGCACATGGTCGAGCTTATCGACCGTCTCGCGGTCGGCGGAACCGGCGCCATGCGCGATCCACGTGCCGGAACAGGCCCGCATCACGGCTTCCACGGCCGTCACCAGGCCGCTGGCGGGACGCTGCACGGTGACGCCGGCATCTGTTTTCGTGTGGATATACGGTTCGCGGTTCGAGACCACCAGCACCTGGTCGCCCTGCAAGTCCGCTTCCAGCAAGGCGCGCAGCTTGTCCGGCGTCCAGTCGGACGACCAGCCGTTGTCGCCCTGGCGTTCCAGGTGGTATTCCTGCAGCAATTCGCGCAAGTCGCCGATCAGCGGCTGCATTTCCGGCGGCGGCGCGGGCGCGGCGGCGGGCGCCGTGGCGGCGGCCACTGCGCCATTACTTTTCGGCAGCAATTCGCCCCGTAAAATATCCTTCACGGCCGACAGCCAGCCGCGCCAGCTCAAATGGGCCACGAACACGGTCATCAGGGAAATCAATACGGCCAGCACGGCCAGGAAGGCAAAGATGAAGCGCTTGGTATCCGTATTGCGGCGCTCGACAAAGCTCATGTCCTGCACCAGCACCAAACGGCCCAGCTGGGATGCATCCTGCATGACGGGCGTTTCGCTGATGTGGACTTGCCCTTGCGGCAATTGCGCCAGGGATTTGTACAGGCCGCCCGTGGAAGGCGTGCTCCAGCAGCCGATGGAAGCGGGATATTGCGCGGACTGGTAAACCAGGTGGCCTGCATTGTCGCAAAAGCCGATGGCGATCAGGCGTTCGTCGCGCGTGGCGCCCTGGAACAGTTCGCCGATGCGGGCGGCATCTTGCGCGGGCAGGTATTCGGTGAGCGAGGGCCGGAGGGTTCCGGCGAGCAATTCTGCCCGGCTGTCGAGGTCGCGCACATACCAGCGCAGGGTGATATTGTCGAGCAGGGGTACCACAATATAAGCAAACAATCCCAGCACCAGAGCCAGTGGCAGGATGAAGCGCAAGGACATTCGGAGTGATCGTACTATCATCGTTTTCCTTTGCAAAAACAAAAAGCATGGCAAGTATGACTATGTTTCCACTGCGGCGACGCCCGTTTGCTTTCCGTATTGAAACGTCAACATGGCATGGCGCAGCGCAGCAATTTCTTCCAGTATCCACGTTGATGCAGGTCTTATCCGTACGGCAACGCACGCCCCCGTTACGCCATCTGCCCGTAAAATACCCGCTTCCGACATCCCCCCCCCACCAATTTCAAGGAGTTTTCGCCTATGGATCTCAGCACGTTCCACTCGCTGATGGGAGGCCCGCTGCGCTCGGCACTGACCGTGTTCGTTTCCGCCCTGCTCGTCACCGTGGTCGCCATCGGCGTGCACCGGGCCGGCATCAGCCTGCTGAAAAGACTGGCCAATGGCCGCCCATTCACCACCAATGCCACGCGCGTGGCCTTCCGCGCCAGCCAGCTGTGCGTGATCGTCTTCGGCCTGCGCATGGTGCTGGCCGGCGCGCCCGACGACACGCCGGGGCTGGTCGCCATGTCGCATATCACCAGCGTGGCGCTGATCATCGCGCTGACCTGGCTGGCCATGCAGTGCATCCAGGCGCTTTCCATCACGATTTCCGAAGTCAATCCCGTCGACGTGGCTGACAACCTGCGCGCGCGCCGCCTGATCACCCAGGCCCGCGTGCTCACGCGCAGCGCGCACGCCATCGTCGTGATCCTGGGCCTGGCCTTCGTGCTGCTGACATTGCCCGGCGCGCGGCAGATCGGCGCCAGCCTGCTGGCCTCGGCCGGCGTGGCGGGCCTGGTGGCCGGTATCGCGGCACGCCCCGTGCTCGGCAATTTCATTGCTGGGTTGCAAATTGCGTTTTCGCAACCGATTCGCATCGATGACGTGCTGATCGTCAACGGCGAATGGGGCAAGGTCGAGGAAATCAAGGGTACGTATGTCGTCGTGCGCGTGTGGGACGAGCGCCGCCTGATCGTGCCGCTGCAGTGGTTCATTGAAAACCCGTTCGAGAACTGGACGCACAGCTCGTCCACCCTGCTGGGCACGGTGTTCCTGTGGCTCGATTTCAGCATCCCGCTCGAACCGCTGCGCGCGGAACTGACGCGCATCTGCGCATCCGCCACGCAATGGGATGGCCGGGTCTGCACCGTGCAGGCGACGGATTCGAACGAGCGGGCCGTGCGCGTGCGCTTTCTGATCAGCGCGGCGGATTCAGGCCTGGCCTTCGAGCTGCGCTGCATCGTGCGCGAGCAGATGCTGGCATTTATTACGGCCCACTACCCGCACGGCCTGCCCCGTTTGCGCTCCACGCACGACCCCATCGAGCTGCACGCCATGCAGGCGCAGAACGACAGCGTGTCACTGCACAAAGCCTGAAAAACCTGCGGCGCGCTGCCCTTGCCCGCGCGCCGCTACAATGGTTCGCATGAGCACCACCGCCTGGTTCATCCTGATCGGCTGCCTGATGCTGGCGCGTGGCCTGGGCGCCGACGGCATCGCGCGCCTGCCCTTGACCTCGGCCATGGCTTACCTGGGCGTGGGCCTGCTGCTGGGCCCCATGTTCCTCGGCCTGTTTGCGTTCGACCTGGTGCAGCAGGCGCCCCTGCTGGAAACCCTGACGGAAATCGCCGTCCTCATCTCCCTGTTTTCCGCCGGCGTCAAGATGCCCGTGCCATTCAGCCTGGCGCGCTGGCTGCCGTCGCTGCGCCTGGCGTGGCTGTCGATGGCTATTTCCGTGGCCCTGGTGGCCGCGTTCGCCTACTGGGTGCTGGGCCTGCCATGGGGCGCGGGCGTGCTGCTGGGCGCCATCCTCGCGCCCACCGACCCCGTGCTGGCCACCGACGTGCAGCTGCGCCATGCGGGCGACAGCGAGCAATTGCGCTTCATCCTGACCAGCGAGGCGGGCATGAACGATGGCAGCGGCTTTCCTTTCGTCATGCTGGGCCTGGGCTTGCTGGGCCTGCATGAACTGGGGCCGCACGGCGCCACCTGGCTGTGGCGCGATTTGGTCTGGGCCAGCGCGGGCGCCATGGCCCTGGGCGCGGCCGGCGGCGCGCTGCTGGCCTGGCTGGGCTGGCAGGTGCGCGCCAAGGAACCGAAACACGCGATGCTGGACGATCTGGCGGCCCTGGGCTTGATCGCCCTCGTCTACGGCCTGACTACCTGGCTGCACGCGTGGGGCTTCCTGGCCGTCTTCTTTGCCGGCGTGGCCTTGCGCCAGACGGAACTGCGGCTGGCCGGCGCGCCGAAAGACCGGCAAGGCTTGCTGCAGGCGGAAGAAACCCATGCCGTGTCCGCCACCAAGCCGCACGGCAGCGACGTGCCGCTGACCGTCAGCGGCGAATCGCTCGTCTTCAAGGAACACCTGGAACGCCTGTCCGAACTGACCCTGGTGCTGTTGCTGGGCGGCGCCGTCACGGCCGCCGCCTGGAACTGGCAAGCGTGGAGCGTAGCGCTGTTCCTGCTGCTGGTGGCGCGCCCGGCCAGCGTGATGCTTGGCTTGCTGGCGTCGGGCACCGGCATGCGCCTGCGCGGGCTGGCCGCGTGGTTCGGCGTGCGCGGCATCGGTTCGCTGTACTACCTCAGCTATGCCATCGCGCATGGCTTGCCGCGCGGCCTGGCGCGCGAACTGGCCGACATCACCCTGGTCGTCGTCATCCTGTCCATCGTCGCGCACGGCCTGACGGTCAAACCCCTGCTGGAACGCTACTGGCGCAAATAGGCGCCAGCCCCCATTACCATTGCTGTGTAGCAATGTTTTGTCAATTGCCCCTATGGCTGGCAGAAATATTGTTAAGATCATTAAAAATGGCAAAAGAGAGAAGCAATGAAACGAAGAAGCGTGCTGGGACTGGGCGTCTCACTGGCCCTGCTGCAAACGGGCTGCGCCACCGATCCGGCCAGGCTGGCGTGGGAAACTGCATTTGACGGCTTCATGCGCGATGGCCTGGCCCGCACGGAAACGCCGGGCATGAGCGTGGCCGTGGTGCGCGGCGAGCGCACCATATTCGCGCGCGGCTATGGCTGGGCCGACATCCAGGCCGGCAAGAAAGCCGATGCCAACACGGTGTTCCATGTCGCCTCCGTCAGCAAGCTCGTCACGGCCACAGCCATCATGATGCTGCTGGAACAAGGCGCCTTCCAGCTGGACGACAAGGTGGCGGCCCACCTGGACTTCCCGCTCATGCATCCGAAGTTTCCCGATGTGCCCATCACCTTCCGGCATTTGCTCAGCCACACCTCAGGCATTTCCGATGCCGTGTACGAAAAGACGACAGCGTTTGCCGTGCAGGGCGACCCGCGACTGCCCCTGCGCGACTTCGTCAAGGGCTATCTGTCGCGCGGCGGCGCCTGGTATGACGCGGATGTGTCGTTTGCCGCCCGGCCCGGCACGGAATGGCGCTACAGCAATGTCGGCATCGCCCTGCTCGGCTATCTGGTGGGCCGCTTGAATCCCGATGGCCTGGACGCCTTTGCGCACGAGCACCTGTTCGAACCGCTGGGCATGGACAGCACGGCCTGGAACCTGGCCGGCTTGCCGCGGCGCGCCGTCGTCGCCCAGCCATATGCGCACAAGGAGCCGGGCCTGCAAGTGTTGCCGCCCGTCGGCTATCCGGACTGGCCGGCCGGCTTGCTGCGCAGCTCCGCGCATGACTTTGCCCGTTTCCTGGCCATCTTCAGCAATGGCGGCCGGGTCGATGGCCACCGTTACCTGCAAGATTCCACTCTACAATTGTTTTTCGCCCCGCAAGCGGCCCCCGTCGTGCCTGCCGATGCGTCCGTGCGCCAGGCTTTGGTGTGGCTGCTGCGCGACGTCGACGGCAAGCCGCTGGCCACGCACAGCGGCGGCGACCCGGGCGCCGCGTCCGTCGTCTGCGTCGACCGGGCCAGCAAGACTGCCGTGCTGGCCTTCGCCAACGTCAGCGCCGACAAGGAGTTTCGCTCATTCCAGAAAGAAGTCGTGCTGCGCCTGCTGGCGCATGGCGGCAGCGGCGCGCCAGCGAGGTAGGCATGCCGCTTGTGTGAGCGGACGCACGGTGGCGCGCGGGCAAGAAAGTATGCTGTGCTGGTCAGACTTGACACTCAACGAGGAGACCAGCATGACTAACCGTATCGGCAACAAGGACGTGGCGCAGCAGCGCAGCAAGAGTGAAAAAGCCCGCATCAAGGCGCAGAACATCGCCAGCGAAGCGGTCAAGAGGGCCGAGGCCAGGGCCCGCTACCGCAATGCCGTCAAGGGCCAACCGGGCCAGCCCGCTCCCGGCGGTTAGACGCCGAACCAGCCGCGCAGTTTCTCGGCAGCCCGTTCCTTGACCTCGGCCGTGATGTAGGTGGCGACCGTGGCGACAGCCGCCGCCAGCACGGCCAGGTCATCCGCATAGCCAACCACGGGCGTGATGTCGGGAATCGCATCGATCGGGGAAATGAAATAGCCGAGCGCGCCATAGATCGCCGTCTTGGCCCACAGCGGGGTATTCGGCTGCTGTGCCGCGTAGTACAGCCACAGGGCTTTCTCGATGACTTCGCGTCCCGCCGTCTTGGCGAACTTGACGACCTTGTCCCAGAAGCTGTCATCCGTGTATTTCTTTTCATACTGTTTGTCGGCCTGGGGGGCGTGGTCTTCTTCCAGATTCTTTTTTCTGCCAAACATCTGCTGCTCCTGTCTGCCGCGCACGGCGTTACGAATGCGCACCTTAGCATAACGGCGCGGCGGGTGCGCGGCCTGCAAGGTAAGCTATCGCCATGGAAATATCTGCCACCACCACGGCCCGCGCCGCCGGCCTGCGCTACACGGGCGACCACCAGGGCGGCATCGCCCGCCTGGGCAAGCCCGGCAAGTTCCGCTACCGCGACGCGGACGGGTCGATCCTGCGCGATGCCGCCATCTTGACGCGCATCAAGGCACTGGCCATTCCACCGGCCTGGACGGGCGTGTGGATCTGCCCGCACGCCAACGGCCACCTGCAGGCGACGGGACGCGACGCGCGCGGACGAAAACAGTACCGCTACCATGTGCGCTGGCGCCAGGTGCGCGACGAAGTAAAATATGAGCGCATGCTCAGCTTTGGCCGCGCCCTGCCCGCCATCCGCGCCGCCGTCGCGCGCGGCATGCAGTTGCCGGGCTTACCCCGTGAAAAAGTGCTGGCCACCATCGTGTATCTGCTGGAATTGACGATGATGCGCATCGGCAACGAAGAATATGCGCGCACAAACAAATCGTTCGGCCTGACCACGCTGCGCACGCGCCACGTGCAGGTCGACGGCAGCGCCGTGGCCTTCCATTTCAAGGGCAAGAGCGGCGTGCGCCACGATATCCGCCTGAGCGACCGGCGCCTGGCCAGGGTGCTGCAGCGCATGCGCGAACTGCCGGGGCAGGAACTGTTTCAATATGTGGATGCGGAGGGCGAGCGCCACGGCATCGGCTCGGGCGACGTCAACGATTACCTGCGCGAGGTGACGGGCGAAGATTACACCGCCAAGGATTTCCGCACCTGGTCCGGCACCTTGCTGGCCGCGCTGGCCCTGCAAGCGTTCGAACAGGTCGACTCCGATGCGCAAGCCAAGAAAAACATCGTGCAGGCGATCGAATCCGTGGCTAAAAAGCTGGGCAACACGCCGACGATCTGCCGCAAGTGCTATGTGCATCCGGCCGTGCTGGAATCGTATCTGGATGGCAGCTTATTGGAAGGCATGCGCGCGCGGGCGCGGCAGCAAATGCAGGAGGATTTGCCGGCGCTGGCACCGGAGGAAGCAGCCGTGCTGGCCTTGCTGCAGCAGCGGCTGCAGGGGTCCGTTCCCGTCAAGCCTGGCGCCCGGGCTGGGGCTGGCAATGGGCCGACAGCTTGAGGGCATCCGTGCTGCAGACGGGCAAGGAGCCATGGCCAGCCTCGCGCGCCACGGGTGCCGGTGCGGCATCACTGGCCGGCGCCTCGCCCGGATTGATGAAAGTGGCCGCCAGGGTCGAAAAAGTAAACAGGCAGATCAGCAAGAACGGCTTGTTCACGTGAATGGACTGGTCTGGCTTTTGCATCGCATACTCCGTCGGAATGGTTGGCTGTTGCAGCATGAACACGATCATCGCGTGTTTCCGTAAGGCATACAATCAGACAGTTTCGACAAGACGGGTAGGACAGCGCTGACAGGCTCAGCCATAACGTCCCGTGTCGGCAGATTTGACACCTGCTCCGGCCCGCCTCGACCAAGCCCTTGTTTTTACAGAAAAAATTGTTCGGGAATGCTTCCTGCTTGACCTCTTGCCTGGGCACGCTTGGCGCCAGTCAACGGGGGAACGATCATGAGCTTTATCAAACAGGCGCTGCTGGCGCTGCTGCTATGCGCAATGTCTGCCGCGCACGCCACCAGCATCGGCTACACGGCGACTTCGCTGGGCGGCACGCAGTGGCGCTACGACTATACGGTCAGCAATACCACGCTGTCCGTGCCCATCGAGGAATTCACCTTGTTCTTCAGCGTGGGCCAGTATGCCAACCTGCACGGCGTCTCCACTGCACCCGGCTGGGACGTGCTGCTGGTGCAGCCCGATCCCGCCATCCCCGCCAGCGGCTACCTCGACGCGCTGGCGCTGGCGGGCGGCATCACTCCCGGCGCGGCGGCCACGGGCTTTTCCGTCACCTTCGACTACCTGGGCGCGGGCAGCCCCGGCGCCCAGCCGTTTTCCATCCTCGACCCCGTCTCCTTCATCGATCTCGACTCCGGCAGCACACAGCCGGCCGCCATCGCCCTGCCCTCTACATATTGGCTGCTGCTGGCCGGCGTGCTGGCCATGGCCGGCCTGCGGCGCCGGCAACTGGCCGCCGCCGTGCTGGCTCCCTTGCTGGCCCTGAGCCTGTGCGCCTGCGGCGGTTCGAACGATCCCACGCAGCCGCCCGCGCCGAAGGTCATGCTGGCCGGCACCGCAACCGCCGTCCAGGCCGCCGGGGACTTCGAAGTGACACAGCTGGAAAAGGTGGCCGAACAGCGCGTCAGCCGCACGGCCTGGGACTATACCTACCGCGTGCATATCCGCAACAACAGCGGCGAGGCGGCCAGCAATGTGCAAGCCGTGCTGGCCAGCGTGCCCGAAGGCAGCACCATCATCGATGGCGACGTGCTGGCCGGCAGCATCGATGCGGGCGCCACCGTCACGCCCGACGACACCATCATCGTGCGCATCGAGCGCAACATCGCCTTCCAGAGCAGCGGCCTGGCGTGGACTTTCAGCGCCAACGCCGGCATCGCACTCGATCCCGTGCGGCCCGCGCAGGTGGTCGTGCTGTCGCTGGCCGAGCTGGGTTTTACGGACGGCGCCGACAGCGTCAAGGCCAGCGGCGACGTCACGGACGTGCTGCTGCAGGACGGCAGCCTGCGCTTTTCCACGCCTGGTGACACGGGCGTGGACCAGCACGCGCAGTTTTTCCTCAGCAAG
Source organism: Janthinobacterium sp. BJB301 (assembly GCF_002735685.1). Classification (NCBI taxonomy): domain Bacteria; kingdom Pseudomonadati; phylum Pseudomonadota; class Betaproteobacteria; order Burkholderiales; family Oxalobacteraceae; genus Janthinobacterium; species Janthinobacterium sp. BJB301. The sequence continues at coordinate 1,286,129 of NZ_PDZJ01000001.1, read as the reverse complement.
GGCAACAGCGTCACCACCCTCGACCTGCTGATCCAGACGGAATTGCCCACGGCCGTGGAAACCTATGTGGAGCCGGACGACGACGGCAACGTGCCCGCCACGGCGCCCGTGCTGGCCATCACCGGACTGGGGCCGAACAACCGGCTGCAGGCGACCGCGCTGGAATTTCGCCTGATGGGCGCCGCCCCCACGAGCCTGCAGGAGGACAGCGATGGCCTGCTGTCGACGCCGGGCGGCGCTTCCGTCAGCCTCAAGCAGTATTGGGTCTTCGATGCGGCCAGCAACAGTTTCCGCATCAGCGCCGCGGCCATGCAGCAGATGCTGATACTCCTGCCCAACGGCACCTACGAGATAAACCTCAATTTCGTCTCGCAGGACGGTGAATTCACGGCCAGCTATGCCCTGATCGCCATCAAGTCCGGTACCGTGCTGCAAGGCCAGCTGCGCACTCCCGCGGGCGGCAATGCCACGGGGCTGGCCGGCAAGAAGATGTTATTGGCCGGCTACAACAGCCACCAGCGCCAGGTGGCCGTGGTCGACGCCACGGGCGCCTTCCATTTTGACGGCGTGCTGCCCGATACCTACCAGCTGACCTTGAACGATCTCGTCCACCCGGGCGTGGTCAGCGTCAGCACCGCCGTCTTCGACAACAGCACCACCATCAACGTGGACATCGTCTATCCGTACGGCCCCGGCCTGGCCCAGCGCGCCGCGCCGCAAAGCTACGCGGCCGCCACTGTCACGCAGGATGGCGCCGGTCCGCCCGCGCGCGCCGAGACAGCCGCGCCCCGCGCCGTGCCGGACGTGACGCCGCAGGATGACGAGGGCAGCAAAACGTTCACGGCCACGGCCGCCGCGCAAAACCAGACCATCAGCGTGCCCGTCAGCTACACGGTGCCCAAAGGCACGAAAAACGTGGGCGTGAAAATCACCGTCAGCACGGCCGAGTACCCCGTCTATACGACGGCGCAAAGCCAGTACAACGATACCTGGTCGTACGCCGTGACGGGACTGCCCGGCGTCAACCTGGCCGCCACGGGTGCCGTCAACCAGACGCATTACACGCAGGGCAGCATCGTCAGGACGGAATGCGTCGATGTCACCAAGCAAACCCAGGCCGGAGCGTTGAGCCTGGGCGGCAATGTCAGTGCCACGAATATCGGCGACAGCTCCCTGGCCACCGTGACGACGGTGGAACTGAGCCTCGTGTGCAAGGGTTTGAAGGTGACGCAGGCGAAATTCAGCTCGCCCAACAAGGCCGCCCACCCCGTGCTGCAGCCGATCAAGCTGACGGGCAATCTGCCGGGACCGTATGTATCCGTCTCGCAAGGAGCGACGACGGCCACCCACACCTTGCCGCTGGAACTGCACTACACGCCGGCGGCGGCGACGATTACGGAGGTCAATATCGGCATTTCGGCCGGTGGCGGCAATCCCGCCTTCAGCACGGTGAATTTATTGTCTCAGGTCAATACCAAGAGCGCCGGCAAGGTGAAATTTCCCAGCCTGGTGCTGCCCGTCTTTGCCGGCGCCAAGCTCGACAAGAAAGCCGTCGTCACGGTGCGCCTGAAGGGCCGCATCGACAATACCGACGCCAGCTCCGACCCGGCCGAAGGGGGGCAAGTGCAATTCAAGGGCGACACGGCCTACATTCCCCTGTATCTGGCCAATAATGAAGCGGCGCTGGCGGCGCGCCGCTATGGCGCGCGCGATGCGGGCGGCGACTCGTGGGCCACGCGCCTGGCCATCGCCTGGCTGGCGGGCAATGCCTACCGCTTCGACGACATCAGCGGCCAGCACGTGACGCAGACGGCCACGGGCCGTTCCATCCTCGGCCACAGCGGCCACAGCGACGGCCAGCAGATCGACTTGCGCTACGCCGACGGCGCGGGCGGCTACACGGATACACTGGGCGGCCAGAACAATGGCGCCGACATCGAGAAACTGATCATCGCGGCAAAGGCGGAAGTGGTCACCAACCCGGCGCAAAAGCCGAAGCTGGCGGCCTTGCTGGCCTGGATCGCGGCCAACCGCGCCATGCTGGCCCAGGAGGCGTTACCGGCCAGGACGCGCGTCGTCTACATCGGCCCCAGCTTCGTCAAGCTGGCGCTCGTCAACGGGCGCTTTTCCGCCGATCCGGCCGACAAGATCCCCGGCGCGGGCGCGTGGCTCAAGCCGATGAAAGTCCATATCGAAAAGGGACACCTGAGCCACTGGCACATCAGCCTGACGGCCCACCCGTGACCGCCACGCCGCGATGGCCTCAGGCTGGCAAGTCGGACAGTTCCAGCTCGGAAAACCCGGCCCGGCGCCGCGCTTCCAGGTTGAACGGGCCGCGCAGGGTCGGGGCTTCGTAGCGCAGCGCCAGCTCGGCATACGTGGCGCGCAGTTCCAGGCCCCGCTGCTGGCACAGGTAGCCATACCAGCGGTTGCCGATTTCCACGTGACCCACCTCATCGCGCAGGATGATGTCGAGGATGGCGGCGGCGGCCATGTCTCCCGCCTGCGCCAGCTTGGCGCGCAGCGGCGGAATCGCATCCAGCCCCCGCGCTTCCAGGGTGCGCGGCACCAGCGCCATGCGCGCCAGCACGTCGCCGCGCGTCTTGTCGACCATTTCCCACAGGCTGTCATGGCCGGGAAAATCGCCATACGTGTGGCCCAGCACCTGCAGGTGCGCCTGCAGCATGGCAAAGTGCGTGGCTTCCTCTTTCGCCACGCGCAGCCAGTCCGTGTAGTACTCGGCCGGCAAGTCCGGGAAGCGCCACAGGGCGTCGAGCGCCAGGTTCATGGCATTGAATTCGATATGCGCGAGCGCGTGCACGAGCATGGCGCGCCCTTCCGGCGTGATCATCGAACGCCGCCCCACCAGGCGCGGCGGCACCAGTTCCGGACGCACGGGGCGGCCCGGAACGGGGCCGGTCGGCGCCAGCGGCGCCTGCGCATCGAGCGCCAACTGCGCTTCGGCCATGGCCGCCACCATCGCCACCTTGGTCGCCGGGTCCGGTTCGAGCAGGCAGGCCAGCGCAGATGCGCGCAATTCCGCTGGCGCGGTGGAGGTCAAGGGAGATGGTTGCATGGGGCTGCTTTCTGGCGCGTTACTTGGTAAGGCGCGCAGTGTATCAAATTGCCTGCCCCAGCAGCCAGTCGAGCAAGGCCTGCACCCGTGCCGGCAGCGCGGCGCGCCCGCTGTGCACGAGGTAATACGCCTGCGGGCTGGCCAAGGCAAACCCGCCAAACGGCAAGACCAGCTGGCCGCTGGCCAGCCACGGCTGCACCAGCTGGCGCCGGCCCATGGCCACGCCCGCGTGGTGGATGGCCGCCTGCGCGCACAGGTCGGCGCGGTCGAAGCGCAGGCTGCGCGCGGGCAGACTCACGTCTGGCGCCTGCCTGTCCAGCCACAGGCGCCACTCCGCATCGGGCGCGCAGGCGGGCCAGGCCAGGGTGTCGTGCAGCACCGTCGCGCTGGACAAGTGATGTGGCGTCTCCAGCAGGCCGTGTTCGCGCGCATAAGCGGGACTGCAGACGGGCGCCAGCCATTCATCCATCAGCTTGCGCGAGGCCAGGCCGGGAAAGCTGCCGTCGCCATAATGCAAGGCCAGGTCGACCTGGCCGGCGCGAAAGTCCACGCTATCATTACCCACGCGCAAATCAATCGACACGTCCGGATACTGCGCAGCGAACCCTGCCAGGCGCGGCACCAGCCAGCATTGCGCCACCGAGGGGCGCGCATGCACGGTGACGCCGCCCGCCAGCGTGTCGCCGCCGGCAATGGCCACCTGCAGGCCGTCCCAGCCCGCCTGCAGGGCGGCAAAGATGCGTTCGCCGTCCTGCGTCAGCTTGACTTGCCGCGTCAGGCGTTCGAACAAGCGCAGACCCAGGCCCGCCTCCAGCCGGGCGATGCGGTGGCTGACGGCGCTGGGCGTGAGCGCCAGTTCCTGCGCCGCCAGCGCGAAGCTGGCATGGCGCGCCGCCACGAGAAAGGTGTGCAGGTTGGCGAACTGGCTGGCCGTGAGCGCCGCGCCGGCCGGCATCAAGCGGCTCCGGCCGCCAGCAGCGCGCGGCCCCGCGCCACGTAGGCGGCCATTTCCGCCTCGGGAACCATGCTGCCGCCCGTGCCCCACACCAGATGCGTGGCCTGCGCCAGGTTCTGCTGATATTGCGGCGCGGCCAGCACGAAAGGAATACCCGCGAAACCGGCCACGGCCGACGGTTCCAGGCGCAGCTGCTCCGTCTGCTCCAGCGTCGCCAGCAAGCGGTACAGTTCTTCATCCGTGACGGTGGCGTAACCGTCGATCAGCCGCTGCATGGCCCGTCCGACGAAGCCGGACGGGCGTCCCACGGCCAGGCCATCGGCGGCCGTGACATTGTCGATGCCGATTTCCTGCACGCTGATCCGATCGTGCAAGCCCGTGTGCACGCCCAGCAGCATGCACGGCGAATGGGTCGGCTCGACAAACACGCAGTGGACATGGTCGCCAAAGGCCAGCTTCAAGCCGAATGCCACGCCGCCGGGGCCGCCGCCCACGCCGCACGGCAAATACACGAACAGCGGGTGCGCGGCATCGACCGTGACGCCGCTTGCGGCGAACTGGTCTTTCAGGCGCTGGCCCGCCACCGCGTAGCCGAGAAACAGATCGTGCGAGTTTTCATCGTCGACAAAGTGGCAAGCCGGATCATTCTCAGCCTGCCTGCGGCCCGCTTCCACGGCCACGCTGTAGTCAGTCGCGTACTCGACGACGGTGACGCCGTGGCTGCGCAATTTGTCCTTCTTCCACTGGCGCGCATCGGCCGACATGTGCACAGTGGCGCGAAAGCCCAGGCGCGCGCTCATGATGCCAATCGACAAGCCCAGATTGCCCGTGGAACCGACGGCGATCGCATACTGGCCAAAGAAAGCCCGCACGGCGTCGCTGGCCAGCAAGCTGTAATCATCGCCCTCCTTCAGCAAGCCGGCGTCCAGCGCCAGCATTTCCGCATGTTTCAGCACTTCATAGATACCGCCACGGGCCTTGATGGAGCCGGAAATGGGCAAATGGCTATCCTGCTTGAGCCACAGCCGACCGCCAGGCATGCCAAGCGCCGCCTGCATGGCCGGCAGCGGCACGACGGGCGACTCGATGATGCCGCCGCTGGCCTGCGTTTCCGGGAAAGCCTTGGCCAGATAGGGCGCAAAACGGGCCAGGCGCGCGCTGGCGGCCGCCACATCGTCCGCCGTCAAGCCCACGTCGTTCAAGGCCTCGGCCGCCGGCGCGATGGCGGGATTAAACCAGCTCAAGGGCTGCAAGGCCATCAGTTCTGTAATCAGGGGAAATTTTTCGCGCAGCGCGGCGATGGCGGAAGTGGGCAGCATGGCAACCTCGTGAAGGAACAAGCCCTGATTAGACCGCATCCGGGCGCCGCTGGCAAAGGATGGTTGATCAGGCAATGGGTGACGGGGCATCATGTGTCCGCACATTCATGCAGCAGATCCCAGACACAGTAGCGGATCGATGGCGCTATTCAGCGGCAACAGGCACAGAGATCGCCATTTTTTTGCAAAGTGACAATTCGAGAGTTTTTTTACCGTCCGGGTCAACTATCTTTGTAAGACCAGTCTTACAAAGATTTGATCGTCATATCTGTAGCGCCACCGCCACGCCTGGAAATCGGTTCTCCAGGCAGAGCGTGCGGCCAGCTTTCGCCTGACTCCGGTATTTGTCCACGCAATCACTCTTTTATAGTTTTCACACCCAGAGGTGAACACATGAAGACCCTGTCGTTTTGCGTTGCAACTCTCTTTATCAGCATCAGCACCTGCCCCGTCGTGGCGCAGGAGCTTGAATCCTGCGGAGACATACTCAGATATGCGTCGAGGGATGTCAGACACGATGTCTCATTTTCGGACCAAAGAAAATACTACTATAAGAATGTTTGTACCTCATCGAATACCGGCTTGGGCATTGACTATAAGGATGCGACGTCTGCACTCGGACTTTCCTACACGTCAAAGGATGCCTATTGTAAAGGTGAACAGTCATTCGATACCAATACAAGCTATAGCCAGGCTGATTCAAGCCTAGTTGTGCGCAACTCGCTGGATGCATACGTTGCATGCCGAGCACTCAGTACCAAAGGTGTGGCCACTTCAGTGTCCATGCCTACAAATGATTCGCCTACCGTCTTTTCGATAAGCGTGCAGCGAAAAAGCGCAGCGCCCCAATCAGTTGAATCGCTCGCGATTGATCCAGCTGCCGTCTCCTGCAATGCTCAGACCAATGGGGAGATACAGACGCTGAATAAGGAATTTAATGTGATTGGATTTCAACTCCCGCAAAGTGAGGCACAGTGGTCTCTCATCTGCTCGAGAAAGCCATTCATTGATCCCGCCACTGCTAATCGGACCTATGCTCCCGTGCAGCTTATCCTGACCACTTCCTCCGGGGCCCTGCCAATTTCCTTGCCACAAATTGGATACGCCGCAGGTGCATGGGCATCCGAATTACGAAGCGATGCAATGAACCTGTCAAAGAAAGTCACTTTGGTGGAAGCCACGCTAGCCGGTCAAAAGATCATCGCTCAATGCAGTGGGGACGGATGGCTTCCTGTGGCTGCCGCACCGGTTTGCCCGGCTGGCTTCAAGGACAGCGGCCAATTCAGTCACTCGGCGCCTGGAGGCAAACACGGATTTGGAGGAAACTGCCGCATTTGCCTAGGAAGTCAGTAAAGCGTCCAGCAATGGACTTTGGCAAATCTGCACGTAAGCTGACCACAGATACCGCTGATCTTTCCTCCATTTAAACTGGCGGTGTTTTGCTCTGATCTAATCATTCCCGATGCCCGCATGCGCAGCCAGCCATGATCTGACGGAATGCCGCAGGTTTCAGGGTTTCGCAAGCAACTGGGCGGCAGGCGCCCTATTCCTCCCTATGGGGGAAGTCGAAAACGCCTGCGGATTGCCAGCCTTAGAACTTCAGCTGCAGCCCCAGATCAATCGACCTGCCCTCTGCAGGCAAGGCTTGCAGCGCCCCGCCGTTCGTTTTCAATCCCGACAGGTACACGCCGCCCAGCGGGTCCGCGTAGGCGCGGTTGAACAGGTTGCTCACGCCCGCGCTCAGGCTGGCCATCTTGCCCAGCGCCACGCTGCTGCGCAGGTTGACGAGCGCATAACCGCCCGTCTCGGGTTCGAAGCGGCGCGCGTCGACCTTCTCCTTGCGCGCCACGATCTTGGTCTCGATGCGGTTGCTCCAGGCGCCCAGCTTGTGCTCGACGGCCAGCAAGGCGTTGAACGGCATCATGCGGTACAAGTCGCCGCCATCGCTGCGCTTGCCCCGCGTGTATGCGGCGTTGCCGCTGGCCATGAAACTGCCCCAGCGCGTGCTGCTGGCCAGGGGCAGCTGCCATGCCACATTGGCGCCGTACAGTTTGGCGTCGTGGTTGGCAAAGCGCAGCAAATTACCGTTCGCGCCCATTTTCATATACGGGTGGAAAGATGCCAGCACGTCGACGTCGATGTAATTGTCGACCTTGCTGTAGTACGGGTTGACGCGCACGAACCAGCCCTCCTCGCCGCCGCCATGCCAGTCGGCCGTGAACGCCGCCGTGTAAGCCGTCTCGGGCTTGAGGTCGATACTGCCCACATAGCCATTGCCATCGCCAAACCAGTTGGTCATGGTCATCGCCATCGAGCCGCGGCCCCACGAGTAGCGCTCGTACAGGTTGGGTGAGCGCACCTTGCGCGCCAGTGCGAATTCATAGCTGCTGGCCGCATCGGGCGTGAAGGTGGCCTGGGCGGAGGCATCGATATTCGTGTCGCGCTGGCTGCGGCTGCGCGCATTGAACGCCCTGGCTGCCATCACGTCCGGCATGTTCATCATGTTGGTGCCGTACGATTGCACGTCGCCCGTGTCCATGCGCACGGATTCGCCGCGCAAGCCCAGCACGCTCGTCCAGCGCGCATCCTGGCCATGGCGCGTCTCCAGCTCGCCAAACAGCACGGTGCGGTCGCGCTTGCCGTCGTTGATGTTCAGATAGGTGCGCGGCCCCATCATCATGGAACCGGGCACGGCTGGCCAATAGTCGTCGAGGCGAAAACCGTGCCACTCCTGGCCCAGGCGCAACTCGCCCGCAGCGGTCGGCAAGCGGGCCATCAGCGCATAGCCCGTGTTGCGTCCATGCGTAATCATCGGCATCGTGCCCGTGCGCTCCGGCGTGAAAAAGCCCATTTCGTGGTCCGTCTGCTGCCAGTAGGCACGCGCGTCCAGCACGCCCCAGGCAAATGTGCCCTGGTAAGCCAGGTTGGCGAACTGGCCATGGTTATCCGTCATGTCCATGTACTGGTTGGGAAAACCCTGGTACGGGATGTGCTGCACGCCGGCGCGCAGGGTCAGTTGCTGGCCATCGCGTTTCGCCGCCAGCACGATGGACTGGTTGATGCTTTCAACCATGCTGGCCAGCACGGTGTTGCCATGCCCATCTTCATAGCTGTGGCCGCGCGTGTAGGCGCCGCTGTAGCCGATGCTGAGCATATCATTGGCTGCCGAGGCGTTCACGCTGGTCGCCACGCTGTTGTTGACGCTGCGGCCGGACACGGCAAAGCTGCCTTGCGTGAGCAGCCCTGCGCCGGGCTGGGCGAACACGGGGGCGTTTGACTGCACCTCGATGGTGCCGCCGATGCTGTCGCCGCCCGCGCTGACGGGCGTCACGCCGGCAATCAGCTTGATGCGCTGCACCTGCTGCGGGTCGATATAGGACAGCGGCGCATTCATGTGGTTGGCGCAGGCCGACGTCAGTTCCATGCCGTCGATGCGAATCTTGATGCGATCATCGGCGAAACCATTGACGACTGGCAAGCCGGACACGCCGCCGCCGGCCGCCACGCTGTAACCGGGTGTGCTGCTGAGCATCAGCGCCGTGTCGGCCGCGGGACGGTAGCCTTCCTTGACGCCCGCGACGATGACTTTCATCTCGGGCAAGACCTCTTCAGTGCGGGTTTGCGCCACGGCGGGCATGGCGATGGCGAGGGAAATCAATAACGGTAAATGTTTCATGGTGCTGCTTTCAGATTCTGTATAGGTAAAACGAACAGACGCAAGCGCACGACACGCGCGGCGCAAGGCAGTTCAGGGAAAGGGACAGATCAGAAAGCGGCAGGCGGCCCGCGGGGCTGGACGGGTGTCCAGGCGAACAGGGGTGTGGCGGATTGGTAGAACAGCAGGGGCAGCAAGCCCGTGAGGATTTCTCCGGAGGCGAGCACCAGGGTCGTGGGGGGAATATCGAGGGTGGCCGCATGCATGCTGCAGCACGGGCAGTCGCCCATGCGCATGCCGCCCTTGGAGGTATCGGGCGCGTCCGTGGAGAATGCCGCGGGCAGCATGTTCATGCCGCCCGCCACCGAGCAGATTTCCAGGCTGGGCACGGCCAGGCCGCTGGCGACCGTCAGCGCGCGCGACACCGTAGGGGCGAGCGTGGCCAGGAAGATGGCGATACACGCGATCCACAGGACGATGCTTGCCTTGCCTTTGCTGATGAACATGGCAACATTGTATCAGGGCAAGCACCCTGCGCACAGGGTCCAGGTCAAGCCTTCCCTACCAATCCACTTTCATCGACAGCTTGATGGCGCGCGGCGCGCCGGACGCCAGGCGCGTGCCGGCACCGGCCCAGTAGCGCTTGTCGGCCGCATTTTCCACGTTGAGCTGCCACACGACGGCCTTGTCCATCACGCGGCTCGCATAGCGGGCGCCCGCGCTGAACAGGCTCACGCCGCCGAGGAAAGCCTGGTTCAGGTCGTTGACGGGACGGGCGCTGTAGTAATACGCGCCGCCGTTGACGGATAAGCCCAGCACGGCGTCAAACGCGTAAGCCAAAAAGGCGCTGGCCGTGCGTTTCGATGCGTTTTCCGGCGCCTTGCCGTTGTAGTCGGCGTTGATGTGCGCAAAGCTTGGGTCGAGGAACTGGGCTGACGTCTGCCACGACAGCTGGCGCGTCAGCTTGCCCTGGGTCGACAGCTCCAGGCCACGGTAGCGCTGTTCGCCATCGGACGTGAACACATTGCTGGCGTTGGTGTAGTAGCCGGGGCGCGTGATGTCGAACAACGCGGCGGAGAGCAAGGTGCCGCTTGGGGTCATCCAGCGCGCGCCCAGCTCTTTCTGTTTGCTGACTCCGGGCGCCATCTTGACGCCCTGGTTGGCGGCGCCCGTCGGCCCCGTCTCCCCCTCCTCCAGCCCGCGCGCCGTGGACACGTAAAATGACAGCTCTGGCGTGGCCTTGTAGATCACTGACGCCATCGGCGTCGTCTTGCTGACGTCGTAGTGGCTGGCGCCCTGGTCGCTTTGATAACTGCTGCGGCGCACGCCGATGACGCTTTGCCATTGCGGGCTGAAGACCATGCGGTCAAGCGCGTACAAGCCCGTGTCGCGCGTGTCGAGCGCGGCCGTCGTGGGCGCCGTCGGCTTGGGGCCGAACACGACATTCGTCACGGGCACGGGGTTGTACAGATTTTGCGAGGCAATCGTGTAATTGCTCTGGTAAATCGGATCTTGCGACTTGTCCGTGCGCGAGGCGCCCAGGGTCAGTTCATGGGCGATAAAACCCGTATTGAAATTGCCAGCCAGTTCCGCGCGCAGCAGGTCCGACGCCGTCACGCTGTGCTGGATATTGCCCGTGATGCGGCCCGCACCCGTGGCCAGCGCGGCCGCGTTGTTCAGGCGGAAGATGGCCAGGCGGCGGTCGCGCGCCGTTTCCGAGTGGCCCGCTTCCACCGTCAAGGCCCAGCCATCCGCGATGGCGTAATCGGCGCGCAATTGCGCGTTTTTCGTCTGCGCCTCGAAATGTGACCAGTCGGGGCCGATCAGCTTGCGCGGATCGACGGCACGGGGCAAGCTGATCACGCCTTTCACGGCCGTGGGCAAGGCCACGCCCGCCTGCTCCGTCACCCTGCGGCGCTCGTATTCCAGGTCCGCCTTCAGCAGCAATTTGTTCGTTACTCTCCAGTCGAGCGCCGTGGAAAGGAAACGGCGGTTGCCGTTGCCGACATGGTCCAGCCAGGAACCCAGGGTGCCGCCGGCCGCGTTGATGCGCACACCGATCTCCTGCTGCGCGCCGAAGCGGCGGCCCACGTCGACATGCGCCACGGCACTGCCGCGGTCGTCGAGGCTCAGGCCCATGCTCGTGACGGGCTGGCTGCCGGCCCGCTTGGTGACGAAGTTGACGACGCCAGCCGGCGAGGTAAACCCGTAATACAGGGCCGAGGCGCCCTTCAGCACTTCCACCCGCTCCTTGTTCTCCATGGGCACTTGCGAAAAGTTCATGATGGGCATGGAACCGTTCAGGCGGTAATTCGTGCGGTTTTCCACGGCGATGCCGCGTATCACCAATTGATCCCAGGTCTCGCCGCCATTTTGCTGGCGCGTCACCCCCGCCGTATTGCGCACGGCGTCGTACAGGCCGGACACGGCTTGCTGCTCCAGCAACTCGCGCGTGATCACGTTGACGGTCGATGGCACGTCCATGATGCTGGCGCCACGAAAGCTGCCCGCCTCCGTGGTGAGCGGCACCAGGCCCTGCGCGCGGGCGCCCGTCACCTGCACCGCTTGCATGACTTTCTCATCGCCAGCCGTCAGGTCGTCCTGGCCGCTGGCCCCATTGGCCGCCAACGCGGCATGGGAAGCGAAGGCCAGCGACAGGGCTGCGGCGACTGGAAGTAAACGGGTGCGTGGAAAAGCGACAGGCATGACATCGGGCTTTCAATGAGAAAATATGTACAAATGGAAACTTACGGTTAGTGCTCATGATACCGGTAATAGGAATCATTATCAATAAAAGGTGAGTTTGTGTGAGTTTTACAGAAGAAACAAGATCACTGGAGCACCTGTTATCACTTGAACACGTTTGGATTTTGCAGACGAGGCCGCAAAGAGGCATACTGACAGTCACGGCGCGCAGATTGCGCCGCCTAACAAGAATATTAAAGGTAAGTTCGTGAACACAATCGACAACAAAAGCGTGCAGACGAAAACATTTCGCTGGAAACGCTGGCAGCGCTGGGCCGTCGGCACAGGCTGCGCCCTGGCCGCCTACAGCGCGGCCGGCTTCTGGCTGGTGCCCTACGTCATCAAAAACCAGTTACCCAAATTTGCCGAGAAAGAACTCGCGCGCCAGGCCAGCATCGCTGACGTGCGCTTCAACCCGTTTACCTTGCGACTGGAAGCGGACCAGATCGCTTTCAAGGAAGCGCCCGGCGCGGATGGCAAGAGCGGCGCGCCGCTGCTGTCCATCGGCGCCCTGGCCGTGCAGCTGGAATGGAAATCCATCGTGCGCCGCGCCTGGAGCCTGGCGGAAATCCGCATCACGGCGCCGCAAGCGCAGCTGACGATCACGCCGGACGGCAAGTTCAACCTGGCCGAAGTGCTGGCCACCTGGCAACGCAACCATCCGGAAAAGAGCGACGGCGGCATGCCGCGCCTCGTCATCGCCCACTTTGCCCTGGAACAAGGCAAAGTAGACTGGCAAGACCAGAAGGCGGGGTATGCGGACAACTTTACGCCGATCAACTTTACACTCGATAATATCTCGACCCTGCCCGACGCCAACGGCAGCTACAGCCTCAGCGCCGATGCGGCGCGCGGCGGCAAGCTGCACTGGCGCGGCACGGCCTCGCTGAGCCCCATCCGTGGCGAAGGCGAGCTGATACTGAACGACGCTTCCCTGCCCGGCCTGGCCGCGTATTTGAAAGCCTATACGCGCGCCACAGTCACGAGCGGCCAATTGTCGGCGCGCCTGCCCTACGCTTTTTCCTATGCGGACGGCAAGCTGGAAGCGACCGTCAAAGGCGCGGGCCTGGCCTTGCGCGACCTGGCGCTGGTGCAAGATGGCAAGGGCGCGCCATTCACATCGCTGGATACCCTGGGCATCGCCGGCGTGAACGTGGACCTGGCGCGCCAGAACGTCACGGTGGATAAAATCAATCTGTACGGCGGCAAGGTGGCCGTGCGGCGCGACAGCAAGGGCGAGATCGACGTGGCGAACCTGATGCTGCCGGGCAATCCCGCGCCCGCCGCCACCGCGCCAGCCGCACCAGCCAAGCCTGGCAAATGGAAGGTGGATTTAAAACAGCTGGCGCTGGCCAATGTGGACGTGTCCGCCATCGATGAAACCGTCTCGCCAGCCTTGCAGCTGAGCGCCAGGCAGCTGCAGCTGAACTTGCAGCTGGCCTTGCAACAAGGTCCAGCGGGCATGGCCACCGTGATCGACGGCGCGAGCTTCAGCCTGGCGGACCTCGCCATGCAGCGGGGCGCGCAAACACCGTTCAAGCTGGCCCAATTGGGCTTTACAGAGGGCAAGATCGACCTGGCGGCACATACCGTGCACTTGGGCGCCGTGACGGCCAGCGGCGCGCAGATCGACCTGGCGCGCAACCGCCAGGGCGAATTTGCGATTGCGCAAAAGCTGCCCGTGTTTGCCTCCGGCAAAGCCGACGCAGACAAGGAAACCCCGTCCGCGCCCTGGTCCACCAAGGTGGACAAGGTGGAACTGAGCAAGTTCGGCGCCCGTTTCGACGATGCGGGCACTGGCATCAAGGGCAACCTGCAGGATGCCAGATTGTCCCTGCACAACGTCAGCAACGACATGCAGCAGGCGCTGCCTTTCGAGCTGGGCGTGGGCCTGCGCGAAGGCGGCGTGCTCACGGCCAATGGCAAGTTCGTGCCGGGCACTGGCGCCGTCGATGCGCAATTGAATTTGAAACAGCTGACCCTGGCACCTGTGCAACCGTTGCTGGCGCAGCATGTGAAACTGAAGCTGGCGGGCGGATCGCTCTCCGGCAGCGGCCGCCTGACGACGGGCGGCGGCGTGCCGAAAGCGCCGAAAGTACGCTATGTGGGCGGCGTGGATATCGCAGGCCTGGTGCTCAATGAAACGGATGGCAAGCGCTTTGCCTCGTGGAAGAGCGTGCGCGCCGACAAGCTGACGGCCAGCGTGGGGCCCGATTTTGTCGACATCCCCGAACTGCGCGTGGTGGAACCGAACGCCCAGCTGATCATCGAAAACGACCGCAGCCTGAACGCGCAGCGCCTGCTGGTCAAGGCGCCGGAACCAGCCACTGCACCCGCCCCGGCTCCTGCCACCGCCACGCCGGCAGCGGACGCCGCCTTCCCCGTGCGCGTGCGCCGCGTGCGCCTGCAAAACGCCAAGCTGGACTTTGCCGACCTCAGCTTGCGGCCCCAGTTCGCCGCGAAGATATATGAATTGAATGGCGTCGTCACGGGCCTGTCGACGAAACGCGATGCGCGCAGCCAGATCGAACTTGACGGCCGCATCGACGAATTCGGCCTGGCCCGCGTGCGTGGCCAACTCAATCCGTTTGCGCCCACCGACAATACGGACTTGAACGTGGTCTTCAAGAATGTCGATATGGTGTCCGCCTCGCCGTACACGATGAAGTTTGCCGGCTACAAGGTGGCTGAAGGCAAGATTTCGCTGGACTTGCAATACAAGGTGCGCAACCGCCAGCTCGACGGCACCAACCAGATCGTGCTCGACAAGCTGACCCTGGGCGAGCGCATCGACAGTCCGGACGCATTGAAACTGCCTTTGGAACTGGCGCTGGCCATCCTCAAGGATTCGGACGGACGCATCGACCTGGGTTTGCCCGTGTCGGGCGACATGAACGACCCGCAATTCAGCTATGGCGCCCTGATCTGGAAAGCCGTGGGCAATGTGCTGACGAAAATCGTCACGGCGCCGTTCCGCGCGCTGGGCAATTTGCTGGGCATCAGTGCCGACAAGCTCGAAGCCATCGACTTCGATGCGGGCAGCGCCGTGCTGCTGCCGCCGGAACGGGAAAAACTCAAGCAGGTGGCGCAGATCCTGGCCAAGCGCGAACAGCTGAAGCTGGCCGTACCCGGTCAGTACAGCGACACGGACGCGGCCGCCCTGCGCGCCCAGGCCGTGCGCCGCGCCGTCGCCGCCAAGGCCGGCATCAAGCTGGAAGCGGGCGAGGAACCGGGACCGCTGAACCTGGGCGAGCGCAAGATACGGGGCGCCCTGCGCGACCTGTACGCGGAACGCTTCGGCAAGGCTGAGCTGGACAAGCAGAAAAAGGCGGCGGAATCGGCCGTACCAGCCACAGCGGCCGCAGCGGCGGCATCCGCCAGCGCCTCCGCCCCGGCGGCGGCCAAGATCCCCGTCTTCCAACGCCTGGGCAAACTGATCGAAGGAGAGCCGCAAGTGGCCGATACGAGCGCCTTCTACAACGGCTTGCGCGAGCAGCTGGAAGCCAAGCAGCCCCTGCCTGCCGACGCCTTGAGCAAGCTGGGCACCCAGCGCAGCGCGGCCATCCTGGCAGCCCTGCAGCAGGACGGCACGCCGGCGGCCAGGGTCAGCGCGGGCGCACCGGAAAAAACGGAGGCCGCGCCGGGCAAGCTGGTGGGCTTGAAGCTGGGATTGGCGGCGCAATAAAAGAGGCGTTGTCCGCAACAAGCTTGCGGACAACGCCTTTCACCAGAAAACAACTTTATTTGAATTTATTTCTTGGGCAAGAATTTTTGCAGATCGAATGTGCCTACATCAAATTCAAATACAGGCGATCCTTCCTGATACATTTCCGCTGCAATGCGCAGTCTTTTTGCTTTTTGCAATTCCTTGAAAAATTTATCTCCATCGCGAAAATGGATCGTTGTCGTGCTTTGATCAGATGAGCCAACGGCCTTGTAATAACCCGGCGGACTGTCGTCGAATCTCACCTGTACCAGGCAATCCTGATAGGATTGGCACAATATCTGGCCCTTCTTGATCGAGAACATTACACTCTTCTTCGGCCGACTATCACTCATCAGCATCAGACTGGCGGTCTGCACACCGTTATACGGAAAAGCAAAATCGACAGTATTACTACTATGCACATTGGCAAAGTAGACCATATCGCCGCTCATTTTATCTTCGTTGGTGAAGTAATACCATGGACTTTCCGGCTTGACTTCCGCAACAGCGGCAACAGGGCTGCTATTTGCCGCAGCCTGCGTATTGGCATCAGGTGCTTTGGGAGAACAGGCGATCAAGGAAAGGAGAATTGCTGTTATTGCGGAAAGTCGTATCTTTGTCATTGAAATGATTCACACATTATTTGAAGTGAAATACCGAGTTGCAGTCTAACAAATGGCATTCCCACAAGCAACATGCAAATATAAAAACCGGCAGCGTCAATTAATCCCGGAACCGCTCGTCAATACAATGTGCGGCACCGTCAATTGACAGTGCCGCACCGGACTTGCTTACTTCCCTTTCCCGCCCTCCTTCACCACCTCGTCCGGCAAGGCAAACGCCACCAGGCTATCGCCCATCTTCGTGCCGAGCGAACCGTGGCCGCCGGCCATGACGACGACATATTGCTTGCCCGTCTTGTCGGAGACATAGCTCATCGGCGTGGCCTGGCCACCGGCCGGCAGGCGGGCTTTCCACACGGTCTTGCCGTTGCGCATGTCGTAGCCGCGGATGTAGTAGTCGAGCGTGCTGCTGAGGAAAGCCACGCCGCCGCCCGTGGTGCTGATGCCGCCCAGGCTGGGCACGCCCAGCGGCAAGGCGATGGGGACTGGGGCGCTGTCGCGCGTGGTGCCGTTCTTGTGCATCCACACTTTTTTCATGGTGCGCAAGTCAACGGCGGCGATATAGCCCCACGGCGGCGCCTGGCACGGGAAGCCCAGCGGCGACAGGAAGGGCTTGATTTCCACGGCGAATGGCACGCCCGTCTGCGGCTGCAAGCCCATTTCCGACCCCGTGCCGCCCTTCGCATTGGCTTGCGCGCGCGGCACCAGGCGTTCCAGGAAGCCCATGTAGTCGGGATTCACCAGCAGCAATTGACGCACGGGATCGACAGCCGCCCCACCCCACTCGAAGATGCCGAGCGGGCCCGGCGAGATGATGGCGCCCTTGATCTTGCCTTCGGCCACCGTCTGCGGCGTGAACGGGCCTTCGTAGCGGTGCTGGCGGAAGATGATGCGGCACGCCAGCTGGTCGAATGGCGTCGTGCCCCACATATCCGTTTCGCTGATGTTTTTCTCGGGCAAGAAAGTGAGGGCCGAGAATGGCTGCGTGGGCGACAGGGTGTCGCCGGCAGCTGGATTGCTCGTCGGCACGGGTTTTTCCGGCGCCGGCACGACCAGGCTGCCGTCGCGGCGGTCGATCACATAGATGTCGCCCCGTTTTGTCGTGGCCACCACGGACGGTACTTTCCCTTTCGGCGTGTCGATATCGACCAGGGTGGGCTGGCCGCCGATGTCCATGTCCCAGATATCGTGGTGCACGGTCTGGTAGACCCAGCGTACCTTGCCCGTCGCCAGATCCAGCGCGACGATGGCGCTATTGTATTTCTCGCCATGGGGATTGCGGTTGCCGCCCCAGGTATCGGGCGTTTCATTGCCCATCGGAATATAGACCATGCCCAGCTTTTCATCGACGCTGGACACGCCCCAGGAATTGGGCGAGTTGTTCGTGTAGGTCTTGCCATCGGCAATCGGCGCCGTGTCGTCCGGGTTCGAGGCATCCCAGTTCCACATCAGCTTGCCGGTGACGGGATCGTAGCCACGGATCACGCCCGACGGCTCTTCCGTGGAAAAGTTGTCGGTGACGCTGGCGGCCATCACCACCACGTTCTGCGCCACGGCCGGCGGCGACGTCGGCATCAAAAAGCCCCGCTTCTTCATGCCCATGCCATGGTACAGGCCGATCACGCCGTTTTCGCCAAAGCTCTTGCACGCTTCGCCCGTATCGGCATTCACGGCGATCAGGGTCGCATCCATGGTGGGCGCCAGGATGCGGCGCGGGCATTCCATGGTGGCAGCTTCGGGTGCCGGGTCGCCCTTGGCGCGGCCCGCGTTGACGTCCCAATAGGCCACGCCACGGCAGATCATGTGCTGGTAGCTGGACGCGTCGCGGTTGATCTTCGGATCGTGGCGCCAGATCTCCTTGCCCGTGTCCGGGTCCAGCGCGATGACGATGTTGTGCGGCGTGCACAGGTACAGCATGCCGTTCACTTTCAGGGGCGTGACTTCGTTGGCGATCTCGCCCGGATCGTTCGGTCCCTTGAAGTCGCCCGTGTTGTACACCCACGCCTGTTTCAGCTGCGCCGCGTTGGCCGGCGTGATCTGCGCGGCCGGCGCATAGCGGTCGCCATAGCCTGAGCGGCCATATGCGGCCCAGTCGTTGGGCGCCACGCCGGGCGCGAAATCGCCTTGCGGCGTGGCGGCCATGTTCTCGGCCGGCACTTCGCCGTGCAGGGTGTAGTAATCCTGGAACAGCGAGAACACGCCTACGGCAGCCGTCAGCACCACGGCGGCGGCCAGCGCGCTCTTGCCCGCGTCGCGCGGTTTCGCCCCGGCCGTCAAGGGCGGATCGAGGCGGCGGTCGATGAACGGCAGCAGCAGCCAGACGGCGGCAGCGAACCAGATATCGAGGCGCGGCAGCAATTGCCACCAATCGAACTTCACTTCGATCACGGACCAGATCAGGGTGGCGAACAGCAGCAGCGCGAGAAACAGCTGGGCGCTGCGCCGTCCCTTCCACACGAGCGCACCCGCGATGAGCATGCCAATACCGGCCACGACGTAATACCAGGAACCACCGAGGCTGACGAGCCAGGCGCCGCCGCCGGCAAGCGCCAGGCCCAGCACGATGAAGATGACTGCGGTGATGATAAGCAAGGGTCCAGGCCGGGCAGAGGCAGTCATGATGCTCCTTTACAAGAGTCAGTCGGCGGCACGCGCCTGCGCACCGTATTTGATGGCGATCAAGGAAATTGCATTTTTTCATTAATTGGCAAAGCGTGCCACACGCCACAGCGTCCGATGCATGCCGTGTGGCTTTTTATACACGAGCTGAGCATCCAGCCCGCCACAACCATATGATTTTTGATGAAAAAAATGAATAAACTAAATAAACAACAAATTTCTCGAATAAAACGATTTTTTATCGTAAAATGAAAACATCCAAGCCAAGCATTTCAGGTCAGTCATCACGCAGGATCACTTGCATAGACCGCACTGGAGCACTGCCATGAACGCATTCCTTGCCATTCACCCCTTCCTTCGCTGCGAAGACCTGTCGCTGATGCGTCCGGCGCTGGCGCTGGCAGGCCTGCTGTTGCTGCTGGCCGCCCTGCTCTGGCGCCGCACCCGCTGGCACCAGGCTGGCCGCGCGCCGGGCGCTGGCGGCACGCCGGCCGATCTGCATGCGCTGCTGCAAACGCGCAAGGCGGCGGCGCCGGCCAAAGTGGGTGACAGCGCACCGCCGCCGCAAGCACCCAAGGCGCCGGATACGCCGCCATTCGAGGCAGCCCGCCTGGACGCCATGTTCGGCCACGACCGGCGCCTGCAGGGCGAGATTCTGGCACTGTTCGTGGCCGAGTCGCGCGACCGTCTGGCCGGCATCGCCCATGCACTGCGCTGCGAGCGGACGGCCCCGGCAAGAGTGCTGGCGCAGGAAATTCTCGACGGCAGCCACGCCATGGGCTTGCTGCCCTTGCAGGCGCTGGCGCGCCAGGCCGTGCATGCGGGTTTTTCCAACGATATCGGCGCGCTGCGCCGCCTGCACGCGGAACTGCTGGTGGCGCTCGATGCGCTGTCGCAAGCCGTCACGGCCCTGCAAACGGCGGACGTGGCGCGGGCCGATGACTGCAGCGGCATAGCAAGCCGGCCATGAGCGTGCGTCAGGAGCCGGTGCGCGACATGCAAGGTTTTTAGTGAATTCATCTAATTCGTTAAAATTGATTTCTTCAGCGCGATTGCGTATCATTCCCTTTAACTTCATCCGCGACCATAGAACCCATCATGCACACTGCAGACGTTTGCACTACCCAAAAGGCCGCCGAAATCCTCGGCATCTCGGTCACATCGGTGCAGCAACTGGTCGAGGCCGGCGTTATCGAAGCCTGGAAGACCAAGGGCGGCCACCGGCGCATTCCCCTCGCGGCTGTCGAGGCTTACAAGGGCAATCCCGGCCAGCCGGGCCAGGACCAGCGCGCGGCGCGGGCCAGCCGCCCCGTCCCATCGGGCCGCCCGCCCTCGATTTTGGTGATCGAAGACAATCCCATCGAACGCGCGCTGTATGAAAAGCAGATCGGCGCATGGGGCTTGCAGGCAAGCTTGCGCTTTTGCGAGAACGGCTACCAGGCGCTGATGGAAATTGCCCGCGACCAGCCCGATATCCTGCTGGCCGACATCATCATGGAAGGCATCGACGGCTACGAGGTGATCCGCACCATCCTGGCCGACCCGCTGCTGGCGGACATGCACATCGCCATGCTGTCGAGCCTGACGCCGGAGGAACTGGAAGAACGGGGCGGCGTACCACCCGGCGTGGTGTTCTTTGCCAAGCCCGTCAATTACGACGAACTGCGCGGCTATCTGCGCGCCTGCTGCGCCGGCCATGCGCGGCGCAATAGCCTGGCCGCCTAGCCCGCCACCGCCTCCCCTCTCGTCCCGGAGCCGCCATGCCAGCCTATCGCCACATCGATCCTGCCGTGCTGTTCCAGGCCACCGGCCGCGACCTGGAGATGTTCCGCGCCCTGTCGCAGACCTACCTCGATACGTCGCCAGCCATGTTTGCGCGCGTGGAGCAGGCCGTGCGCGGCGGCGCGGCGCAAGCCATCGTGCATAGCTGCCATACCTTGCGCGGCACCGTGGTCCTGCTGGGCGCCAGTACCCTGGTGGCGCGGCTCGCGGAACTGGAGCACCTGGTGCGCCACCGGGGCGTGGCGGCGCCGGGCTGGCTCGCTGAAACGGCAGCGCTGGTCGGCGCAGTGGAGCAGGAGGTACGCCGCAGCATGCTTGAATACACGGGCGCGCAGGCATGAACGCGCGCCAGGCCCTCCTGCGTCTGGCGCACCGCTACCGGCCACGCACCACGGCGGCCGTCGCGGGCCTGGTGCTGGTGGGCCTGCTGGCGCTGAGCATCGTCGTCTCCGGCGTGCTGCTGCACCACGAAGCCGTCGATGACTGGAAACAGGACCTGTCCAAGCTGTCGCTGCTGCTGGCGGAAAACACGGCGCAGAGCATGACGGCGGCCAGCCTGGTGCTCGACAGCGTCAGCAACGAAATCGAAGCCGCCGCCCCCGTGGATGCGCAAGCGCTGGCCGCGGCCGCCGGCACGCCGGCCATGCACCAGATGCTGTTGCACAAGATCGGCGGCGTGCCGCAAGTGGATGTGGTGTCCATCGTCGGCAGCGATGCCAGCGTGCTGGCCTTCAGCCGCGCCTTTCCCGCGCCTCCCATCCGCCTCGACGAGCGCGACTACTTCGAGTATCACCGGCGCCATCCGGACGGCGGCATGCATGTCAGCGCGCCCGTGCAAAACAAGGGCAATGGCGCCTGGACCTTCTATATCAGCCGGCGCATCAGCGGGCCGGACGGCCGCTTCCTGGGCGTGGTGCTGGTCGGCCTGTCGTGCGACTTCTTCAGCAAATTCTTCCACAGCACCAGCATCGGCGAACACACGGCCTTTTCCCTATACCGCAGCGACTACACGCTGCTGGCCCGCTGGCCGGCCGTGCCCGCCATGATGGGCAAGCGCAACCTGACGGGCAGCACCTATCGCCTGCTAGAACAGGGCAAGACCGATGGCGTGCTGCAAGTGGACTCGCCGCGCGTGGCCGACCAGGGACGCGCGGTCAACCGCCTGGCCGGCATACGGCTGGTACGCGACTATCCGCTGGCCATCAACGTGACGGTGACGGACGAGGTCTACCTAGCGGGCTGGCGGCGCATGCTGCGCACCATGGGCGGCGCGGCCGTGGTCAGCCTGCTCGTGCTGGCCGCGGCCATCGCCCTGATCATGTCCCTGCTGCGACGCCAGGAGCGCGACGCGGCCATGGCGCCGGCGCTGCAAACGGGCGCGGAAGCGGCGAATGCCGCCAAGCCGCCGGCGCCCGAGACAGCGCCGCCATCCGCATCCGAATCTGCGCCGGCGCCGGCACCGGGCGCGCGCATCCTGCTGGTCGAGGATACGGCGCTGAACCGCCAGCTGGTATGCCTGCAGCTGGGCACCTGCGGCTACGCCATCGACACGGCGGAGAACGGCGCGCTGGGCCTGCAGGCGCTGGCCGAACAGCAGTACGACCTGGTCCTGATGGATGGCATGATGCCCGTCATGGACGGCTACCAGGCGTGCCAGGCCCTGCGCGCCCGCGAAGCGGCCAGCGGCGCGCCACGCCTGCCCGTCATCGCCCTCACGGCCGGCGTCACCGGAGACGACCGGCAGCGCTGCGTGGCGGCCGGCATGGACGATTATCTGGCCAAGCCCTTCACGGCCGCCCAGCTGCGCGCAATGGTCGAGCGCTGGCTGGCGCGCTAGCCGGCGGCTGCCGCCTGGCGGCAAATTGGCCACACTATCACCTGCGTAGTCATGCGTAAAAGTTGTTCTCCGTGCATATCAGGTATAGCATCGCCACATGAGCTATCACACAGATGCGGCGGCGTTGTGCAGGCGACTGATCGAATGGCTGTTCTTGCTCCTCGGGCTGCTGATCGTCGCTGCCGCCCTCGCCTACGCGCACCTGGCCGAGGCGGCGCGGCACGATGCGGCCGAGCGTGAACGGCTGAGCGTGCTGACAGCGCTGCTGGCAAAAAATATCGAAGTCGACCTGGCGGCGACGAATCAGGTGCTCGACGGCGTGATCCGTGATTATCTTGCCGCCGGCGCCGCACCCGACGCCGGGCAAGCCCTGCCACGGCGCCTGGCCGCGCTGGTCGACGCCATGCCGGGCGTGCGCACCATGCTGGTCATCGATGCCAGCGGCAAGCCGGTCGCCACCAACATCCCGGAGCTGGCCGGCCAGGATTTTTCGCGCCGCGGCTACTTCCAGACGGCGCGCGACGCGCCCGATGCGCGCATGCTGTACATCTCGGCCCCTTTCCTGTCCTTCAGGCGGGACCTGGTCATCACGGCGTCGCGCATGGTGCAGGACCGGCAAGGCCGCTTTGCCGGCGTCGTGGTGGCCACCTTCGACCGCGAATACTTCACGGCCAAGTTCCGCACCGCCATGTATGCGGCCGATGTCTGGGCCGTGGTGGTGCATGGCGACGGCCGGCAATTCCTGAACTATCCGGCCAAAAGCGCCAATGGCGGCAATGTGGACCTGCCCGGCAGCTTCCTGCGGCGCTTCCGCGACAGCGGCTACCAGGCGGGCGTGCTGAGCGGCGTCGAGATTGCCGGGACCGGTGCCTCCGCCGCCCCCCGCGTCATGGCCATGGCGACCATCGCCCCGCCTGAGCTGCACATGGACCGCGCCCTGATCATCGGCCTGAGCCGCGAAGAAGCGGCCATCGCCGCCCCGCTGCGGCGGCAGGCGCTGGGCTACACCCTCTGCTTTGCCATGCTGGCCCTGGCCGCGGCCAGCCTGCTGTTCTGGAGCCAGCGGCGGCGGCGGCAGCAAGCCGCCTGGCAGGTGGAGCAGGAAAGGGAACGCCAGGCCATGCAAGCCGTGTCCGACAGCGAAACGCGCTTTCGCACCTTGATCGAAGATGCGCCCGTGGCGATCGCCATCCTGCGCCATGGGCGCTTCGTGTATTCCAATCCCCGCTACCGCCACCTGCACGGCTACGCGCTCGAGGATGACCTGAGCGGCCTGCCCTGGCGCGCCATGCTCACGCCCGCCTCGCAAGTGGCGCTGGCAAGCAACGAGGCGCTGATCGAGGCCGATTCGGCCAGCGAACAGATGTTTGAAGCCGTCGGCGTGGACAAGCAGGGCCGGCCCGTGCCCATCCTCAAGACCAGCACGCGCGTGATGCTCAAGGATGGGCCGGCCACGTTGATCTTTGCCCAGGATATTTCCGCGCAAAAGCAGGCCGAGGCGGCCATGCTGCTGGCGCGCGATGGCGCCGAGGCGGCCAACCGCAGCAAGGCGGAATTCCTCGCCAACATGAGCCATGAAATCCGCTCGCCGCTCAACGCCATCCTCGGCATGGCCTGGCTGCTGGAAAGGGGCAGCCAGGATGAAGAAGGGCTGCTGATGACGCGCAAGATCCGCGCCGCCGGCCAGTCGCTGCTGGGCATCATCAACGACGTGCTGGACGTCTCGAAAATCGAGGCGGGCCACATGACCATCGAGCAGGCGCCGTTCCGCCTGGCCGAAGTGATCGAGAAGATTGCCGCCAGCATGGGCGTGGCCGCGCATGACAAGCCGGTTGAGGTGCGGATCGGGCCGCTGCCCGATGGCATCGACCACGTGCTGGGCGACGCGCTGCGGCTGGAACAGGTGCTGGTCAACCTGACCAGCAATGCCATCAAGTTCACCGCGCAAGGCACGGTCGAGCTGACGAGTGCGCTGGAGAGCCGGGACGGCGACGCCGCCGTGCTGCTCTTTTGCGTGCGCGACACGGGCATCGGCATCGCCCCCGAAGTGCAGGAAGCGATCTTTTCCGCCTTCGCCCAGGCCGACACGTCCACCACGCGCCGCTTCGGCGGCACGGGCCTGGGCCTGACCATCTGCCGCCAGCTGGTGCGCCTGATGGGCGGCGCCCTGCACCTGAAAAGCGCATTGGGCCAGGGCAGCGCATTCAGTTTCACGGTGCCGCTGCAACTGCTGCCCGCCGGCGCCCTGTCCTCGCCCGACATGCAGGGCATGCAGGACCTGCGCGTCTTGCTGGCCGATGGCAACGCCGGCACGCGCGAAGCGGTGGGCGCCGTGGCGCGCGGCCTGGGCTGGCACGTGCATGCCGTGTCCGGCGGCCAGGCGGCACTCGATTATGCGCTGGCCTGCGCCGGGGATGCGCGGCCCGGCGTGGTGCTGCTGGCCGCGCGCATGCAGGGGCTCGATGGCGAAGCCACGGCGCGCGCGCTGCGCGAATACTTGCCGCCGCAGGACTGCCCCGTCGTCATCCTGGCAGCCAGCGGCGCGCCGGCGACAGCGCCCGCGCGACGGTGCACCGACCCGGCCAATGCCGCCGATGCCATCCTCAACGAACCGGTGACCGCTTCCAGCCTGTACAACGCGACGGTGGAAGCGCGCCAGCAGCGCGCCAGGGCCGCCGGCCTGGACGCCAGCCTTGCTCCGCTGGAAGAGCGCCAGCTGGCCGGCGTGCGCGTGCTGGTGGTCGACGACAGCGAGATCAACCGCGACGTGGTCAAGCATATCCTGTGCGACCAGGGGGCCGCGCCCTCATTCGCCTGCGATGGCCGGCAGGCGCTGGACTGGCTGCTGGCGCACCCCGCCGACGTCGACATCGTGCTGATGGATGTGCAGATGCCCGTCATGGATGGCTTGCAGGCGACGCGCGCGCTGCGCCAGCTGCCGCAATTCCAGGACCTGCCCATAGTCGCACTGACGGCTGGGGCGTTCCAGACACAGCGCGCGGCGGCGCTGGAAGCGGGCGTGAACCATTTCATCAGCAAACCGTTCGACGTGCCGCAGACCATAGACCTGATCGCGCGCGCGCACCGGCGCCATGCGCAAGGGCTGCCGTCCCTGCCGCCGTCCATGGCCGAAATGGCGATGCCCGTGCCGCCAAACGGCGCGGCGCCCGCGATCGACCTGGCGCAGGGGATGGCGCAGTGGCCCGATGCAGCGCCCTACCGCCAGCACCTGTCGCGCTTTGGCAGCACTTATCGCAACACGGTGGACGCCATGCGCGCCCTGCTGGCGGCCAATGCCCGCAGCGACGCCGCCGCGCTGGCGCACAAGCTGGCGGGCGTGGCCGGCAGCCTGGCCCTGCCTGCCACCCTGCATGCGGCCCAGCATGCGGAACAGCTGCTGCACGCCGGCGACGATGCCGCCGCCGCCCTCGATGCACTGGAACAGGCGCTGGCGCAGGCCATCGAGGCCGCCGCCGCCTTCACGGCACAGACGCCGCCGCCCGAGCAAGTGGCCATACCATAAACGCAATTTGGCGGGGCATGCAGTGACAAAATTGGCAATATAAAAGTGAGGGAGACGACATGATCTGGTGCAGGGATTTGCTGCTGAGAACCTTGATGCTGGGCCTGCTGCTATTCGTCGTGGGCGAATCGCTGTCCTACTGGACGCCGGAAATCAGGAAACTGCTGGTCTGGCGCCCTTCCTGATACCAGCCTAGCCTTCGCGGCCATCCACCCTGGCGCGCCACAGGTACGGCGCATACACGCACGCATACAGGCCAAAGGCCAGCGACCAGCAAGCGCCGGCCGCCAGCAGCAGCGGCATGGAGAGCGAAACGGGACCGACGGCGGCCAGCAGGCGCGCCAGCGCGCCCAGCTGGATCAGCCAGTACATCGCCGCTTCCGCCCTGCCGCCTTTCAACGGGCGGCCCGTGTGGCCTAGGGTGGTGCGCGTCATCATGCCGATGATCAGGCCCGCCATCGACCCCACCGTCAGCGCGTGAAACGCGGCGCTGGCCGGCAGCAGGTGCAGGCTGGCCAGCGCCAGCAGCGCGAAGCCGATGCCTATCCACGCATACGACAGGTGCAGGATCCACAGCAGCGGCACGCGCAAGGTGCGCTGTGGCTGCCATGCCAGCAGGTTGGCCAGCGACACGCCGGCGGCACAGAGGGCCAGCAGCGCCGTCAGCCAGGACGGCGCACCAGCCAGCCACGCGATCGCAGCCGCCGCCATGCAGGCCACGGCGATCAAGGCCCGCTGCGGGCTGGCCACGGGCGTACTGCCTGGCGCCCCATTGCGGGTGAACATGGGAATGACGCGCGCGCCGATCACCGATTCGATCAGCACGATGATGAAGATGGCCGCCTGCACGGGCACAAACAGCGACAGCGGCAGCCAGCCCAGCACGGACGCGTGGAACAGGCCATTGGCCAGCGCCAGCAAGGCCAGCAAGCCGACGAGGAACAGGTTGCGCGTATTGCCCGAGCGGCGCAGCACCCGATACAGGGGCCATGCGGCCAGCGGCAGGAACAGCCAGTCGACCAGCGCTGGCAGCAGGCCGGGGCCGCACAGCATGGCCACGCGCCCCGCCAGCCACAACGCCGCCAGCGCCATCAGCTGGGCGCCGTGCGGCGTGGGCAAGCCCGTCCAGTTGCGCCCCGCCGTGTAGAGGAAACCAACGACGACGGCCAGCGCGAAGCCGAACACCATTTCATGCATATGCCAGCCCAGCCCCACGTGCAGGCCGCCCGCAAGCACGCCGAAATAGCTGGCCAGCCACAGGGGAATGCTGATGGCCGCAAACACGGCCGCCAGCAGGTAGAACGGGCGGAAACCCAGTTGCCAGACGGCGTGGCCGGCATGCCAGGGCGCCGCGCCAGGGGCGGCGGCAGAAGGAGAAGGTTCGCTGATCGGGGTGATGGCCATGATGGGCTCGCTTTTAAAGATATATTCAATATACTACTTTAAAAGCACAAGGACGGCTATCGGCAAAAAGAACTAGCGAAATAGATGGCAGTGGGCCTGGGTCCGACCCGGCGGGCCAGACCCTTCTACCGGGCTACTTGCCCTGGCGGTGTTCGACCGCATACACGGCCGCCTGCACGCGGCTGGTGAGGTTGAGTTTTTTCAGCACGTTCTGCACGTGGATCTTGACCGTGCTTTCGGCCAGGTCGAGGGTGCGGGCGATGCCCTTGTTGCTCTCGCCGCGCGACAGGCAGTCGATGATTTCCTTTTCGCGCGGCGTGAGCTTGTCGAGTTCCGACACGGGTTCCTCGCGCCGCGTGCCCGCCTGCAGCTGCGCCACCAGCTTGCCCGTCATGGCTTCGGCGATGACGACTTCGCCGGCGGCCGCGCGGCGGATGGCACGCACCAGGTAGTCGGCGTCGATATTCTTGATCAGATAACCGCAGGCGCCCGCGCGCAGGGCCGTCGCCAGGTCTTCCGCGTCTTCCGACACGGTCAGCATGACGATGGCCGTGTCGGGACAGTCGTGCTGCATCAGTTGCAGCGCTTCGACGCCGGACATGCCGGCCATGTTCAGGTCCAGCAGCACCACGTCGGGCTGCAGCTGGATGGCGCGCTTGATGCCTTCCACGCCATCGGCCGCCTCGCCCACGACGGAAAAATCCGTATGCCGCTGCAGCAGCGAGCGTATGCCGCTGCGGAACAGCGCGTGGTCGTCCACCAGCATGACGGTGATCGGTTTATCGGGAGTCTCCATTTTTTGTACTTTCAGGTAGTTACTTAGGCGGCGCGGCGCTGTTCGCGCGACAGGTGCAGTTCGACGGTCGTGCCGCCGCCGGGACAGGCATGCACGTCGAACGTGGCGTCGATGCGCTGTGCGCGCTCGCGCATGATATGGATGCCGACATGGCTGTCGCCCTTTTCCAGCACGGCGGCGGCATCGAAGCCGACGCCATTATCGCTGATCGTCAAGGTAAAGTCCTGGTGATCGGCGAGGCGCACCTCGACGTGGCTGGCCTGGGCGTGCTTGCGGATGTTCGACAGCGCTTCCTGCACGATGAATAATAACTGCAATTGCTGCTCGCGGGGGAATGGCGCGCCGTCGACGTCGGCCAGCAGATCGGCCTCGATGCCCGTCTGGCGGCGGAATTTGTCCACCGCCGCGCGCAGGGAGCCGATCAGGTCATCCTCCATCAGGCGGCTGCGGAAGTTCGCCAGCAGCTCGCGCACGTCCTCGTAGCTTTCCTTCACGCCCGCATGCAGGGCCGGCACGATGCCCGCCACCTCGTCGAAACGGGCGTTGCGCACGGAGTCGTCGAGCATCTGCACTTGCAGGTTGAGGAAATTGAGGCTTTGCGCGATGCTGTCGTGCAGGCCTTGCGCCACCAGGTTGCGCTCTTCGGAAATGGCCATTTCGCGCTCGCGCGCGGCCAGGCGCAGGTTTTCCAGCGCGATGCCCAGCAGCTGGCCCAGGGTTTCCAGCAAGGCCAGCTCGCGCGCGGAAAACACGCGCGCATGGCGGAAATGCAGGTTGAAAAAGCCCAGGTGCTGTTCGTGCGCGTGGATATGGAAGACGGAGACGGTGGCAAAGCCTTCGCGGTGGCAGCGCAGCTCGTGCGCCTTGTCGATGCGGCGCATGTCGTGCACCTTCGCCACCTTCATCTCGACGGCCGTGCCGCACAGGCAGTCGCCCACCTTCAGGCAATGCTCGGACGCCACCAGCTCCTCGGACAGGCCCGTGTGCACCACCATGTGCAGGTTGCCCCGCTCGGCGTCGAGCACGCGCACGGTGGAGCCGTCGGCTTCGAAATAGTCGACGATGCGCTGCATGAAGCCGCCGCAAATGTCTTCCAGGGGCTGCGGGCGCTGCAAAAAGGCGGCGCTTTCGTACAGCAGCGCCAGTTCGCGGTTGCGGTATTCGAGGGTGGCCGTCTTGCTGCGCACGCCCTCTTCCAGGTTGCCGTACAGCGCCTGCAGGCGGTCGGCCATCTGGTTGAAGCCACTGGCCAGCTGGCCGAATTCGTCATTGCTTTCCACTGCCAGGCGCACGCTGAAATCGCGCTCCTTCATGCGCTGCATGCCAAGGCGCAGCCGCGTCACCGGTTCGATGATCAGCATGAACATCAGGTAGATCATGCTGACCGTGCCGATGACGGCCATGCCGACGAGGATCAGCTGCGAGGCGCGCAGCCAGAAGGTGCGCTGTTCGCTATCGTGTTCGATCAGGCGCACCAATTGGTCGACCTGCCCCACGAAGGTATCGGCGTCATGCTCGAACTGGCGCGCGCGCGCGACGGAATCGGCGGCCAGCGCGGCCGGACGCAAGGCGCCGCGCCAGGCAACGCCGATGCGCTCGAATTCCGACTTGATGGCCGTGCTGGGCGGCAGGAACAAGGGGCGCTGCGGGTCGCCGTGGCCGATCTTGGCCAGGGTCTCGTCGATCAGCATCGCTTGCTGGCGCGCCTGTTCGCGGGCATCGCTGGCAAGCAGCAGGGTCAGGCGGTAGGTCTGCATGCGCAGCCGGCCCGTCTCGTTGATGGCGGCCGAACTGCCTTCCAGCTGCCACGACAGGAACAGGGTGCAACCGATGGCGCTCAGGGCCAGCACCAGCATGAGCAGCAGCGCGCCGACGATCTTGGTCGACAGCTTCTGCCAGGAGGAAAACATCGCCTTGAATTTCATACCGCCCTTGAATGTAAATGCAAACTGCCTCAGCCGCCCGTCTGTGCCATGAACCGGATGATTTTATCGGGCTGCGTATTGAAATCATGCTGCTGCGGCTTGAGTTCGATGGCGGCGCGGATCGCCGCTTCGATCTCCGCATCCGTGGCCCCGCCGCGCAGCATGGGGCCGAAGGCGAATTTCTCTTCCTGGCCCAGGCACAGGTACAGGGTACCATCGACGGACAGGCGCACGCGGTTGCAGGTGGCGCAAAAATGCTGCGACATGGGCGTGATGAAGCCGATGCTCGAGCGCCCGTCGGCTGTCGCCATGTAGCGCGCCGGCCCGCCACCGAGCTCCATCGCCTGCGGCACCAGGCCAAAGCGGGCCGCCAGGCGCTCGCGCACGGGGCCAAGGGGCATGTAGCAGGCATTGCGGCCCGTGCTGCCCATGGGCATGGCTTCGATCAGGCGCAGGATGAACTGCTGCTCGATGCAGAACGCCGCCATGGCCTCGATCTGGCCGTCATTGACGCCGCGCATGGCCACCATATTGATCTTGATCGGGTCGAAACCGGCCGCCTTGCCCGCCATCAGGCCATCCAGAATCGGTTGCAGGCTGTCGCGTCCCGTGATCTGCTGCATGCAGGCGCGGTCCAGCGAATCCAGGCTGACGTTGATGCGGTCCACGCCCGCCGCGCGCAAGGCCACGGCGTGCTTGCCCAGTTGGGTGGCATTCGTCGACAGCGACAGGTCCTGCAGGCCAGGCAGCGCCGTCAGCCGCTGCGCCAGTTCGGGCAGGTTGCGCCGCAACAGGGGCTCGCCGCCCGTCAGGCGCACGCGGCGCGTGCCGAGGCGAACGAAGATGCCCAGCAGGCGCTCGATCTCGTCGAATGTCAGCCAGTCCTTCGGTTCCTCGAAGCCGCGAAAGCCCTTGGGCATGCAGTAACTGCAGCGCAAATCGCAACGGTCGGTAACGGACAGCCGCACATAATCGATCGAACGGCCAAAACGGTCCTGCAACTTGACGCTACCCATGACGCTACTCCTGTTTCTTTCTTGATTGTAAAGGCTGGGGCACGATCTGGCTGTGCCCCAGAAGGCCTAGCGGCCTACGCCTTTCGGACTACGCCTTTCAGCCTACTGAACCAGCGGACTGGCTGTGCCTTCCAGCTCGACGCCGGCGATCTCTGCGCGGCCCACCAGCAAGTGCAGGTACTGGTGCACGGCGCGCTGCCACGCGGCGCGCGACAGGCGGTCGGCGATCTGCGCCTGCACCGCCTCATAGGCGATGGCCTGGCCTTCGACCCGGCGCAGCACTTGCACGATGTGGTAGCCGAAGCGCGTTTCCAGCAAATGGCCGGCCAGCGCGCCCTCTTCCAGGCGGAACAGCAGCGCGTCGAATTCCGGCACGCTCTGGCCCGGCGACAGCTGGCCCAGGTTGCCCCCCAGGGCGCCGGACGGGCAGTTCGAATACTGCGCCGCCAGTTCGCCGAAGCGCTCGGGCGCCAGTTTCAAGGCATCGAGCACGGCTTGCGCCGTCGTGCGCAGCAGCTCCAGCGGCGCCTCGGGCGTCACCTGGAACAGGATGTGGCGCGCCTCGACCAGCGCCCCGCTGCTGAACAGCTGCGGGCGCTGCGCATAAAAGGTGCGGCAAGCCGCATCGTCGGCGGGCGGCACGCGCACTTCCTGCGCAAACAACGCTTCGATGCGGTCGTCAGTACTGCCACCCTGCACGCCGAGGCGTTCGGCTTCGTCGAGCAGGAGCCGGCGCAGCACCAGTTCATGCACGGCCTGTTTCAGCGGATTGCCGGCGCCGTCGTGATGCGGCAGCTCCTGCGCGATGTCGGCATCGTCGATATCGATGCCATTGACGGAGATTCCCATGATGTAGCTCCTTTCTTAGCGGCGGCGCACCAGTTGATAGGCGCGGCCCAGATATCCAATGGCGCCAAAGCCGCTCCACACGTGCACCAGGCGGGTGAACGGGAAGATGACGAACAGCGACATGCCCATGAACAGGTGCAGCTTGAACACCAGCGGCGCATCGACGATGAAGCTGGCCGCGTCGCCGCGGAAGGTCACGATGTGCTGCGCCCAGTTCATCAGCAAGACCATCATGTGGCCATCCATGTGCGAAGCCGAGACGAAGATCGACGACAGGCCCAGCAGCAAGGTCAGCAAGATCCACACCATCACCAGCTTGTCGCCAGCCGTGGTGACGGCGCGCAGCCGTTCATTGCCGAAGCGGCGCGCCAGCAGGATCAGGATGCCGACCAGGCACAGGCCGCCCATCACGCCGCCGGCCGCCATGGCCACGCCCTGCTTCAGGCTATGCGACACGCCCAGGGTATCCCATACCCAGACGGGGGTCAGCAAGCCGGCCGCATGGCCGAACAGCAGGCCGATGATGCCGATGTGGAACAGGATATTGCCGAGGCGCAGGCTGCCGCGGTGCAGCAGCTGGCTGGAATCGGACTTCCACGTATATTGCTCGCGGTCGAAACGGATCAGGCTACCCAGGAAAAAGATGGCCAGCGCGATGTATGGATAAATGCCATACACAAATTGATGCAAGTAATTACTCATGATGTACTCTCCTCATGCGGACGCGATTCAAGCGGCGCGCCGCGGCTGCGGGTGAAAATGCACGGGATGGACGCCGCCCGGCGCTTGGCGCAGCAACGGCTCGACGCCGTCCGCACCGGGACCGAAGGTTTCCAGCGCTTCGTCCATGTCGCGCACCGGCGGTTCGGCCAGCATTTCTGCCGCCACGGGGCTCAGGCGTTCGAGCAGCGTGAAGACGGGCGCGTACGGGCTGCCGTTGGCCGTCAGCTTGCGGCCGATGTGCGCCAGCACGTGGACGGCGTCGCCCAGCAGCGGTGCCGAGACTTCCTCGTCGAGCTGCGCCAGAAACTCCAGGAACAGGGGCACGAAGTCGGGCAAGTCGTCGCCCACCATTTGCAGGCCGTGGCGCTTGTATTCCTCCATCAGGTCGACCATGGCCTGGCCCCGGTCGCGCGATTCGCCGTGGATATGCTCGAACAGGTGCAGCGAGTGCGACGGATTGCGGTCGAAGGTGGCCACGTACTGCTGCTGCAGGTCGATCAGGCTGCTGCTTTCCAGATGCGCCAGCAAGGGCCGCAGCAGCGCGTGCTGCTCCGGCACGGCCGCCAGCGCGGCGCCGAGCTGCGGCAGGTGCGCGATCAGCTCTGGCTCGGGATACAGCAGCAGGCGAGAAAGGACTTGGTAGTGATGCATAGCGTGTTCCATATGAGCTCCTTAAGCGCCTGGCGCCGTTTTGCGCGACTTCGGCATCTGCATGAAGATGGCCGAACCGTGCTTTTTCTTGCCGAACAAGGTCGGCTCGCTGGTGCCGTCCGAGCAGCCATTGCCGAAGCTGAAGCCGCACGAACCCTTCTCGTTGAAACTGTCCTCGGCCATTTCCTTGTGGCTGCTGGGGATGACGAAGCGGTCTTCGTAATTGGCGATGGCCATGATGTGGTACATGTCCTCCACCTGCGCCTTGGTCAAGCCCACCTGTTTCAGAACCGTGAGGTTCTCCACCTTCTCGACGGTCTTGCTGCGCATGTAGGCACGCATGGCCAGCATGCGGTCCAGTGCCGTGACGATGGGCGGCTGGTCGCCGGCCGTCAGCAGATTGGCCAGGTACTGCACGGGAATGCGCAGGCTCTGCGTGTCCGGCAGCATGCCGTTCACGCCCAGCTTGCCCGATTCGGCGGCCGCCTGGATCGGCGACAGGGGCGGCACATACCACACCATCGGCAAGGTGCGGTACTCGGGATGCAGCGGGAACGCCACTTTCCACTCGACGGCCATCTTGTAGACGGGCGACTTGACGGCCGCTTCCAGCCAAAGGTCCGGGATGCCCTGGCGGCGCGCCTCGGCGATGATGGCCGGGTCGTGCGGGTCGAGGAACAGGTCGAGCTGCGCCTGGTACAGGTCCTGCTCCTGCGGCACGGAGGCGGCAGCTTCGATCCTGTCGGCGTCGTACAGCAGCACGCCCAGGTAGCGGATGCGGCCCACGCACGTTTCCGAGCACACGGTAGGCTGGCCCGCTTCGATGCGCGGGAAGCAGAAGGTGCACTTCTCCGCCTTGCCGGACGACCAATTGTAGTAAATCTTCTTGTACGGGCAACCGGAGATGCACATGCGCCAGCCGCGGCACTTGTCCTGGTCGATCAGCACGATGCCGTCGTCTTCGCGCTTGTACACGGAGCCGGACGGGCAAGACGCCACGCACGTCGGGTTGAGGCAATGCTCGCACAGGCGCGGCAAGTACATCATGAAGGTGTTTTCGAACGTGCCGTACATCTCCTTCTGCATGTTGTCGAACAGTTTATCTTTGCTGCGCTGGGCGAATTCGCCGCCCAGGTCATCTTCCCAATTCGGACCCCACTCGATTTTTTCCATCTTTTTTCCCGTCAGCACGGAGATCGGACGGGCCGTCGGCGGCGTCTGCGACAGCGGCGCGCTTTGCAGGTGCTCGTAGTCGTAGGTGAACGGCTCGTAATACTCGTCGATGGCCGGCAGGTTCGGGTTGGCGAAGATGTTGGCCAGGATTTTCAGACGGCTGCCCTGGCGCGGCTCGATCTTGCCCGCGTCCGTGCGGCGCCAGCCGCCATTCCACTTGTCCTGGTTTTCCCACTGCTTCGGATAGCCGATGCCCGGTTTCGTCTCGACGTTGTTGAACCATGCGTACTCGACGCCGTCGCGGCTGGTCCATACGTTCTTGCAGGTGACGGAACAGGTGTGGCAGCCGATGCACTTGTCCAGGTTCAGCACCATGCCGATTTGCGCTCTGATTTTCATACTATGCTCCTTCTTCCTGCAACGGGCCTTCGAGCCAGTCGACCTTGTTCATCTTGCGCACCAATACGAATTCATCGCGGTTGGAGCCCACCGTGCCGTAGTAATTGAAGCCGTACGCCAGCTGGGCGTAGCCGCCGATCATGTGCGTCGGCTTGGGCACGGCCCGCGTCACCGAGTTATGGATGCCGCCCCGCTTGCCCGTCATCTCCGCGCCAGGCACGTTGATGATCTTTTCCTGGGCGTGATACATCATCGTCATGCCGGCCGGGATGCGCTGGCTGACGATGGCGCGCGCCGTCAGGCTGCCGTTCACGTTGAATACTTCGATCCAGTCGTTGTCGACGATGCCGGCCGTCTTCGCGTCGGTCTCCGACAGCCACACGTGCGGTCCGCCGCGCGACAGGGTCAGCATGCGCAGGTTGTCCGAATACGTGGAGTGGATGCCCCACTTCTGGTGCGGCGTCAAAAAGTTCAGCGCCAGTTCCTTGTTGCCGTTCGGCTTGGTGCCCAGCAGCGCTTCCGTCGTCTTCGTGTTGATGGCCGGCTTGTACACGCACAGTCCCTCGCCGAAATCGCGCATCCACAGGTGATCCTGGTAGAACTGCTGGCGGCCCGTCAGGGTGCGCCAAGGGATCAGTTCATGCACGTTGGTATAGCCGGCCGTGTAGCTGACTTCCTCGCTTTCCAGGCCCGACCAGGTGGGCGAGGAAATGATCTTGCGCGGCTGCGCCTGCACGTCGCGGAAGCGGATGCTGTCATGCTCGCGCGGCAACGCCAGGTGCGTATGCTCGCGTCCCGTGATGGCGGACAGCGCGGCCCAGGCCTTGACGGCCACATGGCCATTCGTTTCCGGCGCCAGCGACAAAATCATCTCGGCCGCGTCGATGGCCGTATCGAGGCGCGGCTGGCCCTTGGAGACGCCTTCTTCGAGCACCGTGCGGTTGACGCCGCGTAGTACCTCGACTTCATGCCCCGTTTTCCAGGAAATGCCCTTGCCGCCGTTGCCGATGGTTTCCAGCAGCGGGCCGATCGAGGTGAACTTCTTGTACACGTCGCGGTAATTGCGCTCGACCACCGTCATGTTCGGCATGGTCTTGCCGGGAATGGCGTCGCATTCGCCGGCGCGCCAATCCTTGGGATCGAAAGGCTGGCCCAGTTCGCCCGGGGTGTCGTGCATCAGCGGCGTGAGGATGA
This sequence comes from Janthinobacterium sp. BJB301, assembly GCF_002735685.1. Taxonomy (NCBI): domain Bacteria; kingdom Pseudomonadati; phylum Pseudomonadota; class Betaproteobacteria; order Burkholderiales; family Oxalobacteraceae; genus Janthinobacterium; species Janthinobacterium sp. BJB301. Next base: position 1,250,159 of record NZ_PDZJ01000001.1, on the reverse strand, counting down.
TGTCTTGCTGGGTGCCCAGGAGCTCGCCGCCGATTTCCGAGAATTTCTCGGCGATGCCCTTGTAGATTTCCCAGTCCGACTTCGATTGCCACAAGGGCTGCACGGCTTCCGACAGCGGGTGGATGAACGGATGCATGTCCGACGTATTCAGATCATCCTTTTCGTACCAGGTGGCCGTCGGCAGCACCACGTCGCCATACAGGCAAGTGGTCGACATGCGGAAGTCCAGCACCACCAGCAGATCGAGCTTGCCTTCGGCGGCCGGGCGCACTTTCACCTGCTTCGGCGTGATGCAGTCGTCTTCGTCGCTGAGCAAGCCGTTCTGCGTGCCGAGCAGGTATTTCAGGAAGTACTCGTGGCCCTTGCCGGAGCTGCCCAGGATATTCGAACGCCAGACAAACATATTGCGCGGGAAGTTGGCCGGGTTGTCCGGGTCGTCGCACGAGAACTGCAGCTGGCCCGCCTTGATCTGGTCGAGCGCATATGCGGCCGGCGCCTGCCCTGCCGCCTTGGCGGCCTTGGCCACTTCCAGCGGATTGGTCTGCAGCTGCGGCGCCGATGGCAGCCAGCCCATGCGTTCCGCCTTGGCGTTGTAGTCGAGCAGGGTCAGGTCGCCCGTGCCGCCGGCCGCCGATGGCGAGGCGATGTCGCCCGTTTCCAGCTTTTCATGGCGCCACTGGCTCGTGTGAGCATAGAAGAACGAGGTGCCGTTCATCTGGCGCATCGGACGCACCCAGTCCTGGGCAAAGGCCAACGGCGTCCAGCCCGTTTGCGGACGCAGTTTTTCCTGGCCCACGTAATGGGCCCAGCCGCCGCCCGACTGGCCGATACAGCCGCACATCATCAGCATGTTGATGATGCCGCGGTACGTCATGTCCATGTGGTACCAGTGATTCAGGCCGGCGCCCACGATGACCATGCTCTTGCCGCGCGTCTGGTCCGCGTTTTCCGCGAACTGGCGCGCCACGGTGATGACGTCGGCGCGTTTCACGCCCGTGTGCTTCTCCTGCCATGCGGGGGTGTACGGCACGTCGTCGTCATAGCTTTCCGCCACGTTTTCGCCGCCCAGGCCACGGTCGATGCCGTAGTTGGCCAGCGTCAGGTCGAACACGGTGGTGACCAGGCCCGTCGTGCCGTCGGCCAGGCGGATGGTTTTCACAGGTACCTTGCGCAGCAACATGTCCGACGCATCCTTGCCGCCGAAGTAGGCGAAACCCACTTCCGTGACGGCGTCGCTGTCGTTGATCATGGAGAGCATCGGCACGATAGGCTCGCCGCTGCCGCCCGCTTTTTGCTCCAGGTTCCACTTGCCCGATTCGCCCCAGCGGAAGCCGATGGAGCCTGCCGGCGCCGTGATGGCGCCCGTGGTTTCATCGATGACGAGGGTTTTCCATTCCGGATTGTTGGTTTCGTCGAGGTTGTTGTCCAGGTGCGAAGCGCGCAGGAAGTAGTCGGGCACCAGGGTGCCGTTATGCTCCTTGAGCAGCACCAGCATGGGGAAGTCCGTGTACTGGCGCGCATAGTCGCGGAAGTAGGCGCTCTGCCCTTCCGAATGGAATTCCTTGAGAATGACGTGGCCCATGGCCAGCGCCAGCGCGGCATCCGTGCCCTGCTTCGGCGCCAGCCAGATGTCGCCGAATTTCACCATTTCGCCGTAGTCGGGCGAGATGGCCACGGTTTTCGTGCCCTTGTAGCGCACTTCCGTGTAGAAGTGGGCATCGGGCGTGCGCGTCATCGGCACGTTCGAGCCCCACACCATCAGATAGGTCGAGTTGTACCAGTCGGCCGATTCCGGCACGTCCGTCTGTTCACCCCACACTTGCGGGCTGGCCGGCGGCAAGTCGCAGTACCAGTCATAGAAGCTCAGGGCCACGCCGCCGATCAGCGACAGGTAGCGCGTGCCGGAGGCATAGCTGACCATGGACATGGCGGGAATCGGCGAAAAGCCGACAACGCGGTCCGGGCCGTATTTCTTGATCGTCAGCGCATTCGCGGCGGCGATGATTTCATTCGATTCGTCCCAGGTGGCGCGCACGAAGCCGCCCAGGCCGCGGATGGACTTGTACTGCTGCGAGCGCACGGGGTCCTGGCTGATCCAGTCCCAGGCCGTGACGGGGTCCATGGTCTTGCGCGCTTCGCGCCACATTTCCATCAGACGGCCGCGCACCATCGGGTATTTCACGCGCTGCGCCGAATACACGTACCAGGAATAGCTGGCGCCGCGCGGGCAGCCGCGCGGTTCGTGGTTGGGCAGGTCGGGCCGCGTGCGCGGATAATCGGTTTGCTGGGTTTCCCAGGTGATCAGGCCATTCTTGACGTATACCTTCCAGCTGCATGAGCCGGTGCAGTTCACGCCATGCGTGGAGCGCACGATCTTGTCGTGCTGCCAGCGCTGGCGGTAGGCGTTTTCCCAGGTACGGTCTTCATCGACCACGGTGCCATGGCCGTTTGAAAACGGCTCGGCGGGCTTGCTAAAAAATTTCAGGCGGTCCAGAAAGTGACTCATGCTACCTCCACATTGCGCCGCGGACAGCGGCGCCAGGTCTTAAAAAACGCTGCAAGCAGGATGGCTCAAGCGTCGATACAAACAGTCTATCGATGTGCCGTGCCCGGCGGTATTGGCAAGAAGTCGGTTTCCGGCACCAGGAATGCATAGGCGCGTAGTCACCCGGATAGTCACTATTGCCTATGGGCGGCAAGGCGGCGCTGCGGTATACCTGTCGTCATCGTTCAACACAGAGAAAGAGCACCATGCCGATTACCGATTACGCCAGCCTGCTGCGCAGCGCCCGCAACCAGGAGCAGCCGCAACGCCTGCTGTTCACCTTTACCCAGGCGCAGGCCCAGCCTGGCGGCCAGGGCAAGTCCCTCACGCCAGTGATGTGCGCCGACAAGCTGCCCGAGGAACTGGACAGCTTCGAGACATTGAAAGAGGAGTCGAAACAGATGCAGACGCACTGGGACGTGGTCTTCGTGGCGGGACTGGCGGGCCAGGACGGCCAGCCGCCCGCGGCGCAGGAATGCGAGGCGCCCCTGCGCGCCATGGTGACGGCCATCGAGCAAGGCCGCATCGACAGCCTGCTGGCGTTTGACCGCAGCGGGGATCTGTTACGTTTTAGCTGAATCCGGCCAAGGGCGCTCGTGCAGATGACGCGCCCGTTCGATCGGGCAGACCAGGGGCAGGAACTGCTGCTGGCGCGCCGAATATGCCATCAGGGCCCCGCTGTCGATGTCGAAATACCATCCATGCAGTTTCAACACCCCCTGCTCTACCCGCCGCTTCAGCCACGGGTAGGTGAGCAGGTTGTCCAGCGACTGCAGGATGCTGGCCAGCTCGCACGCGTGGTGCTGTTCCGCCGACGAGCGGTGCGCCAGCTCGCGCCGCACCCTTTGCGCCACCGGTTCGGCGATGCGCATCCACTGTCCCACAAAGTCCGTTTCCTGGCCTTCCGCGCGCGGCTGCGGTTCCAGCAGCGCGCGGATGCCGCCGCAGCGCGCATGTCCGAGCACGATGACCCTGGCCACTTCCAGCTTGCAGACGGCGAACTCGATGGCCGAGCTGACGCCGGGCGGCGCGTCCGGGGTACACGGTGGCACCAGGTTGGCGATATTGCGCACGACGAACATGTCGCCCGGGTCGCTGCCCGTCAGCAGCATGGGATCGACGCGCGAATCGCAGCAGCCGATCAGCAAGGTCGAAGGCCGCTGCCCGTCGCGCAGGCTGTCGTACAAGGTTTGCGGCTCGCTGAAATACTGCTGCTGAAACAGGCTGAAGCCGTTGACAAATTTTTCCAGTTCTTCCATGACTACCTCGAATACTTTATACAGCGCCCGGCAAGCAGGACTTGCCAGGCGTTCTGACGCCAACTAGCAAGGCATCGGCGCATTCTTGCGCGCATAGCACCACCAGGTGATCGCGATGCAGCTCACATAAAAGCCGATGAAGCACCACAAGGCCGCGTCGGGGCTGCCCGTCAGCGCAATCGAGGTGCCATAGCTTTTCGGGATGAAGAAGGCGCCATATGCAGCCACGGCCGACGTAAAGCCCAGGACGGCCGCGCCTTCCTTGTTGGCGTCGACGATGGCTTGCTCCTGCTCCGCCTTGCCCTTGCCGGCGGCCGCGCGCTGGTGCTCCGTCAAAAAGATCACGGGGATCATGCGGAAGGTCGACGCATTGCCGACGCCCGTGCCGGCGAACAGCAGCATGAACATCCAGAAGAAACCATTGAAGCTGCCACCCACGCCCGCTTGCGGCATGAAGTACAGCACGCCCAGCACGGCGCCGATCATCAGCAGGAACGACCACAGGGTGACGCGGGCGCCGCCCAATTTATCGGAAATCACGCCGCCGGCCACGCGCGCCAGCGCACCGACCAGGGGGCCGAGGAAGGCATAATCGAGCGGATTCACGTCGGGGAACTGGATCTTGATCAGCAGCGGAAACGCGGCCGAATAACCGATGAAGGAGCCGAAGGTGCCCGTGTACAGCCAGCACATGAGCCAGTTGTGCTTGCGCTTGAAGATCACGGCCTGCTCGGAAAACGAAGCCTTCGCCGACGCCAGGTCATTCATGCCGAACCAGGCCAGCAAGGTGCTCAAGGCGATGAACGGCACCCAGATGAAGCCCGCGTTTTGCAGCCACATGTCCTTGCTCACGCCATTTTTCACCCAGGTGAGCGAATCGCCGCCCCAGGCGCCGAAGACGGCGAACGTGATCACCAGCGGCACGACGAACTGCACCACCGACACGCCCAGGTTGCCCAGGCCCGCATTCATGCCCAGCGCGAAGCCCTTGCTCGCCTTCGGGTAGAAAAAGCTGATATTGGCCATCGACGAAGCGAAATTGCCGCCGCCGAAGCCGCACAGCAGGGCCAGGATCAGCATGGTCGGATAGCCCGTGTTCACATCCTGCACGGCCAGGCCGATACCGATGGCGGGAATCAGGAGCGAGCCCGTGGAAATGGCCGTCCAGCGGCGGCCGCCGAAGATCGGCACCATGAACGAATAAAAGATGCGCAAGGTGGCGCCGGACAGGCCCGGCAAGGCCGTCAGCCAGAACAGCTGGTTGTTACTGTAGGTGAAGCCGATGTTGGGCAGGTTGACCACCACCACGCTCCACACCATCCACACGGCGAATGCCAGCAGCAGCGCGGGAATCGATATCCACAGATTGCGCGCGGCCGTGGCCTTGCCCGTGTTTTGCCAGAAGCTCGGGGTTTCCGGCTCCCACGTATTGATCATGTAGCGGCTCATGCTTTAGCTCCTGCAGGTTGATTGATAGTGGCCGCGCGCAGCGGCTTGAACGAGAAATGCATCCAGATGAGGGAAACGCAGACGGTGCCGTACAGGAGCATGAAGGAGCTCGAACGCACGCCGGTGAAGTCCACCAGGGCGCCGAACATCACGGGCAGGATGAAGCCACCGAGGCCGCCGGCCAGGCCGACCACGCCCGAGACGGCGCCGATGTTATCGGAAAAATCATCGCCGATGAACTTGAAGACGGACGCCTTGCCCACGGCCATGGCGATGCCGACGATGAACAGCAGCACGGTGAACCACAGCGGCGACAGGCCGATATGGAAAGCCAGCGGACCCGTGACGGTTTCCACCACCATCTGCGTTTGCGGATACGACAGCAGGAAGAAGCACACCCAGCACACCCACATCACGGCCCAGGTGACTTTCGCCGCACCGTATTTGTCGGAGATCCAGCCGCCCACGGCGCGCAGCACGCCGCCCGGCAGCGAGAAGCACGCGGCCAGCAGCGCCGCGTGTTTCAGGTCGAAGCCGTATTCGGCCACGTAGTACTTCGTCATCCACAGGGCCAGCGCCACGTAGCCGCCAAACACCACCGAGTAGTACTGGCAGTAGCGCCACACGCGGGGGTCCTTCAGCACCTTCATCTGCGCCGAAAAGCTCTCGCCCGATGGCGCCAGATGTGATTTGTCCGTGTACGAAAACAGCCAAAAGATGATGGCCGTGGCCAGCATGGCCACCGCATACACCTTGGGCAGCATTTGCCAGCCGAAAGCGGCGACGATGCCGGGCGCGACGAACTTGGTCAGCGCGGAACCGGAGTTGCCGGCGCCGAAGATGCCCATCGCCAGGCCGCGGCGCTCCTTTTCATACCAGCGCGCCACGTACGGCGTGCCGACGGAAAACGAACCGCCCGCCAGGCCGACGAACATGCCCAGCACGAGGAAATGCCAGTAGGCGGTGGCGTAGGAAATCAGGTAGATCGGCACCACGCTGGCCAGCATCAGCCAGAAGAAGACGCGGCGTCCGCCGTATTTGTCCGTCCAGATGCCCAGCGGCACGCGCACGAGGGAGCCCGTCAGCACGGGCATGGCGGCCAGCAGGCCGAATTGTGTTTCAGTCAAGCCCAGGCTGGTCTTGATGGGGATGCCCAGTACGGCAAACATCATCCAGACTGCAAAGCAGATGGTAAACGCGAAGGTGCTGCTGATCAGCACGGACGCCTGCTTGCGCCGCATGCCGGGTTCGACTGCCTTGTTACTACTGTTGTTCTTAGTGCCATCTAGGGTAGCCACGATGTTTCTCCATGAATGCACTGGCCGTCTGGCCAGCCGTCCCGACCAGCTTACGTGGCAGAGGGGAAAGGCACTATCGGCCACAGGGTGATTCTGGAAAGGCAATCTGGATAGCCGTATCGGCAAAAGTGACTAGATGGCGGAGGATGGACCTAGCCTGGATGGCGGGTGTTTTACAAACGCAGCTATTTTTGGCACACTCGGCGCCTGGAGAAAAAGGAGCGGCATGCAGAACAGGCACGAAACAGACCCCATCATCACCCGCCTGGCCCAGGCTGGCGATGTGGCAGCCATGCTGGCCTGCGATGCATATGCGCAGGCGCACGCCAGCCGGGGCGATGCCGTGCGCGCCGCCGTCGGCAAGGGGCACTGCCAGGTGGCCATGCGCGCGGGCCAGGTCGCCGGCTATATCCTCACGCACGACGACTTCTTCGGCTACGGCTTCGTCTCGCTGGTGGTGGTCGCTCCCGGGCAGCAGCGGCGCGGCGTGGGCTTGCGCCTGCTGGCCGCCGCCGAAGACGCATGCCAGAAAGGCAAGCTGTTCACCTCGACGAACCAGTCCAACCTGGCCGCGCAACGGCTGTTCGCCAGCGCGGGCTTCGTGCGCAGCGGCCAGATCGACCATCTCGACGAGGGAGACCCGGAGCTGGTGTACGTGAAATGGTGCCGCTGATTACGCGTCCTCCCGACGGCGTATGGCGTGGCGCGCCAAAGGCGGCTATGCTGGCGCCACCATCAATCAACGCCCACCACCACATCACGCATGGATTATCTGAGCCTCAAGCATTTCCACATGGGTTGCGCCGCCGCCAGCGGCTTTCTTTTCCTCTTGCGCGGCATCTGGATGCTGCGCGCCTCGCCCGCCTTGCAGCAACGCTGGGTAAAAATCCTGCCGCACCTGGTCGACACGGCCTTGCTGGCCAGCGCCATCACGCTGGCCGTGTGGAGCGGCCAGTCGCCGGGCAGCAACCCCTGGCTGGCTGCCAAGCTGTGCGCGCTGGTGGCTTACATCGTGCTGGGCACCATCGCGCTGAAACGCGGCAAGACGCCTGCCGCGCGCGGCGCCGCCTTCGCGCTCGCCGTGCTGGTATTCGCCTACATCGTCGCCGTGGCCGTCACCAAGCAGGCCTGGCCGCTCTGATGCATCAGAAGATGTAGCGCAGGGTGACGCTGGCGTTGCGCGGGGCGCCCCAGTAAGCCTGGTTATACATGCCAAGCTGGCTGTAGTAATGCTTGTCGAACAGGTTGTTGATGTTCGCCTGCAGCGACAGCTGGCGCGACAGCGCGTATTTCGCCATCAGGCTGGCCACGGCATAGCCGCCCTGCTCCACGCGCTGCGTGCCCTTCGGCCCGGTGGCGTCGCGGTAGGCGCCGCTCTGCCAGTTCACGCCGCCACCCACCGACAAGGCGCGCCAGTCGCCGGGCATCTGCCAAGTGGAAAACACGCGCGCCAGCGTCTGCGGCACATAGCTGTTCAGGCGCGCGCCGGTATTGTCTTTGGCCGCCGCGTGCGACACGCTGGCCGACACGTTCCAGCCCTTTGCCAGTTCACCCGACAGATCGAGCTCCACGCCCTTGCTGGTGGTGCCCGATGCCGCGTAATACGCCTGCGTCAGCGAATTGCCGACAAAATGGCCCGTATCTTCCTGCGCCAGGCCATCTTGCGCGATGCGGAACACGGCCAGCGCCGCGTTCAATCGGCCGCCGAAATACTCGCCCTTCACGCCCGCTTCCAGATTCTTTCCCTGTACGGGATCGAGGTAGCGGCCAAACCGGTCCTGGTAGCCATGCGGCTTGAAGATCTTGCTGTAGCTGGTGTACAGCGCATGCTGCGCGTCGATATCCCACACCAGGCCCGCATACGGCGTGACGGCATGCTTGGCATAGGCGTAGCTGCCGCCCCAGTCATCGACGTGGTCCGCCTTGTAGCGGCTGTAGCGCGCACCGACGATCAGTTTCAAGGGATCGGCCAGCGAAAAGCGCGCCGTGCCGTAGATGCCGCGCTGCTGCACCGTGTCGAGCAGCTGCCAGCGCGAGAAATTCGGGTCATTCCAGTCCGGCTCCGGCGTCACGCCTTGCCATTGATGGAAATTGCCGTAATCGACGCTGCCACCCGAGATGCCCGGGTTGCTGGAAAACTGGTTGCTGCCCGAGACGCCGAACGCCAGGTCGTGCGTGCGCCCCAGCAGCTGCAGCGGCCCCTGCACATAGGCGTCGACGCTGTCCTGGCGCCGCGTGCCCGAGTAAAACCCGGTGTAGCCCGTCACGCCCTGGCCCGTGGCCTTGTCCGGCCAGGTATTGGCGAAAAGCTCGGCCGCCGAATAATTGCCCCAGCCATGATTCAGCATGGCCGTCAGGTTCCAGCCCTTGCCCAAGTCCTGCTCCAGGCGCAAGAACGCCGTCTGGCTGGTGCTGAACCAGCGGCTCCAGGTGGTCGCCGTGGTGGTGGAACGGGGCAAGGTGGCCCGTTCGCCATCCGCATACCACAGCGGCAAGCCGCCATACATGCCGCCGCGCGGGCGGTTGTCCTGGTATTCATAGCCGGCAATCAGCACGCTGCCGGGCGCCAGGTCCGCTTCCACGGTGGCATAGGCCATGGCTTTCTTGCCGTGATATAGGTTCACATACGATTCGCTGTCCTGATAGCTGGCCACGACGCGCCCACGCACCTTGCCATCGCTGCTCAAGGGCGTGGAGAGGTCCGCGCTGGCGCGCGCATTGTGCCAGGAACCGAGGCTCAGGGCGGCATTCCCGGCCATCTGCTTCGATGACGCGCGCTTGCGCACCAGGTTGATGGTGGCCGACGGTTCGCCCGCGCCAGTGAGCAAGCCCGTGGCGCCGCGCACGATTTCGACCCGGTCATAGGCCGTCATGTCCAGGGTGCTGTCGCCCACGCTGAACGCATTGTCGACCGTGGTGGGAATGCCGTCGTACTGGTAGCTGGCGATGGAAAAGCCACGCGCGAAAAACGAGGTACGGTCGCTGTCGTAGCGGTTGATGGCCACGCCGGCCGCGTTTTGCAGCACCTCTTCCACCGTTTGCAGGTTCTGGTCATCCATCTGCTGGCGCGTGACCACGCTGACGGCTTGCGGCGTCTCGCGCACAGACAGGCCGAGGCGCGTGGCCGAGCGCATGGTCGGCGTCGTATACGAGCCGCTGCCTTCCGTCGCGCCGTTCGCATCAAAGCTGGCGCTGACCTTCATCTCCGGCATGGTCTGGCCGCCCTCGGCCGCTGCCACGTCGAGCACATAGCCGCCATTCGCCTGCGGCACGGCGCGCAAGCCCGAGCCGGCGACGATGGCGCCCAGCGCCGCAGGTATGCTGTAGCTGCCCGTCAGTCCGGCGCTGCGCTTGCCGGCCACGGTGGCGGCCTGGTAAGAGATCATGGTGCCCGTCTGCTGACCGAAGCGCACCAGCACCTGTTCCAGGGTGCCGCCGGGTATCGCCAGTTCGATGCGCGCCCCATTGGCTGCCTGGGCAATAGGTGCGGCGGCCAATGCGCCGCCGGCGGCGAGCAGCCACAGGGCGTGGCTGACGGCCAGCGCCGCCACGCTGCGGCGGCATGTGCGGGAAGCGGAAGATGGGTAAGTAGGTGTTGTGCTGGGCATGCGGACTGTTTTCCTGAAAGTGAATGAGGGGTTCACTCGCTATGCCACGCGAAAATCGAAAAACCCTCACATTTTCAGAAAATAATCATGGATGCTTCCGATGCGGCACCACGCTCACCCAGAAGCGCGTGCTCTGGCGCACGTCGACGGGCAAGGTACGCGTCAGCATGTCCAGCACTTGCGTCGTGTCGGCCAGCGGATAGATGCCCGACACGCGCAGGTGGGCGACGGCCGGATCGCAGGCCAGGCGCCCATGCCGGTAGCGCGCCAGCTCGCCGACAAAATCGGCCAGCGGCATGTCGTGCGCCACCAGCATGCCGGCCATCCACGCATCGGCGCCGGCAGGCAGAAGCTCGATGGAGCCAACGCTGCCCGCCGTGAAAGTCGCTTGTTCACCCGCCTGCAGCCTGCGCGCCGCATCGGGCGCTTGTTCCGGCAGCATGTCGACGGCGCCCGCAAATACGCCCAGGCGCGTACGCTCCCCTTCCACGCGCACGGCAAAGCGCGTGCCCACGGGTTGCAAGCGGCCCTGGCCCGTGCGCACGAAAAAGGGCCGGCCAGCCGCATCGTGCGCGGTCGTGACCATGATCTCGCCTTTGAGTACCGTCACCAGGCGCTGGCCCGCATCGAAACGCACGTCGATGGAGGTGGCCGTGTTGAGGGCGATGCGCGTGCCGTCTGCCAGCACGATGTGGCGCAATTCGCCCGTACCCGTGCGGTAATCGGCCAGCCAGTATCGCGCCTGCTCATCGCCACCAGCCAGCCAGGCGCCGCCACCCACGGCCAGCAGCGCCAGGAGTTTCAAAGACTGGCGCCGCGCCGCATTCGCTTGCGCGTGCCGCGGCTTGCGGGCCAGCGTGCCGTGCGCCAGCGGCGCGGGCAAGGCGCGCATGCGCGCCATGCAGCCTTCCACATGCTGCCAGGCTTGCTCGTTTTCCGGGTCGCTGCCGCGCCAGGCGCGCCATGCCTGCTCCACTTCCGGCGTGGCGTCACCGGCCTGCAGGCGCACCAGCCATTCGACAGCCTGCAAGCTGGCCGCTTCCGGCGTGAGGGCGCCCATCACGGCGCCAGCGGGGAAAAGAAGCACTGGTGCATGGCTTTGACCAGGTAGCGCTGCACGGTGGCCAGCGAGACATTCAGCTCCAGCGCGATGGCCGCCTGCGGCATGCCATCGAGCTGCGAAAGCAGAAAGGCGCGGCGCACGGCAGGCGCCAGGCCATCGAGGCGGCGGTCGATATCGAACAGGGCTTCGAGCAGGATCGCCTGCGCCTCCGGGTCGGGCGCGCATTGCGCCGGCAGGCTGGCCAGGGTTTCCAGGTAGGCCGCCTCCAGGTCGCGCCGGCGGTACAGATTACCCAGCACGCCCTTGGCCACCGTCGTCAAAAAGGCACGCGGCTCGCGCGCGGCGATGGTCTCGTCGCGATTGAGCAGGCGCATGAAGGTATCGTGCGCCACGTCGGCCGCGTCAAACGCATTGCCCAGTTTGTGCCTGAGCCAGCCTTGCAGCCAGCGGTGATGTTCGTGATACAGGCTGCCCACCTCCTGGTGGACGCCGGATTGGGCAGGCGGCACGGAAAATCCTCACACGCAAACAATAATGATTCGCATTCTAACTGGCATGACACGGCTGGCGCAACCGCCGCGTGGCACGTAGAAATGATAGTATTTGCAACATCTTGCACATGCCTCTCCCCTGGCCGTGCCCTACCCTGAAAGCCAAACATGCTCTTGTCTGAACTGCTGACCAAACTGACCTGCGGTGACCTGGAAGGAGAGGAACTCGACGCGGCCGTCGCCGCCATCACCGATGCGCCCTCCGCGCCACGCGACGAGTGGATCGACAGCGATGCGCAGGCCTACGCGGTGGCGATCCTCTCGCACCTGGGCGGCTATATGGCGTCGAGCGACAAGCTCGACGAACTGCACGAACAGATACAGGACATGTTCGACGCATTCCCCGACTTCCCGTACGAGCTGCTCAAGGACAGCGACGGTAGCGCGCTGCCCTATTTCGAGTGGCTGGACAAGGAACTGGCACAGCGCGCCGTGGACGAAGGCGGCTATGACCTGATCCAGATCGACGGCATCGGCAGCGACGAAATGGATGCGCTGGTCGTGTACCGGCGCGATACAAACGACATCATCCAGGCGGCCGCATTGATGGGAGTGACGATAGGCCGGCCGCTCACCTACTATCGCGGCATCGAAGCGATGGTGGGCAAGCGACCGGGCTGAAAACCAGCGCTTATTGCATCGGCAAGGCGCTCACATCGACAGCCGGTGCCTGGCCCGTGGCCGGACGCGTGAAGTTCTGGCTGGTTTGCACGTAATCGGCAAAGAAGCCGCCGTTATGCAGGTAGAACTTGCCGTTTTCCAGCCCGCCCGCGTAATCCATGCGCTGCGCATTCGTGGCCGTGGCGTCGCCGGTGAACCTCCCGGCCGTCACTTCCGACCAGGTGCCCGATGCATTCCTTGCCCACTGGTTGCCGAACTGGACGCGGCGTTCCGTGTAGCCCAGAGTATCGATGAAGTTCTCGAGGAAGGAATGCACGCCCGTCAGATACGTACTGATGGCCGGCCGCTTCCAGGTGGCGATGTAGCGCCATTTGCCCGTCTCGGGCGCGAAGAACCAGGCCGAGTAATCGCTGCCGCCATTACCGTCGGGCCGCGCGCGCGTGATGAAGCGGTACGTCGTGCCGGCTGCCCAGTTATACGACAGATAGGTCTGGCCTCCCGTGCCCTCGCCGCCAAAGGCGTTATCGACCACGCCGGCGCCCTTGCTGACCAGGGTGGTCTTGGCGCCATTGTCGGCGTCCCACACGGAAAACAGTATCCAGCGCTCGCTCGGTGATTTCACCTGGATGCCCATGTAGCCCTGGCCAAAGCCGTTGGCCATGAAATAGGAGCCGATGGCGTCCTGCCCCTTGGGTATCGTCATCTCGTTATAAAAATACTCGGTATTGGCCGGCACCGTGTAGCCCATGTGCACGGACGGGCCGCGCCGCGACCAGTAGTAATTGGCGGGGTCATTGGCGTACGTGAGCGCGGCGTTCGACGTCACCTTCAGCGCGGTGACGTCGCCGAACGTGGCCTTCACGCGCGACAGCCCCTGCAAGTCCACCTTCACATAGCCGGCCGCCGCCACGTTCACCGTGCCCACGGCATAGGTCTTGCGCGCCTTGCCGGCCAGCTTCACGTCGAAGGGCTTGCCGTTGATCTTCACGCGGATGTTGCTGTTGCCGCCATCGGCCAGACTGGCGTCAAGCGCCACCTGGACCGGGCCCGCACCGGAGACGCGGAAATACGTGCTGGCGACGGCAGCCGGATTGCTCCAGCCTGCCAGGCCATGTTCCCCGATGACGGCGCCCTCGTTCCCGCCCGTGATGAAGGCGTTGCCGGCCAGTTCCACGGTGGCGGTGGTGGCCGGCGCGGCCACGCTGGCGGCCAGCAAGGCGGTGCCGCCCATGTCGGGGGTAGCGGTGGCAGTGGCGCCGCCGCATGCGGCCAGCAGCAATGGCATGGCGGGAAGGACTGCGTAGAGTAATGAACTTCTGTGTTTCATCAACGTCTCCTGGTGGTACGGCGTGCAACAGGCGCAAGAAGTCCTGCGGCGTGCGCCGCGGTTTGAAAAGCTGGGATGGCTGGAAAAAACCCGCTACGGCGGCAGGCGCGGTAGCGGGTCGTGAAGGCTTAGTACTTGCCGTCGAGAGCGAAGATAGGCTTGCGCGCTTTCCACTGGCCGCCCGTGAAGTCCGGGAAGTCCAGGGTCTGGAAGTTGGCGGCGATCGACTGCTCGGACAGCGGCGTGATGGCGCTCCACGTCACGGCATCGTAGATATCGATCGGCATCGGCGCGTTGGCCTTCAGCGCTTCGACAAAGGCGTGGATGACGAAGAAGTCCATGCCGCCATGGCCCGCACCTTCCGCTTGCGCCGCATATTTGCGCCAGACCGGGTGCTCATACTTGTCCTGGTAGGTCTTGAAATCATCCCACTGGTGCGGCTTGCTGACGCCCTCGATATGGATGGAATTGTTCAGGTCCATCCACAGGCCGTCCGTGCCTTGCACGCGGAAGCCCAGCGAGTACGGGCGCGGCAGGCTCGTATCGTGCTGCAGGATGATGGTTTCGCCGTTCTCGCACGCCAGGGTGGTGGTGACCACGTCGCCCAGCTTGAACTTGACCTTGGCGTTCGCATGCTGTGCGCCGCCCGGCTGCTTGACGATGTAGTCGTGCAAGCCGCGCGCCTTGGTGGCGAAGGCGTTGATGCGCGTAAAACGGTTGCCGCGGTTGATGTTGGTGTACATGGCGCATGGGCCGATGCCGTGGCTCGGATACAGTTCGCCATTACGTTCGACCGAGTGCTGCGTGCGCCAATGGGCTTCCGACCAGCCCTTTTCGCCGAATTCCACGCCGCCGCCATACGGCTTGGCAGGATTGCCGCTGTTGAATTTCACGGCGCGCAGATCGTGCTGGTAGCCGCCCTGCAGGTGCAGCAGTTCGCCGAACAGGCCCGCGCGCACCATCTGCAGCGCAGCCATCACGTCGCGGCGGTAGCATACGTTTTCCAGCAACATGTACGGCGTGCCCGTTTTCAACTGGGTGTTCAGGACGTCCCAGTGGTCTTGCAGGGTGATGCCAGCCACCACTTCGCAGCCGACGGGTATCTTCGCCTGCATGGCGGCGATCGCCATCGGCGCGTGGAATTCCCACGGCGTGGCGATGATCACGCCATCGAGGCCGCCCGCGTCCAGCATGCGCTTGTAGGCTTTCTGGTCGCGGTCTTCGCCATACGTGCGGGGACGGGGCTTGCCGGCTTTGGCCACCTGGCCCAGCGCGTGTTTCAGCATGATCGGCTCGATATCGCACAGCGCAACCACTTCCACGTCATCGCGGCGCACCAGTTCAGCCAGCAGCACCTGGCCGCGCATGCCCGTGCCGATCAGGCCCAGGCGGACCTTGTCGCGGCCGGCCGCAGGGGCGGCGCTGGCGTCGCCAGGCAGCAAGGCGCTGCCGGCCATGGCGCCACCGGCCAGCGCGGCGCTGGCGGACAGGAAATTGCGTCGATTGATTTGTGTTGTCATTGGTCTCTTCTCGCTTCCATTGGTAATGTTCGTCACCGGCCCGCCTTGCAGCGGGCCGGCTGCAGTTTAATAGGTGTATTCCGCCGTGAAGCGCACGGAACGCGGCGCCGTGCGGCCAGCCACCTGCAGGTAGTTGCGGGCGATGGCGCCATGGTCTTCGCGCGTTTCGTTATAGCGGGTCACGGTCTGGCTGTTGAACACATTGAAGACGTCCACTTTCAGGCTCAGGCCCTTGACGGCGCTGGGAGTATAGGCCAGATTCATGTCCAGCTGGGCTTGCCAAGGCAGGCGACCCTGGCTGCCGCGCGGCGCCGGCTTGCCATTGCAATAGAAGTAGGAATCGCCGTAATCGTTCTCGAACCGCAGGTTATCGGGCAGCGCGCCGATGCAGTTGCGCGGCGCGCCGGAGGTCAGCGACAGGTTGGCGCCGACCATCACGTCCGGGATGACCTGCATGAAACCGTAGGCCTTGAACGCGTGGCGATGGTCGCCTGGCAGGTAGCCATAGGCGTTGTACATCAGTTCCTTGTGGTCGTCGCTGACGGTCAGACCCACGTCACCGCCGCCGATGCTGTCCGTCTGGCCTTCCATATTGCCCTTCAGCGCAGACAGGGTGTAGGTCAGCTTGCCGTACCAGCCGTTCGTGTACGGGTGCTCGACGAACAGGTTCAAGGCGCGGTAGGTGCGCGATGGCAGCGGATTGCCCCACTCCGCCGCCGAAATATCCACGCGGCGCAAGCCTTTGCCATCGTCAAAGTCCACCATCAGGCTGTTGTCGCGGCCAGGGTTGATGATGGCGCATTGGAAGCCGCCCCAGTTGCTCGTGTCGACGCTGTTGCGCGTGGCCCAGGCTTGCAGCGGACGCGCATCGCAGACGTCGTCGTTGGTGTCGTTCAGCTTGCGGTACAGGACGCTGGCGCCCACTACCAGTTTCTTGCTCAGGGCGCGTTCGAAACCGAGCGAGAATTCATCCTGCGACAGCGGTTTCAAGCCAACGGCCGTCACTTCGCGCGCATCGCGGCTCTGGCCGTACGCGTTGTTGGCCGAATACGGCTTGCTGATCGCGTGCAGGCCCGTCGGCGCGCCCGTGACGGGATCGACGCCCGTGTAGGTGTACATCTCGCTGGTGGCCAGGAAGGGGCTGGCCATGTTGCTCGACAAATTCGACGGCACCGGCAAGTGGTAACGGCCGCCGTTGGCGAAGAATTTCAGGGTGCCGTCACCCAGGTAATCCCAGGTGGCGCCCACGCGCGGGGCGATCATGTTGCGCTGCGAAATGAAGGCCACGCCATCGGTGCTGTAGTTGGTGAACTGCTCGCGGCGCAGGCCCAGGTCCAGCAGCACCCGTTCCGTGACCTGGTAGTGATCCTGGATGTATTGCGCCGACTGCACGCTGGTCGGACGCGCCAGGTTGGCATTCAAGTCCTTGCTGACGTAATAGCCCTGCGCGCCGTAGCCGCCACCCTGTGCCGGCGTCTCGAACGCGCCGTTGATGGCCCGGTTCGGATCGTCCGCTTTCAGATAGCTCCAGCGGTAGCCGCCCGCCAGGCTCAGGCCCACCTTCGATTCCACGTCGATGCGGTCGATGCCGCCACGCAGCGAGTGCTTGCCCAGCTTGTATTCGAGGTCCAGACGCTTGGCCTTCTGGCGGTCTTCCGACGATGGGTCGACCAGAGTGCCCGTCACCGTTTGCGGATTGGCGTACGTCAGGCCAGGCACCTGGGTCGAGGTATTCGACGACGTTTGCGCCAGCAGCGGATTGTAGCCATTCGGCGTGCGGGTGTGCGACGTGCGCGATTCGCCCATCATGGCCGTCACGGTCAGGTTGTCCGTCAGGTAGCCCGTGTACTTGAAGATGTCGATGTTGGCGCCCGGCGCGGCCGATGATCCGCAGCAGTTGACCGTCGTCTCGCCCTTGCCCGCCTGTACGCCATTGCTAGCATGCGTGGCGTAGCTGTAGCCATACGCCTGGCTATCCGTTTTCGTGCGGTCATACAGCTTGGTGTATTCGAAGTGATGGTCGTCCGTCAGGTTGTAATCCAGCTTGGCCATCATGCGGTTCACCTTGCTCTGGCTGGTGCTCCAGCCGCGCGCCAGGGCCGTGCCCGAGTCGGCGGTGGCGGCAACGGCCTGGCTGTCCGTGCGCGTCTGTTCCAGCGCCACGAAGGCGAACAGTTTGTTCTTGATCAGTGGGCCGCTGCCATACAGGCCCACCACCTTGCTGGTGCTGCCATTGTCGCGGTTCCAGTACAGCAGATTGCCATCCGTCTTCGGATTGGCGCCCGTGTTCGGGTAATAGGTGTTTTCCGGCTCGCCTTTCAGCGAACGGGGGATGATGGACACCTTGCCGCCGAATTCGACCTTGTTGCCGCCACTCTTGGTGGTGATGTTGATCACCCCGCCCGTGGAGCGGCCAAACTCCGAGCCATAGCCGCCCGACAGCACCTGCAGGTTCGAGATCGCGCCGAACGGCAGCTCCGATGCGCCCACCTGGGTCAGGATATTCGTGATCGGGAAGCCGTTGACGTAAAAGGCGTTTTCGGACTGGCCCGAGCCGCCGATCGATGGCGCATTGCCATACACGCTGTTGGTGCCGCGCGACACGCCCGGCGTCAGCTGCACGATGGAGGCGACGTCGTTCCCGACCGGCAGCGCTTTCAATTCCTTGGCCGTGAAGATCACGCCATTGTTGGTGTTCGACACGTCGATCGGATTGCGCGACGCCTTCACCACGACGGTCTGCTCCTGGCCCACCGTGCCGGCGGCGCTGGCCGGGCCGAAGTTCGCTTCCGCGCCCGCGCCGATCAGGGCTTCGACTTCCTGCGACGCTTCCACCGAGCCGGCGCGCAGCACGCGCACCGCATAGCGGCCTGGCGGCATGGAGTTGGCCACGTAGCGGCCCGACGTATCGGGCGTCAGGCTGCGCTGCACGCCCGTCGCCAGGTTTTCCAGCACCACGGTGGCGCCGGCCGGCGCGCTCACTTCACCGAAAATGGTGCTGGTGGCGTTCGACTGTGCCCAGGCCTGGCCTGGCACGCCGGCCGCCAGTGCGATCACGATCGCTGCGGCGCGGCTGATGTCGCGCAATTTGAGTCGGGTGGTATGCATGCTGTCTCTCCGTCTATATCGAGGGTTATGCGCGCCCTCCCCGCTCCAGGGCGAAGTCGGGGGGATGCAATTTTTATGGTGGTCGTCGGCCGGTGCAGCCAGGCAGTTGCACCTTCCGGGAAATCAGTCCGCATCGGCTGATTTTCTTTTCTTGGGATTACTTTAAAAAGAAAAATAAGTATCGTCAACAAAAAGAAAGTTATAACGTAAATTTATCGCTAAGTTGAGCAAATAAAGAGTATTTATCTTTCGATTGAATGAGACTCGCGGCAGATAACTTTCGTTATCGTGGTATGGCAGATACACGCGCAGGCAAGGAGTCGTCCGGCAGCGGATAATCCGCGTGGCAATCCGGGAAGAGCAACGCGAAAGAAGACATGCCTATCCTCTTTCACTTACGTTTATCTTTCGTATTGTGCATATTGGAGTATTGTATTTTCTTTTTCATGGCAATACCCCGGCCCGCACCATGCCGGCTGCCGGACCGGGGCATCGTCACGCTTTAAAAGAACTTGTAGCTGGCCGACAGGGCGAACTGGCGGCCGAACAGGTCCTGGCTATGGTTGTAGCCTTCCCAGCCGTTCGGGTCGTAGTACGGCTGCTTGTTGAACGCGTTCTTCACGTTCAGGCCCACGTCCAGGTTCTTCAGCGGCTTCCAGCTGAAGGCCAGGTTCACCGTGGTGTATGACGGCGCGCCCTTGCACTGGCCGGCCGGCAAGGCCACCGAGGCGGCAGTGCAGTTTTCCGGCGTGTTGTCCTTGTCCCAGGGACCATACGCCCAGCGCGTCTTGCCCGAATAGTTGATAAAGACGCTGCTGACGAAGTTGCGGTAGCTCCAGTCGGCGTTGACGGTAGCGCGGTAGCGCGGCGAATCGTAGTAGCCGACGGTGTTGCCCTTGATGTCGCTGCCGTCTTCGCTGTCATGGGTGTCGCGCTTGCGGATGGTGGCCGCGATGCCAGTGCTCAGCTTGCCCCAGTCGCCGAGCGCAAAGCGCGTGCGCGCATCGATGTCCACGCCATCCATCAGGGTGCGGCCACGGTTCGAATACGAGTTGATCAAGCCGCCCAGGTTGCCCACCGAGTAGCCGGGCACGCCGCCCGCGCACACGCCCGCATTGGCGGGATTGGCGCACATGGCCGCCACGGCCGCGACGTTGCCCCGGTCCGTATCCGTCAGGTCGTTGCGGATGGCGCTGGGCGTGCCGGCCAGGGTCGGGCCGTACTTGGCCACCAGTTCCGTAAACAGCTCGTTGAAGTCCTGGCGCACGATTTCGTCGCGGCGGTTGATGAACCAGTAATCGATGGAGATGCTCACGTCCTTGGCCGGCTGCAGCACCAGGCCCACGGTCGATATCTTCGCCTTTTCCGGACGCAGATTCTGGTTCGGCGGCGTCAGGCCACCCACCGTCGTGGAGCAGTTCGAATTGAGCAAACTCTTGCCCAGGTCCGCATCCGTCGCGACCGCGGACTTCATCAGGGCGCGCGCCATGGCATTCGTTTCGTCGCAGCGCACGGTGTCGCGGATGCCGCCCACCTGCGCAAAGACGCCACCCGTGCCCGATTCGGCCAGGTTGGGTGCGCGGAAGCCTTCCGAATACGTCCCGCGCAGCATCAGGTCGGGCCGCGCGCGCCAGATCACGCCCAGCTTGGGCGCCAGGTTGGCGGCGAAGTGCGGGTATTTGTCCAGGCGCGCGGCCGCGTTGACTTCCAGGGTGTCGCTGAGCGGCACCACCACTTCGCCAAACACGGCGGCGATGGTGCGCCGGCCATCGAACCAGGAACCGCCCTGCTGCGTAATCAAGCCATTCGCCGCATCCGCGTTGCCGGGCGTGAGGAAGCTCTCGCGCATGATGTTGGTGCCCACGGCGGCGCGCACTTCGCGCTCGCCCAGCTTGAACAGGGTGCCTTCCAGCTTCGCATCCCACGTCATCAGCTTGGTCCACGATTCGATGGCGAAGGTCGGGTAGGCCGCGCGCACCAGCGCCGCATTGGCCTCGCTGATTTCGCCGAACTTGTAGGCGGGATTGTCGGAGATATAGGTGCGGCCGCTGACGGGATCTTTCGTGAACGGGCCGAACGCCTGTTCAAATCCCTTGATGTTGATGTTCGCCGTCTGGAACAGGGTCGAATGGCTGCCTGCCACGCTGAGCGCCGTTTCAAAATCCCAGCCGCCGCCGATGCTGCCGCGCAGGCCGACGAGCGCGCGGTAGTTTTCATCGACATTCTTCTGCCCGAAGTGGCCCGTCGCATCCTGCAGCAGGTAATTCAAGCCGGCCGCGCCGCCCATCTTCGCCACCATATCGGCATCGAGCTTGCCTTTCAGGTAGACGTTGTTCGGGCTCAGGAAAGGCGTGGCGAAGGTATTCAGGGTATTGCCCGTATTGCGCGCGAACCAGTTATTCGTGCTGCCGCTATTGAAGCTGGACGGACCATTCTCGCCGCGCATCTTGATGTGGGTGAAGGCGCCTTCCGCGAACGCTTCCATGTCGCCGCCGAGTTTCAGCCGGCCGCTCAGGTAAGCCGTGGCGCGCTCCGAGGTAGGCCCCGTATCAAGCTGGTTGGGCAGCGCATTCCACACGCAGCGCGTGCCCGACGCTTCGGTGATGCTGTTGTTGCAGCCATTGACGGCGCGCTGGGTGCGCGCATTGTTCTTCGCCTTGTCGAAGACAAAAAAGGTCCCGGGATTCATCGTGCCCGGTTCGCTGCCCACGCCCACGCGCATGTTCGGGATGAAATTGGGATTGTTCGCATAAAAATACGCGGGACGCTTGCGCCAGGTATCGGCCAGCGCGATGCGGTCGCGCTGGTAGACGTTCACGGAACCGTAGACGTTGTAGCCGTCGCTGGCCAGGTCACCCAGGCCATACAGCACGCTGGCCTGGCGCTCGCCATAGGCTTTCACGCTGGGCGAAAATTCGCCATTGGCGCGCGCTTCCAGGCCTTGATACGACTTCTTGGTGATCACGTTGATGACGCCGGCCACGGCATCGGAGCCATATACGGCCGATGCACCGTCCGTCAAAATCTCCATGCGCTCGATGGCGGCGGCGGGAATGGCGTCGATATTGACGAACATGGTCTGGAAACCGGCCGGCGCGCCATAGAACGACAGGCGGCGGCCATTCAGCAGCACCAGGGTGCCCTGCGCACCCAGGCCGCGCAAGTTCGCTTGCGAGCCGCCATCGGAACCCGTGAACATCGAGCGGAAGTCCTGCTGCGCCGGACGGGCCGCGGGCAGGTTGTCCAGCACTTGCAGCAAGGTGAGCGCGCCCATGTTTTCGATCTGCTTGGCGTTGATCACCTGTACCGGCGACGCCGTTTCCGCGTTGATGCGCTTCAGGCTGGAACCCGTCACTTCGACGCGCGCCAGTTTCTCCTCCTCCGCTGCCAGCGCCGTTGATGCCAGCGCAGTTGAGCCCAATCCTACCGCCGCCATGGCGGCCATCAGTTTTTTCAAGTGCATTCCCATCTCCCTTTTTATAAGTGATTTGTTTTCGTCAGGCTGCAAGAGCCCCTCCCCGGTCCGAAGAGGGGCTCGTTTTTAGTGAAATGATTGAGTGCCTAGCGCGGCTTGACCGTCGCGCCCTCCGTGCCGGTCAGCACGGCATTGGCCCAGTTGCCGCAGATCTGGGCCGCTCGGGCGCCGCGCGCGCCCAGGGTGCGCAAACTGAGCTGGCTCAGGCCGCGCACGTCGATTTCGGGTTTGACCACCCCGGGAGCCGTGACCAGGCCGCTGTCGTACAGCAGCCGCTCGCCGCTCCAGACCTGGAATTGCAAGCCGCCCGCGCTGCGGCAGCTATCGTCCACGCCCAGGTCGGCGCGCAGCAGATTCCAGTTGCCCGCCAGCTGCAAGTCGATGCGGCTGGCAGGTCCCACGCCGAGGCCCTTGCGGAACCACAGCCCGTTCATGCGCATCTCGGCCGCCTTGCCGGCTGGCCGGTCTCTCGCGATATTCTTCGGCAGCGCCAGGTCCGACAGATAGCGCTGCGCCTCCGCGCCTTCGGCCACGCGGTGTTCGAGCACGCGGAATTCGGACAAGGTGACGGGCGCCACGTCGGTCGCCAGCGCCGCATCGAACGCGCGCGCCACCGGCGCGCCTTGCGCCGCCGTCACCATCGGGTCCAGGGACGCCGCGCCATCGCCTTCCGGATTTTGCGTGCTCATCACGCGGAAGCGCAGCAAGCGCCCGGCCGTGGCGGGGAAGCTGATGGTCTGCGTCCCCTCTTGCAGTTTCAGTGTGCCGCGTGCCAGCGGAGCGCCCCACTCGCCGTTGTTGTCGCCGATGTAGATTTCATAGTCACGCACCTGGCCATGCTTCCAGTGCTGGTCGTTGCGCGGCGCCAGTTCGATGCCGTCCACCAGGCGCCGTTCCGTAAAGCCGACCACCCATTCGTGCGGCCCGCTTTTCACGGACGGGCTGCGCACGGTGCGGAACCACGTCTCCGGCTTGCCATCGAAGGCGTTTTCCAGCGGGTAGCCGCTTTCTTCCGCAGGACGCGCCACCACCTGCATGGCGTCGGCCGGCAAGGCGCGGCCCGGCACGGGGGCGGCCGGGAAATCGGCGTCGGCTCGCGCCACGGCCAGCGCGCCGGCGACTTGCAGCATCAAAGGCTGGCGGATGTCCTGCGCCGCCACTTTCACGTGCAGGGTACCTTTTCTATCGGCCGCATCGAAGAACCAGCCGTCTGCCGCCTTGTCGTAGGCGGCACGGTCGACGAATGCCGCGATCAGCCGTTCGCCGGCGCGCACGGCGGCCGGGGCCTGGCCGGCCAGCATGCGCAGCGCATAGCCACGGCGCCCTTCCTGGCCCTGATACTTGCCATCGACGGCGCCGATGTCGACCTGCACGTCGGCGCTCGTCTGGCGCATGCGGATGACTTGCTGGCTGAAGGCGCCGCCCTGGTACTGGCGCGTGTTGCCGTCGTCTTCATACAGGGTGTAGTCGGAATCGCCTTGCGGATACACGTCGAGCGTGAGCTGGTCCTTCGGCTTCTGGCCGTCGTACAGCATTTCCGGATACATGGGCAGGATGGCGCCGGCGCGCACGAACACGGGCAGCTTGTCCAGCGTGACCTGCATGTCCAGGTCGCGCCCTTGCGCGTCCGCCGTGGCCTGGCGGCCATCCCAGTAGTCGTACCACGTACCCTGCGGCAGGTGGATGCCCTTGCGCCAGCCGCCGCTGACGGCCTGGCTGCGGTAGACAGGCGCCACCAGCACGTCGCGGCCCAGCAGGAATTGATATTTATACGCTTCCGTGTAGGCGGCCGGGTCTTGCGGATAATCCCACATCAGGCCGCGCACCAGCGGCGCGCCCGATTGTTCGGCTTCGCGCACGAGGGTATACATATACGGCGTCAAACGCATCTTGAGCTTCAGATAGCGGCGGTTGATGTCGCGGTACGGCTGCTCGAACCACCACGGATGCTTGCGCTCGGCCGCGGCCCAGCCGGACATGCCCATCAGGACGGGCGTAAAACTTTTCCACTGCAAGTCGCGCAGATAGGTTTCCGGGCTGCCGCCAAAGATGGCGTCCACGTCGCCGGACGCATACGCCTGGCCGGACAGGCCCGAACCGATCAGGGTCGGGATGTGCCAGCGGATGTAATCCCAGCTGGCGCTCTGGTCGCCCGTCCATGCCACGGCGTAGCGCTGGATGCCGGCCCAGCCCATCACCGTCCACAGGAAGGGGCGGCTGTCGGAGTTGTTCAGGATGCCGTCATACGCCGACTTGTTCGCATCCATGGCGAACTGGTAGCCCTTGCCCGTCCACGCCACGTCGAGCTTTTGCACGCGGCTGCCCGCCTGGCCCACCTCCCAGGCGATCTTGTCGACGCCGTTTTCCGTCCACAGGCCCGTGCGGAAGCCATAGCCTGCCAGGCCCTTCACCGTTTCCGGCAAGTTCGTGTAGCCGCAGCCATAACCGTCGTTGGGCAGGATCCAGCCGCCCGGCATGTCGTGTTCGCGGTACTGGCGCGCCACGCTTTCCACCACGTCCGGCGTCTTGCCCGTGGGGCCGTCCGTCCAGCCCTTCGGCACGGAGCCGGGCTTTTTCACGTTGTCGCCATCGTTGTAGCAATCGGCGTCGCCGTATTCCAGCGCCCAGCGGGGCAGCATGCGCGCGCGGCCCGTCAAGTCCGTGTAGCGGGCGACGACGTCGCGCAGATCCTTGCCGACAAAGAAATACGCATCGAAGCGGCCTTCCGCGTGCTGCAGCGAGATCTGTTCCTGGTCGCGCAAGTCGTAATTGCCGTCGGCCCAGGTATTGCGCAGCATGCCCCAGCCCCGTGAACTCATCAAGAATGGCGCGGGATTCGGCCGGTCGCCCTCTTCCCAGCCGCCCGAATATGACACGGGCACCTGCTTGCCCTTGAATTCGAAGCGGCCATTCTGCTGGCCGCCGCCAAAGTACCGCTCGCCCGGCAGGCTCGATAACACTTGCACGCCCTGTTTGTCGTCGAGCGACAGCGGCTGCACCTCGCGCCACAGGGGCACCGCGTCGCCCTTGCGCAACAGGGTAAAGCGCAACGGTTTGCGGTCGATGCGCAGGCTCAAAGCATCAGTGCTGATCAGGATATGGTCGGGCTGTTCATTGATCTGGTACGCCACCTGCGCGGCAGGCTGGCCCACGACGATGGGCGCGGCCTTGTCGCCCGGCCCCGTCAAGCCGCCCTTGCCGCCCGCCTGGATGCGCAGCACGTCCGCCTGCGGCAAGCTGATACGCAGCTGCATGCCCGTATCGCTGCGCACATCCCAGCCCACTGCCTCGCCCTTGGCCACGTCGGCCGCGCGCACGGCGGAGAGCGACTGCAGATTGCCGATGGTCGCGGCATGCAGGCCGGGGGCAGCCAGGGTGGCAAGGGCCGCGAGGACACAGGCGGCAAGGACGCGGCGGGGAAGCGGGAGAGGGTTCATCTGCTGGCTTTCAGAAGTGATTCAATGAAATTACTTTAAGAAGAAAAATAAATATCGTCAACCAAAAGAAAGTTATGGCGCCAATTTATTAATAAAATGCCTAAAATAAGCCAATTTATCTTACGTTTAACTCAAATTCCACAGCGCAATCTTTCGTTATCGTCGCATTTCAGCGACAGGCCGCGCCGCCACACGCTTTTACGCTGCACCGCAGCATGTTTCACGGCCTTTAAAACGACATTATTTCGCAAGGCATACAACTATTTACTTTCGTTTTACTTTCGTATTTGACTTTTCGAAATTTAGTATTTATGCTTTCTCCAACAAACACTTTACTGACACTCCATGACTACCCTTCTTCAGCGTGACATTCAAACCTGGCGCGACATCGGCGGCCTGCACACGGCCGAGGAAATCGCGCACCAGCCAGCCATCTGGCGCGCGCTGGCCAGCATTTTGCGCAACGAACAAGCGGCCCTGGCCGCCTTCCTCGGCGACGCGCTGTCCAATCCGCAGCAACGCGTCATCCTGACGGGCGCCGGCAGCTCGGCCTATGTGGGCGAAATCGTCGTCGACACCCTGAATGCGGCATGGCCTGCGCAGATCCGCGCCATCGCCACCACGACTTTGCTGACGCACCATGAGCTGTATCTGGAAGCGCACGCCCCCACCCTGCTCGTCTCGTTTGCCCGCAGCGGCGACAGCCCGGAAAGCCTGGCTGCCGTGGAACTGCTGCGCCAGGTCGTGCCCGGCGCGCGCTTCCTGAACATCACCTGCAACGCGGACGGCAAGCTGGCGCGCCAGGGCGCGAACGACAGCAATACGTATAACCTGCTGATGCCGGAAGGCAGCTGCGATCGCGGCTTCGCCATGACCAGCAGCTTTAGCAGCATGCTGCTGGCAGCCCTGTCGGTACTGGGCAAGGACACGGATCTGAACCGCCTGGAGACCCTGGCGCAGCTGGGCGAGCAAGCCTTGCGCGACTGGTCGGCCCCCGTGGCGGACCTGGGATCAACATCCGTGCAGCGCGTGGTCTACCTGGGCAGCGGCCCGCTGGAAGCGCTGGCCAAGGAAGCGGCATTGAAGATACTGGAATTGACGGGTGGCCGCGTGATGGCGATGGCGAATACGCCGCTCGGTTTCCGCCACGGCCCGAAATCGGCCGTCACCACGGAGTCGCTGGTGATCCTGCTGCGCAGCAGCAAGCCGCTGGCGCGCCAGTACGAAGACGATCTATGGAAAGAACTGCAGCGCGACAGCGTGGCGCAGACGTGCCTGACGGTGGGCATCGGCGGCGACCTGTCAACCGATGCGCCGGCCTGGCCCGACGCCTGGCTGGCTCCGCTGTGGCTGCTGATGGCGCAGCAATATGCGCTGCACCAGTCCGCGCTGCTGCAACTGCGCCCCGACAATCCATTCGCCGGCGGCATCGTCAACCGTGTCGTGCAGGGCGTCACCATCTATGGCCATGACCAATTCTAATCACACAGCCGGCTATCACGGCATCGACATCGGCGGTAGCAAGATGGAGCTGGTCGCCTTTGCCGACCGCGACGGCGCGCTGACGGAAGTGTTCCGCGAACGGGTGGCCACGCCGGGCGACGATTTTGCCGCCTTCGTGCAAGCCATCGTCGACCTGGTGGCGCGCGGCGACGCGGCCCTGGGCACGACGGCGCCTGTCGGCATCGGCCTGCCCGGCGTGATCGACAGCGCCAGCGGCCGGCAACTGAGCTCCAACGTGCCGGCCCTGAACGGCCGCCTGGTGGCGCAAACCCTGCAGCAGGCCTTGAAACGTCCTGTCGCCATCGGCAATGATTGCCAGTGCTTCGCCCTGTCGGAAGCGCAAGGCGGCGCGGCCGACAATGCCGCCAGCATGTTCGGCGCCATCCTCGGCACGGGTGCAGGCGGCGGCTATTGCGTGGGCGGCCAGCTG
Organism: Janthinobacterium sp. BJB301; assembly: GCF_002735685.1. Classification (NCBI taxonomy): domain Bacteria; kingdom Pseudomonadati; phylum Pseudomonadota; class Betaproteobacteria; order Burkholderiales; family Oxalobacteraceae; genus Janthinobacterium; species Janthinobacterium sp. BJB301. The sequence goes on along the minus strand of NZ_PDZJ01000001.1, from coordinate 1,222,965 downwards.
CTGCGTGGCTTTAACGGCGTGGCCGGCGAATGGGGCCACTGGAGCCTGCCAGCCACCCTGCTGGCGCAGCATGGTTTGGCCGATTACCCCTGCCCGTGCGGCAAGGCGGGCTGCCTGGAACGCTATGTCTCCGGCCCCGCCATGCGCAAAATCCACGCGCACTTTGGCGGCGACGGCGCGGAGCCTTTGGCCATCGTGGCGCGCGCCAACATGGGCGATGCCGTGGCCCAGCGCACGGTGGCCGTGCACCTCGATGTGCTGGGCCACGCGCTGGCCGGCCTGGTGCTGGCCTATGACCCGCACGTCATCGTGCTCGGCGGCGGCCTGTCCAAGCTGCCGCACCTGTACGACAAGCTGCCGGCAGCGGTGAAACGCCACCTGTTCCCCGGCGTGCACGTGCCGCCTATCCTGCCGCCCCGCTTTGGCGATGCCGGCGGCGCGCGCGGCGCGGCCCTTTTGATACGACAACATACAAAGGCGTCAACATGATGAATCAAGCGGAAAACCCGACTTTTACCCTGTCCCCGATCCAGCAAGTGATCAAGGCGCACCGCCGCGGCGAGCGCGTGGGACTGTACGCCGTCTGCTGCAGCCACCCGAGCGTGCTGCGCGCCGCCATGCGCGTGGCCAGCGAATACGACACCGTGCTGCTGGTCGAGGCAACGTCGAACCAGGTCGACCAGTTCGGCGGCTACACGGGCATGACGCCGGCCGTTTTCCGCGACACCATGCTGGCACTGGCCCGCGAACAGGGTTTTCCCGCCAGCCGCCTCGTGCTGGGCGGCGACCATCTGGGTCCGAACGCCTGGCAGCACCTCGATGCGGCCACCGCGATGAATCACGCCGAAACCCTGATCGCCGCGTATGCGTCGGCCGGTTTCCACAAGATCCACCTCGATTGCAGCATGCGCTGCATTGATGACCCCTTGCAGCTCGACGATGAAACCGTGGCCGCCCGTTCGGCGCGCCTGTGCATCGTCGCCGAGGAAGCGGCAGCCGCCGCCGGCTTCGCGCCACCCGTCTACGTGATCGGCACGGAAGTGCCGATTCCCGGCGGCGAAGCGTCGCTGGCGCAGGCCGGAGCCGTTACCAGCCCGCAAGCGGCGCGCCGCACCCTCGACGTGCACCGCCGCGCGTTTCTCGAGAACGACCTGCATGGCGCCTGGCGCCGGGTCATCGCCATGGTGGTGCAGCCGGGCGTCGATTTCGACCAGAGCAGCATCCAGCATTACGACGCGGACGCCGCCACCGAGCTGTCGGCCTTTGTCGCCGAGCAGCCTGGGCTCGTGTTCGAAGCCCATTCCACCGACTATCAGCGCGAGTCCGCCCTGCATGCCATGGTGCGCGACCACTTCGCCATACTGAAAGTGGGGCCTGCCGCCACCTTCGCCCTGCGCGAGGCGCTGTTCGCCCTGTGCCAGATCGAGGAAGAACTGCTGCCGGCGCACGCCACCTCGCAGCTGATGCAGGTGCTCGACGACGTGATGGTGGCCAAGCCGAAGAACTGGATCAAGCATTACCTGGGCACGCCGGAAGAACAGCGATTGATGCGCCGCTACGGCTTGAGCGACCGTTGCCGCTACTACTGGGGCGAGCCGGAAGTGGCGGCCGCCGCCGGCAAGCTGCTGGCCAATCTGGACACCGTGGCCATTCCGCTGCCGCTGCTGAGCCAGCATTTGCCGGAACAGTACCTGGCCGTGGTGCAGGGCAGCTTGCCAGCGCAGGCGCCAGCCTTGATCGAGCACAAGATCGGCAGCTTGCTGGCGCAATATGCGCGCGCCTGCAACCGCAATGCGGCAGTGGCCGTCATTGCCGAAGCGGCAATCTGTTAAGCTCGGTATTTTTCATTTTTTACTGAGCCCGCCACCATGCGAAATACCAGCCAACGCCGTGAATCCATCCTCCAAATGCTTGCCCAGCAGGGCTCGGTGCAGGTGACCGATCTGGTGGAAAAGCTCGGCGTGTCCGCGGTCACCATCCGCAGCGACTTGAATGCGCTGGAAGCGCAAGGCATGGCAACGCGCAGCCACGGCGGCGCGACCCTGACGCGCACGCCGCCGCCCGAGCACACGATACGCCAGAAGGATGCCATCAACCACGAGCAGAAAGAGCGCATCGGCGCCTATGCGGCGCGGCTGGTGGAACCGGGCGACAACATCATCATCGACTCGGGCACCACCACCATTTCGCTGGCGCGCCATCTGCGCGATGCGACGGGCGTGACGGTGGCCACGAATGGCCTGAACATCGCGTGGGAACTGGCCGACGCGCCGGGCGTGGACCTGATCCTGACGGGCGGCCTGCTGCGCAAGCAGTCGCTGTCGATCCAGGGCAGCCAGGCGGAAACCTGCCTGCAGGCGTACAGCTTCGACAAGCTGTTCCTGGGCGTGGACGGCTTCGACCTGCAATTTGGCGTGACCACCCACCACGAAGCGGAAGCAAGCCTGAACCACAAGATGGTGGAACGGGCCAAGAAAATCATCGTCCTCACGGACGCCTCCAAGTTCGGCCGCGTCAGCCTGCACCGCATCGTGCAGCTGGACCGGGTCGATACCGTCATCACCGATGCCAGCATCAGCCAGGAGTACCGCGAAGGGCTGCAAAAGCTGGGCATCGAACTTTTTATAGCGGAATAACACATGCTGAGCGGCAGAATCCTTACCCCATCTGGCTGGATCACGGGCACCATCACTTTTGACCAGCGCATCGTCCAGATACAGGAAGACCCTGCCGCCGACAGCGCGCTGACCATCCTGCCCGGCTTTATCGACCTGCACGTGCATGGCGCGGCCGGCGTCGACATCATGGAGGGCGGCGACGCCGGCGCCACCGTGGCGCAGGTGCATGCGCGCCACGGCACCACGGCCCTGCTGGGCACCACCCTGACAGCCAAGGAGCCGTCGATCCTGCGCGCCCTGCAAGGCCTGGCCGGCGTCATCGCCGAGCGCCCCGCCAACGGCGCGCGCATGCTGGGCGTGCACCTGGAGGGCCCGTTCCTGAACCTGCACCGCCTGGGCGCGCAGCCGCCCGACGTGGTGCAGGCCAGCCTGGCGCTGGTGCAGCGCTTTCACGCCATCGCCCCCATCAAGGTCTTGACCATGGCGCCGGAAATCCCCGGCCACCTGGAACTGATCCCGCAACTGGCGGCGATGGGCATCCGCGTGCAGATCGGCCACAGCGCCGGCACGTATGACGAAGGCGTCGCGGCGCTCAATGCCGGCGTCTCCGGTTTTACGCACCTGTACAACGGCATGACGGGCATGACGCATTACGACCCCGGCATGGTGGGCGCGGCGCTGGCGCATGCGGAATACGCGGAAATCATCCCCGACCTGCAGCACGTGGCCAAGGGCGCCCTGCGCGCGGCCCTGCGCGCCATCCCGCGCCTGTACGGCGTGACGGACGCCACCTCGGCCACCGGCATGCCCGATGGCGAATACGGCCTGGGCACGCAGCGCGTCTACAAATGCCTGGGCTGCGTGCGCCTGGCAACGGGCTCGCTGGCCGGCAGCGTGCTGACCATGGACCAGGCGCTGCGCAATTTCGTCGACCTGGGCCTGGACCTGGCCGACGCCTCGAACCGCCTGTCGCTGTACCCGGCCGATTACCTGGGCGAATCCGAACGGGGCCGCCTGGCGCCCGGCGCCTGGGCCGATATCGTCGTCCTCGATGCCAACTTGCAGCCAGTGTCCGTCTTCGTCGAAGGCTCGGCCATCGATCTTTCCACCCGCTAGATTCAGTCTCTAGACCCAGCCCCCCCCAACCTCAACCCCGTCCCGGAGTTTTCATGCACGACACGTCACACAAGGCCCCCGTGTGGGCCATGCGCTACCTGCTATTTATTGCCGGCATGGGGGGATTGCTGTACGGCATAGACATCGGCATCATCGCCGGTGCCCTGCCCTACCTGGAATCGACGGCCTCCGTGGCCTGGAACCTGACGGCTCAGCAGCTGAGCTTTATCGTCGCCGCCGTGCTGCTGGGCTCCGTCCTGTCATCGCTGTTCGCCGGCGCCCTGGCCGACCTGCTCGGCCGGCGCTGGGTGATGTTCCTGGCCGGCGCCCTGTTCAGCGCCAGCATCCCGCTGATCGCCCTGGCCGACGGCTACACGCCGCTGTTGCTGGGCCGCCTGCTGCAAGGCATCAGCGGCGGCTTGATCGGCGTCGTCGTGCCCCTGTACCTGGCAGAATGCCTGCCCGCGCAACAGCGCGGGCGCGGTGCCGCCCTGTTCCAGCTGCTGCTGACCATCGGCCTGGTGGCCGCCGCCCTGATCGGCCTGCTGCAAGCGCAGACGGTGGAAACGGCCACGCAGGCGGCGCAAGCCTTGCCGGAAGCGGGCCGCATCGCCGCCATCTTCGCGGCCAAGGACCATGCCTGGCGCAGCATCTTCTGGGTCTGCTTGACGCCGGGCCTCGTATTTACCATCGGCGCCCTGCTGCTGGCCGAATCGCCGCGCTGGCTGGCGCAACGGGGCCGCATCGAGCAGGCGCGCCAGTCGCTGCTGCGCACGCGATTGCCAGCCGCCGCTGACATCGAACTGCGCGAGATGCAGGACACGCCGGAGAATACGGCCAAGGCAAGCGGCAAGGCCAGGGATCCGCTGCTGAGCCGCCGCTACGTGCTGCCCTTCCTGCTGGCCTGCCTGATCCTCGCCTGCACGCAGGCGACGGGCATCAATTCCATCCTCGCCTATGTCGTCAATATCCTCAACCAGGCGGGCCTGTCGGGCGCCTCGGCCAATATGGCGGACGTGTTATTGAAAGTACTGAACGCCGTGATGACGGTGGTGGCCGTGCTGCTGGTGGACCGCAAGGGCCGCAAATTCCTGCTGATGCTGGGCACGGGCGGCATCGTCGTCTCGCTGCTGGCGGCCGGCCTGCTGTTCCGCGGCGCCGAAGCGCACCTGGCCGACGTGCGCCCCGCCATCGCGGCGCAAGTGCAAGCGGACAGCCTGTCCTTGCACCTCGATGCAGCCACCTTGACAGCCCTGGGCGCGGCGGCCGACGGCACGCCGCAACAGCTGACCATCGCCTACGCCTACGGCCCGTTCACGAATGTGAAAAGCCTGCGCAGCGACGATCCCGTGCTGCGCCAGGTGTCCATCGCCCGGGAAGACGCCGTGCAGGCCGACAGCGTGATCGGCGTGTTCTTCCGCAAGCTGCACCTGAACCCCTTCGCCGACCCGGCCGCCGGACGCGACGCGCCGCTGCGCATCGAGAAGGCCAGCCTGGGCCCCGTGCCTTCGTCCACGCACGGCTGGCTGGTGGCGATCGCCATCTGCGTGTTCGTTTCCAGCTTTGCAGTCGGTCCTGGCGTATGCGTATGGCTGGCCCTGTCCGAGCTGATGCCGACCCGCATCCGCTCGAACGGCATGAGCATCGCCCTGCTCGTCAACCAGTTCGTCTCGACGGTGATCGCCGCCATCTTCCTGCCGACCGTGGGCTTGCATGGTTACTCGACGCTGTTCTTCTTTGGCGCCGGCTGCACCGTGCTGTACTTCCTGGCGGCCGCGTTTTTGCTCCCTGAAACGAAGGGCAAGACCCTGGAAGAGATCGAGGCGCATTTTTCAAGGTAAACCCACGTAACCATTTGTAGCAGTCTCCTTTCCAGCCCCGGCCCATATCCGGGGCTGTTTTTTTGCCTGCCAGGCAAGTTTACGGGGCTGGCGCGCACGGCACCGTACGGTTTTCCTTCAGGAATCACGGGCGCGTGGGCTAGAATCTGGCTGCGTCGTGCTACTCACGAGGCGGCAATGGCGCCATGACAAAAACCACCAGGAGACACAGTGAGCTTATTTAGAACCAAGAATTTGGATGACATGATTGCCCACAGCAAGAAGCCAGGAGGATTGGCCAAGGTGCTGGGGCCCTTCGACCTTGTCCTCATGGGCATTGGCGCCATCGTCGGCACGGGCATTTTCGTACTCACCGGCACGGGCGCGCTGACGGCCGGCCCCGCCCTGTCGCTATCGTTCGTCGTGGCGGCCGTCGCCTGCTGTTTCGCCGCCCTGTGCTACGCGGAATTCGCCTCCACGGTGCCCGTGGCCGGCTCCATCTACACCTACAGCTATGCCACCCTGGGCGAACTGGCCGCCTGGATGATAGGCTGGGACTTGCTGCTCGAGTACGGCCTGGCCGCTGCCGCCGTCTCCGTCGGCTGGTCCGGCTACTTCCAGTCGCTGCTGTCGGGCTTTGGCATCGCCCTGCCCGTCGCACTCACCGCCGCACCGGGCGCGCTGCCCGGCGTGACGACCTTCATCAACCTGCCGGCCCTCGTCATCATGCTGCTGCTGACGGCCATGCTGGGCTGGGGCGTGCGCGAATCGGCGCGCCTGAACAACATCATGGTGGCCATCAAGGTGGGCGTGGTGCTGCTGTTTATTATCTTCGGCGCGCGCCACGTGCAGCCGGCCAACTGGCAGCCCTACATGCCGTTCGGCTACCACGGCATGCTGAGCGCCGCCGCCCTCGTCTTCTTTGCCTTCATCGGCTTTGACGCCGTCACCTCGGCCGCCGAGGAAGTCAAGAAGCCGTCGCGCGACCTGCCTATCGGGATCATCGGTTCGCTGGCCGTGTGCGCCGTGCTGTACGTGGTGGTGTCGGCCATCATGACGGGTATCGTGCCATACCAGAAATTCCTCGGCGTCGACCATCCCGTCTCGCTGGCCCTGCAATACGCGGGCGAAAACTGGATCGCCGGCTTCGTCGACCTGGGCGCCATCCTCGGCATGACCACCGTGATCCTCGTGATGGCCTTCGGCCAGACGCGCATCATCTTCGCCATGTCGCGCGACGGCCTGCTGCCAAAGCGCCTGTCGACCGTGCACCCGCGCTTCCACACGCCGTTCTTCGCCACCTGGCTCGTCGGCATCGTCTTCGGCCTGATCGCCGCCGTGATCCCGCTCAACATCCTCGCCGAGCTGATCAACATCGGCACGCTGGCCGCCTTCACCATGGTGTCGATAGCTGTCGTGGTGCTGCGCAAGAAGCGCCCCGACCTGCCGCGCGCCTTCCGCTGCCCCGGCGTGCCGTATGTGCCGGCGCTGGCCGTGATCCTGTGCGTGGGCCTGATGAGCTTCCTCAGCTGGGTCACCTGGGTGGCCTTTTCCATCTGGCTGGTGATCGGCCTGGTGATCTACTTCGGCTACGCGCGCCGCCGTTCGCTGCTGCATCCGCAACAGTAATCCCGTCACTGCGCCATCGCAGTAAGATGGCGGTCTCGCAACCCTGCAGGCCGCCATCCATGCAACCTTCCCCCGACCTCATCGCACAGCTGGACCAGAGCACGGACCAGCTCAAGCGCGCGCGCCTGCGCAACATGCAGTGGCTGGCCGTTGGCTTGCTGCTGCTGGCCGCGCTGGTCTTCGCCGTGGCCCGTTCGCAGCGGGGCGGCCACCCCGCCTGGGGCTATGTGGAAGCGTTCGCCGAAGCGGCCATGGTGGGGGCGATTGCCGACTGGTTCGCCGTCGTGGCCCTGTTCCGCCACCCGCTGGGCATCCCCCTGTGGCATACGGCCATCATCCCGAACAGCAAGGCGGACATCGGCCGCAGCCTGGGCGCCTTCGTGGAAAACCATTTCATTACCGAACAAGGCATCGCCGAGCGCATCGTGCAGGCCGACCCCGCCGCGCGGCTGGGCACCTGGCTCGGTGACGAGGTCCACGCGCAGCGGCTGGGCATGGCCAGCGCCAGTGTCGCCAGGCAGCTGCTGGCGATGGCCGATCACGAGAAACTGGGGCGTCTGCTGCGTGTACAGGCCAGCAGCTATCTTGGGCAATTGAATCTGTCGGACGTGGCGGCCGACTGCATCGATGCGCTGATCGCCGACGGCAAGCCGCAGGAACTGCTGGACTTCATGCTCGACCGCAGCGCAGCCTACCTGGACGACGAAGGTCACCACGCCGCCATCGGCGACTTCGTGCTGGGCGCTTTCCAGATCGAGAACGCGCTGGTGAAAAAAGCCGTGAAAGCGTACGAGCCGCGCATGATCGCCTCGCTGCAGAAATTCGCCCTCGCCGTGCGCGTCGACCCGCAGCACCCGCTGCGCCAGCGCATCGCCGGCTGGATCGCCGACAGCGCCTTGCACCTGAAGGCCGACCCGCAGTGGCAGGCAACGGTGCGCCGCTACCAGTTGCAGCTGGTCGCCAGCGACACGGTGCAAGCCATGCTGGGCGACGTCTGGAAGCACATCAGCACGCGCCTGCTGGCCGACCTGCACGCCGACCAGCCCGTGCTGGCACAAGCCATCGCCGGCCTGGCACGCAACACGGGCAAGGTGCTGGAGACGGACAAAGCTGCGCGGGCATGGCTGAACGACGCCATCGTCGCCGGCAGCGGCTCGCTGGTGCGCCGCTACCGGGGCGAAGTGGGCGCCTTCATCGCCGCCCGCCTGGACCTGTGGAGCAAGGATGAAATGAGCGAGCGCATCGAACTGGCCATCGGGCGCGACCTGCAATTCATCCGCATCAACGGCACCATCGTGGGCGGTCTGGCCGGCTTGCTGATTTATTCAGTCAGCCAGGCGTTTTAGCGCCACTACCAGCGAAGAATATCCCCGCACGGCGCCGCATGCGACGGAAAGTGCGGCAGCACCTCCTCGGCCAGTTCCTGCAGCACCTCCGCAGCCGGGCGCTGGCCATGCTGGATGCCCAGCGCCGCGTGGTTGACGCCCGCTTCGCGCCATTCCCCCAGCAAGTCGATCAAGCCCTTGCGCCCCGTGCGCAGCACATAGCCGCTGCGCACGGGTGTGCGCGGATAATCGGGGTCGTCCACCAGGTCCAGCCACTCGTTGCACATGTGCGGACGAAAGCCGCCATCGGGGATGCACTGGCGCCAGGCGCTGATCTTGTCCGCCAGCCGGCGCGGCCCGTCCGGCGTGTCCGTCGCTTCCGGATACGTCAGCCAGCCGTCGGCATGACGCCCGATCCACTCCAGCGGCTGGCCCGAGGAACTGGTGACGACCAGGGGAATGACGCCCGCCACGGGCTTGGGCAGCAGTTCGAGGCCAGCCAGGCTGCCCAGCGGGCCGTCGATATGCGCGGAGCCCGGCTGCAGCAACTGGCGGAACATGTGCACGGCCTGCGCATAGCGCGCGCCGCGCGTGGCATGCGGCACGCCATACGCGGGAAATTCGCTGGCGCGGTCGCCCGACGCCGTACCCAGCACCAGGCGCCCGCCCGACAGCTGGTCGATGCTGGCGGCCGCCTTGGCCAGGTCGATGGGATGGCGCAGGGTAAAGATGGCGCTGCCCGTGGCCAGGGCCAGCGACTCCGTGCGCGCCGCCAGATACGCCAGATAGGTCCATGGATCGAACAGCTGGCCCGCATCGCCGAAGCGCGGGTCGAACAGGGGAATGTCGCGCACCCAGGCGGCGGCAAAGCCTTGCCGGTCCATGGCGGCGACCAGGTCGGCCTGGCCGGCCAGCGCCCGCATGTCGCCCTGGTAAAAACGCAGCGGCAGATAAATGCCGAGGGTGAGCGCGCCGGGCGCGAACATGCGGCGGTAGCCGCGGTGCTGCGTGAAAGCCTGCGACGAAGCGCCTTCTATGATGTCAATGCTCATGTTGTTCCTTGATCAAAATCAGGCGCCCGTGGCGGGCGCGGGAATGGAGATGCCCAGCTGCACGGCCGGACGGGCAGCCACGCGGGCGTACCAGGCGGCCACGTGCGGCCAGTCATCGAGTTCGAAGCCGACGATGCGGGCGATATGCAGCCAGCCGAAGCTGGCGATGTCGGCGATGGAATAGCCGTCGCCGGCCAGGTAGGCGTTGTCCGCCAGGCGGCCATCCATGGTGGCCAGCGCGGCGTCGCACAGCTGGCGAAAGTGCGCCGTGGCGGCCGCATTCGCGCCTCCGCCTGCGATCTCGAAATGCACGCGCTGGCCCAGCATCGGCCCCATGCTGGCCGCGTGGAATTGCAGCCAGGTGATGGCGGCCCAGCGCTGCGCGGGAGCCTTCGGCAGCAGCCGCCCCGTTTTCTCGGCCAGGTACAGCAATATGGCGGCCGACTCGAACACGGTGATGCCCGTCTCGTGGTCGACCAGCACGGGGATGCGCCCGTGCGGATTGAGGGCCAGGAAAGCGGACAGCCGGTGTTCGCCCTGCTCGATGCGCACGTGGCGCAGCCGGTATGGCAAGCCCAGTTCGGCCAGCGCAATCGTGGCTTTGAAACCGTTCGGCGAGCTGTCGGTATAGAGCTCCATCATGGCGCCGCCTCCTGGCGCGCGGCCTTGCCGGGGAGGATGGCGACGGCGCACGCCAGGCCCGCCACGACCAGGCAGGCGGAAACGAGGATGGCGCTGCTGTAGCCTTGCGCGGCCGTGCCGCCGCCGGCCAGCACGGCGATGCTGACAGCCACGCCCACGGCCAGGCCCACGGCGGACCCGACCTCCTGCGTGGTGGTCAGCATGCCGCCCGCCAGGCCATGGTCCGCTTCCGGCACGCCATCGATGCCGGCCACCGTCCAGGCGGGAAACGCCAGGCCATAGCCGATGCCGGCCAGTACGGTACCGGGCAGGATGGAGGCGTTCCAGGCCGACAGCGTGGCCAGCGAAGTGCCCAGCATGGCCAGCCCGCCGATAAACAGCAGCATGCCGCCGACGATGACGGGCTTGGTGCCGCAGCGGGCGATCAATGCCGGGCCGGCCCAGGCGCTGGCCACGGTAAAGGCGACGGCCATCGGCAACAGTCCCAGCCCCGTGCGCGTGGCACTGAAGCCCAGCACTTCCTGCATGGCCAGCGCCACCACGACAAAGGTGGGACCGAGGGCCGTATTGGCCAGCAGGGAGACGATATTCGCGCCGCCCGTGGAGCGGCGCCGGAAGACGGCCAGCGGCATCAGCGGCGCGGCCACGCGTCCCTCCACCCAGACGAACAGCGCCAGCAGGGCCAGCGCCAGCGCGACCAGGGCAAACGTGAGCGGATGCGCCAGTCCCACATGCTCGCTATTGGCAAAGGCAAACACCAGCGTCGCCGCGCCCGACGCCACCAGCAGCGCACCCCACACATCGAGCGCGCCGCCAGCCGCAGCGCTATCCACATCGGGCCGGCCCAGGGGCAAGGCCGGCGACAGGGCCAGCACCAGCAAGCCGACGGGCACGTTAATCCACAGCACCCAGCGCCAGCCCAGCATATCCGTGATGAAGCCGCCCAGGATCAGTCCCGCGACAAAGCCGCTGGCCGCCACCGCCGTCCAGGCACCCAACGCCCGGTTGCGCTGCGCCGGCTCGGGAAACACGGCCAGCAGCAGGGAGAACGCGGCCGGCGAAAACATGGCGGCGCCGAAGCCCTGCAGCGCGCGCGTGGCTACCAGCATGGCCGGGCTGTGCGAAAAACCACCGAGCAGCGAGGCGGCAGTGAACAGCAGCAGCCCCGTGATGAAGACGCGGCGGCGGCCAAACATGTCGGCCGCGCGCCCGCCCAGCAGCAGGAAGCCGGCGATGGCCACGCCATACGCATTGATCACCCATTGCAGCCCGCCGGGCGTAAAGCCCAGACTCTGCTGGATTTGCGGCAAGGGAATCATGGTGATGGAAAAGTCGAGCAAGGCAACGAATTGCGTGGTGCACAGCAACACCAGGCAAAGTTGCCGATGTGAAAGTAACATGGAGATCCTATCGATATAGTTTTACTCGACGTCAAAAGAACGCCGCATGCCCCTATAATGCGTTTTTCCAGAGCGAAACTGAAACGATGATTTTTCGCGGATAACTATAGAAAAACTATATCGATGAAGCATCCTTTACCGCTCCAGGCACTGCGCGCCTTTGTCGAAGTGGGCCAGCGCGGCAGCATCAAGGCAGCCGCCGAGGCGCTGCACGTGACGTCCGGCGCCGTCAGCCAGCAGATCCGCCTGCTGGAAGAGCGGGTCGGCATGCCCCTGTTTACGCGCGAACGCCAGGGCTTGCGCCTGACCGAGGCGGGCGCCATGGTCCACCCCGCCCTGCTGGGCGCCTTTGCGCAGATCGCCGGCGCCAGCCAGGCGCTGGAAGACATGGGCGCGCGCCAGACGCTGACCGTCAGCACGGTCGCCACCTTTGCCGCCGCGTGGCTGGTGCCGCGCCTGGGCCGCTTCAACCAGCACCATCCCCATATCGAAGTGCGCGTGGAAGCGACATCCGCGCTGGTCGACCTGCGCCGCGACCGGGTCGACGTGGCCTTGCGCCACGGCCTGGGCGACTATCCGGGCTTGCAGGTGACGCGATTGATGGCGCCCGTGCTGGTGCCCGTCGCCAGTCCATCCCTGATGGCGGGCCAGCCGCCCATCGCCACGCCGGCCGATTGCCTGCGCTACCCGCTGCTGCACGATACGGACCGCGCCGACTGGCCATTGTGGCTGGCCGCGCATGGCGCCCCGGACGACAGCACGGATGCGGCGCGGGCGCGGCGCGGCTCGGCCTTCGAAGATGACTTTCTATTGATACGCGCAGCCGAGGCGGGCCAGGGCTTGGCCCTGGTGCCGCAGCTGTACGCGCAGGAGGAAATCGCCGCCGGGCGCCTGGTGCAAGTGCTGGATTTGCCCTGGCCCGCGCGCTTTGCCTACTACCTGGTGGCGCGGCCCGACGCGGCCACGCGCCCCGCCGTGCAGGCATTCATGGCATGGATCTGCGAGGAAGCGCAGGCAGTGCGCTAGAGCGCATGGCCTGCGGCCACGCACGACACCACGCCGCAGGCGGTGCTGAACGGCGCCGGTACGCCGGCGCGCCCCATGGCGATGCACGTTGCGGCCGGCAGTATGGCCAGCAACAGGGCCAGATAGCCGATCGCCTTCAGGCGCCGCACGGACGCATTGCCGGCAACCGCGCCTGCCCCGCGTGGGTAGCCCTTGCCCGCCTCTTCGCTGCCGCTTGCCGACATTTTCGTATGCATGTCCATCTCCTCTATCCACCGTGAGCGGTCTTGCTTCACTTCTTGCTTAACTACATCTTGCTACATAAATTTATCAAATACAACAAATAAATTCACGAAAAAATCGTTTTTCTTATTCATCGACCGGTGGAACGATGGAGGAAATATGTCCTGTCATAGTGAAAAATGGTTCACAGCAAGCTTTTCACGCCATCCAGGCCCGAACCTGCGTGGATTAAAATTCAATATAATCATTTTAATCCCAATATTCGTTTAAATGACTTTTATTCGAACTTCCATCCAGGTGGCAAGCCGCCTGCCGCACGCATCCGGCCAAACTTGATGTAGATCATAATTTTTTGAACAAGCTCTTGCTACCCTGTAAAAAAATGACAGGAGCCCTGGATGAGCAAGACGCAGCCGAGCGACGCGGAACACAACATTGAACATGAGCGCCTGGGCAGCGCCTGGCAAGGCGTGCCAGTGCCCGACTATCCGGAAAGTGCGCCGGAAGGCGCCACCCTGGACCTGCTGCTGAGCGCCTGGCTGGGCAAGTTCACGGGCGGCATTTCGCCTGCCGCGCTGGGCAACGCCTACGCCGACTGGCTCAGCCACCTGGCGCTGGCGCCATCGAAGCAGCAAACCCTGCTGCAGGAAGCGTGGAAGAAGATCGGCCGCTGGCAGCAGTACGCGCTGCAATCGGCGCTGGCCGGCAGCGCCACTGAGCCGCCGTGCATCGCACCGCTGCCGCAGGACCGGCGCTTCGACGACCCTGCCTGGCGGCGCTGGCCCTACAACCTCGTCTATCAGGGCTTCTTGCTGCAGCAGCAATGGTGGCACCGCGCCACCACGGGCGTGCGCGGCGTCTCGCCGCACCACGAAGATGTCGTCACATTCACCGTGCGCCAGTGGCTCGACATGCTGGCACCGTCGAACTTCCTGCTGACCAATCCCGTGGTGCAGCAAGCAGCCCTCGACAGCGGCGGCGCCAGCCTGGCGCGCGGCATGGCCCACGCGGCCGGCGACTGGCAGCGCGCCGCCATGGGAGCGCATGCACCCGATGCGCACCGCTACAAGGTGGGCCAGAACCTGGCCGTCACGCCGGGCAAGGTGGTCTACCGCAATGACTTAATCGAATTGATCCAGTACGCTCCCACCACCGCCAAGGTGCATGCGACGCCGCTGCTGTTCGTGCCCGCCTGGATCATGAAGTTCTATATTCTCGACCTGTCGCCGCACAATTCGCTGGTGCGCTACCTGGTGGGCCAGGGCCACACGGTATTCATGATTTCCTGGAAAAATCCGCTGGAAGAAGACCGCGAGTTGTCGCTGGAAGACTACCGGCAACTGGGCGTGATGGATGCGCTCGACGCCGTTGCCCGCATCACGGGCGCGCCGCAGGTGCATGCGGCCGGCTACTGCCTGGGCGGCACCCTGCTGGCGATCGCCGCCGCGACGATGGCGCGCGACGGCGATGCGCGCCTGGCCAGCCTCACCATGCTGGCCTCGCAGGTCGACTTCAAGGAGCCGGGCGAACTGTCGCTGTTCATCGACGATAGCCAGGTCAGCTTCCTGGAAGCGGCCATGTGGAAGCAGGGTTACCTCGATACCAAGCAGATGGCGGGCGCCTTCCAACTGCTGCGCTCGAACGACCTGGTCTGGTCGCGCCAGCTGCGCCATTACTTGATGGGACAAGACGAGCAGGACAGCGACCTGATGGCCTGGAACGGGGACGCCACGCGCATGCCCTGCCGCATGCATGCGGAATACCTGCGCCGCCTGTTCCTGCACAACGACCTGGCCGAAGGCCGCTACCGCACGGCGGGCCGCCACATCGCCCTGCGCGACATCGACGCGCCCATCTTTGCCGTCGGCACCCTGACGGACCACGTGGCGCCGTGGCGCTCCGTGTACAAGCTGCAGCTGCTGACCGACACGGACGTCACCTTTTTGCTCACTTCGGGCGGCCACAATGCGGGCGTCGTCTCGCCGCCGGGCCAGCCGCGCCGCAGCTACCAGCTGGCCACGCACCGCCACGATGCGCCCTATGTCGACGCGGACAGCTGGCAGCGCGACGTGCCGCACCATGACGGTTCGTGGTGGCCCGCCTGGCAAGCGTGGCTGGAAGAACGCGCGGGCGCGCAAGTGGCGCCACCGGCCATGGGGCTTGCCCTGGGCGACGCGCCGGGCAGCTACGTGCTGCAGACCTGACAACCGACAACCGAGGAAAACGCCATGCCCTATACCACCCTGCTGGTCCACGTCGACAATTCCCGCCACTGCGCCCAGCGCATCCGCCTGGCCGTGCGCCTGGCCGTCGCCGAAGGGGCCCACCTGATCGGTTCGGCCATGAGCGGCATCTCGCGCTACGCGTATGGCGGCGGCGTCAACGCGCTGCAGTTTGCGCCGGCGCAGATGCAGGCGCTGCGCAACCAGGCCAGCGAGGCGCTGCACGACTTCGAGCGCATCGCCCGCGAGGAAGGACTGGGCAGCTACGAAACGCGCTTCGTCGACGACGATGCGCAAGGCGCGCTGCTGCTGCAGGCGCGCTATTGCGACTTGCTGATCTTGGGCCAGACGGATGCGCAGGATACGCCGTCGCGCGTCATCGCCGGCACGGCCGAATACCTGATGCTGCATTGCGGCCGGCCCGTGCTGATGGTGCCGCACGCGCCTTGCGCCGCGCCAGCGGGCATCGCGCAGCATCCGCTGCTGGCCTGGAACGGCAGCGCCGAAGCGCTGCGCGCCATCACCGATGCGCTGCCGCTGCTGCAAGGGGCGCGGCAAGTCACCCTGGCCGTCGTCAATTCGCACGCCCAGGCGGCCGCGCACGGCGAGCAGCCGGGCGCCGACCTGGCCCTGTACCTGGCGCGCCACGGCGTCAACGTCGAGGTGCTGCAGCACGACACGCCGCCGGGCCAGGACGTGGGCGCGGCCCTGCTGGCCATGGCCGCGCAGCGGCGCTGCGACCTGGTCGTGATGGGCTGCTACGGCCACATGCGCCTGCGCGAAGCGCTGCTGGGCGGCGTCACCCGCACCGTGCTGCAGGAGGCGACGTTGCCGGTGCTGGTGTCGCACTAGCGCGGCCGGCGGGTACTTCAGCCTTCCTTCACCCGCCCCTCAGCTGTACTTCATGCGCGGCGCCGATACTGGCCATGTCCCCGTCCAGCAAGGAGTACCGCATGACCAGACCCACCGATGCCATCCCCCATTTCCACGCCCGCAGGCGCCTGCTGTTCGGCATGGGCGCGCTGGCGGGCCTGGCCGCCTGCGGCGGCGGCAGCGGGCCGCATGCCGCGGCGGTGATCGACCGGCAGATCGGCGTCGCCCCCGGCGTCAGCCTGTACGTGCGCGACTGGCGCAGCGCGACCGACAGCGAGGCCGATGTCATCGTCCTGCTGGCAGGTCTGGGCGCCAATGCGCACGCCTTCGACAGCCTGGCCCCCGCGCTGGCGCGCCGCCACCGCGTGCTGGCCGTCACGCGGCGCGGCTATGGCGCTTCCAGCAAGCCGCTGCCCGTCAACGACGCCAACGATATGACGTATGCCCCCGCCACCCTGGTGGCCGACCTGCTGGCCGTGCTGGACGCACTGAAGGTTCAACGCATCATCCTGGCCGGCCACTCCATCGCCGGCAACGAGCTGACCCTGTTCGCCGGCAGGCACCCGCAGCGCGTGCGGGGACTCGTGTATCTGGACACGACCTTCGATTACCTGGCCAGCGGCGGCTATGAGGAACCCCAGCCCACGCCCTTCGACGAACCGCCGCCTGGCCCGGCCGACATGGCATCGCTGGACGCCTCGATCGCCTATGCCAGGCGGATCAACAAGCAATGGTGGCCGGCGCTGGAAGCGAACTGGCGCGACGCCCTGGAAGTGCTGCCCGGCGGCGCCGTGCAAGCGAATACCCCGCCCGCCGTCGCCAGGGCCATGGACATGGCCGCGCACAATTTTTCGCCCGACTACCGCCGCGTGCGCGCGCCGGCGCTCGTCGTCACCGTCGATCCCGGCACCTTGCGCAACCTGTTTCCATGGCTGCTGCAAGCCGATCCCGCCAGCCAGGCCGAAGCGCAAGCGCTGCTGGACTTTATCCGCCCGCTGCGCCTGGCCGACGGCGACCGCCTGGCCGCCGCCCTGCCCGGCAGCAGCCATCTGGTGATACGCAACGGCTTCCATAGCGACTTCTTCATCGAATACGAGAGCACGGTGGTCGGCGCCATCGAGGCCATGCGCTGGGACAAGTAAGTACCCGGCCATCGCATATTGCGTAAATGACAGCGCGGCGCTACAATTGAGAATGATTACCATCCTCATTTAATGCAAAGTGTAACAGCCGACCGTTCACAGCTCTGCATACCGCTCACTGAACGCCATGCCCATCGCCAAACACCCGCTGCACCAGGAAATCAGCACCTTGTACCTCGACCACCACGGCTGGCTGCAAGGCTGGCTGCGGCGGCGCCTGGGCGACACCGGCAAGGCGGCCGACCTGGCGCACGACACCTTCGTGCGCCTGCTGGACCGCCAGGAACCGATCGCCGCGCGCGAACCGCGCGCCTTCCTGACCACCATCGCGCGCCGCGTGCTGTGCAACTATACGGAGCGCCAACAGCTGGAACGGGCCTATCTGGACGCGCTGGGCCAGCTGCCTGCGGCCAGCGCACCCTCGCCCGAAGAGCGGGCGCTGCTGCTGGAAAGCCTGCTGGAAATCGACCGCCTGCTGTCCGGCCTGCCCAGCGTCGTCAGGCGCGCTTTTTTGTATGCGCAGCTCGATGGCATGAGCCAGGCTGAAATCGGGGCCGAACTGCGCATTTCCCTGAGCACCGTCAAGCGCCACCTGGCGCGCGCCTATGCGCAGTGCTATTTCGCCATGGCCAGCTGATGCAGGGCGCGCACGATGCCGCCCCCATCTCTGCCGCGGTGGCGCGTGCCGCCGTCGCCTGGCTGGTGGAATTGCAAACGGAAGACACCAGCGCTCAGGCCCAGGCGCGCCAGGGCTTGCAGGCATGGCTGGCGCAGCACCCCGAGCACCGGCGCGCCTGGCAGCGCATCGAGGCCGTAAACGGACGCTTGCGCGACATCGCCTCGCCCGTCGGCGCGGCCCTCGCACATGCCATACTGGCCCCGCCTCGTTCGCCAGGACGCCGCCACGCCCTGAAAATCCTGACCCTCGCCCTTTTCACCGGCAGCAGCGCCTGGCTGGCGCAGGAACAGCTGCCCTGGCAGCACTGGCGCGCCGACCTGCGCACGGCCGTGGGCGAACGTGGCGACCACACGCTGGCCGATGGCACGCGCCTGCAGCTCAATACGGATACGGCCGTCAAGCTGGCCTACGCGCCCGGCGAACGGCGCATCGTGCTGCTGGCGGGCGAATTGCTGGCGACCACGGGCCATGCGGACGAGCGCCCCTTCGTGCTGGCAACGCAGCACGGCACGCTGCGCCCCCTGGGCACGCGTTTCAGCGTGCGCCGCATGGAGCATCTCACCCGGCTGGACGTATTCGAAGGCGCCGTCGAGATCCGTACCAGCGCCGGCAGCGAGACGCGCACCGTCCGCGCCGGCCAGCGCGCCAGCTTCGGCGCGCACGCCATCGGCCCCGCGCAGGTAGCCAGCGACAGCGACGCGGCCTGGACGGATGGCATGCTGGTGGCCAATGGCATGCGCCTTGCGGACTTCCTGGCCGAACTGGCACGCCACCGGCGCGGCCACCTGGGTTGCGATGCGGCCGTCGCCAGCCTGCGCGTCTCGGGCACCTACCAGCTGGCTGCGCCGGAAGCCGTGATCACGGCCCTGCTGGCCAGCTTGCCCATCCAGGCGCGCTACCTGACACGCTACTGGCTGACCATCGAAGCGCTACAGCGGGACGGCTGACCATTTTCAAAAAAAGTGAGCTGTTCTGGATTTTCACCGGACATACAGGAGAACACCTCTTTTACTTCCGATGGAATACTCATGCAATCACACGCAACACCTGCTGCTTCCCGCCTGCGCCGCAGCCGCATTTCCCTTGCCATCGGCCAGCTATTCCTCGCTGGCGGCTTCGCCCTGCTGGCCGGCCAACCAGCGGCCGCATGGGCCGCCGACACGGCGACGAGCGCGCCCGCGCCCGCGCCCGGCATGCACAGCATCCACGATATTCCCGCCGGCCCGCTCGACACGGCGTTGACGCGCTTTGGCCGCACGGCCGGCATCCTGCTGTCGTTTCCCACGGCACTGACGGATGGATTGCAGACACAAGGCTTGCGCGGCAGCTACACGGTGCAGGAAGCCCTGCCGCTGCTGTTGCACGGCACGGGTCTGGAAGGCGTGCGCGAAGGCGGCGTGGTCACCATCCGCAAGCCGGCCATCAAGGCGGCCGAGGATACCGACTACAGCATGCGCGAAATTCGCGTCACGGGGCGGCGCGACGGTGAAACGGAAGGCAGCCATTCCTACGCCACGCCCGTCACCACCATCGGCAAGACGGCGCAATCGCTGCGCGAACTGCCGCAATCGGTCTCCGTCATCACGCGCCAGCGCCTGGACGACCAGAAGCTGACGGACCTGGGCGCGGCAGCCGAGCAAGCCGCCGGCATCACGGTGCAGGATAACGGCTTTCGCCTGACCGATATCTATTCGCGCGGTTTTGCCATCAACAGCTTCCAGCTCGATGGCGGCGCGCCCTTGGACAAGGGCTTTGTCGCCAATGTCAGCTTTGACATGGCGCAATACGACCGCGTGGAAATCCTGCGCGGTCCGGCCGGCTTGTTGAACGGCACGGGCAACCCGGGCGGCGCCGTCAACCTGGTGCGCAAGATGCCCACGGCCACGCCGCAATACAGCGTCAGCGCCTCGGCCGGCAGCTGGGACGACTACCGCGCCCAGATCGATGCGTCCGGTCCGCTGGCCTTCGACGGCAAGCTGCGCGGCCGCGTCGTGCTGGCGTATGAAAACCGCAAGTATTTCATTGACAACCGCGCCAGCGAACGGCCGCTCGTGTACGGCGTGCTGGAAGCCGATATCGCGCCGGGCGCCGTGCTGGCATTGGGCGCGCGCGAACAGCGGCTGAACGAACAGGGCAACCAGACCTCCGTACCCCGCTACAGCAATGGCGCCGACCTGGGCTTGCCGCGCCACACGGGCTTGAGCGCGCCATGGGCGTATATGGATGCCGCCTCGAAAGAAGTGTTCGCCAAGCTGACCTGGCGCCTGGCGCAGCGCTGGACCCTGCGCGCCAATGCGGCACAGACGCGCCAGAGCGGTACGGGCGAGCTGGGCCCCGTGGGTGGCGGCGTCGATCCGCTGACGTTGATGGGCCCGCTGGCGACTGCCGCCTACAATATCTACAGCAACGAGCAAAAGCTGCTGGACGTGAGCCTGAGCGGCGCGTTCGACTTGCTGGGCCGCACGCACGAAGTGCTGCTGGGCGCTGACATGCAGAATATCCAGAGCCGCTGGCGCGGCGCGTATCCCGTCAGCGGCAACAACGTTCCCGTCAACGTGTTCAAGCCGGCAGACACCGTCTTTCCCCGCCCGGTGTTCGGCGACATCCAGCGCGACTACCAGCCATGGGACCAGAAGCAATATGGCCTGTACGGCACCCTGCGCCTGGACGTGGCGCCCGCCACCAAACTGATCGTGGGCGCGCGCGCCAACAAATACCGCTACGACCAGGTATACTGGGAAAAGTACGACCTGGACGGCAACCCGACCGAAACCTTGCAACTGGCCGACGCCACGCGCTACACGGAGCCGACCAAGGTCACGCCATTCACCGGCGTGGTCTACGATATCGATGCGCAATGGACAGCCTATGCCAGCTATGCGCAGATTTTCAATCCGCAATACGGTTCCAAGGCCGGCCCCGCACCGGGCAAGGGTTTGCCGCCCGTGCGCGGCAGCAATATCGAAGCGGGAGTCAAGGGCGAATTGTTCGACGGCAAGGTCAATACGGCCGTGGCCCTGTACCGCACGGTGCAGGACAAACTGGCCATCAGCGATCCGCGCTACCCGTTTTCCAGCGAACTGTATGCAGGCAGCTGCTGCTATACGGCCAGCGGCAAGGTCATCAGCGAAGGCGTCGACGCGGAGCTGAGCGG
This sequence comes from Janthinobacterium sp. BJB301, assembly GCF_002735685.1. Lineage (NCBI taxonomy): Bacteria > Pseudomonadati > Pseudomonadota > Betaproteobacteria > Burkholderiales > Oxalobacteraceae > Janthinobacterium > Janthinobacterium sp. BJB301. Next base: position 1,202,045 of record NZ_PDZJ01000001.1, on the reverse strand, counting down.
CGAAGTCGTGCCGGGTCTCAACCTGTCTGGCGGCTATACCTACAACCACAACCGCAATGAAACGGACGGCGCCGCCTTCAGCAGCATCACGCCCCGCCATTTGCTCAAATTGTGGGGTACCTGGCGCTTGCCGGGCGCGGGCGACGCCTGGACGGTAGGCGGCGGCACCACCATCCAGAGCACGCAATACGTGAGCGGACAGGCCGCCACGTTCAACCCGGCCACGCAGCAATTCAACGGGCCGTCCCTGCCATTTCGCTACACGCAGGCCGGCTACGCCGTGTGGAACGCCATGACCAGCTATCGCATCGACCGCCACTGGAGCGTGGCCCTGAATGTCAACAACGTCTTCGACAAGACGTACTACCGCACGGTGGGATCTTCCTACGGCGGCAATTACTACGGCACGCCGCGCAATGCCTCGGTGACGTTGCGCGGCCAGTTCTAGGCGGCAGGCACGCTGCAGGCGGGGCGCACCCGCAAGGTCTACAATGGATGTGCACCTGCCCGCCGCGCGCTTGCCTTGAGGCACGCGCGCGGCCTACGCTGTTTTCCTACACCACAAGGAGTTCCGCATGAGCCAGCAAGCCACCATCGTCCTCGTCCACGGTTTCTGGGGCGGCGCCGCCCACTGGAGCCGCGTCATCCTCGAATTGCGGCGCCGGGGCCACACGGCCATCCGCGCCGTCGAACTGCCCCTGACGTCGCTGGCCGACGACGCCGAGCGCACGCGCAAGATGGTGGCGCAGGCCGATGGCCCGGTATTACTGGTAGGACACTCCTACGGCGGCGCCGTCATCAGCGTGGCCGGCAATGCGCCGAATGTGGTCGGCCTCGTGTACATCGCCGCCTTCGCGCCTGACGCGGGCGAAAGCCCGGGCAGCATCACGCAGGAACACCCGCCCATCGGCGCGGCCAATCTGGAAGGCGACAGCGACGGCTATCTGTGGGTCAAGCCCGGGCAATACCATGACAGCTTTTGCCAAGACCTTGACGCGGAAGAAGGCGCCGTGCTGGGCGTGGTGCAGAAAGCGCCGCTGGCCAGCACCTTCGGCGACACCGTCAGCGACCCGGCCTGGAAGCATAAACCCAGCTGGTACCAGATTTCCACTGCCGACCGCATGATTGCCCCCGTCAACCAGGAGCGCATGGCCGCGCGTCTGCAAGCGCGCAAAGTCATCACGCTCAACGCCAGCCACGCCTCGCTGGCCTCGCGTCCCGTGGAAGTGGCGGCGCTGATACTGGAGGCGGCAAGCGCGCTGGCCGCAGCGTAAGCCTGCCGGCTACAGCCAGCCTTCGCGCTTCAGGCGCCGGTGCAGCCACCAGCAGCCGGCGATGATGACGACGATCACGGCCGGATAGCTGCCGCGCCACTTCAGTTCCGGCATGAATTCGAAGTTCATGCCGTACAGGCTGAAGACCATGGTGGGCACGGCCAGGATGGCGGCCCAGGCGGCCAGGCGCTTGACGACCTCGTTCTGGCGGATGGAAATCTGCCCCAGCGCCACCTGCATGGCCGAATTGACCAGTTCGCGCATCTGCCCCGCCGTGTGCGTGACCCGTTTGACGTGGTCGAGAATGTCGCGGTAATAGATGCGGTTTTCCTTGGGCACGATATCGCCATGGAAACGGATCAGCTGGGTGCAGATGTCATGCAGGGGATTGACGGCCGCGTCGAGCTTCAGCAGTTCCGTCTTGAGCTGGTAGAAATCCTGCAGCTTGTCTTCGCTCAAGCTGGGCTTGAACAGCTGCAGCTCATGGTGCTGGAAGCGGGCCTGCAAATGGTCGATGCAGGGCTGGTACTGGTCGACGATGAAATCGATGATGGAATACAGCACGTAGCCAGGGCCGCTGGCCAGCTTCTCGGGCACGCTTTCCTTGCGCTCACGCAACTTCGCATAGCCGGCAGAGGCGCCATGCCGCACCGTGATGATGAAGCGGGGGCCGAGAAAGACGTGGGTTTCGCCGTAGACGATGGCCTCGCCGTCCAGGGTGGCCGTGTGCATCACCATGAACAGGGTGTCGCCGTATTCCTCCAGCTTGGGCCGCTCGTGCGCGCCCTGCGCATCCTCGACGGCCAGTTCGTGCAAGCCGAAAGCCGTTTGCAGCGCCTGCATGGCCGTGACGTCGGGGCTGGCCAGGCCGATCCACACAAAACAATCGGGATCGCCGAGGAAGTCGCCCACCTTATCAATATCGAAATGGGCGATCTTCCTGCCATCGCGATAGGCTTCGCCATTGACGACGGCGGCGTGGGTACTCAAGTCCATGGTGATTTTCAAAGAATGGCGGCAGTGCCGGGGGGCCAGTATAGCGGAAAGAGCATGATTGCCATGCCAATCCGGCTGCCGCATTGACATTCAGGCACGCCAATGTAAAATGAGAACCATTCGCATTCAAGAAGAACCTGCACTTGCCGGCGGCCTGGGGGAACTTCAGCGCCAACCTGGAGTGTATCGTGACGTCTGCCGTATCCCCCGCCGCCGATCCTGTCGCACTGCTGTATGGCGAGCACCATCCCTGGCTGCTGCGCTGGCTGCGCGGCAAATTGTCCTGTACGGATCACGCGGCCGACCTGGCGCAGGATACCTTCGTCAAGCTGCTGGCCACGCCCGGCGAGCGCGCCGTCACCCTGCGCGAGCCGCGCGCCTACCTGACCACCGTGGCGCGCCGCCTGCTGATCGACCATTACCGCCGCCAGTCGCTGGAGCAGGCATGGCTGGCCACCCTGGCGCAGCTGCCCGCTCCTGTCACGCCGTCGGCGGAAGACCGAATGCTGATCCTGGAAACCCTGCACCGGATCGACGCCATGCTCGACGGCCTGGGTACGAAAGTGCGCACGGCCTTCCTGCTGTCGCAGCTGGAAGGCATGGCGTATGCGGACATCGCCGCGCGCCTGAAGGTCAGCGAGCGCACCGTCAAGCGCTACATGGTGCAAGCGTTCGAACGATGCATCCTGCTGCTGGCCTGACATGAGCGCGGCCCTCGATGCGCGCGCCGCGCGCGAAGCGGCGCACTGGATGATGCGCCTGCAAGGCGGCGAACTCGACGCTGCCGCGCAACAGGGGCTGGCCCGCTGGCGCGCCGCCCACCCCGACCATGAAACGGCGTGGCAGCGGGCCGAGCAAGTGTGCCGCACCTTTGGCATGCTGCCTCCGCCGCTGGCCATGCCCTTGTCCAGGCAAGTGCTGGACCGCCCTGCCCGCGCGCAGCGCCGCGCCATCCTGAAGACCTTGGCCGTGCTGATCGTCGCCGGCCCAGCCGGCTGGGCCATGCTGCGCGTGGCGCCATGGCAAGCCTGGACGGCCGACCTGCACACGGCGACAGGCGAAATCCGCCACCTCACCCTGGCCGATGGCAGCGAACTCAGCCTGAATACGGCCAGCGCCGCCGACATCGTTTTCAACGACGCGCTGCGCCTGGTGCACCTGCGCGGCGGAGAGATACACGTAGCGACCAGCCCCGATCCCCTCGGGCGTCCCTTCATCGTGCGCACCGGCAACGGCAGCATCCGCGCCCTCGGCACGCGCTTCACGGTGCGCCAGGAGGACCGTCTGCTGGGCGCGCGTACCCACGTGGCCGTCTCGCAGGGCGCCGTGGAAGTGCGGCCCGCCGAAGGCTGGCCCGTCATCGTGCAGGCGGGCTGGCAAGCCAGTTTCGATGAAACGGCCGCCGGCGCGCCGCAGCCGCTGGCGCCGCATGCGTCCGCCTGGCTCAAGGGCTTGCTGTACGCGGACGACACGCCGCTGGACCAGGTGCTGGCGCAGCTGGCCCGCTACCGCCACGGCGTGGTGCGCTGCGATCCGGCCGTGGCGCGGCTGAGGGTGTCGGGCGTGTACCAGCTGCGCGACACGGACGCCCTGCTGGCCCTGCTGCAAGCGTCGCTGCCCATCCGCGTGCGGCGCCACAGCCGTTGGTGGATTTCTGTCGAGCCCGCATAAAAATTTTTGAGAACAATGTCCCTTTCTGTCATGTGCCCCGTCAATCCACACAGGACCAACACATGAACGAAGGGAAACAAGCAATGAAGCATTACCGCCACACCAGCATTACCCTGGCCCTGCTAGGCAGCCTGGCCTTGAGCGCGCCCGCATCCGCCCAGCAGCACCCGCAGCAGGCGCCCGCGCGCCACTATCAGGTGGCCGCCGGCCCCCTCGGTGCTGTCCTGTCCGCGTTTTCGGCCGACGCCGGAGTCAGCATTTCCGGCGCCGCCAGCCTGTATGCGGGCTTGAACAGCCGCGGCTTGAACGGCAACTACCAGGTGGCCGACGGTTTCGCCCGCCTGCTGGACGGCAGCGGCTTATACGCTGTCGACCAGGGCGGCGGCCACTACGCCGTGCGCAGGCTGCCATCGGCGGCCGACGCGGCCACCCTGCCCGGCATCGCCGTGCGCGCCACGGCCGAGCGCAGCACGAGCACGGAAGGCACGGGCTCGTACACGACGCCAGCCACGGCCAGCGCCACGGGCCTGGTGCTGTCGCTGCGCGAGACGCCGCAATCGGTCAGCGTCATCACGCGCCAGCGCATGGACGACCAGGACTTGCTGACGGTGCGCGACGTGCTGCGCAATACGCCCGGCATCGCCGTCAACCAGTTCGACACGGAGCGCAGCACGTTTTCCGCGCGCGGCTTCGACGTCGACAACTTCCAGTACGACGGCGTGCCCACCACCTATAAGGTGCAGTATTCAGGCGGCGAATCGGAAATGGATTCGCTGATCTACGACCGCGTGGAGGTGACGCGCGGCGCCACGGGCTTGCTGACGGGCGCCGGCTACCCGTCCGCCTCGATCAACCTGGTGCGCAAGCGGGCCAGCGCCAGGCAATTCGAAGGGCAATGGTCGCTGGCGGCCGGCTCGTGGAGCGATTACCGGGGCACGCTCGACCTGGCCACGCCGCTGAACGGGGACGGTTCCGTGCGCGGCCGGGTGGCGGGCGCCTGGCAAGACCGCAAGTCGTTTACCAGTGGTTATTCGAACCAGCGCCAGCTCGTCTACGCCACCGTCGAGGCGGACCTGGCGCCCGGTACCGTGGCCATGGTGGGCGCCAGCTACCAGAAGAACGATCCGAAAGGCAGCAACTGGGGCGGCTTCCCCCTGTGGTACAGCGACGGCTCGCGCACCGATTTCGACCGTTCCGTCACGACGGCGCCCCGCTGGGCCGCCTGGGCCACGCAACAGACGAATGTGCACGCCACGCTGGAACACGCGCTGGGCCAGGGCTGGAAGGCGCAGGCGCAAGCCATGTACAGCAAGCATACGGAAGACACGCCGCTGGTGTTCCTGGCGGAACGGCCCGATAGAATCACCGGCCTGGGCATGCTCGGCTATCCGAACCGCTACATCGGCGCGCGCGACCAGAGCAGCGCCGACGTGAAGCTGTCCGGCCCATTTACCCTGGGCGGACGCCAGCATGAAGTCATCGTGGGCGCCAACTACACGCTGCAGCACGCCGAGTTCAGCGTCAAGGAAGCGCTCGACCCTGAACCGATCGGCAATTTCCTCGCCTGGGATGGCAGCTACCCGCAGCCGGCCTGGGGCGAACTCGTGCTGTCGGAAAAATACACGACCAAGCAATATGGCGCCTACGGCGCGGCGCGGCTGAACCTTGCCGACCACACCAAGTTGATACTCGGCGGGCGCTTGAGCCGCTGGGACAAGGTCCGCATCGGCTTTGACGGCAGCGCCCGCTTTGCCTTCGCCAAGAGCAAGTTCGTGCCCTACGCGGGCGTGGTGATCGATCTCAATGAAACGTATTCGGCCTATGCCAGCTATACGGACATCTTCCGCCCGCAGGAAAACCAGGACCGCGCGGGCGCCTGGCTGGACCCGCTGACGGGGCAAAGCATGGAAGTGGGCTTGAAGGGCGAACTGGCCGAGGGCCGGGCCAACGGTTCCATCGGCATCTTTGAAATCAAGCAGGACAAGCTGGCCCAGCCGGACGGCGCACACAGGATTCCCGGCACCACCACGCAAGCGTATTATGCGGCGCGCGGCGCCACCAGCCGCGGCATCGAAGGGGAATTGTCGGGCCGTTTGGCGCCGGGCTGGAACGTGACTGCCAGCGCCAGCCACTTCCGCGCCAGGGACCGCGAGCAGCAGGATATCAACACCCTGTCTCCGCGCTCGACGGCGCGATTGTTTACCACGTGGAAAGTACGCCCCGACCTCACCGTGGGCGGCGGCGTCAACTGGCAAAGCAAGTTCTACTTTGACGACGAGGGGCCGGACGGCAAGGAAAGAGTGACGCAGGAAGCCTACAGCACGGTGAGCCTGATGGCCACGTACCAGCTGTCGCGCCAGCTGACAGCCCAGCTGAACGTGGAAAACGCGCTGGACAAGAAATACATCAACATCAATACCTATGCGCAAGGCACGTATGGCGTGCCGCGCAGTGTCAGGGGGACGTTGACCTACCGCTTCTGATGCGCATGCAGGCCGGGCGGCATGCGCCCGGTCTGCGCTGACTACGCATCAATAGCGGTAACTCAAGCTCAGCATCGCATTGCGCGGATCGCCATAGCTGACCCGGCGGCCCGTGCTGATGCCGTAGTAAGTGCGGTCGCCCAGGTTATTGAGGTTGAGCGACACGGCCAGGCGGTCGGAGATCTGGTAGCGCGCCATGGCGTCGAAGACGGCATACGAGCCCTGGTGCACGGTGGTGGTGCCGCCGCGTACGGCCCGGGTTTTCTGCCAGGTGTGCGATTGCCAGCGGGCGCCGCCGCCCACCGTCAGGCGCGGCATCGGCTGCCAGGTGCTGTACAGGCTGAGCTGGTCTTCCGGCGCCAGCGTGTTGACCTTGCCGCTGGCGTCGCGCGCGATCTTGTGCGTGTAGCCGGCCTGCAACTGCCAGCCCGGCATGAGCTGGCCCGACACTTCCAGTTCCACGCCGCGCGAACGCACGCCGTCGATGGCGCGGTAGGCATCCATGCCCGTCACCTTGTTGACCTCGTCAACGTATTCCGCGTAGTTATCCTGGCGCACCTCGAAGGCGGCCGCGCTGGCGTTCAGGCGGCCATTCAGGAACACGCCCTTCACGCCCGCCTCGATATTCTTGCCCAGCACCGGGTCCAGGGTCCTGTTGTCGACGTCGCGGCTGTTTTGCGGACTGAAGATATCGCTGTAGCTGGCAAACGCAGTCAGATCCGGCGCAAAGTCCCAGGTCAGGCCCGCATACGGCGTGAAGATCGACGACTCGTCGATGTCGGCCGTGGGATTGACGTAGGACGACAGGCGCCCGCCCACGATCACGTGCACGCCCTGCGGCAGCGAAAAGCGGCCCGTCGCATACACGGCCTTCTGACGGATGACTTCGCGGGCCGTGTCCAGCTCCCATTTTGGCTCAGCCACGATGCCCCGGTAGGTATAAATATTGTCGACCTTGATGAAGGAATACGGGCTGAAGACGTCGTCCGACTGCTTGCGGTAGGCGTTCGCGCCCACCACCAGCTCATGCGTGCGGCCCAGCAAGGTGAACGGGCCCTTGGCGTACATGTCCAGGCCATTGCTGGTGGCGTCGCTGTTGTACTGGCGCGCCGTGACGGACGTGCCGCTGCCGTCCGCCTTCGGGAAGCCGTCAAGGTAGGCGACGGGCGCATACAGCGCATTGGCCTGGTGGATCAGGCGCAAATTGGCCAGCCAGCCATTGTCAAACGTGTGTTCGAGCGAAGCGAAGACGGATTTGGCTTCCGTCTGCTGCGTGCTCCAGGTGGGCGCGCCGTTGAACGAACGTGGCATGGTGAAGCGCTTGCCGTCCGCGTCGAACAGGGGCGCGCCACCCCAGTCGCTATTGCGCGGCACCGTGTGCTGGTAGTCGGCGCCCACGGTCAGCAAAGTGCGCGGCGACAGATCCGCTTCCAGCGTGCCATACGCCAGTTCGGAGCGGCGCTGGTAGCGGTCGACAAAGGAATGCTTGTCCTGGTACGAGGCCACGGCGCGCGCACGCACGCTGCCGCTGCCGTTCAGGGGGCCGCCCACATCGACCATGCCGCGGTAATTGCTCCACGATCCGGCCGACAGGTCGGCCAGCGCGCGCAGTTCGCGCGTGGGCTTCTTGCGGATCAGGTTGACGGTGGCGCCCGGCGTGCCGGCACCGCTCATCAGCGCATTCGCGCCTTTCAGCACCTCGACCCGGTCGTACAGGTCCATGTTGGCCAGGGATTCGCCCAGGTTCAGCGAGGCGTCGCGCGTCCACGGCAAGCCGTCGTAGCTGAAATTGTCGAGCGAAAAACCGCGCGCATAATAGATCGTGCGCTCGCTGTCGATGTGCTGCACGTACACGCCGGGCGTGTGGCTGAGCACTTCACTCAGCTGCACCAGGCCGAAATCGTCCATCTGCTGGCGCGTGACGACGCTGACCGCGTGCGGCGTCTCGCGCGGCGACAGCACCAGGCGGTTCGCCGTGCTGACGGCGCCCGTCGTGTACGAGCCCGTGTCTTCCGTCACCTGGCCCAGGTAATTGGTGGTGATGATTACTTCCGGCATGGTCGCTTCCGGCTGGGCGGCGGAAGCTTGTGGTGCGGCTGCTTGTACCGTATAGACGCCGCTACCGGTCTTGAGCAAGGCCAGCTGCGTGCCCTGCAAGGCGCGGCGCAAGGCTTGCTCTGCCGTGAAATCGCCCTGCACGGCCGCCCCGCTGACGCCGCGCGCCAGGTCCGCATCGATGGAGATGCGCACGCCGCCACGGCTGGCAATGGCGATCAGGCTGGCGTTCAGGGGCTGGGCCGGCACGTCATAGCGCACGGTGGCTGGCGCGATCTGGACCGATGGCGTCTGCGCCAGGACGGCAGGCACGGCGCAGGAAAGTAACATTACAGCCAGGGGAATCTGGCGCATCAACAATGGTGGCATGCTGGGACTCTATCTTGGTGGTGAAGGAAAAGTGGGGCTACACCAGGTATGAGCCGCGACGCGCCAAAAGTGACAGTGCTGACACAAAAAATATTTCAGCTTGCCTTCAGATCCAGGCCCGTCCACCAGCCACCGGGGCCCTGGCGCAGGGTCACGGGCAGGGTTTCGGCCAGCGCCAGCAAAGTGGCACCGCTGTCGTCGAGCGAGTAATTGCCCGACACGCGCAGCGCCGCGGCGGCCGGCGTGATGTCGATATAGCCGTGGCGGTACGGACGCAAGGCGGCCACCACTTCGCCCAGCGGCTGGTCGATGGCCAGCAGCATGCCCTGCTCCCACGCCGTCGCCTGCCCTGCCGCCATGCCGGGCAACATGGTCAGGCGGTCCTCGTCAAACCGCGCCGCCTGGCCCTGGCGCAGCACGCGCGCCAGGCCTTTGCCGGCCGGGCGCACTTCGAGGTCGCCCTGCACGGCCAGCGCGACGGTGCCCAGCGCTTCGCGCCGCAACATCAGTTCGCTGCCCAGCGCCGTCACCGTGCCGTGCGTGCTGCGCAGCAGGAAGGGATGGGCGCTTGCCGGCTGTGCAACGCGGGCCAGCAGCTGTCCCTGGCGCAAGGTGACTTGCCGGTGTTCATGGGTAACGTCCGTGTCGGCAGAGGAACGGGCATCCAAGGTCAGCATGCTGCCGTCGGCCAGCGCAAAGCGGCCCCGCCTGGCCGTGGCCGTGTGCAGGTCCGCGCTCCAGTCCGGCAAAAACGGGCTGCCGCGCAGCAGCCAGGCGCCGCCGAATGCCGCGCCGGCCAGACACAGGGCGCCCTGCAGCAGCTGGCGCCGCTTGTTGTCGTGTTGCGCGGCGCGCGCCAGGGTTTGCCCGACGGTCCCCGCCCCGCCCGCCGCCTGCAGCGGGCCGACGCTATGCTCGACGGCGCGTCCCAGGGTATGCCACGCAGCCGCATGGCGCGCATCGGCGGCCAGCCAGCGCTCGAAGGCCTGATGCTGGCCCTCGTCCGCCTCGCCCGAGCTGAGCTCGACCAGCCAGCCGATGGCCGCATCCTGTACCGCAGGGGACATGCTCATGCCGCATCCGCCGCGGCCAGGCAGCAGCGCAAGCCTTGCGCCATATACTGGCGCACCATGCTGGCCGACACGCCGAGTTCAACAGCGATCTGCGCATACGTGAGGCCATCGAGCTGGCTCATCAGGAAAGCACTGCGCGCCTTGCTGGACAAGGTATCGAGGGCGCGCGACAGACGCTCCAGCGCTTCGAGCAGCACGGCGCGCTCTTCCGGCGACGGCTGCACCGCGTCCGGCAGCTGCGCCAGGGTGTCGATGTACGCCTGCTCGATATCGCGCCGCCGCCATTGCTGCAGCAAGATGCTTTTCGCCACCGTCGTCAGGTAGGCGCGCGGCTCGCGGATAGCGGCCAGGCGCCCCGCATGCAGTACGCGCAGGAACGTTTCAGAAGTGACATCTTCCGCCTCGGCCCGGTTACGCAGGCGCAACAGCAAGCGCTGCAGCAGCCAGCCCTGGTGGCCCGTGAACAGGCTGGCGGCCAGGGTCGTGTCATTCGAGGGGAAAGGCAAGGCAGACAAGAGCGGATCCGGCGACTTTAATGATAATGATTCTCATTATATTGCAGAGACCGGAAGATGTCGCGCAATTTTGCTATGCTTATTGACATGCCGCGCCGCCAGCTGCGCCTATTCCAGCTTGAACAGGACATTCACGCTTTTCTCCAATGCGATGCTGCCCGGCGCGCGGACGGCCGACGAAGGCTCCGTGGGAGGAATAAAGGGCGGCGGCACGAAACCCTCATTGCCGGAACGCATCAGCGCGCGCTCGATCGATTGAAACGACACTTCCGATATGGCCATGACGGACGCGATCTTCCGGTTGAACGATTTGGCAATGCGCGCCGCCTTCGTCTCCGCATCCCTGGCAGCCTTCAGGTCCAGTTCGGCGACCAGCGCGTCGTGCGCGCTGGTCTTGAATTCCGTGTCCATCCGGGTGATATTCTTCATGGCGGCCAGCTCCGACACCAGTGGCGTCCATGCCGCCAAGTCCCGGACCCAGACGCGCAGGTTGCGGTTGATGACGTACATGGGCGGCGAATCGCGTTTTTCCCTGCCTGAATAATCGAGCGTGCGCATGATTTCGGAGGCCTGGATATCCGCTTGCGCAATTTTCACCTTGCCCAGCAACTGGAAGACCTCCGCGGCACCAGCATTGACCACGCCCAGCGTCTTTGCCGCATCGGCGCCCCGGCTGGCAACGGTGATCTCCATGACGGCCATGTCCGGCGGCACTTCCACCTGCGCCGTCCCTGTCTGGAAAATGAAGGGATAATCGGGCAAGGACGAGGCCTGGGCGGCCATATTCAAGTTAAACAGACCCACCACCAGCAACAGCGTGCGCTTCATGCCTCTCCCATACGATCGAATAATATTTCGACAATATAGCAGTGCAGATACAAAAAACCAATAGCCCACCCCGTTCAGGCAATACGGGCCGATTCCGGCAACTTCGCCAGCAGCTTGTCCAGGGTCACCGGATAGTCGCGCACGCGCACGCCGGTGGCGTTGTAGACGGCATTGGCGATGGCCGCCGCCACGCCGCAGATGCCCAGCTCGCCCACGCCCTTGGCTTTCATGGGCGAGGACATGGGGTCGGTTTCATCGAGGAAAATGACGTCCTGGTGCGGGATGTCGGCGTGCACGGGCACTTCGTAGCCGGCCAGGTCGTGGTTGACGAAGAAGCCGCGGCGCTGGTCGACCACCAGTTCCTCCATCAGGGCCGCGCCCACGCCCATGCTCATGGCGCCGATCACCTGGCTGCGGGCCGCTTTCGGGTTCAGGATGCGGCCGGCCGCGCACACGGCCAGCATGCGGCGCACGCGCACTTCGCCCGTGTCGCTGTCCACGCCCACTTCGACGAAATGGGCGCCGAACGTCGATTGCTGGAATTTTTTATCGAGGTCGCCGTATTCCATATGGTCTTCCGCGACGACATCGCCATGGTAGGCGGCGGCAGCGAGCGGTACGCTGCGCTCGCCCTGGCTCACCTGCCCATCGGAAAAGCGCGCTTCTTTTTCATCGAAGCCCAGCTTGCCGGCGATGGCCTGGCGCAGGCGCACGCAGGCCGCGTAGACGCCAGCCGTGGAACTGTTGCCGCCCCATTGCCCGCCTGAACCGGCCGAGACGGGAAAATCCGAATCGCCCAGGCGCACGACCACCTTGTTCAACGTCACGCCCAGCATTTCCGCCGCCGTCTGCGCGATGATGGTATAGCTGCCCGTGCCGATGTCCGTCATGTCCGTTTCCACCGTGATCACGCCATTGCCATCGAGGCGCACGCGGGCGGCGGACTTCATGACGAGGTTGTTGCGGAAGGCGGCCGCCACGCCCATGCCGACGAGCCAGCGGCCGTCGCGCCGCGCACCCGGCTGCGTTGATCGCTCCTTCCAGCCGAATTCCACGGCGCCCGTGCGCAGGCAGTCGATCAGGCGGCGCTGGGAAAACGGCCTGCTCGGCTTTTCCGGGTCCACTTTCGTGTCGTTCAGGATGCGGAAAACGATGGGATCCATTTTCAGCTTGTCGGCCATCTCGTCCATGGCAATTTCCAGCGCCATCAGCCCCGGCGCCTCGCCCGGCGCACGCATGGCATTGCCTTCCGGCAAGTCAAGTACGGCCAGGCGCATGGCCGTCATGCGGTTCGGCCCCGCATATAGCAGCCGCGTCTGCATCACGGCCGTTTCCGGCTGGCCACCTTTCAAGTCGCCGGACCACGATTCATGGCCAATGGCCGTGATCTTGCCGTCGCGCGTGGCGCCGATGCGCAGGCGCTGGATGGTGGCGGGCCGGTGCGTCGTATTGTTGAACATCAAAGGTCGCGTCAGGGCCACCTTGACGGGACGCTGCGCCGCGCGCGCGCCCAAGGCCGCCAGCAAGGCTTCCGCGCGCACGAACAGCTTGCCGCCGAAACCACCGCCGATGTAGGGCGAGACTATGCGCACCTTGTCTTTCGGTATGCCCAAGGTACGGGCCAGGTCGCCGCGGCCCCAGTCCACCATCTGGTTCGCCGTCCACAGCGTCACCTTGTCGCCTTCCCAGGCGGCAATCGAGGCGTGCGGCTCCATCATGGCGTGCGACTGATCAGGCGTCGTATAAGTAGCGTCCAGGCGCACTGGCGCATTGGCAAAGGCGCCGGCGAAGTTGCCCGTCTTGCTGTCGGGCTTGCCGTCCTTCGGCTTGGCCGCCGTGCCCTTTGCTTTCGCCAAATCGAAGGCGCCCTTCTGCTCGACATATTTAACGTCGAGCAACTGCGCAGCCGAGCGGGCCTGTTCGAAGGTTTCCGCCACCACCAGCGCGATGGCCTGGTGGTAATGTTCAATCTCCGGACCACCGAGCAGCTTCGCCGTGTTCATCTTGCCTTTGCCTAATTTTCCCGCCGATTCCGCCGTCACCACGGCCAGCACGCCTGGCGCGCGCCGCGCCGCGCTGGTGTCGATGGAGGCGATGCTGCCCCTGGCTATCGCCGCGCCGACGACATGGCCATAGGCCGCATGCGGCGCGGCCTTGTTCTGTTCATACGCGTACGGCGCCGTGCCCGTGGTTTTCAGGGGGCCGTCGATGCGGTCCGTGGGACGGCCCACGACTTTCAGCTGGTCGATGGGATTGGTGGTCGCAGGTATCGTGAATTTCATGGCCCTAGCCTTTCTTCGCTTGCGCTTCAGCCAGCACCGCGGCAATCGTGCGCTGCGCCAGGGTCACCTTGAAGGCGTTGTCGTCAGTCGGTTTGGCGCCGGCTAGCAACTGCCGGGCCACGGCGGCGGCGCCATTCGGTATGGCCTGCTCGGCGCCAGAAATTCTCCACGGCTGCGGCGCGACGCCGCCCAGGGCCAGCCTGCCCGTACCATTGGGCAAGATGATGGCCGCCACGGACACCAGCGCGAACGCGTACGAGGCGCGGTCGCGCACCTTGCGGTAGACATGCGTGCCGCCGGCGGGCCGGGGCAAGGTCACGCTGGTGATCAGCTCGCCCGGCTGCAGTACTGTTTCCAGCTGTGGCGTGTTGCCCGGCAAGCGGTAAAAGTCGGCGATGGGGATGGTGCGCACGGCGCCGTCGGCCCGCACCGTGTCGATGGAAGCGTCAAGCACGCGCATGGCCACGGCCATGTCGCTGGGATGCGTGGCGATGCAAGCCTCGCTGCCGCCCAGAATCGCCAGCGGCCGGCTGAAGCCGGCGATGGCCGAGCAGCCGCTGCCCGGCAGGCGCTTGTTGCAAGCCTGGTTCGTATCATAAAAGTAAGGGCAGCGCGTGCGCTGCAGCAGGTTGCCGGCCGTCGTCGCCTTGTTGCGCAATTGCGCCGAGGCGCCGGCCAGCAAAGCGCGCGACAAGACGCCGTAATCGCGGCGCACGGTGGCGTGGGCTGCCAGGGCCGTATTGCGCACGAGGGCGCCGATGCGCAAGCCGCCGTCCCTTGTTGCTTCCACTTTATCCAGCGCGAGGCCATTGACGTCGATCAAATGCGTGGGCGTTTCGATCTCCAGTTTCATCAGATCGAGCAGATTCGTGCCGCCCGCGATGAAGCGGGCGCCCGGCGTGTGCAAGGCGGCGGCCGCCGCTTCGGCCGGCGTGGCGGCCTTCTGGTAGCTGAACACTCTCATGCCGGCCTCCCCGCCACCTCGGTGATGGCCTCGATGATGTTGGAGTAGGCGCCGCAGCGGCAGATATTGCCGCTCATACGCTCGCGCAATTCTTCCGGCGTCGCCTGCGGGGCCGCATTCAAGTCGGTGCTGACGTGGCTGGGGATGCCCTGGCGGATCTCTGACAGCGCGGCAACGGCCGAACAGATCTGCCCGGGAGTGCAATAGCCGCATTGATAACCGTCATGCGCGACGAAGGCGGCCTGCATCGGGTGCAGCTTGTCGGGCGTGCCCAGTCCCTCGATGGTGGTGACCTTGGCCCCGTCATGCATCACAGCAAGAGTCAAGCAGGCATTGATGCGCTGGCCATCGAGCATGACGGTGCAGGCGCCGCACTGGCCGTGGTCGCAACCCTTCTTGGTGCCCGTCAGGTGCAGCTGTTCGCGCAAGGCGTCGAGCAGGCTGGTGCGCGTGTCGAGTTCCAGGCTGTGGCGCTGGCCATTGACGTCCAGGCTGACTTGCATCAGGACGGGTGGCGGAGAAATACCGGCCTGGGTGGCCGTATTCACCGCTTCCGCCGCTCCCGCCACGCCGGGCACGGCCGCTGCCGTGGCAGACAGCGCGCCGGCGATCAGCAAACCGCGCCTGCCGGCATTGATGTGATTACACTCTGTCATCTCGCGCTTCCTCCTGGCTGTGGACTGGCTGGGTGGGCGCATGCAGGCCCGAAGTACCAGTCTGACGGCAGGATTCCTACGCGTCTGTACGCGAACGAACGTAAAACATCGGTGAGCGCCTATCCCTGGCGCAGGCGCAGGCTGCGCCGGGTCGTGCCGACGCCCCCCTGCGCCGCATAACCCGTGTGGCGGGCGCAATGGTCAAGCGCCTGGCGCAGGGCCGTATCGACATTGCGCAAGGACATGTCGTGCCGCTCGGCCACTTCCTGGCGGGTCAGCTCATCCACGCGCAACGCTTCGAGCACTTGCCGGTGGCGCCGCGGCAGCGAGTCGATGGCCTGCGCCAGCCGCCGCACGTCCGCCTGCAGCTCGGCCAGGCGTTCCGGCCCGGCCGCCGTATCGGCGAGGAAATCGACGAGGCCGGCGGCGCCATCGTCACCGCCCTCGTCCGCATACAGCCAGGCGCGGTTGCGGCGCAGGCTGTCCATGGCCGCATTGCACGCCACGCGGAACACATAGGCGACGGGGCTGTGTGCCAGCGCGGCGCCGTCCCCTGCCGCCAAGCTGCCCAGGCGCAGCCAGGCGTCGTGCAGGCTGTCGCTGGCCAGCTCGGCGCAGCCCAGGTGGCGCGCCAGGCGCCGGTGCAGTCCCGCGTAATTGCTTTCCAGCACAGCCTGCAGGCGGGCGCCCTGCCCTGGCGGCAGAACTGGCAGGGGCGCCACGTCGTTGGCCGCCTGCAAACGGGGCCGGATGGCAGGCCGGCACCAGGCCATGCCGGTATGCCCCACCGCGCGCAAGGGCAAGGCAGCAGCCGCATTCGCCACGCCGACCATCATGGCGACAACCTGCTGCGCTCTTGCGCCGTCAGCTGGCGCGTGGCCGATTCCGGCAACGTCCCCAGGCCCAGCACGCGCACGGCGCTGCGCGGGTTGTAATCGGCCGCCTCGCTGCGCGCGCCATCCTGCGGCGTGGCTTGCGCGCTGTCGGGCGGCGCTTCGCTGCCAAAGCCCAGCACGCGCACCGTGAACACGGAGGGCTGCGCGGAACGGGTGGCGGCGCGCTCGCGCTGCACCACCTCCTGCGCCGCCGCCGTGGCCTGGGAAGCGGCCGCGCTGGCGTTTGTCATGGCCGCCACGTTGACGGACGCCACCGTCGGCATGCCCTTCGCTTCGCCCTTGACCTGGATGTTGGCCGCATTCATCACCTTCAGCGCGGCCAGGTTGACGTTGCCCGAGACGCGGATGCCCGCCTCGCCCGCATCGATGGTGCCCAGCGGGGCCAGCAAGTCCACGTCGCCGGCCGGTACTTCCGCGATCGGCGCCAGGGTGGCGATGCCGGCGCCCGTGCTCGGCACGTCGGACGACAGGGTCACGTTGCCCCAGTTGTCATACACGCGCTTGGGCGGCGTGTAGACGATGGTCGACTTCGAACCGCGCCCCGCGTTGATGTCGCCCTGCGACGACCAGCCGAGGATATCGCCGCCAAACGTCGTCATGATGCGGCTCTGCCCCAGCAGGATGCTGCCGTGCGAAAACAGGTCGATATTGCCGCCGCCCTTGGTGATGACGCCCGAGGTGGCCGGCGGCGCCTCGCCTTCGATGCCCAGCACCTGCTTGCCGCCCGGCGTCAGCAGCTCGATATCGCCGCCGAAATTCGTGTGCACGTAGCCGCTGCGGGGAACGATGCGGTCGAAGTTCAGCGAAAGCGGATTGTAGGCGGCATACGTGCCGCGGTACATGACGATATCGCCCGCATACGACATCGCCTTGCCGCTGGCGTCCGTGGCCGGCGCCAGGGCCGCGATGGCGTTGCGGCTGCGCAGGAAGCTGCCATAGCGCGAGCTGTCCGCATCGTTGTACTCGCGCCCGCCCGCCTTCAGTTCCGCGAAATACACGGTGCGGGCGAACACGCGCTGCTGCGGCTCGGGCAAGGCGAGATAAAAGACCAGCGCCTCGGCCGCCGTGCCCTTGAAGGCATAGCGCTCACCGAGCCAGGTTGCCAGTTCGCTGTCGTACGATTTCACCACCTTGCCCGCCTGGTCCGCCAGCGGCACGCCCTTCTGCGCCACGTTCGCCGGGTCCAGATACGGCTTGACGAAGCGCAGGTAATCGAGGCCGGCCGCGCCCACGCCCGCCTGCATGGCGATGCCGGCGCCCGGGCGCTTGTCGCCCGCCACGACGGGACCGAGGCTGACGACGCTGCCCTTGTCCTGCATCAATATGTTGCGCCCGGCGCTGATGTCCAGCGTGCCGGGACCGGCCACGTTGAAGGAACTGCCCAGGATGTCGCGCCCGGCCGAGACCAGCGATACGTCATATGTATTGTTGTGCACGAAAAGGTTGCTGAGAATCCTGAAGCGCCTTTCCCCGGTGGCGGTGCCATCCTGGGCTTCCAGCTGCGCCGTGCCGCTGCTGACGATATCGCGTCCCGCCTTCATCCACACGGCTTGCCCCCCCTCGTACCAGGTGATGCCCGCATGCGCGGCATCGGTGAACTCGATGATGCGGCCGCTGTTCACGCCCACCAGGTCGCCCGTGGCGGCATAGATGCGGGCGGCCTGCGTACCGCTGTTCGCAGGGCCGGCCGAGGAATTCGGTCCGAAGGCAAACAGCGGGAAGTTCCATCTCGTTGCTGGCGCCCCCGTGCTTGAGACATTGGCAGCCAGGGGATCGGTCACGTAAGTCCTGATATCCCAGCCCGTAAAGCCAGGCTTGAACGGCGTGACGATGCTGTCGGCGGCGGCACCGGACTGGCTGACGGCATAGCCGCCCGCATA
Organism: Janthinobacterium sp. BJB301; assembly: GCF_002735685.1. Classification (NCBI taxonomy): domain Bacteria; kingdom Pseudomonadati; phylum Pseudomonadota; class Betaproteobacteria; order Burkholderiales; family Oxalobacteraceae; genus Janthinobacterium; species Janthinobacterium sp. BJB301. The sequence goes on along the minus strand of NZ_PDZJ01000001.1, from coordinate 1,184,103 downwards.
GATGGAATTGCCGGCGAGCCACTGCAGCTGCGCATTGGGCGATGGCGCCAGCACCAGCGGATCAGCATAACTGGTGGCGCCATTCGAGTCGACAACTGCTTTGCCGTAATACAAGCTGCCATGCGGCGCCGCGGCCCGCACGATGGACGGGTAGACGATGGCCAGGTCGGTGGCCGTGCCAAGCGCCCCGCTCAGGGGAGTCATATTGCCGCCGGCAGAGAACAGGTCGAGCGCCGTGCGCGGCGTCCACAGGCTGAACCAGCTGTAGCCATAGCCCTGCTCTCCGGACGGGCCGGTGAATGGCGTGGCATTGGGCAGGGTCACGCGGCCGGGGTCGGCCACATCCTGCAGCGCCTGGTCGCCCAGGGTCGCCACGCTGAAGGTGGCGTCGCCGGGTACCAGGATCATGCCGCCGCGCGGCGTGGCGCGCGTGGCCGTGAAGGCATCATAGGCCCGCGTTTCCAGCGGTACGTGCTGGGTAGGCTGCGAACCGTACTCCAGCGCCAGGCTGCCCAGCTGTGCGGCCGACGTTTCCGCGTGGCCCCGCAAGTCGACCAGCGCGCCATTCAGATAGCCGCCACCGGGCGTGCTGGCGGGATTGAGCGCACCGCCCACGCGCAGGTCGAGGTCGCCGCCGCCCGTCAGCAGCAGGCTGCCGTCGGCCTGCACGCGACCCGTGCTGCCCACGGCCAGCAGCAAGCCCTGCGAACGGGGATTGATGCTGGCGTTGTAAGAACTGCCTGTCAGCAGGGTCTGCACGCCCGCATCCCCCGCCACCTCGGCGCGCACATTGCCGCCGCCCAGGGTACCGAAGCCCGTAAAGCCCAGCACGGTGTCGGCCAGGGTATCGCGGCGCATATAGCTGCCGAAGTTGATCCACCACGCCGTCGGCTGGGCCGGGCCGCCCGTGGCCACGCCGCCGCTGCCCTGGCGCCACAGCCAGTTGCCCACCGGCACCGAATCGGCCAGGCCATCCTTGCTGACGGGACGTTCGTTGCTGGCGCTCGCCGCGTTGATCAACGAACCGCTCAAGTTACCCGCCACCTTCAGCAGCAGATTGCCGCCCTGGTCCGGATACCATGCCCGGTAGATGCTGTCGGCGCCGCCATCGACCAGGCGTTCATGCGCGCCGTCGGGGTTGCCCAGCACCGTACCGTTCGCATTGCGCGAGCGCGGCAGGTTGTACGGATCGCCGGCCGCCGTCGGCGAAGACGACATGCCCGCCGTGTACACGCCATACAGGCTGTCCATGCGCAGGTCGCCGCCGCTGACGAGGTCCAGGTCGCCCGTGCCCGTGCGCAGCACGCTGTGGCGCAGGCTGCTCGCCTTGTAGTCGAACGTGGGGTTCGGCGTGCCGCACCAGGTGGGATTTTCCTCGCAAATGGTGGGCCAGCCCAGCGCCACCGGATCGAGCAGGTCGCCCTCCTTGGTTCTGGGGTCGGCAAACTCTTCCGCGCCTTCTTTGGTCCACACGTAGGACACCCTCAGATCGCACCAGCTGGCGGTTTCGGCGCAGAACTTCGCAATCGTGGTGCCGTTCTGATTCAGAAATTCCTCGGAGATCGGTTCGCCCGCCACGATGCCTTCGATGCCCTGCTCTCCCGCTTCCTTGCTCCAGTACTGCACGCCCTTCGGCGGCACCAGCACGCCATACATGCCGTAGTGGCTGTCGGCCAGGCGCAGGGTGCCGTGCGCGGGATGCGCCTGCACGCTGCGCGTGTCGGCCCCGTCCAGGTCGGCGCCCGCCACCAGGCGCATGCCCCACGCTTGCGAACCTTCGGCCAGCATGGGCGCGACGGCCCACAGCTTGCCCTGGCTGCCCGCCACTTCCGGACGCAGCTCGATTGCCGCCACATTGGGCAACAGCTTGACGTCGGTGCCGGACGGGATCAGGGAGCCCACGGCCAGCGCCAGGTTGCCATCGAGTACAAAGACCGAGCGTTCACCGGCCACGCCAGGCAGCGGCACGCCCTTGGGCCAGGTCATGGCGCTCACTTTCACCGCTTGCTTGAGCACGCTGCCGGCGTCCAGACGCATGCCGGCCGTAAAGGTCTGCTCCGTGGCCAGCAAGGTGCCGGCCGCGTGGACGATATTGCCGGCGCTGTCGCGCACGGCGGCCGCCAGCACCGTGCCGGCCGGCACGATCATGGCCTGGTCCAGGGTCACGGCCACGGGCAGGCGCGTATTGGCCATCACATTGAAACCCTTGATGGGCAAGTCATAATTGAGCGCGATTCCGCCCGGGAACAGCGTGCCATCGGCCACGGTCACGCCCTTGCCCGGCACGATGACGTCGCTGCCATTGATGTCGCGCCCCGGCAGCAGGCGCCAGCCGTTTTCGTCCTTGGTGGCGGGCGGCGGCGCGAAGCCGTCGTTGATGCTGCCGTAGATGCTCAGGTCGCCGCCGGCGCGCAGCAGCAGGCTGCCCACCTCGCCCGAACCGCGCACGCTCGTCCGCTGGAAGCGGGGGTTCAGGCTGGCATAGCGCATGCCCGACAAATCCAGGTCGCCCTGCACCACCAGGTCGCCGTCCGCCGTCTTGCTGACGATATCGACGCCGGGACGCAAGTGCAGCGCATCGGCATACGCGGCCGTGGCCAGGCCAGCCAGCTTGCCGTTGCGCAAGGCCGTATTCGCCAGCGCCGCATCGATGAAGGCTGCGCTGTCCCCGTGCTTGCTGTCGAGATACGCCTGGTTGATCACCTGGTAGGGGCGGCCGCCGACCGACAGGTCGGGCACCGGCACGCCATTGGCGTCGGGCGCCATGGCGTAGGCCGCGTCGTCATAGCGCTGCATGGCATTGACGGCGATGGATTTCGCGCCGCGGATGGTCAAGCCGCCGCCGGCGGCGATGGCGATGTCGCCAAAGGTGGCAGCGTCAATATCCGTGCGCGCGCCGCCGCTGCCCAGGCGCGGCGCGCTCAGTTCCACCGTGCCGCGCGCGGCGCCGTCGTGTTCGCCCTTGCCCTTGCCGGCCACGGCGGCCGTGCCGTGGCGCACGTCGATCTGCGCGCCGCCGGCCAGGTTCAATGCGCCCTCGCCCGAGTTCAATTCCACCATGGCCCGGTTCGGGCTGTCGATGATCTTGCCATAGCTGTCGACGCGCAAGACCGTGCCATGCGCGTCGAGCACGGCGTTGCCGGCCAACGTCAATCCATGCTTGCCGGCCAGGCGGATGCTGCCCACGCGCTCGCCGCTGGCATCGATCACGCCGGCGACGGCCAGGCGGCCGTTGTCGACGGACACCTGCACTTCGCCCGCCTTCAGCTCGTTGCCGATGGTCAAGTCGCCCTGTTTCAGCTGGAAGCTGCGCCCGCCCGTCACCGCGCCTTCATTCAGGCGCTGGTTGAGCGAGGCGAACTGGCTGTCCAGGGTGCCGCCCGCGCCCAGGGTGTGCGCGCGCACGTCCACGCTACCCTTCTTGTACGGCACCATGGTGCCGCCCGCGTCGTAGCTGCCGCTGGCGCCGCCCAGGATCTTGCCCTGCAAATCGACCATGCCGGCCGCGCCATCGAGGGCCACGGCCTTCAGGCTGCCGGCGCGGTTGTTCTCGGCCGACAGGTCGATCACGGCGCCCGCAGCCTGGCGGATATCGCCGGCGCGGCTGTCCAGGGTCACGTCGCCGCCCCAGCTGTATTTATCCACGTCGAAGAAGGTGCTCTTGCGGCCCGCCATGTCGATGCGTGCCCCGTCGGCTACGCTGATGTCGTGCCGGGCGCTGACCGTGAGCTTGCCGCTCGGCAGCACTACGGCCGTCGCCACGCTCACGCTGTCGCCGTTCAAGCTCAGCTGGGCGCCCAGCGCGTCATTGTTCTTGACGGGCGCGGCGGGAGCCACGCCGGCCGGCGCCGCCACCTTCAGCGCGCCGCCCGCCGTATAGCTGTGCGCGGAACCGGCGTCCCCCGTCAGCAGCGGCGTGCCGATGTTCAGATTGCCGCCGCTGTACTGGAAACCCTTGCCCGTCTCATATGCGCCCTGCGCCTGGTAGACGGACAGGCTGCCCTTGTGGTTGGCCGTGACTTGCCCGCTGGCCTTCAGGTTGACATTGGCAAAGCCCAGCGCCAGGCGGTCGAACGAGGCGACGCCGGCCGGCTGCGTGAACGGGCCGAAACCGAAATCGATGCGCTCCGCTTCCAGGTTCAGGGTGCCGCTGCCCGTGCCGGCGCCATGCGTGATCACATTGCCGGCCGGCGACAGGGCGCCGCCCCAGATCAGGTTGGCCGTGCGGATGGTGGCCACCGCGCCGTCGCCGCCCTGGCCGTACATGGCCGGCGTGGTCAGCACCAGGCGCTCCAGGGTGGACTTGCCCGTCGTCTTGTCGTAGGTATCGAGCACCACGTCGCCATAGAAATTGACGCTGTCGGCCGCGCTCAGCATCAGTGCCTGCAGGGCCGGCGCGCCCGTGCTGGTGTCGCCGCGCAGCAGGCGGTCCAGCACGCCCTGGTTCATGGCCAGGCCGCTGGAACGCGTGCCGCTGGCCTGGGCCGCCGCCAGCGCCTCGCTGCTGCCCATGTTGATGGCGCCCACCGCCAGGCTCAGGTTGCGCGTGCCGTAACGGGCCGAGTTGTCCAGCTCGAAACTGCCATTCGTCGACATGAGCAAGGTGCCTTCCGAGTACAGGCTGGCCGTGCCGGCGCAGGCGTCGCCGCACACGCCGATGCTGATGCCGCCGCGCGCCGAACCGCCGACCGGAGCCACATTCATCAAGCCGTTCGAGGCGGCCAGCATGTGGATGCCCTCGTTGCTCTGATAGATAAAACCGTCGCTGGAGTCATAGGCGGCCTTGCCGCGTCCCAACGTGTTGATGCCCGCGCCGGGTGCAACATCGATCAGGCCGGCGCTCCATTCCGTATTCCAGGGATCGCGCGCCAGCAGCATCACTTCCGGCGCCGCCAGGATGGCGCCGCGACGCAGGTAGATATTGTGTGCCTGCTCCGTGCCAAAACTGATGTAGTTGCCGCCCTGTCCGTAATTGATGATGGGCGTGGAACCGATGACGATGCGCGCCGCGCCGATCGCGTTCAGGCTGCCGGCATGCAGCGTGACGCCGCCAAAACCCGGCGTGGCGGACGCGCCGTCGGCGATGATTTCAATATCCTCGGGGCCGCCCGCGATCACCGACACGGTGCCGCCGAAGCCGCCCGTGGCCGCGCCGAACTTGCCCGTGCCCTCGAACTGGAAGGAGTCGGTGCCGGCGCCGGGCGCCAGTTGCAGCTTGAACGTCTTCGCATCGGCCGGCAGCAGCGGGCGGGGAATGCCCCGCGTTTGCGCGTCGGCCAGGGCAAACGCCGTATAGCCCATTTCGTTGTACTGCGAATACGTGCGCAAGACCTTGGCCGGCGTGAGTATCAGCTGGCTGGCCAGCGGCGCGCGGATATCCGTGCCCGCGATCGACAGTGTGCCGGGCGCGGCCCAGGAACCGTTGCGCAGCGGCTGCGCCAGGGCGCCGCCACTCGCCTGCCCCGCCAGGCCGTTCAGTTCCACGCGGAAGGCGCCCGGCAGCAAGGCGTAGGTCGATGGCATCAACGTATAGGTGCCGGCGGGCAAGCCCGGCACGCCGCTGCCTAGCGTCACCTGCCGGCCCACGGCCGGGTCGGAAGCGCCCTGGTCGCCGCCCACGGGCGCCTGCGGCGCTTGCACGCCCGGCACGATGGCGTACACGGGATTCGTCGCCAGGCCCGGCAGGACAAAGCCGCCGTTCGCCCCCACCTGCAGCAGCGGATGGTAGCGCGCATCGGTGGAGCCGCCGCGGCCCGCGACGAAACCGGCGCCCGTCAGTTCGCCGCCGCCCGACAAGTCCAGCAGCGCGCCCGGCTTGACGGCCACGGCCACGCTGGCGATATCGACGCCGATGCGCATGGTGCCGTTGGCGCTGCTGCCGCCGACGCCGAGAAACTCCGTCTTCTTGCCGTCGACGTTCCAGTTCTGGCCATCGGCCGTGCCGCCATACGGCATGGCCATGCCGGCGCCGCTGACGGAAGTGATACTGCCAGGCAAGAAATTGATGCTCAGGCTATTCTCGTCCGCGCGCAGGCTGAGGCCCAGGTTAAGCAGGCCCAGCGGCGCGCGCACGATGCCGCCCTGCTCGATGTGGGCGGCGCCCAGCTGCAGCATGCCAAAGGCCGAGTACGGCACGGCGGGAATGCTGTCCGTGCTGCGCGCGATGGTCAGGCTGCGCTCGGGGTCGTAGACGATATTGCCGTCTTTTATGCCCATGCCCACGCGCACGGCGGCGCCGGCGCCCGTGGCCGGATACAGCTGGGCCGCAGTGAGGGTCATGTCGCCAGGCGAAGACAGCACCGTCGACGGCTGGTTGCCATCCCAGCCCAGCGGCGACAGCAGAAAGCGCAGGTCGCCGCGGCTGGTGAGGCGCACGTCGTTGGCCACGACGCCGACCATGCCGCGCACGTCGATCAGGTCGCCCGCTATGCTGATCTGCCGGGCGACCGGCGACTCCCCTGCGCTGCCGGGCGTCGTATAGAAATCGCGGCCGGCCGGCTTGATGCTGGCCAGGCGCACATACGGCGCCGCGATGCTGACCTTCGCGCCGGGCTCACTGCCGGGCGACAGCAGCGGCGCACCGTACAGCTGGAAGCTTTGCCGCATCGTCAGCGACACGTCGCCATCGAAGCTGGCGGCGCCCAGCAGGGCCAGGTTGCCGAAACCGCCCGCCTCCACCTGCTCCACGGAAAAACGGCCATGACCGTACTGCAGCGTCTGCGCCCCGTCCCGGGCCGTCACATTGTCAGCCAGGTCGCTGGCCGCCTGGCGCTGCGTCAGCCGCAGCTGGCGGCCCTGCAGCACCTCGGGCGTGGCCAGCACTTTCAGGTATTCGGGCGTGCCCGTGGCCACGGACAGGGTGCCGCCCGCCGCGCCCGCGCCGCCCGCCCTGGCCCGCAGCTGGCCATCGAGGTACAAGCCATTGTTCGACGCCAGCGCGATGCTGCCGCCCGCGCTGGCCACGTCGATGGCGTCGCCATTGACGTCGAGCACGGCGTGCGCGCCGGACGCATCGAGCACGGCACCGTCGCGCACGACGACGAACAGGCTGGCCGCCGAAGTGCTGCCCTGTGCATGGTCGATCTCGCCGCCGACGACGATGCTGCCGCCATCGAGCACCTTGCCGTAGCGCCGGCCCTGCGCGTCCGTGGCGCTGACGGCGCGCGCGGCCACGTCCAGCACGGCGTTGTCGCCGATCCAGATGGAGCGGCCATGGCCGGCCGCTTCCACCGCCTCGGACACGGGCTTGTCGACGCCCACGCCGCCGAGGCTGATCTTGCCGCCCCAGGCGTTCAGCCGGCCTTCCACCGTCAGTTGGCCCACGCTGGACAGCTTGATGGACTGGCCCGCATCGACGCTCACCACAGCATTCTTGCCCACCAGCAGCTCGGCGGTGGCCATGTCGGCCGCGCCGGACTGCATGTCGCCCACCTGCAGTGCCAGGCTGGCGCCCTTGCGCTGCGTCAAGGTGCCCTTGAGCGGGTTTTCCATGACCTGTTCCGGCATCCACAGGGCCAGTTTTTCATTCTCCACCACGCGCAGCACGGGCATGCGTACGTCCACCTGCGCGCCGTCCGCCACCGTCACGCCCTGCTTGCCGACCAGGCTGTAGCTGGAAAAACCCTTGTCGAAGAAGCCGCCATCCAGCTGCACGGTGCCTGCCTCGGGTTTTTCAATGTGGCCGATCATGATCTTGTTGGTCTGCAATTCCAGCTTGCCGCCACCCTGCACACCATGGCCGCGCACTTGCGCGCCTTCGCCCAGCGCCAGGTCGGCCTTGGCGCCATAGCTGGCCAGGGTGACGTTGCCGCCCTTGCCGCCCTGCTGTTTCGCCTGCGCCAGGATGGCCGCGCCCGAGCTCACGTCGATCAGGCTGCCATTGCCGATGCGCACGTCGCCATACGCGCGCAGGGACACGCTGCCGCCGTTCAGGTATGGCAGGCCGGCGGCGGCCAGCGGATCGCGCAGCACGTTGCTGAACAAGCCGCTGGCATCGAGCGTGACGCCGTCGGCCAGCACCAGTTTGCCCGGGGGCGCACCCGGATTGACGTAGGTATCGAGCATGCCCAGCGCACCGATCTGGTTCAGCACGTTGCCGGCCGCGATGCTGCCGCCATGGCTGCGCAAGCTGGCATTGATGGTCACGTCCTTGCCGAACAGGGTGATATTGCCGCCATCGGCCACCTGCAGCGCGCTGTCGACGGTGATCGCGCCTTTCGCGGCGATGCGGACGGCGCCCAGTTGCTGGCTGTTGAGCAAGTTGGTGTCGAGCAGCAGCTTGCCCTGACGCTCTGCAGCCAGCACGTCGGCCACGTCGAGGCCGGCGGCGATGCCGTCCTGCACACGCGTCAGGCGCACCTCGTCCATGACGGCCGATAACGCATGCTGCAGCACGCCCGTGCGCTTGTCGAACATCGGCTGATACTGGCCGACGATCAATTGCCCCCGCTGCGCGGCCGCAAGCTGCGACTGCTGGTAGCCGTCGAGCAGCGCCTGCGGCGCCTGTGCCTGGCGCTCGCCCTGGAAGACGTCGCCCGCGATGCCCCCTTCCAGCACGGCCGACCCCGTCGCCACCACCAGCTTGCCTGCGTCGCGGCCCACCGTATAGCCGTTTTCCAGGCGTTTTTGCGCGGCGATCAATGGATTGGCGTAGAAGGCGCTGGCATCCTTGCCCCAGCGCGCATGCTCTTCCTCGTAACCCTTGTACACGCCCGCATACGCCAGGTCGGCGGGCGCGCTGCCCGCTTCATACAGCTTGCCGTCCGCGCCTTTCAGCCAGGTCTGGCGCAGCGCGCCCGTCTGCACGTCCAGGGTACCGCCCGACAGGTTGATGCTGGAGCCAAGCTGCGTGACGACATCCTTGCCGCCGAAGCTGACCGTGCCGCCCTGCGCCATCCATTCGCTGACGGAGTGGCCCTGCGTGCCCAGGTAGCCGGCCACTTCCAGCAAGCCGCCGGCCGTGTACCAGCGGTCGCTGTCGTAGCCGTTCGTGCCCTTCGGTACGAACACCAGCTTGCGGCGGTCGACCCAGATATTGTTATTGATCAAGGCCTTGCCGTCGCGGTTGACGGGCGCGTCGCGCTGTTCGTTGCCCTGCACGTTGATCTCGACATTGTTCGCCTCCATCGCCACCTTCACGCCGACGGCGCCGGAAACGTCGAGCTGCGCCCCGTCGCGCAGCAGGCTGCGGCTGGCCGCGTTGACGGCGATCTGGCCGCCCGTGGCCAGGGTCAGCGAGTCGCCCATGAATTCCACCGTGCCGGCGCTGCCGATTTCGATGCGCGACTGGTCGCGGCGGTCGTTCACGGCGAGGATGTTTTCCGTGGACGTCATGGCGGGGCCGCGCATGGCGTCGCGCTGGCTGTCGAGCGCCGTCGTCTTGCCGTCGTCTTCGACCAGGATGGCCGTGGTGGCGCCGCGTCCCAGCGTCACTGCCGCGTCGCTGCCCAGGGCGTTCAGGTGGATGGTGCCGCGCGTGGCCGTGGTGGTGGTGGCGAGCAGCACGCCGTCCTGCTGCACCGTGTGCCCGGCCAGGGTGATGTCGCCTTCGCGCGCCTGGATCAGGCCCGTGTTGACGACCTTGCCCGCCGTGCTGCCGGCCGCGAACTGCGGCACGACTTCGCTGCCGCGCGTGGTCGACAGCGGGTTGCCATCCGTGCCCACGCCTTTTTTAATGGTAAAGCTGTCGCCGGCGGCCAGCAGGGCCTGGCCCTTGGGCGTGCCGATCTCGCCCGCATTGTGCACTTCTTTACCCAGCAGCATGACGTAACCGCCGCCTTCCGTGCTGCCCTTCGGGGCATTGCTGGCGATGCGCGCACCGGCCTGCACCTGCACCTTGCCGGCCGCATCGGTGAACGTCGTGGCGCCGGCCGTGCCGGGACTGTAGATGCCGTTTTTCTGGAATTGCGTATCGCTGATGCGCGCCGCGGCCGCCACCAGGCTGCGCGTGTCGACCTGACTCGTGCCTGTAAACACGATGCCGTTACGGTTGACGAGCAGCACCGTGCCATCGGCCTTGATCTGGCCCTGGATCTGGCTGGGTCGCGCTTGCGGATCGTTGACCCGGTTCAATACGGCCCAGTCCTTCTGCTGCTGGAAGGTCAGGGTCGTGTCCTTGCCGACGTTAAACGTTTCCCAGTTCAGGATGGCCTTGTCCGCCGTCTGCTGCACCACCACGGCCGTCTTGCCGTTCGCGACTGTCTGCACGGGGCCCTGGGCATTGAGCCAGCCGGCCGTCAGGCTGTTGGTGTCGACCTGCAAGCCGCCTTTCACGAGACCATCGGGTGCGCCGGGCACGCCGCTCGCCGCCTGGCGCGCCTGCGCCTGGGCCGCTTGCTGCGCGGCGATAGCGCGCGCAGCCAGGTTCAGATTGTTGAGCGAGCGCTGTAACGGTTCATTCGCCCGCTGGCCCTCGGGCCGGCTGCCCAGCGGCAGCGGCTGGCCATTCGGCAGGCGGCCAGCCGTGGCCGCCGTATTTTGCGCCGCGCCCTTGGCCGCGAACCAGCCGCCGCTGAATGCCTGCTGCGCGCGCGCCGGCGTGGTAAAGGCGCCCGCCATCAGCATGGTGGTCAGTGCATAAGCGAGCGGCGTGAGCCGCAAGCGGCTGCCCAGCGTGGAGGTACGCTGCGCGCCCGTGTCAACGGTGGGGACTGGGCGCTGGGCAGTGTGAAGCTTGGTCATGGCAATGGTTTCCTGGCTAGAGAGAAGGGAACGGAGCCTGGCGGTAGCGCAAGCGTCCATGCCTCCATGACGTAGCTGGGCGGCGGAAGGGATAATGTTTTTTGAAAAATATTTTCAATCCCCTGCCGCTGGGAAAACCGGGATCAGCTGAAATCAGCTGAGCAGCACGATGCCGCCTGGCAGACTGGTCATTTGAGCGCCGTACAGGTCGCGTATCATCGCCAGCGCGCCATCGGTTTGCCCGATGGAAAAACGCATGCGCACGAGGCGGCGGCCCAGTTCGGCATTACGCAGCACGACACGGCCCGGACGGTAGCGGTTGATTTCATCGACGACATCGGCCAGCGGCTTGCCGACAAACGACAGCGCGCCCGTGCGCCACGCGTTCGCTTCGCCCTTTGGTGCGGCCGTGGCCGCATGCACGCCCCGGTCGTCATACACCAGTTGCTGCCCCGCATCGAGGGTCTGGCGGCGCTGTTGCCAGACGACGTCCACGGCGCCCGCCAGGCAGGTGACGCAAACGGCATCGTCCGTGTGGCGCACGTTGAAGCGGGCCGACTGCGCCAGCAAGCGCCCCGCGCCCGCCACCACCGTCACGGGCTGGCGCGCGCCGCTGGCAAGGATTTCCGCCTCGCCGCCCAGCAACTCGATCGCTTCCGGCGCCCGCACATTGATGCGCGTCTGCGTATTCATCTGCACCGTCATCTGCTGCGACAGGGCCACTTGCCGCTGCTCGCCCGTGCCCGTGCGGTAGTCGGCGCTCAATTCCTGCAGCGAAGGCCAGGCGCCCAGCGGCGGGCGCAAGGCCAGCACGGCCACGCCGGCCGCCAGCGCGCCGCCCAGAAAAGCCCGCCGCCCGGGGCGCGCCGGGAACGCCAGCACGTTCTCCCGCTGTGGCGCGGCGGCGGCGCGGGTCAGGGCGGGATCGAGCGCCTGCCACAGCTGTTGCAGTTCGCGCCAGGCGCGCGCATGCGCAGGGCTGCGCGCGCACCAGGCGCGCAAGGCGTCGGCGTCGGCCTGCGTAAAATCGTCGGCACGCAGCCGCGCCCACCAGGCAGCGGCTTGCTGGCCGATGGCCGTGTCGGCAGGTTCAAAAACGTCGCGTGGATCGCGGTCAGGAGCAGTCATGGGATTCATCAATATTTACGGCGGCCCGACACATCGCTGCGCTGGGCGGCATCGGCATCGGCCATGCACGTTTTACAGTGTTGCATGGCGGCCTGCAATTCTTTCTTCACCATCGCCACGGAAATGCCGAAGCGCTCGGCGATTTCCGCGTTGAGCATGCCGTCGATGCGCGCTGCCGTCAGGATGGCGCGGCGGCGCGGCGACAGGCCTGCCAGGGCCAAGTCGAGCGCCTGCACGTCGAGCCGCGCCGAGACGATGCGTGCCGGGTCGCTGATGTCGTCGCCGGCCTCGTCGGCCATGTGCATCAGCTCTTCGCGTTCGCGCTCGGTGACGATGATGCGGTCGCGGCGATACGCGTCGGTGGCGATATTGGCCGCCATGCGCAGCAGATAGGCGTCGGGATTGTGGACGGGCGCGGCGGCGGGGCCAGGCGCCACCATCGCTTCGAGGCGCAGCCAGGTTTCCTGCAGCGCATCGGCCGCATGATGCTTGCAGCCGACCACCCGTTCGAGGCGCCAGCGCAGCACGGCATAGCGCGAACTGAGATGGCGTTTCAGCCTGGTGCGCAGGTCCGGCATGCTCATGGCGCGTTGCTACCCGGCATGCTGGAGGCGCAATCGACTTCGCTGCCCGGCCCTTGCGGCAGCAGCAGGATGGAAACGGGCTGCGGCATCGACGGCAGCGGCGCCACGCCCACGCGCATGCCCAGCACCACGCGCGCGATCGCCGTGTCGCGCGCGCGCAAGCCGGTGCTGTCGAGCAGGTGCACGCGGTCCACCACGCCGGCACGGTTCAGATACAGCTGCAGCGCCAGGCGGTAGCCGCCGGGACGCGTCTGCGCCGCGCGGCACAGCAGCCCCAGCAGTACGTGCTGCAGGCGGCTCACATAGACAGCATGGTCGCCACCGCCCTGCGTGGCACCCGGTATGTCGGCGGCGGCCACGACGGCGGCCTGCGGCAAGTCCGCTGCCGCACCGGCCGTCCCCGCCGGGGCATACACGATGACGGCTTGCGCATCGGACAGGCGCGATTGCAGCCCAGTACCCTCCAGCAAGGATTGCAGGGCCGCGCCGGCCGCATGGGCGCCGCGCACGGCGGCTGACTGGCGCCGCGCGTAGCGCTGGTCCATCAGCACGGCGATGCCCGTGCGGCGGCTGTACAGATCCAGCGCGTCGCCGAGGTTTTGCGCGGCGATATCGAACTGCAGCACGGGGCCATCGGCCGGCTGCGCCCGTACGGGCCCCACCGTGGCCAGGAAACCCAGCAGTACCAGGTATCCGGCCAGCGCTAGCACATGAACGGATGCCGGGCTGCCTGTCATATCGCTATCGTGTCGCTATCGTGTGAGGGTGAAAATATGCGGAAACGAGGTATTGCCAAGTGATAATTCTTGTATCAACTGCAATAGCCTACACACAAAAAATGACGGCTTCGTGACATGGCCAGCGTGCGCACATTTCGCCATGCGGGACGTCTGGCGCGGCAGTGATTTCGGCTACACTGGCTGTCACTTTCCCTTTCAGACGCCTGATGATCGAAAAGAATCTGCCCGAGCTGGTCATGCTGAAGCGCCTCATCGACGAGGGCGGCAGCCACCTGGAAGTGGCCGCGCCCTGCAGCATCGCCATGGATGGGCGCGAGTTTCCCGTGTACTCGATCGCCATGGGCAATCCCAGCCCCGACGTGCCCGTGCTGGGCTTTTTCGGCGGCATCCATGGCCTGGAACGCATCGGCACGCAAGTCATCCTGTCTTTTCTGGAAAGCCTGGTCGCGCGCCTGCGCTGGGATGCCACCCTGCACCAGCAGCTGGAAAGCATGCGCCTCGTGTTCATGCCGCTGGTTAATCCGGGCGGCATGTGGCAAGCCACGCGCTGCAATCCGCAGGGCGTGGACCTGATGCGCAATGCGCCGCTGAGTGCGCGCGAAAAAGTGCCGTTCATGCTCGGCGGACAGCGCTACAGTGCCCGCCTGCCCTGGTACCGGGGCGCGGCGCACGGCCCCATGGAGCCGGAAAGCCAGGCCGTGTGCGACCTGGTCGAGCGCGAACTGCTGTCGCGCCAGTTCAGCATCGCCCTCGATTGCCATTCCGGTTTCGGCTTGCGCGACCGCATCTGGTTTCCCCATGCGCATACCAAGGTGCCGATAGCCCACCTGGCCGAGATCGGCGCGCTGGAAGAGCTGTTCAGCCAGAGCTATCCGAACCACAACTATGTGTTCGAGCCGCAAAGCCGGCAATACCGCACGCATGGCGACCTGTGGGACTATCTGTACCTGAACGGCACCAGCTACAGCGGGCGCGTGTTCCTGCCGCTGACCCTGGAAATGGGTTCGTGGCTGTGGGTCAAGAAAAACCCGCGCCAGCTGTTCAACCGGGTCAGCATCTTCAACCCCACGGCCGCGCACCGCTTGCAGCGCGTGCTGCGGCGGCACCTGGTGTGGTTCGATTTCCTCATGCGCGCCGCCAGCAGCCACGGCCGCTGGATGCCGGAAGGCTTGCTGCGCAAGGCGCAGCGCCGGCGCGCGCTGGCGCAATGGTATGAATCATGAGCGGATCGTCCACCTGGGTCCTGCTGCGCGGCCTGATGCGCGAACAGCGCCACTGGGGAAGCTTTCCCGCCACCCTCGCGCGCACCCTGCCCGGCGCCAGCATCGTCACGCCCGACTTGCCCGGCAATGGCACGCGCCACGGGGAGGACAGCGCCACCCGCGTGGCCGCCATGGTGGAAGACTGCCGCCGGGAGTTGCTGGCGCGGGGCATCCCTGCGCCGTACCACTTGCTGGCCCTGTCGCTGGGCGGCATGGTGGCCGTGGAATGGGCTCACCGCTACCCGCAGGAAATCGCTCGCTGCGTGCTCATCAACACCAGCATGCGGCCATACAGCCCGTTTTACCGGCGCCTGCGCTGGCAAAACTACGGCGCCCTGCTGCGCCAGCTGCTGCTGGGCGACCAAAGTAGCCAGGAAGCGCTGATATTGCGCCTGACCAGCCGTCGGCATGGGCAAGGCAACCCTGCGCTGCTGGCCGACTGGCTCCGCTTCCAGCAGGAATACCCCGTCAGCCGCCGCAACGCCTTGCGCCAACTGCTGTCGGCCGCCCGCTACCGCGCGCCCCTCATCCACCCGCCCATGCCCGTGCTGGTGATGGCCGGCGCGCAAGACCTATTGGTCGACCACCGCTGTTCGCAGCGCCTGGCGCGCGCCTGGCAAGCCGATTGCCTGATCCACCGCGACGCCGGCCACGACCTGCCGCTCGACGAGGGCGAATGGCTGGCGCAGTCGGTGGCGCGCTGGCTGGGGGTGGAAGCGACAAGCCATGACAGCACACACACAGCGCAATCATCATGCAGATAACGGAACAGCTGGCAGAACTGGTGCAAGCTGGCGTGCACGAACAGATTTTTCCAGGTGCGGCCTGGGCCACGGGCACCGTCCACCACGGCGAGGCGGGCGCGGCCGGGCGGCTCACGCCCGAGCCCGCCAGCGCCGCGATGCAGGTCGGCACCCTGTTCGACATCGCTTCGCTGACCAAGATCATCAGCGTCTGGTCGCTGATCGGCAGGCTGATTGGCCAGAAACGCCTGCGCCTGGACAACCGGCTGGCCGACGTGCTGCCCGGCACGCAGGGGCATGCACTGGCGCCCATCACGATTTTCCAGCTGCTGACCCATACGGCCGGCTTGCCGCTGCGCGCCCGCCTGCGCGCCAGCTATGGCGAGGTGTACGACGATATCGTGCGCGGCGTGCTGCGCGAACCGCTGGAAGGCACGCCGGGCCAGGCTGTCGAATACACGGACCGCGCGGCCCTGATCCTCGGCTTTGTCATCGAGCGGCTGGTGGGCATGCCCCTGGACCAGGCCCTGGCCGAGCATGTGCTGCGGCCGCTGGGCATGGCCGCCACGGGCTTCGGCCCTGTGACGCCACGGCACGACCAACTGGTCGCGCCCACCGAGTATTGCGAGCAGGCGGGCGCCCACCTTTGCGGCGTAGTGCATGATTTTTCGGCCCGTCTGCTGGGCGGCGTATGCGGCATCTCCGGGCTGTTTTCCAATGTGCCCGACCTGCAACGCTTCCTGCGGGCCATGCTGGCGCCGGGCCTGCATGGCGCTGTACTCGATGCCGGCTGGGTACGCGCCTCGCTGACGCTGCAGACGGGCGCGCTGCAGCCGTCACGCGGCCTGTTCTGGCACCCTGCGGCAGGCAGCGGGCCGCAAGACGACGTCTGGTGTCACCAGGGTTTCACCGGCACGGCCATGTGGCTCAGCCCCCGGCGCGGCCGCTATGCCGTGCTGCTGACAAACAAGCTGTACTACACGCGCGATTCCGCCCAGGTCAACGAACTGCGGCGCGACTTCATGCGTTGCGCATTCGGCCTCTGAGGTTTACAGGCGCAAGCTCACCACGATGGCCAGCAGCAGCGCGCCGGCCGCCGCCAATAATGCGCTGTTGAAACTGTACGACTGGGCATACAGGCTGCCGGCCAGCACGGGACCGATGATCTGTCCGATGCCATACACCACCGTCATGATGGCCATCATGTTCGAGCCAAACTTGCCCGCCTTGACTGCCGCCCGCTGCGCGGCCGGCATGGCGATGGTGACCGTGCCGACAAACGTACCGCCGACGAGTATGGCGCTGAGCAAGTAGCCGGCGGCCGATGGCGCCAGCACGGGCAAGGCCACGCCCAGCGCCTGCAGCAGCAAGTTCAGCCGCAGCGCCTGGCGCGTTCCCAGACGCTCATGCAGCCGGTACCACAGGAAACACGAGGGCGCCGCGCCCAGGCCGAACACGGCCCACACGTGGGCGGAATTCAGCCCGGGCAAGGCCGTCTTGACCAGCACGGGCAGATACGTGGCCGTGACGATGTAGCCGAGGCCCGCCAGTCCGTAGATCAGCACCAGCGGCCAGGGCGCCACGGGCGCCAAGACCGATGCGGCAGGTTGCGCCGGCGCATCCGGCGTTGCATCGCCGCTGGCGGTAATGGCGGGCGCGGCCGCCAGCCCCGCCAGCACGGTGACGCCGGCCAGCAGCAGCCACATGCCGGCGCTGTGCCAGCCCAGCTGCGATGCCAGCACCAGCAACTCGGCCGAGACGGCGATGCCGGCGCCCACGCCCGCGTACAACAGCGGCGCGCCGCGCGCATGCCGTCGCTGTTCCAGCAGCCACAGCGAAGCGGCCACCATGGCCAGGGCGCTGAACACGCCCGCCACGCCGCGCACCGTCACGAAGAGCCAGACGGGCATAGTCAAGGCCAGCACGCCCAGGCACAATGCCGTGCCGGCCACCGACCATAGGCTCAGCCTGTGTGCGCTGTGGGCACGCGCGCGCATGGCCAGGATGGCGCCCAGCAAGTAACCGGCATAATTGGCCGAGGCGGCCAGGCTGCCGTCGCGCAAGCTCAAGACGCCTTCCTTGAGCATATGCGGGTAGATGGCCGTGAAGGCAAAGCGGCCAAAGCCCATGCCGATGGCGAGGATGACGGCCGCGGCGAGGGCCGCGCGCAGCCTGGCGGGTGCACTCATGGCGCCGCCTTGGCGACTTGCGCAAGCAAATGCTGAAAGGCGGGCAGGTCGAATCCCGCGCGCCACACCAGCACAGTGTCAATTTGCCCTGCGGGCAGCGTTGTCAAGGTGGCAGGCGCGTCGGACAGCGCCAGCACGCTGGCCGGCAGCAAGGTCACGCAGGCGCCGGCCGCCACGCAGGCGATCATGATGTGATACGAACTCAGCTCCTGCACCCGCCACTGCGTGCTGCCGGCCACGCCCAGCAGCTCTTCCGCGATGCCGCGGTAGGTGCAGCCCTGCGGGAAGGCCGCCAGCGAGCGGGTGCGCACGTCCGCAGCGCCGCGTACGGGTCCTTCGCTGGCCGGCAGCAGCAGGCACAGCTCCTCGCGCCACATGGCCTTCGATGCAAGGCCCAGCTCCGCCAGCGCGGCGGCGCCGCCGAACGACGGCGGCAAGGCCACGAAGGCGCAGTCGAGCAAGCCCGTGCGCACCTGCTCGATCAGGGGGCGCGACGGCCCCGTGCTCAACTCCAGGCGCGTCCCCGGATAGCCGGCGTGATACGCGGCCAGCAGCGCAGGCAAGCGGCTGGCCGCCGTGCTTTCCATGCTGCCGACGCGCAAGGTGCCGCCCTCGCGCCCGCCCGTGACGACATGCCGGGCTTCTTCCTCCAGCGCCAGCAAACGCTGCGCATACTCAAGAAAGCGCTCGCCCGCCGCAGTCAGGGCCATGCGTTTATTTGTGCGCACGAACAGTTCGGCGCCGATGTCGGCTTCCAGCTGCTGGATGCGCGTGGTGACGCTGGACGGCGCGCGGCCCAGTCGGGCGGCGGCCTGGGTGACGCTCAGTTCACTGGCGACCGAGCAAAAAATCCGCAATGATTCCGACTCCATCGTATTCTCTTTTTAAAAATGATTATGCTATTATATTCTTCAAATACGAATAATGCACAGCATCCTCCAGCATTTTCAACTCCGTGAAGGAAACATCATGACCTCGTCCCAGCCCTTCCTCGACCGCCTCGGCCTGCAATGCCCCATCATCCAGGCGCCGATGGCGGGCGTCTCCACGCCTCGCATGGCCGCCGCCGTCTCGAACGCGGGCGGCCTGGGATCCCTGGCCATCGGCGCCGGCACGGTGGCGCAGGCGCGCCAGATGATCGTGGACACGCGCGCGCTGACGAATGGCCCCTTCAATATCAATGTGTTCTGCCATGCGCCAGCCGTCAGGGATGCGCGGCGCGAAGCGGCCTGGCTGGTCCACCTGGCGCCCCTGTTTGCGGAGCTGGGCGCGGCCGTGCCAGTGCAACTCGACGAGATATATCAAACGTTTATCGGCAATGAGGCGGCGTTTGCCCTGTTGCTGGAACTGCGTCCCGCCGTCGCCAGCTTCCACTTCGGCTTGCCGACGCAGCAGCAGATTGCCGCCCTGCGCCAGGCCGGCATCTACACGCTGGCCACGGCCACCAATCTGCGCGAGGCGGCCCTGATCGAACAGGCGGGCGTCGACGCCATCGTGGCGCAAGGCATGGAAGCGGGCGGGCATCGCGGCGTCTTCGACCCGCAGGCGCCGGACGAGCGCCACAGCACCACCGTGCTGCTGCGCCTGCTGGCGGGCCGCACCGCCCTGCCCCTGATCGCCGCCGGCGGCATCATGGATGGACAAGGCATCCGTGCCGCGCTGGACCTGGGCGCGGCTGCCGCCCAGCTGGGCACGGCGTTCGTGCTGTGCCCGGAATCCTCGGCCAACGCCAGCTACCGCGCCAACCTGAAAAGCGAACGGGCGGCGGCCACGCGTTTGACGGCGGCCCTTTCGGGACGCTTGGCGCGCGGCATGGTGAACCGCCTGATCGAACATGGCGAAGCGCCGGGCAGCCCGCCGCCGGCCGACTATCCCGTCGCCTACGATGCCGCCAAGCAATTGAACGCGGCAGCCAGCCAGCACGGCAACAGCGAATTCGCCGCGCAATGGGCCGGCCAGGGCGCGCCGCTGGCGCGGGAAATGGGGGCGGCGCAGCTGGTGGCCGCGCTGATGCGGGAAATGGCGGCTTGAGTCGTCCGCCGGACAGGCAAGCCTACGCCGGCTGCTGCTGCGTGGTGCAGTGGATGCCGCCGCCACCGGCCGCGATGGCGTCGATATTCAGCTGCACGATGTCGCGCCCAGGGAAGTGTTCGCGCAGGATGGCTTTCGTGTTGCGGTCGGCTGCCGCGTCGCCGAATTCCGGACACAGCACGGCACCGTTGCAGACATAGAAATTGATGTAGCCGGCGGCGAAATCCTTGTTTTCATAGCGCGGGCGTACCTGGCCCGGCCCCGGCAGCACCACCACCTGGAGCGGACGGCCACGCGCATCCGTGGCCTTGCGCAGGATGTCGAGGTGGCGCCGGGTAACGGCGTGCTCGGGCGAGGATGGGTCGCTGTCGAAGCCGGCCGCGACGACGCCGGGAGCGCAGAAGCGGGCATAGAAATCCGTGTGGCCATCGGTGATGTCCTGGCCGGCGATGCCGGGCAGCCAGATGACCTTGTCGATGCCCAGCAGCCGGCGCAGTTCCTGCTCGCACTGTGCCTTGCCGACGCCGGGGTTGCGGTTGGCGTTCAGCACGCAGCTTTCCGTGATGATGGCCGTGCCCTGGCCATCGACTTCGATGCCGCCCCCTTCCAGCACCAGGCTGCTCTCCAGCACGGCCACGCCGGCGCGTCCGGCCACGAAAGGGGCCACCAGCGCATCGTCGTCGTAGTCCTGTTTTTCGCCCCAGCCATTGAAATTGAAATTCACGCCGGCCAGCGCCCCGCCCGCCTTTTTCACGAAGACGGGCCCCGTGTCGCGCATCCACAGGTCGTCGATGGGCTGCACCAGCAGCTTGACCTTGTTGCCGCACAGGCGAGCCGCCACATCGTAGTCTTCCTCGTTGACCAGCATGTGCACGGGCTCGACGCTGGCAATCGCTCGCGCGATGCGCGCCAGGTCCGCCTGCGCACCCGCCTTCAGGCGCTTGCCCCATACCTCGTCATTCGCGCCGAAGGCCATCCAGGTGGCGGCGTGGCGCTCGCCTTCGTCGGGCATGCGCCAGCCCGCGCCCGCCGCCAGGGCGGGCAAGGCCGGCAAGCCCACGGCGGCCGCCGCCAGGCCCATGGTGCCAGTGAGGAAAAGTCGTCGTTGCATGCTGATCTCCTTTATGCAATTTCCTGTTGCGTGGTGCAATGGATGCCGCCGCCACCGGCCGCGATGGGGTCGATATTGATCTGGATCACGGCGCGGCCCGGATACAGCTGCGCGTACTGCGCCCTGGCGCTGGCGTCCGCCTGCGCATCGCCGAATTCCGGCAGGAAAATGGCGTTCCTGGTGGCATAATAATTGATGTAGCCGGCGGCGAAGGTATTCGGGTTGTTTCCTGGCCGAATTTTCTCGGGGCCGTCGATGACGACGATCTGCAGCGGCTGGCCATCCGCATCGGTGGCGCCGCGCAAGATCTCCAGGTGGCGCCGGGTCAGCGCGTAATCGTACGATTCCGGGTCCATCTCGCGGTGCGCCGCCACCACGCCGGGGCGCACGAAACGGGCGTAAAAGTCCGTGTGGGCATCCGTGATGTCCTTGTTCTTGATGCCTGGCAGCCAAATCACCTTGCGGATGCCCAGCAGGCGCAGCAGTTCCGCTTCGCAGTCGGCCTTGCTCCAGCCCGGGTTGCGGTTATTGTTCAGCACGCAGCTTTCCGTGATGATGGCCGTGCCCTTGCCATCGACTTCCAGCGCGCCCCCTTCCAGCACCAGGCGCGTGGCCAGCAGCGGCACCCGGGCCTGGGCGGCGACCACGTCGGCCACCTGCCCATCCTTGCCGGACTGCTGCTTGTTGCCCCATCCATTGAAGTTGAACTTCACGCCGGCCCGCTCGCCGTTCGGCTTGCGCACGAAGACGGGCCCCGTGTCGCGCATCCACAAATCATCCATCTCGGCGGGAATCAGGTTCACGCGGGCGTCGAGCAATTGCCGCGCGCTGGCCAGTTCCGCCGGGCGCACCAGCATGTTGACGGGTTCATGCGCGGCGATGGCATTGGCGATGCGCACCAGCGCCAGTTGCACCTGCGGCACTTGCGCGCGGGTCCACACGGCGCTGGATGCGCCATACGCCATCCACGTCGCCTTGTGGGCTTCGGCCTCGTCGGGCATGCGCCAGCCATCAGCCTGCTGGGCGCCAGCGCCACTATTCATCGGTAGCGGTGGCGCAACGGGGCCGGTTTCCAGCCCGCCATCGGCGCCACCGCCGCAGCCGGCCAGCAAGCCGCCCAGGGCCAGCGCGCTGCCACCAGTCATGCAATGGCGCAAGAAATAACGACGTGTGTTCATGATTCATCCTTATAAATAAGCCACTTGGCATGCACGGCATTGTGGCGGGATCAAGACATGAAAACAAATGATATGATTTGCCTTAATTCATTAGGTTTTCTCATATGTCAGAACATCGCATTCCTTCGCTGAAGTTGTTGATGGGTTTCGAGGCGGCGGCCCGCCACGGCAATTTCTCGCGCGCGGCCGACGAGCTGCACGTGACGCAGTCGGCCATCAGCCACCAGGTGCAGCTGCTGGAAGAACAGGTCAAGCAGCCGCTGTTCCGCCGCGCGGGACGGGGCGTGGAACTGACGGTGGCGGGCGAAGTGCTGCTGCGCAGCGTGCAGCGCTCGATGACCGTGCTGCGCAGCGGCCTGGGGCGCATCGCCACCTATCTCGATCCCGGTCTCGTGGTGCTGGTGTGCCCGGCGCCCGTGCTGCACGGCTGGCTGCAGCCCCGGCTGCGGGCGCTGGAAGCGCAGCTGCCCGAATTGTGTCTACTGCTGTCGGTGGATGAAAGCGCCCGTTTCGTCGATGAGATCGACGTCGATATCGCCATCAGCGACCGCCCCCTCCTGCAAGCGGACTTGCAGGAAATCCCCTTGCTGCACGACGAATGGCTACTGGCGGCCAACAGCGAGCTGGCGGCGCGGCTGGCCGGCGTGCCGCAGGATGCGCATCACCTGCACGCGGATCTGGTGTGCCTGGAAGAAAGCCTGACGGGCGACGCCACGGCGCCCCTGTTCCTGGGGCCGCTGGCGCGCTTTCGCAAGCGGGCCATCTATGACGATGCGCGCCTGCTGCTCGACGCCACCCTGGACGGGCGCGGCATCGCCTGCCTGCCCCGCTTGCTGGCCGATGCCAGCCTGGCGCGCGGCCTGCTGCACATCCTGCCCGATTATCCGCGCGTGCCCGGCGCCACGTGGTGGCTGTCGGGCGTGGCGGAACACCCGCGTTCGCCCATCGTCGGGCAAGTATTCGACTGGCTGCGCGCGCAAGGCGCGGCGCAGGGGCAATGATCAGGGCCGCGGCACGCGCGCATAGTCGATGCCGCTGGCCCAGCGGTTTTCCCAGTGCGCCAGATACGACTGCGCCAGGCGCTCACTGTGCCACACGACGAGCACATTTTCGCTGTTGGCGGTGGCCGCATCGGCCGTGTAATTGAAGCTGCCATTCTGCACGGTCACCCCATCGGCCACGATGTACTTGTCGTGATGCAAGGCATAGCGGGAAATCAGGCGCGTGGGAATGCCCGCGCCGACGAGCCGGTCCAGCGCAGCGCGGCTGTTCTTGCGCGCGTTGCGCCGCGTATCGGCCAGCACCCTGACATCCACGCCCCGCTTCCGCGCCCGCAGCAAAGCCTCGACCACATGGGGCGAGCTGAACGAATAGGCGGCCAGCCGTATGCTCGACGCCGCGCTATCGATGACCTTGAGCACCAGCGCCTCCGCCCCGCCATCGGGAGAAAACGCGTTCTCGATGGTGACTGTGGACGCGGCGTCGGCGGCAAGCGCCGCTGGCGGAACGCCGTTAGCCAGGCACAGCGCAACGGCAAGTACAAGATTTTTCATCGCAGGCATTTCCCTGTTTCAATAATCGAGTGTGGACGAACAAAAAATGTGGACACAGCCTGCAGGCAGACTCGTCACCTGGGCGACTGTCCGCTGTCGTCTGCGGATTCAATCGGTGGTCGCAACACTCTAACTAAACGCCTCGCTTTCCGTAGTTGATGGCTTCAAAATCAAACGATTCAATGCGTCCGAAGATTCTTTGCATACCCCATGCTGGCTTTACCCACTCATCGCGGGAGTAGACCGATTTGAGTTTAGGCGACATAGATGCGTAAACGCCATCGAGTTCATTTTGCGCGAGCTGTTTTGCAGTCTGATCAGCGAGAGCACGGATTGCGACATCCGCAACTTTGCCCGAGGACTCAAACGCAAATGTCGGCTGTACTGTTAGCAACGGCGTTACGACAAGCAGTATTGCTTTTAAAAAATACATCGTGTCTCTAAAATATAAAACATTATTTTCTTGTGCGATTCTTTAAACTGTAATGCTGTGGCATTAGTTGCCATAGAGTATATGATTAAAAATCAATCCATAAAAACAAGAGAGGCCACTATAACAATCGCAATGCCAAAAACAAAAACATAATGAATAATTTTCTCGCTTCTTGGTGCCTCAGAAAGACGCTGAGCATTGGTTTTCATCAAGACATCTTTGAGTGTAAATCTGCTGTTTTTCTTATGGTCCACGGCTTTTCTCCTTGGAATTTTTTTCATTCCTAAACTAAAAGGTAAAATTCCACGGTGGGTGCATGTTTTCTTATTTAAATAATTGCCAACGAAAAGTCCGCTTCTGGCTGCTGTCGTTGGCAGCTTCCGCCCCATTGCTGCTGCTTGAAGTCACATTGAACGTCAAAGTAATCGCTGCGCCTCAGTCCGTCAAATGCACCATGGTGTGATCCATTTGCTTCAACTTTGCTTCGATCTGATTCAACGCATCCAGCTTTTCTTCGCGATGAGACCAGTCCCCGGCGGCCAGCGCCTGGGCTCTTTGCTGCCCGATAGCGTCCAATGCCAGTTGTCGCGCCTGTTGGTTGCATGCCGCTCTTAACTTTATATCCGCAAATGCGAGAGCAATCGACGCTTCGCAGCGCACATCATCGTCCATGGCGCGTATGTCGGCGTATCCCCACTGCTTTGCCAGTTTCTCGAGGAATCGAATTGGCGTGACATCCTTGTGCGTCTTGTGCCACTCGCGATAGCTCTCGAGAAGATCGGCTCCAGTATCATTGCCGTTCGGCGAGAAATCATCCGCGCAGTTCCAAAAAAATGGATCATCCAACATCTCGCGTGCCTTGGGATGAAAGTCTTCCCAGTCGATTCCCAACTGCTCCCAGGCTGACATTCCATCGCGCCTGGCTTGTGCCGCTGCCTTCAGCCCGGATGCCAGGAGTTGAAGGGCTTCCTCGGAATCCGGGACGCGTTTCCTCGCAGCTTCACAGTGGTCCAGAAATTTCTCCAAGCTAAAATCATCAGTGCGCTTCAATCGTTTGCTCAATAGCCCTAATGCATGGATGACTTCATCCACACCTGCTTTAAAAAGTGGCAAAGATAATGTTGAAGAATGCGTCCAGTCCCGGCCTTCCATCAATTCGCTGGCGATGGCGATCTCGACCTTGCCCTTTGCTCTTCGATAAGTGACCTTGGGCAGCGTAGAGCGGAAATTGTTGTGCCTCTCCAACAGAGATTCCAGCGTCTTCTTTGCCGGACCAGAGTCCCTGAAGTGAAGCGTGACTGCAATTTCCTGAATCGCGCCGCCAAAATTGCCGCCTCCCACCAAAAGAAAATCCCCAATCGGAGACAACGTTGTGTGACCGCCGTAGCAATTATAGGAATTTGCGACTACATGGAAATCCATTGAATGCTGCCTTTCATGCGAAATTTCAATTGTTCTGAATGTCGATATATATTGCTTGTTCACCTCAAGCCAGCCATGCCGTGGCTACGGCAACCGGTGCCGGAACGTCGGCTCAATGTTGCGCGCATGCAGCCAGCGCACGATGTCTTCCAGGGTGGCGTCCTGCAACAGCAAGCCTGGCGCGGTGGAGGAAGATGCAACAGGCGATGCGGCCACGGGAACAGGCGCTGGCGAAGACTCCGAAAGGCCCGCATGTCCCTGCAGCTTCGCCAGCGCCTGCGCGAATTGTCCCGGGTTGATGCTGCGCAAGCCTTCCAGGAAACCCAGCTGGGCCGCTGGCGGCGGTGCCATGTCCAGGCCCGGTTCGTCGACGAAGGCGGCACCCATGCTGGGGTGGATGAAGGCGGCCCACTTGCCGGACGGCTGCAACGCGGGCGGCAGCGCCACCTGCTCCACGTAAGCGGGCGGCGCGACGGCGAGAATGTCGGTCGAGGCAGGCAAAAAAGTGGAACGCAGCAGCTGCACGAACTGGCGCGCCTGGGCGGCGGGCACGGGCGTGGCCAGTGACAGCCATAACTGGAACGCCGTGCCCGAGATGCTGACGGCGGGCGCCGGCAAGTCCAGCTCGTGCTGCACGGCATTGGCGATCGTGCACAGCGCGCTCCAGTGCGCCTCACCGCCGCCCTTGCCGCCAAACTCCAGCACCAGCGCGCGCGCCAGGCCACTCCCGGTCACGAGTTGCACCGCTACCGTCTGCTCGCCCGACAGATGGCGCGCGAGCACGGCCGGCGTCAGCGGCTGCGCGCCGCCGTCCGCATCGACGTATTGCTGCTGTTCATCGAACAGATACAGGCGGGTGAGTTCAGAAATCAGTTTATGCATGGGCGGCCTCATAATGACGTTGAGCAACACTTGTCAACGTGCCCAGATTATAGTCTCCCCTGCCCCTGTATCTCAGCTCGCCGGCATGCCGGCAGCCTGCCGCGACCGTCCGGCGCCAAACACCAGCCAGCTGGCCACGGCGAGCAGGCAGGCAGCCACGCCTCCGTACAGCATCACGGCGCCAAAGCCTTGTGCCAGCGCAAGCTTCGCCACGCCATCCGGCAGCGCGGCGGCGCCCTTGCCTGCCGACAAATTCTCCGCCATGGCGCGCAAGGTGGCCGCGTCCAGTCCCCCGGGCAACTGCTGCCGCAAGGCGGACTGGATGGCTTCGACGAGGATAAAGCCCATCAGCGCGATATTGATGGACAGGCTGACCATGCGCGCGCTGATGTCGATGCTGGAAGCCATGCCGGCCCGTTCGCCGGGCACGGCGCCCGTCGTCGTGTTGGTGACGGGCGTATTGGTCAATCCCAGGCCCGTGCCCGCCAGCAGGCAGCCGGGCAGGATCGTCAGCCAGCTGGCGGCGTCCGCATGGCTGCCCCAGCACATCAGCAGCAAGCCCGTGCCGATGGCCAGCAAGCCGGCGGGGATCACCGTATCGGCCCGGTAGCGCAGCGCCAGCCGCTCGGCCAGCGGCGGCACGAGCAAGGTGGGCAAGGTGTAGGCCAGCAAGGTCAGGCCCGTGCCCAGGCTGCTATAGCCGAGACCGTGCTGCACGTACAGGGGCAGATAAATCATGAGCGGCCAAAAACTGCAGTTCATGCCCGCCGAACCGAGCAGCGCACCCGAGAAGCGGCGGATGCGGAACACGGAAAAGTCGATCATCGGTTCGCCCTGGCGCCGTTCGATGACGGCAAACGCGGCAAAACCGGCCAGCGCCACGGCCAGGCTGGCCAGCGTACGGGGATCGCTGAAACCCAGCGCCGGCCCCTGCGTGATGCACCACGCCAGACTGAACACGGCCAGCGACAGGGTGGCGATGCCGGCCACGTCCAGCTTGCGCCGCTGCGGGTCGCGCGACTCGCTCACGCCCAGGCCCGCCAGCAGCAGCGCAACGACGGCCAGCGGGCCGTGCACGAGAAATACCCACTGCCAGTTTGACAGCGCGACGATGGCCGCGCCGATGATGGGGCCGAAGCCCAGGCCCAGGCCAAACACGATGCCCCAGGTGCCAAACGCCCTGCCCCGCGCCGCGCCGGCCGGGAACTGCTGTGACAGCACGGCCACCTGGCAAATCAGCATGGCGCCGCCGGCCATACCCTGCAGCGCACGCGCGGCGATCAGCACGCCCGTGCTGCCGGACCAGCCGCATGCGAGGGAGCTGACGCCGAACAGGGCCAGGCTGGCGAGCAGCAATCGCTTGCGGCCATAGCGGTCGGCCAGGGTACCTGTTGCCATCAGCACGGTGGTGCAGGCCAGGGTGTAGGCGTTCATAATCCACTGCAAGTCCTTGAAGTCGCCATGCAGCACGGTTTCCAGCGTGGGCAGGATGACGGGCACGCTGGAAATTTCCAGGCCGAACATGAGAGAGGCCAGGCAGACGGCGGCCAGGGTCAGTGCATTTTGTTGCGAATGAGTCAGTAACATCGAAACCTTGTTATCGGTAGTCATGGAGGTGCGCGTGGAGAAGGCGCACTGCGAGCCGCCATTCTAGAAAGCCAGGACTCATGAGGGAAATGATAAAATTTTGTACAATTCATTCATTTTCATCATGAATCACGGGAACCCCATGGACTTCGACACCGCCCTGCTGCGCGCCTTTGTGGCCGTCCAGGAAACGGGCGGCTTTACGCGTGCCGCCGAACGGCTGCACCTGAGCCAGTCCGCCATCAGCCACCAGATCCGCCGCCTGGAAGAGCAAGCGGGCACGGCGCTGCTGGTGCGCACGACGCGCAGCCTGCGCCTGACGGAGGATGGCGAAGATTTCCTGCGCCACGCGCGGCAGATCCTGGCAGCCCAGGATGCGCTGTCGCGGCGCTTCCAGCGCTCCTCGATTGCGGGCGCCGTGCGCTTTGGCGTGCCGGAAAATTTCATGGGCGCGCGCCTGCCGGCCCTGCTGGCGCAGTTCGCGCACCTGTTTCCCGCCGTGCGCCTGGATGTCACGGTGGGCACCTATCTTGACTTGCAAAAACTGGTCGCCGCCGATGCGCTGGACCTGGCCGTCGTCATGGCCCTGGCAAGCGAGCCAGATGAGGCGGCCGTGCTGCGCCGCACGCGCTTCGTCTGGGCCGCGGCGCATGACTTCCGGCATGACGGCGCGCTGCCCCTGCCGCTGGCGTTTTCACCGGCGCCCTGCATGCACCGGCAAGTGGGCGTCGACGCCCTCGATGGCGCCGGACTCGACTGGCGCGTGGCGTTCACCTCGCCCAGCCAGCAGGGCTTGCGCGCCGCCGTGCTGGCCGGGCTAGCCATCACGGCCTTGCCACAGGGCGACCTGGAGCCGGGTATGGTGGTCATCGATGGCCAGCATGGCTTGCCCGCCCTGCCCGCCGCCCAGTTCCAGCTGCTGTGGCGCGCCGCCGGCAGCACGGCGGCGGCCGATGCTTTCGGACAATTGCTGCGCGAGTGGTCAGGCGCTGCGGCGACATGACAGCGCAGACAACAAGCCCGGCAGCGAAGCATGCAATGGCAAAAAAGTGTACCCTTTCAAGCTGCATTTTCTGGCCTAAGGAAATCCTCCCCCATGCAAGCTCGTACTTTTCTCGTCACTGGCGCGACCCGCGGCATCGGTTATGCCATCAGCACCTTGCTGCATCAGCAAGGCCATCGGGTCGTCGGCATCGCGCGGCACATCGAAGACATGGACTTTCCAGGCACGCTGGTGGCCTGCGATCTTGCCGACCTGGCGCAGACGGAGGCAGTGCTCAAGACGCTTGAACAACAGTTTGATATCGATGGCATCGTGAACAATGCAGGCATTGCCTCGCCCCAGCCGCTGGGCCAAATCGACTTTGCCACGTTGCAGAACGTCTTCGATCTGAACGTGCGCGCCGCCATCCAGGTGACGCAGCAATTCGTGGAGGCGATGAAGCAGCGCCGGTATGGCCGGATAGTCAATATCTGCAGCCGTGCCATCCACGGCAGCGTGAACCGCACGGCCTATTCCGCCGCCAAAAGCGCCCTGGTCGGCTGCACGAGAACCTGGGCCCTGGAATTGGCCGAACACGGCGTGACGGTCAATGCGGTCGCGCCAGGCCCCGTGGAAACGGAACTGTTCCGCAAGACCCGTCCCGTCGGCAGCGAAATGGAACGCCAGATTCTTGGAACAATCCCGATGCGGCGGCTGGGACAGCCCCATGAAATTGCCGCCGCCGTCGGCTTCCTGCTATCGGAACAAGCCAGTTACGTGACAGGTCAGGTGCTGGCGGTGGATGGGGGCGGCAGCTTGGGTGGCCGGGCCTGACAAGTCAGCACCAGCAGCAAGGCCAGCGCCAGCATGGCGGCCGCGCTGCCCAGGGCCAGCGTCACGCGGTGCGCCAGCAGGGGCACGCCTGCCAGCTGGCCCGCGCCCAGGCCGGCCACGGCCACCAATGCCGCCAGCCCCAGCGAACTGCCCAGCTGGTGCGCCACGTTGACGACGCCCGAGGCGGCGCCCGCATCCCGCGCCGGCACGCCGGCCACGCCGGCCGCCGTCAGCGGGCTCAAGGCCATGCCCTGCCCCGCGCCGATCAGCACCATGGGCAAGGCCACCCCCAGCCAGTAAGCCGTGCCCGCATCGACGCGGCTCAGCCAGGCCATGCCCAGCAGGGTCAATCCCAGTCCCATGGCCAGCAGGCGCGCATTGCCCAGGCGACGCGTCAAACGCGGCACGCACAGGGCGACGCCGAAGTTGACCAGGGTCATGGGCAGGAAAGCCAGGCCAGTCAATGATGGCGGATAGCCGAGCACCACTTGTAGGAATTGCGTGGTGAAAAAGAAAAACCCGATCATGGCGCCCAGGAACAGCACCCTGGCTCCGTACGCCGCATTGCGCTGCGCATCGGCAAACAGGCGCAGCGGCAGGATCGGTTGCGCGGCGCGCCGTTCGATCAGGATGAAAGCGGCCAGCAGCAGTACACCCGCCGCCAGCGCAGCTTGCGTCAAGGCATCGCCCCAGCCGGCACCGGCCGAGCGGATCAAGCCGTACACGAGGGCCAACATGGCGAGGGTGGAGCTGGCCGCGCCGGCCACGTCAAAGCGGCCCCGGGTGGTTTCACTTTCGGCGATATAGCGGCGCGCGGCCACCAGCATGGCGGCGCCAATCGGCAGATTGATGAAGAAACCGACCCGCCACGACAGCCATTCGGCCAGCACGCCGCCCAGCACCAGCCCCACGCTGGCGGCGATCCCCGCCACGGCGCTGTACAGGGCGATGGCCCGCGTGCGTTCGCGTCCCTCCGCAAACGTGGTTTGCAGCAAGGCCAGGGTCGACGGCGCCAGGATGGCCGCGCCCACGCCCTGGATGGCGCGCGCGGCAATCATCATGGCCGGCGACTGCGCCAGACCGATGGCCAGCGACGCCAGCGTGAACAGCGCCAGGCCCAGCTGCAACAGGCGGCGCCGGCCATACGCATCGCCAGCGCGCGCGGCCAGCAGCAGCAAGCCGCCAAACGTCAGGGTGTAGGCGCTTTGCACCCAGGCCAGGCCCGTATCCGTAAAGCCCAGTTCCTGGTGGATTTTCGGCAAGCCCGTCAGCACGATGGACGTGTCGAGCACGATCATCACATAGCTGACGAGGATGATGGCAAGGATGGCCGCCTTGTGCGGCGCGGCGGGGCTAGCGGAATCGGGAGCAGTTTTCATGCCTACACTGTAAGGCTGGCGCATTACCATGAATAGATGCTAAAGTCCGCATGAACTTATTAGCGCAACTAATGAATTGGAAAGACATCCGCCATGGCACAAACCAACTTCAACGACATCCTCGCCTTCGTGGCCGTGGCCCGCGAAGGCAGTTTCACCCGGGCGGCGGCCAAGCTGGGCGTGTCGCAGTCGGCCTTGAGCCAGACCGTGCGCGCGCTGGAAGAACGGCTCGACTTGCGCCTGCTGGTGCGCACCACGCGCAGCGTCTCGCCCACGGAAGCGGGCGAACAGCTGCTGCGCACGGTGGCGCCCCGCTTCGACGAGATCGAGGCGGAACTGGCACTGCTCAGCGAGCGGCGCGACAAGCCGGCCGGCAACATCCGCATCAGCGCGGGAGAACACTCGGCGCTGACGGTGCTGCAGCCGGCCATCGCCCGTTTGCTGCCGGACTATCCCGACATCAACATCGAAGTCGTCGTCGACAACGGCATGACCGACATCGTGGCCGCGCGCTGCGACGCGGGCGTGCGCCTGGGCGAGCAAGTGGCCAAGGACATGATCGCCATGCCCATCGGTCCCGATTTCCGCATGGCCATCGTCGCTTCGCCCACGTATTTCAGCCGCCATGCGCCGCCCGCCACGCCGCAGGACTTGATGGCGCACAACTGCATCAACATGCGCCTGCCCACCCTCGGCGGCCTGTTTGCCTGGGAGTTTGCCAAGCATGGGCAGGAACTGAAAGTACGGGTGGAAGGACAGATGATCTACAACAACATGGCCATGCGATTGCATTCGGCGCTCGATGGACTGGGCGTGGCTTGCATGGCTGAAGATGTCGTCCTGCCCTATGTGGCCGATGGCCGCCTGGTCCGCGTGCTGGACGACTGGTGCCCCACGTACGCGGGCTACAAGCTGTATTACCCGAGCCGGCGCCACCCTTCCCCCGCGTTTACCTTGCTGCTCGACACCTTGCGCTATCCCCGGGTTTGAGCCAGCGCAATCCCGCACCGGGCATGCGCAGTCACCAAACGAACACGCGTTTACCGTGCGGCTGCGCAGGACTATAGTGGTTGCTTTCCCACCTGTTCAAGGATCGCCATGAAACTCTTCTACTCGCCGGGCGCCTGCTCGCAGGCACCGCACATCATCCTGCGCGAAACGGGCACGCCGTTCACCTTGGTCAAGGTCGACCTGGGCCAGCACAAGACGCAGGAAGGCGGCAATTACTACGAACTCAACCCGAAAGGCCAGGTGCCGCTGCTGGCGCTCGATGATGGCACGACCTTGAGCGAAGGCCCCGTCATCGCCCAGTACGTCGCCGAACAGGCCGGCAGACAGGACCTGTTGCCGCCCGTGGGCAGTTTTGCCCGCTACAAGGTGCTGGAATGGCAGAACTACATCACGTCCGAGCTGCACAAATCGTTCAGCCCCCTGTTCGATCCCCGCATCGACGCCGCCACCAAGGCACTGTTCATCAAGCAACTGGGCAAGAAATACAAGTGGGTGGACAGCCGCCTGGAAGGCCAGGCTTACCTGACCGGCGACACGTTCACGGTCGCCGACGCCTACCTGTTCGTCATCACGGGCTGGGCGCCAGGCGTGGGCGTGGATTTGTCCGCGCTGGCGCAGGTGCAAGCTTTCCTGGCGAGAGTGGGCCAGCGCGACAGCGTCAAGGCGGCGCAGGCAGCGGAAGCATAGACCCGGGCGTCTTAAAAGCAGTGTTGCGGGGCGGGGAAAGACCGCTCCTTGACGGCGCCGACATAGGCCGTGAAGGCGTCGCCGATGCTGGCCTGCCCCGTCATGAAGTCGCGCACGAAGCGCGCCTTCTTGCCGGGAAACACGTTGAGCATATCGTGCATGACGAGGATCTGGCCCGAGCAATCGGGCCCGGCGCCGATGCCGATAGTGGGAATGGCCAGCAGTGCCGACACTTCCCGGCCCAGCGTGGCAGGGATGGCTTCGAGCAGCAATAGCGCAGCGCCAGCCGCCTGCAGGGCCAGTGCGTCGGCTTTCAACGCCGCCGCGCCTTCCGCCGTCTTGCCCTGCACCTTGAAGCCACCGAGCTGATGCACGGATTGCGGCGTCAAGCCCAGGTGGGCGAACACGGGTATGCCCCGCTCGGTCAGGAAACGCACCGTGCCGCACAGCCAGCTGCCGCCCTCCAGCTTGACCATATGTGCGCCCGCCTGTATCAACTGGACGGCGTTGGCATACGCCGCTTGCGGCGTGGCATAGCTGCCGAACGGCATGTCGGCCGCCAGCACGGCCGTACGGTTGCCGCGCGCCACGCTTGCCGTATGGTAAGCAATGTCGGCCACGCTGACAGGCAAGGTCGTGCCCTGCCCCTGCACCACATTCCCCAGCGAATCGCCGACCAGCAGCAGCTCCACGCCACAAGCGTTCATCAGGGTGGCGAAACTGGCGTCATAACAAGTCAGTGCGGCAATCTTTTGCCCCGCATCGCGCATCGCCAGCAAGGCTGGCGCCGTCAACGGCTTACTGTGCAGCAAGTGTGCATTGTGGTCTGGCGCGGGCATGCTTTCTCATTTCATTAAGTTAAGTTTTTTCGGACTTGCCGTGCATCACCATGATGGTTTGCTGCATCAGCGCGCACAAGGTTTCCTTGCCATCGCGCACGGCGTACACTTCGGCTTGCGTGACGATCAGGGTGCGCCCAGGGCGCACCACCTTGCCGCGCGCGATCAGTTTCTCGCCGTCGGCGGGCGCCAGCAGGTTCATCTTGTATTCCACCGTCAGCACGGATGCGCCATCGGCCACCATGGTCATGGCCGCGTAGCCGGCGGCCGAGTCCGCGATCATGCCCACCACGCCGCCATGCACGAAGCCATGCTGCTGTTCGATGCCGCTCCAATGCGGCACATGGATTTCCGTGCTGCCATGCGCCACCACGGGCAGGCTGGCCTGGATCAAGGTCATGGCGTTCTGCAAATCAAAACTGGCGCGAACTTTGTCGGCGAATTGCGGATCGGGAAGTCGGGTCATGGTGGACTGCTTTCTCAAGTGAACAGGGAAAAATGACTACGGCTCCACTCTACCCTGCTTCTGACGCGCTGCGAACAACAGCGTCAGCGGACCGCTTGCACTGACCAGCACGATGCCAGCCAGCACCAGCGCCGCGCCAAGGAGAAAAGCCATCGACACATGCTCGTCCAGCAACATGGCGCCCAGCAGCACGCCGAACAGCGGCGTCAGGAAGGAAAAAATGCCCAGGCGCGATGCCAGGTAGCGGCGCAGCAAATGAAACCACGCCAGCAGGCTGGCAAACGAGACGATCACGGACTGGAACACCAGGTTGCCGATCACCAAGGGCGTGGCCGCGAAGTCCAGCTGGCCGAGCAACGCTGCCGCGCCCAGCAACAGCACGCAGCCCGCCGTCAACTGGTACAGCACCACCTGCGTGGCAGGCACGTGCGCCAGGCGTGAACAGCGCACCACCAGGGTCGTCGCGCCCCAGGCCGCGCCAGCGGCCAGGCACAGCAGGTCGCCCAGCAAGCCGCGCGGATTGACCGGCGCGCCCGCTGGCACGGTGCCGGGCAAAAACGCGACGACGATTCCGGCAAACGCCAGCGCTACGCCAGCCCATTGCAGCGGGGTAAGGCGCTCCGACGCCAGCCTGAAATGCAGGCCCAGCGCCACAAACAGCGGACCCGTGTAGAGAAACACCACGGCATGCGCGGCGCTCGTATATTGCAATCCAGCTCCCAGCAGCACGTATTCGAGCGCGAACAGGCTGCCGGCCAGCAAGCCCGGGCGCCAGGCGGCGCGCGCTTGCGCCAGGTTTTCGCGGCGCGCCAGCATCAGCAGGCCCACCAGCATGGCCGCCAGGCCCGAACGCAGCGCGATCTGCAGTACGGGCGCCATGTCATGCGCGACCGCCTTGATACCCACCTGCTGCAAACTCCATACGAGGCACAGCAGGGTCATGACGACCACTGCCTGCCCATCCATTGCCTTGCGCGTTTCCACAGTATTCCTTCAGATAGTCGGCAGCAGGTAGTATGGCGGGTGCAGCTTTTCTTGATATAGTGAGAAACCGACAGCACCTCGCGCAATACAGCCACCCGCAAATATTTTCATGTCCGCTACCAAACACTTGCTGACCGCGCCCTACAGTGGCGCCCTGCCCGCTCCTATCTGCTTTCGCAGCGCAGCCATGCCCGCTGCGGCCATGTATCCCAGCCACAGCCATTCCTGGGGCGAATTCGTCTATGCGCTTGGTGGCGTGGTGGAGGTGCTGGTGGCAGGGAAACACTATTTGGTGCCGCCCCAGTACGGCATCTGGCTGCCGCCGCGCGTGGCGCATACGGGACAAAACCGCCATCCCGCCTTCCACAGTTCGCTGTATGTAAGCGAAGAACTGTGCCAGGCGCTACCTCCCGCGCCCTGCGCGCTGGCCGTCACGCCCTTCGTGCGCGCCATGCACGAGCACTTGCGCGCCCACCCGCCCGGCTTGCCGCAGACTATCCATGAAGAGCGCCTCTTGCAGGTCTTGCTGGACCAGCTGGCGCGCGCCACGCCCGTGGGCAGTTACTTGCCCAGCTCGGATGACCCCATGCTGGGCAAGGTACTGGCCATGCTCGACAGCAACCCCGGCGACCACCGCCCGCTGGCCGCTCTGGCACAGGCTGTCAACACCACCGAGCGCACCCTGATGCGCCGCTGCCAGCGCGACCTGGGCATGAGCTTTGCCCAATGGCGCGCGCGGCTGCGCGTCATCAAGGCCATGGCCATGCTGGAAGCGGGCCAGACAGTCGAAAGCATCGCGTTCGACCTGGCGTATGCCAGCTCCTCGGCCTTCATCACCATGTTCCGCAAGGTGACGGGAGAGACGCCGGACGAGTACCGGCGGTGCAGCACCTAGCCGAACTCGTCCTTCCCCCCGCAAGCGTGCCCGCTGTGCGAAAATGCCCGCCTCTGCCATTGCCGGATTCCGCCCATGCCGCACGCTGTCCTCGCTACCCTTGCCACCCTTTCCGGGCGCGACGCGCGCCGCATCGCGCGCCATGCGCCGGCGGCCGACGCCGCCCGCTTCCTGCATCCGGCCCAGCAAGCCTTGCTGCACCGGCGCGGCTGGCTGACGATGCTGGCGCCGCGCAGCGCGGGCGGCGCCGAGCTGCCCTTGCCGCAAGTGGTGCGTCTGGAAGAAGCCGTGGCGGCCGTCGATGGCAGCATGGGCTGGGTGCTGACCCTGTGCGCGGGCGCCGGCTGGTTCGCCGGCTTTCTGGCGCCCGACATGGCGCGCGCAATCATCGGCACGCCCCGGGTCTGCATGGGCGGCAGCGGCGCGGCCACCGGTGATGCGGAAGAAGAAGGCGACGGCTACCGCATCTCGGGCAGCTGGGACTACGCCAGCGGCGCGCCGATGGCCACCCACTTCACCCTGAACGCCCGGCTGCAGCGCGATGGCCAGCCCCTGCTCGATGCGGATGGCAAGCCGCGCATCCGCGCCTTCCTCGTGCCCGCCGCGCTGGTGCAACTGGTGCCCTCGTGGAACAGCATCGGCATGCGCGCCAGCGCCTCGCACAGCTACCGCATCGACGGCCAGTGGCTCAGCAAGGAACATGGCTTTACGATCAGTCCCGACACCGCGACGGCCGACGGCCCCCTGTACCGCTACCCGTTTTACTCGCTGGCCTACGTGACCCTGGCCGCCAACGTGGCCGGCATGGCCGCGCATTTCATGCAGCTGGCAGAGGAATGCATGCGCCACCGCCGCCATGCGCGCGCCGGCTTGCCGCTGCTGGACGTGCCGGAAGTAGCCGCATTCCTGCAAGGCAAGCAAGACGCCTGCGCTGCCGCCCGTGCCCGCTTTTATGCCGTGCTGGATGAGAGCTGGGCAACGGTTGCCGCCGGCGCGGCCCTCGACGCGGACGGCATGCAGGCCGTGCAGGCCGGTTCGATGGACCTGGTGGCCGCGTGCCGCGCCGCCGTCGATGGTCTGTACCCCTATTGCGGCCTGTACGCGGCCCGCGAAGACAGTACCATCAACCGCGTCTGGCGCGATTTCCATACGGCCAGCCAGCATGCGCTGCTGCTGCCCTAGTTTGTTGCCACGCGCACCATCGAGCCGGCTGTCGGCCTTTGCTTTTCCCGGGTCTAGAAAGCGGGGCCATCCGTAACGCCCGCGAGAAAGACATCAAGGCGTCCGGCTTTTTTTGCCAGCGGCGCCTTGATCGCAGCCGCGATGTGTTGATAATGTTTTTTGACGGTATCAACCTCATACACCGTGCCCTGCAGTTTATTGTCGAGACGATACCCCTCGGCATCTGCAACAACCTTGAAGCAGACCTTATCCACTGTGGCGCCCGACTCTTTTTCATCCCAGCATGCAAGACCCATCAATGGCGCCAGATAGCTGCCCCGCTTGACATCAAAGAATAGCGGATGGCGCAGTCCGTTCACGAAATTGGACTCGTCGAAACGGCGCCTTGCATAATTCGCTCTGGCAAACCCCTTGTCGCGCGCCTTACCCAATAACGCTTCCCTTAAATAGATAAGGGCCGCGTCAATCTGATGCGGAGCCTCGTCGCCAATTTTTATGCGCAAATAGATGCCATCATTCTGTTTTGTATTATTAAGCACCACGTCATTGGCGTCATCATCAAAAATATCGATGCCAGCACCGCGGAAATAAGGCGTGATGACGCCTGTGCCCAGCAGCAGCGCCAGGTCGTCAGTGGCCTCGTCCGTCTCCAGCATGAATGCCCAGCGGGTGTCCGCCTCCGCCACATCAGAATAATTTTCGATGCGGGAACAGTTCCTTGCCCGGTGGTATGTATGATAGTAACGCTTGACGAGCTCCAGGGCATCCACCCGCACACTCACGGCAAGCACACTATAAATCTCGAAGATGCGACACGTCTCAACCAGACCGTCGATGAAATCCAGATTCGCCAGCAATAAGTCCAATACTTCTCTCGCTGATTCCTCATGCAGCGCCGTGAAGGCCGCCAGCTGCGGCATCTGCATTGCATCCTCAAATGGCATCAACGCCCCTTCCCGCAAGGCCGCTCGTCCATTCCTCGTATTCAGCACGTGCATGATATCGAGCAAGGCAAAGTGCCTGTCACGTTGGTTTGACAATAGGCGCCACATACTTGGTCGCACGTCGATCGCCGCCATGACGCTGTTCCGCAAGTTCCTCAGCTCCTGGAATTGCTGCCCGTGCCGCGACTGAAAGCGGCGTATCGCGCACTGATGCACAAGAATTTGATCCGCCTGTATGCGCCCTGGAAATAATTCTTTTTTTGCAATCATATTTACTATCAGTCTTTGCTCGCCATGTCAAGGTACGTAATTCTAGCATTATGCGGGTCCAGTTTCCGATGCCAGGGCCGCTACACTTTGCTCGGTAGTCCACCGTCTCAACGCCAACGCCATAAGGAGGCAAATATGTTAGATACACTGATCGATTCACTGCGCAGTCCCCTGGGAACGGCACGCTTGCTCGAAGGCTTCAGCACGCTCAACCGGGCAGATAAAGCCGGCGTCTCTCCGCAGCAGATGCGCGCTGTCTTTTCCGACCTGAAAGGCCATTCGGATGAGCAGATCCGCGGCTTCGTCGGCATAGGCCAAAAGCTGGTCTCCGGCGAGGCGCGCTTCGCCGGCACGGCGCTCACCCCAAGCAGTGACACGGCCGAGCCCGCGCCAAAGCCGCGCTAGCAGCTTCGCCATCGTGCACTGCTGCCCGGCGGGCAGCCCTGACTATCTGGGGTAGCTGTCATCCGCCACCTGCTCCAGCCACGTCACCGCCGTGCCATCTTGCGCCTCCGCAATCGCAACATGCTGCATGGCGGACGTGGCCGTGGCGCCATGCCAGTGCTTGACGCCGGGCGGTATCCACGCCACGTCGCCGACCGCCAGCGCCTGCAGCGGGCCCTGCCAGTGCTGTACCCAGCCACTGCCTTGCGTGACGATCAGGGTCTGGCCTAGCGGATGCGTATGCCAGGCCGTGCGGGCGCCGGGCGCAAAGGTGACGATGCCGCCGCCCACGCGGGCCGGAGACGGCCGCTGGAACATGGCGTCGACTGCGACCTTCCCCGTGAAATAGGCGGGGTCGCCCGTGATGGTGGGCATGGCGGCGGCGCGCGTGACGGTGACGGCGGCGTGCGTGGCAGCGGCCTCGGCAGACGCAGAGGCAGAAACGGCCCCGGCGGGCAGGCAAAGCGGCAAGAGTGCCGCGGCGTATCGATGCATGGGTGTTTTCCTTTCTTGCCGGTAAGATCGGCTCCCAGAATGGGCGTGCCGCCGGGCAGCCGGCTACACCTGTCCTGGCAATCCAAGCTTAACAGCGCTGGCCCGCGCTGATTAGCGGCACAAAGCCACTAGGACCTATAAGCTGGGCTGATGAATGGACCGATGCGGGGCCGATGCGCAACTTGTTTCGCAGGAAAGGCAGGCGGACGCCATGCAGGCCGCATTGCCTGATAATATGCAGACATTGCTACTTCTCGCTCCCCTATCCATGCACGTCAACACGCTCAGCAGCCTGGCGCAACTTTTGGCCAGCGCCGAAACGGAAACCCTGGCCTTTCCCACCAGCATCAATACGGCACTGCTCCTGCAAAAGGAACTGGCCAACCCGGATTGCCACTCGGCCGACATCAGCCGGCTGCTGCTGTGCGAACCGACCTTGTCGGCGCGCGCCGTGGCGCTGGCCAATTCGGCCCTGTTCTCGCCCGGCCATACGCCCGCCATCACCAGCGTGCGCGCCGCCGTCGAGCGGCTGGGACACCGCAACCTGTACTCGCTGGCGACGGCGGCCGTCATCCGCCAGCTGAACGCGGGCATCCGCGACGAAGCCTTGCGCGCCCGCGCCACCCAGTTGTGGGCGCACACCGTGCACGTGGCGGCGCTGGCGCATGGACTGGCCAGCGCCGTCACGCATACGGATGCCGATACGGCGCTGTTTGCCGGCATCGTGCATGAAGTAGCCGGCTTTTATCTGCTGGCCCAGGCCGACAAGACCCCGGGCCTGTACGCCCACCTGGAAACGCAGATGGCGTCCGCCCTGGAAGTGATAGGCCGCGCGCTGATGCGTCAGCTGGGCGTGCCGCAGCCGGTGGCCGATGCCGTCAATGCCTTGCCCGGCTCGACCATCATGCTGCCGCCCGAGGGCTTGCGCGACACCCTGCTGCTGGCCAAGGCGCTGGCACCCGTCCCTTCGCCGCTGCCGCAGGCCAGCATCACCGTCAGCGCGCAGCTGCAAGCCTACCTGGAACACGATCCCGTGCTGCAGGCGCTGCGCACGCAGCCGTCGGCCGAAGCAAAGGGCCTGATCGAGGTACTGCTCAGCTGATGGCCGATCTGCTATGATGGCGCGGGCCGGGATGGACCCGGTCCGCTTTCATTGATGTCCACTGGAAAACTGCCTTGACTACCTCCACCTTACGCATGCTCGGCCTGGCCGCAGCTCTGACCATGGCGTGCAACGCCAACGCCGACAGCTTCGTTTCCTCGGCCTCCAGCGCCGGCTCCCAGTCGAGCGGCAGCATTTCCGACTCGCTCAACGGTTCGAGCAACAGCTCCTCGCGCGACAACAAGGTGGCCAATGGCCCCTACCGCATCATCGACGTGGCCGCCGTGCCGGGCCGCGACGGCATGACGCGCCTGACCATGCAGGCCGACGCCACGGCCACGCCGCTGGTGCTGGACTTGCCGCAAGCGGCGCTCGACAAGCAGCAGCTGGCGCAGGGCGACGTGGTGCATGCGCAAAACCGCGCCTACGGCATCGAATTCTCGCGCAACGACACGCGCGCCGCCTTCTTCCTCGTGCTGGCCGATGACTGGTACGGCGAAATGGCCAC
The DNA here is from genome assembly GCF_002735685.1 of Janthinobacterium sp. BJB301. Classification (NCBI taxonomy): domain Bacteria; kingdom Pseudomonadati; phylum Pseudomonadota; class Betaproteobacteria; order Burkholderiales; family Oxalobacteraceae; genus Janthinobacterium; species Janthinobacterium sp. BJB301. The sequence continues at coordinate 1,143,558 of NZ_PDZJ01000001.1, read as the reverse complement.
GCGTCCCGTCAGCCTTTGATTCGTTTTCTCCCGCGCCGCCCGGCACTGCTGCTGGGCGTTTGCGCTATCTTCAGCATGGGCGCCGCCCAGGCGGGCACCTCGCTCGCCTCCTCGCGTTTTTGCGACCGCGCACAGGAGCTCACGGCCACGGAACAGGATCGCCTGTTGCGCTTTGCCGCCGTCGTGCGCGAGGAACTGGCCGCCAGCGAAGGCAGCGTGGCCCTGATCAGCCGCTCCGGCCTGGACCTGGCCCGCTTCGGCATCCGCTATTCGCATGCGGCACTGGCCTGGCGCCACGACAACGACAGCGGCTGGTCCGCGCGCCAGCTGTACTACGCCTGCGACGAGGGCCGCCCGCGCATCTTCGACCAGGGCACGGCCGGTTTCGCCATGGGCACGGAAAACCCGGCGCTGGGCTACATCTCGCTCGTGAAACTGCCGGCCGAAACCGTGCCGCCCCTGCGCCGCGCCCTGCTCGATCCCGTGCGCGTGCAGCAGTTGCTGGCAGGCCGCTACAGCGCCAACGCGTATGCCTTCAGCCTGAAATACCAGAATTGCAATCAGTGGGTGGTGGAATTGCTGGCCTCGGCCTGGGGTGAGCTGGCCGCCGGCAGCGACTTGCGCGCCCGCGCCCAGGACTGGCTGCGCGCCGCGCCCTATGCGCCCGCCCCCGTCGACGTGGGTGCGCGCTGGCTGATGCTCGGTTCGATCTTCGTGCCGCTCGTGCACATGGATGACCACCCGCCGGAAGCCATCGGCACGATGCAGCTGGAAACGAGCCTGCCGGCCAGCCTGGAAGCGTTCGCACGCCAGCGCCTGCCCGCCAGCGAACGCGTGGAAATCTGCCACGATGGCAAGCAGGTGGTGGTGCATCGGGGCTGGGAACCGATCGCCGACGGCTGCGTGCCCGGCGCAAACGACCGGGTCATCGCCCTCGACGATACCTAGCACCCCTGGGCAGACTAAGCTGCCAGGGCCGCTTCGACGTGATCCAGCAGGCGCGCTGATTCAAGCCCCTGCCCCATCTGGCGGGCCACCTCGCCGCACGCCAGCTTGACCTCGGGCGCGGCGAGCAGGCGCGCCAGCTGCCGCTGCATGCGCCCCGCCGACAGGCGCCTGGCCAGCAAGACATCCCCCACACCGAGCCGTTTGGCGCGCCAGCCATTGTCGAACTGGTCGTACGCGAACGGCACGATCAGTTGCGGGATACCCGCGCGGAAGGCGTCCGCGCTGGTGCCGATGCCGCCATGGTGTACCACGGCCGCCACGCGCGGCAATAGCGCCGCAAACGGTGCGTGCGCCTGCCACATGACGCTGGCCGGCATGTGCTGCGGCAGTTGCGCCGCATGGGGCGTGAGGAACAGGCCGCGCCGTCCCAGCCGCCGCAAGACTGCGAGGGCGATGCTGAAATAGCGCTGCGCGTGCTGGTGCCCGGTACCGGGCGTAAACACGATGGGCGGCTCGCCCTCGTCCAGAAAACGTTCCAGCTCCGGCGGCAGCGCCGCAGCGCCATGCATGGCGGCGCCGGTGAAATCGGCTTGCGCGAAATGCGGCGGCCAGTCCGCCTGCGGGGCGGCGAACCACGCGGGAAACAGCCCCAGCGAAGCGTCCGGCGCGGCCAGCATGTGTGCAAAAAAATGCGCTTCCGGCGGCAGGCCGTGCTGCGCGCGCGCGCCATTCAGGCCAGGCAGCATGACCGGATCGATCATGCCGCGGTGGATCATGCGCCACAGGGCCTGGCGCCAGGCCAGCGGCACCCAGGCGGGAATGCGCAAGGAGCCGGCCGCCAGGAAATCATGGCTGCTGCACAGGTTCGATGGCGCCAGATACGCCGCGACGATGCGCAGGTCCGGCCGCGCGGAGCGCGCCAGGGCCGCCATCGGCACGAGGATGGGATGGCACAGCACCACGCAAGCCTCATCGGCCGGCAAGCCTTGCACGACGTCGCGCACGGCGCCCAGGTGCGGCACGAGGCCATTCCACACCACGCCCCAGCCCTTGCGCTCATCCCACAGGCCGGGGTCGTCCAGCATGGCCTGCCCCTCTTCCGCGCTGCCGAAGGTGTGATATGGCAGCCGCGAGGCTTGCGCGGCCGCTTCCTGCCAGCCCGGCACCAGCAGCAGCACGCGCCGGCCCCGTTGCTGCAAGCCCTGCGCCAGCGCGATAAACGGCTGCATGTCGCCGCCAGTGCCGCTGCTGGCGACGATGACGAGCGGCGTCGTGGCGGCCTGGCCCGCCAGCGGGTCAGCGCGGGGCAGCATCGAGCGCCTCGCCGATCGCATAGAAGCGCCCGCCGGCGATGTAGTGCAGGCTGCGCCAGGATGGATCGGCCTGTTCGAAATGCCAGTGCCCGTCGCGGAACACGCGCGTGTCGGCCCAGGCGCCCACCACTTCGCCGATGAACAGGTCGTACGCCGTCTGGTTGTGCGCTTCGGGGATCAAACGGCAGGCCAGCCAGGCGGAGCAGCCGGCCACGAACGGCACATCAACGCCGTCCATGTGAAACAGCTGCACGCCAGCGCGCGCCAGTTTATCGGGCTGCGCATCGAGGCTGTGCGTGCCGACGGCGTGGGTCAGTTGCAACTGCGCCGCCGTCGGCACCTGGATGACAAACGTGCCGCTGCCTTCGACCAGCGCGCGCGTGCGCGTTGCCTTGTCCAGCACCACGGTCAGTTTCGGCGGCGCGAAATCGAGGGCGCAGGCCCAGGCGGCGGCCATTACGTTATCGATGCCGGCGTGGCGGGCCGAAACGAGGATGGACGGACCGTGATTGAGCAGGCGGTAGGCTTTTTCCAGCGGCACCGGGGCGATATGGTGGTCAGCGGCTTCCATCAACGCCCCCGGCGCGCGGCAGCGGCAAAACCATATCCCACTGGTCGAGGCCGGGTCCGATGCCATCCGGCGTCACCTTCACGGCCACGAAGCCGAAGCGCGCATAAAAGCCCTGCGTGTGCTGGCTGGTATTCATGGTCACACTGGTCAGCTGCGGCATGGCGCTGATCGCATCAAGGCGCGCCTGCGTCAGTGCCTGGCCCAGCCCCTGGCCGTGCAGATCCTGCGCCACCATGCCCCAGGACAGGCTGGCGGTCATGCCGTCCGCCTCGATGGCGTGGCCGCCGCAGGCGACGATGCGCGCATCACCATCGATGACGCGCTCGATGACAAAATAGGGCTGCGCCGCTGCATCGATCCAGGCGGCAAAGCGGACGCGCTCCGAAGGGTCGAAAAAGCGCGGGGTATTGCCGTCGAAGAGGGCCAGGCAGGCATCGCGGTCGCTGGCCTGGTAAACACGTACTGTCTGCATTGTCTGTACTCGCAAGTAGATGAACGAGAATTATACGGGGGCGCGTTCACAAAAGGTGCTCGGACGTCACCATGTGCACGCCCGGCGCGGCGGCAATCGCCGCTTCCAGCAAGGCGCTGGCGATGCGCGGCGCGGGATTGATGCGCCAGCGGCGCGGCAGCACGGGAGCCAGCACGCGCAGGATGCGCAAGGCGGCGCCCTCGCCCGCCCGCGCCTCATCGCGTTCGCCGCCGATCAGGCCCGGCCGCACGTGCGTGAGCGATCTGAAACCCAGCGCTTCCAGGTCGCGTTCCAGCTCGCCCTTGACGCGGTTATAGAAGAAACGCGAGGCCGCGTCGGCGCCCGCGGCGGAATTGAGCGCATACGTGGGCGTGCCAGCCGCCAGCGCCAGCCGCGCCGCGGCCAGCGGATAGCCATGGTCGACCCGCCGGAAGGCCTGCCGCGTGCCCGCCACCTTCATGGTCGTGCCCAGGGTGCAGATGACGGCATCGGCCTGCCACCAGGGCGCATCCGCCGGCAAGCGGTCGAAATCGACAAGGGGCGCGTCCAGCTTGGGATGCGCCGGCAAGGCTTTGCGCACGGGCGCGACGATGTTCGTGACGCGCGCGTCACTCAGCGCCAGGCGCAGCACTTCGCGGCCCACCAGGCCCGTGGCGCCTATCAGTATCAGTTTCATTGCTTCTCCCCGCATGCTGGACGCCACACGATACAGCATCGGGCGCCCAGCCAGTGCATCAGGCGCCCGCGTGCGTGTGATAAATCTTGCTGACTATGGTCCACTCGCCCTGCACCTTGAGCAAATTGAAAAAGTCGGTAAAGCGGAAACCCGAGATATCGTCCGTATCGACGCGCGCGCTGGCCGCCGCGCCCACGATGTCGACGCGCACGATGGCCGCCTTCGCCTGCGGCGATGGCCGGAAGGCGCTGTCGATGATCTCGAACAGGCCTTCGATGGGCCCGCCCGTCAGTTTATCGCCGCCATCGACGCCGAAAATGGTGGCCTGGCTGCTGAAAGCCGGGCGCATGATGCTGCTGTCGGCCTGCGCGCCGCCCGCATTGTATTGATTCAGCACGGCGACAATCGCCTGGTAATCCTGCACATACGTAGGGTTATTCATGTTGCGCTCCTTGGGTGGGTGAAGAGAAATCAGAACTGGCTGGCGGGCCAGTCGGTGTAGCCGTTGGCGCCACCGCCGTAATACGCCTCGCGCGGCGCCACGGCCAGCGCCACGCCATGGCGCAGTCGCGCCACCAGATCCGGGTTGGCGATGAAGGGACGGCCAAACGCCACCGCATCGACCTTGCCTTGCGCGCGGCGCGCCTGCGCCAGCGGCAAGTCATAGTGGTTGTTGCCGATGTAGGGGCCGTTGAACAGCGCCCGCAGCGCATCGAGGTCGACGCCATCGGGCACATCGCGCGAGGTGGCCGTGGCGCCCTCGACGAAGTGCAGGTACGCCAGTCCATGCCGGTTCAACCGTTCGATCAGGTAGCCATAGGTGGCCATCACGTCGCTGTCGATCGGCGTGTTGCCCGCGTCGGGCGTGACGGGAGACAGGCGGATGCCGACCCGCGCCGCGCCCCACACGTTCACTACGGCGTGCGTTACCTCCAAGGTCAGCCGCGCGCGGTTTTCGATGCTGCCGCCATAAGCGTCCGTGCGCCGGTTGGTCGAGTCCCGCAAGAACTGGTCGAGCAGGTAGCTGTTGGCCGAATGCACTTCGACGCCATCGAAACCGGCGCGCAGCGCGCATGCGGCCGCATGCGCATACTGCGCGACGACGCCGGCGATTTCCCCCGTTGCCAGCGCGCGCGGCATGGACACGGGCTGCATGCCGCTGGCGGTGTAGGTGCTGCCCTCGGCCCGGATGGCGGATGGCGCGACGGGCGCGGCGCCATCGGGCTGCAGGCTGGCATGCGAAAACCGCCCCACATGCCACAGCTGGCAAACGATCTTGCCGCCGGCCGCATGCACGGCATCGGTGACCAGCTTCCAGCCGGCCACCTGCCCGTCCGTCCATATCCCCGGGGTCAGGGCATAGCCGCGGCCCTGGGCCGAAATATTCGTCGCTTCGCTGATGATCAGGCCGGCGCTGGCGCGCTGGGCGTAATACTCGGCGTGCAAGGCGTTCGGCACGCCATCGTCGCCCATGCGGCTGCGCGTGAGCGGCGCCATGACGATGCGGTTGGCCAATGCCAGCGCGCCCAGATCGACCGGGGAAAATAAATCGCTTTCATGCTGTTCGGTCATCGTATTGCTTTCATGTTAAGTCAGAAAAACCGGAAATAACTGACCGGTCGTCTAGTTAATGGTCAAAAAAACGGCTACGACAGCAGCCGTTGCGTGGTCGCCATGGCAGCGTCGAACGGTCCGCCGCTCCTGGCCACCTTGACCATCAGGGACGCGCCCAGCCACAACTGGTAAAGGGATTCGGCCAGCACGCGCGCCGGCGTCGTCGCCGCCGCCACGGAACCGTCGAGATGGCCCGCTTCCACGCACTGCGTCAGGCGGTCCAGGATGGCGCCCGTGCCCTGCTGCAGCACGGCGCCCATGTCCACGGACAAGTCGCACACTTCAGCGCCCAGCTTGACCACCAGGCACTTGCCTTCCGGCGCGCTGCTGGCCTGCGTCGCGCGCCAGTAGTCAAAATAGGCCAGCAAACGCTCGCGGGCATTGCCAGGCCCCGCCAGCAAGGCGTCGACCGTCTGTAAATAGGTGGTGAAATAGTCATCGAGCAAGGCTTGGCCAAACTCTTCCTTCGACTTGAAGTAATAGTAGAAGGAACCCTTCGGCACGCCGGCCGCCGCCACCAGTTCGGCCAGACCGACGGCCGTATAGCCCTTCTCGGCCATCAAAGCCTTGGCGATGTCGATCAGGTGCTGGCGCATGTCGGCGGAAGATTTTTTGCTCATGCAGCCAGTATAGCAAAAAATCTGACCGGTCGTCTAGTTAACTATCTTCCCCTCTGACATCACCCCAGGCGCAACGCCAGCGCGGCCAGGGTCACCAGCAGCACGGGCACGGTCAGCACGATGCCGACGCGGAAATAGTATCCCCAGGAAATGTGGATGTTCTTGCTGTCGAGCACATGCAACCACAGCAAGGTAGCTAGGCTGCCGATCGGCGTGATCTTCGGGCCCAGGTCGCTGCCGATGACGTTCGCGTAGATCATCGCCTCGCGCACGGCCCCCTGCGCCGTCGTCGGGTCGATGGCCAGCGCGCCGACGAGCACCGTCGGCAGATTGTTCATCACGGACGACAGCAAGGCCGTCAGTATGCCCGTGCCCATGGCCGCGCCCCACACGCCGTACTGCGCAAAGTGGTTCAGCATGTCCGTCAGGTAAGCCGTCAAACCCGCATTGCGCAAGCCGTACACGACCAGGTACATGCCCAGCGAAAAGACGACGATGTGCCACGGCGCATGGCGCAGCACGTGGCGCGTGGAAATCACGTGGCCCTTGCCGGCCACGCCCAGCAACAGCGCGGCGCCCACGGCGGCGATCAGGCTGATGGGCACGCCCAAGGCTTCTTGCGAGAAGAATCCCACCAGCAGCAGCGCCAGCACCAGCCAGCCGGCGCGAAAGGTGCCCAGGTCGCGGATGGCGGCGTCCGGGCGCTTCAGCTGCGCCACTGCATAGTCGCGGGGAATATCCCGGTGAAAAAAGAGCAGCAAGGCCCCCAGGGTGGCGGCCACGGCGACGACGTTGACGGGCACCATCACGGACGCATATTCGGCAAAGCCGATCTTGAAGAAATCGGCCGAGACGATGTTCACCAGGTTCGACACCACCAGCGGCAGGCTGGCCGTGTCGGCGATGAAGCCGGCCGCCATCACGTAGGCCAGCGTGGCCTTGGCGGAAAACTTCAGCGCCCGCAGCATGGCGATAACGATGGGCGTCAGGATCAGCGCGGCGCCGTCATTGGCGAACACAGCGGAAACGAGCGCGCCCAGCAAGACCAGCAGCACGAACAGTTTTCGTCCGCTGCCGCCGCCCCAGCGCGCCACGTGCAGCGCGGCCCATTCGAAGAAGCCGGCCGCGTCCAGCAGCAGGCTGATGATGATCACGGCGATGAAGGTGCCGGTGGCGTTCCACACGATATGCCAGACGACGGGGATGTCGCCCCAGTGGATCACGCCGGCCAGCAAGGCGACACAGGCGCCGATGACGGCGCTCCAGCCGATGCCCAGGCCGCGCGGCTGCCAGATGACGAGGATTAAGGTGGCGAAAAAGATCAGGAAAGCGGTCAGCATGCGGTGAGGTTCCGTTCGATGCGGCGTCGCGGGCACCATGCGCCGCAGCCTGCGTATATCAACAATATTTCCATAATACTGGAATTATTGAATCAAGGCAAAGCTGCGGCGCATTTTCTTACTTGAGCGCGATAGCGATATCCACCAGTCCCACCGTGCCATTGCCGATGGCCGACGCCGCCGGCGTGGCCGCGCCGCCGCTCAACACCGCCGCGCCTGTCGCCAGGTCGATGCGGTACAGGGAACTGGGGCCCGTGGCGGCAGTGCGCAGAGCCGCTAGCGCCAAGCCGTTGGCGCCGCCCGCGATATCGAAGCCCACGTCGCCCGCCGCCGCCACGCCCAGCAGCCCCACATTGACGAGGGTACCGTCATTTGGCGGATTTTGCAGGGCGAGGCTGGCGCTGGCTGTGTCGATATCGAACAGCATGGTTGCCGTCGTGCCGGCAAAGCTGTTGCTGTAGGCCGCCGCCGTCACGGCCGGCGTCGCCCCTGCCCGGTTGATGGCGCCATCGGTGGTGGTGGCGCCCGTATCGACATTGATGCGCAAGCTTTGCCCCGTGTTACCGATCACGCGCAGGCGGTCGGCGACGGGATTGAAGTCCACGCCAAAGGCCGTGCCGGCGATGGCCGTGTAGGGCGCGCTGGCGTCCGCCGCATCGGCGGCCAGCGTCGCCTTGACCGTGGCCGCGCCAGTGGCCGGATCGATGGTGACGATGCGCCCCGCCGAGGAGATGCCGTACAGCAGGCCATCCTTGGGACGGATGTCAAAACCCAGCAGGCGTTCGCCCGCCGCCAGGCCCGTGACGGCCACATTGGCATCCAGCGTGTTCGGCGTGGCCGTCTTGAAGGTGACGATGCGGGCGTCGTCCGTCAAGCCATAGGCGATGGGCGCGGCCGGCGCTTTCAAGGCGATGCCGCGCAATTCTTCCGTCACGCCGATGGTCGCCACCAGGGTCGCCGGCGCGGTGGCCGCCGCCAGGTTCAGGGTGTACAGATTGCGCACGCCGGCCACCGTCATGACGGCGTAGCCCGTATTCGTGCGTGCATCGATGTCGAAACCGGCCACGCCGGTGGCCGCCACGCCCAGCGGCACGGCACTGGCCAGGGTGCCGTTGTTGGGCGGATTTTGCGTGTACAGGGTGGCGTTGGCAGCGTCGATGACAAATAAAGTGGTGCTGGCCGTGCCGGCGAAGCTGTTGGTATAGGCGGCGGCCGTGATGGCGGTGCTGGCCACGCCGCCGTTGATGTTGCCATCCGTCGTCGTCGCGCCCGTATCGACATTGATGCGCAGGCTTTGCCCCGTGTTGCTGACGATGCGCAGGCGGTCGGCCACCGGGTTGAAATCGACGCCGAATTCCGTGCCGGCCAGTGCCGTATAGGGGGCCGTCGCGTCGCCCGCATCGGCCGCCAGGGTGGCTTTCACGGTGGCGGCGCCCGTCACGCCATTCAGGGTATAGATGCGCCCCGTGCTGCCGACGCCATACAGCTGGCCATCGGCGGGACGGACATCGATGCCCAGCAGGTTTTCGCCGGCCTGCAAGCCCGTCACGGTGGCCGTGGTGCGGATGGTGGCTGGCGTGGCGCGGTCGAACGACAGCAGCTTGTTGCTGGCGGTGAGCACGAAGACATCGCCGGCCACCACCACGGGCGGCGGTGGCGTGACGACGACATCATCATGGTCATCGCCGCCGCAAGCGGCGAGCGACATGGCGACGGCGGAAACAAGCAGCAGCTTGGCAAATGGCAAGGTCGGTAATATCGGCATGATCGTGGCCCCTGAAAGAGTGGAAGTGCCGCTCGTGCCGCCGTTGCGGTGAGCGCACCCCTGTACTACGCGCCGTGCCCGCGTTTGGATGCAGTGGCACAAAAAAAGTTATTTCGGCTCGATTTTTGGTTGTGTTTAGGCAACTTTTTCGGTGTATAGTCTTGGGCAGGAAAATCAACAACATGGAGCGGACCGTGGCAATCGTGTATCAGACAACAAAGTTGGAGGAAGCGCAGCTGAGCGTGGCACTGGTGGAACGCAGCCAGGCTGACCTGCTGGTGCGCCGCGTGGACAGCATCGGCCAGGCGCAAGGCGACGCCCTGTGGTACATCACCCATGACCGCCAGAGCGCCACCGTCATCGTGCGCTTCACGTCACCGAATACGGCGCAGGTAAAAGTCTGCCTTGTTGACGGCGACGGCGAGGAGGGTTGGCAAGGGCGACGCCCGCGCAATATCCACCTGTAGCGCATGAAGGCCCGTGTACACTGACTTGAAGGAAGCATCGCCATGGATTTGATCTTGCTGGAACCCGGCAACCCGGAACTCGTGTTCGGCAAGACGCCGGATGGTGGCAGCGCCGGCATCGACGCCATCTGGCGCGATGCCGGCGCCCTGCAGGACCTGGGCCCGTGCATCGAGCTGGTCTCGCTGCACCAGGGCATGAAACAGCAGGTGACGACGGACGTCAGCAATTCGGCGCGCACGTCCGGGCGGCCCGTGATCACGGAATTTACCTGCGGCAAATATGTCGACCAGACGTCCATCAAGCTGTATGAACTGTGCCTGCGCGCCGAGCCACTGGGCAGAGGTGCGGCCCAGCCGACCAGGCTGTACATCGCCCGTTATTCGAGCGGCAAGACGGCCAACATCATCACCATTGCCCTGCGCGACGCCCTGATCAGCGAAATCCAGCTGCAAACCCATCCCGACGACATGCCCACCGAGCAGTTCAAGCTGAGCTTTACGGAAATACTCTGGAGCCACAGCGTGCAACAAGCAGATGGCCAGCCCGGCACCCAGTACACGACAGGCTGGAGCCTGGCGCGCAACCGCCCGATCGGGGCGTTTACAGCGTAACAGACGGGATAAACGCATGAACGACGCTGCAAATTCGCCTGACATCGCCGGCATCAGGAACGCCGGCCTGGTGCTACTCCACCCGTTCCTGCCGGCAATGTTCCAGCGGCTGGACTTGCTCGCCACTGGCGGCGATGGCAGGCCGCAGCTGCGCGGCGAACACGGCGCGCACGCCGTTCACTTGCTGCAATACCTGGTCGATGGCAGGAGCGATGCACCGGAGCAGCAATTGCTGCTGAACAAGCTGCTGTGCGGCCTGGAACCGGACTTCCCTGCTCCACCCGTCGCCCTCGGCGAAGAAGAACGGGCCCTGTGCGAACAAGTGCTGGCCGCCGTGATGCGCCATTGGCCAGCGGTGGGACAAACCTCGCCCGAGGGATTGCGCCAGGTCTTTCTGCAACGCGAAGGCCGACTGCAAAAAGGCGACGGGAAATGCACGCTGGCTGTCGCGCGCAATCCCTTCGATGTACTGCTGAGCCGCTTGCCGTGGAACCTGGCTGCCATCCGGCACCCGTGGATGCCGCAACCGCTGTTGATCGACTGGCCCGGCGCGTAGCCTGGCAAGCCCACGCCCGGCTGGCCGCCCCCCCGCAAGGCGGGCTACTCCGCCAGCCCGCCCCCCAACGCCTTGTACAGGGCCACGGACGATTTGAACTGGTCGCGCCGCACGTCGAGCAGGGTTTGCTGGGCAGCATACGACTGGCGCTGCGCGTCGAGCAATTCCAGGCGGCTGTCCTGGCCCGCGTCGTAGCGCAGCTGCGACAGCCGCTGGCGCTGCTGCGCCGCGACCACCACACGCTGCTGCGCATCGATCTGCTGCGCATACGTGGCGCTGCCGGCCAGCCCGTCGCGCACGTCGCGGAAGGCCGCCTGGATGGCCTGCTCGTATTGCAGCACGGCCACGTCCTTGCGCAGGCGCGACAGTTGCAATTCCGCGCGCAACTGGCCGCCCTGGAACAGCGGCTGCGTCACTTGCGGCGCGAACGACCAGCTGCGTGCGCTGCCACGGAACAGGTCGCCGAGTTCAGGGCTGGCAAAGCCCAGCGACGCCGTCAGCGACAGACGGGGGAAGAAGGCGGCGCGGGCGGCGCCGATTTCCGCATTCGCCGCCACCAGCGCGTATTCCGCCTGCAGGATGTCGGGACGGCGCGCCAGCAAGTCCGACGGCAGGCCGGGCGGCAGCTGCGTCAGCACGGGCTGGCCATCGAGCGGCCGGCCCGCCGGCAAGTCCGTTGGCAGCGGCGCGCCCAGCAGCAGTTCCAGGCTGTTGCGGGCCAAGGCGCTGGCCCGCTCCCGGGCCTGCACGTCCGCTTCCGCCGTGGCCGCCTGTCCTTCCGCTTGCGCCACGTCTAGGCCGCTGCCCTGCTGCGCGCCGTGCAGGCGCTGCGTCAGGCTCAAAGCCTGGCGCCAGTCAAGCAGGGTTTGCCGCGCCAGCGCCAGCTGCTCCTCGGCCAGGCGCTGTTCCAGGTACGCGTCGGCGACGGCGCCGATCAGGGCCATGTGCGCGGCGCGCTGGCCTTGCTGCGTGGCCAGGTAGCGCGCAAACGCAGCGTCCGACAAGGACCGCAGGCGGCCGAACAGGTCGATCTCGAACGCGCTCATGGCGATGCCGGCAGAAAATTGGCTTTGTACTGCGTGGTTCTGTGTCACCGCGTCGGCGCCGCGCTGGCGCACGCCGCCGACATTCGCGCCGATGGCCGGATAGCGGCCCGCATCCTGGATCTGGTACTGGGCCCGCACGGCTTCCACGTTAAGGGACGCCACGCGCAAGTCGCGGTTGTTTTCCAGTGCGATGTCGACCAGGCGCTGCAGGCGCGCATCGAGCAGCATCTGGCGCCAGCCCAGGTCGGCCGCAGTGTCGACCATGCCTGGCGCGGCGACCTCGCCATAGCTGGCCGGTATCGGCGCCGCCGGCTTGACCAGCGGCGGCGTCAATGAACACGCCGACAACAGCCCGGCGATCGGTAACAGATGAAACCAACGCATTACAACTCCCCTTCCACCGCCTTGACGGCGATGCGATTACTGCGTTTGTTGAAATAGCTGCCCATCTTGTCGACGGCGCCCAGCACCACGACAAAGAACACGGGCACGAAAAACACGGCCAGCACGGTGGCGGTAATCATGCCGCCGAACACGCCCGTGCCGATCGCATGCTGCGTTTCGGCGCTGGCGCCCGTGGCCAGCATCAGCGGCACGACGCCCAGCGCGAAGGCCAAGGACGTCATCAAGATCGGACGCAAACGCAAGCGGGCCGCTTCCACCGTCGCCTCGACCAGTCCCTTGCCCTGCGCCTGCAGCTGGCGCGCATATTCGACGATCAGGATCGCATTCTTCGCCGACAGGCCGATGATCGTGATCATGCCCACCTTGAAGAACACATCGTTCGGCATGCCGCGCAACATCACGGCCAGCACGGCGCCCAGCAAGCCCAAAGGCACGACCAGCATCACGGACACGGGAATGCTCCAGCTTTCATACAGGGCCGCCAGCACGAGGAAGACCACCAGCATCGACAGCGCCATCAGCATGGGCGCTTGCGACGCCGATTCCTTCTCTTGCAGCGACTGCCCCGTCCACGCCAGCGCGAAGCCGGGCGGCAGCTGTTTCACCAGGCGCTCCATTTCCAGCATGGCGTCGCCGCTCGATACGCCCGGCGCCGCGCTGCCCGAAATGCGCGCCGCAGGATAACCCTGGTAGCGCACCAGTTGCAGGGGCGACTCGCTCCACACGGGGCGCACCAGCTCGCCCAAGGCCACCATACCGCCCGCGTTATTGCGAATGCGCAAGGCCAGCACGTCGTTCAGCTGCATGCGCGACGGCGCATCGGCCTGGATGATCACTTGCTGCATGCGGCCCGCATTCGGAAAATCGTTAACATAGGTCGAACCCATGGCCGCCGTCAGCATGTCGGCAATCGCCGTAAACGGCACGCCCAGCGCCTCGGCCTTGGTGCGGTCGATGTCGAGGCGCACGCTGGCGCCGGGCGGCAAGCCGTCCGGATACACGCCCGCCACCTTGCCGCTTTGCGCGGCCAGGCCCAGCAGCTGGTTCTGCGCCGCCTGCAGGGCCGCGATGCCCTGGCTGGCGCGGTCTTGCAGGCGCAGGGAAAAGCCGGACGAATTGCCCAGTTCATCGATGGCGGGCGGCATCAGGCTCATGATCACGCCCTCCTTCGCCTGCGCCATGGCCGCCTGCGCCAGCGCCACCTCTTCCTGCGCCGTGGCGCCGTTACGTTCTTTCCAGTCCTTCAGCATGGTGAACGCCAGGCCCGCATTCGGTCCCGCGCCGGAAAAGCTGAAGCCGAGGATCGATTGATTTACCTCAATGCCGGGCCGCGTGGCCACGTGCTGCTCGTACAACTTGACGACATCGAGCGTGCGCTCCATGGTGGCGTCGGACGGCAGCTGGATCGAGGTAATAAAATATCCCTGGTCTTCTTCCGGCAAAAAGGCCGACGGCAGCTGCATGAAGGCCACGCCCAGCGCCGCGACGATGGCGCCGTACAGCACCATCGAACGGCCCGCGCGTTTGAGCATCGCCACCACGCCCTTTTCATAGCGGGCCGTCATGCGCTCGAACTGGCGGTCAAACCACAGGAAGAAGCCCTTCTTGTCATGGTCGTGCGGACCGATCGGTTTCAACATGGTGGCGCACAGGGCCGGCGTCAGGGTCAGCGCCAAAAAGGCCGAAAACAGGATCGACACGGCCATGGCCAGGGTGAACTGGCGGTAGATGGCGCCCACGGAACCGCTGGCCAGCGCCATCGGGATGAACACGGCCGTCAGCACCAGGGTGATGCCGACGACGGCACCGGTGATTTCGCGCATGGCCTTCGACGTCGCTTCCTTCGGCGACAAGCCTTCGGTCGCCATCAGGCGCTCGACGGCTTCCACCACGACGATGGCATCGTCGACGATGATGCCGATCGCCAGCACCATGCCGAACATGGTCAGCACGTTGACGGAATAGCCGGCCAGCAGCATCACCGTGAAGGTGCCCATCAGGGCAATCGGCGCGACAATGGCGGGAATCAGGGTGTAGCGTATCTTTTGCAGGAACAGATACATCACGAGGAACACCAGCACCATCGCCTCCAGCAAGGTGACGATGACCTTCTCGATCGAGATCTTCACGAACGGCGCCGTATCGAACGGCACCGAATACTTGATCCCGGCCGGCATGGTGTGCGCCAGTTCGGCCATGCGCGCGCGCACGGCGGCCGCCGTCTGCACGGCATTGGCGCCCGGCGACAGCATGATGGCGGCGCCCGACGCGGCCTGGCCGTTTTCGCGGATGCTGAAATTGAAGCTTTGCGCGCCCAGCGACACTTTCGCCACGTCGCCGATGGTCACTTTCGAGCCATCCGCGTTCGCGCGCAGCACGATGGCCGCAAATTCGGCCGGCGTTTGCAGCTGGCCCTGCACCGTCAGCGGAATCGTGACGCGCTGGCCGTGCACGGCGGGCGAATCGCCCAGGCGGCCCGGGGCGATCTGCGCATTTTGCTGCGCGATGGCGGCCGTCAGCTCGCCCATGGCGATGTTGTACGACACCAGCTTGGCCGGATCGACCCAGATGCGCATGGCCCGCTCGGAGCCGAACAGCTGCACCTTGCCCACGCCGGGAATGCGGCGCAGTTCTTCCGTCACGTTGCGCGCCAGATAGTCGCCCAGCGCCACTTCGTCATGCTGGCCATTCTCGGAAATCAGGCTGACGATCATCAGGAAGCCGGACGATGCCGACTCCACCGTCAAGCCATTTTGCCGCACGGCTTGCGGCAGGCGCGGTTCGATGGCTTTCAGGCGGTTTTGCACGTCCACCTGCGCCATTTCCGGGTTCGTTCCCGGCTGGAAGGTGACGGTGATCGAGGCCGAACCCGAGGTATCGGTGGACGACTCGAAATACAGCAGGTGCTTGACGCCCGACAGTTCGCGTTCGATCAGACCCACCACGGAATCGTTCATGGTTTGCGGCGTGGCGCCAGGATAGTTGGCGCTGATGCTGACGCTGGGCGGCGCCACCGAAGGGAAGCGCGCAATCGGCAATTGCGGTATGGCGATCAGTCCGAACAGGACGATGAAGACCGCCACCACCCACGCAAAGACGGGGCGGTTGATGAAAAATTGAGGCATGTCGTTACACTTTCAATATGTACGGGTCAGCGCACGGCGCTGACGGCAGGTGCGGCGGCAACGGCTGCGGCGCGCTTCCATGGCTGCGGTGCGGCGGTGGCGCCCGGCTGCAAGCGTTCCTGGCCTTCGATGACGACGGTTTCGCCAGCCTTCAAGCCGCCGTTGACCACGTACTGGTGGTCGATCACGTCGCCCACGCTGATGGGTTTAAGGCTTGCTTTGTTCGTGCCATCGAGCACCCAGGCCTGCGCCTGGCCGCCGCTGCTGTGCAAGACGGCTTGCTGCGGCAGCAGCACGCCATTTGCCTGCACGGCGCGGGCGATTCGGGCGCGCACGAACATGCCCGGCAGCAGCTGGCGCTGCGGATTGTCGACCAGCACGCGGATGACGGCGTCGCCCGTGCCCGCATCGACGCTGATGCCGGAGAACAGGATGCGGCCCGTGACGGGATGCGGCTGGCCATCGGCGCCTAAAATGGTCACGGGCAGCTTGTCGGCACCGCCGGTGCCCGAGGCTTGCAGCGCGGCCAGCGCGGCGGCCGGCTGGCGCACGTCGACATACACCTTGTCGATCTGCTGGATGCGCGCCATCGGCGTGGCATCGGCCAGGCCCACGAGCGCGCCTTCCGTCACCAGTTCGGAGCCGATGCGCCCGGCAATGGGCGCCTCGATGCTGGCAAAGGCCAGGTCCAGGCGGCGGCGCGCCAGGGCCGCGCGCGCCTGGGCCACGGTGGCCACGGCTTGCTCGCGCTGGGCCACGGCATCGTCATACGCCTGGCGGCTGATGGCGTCCGCTTCCACCAGCGGCTTCAACCTGTCGGCCTGGCTGCTGGCGCGGTTCGCCGTGGCCACCGCATGCTGCAGGGCGGCGGCGGCCGAATCGACGTCCGCCTGGAATGGCGCCGGGTTCAGCTGAAACAGTTTCTGCCCCGCTTTCACTTCGGCGCCCTGCTCGAACTGGCGGCGCAGCACGATGCCGCCCACTTGCGGGCGGATGTCGGCCGTGCGGAAAGCGGCCACCCTGCCCGGCAATTCATCGCTGAGCACAACAGGCGCCGCTTGCAGCTTGAGCACAGTAACGGCGGCGGGCGGCGCGGCGCCTTCTTCCGGCACGGGTTTGGAACAGGCGGCAAGGCTGAGCAGTGCCGCGGCGATCAACATGTTTTTCTTGGTGAGGTGGCTCGGATGCATGGTCTTTCTCTATGGCAGATCCCAACCGGCGGTCCGGTCGACAGATAACAAGAGCATAGAAGGCCAAGATGGATGTTCCGTCAAAGAAATGTGGAGATTCGATGGAGACGGCGAAGAATGCTAGACTATTTATATGAACTATCATCACAGCGCCAGCCAGCCCTCCTTCCTTGCCACCACGCCGCCTTCCGCCCTCGTCCTGATCGCCGAAGATGAACCGCAAATCGCCCGCATCCTCGCCGGCTACCTGGAGCGCGACGGCTACCGCACGGCCTTCGCGCACGATGGCCAGGAAGCGCTGCAGCAGCACCTGGCACTGGCGCCGGACCTGCTGCTGCTCGACGTGCAAATGCCCAGAGTCGATGGCTGGGGCGTGCTGACGGAAGTGCGGCGGCGCGGCGAGACGCCCGTCATCATGCTGACGGCGCGCGACCAGGATGCCGATAAACTGGCCGCACTGCGCGTGGGCGCCGACGACTACATCATCAAGCCCTTCAATCCGGCCGAAGTGGTGGCCCGCGTGGCGGCCGTGCTGCGCCGCTCGCGCGTGCGCCACCATCCCGTCGGCGGCCAGCGCCTGCGCTGCGGCCCCATCGAGATCGACCAGGAAACCTATGTGGCCAGCGTGCTGCGCGAAGGCGCGCCCGTGCCTTTGAGCCTGACCTTGACGGAGTTCCGCCTGCTGGCCCACCTGGCGCGCACGCCGCGCCGCGTCTGCAGCCGCCTGGAATTGCTGGAGTCGTGCATGCCCGAGAGTAATTCGATGGAACGCACGGTGGACAGCCACGTCAGCAAGCTGCGCAAGAAGCTGGAAGAAGCGGGCGTGATGAACATGCCGGCCAGCCTGCGCGGCGTGGGCTACCGCCTGGAAAGCGACCTCTGATGCGCTTCACAGGCCTGAACCGGCAGATCGTGCTGTCGATGTCCGTGCTGATGGTCATCAGCATCCTCGTCATCTGGATTTTTTCGTGGACGTTTTTCGCCGTCGTCTTCAAGATCGACCCCAACATGCTGTCCGAGCCGGACGACTGGTCGCCGACGACGGTGGAATGGCTATGGATACTGTCGATTACCATCTTTGGCTTGCTGCTGGCCGCGTTCTTCGCCATCAAGCTCGCGTCGCGCATTCTAAAACCGATCAATTCCGTGATGGACAGCGTGCGCCGCGTGGCGCATGGCGACCTGTCCGCGCGCGCCTTCGCCGGCGACCGCACCCTGGGTGAAACGGCCATGCTGGTCGACGATTTCAACAGCATGGCCGAGCGCCTGCAGCGGGCGGCCAAGGAAAGCGAGACGTGGAATGCGGCCATCGCGCACGAGCTGCGCACGCCCGTGACCATCCTGCGCGGCACCCTGCAAGGCGTCGTCGATGGCGTCTTCAAGCCGGAGGAAGTGCCGTTTTCCAGCCTGCTGTCGCAAGTGGAAGACCTGGGCCGCCTGATCGAGGACTTGCGCACCCTGAGCCTGGCCGACAGCGGCCACATGCAGCTGCGCATGGCATGGACGGACCTGACACTGGAAATCGAGGAAGTGCGCCGCCTGCTGGCGCCGGACATGGAAGCGGCCGGCTTTGCCCTGCAACTGCACCTGTCCGACCATCCCGTCTGCTGCGACGCGGCACGCATCCGGCAAATCGTGCTGGCCCTGCTCGACAACGCGCGCCGCTATGCGCATCCGGGCCTGCTGCGCGTGCGCACCCGCGTGCAGGCCGGCCAGTACTACCTGAGCGTCGAAGATGCAGGCCCCGGCATTGCCGAGGAACTGGCGCCGCACGTGTTCGAAGCATTCCGCCGCGGCGACAGCGACAGGGTCGACCTGAACGCGGGCAGCGGCCTGGGCCTGGCCGTGGTCGAAGCCATTGCGCGCGCGCATGGCGGCAGCGCCGTCTGCACGCGTGGCAAGGCGGGCGGCAGCCTGTTCACCATCAAGTGGCCGGTCGAGCACGCCGCGCCGCCGCACACCGGCTGACTATATCGCCGGCGCGCGCAGCATGTCGACAAAGGCGCGCAGCACGGGCGGCATCTGGCGCCGGCTCGGGTAGTACAGGAAGTAACGGGGCGGCGGCGGCAGGCAACGTTCCAGCACGCACGCCAGGCGGCCCGCCGCGATATCGGCGCGCGCATCGGCTTCGTATACATACGCCAGTCCCGCGCCATCGCGGGCCGCGCGCAGCATCAGTTCATCGTCGTCGAACACCAGCGGCCCGCCGACGGCGATGCTGACGCCCTCGCCTGCCTGCTCGAACTCCCACGCATACTGGCGCCCGCTGGGAAAACGCCGGCCGATGCAGGCATGCTCGAGCAGCGCGCGCGGCGTGCTTGGCGCCCCATGCGCCGCCAGATAGGCGGGCGACGCCACCACCACAAACGGTTGCGGCGCGCCCACGGGCACGGCGATCATGTCGGCCGCCACCTGCTCGCCAAAGCGGATGCCCGCGTCAAAACCGTCGCGCACGATATCGATCATGCCGTCATCGGTCACCACTTCCACCTGCACGCGCGGATAGCGGGCGATGAAGCTGGCCAGCATGGGCGCCAGCAGCAGCCGGGCGGCCGGACGGGGCACGTTCAGGCGCAGTTTGCCTGCGGGTACATCCTGCAAGGCGCTCAAGTCCAGCAAGGCATCATCGATTTCGCGCATGGCCGGCGCCAGCCGCGCCAGCAACTGCTGCCCCGCCTCGGTCGGCGTGACGCTGCGCGTGGTGCGGTTCAGCAGGCGCACGCCCAGGCGCTCTTCCAGCGCCCGCAGCGCATGGCTGAGGGCGGAAGCGGACACGCCCCGTTCAAGGGCCGCCTTGCGAAAGCTGCGCAGGCGGGCGACGGCGGCAAAGGCGGTCAATTCATTGAGGTCAGTCATTATTCATGAACAAAATTCAGTAATGCATGCAGGATAAGCTATCTTATCGCATGCTGTTGCTTCATCCATACTCCTTGCATCTTTTTTTGAAGAGGAGTGAAAAATGGAACACAGAACACTGGGCAACTCCGGCTTGCGCGTCGCCCCCATCGGCCTGGGCTGCATGGGCATGAGCTTTGCCTACGGCGGCGCGGACGAGGCCACCTCGCTGCGCGTGCTGCACCGCGCCGTGGAACTGGGCGTGACCCTGATCGATACGGCGGAAGTCTACGGCCCCTACGCCAACGAGGAACTGGTGGGCCGCGCCTTGAAGCAACTGCGCGGCAAGGTCAGCATCTCCACCAAGTTCGGCTTCAGAATCTTGCCCCACGGCCAGGGCGTGGAACGCATGGCGGGCGTCGACAGCCACCCCGAACACATCGTCCGGGCCGTGGAAGCGTCGCTGTCCCGGCTGGGCATCGATTGCATCGACTTGCTGTACCAGCACCGCGTGGACCCCGCCGTGCCCATCGAAGACGTCGTCGGCGCCATGGCGGATCTGGTGCGGGCCGGCAAGGTGCGCCACCTGGGGCTGTCGGAAGTGTCGGCCGCCACCCTGCGCCGCGCCCACGCCGTGCATCCGATTGCGGCCGTCCAGTCCGAGTATTCGCTGTGGAGCCGCGATGTGGAGGCCGAGGTGCTGCCCGCTTGCCGCGCGCTCGGTATCGGCTTCGTGCCCTACAGCCCGCTGGGCCGGGGCTTCCTGACGGGCCGGCTCGCATCCAGCACCGCGCTGGCGCCAGACGACTACCGCCACAGCCTGCCCCGTTTCCAGCCGCAGGCGATGGAAGCCAACGCGAAGCTGGTGGCTGAACTGCAGCGCCTGGCGGCGGCGCGCGGCGCCACGGCAGCCCAGCTGGCCCTGGCCTGGCTGCTGGCCCAAGGCAGCGATATCGTGCCGATACCGGGCGCCCGCAGCCTGGCGCACCTGGAAGAGAATATGGCCGCCGCGCGTATCACCCTGAACAAAGCCGAGCTGGGCGCCATCGGCGCCGCCATCGCGCCCGCCGCCGTGCAGGGCGCGCGCTACCCGCAGCATGAGCTTGCCATGCTTGGCCTGTAGACAACCGTGCCTGGCTCGGCTATACAAGTTCTTTTGTCCGCCGCACTTGAAATGCCTGAATCCGCTATCATTTCCAATCTGAACTATTCATTATGAAAGGGATTTATATGTCCGCACTGCTCGAAACACTGCAATGGCGCTACGCCACCAAGAAAATGGACCCGACAAAAACGGTGCCGCAAGACAAGGTCGAGCGCATCCTGGAAGCCGTGCGCCTGACGGCCAGCTCCAGCGGACTGCATCCTTACGAAGTCTTCGTCGTAACGAATCCGGCCCTGCGCGAACAGATCAAGCCGCATGCATGGAACCAGTCGCAAGTGACGGACGCCTCGCACCTGCTGGTGTTCGCCGCCTGGGACAATTACACGGCAGAACGCATCAACGCGCGCTTTGACCTGGTCAACACCGTGCGCGGCTTCAAGAATGAAGGCTGGGAAGCCTACCGCCAGCAAATCCTGGCCACGTATCCGCAGCGCGATGCGGAAACCAACTACCAGCACGCGGCGCGCCAGGCCTACATCGGCGTCGGCACGGCCCTGATCGCCGCGGCCCAGGAAAAGGTCGATTCGACGCCGATGGAAGGGTTTGATCCAGCCAAGGTCGATGAAATCCTGAACCTGCGTGAAAAAGGCCTGCGTTCCGTCGTCATGCTGCCGCTCGGCTACCGCGCCGACGCAGGCGACTGGCTGGTGGACTTGAAAAAAGTGCGCCCTGCGCGCGAGCAATTCATCACCGAGCTGGCGTAAGCGCCTCGCCAGTGACTGAAAAGCGGATGCCCTGACCGGCATCCGCTTTTTTTTTGTCTGTTCAGGCCGCTTGCGGAAAACGCACCGTCACCTGCAGGCCCCGTCCCTCGCCCCCCTCGGCCAGCGCGATATCGGCCTGGTGGTGCTCGGCGATGTGGCGCACGATGGACAGGCCCAGGCCGCAGCCCCAGGCGTCGTTGCCGTCGGGGCGGAAGAAGCGGTCGAACAGGCGCGCGTGGTGCTGTTGCGGCACGCCGGGGCCGTTGTCGGACACGCGCAGCAGGGGCCGGCCCTCTTCCACGGCCGCCTGCAAGTCGACCCTGCCGCCCTGCTGCGTGTAGCGCAAGGCGTTGTCAATCAGGTTATTCAGCAACACTTGCAAGCCATCGGGATCGGCCTGTACCAGCACCCTGGCCGGCAACATTTCCACCACGCCCAGGTCGATCTCCCGGCTGTCGGCCAGCGCGCTGTGGTCGGCCACGGCAGCTTCCAGCAATTGTCCCAGGTCCACCGTGTGCAGCTGGCTGGCCGCCAGCGCCGTTTCGTGGCGCGCCAGGCTGAGCAGCTGACGCACGAGGTGCGTGCTGCGATCCAGCCGCTCATGCAGCCGCGCCAGCGCCACGCGGCGTTCTTCCTCGCTGGCGGCCCGCTCGGCTACCTGCAGTTGCAGTTTCAGCGCCGTCAGCGGCGAGCGCAATTCATGCGCCGCATCGGCAACAAAGGTGCGCTGCGCCGTCAGCGCCGCTTCGAATTGCCCCATCAGGCTATTCAACGCCAGCGCCACGGGCCGCAGTTCGGGCGGCATGTCGTCGGCCGCCAGCGGCGTGAGCGCGTCCGGCGAACGGCCCGCCACGGATTCGGCCAGCCGGTGCAGCGGCGCCAGCGCCCGCCCCACGACGGCGACGATCAGCAGCGCCAGGATCAGCGCGAACACCAGCAGGGGCGCGCCGGCCCGCATGGTCATCTGCCAGGCCAGCTGGTCGCGCACGGCCTGCGCCTGCGCCACCTGCACGTAGCGGCCGCGCCGCGTTTCGCCGTACAGGCGCCAGTCCTCGCCGTGCAGCACGACATCGGCAAAACCGGCCAGCGCATAGCGCGGCAGTGCCGGCTGGCCCTGCAGGACGGGCAATGGCTGGCCATCCTCGTCCCATGCCTGCAGCACGAACGCTTCTTCCGGGTCTTGCGCGGCGGCCAGGCCCGTCTGCGTCTCGAATTCGTCGGGCAAGGCCACGGCCAGCTGGCGCAGCTGCAGATCGGCCAGTTCATTGGTTTCTTCCAGCAGCGAACGGAACAGCGAAATGCCGGCGCCGAGCACGCACAGCAAGGTGGCGGCCAGCAAACCGAGCAGCAATTGGCGGCGGATGGTCAGCAAGATGCTACCCGCATCTTGTAGCCCACGCCGCGCACGGTCTGGATGCAGTCGGCACCGAGCTTCTTGCGCAGCTGGTACACGTACACATCGACGGTATTGCTTTCCACTTCGCAATCCCAGCCATACAGCTTTTCGCTCAGCTGGCGCTTCGACACCACCTTGCCCGGATGGTCGAGCAAGGCGCGCAGCACGGAAAACTCGCGCGGCGGCAGCTTGATCAATTCGCCCTCGAACGTGACCTCGTGGCTGGCCAGGTCGAGGATCAGCGCGCCGTGCTCGATGACGGAGCGCGAACGGCTGACCCGGCGGCGCAGCAGCGCGCGGATGCGCGCCAGCAGCTCGTCGAGGTCGAACGGCTTGACAAGGTAATCGTCGGCGCCGCTGTCGAGCCCGTCGACGCGGGCCGGCGTACCGTCGCGCGCCGTGATGATCAGCACGGGCAACTCGGCGCCCCGCGCACGCATGGTGCGCAGCACGTCCATGCCCTCCTTGCCGGGCAAGCCCAGGTCCAGCAGCATCAAATCGTAGGCGAAGCCGGCCAGCGCCAGCTCCGCATCGTGGCCATCGCGCACCCAGTCCACGGCATAGCACTCGCCGCGCAAGCCTTCGACCAGGCTCTCCCCGATCATCGGATCGTCTTCCACCAGCAACACGCGCACCCGGGCCCCTCAATGTCTTGAAATAGCCGCCATCTTACCTTGACTGGCGCCGCGCCGCATAAGCTGCCGCGTTGGCCTTACCTGGACCCGGACCCGCGGAACGGCGGGATATTGCCTTCTTGCGGAAACAGGGCCACGCCGTTCGCAAGCGGTACCGCCGCAGCGAGCGCCTCGCCTGGCTGGGCCGCTTGCGATACCGGCAGAAAAGCTAGCAGGGATAGCGCGCCAACACAGAAAATAGCCTTGATTTTCATATCATCCCTCAAAAGTTGCATAGAAAATATCGGATCAATACATTATTTTATGTATTGATAAACAGGCAATGCCAGTCCAAGATAGCTACATGCTGGCAACAAGTCAATCTCCGCAGTAACTGAATTGCCCGGCCTGGCGCCCGATTTCACGCCAGCGTGACTATGTGCGCATTTGGCGCATTTTTTATGCGGTATATTTTCCTTCCCTCCACGCATCTGGAAAGGCCCGCCATGTCCACCCCCACTTTGGATACCGTCATCGTCAAGGCGGCGATTTATCCGCCCATCGGCATTGCCCGCGTGGGCAACAGCCCCAGCGAGTACTTTCTGGGACCGGAGGTGCCGGAACCGGCGGCGCGGCCGGCCGGTTATTACCGCGATGCGTCCGGAGCCATCAAGCGCCAGGCGGCCAGCTTTCGCATCTACGGCCTGAACGCGGCCGGCGTGGCGGTGGCCGAATTGAACGCCGGCAATGCCGACATCGAATGGTCCGTCACCCTGGCCAACACGAAGGCGGCGTGGTACCAGTTCCAGATCGCGCTCGATATTCCCGAGGCGAATGTCACCCAGCCCTCGTTCCTGCGCAACATGGCCGTCACCGACCGCGCGCAACTGTCCATCACGCCGGGCGAGCGCAAGATCAGCGGCAGCGACAGCCAAGGCGTGGCCTTCGACAGCGGCCGCTTCATGGGCACGCCCGTGTACCTGGGCGAATTGCGCACGGATGCCATGGGACGGCTGATCGTGCTGGGCGGCCATGGCAAGTCGGCCTCGTGGAATGGCGCGCGCGCCATCACCTTTGCCAACAACGAAGGCTGGCATGACGACACGGCCGACGGCCCCGTCTGCGCCAAGGTGCACTACCAGGGCCATGCCTTGCCCGTCGACATGGCCTGGGTGGTCGTCGCGCCGCCCGACTATGCGCCGCAGCAAAAGTCGGTGCGCACCATGTGGGACTTGATGCGCGACTTGTTTGTTTCCGAAGGCAAAATTGCCGCGCCTGCCGTTCCCTCGTTCCAGGACGATATCCGCCCCATTTTCGAGCGCCTGTCCAATCTGCAATGGGTGAATGCCGGCTTTGCGGCCGCCTTTGGCTGGGACGGCAGCACGCCGTTCAGCCGCGACGAATGGATGGCGCGCCTGGCCAGCCCGTCCGACAACCGCAAGGAGTGGCGCAACGTCATCTATAACCAGTTCCGCCAGTTCGAGCGCGACGCCTGGGCGCCATCGCCGTGGCCGTGGCTGTATGGCGATGCGATGGCCATCCCGCCGGCAGACACGCCGCGCCAGAACTGCGCGCTGAGCAATCTGCAATTGCGCTTCCTCAAGCAATGGGCCGACGGCAAGTTCACGGACGACTACGCGCCCGGCAAGACACCGCCGCAAAGCCTGGCCGACGTGGAACTGGCGCAGCAACCGGACACCCTGCTGCGCGCGGCCATGGAATTCTGCCTGGCCGACGCCTTCCACCCCGGCTGCGAAATGACCTGGCCCATGCGCCAGGCCAGCATGTACAGCGCGCCGTTCCGCCTGGCGCACCGGCCGCCCGGCTGGGTGGAGCCCGACTACGGCGCCGTCTTGACACCGGACAATATCAGCAGCCCCTGCTCGGCGCAGATCGCCGGCGGCGTGACGCGCTGGATGGCCGTGCCATGGCAGACGGACACGGCCAGTTGCCGCTCCGGCTACCAGTCCGACTACGATCCCTACGTACCCACGTTCTGGCCCGCGCGCGTGCCCAACCAGGTGATGAGCAAGCTCGCCTACGACACGGTGATGAACCGCGAAGTTCCCGTCGACGACCGCCTGGCGGCCTTCGCCCGGCGCGCCGCGTGGATACGGCCGCTGGGCAACATCAGCTATGAAGAGCAGATCAACAACATGATCGCCGACCTGGCGCAAGTGGGCGTGGTGGAAGTACGCCCCGGGCCCACGGACGTGACGGGCTTCCCTGCCTTCCTGCAGGTGGAAAACCTGCCGCAGCCGGTAGCCGGCAAGCACCAGTTGCGCGCGGCGGCGGGCATACCGGACGAGTTCGTCGACGTCGACCTGGAAGGCACGGAAAAAGCGCGCCATCTGCAGCGACACCGCTTGTGACCCTGCTGCAGGCCGACGTGCTCATCGTCGGCGCCGGTCCGGCCGGCGCCACGGCCGCGCTGAACCTGGCGGGGCGGCACCGGGTCTTGCTGGTCGACCGGCTGGCCGGCCCGCTGGCGCGCATCGGCGAATCGCTGCCGCCGGCCGCCGCGCGCCTGTTGCAGGACATGGGCTTGCTTGACGCCTTCCTGCGCCAGGGCCATGCGCCCTACCACGGCAACCGCGCCTGGTGGAACGGCGCCTGGACGGAACACCACTTCCTCAGCGATCCCGACGGGCACGGCTGGCACCTGGCGCGCGGCACCTTCGACCTGTGGCTGCGCGACGAGGCGCGCCGGCGCGGCGCCGCCCTGCTGGCCTCGGCCAAGGTCACGGACATCGTACCGGATGACGGCAGCTGGAGAGTGCGGCTGGAAACACGGCACGGCCCCTGCGACGCGGCGGCGCGCATCATCATCGACGCCACGGGACGCAACGCCCGGCTGGCCCGCAGAATCGGGGCGCGGCGCCAGCGCAGCGACCGGCTGGTATCGGTATGGCAATACGGGCAGGATCGCACGCCCTCCGCGCGGGGCTTTGCCCACATCGAGGCGTGCGAAGACGGCTGGTGGTACAGCGCGCCCCTGCCCGGCCAGCGCCGCGTGCTGGCCCTGCATACGGATGCGGACTTGCTCGACACCAACATCTTGCGCGATGCCGGCTGGCTGGAAGCGGCGGCGCGGCGCCTGCCCGCCACGCGGGAATTGCTGGAGCAGCAAGGCTATGCGGCCGATACGCCCGCCATGGCCACGCCCGCGCATACGGCGACGCTGGACGCCGGCGCCGGCCCAGGCTGGTTCGCCGTCGGCGACGCCGCGCTGAGCTTCGATCCGCTGTCCTCGCAAGGCATCTTCAACGCCCTGTACACGGGCCTGGCCGCGGCCGAGGCCGCCGACCGCACGCTGCACGGCGACGTGAATGCCTATCATAAATACAATAGGGAACTGACAGCCATCGGCGCGGCGTACGAACGCCACCTGGCGTACTGCTACGGCCAGGAAACGCGCTGGCCGTCAGCGCCGTTCTGGCGCCGGCGCAGGCCGGCCATACAGGCAAGCTGAGCCTGCCGAAGTTGTAGTTCGAGCAAGATTGCGCGCCATTACGGCCGCATCGCCAGCACCCCGATGACCAGCGCGCGCATGCCCAGGTCAAACTCGGCCTCGATGAGCGCATCGTCCTCTGCTTCCCAGGCGTCGCCGGCCGGCGCATACACGGTGTCGGCCAGGGCCACGCAGTGAAACGCCACGGTCGACAGCAGCCAGCGGGCGCGCTCCAGCGGCAGCTGGTAGCCGTGCGCCACCTGCGCCTGGTGGGCCTCGATGCGCGCCAGCATGGTAGGCGGCGTCGCTTTCCGGCGCAGCAGATAGGGCGCCAGGCCGGGATGCAATTTGACCAGCTGGCGCAGCGAAGCGCTGAAACGCAGCAGGTAGTGCTCCAGGTCATCCTCTCCGGGCGCCGGCAATTGCCAGCGCGCAAAAATCTCCGCAGCCACCAGCAGCTTGAGCTCGGCCAGGTGTGCCACGTGCTTGTACAGCGCCACGTGGCTGACGCCCAGCAAGGCGGCCACGCCCGTAAAGGTCATGGCGGGCAAGCCCATGGCGATGCCGGCGTCGGCAATGCGCGCGCGCGTGATGCTGGGGGGACGCCCGGGGCGCGGTGTATCGGTGGCGATAGTCATCATTATTTTCCGTGGCGGCAGCTGCGTTGTCGTTTTTCCGCAATTAGTTTAGCATGATGAAACTAATTACCCAAGACACAGGAGTACTTACCATGGCAACACCCCCAGAACCGCAATCGGGCGGCCCCTTGCGCAACGCCGAACATGACCGCAGCCTGCATGCAGTCACGGCCACCGTCGCCGCCATCGCGCGCCCTGTCCCCAGCGTGCTGCGCGTCACGGCCAGCCTGGCCCACTCGGGCGACGATCCGCACTGGGCGCTGCCCAACGTGGCCTTCCGCATCCATCTCGACGGCGCCATCGATGGCGGCGCCTCGCGCATCTACACCGTGCGCAGCTATGACGCGGCGGCGGCGGCGTTTACCTTCGATATCGTGCTGCATGAACATGCCAGCCCCATGATGCGCTGGGGCGACAACCTGCGCGTGGGCGACGCATTCCGACTGACGGGGCCGCGCCCGCAATTCACCGTGCCAGGGGGCGGCGAACGCAAGCTCGCCCTCTTCCTCGACGAGACGGGCATACCCGCCCTGTATGCCATGTTAAAACAATGGCCAGCCAACACGGCCGGCATCGGCTGGGTGGTGACCGATGATGAAGCGGCGTTCCAGGAATTGCCCCAGGTGCCGGGCCTGGCACTGCAGCGCCTCGGCACGGCCCACGTGGCGCCGGACGGGCCGCTGGCGGAGGAGGCAAAAAAGCTCGCCGAACCGCACGAGTATGTCATCTGGGGCGCGGGCGAACGCGATGAAATGCGCGCCATCCGCCAGCACTTCCGCATCGATGCAGGCCTGAACAAGGAACAGGTGCTGGTGGCCGGCTACTGGAAGCGCGGCGTCAGCAATACGCACATCGACGCGCGCCGCAAGCACAGCTTCGAGCAGCTGATCGCCAATGGCGGCACCCTGGCCGACTTCGACGACCTGGCCGTCGAAGTGTGAGCCGTGCCGGCCGCGGCGCGCGCTAGCGGGCGGCGAAGTCGAAGCGCCACGCGTCCTGGCTGCGGTGCAAGGTCACGTCCACTTCGGTAGCCGAGACCGGCATCGCATACTGCGTCATGTCCTGGAAGCTCTCCAGGCTGTAGGTCTGGCCCGCTGCCGGCCGCATGGCGACCACAAAATAAAGGCTGGGCAGGTATTCGAAACCGACCGTCATGTTGGCGTCGACATCGGGCATGGTCGCGACCGGCCGGTCGTTCACGTACCAGTTGCAGCTGAATGGGATGAATGGGCTGGTCTCGTTCATGACGCCGCATTGTGCCGGCGTCAGCTTCGATTGCGCCAGCGAGGCGGCGGCCGGCTGCAGCAGCGGCGACAAGCCATGCGGGCTGACGGCCGACAGCAGCTGGCCCGGCGCGATGACCTGGCGGCCCGAGACGATAGTGTTCCCGGTAATGCCGAAACTGTTCACGTCGGTCGAGATCCTGTCCTCGTAGTGGAACGATTCGGTGGCGCCGGCCGACCCCGTTAACACTTGCCAGGCATGGCTGTGGTAATGGCCCTGCGGGTTTTGCAGCTTCAGGAAAACCAGCACGGAGTTGCCTTGCAAATCGTCTGTTTCCACGTTGTAGCGGACGTTGAATTGAATGCCCATCGCTTGCTCCCTGCCTGGAATCTGCACGAACTCAGGAAAGACAGCGCCGGAGGACGAGTCCGCGATTTCCTCCGGCGCCGGTTGTCACTGCTCATGCCCTGGCCGATGCAGGGCGTGAGCACGCTACTCGCGAACGATTACTGCGCCAGGTAGCGTTCCGAACGGGGACCGTACAGCAAGCCATTCGGCACGCCGGCCGACAGCATGCGCGCATTCGCCGTGCCAGCCAACGGATGGCTGGCATCGGTGCTGGTTGATGATCTGCTTGACAGCCGCCGTCACCAGCGCGCCGATCAGGCCGCCGCCACCGCTGTTATTGCCTTCGTTGCTCGATGCGCTGGCGCGCCCTGCCACAGCAAGGCGCCCGTCTTCAGGTCGACCAGCACAATTCTATCCGAAAGCAATAATAACAAGATTGCATTATTGCCAGTGCTGTTCAGGCGGCGCCTGCTTGACTTATCAGGGTCGATTCATTAACTTGGCAGTAAAAAACAGTCAGCGGTGAGCGCCGTATGCCACTGCCACCGACAGACCTTGCCCGCCGGCCTGCCCTACCCGGCGCCAACTCCACGCTTTTCATCTAGACGGGTCATCCGGCCATGCCGACACACGATCATTCCCCGGCCCATCCGCTGGCGACGGCGCTGGCGCTTTCGCTGGGTGCTGCCGTCGCCCTGGGCCTGTCGCGCTTTTCCTATGGCTTGCTGCTGCCGCCCATGCGTGCCGACCTGGGCTGGTCCTACCTGCTGGCCGGGGCCATGAACACCTTCAATGCGCTCGGCTATTTTCTCGGCGCACTGGCCACGCCGGCCCTGATGCGCCGCCTGGGCGTGTGGCGCTTGCTGATCATCGGTTCCGTGCTGGCCAGCATCTTCATGCTGATGTCGGGCCTCGTCAGCGACACCACCACCCTGTTCCTGCAGCGCGTGTGCGCGGGCGTGGCCAGCGCCTTCATGTTCATCGCCGGCGGCGTGCTGGCGGCGCGGCTCGGTTCCATGCACAGCCAGCGCGCCGGCTTTTACATCGGCCTGTACTATGGCGGCACGGGCTTTGGCATTGCCTTGTCTGCCCTGCTGGTGCCGGCCGCGCTGGCGTCCGCCCAGGAACACGGCGCCGCGCATGCCTGGCAATGGCCCTGGTTGGCACTGGGCATCGCCTGCCTGCTGGCCACCGCCATCATGGCCTTGCCGGCCAAGGCGATCGGCGAAGCGCCGCGCACCGTCGACACGCCGCGGCGCTTCGCCTGGCGCGACTTTACCCCCAGCCTGGCTGGCTACTTCATGTTCGGCGTCGGCTACATCGGCTACATGACCTTTGTCATCGCGCTGCTCAAGCAGCAAGGCATGCCGCCCACCCTGGTCACCGTGTTCTACACTTTATTGGGCCTGGCGGTGGTGGCGTCGTCGCGCATCTGGGCGCGCATGCTGGACCGCTACAGGGGCGGCGAATCGCTGGCGATATTGAATGGCGTGCTGGGCGTGGTGACCATCCTGCCCGCGCTGACGAGCTTCATACCCGTCGTGTTCCTCTCCGGCCTGGTCTTCGGCGCCGTGTTCCTGTCAGTGGTAGCGTCGACCACGGCCCTGGTGCGGCATAACCTGCCGCAGCAATCCTGGACGGCCGGCATCAGCGCCTACACGACGGTCTTTGCGCTGGGGCAGATCGTCGGCCCCATCGTCGTCGGCTGGATCGCCGACGGCCCGGCCGGACTGGAACGGGGCTTGATCGCCTCGGCCATCGCCCTCTTCATCGGCGCGGCGCTGGCCTCGCGGCAAAAGGCGCTGGCGCCGGCCGCATAGTAGACTACAGGCATAGCCCACCCTCGAGAAAAAAACACGATGAACACCGATGCACGAAAAATCCCCGCAACGATGGATGCCGAAACGCTGGCATTCATCCAGGGCCTGTTTGCCCTGGTACGCGAAGGCGATACACAGCAACTGGGCGCCATGGTGGTCCAAGGCGTGCCAGTCAACTTTCGCAACGAAAAAGGCGACAGCCTGATCATGCTGGCCAGCTACCATGGCCACCTGGAAACATCGCGCCTGCTGCTTGAAGCGGGCGCCGACGCCAACGCCCCCAACGACCAGGGCCAGACGCCGCTGGCCGGCGTGGCCTATAAAGGCTACCTGGACATCGCCGCGCTGCTGCTACAGCACGACGCCAGGGTGGACGGCGCCAGCCCGGACGGCAAGACCCCGTTGATGATGGCAGCCATGTTCAACCGCCTGGCCATCCTCGACCTGCTGCTGCAGCACGGCGCCCGCATCGATGCCGTGGACAGCCGCGGCATGACTGCCGTCTCGCTGGCCAAGAACATGAACGCGCAAGAGACCCTGGCACGGCTGGTCAGCCTGGGTCAAGCGGAATAAAACAGGGGCACTGCCTGCCAGTAGTCGCGCGACAGCATCGCAGGGGATGGCGCGCGATTTCGACCGCCAGAGCATCGAGCTCTAAGTACCTGCCGCCATCCTTGTCTAGAAAAATGAAGATGCTTCATTTCTACTCCAGAGAGGAGCAGCTCATCAGGAACATCAATGGGATCATACATTTTACTTATCTAATTTAAAGATAGTACACGCCCATCGGCAAAGCGGGCTTTCCTGATTTTCTGGATTTTCTCGTACTTTTAAAAAGATCAATTTTTTCCGGCTCAGCGATCCCAAGTGCCTTCCCCACTCTATTCATCTCCTTTGAAAAATCCATAAAGTCCTTCCAACTCAAGCCAACAGTTACAAACAAAATAATTGGATTAATGAAAGCAGAGCAAATCAAAACAAACCACATTGGAAAACCGGAAAAAAATCCCAATAAAATTTCAAAAATACATAATCCAATAAAGGAATATCCACAGCATTTTAAAAGATGATATTTTTTTGCGAGTGTTCCACGTTCAGAATGTGGCTGCATCCATATCTTGTTTTCCTTTACATCAATGACTGCGACAGCGATGAAGTCATTGCCTTTTTGATAACCGACAAGCTGAACCTCGTCCCCGGCTCGAAAACCAACTTCCCAAAAACTCCCGCTAACCCACTTGCCGCCCACGCTCATGCCGAAGCCTGTGACAGGATCTCCGTCACTTGTGGCCGCCTGCGCACTGTGAACAGCGCCTGATTCGCCCGTGGCAGCCTGCACGATCGAGGTCAAACCGGACATTTTCTTGAATGATTCAGCACTCTTCAAATAATTCACATGCATGTCGGAAGTTCTTAACTCCTCAACAACACCGCTGACCAACTTATAGGAGAATTCATGCATATGATTTTCTCGATCGCTGAACTGGCAATATCTTTACAGCAATGCCATCAATTTCGGGGAGGAAGCGACTCAGATCCAACTTGAAAAGTAACGGAAATGTATCGAGGAAATTATCAAGCAGATTGAATTTTGTATTTCGACCTGTGTTTTTTCAAGGCCAATTCACAACTATATCCAATAAAACCATAGCTATGATCCTTGAATAAAGTAGCGCCAGCACGCATATCAAAGTCACTTGGCCTTGGAAAGCCATGGGCAGTGAAAATCTCCGTCGCATAGATCGAATAATCACGCATAGTTCTGAAGCTCCAATACTCGAAAGGAAAACAAAAAATCAACGGCATCAGGAATATTATGCTGAACATCGTAATTAAATTCTCATTTTTCTCCAACGATACATCGACAGATAAAAAAAACATAAGAGAAAGAATTATCCAAACAGCCAAGGTCATGTTCCTTGCAAATTTCATGCAACTCCAGAAAAAAGCACGTTCTCCGCAATAAGCATTCAATGGCATCATAAAAAAGCTATCATCAATGCGGATCAAACTGTGCACATAAAGCACGTCCTTTCTCTGTGTTACCACCAATTTTACGACATCGCCATCCTTGATTTTATCGGCATCTCTAAAAACACCACATACTACTTTCCCGTTGACCAGTCCGGCAAAATTGTACATATCTTCACCATCGTAAAAACTCAGCATGGCTGCGTTTGCCAATGCCCCTGGCATGCCATTGATGACGGCGGCAACGCCGCCAGCCAGATTTTTTTCCGCAAGGCTGCTTTCGATTTTACTAAGTAAATTCACATTTGTTGCAGCCATATGAAATTCTGTGAGTTTTCCTTCCACAGTAAAAAAAACCTCTTCGGAAGAAGCATTTTCAGCACCCTCTTTTTTCATCATGTGCTTCCTAAAAATTATGATTGAACCGTTTTGAATGCCTTCTGCAATTCCATTAATTCTTTCTCAACAGAATCAAACGGCTTTTCACTGAATAATCCTCTTCTCTTTCTGAAACTGCATGCTTGAAACCAATTTTCCAGATCATCGTCCATGATCCATACCCGATATCCTACTTCGATAACAGTTACTCCTACACCAATAAGATTGAACCGAGCCAGCCTTATTAATAAAAGAGTTCTTCCATCTGCCACTTTTTTTGCAACTGCAGCAGTTCCAACAAAAAATTTTGCCATACTTAATGAAAAACTCGAATTTCTCGCCAGTAGCGAGCCCGCCAATCGAGTCATTAAAGGAGCAGAATAAGAAAAGGCAGCGACCAAACCCGCAATCGCATTATATACACCGAGACCAGCCCGACCAGCATAGATCCCCACCAGCATTCTATTGGTTCTTTCTTTCTTAATTTCCTCATAAGCCGAAAGAATATCTAACCAAACTATAATTGCACCAGAAAGAGCCCCAAGAAACCCGGCAGCCATTTTAAAACCACCGCGAATAATATCTGCACCTTTATTTATTCCCGAAATCTTGTTGTAAGGAGAAATTTCCCTGATAGATTTTGTCACAGAATAAACCAGATCAAAAGACATACTACTCAATGACAATATTGAAGCTGCCACCTCAGCTTTCAGCCTGGGAGAATCGAAGAAATGAGGCAATTTGGTTGCCAGGGAAAGGCTTTCAATTGACATTAAAAGAACACCAATGCGGGCATGGCGAAAATTATTGGTCTCGGGCCTTTTCCCGACATCCAATTCGTCCAATGAAATTTTCACCTTGTTTTTTACCTTTATCTGCTCATCCTCTATCAATTTTCCTATGCTCCCTTCCACTTTTGCAGCATCTGCCTGAGCAATTTTTGTGGCCTCTGCTCGCGCAATACGCTCAGCTTTATTTTCTATGCTTTGCTCTAATTTGTTTTTTTTATTTTCCGTCTTCAGCGTATCAGCGTATTTCTTTGATTTTTCTCTTAATTCATCAATATTTTTTTGTTTCAGAGGAAGCATCAATTCTTCGAAAGTTATTTTTTCAGTAAGGTCTGCCAATTTTGAGTACAGCAATACACCGACGACGCCGGAGATGGCCTTGTCCAGCTTCCCGCTTTTGGTGGACAGCGCTTGAGTCCACTCGGAAATTTTTGCAAATGCCATTCCCTCCACAGTTCGATGGTATTTTGATAAATTTACTATCGCCTTTTCCGTGCCGGCCTTTGGATCCTTGTTGTGAATTTTAAGGACTCCACCATCGCGCAACCATTCATCCCATGCGGAATCAATTTTTTTAAAGGAATCAATCAGGCCTTTGCAGGCCTTTAACCACGGTGCAGCCTGTACTTTTGAAATGTCTCCTGCAGCCTCGACCTGGTCTTTAGCGTCCTTGAAAGCTTTTTCCGCAGCATCGTATAAAGATTTGTGATTGTAAAAATTTGAACGCATGTACAAATTTTTTCTTTCAATGGAGTTGACATCCATCCAATTTTTAAGAACATGTTCATTTTCCTTACCCGAGAACATGCCAAACACGCACCGGGAGTATTCAAAATTAAAGCAAAACCCGCTGCTGATATTTTCTTCGTCATAACTATCAAATGCCTCAACCAGTTCCGTGGACATCACCCACTTGACGTGATCGGCAGTTCTCTTCCTCGATGTTGCCTCCGCTTCTTTCGACAGTTTATCCAGCGTTTTCCGAAGCAAATCAATTTCAGAAACAGAGATGAGCGACTCATATTTCTTTTCAAATTTATCGCGCGCATCCTGCTCACTGCCCGCAAGAAGCTGCTCGCGCCGTCTCTCGCGCGCTTCAGAAGTTTTCCTTATTCTCTCTTCAATTATTTCAGCTTCTTTTACACGATTTAATTTCCTGAGCATTTCGGCGTTATTTTTATTAATATCCGGAAGCGCCCTCGAATCCATGTCATCGAGATTTTTCTTTCTGATTTCCACGCCGTATTTGATGACACAGTCCTTGACATCATCAATGCCAACCATGACGTCCATCTTCCGCCGATTGCTGACTTTTTCCTTGTCCACCTGCTCAAGAAAATTCTCAAGCGGTTGCAGGGCGGCATTACGAAAATCGTTTAACTCCTGCGTGATGCCGATTGGGTCAAACAGAGCAAACGCTGCCGCCTTGGTCGCCACCATTTTCTCTTCCAGCTTTCCGATCCGGCCGCCCGGTGTCGCCAGTGGAAGGTTGGCTATGCCTTCATAAGCATCGCAACTTGCCATGTAGAGCTGCTGCATGAGAATTTTTCCCAAAGGGCTCTTGCAGGCATTTTGATACTGCCGGGCGAGCACGGCCTCGGGGACGTATTTGCCAAGCTCTTCAGGCTTCAGGCTGTGCGGCTGTTCGGTACTGCCCGCCGCCCATTCCTTTGGCAGAAAAACCTGCATTTGTCCTTTTTTGACGCTGGCCTCGGCATTGGCCGCATACGCGTCCAGCCGCTCTCTCGTCATGGCAGTCGGCGTGAACAACAGATAAATTTTTTCGACAAACTCGATCTTGTCGATCGCGATCAGGCTGGCGTTGATGCCGCAGGTGGTGCGGTCGCAAGAAAAATTCACGGCCGCCGATGGCGGCGAATCGACGGGAAATTTGGACAGGAAGGCGTCGTCGTCGGCAAAATAGCCTTCCCAATACAGCAATCCCGACCGCTTGATCAGCACGTACAGGAAACCGGCGCGCAGCAGGCGCGGCGCATAGCTGGCGTTTTCCAGCGTGATGTGCTTGACCTTGTCGCCCAGCTTGCCGGGCAGCGCGGGCACGCTACCGGCCGCACCCTCGCCCACCACTGCCGCATAACGCAAGGGCAAAATGAACAAGCCGTTTTTATCGCAAAATTTACAGTCTTTCATCGCTATTCCTGTTGAGTGGGCGGCACGCGGTCATCCTGCTGGGCATCAAGCCAGGGAATGAAGACGGGCGTTTAATACTATGTCCAGCGGCAAGCCTTGCGTGGCTGCCATCCGCATCAGTTCACCGAGGGCGGGATGCAAGGTGAATGCCTGGCCGTGTGCGACGGCGCGCCAGGCATAGGCGATCTGGTCATCAGGCTGGTCCAGGCCCGCACTTGCGCTGTAGACAAGATGGTGGTCGATTTGCGCATCGATGCCTGGCCCGATTGCCGTTTGCCTGGCGCTCAGGATGCGCACCACCAGATTGATCTGCTCGATGCGCTCCATCGCCTGCCTGGTTGGCTCATCGATGCGCAGGGGAATGTCTTGCACTGCCGACACCGGTTGCGCATTGCCATGTTGGATCAGCTGCCCATCGCGGTCGAGCTGGCACCATCTCTCGACAGGGCCGAGCAGAACGTCAAAACTGCTGCGCCCCAGCACGCCTGCAGTAGATGGCGGAAACAGTCTCGCCAGATGCGGCATGACGCGAGGGTCAAAATAGCGCAGGTAAACGGCATCGCCGGACGCATAGCGCACATTCAGGCGCGCCAGCATGGCGCTGCGCAGACGTTCCAGCGTCGCGTGACTAAATAGCCAGGCACAGATCCGGGGCACTGCGCCCGGTTCGGCATGCTGCTCTTGCGCCAGCTTCAAACTATATTCAACCAGCGCATAGTGCTCGGGCCGCTTGTTTGACAACGCGAGCAGCATCGGTGCGCGCTGCAAGTCATCCTGGAAGATCGGGTCATCGAGCAGCACGCTGGCCGCGGGCAGCGACAGAGCCTCGATCGCCTCGCGCAAAGGATTGTCGATGAACTGGTCGATCAGGACGACGGTCCTGTCATAGCCGCGGGCCACGTTGTAGAGCACTTCATCGGCGCGCGCCGCCGATCCCCCCTCCGAAGACAGGGCAGGCGATGACACTTTATCGTTTGACACTGGCCGCTCCCGCCTGCGTGGCATCGAGCAGTTTCAGTGCACAGCCTTTCAATTGTCCTGCCGGCAAGGCCAAAGGGGCAGGACTGGCGCTGGCCGGCCCCGTGAGCTCCTTCATGCCGGCCTTGAATTCCATCTTGCCGGGTCCATGAATCTCGATATTGCCGCCTTCGAGCTTGATATAGGCGCCCTGCACCGTCATCAGCACATGCTGCTTGCCGTTGATGTTGACGCTTTTGCTGACGCTGGCCACGGTCACGGCCTTGTCTGCGGTTAATTTTGTTTCATCGGACTGGCTCTGGCTGCTGACCTTGCCGCTGGCCGCGTGCAGGCGGATGCCGGTTTCCTGGTTGGGTTTGTCGGGCTTGCTGGCCTTGCCATAAGTAAACAGGCTGATGCCGGAACTGATCGCATGAAAATGGTTGCCTTGCGCGCCGAAATTGATATCCTGCCCTGCCGCGATGCTGCTGGTATTGCCGGCGGCGAAAAGGGCGTTGAGCGGCGTGGTCGCGGCGATGCCGGCCGGACTGGACAATTGCAGCTGCGGCGCGCCATAGGCCGTCACCTGGCCGTCGCCCGTGCCCGTCGTGCCCTTGAGCATTTCGATGCTGTTCGCCAATTGCTTCAGCGCCGGCAGCGTATCGGGCGACGCTTCGGCCTGGCCTTGCCCACCGCCTAACACAGCCTTGTGCTTTTGCGCCGTCTCGGCAAGCGAAGTCAGCAGGGCCAGGCTTTGTTCGATCTGGGCCGTGGCTTCCTTGGTATCCATCTGCGTGCCGCTGGCATTGGTGCGCCCATCGGTCGACAGCAGCAGCCCCTGCCCCGCACGCAGCGCGGCGCTGTGCTCGGTTTTCAGTTCCGCGCCAAAGCCGGCGGCGGCCAGCCGCTGGTTGTCCGTCTGATGGCGCAAGTGTCCCAGGTTCAGCTCGGCAGTGCCCTGGTGTGCGCCGGCATGGCGCTGCAGGGCCACGCGCGGCTGGCCCGGGCTGTCGTCGAATACCAGCTGGCTGTACGCCGCGCCGCCCTGCTGGCTGGCCTGCATGGCCTGGCTCTTGATGCCGGACAGTGCGGCCGGGTGGGCATGCGCGCCCGCTTCCCCCGGAAACCAGGCCGGCGCATTGCCGGTGGCCGGCCCGGCGCCATGGGCCACGCGGTTATTCTGGGCGTCGGCCGTGCCTTGGCCGTTGTAAACGGTACCGATCACGAGCGGCCGGTCGATATTGCCTTCCAGGAAATCGATCAATACTTCCTGGCCGATGCGCGGCAAGGCATGTCCACCCCAGTTGGCGCCCGCCACCGGCGCCATCGTGGAGGCGACGCGCACCCAGGTGCCGGCACTGTCGTCGCCAGGGGCGCCAGTATGCTTGCCGCCTTGCGGATGGTCGAGGCGGCTGTGGCTCATGACGCCGCGCTGCCAGTGAAATTGCACCTTGATGCGGTGGTCGCGGTCGGTGTGAATCACGGCGCCGGCCGGCCCCA
This sequence comes from Janthinobacterium sp. BJB301, assembly GCF_002735685.1. Lineage (NCBI taxonomy): Bacteria > Pseudomonadati > Pseudomonadota > Betaproteobacteria > Burkholderiales > Oxalobacteraceae > Janthinobacterium > Janthinobacterium sp. BJB301. Next base: position 1,104,898 of record NZ_PDZJ01000001.1, on the reverse strand, counting down.
CCACGACGGCCGTCTGCTGGCCATGCACGGTCGGGCGCGGATGCAGCAGCTGGCCATGCTGGTCCTTGCCGCTGGCGCGATAAGGAATATTGTTGCGGATGGCATCGATGCGGTTGCGGTACAGGGGCCGCTCGGCAATGGCGCCCAGCAGCGCGGGCATGCGGTGCAGGCTGCCGGCTTGCTCCTTGCGGATGGCCGCATCGAGCAAGCCCGTCTTGAGCGTTTGCACAATGGACGACTGCAGATCCGCGCTCAGGTTGTTGTGCATCAGGTGGACCGTGCGCACGATCAGGAAGCTGCGCTCGTCGTCGCTGCCCGCCTGGTCGAACACCGGCTGCCCCTGCAAGCTAAACGTGGTGCCCGGCGACAAGGTACGCACGGTACCGGCCGCCACATGGACTTCCTTGCCCGCTTCCAGCGCCTGCAACTGGTTGCGCGCGATGCGCTGGCCCTGCTCGCGCGAGGCATAGGCATAGGCCCCGGGCGCGTCGCGGCTGAGCAGCTCCACGCCCTGCGCCTGGCCCGCCGCGCTGGCGACGCGCTGGTCGAGCGAGCGGTAATCCCAGCTGCCCAGTTCGATGGCATTGGTCTGCTGGCGCAATTCGGTGCGCCAGCGGTCGATGCTGTCAACCTTCATGACGGCGCCCGGCTGCGTGAAATTGATGCTGCTCTGGGCATTCGGCTTGAACACGCCGTTATGGTCCGCGATCACCAGGCAGTGGCTGCCCAGGCTGGGGCTGCCGGGATCGCCGCTGTGTTCGTAGTAATAAAACAGCCCTTCCTCGTGCATCAGGCGCTGCGCGTAGGCCCAGTCGCTTTCCTGGTACTGGGTGCTCAGGCTGCGCTTCGGGTATGCCGCGCGGTCGAGGATATCGAAACGCCAGGCCGGCGCCAGCTTGCCCTGCGCCTGGTAAGCGGCAAACAGCGCATCAAGGATGTCGAATACCGTCATGTCCTGGAACACGCGGCTGTCGCGGCCGTGGGCAAGAAACGCGCTCCAGGGTTCCAGGGTCAGGTGATAGCGCGCCATGCCGCCGTTCGCGCCAACCAGCTCGACGGCGGTGATATGGCCGTGGAACGGGCGCAGCGCGTCGGCGCTGGTAGCGGTCAGCAATTGCAGCAGGGCCGGCTGGCCAATCAGAGTACGCAAGGAAATGGCGGCGTCCGTCGAGAGGGCCGCGATCTGGAACACGAAGCCCGTGCTCAAGCCTTCCTCGCCGCGCACGCATTCCGCCAGCAGGCGGTCAGCGCCGAGGGGCGTGGTCAGCTGTAGCAATCTGCTGGCTTGCGTGAAACTGGCGGGCAAGGACATGGACATCCGGAACTCCATCACGCGGCTTCCCGCACAAAATTAGTAAATAAGCATTTTTATCGAAGCCATTACACCCTAGAAATTTTTTTATAGCAAGAGTGTTTCGATTGAAATCTCGGCTCAGCAATCATTGCGTGCCGCTCAGACCGCGCAACTCCGGCATGGCCGGTTCGGTGGGCCGCAAATGCGTACTCTTCAACAAGGTTTCCAGGCGCGCGTAGCTGGACTTGAACGGCGGCGGATTCTGCTTCAGTTCCGGTGCCTGCTCCATGCTGCGGCTGCCAAGTTCGATCAGGATGTAGGGCAGCACCGCCGTGCCCAGCCATCCCGCATAACCGGTGAATACCGCATAGGTTTCAAACGGCGCGCTGCCTGGCCGCTCCACTTTCAGCGCCACGCCGCCCTGCTGCGCCGTCAGCGCGCCGATGCGGACGCTACGGGGCGCGATGCGTTCGACAATGAAAGGCTTGGCTTCCTGCTCGCCGCGGCTGCCGAACTGGCCGATGCCGCCGGTGGCGGCAGCCTGGACCAGCGGTACCTTCAAGGCGCGCGGATCGACGTTGCCGGTGCTGATCGTATACAACACGCCGGGCGCGTCGGGCCAGCGCAAGGACTGCTGGATAGCGCTGACCGTCTTGCCATCGTCAGCGATAAAGCCATGCGGAATGCACAGGCCCAGCTCTTTCGGCACTTCATTGGCGGCGCGCGGGCGGAAGCTTTTCAGGAAGCGGATGAACTGCTGGCCATGCGCCGCCTCGCTATTGTTGTCGCGTATTTCTTGCATGGATTCAAACACATACACATACTCGCCGCGCTTCAGGTGGCTGCGATAGATGGAATAGCGGGTGGGGTTGGCCGTTCCCGAACCTTCGCTGCTGCGGTAACCGTCACTGTCGGGCAGGCCGGAATCAAATGTCTGGTAGTTGCTTTGCAGTTCCTTGATCTGCGCCTGCCTGCCGGTGAGCGACTTCTGCGCCAGATAGCTCGCCTGGCGGGTCTTCGCGTTGGCGGGCTGGCCTTTCAATGCGGCCAGTTCCGCCTCATCGTCCTTGAGCAGCGCCTGCAGGCGGTCGATCCTGGGTTGCGGCATGGCTTCCCGCAAGGCGGCCATATCTTCCTTGCCTAGCGGCCCCAGCACACCGATGCGGACATTTCCAACCTGTATCTCATCACCCTGGTGAAATACGTCTTCGCTGAAAGACCGGTAAAAGATGCCCGTGTCGGACGCGTCCTTGTAGCGGGTCGGCCACTGTACCGGTGCATGCACGTCGAACACCAGCCGCCCCAGGCACTCGCGCGCCATGCCGGCCGGCGTCGCGTACCCGGGCGCGGTCGCTTGCATCAGTTCCTGCGCCGTGGGCTTGCGCGATGGCGCCGCCGGATCGGCCTGGTTGGCGGCCATGCCCTCGCCATACGCGCCGGCAAACAGCAGGAGAGTGGCGAGATGGCGTGCGGCAAAACGCGGAAGACAAACTATCATCATGGCTACCAATCAAAAAAAGCACTATTCTTCAGGCCGAGCTTTCGCCCTGCCCGGCTGGCGGGCGCTTGCCTGATTCAACCTGGGCGTAGGTCTCTTGCGGCAATGGATGGTCTGCATCGCGCGGCGGTTTCTTCTCCTGGTGGGCCAGCAGGGTCAGATTCATGCCTGAAATATTGTTTTCGCCTGCCGTCCAGGTGACTGGCAAGGCCACGATAAAACCCTGCACGCCCACCGGCGCCGATTCGGGCGCGCGCGTTTGCGCCTCCCAGGAGTGCGATTTGTCGCGCAAGATATCGGCATCGCGCCAGAAGCGCTCGTGGAACGGCATATGGTGTTCCAGGCTGCGCGTCCTGGCATTCCAGGTGGGCCAGATCGAACTGGGCTTGCCGCTTGGACGGGCCAGAAAAGCGAAGGCCTTGGCATACGCTTCCGCATTGACCAGCGCCAATTTTTGAATCGCCTCCCAGGTGTCCGGAGCCGCCGGACGCAACAGGTGCTTGATCAAGCCCTTGGCCGGGGTGGCGCCATCGGTCAGGCCGAACAGTTTTTTCCACAGGCGCACCCGCAAGTCATGCACGTTGACGCTGACCTTGTCGCTATCGACACCATCGAGCTCGACATCGGTCTGATTGTCATCCCTGACGACGACCGCCAGTTCCGAATCGCGCCCGCCCAGCTGGCTGCGGTCGTTGATATTGGCGCTGCCCAGGATCGCCACCCTGTCGTCGGCGATCAGCAGCTTGGAGTGCACATAAATCTGCTCCGTCACGTGACGCGTGCCCAGGGTTTCCCAGGAACGCAAGTTGAGCAAGGTCAGGTAGCTGGTCCACTTGTCGCCGGCCAGTTCGGCCAGCCGGTCCGGCGCGTAGCCGGCAACGGTTTTCCTGGCCTCTTCCGCCCCCAGTTTTTTGCTCTTGCGCAGATCCCGCACCAGGATGGCGCGCCGGATCCGGTTGACCAGGCTATCCTTGCCGAACACCAGCGACTGCATCGTCAAATGCAACTGCGTCATGATATTGAGGGTGTCGAGCGTGCCTTCCGGATGCACCGGCAGCACCATGTAGACATGGAAGGGCAAGCCATCGTTGATGGCCCGCTCGATGCGCTGCGACAATGCCAGGCCGATCGGATTGAGGATGCCTGGCTCTTCCTTGCCCATCATGCGGGTCGAGGTGATATCGGCGTAGTTGCTCATCACATTGAACAGATCGGCCATGAAATCGCTGCCGCCACCGGTAATGTCGGCCTTGACATCGTCGATCTGCGACCAGATCAGCTTGTCGATCATGTCTGCCGGCGGCACGCCATACACGCCGAGCTGCCGCGCATACTTTTCATAGGCCGGCGACTTGCTGATGTCGAGCAGCGCCGCCATCGGACCGGACAGCGGCCTGGTCTTGCTCGCATCGCTACCATATTCCGACTGGAAAAACTGGCCTTCGATGTAGATGAACTTCTGCGCTCCATTAATTGCCGTCAGCATCGCCTTCAGACAGTTGTTCTGCGGCCATTCCGGCCTGGCCGCGGGTTTGCTGCCGCGCGCATGTGCGGCCAGCTCGTCATTGAGCAACCTCATCGGCGCGCTGCGCAACACTTGCACCCAAGCATCTCCCGGCGGCTTCGCAGGCGTTTTGGGCGGCGGCGCGGCGGCGATGCGCTGCAAGACCAGCCTGGGCGTGCCGGACATGCCCAGCGCCTGAAACATCTTGATCAGCGAAGGCGGCATGCTGGCCTGATACGATTTTTCATATCGCTGGGCAATGCCGTTCCAGCGCTCGATGAAATTGCGGCTCAAGTCGCTGACCGACGGCCCGACGATGGCCGCATGCACATCGTGCCATGGCATGCGCGGCTGCGTGGCGGCGAAGGTCTTGGCCCCGGTCGGCATGATCTTGCGCAGTTTTTTCAGGTTTTCATAGCGCGTGGGACGCGCGTCGGCCAAGGTCGACAGATAAGTGAGGACGCCGATCACGAAGGTCTCGATCAGCTTGACCGTGCCGCTGCGCAATTCGGGCGGCAGCTTGTTCAGCGAGCCGGCGTTCAGCCACGACATCAGCGCCGTGCCGCCGTCGATCACATGCGCGCTGCCCGTGGTGCGCACGGCATCGACCTTGTCGCGCAAGCCTTTGTCGAGCTGGCCGTAAGCCCAGCGCGATATATCCTGCGCGACATCGATCGGTATGTCCTGCAGCTTGCCGATAAAGTCGGGCATCAGGTCGATCGCATCCCATTTGGCGGAAATATTCCTCGATATCCGCGCGATGCCGTCCTTGGCGTCCTGCACCACGTCGAGCGCGACGGCGATCGGCCTGATCGTGGCCGAGGTGGCAAACGTGGCCGCGCCACCGACTTTTCCGCCGATGCAACCGGCCAGCAGTTCGGCGCGCGTCAGGTAGGCCGTTTGCGCTTCATGGTTCATCGGCTCGATGGCCGGGATGCAGGTGTTGTACACCTCGTTGCCCTTGCGCGTGCCGTGGCTGAGGGCGAACTTGCCGTTGTCGCGGCGGCCATAGGCAAGGTCGATGCCGCCGACAAACGCGCGCTCATTGTCGATCACCACGAGTTTCTGGTGATGGGAAAAGCCGATGCCCAGCATGCCTTCCATGTCGCTCTGGGCGATCGCCGGCAAGGCGAACGCCTTGGCGGGGCCGCCGACGCCTGCATTGAGCTGGAAGATCGCCAGCACGGTTTCGAAGTCGCCCGTATCGACCCCAACCTTGGGCGAAAGCCACGGCATCACATACACTTTCGGATGGTGGGGATTGCTTATCGCCGTTTCCAGGCATTCGAACAAGGTCTTGCCCGCCGTCAGTTCGACATCGAAATTGACTTGCCAACCCGTGATGAAAATCGATTTCTTGGCGCCTTCGATGGCTTTCGCCACTGCCGTGAAATACTCTTCGCCGGTGACATAGAATTCGACCTGGTTGCCCTTTTGCTGTTCCGAAAAGATGCTGCCCCACTTTTGCTCGGGGAAATTCGGCAATTCTTCGCCGTCGTGCACGAAACAGCCAGGCGCCGACGTGGCCGGCGCGCTCGGCGTACCGTCCTTGCCCGTCAGCTGGGAGATATTTTTATTTGTCATGACGCATGTCGCAGTGTGTCGCCGGTTGGCTTGCATGGAAGGAAAACGTCAGCATCAGACTTTCACCTTCGGCAGGATGTTTTTCAGGGTAAGCGAGGCCAGCGCTTCTTTCGCATAGCGCGCCTGCGGTGCGGCGGCCGCCTCGAAGATGGTGGCATAGCGCCCGGCGCTGAAATCCGCCGCCTGCATCGCATGGAACAGCTTTTCCTTGTCAGTCCAGTCGGGCGATTCGGTTTCCACATTCAGCCGCACGCTGTGGCCCGGATACACGATCCATGTATGGTCCGGATTGCTCGCATAGACGGCGGCAAGCTTTTCTTCCTCCGCATCGCTGAGCTTGATATTCCCCGATGCATCGGTCTTGCCCTGCGCCACCAGCTTGTCGTCGTCGATGAAATCCATGCCGTCGGGCTGCGCGCCATGGGTGATCTTCCACGGCGTGTGCGCCAGCGCATGGCCTTTCAGCCCCGGCGTGTCGGCCAGGCGCAGCAAGAATTTCAAGGGCCGCAACGCCAGTTCGGAACGCGGCAGACGGGGCAATGGATAACCGAGTCCTGTCGGCCCCAGAAAACTTTTCTTGCCTGCAAACACTGTGATCTTCCCGGGGCACTGGATCGTGATATTGCCGCCCTCGATGGTGATGTTGGCGCCGCCCGCCGTGGACAGGCGGATGCTTTTTGCCGCCGCCCAGTCGATATGCGCGTTGGCGCTGACGACATTGACCTCTTCGCGCGCCTGCACCTTGATCTCGTCGGACTGGGCTTGCACCTCGATGGGCTGGCTGGCCGCCACCAGCTGCATGCCCAGCTCGCCCTCGCCCGGCTTGACCACACCGCCCAGCAGACCGATCGCCTGGCCCGTGTGCAATCGCCACTTGCCGCCGCCGGCGAACTGCGTATCGAGCCCGCTCATCAGTGTTACCGTTTCGCCATTCGACAATTGCATATCCTGGCCAGCCACCACGCCCAGCCCCCCCTTGGCCGCCACCGCGATGATGGCGTCGCTGCTGTGCGGCAGCTTGTCGTCGGCCGGCGCGACGGGCTTGCCGGCCGCATCGCTCCTGGCGGCCGCCACGCTGTCGCGGCTCAGCATGCCCGAGGCACTGGTCAGGAAGGCCGGCAACGGCGCGGCCTTCACATCGAGCGTACTGCTGCCGAGCGCCGTCGCCCCCAGATGCGCCGCATAGGCCACGCCCTGGTGCGTGACGGCCGCCGCGCTGAAGGTCTCGCCCAGCTTGGCGGCCTGCTTGAGCAGCGCCATGCCGGGCGCATTGTCGCCGGCCGGGTCGCGCGCGCCGGCGCCATGGTTGAGTACATAACTGGATACCAGCAGGCCTGCGCCCGCCCGCACCGCGCCATACGCATCCGTGCGCAGCTCGGCGCCGGCGCCGCGCAGGCTGCCGCGGTAATTGTCGGCCGCGTGGATCAGATGGCCCAGGCTCAGCTCGCTGGCCGCATGGCTGCTTTTCAGCTGCACCCGGCCCTGGCTGTCGGTGTCGTCGAACAGCAGCTGGTTGTAGCCAGCCATGCTGCCCGCCTTGCCGAACTCCTTGCTGCGGATGCCCCATTGCGCTGCTCCATTGCGGTGCGCCGCGCTGGCCCCGGCGGCGCCATGCCACAGCGGGCTATTGCCGCCCGCCAAGTTGCCCTGGGCCGTGACGCCATGGTCGTGGGCTGGCGCGAACAGTTTGTCTGTGTCGGCCTGGGCAGCGGCGGCGCCGCCCGGCGTGGGCGCACCGCCACCCTCGCCCTGGCCGTTGTACAGCGCGCCGACGATGATGGGCCGGTCGATATCGTTTTCCAGGAACTGCACCAGCACTTCCTGGCCGATGCGCGGCAGGAACTGGCTGCCCATGCCGCCGCCGGCCGCGCGCTGCGCGACCCGCACCCAGCAAGTTGCGCCAGTCTCCTGCTGCCAGTGAAAGCGGATGCGCACCCGGCCCAGGCTGTCGCAATATATTTCATCGGCGCCGCTGGCCGCGTCATTGCCATCGGCTCCCACGACGATGGCGCTCTGGCTGCCGAAGGCGGTCGGTTTCGGATGCTGGCGCAATCCGTTCTCACCCAGCACCGGGCGCCACGGCGTAGCGGCGGGAATCGCTTCCAGATGATTGGCGTAGCCGCTGGCCACCGCCTGGGCGATCACCTGCTCGAAATGTTCGATGTGGCGCGGGCCCAGGTTCAGCGTGCCCAGGCTTTCCTGCAGCAGTTCCGGGATCGGGCCGAACAGTTCGGCCAGACCTTGCCTGGCCGGCGCCGGCAGGTTGTTGACGCCCACGCTGCAAACGCGCAGCACCGTATAAGCGGGGGCCGGCGCGTCGCCGCCCGCCGCCTGCAGCGGTCCCTGCGTCAGGCTGAAGCGCGTACCGGCGCGCAAGGTGCGCACCGTCGAACGGGCAACGCAGCGTTCGCTGCGCGCTTCGATCGATTGCATCCGCAACAGCGCGTAGCGGCTGGCCTGGGCCGAGTCGGCATAGTAATACTGGCCCGGCGTATCGTAGCTTTCCAGCAGCGGCGCATGCTGGCCGCCCACCGCCGTCCGGGTCGGCACGCTGGCCGCGACCGCCTGCTTGGCCTTGTAGTCATAACTGAGCACGGTCGCCAGCGCCGTGTTCAGCGAACGCGCCGTGCTGAACGCCTGCAGCGTGTCGCCCTGCTCGCCGACGCGTGCGCCATGAAAACGGATACCGCCGCCAGCCGCGCTGGAAGTATCTTCCGGCACCGCGCTGTCGCTGCTGCTGTCGGCAAACAGCACCAGGCAATGGCCGCCTTCCTGTTCCTCGAAGCGCCACGCCAGCCCTTCTTCGGTCAGCAGGCGGCTGACGAAATCGAGGTCCGACTCGCGGTACTGGCAGCAATAGCTGCGCGCCGCGGCGCCATCCATGAACGGACGCGTGTCATCGCTCCAGCGCCACCGCGCCGCCGGCGCGTAGGACTGGAACACGGACTCGACGATCTCGATCACGCTCTTGTCTTGCCAGACTCTGCTGTTACGCACCTGGCCCAGCCGCCACAACCAGGGCGTCAGGCGCAGCCGGTAGCGCGCCAGGCCGCCCATGCTGCCCAGCATGGCCGCCTCGCTGACATGACCGCTGAAGCTGGCGCGGCTACCATCAAACAAGCTCACTTGCAGCGTGGCCAGCTTGCCCAGCATGGGTGCCAGCGCCAGCTGCGCGCTGGTCGACAGCACGATGACATCGCGCGCGCCGGGCGTCTGCAATTGCTCGTCGCAGGCGAACGCTTCCACCAGAAGCAGGTCCGCGTCCTGCGCGCTGTCGCCTTCAAGCTTGATTTCGTACAAGCGCGTGATGCTGGAGAACGCTCCCAGCGCGGCGCCCACCTGGTCCAGCTGCGCTGCGCTCATTGCGCGCCTTTCGACGCAGCCCTGGCGGCCTTGCATAGCGGCTTGCCGGTACGGCCGGCGCAAGTTCTCTGCCGGCAGCTATCGGCGGCGGCCGGTTTCAACTTGCTGCATTGCTGTAACTGGGCTTGCAGGCTGGACGGCGCTTTTTTGGGCGGCGTGCCAGCCTGGGCATGCGACACCAGCGCGGCCAGGAGGGCCACGTCGCTTTCCTGTTCCGGCGTGGCGGCGGGCTTGGCCTTATCAGCGGGATTGAGCGGTTTGGCTGGCGGTTTTTTCTGCGGCGCGCGCGCCGGCTTGGGCGCGCTCTTCTGCGGACTTTCCAGCGCCTTGCTCAGTACATCCCTGGGACCGGGCACCGGCGCCGGGACGGGAGCTGGCAGGTCGGCGCCCAGCATTTCGCTCAAGCTCTGCCGCGGCGGCGCCGGCTGTTCCTCTTCGCGTATGCTGGCCGCGGCGGTGACGGGAGCGGTGGCCGCGGCCGGTGTTTCCGCTGCTGGCGCCGTGCTACGCAACACCGGGTCCTCCACCGCCGCCGTCTCGCGTTGCCCCAGCCAGGCGCCGGTGGCCAGCAACAGCAAGGCGCCGGCCAGCATGCCACCCCAGACCGGCCACCGGCTGGCGCGCCTGCCGCCAAGCGGCACGGGCGCAGGCCGCTTGCCGCCTTCGAGATGGTTGAGGATACGGCTACGGTCCGCCTCGGCCTGTTGTGCGGGCGTCAATAAGCTGGGCCGTGTCGATGGCCGCGGGCTGTCGTCATTGCTTGGCAAAATCTTAACTCCTGTCAATATTTGCAATACCTTACGACAATAAAAAAAAGCGTGACGCATGTTAGGAAATCAACAGTGTGCACCCGGCGCACAATTGAAACTAAGCCCCCGTAATTAGCAAGTTAGTAAGATATACTCAGCGGCAATATTAGCGCAAACGCTGGCACAGCGGCATTCAACTGCCCATGCCTGGCGCCTTTTTTGGAACGGGGTGGGCGTGTTTCTACTGGCGGTGGCACTCTATTTTTTACTCGCATGCCTGATCAGCTGGCTCGTGCTGTTTCCATCCGGCCGCGAACTGGTGATGCGGGCGCTGGCGACGGCCGAACAGGGCATCGGGGCGCGGCTCGAGCGGCTGGCCCGGGGCAGGAACGCCGGACTGGACACGCTGCGCCGTGGCGGCGCCAGCACCTTGCTCGGCAGTGCGGCGTTCGTGCGCCGCCATTACCTGCTGTTTCTGGGCGGTGCGGCAGTGATGTGCCTGCCACCGGCGATCGCCTTGCTGGCAGGCAGCAAGAACGTGTTGGGCGGCTACGAGGTGTCGACGCGCGAAATGAATACGCAAGTGTCGGCCCTGCTGCAAGGGGAACAGCTGGTGCCGCCGGTGGATCTGCCGCCGCTGGTGTTTGCCACCGAGGAAGTGCAGCAAGTGCGGCCGATGCTGGTATCGGCCAGCCGCAACTGGACGCTGCTCAATGCCGAATACGCGCAAAGGCTGCTGCTGGTGTTCAAGATCATGAAGGAAAAACATGGCTACGACATGGCCATCCTGGAAGGTTACCGCAGTCCGGAACGGCAAAACATGCTGGCCGGCATGGGCAGCAATGTCACCAATGCGGCCGCGTTCCAGAGCTGGCATCAGTATGGCCTGGCCGCCGATTGCGCCTTTTTGCGCGACGGCAAGCTGGTGATATCAGAGAAAGATCCGTGGGCCATGCGCGGCTATCAGCTGTATGGCGAAGTGGCCGAATCGGTCGGCATGACGTGGGGCGGCCGCTGGAAAATGATGGACTTCGGCCACACCGAACTGCGCGTGCCTGGTGTAATGAAAAAACAATGATGACTGGAAGGAGCACATATGGCTGGTCCCGTAATCAGATTGGGCGACAAGACATCGCATGGCGGCAGCGTGCTGGAGGCCTCGGCGGTGACGGACAGCGGCGGCATCGGCATTGCGCGCGTAGGCGACAAGGTGTCGTGCCCGCGGCCAGGCCATGGCATCTGTCCCATCGTCAGCGGCGACGCCAGCTGGATCGTCGATGGCAAGCCGGTGGCCCGCCAGGGCGACAAGACCAGTTGTGGCGCGGTGCTGATCGCCAGCCAGCAAGCCACCACGGATCAGCTATGACCTCCGGTCGCCACTGCAAGGGAGCGCACTGATGCGCCCGTGGCTGCGGCGCAGCCTGCTGATACTGGCCGTGTTCGCCTTATGCTGGGGCGGCGCGATCTGGTACTGGCGCACCAGCACGCGCATGCCATCGACGGGCGACCTGGCCGGCAGCATGCTGGCATTGCCGCTGGCGCTCCTCATAAGCTGGTGGCTGGGCAAGAAACTGGTAACGAGGCTGGCCGCGCCGGCTGCGGTGCCGGCGCTGGTTGACGCCGCCGACGGCGACGCCGGGGCGCCCGGCAATGACCCTGCGCCGCGCGCGCCGCTGCACCTGGCCGCCGCCGCACTGCGCATGCCGGGTGGCGCCTCGGCGCCGGAACTGGCGGCCGCGCTGCTGGACAAGCAGCAGCGTCCCGAGCTCGATCCGGAACTGACCGACGCGCAAGGCTACCCGGTGATGAGCGCCCGCGTGGCGGACCTCGATGAACATGGCCAGAAAGCCCTGCTGGACGACTGGCTGCAGACCCGTCCGGCCGATACGGCGCCGGGCGCAGCACCGCATTTCGATGCCGAACACCTGCGCGCACTGGCGCTGGGCGCCGAGGTATTGACCGAACTGATGCAGGAAGCGGCGATGCACGCGCAGCTCGACGACTACCAGGCGGCACAACCGGGATCGCGCGCCGCGCTGCCGTTGCCGACCCTGCAACTGCATCTGCTGTTGCCGCCCGATTGGAACAAGCCGCAGTGCGACACGGGCGCCGCCTGGCTGCATGGGCAGGCGCAACAGCAGGGCTGGCCGCCCGACAAGCTCAGCGTGCACCTGGCCGGCGACAGCGGGCCGCTGGCGCTGATCGAACAGCTGGCCGCGCAGGCGGCCTTGCAGGAGCTGCCGTGCCTGGCCATCGTGCTGGCCTGCGGTTCGCATATCGGCGAGCTGACCGTGCATGACTGGACCTCGCGCGGCCTGCTGTTCAATACCGGCCAGCCGGGCGGGCAGATTCCCGGCGAAGGCGCGGCCGGCCTGCTGCTGGCCGATGCGGCCCAGGCGGCGGCGCTGCAGGCGGACACGCCGGTACTGCTGCACCATGCCAGCATGGCCGTGCGCGGCCAGTCGGCGGATGGCCGCGGCCATGGCGATGCCACCTTGCTGGCCGAGCTGGGCGGCAAGGCAATGTCGGCGGCGTCTGTCGCCCCGGACGCGATCACGCGGCTATACGCCGATGCCGACCAGCGCTCCAGCCGCATGATCGAACTGATGAACAATGCCGGCACGCTGCTGCCCGATATCGATCTCAGCAACGACGTACTCAGTGTGGCGGCGGCCTGCGGCCAGAGTGGCCATGTAGCCACCCTGGCGGCGCTGGTGCTGGCGCGGCACGAGGCGGCCGAGAATGCCAGCCAGGTGCTATGCCTGAGCAACCTCGACGCCTTCCAACGGGCCGCCGTGGTGGTGGGCCCGAAAGCCCTTGCCCCTGAATCCCTCGCCGCGACATGACCCCTCCCTCCACCATGCCTATCAACCTCTCGCCCCTCATACTATGATGCAACGATTCTGGCATTCCATTACTACCCGTTTCAGCCTGTTCGCCATCGGCTTCGTGGCGCTGGCCGCGCTGCTGGTCAGTTGCGCCGTCATCTTTGAATGGCCGCTGGTATGGATCGTGCCGCCGCTGGCGCTGGTCCTGCTGGTCGCCAGCGCGGTATGGTGGCTGCAGCGCAGGCGCCGCCAGCGCGACGCCGCCAGCTTCGGCGGCATGCTGGAACAGCAGACGGCCGGCGCGGTACCCAAGGCGGGGCCCACGCAGCGCGAGGAAACCGAAGCCATCCGCAAACGCATGCTCGAAGCGATCGGCACCATCAAGACGTCCAAACTGGGCCAGCTGTCGGGCGACGCCGCCCTGTACGAGTTGCCCTGGTATATGGTCATCGGCAATCCGGCAGCCGGCAAGAGCACGGCGATCGCCAATTCCGGCCTGCAGTTTCCTTTTGCCGACAGCAAGATCGTGCAAGGCATCGGCGGCACCCGCAATTGCGACTGGTTCTTCACCACCGACGGCATCCTGCTCGACACGGCTGGCCGTTATTCCGTCAACGACGAAGACCGTGCCGAATGGTTCGGCTTCCTGGCGCTGCTGAAAAAACACCGCAAGCGCGCGCCGATCAACGGCATCATCATCGCCGTCAGCATTGCCGAACTGACCGGCAGCCGGCCCGAATTCGCCATCAACCTGGCCAAGAACCTGCGCCAGCGGGTGCAGGAGCTGACGGAAAAACTGGAAGTGCACGCGCCCGTCTACGTGGTGTTCACCAAGGCCGACCTGATTACCGGTTTTAACGAATTTTTCCAGGACACGGAACGGGGCGAACGCGACCGGGTATGGGGCGCCACCCTGCCCTACAGCCAGACCAGTTCCAGGCAGGACGTGCTGGAGCAGTTCGACCAGCGTTTCGACGAACTGTATGACGGCTTGAAAGAGCTGAGCCTGGCCAGCATGTCGCTGCAGCAGCAGGAACGCATGCCGCCGGGTGTGTTTACCTTCCCGCTCGAGTTCAGTGCGATCAAGGGGTCGCTGCGCGCCTTCATCGCCACCCTGTTCGAGGAAAACCCGTTCCAGTTCAAGCCCGTCATGCGCGGCTTCTATTTCACCAGCGCGCTGCAGGAAGGCATGTCGGTATCGGCCTCGTCGGAACGGGTGGCGCAGCGCTTCGATTTGAAATTGCAGCCGCAGCAGCAGAAAGCGGTACAGGACCAGCACGGCTATTTCCTGCTCAATCTGTTCCGCAAGGTGATCTTCGCCGACAAGGAGCTGGTCGCCCAGTACGCCAGTCCGGCCAAGACCCGCGTGCGCTACGCCACTTTCTTTGCCGCCACCGCGCTGGTGGGCCTGGCGCTGGCCGGCTGGAGCTGGTCTTACATGGCCAACCGCCAGCTCGTGGCCAACGTGCAGGCCGACCTGGACCAGGCGATCAAGGTGCAGGACAAGCGGCTCGACCTGCAATCGCGTTTCGAAGCGCTGGAAATCATGCAGGACCGGATCGAGCAGCTCGATTCCTACCGCAACAGCCGGCCTGTCTCGCTGGGCCTGGGCCTGTACCAGGGGGACTTGCTGGAACGCAAACTACGCGAAGAGTATTTTTCGGGCGTGCGTGAAGTGATGCTGGCCCCGGTGTCGCAATCGCTGGAAGCCTTCCTGGCCGAGGTCAATGCCGGCGCCAGCCGCTTGCAGCCGATGGCCAGCACGCCGCAGTCGGGCGCGGTGTCGGCCAGCGCGGCCGCCACCCTGCCCGCGCCGGCCGGCACCCTGGCGGCACCGGTAGCCGCCACGCCGACGGCGGCCCTGGCCAGCGCCCCGGCCGCCGCGCCGCCAGCCACGGCCGCCGCCGTCAACCTCGGCGCGCAGCAGTTCAAGGATGCCTCGCCGGCCAATGTGGAAGACGCCTATAACGCCCTGAAAACCTATCTGATGCTGAGCGACAAGTCGCGCGCCGAAGCGAGCCACTTGAATGACCAGCTGACCCGCTTCTGGAGAGTCTGGCTCGACAGCAACCGCGGCAGCATGCCGCGCGAACAGATGATACGCAGCGCCGAACGCATGATTTCGTTTTACCTCACCCAGATCAACGACCCGTCCTGGCCGCAGATCGACAGCAAGCTGGCGCTGGTCGACCAGTCGCGCGACAGCCTGCGCCGCGTGGTGCGGGGCATGCCGGCGCGCGAACGCGTGTACGCCGACGTCAAGGCACGCGCCGCCACGCGCTTCGCCTCGATGACGGTGGCGCGCATCGTCGGCGAGCAGGACAAGGAGCTGGTGCTGGGCAGCTACGCCATTCCCGGCACCTTCACGCGCGACGCATGGGAACAATTCATCCAGCAAGCGTTCCAGGAGGCGGCCAACCGCGAACTGCAAAGCGCCGACTGGGTGCTGAAAACGGCGTCGAAGGATGACCTGACGCTGGAAGGCAGCCCGGAGCAGATCCAGAAAGCGCTGGTCGAACTGTACAAGACGGACTACGCCAAGGAATGGCAGAAATTCATCCAGGGCGTCAGCATCCGCGAGTTGAACGGCTTCGACAATGCGGCGGCGGCCATGAACCGGCTCGGCGATCCGCAAACCTCGCCGATCAACAAGCTGATCGAAACTGTGTACAAGGAAACCTCGTGGGACAACCCGTCACTGCTGGGCCAGGGCTTGCAGCGCGCCCAGCGCGGCGTGATGGGCTGGTTCAAGGAAACCATCCTGCGCCAGAAACCCTCCGGCATCAACGTCAACATCGGCAGCGGCGCGCCCGCCGCCGGCGCCTTGCCGATGGGACCGGTGGGCCGCGAATTCTCCGGCGTCGCCCGCCTGGTGGTTACCAAGGACAAGGATGCATCGCTGATGCGCGGCTACATGGAAGCGCTATCGAAGCTGCGCGCCCGCTTCAACCAGATCAAGAACCAGGGCGATACGGGTCCCGGCGCCAAGCAGTTCATGCAGCAGACACTGGACGGCACCGGTTCGGAACTGGCCGATGCGCTCAAATACGTGGATGAACAGATGCTGACCGGCATGACCGATGCGCAAAAGCAGGCGATCCGGCCGCTGCTGGTGCGTCCGCTGATGCAGACGTTCGCCGTCATCATCAAGCCGACCGAAACGGAAATCAACAAGGTCTGGCTGGCGCAGGTGCTCGAACCGTTCCAGAAAACCCTGGCGCCCAAGTATCCGTTCGCGCCCTCCTCGGGTAGCGAGGCCAGCAATGCCGACATCGGCCAGGTATTCGGACCGGAAGGCAGCATCGCCAAGTTCTTCAATACCACCATCGGCCCGCTGGTGGTGCGCCGCGGCGATTCACTCAGCGCCAAGACCTGGGCCAACATGGGCATCGGCCTGGCGCCGTCGGTGGTGGCCAGCTTCCCCGGCTGGATCGCTCCGCTCAGCGCCAACGGCGTGGCCACGGCGGCCGGCGCCGGTGAAGCGCAAACCCGTTTCGACCTGCAGGCGCTGGCCGCCACCGGCGCCACCGAGTACACGATCGAGATCGATGGCCAGGCGCTGCGCTGGCGCGGCCAGCCGCAGCCGTGGATCCATATGGTCTGGCCGAATCCGCAAGGCACGCCAGGCGCGCGCATCAGCGCCATCACGCCGGAGGGCCGCACGGTCGTGTTGCTCAGCGAACCCGGCCATTTCGGCCTGAAGAAAATGATCGATTCGGCCAAGCGCAAGCGCAAGGATGGCGGCGTATTCGAATTGAGCTGGGAAAACAGCGGCGTGAGCGTGGCCGCCAACCTGAAGATCGTCGCCACGCCGGCGCCGCCCGCGGCACCGGCCACCGCCTCGGGCGCCGCGGGCTTCCGCGGCCTGAAGCTGCCGGAAGTCGTGGCCCAGAGCGTACCGGCCGTGAATGCGCCTGGCGCCGCCCCCACCGCCACCGGCAATGCGGCCAGCGCCGCCGTCGCGCCATGAGCCGCACCACCGCCACCCCGATCGGCTATTTCGGCAAGCTGCCCAGCCGCGGCGACTTCGTCAAGGCCAGCGACAACCCGGCCCTGCTGAAGATCCTCGACGACTGGCTGGCGCAGGCGATGGACCTGCTCAGCGCCGACGCGCGCTGGAAGCTGACCTACGATGCGTTGCCGCCCATGCATTTCGCCTTCATCGGCCCGCGCCGGGGACGCGCCATCGCCGGCCATATCGCCGCCAGCAGCGATGCGTCGTCGCGCCGTTTTCCCTTCCTGATGATGAGCACCATGGAAGTGGACCAGCCGGCCGCGTTTGTCGCCAACAGTCCGCTGGTGCTGTCGCGCCTGTGGAACCGCTGCGAAGCGCTCAGCAACGACATGCGCGGCCCCGATGCGGGCAACGCGCTGCACGCGGCCAGCCATGCCAGCATCGACCTCGACCTGCGTGCCGCCGCCTATGAAGCCACCTTCAACGATTTCCTCGACATGCAGACCGTGGGCGAACTCGACGCGCTGCTGGCGCCCACCGGGTTCACGGGCACGGTGCGGCAGGTGCTGCTGGCACTGGGCCTGCTGCTGCAGCCGGTGATGGCCAGCAGTTCCAGCCGGCTGGAGAAAAGTCTCGAATTGCCGCTGCCGGCCGACCCGCTGTACCGCAACATGGTGGCGGCTTTCTGGATGCACCTGATCACGCCGTTCCTGGCGCGTGCCGACTTCGAGTTGGCGCTGTTCATCACGCGGCTGCGCGGCCGGCAGACGCTGGTGCTGGGATTTTCCGGCGCGTCGGCGCAGACCCTGCATGTACTGATGAACCCGCAGGCGGCACTGGAACACCATATCGCGTTCGACGACCTGGACTGGGTCGAGGAACACGTCGGCAACGACTACGCGATCAAGAAAGTGTCGACCTATCTGGCGCAAGCCAACCTCTCGCTCAAATCGGCGCACGATTCCCTGCGCGCCGCCTTTATCGGAACCTGACCATGCGCGTATCCCGGATCGTTCTCTTCCTCGGCATGGCGCTGGCCGCCATGTCCGCTTCAGCGCAAGCGCCCATCTCGGTACCCACGGCCGCCACGCCACAGCCAGGCCAGGTGCTGGCCGCTGGCACCGTGCCTGACGAAGCGAGCAAGGCCGCCGTGCTGGCGCGCCTGCGCGAACTGTACGGCGCCGACAAGGTGGTCGACCAGATCGCCGTCGGCCAGGTGGTGCTGCCTGCCAACTGGAACGCCTATGTACAAAAGCTGCTGTCCCCCAACCTCAAGCAGATCAGCCGCGGCCAGCTGAAAATCGACGGCAGCGTCGTCAGCGTGCGCGGGGAAGTGGCCAACGAGGCGCAGCGGCAAAAAATCGCCAGCGATATCGCCACCAGCCTCAATCCCACCTACAGCGTCAACAATGGCCTGCGCGTGTCGGCCAGCGAGCAAGGCGTGCTCGACACCACCCTGGCCAACCGCACCATCGAGTTTGAAAGCGGCAAGGCCACCTTGACGCCATCGGGCCGCGCCATCCTCGATGAAATGGCGGCAGCCATGCAAAAACTGGCCGGCCGCAAGGTCGAAATCATCGGCCATACCGATAACCAGGGCTTGCGCGCCAGTAACCAGAGCCTGAGCCAGGCGCGGGCCGAGGCCGTCAAATTCTACCTGGCATCGAAAGGCATCCACGGCGACCTGCTGACGGCCTCGGGCCAGGGCTCCGACCGGCCGATCGCCAGCAATGACACGGTGGACGGGCGCGCCCGCAACCGTCGCATTGAATTTCGCATGGCGCAATAATCATCCATCAGGGGACCACATGTTTTCAGCCGAACAATTATTACTTCCAATTAGCAATGAACAACCGGCAGGCGTGGACCTGGCGTTTTCGCCCGAACTCGACGCCATTACCCTGGCGCGCAAGTTCGACGACCCCACGCTCGACCAGGGCGAATGGGTCGCCGACCTGAAAGAGGCCGACTGGGACTTCGTCGTGCGCAGCTGCGCCGGCCTGCTTGCCGGCAGCAGCAAGGATCTGCGCCTGGCCGTCTGGCTGACGGAAGCGGGCACCAAGCGCCACCACCTGCGCGGCATGGCAGAAGGCTTGCTGGTGCTGGCGGGGCTGTGCGAAAAATTCTGGGACCGGGGCCTGTTCCCGGAAGCCGAGGATGGCGACCAGGAGCAGCGCATTGGCAACCTCAGCTGGATACTCTCGCGCATCCCCGCGCTGCTGCGCGAGGTGCCCGTCACGGGCGGCCCTGGCGGCGCCTTTTCCACCATCGATTTCGAGACGGCGCGGCGCCAGGCCGCCCCGGGTGATTCCGCCAGACAGCATGAGGGCGTCAAGTTGTCCGACATGGAAGCGGCGCGGCGCAACAACTCGGCCGCCTTCTGCGCCAGCTTCGCCGTCGACGCGCAAGATTGCCTGGAAGCGCTGCGCAAGCTTGAAAGAGTCGTCGACGCCCGGCTGGGCAACGACAGCCCGGCCTTCTCCACGGCACGCGAAGCCGTCGAAGCGATGCTGCGCGTGATGCCCGCCAGTGCCGGCGCGGCGCCAGCCGTGCCTGTCGCA
The DNA here is from genome assembly GCF_002735685.1 of Janthinobacterium sp. BJB301. Lineage (NCBI taxonomy): Bacteria > Pseudomonadati > Pseudomonadota > Betaproteobacteria > Burkholderiales > Oxalobacteraceae > Janthinobacterium > Janthinobacterium sp. BJB301. The sequence goes on along the minus strand of NZ_PDZJ01000001.1, from coordinate 1,085,562 downwards.
GCGGCGGGCGGCACGGCCGTTGCAGAAAGCGCGATGGCGCCGGCCCTGCCAGCGGTCCCCGCCGGCCCGCCCGGCGCCATCGCCACCCGCGCGCAGGCGATCGAGCAACTGCGCGCCGTGGCGCAATTCTTCCGCCGCAGCGAGCCGCACAGCCCCGTCTCCTATTTTGCCGACAAGGCCGCCAATGCGGCCGACCAGGATTTGCACAGCTGGCTACGCACGGTGGTCAAGGATCCCCATTCGCTCGCGCATATCGAAGAACTGCTGGGCGTGCAACCGCCCGGCAATGGCTAAGCGGATGCCCCCTCCCCCTTGGCGGCGCATCTGCCGTCGCCGAGGGTGTTCTGCCTGCCTCGGTCTTATTTCGCTTTTTCCCGTTCTTCCTCGCGCCAGCGCTTTTCCAGCTGCGCCTTCCACTCGGCCTCTGCCTTCGCATATTTCAAGATGACCTTTTTTTCGGCCTGATAATAAAGCCGGGCTTCCTGGCTGGCTTGCTGCATGGCGTTTTTCGCGGTCTTGACTGCGCGGTCCAATTTCTTTTCCGCCTCCACCCCGGCATCATGCACGCCGTGACCGGCGCGGGTGGCGCCATCGACGATCATCCGGCTCGTTTCCCTGTACGTTGCCACCGCCTGCCGCTCCAGCCGTTTTTCGGCCTCGGCCACCGCCTTCGCGGTCGCGGCAACCTTTCTGCGCGCTGCCCGGTAAGTGCTGACCGTATAGCCATATAACTTCTGGAAGTAGGTCACGGCCGCGTCGCCTGCTGCCTTGACGGTCTTCAAAGATTCATTGGCGATATTCGACATGTTCGAATAATCATCGCTTTGCACGAAAACGTTGCGGAAGCGGCCATAGCCGCCGGTCAGCCATACCGGTTCGTGCTTGCCCAGGATGCGAAAGCCGGCGCGCGAATCGTGCACATAATCTTCAAACAGCGTGACGCAGCCGGCCGGCGGCTGCGCGCCTTCCGTCATGATTTTCAAAAACCGCTCTTCCCAGTCGCTTAACGGGTCTTTGCCGTCTTCGACAAACAGCATGCCAGCCGGGCTGACGCGATTCAAGACCGTCTTGGCACGTTCATTGAGCCACCCCGCCACGGTTGCGTTGGCCTTCTTTCGTTCGCGCCAGGAGCGCAAATATATCCCCAGATCGGTGTCGGCCTCCAGCAAGTCTTTCTGGCCCGGCTTATCCGACTCCTTGAAAAAGCGCTTGCTCTTCAATTGCGTTTTTCCCTGCGCGTGCAACATGCCGCGCCAGCGCAGATATTGTTTTGTATGCGCCTCGGTAAAGGTCTTAACGTCCGCGCCCTTGATGCCGTTATGGGTCAGCCATTTGTTGTAGGAGGCGATCAGTCTTGGGTCGGTGGCAAAGGAAAGCAATAGCAAACTGTGCCTGGCCTCTTTCATCTCATTCAGGGTGCGCAAGGGCACACCGGCTTTCAGGGCGGCGAAATGCATATCGATCAAGGGAATCTGCGACAGATGCGGCGAAGGCCCCCAGCCCGGCATGGAACGGCCCTGCTCGCCAGGGTAATATCCCCCACCTACGTCAGAATGCATGCCGGGGTAACCAACATTGCCCCGTCCCGTTGCCGATTCCAACGGAAAACTGGCGCGCTGTTCATGCAAAGCGATGAAATGCGTGCACTCTTCAACTACGGGATGAATGCTCTGGGTTCCATTTCCCCAGGCCATATGCCCGAAGGTCACCGGCGTTACGTCACCGACGCCAACGGCGGCGACGGTATCAAAAATTCCCAGGAAGCCTATGCGTATGGGGACGCCTGCCAGCTCAAATGCGCCGGTTTCCCGTTCGAACACCTGATGCAGCCAGTGCGCGCTGGCGCGCGCTTCGGCCGCGCCACGAGAAAAACCGAAGATGGATACGTTGATTTGCTTGAGCTTGCGCTGATGATTTTTGACGACACGCGCCAGTTTTTCTTCAAGCGACGTCAGCATTGTCCAACGCTGCACGCCTTCCAACCCAAGCAGCATTTGCGAACTCATCAAATTAACCAGCAGCCTTTGCTCGTCCCGACCTAGCATAGGTGTACCTGTCAAATAACGGTGCACTGCATTGAGCAATGAAGTGATACCCCAATTGATACGATCGGCACCCATGTAACCGAAGCCACCACCCGCATTATCAGTTAATGCCTCGACCGTATCGCCAATCTCCTTGAACGGCGTACCAACACCTGGCATATATGCACGAAAGAATCCATTTTTTTCTTCATCAAGATGTGCATCCCAAAGCCGGGCAACATTGCTGTGCTTGTTTCTTTGCCTTTGTGTCAAGCTCTTGGGATTGACTAGCGGATCTTTCTGCTTCCAATCATGATTATTTCCACTGCCATCATAAAACAGTCCGATATAAATCTGCCCCTGACATTCTGTTTTATGAGGCGACCTGACGCAAGCCATCGCCTTGGCACGCTGTGACGATTCTTTGGGAGTGAGCCTGCGTCGCCCATCGAGAGGAGCTTTTCTTCCTGTATAAACAATAGACATTTTTACAAAATCCCTGAATTATTTATAATTTCTATTCCCATATTATTTCTAGTGGAACGCCAGGCTGTAGTTCCGCTTCCTTGCCAGAAAGTGGATATTTTCGATGTCCCAACGAATATTTAGTTACAAAAACCTTTAAGCTTCCATCGTGAAGAAAATGAACGACAAATCTGCCGGCATCGGACGAATTGTAACGAGGTACAGAGACCATCTTCTCCACTCGAATCGGCTTACCATTCTTTAATATATGCATAGATATCGTCGCTTTCATGCCAGGCTTCCATACTGAAGGAATTGAAAGGCAACAAGTTTCTCCTCCCCCCCCTTCGCCAGGAGCCAGATAGCCAGCCTCTACTGAAGTTCCATCTGCCAGTGTCACAATATAACTTCCGACGCCGCTCTCAGTATGGTTATATGCCGTCAAACTCACGCTAGTTTTCACTGATTCCTTGCTACAAGCAATATTTGAAAATGATAGAAAAATACATAAAAATACATTGAGTAAATTTTTCGACAATGGTTTTTTTATCATGTGATCTCCTGAAATTCGCCGGCCAAATAAATCTTGTGATTCAAATTACATGAAATCAATTTCAAGAATCATTATCCCTTTGGCTCATACGACTCCCACAACGGCGGCCCCGCTTCCCAAACGGTTTTCGGCAAGGCTTGCAGCGCGTCGTAAAAAGCATCGAGCGATGCGGGTGGGGTTTTCATGAATGCAATAAACAAGGGCTGTTCCATGGCCTTGCCGGAGGTATATAGCGCCAGCAAGACGTACTGCGTTTGCCGGTCGAGGTCATCGATCCCGGCATCGAGCGCCCTCTGCTGGTATTTCGCGACAAAGGCGTTCAGCACGCGCGGCGGCGTGTCGTTGGTTTCATCGGTGATCACGCGCCGCAAATGGCTGACCAGGTTGGCGATGTCGGCCGGTTTCAGCTTGGCGTGCTTCTCCATGCTTGACGCCTGCGGCGCGGCTTTTACCGTTGTCTGCGCCGCGACGTTGCCGCAAGCAAACGCCAAGGCCAAACTCAGGCACAGCGCCGGCAGCCGGTCAAGCTTCAACCTGTACGCCCCATAAAGGTGGGCCGGCTTCCCATACATCGTCGGACAAGGCTTGCATGGCTTCATAAAAACTTTCGATAGAGGTGGGTGGGTCTTGCATCAGGGCGATGAAATCGGGATGTTCAATGCCTGCGCCGGACGTGTACAGGGCCAGCAGCAGATATTGCGTCTGGCGGTCCAGGTCGTCGATGCCGGCGGCCAGCGCGCGCTGCTGGTAGCGGGCGACGAATTCGTACAGCAGCCGGGGCGGGGTATCGTTGGTTTCGTCCGTGATCACCCGCCGCAAATGGCTGATCAACGTATCGGCGTCGCCGGCATCGACCAGCATGCCGTATTGCGCATCGTCCAGGTGGATGAGCGGCGAGTCCATGAGCGCAGCGTCCGGTGCAGCACCGGCAGTGTCGACCTCCAGCAGGACGGCAACGTCGCCAAAACGGTTGATGTACTGCAAGCTCAACAGTCCAGCCACGAACTGCTCGCGCTGCAGCGGCTCCAGGCAGGCCAGCCAGACCGGCAGGATGCGCGTGTCATACCAGCGCAGCATCATCTGCTGCTCGTCGCTCAGGCCGACGGCGTGAAACTGGCGCAAATGCCGCGCCAGTTCGGGCAAGGGCCATGGACTTTCCATCCAGCTCAGGCAAGGCGCGCCATAACCGAGCTTTTCGGCCCAGTCGCAGACTTTTTCCAGCATGGCCGGCGCAAGGCCGGACAGCCGTATCAGCAGGGGCGCGATCTCGGGCAGGCTCGCTTCGTGGGTTTCCTCGAACAGCGACGCATAAGGCACTTTCCAGCGCTGCAGCATCAGGTGGCTGTTTTCGGCTTGCGCACTGTCGAGCAGCAGATAAGGCAGGCTTTGCCGCTCAAGACTGGCCCGGACCCAGTTGTGCAATGCCGAAACGCTGTCGGGCGTCACCGCAGCACTCCCGCTGCGCCCTGTTGCATGGCGCTCAAAATGCAGCTTTTACACGTGCTCGATGGCAATGGCGGCATCACATATGGTGCGCGCGTGGGCCCGATGAAGCTTTTCTTGCCGGCAAATACGGTGATCTTGCCCGGGCACTGGATGGTGATATTCCCGCCCTCGATGGTGATGTTGGCCCCGCCCGCCGTCGACAGGCGGATGCTTGTCGCCGCCGCCCAGTCGACATGCGCGTTGGCGCTGATGACGTTGACCTCGTCGCGCGCCTGGAGCCGCAAGGTGTCGCCTTGCGCCTGCGTGTCGATGATGCCCTGGGCGGCGATCAGTTGCACCCCGGCATCCCCCTCCCCGGCCTTGACGGCGCCGCCCAACATGCCGATGGCCTGGCCCGTGTGCAGACGCCACTGGCCGCCGCTGCTCCATTGCGTGTCTTGCCCGCTCATCAGGACGACGCTCTCGCCATTGGCCAGTTGCAGGTCTTGCCCGGCGATCAGGCCCAGGTCAGCCTTGGCGGCAATCGCGATCAGCGAGTCCTTGGTGTGCGGCAATTGTTCGTGCATGCCCGCCACGCTGGCCTGCACGGCTTTCAGGGGCGCCGCCTGCTCGTCGAGTTCGCTGGCATCCGGCGCGCTGGCGCCGATATGGCTGGCGTAAGCCACCGTCTGGTGCGTCTTGGCGGCAGCGCTGAAGGTATCTCCCAGCAGTACCGCCTGTTTCATCAACGCGATACCGCCGGCATTGTCGCCGGACGGATCGCGTTGCGCAGCCTCGTGCTTGAGCACATAACTGGATACCAGCAGGCCTGCGCCCGCCCGCACCGCGCCATACGCATCCGTGCGCAGCTCGGCGCCGGCGCCGCGCAGGCTGCCGCGGTAATTGTCGGCACCGTGGATCAGATGCCCCAGGCTCAGTTCGCTGGCCGCATGGCTGCTTTTCAGCTGCACCCGACCCTGGCTGTCGGTGTCGTCGAACAGCAGCTGGTTGTAACCGGCCATGCCGCCCGCCTTGCCGAACTCCTTGCTGCGGATGCCCCATTGCGCTGCTCCATTGCGGTGCGCCGCGCTGGCCCCGGCGGCGCCATGCCACAGCGGGCTATTGCCGCCCGCCAGATTGCCCTGGCCCGCTACCGCGTGATCGTGGGCCGGCTGGAACACGCCGGCGTCGCCTGGCTCGCCCCCGACGCCGCCCGGGGTCGGTTTGGTGCCGCCCTCGCCCTGCCCGTTGTACAGCGCGCCGATGATGACGGGCCGGTCGATATCGTTTTCCAGGAATTGCACCAGCACTTCCTGGCCGATGCGCGGCAGGAACTGGCTGCCCATGCCGCCGCCGGCCGCGCGCTGCGCCACGCGCACCCAGCAAGTCGCGCCAGTCTCCTGTTGCCAGTGGAAGCGGATGCGCACCCGGCCCAGCCTGTCGCAGTAAATTTCATCGGCGCCACCGGCCACGTCATTGCCATCGGCGCCGACGACGATGGCGCTCTGGCTGCCCAGGGCGGTCGGCGTGGCGTGCTGGCGCGCATCGTTGCCATCCTGTACCGGACGCCACGGCGTGCTTGCGGTGATCATCTCGATGCAGTTGGCGTAACCGCTGGCTTGCGCCTGGGCGATCGCGGCAGCGACATCGGCAAACCCTGCGCCCCACTCCGCCACGGTTTCTTCCAGCAATTCCGGTATCGGGCCGAACAGTTCCGCCAATCCCTCCAGGGCCGGCACTGGCAGGTTGTTGACGCCGATGCTGGCCACGCGCAGCACGACATATTCGGACGCGGCACCATCGGCCTGCGGTAACGGTCCCTGCGCCAGGGTAAAGCGCGTGCCGGCGCGCAGGGTGCGCACGGTCGAACGGGCCTGCCACAGCTGGGCGCGCGCTTCATGGGCCTGCATCTGCAACTGCGCGTAGCGCTGCGCCTGGGCGGCGCTGGCGTACCAGTACTGGCCCGGTGTGTCGTAGCTTTCCAGCACCGGCGCGTTCTTGCCGCCAAGCGCGATGTTGGCCGGCACGCTGGCGGCCACGGCCTTTTTCGCCTTGTAGTCATAGCTGAGCACGCTGCTCAGGCCCACCTGCAGGCTGCGCCGCGCGCTCAAGGCTTGCACGCTGTCGCTAGGCTCGCCGACGCGCGCGCCATGAAAGCGCAGCCCGCCAGCCTGCGCGCTGCTGGCGTCTTCGGGCGTGGCGCAGAGCTGGCTGCTATCGGCAAAGACGACCATGGTCTGATCGTCAAACCGCCAGGCCAGCCCTTCTTCGGTCAGCAGCCGGCGCACGAAATCGAAATCCGATTCGCGGTACTGGCAGCAATAGCTGCGTTCGCCCACGTCCTGCATGAAAGATGCGACCTCGTCGCTCCAGCGCCACAGCGCATATGGTGCATACGCTTGTAATACCTCGTCGACGATGTCCGTCACGCTCCGATCTTGCCAGACGCGGCTGTTACGCACTTGCGTCAGCAGAAACAACCAAGGCGTGATGCGCAGGCGGTAACGCGCCAGGCCGCCATTGCTGCCCAGCATGGCCGCCTCGCTGATGTAGCCGGAAAACTGCGTGCGCGTGCCATCCGCCAGGCTGATATGCAGGCTGGCCGGCTGGCCCAGCAGGGACGCCAGCGCAACATGGGCGCTGGTGGACAAGGCAATGATGTCGCGCGCGCCGACCTCCTGTAGCCCTTCGTCGGCGGCAAAGGCTTCGACCAGCAGGCCGCTGTCCGCGTCCTCGCCGATGGTCAATTCGTACAGCCGCGTGGCGCTCGTGAAAGCGGCCAGTGCGTCAGCAATCTTGTCGGTCGAGGCGGATGACATGCGATTCCCGTCAGTCGTTTACCACGATTTGCATATTTTGCAATTATTGTAGCGAGGAATGTATATCGCAGGAGCGCGATTGAAACCATTGCATGTGCACCCTTGCCGCTCAGGCGGGCATTACCACGACGCCAGCGCACTGTCCGCCGGTGGTGCCGAGCGCCAGCGCCGGTTTTTCACTGGCCAGTTCTACCGCCAGCGCAAGATGGACCAGATCGGCTGCAGCGCCGAAACTGCCTGCCGACTCCATGGGGCTCATCCGCTGTTCCAGCGGGTCGAGACCGGCCAGCAGCTGCAACATGGCGGCAACCACGGCCATGCTTGCCTGCGGGCGGTGATCGGCATCGCTGACAACATGGGCGATATCGGCGGCGTCCATGCCCGACGCCATGAGCGCGGCGGACATCACGCCATGCACGGCGGCGTGCGTCGCGGCACCCTGCGCGGTGCTGACCGGTCCCAGTATTGCGGCATGCGCCCAACCCTGCTCCGGCGCCCTGTCCGGGTTCCACAGCACGATGCCGCCCGCGCCTTCGGCAGGAATGAAGCCCTGCGGCGCGCTGGCGGAAAACACCTGTCCAAGCGCCAAGGCAGGCGCGAGTTCCTCGGGGTCCAGCAAGCTGTCGGCGCCGACGATGATGGCGCAAACGGCAGGCTGGCGGATGCCGTGCTGCAGGGCCGACAGCACGGTGAAAAGACAGGCTTCGCCGGCCGCCATCGGCTGCAAGACATAGCGCATGTCACGCCAGGCCGAATGCTGCCATGCCCGTGCAAAGACTGCGCCCTGCGCCGCGTCGCCGGATATCGCACCGGGCGCCAGCCAATACACGCTCACCGGGCCATCGATGCGGCGAACCAGGCTGCCCTGCTGCGCATGCAGGTCGTCAAGGATAGCGGCGAGCAGGGTCATCACGCGCGGGACACGCAGGCGCGTGCCGGCGGCATGCCCCATAGCACCGAGGTCGAGGGAATCGACGATACCGGCATGGGCCGGGTAGCCGGACGGGTGCAGGATGGCCTTGTCAGGCTTGAAGACTTGCTTGCGCGCCTTGCTGCCTTCGGCCGTTTCGGTCACGGCGCCATGGGGCGTCAGCGCGCTCCAGGCACCGATATGCAGGCGCACCAGGGGAATCGGCGGCGCCGGCGGTTCCTGCGGCAGCTCCTGCGCCGGCGCCGGGATCGCCGTGCTGGCAGGCAAAGACGGCACGGGTCCTGGGGTTGCCAGAAATTGCAGGCCTGTCCAGCCCAGAAAGGCCAGCAGCACGGGCGGTGCGCAGAGCATCAGTATTGCGCGCCCACCTGACAAATCCAGGCGCGATGGGGCCACGCTTGCCAGCAGAGCAATCCAGGCAATGCCGACAATTGCCAGCACAAGTACCCACAAGATTATCCTGAACACCAGCCGGCGGCGCGGACGGTGTACGGGCGGTGCTTGCGGCAAGGAAATATCGCTCATGATCCGCCTACCCTATCGTGGCCACGGGCAGGCTGGCGATCAGCGCGCAGCCGCAAGCGCTTTTATGCCCATGCAGCGCCACCTTGCGTCCGCCGATACTGAATACGGCACTGCCCTCGATGATCGGATTGCTGCCATGGCCCGGCAATGGACACGCGACCATGTCGCCCACCCTGGCGATGCCGATGCCGCGGATCGTATGCACGGGAGAGGCGCTTGCCACGACGCCGCCGTGGGTCGTCTTGTCGCCGAGCCGGATGATTGCGAGCGCCATGTCAGAATCCCAGCTGATTGCGCCGGAAGGCACTCCAGCCATCTTCAATCGCTTTTACCTGCGTATCGACGCCGTCGCTGATCGCCTTGGCCGCCTTGCTGGCGCCCCCCTGCACCTTGCGTGCAGCCTCGGTGGCCATGTCCCGGGCCTGGCTGGCGCCGCTCTGCACCTTGCGCCCGGCTTCGGTGGCCATGTCCTTGGCCTGGTTGACGCCGCTTTGCACCTTGCGCCCGGCCTCTGCCGCCAGCTCCTGGGTTGCGTCCGCCACCTCGCCGGCCTTTTTCTGCACGGCCGTCGCGGCATCGGTGATTTCTTTCTTGACGACGTTGACCGAAGTAATGACCATCTGCTGGCCGCGCTTCACGGCAGCGATGACGACCTGCTTGCCGCTCTGATACACCTCCACCGTATAGGTGACGCCAGCACGCACGGTATCGACGACAAATTTTTCACCCACCTTGTACGTATGCGTGGCCACCCGCTTGCCGCCTTCCCAGATTTCCACCACCACGCCCTCGGCCCGGTGATACACCTTGATCACGCCCTTCTTGATGGCAGTGACGGTATCGTCCAGCCAGTCCAAACCTTGCGCCAGCACATTGCGCGATGATTCTGTCATGCCGCGCGGACGGAAATAACTGAACGGTTCCACGCCGCCCATGAAGCCGGCCTTGGAATCATGCACCGCGGATTTGATGAAATTGAGTACGGGATCGGATGCCGTCGCTTGCCAGGCATCGAGCCGCCACTTTTCCGGGCGTACGATCATGCTGTACTTCATGCCGATGACCTGCAGCGTTGCTGCCGATACCGTGGGCAGAATATGCGACACGGCAAATTCTTTTGCTTTGGCGGCATCCAGCAACAACTCGGCTTCACGCGCAATGCCGGGATGACCTTTTTTGCTGCCACCTGCGCTCTCGGCTTCAATCAGGTCCGGTGTCTTGATTTTTCGCTTGGTCATGGTGCCCCATGTGGAATACAGGGCTTTCATGTGGGCCGTAACAGCTTGCTCCACGGTGGCGGGAGCACCAATTGCTGCCATGTATTGCTTATAAGACGCTTCGACTTCAGGCTTAAACTCAAAACGTTCTTCAAAAATTACCTTACTAGACTTATGGATATCGTCATAATCGACCAACCGTACACCGCTCTTTACTGCCTCGCGCATCATGTCGCGCATCGGAATACGCGCATAGCTATTCAAAATATTCTGGTTTTTCGGTTCGTACCCTCCCCCAACATCGGAATGGGCTCCCGGATACACTGTTTCAGTCCAACCAGACTTGAGCGCCCCATTCTTCCGGATCAGATCGACTGGAAACGAAAAACGCAACTCATGCGCCGCTACATAGTGCACGCAACGCTCGACCGCATGCGGTACTACCAGATTCTTTTCATTAAAGGGCGTATCGACGTTCAGCGCTGGCAAGCCAAACGAGGCAACCGTATCGAACAATCCCATAAAGTTGAAGCGTATGGGTACTCCCTTGTAACGCAGCAAGCCATCTTTTCCAGTGGTGCATGCTTTCAGCATGTCGTTGCTGAAAGCCCTGGCCAATGCTGCGCCGCGTGAAAAGCCAAAGATAGAAAGATTAATGATGGTAATCAGGCCATGTGCCTCGATCGCGGCAGCGAGACCATTGATATTGGCTGGCTTCCCCTTTTCTCTATAGGCCTTTAATGGGATGTTCAGCTTGGCAGCATTTTGCATAAGGACGACACGCAAACCTTCATCAACGTTAGTTTGCCCAAACTCGGTTCGGCGTGTTCCGCCAGCACCAAGCCCACGTCCGGCGGCTTCCGAATCTTCCACCCTCCTCAGCTTCTCGTCCATCCAGTCTGTCGCTGTACCATTAAAACGCGTCCCGACCCCAGCGATATAAATAGCGTAATTTGGAAAATTACCCCCCAGAAGAAATTGAGCCGACTGCCACAGCCGCGCCGGATTCGACCAACGCCGGAGGTCTTTATCCGCGTCTCTATTATTTCCAGTTCCATCAAAGTAGATACTGATATTTACAGTATCCGCGCAATTCTGTTTCGCACTGGGTTCTACGCCGGCAACATCACGGTTGCATGCCCGCGCCGCAAGCAATTTATCTCCTTCGGCCATATTATTTCTTCCTGTTAGCAAGAATTTTTTGACCTCTGGCTGTTTGTTCTGGTATGGAGTCCGCAAAGGTGAACTCGACCGTATCATCGGGATAAAGATGTATACCGAGATAACGCGTTCCCGGAGATATCTGCTCCGGCGAAATGACGAGTTGGTTCTTTGGGGTCACCACCTCGCCATTGCGCGGTGTACCCTCTGGCCCATCCAATCTCCATCGCAATGTTTGAATTCCAAACGGAATGTAAACATCGGTAATAGTGCCCGTGCGCCCGTACCTATTCATCACGCCCAAGCCGGTGCCGTTAAAAGAAATATCAATAATGATTCGATCAATATAAGAGAACACTTCTACATGCAGCGCTGTTTCTTTTTGCATTTTTTTCTTTCCTTGTCCACAAGCCGCAAGCGGCATCATCAAACCCAAACCTATCAAGCCGATGACACTCCGCCGGCCTGATAGCAATGGTCGTGATTTATGAATAACCATATCTCGTTCGTCGCCTGTCATGATGTTATGCCCTTATGCTGTGTGTGTGACCAAGTGTGCTGCTAGCTATCATTTCAACGCAGCCTTGCGCCGGTTTTCACCGCAGCGATATCACGGCTGCAGGCGCGGACACCTACCGCCCTGTTTCGTGTATCGGCTTGCCTAGATAGAGAACATCTACACTTTCAGCCGATTTCTTTTCGCAAGGCCTGACTGCGTCCACCAGCGAGATTGCCAGCCCAGTGCAATCACCATGGTGGCGTGACGCCTGCCTGGCGGCGAAAGTGCCAATTTTTGATTTGCCGCGTTTCTTCCATCATTGCACCCATATTATTTTTTCCTGTCAGCACGAATTTTTTGACCTCTGGCTGTTGGTTCTGGTGGGCCCTCAACAAAGGTGAACTCGACCCTATCGTCGGGGTAAAGATGTATGCCAAGATAGCGCGTTCGTGGCGGTATCTGTTCCGGAGAAATCACCAGCGGCCCCTTAGCAGTCACCACCTCGCCAATGCGCGGCGTACCCTTTGGCCCATCCAACTCCCAATGCAATGTCTGAACGCCGAACGGGATCTGGACACCAGCAATAGTTCCCGTAGCACCATACCGATTCATTACACCTAGGGGCGTACCGTTAAAAAAAATGTTGGTAATGACATGATCAATATAGGAGATCACTTCAACATTCAGCCATATCTCTTTCCGTACCGATTGCCTGCACGCCGCCAGCGGCATCATCAAACCCAGGCCTATCAAGCCGAGGGAGTGACGCCTGCTTCGCGGCGAAGGTGCCAATGTTTGAGTTGCCGCATTTCTTCCATCCTTGTCACGCATGTTGTTTCTTCCTCGCCGCCAGAATTTTCTCGCCTCGGGCTGTTCGTTCAGGTACGGAATCCGCAAAGGTGAGCTCGACCGTATCATCGGGGTAAAGATGTATGCCGAGATAACGCGTTCCCGGCGGTATCTGCTCCGGCGAAATCACAAGTTGATTCTTCGGAGTCATACGCTCGCCATTGCGTGGCGTTCCTTTTGGCCCGCCCAAAGTCCATTTCAATGCCTGAATCCCGAACGGAATATAAACATCAGTAACGGTCCCAGTGCCACCATACCTGTTCATCACGCCCAGGCCGGTGCCGTTAAAAGAAATGTCGGTAATGACCCGATCAACGTAGGAGAACACTTCTACATTCAATGCTGTTTCTTTTTGCACTCTCTGGCCGCAAGCCGCCAGCGGCAGTAGCAAACCACACGCCATCAATCCGAGCGCCAGCCGCCGGCCTGACTTCGTTGCTTCCTGTTTCCAGATGCTCATGGAAACTGGTCCATGGCAGCTTCAAAGCTGATATCGCCAGCCTTTACCTGCGCCAGCAGTGACGCAATGGCCGGGTTGGTCTGCAGCTTGTCGCCGTAGATCAGAGCGGCGCAGGTGTAGTTAAGAATGTCGCGCATGCCGGACAGCTTCAGTTTGCGCGCGGCCAACAGGTGTTTTTGCACGAGGCGGTAGTGTTGCGCGGGTGGAATATCCATCAGCAGCTGCGGCTGGTTTTCCTGCAGCATCGACAAGAGCTGGTCCGGCATGCCCGCTTCCACCAGCATGTCGACCTGCACCTGGGCCAGCTTGAGCGGCAAGGTCACCCGGTGGGGAGCCAGGCCGTTGTCGTTTTCCCCTGGCAGCACCTGCTGGGGATGGCCGTCGCGGTCCCAGTACCACCATGCTACTATGCCTTGCAGCAGGCGCTCGCGCTGGGATACGGTCAGTGCCTGCACCCCCACGTGCAAAGTCAGGTCGCTTTTCTGTCCCGTCAGGGTGCCCAGGATGGCCGGGTCCCAGAAGGCAAAAATCATGTCGGTGCCGTCCGGCAGCAGTATTTCGGTAAACGCCGCCAGGCTTTCCCACAGCGTGTCGAAATCATCAGTACTTGCAAGCAGCGTAAAGCTGGCGGGATGGCTGGCGGCGCCTTGCACGATGTCCGGCCACGCTTCGGTATCGGCAGCCAGTGGCGACAACGCCACCAGATGGGGAGCGTACGCTTCCGTATCGGACCCGAGCGCCGCCGGCAGCAGGCACTTGCTGTGCATGCTGATCTGCTCTTTTTCAAAGCGCGCCAGCAGCGTGCCGTCCTGGGCCTGGTCGACAATGGCATAACAGCTCAGTTCACGATTGTCGAGCGCGCTTGCCAGGTTTGCTGCAAACGAAGCCTGATCCAGAGGCAAAAAATTCATCGTTGAGATCCTTTGTTGACGAAGGCGGTACGCTGTTTTGCGCGCTTTTTCAGGCATTCCAGGCAGACTTCCTTGGGCAGCACCGGCAGCGCATACGGCATCGTCTTGGGGCCTGGCATCGAGAAATCGGCGTTATGGCTGATGCGCTGGCCACTCGTCATGTCGGTAATGCCCGCGCCGTTGATCCTGATGGCCGAGCCATCGGCACCGAGGATGATTTCCTTCTTGGCGAAAATTTCAATGCGGTCCGTGGCTGACAGCAGGCGCAATACCTTTTCGGCGATGATGTCGATGTCGCCGCCGTGCGCCTGGATCTCGACCTTTCCTTTCGATGCGAACAGCTTGATGCCCGCGTTGTATGCAAACAGGCTGATCTTTTCCTTGACGCTGACGATCAGGCTTTTACCGACAGCCAGGTTGGCATCCTCGCCCGTCGACATCGTGAGCTGTTCGCCGCTGTGCAGGTGCGTGCTCTTCGGCGTGGCGAGGCCGATGCCGGCCGGCGACGCCGCCAGCAGTACCGGCTCGGCGAAGCGGTTGGCGCCCTGCTGGCCGGCGCCGTCGTATTGCGCCTGGGTCGCGTCGATGAATTGCTGGAACGCCTGCTGCCCCGGCAGCGCCTCGGCACTGGACTTTTCCGCCACGTCCGACAGGTTTTGCGCCAGCTCGTGCGCCTGCGTCAGCTGATCGTACGCCTCGCGCACGTCGAGCTGGGAACCGCGCCCGCCGGGCCGGCCGTAGGTGCTGATGTACAGTCCCTTTTGCGTGGTGATGGCGCCATACGCATCCGAATTGAGGGCGAAGCCGGAACCGAAAAATCCGTCGCGCTGATTGCCCTGCTGCCCCACCAGATAGCCCAGGTTGAGCTGTGCATGGGTATTGCTGCTGTACAGCTGCACCCGGTTCTGCTCGGTGTTGTCGTCCATCACCAGCTGGTTGAAGCCCGCACCCTTGTATTCTTTCGATTTGTAGCCCGACATGCGTCCATCGGTATGCCACTGCGGCGCTTGTTCACCGTTGTAGATGCGGCCCGTGATGATGGGCCGGTCCACGTCCCCGTCGAGGAAGGTGATGATCACTTCCTGGCCGACGCGCGGCACATGCACGGCGCCATATCCCTCGCCGGCATTCGGATAGCTCACGCGCACCCAGCACGACGCCTTTTCATCGCCGGGATTGAGGCGGTCCCAATGGAAGCGCACCTTCACGCGGTTCAGGGTATCGGTATGGATTTCCTCGCCGGCCGGGCCGACCACGGTGGCCGTTTGCGGATGCATGGCCGGCTTGGCGTGCACAAAGGCACTGCGGTATTCCACGCTGCGGCGCTGCACTTCGAAGCGGTTGAAGCAGTGGCCGGTGCGCTCATCGCCGGTACCGGTCGGGGCCAGGTCGGCACGGTTCAAGCCCGCCTCTTCCTTGAACTGCTGCAGCCGGCCTTTCAGGCTGCCCGAAAAATCCTGTTGCATGCTGGACAGCGGCAGGTTGTTTTCGATTGCCCATTCCACGCCCAGCACGACGAACTGGCGCTCCTCGGCCGCCTCTTCGGCGTGGGCCGGATGGTCGAGCAGCGTAAACCAGCAGCCCACCGGCAGCCGGCGCACGCCCGAAGTGCCAAAAAACCGCTTGATGCGCGATTCCCACTCCTGCACCCGGAGGCGCGATTGTTGCGCGCCATGCTCGGTGTCGGCGCTGCTGTAGGCGCCCGTATATTCGTAGACCTCGAGCTGCGCCGGAATGCTGCCGTGCCCGGGCAATATCTGCACGGCGTCCTGGTGATTGCTGCGGGGCGCCTTGTAATCATAGGTGCGGGTCGCCAGTTGGCTGTTCGACAGCGTGCGGGCGCCGCCCCACTGGACGATCTTGTCCAGTTCCTCGGTGCCAGCTGCGCGGTGAAAGGCAATCTGCCCGGGCTGCAGCGGCTTGAGCGATTGTACCGAATCGGTGATGACCCACTGATGGCCGCTGCCATCGGCCGCCTGTTCGACATAGCCGTACCAGCCTTCGCTTTCCAGCATGCGCATGACGAATTGCCAGTCCGTCTCGTATTGCGTGCAATACGAGCGCTGGCGCACCGCCTGGTTCAGGTCGAACCTGAACTTGCCCTGGCATTGCGGATGGCCGCCCAGCACGTCGGCGATGATGTCGTCGGCGCCCTTGTTCTGCCAGATGCGCGCATCCTTGCGGAACTTGAGGAAGTGCAGGCAGCTGGCAAAAGCGATCTGGTAGGCCGACAGCTGCCCATCGCTGCCCAGCTTCCTGGCCGTATGCACGTAACCGTGGATGGGGCTGTAACTGGCGTCGGGCTGCAATACCCACAAGGTCACTTCCTGGGCGATCAGCTGCTTGAGTTCCACCGCATCGTCGAGCGACAGCAGATCGACGACATAGTCGTATCCCTGGCTCACGCGGTCGACCGCATGGACGCGCTGCGCCAGCAAGACATCGGCGCCCAGCGGCGTGTCCAGCTTGAGCAGCCGGGCGTGCTGTCCGATCCCTGCAAACAGATTGTCTGTTCCCTGCTCCGGATTAGCCATGCATGTCCATTCCCTTGAGTGACGCTGCGCCTGCCGACGCAGCCATGTTGCTTCGCGTGCGCATGCTTACTTGATGGTGTACTTGAACTGCCCCTGCTTGCTGGCGCTGACCTTGATTTTCGTGATCGCTGCGCCTTCGGCCATTTTGGCCAGCACCGACTCGGCGATCTCGGGCAGCACGGTGCCGTTGAGGATGTTGTCGACGTTGCGCGCGCCCGAATCGACTTCGGTGCAGCGCGCCAGCACGGCCTCGACCAGCGCCTCGTCGTGGCTGAATTCGGCCTTGTGATTGGCCGCGATGCGCTGGGCGATCTTGCCCAGTTTCAGGCCGATGATATTGACCAGCACATCGTCCGAGATCGGATAGAACGGGATCACTTTCAAGCGTCCCAGGAAAGCCGGCTTGAAGGTCTTCACCAGTTGCGGGCGGATCTTTTCCTCCAGCTGTTCCGGCGTCGGCAGGTCAGCCGCCGCCACATTCAGGCAGGCCTGCATCAGGATGCTCGAACCGACGTTCGAAGTGAGGATGATGATGGTATTTTTAAAGTCGATCTCGCGCCCTTCGGCATCCTCCATCACGCCCTTGTCGAAGACCTGGAAGAACAGTTCGAGCACGTCCGGGTGGGCTTTTTCCACTTCGTCGAGCAGCACCACGCTGTACGGGTTGCGCCGCACGGCCTCGGTCAGCACTCCGCCTTCGCCGTAACCGACATAGCCGGGCGGCGAGCCTTTCAGGCCCGATACGCTGTGCGCTTCCTGGTATTCGCTCATGTTGATGGTGATCAGCTTGCGTTCGCCGCCATACAGCACGTCGGCCAGCGCCAGCGCCGTTTCCGTCTTGCCCACGCCGGACGGGCCGACGAACAGGAACACGCCCTTCGGCTTGTTCGGGTCGTCCAGGTTGGCGCGCGAGGTGCGCACGCGCTGCGCCACCGCCTCGATCGCATGCGACTGGCCCAGCACGCGCTCTTCCAGCATATCCTTCAGCTTGAGCACCGTGCGGATTTCATCCTTGACCATCTTGCCCAGCGGGATGCCGGTCCAGCCGGCGACGATTTCCGCCACCACGTGGCCGTCGACCTGCACCGGCACCATCGGCGTTTCGCCCTGCAGCGCACGCAGGTCCTTCAGCAAGGCCTGCAGGTCGCCAGCCTGGCTGGCGTCCGGTTTCGCACCGGCGTTTTCCAGCTCCGCGCGTGCCGCCTTGACCTTCCCGGTCAGGGTCTTTTCGTTTTCCCAGCGCGCGGCCAGCGCCGCATGCTCGCCGGCAGCCGTGCTGCGCTGCGCGCGCAAGTCCTTCAGGCGCACCGGGTGGTTCCCGCCGCTCTTTTCCTCGCGCTCAAGCGTGGCGACTTCGGCATCGATGCGGTCAAGCTTTTTGACCAGGTTTTCCAGCAGGGCCGGCGTGGCGTTCTGGCCCAGCGCCACCTTGGCGCAGGCGGTATCGAGCACGCTGATGGCCTTGTCGGGCAGCTGCCGGCCCATGATGTAGCGGTGCGACAGCCGTACCGCTTCGGTGATGGCTTCGTCGTAGATGCGCACATTGAAATGCTTTTCCATCAGCGGCGCCATGCCGCGCAACATGGCGCAGGCCAGTTCCTCGCTCGGCTCCTCGATCTTGACGACCTGGAAGCGGCGCGCCAGCGCGGCGTCTTTTTCAAAATATTTCTTGTACTCGCCCCAGGTGGTGGCGGCGATCGTGCGCAGCTCGCCGCGCGCCAAGGCCGGCTTGAGCAGGTTGGCCGCGTCGTTCTGGCCGGCCGTGCCGCCGGCGCCGATCATGGTATGCGCTTCGTCGATGAACAGGATGATGGCGTGCGGGCTTTTCTTGACTTCGTCGATGACGTTTTTCAGGCGGTTCTCGAACTCGCCCTTGACGCTGGCGCCAGCCTGCAGCAGGCCCATGTCCAGCGTATGGATCTCGACACCCTTCAACACATCGGGCACGTCGTCCTGCGCGATGCGCAGCGCCAGCCCTTCGACCACGGCCGTCTTGCCCACGCCCGCCTCGCCCGTCAGGATGGGATTGTTCTGGCGGCGGCGCATCAGGATATCGATCGCCTGGCGGATCTCGGCATCGCGCCCGATCACCGGGTCGACCTTGCCATCGCGCGCGCGCGCCGTCAGGTTGGTGGTGAACTGGTCCAGCGCAGGGGTTTTCGACGCGGCCGCGCGCCCTTCGAGTTCGCCGACCGGATCGCCGCCCTCCCCCGCCTCGCCATCGGCAGCCGGGGCGCCTGCCGCCTCCTGCGAGCCTTGCGTGACCTTGTCGAGGTTGTGCTTCAGGTCGTCGAGCTTGAATTTGTTGAACAGTTTCGAACCGCGGTAAGCCAGCTGCGCCAGCTCCGGGTCGGTCAGCAGCGCCTGCAGCAGATGGGCGCTGCGGATGCTGGTCTGGCGGCCGGCCTGCACGTCGAGCGACGCGATCAGCCAGGCGTTCTCGAACAGCTTCGGCAGCCTGGGAGAAAACACGGGGGTGCGCGCATTGCCGGTCTGCAGGCGCGCCACTTCGGCCTGCAGGTCCGCTTCGAGCATGCTGACGCTGATGCCGCTGTGGCGGGCGATCAGCGCAAAGTCGCTGGCCGGCTGTTCCAGCAGGGCCAGGAACAGGTGTTCCAGGTCGACCTCGTATTGTCCGAGGCCGACGCAGATGCCGGCGGCGCGGGTGGCGGCGGTGCGGCTGGTGTCATTGAGCTTGCTGATCAGCGTCTTGAGGTTGATGCTCATGGGGCAAAGGTCCTTGTGTGGAAACGGAAAAAAAGAAAAGATGATTCATGCCAGCGCATGCAGTTCGTAGCGCACGTCGCCACGGTCTTGCGCGGCGCCGGAGGTGATCAGGAAGCTGTCCCAGCCCAGCCGCCCGCCGCTGCGCGGCTGCTCCAGCGTGACGCCATGCACATCCTCGGCGCGCAACACCAGCTGCACTTCGTATTCGAGGCACAGGCCGGTAAACATGGTGAGCATTTTTTCCAGCGCACGCGCCGCCGCACCGCCCGGCAGAAAGGCGTCGAAATGCATGCGCGCCAGCGGTCCGACCACCAGCCGCATGCGCAAGTCGCGCTGCCAGACGCGCGCGCCGACCAGCGCGGTCGAACCCAGCATGGCGTTCATGCCACCCAGACTGCTTTGCTGGTCGGGTGGCACGTCGTACCAGCAGCCGACAAACTGGGTCACCTTGATGGTCTGGCCAAAATAGGCCGACAATACCTGGCCGATCGCCACCGCCGATGGCGGCCGGTGCCGCATGGCGGCCGCAAAAAAACCCACCGACTCGTCGAGTACACCATCGCCGTCGTCGTACAGGCGCTGGCGCAGCGACGCATGGCCCAGGCCCGCCAGCGACAGCAACAGCGGCAGGAACTTGTCCCTGCCATCGAGCTGGTATTTGAGTTCCTGGCGGTACTTGCGCCACGCTTCGTAGAACAGCGCCAGCGCCCGGCTGGAAAAGGTGTCGAGAAAGGCGCGCGGTCCTTCGTCCTTTTCGTACAGCTGGTGCGCGGCGATGCGTTCGGTGTAGTGGGCCGGCAGCGCGCCGGCCACGCCGAGAAAGCCCATGAAGGCAGGCGTGATGCGGACGTATTTCAGTTCGCCGCCCCGCACGGCCTCGCCCAGCGCGCGCATGTCGGCCGCCAGGGCGCCCAGCTCGCGCGGTTCCGCCTGCACCGCTTCAAGCTGGCTGGGCGCAAAATTGAGCGACACCGAATTTTGAAAGCGCAGGTAGTTGGCCACCGCGCCCTCGCGCGCCATACCGTTGCGAACCAGCCAGAGTTCGAGCATGCGCACCGCCTGGAAGTACTGGAAGCGGTAAGGCTCGGCGAACAGGCGCTCGATTACACTAGGCTCAAATCGCCGCTGCGTGGTTTGCATCGCAACAACTCCTCTCCCGATTTTTTCGACAGCACCACCAGTTGGGTAAAACTGTTGGCATGCACGTACAGGCCGAGAAAACACTCGACGATATGGGCAAACGCATGGATGCCGCTGCCCACAAACGCTTCCTCGTCGAGCGTCAGCCGCACTTCCAGGCCGCGCACCAGGCAGGCGAAGGGATTGCCGGGCAGCCAGGCGTTGGCCGCCTTGTGGTCGATCGCCGCAATGCCGCTGATCTGCCGTTGCGAGGTCGCCGAGCGGGGCAAGTCATACAGGGTCAGCATTTCCTGGAACGCTTCCAGGCCGCTGCCCGACAGCGACAGATGGTTCAGCGACAGGTGCGAGATCAGGCGCCAGTGCGCGCCGCGCCCCCGCTCGAAGCGGTGCGATTCCGTCGGCTTGCGCAGGAAGTGGATGCTGCGCACGCTCGATCCGCCTTCCAGAAACAGGTCGCCGCCGCGCAGGCCATAGGTCAGTTGCGCCGGCAGGTCGCGGTTGGTGCAGCTCAGCTCCAGGCTGAGGGTATCGGTTTCAATCGCGGCCGGATCGAAATCGATGTCGACGATGGAAATCTCGGTCTCGTAACCGGGACTTTTCTCGCTGATGGTGTCATCGCGCCGCATCACCCAGTAATGGCCATCCCTGGCCGGCATCTGGCCGTGGCGCAGCGAATAGAACGGGCGAAATTCCGTGATCGACTCCCCTTGCGGCGTCTGGCGCACCAGCTTGACCGATTCGATGGCCTGCACCTCGAAGGCGTAGGCGCGGCGCGCATCGGCCAGCACCGGATAGCTGGCGGCCGTATGCGTCAGCCGGATCGGCTCGCCGCGCAGCCGGAACAGGTTGACCACCGGCGTGCAGCCCAGCAGCAGGTTATTCGTCGACATGGTGCCCAGCATGCGCGCGGTATTTGAATCCGTGCGCAGCCCGGCCAGGGCCAGGTGCAAGGTGATGCGCCGGCAGCCGGACGGCAGCGGCGCACACAGCGCGGCCAGGTCGATGTCGAAAAAATTGAATTTTTCGGAAAAACAGAAGTATTCGGTCAGCAGCCGGTAGGCCGGATGCGAACGGGCCGAAAACGGGATCAGCGCATCGTCCTCGGCATAGCCGGCGGCGCTGACGGGGATCTGCGCCAGCGCGCTCCAGCGTCCGCTGTCGTCCGCTTCCACATAGGCCTTGAGCGTGCGCATGAACAGCGCGTCGCGCAGCGCCGCGCAAAACGAAGGCTCGCCGTCGATGAATACGCGCAGCTTTTTGACACCCAGTTGCGCCAGACTGATCTGATCGGCGGTCGCTTCGATGACGATGCTGACGCTGGAGGTGGCGTTTGGCGGCAGTTGCACCTGCTCGGGCGCGTCGATGATGGCGGCAAACGCCGCATGCGTCAGCGCCAGCGGCGCCACGGTAACGGGATACGCGGTGCGGAACGTGCACGCGACGCCCTTGACGGGGCGTGTCGCCAGTTCGGTGCCGCGCGCAATCTCGGTGGCGGCCGTCAATTGCGCCGCCGCGCCGCTGTAGTCGAGACGCGCGATCGAGCACGAAGGAAACGGCCGCAGGTAATGCGGATACAGTACCTCGAACAGCGCCTCGGTGAATTCCGGGTAATCGTCATCGAGGCGTTTCGAAATGCGCGAATTGAGCAGCGCGAAGGACTGGATCATGCGCTCGATATGCGGGTCTTCGCAGACTTCGCCGCCGATCAGCAGCCGTCCCGCGA
This sequence comes from Janthinobacterium sp. BJB301, assembly GCF_002735685.1. Lineage (NCBI taxonomy): Bacteria > Pseudomonadati > Pseudomonadota > Betaproteobacteria > Burkholderiales > Oxalobacteraceae > Janthinobacterium > Janthinobacterium sp. BJB301. Next base: position 1,063,599 of record NZ_PDZJ01000001.1, on the reverse strand, counting down.
TCTTCGGGTAGCGCTCGGAAAACTCGCGCGAATAGCGGCGCAGGAAACCCAGTTCACGTTCGTAATACGGTAATAATTCTTCCAAGTTCAGGCTCCTTGCGCCGCACGGCGCGCCTTGCTGATCGTGTAATGCAGGCTGGACGGCTGCAGGATGGCGTCGAAGTTGACGGGTTCCTGGGCCGAGTGCACCACCAATAGCGCGGTGATGGCGAAATTGAGGCGGTTGATCGAGCCTTCCTGGATTTCCAGCGAAGCGCGCACGCTGCGCAGGCGCGGCTCATGGCGCGCGATGGCCTTTTCCAGGCACTGGCAGATATACGCGCGGTCATCGGAACTCGACAGGCTCAGGCCGGCGAAATCATTGAGGCCGTAGGTGACAATCGAGCGGCCGCATTCGGGAAATTTTTTCAGCAGCGCTTCCGGTATCACGGTGCGCGTATTGAGCAGCGCCTCCAGGTCGCGCGCCACGGTGTCTTTCAAATCCTCCAGCGACAGGCGCGAGACGGTGCTACTGGAAGCGCCCTGGACAGGCGTGTCCATCAGGCGGTCGAACAATCCCGGCGTAAAACCCTTCATCGGTATCCCGTCATTGGCAGTGGGAAGGAACAAAAGGGCGGCCTGCGGCGGCCCTTTGATTCAGGAGCATCAGTCACGCAGGCACAAGCCGGAGTCACCGTCGGCGGCTAGCCGGAACGGCTTCATCCGGCAAGGGCCGTTGCCGATCAAATCGTCTTGTTGGCCGACAGATCCCAACCGCCGGAGGTATTGCCGCCTGAGCCGCCACCGACTTTTTGCTGCGTGTATTTCCACTTGACCTTGGAATACTTGATCGACACATTTTCGCCGAGGATGTCGCCAGCCGCGACGGACGGCGCCACGCTGCTGATCAGCACGTTTTCCAGTTCGATCTCGAAGTACTTGATGCGCTCGCCCTGGCCGTCAGCACGCAGGAATTCGAATTTGGCTTTCGGGATCGTTTTACCGGATGAGCAATTTTGCAGCAGCAGGGGCGTGGCGAGGTCGGCCAGCTTGGCGACCACGATATCCTTGTGCTCGGTACGTTCGGCGGTATGCCCGCCGCCCGTCGAGGCGGTGGCGGACTTCGGCTGCAGTACTTCCCACTGGACCGACTTGCATTCGATCCAATCTTTGTGGGAGGTGTCGGTGGATTCGCCTTTGATACCATCAATTTGCAAGTAAACGTCGATTGCCATGTCATTCCTTTCGGTTGTTTATGAAAAAATCAGGATTTGGTCGATTGCGGCAGCTCCGCGACCAAACGGAGTGAAACGGACAGCTCATCGAGCTGGAAATGGGGACGCAGGAAGGAAATCGCCCGGTAGACGCCCGGACGGCCAGGCACTTCCGACACCTGCACCGATGCTTCGCGCAATGGAAACTGGGCCTTCTGCTCCTGGCTGGCGTTATCGTCGAGCAGCACGTATTGCATCAGCCAGCGGTTGAGGAAATCTTCGACGTTGGACGCGGCGGCAAAGCTGCCGATCTTGTCGCGCATCATCGCCTTCATGTAATGGGCGATGCGCGAGACGGCAAAGATGTATTGCAGCTGCGACGACAGCACCGCATTCGCATTGGCGGAATCGGTGTTGTACTTCTTGGCCTTCTGCGCCGACTGGGCGCCGAAGAACGCCGCGTAATCCGTGTTTTTGCAATGCACCAGCGAAATGAAACCGAGGTCGCTCAGCTCTTTTTCGCGGCGGTCGGTAATCGCAATCTCGGTCGGGCATTTCAGCGCCACTTCGCCCTCGTCGGTCTTGAAGGTATGGGTCGGCAAGTCTTCGACCAGGCCGCCGCCTTCCACGCCGCGGATCGCCGCACACCAGCCGTAATCGTCGAAGGCCGCCGTCAGCTTGGCACCGAAGGCATAGGCGGCATTGCACCACAGGTATTTCTGGTGGTTGGTGCCATCGACATCCTCGACGAAGTTGAAGCCGTCGACGGTGGCGCCGTCGGCCGGATTGAACGGCAGCCGCCCCAGGTAGCGCGGCAGCGTGAGGCCGACGTAGCGCGCATCTTCCGATTCGCGGAACGACTTCCACTTCGCATATTCGACCGTGTCGAACACCTTGGCCAGGTCGCGCGGCTTGCCGAGGTCGGAATAGCTCTCGAGGCCGAACAGCTCGGGCGATGCGGCCGAAATGAAGGGCGCGTGGGCTGCAGCGGCCACATGCGACATCTGTTCGAGGAAATACATGTCTTCGGGCTGGCGCGTGAATTCGAAGTCGCCCAGCAGCGCGCCGAATGGAGCACCGCCGAAAGTGCCGAACTCTTCCTCATACACTTTCTTGAACATGGTCGACTGATCGAATTCCAGCGCGCTCTGGAAATCGCGCACCAGCTCGCGCTTGGTGGCGTTGAGCAGCTTGATCTTCAGGTTGGTGCCAGTGGGCGTGTTATCGACCAGGTGATGCAGGCCGGTCCAGCTGCTTTCCAGCTTCTGGAATTCGGGCGCATGCATGATGACGCTGAGCTGGCGCGAAATGAGTCTGTCCAGCTCGGCAACGCGCGCATCGATGGTGGCCGCCAGGTTGTCCGACACCACCACGGTGCCCTCCATCACCTGGCTGACCAGTTCTGAAATCAGGTCCTTGGCGCGTGCATGCTCGACGCTGGATTTGGCAACCTTGCTTTGTTCGACGATCTGGTCAAGCAAGCCGATATCGGTGGTCGCGGCAGCGCCGGACGCGGGGGTCAGTTGAGCGGACATGGGATCAGTCTTTCTTGGCGGTGGATTGTTGTTCCAGCTGGGCCAGCTTTTCCGTGCTGTTGAGCACGTCGTTCAGGATATCTTCCAGCTTGTCGTTACCGGCCAGTTTGTTGCGCAGGTCGGCCAGCTTGGTGCGCGCCTCGAGCAGGCGGCGCAATGGCGCCACCTGCTCCACCACCGCCTCGGGACGGAAGTCGTTGAGCGACTTGAAGCGCAGGTCGACGCGCAACTGGCCGCCGTCATCGCTGAGCTCATTGCTGACGCCAAACGCGGCGCGCGGCTCGACGCCCTTGAGCACCTCGTCGAAATTGTCGCGGTCAATGCCGATGAACTTGCGGTCCTTCAGCCGTTTCTGCTCGACTTCCGAATTGCCGCCGAAGTCGCCCACGACGCCCATCACGAAGGGCAGTTCCTTGTTTTCAATCGCATCGCCGATTTCCACGTCATACGTCATCTGCACGCGTGGCGGCCGGACCTTTTGCAGGCGTTTTTGAACACTTTCTTTTTTTGACATGACACATCCCTTCACGAGTAATCGGCGGCATCCGCGATGCCCTGGTAGATTGCTACTGCCTCAGCTTCACTTCAAACCATCGAAGGGATTGGCACTGCTGTCAGCAGTCTTGCTCTGTCCCTTGCGCGGCGGACGCGCCGGCTGCTTGTCGCGCGCCTGCGCCGCGGCCGGTGCCGGTACCAGCACGGTTTCGCCCAGGCTTTCGCGCAACAGCTTGGCCAGATCCTGCGATTCGGTGCGCAGCGGGCCGGACAGGTTGTTCTGGCGGCTCAGGTCGGCCAATGCACGCGTCGACAGGCGCAGTCCGCTGATCGCAATGACGCTGTTGGCCAGTTTGTCGGCGGGGTCGCGCACCAGCACTTCCTGGGCGTTGATGATGGCGTCGCCGTACTGGCCCGCCTCATAGCGGGTCTGCGCCATGCGGGCCCATGGATTCTTATCGGCTGGGAATTCGACAGCGGCTTGTTTCCACAAACCCATGGCCGCTTCGTTGTTGCCCGAACTGGCAGCCTGGGTCGCCTTTGCCATCAGATCGTCGAGCGAGGGCGGCGGCGGCGCCGTCTTGACCGCTGGTGCGGTGCTGCAGGCACTGAGCGTCAATGCGCAAGCGACCGCGGCAAAAAAATGGAGTGTGAATTGGCGAGACATGGTCTGATTTCCCTCAAAAAAAAAGATGACGCGGTCATTAAAAAACTTGCAATTTATAGTTGCCAAATTCTTATTTTTGCGAGACTAACACGGATTGAATATTGACTCCGTTCAATAGAAAATACGCGAAAACTCACAATCCGATCGGCCGCAAAGGCAGGCACCATGCGGGAAACGTACCGTACGCGCCTTTCTTCCAGATAATGTTAATGTTGTTGCAGTTGCGAAAAAAGCACATAATTTCTTATTGCAAAGATTGAATGATCGGACGCACCTGCAAGGCGCCGATCGCGCTGCAAAAGAGCCCGGGAGCGGCAGCGTTCTCCGCGCTTTTACTTCCTCGGGAAAAAGGGCAATCGATGAGCATTACAAGCAAATTGTTATGGGGTGAAGGTCTGTTTCTGCGCCCCCAGCACTTCCAGCAGCAAGACCGGTACCATGAACATCGCCTGCACGAAAGCATCAAGGCGCTGCATCCCTACGCCTGGGGTGTCAATCACGTGCAGATCGACCGCGATGCGCTGAGCAATAACACGCTGCGGCTGCTGGAACTGTCGCTGGTGTTCCAGGATGGCGAAATCTACAACGCTCCCGGCGCCGACGAGTTGCCCGAAGCCCTGGACCTGAGCAAGCTGCTGCAATCACAGCAAACCGTCACGTTTTATGCCGCCCTGCCCGCCTTCAAACACTTCGGCGGCAACTTTGCCGCGCCCGACCAAACCAATAGCGCAGCCCGCTACGGTCAGACCAACCTGGAAACGCCCGACCTGTACACCCATGCGGCGCAGGCCGAACTGGCCTACCTGCAAAAATCGCTGCGCCTGGTGGCCGAATCGGAACCGCGCGATTCGTATGTGAATTTTCCGTTGCTGCGCCTGCGGCGCCTGTCGACGGGCGGCTTCGAGCCGGACCCGTCGTTCGTGCCGCCGAGCCTGTCGATCCGCAGCGCCCCGCTGCTGTTCCTGCAACTGCGCCGCCTGATCGATGCGCTGCAGGCAAAGGTCAACGCCCTGTACGGCCACCACCGCGAGCCGAGCAAGAATGTGATCGAATTTCGCTCCGGCGACATGTCTTCGTTCTGGCTGCTGCACACGGCCAGTTCAGCCTTCGCCTCGCTCAGCCATTACTTCCATCATCCGGCGCTGCACCCGGAGCGCCTGTACGAAGCGCTGCTGGCCCTGGCCGGCGCGCTGATGACGTTCTCGAAAACCCATGCGCTGGCCGACCTGCCGGCTTACCAGCACACCGATCCGGGGCCGTCGTTCGCGCGCCTGCACGCGATCATCCGCGAACTGCTCGACACGGTGATCTCGTCAAAATATTTCGCCATTGCATTGACCGAAATCAAGCCGTCTTACCATCACGGCAAGCTCGATTCGGGCAAGATCGACGACAAGACCGCGTTTTACCTGGGCGTCTCGGCCGACCTGCCGGGCGTGGAACTGGTGGACGTGGTACCGCTGCGCTTCAAGATCGGCGCGCCCGACGATGTGGAAAAATTCGTGCTGTCGGCCCTGCCCGGCGTGCGCCTGCATCACACGCCGCAAGTGCCGGCCGCCGTGCCCGTGCGGCCCGATACGTACTACTTCACCATCGAAGCGAAGGGCCAGATGTACGACCGCATGCTGCAGGCCCAGTCGATTTCGATCTACGTTCCGTCCGGCATGCGGGATCTGAAACTTGAACTTGTCGCCATTACTTCCTGAAGATAAACGATGAATGCAAACGCCCCCTCCCTGATGTCCGGCGGCTCCGCCGCTTACGCATCGAGCGTACCTGCCGGCCCGGGTACGGAACACACGCTGACGGACCTGATGTACGACGGTTTCTACGCGCTGTTCATGCTGAAAAACGGCAGCGGCCCGCAAGACAATGCCGACTTCATCAGAAAGATGACGCAGTTTCTCGACGAATTCGGGCACGCGGCGAAAAAACATGCGGCCTCGGCCGACGATATCGATGCCGCCAAATATGCATTTTGCGCGGCTGTCGACGAAATCATCCTGCGCTCGCCGTATGCCATCCGCGACGACTGGGCGCGCCGCCCGCTGCAACTGGTGCTGTTCGGCGACCAGCTGGCCGGCGAGAATTTCTTCATCCGTCTCGAAGCCCTGCGCGCGCGGGGCAGCGCCCACCTGCAGGCGCTGGAAGTGTTTCACATGTGCCTGCTGCTCGGCTTCCAGGGGCGGTACATCCTGGAAGGCTCGGAAAAACTGGCCTACCTGACGGCCCGCCTGGGTGACGAGATCGCCCAGATGAAGGGCAAGAAAGCCGGCTTTGCACCACATGCGGAACGCCCCGACCAGATTGCGCACAAGTTGCGCAACGACGTGCCGCTGTGGGTGCTGTGCTCGATATTCGCGCTGATCTGTGCACTCGGTTACCTGGGCCTGCGCACCATGCTGGCCAAAAACACCGAACAGCAGATGAACGCCTACAGCGATATCGTCAAACTGGCGCCGCGCACGGCCAACCTGACCATCACGTTGCCTTAATGAGCGGCCCGGCAACGACAGAGGCCGCCCTGGGGGTGTTCGGCACCGGCCTGTCCCAGCATGCGCGGCTGATCACGCTTGCCACGGCGCAGGAATCGAACCAGCCCGAATCGCTGATGGCCGAGCGGATGACGGGCCGCGAGGCGGTCAATGAGCTGTTCCGCTTCGAGGTCGATGCCTTGAGCACGGCGGCGGGCCTGGACCTGGCCAGCTTTCTCGGGGAAGAAATCACGCTCAAGCTGCTGCAACCCGACGGCAGCTGGCGCGCCTGGCACGGACTGTGCACCGACTGCGGCTTTGCCGGCGCCGATGGCGGCGTGGCGCGCTACCGGCTGCGCCTCGAGCCTGCCCTGGCCTTGCTGGGCTTGCGCCGCGACAGCTATATCTTCCAGGACAAGAACGCGCGCGACCTCATCACGGAGCTGCTCGGCGACTATCCGCAGGTCCGTTTCGAATTCGATGTCAGCCAGGAACTGGCGCCACGCCCCGTCTGGACCCAATACCGCGAAAGCGACCTGGCCTTCCTGACCCGCGTGCTCGCCTTCGAAGGCCTGAGCTGGCGCTTCGAGCACGAACAGGAGGATGGCGCGGCGCAACAAGGCGAACAACAGAACGCGCAGCAGGCAAAGCACAAGCTCGTGATTTTCGACAGCAAGGCAGTCGCGCCGCCGACGCCGGGCGTGGCTGGCCTGCGCTTTCACGGCGTGCGCGCCAGCGATACCGATGACACCATCGACAGCTTCAGCGCGCGGCGCCAGGTGCGGCCCAATGCGGTCGGCATCAGCAGCTGGGACCCGCAGCAACTGGCGGCGCCGGCCGCCGAACACAGTTCGAGCCTGCAGGCGGGCGAGCTGCCACCCCTGCCCCTGTACGATGGCTCCGGCGAACGGCGCTATGCCGACAGCACGGCGGCCGATCCGCACGGCCTGCGCATGCTGCAGGCGCTGGAACTGGATAACAAGCAATTCACGGGCGCTGGCGCGGTGCGGCGCATGGCGGCCGGCCACGCCTTTAACCTGCTGCAGCACGAACACTATGCCGATGGCGCCAACCAGTTCACCGTGCTCTGGGTCGAGCACGAAGCACGCAACAACCTGGGGCCGGCCGGCGGCGCGCTGACAGCGCTACTGTCGAAACTGTCGGCAGTGGCCAGCCTGAGCGACGTCGCCAGCCTGCTCGATGGCCAACTCGAGGCCGGCACCTACCGCAATACCTTTGCTTGCGCGCGGACCAGCGTGGCCATCGTGCCGCTCGCCACCGCCGCGCGCGTGGCCAGCAGCGCACTGGGGCCGCAAACGGCGCTGGTGGTCGGCCTGCCCGACAGCGTGGCGACCACCGGGCGCGACCACCAGGTACGCATCCAGTTCGCCTGGCAACGGGGCGGCGCCGCCAATCCGGGCGGCATGGCGCACAACACGGATCAACAGGGCAACGCACCCGGCAATGAAGCGTCAGGCACCTGGGTGCGCGTTGCCGAAGCCTTGGCCGGCCCGAACTGGGGTTCACAATTTACGCCGCGCATCGGCACCGAAGTGCTGGTCGACTTCATCGAAGGCGACATGGACCGTCCGCTGGTAGTGGCCCAGCTCTATACCGGCAGCGACGCGCCACCGTATGCGGCCGGCGTCGGCTCGGACGTCAATCACGCCGGTGTCATTTCCGGCATCCACAGCCACAATTTCGATGGCGGCGGCTATAACCAGTGGGTGATCGACGACACGCCGGGCCAGTTGCGCACCCGCCTGGCGACAAGCAGCGCGGCCACGCAGCTGAACCTCGGCTACCTGGTACAGCAGGGCCCCAACACGGCCCAGCGCGGCAGTTACCGCGGCAGCGGTTTCGAACTGCGCACCGATGCCTGGACGGTGCTGCGCGGCGGCGAAGGCGTGCTCATCTCGACCACCGCCCGCGCACAGACTGGCGCGGGCGTTGCTTCTACCCAGCTCGACACCATGGAAGCGCTGGCCCAGCTGAAAGGCGCGGCCGAACTGAACACGTCGCTGGCAGAGGCCGCACAGCAACAAACCGCCCTGTTCAGCCAGGACGCGAAACAGGCCCAGCTGGACCTGATCAAGCAGATCGATCCGCAGCAGGATGGCAAATACCAAGCGAGCGTGGGCGGTCAGGAAGCACTGAAGGCCAGCGCAGGCGAGCGCAAGCTGGCCGCCGACCAGCCGGTGGAAAAGTTCGGCCAGCCGCTGGTACTGATGGAAGCGCCTGCCAGCATCAACTGGGCCACGCCCGGCTCGACCGTGGTGTTTGCCGCCCAGCAGTTGCACTGGACGACGCAAGCGGACTTGCACATGACGGCCGGCCACACCTATTCATCCGTGTCGGCCAGCGCGCAAGGGCTGTTTACCCACACCGGAGGCATCCAGGCGATTGCCGCGAACGGCCCCGTATCGCTGCAGGCGCATACGGGGCAACTGGAAATCCTGGCCGACAAGGCCATTACCGTGATCTCGGTCAACGACTGCATCGACATCAAGGCCAATCAGAAGATCACGCTGCAGGCCGGGCAATCGTCGATCACGCTTGAAGGCGGCAATATCACGTTTACCTGTCCCGGCAACTTCACGGTCAAGGGTGGCCAGCACGTGTTCAACGGCGGCGCCAGTGCGGCGGGCGTGCTGCCGGCGCTGCCGGACACGCGCATCAAGCTGTTCGATGAAGGCTTTGTGCTGCGCGACCGCGACACGGGCGAAGCGATGCCGCGCCAGCCCTACCGCATCAAGCGCGAAGATGGCAGCTATGAGAGCGGCATGACCGACGAAAAGGGCTTGACGCATGTGATTGCGGCCGCCGCCACCGAGGCGCTGGTGATCGAGCTGCTGAAAACCGTGGGCGGCCAAGGTTCGGCACCGGCACCGGCATCCGCCCCCTCTTCCGCACCGGCGCCGGTGCCAGGTTCGCCAGGGCAGCCGGCAGCCAGGGCCAGCACCCCGCCGGAACCCAAATACAAGCCGGCAGGCGACTCCAGCACCACGCCGGTGGACAACAAGCGCCGCAAGGAAGTGCTGGTCAAGCTGCCGGCCTGCTGGATCGAGGACTACGAAAAGGAAATCGCCGGTCCCTCGTATGGCCGCTATGCGCAGCCTTACCAGCACGACGGCACGCCGCACAAATACAAGGACAGGATCTGGTTCAAGCTGTACGTGCCGTCAAAATCGGACGGTCCGGTGGTGGTGGAAGTGCGCTTCAAGGCCATCACGGTACTGGACGCCGCAGGACAGGCGCTGGAAGAGAGCGACAAGGGCACGGAATCGGCGGCGCTGCGCGTCAAGCAGCGCGCCAACGTGGTGGCGCTGGCGAAGAAAAACGCGACGGCCGGCATCGAAGGCAACTGGAACAACAAGTTCCGGCTTGAAATCAATGATCCGCAATGCGGACAAAAAGTGTTGCCCGTGGTTTTCCGCGTCCTCTGGGTCGACGAGAATCAGCATTACACGCTGCAGATCCACAAGCGCTATGACCGCGAAAACGTGACCGGCGACGTGATGAACGTGTCGCTGGCAACGGCACTGACCACGTATGCGCATGAATTCGGGCATTGCGTCGGCATGCCCGACGAATACTCGTACACGGAATTCGAAGAAACGGTACGCTATTTCAAGCCGGACGGCACGCTCGACGAGCCTATCGTCTGCCACGTCAACGGCACGTCGCCGGAAGACCTGACGCAATCGATCATGTCGTACGCAGAAGGCGCGCGTATCCTGAAACGCCACGGCTGGAATATCGCGATTGAGGCGCAGGAATTACTGAGCAAAAAAATCGGCAGGAAAATACGATGCGATATTGTCTGACCCTGCTTATCTATGCCATGCTGATGGCACTACCATTGAAAGCGAACACCATGACGAGCACCCACGCGCCCCTCTCCATCTCCCTGCAATGCCTGGGCAACGCTGGCTGCGTCTATGAGCGCAAGCCGATCGACCTGCTGGTTACCATCCGCAACGATGGCAGCCGCGATATCGGTTTTCCGCTCGACTACCTGCGCAAGTCGGGCCCGATCGTCAAATTCATCGATACCGATACCGGCGCCGTCACCTACGCCCGCCGTGGCCTGGCCAATCCGGCGCTGAAAACGCAATTCACCACGATTGCGCCAGGCGCCTCGATTTCCATGGAAATCGACGTGCATCCAACCGACATTGAAACGTTTCGCATCAAAAAAGTCGATATCAGCGTGGAAGTGATATTGAAGGGCGACATACGCATCGATGGTGAAGCGGAGTTGCAGGACTACCAGGGCGGCGCGAAGATCCGCATCTTTGAAAAAGAGGAGTAAGACGATGCTGGTGCGGATGGTGCTGATCAGCGTGGCCCCATTACCGGGGCGATACTGACCGCATTGCCTGACAGGTCCAGTCCGGGCGCACATGGTGGCATCCCCCGATGACTGGTACTGGAGCAGTCATCGGTACTTTTTTGGACGACGCGGCACCTCCATACTGGTTGGCACGTGACTGGCTCTTGATCCAATTTGGCGTTACCCGTGACGAGGCAGTTCCTGTTTATTGCCGGTTTATCGCGGGCGGGATGGAAGAGGAAAGTCCACTCACTCACACCTGTCATCAGATTCTTCTGGGCGACGACGCCTTCGTTTCGGCACATCAGCAATCGCAGCGTTCCGCAGCATTCAGGGATATGCCAAGGCAGCAACGCCGCGCGCTGTCGCGCTATCACTAGCGCAATCTCAGGCCCTCTATAGCGACAGAGACGAGGCAATGGCACACGCTTATTTGCCTACCGCTTTACCATGCCTCACATCGCCGCCGCTTTTCACGTCTCGAGCAGGACAGTGAGTCGGGCCGTATCTGCATTTAATTCAGCGCAACTTACTGAGAATCGAGACGGCCAAGGCTGAGATCGTGTACGAATGACGGACCTGCCCCGGGTCCCGCAGCCCCTCTTTTATCTCACCCTATTAAACCAACCGCTTTCTATCAGCTTTTCCCTGTAGACTGCATCCGCAAAAAAATACGAATTTACATCCAATGAATCAATAGCAGCAATATATTCTTCAGGCGGGCAATATTTATGAACTTCAATCAGATGCATTATTTCAATGGGTGATGCATAAATACATTTATCAGAAGGAATCCAAATCTCCGCATTTGGCAACACTCTACCATTTGCGTCCAACAATTCCAATTCCCCGCAAAGCTGACAAATCGGCGATTCACGAATCGGATCAACTAGAGGTTGAAATGTACCAATGCCGCCAGCCACTAATTTTAGCTTTCGAAGCGTCGATGTAGGCACATCCCCAACTGGAAATTTCTCAAAAATATTTAACCAACCCACATTTCTTACTCCATCCATAACAAATGGAGTAATTTGATGCGTATAGTTTGTCAAATCTTCAAAGTATTTTTTTTCAGTCATTTTCACTTTCTCGGAATAAACGGAACAACTTGCGTGCAAGCGGCCCAAAAGACACAACCCATGTTTGGCTCTAAGAAGGCAGAAAGATGAGTTGGAACGTTAGTAGTCGTAGAATTACTAAAAATATTCAATAGCTTATTTTCATAGGCAGGATTTAGTAGCGTGTAATTAAATCCCGTCTGGCCGGGAACAACAACATTATAACCGGCTAGATCTTCAAAATTTCGAGGCACTAAGATTTGTCCATTCGGGCCGACTCCAGATCTCAAAATACTTTCCAGATGCTCAACAGACTTAACATTTTCCAAAATTTGGCCAGTTGAATCCGCAATTTTAATTCCAGGTCGTGGCGTAACTACTGTAGTTCCTGGTGGGGAAACGTATTGACCATTACCAAGTATAGTAGCATTTGACTCCATTACGCCATGCCCAGCCAATGCTTGTCCACTACCACCCTCGGTGACGGTGGTAAATTGATGCCCGCTAGTACTGCCTAGGCCACGTTCAGATGTATTTAACGAATCTAATTTTAATCCATCGACTCCAGTAGAATTTATCGACGTTTTTGCCCCATTGCCACCAAAATTATTACGTGGCAGCCCTCCCACCTCTATAACAAGTTTCCCAGTAGCCCAGCCAGCCAAAACACTTCCAACAGCTTCAGGATCACCCTTCAATACCCCATTCAGAGCATCCAAGGGCGCGCGTCCGACCATCAGAATTTTTTCCCCAAGGGATATCTGTTCATCAGCCAGAAACTTCCCGAATGTCGAGCCTGGCGATACCACAGGTGTACGACCCATTCTCTCGATATGATTTGCGTTAGCCGCTCCCTCGGCTAAAAATCCCAAGGTGTCTGGGATACCAGTAACCACGTTTTCATAACCACTTTTAAGCATACTCCCGAGCCAGCCACCAACTGTCGAAGTGTTGGGATTCAACAAGCTCATCGAATTTGTCGCCCCGTAGCGTTGCTCCCTAGCCCATAAACCGGCAAAACTGGTGTCAGGCGTCGTATCGTAACCATACGCCATGTCAAAAGTCCTGTCGCTCTCATTCAAATAATTTAAGTTTGGACGAGTTGGACCTTCTTGTGCAATTTGCACAGATGCCCGCCGTGCTTCCGTGAACAGGCTTTCACAGGCAGCACTAGTCACCCCTTTGCATGCAAGAAGTTCTGCGTCACGCGCGTCGCTTTTTGCCGCCAAAGCTTCACCTTTTTTGCAAGAACTTTTGTCGCCTCCGCGACATGCATCCGCCAGTTTGTCTTTTTCGAGAATTTCGGCATGCTTCAGATAATTATTCGCCACCTCATTTGCCGCAGTAGCCGCTCCCGTCGCCCCACCAGCGGCTGCCCCCACCACAGCGCCCGCGGCCAGCGTCAACGCATCACGCAGCGTTTCAGGCATATCTAGTTGCTTCAACTGCTTGGCGATGCTATCCGTCGACAACGCCGCCGCGCCAGCACCCAATGCGCCGTTGGTGCCGCCGGCAAGCCCGCCAATCGCCGTGTGCAACGCGACCCGCGCGAGCCCACCCTCTTTCCAATTTTGTGTTAGCTCATCACTCTGACGTTGCAACTCTTTACTTCTTTCAGGATCGGTTTCACGGAGATCATGTGCTTCAGCTGCCAATGCAGTCGCTTCGTCCAGCTTCTCGGAAGCATAAGTCCCCAGCTTCTCTGCAGCAGCAGCCGCAAACGCCGCCGTCACATCCATCGTCGCCTGCAACTTGGCTTTATCGAAATTATTACCGATCTTGCCACTGCTATCCACCCCGGTCGTCACATCACGATTCAAGCCAACAACAGCTTCGTCCGCTCCCTTGCCCGTCGCCGCGCGCTGAGCCGCATCATCGGTGATGACCAGAGTGCCGCCACTGATGCCGCTACGCGTAGTACTGCTAGCGTTCTCGCTGAGGGAAACGATCGCTGGCAGACCCGCTGTAGTAGCATCTTTTTTGCCAGCGACATCCGTCAGGTTCTCATTTCGCGTTCCCGTGCCAGCAAAGGACATCCCACCAGATACCCCAACACTACTCCCCTTCGATATCGCATGATTGGCAATATCGCTGTGCGTCAAAGTCGACGTAATCAGACTGCTGTTCAGCTTGCCCGCCTCCGTGGCGCTGATGACGGCGCCCTTCAAGTCCGTATTGCCGCCCACCTTGATCTGAAAACCGCCATCGCCTGCCTTGATGCCGCTTTGCTCCTGCACACTGGCATAGTCGTTATGCATATTGCTCTGGCTGTAACTGGCGCTGAAACTGGCACCGTAGCCGACTGTGCCGCTGGCGGAGAAACTCTGGCTCTTGCTGTCGAACTTGGCCGTGTCCTGCAGGCTTTCCAGGTTCAGATTACCCTTGATGTCGGCAATCACCTGGTTGGCGCTGGCCACGGCACCCTTGATGTTTGTATCGCCACCGCTGCTGATGACCAGCTTGTCGCCCGCATTCACATGCGTATTGAGCTGCGTCGTGCCATCGCCGTCCTCGTGCCCCTTGCTGCCGCTGACGCTGGCTGTGAAACCGAAGGACATGCCCTTGCTGCTGACGCTGGCCGCGACGCCAGCCGACGCGCTCAGGCTCGAGCTCTTGCTATGCTGGCTTTCCGTGTCCTGCGCGGCCAGCAGATTGACGTTGTTATCGGCATGCAGGCGGATATCGTTCTTCGCGTTCAGGTCGCTGCCCAGGATATTGATGTTGCTATCCTTGCCGCCGCCCAGGGCCGTGATGTTGATATTATTGCCGGTCAATACACTGCCGCTATGCGTGGTGCTGGCCGTATTTTGCGTCTGGATACTTTCCGAATGGCCCGCCGTCAAGCTGATGCTGATGCTTGGACCGCCTTCCTTCATCATGTCCTTGGCTGCGTCGTTGGCGGCCATGGCCGCCGTGGCCGCCGCCATGGCTGTGACGCGGCCATCCTTGGCCGTACTGGCCGCCGTGCTCATGGTTTGCAGGGTCTGGATGGCGCTGATCACGCTGCCGCCCAGAGCCAGGGTCAAACCATCCTGCGTCGTCTTGACTTCAAATTTCCCCTTCTCATTGTCCTGGCCCGGCTTGATGGTGACGCTCTTGCCGATGATGTCGAGATCGGTGGCGGCAAGAATATCGCTGCCGCCTATCGTCACGTTATTGCCGGCAACCATCGTCAGCGCACCGCCCGTGGCGCCGATCGAACTGCGCGCATCGCCACTTTGCAAGGTGGCGTCACGCTCCTGGTCCACCGTGGTGGTCTTGGTGCCGTAGCTGAAACCGATGCCGCCGCTGCTCATGAAGCCGCTTTTCTTGGTGCTGGAATGGTGCAGTTCATATACGGTATTGGTGGCCGCGTCGATCGTGATGTTGTTACCCGCAACTAATCGCGTCGCATCGTCGCTCAAGATGCTCGAACCGGTGACTTGCAGATCGCGCCCTGCCTGCACCACCACGCTGCTGCCGCCAAGCGAGGTGCCGATTGCCGTGGTAGTATCGACCACGTCATGCTTGGTCGTCGTGGTCTTGTTCCAGAAACCCTTTTTCGTCGACTTGCTGGCGACATCGCTCACTTCATTCTGAAAACCATTGACCAGGCTGATGTCATTGCCCGCCAACAATCCCAGTGTTCCACCCGCCTGCACATCCGCCGCACGCGCCGTCAGATCATGGCCCGCCTGCAGATTGACGTTGCCGGCGCCCATGATCTGGCTGCCTATCTCGCTGGTCTTGCTCTGCTTGCTGTAATTGTCGGCGTTGCGCACTTCATCGTGGGTCGAGGCGACGGTAACGGTATTGAGGGTCAGGTTATTGCCCGCGATCAGGCTGGTCTGGCCGTTCACGCCAGCATTGGCGATTACGCCAGCGGTGAGTGTCATATCCCTCCCCGCCTGGGCAATCAGCGTATTTCCCTCGCCGGTGCCCGTGACATACAGGCCCGCCACCTTGTCGACGACCGTGCTGCTGTCGCTGATGGTTTTTCTGTCCCGCAGATTTACACTGGAATCACTGGCGGTCGTCGTCACCAGGTTGATGTCGCGGCCCGCGCTGGCCAGCAGCTGCGTTTCGGCAACGACGCCACTCGCGCGGATATTGATATCGTTTCCTGCCATCAATGCCACTTTGTCGCTTTGCACTTCGCTGACCAGCTCCTTGGCAAAATCAGACCCCACAGAGTTCGTGGCTTTTGCGACGACCGAACCAATACTCAAGTCGCGCCCGGCCGAAAGGCTCGTCGCTCCACCAGGCGCGGTATTGCTGACGATTGCACCCGTGATGCTGACATCGCGCCCTGCAGAAACAATCATGTTGCCGCTACCGCTTGCGCCACCACTGACATACAGGCCCGCCACGCGGTCGATCACGTGTCCGCCATCGAGCGTGCCAGTGGCGATATTGATGTCCCGTCCGGCGCTGGCTTGCAGCGTACTGTTCGCGGAAATAGTCCCGCTGATGTTGTTGAGGTCATTGCGAGCGGCGATGGCAACCGCATCGCCATCGATGCGGCCACCGAGGTTATTGACGTTCTCCGCATTGAGCAACACCACGTCACGCCCGGCAATGGTGCCGCTGTTGGTCAGGTCGCCGGTGATATTGATATCGACATTTTTGCCGGCCAACAAGGCACCTGTGCCGTCGATGTCATCGGCACGCAACCGCACGTACACTTGCGGCACCAGCGCCTTTTGCGTGCTGCCATCGGCCAGCGTGACTTCGCGCTCGACCAGCCAGACGATGTCGCTGGTCAATGCCGCCATCTGTTCCGGCGTCAGTGCCACGCCGGGGCGCAAGCCATACTGCTGAGCATAGCTGACGCCGGCGTCCATCAAGCCGCGGAATTGCTCTTCGTCGTTGCTATAGTCGCCGGTAAACCGGTGGCCAGTCAGATCGGCGACCTGCTCGCGTACCAGTTGCTGCTCATAGAAGCCATCGCCCAGCCGCTTCTGCGTGACGGCGGGATCCAGTTGCATTTTGCTGCTCATGTAGTCCGAACCCGTCCAGGTGCGGTACTCGGCAAAGCGAGGATCGGTCTCAACCAGATACTTGGCCGACGCCGAAGGACTGATCTTGAACAGGCTGGCATTCGGCAGTTGCAGGGGTTTGGCCCCGGTCCTGACGACTTCCGCCTTTCCACCCGGATTGGCCAGCGCCACTTGCCGGATCAGCGGCGAGCGCGCCTGGCCTGCGCCAGGGCCTGCCGCGACCTTGCCAGCAGCACCAGCCGCCGTGTCGATGGCAGCTTGCGTGCCCGTCCCCACAGCCGCCTGCGTGGCGCCTGCCGCGCCATCGACCTTGGACAAGGCACTACCCGCCACTGCGCCAGGCTGCGCCGCCACACCCGCATTGCCGGTCCGATCGCTGCCATTAATGCCTTTAGCGCCAGCAACGCCAGCCGGGCCAGCTACGGCGCCCACAGCGAGGCCCGCCGTATCGACGCCGCCCAAGGCTGGCGCACCCGTCACGGCCACATTGCTGCCAGCTACCGATCCCACACTGCCAGCCTGGGCGGCACTGCCTGTGCGGTCGCTGCCGCCAGGACCAGTGGCACCCTGCACGCCCGCAGGTCCGCCCTGGGCATCCACCCGCAGACTTCCGGTGCTGGCAACGGCGCCGGTACCGGCATTGAGCATTGCATTCTGCCCGGCAACGGCACCAATCGTGCCTGCCTGACCCGCAGTGCCGGTGCGGTCGCTACCGCCAGGTCCGGAAACACCGTCGACGCCCGCCGGTCCGCCCTGGGCATCCACCACCAGACTGCCGGTACCGGCAGTGGCGCCGTTGCCGGCATTGAGCATCGCATTCTGGCCCGCAACGGCACCGATCGTACCTGCCTGGCCCGCGTTGCCGGTGCGGTCGCTGCCATGCAAGCCTGCTGCGCCGTTTACACTGTTCGGGCTTCCCTGCGACTGGAATGCCAATTGGCTCGGATCGCCTATGCCGCTGGCTGTCCCCTCACCAACCACCGCGCCCACGCCTGCCGCTGCCACGGCGGAAATGCTGCCGGCCTGGCCAGCCTGGCCGGCCCGGTCGCTGCCTTGCAAGCCGCCGCTGCCGCTGGCCACGCCAGCACTGGCCACATTGGTGCCCGTGCCGACGTTGGAGCGCAGGATAGCGGACATATGGATATCGGCGCTGCCGCCGTCGGCCGCGGACACCGTCTGGCCCGCCACCGAAGCGACCCCGCCCGTGCCGCCGACATTGCCGATTTGGCTATCGCGCGGCCCACTGGCTGCGCCAACACTGGCCGCACCCTGGCCGCTACTGGCTGCCACGCCGGCAACGGAACCCGCCGTATTGCCTACCGTGTTGAGCCAGACACTGACATTGGCGGCGCCGGCGCCACTGCTTGCGCCGGCAGAGGAGACATTCGCGCGGGCACCGACACTGTTGGAGGGCGCGCCGCCCGAGGACGGCGCATCCGGTCCGTTAACTATTCTCGTATCATTGATCTCGGTAGTATAGTGCTCAACCTCCCAGCTCCGAGCACCTTCCGGTTTTTCCATGTCCAGGTACATGTATGAAGTGAGCGTTCCTTTCTCGGTAATTATGGTCTGATTACCCGTAGAAATATTTTCCTCGATGACACCCTTAACTTTCAGCGCCTGACCCGCCACAAAGCGGCTGTTTTCATTACGGATTTTGTAGGCGTCCACCGTCAGGTTGCCACCCGCGCTGATGACGGCAGGATCAGTCTCCGTCACCCGACTGGTGCTGGTCGTACGCCGGACACTCGTTTCAAAAAAGTTATATCCGCCGTTGCCATCGGGCGTATCAAGGCTGCGATTGCCATCGGGACCTAACTCCGTTGTGACCCCCGGTGCATTGTAGGCATAACGCTTGCCATCCATTGTTTGGTACTCGTTGATATATTCCGACTTGCCCGTCGATGTAAACTCGACAGCAAAGTGATTGTTCAACAAGGTGATTTCGCCAGCCCTCAGCGCCAGGTTACCCATGGCCTGAATGGTGGCGCTGGCATTGGTCAGGCTGGCTACAGCGCCTGCGGCATAGCGGTTGCCATCGAGGCTGCCGCCGATCGCCATGTCCCCTGAGCTGAAGATCAGCGCATGTTCCCTGTTGTTGATGGTAGTGGCACCGATATCAAGGCTGCCGCGCGACGCTATCGTCGCCGCGACGCCGCCCTCGACACCGTTGTTCAGCGTGCCCGCCCCAATGCTGAGCGCAGTGCCGTAGATGCGCCCGCTGCCGATATTGGTGAGCGTGCCCGCATCGATCTGCGTATTCACGCCATCGATCACGCCGCGGTTAGTCAGGATCGCCCCGACATTCACCCTGGTGGTGCCGGCATTGATGTCGCCGCTGCTGGTGTTTTCGAGACTGTAGGCATTGAGCGCCAGTATCTGGCCTGCCTGCACCTTGCCCGCGTTGACAAGGCTGCCACCCACGCTGAGACTGGCATTACGGTTGGCAATCACCTGCGCCCCCGCTTCGACAACATGATTGCCGCTCAGATCCAGGCTCAGATCCCCCCTGGACATCACGTTACCACTACCGCTCAAGCCCGCTGCCTTGATCGCCGCCAGTTCGCCGCCGATGATGGTGCCGCCGCCATTGCTGATGCTCAGGCCGCGGCTGGCGCCCTCGTCCTTGATGCTGACGGCATTGTTCGCGCTGATCAGCCCGGATGTATTGTTCACACTGCCGTTGCTGTTGATGCTCAGGTTATTGTCTGCACGCAAGCCACCCTGGCTGTTATTGATCATGCCTGCCGACAGGTTGACGTCGCGGCCTTCGATTCCCTTGTCGGTCCCCTGCGTTGCCTGGTTGACGATGGCGCCAGCACCCAGCGTGACAGCGGCGCCGCCACGTATCAGTCCGGACGTGTTGTCAATCGTGCCACTCCCCGCCTGCAAGCCCAGGTTGCCGACCACTTGCACCTGGCCGCCCTGATTGGCCAACCCGCCGATGGCCAGTTCCAGGCCGCCGCTGGAGACAATTTTCCCGCCCAGATTATTGATATAGCCGCTGCTGCCGCCTACCTGCCCCGCCGCGCCCAGGAAACCAGCCGCATTGTTCCAGGCGCCAGTCGCCAGCGTCAGCGTCCCGCCGCTGCTGATGCCGCCATTGCTGCCGGCATGGCTAGCCGCATACGCCGCGGCATCGCTGTTATCGAGCGTCTGGCCATGGGTATTGATGACGATCGCATTGCCTGCTTGCAGCAAACCACCGTGATTGTTCAGCTCTCCAGTTTGCAGATTCAGTACTTGCGTGGCGGCGATGGTTCCCTGGACATTGTTCAAGCCCTGCCCCGCCGTATCGATGCTGACGTTGCGGCCCACGATGCTGCCCGCGGAGGCATAGCCGGAAGCCAGCGTATTGCCAAGGCTTGTACTCTGCAGCACGACGTCTGCGCCAGCCTGGATTTGTCCGCTGTCGTTGCGCAGCTGGCCCATGGTCGCGCGCAGATTGCCCGTGACGCTGGCCAGTTTACCGCCCGTATTGTCGATACTGGCAGCCTGGATGCCGAGATCGCCATTGGCGGCCACCAGGCCGTCTTTATTGTCGAGCGCCTGGTTCAGCGTCAGCGCAAGGCTTCCGCCCGTCGTCAGGCTGCCGCCGCGGTTCGACATACTGCCGGCCTGAAGCGTCGCGTCGCCTCCCGCTGCGATCTTGCCGCCGTTGTCATTATTCAATGAAGTACCGGCGCTCAGGTCCAAGGTGGCGCTGCCCGCCGCCTGTACCGTGCCACCCTGGTTGTTGATGACCTGCGCACTGACGGTGGTATTGCCATTGCTGGCGATCAAGCCACCTTGATTGTCCAGAACTTGCGCGATACGGATATTGCTGGCGCCCTGCCCCAGCTGCACCAGTTCTCCCTGGCGGTTATCCAGGCTGCCGCTGTCGATGGTCAATTGCCCAGCCTGCGTACTGGCCTTGCGAAAATCGATACTGCCAGCGGTGATCTTCAGGCTGCCATTAGCAGTGATCTGGCCACCCTGCCCATTCAAGGCTCCGGCATTGATGGCCAGCTGGCCCAAGCCAGCGTGCTCGATCCGCCCGCCGGCATTGCTCAACGCTGCGGCACCCAGGGTAAGGTTGGCGCTATTGACGGCAATACGGCCATCGGTATTATCGAGTGCGCCATTTGGCGCGCGCATGACAATAGATGTATCGCCGCTGCCGCTCTGCACGATGCTGCCCCTGCTATTGTTCAGGTTAGCCGTCTGCACCACCAGTTGACCGGCCACGATATCGCCACGGCTGTTATCCCACGTCTGGCCATTACCGGCTTGCGCGTTCACATTCAGCGTACCGACCGTGCCGATGCTGGCGCCAGCCGTGCTGACATTACCTTGCGTCGCCGTCAGCGCGATGTTCGCTGCGCTATTCACGCTGCCAGCAAGATCGACACCGCTGCCCGTCATGCTCATATTGCCTGCCGCCAGATTCTGCCCGGCTGCGCGCAATTGCTGCGCCGTCGTGACCAGCAGACTCCCTGTGCCTGCCAGCTTGCCGTCCGCCTGCATGCCCGCCGCCAGCAGGCCGCCCGCCCCGCTGTCGAGACTGGCGGCCGTGATGCTGGTATTGGCAAGCGCGGCAATCGTACCGCTGTTGCTCACCAGTCCCGTGGCATTCAGCACTTGCGATGCGCCGTACATGCTGCCGCTATTGCTGACATTGGCTGCCTGCGTGACCAATTGTCCGCCAGCAAGGACGCTGCCGCCGTTATTGTCCAGGTCTTTCACTTGCAGCCTGGCATCGCCGATAACCGCCTGCAAGGTACCGCGTGTGTTGGTGACATCGGCTGCGGTCAGGACCAGTCCGGTAGCGCCAGCCAATGTGCCGCCGCTGTTGTCGAGTTTCGCACTGGCGGTTACGTCCAGCACGCCGCCAGATAGCAGGCGACCGCTCTGATTGCGCAAGTCTGCCGTTTGCAGCGCCAGCCCGCCATTGCTTTCAATCCGGCCGCCAGCGTTGTCGAGACTGGCGCTGGCCGTGAGCGATGTGTTGCCCTTGCCCAGCTGCAATAATTCGCCCTGGCGATTGTCCAGTATGGCGGTGGTAACGCTCAGTTGCTGCGCCATGGCGCTGGCGTTGCGATGATCGATATAGGTGGCGCGCAGGTCGAGCGCGCCGTTACCCGTCATCTGGCCGCGTTGCCCATACAGGTTAGCCACGCTGATGCCCAAGGTGCCGCTACCCGCGTGCTCGATCTTGCCATCCACGTTGGTCAAGGTTCCTGCCGTCAACTGGAGATTGCGGCTGTTGACTGCGATACGCCCGGCCGTATTGTCCAGATGGCCCGCTCCAGCCAGGTTGATGGCGCTATCGCCACTTCCCGTCTGGATGATGCTGCCGCCGGCATTATTGAGGTTAGCCACCTTGACATCAAGCTGCCCGGCGCTTAACTGGCCACCTTGATTGAGCAGCGCCTGGCTATTCTGCGCGCTGGCCGTAATACTCAGCAAACCAGCCGTAGCGAGCACCGCCTTGGCGGTCGTGATGTTGCCGCTGCCAGCATTCAAGGTAATATTGCTGCCACTGGTCTGGCTACCTGCCAGGTCCAGCGATGCCCCACTGAGCGCAACAGTGCCGGCCGCGAGATTCTTGCCGCCTGCCTGCAGGACGCCAGTGCTGCGCACGGTCAAGTCGCCCGCCTGCGCAAGCGCGCCATTCGTCGTCAAGCCAGCCGCCAGCAAGCCGTTGCCGGACAAGCTGCCCGCCTTCACGCTGGTATTGCCCAACGCGGCGATGGATCCGGTATTGACCAGGCTGCCGGCGACGTCGAGCGACTGCTGGGCGCCTGCGTACAGCAAGCCGCTGTTAAGCATGTCGCCAGTGACTGCCACCGTCAGGTCGGTGGCGGCACTGAGTTCGCCGGCGGCGTTGACCAGGCTGGCAGCCGTCACACCCAAGGCACCAAGCGCGGCTTGCGCTACGCCCTGCGTATTGTCCAAGGCCAAGGCATGTACCTGCACATTCTCCTTGCCAACGATCGTGCCTTCCTTGTTGTTCAGTGCACCCTGCGACGATATTGTGACATCGCCTTGTGCGCTAATATTGCCCTTTGCATTCTCCAGACTGCCTGTCGTCATTTGCAGCACGCCATTTGCTGCGATGACGCCGCTGCGATTGTCCAATTCCTGCGCCACCTGCACCGTGAGCGCCGTTGTCGACTGCAATTTGCCGCCCTGATTGCTCATCGCATCGGCCGTAATACGCAATTGCTGGGCCGAAGTGGTCGCCATGCTATGGTTGAACGTGCCGGCAACGATATCGACCAGGCCATTGCCCGTAATCGTCCCGCCGGCACCATTGAAGGCTGGCGTCGTGATTGCCAGCGTTCCCGCTCCCGCATGCTCGATCTTGCCAGCGGCATTCGTGAATGCGTTCGCTGCGAGGGTCAGATTGCTGCTATTGACGGCAATGCGCCCGCCAGTATTGTCCAGATTACCCGTCCGGATAACGGTATCGCCCGCGCCGGTCTGTAACACTGTGCCTTTTGCATTGTTCAGATTGCCTACGTGCAGGTCGAGCTGGCCCGCCTGCAAGCTGCCCTCCGTATTGTGCAAGGTGGCGTTTGTCGTGACGTTCAATGTACCCGTTGTCGCGACGATCGCCTTGCTGGTCATGACATCACCCTGTGTTGCCGTCAGGCCGATGTTCGCCGCGCTGGTCTGGCTGCCGCCGATATCGAGCGTGGCGCCGCTCAGCTTGACACTGCCTGCGGCCAAGTTTTGACCATGCGCACCCAACGCTTGCGTCGTGTTCACCGTCAGGTCGCCAGCCGTGCCCAGGCTGCCATCGGCCCGCATGCCGGCGCCAATCAAGCTCGTTGCGCTGCTGTCGAGGGTTTTCGCCGTCAGGCTGGTATTGCCCTGCGCCGCGATCACGCCCGTATTGACGATGGCGCCGCTGGCATTCAGGGTCTGGTTGCCCGCCGCATACAGGCTACCGGTGTTGTCCAGGCTAGCCAAGGTGGCGTTCAGGTTGGAGCCTGCAAACACGCTGCCGGCCATATTGTTGAATTTGCCGGCATTCAGCGTGGCATCCCCGGCCACTGCCTGCAACTGGCCCCTGGTATTGTCGATATCGCCGCCGTTCAATCCCAGGTTGCGGCCTGCCGCTACCGTGCCTTCCGTGTTGTCCAGGCGACTGACTTTCAGCTCGGCATCCTGTGCCGCCACGATGCGACCGGTGCTGTTCAGCAAGGTGCCCGCTGTCACCAGCGCATCACCATTGCCTTCGATCTTGCCCCCCGTATTGTCCAGTTGCCCGGTAGCGCTCACCGTCATCAGGCCAGTACCCGTCTGCGCCAGGCTGCCGCTGCGGTTGTCCAGGCGGCCAGTGTTGACGGTCAGCTGATTCGCCACTGTCGTGGCATTACGATGATCCAGGGTTGCTGCCGTGATATCGACTTTGCCATTGCCCGTGATCTTGCCGAACTGGTTGTTGAACTGGCCCGCGTTGATGGCCAGCACGCCAGCGCCCACGTGTTCCAGCTTGCCATTAACGTTCGTCAACACCGTGGCGCTCAGGGCCAGGTTGGCGCTGTTGACGGCGATGCGGCCCGCCGTGTTGTCGAGTTTGCCGGTGGTAATGACGGTGTCGCCGGTGCCCGTCTGCACGATCTCGCCGCTGGCGTTGTTCAGGTTCGCCACGTTCAGCTGCAACTGACCGGCCACCAGCTGGCCCTGGTTACTCACCAGAGACTGGGCATTGTTGGCATTGGCCGTGATGGCCAGCACCTTGCTGGCGGAAATCACGGCCTTGCTCGTCACGACATCGCCAGTATTTGCCGTGATGGCGATATTCGCCGCGCCCGTCTGGCTACCCGACAAATCGACCGATGCGCCTGTCAATTGAGCGCTACCCGCCGCGAGGTTCTGCCCGCTCGCCTGCAAGATGCCATCGGCATTGATGGTCAGATCACCTGCCATGCCCAGGCTACCGTCCGCTTTCACGCCAGCTCCCAGCAAGCCGCTGCTGGTGACTTTGCCGGCGGTAACATGGGTGTGGTTGACGGAAGCAATGGAACCGATGTTGTTCAGCAATCCACCGACCGTCAGTTGCTGATTGCGGCCCGCATACAACAGGCCCGCATTGCTCAGGTCACCGCTCACTTTCGCCGACAGGTCCGTGCCGGCACTCACCGTGCCCTGCTGATTCAGCAAATTCGCGGCATCCAGACGTAAATTGTCCGCCTGCAATACGCCACGGGTGTTGTCGATATTCACACCGCCCACATGCAAGTCGGCAGTCGCGGCAATCACGCCGTCCGTATTGTTCAGAGCACCCTTGCTGTTGATGTCAGCCGATGCAGCGGACGTGATGCGGCCCTTGCTGTTGTCCAGCACGCCCGCCTGCAGATTCAACGTACCCGCCCCGGCATGCTCGATCTTACCGTCCTTGTTCGTGACGGTGACGGCATCGATGTTCAGGTTTGTGCTGTTGACGGCGATGCGGCCGGCCGTGTTGTCCAGATTGCCGGTCTGGATAACCGTGTCACCCGTGCCGGTCTGCAAGATAGTGCCCTTGGCGTTGTCCAGGTTGCCCACATGCAGGTCGAGCTGGCCCGCCTGCACCGTGCCTTCCGTGTTGTGCAGGGAGGCGCTCGTCGTCACATTCAGCGTGCCCGCCGTTGTCACGACCGCCTTGTTCGTACTGACGTCACCTTGGGTTGCCGTCAGGCCGATATTGGCGGCACTGGTCTGGCTGCCGCCGATATCGATGCTGGTGCCGGTCAGATTGGCGCTACCCGCCGCCAGGTTTTGTCCATGCGCGGCCAACGTTTGTGTTGTGCTAATTGTCAGGTCGCCACTTGTGCCCAGCTTGCCATCGGCTTGCATGCCGGCACCGAGCAAGCTGCTTGCGCTGCTGTCGAGGGTTTTCGCCGTGATGCTGTTGTTGCCTTGTGCCGCGATGACACCCGTGTTGACGATGGCGCCGCTGGAGGTCAAGGTCTGGTTGCCAGCTGCGTACAGGCTGCCCGTGTTGTTCAGGCTGGCCAGTGTCGCGTTCAGGTTGGTGCCGGCAAATACATTGCCAGCGATATTGTTCAAGTTCGCCACATTCAAGGTGGCGTTGCCGGCCACGGCTTGCAATTGGCCCTTGGCATTACCGATATCGCCGCCGCTCAATGCCAGATTGCGGCCTGCGGCTACTATCCCTTCCGTGTTGTCCAGACTACCCACTATAAGCTCGGCATCCTGCGCCGCCACGATGCGGCCAGTGTTGTTCAGCAAAGTCTGCGCTTTCACCAGCGCATCGCCATTGCCTTCGATCTTGCCGCCCGTGTTGTCCAGTTGGCCGGTAGCGCTCACCGTCATCAGTCCGATGCCGGTCTGCGCCAGGCTGCCGGCGCGGTTGTCCAGGCTGCCGGCGTTGATGGTCAGTTGATTGGCCACCGTCGTGGCATTGCGATGATCCAGGGTGGCGGCCGTGATATCCAGCTTGCCATTGCCCGTAATCTTGCCGGACTGGTTGTTGAATTGCCCTGCATTAATCGCCAGCACGCCCGCGCCAGCATGCTCCAGCTTGCCATTGATGTTCGTCAACACCGTCGCGTTCAAGGCCAGGTTAACGCTGTTGGCGGCGATGCGGCCAGCCGTGTTGTCCAACTTGCCTGTGGTGATGACGGTATCGCCGGTGCCCGTCTGCACGATCTCGCCGCTGGCGTTGTTCAGGTTCGCCACGTTCAGCTGCAGCTGGCCGGCCACCAGCTGGCCCTGGCTATTTACCAGTGACTGGGCGTTGTTCGCGTTGGCGGTGATGGCCAAGACGTTGCTGGCAGAAATCACCGCCTTGTTCGTCACGACATCGCCAGTAGTTGCCGTGATGGCGATGTTTGCCGCGCCCGTCTGGCTACCCGACAGATCCACACTGGAACCCATCAGCGTCGCACTGCCCGCCGCCAGGTTCTGTCCGCTCGCTTGTAATACGCCATCGGCATTAATCGTCAGATCGCCTGCCGTACCCAGGCTGCCGTCCGCTTTCACGCCAGCGCCCAGCAAGCCGCTGCTGGTGACTTTACTCGCCGTAATATGGGTGTTGTTGACGGAAGCAATCGATCCCGTGTTGTTCAGCAAGCCACCGACCGTCAGTTGCTGATTACGGCCCGCATACAGCAAGCCAGCATTGTTCAGGTCACCGCTTACTTTGGCCGTCAGGTCCGTGCCGGCGCTCACTGTCCCTTGCTGGTTCAGCAAGGTCACAGCATGCAGACGCAAATTGTCCGCCTGCAAGACGCCGCGCGTGTTGTCGATATTCACACCGCCCACATGCAAATCGGCAGTCGCTGCCATCACGCCATCGGTATTGTTCAGTACACCTTTGCTGACGAGGTCTGCCGACGCCGCCGAGGTGATGCGGCCCTTGCTGTTGTCCAGTACGCCAGCCTGCACGGACAAAATGCCCGTGCCTGCATGCTCGATCTTGCCATCCTTGTTGGCGACGGTGACGGCATCGATGTTCAAGTTTGTGCTGTTGACCGCGATGCGGCCCGCTGTATTGTCCAGATTGCCGGTGACGATGCTCGTGTCGCCCGTGCCCGTCTGCAAGATGGTGCCCTTGACGTTATCCAGATTGCCCACATGCAGGTCGAGCTGGCCTGCCTGCAACGTGCCTTCCGTGTTGTGCAAGGTGGAGTTCGTCGTGATGTTGAGCGCGCCTGGCGTCGTGACCACCGCCTTGTGCGTGCTGACGTCACCCGTTGTCGCCGTCAGGCCGATGTTCGCGGCGCTGGTCTGGCTGCCGCCGATATCGACCGTGACGCCTGTCAGTTTGGCATTGCCTGCCGCAAGGATCTGGCCATGCGCGGCCAGCGTTTGCGCGGTATGGATCGTCAAATCACCTGCCGTGCCCAACTTGCCATCGGCCTGCATGCCCGCGCCAATCAGGCTACTTGCGCTGCTGTCGAGGGTTTTCGCCGTGATGCTGTTGTTGCCTTGTGCCGCGATGACGCCCGTGTTCACGATGGCGCCGCTGGCGGTCAAAGTCTGGTTGCCGGCTGCGTACAGGCTGCCCGTGTTGTTCAGGGTATCGAGCGTCGTGTTCAGGTTGCCGCCGGCAAACACGTTGCCTGCGGTATTGTTCAAGTTCGCCACAGTCAGGGTGACGTTGCCGGCCACGGCCTGCAATTGGCCCTTGGTGTTGTCGATATTGCCACCGGACAGCTGCAGATGACGTCCTGCCGCCACCGTGCCCTCCGTGTTGTCCAGGCTACCCACGTTCAATGTGGCATCCTGCGCCGCCACGATGCGGCCTGTGCTGTTCAGCAATACCTGGGCTTTGACCAGCGCATCGCCGTTACCCTCAATCTTGCCGCCCGTGTTGTCCAGCTGGCCCGTGGCCGCGACCGTCATCAAGCCCGTGCCCGTCTGCGCCAGGCCGCCGGCGCGGTTATCCAGACTGCCCACGTTCACCGTTAACTGATTGGCCACGGTGACGGCATTGCGGTGATCCAAGGTCGCAGCAGTGATGTCGAGCTTGCCATTGCCCGTGATCTTGCCGGACTGGTTGTTGAACTGCCCTGCGTTAATCGCCAGGATGCCGGCGCCTGCATGCTCCAGCTTGCCATTGACGTTCGTCAGCACCGACGCGTTCAGGGCCAGGTTCGCGCTGTTGACGGCGATACGGCCGGCCGTGTTGTCCAGCTTACCCGTGGTGATGACGGTGTCGCCGGTGCCCGTCTGCACGATCTCGCCGCTGGCGTTGTTCAGGTTGGCGACGTTCAGCTGCAACTGGCCGCCCACCAGCTGGCCCTGGCTGTTCACCAGTGACTGGGCGTTATTTGCGTTGGCCGTGATGGCCAGCAGATTGCTGGCCGAGATGACGGCTTTACTCGTCAGTACATCACCAGTAGCTGCCGTGATGGCGATGTTTGCCGCGCCCGTCTGGCTACCCGACAGATCCACACTGGAACCCATCAGCGTCGCACTGCCCGCCGCCAAGTTCTGTCCGCTCGCCTGCAACACGCCATCGGCATTAATCGTCAGATCGCCTGCCGTACCCAGGCTGCCGTCCGCTTTCACGCCGGCGCCCAGCAAGCCGCTGCTGGTCACCTTGCCGGCAGAAATACTGGTATTGCCTACGGAAGCGATGGAGCCGCTGTTGTTCAGTAAGCCACCCACCGTCAGTTGCTGGTTGCGGCCCGCATACAGTAGACCGGCGTTGTTCAGGTCACCGCTCACTTTCGCCGTCAGGTCCGTGCCAGCACTCACAGTTCCCTGCTGGTTCAGCAAGGTAGCGGCATCGAGGTGCA
The DNA here is from genome assembly GCF_002735685.1 of Janthinobacterium sp. BJB301. Taxonomy (NCBI): domain Bacteria; kingdom Pseudomonadati; phylum Pseudomonadota; class Betaproteobacteria; order Burkholderiales; family Oxalobacteraceae; genus Janthinobacterium; species Janthinobacterium sp. BJB301. The sequence goes on along the minus strand of NZ_PDZJ01000001.1, from coordinate 1,034,620 downwards.
GATTATCCGCTTGCAACACGCCGCGCGTGTTGTCCAGCGCCATGCCGCCGACCTGCAGGCCGTTGGTTGCGGCTATGACGCCGTCGGCATTATTCAGCGCATCTTTGCTGACGACAGAAGCAGCCGCCGCCGAGGTGACACTGCCCTTACTGTTGTCCAGCATGCCCGCCTGTACCGACAAGATACCCGCGCCTGCATGCTCGATCTTGCCATCGCGGTTCGTCAGCGTGGTCGCACCGAGGGTCAGATTGCTACTGTTGACAGCGATGCGCCCTGCCGTGTTATCCAGATTGTTGGTCTGGATGACGGTGCTGCCCGTGCCAGTCTGCAGTACCGTACCTTTGGCGTTATCCAGATTGTCCACGTGCAGGTCTAGCTGGCCCGCCTGCAAGGTGCCTTCCGTATTGTGCAAGGTGACATTGGTCGCGACGCTCAGTGTGCCCTGCGTCGTGACGACAGCCTTGTTGGTGGTGACATCACCCTGTGTCGCCGTGAGGCCGATGTTGGCGGCACTGGTCTGGCTGCCGCTGATATCGAGTGTGGAGCCGCTCAGATTGGCATTGCCTGCGGCGAGAATCTGGCCATGCGCGGCCAGCGATTTCTCCGTAGTCACCGTTAAGTCACCTACGGTACCCAGGCTACCATCGGCCTTGATGCCCGCGCAGATCAGGCTGCTTGCGCTGCTGTCGAGGTTCTTTGCCGTGATGCTGTTGTTGCCCTTCGCAGCGATCACGCCCGTGTTCGTGATGGCACCTGTTGCGGTCAAGGCCTGATTCCCTGCCGCATACAGGCTGCCCGTATTGTTCAGGCTGGCCAGTGTCGCGTTCAGGTTGGTGCCGGCAAACACGTTGCCTGCGGTGTTGTTCAAGTTGGCAACATTCAGGGTGGCATTGCCGGCCACGGCTTGCAATTGGCCCTTGGTGTTGTCGATATCGCCACCGTTCAATGCCAGGTGACGCCCTGCCGCCACCATGCCTTCGGTATTGTCCAGGCTCCCCACGTTCAATGTAGCATCCTGCGCCACCACGATGCGGCCCGTGCTGTTCAGTAATACCTGAGCTTTGACCAGCGCATCGCCATTGCCCTCGATCTTGCCGCCCGTGTTGTCGAGCTGGCCGGTAGCCGCCACCGTCATCAGGCCGGTGCCCGTCTGCGCCAGGCTGCCGGCACGGTTGTCCAACGTGCCGGCGTTCACCGTCAACTGATTGGCCACCGTCGTCGCATTGCGGTGATCCAAGGTGGCCGCCGTGATATCGACTTTGCCATTGCCCGTGATCTTGCCGGACTGGTTATTGAACTGACCTGCGTTGATGGCCAGCAGACCCGCACCCGCGTGCTCCAGCTTGCCATTGACGTTCGTCAGCACCGTCGCGTTCAGTGCCAGATTATGGCTGTTGGCGGCGATGCGGCCCTCTGTGTTGTCCAGCTTGCCTGTGGTGATGACAGTGTCGCCGGTACCCGTCTGCACGATCTCGCCGCTGGCGTTGTTCAGGTTCGCCACGTTCAGCTGCAGCTGCCCGGCCACCAGCTGGCCCCGGCTATTCATCAACGACTGGGCGTTAGTCGCGTTGGCGGTGATCGCCAGCACATTGCTGGCGGAAATCACGGCCTTGTTCGTCACGACATCGCCAGTAGCTGCCGTAATGGCGATGTTCGCGGCGCCCGTCTGGCTGTTCGACAAATCAATGGAATCACCATTTAGCACGGCGCTGCCTGCCGCCAGGTTCTGTCCGCTCGCCTGCAACACGCCATCGGCATTAATCGTCAGATCGCCTGCCGTACCCAGGCTGCCGTCCGCTTTCACGCCGGCGCCCAGCAGGCCGCTGCTGGTGACTTTACTCGCCGTAATATGGGTGTTGTTGACGGAAGCAATGGAGCCGCTGTTGTTCAGCACGCCACCCACCGTCAGTTGCTGGTTGTGGCCCGCATACAGCAGACCGGCGTTGTTCAGGTCACCGCTCACTTTCGCCGTCAGGTCCGTGCCAGCATTCACAGTTCCCTGCTGGTTCAGCAAGGTAGCGGCATCGAGGTGCAGATTATCCGCTTGCAACACGCCGCGCGTGTTGTCAATAGTCACACCGCCCACATGCAAGTCGGCAGTCGCTGCCATCACGCCATCGGTATTATTCAGTGTACTTTTGCTGACGATATCGGCCGACGCAGCCGAGGTGATGCGGCCCTTGCTGTTGTCCAGCACGCCAGCCTGCAGATTCAACGTCCCCGTGCCTGCATGCTCGATCTTGCCATCGCGGTTCGTCAGCGTGGCCGCATCGATGTTCAAGTCTTTGCTGTTGACGGCAATGCGGCCCGCCGTATTGTCCAGATTGCCGGTGACGATGCGCGTGTCGCCCGTGCCCGTCTGCAGTAACGTGCCCTTGGCGTTGTCCAGATTGCCTACATGCAGATCGAGCTGGCCCGCCTGCACCGTGCCTTCCGTGTTGTGCAAGGTGGCATTGGTCATGATGTTGAGCGCGCCTGGCGTCGTCACGACCGCCTTGTTCGTGCTGACATCACCCGTTGTTGCCGTCAGGCCGATGTTGGCCGCACTGGTCTGGCTGCCTGCCAGATCAACGTTACCGCCCGTCAGCGTCGCCTTGCCTGCAGCCAGATTCTGGCCATGTGCGGCCAGCGTTTGTGTAGTGCTGATCGTCAGGTCGCCACTTGTGCCCAGCTTGCCATCAGCTTGCATGCCCGCGCCGAGCAAGCTGCTTGCGCTGCTGTCGAAGGTTTTCGCCGTCAGGCTGGTATTGCCCTGTGCCGCAATGACGCCCGTGTTGACGATGGCGCCGGTGGCGGTCAAGGTCTGGTTGCCAACTGCATACAGGCTGCCCGTGTTGTTCAGGCTGGCCAGTATCGCGTTCAGGTTGGCGCCGGCAAATACATTGCCTGCGGTATTGTTCAAGTTCGCCACGTTCAGGGTGGCATTGCCTGCCACGGCTTGCAATTGGCCCTTGGTGTTGTCGATATCGCCACCGGACAGCTGCAGATGGCGCCCGGCTGCCACCGTGCCTTCCGTGTTGTCCAGGCTGCCCACGTTCAATGTAGCATCCTGCGCCGCCACGATGCGGCCCGTGCTGTTCAGTAATATCTGAGCTTTGACCAGCGCATCGCCATTGCCCTCGATCTTGCCGCGCGTGTTGTCCAGCTGGCCGGTAGCCGCCACCGTCATCAGGCCGGTACCCGTCTGCGCCAGACTGCCGCTGCGGTTGTCCAGGCTGCCGGCGTTGATGGTCAGCTGGTTCGCCACCGTCGTCGCATTGCGGTGGTCGAAGGTGCCTGCCATGATATCCAGCTTGCCATTGCCCGTGATCTTGCCTTGCAGGTTGTTGAATTGCCCTGCGTTAATCGCCAGGATGCCCGCGCCTGCGTGCTCCAGCTTGCCATTGATGTTCGTCAGCACCGTCGCATTCAAGGCCAGGTTCGCGCTATTGGCGGCGATGCGGCCGGCCGTGTTGTCCAGTTTGCCTGTGGTGATGACGGTGTCGCCGCTGCCCGTCTGTACGATCTCGCCGCTGGCGTTGTTCAGGTTGGCCACGTTCAGCTGCAGCTGGCCGGCCACCAGCTGGCCCTGGCTGTTCAACAGTGACTGGGCGTTATTTGCGTTGGCGGTGATGGCCAGCACATTGCTGGCCGAGATGACGGCTTTACTCGTCAGTACGTCGCCGCTGCGTGCAGTGATATCGATGTTTGCCGCGCCCGTCTGGCTCCCCGACAGATCCACACTGGAACCCGTCAGCGTCGCACTGCCTGCGGCCAGGTTCTGTCCGCTCGCTTGCAGTACGCCATCGGCATTGATGGTCAAGTCCCCTGCCGTACCCAGGCTGCCATCTGCTTTCACGCCGGCGCCCAGCAAACCGCTGCTGGTGACTTTACCAGCGGTAATATGGGTGTTGTTGACGGAAGCAATGGAGCCGCTGTTGTTCAGCAAGCCAACGACCGTCAGTTGCTGGTTGCGGCCCGCGTACAGCAGGCCCGCATTCGTTAAATCACCGCTGATGCGCGCCGTCAAATCCGTGCCGACGCTCACTGTCCCCTGCCGGTTCAGCAAGGATGTCGCATCGAGACTCAACATGTCCGCCTGCAAGATGCCGCGCGTGTTGTCCAACGCAGTACCGCTCACTTGCAGGCCAGTGGTTGCGGCAATAACGCCGTCGGTATTATTCAGCGCATCTTTGCTGACGACAGAAGCGGCCGCCGCCGAGGTGATGCTGCCCTTGCTGTTGTCCAGCACGCCAGCCTGCACCTGCACGCTGCCATTGCCGGCAATGCTGCCCCGCGTATTGTCCAGCGCCTGCGCCACGTCCACGCGCATCTGTCCTGGTCCCGTCTGCTGCACGGTGCCGTCGCGGTTGTCCAGATTGCCTGCTTGCACGGTGACCTGCTGCCCGGACGTGACGGCATGGCGGTGATCGACCGTTTCCGCCTGGATATCAACCAGGCCATTGCCCGTGATCTTGCCCCGTTCGTCATCGAAGCGCGTTGCTTCAATGTGCAAGCTGCCCGTGCCCGCGTGTTCGATGCTGCCGTCGCGGTTGGTCAGCTGTTCCGCCGTCAACGCCAGATTGGCGCTGTTGACGGCAATGCGTCCGCCCGTGTTGTCCAGGGTGCTGCCTGTTAACTGCGTATCGCCAGTGCCCGTCTGGATCACAGTGCCGCCGCGGTTGTCCAGCGATCCCGTTTTCACTTCCAGCTGGCCCGCGCTCAGGGTGCCGCGCACGTTCGACAGGGACTGGCCGCTGCCGGCCGCCGTCACGGACAGCAAGCCGGTGGTCGTCACCAGTGCGCCATCAGTGACGACGTTGCCGGCGCTGGCATTGAGCGCAATGGCCGCGCCGCCCGTCTGGCTGCCGCTCAGGTCGATAGCGGTGGCGTGCATGCTGCTTTTTCCTGCCGCCAAATTCTGGCCATGGGCGCCGATCGCTTGCGTGGCCGTCAGCTGCAACTGGCCGCTGCCGCCCAGGCTGCCGTCGGCGCGGATGCCCGCCCCCAGCAAGCTGCCGGCCGCACTGTCAATGCGGCTGGCATCGATGCGGTTGTCTCCCTGCGCGGCGATCACGCCGCTGTTGCTGACCACGCCGCTCACCTGCAGCGCCTGGCTACCGGCCGCATACACGTTGCCGCTGTTGAGCACTTCGCTGGCCTGGGTGGCAAGATTGCCACCAGCAAACACGCTGCCGGCCGTATTGTTCAGCTTTGCCACGGACAGACTGGCATCGCCCGCCAGCGCCTGGATCTGGCCGCGCGTATTGTCGACGTCGCCACTGTCGAGGCGCAGTGTACGGCCCGCCGCCAGGGTTGCCTCCGTGTTGTCCAGCGCGCCTGTCGACAGCGCCAGGTCCGTGCTGGAAACGATGCGGCCCTTCTGGTTTTGCACGCTGGCCGCCTGCACGCTCAAAGCGCCATTGCTTTCCAGCGTGCCAGCCCGATTGTCCAATCCACCGCGCACCTGCACGCCGGTCGCCCCCTGGCCGCTCTGCGCCAGGCTGCCGCCCCGGTTATCGAGGCTGCCTGCATCGATGTTCAATTGCCCCGCCACCGTGCGGGCATCGCGGTGGTCGATCTGCTCTCCCGTCAGCGCCATGGAGCCATTGCTGACGATGCTGCCGCGCTGCAAGTTGATTTGGGCAGCACCAATCTCCAGCGCGCCCGTGCCCGCATGCTGGATGTGACCATCCTGGTTGCTCAGACTGGCTGCCTGCAGGCGCAAGGCCTGGCTATTCGTGGCGATGACGCCGCGCGTGTTGTCCAGGCTACCCGGCAATTGAATCGCCAGATCGCCGGCGCCCAGCTGCGTGATCTGGCCGCCCACGTTCGACAAGTCGTGCGCGTTCACGCCCAATTGCTGGCCCGTCAATTGCGCCGCATCGCTGCGCACGGTGCGCGCCGCGTCCAGTTGCAGGCGTTCGCGCGCGCTGACCTGCGCGCGGCTGGCGTCGAGGTCGCCAGCGCTGGCGCCCAGGCCGACATTCGCGCCCGAGACCTGCGCCCCAGTAATATCCAGCTGGCGCGCCGCCAGGCTGCTGTCGCCGCCCGCCACGGCCGTGCCGTGCACGGCAATAGTGTCGCCAGCAGAAACGCTCAGTTTGCCGCTGGCGGCCAATGTATTGTCCAGATTCAAGCCAGCCGCCAGGACAGAGCCAGCGGTGGCGTCGATACGTGCCGTTGCGCCCGTGGCGTGCACCTCGACATTGTTCTGCGCGCCGATCACGCCGCTGTTGGCAATACTGCCCTGCGCCTGCACCTGGCTGTCGCCGCCCGCATACACGGTGCCGCTGTTGGCCACGTCGCCCGTGACGGCAATGCTGGTCTGGCTACCGCTGCCGGCCGACTGGATATTGCCGCTGTTGCTCAACCAGCCATTCGATTGCAGCACCAGGTTGCCGGCCGTGGCCGCCAACACGCCCGCGTTGCGCACGCCCAGACCCGCTTCCGTGCCGATCAGGGTAATCTTGCCCGCGTACATGCCGCCCAGCTGCGCCACGTCCAGCGCATATGCCGGGGCTGGCCCTACGCCAGCCGCAGCGCCCGCCACGCCATGCGCCGCATCGATCTGGTTGCTGCCCGTCACCACCTTCAGTTCCTGCGCCCAGATGCCGCCATTGATCTGCGCGGCGCGCGCCAGAATGGCCGTGTAATCGCTCAGCGACGTATCCAGGCCACGGCCGTTAATGGTCACTACGCCACGCTGCACCATGTAGCCGTCCAGGCTGCCGTCGTTGAGGAGGGGCGTACCCGTCGTCAGCACGACCTGGCTGGCATTGATAAATCCGCCGCCATCGACGCTCACGCCGGCAGGGTTGGCAATGACGACTTCGGCCCGCTGCCCCGCCACCTCGACATAGCCGCGCAGCTGGCTGGGGTTGGCCGAATTGACCTCATTCAGGATTACGCGCGCGCTGCCGCCCGCCAGCCACGGATTGCCCTGCACCCAGCCGCCCGTCTGCGTCTGCACATTGCCGCGGCTATTGTTCAGGATGGCGCCATTCGCCGTCACATCGAACTGGCTGTAGGTATTGCGCGATACGCCCGCCGCGCTCGGCGTCTGGATATTCACCTGTGTCACGCCATTGGCGCTTTGCACCACGGTCGGACGCTGCCGGCCCGGTGCATTCGGGTCGGCCACGATCTGTCCCATGGCCGGCCCGGCGACAAAACTCACCATGCCCAGCGCGCCAAACACGGCCAGCGCCAGCGGCCGCAAGCGGCCATTCACACTGAAACTTAGCCCGCCGCCGCCATCGCCTTCAAACACGCCGCAGGCTAGGCTGCCCTCGCCCTTGGCCGCCTTGCCTTGCGAGGAAGCGTTTTCGGCGACGACCATCAACTGGCCACGGCGTTTGTTGAAGATGATGCGGTACAGGTTCTTGTTCATGAAATGTCCTAATGACAATTAAATGATGCGATAAAGGGAGAAAGAACGGCTGGCGGGTAGCTGCGTCTTAGTAACTGGCGTTCAAGCTGAAGCCGGCCGTATGGCTGGCCGTGCGAAAGAGTTCAGGCTTGTGCACAGGCCAGCTGACAAAGGCGTCGTACTGCACGCCCAGCCATTGCCCCCGTAAGCCGACAAAGCCGCCCGTCAGGCGGCGCGCGATCAACCATTCGGCGGATGGCCCCGATACTTCGCCGTGATCCAGGCCCGCATAGGCTTCCTGGCCGCTGCTGCCCAGCGGCATGCCGAGCTCGTTGCGCAGCAGCCAGCCGCGTTCAGCCGACAGACTGCTTTCGCCGTCGTAGCCGCGCACCGTGTAGCGCCCGCCGATGGCGAAGCGGTCTTGCGGCACCAGCGGCGTGCGGTTGTGCTGCGTGCGCCAGTTGCCGGTGTAGCGCAGTGGCTGGCCAGCCAGCGTGAACGGCGCAGACAGGGCCGCATCGGCCAGCAGCAAACGCATGCGCGAAGTACCTTCGCCGAACGCTTCCTCGGGCGCAGCCAGCGCATCCATCGCGCCCGTGCCGCGCCGGTACTGCAGATTGACGTCAAACGTGGCCTGGCCCATGAATTCACGGTGGCCGATGCCGAGTTCCCAACCGGCCATGCGGCGGCGTTGCACTTCCACTTCCGTGTCGTCGATGGAGTTCTGCGCGGCGCGCTGCCAGCCGCGCAGGGACACGGTGGTCTTGCGCGACGCATCGCGGTAGACCAGCCGCGACAGTTTCACTTCGCGATTCTGGCTCGCGCCGCTGTAGTTGTAATCTTGATTGATGCCGGCCACGGACTGGTGGTAATGGCTGTCGCTGGCCGTGAAGGCCAGCAGCCAGTAGGCGTAGGGAATAGAATAATGGGCCACCATGCCGGCCGTGCCGCGCGGACCGTTACGGTCGCCGTCGACGTTCTGGTTCAGACTCAGGTAAAACAGATCATTCAGAGTCAGCCAATGGTCATACGACAGGGTCACGCTGCCCTGCAGCTTGCCTGTCGAGCGCGAGCCGCCATCGTCGAGGCCCAGCGCCAGGCGGAACGGTAAGCCCTGCTTCCACTGGATCTGCAGGTCGCTCTCGCCCGGTTTCGCATTGCCGCCCTCGGCCGGCATGATCTGGATATCGGCTTCGGCCGTCGGCACGCGCTTGAAGTTTTCCAGCGCCTGTTCCGTATCACGCACATTGAGCAAATCGCCCGGGCGCGCCGGCATGGCATTCCACCAGGTGGCACGAGGATTCGTGCCGGGCGCGAAGCCGATCTGGCGGATGCGCCCCGGCATCAAGGTCAGGGTTAAAGTACCCTTGCTTAAATCCTGCGGCTCGGCCAGCACGCGCGTGATGACAAAGCCGCGCGCGATGATGGCGTTCTGCATGCGGCCCATCAGCACATTGATGGCCTGCGTGCCCAGACAGCGTCCCAGCGCAGAGTCCGGCGCACCCAGGTCATCGCGGCTGGCGGCGCCCAGCGCCCATTGGAACAATTCGGCGTCCTCGCCCCGCAATTGCAGGTGGTCGATGGTAAAGCATGGCGACTCGCCCGCGGGCAGACGGTTGGCGGACACGGCCGCCGGCACCTCGAGCAGGCGCACGTCGGGATTGCGTTCCTGCTGCTGGCGCAGGAGGCGCTCGCGTTCTTGCTGGCGTATCAGTTCTTGGCTGGCATCGTCGCGCTGGCTGCTGCCAGGCGTATTGGAAAGGGGCGGCGCGATTTCAGGACGGGTCTGCGCGGACACGGCGGCACACAGGGTGCTGCTAAACAAAAATACACCGCACCATGGCGTCAAGCGCAGGTGCATATGTTGCCTTAAATAATTATTTACATAAGGAAATTATAAATTAATTATTTCTACGCGGCAACTTTATTTATTTCTTGAGAACTTTACCTCTTTGGTAACTGTCTTTCAACTATCCAATTACCACTAGTAAAACAAGCAGGCGGTATCATGACAGGAGAACAGGCAATGGCAGCCGGAATGGATGCCATAAAAAAAGCCCGCTAGAAACAGGGCTGCAGTTTCAAAACAGCGGTGCCGGGCGTGGCGCCATGGAGCAAGCGTTTCACCGGACGCTTGAGGCAAGCGCCTGTGAGCCACGTCAAACAGCCACTTCGATCTCCTCCCACGGCACAGCTGCCGGATCCAGCAGCCACAGCAAGGCAAACTGGCGCTGCGCGATGACCTGCCCGATCAATCCCCCTGGCACGTCGACGAAGCGCGCTTGCTGGCACACGGCCAGCAGGCGCGTGTTCAGGTCAAGCGCATCGAGAAGTTCCCCATCGCCGCGCAATGGCTCAGCCAGCGCATCGATCGAGCCGGCTCCCGTGATCATGGCCGCGATGCGCTGCGGGTCGCAAGTGGCCGTCGGCGTCTCCAGACTGCCAGCCTTGCCCAAGGCCCATAACAGCGCCCAGCACGCTTCGAAGCCCCACTGGAACACGGGTCCCCGCTGTGCCGGATCGGTCTGCGGGTCGAGAAATGCGGCTTCGAGGGGACGTAATGCGGACGCGGCGCCCAGGTCCGCGATCAGGTCGGAGGCAAGCTCCGTCGCGAGTCCTTCGGCGCGCGAGGCGCACATGCACAGGCAAATGGCGCGCCCTGCCGTGTCGCGTGCGCTGCGCACGGCACCGCTCAATGTCGGTGGCAAAGGCAATTGGCCTGGGGGAAGCGGCAGGCCCAATGATGTCAGATGACGAACCGAACGATCCAGGCGCGCCAGCGCCACGTCAGAAGGGATGGTGTTCATGGCTAGGCCGCTTTCCAATCGATCTAAATAAATTTGCCCATCAGATGTTCATTGTATTTCTTTTGTTCATCCTCGATCACCTTGCGGATATCCGGATGCAGCGCATTGTAGTTCACCTTCCCGGTGCCTGGTTTCATCGCATGGAGGGACTTGTGAAACTCCGACAAGGTCGCTGTCGAGCCTGTTGGTGGAGCGGCCGCATACATCAGGTTATCGAAATCGGTTTGCCCGCCACCGAATTTCGCGCCCTTGTTGACCATGTGCTCCTTGTTGACCTTGAAGGTCGTGACGGTGCTTGCCTTGGCCGCCAGCGTAGGGAAGTCCGTGCTGATTTCGTCCAGCAACTCAGTAAACTTGTCCTTGAATTTTCCGCCCACCAAGCTGTAATCTTTCCAGTTCGACGTGGCGTCCCGGCAACGCCGCCATGCCTCGGCCAGCACCGGATTGACCTTGAAGCTGAGCTCCGCCACTTGCTGATAAAACTGCGAGATTTCCTTCAATATCGCCTTGGTCGGGCCACTGGCCTGCAGCTTGACATTGATCGAATCGACCCAGCTGATCCAGCTGTCCGGATCGAGCACCGTGCCATTTTGTGCCTCGATGATGGCGTCCAGCGCATCGCTGATGATCGTTCTATTATTGTGTTTCGGATCGTCCTTGTAATCGGTGCCATTGAAGATGACCCGTTGCGCCACCATTGCCCCCGGCGCGGCGGTGGCTGGCGCGGGAACCTGCAGGCTTGCCGATCGCGCGGGCATCGCGTTCATGGCCCGGCTTCCCATCCGGTCTGCCTCCTGCTCGAGCGCGCGGTCATCGTTGAGCGCCATGCCATGCGCCGCCATCGTGGGCTTCACCCTGCCTTGCCTTTGCTGCAGCACATGCCAGGCTTCATGCGGCAAGTGTCTTTCCTGGCCAGGTCCCAGATGAATGTCGCCGCCTTGCGCATAGGCATGCGCCTGCACCAGGCCAGGCTGGTGCGAATTATAGTGGACCGTTACCCGGTCCATCGCCATGCCCGACAGCTGCTCTATGCCGGTCCTGAGCGCCGATGGCAGCGGCGCGCGCCTGGCATCGGGCGCAGGCCCGCCGGCCGGGCTGCGCACATAGCGAAAGTTCGCCATGGCGGTGCCGCCGTGCCCACCGTGCCGCTGGACGACAGGAAGCGCGCGGCGCGTGTCCGTGGCGGGCTGCGTGGGCGGCCTGTGCCGCAATGGTTCATGCGTCATGGTCAGCTTTGCTGGCGGGCATTTTCACGAATCCTCCTTGCGCTTGCGCTTGCCTGCGACCTTACTCGTGCCGGTTTGTGCATCGAGCAATAACGATGCATGATGGTAGAGCGCAGACGGCACGGCTGGCACATAGGCTGGTTTTTTTGACACCCTTGTTGCCCCCATGTCCCACACCGCGCCCTTCGGCAAATAGCTGCCGACTGGCGCTTCATCCCCGGCCTTTTGCAAATGCATAACGAAGCCCAGATTGGTGCTGTCGGTTCCGAACTGGAAGTGTTTCGAAAGGCTTGCATACAGCGTGACCTTGGCATGCGTATTTTTCCCCAACAGGCCAGGCAGCGCGGCAGGCTCCATATTCGTCATGTCGTAGATCTGCGCATCACCGGTTTTTTGCTTGCCAAAGTCAGCCAGTTCTTCTCTGGTGGTAAAGTTATAGGCAGGATCGACCAGGCTGAGCGACTTGGTGCCCGCCGTGGAGGTCATGGTTTCAAAGTACACCGGCCCCCTGTCCTTGACCTTTTTTTTCACGAAGGCCGCGTCGGCCCCGTGAAACATCATCGCGCTGCTCGAACCTTGCTGCCCGCTGTGGGTAAGGTAGAACGATGCAATGGTATAGCCAGCACCCTGGACGGGGCCCGTGTAATGGCGCAAGACAGCGGCTTCCATTTTTCCCCTGGCCTCGCTCTGCTCATACTCCGTCGACAGGTGGAGTGCCGCCTCATTGAGGTTTTCAATGACTTGCGTCGCCTCTGCAAACAACACGTCGGTCCGCCAGCTGCGCCACTGCTGCAATATTTGCAATCCTTTGCCATAGTTACTCGCTATACGATTGAGCAAAACTTTGACCTTGTCGTTTTCCACTGCCACCCGATTTACTGCGCCCTTTGCAAGATTCATGCTGCGCTTGAGCGTGTTTTGCAGCAGAGACAAGCGGCCGCCCCGCCTGCGGCGGCTGCGCGCCACATCGGCGTGAGGTGATATCACCTTCTGCAGCGTGGCGAGAAACGCCTCGATGTCATACTGCCCTGGCCATATCCGGATCGATTTTTCGAGGTCGCTGATGGCGGGATACAAAAAACCAAAACTTTGCCGCTCGGTCATTGTTACAGCGCTGACAGCATTCCATTTATCAAGAATCCCCTGTTTGATCTTTGGAACATCGATACCAAGGTTGTTCTTGTCCTGAATTTCAAAAATAAGGGCCGGATAAGTAAAGAAACTCGTCTCGCCAGCCATGCCGGCATACACCAGTTTCAACGCATATGAATCGAACATGCACTCGTTATCCCCGTAAATCCGCTTTGCCCCGGACACGATTTGCCGATAATGCCTGAACAACTCCGCCTCATAGTCTTCTGGAGTATCGAAGTCGTGATGCACCAGCTTCCTTGCCTCAGTACGGTATTTTTTGGAATTAAGGTACTGCTTGGGAACGCCGATTTTTTTCGCGGGTGCGTAAGTCCTGGTTGTCGAGTTTTTCAGCAGCAGATTGTAAGTAAAGCTGTTGACCTCGGCGCCCAATTTGGGACCGGGATGTCCTTGCCCACCCGAATTCCGATACACGATGGTACCGAGCGGACTGCCCTCATCCGGCTCGACATCATCTTTCAGCAGTGCCGATTGCTCTTCCTCTTCATTTGCAAGCGTCGAACTGGCGGGTTTGTAGATCTGACTCAACTGATTAACAAACGCTGCGTCACCACGCTTGGTATCTCCTGTCAGTCCAAGAATATCCCTTTGTACATTGGCTGCGCTGGAACGGAAGTAATCGAACTGATTCTGATTGAAAAAAACGCTCTTCCCCTGGCCTCCCGGCGGCTGCTTGTTCTTCGTCGGGGCGGTCTTGGCATGGTATAGCTTCAGGCTGTCGCCTGCGGCATTCATCACCTTGGAGCGTTTTCTGGCGGCATCCGAGCTCTTTTCTTTCCTGCGTGCCAGTCCCTGCCGCGAAACCTTGCCATTCCATTCAATGACTCTGTCGCGCACGCCTTCCGGCATGTCGCCATACATGGCACCCAATTTCTCGATTTCCTCCGCCAAGAACATTTCCGCGTCAACAGAGGTCACGGGATCCCAGCCATCCGTCGCCGGACCGGGAAATTCAGGCAGGTCCTGCATCAACTCCCGGTAGATTTCGTCATACTCGTCAGATCCTTCCCAGTACAGCTCTGCCAGCAGGGAAAACACGTCGTTGCGGCCATTCCGCCACAGCTCGTTGTCACTGATGTAGCGGTTCGCAGAGCCGATGGTGCGCTGCACGGGGCCGTTATCATGCTCCTGGCCGCTTGCTGCGAGCGGCTGGGGCGGCGCTGCCTTGCGTTGCAGCGGCTGCCGCATCAGGCGATCAGCGCCGGCTTCATCGCTGGTATTGACGGCTTGCCCATTGACGCGGCCATCGGTCCGGGGCGGCGTCCCCCGCAAGACATTGATGATGTGATGCCCGACCTCGTGCTTGATGTTCGGCTCGCTATCCTTGCCGGGCGCGAAATGGACCTTGTTACCCTGCAAGGTTGCATCGGCCTCCACGGTGGCGGGAAACGGGGAATTATGCGTGGCGCGCAGCGTCGAGGTGTCGACGCCATGCTGCTCGCCCATCGCCGCCGCGATGGCCCGGAATGCGGACGATCCCTGCGCCCCCATGGACGCCGCCTGGCCTGGCTGCCGTGGCAGGCTGGCCGGGCTGCGCGCATAGCGGTACTGCTGCATCGGCGTGCCGCCATCGGCACCACGCAGTTGCGGCGTGTCCGGCCCGCTGCGCGCTGCCGTGTACGCCGTCGAACGCGGTTTATGCCGCAGGCGCTCATGCTCCATCGGCTGCGCCCCCTTCCGGCATGCCGGCAGGCAGCCGCCCGCGCGCAGGCGCCCTCGCGCTACGCATCATCGTCCCAGCGAAAATCATCGGGCGCAAACACCTTGCCCAGCTTGTGGTACTCGCGCTCCGTCGCCTTGAGCAAGTGCCGCTGCCCCACCGCCTGCTGCTCGGCCGCCGCGAGAAAGGCGGCGCTCACGGCGATGCTGTTGATATTTGCGCCGCTCAGGGGTGCGCGTTCGGCCAGCAGCTCGAAATCGATGTCGCCGGCCAGCGGCACGGCGGGCGGAAAGGCGCTGCGCCACAATTGCAGGCGCTGTGCGCCTCCGGGAAACGGATATTCGATCATGAACTTGAAGCGCCGCGTAAAGGCCTTGTCCATATTCGCCATCAGGTTGGTCGACAGGATGACGATCCCCGTGTAGCTTTCTATACGCTGCAGCAAATAACCGGTTTGCAGGTTGGCATAGCGGTCGTGCGCATCCTTCGTTTCCGTGCGTTTCGAAAACAGGCTCTCGGCCTCGTCGAAGAACAGCACGATATTCATCGCCTCGGCCTGGTCGAACAATTGGGCCAGGTGTTTTTCCGTCTCGCCGATGTATTTGCTGACGATGCTGGCCAGGTCGATGCGGTACAGGCCCAGTCCCAGTTCATTGGCGATGATCGACGCGGCCATCGTCTTGCCCGTCCCGGACGGACCATAGAACAGGATGCACAGGTTGCTGCCATATTCGTTCTTGCGGTTGAAACCCCATTCCTCGATGACCTGATGGCGCTGCTGTGCATATTGCAATACTTCCTGCAGCCATTGCCGCGTGGCATCCGGCAAGACGATATCGCCGAAGCGGTAGGTGGTCTTGACTTCATGGGCAACGCTCATCTGTTCACGGTTGCTCTGCGCGCGGCAGGCGTCGAGCAGCATTTCGCCGGCGCCCCCCTCTTCGCCCTCGGCCTGCAGCATGCGCCGGCTCGCCGTTTCCTTCAGCGCCAGCACGATCTGTTCCTGCGTCAGCAGATATTGATTGACCAGCCTGGCGAGCAAGGCATCGTCGATGTCCACGCCGAAAGTACCCGCATGGCGCAGCCAGCTGGCGCGCCGCAAGCGGCTGTCCGGCGCCGGGATGCGCACCAGGACGGCCGCCACCTCGTGCCGGGCATACCGAAAAGCAAGGTCGGACAGCCGCCGCGCGGGACCGTTCAAGACCGCCAGGTAGGGCTGGCTCTCGAACAGTACCTGCATGACCTCGTCGAGCAGGTCGTCGTCGGCGCCCTCCTGCGTGCCGAGCCAGTGGCAATGCAGGAGCACGAAAATGCGGTTGCACAACAACGCGTCGCGGCACAACAGGCGCAGGCGCGCCAGCAAGGTGCGGCGGTTCTTTTGCCCATTCAGATAGGCTTGCCAGATTTCCTTGCCGTCGAGTTCGACGCATGCCATGCCCATCGTCGCAAACGTCGCCGCGCACAGGCTGCGGGCCAGCCACAGGTCCGGCCCTTGCAATTGCAGCACATGGCTGGCCGCGCGCGCCTGCGCCGGGCCGCAGTGCCCGATGAAACGCGCCAGCTGCGCGAGGGCCTGGGCATCGGCCAGGTGCTCGTCGAGCGCCAGCGTACTGTCCAGACTGGTCAGCGGGCGCTCGAGACACAGGCGCGGCGCCGACTGGGCCAGCAGATACGCGGCAATCGGCTCGCTCAGGCGATAGCTGCCGTCCAGTCCGGCCAGGCTGGTGTTGGGCGCCAGCACGATCAGTTCCCAGTGCAGCAAGGCGGCATCGGCCAGCAGGCAGCGTTGCAAGCCCGGGCGCGTGCCGCGGCAAGCGGCGAGCATGGCATCCAGGCCGGCCAGGTCGATCCAGCCTTCGCTGCCCTCGGCGCTGGCGGCGCTGCCGAAAGCGCGCACGATGGCGCCATAGCGCCATTCAATTTCGCTGAGCAAACCAAACAGCAAGACCTCCTGTTGCGGCCGGTCCAGGTTGAACAGCGCGCAGACATGGATCCAGGGAATGAAAATCTGCGCCTCGACGGTGGCTGCCGCACGCTGGCCCAGCGATTGCCACTGCTGTTCGATGCGCGCGCCCAGCCGCGCGGCCGCATCGGCGCCGCCCGCGCTCCCCGCACCCAGCTGGCTGGCTTGCCGGTACAGGCGCTCGAGGGTGGCGCCGGACGCCGCTTCGGGTGGTGCGGACGCCTCCGCCTGGCGTGCCAGCAGGGCCAGCTCGATCATATTGTCGGCCAGCGTGCGCAGCGCCTGCAGCAGGGCCGCGTTGTCCGCATAGGCGCCGCTGTCGGTGGCGGCCGTGGCTGGCTGGGCGCTCATCGTTTCACACCCCGTCCGGCTTGGTGAAATCGGCGAGCAGCACCAGGCGGTCGGTAGCTCCGCGGTTCCAGGCCGCATGTTCCTGCGTGTCGTCGAAGACCAGGCAGCGCCCGGGCTGCCAATGGCGCACGGCTGTGCCCACCCGCAAGGCGCAGTCGGGCGAACTGCGCAGGCCCAGGTGCAGGCGCAGCACCCGGTCCGTATAACCGACGTGCGGCGCGATCTCGGTGCCGGGCGCCAGGCGCGAAAAGCCCGCTGTCACCAGGCCGGGGACGCAGCCGAGCAAGGCCAGCGTGCGCGGACAGAAGATGGCGTTCTCGAGCATCGGACGGCCTTCGAGCACCAGGCCGTAGACATCCCAGCCGCGGTTGTACAGCCCCGTTTCAGGCCAGGCGTCGAACTCGGCATGCGGCAGCGCCAGGCATTCGTCAAGCACGCTTTCCCAGCCTTGCTCTAGGCAGGCCGTAAAGGAGAACTGATCATTGCGAAAGAACATGGTGTCACCAGAAAAGTTGCCATTGCCCGCCCTGCCAAACGGCATGGCCCTGCAAGGTGATGCGATAGTCTCCGGGCGCGCCGTCGAAGCCGCGGGCCTGGTGATAGCGACGGCCGGAATGGATGAAAGCGGCCCCCGTCTGGTAATGGATCTGCTCGAACGGTTCGCGCTGCAGCAGCGCCAGGATCTCGCTTTCATCCAGATTGCCCGTGCGTTCGAGTCCGAACGGCCACATTTTCATGCCGGCGCCCCGCCCAGCAGCGGCAATCAGCAAGGTCACCGATAGCGTCGGCGCCGCGCCCAGGCCGACAGCCAGGTGGCCGCGATCGAGGTGGATGGGATTGCCCGGAAAGTCGGCCGTCTCGCGCCCGCCCTGCCATTGCTCGTGCACCAGGTCGAGGTCTTCCGAGGCACGCAGGGCGGGATGACCGCCGAACATGTGAAACCCGGGCAAGGCGAGCGCCGGGTGATAAACGACAGGCTGGCCCAGCGCGGCGCCCAGGGACGCCAGCAAGGCGTCATAGACTTCGCCGAAATGATCCAGCAGAAAAGGATTATATTGGCGGGCCAGCCGTTCGTACGGACGCGCCGGCATGCCAACGATATCGTAGTAATACGTGGCCCCCAGGGTGTGGATCGGGAAATGCCGGGTACGCTTGAGCCAGAACGGTTCCAGGTCGAGCAGGCGCTCGACGACGTCCGCGCATTGCTGCGGCGTCAGCACGGGCAGGTGGAACGATGCGATCTCTTCAGCGCTGTGGTCAGGATTCATGCTCTTACCAATACAAAAGAAGTTGTCCATCCAGGCGTACCGCATGGCCCTGCATGGTGATCCGCTCGAGGCCGCCTTTGCCGCAGGCCAGCACCGCCTGGTGTATCGCCAGCCCGTCGTGCACGATCATCTGTCCGTGGTGGTAGGCGATGAAGTCGGGTTGACCCTCCTCGCGCCGCCACAGATGCAGGCCGCTGCCCGCCGGCACGCTCAGCGGCAAGGTAAAGCTCAGCAAGTCCTGCGCGCCAAAATGCCGGCCTGCAAACACGTCGCGGTATTGCAAGTCGCGGTGCACGCTGGCCACCGGCTCGGCGAATGCCGGGTGCGGCAGGTAGATATGAAAGCCGGGCCAGGCGGCCTCGGGCGCCAACCGGGCCGGCAGCCCGCAATGGCGCTCCAGGCAATCGAGCACCAGTTGCAGCAGCGCGCCAAAATGGGCCGCGAGCAGGCGGTTGCTGCGTTCGCGCTCCGGCCGGTTCCAGTAGAGGCCGGCCGGGCCCGCACCGGCGTCGAGGTAAGCCGCCAGTCCCAATGAATAAAAGGGCACTTCGGCATGGCGCCGCCGCCAGTGGCGTGCCAGCAGCGACACCCGCAAGACCCAATCGTCACAGGCGGCCTCGTCCAGCAAACGGAAGAACGGAACGGGCATCAGCCGTGGCGTCCGTCGCCCACCAGGCGCACCAGGGCACGCGTGAGCAAGCGCCGGTCAGAATTGCCGAGGCTGATATCCGTGGCGCGCTGCACATTGTCGAGGAACAGGCGGACATTCGCATCGATCAGGCCCAGGTCGCCCCGGTTGGCCGCATTTTCATTGATTTTCACCAGCGCGCGGATGCCTTCCTTGAGCAAATCCTGCTGTTGCACGCCGAAGTTGCGCCCGGTAGCCTGCCCGAAGGCGGCGACCAGACCGACCAGGTCGGCATCGTCGACCCGGTTATCGACGGGCTGGCCGGCGGGCCTGGCACTGCAGACGATTTTTTGCAGGCCCTGCACGAAGCGCGTCCGGTCGCCCTCGTCATTGCTCATCTTCGTGGCGTCGCCAAACACATGGGCAAAGTCGCCCACCCGTTCATCGATCGTGCGCTGGGCCGAAGCCAGCAGGTTTTCCTGCAACCGCCCCGACGAGACTTCCTCGCGCAACTGCGCCATTGCCGCAGCCGTGGGGCTGGGACGCGTTTCCAGCGCGATGGAGCTGGCGTTTTCCGGCGTCCAGACGAACTCCACCATGGGTGCGGGACCGATCGCCGGTTCGGCCGTCAACTGGATCTTCCAGGTTTCGCCGGCCCGCACCGTCATCGTGAAGTTCCCTGGCAAGGGGATGAAATACGTGTGCGCTCCTTTCTTGCCGGACGATGCGGTGACCGCCTGGGTGCAACCGGTGGCATAGGTATGGCTGGTTACGCTGCCGCCAGCATCGATGGTGCTGCCCTCGAGCATGCCCAGGTAGGCGGCGGTGATGGTCGGCTGACCGATGCTGGCCATGACGAAGCCGTCGCTGATGGCCACCGTGCTGAAAACGCCTTCGACCAGGTCGGCCTGCGAATAAGTGGTGCGCGCGCCAAAGTCATTGCTATGTTTATGCTTACGGTTCATGACAACTCCATGGTTGGATGCAACATCAAAATGTCTTGCCCTGTCAGGCAAGTGCGAAAATGCTTCACATATCGTTCTGGCTGCCATCGCCGACCAGCCGTACCAGCGCCCGTGTCAGCAGCCGCGTGTCGGTGCTGCTGAACTCGATGCCCAGCACCTGCTGCACGTTGCCGATGAACATGCCGATATTCTTCTTGATCAATCCCAGGTCGGCGCGGCTGGCCTCGCTGTCATTGATTTGCACCAGCGCCTCGACGCCGGCCTGGAGCAGGCCGCGTTGCTCGTCGGTAAAGCTGTGGCCGCTGGCCTTGCCGAAGGTGTCGATCAAATCCTGGACCGCCTGCGGATCGAGCGGCTTGACGACTTCCGCTTCGCCAGGCAAGGCTGGCGAGCAGACGATCTTTTGCAGGTCGCGCACGAACTGCGCCCGCTCTTCCTCGTCCGCGCTCATGTGGGTAAGGTCGCCAAAGACCTGGGTCAGGTCGTTGACGCGCCCATCGATCACTTCTTGGGCCGTGGCGGTGACCGTGCCTGGCACCTGGCCGCTGGCCATGCGCTCCTGCAGGTTCAGGAACGAGTCGGCCATCAGCCGGTTCGGATTGATGTCCGGCCCCGCCATGACGGCGCCCAATGCCCCTGCGCCTGCACCGGCTGGTACCCAGGTCAGCACGACATCGGGCGGCGCTTCGCCTGCATCTTGATTGGTGACCAACGTGACCTGCCACGTCTCGCCCTGCCTCACCGGCAGCGTAAACACGCCAGGAACGGGAACGTGGTACGTCGTGACGCCCTTTTTTCCGGTTTTCACGGTCACGGGCTGGGTAAAAGCCGTTACATAGGTGGCGCTGGTCGATTGACCGCTGGCGTCAACCGTCGCGCCCTGCAAGATGCCAAAAAATGCCGGTAGCCGCGAATCGAACGTCAGTGTTCCCATGAAAGCCATCAGGATGCCGTCGCTCGCCGCAAGCTGTTTGAAAGGAAACGACGGATTGTGATATTGCGCGCGCTCGCCGAGCATCTCTCCTTCCAACGTGCCCGCCTGCAACGTGCCCGTTGCCGTGACGTTACCGGCGATCTTGACGTCGCCGGCGACATTGAAGCCGCCCGTCACCGCCACCTCGCTGGGCGTCACTGCCAGCGTGGGCGCCGCGCCGCCCACCGCGGCCACGCTGAGCAGATTGGCGCCGGCGGCAAAGCCGGTGCCACCGATCGCCAGCGACTCCTGGGCCCAGATGGTGTCGGCCGTCAGATTGTCGAAGGTCGCCGCGCCGCTGGCAAAACTAACGGGGCCGTTTACCTGCAGGGCGTATTGCGTGTCGACGTCGGTGAGCGCGAGATTGATGGCGACCGTGTTGTAGTTGGGCGGCTCGCTATTGCTGACGATGAGCATGGCCGGCGGCAGCCCCGCCTCTTCTGCGGGTGCCAGGATGGCATTGTCGTCGTTGGCCTTGAACTGGGCCAGCAGGCCCGCGCTGACCATGTAGGCCGACGTGGCAGCCGCGAAGGGGGACGTGGCGGCACCGCCTTCCAGCAAGGTCAGCTGGGTCTGGCTATCGACCGACTTGACGCGCAGCAGCCGCGGCAGTGTCTGCGGATCGGCCGCGGCAAACAGCTGGTCGCCCGCCTTCGCCGCGCTCAGGAAGGCGGTGCCAGTACCCGTGACCACGGTCGGCGTGGCCGGATCGATACTGATGGTCCCTGCCCCGTCCGTCTTCGCGCCGTCGGCCCCCTGTAGCTGGTAAGGCAGGCTGTCGACCTTCCCCGCGTACGGCGCGGACAAGGTCAGTTGCGTATCGCTGGCAACCTGCGCAACGCTCTGTACCTGCACTGCCGCCGGAGTGAAACGGGGAATCAGGAGGGTATCGCCGGCCGACAAGGCGGTAAACTTGGTGCCCTCCGTGCCGGTGATGGTCGTGCCGTTGCTGCTGACCTTGCCGGGGCCGGTGACCGGTTCAACCGTGCCCGACACCAGGTAGCTGTAGGGCGAATTGATGACGGGGATTTCAAACTGCGTCGTCAGGACCAGTTCCGTATCGCTGGCAGGCGTCTTGGCCAGCACCGCCTGCTGCTGGTTCAGGGTGCCGATGGCGATCAGGTCGCCCACCTTGACCTGGTCTTGGAACGTGGTGTTGTAACCCTGCACGACATCGGCGCTGATCGAGCTGATGACGCCATTGCCGATAAAGGCGCTGCCGCCGCCCACGCTCAGCGAGGCGGCCGGGCTGCGGTCGAAGATGCCGACGTTGCCGCCATCGTAGAACAGCCGGCTCGCCGCCTGCCCCGGCGACTCCTTGGTCCAGTAGCTGAGCATGGCCATGCCCTGCAGCTTGGAGCCGTTGCCCTCGAAACTCTGGGCCTTGATGGCGCCGCTGGCAGTCAGGCTGTCGGCCAGGATCTGCCCCTGCACGTCGAGGGCGGCGCGCGGCGCGCCTTCGTTCAGGCCGATGCCGACGTTGCGGTCCCGCCCGATGACCAGCGCATTCGGCCCGGCGCTGGCGGAGCCTCCCTTGGCCAGCGCCTGCACCCCCAGGCCGACGGTGCCGTCCAGGCTTACCTGCAGCAAGGTGCCGTCGCTGCGCGAAAAACGGGCCAGGGCCGAACGCATGTAGGTGTAGCCCGATCCGGGCGCCGGCATCGTGGTGGGCGAAAAGGCAGCGTCGATCTCGACTTGCCAACCATCCTGGACGATCTTGCTGACGGTGCGCCACTGGGCCGTCCCCATGCGCACCGAGGGGTCCGCGATGAGCTGGTCGCCCACTTGCAGGAACGGCGCGGGCGCATCCGAGAAGGTGACCAGCTGGTTGTCCCAGCTGATCGTGCCCTTGCCCTTGATGGTCACGGCATCGACCTGCAGGTTGGCGACCGGATTGTCGGTCCCCACGCCGAGGTTGTTGCGCGCCGTCAGCAGACCCATGAACTGCCCGCGCGGGGCGTCGAACTCCAGGTAATAGTCATCGGCGCGGCTGCCTTCGCGGCGCGCGCTGATGCTGGCGTAGTCCGCCGGCACCGTGGCGCCGGCAATGTTAGATGGCGCGGAAAAGGCCTGATTCACGCCCGCCCCTTCCGTGACGAAATTGACCGAACCGACGCTGCTGCCCACATAGCGGCGCTCGTTGCGCCCGGATTTGTAGGTCAGGCTGTTGATGCTGCCCTCGGTGGTCAGGGAAATGACCGCCAGTAAAATGTTCCTGCCGGGCTGGTCGAGATTGCGCAAGTACTGGATCTGCGGTTGCTGCACGATGCGCTTGTAGCCGGCCGTGCCGCTCTCGTCGCTGAGGTCGGCGAACACCTCGAAATAGTTAATGGTAATGAAATAGGTCGCGCCGGGGTCCAGCTTGTCGAACGTCAGCACGGCCGGCTCGAGCAGGATGATTTGCCGGCCCAGGGCGTCGATCGCCATGCCGCGCGATACTTCGAGCTGGCTCGGTTGCCCATCCGCCGAGGCGGCAACCTCGAGGCCATGCGCGATGCCATACAGGTACAGGCTGACATTGCGCGCCGCCAGCATGTCCATCTGATATTGCTGCTCGCAGCGGAAATCGTCCGTCAGCAAGGCTTCGCCCGAAAAATAGTTGGGCCGTTCGACACGTGGCTGTTTCATGGTTTTTCCCGGATGCTGGCGCTGGACACTGAACTGGTGCCGGGAATGGCGATCCACGACAATGCGATATCGCCACCGCCGCCAGCCGCCTGCAGCGCCAGCAGCGTGACGACGAACTGCGCCGTGCCGGAAGCAACGGCGGTGGCGTACGGAACGCTGCCGCCCACCGTCACCATCACGGTGGGCGGCGCGCTGAAGGCATCCTGTTGCGTATCATAGAAATGGACGGTGACGCTGGTGCTGGCGCCCGCGCCTTGCAGCTGGGCCGCCGGCACCGTCAGCGTGCCCTGCAGGAAAGTGTCGGGCGCGGCGCTTGCCCTCGCGTCCCCCAGCGCGGCCGGCAGCCGGCTCGTCACAGGAATCCGGCTGTCCGTCACGCTGACGATGGCCTTGTTGGCGTCGAGCGTGACGGTGGCCAGCAGCACGCCATTCGCGGGCACCTTCTTCGCGGCAAGCAACTGGGCCGCCTCGCTGACCACGTTGGCGGTCGATGCGCTGGTGTCGGGATAATAGGCGTACACCAGCATGGGGCTGCTGGCATCCGATGGCAGCGTGAGCGGCGTCCCACCGGACGGCAGGATCAGGAAACGGCCTGCATCGTCGAAGGCCACGCCCTGGCTGACGGCCAGCGTATTGCCGGCCTGGCTCACCAGCATGCCGTTCAGCACGCCGGACGAGAACAGGTACTGGTTTTGCAGCCAGAACCAGTTGCTGAAGTAATTCTGCTCGAGCGTCATGTAGTCCGACGTGAGGAACATGCCGGTATGGTAGTTCAGGTGGTCGGCGACGTCCGCCTTGATGATGGTGCTCATGTCTGGATTCCTTGTTGGCCGAGTAAGGTATTGACGCCCAGCGCGCTGGCATAGCCTTGCGCCTGCAACTGCATGCTGGGTACGATCGTGATGATGTAGTTGCTGGCGGCAGGCTTCATGACGCGCAGGAACTGCTCGAGCCGGCCGTACAGCGCCTGGATCTGCGCCACGTTGGAAGCCGTCAGGATGAACAGCGGGTTGTGCGCGTTCGGCAGCACCATCTGCACGTTGAACAGCCACGGCAGGTAGCCCGCCACGACGGGCGCGCCGCTAACGTAAGCGTCGCGCACGATGAAGGCGCTGCCGGCCAGGTCGCTTGCCACGATGTCGGGCGCGGCCGGCGCGCTGATGTTTACCGAGACGGTGCCGTCGATGGCAATCCACTTGCCACTGTCGTCCAGTTGCTGGCCATGCATGGCCATGGGCAGCCCGAGCAGCAGGTTGGCCAGCATGCTCAAGCCCTGCAAGGTCCCGCGCATGCGGTACAGGGCCATGATTTCCGCGATCACGGTGCGCTTCTGGTCGATGTCCCAGTCGTTGTCGACGGCCAGCGCGACCCAGCCGCCGAGCCAGTCGAGAAAATCGTCGAGCCAGGCTTCGATGGGTGCGTTCGGGTCCGATGCACCCGGCGCGGCGGCCACGTAGCCGGCCAGCGGATCGTTGGGCGCGGGCACCTGGATATAGGCGTCGAGGTCGGCCAGGATGGCCGTTTCCTGCTTTGCCGACGCGTCTGAGATGGGCGGAATGAAACTCGTGTCCGAGGGGGAAAACAGGAAACTCAGGCGCGGATAGAACAGGTTGCCGATGACGTCCGCCTGCAGCAGCTCATGGATGCCCTTGCGCCCGCCCAGCTCCGCGTCGCCGATGCCGGTCAATATCTTTTCAAAAATCTTCAGGTACTGCGCCAGAAAAGCCGGCTGCGTGGTGCTGTACACGGCAGGCAGGTAGCGCAGGTAGCTTGACGGCGCGCTCATGCGGCATTGCTCCTGACGCTGACATCGAGGCAGCGCAGGCGCGGCAATCCCCGGTAAAACATCGCGGGCGTGCCGGGCGGCAGATCGGCAAGCTGGGCGTTGACGTCCAGCACGGCCATGCGGTCGAGCGCCAGGGTGGGGATGAAATCGAAGACCAGCTCGTCGATGGCATCGATGCCCGGCATGGCCAGGACCAGCTGGCGCAGCGCCGCTTCGGTGGGCGCCTCGTCATATGGCCAGCCCTGGCCGGCGTCCCCCCCTTCGCAGGGCAGGAAGTAGGCGAAGAGGCGCGCGAACAGCAGGCCCAGCGTGACATCCAGGCGCACCGTCGGCACGCAGCCGGCGACCAGCGTCACGTTGATGTCGGTGAACTGCGCCGCACGCGCCTGCACCCGGTTGCCGGCGATCACGCGCGGGGCCAGGTATTTGTTTACTGCCGTGAGCAAGGTACGCTCGGCGGCCGCGTCGTCGGCGGCCTCGATCATCAGCACCTTGCGCCGCGTGGTGCTATTGCGTTTACCGTTGCCGGCCTGGTTCGGATACGGCGGATACTGGTAGCGCCATTGCGCATCGCTGAGTATCCAGGCAACGCTGCCCTCCCCCGCGCTTTGCGCATACGCGCGCCGCACCAGCAGCGGCGTGGCGCCCGTGCCGCCGGCAGCCTGCTGCGCGATGACCTGGTTGGTTTCCAGCGCCAGCGTGTCGATGTTCGGCAAGGTCAGCGCCATGTAGGGACGGCCAATATAGGTCAGCACATATTGCTGCAGCGTCGGCTTGTTCAGCACGGCGCCCTGTTCGATTTGCGCCAGCACTTGCTGCAAGGCCAGGAAGGCGGCGTCATGGTTGGCCTTGGCGGCCAGGCTGTAGGCGGTCTGGTTGCCGGAAAAGGCCAGGCCCAGCACCCAGCGCAGGTAGTTCTCGTCCGTCTGCACGGGAATCGCATTGGCCTGGTACAGCAGCGACTCGTCCAGCCAGGCCAGCAATTGCAGCAGGGTGATGCCCGGATCGCTATCGTTGTAGTCCGTCCACTGGCGCGTGTACTGCGGGATCCGGCGCACCAGGTCGGCAGCCAGTTCCTGGTAGCTCTTGCGGTCGAGGTCGGGCAGTTCGAAGGCCATGGCTACACCGCCGAGATATACACGAGCATGCTGCCAGCGACGGGCAGCTCGGTGGGCGCCAGCACGACATTGCCATCCTGGCGCCCATTCACGTTCAGGCCAAGCACGCCGGTCACGCCAGGCAGGCCGCGCAGCAGCACATGGATGGCGGACGCCTGCACGGTCTGGCCGAAACGCCAGCCCTGCCCGGGAGGACCGCCATACACCGGCTGGAAATAGGCGCGCAGCAGCGCCGCGATGCGCGCCTGTTCGGCTTGCACCTGGTCGGGCGCGATGCGGGCCGCCAGCTGCGCCGTGACGGACACCGGCACATAGCGCGCCGCCTCGATGCCGATGCGCCCGACCAGCGCCGCCAGGCAGTATTGCCGGACATACGCGCCCACCTGGTCCAGCAGCGCCGGGGTGGCGTACGGCAGCGGATCGGTGGACAGGGGCAGCACCGCGATGCGGATGGTATTGCCTTCGGCCTCCACGGCGCGCGCCTGTGCCACCTGGGCGCTGACGGCGCCGGCCAGGGCCGTGAAATCCTGCAGTTGCACGGCCCAGCCACCCGCACGCACCAGCGCGGGACTGGTGGCCGCCAGTTCCGCCCGCGTAGCGCAGCCGACCCCGCCGGCCGCCGGGGCCGGATTGGCCACTGCGGCGATGCTGGCGATGCCGGGACGCAGCACCGTCAGCGCGCCAGCGCCCACATTGCCCGCCAGCCCTTGCGTATGGTGGTAGCGGATGGCGACGATATTATTGTGGCCAGGCGGCGGGATCATGCCGTTGTAGCCATCGCCAAAGGTCAGCAGCCCGTTTGCATAGTCGAGCGTATACACGCGGTCGGTCGGACCGCTGAAGGCGAAGTTCTCGACCTGGGTCCAGCGCCGCGCCACCTCGCCGACGCCCACGCGCACGTCCGCCAGCTCCGCATCGGCAAATTCGGCCGCGCCAGGGTCCTGCCCCGCCATCAGCCCGGCAGGTTCGATCACGCACAGCAGCAGGTCGGCCAGCACGGGTGGATAGTCGAGCGTGAACTGCTGGAACATCTGCTCGTTGCTCGATCCGAGCACTTCATCGACCAGGGTGGTCAGGTTCGACGCCATGACCGTGTTCGGATACATGCCATACAGACGGATGGTACGGTCGACATGGGCATTGTTGATGCGGAACCAGAATGCCATCTGCGAAAACAGGTAGGCCGCCTGCATCGCGGCCGGAACCACGAAGCCGACCAGGCCAGAGCGGCTCAAGCCGTGAGTGGCATCGTCCACCGCCAGCGCCCGCCACTGCTGGCCGTCGTGGTATTCCCACTGCAGGGTGCGCCCGGGGGCGGCCTGTTCCTGCTGCAGATAGAAATACAGGACCAGCTTGTTGCCGACGCAGGCGGCGGCGAATCCCGCATCGTCGAAGGCAAAATAGAAGCCGGTCAGCAGCGCGTCGACCGGTTTGAACGGGCTGAACAGGAAACGGCTCAGGGTGAAGGCGTTGTAGCTCCAGAAGCTCTGCGGCTTGGCCGCGAAGCTGTATTCGATACGCGCCGAGAGCACGAACGGCGGGTAGTAGCTCGGCTGGGAAATCGTGTAGCTGAAGTTGACGCCGGCCACGTCGTTGAGGTATTTGCTCACCCCCAGTTTTTGCGCCTGGCCCAGCACATCCGCGGGGATGGCGTCGATGGTGGTACTGACGCTGGTGCTGGCAATGCCGCCCTGCTGCCCGTAACCGCCTTCGGCGATCACGCAGCGTATCCACAGCCCTTCGGAACCGGCCACGGTGCCCGGGCCGAACTTCGGGCAGGCGAACTGGATGCAGGTGGGGCCGTCCGGGCTATCGTACTGAAAATTGTTGATCCTGTCGACAAACTGGTAGGTGCTGGCGTCCGTGGTGGTGGCGTTGAAGGCGCTCCATTGCAAGCCGTCCCAGAATTGCCAGACCAGCCGTACCGGAAAGGTGTATTCCAAGGTCGTCAGTGTGAAATAGATCGTCACCAGGGCACCGGTCCTGGCGAACACGCTGTCCGAGCGCAGATAGAACGCATCGTTGGTTTTCGGCGTTTCGCCGAACGGATAGGCGCCATTGGCGATATCGAGCAGCACGCCATTGCAGGCGGCCTGCTGCGGCACGATGGCCTTGCCCTTGAAGGTGCAGTTCAACCCCGTGATGACGGGCAATTGCTGGGCCAGCGAGGCCAGCACCTTGACTTGCGGCGCGGGCTTGACCAGCAGCCAGTATTGCGCTTCCCCATCCTGCCCGCTCAAGGGTGCGGCGTCGAAACCGGCGCCCGGCTCGCCCGCCCGGTACAACTGCCGCTGGAGCTGCGCCAGCGGCACGGCGGCCGCGCGCGGCGGCATGCCCAGCACGATGTCGAGCTGCCGCTCCGACGATGAACTGGTCAACTGTGTCGTCAGCGGCGTCAGCGCGCCATCGAACCATTGTCCGAAATATTCAGGGTACAGCTGCTTGCCGGTCAGAGTGACGGTGATGCTCTGCAGCGCGTCATCAGGCTTGAACAGGGTCGGATCGCCCATCATGAACCAGTGCCCGAGCGGCTGTTCGGCCGGATCGACCAGCTGGCTGGCCACGAAGATCGGCACCCCGGCCTGGTCCCCGAGCAGGCTGGGCAAAGCATCGATGAACTGGTCCTGCGCCGGAATGACCGTCAGCGCCGCCGACAGCGTGGCGGGCAGCACCAGCAGGGTCTCGTTGGTCTGGAAGCGGATCGTCTGGTCTTGCGCATCGAGCACCGCGCACTGGGCCGGCACCGTCGCCACCGGCTGGCCGGCCTTGAGCAGGAAGCGCAGCGGCGCCTGCGCCGCCAGCGGCGCGCGCAACTGCATGTTCATGAACTGGAAAAACCCCAGGCGGCGCTGCTCCGGCATGGCGTTCTCGATATCGGCCGTGTACGCGGCCAGCTGCGAAAACAGCTTCAGCAGCACCAGCCCCGGATCCTGGTCGACGTCCGACGCACTTGGCGGCAGCATATTCCAGTAGCCGCTCCATTCGGGCACGTAGGCCTTGGCCAGCGCCAGCGTCTGCGCATAAAACTGCTCGGCATCGCGGAAGTCGAGCGTCGGGGAAGTCATGGACGCGGCTCGCCTGCCGCTTCCGCGCGCAGCTCTTCAAGCACCTGGATGGCGCCGCTGATCCGCAGCAAGGTTGCCTGGAGCTGGCGTTTGCGCTCGTTGAATTCGTCCTGCAGCGCCTGCAGCTGCGCCTGTCCCGCACTCTCGTTGCTTTTTAATTCGGCAAGACGGTCGTTGATCAATTGTATGTCCATGCGTATGTCCTGGCTTATTTGAGAAAGAATGGGTAGACCAGATTGGCCGGCTGGTTGTGCGAGCGGATCAGGTAATCGACCGACACCTGCAGGCAATTGGGCTGTTGCGCGTCGATGAGGGCGGCCACGCCAGTGACCTGGATGCGCGGCTCCCAGCGGTCCAGCGCCTGCTTCACGTACAGCTGCGCCAGGCTGCTGGCGCTGGCATTGCCGGCCGAGAACACCAGCTCATTGATGCGGCAGCCGAAGGCCGGCAGCATCACTCTTTCGCCTGGCGCCGTCTGCAAGATGATCAGGATGGCTTCGGCGATGTCGTCGGCGCCGGCCGCGAACAGCACGCGCCCGCCGCTGGTCTGCACGGGGAACGCCCAGCCCTGGCCCAGGAAATCGGCGCCGGTGGCCATCGCTAGCCCATCCTCACTGTGCTCATGCCGGCCACCTGCACGGTCGGCGGCGGCGCCTGCGGACCGGCCGGCGGCAGGTCGTGGCAGGTTTCGCACAGGTCGCCCGCGCGCGCGGCACCCTTGCCGTTGATGCGGACCGTCAAGCTGCCAAGCATCACCTGCCCGAGATTGGTGGGCGGCACCTGGAACTGGCCGCTGGCGGCGATATGCGGCGGCACATTGTTGGCCATCGAACCGACGGTCGCCGCAGGCCTGCCGTTGATGCGCACGTTCAGACTGGTATTGCTGGCGATCTTGCCGGAAAACGGGAACGGCTGCGGGGTCGGCACCGGTCCGCCCGGGCTCGGTACCAGTACGATGTGGATGTCGGCGGCGTTGAAGATACTGTCGCCCGCCTTGGCTGCGCCCATGCCCATCAGTTCAGATCGATCATGGCGGCTTGCAGCTTGAGCGCCTTTGCGCCCTGCAACTGCATGCTCTCGGCCGACAAATCGGCCTTGACGCTGCCATCCGTGGTCTGCAGCACCACGTGGGGCGCGCTGATGGTCAGCGTGCCCTTGGCGCTGATCGCCAGGTCGCCTTCGCTGCTGATGCTGATCTTGTTGTTGGCGGTATCGAGCTCGATCCGGTTGTTCTTTTCGTCGATGATGGTGATCTTGCCCTGCGCACTATCGTCGAGCACGATGGTCTTGCCCAACTGCGTCCTGAGCATGCGCACTTCCTGCTGCCGGGCCGCCTCGACGGGCGGCTTTTGCACGCCGTTCCACAGGAAGCCCAGCACATACGGCTGGTTCGGGTCGCCGTCGGCGAAAGCCAGCAAGGCCGAATCGTCTTTCCTGGGCAGGAAAAAGGCGCCATAGCCGGGGCCGGCGAAAAAGCTCATCACCTGCAGCCAGTCCGACTCGATGGTGGCGCCACTCAGCGTCAAAAACACGCGGATGCGTCCCAGGCCCTTGGGGTCTTCGGTGTTGCTGACCTTGCCGAGCGTGACCCCGGATGCGTTGCCGTTCATATACCCGTCCTGCGCACGTTGATGTCCGTCTTGTAGCCGCTGCTGTCGTCATAGTCGTGCGTGCTCGAGGTGACGTAATAGGTGCCGTCAAAACGCTCGCTCAGCCCGGTGATCTTGATATTCACGCCAGCCACCAGGTCGCTGTCGCCCACCAGGCTGGCCTGGCCTTCGATAAAGCTTTGCAGCTGGCTCTGGAACTGCGCGTCGGCCACCGCCTGCAGCGCGGCCGGGTCGCTGATGCCGGGACATTGCAGCGTCATTTCCGAACTGGGAAAGTCTTCCGCCGCCTCGTAGCCCGTTTCGCTGCCGCCCATCTTGTCCTGGCTGGTGCCGGACTGCGCCACGGCCGTGATGACGGCATTCGTTTCGACGTCGTAGCCGATGGCCGTCACCTTCTGGCCCATGGTCGGCACTTTCAGGTTCAGGTTCACCGCACTCAGGTCGCGCGGATAACTGAGCGTCTTGATGGCGCCGTTGCCCTCGGCCGAGGGACGGAACACGAGCGTCGTGTCGGACATGAGCAGTTCATAGTCGAGCTGCTTGCAGCGCTCCATCAGGAAGGCGTAGTTGGAGACATTGTTCTGGATGACGTACTGGTTGATGGTGTCCGGCTGGCCCTCCAGGGTGACAGGCAAACGTGCCGCGCGCGCCACGTCGCTGACGATCTCGTTATCGTTGAGCAAGCTGTAGGTCTTGGTGCGGGTACCGAACTTGAGCCGGTACATGCGGTCGAAACCGCGTATCGTGGCGGCCGAAGATGCCGTGCTGAAACTCGGTTCGATGGCCGTGATATCGCCGCTGATCAGTTGATGCAACTGGTTCAGGCCCAGAAAAATCGTGATCTGGTCGCCCGGCTTGAAGACGTCCAGGTCGACGTCCTGCCAGGCGCCATCCGCCTTCACCATGTCGAGCGTGAAGCTGAACATGGCCGGTACATTGATTTCATCGTGCACGCGCACGTTGTGGATGGCGGCCACGATCGAGGATGGCAAGGGGCTGCGGTTCTTCAGGATCTTGAATGCCCCGGTCTGGACGCTAAGCATACACGGCTCCCGCGGTGCCGGCATGCACGTCGGGAATGACCAGATTGCGGCCGATATCCTTGAGCTGCGGGAAATTCAAGGCATCCTCGATGCTGTTCTGGGCGGCGATCAGGCGCCACTGGTTCGGGTCGCCCAGGGTCGCTTGCGCGATCAGGTACAGGCGATCGCCCTGCTTGACCTGCCACAGCTGGCGGCAATTGAAATAGCCGCGCGACTGCAAGTCCTCCTCTTCCGTCAGCACCGACTTGAACGTCACGTTCAGCTCGGCGCGCACGGGAATGCCGGAACTGAGGAACATCGTGAATTTCTGGTCGAGCTTGACGATAATGCCCGTAAACAGCGGGCCGGCCCAGGTAAACACCAGCACCGGCGGCTCCTTGCGCACATTCGTGCCCACGCTGGGCACGGTGAGCGCGACGATCTTGTTGGTCTTGCTGCGCACGTCGACCTGGTGCTCGTAGGTATCGAAAAACAGCGACACGGTCAGGTCGTCATTATTGACCCGCTGAAACTGGATGTTCGAGCCCTCGCCCTGCACCATCACGGTCTTGTTCAGCGACAGTTCGGTCGGGTTGTACATCACGGGAATTTCCTCGCGCGTCGCATGCACGACGATCTTGGCCATTTCCAGCATCAGGCGCCTCCCCGGCGATAGCGTTCGGTGGCGCTGCGGCGCGCCATGGCGCTGGCCATGCGGTCGGTCAGCGAGGCCAGCACTGGCGCGGAAAACAGCGTCTCGGCCAGCACCTTGCGCAACTGCTCCTGCGACTGCCCGCCATGGACGATTTCATGCACCACCCTGGTCTGCACCGCACGTTCCACGCCGAGCATGCGCGTATCGACAATGTGCTCGACGTGGCTTTGCAGCTCGGCCGTGGCAGCCGGCACCGCCTGGCGCATGTCGCGCCGCACGGGCTGGCGGGCCTGGTAGCGTCCGAGGACGATGGCAGCGCGCGCGGCCGGCGCTGGCAATGGTGCCGGCACGGCCTGCACCGGGGGGTGCCAGGCGACTGCCTGCAGGGTTGGCACGGCCGGGCGCGTTGCGCGCGGAAACGCTGCCAGATGCGATACCGGACGCAGGAACGGCGTGCCGGGCCCGGCAACGCCATTGCGGGCCGGCGCACGTCTGGTCATGCCGCCAGCGGCCGGTTGCGAAGCCGCCCTGTGTGCCGCCGGCTGCGCGCGCCGGATGGCTGTCCGGACCAGCGTCGGCGAAGACACCGCCGCTACGGCGCGCAGGCTGGCGCAACGCGCGACGGCACGCGCCAACACTGCGGCGTCCCGCTGCCCCGCTGCCGGCTGCGCGATGAAACGTCGCACGGCCAGCGCCAGGGCTGGCTGCTCCGCACCGCGCGCCAGCCAGGCGATGGTCGCGGCCCTGGCCTGCTGCGCCTGCGCCACGCCGCGCTCCAGGCGCGGCAGCACCAGGCGCACGAGGGTTTGCTGCCGCGCGTGCGCCTGCATCAGCTTGGCCCGCAATTCCAGCAGGCGTACCTCGATGCGTTCGGCCATGTCCGCCTTGCGCGCCATGCCCTGCATGCGCACTACCAGCCCCATGGCCGAGCGGAATTGCTGCCAATAGTGCAACACCGACGTCGTGTGCCGGCCTGCCCCTCCGCCATGTGCCATGCGCAGCTGCAGCGGCGCGCCGGAATGGGCGAAACGCCACAGGGGCGCGCCGCGCGCCGCATGGAAGCGCTGTGCCAGGCCGGCGCAGCCAAGGCGCATGGCGCGCATCAGAGTATCCCCGCCGCTGCCGAATACACGCTGCTCGCGAGGCTCTTGCGGATGCCTTCGTGCGCCAGCGTAAACGACTGGCATGCCACCAGGCTGCCGCCCGCATCCAGGCTTGGCCCCTGCCACTGCACCGGCCAGGCATTGTAGAAATCCCACCAGACGCTGGGCAAGCCGCGGTCATCCAACAGGTAGATGGAGCCGTTTCGGCGCCGGATGGCGCCGCTCAGCGTCGACTGGTACCACAGCCACATCGGGTCGAGCGCCGTGATGCCGGCCTTGAGCACCAAGTCGGAACAGGTCACCTGGCCGGGCAGTTTGTACTCGATGTCGTTGACGCCGCCCTGGCGCACGGTGCGCACCTCGGTCTTCGATTCGAGCCCTTCGACGGACATGAAGCCGCCCACCAGGATGCCTTCGACTTCGACGAAAAAATTGTAGGCCTTGAACGGGTCGATACGCAGGCCCAGCTGGCGCTGCGCGGCACCCATGACTGCATTGACACCGACCACCATCTCATGCTCCCAGGTTGTGCATCGACTTGTGCCGCTCGTCGGCATTCATCGTCTGGTTGATCTTGCTGATTTCGCCGCACCAGCGGCGCCGCTCGGCGTGTTCCATCGCCATCAGGTCCTCATGGGACCAGTGAAAGTGATAGGCTAGGAAGGCTATCTCTGCGTAAAGCTGGTCGGAAACTGGAGCAAGCCCGGCTTTCCCAGGGCGCCCTGCGCCTCCCCCGGCAAGCCGGCGTCGTCAGTGTCGACCTGGTTGATCTTGTTGTACAGCTGCTGCAGGTGGAAGAAGTCGGCCGCGAACAGCTCCTCGACCACCTTGGTGCTGACCATTTCAAGGCTGCCCAGACGCACGATCACGCGCGACAGCACGATGATGATCAGGTAGGCCGGGTTACTCTGGACCCGGTGGTCCTTGAGCGGCAGGATCTCGTCGCCGGCGGTGGCCAAGCGCATCACGCCATTGCGGTGCAGGTTGCCGTCGCCGTCGCGGTAACCCAAGGGCAGGATAAATTCGATTTCGGTACAGATCACGCTCATTGCCGCTTCCCCTTGTACGCGTTACGACACGCGCGTCATGTATTGCATCGTCAATTCGAACGTCTCGATCATCACGTCGCTGCTGGCCGCGTTGAGGCCCGAGCTTTCGTACTTGCTGGCCCAGGCGCTGATCACGTTCCAGCGCGCCTTGTCGGCGCCGCCTGCATCCATGAGTATCAGTGAAACGTTCTTTTGCGCCCCCTTCGCGCCCGAACCCTGGGTCGACACCAGCTGGTACCAGTTGTACAGGTCCATCGAGTCGGTCAGGCCCTTCTTCAGGCTCAGCTTGCCGTAGCTGGTGAGCCCCGACAGCGAACGCTTGTAGACCGGGTCGGTGCCTTCGCGGTACTCGACCGCCTCGATCGTACTGTCAGGTACGCTCGCCTCGGAAAACGCGGCGATCTGGATGCCGGCAATCTCGACCCGGAAGCGGAATCCCCGGTAGGGATCGGTTAATTGTGTGGCCATGCGCGTTCTCCGCAATCAATCGGTGTGGATGGGGTCAGCTGCCGGAATCGGGCGCGCTGGTTTTTTGGGTCAGGCGCAGGATGACGAACTCGGCCGGATACACTGCCGCCAGGCCGATGTCGATGTACAGCTGCCCCAGCATGCGCGTCTCGAGCGGATTGTTCGATGCGTCGCAGGTGACGAAAAACGCTTCGGCGGCCGTCGCGCCGAACAGGCCGCCCTGCTGCCACAGCGTGGTCAGGAAAGCGCTGACGTCGCGCGAGATGGATGACCAGAGCTGCTGGTCGTTGGGTTCGAACACCACCCACATCAGGCTCTGGCGCAGGCTTTGCTCGACATAGATGAACAGGCGCCGCACACTCACATAGGTCCATTCCGTGTTGAGCGCGAGCGTGCGCGCGCCCCAGATCACGTTGCCGTAGTTGATGAAATTGCGCACCGCGTTGATGCCTTCGGGGTTCAGCAAGTCCTGGTCGGCATCGGTCAGGGACTGGTCGAGCAGCACCGCGCTCATCAAGGCGCCGTCATTGACCCCGGCAGGCGACTTGAACACCCCCACATTGATATCGGTATACGCGTAGCGGCCGAGCACCGGACCGGATGGCGGGATCGGCACGTTGGCCCCGGCGATCGGATTGTAGATGTAGACCCATGGGTAATACAGCGCGCCGAAGTCGGAGTTGAGCGCGTTCGGATTGCCTTTCGGCGCCTGGCCCTGGCCGGACTTGAATGACAGGATGTCCTGCACGCTCTGGCCGAATGGCGGATCGATCACATAGAACAGGTTGCGTTTGTCGATGCAGAACATCAGGCCGGCATTGATCAGGGTGCCCTGCAGCGCCAGCGACTGCTTGCCGCTGTTGTCGGTGGCCGTGACGGTATCGGGCACCGACAGCAGGCTGAGGCCCTGCACCTTGTCGAGCAGCTTGGTGGCATCGGTCAGATCGTAATTCGGATTCCCGCCGTTGCTCAGCGCCGTCGGCCCGCCATTCGGTGGCCGCACTGGCGGCGTGGGCGAAGCGGTGCTGTTGACCGCCACGCGGATGAACATGGAATTGGCGTTGATCTGGGACGCCAGCGCGCTCGGCTTGTTGGCTTCGTTGATCATGCTGTTGGCCGTGAAGCCGTTGAACTGCTCCAGTACGTAATAGGAGGCCGTGCCGAAGGTTTGCGGGCTGAGGCTGTTTTGCAGGATGTATTGCTGCAGCAGCAAGTTCGGCATGGTCGCCACCACCGGCGCGGCGGGCGTACCGATCAATGTCGCCGCCACCAGCACGGTGACATTGAAGACGGGCGTGGTGGGCGCCGGCGTGATGCTCGGGTCGGTCGCGCTGGCATTGCTGATCATGATGCTGATGGCGTTGCCCCAGGGTCCCGGTGTGACGGCCGTGACGGCCAGCGGCTGTTTGGCGCTGGCACACTTGGCGCTCGCCTTGTCGCTGGCGCGCACCACATAGCAGGCGGCGCCCCCTTCGTTGAAGAATTCGTAGACCGACCACGACACCATCGCATACCAGGCCAGCTGGCCGAACGTGCGCTGGTAGGCGGCCCAGCTGGTGAGCAGGATGGGCTGCATGTACGGCCCCGTTTCGGTCACGCCGACGAAGGCCGGGGTCGATGTGGAAGCGCCCTGGATGCTGCGGGTGCCTGGTACTTCCTGAATATAAATACCGGGATGGTTATAAGTGGCCAAAATAAGTCTCTCGTGTGAATTACGGCATCTCGATGTCAAGGAACAGCATGGAACCTGGTTGCAAGCTGACCTGCCTGCTCACCTTCGCGTGGCCGGCCTTGCTAAAGCCGAGCGCGACCGTGGTCGGCTCGTCCAGTTTACCCCGCAGCGCCAGCGCGTAGCGGCCCGCATAGCGGCCATAGCCGGACGATTCGCCCGCCACTGCCTGCGCCTTGGCGCGCGCGCCCTGGTAGCCGGCACTGATGGCGACCTGGGCCAGCGGTTGCGCGGCGGCGTCGACGATCTTGCCGCGGATCAGCGTGGTCCCCTCGGGATACGGATAGAGGGGACTGGGCGCCAGCACGCAGGCGACGATGGCGTCGGCCAGCGGCTCCTTGAGCGGCACCTCGAACGTCAGCTGCTGGTCAAAGTAGCGGTGGTCGGCACTGAGTACGTCGAGCCGGTAGCTGCCGTCGTCGAGGCCGGCAAAGGCGTAAAAGGCCTGCGCCTTGTCCTGCGGCACAATCGGTTTGTCGTTCAGCAGGAAATGCGCGCGCGCGCCCACTGCCGGCGCCATGCTGAAACCGTCGATCAGCTGGATCACGGCGCTCAGCTTCATGCCACTCCCGCCCCGGCGATGGCGCGCCGCGTCGTCTCCAGCGTGCTGTCGGCAACCATCTCGGCGCTCGGCTGCAGGGCCGAGGCGATGCGCACCGGCGACAGCGTGTACAGCTTGGTAAGCTTGTAGGGTTTGTTCGGAAAGCCGCTCCAGATATTGTGCAAGGTCAGGATCGGGCTGGCGTCGGGCACGATGGCGATCGAGTCGTTGCCGCTGGCCTTGAGCTGGGGGTGCAGCCAGGCGCCCGCGAGCGCCGGCACGTCGTGGAACAGGCGCACCAGCTTGTCCACCAGCACCAGTTCGAGTTCGGCCGAGCGCGCATACGGCACCATCATGTAGAGCAGGTCCGACACCAGCGGCGGCGGCGTCACGGCCAGCGAGTTCGGCCCGCCCCTGCCCTGGCCGCGGGTGAGCGTGGGCGGCAGGTTGCGCAGGTAGGGATTGATCTCGATGTTGTAGAGGTAGAGCGAGAGCATGGTCGCGCCCTGGCTGTCGATCTCGGCAGGCGAGTCGAACACGACCGCCGATTCATTCGCCAGTTCCGGGATGTGCGCGCGGATCAGCGAGCGCAGCGACTCGCTCACGCAGCGCAGCACCTGTCCGGAATCGATGGTCGTCGGTCCCATGGCTAGAGCGTAAACACGGTGAAGGTCTGGCTGACCAGTTGCGGCTGGCGGTTGCCGATGTGGGCAAACAGGCTCACGTTGGGGTCGCAGGTGGCCTTGAGGTAGATGTACGGCAGATCGTGCGGCTGCCAGCTCAGGTAAGCCTGCATGAAGAAGTCCAGCGTGGCGCCGGCGTCGGCGCTCTGGCTCGTCTCGAATTCCAGCACGCGGGTGCCGTACGCAAAGAACTTGAGCGGCACGCTGGGCTGGGCGCCGGCCAGGCGGATGCCGCCCGACTCTTCTCCTCCCGGTCCCAGGCACCAGGTGGCCAGTCCCAGACCTTTCTTGGTCGACAGTTCGAGGGCGATGCGGTCGCCCGGATAGGCATTCTGCACCGACACGATCACGCTGCGCGAATTGGCATCGGGATCGCGCAGGACTGCGCTGATGCGCCCGTTGCGCCACTCCATCGCGCGCTGCGAACCGAAAAACGCCATCACGCTCGCTTCGTTGTTGAGCGTGCAATAGCCTTGCAGATAATCGACGCCGGGGGCCACGCGCAGGAACAGGGTCATGGTGAAGGCATTGAGCGCGGCGCCGCCGCTGGCCGTGCGGATGGCCAGCAAGCCGCCGGAAAATTCAACCGAGCGGATGCATGACTGGCGCTGGCCGCCGTTCTGATCGGCCACCACCGTGAAACCCATGCTGTCGCCCGAGCGCGCGCCCAGCGACCATTCGGTGCCGGCCGTGGTGAACGTGAAATTGATGTTCGAGTCGGCCGCGATATTCTTGAATATCAACACGACCGGCAAGGGGTCGCTTTTCCTGCGCTGGCCGTGTGCGGTGTCAAGCTGGAGCGTTGGAGTATTCATCAGGCAAGATCGATCGCAAAGGAACTCAGACCTATGACCGTGCTGCGGTCGCCGCGCGATTGCAGGCAGACACTGGCGCCGGGTGGCAGGTCGACCCGGCCCTGCAGCTGCGGCTGGCTGGTCTGCACGTATAGTTCGATGCTGACCTCGTCGCAGTCCTGGTAGGTTTCGAGGATGATTTCGCGCGCATTGATGAGCAAGCTGCTCAGATACATGGCGGGCGCGTTGCTGGACATGCACAGTCCCACCATGCGGCTGTCCTCGCCGCCTTCGCTCCAGATCGCCTTCTGGTCGGGGCGGATGGTCAGGAAGGCCTTGCTGTTGGCACGTAACTGGAAAAAACGGATGCTCAGCTGGCGAAACGTCGTCACCTCGTGGTAGCACTGCTCGTTGAGCGCGTGCAGCGGGTTGCTCAGCAGGTGCGATTGCAGGTGCTGCAATTCATGCGGATTCAAGGTCAGGGCATCGATCTGGATGCGCGCCATGACCAGCTTTGCCTCGGCCTGCGCGAGCGCCTGGCCGGCCGGCTTGCTGACGGACGCGGAGCGCTTGCGCGGCGCGGCGCCAGGCGCACGTTCCGCCGGCGCCGGAACCACCGTCGTCGTCAGGTCGGCGCCGCCCGTTGTCCGCTTGCTCATCGCGCGTTTATTCCGGGAAGGTGATGGTGTTCTTGCCCACTTTCAAGGGCACCTGGCCGCTGCCGCCGAGAAATTTGTAATAGCCCAGCACGGTCACATCGACATAGGTGAAGTTGACGGTCATGCTGGCGCCGGCCGGGACCACGCCGACCACCACTTCCAGCGCTTGC
This sequence comes from Janthinobacterium sp. BJB301, assembly GCF_002735685.1. Classification (NCBI taxonomy): domain Bacteria; kingdom Pseudomonadati; phylum Pseudomonadota; class Betaproteobacteria; order Burkholderiales; family Oxalobacteraceae; genus Janthinobacterium; species Janthinobacterium sp. BJB301. The sequence continues at coordinate 995,196 of NZ_PDZJ01000001.1, read as the reverse complement.
AGGTCGCCCGATGGATTGGCGCCTGCCTGCAGGTTGATGCCATTTTCCTTCACGTTCAGGTAGACCAGCGGAGGCGTGGCAGGCGCGCCGCCCCAGGGCTGGATCTGCACCGGTGTTCCGGTTAGCGAAATCCTGTTGGCATCGGTGATCGACAGGACGGCGTTCAGCGGGACCGTATTGTCGGACCTGACTTCAAAGATGAATGCGATCGAATATTCTTGCACGGTAATTCCTCGAAGAGCCAAAAAAGATGAATGCCCTGCCGCGGGCGGGCATTCACACGGGTGCCGATGCGCCAGCTTCAGCAAGGCTTAATTCGGCCACTCCAGGATGACAAAGTTCTGGCTCAGCGTGATCGGCTTCTTGCCATCGAAATTGAAGGTCAGCACGGGACCGCTATCGCTGGTCGACTTGATCTTCAGCAGCGACAGGCTGCCATTGGCCGTCAGGCAAGGCGAAATGTTGAAGGTTACCGAATCCGAACCGCCGGCGCTGATCTGCAGGTCGATCAGGACGCCATTGACGCTCAGGCTGCTCAACGGCAGGGCCACGCCGCCCGAGGCGTTAATGGTGATACCCGAATTGCTGTCTTCCGATGGATCGCCGGTGCTCCAGCACAGGGTGTCCGATTTCGTTTCGATGTCCAGTGTGACCGAGATGCGCTGGCCAGGCTGGGCGTTTTGCACACTGATTTCCGCCGTGGCGTACTTGTACTCAGATGTCATGATGCATTCCTCTAAGAGTGAAAATTCGTTGAACTGCACGCGTCCGTTTTTTCAAGTCGACTGACAATGCATTGGTCAGCAACGACATTAAGCCACGCTGGCGCGGCACGAGTCACCTGACAAATGTGCCAGTTTGCGCTGACATGGCTTTGGTGTATCCGCGACACGCCGCGCGAGCCGGGCCGGCGATGGGCCAGATAATCACGCATTCTCACCGGCGAGCGGGACAAAAAAGAGGGTTTTCTCCGCATTACTTGCATCATCAGAAACCTTATACGGCCTCTGCTTGTGACAATGTAACGATTGCTAGAAAACTATTATTTTTACTAGGTGTTGCTAATGCTCAAATCCTGCAACATACAAATCTGCCCTTCGTTTAACCTTCGTATTGTGATGCTGCGCCCGCCCCTGCCACCGCGCCTGATGACAGGCAGCGATTGCGACGACACCGTGATCGCCGGGACGCGTCTTGCATGTTGGCGTTACGAACCACCATCATCAACCCGAGGAGTATTCCATGCTGCTGCTGGATGACCTGTTTAGCCTGGTGCGATGCCAAACCGAAGCGGACTGGACCCGTCTCCTGTTCAGCATCGGCGCACAATGCGGCTACGAGCATGTGTATTACGGCGTCGCGCCGGAAAAGACGGTGGCTTTTCACTGGCCGGCACCGGAGGCGTCCTTTGTCGTGAGCAACTATCCGCCGTCCTGGCGCGCGCTGTATGTATCGGAACGCCTGCATGAAAGCGATCCCAGCATCTCCCACTGCCTGGCCAATACCATGCCGCTATTATGGCGCCCGGAAAGTTTCACCAGTCCCGCACAGCGCGCCTTCTATGAACAGGCGTGCCAGCACGGCATGCGCTCCGGTTTTTGCTTCCCGGTGCACGGCGCAAGTGGTGAAACGGGCATGTTGAGTTTTATCCGCAACGCGCCGCCGATGGATGCGGAACGCGACAGCTTCGCCACGATTGCGCAGCTGGCCCTGATCCGTGACTACGTGATCGAATCGTCCGCCCGCTTCATCAAGCACGACGCGCCACCCGTGCCTGGCGCCAATCCGCTGACCACGCGCGAAATGGAATGCCTGCAGTGGATCATGGCGGGTAAGTCCTCGTGGGAAATTTCGCGCATCCTGCTGCGCTCCGAAGGCACCATCAATTTCCATGTCTCCAATGCGAAGAAGAAATTCAATGTACAGACGCGCCAACAAGCCGTCCTCAAGGCCATCAAGGCCGGCTTCCTGATCCCCTCCTAAGCCGGGCCAGATTTGCCATGCAATCCGAGCCGCCTGGCGGCATGGGCTACCGGCTGTCCGGGTATAACAGCCCAGCGCCATAAAAAAAGGCCCTGTAAAAACAGGGCCCTGCTTACTGAATCACCATGATGAGCATGACGATGAAAATGCTCCCCTAGGGAAACTCACTCCCACTCGATGGTCGCCGGTGGCTTGCCCGAGATATCGTAGACGACGCGGTTGATGCCGCGCACTTCATTGATGATGCGGTTGGAGACCTTGCCCAGCAAGCTGTGCGGCAGGTGCGCCCAGTGGGCCGTCATGAAGTCCTGCGTTTGCACGGCGCGCAAGGCCACCACGTATTCGTAGGTACGGCCATCGCCCATCACGCCCACCGATTTGACAGGCAGGAAGACGGCGAAAGCCTGGCTCGTCGCTTCATACCAGTTCGCTGGCAGCGCGTCCGGGTCGACGGCCTGGCCGGCGACGAATTCGTACGGCGTGTTGCGCAGTTCTTCGATGAAGATGGCGTCGGCGCGGCGCAGCAGGTCGGCGTAGTCTTTCTTGACTTCGCCGAGGATGCGCACGCCCAGGCCCGGGCCCGGGAACGGGTGGCGGTAGACCATGTCATGCGGCAAGCCCAGGGCGACGCCCAGTTTGCGCACTTCGTCCTTGAACAGTTCACGCAAAGGCTCAAGCAACTTGAGCTTCATGGTGTCCGGCAAGCCGCCCACGTTGTGGTGGCTCTTGATGGTCTGGCCTTTTTTACCTTTACCGGCCGATTCGATGACGTCCGGGTAGATCGTGCCTTGCGCCAGCCATTTGGCGTTGACCAGCTTGCCCGACTCGACCTGGAAGACTTCGACGAATTCGCGGCCGATGATCTTGCGCTTTTGCTCGGGATCGGTAACGCCGGCCAGGTGGCCCATGAACTGGTCTTCCGCATCGACGCGGATGACTTTCACGCCCAGGTTCTTGGCGAACATGTCCATCACCATCTTGCCTTCGTCCAGGCGCAGCAGGCCGTGGTCGACGAAGACGCAGGTCAGCTGGTCGCCGATGGCGCGGTGGATCAAGGCAGCAGCCACGGACGAATCGACGCCGCCGGACAGGCCCAGGATGACGTCATCGCTACCGACTTGCGCGCGGATTTTTTCCACCGCTTCGCTGATGTAGTCGGGCATGTTCCAGTCCGACTTGCAGCCGCAGATTTCATGTACGAAACGGCCAATCATGGCCTTGCCCTGCACCGTGTGCGTCACTTCCGGGTGGAATTGCACGCCGTAGAACTGGCGCTCTTCGTCGGCCATGGCCGCGATCGGGCAGCTCGGGGTGTTGCCCATCAGCTTGAAGCCTGGCGGCATTTCCAGCACCTTGTCGCCATGGCTCATCCACACTTTCAGCATGCCGTGGCCTTCGTCGGTGACGAAGTCGGCAATACCGTTGAGCAACTTGGTATGGCTGCGGGCGCGCACTTCGGCGTAGCCGAATTCGCGCACCAGGCCGTTTTCCACCTTGCCGCCCAGCTGGGCCGCCATGGTTTGCATGCCGTAGCAGATGCCCAGCACGGGCACGCCCAGCTCGAACACGGCTTGCGGCGCGCGCGGCGAGTCGCCGTCCAGCGTGGAATTGTGGCTGCCCGACAGGATCACGCCGGCGGCGCCATAGTTGCGCACGAATTCATCGCTGACGTCATACGGGAAGACTTCGGAAAACACGCCGGAATCGCGCACGCGGCGGGCGATCAACTGGGTGACTTGGGAACCGAAATCGAGAATGAGGATTTTAGAGTGCATGGTCGGAGCTTTATTCAGGGTCAATTGCAAAACCGGCGCACTGGGCGCCGGTCTGGACTTTCGTTACCGCTTACTCGGAGCGATAATTTGGCGCTTCTTTCGTGATCTGCACATCATGGACATGCGACTCGCGCATGCCGGCCGAGGTGATTTCCACGAATTCCGCTTTTTCGCGCAGTTCGTCGATGGTGGCGCAACCGCAGTAACCCATCGATTGACGCACGCCGCCCACCAGCTGGAAGATGATCGCCAGCACGCTGCCCTTGTAGGCGACGCGGCCTTCGATACCTTCAGGCACGAACTTGTCGGCCTTCATGGTGGCGTCCTGGAAATAACGGTCAGCCGAACCATCGGACATCGCGCCCAGCGAACCCATGCCGCGGTACGATTTGTAGCTGCGGCCCTGGTACAGGATCACTTCGCCTGGTGCTTCTTCCGTACCGGCAAACATGGAACCCATCATGACGGTCGAGGCGCCAGCGGCCAGCGCTTTCGAGATATCGCCCGAGAAGCGGATACCGCCATCGGCGATACATGGCACGCCCGTACCGGCCAAAGCTTCGGCAACATTCGAAATGGCCGTGATTTGCGGCACGCCCACGCCGGCGACGATACGCGTGGTGCAGATCGAGCCAGGACCGATGCCGACCTTGACCGCATCGGCGCCGTATTCCACCAGTGCCTTGGCGGCAGCGGCGGTAGCGATATTGCCGCCAATAACTTCCACTTGCGGGTACTTGGTCTTGATCCAGCGTACGCGATCGAGGATGCCTTGCGAGTGACCGTGGGCCGTGTCGACCACCAGCACGTCGACACCGGCAGCGACCAGCAGGTCGATGCGTTCTTCATCCTTGGCGCCTACGCCGACAGCGGCGCCGACCAGCAGTTTGCCCTGGCTGTCTTTCGACGCGAACGGGTGGGAGGTCGATTTCTGGATATCCTTGACGGTGATCAGGCCGCGCAGCTCAAACGCGTCGTTGACGACCAGCACGCGCTCGAGGCGGTGCTTGTTCATCAGGCGCTTGGCTTCGGCCGTATCGGCGTCTTCGTTGACGACCACCAGCTTTTCGCGCGGGGTCATCTTGGCGGAAGCTTCCGCGTCGAGTTCCTTTTCAAAGCGCAAATCGCGGTTGGTGATGATGCCGACGACTTCCTTGCCCTTGACAACAGGGAAACCGCTGATGCCGTACTGTTCCGTCAGAGCGATCACGTCGCGGATTTTCATTTCCGGCGGAATCGTGATCGGATCACGCAACACACCTGCTTCGAAACGCTTTACGCGGGCCACTTCACGTGCCTGGTCCTTCGGGTTCAAATTCTTGTGGATGATGCCGATGCCGCCTTCCTGGGCCATCGCGATCGCCAGACGGGCTTCCGTCACCGTATCCATGGCTGCGGACAGCAAGGGAATATTCAGGGTGATATTGCGGGTCAGGCGAGTTTTGAGGGACGTATCGGCGGGCAGAACGTTGGAGTAGGCTGGGACGAGCAGCACGTCATCGAATGTGAGTGCTTTTTGAAGTAGACGCATAGCATTTCCTATTGGCGCAAAAGCAGATTATACAGAAAAAAGCGCCCTCCGTCCTTGCGGCATAAAAAAGATATTTGGAAATAGCAAAAAATGGCGCTCACCAGGCAATGGCTTCGCGGCGATGGGCATGACCGCTCAGCCCTTCGCAGGCTTGCCGCCAGCCCTGCGCCGGCGCGCTTCTTTCGGGTCTGCCTGCAAGGGACGGTAAACTTCCACCCGATCATGCTCGCGCAGGACGGTATCCAACGGCTTCTTCTTGCCATAGATACCGACCATGTTCACGGCCAGGTCGATGGCGGGGATTTCCCGCAGCAGTCCGCTCAGCGCCACCGCCTGCTCGATGGTGGTGCCAGCAGGCACATTCAAGGAGCGCAGGAACGTGCTGTCGGGCAGCGCGTGGCATACTTGCACCGTGATGCCTGCTTCAGCCATACACCGTCTCCGCGCGCTTGCAGAAGGAATCGACCATGCTGTTGGCGATCATGCCGAAGACGGGGCCGATGATCTGTTCCAGTACGCGGCTGGAAAACTCGTAGTGCAGGTCCAGTTCGATCTTGCACGCATCTTCGCGCAGGGCCTTGAAGGTCCACACGCCGTCGAGGGTCTTGAAAGGACCGTCCACCAGCTTCATCTTGATGGAAGTCGGCGGCACGTTCTCGTTGGACGTGGTGAAGCTTTGGCGCACGCCGTGGTAATGTATGCCCACGCTGGCGACAACCGTGTTCTCGCCCCGCTCGCGAATCTCGACCGCACCGCACCAAGGCAGGAATTTGGGATAATCCTCCACCGCCGCCACCAGCGCAAACATTTGTTCGGCGCTATAGCCGAGAAAAACTGATTTATGTACTACTGCCATTGAAGAACCATTTGCTATGATGTTGGATACATTTGATTTTATCGCGCTTGCGCGAGACAGTAGTTTAACCGACCCGCGCACATTTACCATCTCATGACCATAGCAGACAACAGAAAAGCCTTCCACGACTACTTTATCGAGGATCGCTACGAAGCCGGCATCGTGCTGGAAGGCTGGGAAGTCAAAGCCATCCGCGACGCCCGCGTACAAATCAAGGAAGCCTACGTCGTCGTCCGCGGCGATGAACTCTTCCTGTTCGGTGCGCATATCAGCGCCCTGCCGACCGCCTCCACCCACATCCATCCGGAAGCCGTGCGCACGCGCAAGCTGCTGCTGCACCGTGCGGAAATGGATAAACTGATCGGCAAGGTGGAGCGCTCCGGCTATACCCTGGTGCCGCTCAACCTGCACTACAAGGGCGGCCGCGTGAAATGCGAAATCGGCCTGGCCAAGGGCAAGAAGCAGCACGACAAGCGGGCAGCGGAACGCGACCGCGACGGCGCGCGCGAAGTCCAGGCGGCGATGAAGTCGCACCGCCGCTGATCCGGCACTGCGCGCAGCGTGCTGCGCCGACACCATCAAGCCCGGCTATATGCCGGGTTTTATTTTGCCGGTGCCTGCGGCAAGCGGAAACGCACAGCGCAATGGGATAAAAACAGGGAATGGAAAGAGATACGGCGGGAAAAAACTGGTATTGGTGAAAACACCATGGAGATAAGCGAATGAATCAGCTTTGCCTGCCTGGCCAAAGACGATAAATCAGGAAAGTTCCGGATGCTTGCATGCTGCCTTGTACTACACCTGTATCACTGCACAGGACAAGCATCCGAATGAACGGTTTTTAAACCTTCAGAATCAAACCTTCAGCAGATCACGCGACTTGCCCGAATCGGTCCACTCTTTGACCCATTTCGGCTGACGGCCACGGCCAGTCCATTGCTGCGTCGCGTCATCCGGATTGCGATAGCGTACTGCGACCGTGCCGGTTTTAGCGCGGATACCCGTACCAACCAGATCTTTTACGGAAACGCCAACGCTCTGGGCGATTGCCAGGATTTGCTCGCGCGCTTTGGACAGATCGTCCTGTTCGCGTTTCTTCATTTGCTTCTTGATGTCGTCCTGCAAGGTGCGCAGTTCGGACAGGGATAAGCTGGACAGATCCATGATATTTCCTTGTGTGAGTTGAAAAATATAACTGAACAGTTAAATTCTATCCAATTGTAACGCGACTGAGGTGATTTTTCTTCAGATTTGATTGTTTTTTACAATTCTTTTACCAAAAAACCTGCTTCCCTGGCTTTCAAACAGTGCAATCGTTCCAGCATGGGGAACCGGCATCGCGCATGAACTGCCTGTACAAGCGTCTCCACTTTGTACGGCTGCGATTCAATACAGCGCCATCGGCAGTATTTATTTTGCAGTACTTTTTGTTTCATTGCAATTTATAGTAATTATAAATTGCAATTCAAAATATACATGGGAGCAATACTATCGCCCCTTATGCATCAACTCCGAAATTCCTCCCAAGTATCCGTCGCGGATATCGGCGCAATCATAGCCATGCATGAGCCGCAGATTCTACTTAATCAAAAAGATAAGCGTCGCACGACAGCATATAGGCCCGAAAGTGCGCACAGCATAGCATAAAGAAAATATTTCAACGTTATGGATTCAAGCGCAGATACTCCAGCCCGTCTGCCAGCATATATTCCAATGGCGCAATTGAAAACTGCCCGCGATATGGCGGGCAGTATTAAAGACAAACCTGCTACGAGTTTGCTATTCACCAGGCAATCAGGGAATCGCCACGCTGCCTTTCGGCTTCTGCGTTTTCACCACCTGCATCGCCGTGGCGATCAAACCGCTCATATCGCCCAGATTCGCCGGCACGATAATCGAGTTATTGGTTTTCGCCAATTGCGCGAACGCGCCCACATACTGCTCAGCTACTTTCAGGTTCACGGCATCTTCCCCGCCCGGTTCGCGAATGGCGGCACCGACCTGGCGCAGCGCCTCGGCACTGGCCTGCGCCAGCGCGACGATGGCCGTGGCCTGGCCTTCGGCACGGTTGATCGAGGCCTGCTTCTCGCCTTCGGAGCGGGCAATGGCCGCTTCGCGCTCACCGCTGGCGATATTGATCTGTTCCTGCTTGCGCCCTTCCGAGGCGGCAATCAGGGCGCGCTTCTCGCGTTCGGCCGTAATCTGTGCCTGCATCGCATGCAGTATTTCCTTGGGCGGCGTCAAATCCTTGATTTCATAGCGCAATACCTTGACGCCCCAATTCGCCGCCGATTCATCGATGGCATTCACGATGGCCGTATTGATATGGTCGCGTTCTTCAAATGTCTTGTCGAGTTCCATTTTACCGATCACCGAACGCAAGGTCGTTTGCGCCAGTTGCGTAATGGCGGCAATATAATTCGACGAGCCATATGAAGCGCGCATGGCATCGGTAATCTGGAAATACAGAATGCCATCGACCTGCAATTGCGTATTGTCGCGCGTGATGCACACCTGCGGCGGCACGTCGAGCGGAATTTCCTTGAGCACGTGCTTGTAGGCGATACGGTCGACAAAAGGCACGACAATATTCAGGCCAGGACCCAATACCGCGTGAAACTTGCCCAGACGCTCCACCACCCAGGCATGCTGCTGCGGCACCACATTGACCGTCTTGAAGACAAATACCAATGCCAGCAATAACAAGATCAGCGACACGCTACCAGTGCTTACTTCCATAATCTACTCTCCAGGTTATCCAACAATCAAACGGCTGCCACGCACGGCATGTATGGTGTAATGGCCGGCTTGCGTATCGCCGCCGGGAATCAGCTCCACATCCCACAAGGCGCCGCGGTACATGACGCGCGCCGCGCCATCGACCCAATGCGAGACCGCCACGCTTTGGCCGATATCGAGATTCACATTCGGGTCCTGCGCCGCATCGCGCCGCGCCGCCTTACCAAAACGGCTGCGCCGCAATAACAGGGTGGCCGCCACGCCGACAATGGCGGCCGTCAGGGCTTGCCAGCCGCCATTGCCGCCCGCCAGCGCCACCAGTCCTCCGGCACTGATGCCGATGGCGATCATCAGCAAATAAAACGTGCCCGTAAACAGCTCCAGGATCAATACCGCGCCAGCCGCCACAAACCAGCCTACCCATTCAGCCATGATGCCTCCATCTTTGCGAATCCGAAAATAAAAAACCCCGTAGCCTATATAAGCGACGGGGTTTAATGCGTATTACTGCCTGATATTATTCTTGCCAAACACCTATATACAAGCAGTCTAACGCAATTCCTGATGACGTCAATAGGCGGGGGCGAATTAGCGCCGCAGGCCCGGCCTTTATTCCTCGAGCAGGCTGCGCAACATCCACGCCGTCTTTTCATGCAAATCCAGGCGCTGCGTGATCAGGTCGGCCGTCGGCTGGTCATTGGCTTTTTCCAGCAGCGGGAACAGGCGGCGCGCCGTGCGCGCGGTTGCTTCCTGTGCCGATACCAGGTGGCTGACCATGTCCAGCGCCGGCGGCACGCCGTCGATTTCCTTGATCGAGGCCAGCTTGACGAATTCCTTGTAGGTGCCCGGCGCCGGGTAGCCGAGGGCGCGGATGCGCTCGGCGATCAGGTCCAGCGCGGCCCACTGCTCCGTGTATTGCGTCATGAACATCAGGTGCAGGGTGTTGAACATCGGCCCCTTGACGTTCCAGTGAAAATTATGGGTCATCAGGTACAAGGTGTAGCTGTCGGCCAGCAGGCCGGACAGGCCTTCCGCAATCTTCGCGCGGTCCGCTTCGGAAATGCCGATATCGATCTTTGCCACTTTGCTCGGTTTCTTGCTTGCCATGTGAACTCCTGTTTCAATGTATTGGTGGAATCATTTTAGCTGATCTGGAGCAAGCCCATCGAATACTGCCGTGCGCCGCGTGGCAGGCATAAAAAAACCCGCTGCCGGGTGAGCGGCAGCGGGTTTTCAAAGGGCGGGAAAGATGCTTACGCTTTCAGCGCAGCGAGCTTTTGCCAGGTGTCGATCACCGAATCCGGATTCAGGGACATCGATTCGATGCCCTGCTCCATCAGCCAGACGGCGAAGTCCGGATGGTCGGAAGGACCCTGGCCGCAAATGCCGATGTACTTGCCGCGCGCCAGGCAAGCCTTGATGGCCAGGGCCAGCAGGGCTTTCACGGCAGGATCGCGCTCGTCGAAGTCGGCGGCCAGCAATTCCATGCCGGAATCGCGGTCCAGGCCCAGGGTCAGCTGGGTCAGGTCGTTCGAACCGATCGAGAAGCCATCGAAATGGTCGAGGAACTGGTCGGCCAGGATGGCGTTCGACGGCACTTCGCACATCATGATGACGCGCAGGTCGTTCTCGCCGCGCTTCAAGCCATTCTTTGCCAGCAAGTCGATGACTTTCTCGGCCTGGCCCAGGGTGCGCACGAACGGCACCATGATTTCCACGTTCGTCAGGCCCATGTCATTGCGCACGCGCTTCATCGCTTCGCATTCCATGTTGAACGCTTCGGAGAAGTCGGCCGACAGGTAGCGCGCCGCGCCGCGGAAGCCCAGCATCGGGTTTTCTTCGTCCGGCTCGTAGCGCGAACCGCCGATCAGCTTCTTGTACTCGTTCGACTTGAAGTCGGACAGGCGCACGATGACTTTTTTCGGCCAGAACGCGGCGGCGATGGTGGCGATGCCTTCGGCCAGCTTGTCGATGTAGAACGCCTTTGGCGAAGCGTGGCCGCGCGCCACCGATTCCACGGCCTTTTTCAGGTCGGCATCGATGTTCGGGTATTCCAGGATCGCGCGCGGGTGCACACCAATATTGTTATTGATGATGAATTCCAGGCGCGCCAGGCCCACGCCGGCATTCGGCACGGACTGGAAGTCGAACGCCAGTTGCGGATTGCCCACGTTGAGCATGATCTTGGTGTCGAGCTTCGGCAATTCGCCGCGCGACACTTCCGACACTTCTGTTTCCAGCAAGCCATCGTAGATCTTGCCTTCGTCGCCTTCGGAGCACACCACGGTGACAAACGTGCCATCTTTCAGCACGTCGGTCGCGTCGCCGCAGCCGACGACGGCAGGCACGCCCAGTTCACGCGCAATAATTGCCGCGTGGCAAGTACGACCGCCGCGGTTGGTGACGATGGCCGAAGCGCGCTTCATGACCGGTTCCCAGTTCGGGTCCGTCATGTCGGCAACAAGCACGTCGCCTGGCTGCACGCGCTCCATGTCGGCCGGGTCGTGGATCACGCGCACGGGGCCGGCGCCGATCTTCTGGCCGATGGCGCGGCCGGAGGTCAGTACGGTGCCCGTGCTTTTCAGCTTGAAGCGTTCTTGCACGTCGGTCGCCTTTTGCTGCGACTTGACGGTCTCGGGACGCGCTTGCAGGATGTACAGCTTGCCGTCGCGGCCATCCTTGCCCCACTCGATGTCCATCGGACGGCCGTAGTGGTTTTCGATGATGACGGCGTATTTGGCCAATTCCACCACTTCGCTGTCGTTCAGCGAGTAGCGGTTGCGCATTTCGACGGGCACGTCGACGGTTTTCACGGAACGCCCAGCTTTCGCTTCGTTCGTGAATTCCATTTTCAGCAGCTTCGAGCCGATATTGCGGCGGATCACAGGCGACTTGCCTTTTTCCAGCATCGGCTTGTGCACATAGAATTCGTCGGGATTGACGGCGCCCTGCACCACGGTCTCGCCCAGGCCATAGCTGGAGGTGACGAAGACCACGTCCTTGAAGCCCGATTCCGTATCGATGGTAAACATCACGCCAGCCGCGCCCAGGTCGGAACGCACCATGCGCTGCACGCCGGCCGACAAGGCCACTTCAGCGTGCGTGAAACCCTTGTGCACGCGGTACGAGATGGCGCGGTCGTTGTACAGCGACGCGAACACCTGCTTCATGGCCTCGAGCACGTTGTCGATGCCGACCACGTTCAGGAAGGTCTCTTGCTGACCAGCAAAAGACGCATCCGGCAAGTCTTCCGCCGTGGCGGAGGAACGCACGGCAAACGACATTTCGGTATCGGAATCGGCCACCAGCTTGGCATAGAACTGGTCGATTTCGGCGGCCAGGCGTGGCTGGAATGGCGTTTCCACGATCCATTGACGGATCTCGGCGCCGGCTTGCGCCAGCGAGCGCACGTCATCGATGTTCAGCCCTTCGAGGCGCTGGGCGATGCGTTCGGCCAGCGGCAAGCCGCCATTGGCGCTATACGACAGGAAATCGCGGAATGCCTGCGCCGTGGTGGCAAAGCCACCGGGCACGCGCACGCCGGCTTCCGCCAGCTGGCTGATCATTTCGCCCAGGGAGGCGTTCTTGCCGCCGACGGATTCGACATCCGTCATGCGCAAATGCTCGAACGAGGCAACATACACCGCGTCCTTGTCTTCCTGCTGTTGCGATACTGCGTTGGTCATAATGACACCCTTACTGATGATAGAAATCTTTACGCGCGGCGCACAGACAGTCTTCTTGTTATTCTTGGCGTCGTGCAGCACAATCATACCGTTGCAGCCATTTTACCTTGTGCGGCGCAAATTGACGACGCACAATCTTGATCCGAAAACCCATGACACAAGATCCACGCCCCCCTCTGCCCTCCGCGGCCCGCACCGTCTTCTTCGTTTCCGACGGCACCGGCATCACCGCCGAGACGTTCGGCCACTCGGTGCTGACGCAGTTCGATCTGCGCTTCCGCCAGATCCGCCTGCCCTTCATCGACACCATGGACAAGGCCTACGAGGCGGCGCGCAAGATCAACGAAGCGTTCGCCACCGATGGCCAGCGTCCGATCATTTTCTCCACCCTGGTGAAGAACGACCTGTCGGCCGTGATCCGCAAGTCCAGCGGCATGCACATGGACCTGATCCAGACCTTTGTCGCCCCGCTGGAGCAGGAACTGGGCGTCATGTCGACCCATACCATCGGGCGCTCGCACAATATCGTCGACAGCGAGGAATACAAGAACCGCATCGAGGCGATCAACTATTCGCTGGCGCACGACGATGGCCAGTCGCACAAGAACCTGTCCTCGGCCGATGTCATTCTGGTGGGTGTGTCACGCTCTGGCAAGACCCCGACCAGCCTGTATCTGGCCATGCAATACGGTATCAAGGCGGCCAATTATCCGCTGATTCCCGACGATTTCGAGCGAGACAAGCTGCCATCGGCCTTGCTGGAATTTAAGAATAAAATTTTCGGATTGAGCATTACGCCCGAACGTTTGTCGGAAATACGCAACGAAAGACGCGCTGGAAGCAAGTATGCGGCCATCGAAAACTGCCGTTACGAGGTCAACGAGGCGGAAAAAATGATGAAACGCGAAGGCATCCGCTGGCTGTCGTCGACCACCAAGTCGATCGAAGAGATCTCCACGACGATCCTGCAGGAGATCAAGCCGAACCGCCGCGAGTACTAGTACGCTTGACCAAACCTGCTGCGCGTCGGTTTTGTCAGGTGTCCGTTTCTCTGGATAGTGCCGTCAGCGCCGCCACCAACCGGTCCAGTTCACCGATGGTGGTGGTGACGGCCACCGTGGCGCGCACGATGTCGGTATCGCCGATATTGCGTTCGACGGTAAACACGCCGAAGCGGTGCAATAAAGCCTGTTGCAGCTCCCGCGCACGCATGCCATCGACGGCAAACGCCACCAGCGCCGTGCCGCGCCTGGCATCGAGCGGAGACAGCATGCGCACGCCGGGCAGTTGCGCGGCGCGGCTGACCCAGTAATGGCGCAGCCAGGCCAGGCGCTCCATCTTGGCCGGCGTGCCGCCCAGGCGCGCATGGAAGTCCAATGCGGCAGGCGCGGCCAGGATGGCGCCGATCGGCGGCATGCCCATGTGCAGGCGGCCGCGGATATCGTCGGGCGGATAATCATCGTCGCCAAAATGCGGCTCGATCTTGTGCAGCTGCGATGCGCGGATATACACGACACCGAGTCCCGCCGGCGCCCCCAGCCATTTGTGCAGATTGAAGCCGGCGAAATCGATGCCCATGGCCTGCACGTCCACGTCGACCTGCCCCAGCGCATGGGCGCTATCGAGCAGCACGTCGATGCCGTGCTCGCGCGCCAGCGCCATGATGGCCTGCACTGGCAGTTGCTGGCCATTGGCCGGCGTTACCTGCGACAGCAGCAGCAACTTGGGCTTGACGGCCTGGCGCATGGCTTGCGCGTAACTGGCGACGATCTCGTCATCGCTGATGGGCAAGCGCAATGTGACTTGCGTGCTGGTGACGCCACGGCGCTGCGCCAGCCAGCGCATCGCCATGCGCATGGCCGGATAGTCGAGATTGCTCCACAGCACCGTATCGCCGGGCGCCAGGCCGTGGTATTGCGTGATCAGCACCTGCATGGACTCGGTGCCGCTGCGGGTCAGCAGTATCTCGTGCGGCTCCGCGTGGATCAGCGCGGCGACGCGCTGGCGCAGGATATCCACATGCGTGCGCGTGAACTCGCCGCGCACGAAAGGACTCAGTTGCTCGTTGGTGTAGCGCACGGCCTGCTCGAAGGCGGCTTGCACGGGCGCGGCCATGGCGCCGAAATAGCCGTGCTCGAGATTGACGATGGCGTCCGGCGGCGCGGGATACAACGCGGCCACCTGGCGCCACCAGGCCTCGTCGCGTGCGGCACCGTCGGCAGGCAGGGGGAAAGACATGGCTACCCTGTTCAGGCCTGGCCCTGGCGCAACTGCTCGAAGAAACAGACGGCGGCGCAGGCGGCCACGTTCAGCGATTCGATCTGGCCCAGGTGGGGAATGACCACCTGGTGCGTGGCCATCGACAGCAGGTCGTCGGCCACGCCCTGCCCTTCATGGCCGAACAGCCACGCGACGGGCTGGCGCAGGTCGACGTCGTACAGGCGCTGGGTGGCGTAGCCGCTGGTGGCGAGGGTGGCCACCTTGGCGCCGGAAACGAGCGCCGCCAGGTCGACGTTTTCAAAGATGTCGAGCACGAAGTGTGCGCCCATCGCCGCGCGCAGCACCTTCGGCGACCAGCAGAAAGCCGTGCCGGCGCTGCAGTACACCTGCGTGATGCCGGCGGCGGCCGCGCTGCGCAGGATGGAGCCCACATTGCCCGGGTCTTGCAGGTTATCGAGCAGCACGGCCGACACGCCCAGGGGCTGCGTGACGGCCCGTTCCGGCGTCTCGATGAGGAACATCACGCCTACGCCGTGTTCGACCTGGCTCACCGCGTTATACAGCGCGTCGGGCAAGCCCAGCACGTGCGCGCGATGGCTTTCCAGCTGGCCGACGATGTCCGCCACTTCCCCGTTCTGCAAGGCGCTTTCGCTGACGATGCATTGCTCCGGCATGCCGCGCAGCTGCAGGTAGGATTGGCACAGGTGCACGCCGTCGAGCAAGGTGCGGCCCGACTTGCGGCGCGCCTGCGAACTGCCCGCCAGCTTCAGCAAATCCTTGTATTGCGCATTGTCGCGCGAGGTAATCGTCTTCATGCCGCCACCTCCTGTCCGCCAAACAGGGCGATCACGTTGCGCACGGGCGCGAACGAGCGGCGGTGCACGGGCGAGGCGCCGTGCAGGTGCAGGCGCTCGAGGTGCAGCTTGGTGCCGTAGCCCTTGTGCTGGTCGAAGCAGTATTCGGGATAGGCCGCATGCAGGTGTACCAGGGCCGCGTCGCGCGCCGTCTTGGCCAGGATCGAGGCGGCGGAGATCGAATCGACCTTGTCGTCGCCACCAATGATGGCCATGCCGCGTATCGGCATCACGGGGCAGCGGTTGCCGTCGATCAGGGCCAGGGTCGGCACGGTAGCCAACGCCTCGACGGCGCGGCGCATGGCCAGCATCGACGCCTGCAAAATGTTCAGGCGGTCGATCTCTTCTTCCGACGCTTCGGCGATGGCCCAGGCCAGGGCCTTGGCCTTGATCTGCGGCGCCAGCAGGTCGCGCTTGGCTTCGCTGAGTTTTTTCGAGTCGCGCAGGCCGTCGATAGGCTGGTTCGGGTCGAGGATCACGGCGGCGGCAAACACGGGGCCGGCCAGCGGACCGCGTCCTGCCTCGTCGACGCCGCAGATGATTTCATCGAGCGAGAATGGCAAGTCGTCAAACAGGCCGGGATAGATATTTTTCACGTTGAATCTTTGGTTGGTACTGCGGTTGAAGCGGTGATCGGGGCTTACTTGCGATTGGCGGCGATGACTTGCATGACGGCGTTGGCGCTCTCTCGCGCGCTGTCGCGCAGCAGGCTGTGGTGCATGTCCGTGAAGCGCTGCACCAGGCGCAGGCGGCCCGGCACGTCGCTCAGCTGCTGCCACATGGCCTCGGCCAGCGATTCGGGGCTGGCCGCGTTTTGCAGCAGTTCGGGCACCAGGTAGTCGCGCGCCAGGATGTTGGGCAAACCAATCCACGGCTGGTAACCCATGTGGCGCATGATTTCCCACGACGCGCGCATCATCTTGTAGGCGATGACCATGGGCTTCTTGTACAGCGCCACTTCCAGCGAGGCCGTGCCGGACGCCACCAGCACCGCATCGGCGGCGCAGATGGCCGTGTGCGAGCCGCCGTCGGTGAGCAGGATCTCGACGTCCTGCAAGCCTGCTTCCGCAATCAATTGCAGGAAGTACTGGCGCTGCTTTTCACCGGCCATGGGCGCGACGAAACGCAGGGAGCGGTCGCGCGCCAGCAGCAGCTTGCAGGCGCCGACAAAGGCCACCGTATTGTATTTGAGTTCGCCCATGCGGCTGCCCGGCATCAGGGTCACGACATTCGCGTCTTCCGGCAAGCCCAAAGTGCGGCGCGCGGCCGCTTCGTCGGGCTGCAACGGAATCATTTCAGCCAGCGGATGGCCGACATAGGTGACGGGCACGCCCGCCTTGCGGTAGATCTCTTCCTCGAAGGGGAAGATCACCAGCATGTGCGAGACGGCCTTGATGATTTTCTTGATGCGGCCACCGCGCCAGGCCCATATCTGCGGCCCGATGTAGTGCACGGTAGGGATGCCGCCTTCCTTGAGCTGCTGTTCCAGCCCCAGGTTAAAACCCGGGTAGTCGGCGCCGATGAAGACGGCGGGACGCTCCGCCAGCAGCTGGTCGCGCAATGCGTTCTGGATGCCCTTGATCTCGCGGTAACGGGGAATAATCTCGAACAGGCCCCGCACGGTCAGCTTGTCGAGCGGCCAGTCGGACACGAAGCCCTGCCTGGCCATGTGCTCGCCGCCAATGCCGTGAAAGCGGGCGCCGGGCAGCTGCGGCACGAGGCCGGACAGCAGCCGGCTGGCCAGCAGGTCGCCCGACACCTCGCCGGCGACGATGGCGACATTGGCGACCGGCCGGCCGCCGGACTGGTCAGCGGACGATGCCACGCGACGCCACGCCAAGGAATTCGCGCATGGCACGAATGTGTTGCGCCACCTCGGGCGACGATGCCGCTTCTTCTTCGAACAGGGCTGCCTTGGATTCTTCCAGGGTCAGTCCCGAGCGGTAGATGAGTTTATACGCGGTACGGATGCCGTTGATCTGCTCGCGCGTAAAGCCGCGGCGTTTCAAGCCCTCGATATTGACGCCATGCGCCTGCGCCGGATTGCCGTTCAACAGGACGAACGGTGGCACGTCCTGCGTCAGGCTGGTGCTCATGCCGACGAAGGCGTGCGCGCCGATCTTGCAGAACTGGTGCACATTGGCGAAGCCGCTCATGATGACCCAGTCGCCGATCTCCACGTGGCCCGCCAGCTGCGCGTTGTTCGAAAAAATCGTGTTGTTGCCCACCAGGCAGTCGTGCGCCAGGTGCACATACGCCGAAATCCAGTTGTCATTGCCCAGGCGCGTCACGCCGCCGCCCTGCACGGTGCCCGTGTTGAAGGTGCAGAATTCGCGGATGGTGTTGCGGTCGCCGATTTCCAGGCGCGTCGCCTCGCCCGCCCATTTTTTGTCCTGCGGCTGCGCGCCGATGGAGGAAAACTGGAACAGGTGGTTATCGCTGCCGATCGTCGTGTGCCCGTCGATCACCACGTGCGGGCCAACCTTGGTGCCGGCGCCGATGCGCACGTGCGGACCGATGATGGTGTACGGACCCACCTCGACCGAGCTGTCGAGCTCGGCCTTCGGGTCGATGACTGCCGTGGAGTGGATGGCCGCCATGTTACTGCCCCGCTGGCTGGCTCGCAGACTGGCTCGCATCCTGCGCGCTGCGGATGGTGCACATCAGTTCCGCTTCCACCGCCAGCTTGCCGTCGACCGTACCGACGGCCTTGTATTTCCAGATGCCGCGCGAGACGCGCAGGATTTCCACATCCATCTTCAGCTGGTCGCCCGGCTCGACAGGACGCTTGAAGCGCGCATTGTCGATGCCGACAAAGTACACCACCGAATTTTCGTCCGGCTTCACGCCCATCGTCAGGAACGACAGCAAGGCCGCCGTCTGCGCCAGCGCTTCGATCATCAGCACGCCAGGCATGACTGGCTTGTGCGGGAAATGGCCCTGGAAGAACTCTTCGTTGACCGTCACGTTCTTGATGGCGGTGATGGTTTTGTTCGCTTCCCAGTCCAGCACGCGGTCAACCAGCAGCAGCGGGTAACGGTGCGGCAGCAGCGATTTGATGGCGAGGATGTCGAGGGTCTTTTTTTCAGTAGTCATTTTTCGTCTTGCGTGGTCAGTGTTTTAATTGTTTTTTCAAGCGCGCGTATCTTCTCGCGCATGCTTGACAGGTTGCGCACGATGGCGGCGCTCTTTTCCCAGTCGGCGTTCTTGGCCAGCGGATAGAAGCCCGTGTACTGGCCCGCTTCCAGGATCGAACGCGAAACCATGCTGCCCGAGCCCACGTGGACGCGGTCGGCAATGGTCAGGTGGCCCAGCACCATGGCGGCACCGCCAAAGGTGCAGTACTTGCCGATGATGGCGCTGCCGGCCACGCCGACGCAGCCGGCCATGGCCGTGTGCGCGCCGATATGGCAGTTGTGGCCGATCTGGATCTGGTTATCGAGCTTGACGCCATCTTCGATGATGGTGTCGGCCAGTGCGCCACGGTCGATGGTGGTGTTGGCGCCGATATCGACATCGTCGCCGATCACCACCCTGCCCGTCTGCGGAATCTTGATATACACGCCGCCTTCGTTGGCGAAGCCGAATCCGTCGGTGCCGATCACGGCGCCCGAATGGATGATGCCGCGCTGGCCGATCACGCAGCGCGCGTGGAAGGTCACGTTGGCGAACAGCTGGGTACCGGCGCCGATGACGGCGTCGCGGCCCACCACGCAGCCGGCGCCGATGACGCAGCCGGCACCGATCACGGCGCCCGCTTCGATCACCGCATGCACGCCGACGGAGGCGCTGGCATCAACCTGCGCGCTGGCGTCGACAAAGGCGCCCGGATGGATGCCGGCCGGGGCCTTGATCTCGTGCAGGGCGGCGAAATACTGCGCCGCACGCGCGAAATACACATAGGGATTCGGGGTGACGATGCGCGCGCCGGCGTAGTCGTCGCCGATCAGCGCGTCGTCGGCCGGCGTGAGGATCAGCGCCGCGGCGCCGCTCTGGGCGGCCTGTGCGCGGAATTTGCTGTTGCTGAGAAAGCTGATGTGCGAAGCGCCGGCGTCGGCCAGCGGTGCGATGCCTGAAACTTCCAGGTTCGGATCGCCCGCCAACTGCCCGCCGAAGCGTTCGACCAATTCTCCTAGTCGAGTGCCCATCTTTTACCTTTATAAGAACGCCTGACTATGCCTGCTGCGCGGCGCGATTTGCGGTCTCCGATGCTCACTGTGCTCCAGCACAGCTCCGCTTCTCAACCACAACTCACATCCGCTCGCCACGGCACTGTCAGGCGTAAAAACTATTACAGTTACTTGTCCAGCGCCTTCAATACCTTGTCGGTAATGTCGATGCGCGGGCTGGCCCACAGGGCTTCCTGCAGCACGATGTCATATCCTTCGATATGCGCCATCTGCTGGATGATGGTGTTGGCTTTTTCCGCGATGGCGCTGCGCTCTTCGTTCGTACGCTGGCTCAGGTCTTCGCGAAATTCGCGCTGGCGGCGTTGCAGCTCCTTGTCCAGCTCGAAAAACTCGCGCTGGCGCTTGGCGCGCTCCGCCTCGCTCAGGGTCGGCATGTCCTTTTCCAGGGCTTCGTTGGCGACCTTGAAGCGGCTGGCCAGTTCCTGCACGGCTTTTTCACGCGAGCGGAACTCTTCGGCCAGCTTGGCGCTGGCCAGCTTGGCCAGCCTCGATTCGTTATAAATACGTTCGCTGCTGATCCAGGCGATCTTCGACTCCTGAGCCTGCGCCTGCACCGGCAACAGCGAACTCCAGCACAATGCGATCACGGCAAGGGTCTTGGGCAGGGTAGCGGATGCGGTGTTCATGATACTCCATGGTCAAAAAGTAAAAGCTGTCGCCCCGGTTCAGATGGCCGGTCAGAAACCGGTGCCCATCTGGAACTGGAAGCGCTCCAGGCGGTCCGTCGGCTTGGCGTTCAGCGGCTTGGCATAGCTCAGCTTGAGCGGGCCCACCGGGGAAATCCAGCTGATGCCCAAGCCAGCAGAATAGCGCAATTGCGACAAACGCATTTTTTCGCCTTCCTGGTAGACCTGGCCGCCGTCAAGGAAACCGAACCAGCGCAAGCTGCGGTCATTGCCCGAACCGGGGAATGGCATCTGCAGTTCCGCGTTACCGATCAGGCGCGAAGCGCCGCCCAAGGCATCGTTGGTGCTCGGTTCGACCGCGCCCAGCGAAGAACTCAGGTAGCCGCGCACCGAACCGATACCGCCGCCGTAGAAGTTCTTGAAGACGGGGTACACGTGCTTGCCGATGCCGTGGCCGTAATCGAGTTCGCCCTTCAGCGCCAGGGTGACCTTGCTGAACAGCGGACGGAAATACTGGTGCTCATAGATGGCACGGAAGTATTTCTGGTCGCCGATCAGGTCAGCCTCCAGGTTGACGCGCTGGTAGCGGCCGATCGACGGCGTCAGGGCGCTGTCGCGGCTGTCGCGCTGCCATGCCGCCGTCAGCGGGATGGAATTGGTGGTGGCCGAACCGATACCGTCGGACGGGCCGCCGTTGTCAACCACGTATTGCTTGAAGCGGATCGGGCTGGTGATGTCGGTTTCGATGCGCGAGCGCTCGGCGCCGATACCGAAGAAGACGGTGTCGACTTCCGAGAACGGCACGCCGAAACTGACGCGGCCACCGGTTTGCTTGATCTTGTAGCTGCCGATGTTCAGCGCCGGCGGTTCCGTCGTACGCAGGTAGACTTCAAAGCTGCGCGAAATGCCGTCGTCCGTGTAGTACGGATTGGTTTGCGAAAACGCGATCGTGCGGCTGTAGTGGCTGGTATTGAGTTCGATGCCGACCGTGTTGCCGCTACCGGCAAAGTTGGCCTGCGAAATCGATGCCGACAGGGTGAACTTTTCCGATTGCGAGAAAGCGCCGCCGATCAGGAAGTTACCGGTTGGTTTTTCCACCACCGTCACGTTGACGTCGACCTGGTCGGTCGTGCCCTGCGCTTCCGGCGTGTCGATGGTCACGTCCTTGAAGTAGCCAAGGCGGTCGACACGGTCGCGCGACAGCTTGATCTTGTTGCTGTCATACCAGGACGATTCGAACTGGCGGAATTCGCGGCGGATGACTTCATCGCGCGTGGTGGTGTTGCCGGCGATATTCATGTGGCGCACGTACACGCGCTTGCCCGGATCGATGAAGAAGGTAAAGCCCACTTCATGCTTTTCACGGTTGATTTCCGGATTCGCGTTGACGTTGGCAAATGCATAGCCGAACGTGGCCAGGCGATCCTGGATGCGCTTGTTCGTCGCCGTCAGGCGCGCGCCCGAATAGATTTCGCCTTCGCGCATCAGGTTCAGCGCTTTCAGCTCTTCTTCGCGGCCAAACATCTCGCCTTCGAACTTGGTGCCGGCGATCTTGTACTTCTCGCCTTCGGTGATATTGATCGTCAGGTAAATGTCTTTTTTATCGGGCGTGATCGACACTTGCGTCGAGTCGACCTGCATCTCGATATAGCCGCGGTCCAGGTAGTAGGACTTGAGCGACTCGATGTCGCCCGTCAGCTTGGTCTTCGAATATTGGTCGGCCTTGGTGTACCAGCTGAACCAGCCGCCCGTGTTCAGGGCCAGCTGCTCGCGCAATTCCTTGTCGGTGAAGGCCTTGTTGCCGACGATGTTGATCTGCTTGATGCGGGCCACGTCGCCCTCATCGACGGCGAACACCACGTTGACGCGGTTACGCTCGATCGGCGTGACGGTGGTGGTGATCTTCACGCCGTACAGGCCATGCGACAGGTACTGGCGCTTGAGTTCCTGTTCCGCGCGGTCAACGGATGCCTTGTCGAAAATCTTGGCTTCACCGACGCCGATTTCCTTCAGGGCCTTGACCAGCACATCCTTCTCAAATTCCTTGGTGCCGGTAAATTCCACGGTGGCGATGGCTGGACGTTCCTCGACCAGCACCACCAGCACGTCGCCATCGGCTTCCAGGCGCACATCCTTGAACATGCCCGTCGCATACAGGGCCTTGATGGCGGCCACGCTCTTCTCGTCGGAGAACGTCTCGCCGACCCGCACCGGCAGGTAGGCAAACACGGTGCCCGCTTCGGTACGCTGGATCCCTTCGACCCGGATGTCCTTGACAGTAAATGGCTGGACGGCCAGCGCGTGGCCGGAACAGAAGGCCATGACGGCGGCGCCGATCAGGCTACGGCGAAAGGAAGGCAAGGCAAAACGAGCAGAATGTAATTTCATTGGGGTTATTCAATGGGTAAATCAATGGACAACATACACAAAAGATTGCTTGTGCGACTCACGCAATGGCATCAACCACCGCCCTAATTCAGCAATCGCAACACGTCATTAAAGACGGCAAGCACCATCAAGGTCAGCAACAAACCGATCCCCAGGCGCTGGGCAATCTCGCCTACGCGCTCCGGCAAGGGGCGTCCGGTCAAAACTTCCAGCGAATAATACAGCAAATGCCCGCCATCCAGAACAGGAATGGGTAGCAAATTCATCACGCCCAGACTGATACTGATGAAGGCAATGAAGCTCAGGTAGCTTACCAGGCCGATGCGCGCCGTCTGGCCCGCGTAATCGGCGATGGTAATGGGTCCCGTCACATTCTTCAGCGAGACCTGGCCGGTGATCATCTTGCCCAGCATTTTCAGGCTCATGACACTGGTATCCCAGACCTTGGCGGACGCCTTGCCCACGGCGGCGAACGGTCCGGATGCCACGGTGATCATATCCGGCACCTGCCCCAGCTTTGCCTGTATCTTACCAACTGTTACAGCTCCCTCTGCCCCGGCGCCCGGCACGGCGTCCGGCGTAATGGGCAGGGTCAGGTCCTGGCCCTGGCGCAAGAGTTGCAATTGCAAGGTCCGGCCCGGCGCCTGGCTCAGGGTGGCGATGACGGCCGCCACGTCGTGCACGGGCTGCTCGTCGATGGCGAGGATCTGGTCGTCTTTCTGCAGGCCGGCGCGCGCGGCGGCGCCACCGGGCATGATTTCCATCAGGGTGGGCGCGGAACGGGCCAGGGTCAGGCCCAGCTTGCCCAGCACGTCGCCTTCCAGATCCGTTTCCGTCAGGCTGGCCGTCGGCAAGGTCGCTTCCTGCTCGCCGCGGTCAGACCGGCGCACTTCGATGCGGGCCGGCTGCTTGTCGAGCGTGGCCTGGATCAGCTCCCAGCGCAGCTCGGACCAGCTGGCCACAGCCTTGCCATTCACCGCTTCGACCGTATCGCCGCTGCGCAAGCCGGCCGCATAGGCGGCCGTCTGCTCGGCCACGGGGCCGAGCTTGCTCGACGGCTCTTCGATGCCATGCATGAACAGGCCCGCGTACAGCACGATGGCGACGAGGAAATTGGCCAGCGGGCCGGCAGCCACGATGGCGATGCGGCGCCACACGCTCTGGCGCGTGAATTCGCGGCGCAATTCGCTTTCCGGCAAGTCGCTGAGGTCTTGCGCGCGGCTGTCGAGCATGCTCACATAGCCGCCCAGCGGCAGCGCGGAAATCGCCCATTCCGTCTGGTCCTTGCCAAACTTGCGCGAATACACCACTTTCCCCATGCCGATCGAGAAACGCAGCACTTTCACGCCGCACCAGCGCGCCACCAGGTAGTGGCCCAGCTCGTGCAGGGTAATCAGTGAACCGAGCGCGACAATAAAGGCCAGCAACGTGGTGATGAGCGTCATGCAGCCAGCCTCTGGGCGATGTATGCTCGCGCAGCCGCTCTGGCCAGGCGGTCCTGCTCCATCACGGCCTCGATGCTGGAAGCGGCGCCATGCGGCACCGTCTCGATCACGTGCGCGATGACCCGGTCGATCTGGCGGAAGCCGATCTGTTCGTCGAGGAAGGCTTGCACGGCCACTTCATTGGCCGCATTGAGCAAAGCCGGTGCCGTACCGCCCGCGCGCAAGGCGTCGAAGGCCAGCGCCAGGCAAGGGAAGCGGCGGAAGTCGGGACGTTCGAACTGCAGGGTAGCCACTTGCGCCAGGTCCAGTTGCGCCACGCCGGAAGCGATACGCTGCGGATATGCCAGCGCATGCGCGATCGGCGTGCGCATGTCCGGATTGCCCAGCTGGGCCAGCACGGAACCGTCGACATACGAGACCATCGAATGGATCACGCTTTGCGGGTGGATCAGCACCTCGATCTGCTCGGCAGGGGCGCCGAACAGCCAGTGCGCCTCGATCACTTCCAGGCCCTTGTTCATCATGGTGGCCGAATCGACGGAAATCTTGCGCCCCATGGCCCAGGTCGGATGCTTGCACGCCTGGTCCGGCGTGACCGAGTCGAGCGTTTCGACGTCGCGCGTGAGGAAGGGGCCGCCGGAAGCGGTGAGCACGATTTTTGCCACGCCTGCGGCGCCTGGCGCGCGGCCATGGGCATGCGGCATGCATTGGAAGATGGCGTTATGTTCGCTGTCGATCGGCAGCAGCACGGCGCCGTTATCGTGCACGGCATCGATGAACAGCTGGCCGGACATGACGAGCGCTTCTTTATTGGCCAGCAATACTTTCTTTCCGGCACGCGCCGCCGCCAGGGTGGGCGCCAGGCCGGCCGCGCCGACGATGGCCGCCATCACGCCCGTCACTTGCGGCGCGCTGGCGATGGCGCACAGGGCTTCCTCGCCGTACTCGACTTGCGTATCGACGCCCTGCCCGCGCAGCAAACACGTCAGTTCAAGGGCGGCGTCCGCCGTGCCGACGACGGCGCGCTGGGGACGAAATTGCAGGCACTGGGCGGCCAGTTCGGCCACACGCGTATGCGCGCTCAGCGCATACACGCTGTATTGCTCCGGATGACGCGCGAGCACGTCCAGGGTGGACACGCCGACCGAACCGGTCGCGCCAAGAATGGTGATGTATTGCATGAGTTTCCTTAAAGCCAGCTGGCCACGAGGGCGGCAAATGGCAGGACCGGGATCAACGCGTCGATACGGTCGAGTACGCCGCCATGGCCAGGCAGCAGGCTGCTGCTGTCCTTGATGCCGGCGCGGCGCTTCAATTGGGATTCGAACAGGTCGCCGACGATGCTGGCGGCGACGATCAGCAGCAGCACCAGCAGGGCCACCAGCCAACCGCGGCGCAATTGCAACTGCACGGCAAAGGTGTCTTGCAAGACCGGCAGCGATGGCGCGGCCACGATGGTGATGGCGGCAATGACCAGCACGGCGATGCCGCCGCCAATGGCACCTTCCCAGGATTTACCTGGGGAAATGCTTGGCGCCAGCTTGCGCTTGCCGAAAGCCTTGCCCGAGAAATAGGCGCCGATATCGGCGATCCACACGAGGGCCATGACGGACAGCAAGAACAAGGGACTATGCAGGAACAGGGCGATGATGGCGACGAAGCAGCCGACGATGGTCACCGGATACACGAGGCTGAGCAAGGTATTGCCCAGGCCTTCGGTAGGCGGCAGGCCCGTCGCCAGCGAGGGCACGAAGCGGATCAGCCAGATGGCCACGCACAGGGCGAACCAGAAATTGAGCTGCGCCATGCCGTTGCCGACAAAGAACGTATACGCGAAGGCGGCAGTCCAGACGGCGGCAATCACGAGCGCATGGCGATTTTTGAAAATGCGGAAGCTTTCCCAGACGGCGGCGCCGAAGAACGCCGTGGCGATCACGGCGAAGGCGGGGAAATAATTCAGATACAGAACCGGCAGCAAGACCGCCAACAAGACCAGGGCGGTGATTATCCGTGTTTTCAGCATCAGTTTGTCTTTTCAGTTAATTGCGCGCTGGTACGGCCAAAGCGCCGTTCGCGCTGCTGGTAAGACGCGATTGCCGCGTCGAGGCACTCGTCATTGAAGTCGGGCCAGAAAGTCTCGGTGAAAAACAACTCAGTGTACGCCAGTTGCCACAGGAGGAAATTGGAAATGCGCTGCTCGCCGCCCGTGCGGATGAACAGGTCGGGCTCGGGCGCGTAGGCCATGGCCAGGTGCGGCGCCAGTTGCTCTTCCGTATAAGCGTGCGCGGCGGGCTGGCCATTGGCTGCCGCCTCGGCCGTCATTTTGTTGACTGCCTGCATGATGTCCCAGCGGCCGCCGTAATTGGCGCAGATGGATACCGTCAGGCGCGTGTTGTTCGCCGTCTTGCGCTCCGCATTGGCGATCAGGGTTTGCAGCTCGCCATTGAAGCGCGACAGGTCGCCCACCACCTTCAGGCGGATGTCGCTGGCATGCATCTTGACCACTTCACGTTCCAGCATCGTGACGAACAGGCGCATCAGCATCGACACCTCTTCTTCCGGGCGGCGCCAGTTTTCCGAACTGAAGGCAAACAGGGTCAGATATTCGACACCGCGGTCGAGGCAAGTCTCGACGATGCCGCGCACGGCGTCGGCGCCCTTGACGTGGCCAGCCACGCGGGGCAGGAAGCGCTTGGTTGCCCAGCGACCATTGCCATCCATAATGATTGCCACATGGCGCGGCACCGTGCCCACCTCAGGTACTGCCGTTGTCGAACTCGAATAGATCATGAAAACACGAATACCAAAAATAAAAGATAGCTATTATGCGCCAAATAGCACTGCCCGGAAAAGCCATGCTTTCCCGGGCAGTGTCAAAAGGACTGAAAACTAGACCGTCAGTACTTCTTTTTCTTTGTCGACGACCATCTTGTCGATGTCGGCAATAAACTTGTCCGTCAGTTTCTGCACTTCTTCCGACGAGCGGCGCTCATCGTCCTCGGAGCAGGCTTTTTCCTTGACCAGTTTCTTCAGCGACTCGTTCGCATCGCGGCGAATATTACGCACGGCAATCTTCGCGTCTTCCGCCTCGCTCTTGACCAGCTTGACCATTTCCTTGCGACGCTCTTCCGTCAGCGGCGGCGTCGGAACGCGGATCAGGTCGCCCTGTGCCGATGGGTTCAAGCCCAGGTCCGCGTCGCGGATGGCTTTTTCGATGGTGTTGGCCATCTTCTTTTCGTACGGCTGCACACCGATGGTGCGCGCGTCGATCAGGGTCACGTTGGCGACCTGGGTCAGCGCCGTCGGCGAACCGTAGTAATCGACCATCACGTGGTCCAGGATACCCGTATGGGCGCGGCCGGTACGCACTTTGGCCAGATCGGCCCGCAGTGTTTCCAGCGACTTCGTCATGCGTTCCTGGGTGTTCTTTTTAACGTCAGCTAAGGACATTACCTACTCCTTGTCTTGATAATAATGAATATTCTATTGCGCTTGCGGCTTGAATGGTACCGCAGCCGGGAGTGCCGAAAACCGTTCAGGGCAAGGCGCAGCGCCGAAGACAGTACTTAATGTACGGCGAGGCGCTGCAACGCAGCCATGGGCGGTTTCTCGGCGCTCCGCTTCCCTTATACGTGCACCAGGGTGCCTTCATCTTCACCCATGATGACGCGCATCAGCGCGCCTGGCTTGGTGATCGAAAACACCTTGATCGGCAGTTTCTGGTCGCGGCACAGGGCGAATGCCGTGGCATCCATCACTTGCAGGTGCTTGGCGATGGCGTCGTCGAACGTAATCGTGTGGAACAGGGTGGCGTTCGGATCCTTCTTCGGATCGGCCGTGTAGACGCCGTCGACCTTGGTGGCCTTCAGGACGATCTCGGCGCTGATCTCGGAACCGCGCAGGGCAGCTGCCGTGTCGGTGGTGAAGAATGGATTGCCGGTGCCGGCGGCGAAGACCACCACTTTACCTTCTTCCAGGTATTGCAGGGCTTTCGGGCGGACGTACGGCTCGACCACTTGTTCGATGCCGATGGCCGACATGACGCGCGCGGTAATGCCGACGTGGCGCATGGCATCGGCCAGGGCCAGTGCATTCATCACCGTGGCAAGCATGCCCATGTAGTCGGCGGTGGCACGGTCCATGCCTTGCGCACCAGGCGCGACGCCGCGGAAGATATTGCCGCCGCCAATCACGATTGCCAGTTCCACACCCAACTTCGCCACCTCGGCCACATCGGCCACCATGCGCTCGATCGTGGCGCGGTTGATGCCGTAGGGATCATCACCCATCAGGGCTTCGCCGGACAACTTGAGGAGGACGCGCTTGTAGGCTGGTTTTGACATGAGCTGGGGCTCCATAAATGAGGTTATTCGAGTATGACATGGCGCAGCGCCTTGCAGCGCCGGATAGGCGCGCGGGGCTGCCCATGCCGCCGCCCGGCACGACAGGTGCGGGCGGGCCAAAAAAACGGGCCTCTCGGCCCGCTTTACTTACGCTCCCTGGGAGGCAGCCATCTGTGCTGCGACTTCTGCTGCGAAGTCGTCTTGCTTCTTCTCGATGCCCTCGCCCACTACGTACATGGCGAAACCTTTGACGCTGGTGTTAGCCGCCTTCAGCATTTGCTCCACCGACAGCTTGTCGTTTTTCACGAAAGCTTGGTTCAGCAGGGAAACTTCTTTCAGGAACTTCTGTACGGAACCTTCCAGGCGCTTGGCCAGGATTTCCGGCGATTGCGCTGGCTTGCCTTCGGCGGCCGCTTTGGCTGCGTCTTCTTCGGCTTTCAGTTGGGCAACCGAACGCTCTTTTTCGATCAGTTCCGCTGGAACTTCGTTCGAGGACAGCGACACTGGCTTCATGGCAGCGATGTGCATGGCCACGTCTTTGCCGACTTGCTCATCGGCGCCGTCGAATTCGACGATCACGCCAATGCGCGAACCGTGCAGGTACGAAGCCAGCTTGTTGCTGGTTTCGAAACGCTGGAAGCGGCGGATGGTCATGTTTTCGCCGATTTTGCCGATCAGGGCAGCGCGCACGTCTTCCAGGGTCTTGCCATCGAGTGGCAGGGCCAGCAGGGCAGCTACGTCAGCCGGGTTGTGTTCTGCTACCAGACGGGCAGCGTTGTTGGCCAGTGCCAGGAAATCGTCGTTTTTCGCAACGAAGTCGGTTTCCGAGTTCACTTCGACCAGGGCGCCTACGCCATTGGCGATGTAGGTTGCCACGACGCCTTCAGCGGTGATGCGTGCCGATGCTTTCGATGCCTTGCCGCCCAGTTTGACGCGCAGGATCTCTTCCGCACGAGCCATGTCGCCATCGGCTTCGGTCAGTGCTTTTTTGCATTCCATCATTGGTGCGTCGGTTTTGCCGCGCAATTCGCCTACCATCGCTGCTGTAATCGCTGCCATGTGTTTCTCCTGATTCGGTGAGTCGATAGTCGCGGCCGGGCATGCATGCCTCGCCAGCGGTCACTATCGTTTTTTTGTTAAAAAAAAGGGGGAGCTGCTGCCACCCCTTTTCCCTTACTGCTGTGCTTACAAACGGCTATCTTGCGATAGCCTGGCCATTAAGCCTGTTCGTTTACTTCGACGAATTCGTCGCCAGCGGCTGCTTTAACCATTTCAACAACTTCGTTACCGGCAGCTGCACGGCCTTCGATGATTGCATCAGCAACACCGCGAGCGTACAACATGATGGCTTTCGAGGAGTCATCGTTACCTGGGATCACGAAGTTCACGCCTTCTGGGGAGTGGTTGGTATCGACAACGCCGATGACCGGGATACCCAGTTTAGCTGCTTCGGTGATCGCACCTTTGTGGTAGCCGACGTCGACGACGAAGATTGCGTCAGGAATGCCGCCCATGTCCTTGATGCCGCCGATCGATTTTTGCAGCTTGATCATTTCGCGGGAGAACATCAGCGCTTCTTTTTTCGACAGCTTCTCGATCGAACCATCTTCGATCATCACTTCCATGTCTTTTAGACGCTTGATCGAGGTCTTGATCGTTTTGAAGTTGGTCAGCATGCCGCCCAACCAACGTTGATCAACGAAAGGCACGCCAGCGCGTTGTGCTTCAGCAGCGATGATTTCGCGAGCTTGACGCTTGGTGCCAACCATCAGGATGGTGCCACGGTTTGCAGCCAGTTGACGCACGTGCTTCATTGCGTCCTGGTACATCGCCATGGTTTTTTCCAGGTTGATGATGTGGATCTTGTTGCGATGGCCGAAGATGAACGGTGCCATTTTTGGATTCCAAAAACGGGTTTGGTGACCAAAGTGGACACCGGCTTCCAGCATTTCGCGCATTGTTACGGACATTATTAACTCCAGGGTTGGGTCTGGAATCCGATCAGTCACCATACAGGCACCCTTGTCGACCGGATTCGCGTGTTTATATAAATTAAAGACACTGTTTTACTGCATTGCTTAAAAGAGAATTCAAGCAACCCGGGATTCTACACCGAAATGCCCGCCGCATCAAGTCCGCGCTGCAAATCGCGCGCCCTGCGGAAACACCCAATGCACCATGCTGGTGCAAGGTGTGGCGCCGCCGCCTGCTGGCCGCCACTTCACCCACAAATCCCTGCCTGGCCATAGGAAGGAGGCGGCGGATTCAGGGCGCCTCGTTTATAATTTCGACATATTTGCAGACTTTTTCCCATACAGCAGAAATCGTCTGTGCTTTTCACCTGAATTCTTGCAGATTGCGAAATACACCATGTCCACCATCCGTATCAATAGCGCCGCCGACATCGAAGGCATGCGCGTTGCCGGCAAGCTCGGCGCCGAAGTACTCGACTACATCACCCCCTTCGTCAAGGTCGGCGTCACGACCGGCGAACTGGACCGCCTGTGCCACGAATACATGGTCAACGTGCAGGGCACCATCCCTGCCCCGCTGAACTATTGCCCGCCCGGCTACACGCCGTATCCGAAAGCCATCTGCACCTCCGTCAACGACGTCATCTGCCACGGCATTCCCGGCGACAAGGTCCTCAAGAGCGGCGACTCCGTCAACCTCGACATCACCGTCATCAAGGATGGCTACCACGGCGACAACAGCCGCATGTTCCTCGTCGGCACGCCGACCATCCTGGCCAAGCGCCTGTCGGAAATCACCTATGAATGCATGTGGCTGGGCATCGACCAGATCAAGCCGGGCGCCCACCTGGGCGACATCGGCCACGCCATCCAGCAGCACGCGGAAAAAGCCGGCTACAGCGTGGTGCGCGAATTCTGCGGCCACGGCATCGGCAAGGTCTTCCATGAAGAGCCGCAAGTGTTGCATTACGGCAAACCAGGCACCCTGGAGCGCCTGGAAGCGGGCATGATTTTTACCGTCGAACCGATGATCAACTCGGGCCGCCGCGAAATCCGCGAAATGAACGATGGCTGGACCATCAAAACCAAGGACCGCAGCCTGTCGGCGCAATGGGAACACACGGTGCTGGTGACGGAAACGGGCTATGAAGTGCTGACCGTCTCGCCCGGCATGCCGCCGCCGCCCGCCTTTATCGGCAATAAAGCCTGATTCATCAGGCTTGACCGCACCCCGACCCACCGCCACCCAGGGCCCAGATGAAAAAGCAAGTTCGGGAACAGCTGAAGCAGCAACTGAAAGCCGACCGCCAGGTCGTCATTGCGGCCTTCCAGGCCGACGGCAAGCCTGAAAAACTGCTACGCAGCCTGCGCCACAGCGTCGACGGCGTGCTGGCGCGTGCCTGGCAGGAAGCCGGCTTGCCGCCCGGCACGGCCCTGGTCGGCGTGGGCGGTTATGGCCGCGGAGAACTGTTTCCCTATTCCGATGTCGACCTGCTGATCCTGCTGCAACAGGCGCCCGATGCGGCCACGCAGGAAAAGCTCGAGGAACTGGTGCAACTGCTGTGGGATCTGGGCCTGGAAATCGGCCACAGCATCCGCACAGTGGATGAATGCATGGTCGAATCGAAGGCCGACATCACCGTGCAAACGAGCTTGCTCGAAGCGCGCCTCGTGTGCGGCAACGCGGACCTGTTCGCGCAATTGCAGCAGCGCTATGACGCGGCCATGGATCCGCAGGCATTCTTCCAGGCGAAAACGGCGGAAATGCGCCAGCGCCATGCCAAATACGAAGACACGGCCTTCAGCCTGGAACCGAATTGCAAGGAAAGCCCGGGCGGCCTGCGCGACTTGCAGGTGATCCTGTGGGTAGCCAAGGCGGCCGGCTTGGCGAACTCGTGGCGCACGCTGGCCACGGGCGGCCTGATCACCCTGACGGAAGCGCGCCAGTTGATGGAAAAAGAACGCGCCTTCAAGGATATCCGCGTGCGCCTGCACCTGCATGCGGGACGGCGCGAAGACCGCCTCGTGTTCGACGTGCAGACGGCCATCGCCGAATCGCTGGGCCTGCAAGCGACGGGCAGCGGGCCGCACATGCGCCGCGCCAGCGAATTTCTCATGCAGCGCTACTACTGGGCCGCCAAGACGGTGACTCAACTCAACACTATTCTGCTGCAAAACATCGAGGCACGATTGTTTCCGCAAGACGACGTGGCTGTGCCCATCAACGAACGCTTCAATGAAGTCAACAGCCTGATCGACATCAGCGCCGACGATACGTTCGAGCAATACCCATCGGCCATGCTGGAAGTCTTCGTGCTGATGACGGAACGCCCCGCCCTGAAGGGCATGACGTCGCGCGCCACGCGGGCCCTGTGGCATGCGCGCTTCAAGATCGATGGCGCCTTCCGCCAGGATCCCGTCAACCGCGCGCTCTTCCTGCGCATCATGCAGGCCCCGGTCGGCATCATCCATGCGCTGCGGCGCATGAACGAGATGAGCATCCTGGGGCGCTACCTGCCGAATTTCCGCCGCATCGTGGGCCAGATGCAGCACGACCTGTTCCACGTGTACACGGTCGACCAGCACATTTTGATGGTGGTGCGCAACATGCGCCGCTTCACGATGAGCGAGCACGCGCACGAATATCCGTTCTGCAGCCAGCTGATGGCCGATTTCTCGCAGTCGTGGCTGCTGTACGTGGCGGCCCTGTTCCACGACATCGCCAAGGGCCGCGGCGGCGACCACTCGAAGCTGGGCGTGGCCGACGCCACCCAGTTCTGCCAGGACCACGGCCTGTCGGAAGAAGACACGGAACTGGTGGCTTTCTTGGTGGAAAATCACCTGACCATGTCGCAAGTGGCGCAAAAACAGGACCTGTCCGATCCCGACGTCATCGCCGCCTTTGCGAAAGTGGTCAAGGACGAGCGCCACCTGACGGGCCTGTACCTGCTGACGGTGGCCGACATCCGCGGCACCAGCCCGAAAGTGTGGAATGCCTGGAAGGGCAAGCTGCTGGAAGACCTGTACAAGATCACCCTGCGCGTGCTGGGCGGCGAGCCGCACACGGCCGATCGCGAGCTGAAGAACCGCCAGCAGGAAGCGCTGGCCACCCTGCGCCTGTACGGCTTGCCGCCGGATGCTCACCTGAAACTGTGGCAGCAGCTGGACGTGGCGTATTTCCTGCGCCACGACGCGTCCGACATCGCCTGGCAGACGCGCTCGCTGTATGACAAACTCGACAGCAAGTTGCCGGTGGTAAAATGCCGGCTGGCGCCCATAGGCGAAGGCTTGCAGGTGGCCGTGTACATTCCCGACCAGCCCGACCTGTTCGCGCGCATCTGCAGCTATTTCGACCGCAAGAACTTCAGCATTCTCGACGCGAAGATCCACACGACAAAGAATGGCTATGCGCTCGATACGTTCCTTGTCACCGAGCAAAACTTCGCCAAGAGCTACCGCGACATCATCAGCCTGATCGAGCATGAGCTGGGCGAATTGCTGCAGTCGCAAACGCCGCTGCCGCCACCGGGCAAGGGACGGCTGTCGCGCCTGTCGCGCACCTTCCCCTTCCAGCCGACCGTGGATTTGCGGCCCGATGAAAAGGGCCAATACTATTTGCTGTCGGTAGCGGCCAACGACCGCACGGGCTTGCTGTATGCGATTGCCAACGTGCTGACCAAGTACCGCATTAACTTGCACACGGCCAAGATCATGACCCTGGGCGAACGGGTCGAAGACGTCTTCCTCGTCGACGGTCCCGCGCTCAACAATGCCCGCAACCAGATATTGCTGGAAACCGATTTACTCGATGCGCTAAAGGTTTGATGACCTCCCGCGCAGCGCCTACCTTTACTGAAACTGAAACAACATGACCGAAGAATTATTACGCTTGTCCAAACGCATGTCCGAACTGGGCCTGTGCTCCCGCCGCGAAGCCGATGAATGGATCGCGCGCGGCTGGGTCCGTGTGGACGGCAAGGTGGTGTCCGAACTGGGCAGCAAGGTCTACCCGAGCCAGAGAGTCACCGTGGAACGCCAGGCGGCGGCCGAGCAATCGAAGCGGGTGACCGTGCTGATCAACAAACCGGTCGGCTATGTCAGCGGCCAGGCGGAAGACGGCTACACGCCTGCCGTGGCCCTGATCAAGGCGGAAAACCGCTGGGCGGAAGACCGCAGCCCGGAACAGTTCCACCCCACGCAGCTGCGCAGCCTGGTGGCGGCCGGCCGCCTGGACATCGATTCCGTCGGCTTGCTGGTCCTGACGCAGGACGGCCGCGTGGCCAAGCAGCTGATCGGCCACGATACCGATATCGACAAGGAATACCTGGTGCGCGTGAGCTACACCAAGGGCGGCACCCTGCCCGACAGCGAACTGAAAAAGCTCAACCATGGCCTGTGGCTCGACGGCAAGCCGCTGTTGCCGGCCAAGGTGCGCTGGCAAAACGAAGACCAGCTGAGCTTTACCCTGCGCGAAGGCAAGAAACGCCAGATCCGCCGCATGTGCGAAGCCGTGGGCCTGAAAGTGCTGGGCCTGAAACGCGTGCGCATCGGCAAGGTCAAGCTGGGCGACTTGCCGACAGGGCAATGGCGTTACCTGAGCGCGGACGAACAATTTTAAGCGGCGACATCTGGATGGCATGCCGCACGGCGTACCATTCCGCATAAGCAACAGGAATATAGTGATATAAAAACAATTATTGTGATTTACTTAGTAAATATTGCTTTAAACCTATACACTATTCCCCATTAGAACAAAAGAGATACGCTGTCGTGAACGATCCCATTCCCAATCCCCTGCGCAAAGGCGCGCCCAGCCTGGCTGACGTGGCCGAGCCTATGGCGCCCGGCACCAAGCCGCACCATATGAGCGATCCGTGGGATATCGGCGAAACCCTGTGCAGCCTGGCTGACAATGGCGACGCCATCTCCATCTACCCGACGGGCGGCGAAGACGTCATCATGGCGCGCATCCTGTCCGTCGACGACGACTTGCCGCAATTCGTGCTGGAACTCAATGAAGGCGCTACCCTGCCCGAAGGCGGTGCCACGTTTGTATCGTGGGTGCAAAGCGCCAAGCTGCAATTCACCATCAATGGCGAATGGCAGGCGTATCCCGAGCGGCCGAACGTGTATCTGACCAACTTCCCCAGCCATTGCCTGGTGCTGGAACGGCGCGAATCGACGCGCCTGGAAACGCCGCTGGGCGTGTACTACCTGGCCGCCTTCGTGCTCGAGGGCCGTCCGTATGAATTGCAGCTGTATGATTTCTCGGCCGGCGGCATCGGCATGCGCGCCCATCCGCGCGACACGGTGGGCCTGTACGTGGGGCGCAAGCTGTCGCGCGTGCGCCTGGAACTGGGGCCAAACAAGGTCATGATCGCCGACCTGGAAATCCGCCTGTCGCGCACCTTCCGCTCCTTCCTGCTGGGAGAACAGGTGCAGATCGGCTGCCGCTTCCTGAACCTGACGGATGCCATGCAGGATGAATTAAAGATGCTGCTGGATAACTTGGGCAGCAGCCGCAAGGTACGCTAGGTTTGCTTCAGGCATAAAAAATGGCCGCCCAGCTCATGCTGCGCGGCCATTGTTTTATCGTCGACTGGTATGCGGCGCCTAGTCGTCGTCGTTTGGGTCGAGATCCGGGAACATGACTTCCGTATAGCCGAACTGGGTAAAATCAACGATACGCATCGGATACAGAATGCCGTGCAAGTGGTCCACCTCGTGCTGCACCACGCGGGCATGAAAGCCGTCGCAGTCGCGGCTGATGGGCTGGCCGAACTGGTCCACGCCTTCGTAATGCAGTTCACTCCAGCGCGGCACGCTGCCGCGCAGGCCGGGCACGGACAGGCAGCCTTCAAAGCCCTCTTCCTTGCGTTCCGACAAAGGCGTCAGCACAGGGTTGATCAGCACGGTTTCCGGTACTTGCGGCGCGTCAGGATAGCGCAGGTTTTGCTTGAAGCCGTAGATCACCAGCTGCAGGTTGACGCCGATCTGCGGCGCCGCCAGGCCCGCGCCATTGGCCGCATGCATGGTGTCGAACATATCGGCGATCAGGGCATGCAATTCGGGCGTATCGAATTCACGCACAGGCTCGGCCATGCGCAACAAACGCGGATCGCCCATCTTGAGGATTTCACGTACGGTCATTTTACTTCCAGTGCCGATTGCAGTTCTTGCAAGTAAGTGCGGAAGGCCGCGCCCGTTTCCGGATGTTTCATGCCCATCGCCGTCGTTGCCTTCAGGTAGCCAAGCTTGGAGCCGCAATCATAACGCTGCCCCTGGTAGCGGTAAGCCAGCACGCGCTCTTCGCGCATCAGGGCGGCGATGCCGTCCGTCAACTGGATTTCGCCGCCGGCGCCCGTGCCGATATTTTCCAGGTGGTTGAAGATACGGCTGGTCAGCACATAACGGCCCACCACGGCCAGCGTCGATGGCGCCTCTTCGGGCGCAGGCTTTTCCACAATGGCCGAGACCAATTCGAGGTCCGGCTGATAATTCTTTGCCGAGACAATACCGTACTGCTTGGTTTCCGCGCGCGGCACATCCTGCACCGCCAGCAGCGAGCAATTTTCATACTGGAAGACATCGGTCATCTGCGCCAGCACGGGGCGCACGCCCTCTTCCACATCCATGAAATCGTCGGCCAGCAAGACGGCAAACGGCTCGTCGCCGATCACGGGACGGGCGCACAGCACGGCATGCCCCAGGCCCAGCGGCGCCGACTGGCGTATGTAAATGCAATTGATGTGCTTGGGAATGACGTTTTGCACCATGTCGAGCAACTGGCGCTTGCCGGCCGCTTCCAGTTCCGACTCCAGCTCGTAGGCCGTATCGAAATGGTCTTCGATAGCGCGCTTGTTGCGGCCCGTAATGAAGATCATTTCCGTGATGCCGGCCGCCACCGCTTCTTCCACCGCGTACTGGATCAATGGCTTGTCGACGATGGGGAGCATTTCCTTCGGTTGCGCCTTGGTCGCTGGCAAGAAACGGCTGCCCAGGCCGGCGACGGGGAAAACTGCTTTTCTGATTTTTTTCATGGGTCTTCTGTAGTATTTTGAATGATTAGTCCTGCGCCAACAGAGCCAGCAAGCCAGCCTCGTCGAGTATGGCCACACCCAGCTCCTGGGCCTTGACCAGCTTGCTGCCGGCATCCGAACCGGCCACGACATAGCCTGTCTTCTTCGATACAGAACCGCTGACCTTGCCACCGGCCGCCTCGATCAGCTCCGCGGCTTCGTCGCGGCTCATGTTGGGCAAGGTGCCCGTCAGGACGAAAGTCTTGCCGTCCAGTTTGCCGCCAGCGGCTGGCATTTCAGGCAATTGTGACAGTAATTCATTTCGCAGGGCGTCCAGTTGAGCAAGCAGCTTGACATTGCCCTCATCGGCCAGCCATTGCGCCAGCGATTCGGCCACGGCGGCGGGCAAGCCCGCGTGGAAGCTGGCGCCTTGCGCAGCCAGGCTGGCCAGGGTCACGCCCCGCTCCACCAGCTGCTTGCTGCGCGGCTCCGTCAGCTTCGGGATGCCGATGGCGGCCAGCAAGGTGGTCTGCTCCAGCTGCGTGCGCAGCTTGGCGCTGGGCGCATGTTCGCCCTGGGGCGTGACACCCGCGTCAAGCAATGCCTGCAGCGCCTGCTGGTTCTTTTCTTCCGCAAAGAAGTCGGCGATCGATTCGGCCACCGTACCGCCGATATCGGGCAGCACGCGCAGCAAGGCCGCCGGCGCTTTGCGTACATACGCCAGGCTGCCCAGCCATTCGGCCAGGGTCTTGGCCGTCGATTCTCCCACGTGGCGGATGCCCAGCGCGAACAGGAACCGTTCAAGCGGCGGGCGCTTGCTCGCCTCAATGCCGACCAGCAGATTTTCCGCCCACTTGGTAGGAATCTTGCCTTGTTGCACTGTTTCAGGCGTCGAACCGTCGCGCTCGTCGGCGCGCACTTTCATTTCCAGCAGTTTATCCAGGGTCAGGCCGTACAGGTCGGCCAAGCCATGCACGTATTCCAGTTCGACCAGGGTATCGATATAACGTTCGCCCAGGCCTTCGATATCCATCATGCGGCGGCCCGCAAAATGGCGGAACGCTTCCTTGCGCTGCGCCGAGCAGAACAGGCCACCCGAGCAGCGGGCAATCGCCTCGCCCTCTTCACGCACCACGTGCGAGCCACAGACGGGGCACGCTTCCAGCATCTTGAACGGCAGCGGCGCCGGTTCCGGGCGTTTTTCCAGCACCACGCTCAGCACTTCGGGAATCACGTCGCCGGCGCGGCGCACGATGACGGTGTCGCCCACGCGCACATCCTTGCGCAGCACTTCATCTTCATTGTGCAAGGTGGCGTTGGTCACCGTCACGCCGCCCACGGACACGGGCGCCAGGCGCGCCACGGGTGTCATGGCTCCCGTGCGGCCCACCTGGATATCGATGCCCAGCACCTGCGTCAGCGCCTCTTCGGCGGGGAACTTGTGCGCCAGCGCAAAACGCGGCGCGCGCGACACAAAGCCCAGTTCCTGCTGGTCTTCCGTCGCATTCACCTTGTAGACGACGCCGTCGATTTCGTAGGGCAAGACGGGCCGGCGCGCGCCGATATCGGCGTAGTATGCCAGCAAGCCCTGCGCGCCCTGCACTACCTTGCGCTCCTTCGACACGGGAATGCCCAGCGTTTC
This sequence comes from Janthinobacterium sp. BJB301, assembly GCF_002735685.1. Classification (NCBI taxonomy): domain Bacteria; kingdom Pseudomonadati; phylum Pseudomonadota; class Betaproteobacteria; order Burkholderiales; family Oxalobacteraceae; genus Janthinobacterium; species Janthinobacterium sp. BJB301. The sequence goes on along the minus strand of NZ_PDZJ01000001.1, from coordinate 955,926 downwards.
GTACCAGTCCAGCAAGGCCGAATGCGACACCGGCATGGCGGCACCATCGAGGGCGCCGATGCCGTAGGCATAGAAACGCAGCTTGCGCTGCGCCGTGATGCGCGAATCGAGCTGGCGCAGGCTGCCGGCGGCCGCATTGCGCGGGTTGGCGAATTCCTTCTGCCCCGCTTCGCGCTGGCGTTCGTTCAAACGGGCAAAATCGGCCTTGAACATCATCACTTCGCCGCGCACGTCGAGCACGGCCGGAATCTTGTCGCCAAGCAGGCGCAGCGGGATGCCGGAAATGGTGCGGATATTCGCCGTCACGTCTTCGCCCGTGGCGCCGTCGCCGCGCGTGGCCGCCTGCACGAACAGGCCGTTTTCATAGCGCAGGTTGATCGCCAGGCCGTCGAATTTCACTTCGGCCGCGTAGTCGACCTCTGCACCGTCAAGGTCCAGGCCTTCGCGCACGCGGCGGTCGAAATGGACGATATCGTCATCGGAGAAACCATTATTCAGCGACAACATCGGCACCGTGTGCGTGACTTGCTCGAATTGCGGCAAGGGCGCCGCGCCCACGCGCAAGGTGGGCGAATCGGGCGTGCGCAGTTCGGGATGGGCCGCTTCCAGCGCTTGCAGTTCGACAAACAGCTTGTCGTACTCGGCGTCGGGGATGGTGGGATTGTCGAGCACGTGATAGGCGTGCAGATGCCGATTGAGTTCGGCCGTGAGTGCCAGGACGCGCTGGGCGGCGTCCTGGTTGATCGGATCAGTCATTGTTGCGGGATTCTTCAGCTAAATAAACGCAGGGCGCGGGTGGAGCCGGCCGGAATGTCGGCCGCGTCCATTTCCTGGTAAAACTCTTGCACCTGGCCGGCGATCTCGGCCAGCGCCGCATCGGACAAGGCCTGGTTGTAATCGTCGACGATGGTCGCGTCCAGGCGGCCCATCAATGCCTTGGCGCAGGCGACCATGGCGCCGAAGCCGTCGCGTGCAGGCGCCACGCATGGCACATCCAGCAACAGGGTCAGGCGTGGCGTCGTTTCTTCGGCCAGGGTGACATTCGTCGACAGCGAGAACAGATAGCCGCCGTCGCCGTCCGGCATGACGAAACGGCCATCAGGACGCACGTCAAAGCCCTGTTTTTCCAGCGCGAACAGCAAGGTGGAAATGGCCCATGGCGCGCCATTCGTGTGCAGGTTCACGCCCAGCTGGGCATCGTGACCGGCCACGAAACGGTGCAGATTGCGCGCTTCAGCCATCACTTCCATCATGTCGGGCACTTCCGGCTCGGCGCCGATCTCGTCGGCCACACCGCGCAGGCGCGTGACCAGTTCCGAGTATTCCAGTTCATTCAAGGCCGTGCTGCGGCTGGCCAGCTGCACGCCGCCCTGCATCTTGGTGTAGACACCGCCATGCGTGATCGGTTCCCAGTCGCCATTCACGTGCAAGCCGATGAAGTGCACGGGCTTGTTACCCACCAGGCGCAGGGTTTGCAGCACGGGCAGGATCTTGTCGCCGCGCACGGGCGCTTCCAGCGACAGGGGCAGCAGGCAATCGATCAGCGGGTCGACCAGGCTGGTCGCCTGTTCGCTGGCGGCGCTGACTTCCTGCTGCGCCGGCGCGGCAGGCGTGGCGGGTGCAGGGTTGGCATCGGCCAGCGACGGTTCCGCATGCACGGGCGCGTCAGGTACGGGGGCCGCTGGCGGTGCGCCGAACGATGGTTCGGCCTTGGCGGCGGGCGCCGCGTCGAAGCGCGGCTCCTGGCGCAAGACGGGTTCCTGGGCTTCCACCGCGGGGGCGTCGCCCTCGCGCATCAGCACGTCGTCGTGGTCAGTGGAAAAAGCCCGTTCCACGCTTTTCTTGGCCTTGTATTCCTGCCATTTGTTATACGAGAAAACGCCGACGATAAAGACGCCGCCGGCGCCGAACAAGGTAATTTGAAGGTCTGTCATGCTGCTTGTGCCTCGGTTGCAAAATTTGCGGCGGACTCCATGTCCACCGCCACGATGCGCGATACGCCCTGCTCCTGCATCGTCACACCGATCAATTGATGGGCCATTTCCATCGCAATCTTGTTATGCGAAATGAAAAGGAATTGGGTCTGGTCGGACATGCGCTTGACCATGCGGCAGAAGCGTTCCGTGTTCGAATCGTCCAGCGGTGCATCGACTTCGTCGAGCAGGCAGAACGGCGCCGGATTCAGGCGGAACATGGAAAACACCAATGCGGTCGCGGTCAGCGCCTTCTCTCCACCCGATAACAGGTGGATGGTGGCATTTTTCTTGCCGGGAGGCTGCGCCATGACTTGTACACCGGAATCGAGAATCTCGTCGCCCGTCATGGTCAGTTTCGCCTGGCCGCCGCCGAACAGAATCGGGAACAGCTCGGAAAAGTGGTGGTTGACCTTGTCGAACGTGTCTTGCAGCAAGTCGCGCGTTTCCTTGTCGATCTTGTGGATCGCGTCTTCCAGCGTATTGATCGCTTCCGTCAGGTCGGCATTCTGGGCATCGAGGAAATTCTTGCGCTCGGATGCCTGCGCCAGCTCGTCCAGCGCGGCCAGGTTGACGGCGCCCAGGCCCGTGATGGCATTCGTCAAACGCGTCACTTCGCCCTGCAGATACGACGGACGCATGTCCGGGTGCAATTTTTCCGTCAGGACAGCTTCATCGGCGCCCGACTCCAGCAATTGCTGGGCGAATTGCTCCTGGTTCAGGCGCGCGGCCTGTTCCTTGAGCTGCATTTCCATGATCTTGTCGCGCTGCGGCTGCAGACTGCGTTCCGATTGCGTGCGCGCATCTTCGGACAGGCGCAGCTGCTGCGTGATCTGATCGAGCTCATGGCGCGCATCGGCCAGCGCCCGCTCCTGCGTCGTGCGGCGCTCGAGCAAGTCCTGCAAGCCGTCGGCGGCCGCGCCGCTTTCCAGGTTGGCCAGTTCCAGTTCGCCCGCCTGCAGGCTGGCAGTCACTTGCTGGGCCTGCGTACTGGCCGTAGCGATGTTGCGGCGCAACTCCTCGATCTTCGCGCGCTGGGCTTTTTCCGCGTATTCCGTATCCTTGGCGGCCCGCTCCAGGTCGCGCAAGGCTTCGCGCGCTTCGGCCAGGCGCTGTTCCTTCTGCAGGAAGTCCGTATGGCCGTCTTCGTACGCTTCCTGCAAGTTGCCCAGTTCCATGTCCAGCTGTTCGAATTTTTCTTCCGATTCCAGCTTGGTCTGCATCTGTTCCGCTTCCTGGGCGGCGATTTCGGCCAGGTCGGCGCCGATCTGCGTGCTGCGCTGGTTGAAACGCGCTTCCACTTCCGACAATTTGACCACGTCGAGCTGCAAGGTATGCACGGAGGACGTCAGTTGCTGGATGCGCAGGCGCAAGTCGGACAAGTTGCGCGTCAAGGCACCCACGGCCGCGTCGGCCCGCACGGAACGGGCGCGCGCCTCTTCGGCCAGCAATTGCTGGGCGCGCAACTGTTTGCCGATATTCTCGATTTCCTGCTGGCGGCCCAGCATGCCTTCCTGCTCCGAATCAGCCGCATAGAAGCGCACGCTGGTGGCAGTGACCACGTGACCGGCACGCGTGACGAAGTAGCCGCCTGGCGGCAATTTTGCGCGTTCGGCCAGGGCTTCGGCCGCGTCTTCCACGGCGTAGGCGTTATACAGCCAATCCTGCAGCAAGCCGCGCAAGCCCGGATCATTGAGTTTGAGCAAGTTCAGGAACGGTTTCAGACCCGCCACTTCCGGCATCGGCAGCGGCGCCACGGTGGATGGCGCATACAGGGCCAGCTTGGCCGGCGGCGCGTCGGCAAAGAATGCCTTGGCCCAGTCGATGTTCGACAGTTGCAGGGCCGACGTGCGCTCGCGCAAGATCGATTCCATGGCCGCTTCCCAGCCCGCTTCGATCTGCAGCTTTTGCCACAGGCGCGGCAAGGTGTCGAGCTCGTGTTTTTTCAGCCATGGCTGAACCTTGCCCTGGGTCTGTACCCGTTCCTGCAATTGCTTCAAAGCGGAAAGACGCGCTTCCAGCTGGGCGTTGGCGGCTGTTTCGGCATTGACCTGCGCCTGCGCCTCCATCCGTTCCTGCTCCAGCTTCGGCTGCTGCTCCAGCGCCTCTTCCAGGTAGAAACCCTGTTCTTCCAGCGTTTGCTGCTTTTCTTCCAGCTGCAGTTTCAGGTTTTCCAGATGGCTGCTGTCGGGCAAACTCAGGCTGTTCTTTTCCTGCTGCAGGCGCTCGCGGCGGCTCAAGAGACTGGCCAGGATGTTCGAGGCGTTGCGCTGGTGTGCCGATTCCAGTTCCAGCTGCTGCTGGGCCTGCATGATCCGTGCGCGCGATTCCGTGCTCTTGTTTTGCGCGGCGCGCCAGGCGGCGTCGAGCTCGGGCAATTGCTCGCCCTTCTGCTCCGCCATCATTTGCGATTGCTCGACCTTGGCAGCCAGCTCTTCGAGATGAAATTCCGCCTCTTCGATCTGTTCCTGATATTCGCCGCCTTGCTGCGTCCACTGGTCGCGCTGGGCCGTCAGTGTCGCCAGCTGCGCCTGCAGGCGCGCGCGCGATTCGATGACGAACTTGATCTGCGCTTCCAGGCTGCCGATTTCCGCATTCGTCTGGTACAGATGGCCTTGCGCCGTGTGCAAACGGTCGCCCACGGCAAAGTGCGCCTGGCGCATCTGCTCGAGGGTCAGTTCCACATTGCGCAGCTTGGCCGTCTGCTCTTCCAGGTCCGTCTGCGCCTGTTCCACTTCGCGGAAATAGCGCGTCTGCTCGTTTTGCGCCTCGTTCTTGCGCAGCAACCACAACAGTTTCTGTTTTTCTTCCTGGTCCGCCTGCAAGGCGTGGAAACGGGTGGCCACGGCCGCCTGCGCTTCCAGCTTTTCCAGGTTGGCATTGAGTTCGCGCAAGATGTCTTCCACGCGCAGCAAATTCTCGCGCGTGTCCTGCAGGCGGTTTTCCGTCTCGCGGCGGCGTTCCTTGTATTTGGAGACGCCGGCCGCCTCTTCCAGGAAGACGCGCAATTCTTCGGGGCGCGATTCGATGATGCGCGAAATCATGCCCTGGCCGATGATGGCGTAGGCGCGCGGACCGAGGCCCGTGCCAAGGAAAATATCCTGGATGTCGCGCCGGCGCACGGGCTGGCCATTGATGTAATAGGTGGACGTGCCGTCGCGCGTCAGGGTGCGCTTGACGGCGATCTCGGCGTACTGGCCCCATTGGCCCGAGGCCTTGCCATCGTTGTTGTCGAATACCAGCTCGACCGAGGCGCGGCCGGCCGGCTTGCGGTGCGTGGAGCCATTGAAAATGACGTCCTGCATCGACTCGCCGCGCAGTTCCGACGCTTTCGATTCGCCCAGCACCCAGCGCACGGCGTCGATGATGTTCGACTTGCCGCAGCCATTCGGCCCGACCACGCCCACGAGCTGGCCTGGCACCTGGAAATTGGTGGGATCGACGAAAGACTTAAATCCCGACAACTTGATGGAAGAGAGACGCACGTGTTTTAGAGTTCCTGGCCTATGCTGGCGGTTATATTATGGGTGAACCCGGTTCATATTCACTTCAGATGCACCATCGCGGCGGCTGTCTGACCATGCACCGCAAAAAAAGTGGTTCATCATACCATTTCCTGATGCTTTTCTGGCCAAAAAACCGTGGCGCCAGGCGCCAGCCTGCCCCGCATCATGGGGCTGGGCGGCCATCCTGTGCCAGTTTCCAGTCTTCGCGGGAAAAAACACGCTCATGGCCGGACAGCACCAGGGCCAGTTTTTGCAGCCATTGCTCGGTCGGCATGGGTTCGGCCTTAAAGCTGAGCACCACCATCAGCACCAGGCTTGCCAGGGCCAGCGCATGGCTGACGGCGAAATTGACGGCGCCGCGGGCATTCCACATGAAGCCCAGCGCCAGCGCCAGACCCAGCACGCAGCCGCTGACGGCTTCCGACACGCTGTGCGCATGGACGACCACGCGGGAAATAGCCACCAGCACGGCAAACGCCACGCCGACGAGCACGCCAGCATGGCGCCAGCGCGGTGCGGCCCGCTGCAGCAGCACATACATCATCACGGGAAACACGGCGCCGGCGCGCATGGCGTGGCCGCTGAAACCCGTAAAATCGAGCGCGCTGCTGCCGACACCCCAGCTCATGAAGGCCAGCTTCGACAGCACCACGAGGGCCAGGCCGCCGCCGTACCACAGGCTCCAGCTCAGTACCAGGCGCCACTGGCGCGAAACGAGCAGCCACAGGGCGATCGCCACGCCAGCCGGCCCCATCACGGCCATATCGGCCGCAAAAGAAATTCCATTCCACCAAGTCATCGTGCCTGCACTTATTTCATGATCAGCTTGCACTATGCCACGACTCAGTGCTGTTCCGCGCGGCTTTTGCTGTGCTGCAGCGAAGAATTACATTCGATTACAAAATTTCCACGCCAAAACCATCCACCGGGCATTGCAAGGCAGGCGTCAGATATTCGTCAAGCGCTTGCCCTTGGGCGGCGCAAAGTCGCGGATCGATTCGATCATGCCCACTTCCAGCGCCTGGTCGGCCGTCAGGTGCAGGTCGGAATACGCATGCACCTGCCACTGCTCTTCCGTCAGGTTGACGTGGCCGCGCAGGATGCGCTCGGTGCGCATGTCGTCGGCGCGCAAGCCCTCGACGATGATGCTGAGCGCGTCGGGGCGCGATCCGGGCGAGGCTGTCGCATGCGACTTGTGCACCATGAAACGGGCCGTGTCGCTGGCGTGGCGGTGCCGCCCCGCCAGGAACAGGGTGACGGCGATGGACGCCACGGCGCCCGCATTGTAGGTAATGATGTCGAGCGGCAACTTGCTGAGGAAGTTGTACAGACAGATGCCATCGCTGACATAGCCGCCGTTGGACTGGATCAAAATGTGCGCGGTGGTGAGCTTGTCTTCCGTGATGTCGGCCACGGCGTTGAAGACGCGCCGCACCATGTCACTGTTGACGTCGCCCGAGAGGGTAAAGTAACCGTGCTGCTCGGTGTTGTTTTGCGTCTCGCTTTGTGTAGTGTTCATGGCAGGCACCCGCAAGAAAGCCAGGATTTCATCATAGCGCATTCCCGCGCGGCCGGGCGCCCTTTTGCGGCGTCTCCAGCCCCCTGCCAGCCCCGCAAACCGGGGCTTTTGCTGCAATTTGGCAACGTCTTTTCAGATTGACAGAAACACCCTGCTGGCATATATTCCTCCCACTTGATCGGGAGAGGGCAAACCAGCGTTGCCGCCGAAGGGGCACTACCCAAAAACTCTCAGGCAAAAGGACCGATCAGGCGGACTGAAGCTGTTGCTTTGGCGACACGTTTCAGCTCAACTCTGGAGAGCGGCCGCGGCTATTGCCGGCGGCCCACCGAAGGGGCGCACGGGGCAAGCCCCCGTAATCTCTCAGGTACAAAGGACAGGGGGGTCAGTGATCACGCTGGAAAGCCGTGTTTGGCTATTCTATGTTTTGTTAACTCCCCTTTTACCTTCGTCCCGAGGAATCCATGACGCTCAAAGCGACCCCACTCAATAACGCCCACCGTGCCCTCGGCGCCCGCATGGTCGATTTCGGCGGCTGGGACATGCCCGTCAACTACGGCTCGCAAATCGAAGAACACAATGCCGTGCGCGGCGACGCTGGCATGTTCGACGTGTCCCATATGTGCGTGGTCGATATCGAAGGTCCGAACGTGCGCGCTTTCCTGCGCGGCTTGCTGGCCAACAACGTTGACAAGCTGCAAGTGTCGGGCAAGGCGCTGTACTCGTGCATGCTCAATGCCGAAGGTACCGTCATCGATGACTTGATCGTCTACTTCTTCAATGAAAACTGGTTCCGCTTGGTCGTCAACGCGGGCACGGCGGAAAAAGACGTGGCCTGGATGCAGCAGCAAAATACCAGCACCAACAGCGGCCTGACGATCACCCAGCGCCGCGACGGCAATGACGCCATGGCGCTGGTCGCCGTGCAAGGCCCGAACGCCCGCGCCAAGGTGTGGCAAGTGCTGCCGGAAACGCAAGCGGCCTCCGAAGCCATCAAGCCATTCAACGTCGTCATCGTCAAGGACACGGCTTTCGGCGAAGTCATGCTGGCGCGCACCGGTTACACGGGCGAAGACGGCTTTGAAATCGGCGTGGCCGCCACCCAGGTGGAAGCGCTGTGGAACGCGCTGGCAGCGGCCGGCGTCAAGCCGGCGGGCCTGGGCGCGCGCGACACCCTGCGCCTGGAAGCGGGCATGAATCTGTACGGCCAGGACATGGATGAAACCGTCAATCCTCTCGACGCGGGCCTGGCGTGGACCATCGACCTGGTCAGCGAACGCGACTTCATCGGCAAGGCCGCCCTGCTGGCCAAAGGCCAGAACGCGCAATTCGTGGGCCTGATCCTGCGCGAAAAAGGCGGCGTGCTGCGCGCCCACCAGAAAGTCATCATCGCCGGCAGCGAAGCCACGGGCGAAATCACCAGCGGCACCTTCAGCCCGACGATGCAGGAAGCGATTGCCCTGGCGCGCGTGCCGAACGGCGTGAACGTGGGCGACACCGTGCACGTGGAAATCCGCGGCAAGCAGCTGGCCGCTTCTGTTGTCAAGCTGCCTTTCGTGCGTAACGGTAAAATCCTGGCTGCGTAAGCGTATTAGAGCCGCCCGCAAGACCGTACAACCATAATCAATAACGAACACTTACCATCTGGAGCCACACATGAACATTCCTGCAGAACTGAAGTACACCGCTTCCCACGAATGGGTACGCCTTGAAGGCGACGGCACGATTACCGTCGGCATCACCGAGTACGCGCAGGACGCCCTGGGCGACATCGTCTTCGTCGAACTGCCAACCGTGGGCAATACCTACGGCGCCGGCGACGACGCCGCCGTGGTGGAATCGGTCAAGGCAGCGAGCGACATCTACGCGCCGATCGCCGGCGAAGTCGTGGCCGTCAACGACGACGTGGTCAACTCGCCTGAGTCGATCAACGCCGACGCCTATGCCAACTGGCTGTTCAAGATCAAGCCAGCCGACGTGTCGGCCCTGGACGGCTTGCTCGACGCTGCCGCCTATGGCGCCACCACCGGCGCCTAATCGCGTTTGACTCACGGGCCGCAATTGCGGCCCGTTTGCATTTTTTCTGCGCTGCGCCCGCGCGCCGCATCCCGGTTTTTCAGTCTTTTTTGGCCTCTATATCATGACCCGCACCAGCCTGACCCAACTCGAAGCACGCGATGCCTTCATCGCCCGCCACATCGGCCCTTCTGCCACCGAACAGCAAGCCATGCTGGCGACCCTCGGCTATCCATCGCGCGCCGCGCTGATCGACGCCCTGGTACCGGCCAACATCCGCAACAAGGGCGCCCTGCCCCTGGGCGCGTACTCGCAGCCGATGCCGGAACAGGAAGCACTGTCGCGCCTGAAAGCCATCGCCGGCAAGAACCAGGTATTGAAATCCCTGATCGGCCAGGGCTACTACAACACGTTCACCCCTGGCGTCGTGTTGCGCAACATCTTTGAAAACCCGGCCTGGTACACGGCGTACACGCCATACCAGCCAGAGATTTCGCAAGGCCGCCTGGAAGCGATTTTGAACTTCCAGCAAGTGATCACGGATTTGACCGGCATGGGCATCTCGAACGCCTCGATGCTGGACGAAGGCACGGCCGCTGCCGAAGCGATGACCCTGATCCAGCGCGTGGGCAAGTCGAAGTCGAACGTGCTGTACGTCGCCAACGACGTGCTGCCGCAAACGCTGGAAGTGGTGCAGACGCGCGCCCAGCCGATCGGCATCGAAGTGCGTACCTTCGACCCGGCTGAAATCGAGTCGCTGGACGCCTGCTTCGGCGTGCTGCTGCAATACCCGGGCGTGAACGGCGTCGTGCGCGACTACCGCGCCGGCGTGGAAAAACTGCACGCGAACGGCGCCATGGTCATCGTCGCGGCCGACCTGCTGGCCCTGACCATGCTGACGCCGCCGGGCGAATGGGGCGCCGACGTCGTCGTCGGCAACAGCCAGCGCTTCGGCGTGCCGCTCGGTTTCGGCGGCCCGCACGCAGGCTATCTGTCGACGCGCGATGAATTCAAGCGCAATATGTCGGGCCGCCTGGTCGGCGTGACCGTCGATGCGCAAGGCAACAAGGCGTATCGCCTGGCCCTGCAAACGCGCGAACAGCATATCCGCCGCGAAAAAGCGACCTCGAACATCTGCACGGCGCAAGTGCTGCTGGCCGTGATGGCCTCGATGTACGCCGTCTACCACGGTCCTGCCGGCCTGCTGCAGATCGCCCAGCGCGTACACCGCTACACGGGCGTGCTGGCCGCCAACCTGAAGACCCTCGGCTATGGCGTCGTCAACGCGAGCTACTTCGACACCCTGACCATCAATGTCGCCGATGCGGCGCAACTGCACGCGACGGCCATGCACCACGGCGTCAACCTGCGCAAGATCGACAATACCCATGTCGGCGTGTCGCTCGATGAAACCACCACGCGCGACGATATCGCGCTGCTGTGGAAAGTGTTCGCGCACGGCCTGGCCAACGCGCCTGCCGCGCCTGACCTGGACAGCGTGGAAGCTGGCGTCACCAGCGCCCTGCCGGCACAGCTGGCGCGCGAGAGCGCCTACCTGACCCACCCCGTCTTCAACAGCTACCACTCGGAACACGAAATGCTGCGCTACCTGCGCAGCCTGGCCGACAAGGACCTGGCGCTGGACCGCACCATGATCCCGCTCGGCTCGTGCACCATGAAGCTGAACGCGACGAGCGAAATGATTCCCGTCACCTGGCCCGAGTTCTCCAACATCCACCCGTTCGCTCCCGATGCGCAAACCGTCGGCTACCGCGAGATGATTTCGCAACTGGAAGAGATGCTGTGCGCACTGACTGGCTACGCGGCCGTCTCGCTGCAGCCGAACGCCGGCTCGCAGGGTGAATACGCAGGTCTGCTGGTGATCAAGGCCTACCACGAATCGCGCGGCGAAGGCCACCGCAACATTTGCCTGATCCCGTCGTCGGCGCACGGCACCAACCCGGCATCGGCCAACATGGTCGGCATGCAGGTGGTCGTCACCAGCTGCGACGCCAACGGCAACGTGGACCTCGCCGACCTGAAAGCGAAAGCGGAAAAGCACAGCGCCAACCTGGCCTGCGTGATGGTCACCTACCCATCCACCCACGGCGTGTTTGAAGAAGGCATCCAGGAACTGTGCGAGATCATCCACTCGCACGGCGGCCAGGTCTACATCGACGGCGCCAACATGAACGCGCTGGTCGGCGTGGCCGCTCCCGGCTCGTTTGGCGGCGACGTGTCGCACCTGAACCTGCACAAGACCTTCTGCATCCCGCACGGCGGCGGCGGACCAGGCGTCGGCCCGATCGGCGTCGGCGCCCACCTGGCGAAATTCCTGCCGAACCAGCGTTCCTCCGGCTACCAGCGCGATGTGGCCGGCATCGGCGCCGTCAGCGCCGCGCCATTCGGCTCGGCCAGCATCCTGCCGATTTCGTGGATGTACATCGCCATGATGGGCGCGGAAGGCTTGACGGCCGCCACCGAGACGGCGATTTTGGCGGCGAACTACATCGCGCGCCGCCTGGCGCCGCACTACCCCGTGCTGTACTCGGGCCACGACGGCCTGGTCGCGCACGAGTGCATCCTGGACCTGCGTCCGATCACGGACGCCACCGGCATCAGCAACGAAGACGTGGCCAAGCGTTTGATGGACTTCGGTTTCCATGCGCCGACCATGAGCTTCCCCGTGCCGGGCACCCTGATGATCGAGCCGACGGAAAGCGAATCGAAAGTGGAAATCGACCGCTTCATCGACGCCATGATCGCCATCCGCGCGGAAATCGCCAAGGTCGCCAGCGGTGAATTCGACCACGACGACAACCCGCTGAAAAACGCGCCGCACACGGCACAGGTGCTGATGTCGGACAACTGGGAACGCAAGTACAGCCGCGAAATCGCCGCCTACCCCGTCGCTTCCCTGCGCCAGCGCAAATACTGGCCACCGGTCGGCCGCGCCGACAACGTGTACGGCGACCGCAACCTGTTCTGCGGCTGCGCTCCGATCAGCTCGTACGAAGAAGAGTAAGCGCCGGGCGCCCGCTTCCGCGGGCGTGTCGACGACAAGAAGGCAGGCCACGCGGCCTGCCTTTTTTTATGCCTGCACATCCACGTAGGTCGGATTAGCGCGCAAGCGCGTAATCCGACAACATTGTTGACGTATGTGGCGCCGTCGGATTACGGTCCTTCAGACCTAATCCGACCTACAGCGCCAGCAAGGCCGCGCCCGGCAATCCCAGGGCCGTGCCCAGCATCGTCAACAGCACGACATCGCGCCGCTCGCAGCGGGCGCGGTGCGAACTCCAGGCGGCAAACAGCAGCGCTACGGCCACGCCGCTGAGCGAAATACCCACTTCCGTCATGTCCGCTCTCCCCGCAGATGCGGCGCAGCCGCCATTGTTACGTTCATCATCGTCGTCATCCTTTGCCTTTATTGAGTTGACTACCTATCGGTAGGTAGTCAGTGTACAATAAAAAAGACGGCAATGTCCATGCCGTGTTTTTTGACGATACAAAGGAAGCGCAATGCAGCAGAAAACCCCTCTTCCCGCCGCCAGTCTCGGGCTGGCGGCTTCCCTGGCCCTGGTCGCCGTGCTCGGTCCGGCCGGCATCGACATGTACCTGGCTTCGATGCCCGCCATGGCGCGCGAGCTGCACACCTCGTATGCGAATGTGCAGCTGAGCCTGACCGTGTTCCTGCTGGCACTGGGCGGCGGGCAGCTGCTGTGCGGCCCGCTGACCGACATGCTGGGCCGGCGCCGTCCGCTGCTGGTCGGCATCGCCGTCTACATTCTTGCCGCCGTATGGGCGTCGCAGGCCGACCAATTGACCACCCTGCTGCTGGCGCGCACCCTGCAGGGCCTGGGCGCGGCGCTGACCCTGGTCGTCGTGATGAGCATGGTGCGCGACGTGGCCGATGGCGTGCAGGCGGCGCAGCTGTTTGCCCTCCTGATGACCATCGTGGGCCTGGCGCCCGTGCTGGCGCCGGCCGCGGGCGGCTTGCTCGACGCGCATTACGGCTGGCGCGCCGTGATGCTGGCCCTGGCCGCGCTCGGTGTCTTGACCCTGCTCAATAGCGCGCTGTTCCTGCCGGAAACGCTGCCCCGCGCCCGCCGCGTCTCGCCGCAAGGCATGCACCGCACGTATGCGCGCATCGCGCTGGATCGCGCCTTCCTGCTGCCCGCGCTGGCCCTGTCGGCCACTTTCTTTTTCCTGTTTGCCTATATCGGCGGGGCATCGCTCGTGTACCAGCGCGACTTCGGCCTGTCCGCCGGCAGCTTCGGCCTCGTCTTCGGCGCCACGGGCGTGGCCGTGCTGCTGGGTGCGATGGCCAGCGGCCGCCTGGTGGAAAAGTATGGCGTGGCGCGGTTGAGCGTGACGGGCAGCGCGGCCATGCTGGGCGGCGCGGGACTAGCCCTGCTCGGTGCCTGGGCGGGAGCAGGCATCGCCGCCGTCGTGCCGGGCATGTTCGTGGCCCTGTTTGGCCTGGGCATCGCGGAAGCGGCGCTGATGGCCATGGCCATGGGTTCCCAGCAGCGCGCGCTCGGCTCCACGGCCGCCCTGCTGGGCGCCATCCAGATGACCTTGTCGTCGCTGGCCACGCCGCTGGCGGCCAGCCTGTCCGAATGGGGGCCATTACCCTGGCTGCTGTTCTTGACCGTAGCCGGCCTGCTGGTATCATGGCTGACCCTGGCCACTGCGCGCGTCCATCCGGTCCATGCCAGCAGCCTGGGAGCGCACTGACGCCTCACATACACTCACCCCAATGATGAAAAAACGCTCGGCTTCGGCCGATAACATCTGTGCCGTCGCCGTCGTGCACTTTTCGGAGCACGGCTACGATGCCTCGTCCCTCAGCGACATCGCCGGGCAGGCGGGCATGCGCAAGGCTTCGCTGTACTCGCACTTCGCCGGCAAGGATGCTCTCTTCCTCGACGTCTTTGCCGATGCCCTGGCCGAAGAGCAAGCCTTCATGGATGCATGCTTTGCCGATGAAGCGGCACTGGCGGCGCCCGGCGGCCAGCAAGCGGGCGCCCTGTACTGCGACCGCATGGCGCAGCGCTATGCGGACTCGGCCCACCTGCGCTTTTTGCTGCGCACGGCGTATTTGCCGCCCGCGCCCCTGCGCATCGAAGTCGGCACGGGCTACGAAGCCTTGCTGGCGCAGTTGCAGCGGCACTACGTGGCCAGCCTGGGCCGCATGGCACCCGCGCTGCCGCCGCAACGCGTCGACCTGTATGCGCAAGCCTACCTGGGCATCGTCGACAGCCTGCACGTGGAGCTGATCTACGCGGGCGGCGCCGCGCTGCAGCAGCGCCATGCGGCCTTGTGGCAGATATTGTCCGATTCGCTGGCGATGGCCACGCAACATGGCTGAGCAAGTGGCCTGCAACACCCACATTACACTTTGGAAACCTAAGATTTCTTCAGTTGACACTCTTGCAGCACATCCATAAGATGCCCTCATTATTCATTTACGGAGTCCCACGTGGGTACTTGTTCTAGTGACAGTAGCCGATCTTGTATCGGTGATTGCCTCGGCAGCTAAACAGCAAGCAACGCGGAATTCCGTTTTCTCCGTGCCTTGCTGAGCAAGGTGCGGTGTCTCGCGCGGCCATTACGGCTGCGCGCCTCTCCCCCTCTTTCCGATCGCGACCGGCTACTGACCCGGATTGCCCGCCAGCGCCATGCCTCGCCATGTTGCGTTGGCGGCACGCAAGTCTTGCCTGCGGCTGCGCCGCCCGTCAACACCTCGTCGTGAAAGGAAGAGCCATGAATCTCTTCACCCGCTTATTCGAATCGTTCCTGCGCAAGCGCCATACGGCCGGCCACTTCCGCCGGCGCGCCATGCCGCTGGAAAACAGCACGGCCCGCCCCGTGCCCGACCACCTGGCGCGCCAGCTGCTGGCTGCCGCCCATGAAGACCTCGATAGCGCGCTGAACCGCCTGCACACGCGCATCGAAGGCTTGCGCGATGCCGAAGCGCAAGTCATCGGCGCGCAAACGGGCCCCAATGAAGTCGAGCATGAAAAGCCGCTGGCCTGGTACCAGCACCTGTGGCTGTGCTACAAGAATCCGTTCAACCTGCTGCTGACCGTGCTGGCCATCGTGTCCTACCTGACGGAAGACCCGAAAGCCACCATCGTCATCGGCACCATGGTGATCTTGTCGACCCTGCTGCGCTTCGTGCAGGAAGGCCGCTCGAACCGGGCCGCCGAGCGCCTGAAAGCCATGGTCAGCAATACGGCCACCGTGCTGCGCAACGGCCAGCAGGTCGAGCTGCCCATCCGCCAGCTGGTGCAGGGCGACCTCATCGTGCTGTCGGCCGGCGACATGATACCCGCCGACTGCCGATTGCTTTCCGCGAAAGACCTGTTCGTCAGCCAGGCCGCCATGACGGGTGAATCCTTGCCCGTGGAAAAAATGGCCGAGCTGGCCGACAGCGCAGGCCGCGATCCCATGGAACTTGCCAACCTGCTGTTCATGGGCACCAATGTGATCTCCGGCGCCGCCACGGCGCTGGTGCTGGCCACCGGCAACCGCACCTACTTCGGCACCATCGCCACGCGCGTGACGGCCACCGAGCGCACGCCGACGGCCTTCGAGGCGGGCGTCAACAGCGTCAGCTGGCTGCTGATCCGCTTCGCCCTCGTGATGGCGCCGCTCGTGTTCCTCATCAATGGCTGGACCAAGGGCGACTGGATGGAAGCGTTCCTGTTTGCCCTGTCCGTCGCCGTGGGCCTGACGCCGGAAATGCTGCCCATGATCGTCACCAGCACTCTGGCCAAGGGCGCCGTGAAACTGTCGAAAAAGAAAGTCGTCGTGAAACGCCTGGACGCCATCCAGAACTTCGGCGCCATGGACGTGCTGTGCACGGACAAGACGGGCACCTTGACGCAGGACAAGATCGTGCTCGAGCGCCACACGGACGTGTTCGGCCAGCCCTCCGACGAAGTGCTGCAATTCGCTTATCTGAACAGCCACTACCAGACGGGCCTCAAAAACCTGCTCGATCGGGCCGTGCTCGATCATGTTGAGCTGCAGACGGAAATGCAGCTGGCCCGCGATTACGTGAAAGTCGATGAAATCCCGTTTGATTTCGTACGCCGCCGCATGTCTGTCGTCGTTTCCGAAAAGAACGACCACCATGAGCTGATCTGCAAGGGCGCCGTCGAGGAAATCCTCGCCGCCTGCAGCCATCTGCGCCTGGGCGGCGTGAATATTCCCCTCGATGCGGCCCTGCTGGCCAAGGTACTGGAAACCACGCATGGCCTGAACGCGGAAGGTTTGCGCGTGGTGGCCGTGGCCGTCAAGGAAGTGCCGCCCCACAAAACCGTGTACGGCGTGGCCGATGAAACGGCGCTCACGCTGATCGGCTATGTGGCCTTCCTCGACCCGCCGAAAGAATCGACGGCGCCGGCCCTGCGCGCGCTGGCGGAACATGGCGTGACCGTGAAAGTCTTGACGGGCGACAACCACCTGGTGACGGCGAAGATTTGCCGCGAAGTGGGCCTGGCCGTGCATGGCGTGCTGCAAGGCCCGCAGCTCGACGACATGGACGACGCCACCCTGTCCAGGGCAGCGGAAGAGAATACCGTGTTTGCCAAGCTCAGCCCGCTGCACAAGGAGCGCCTCGTGCGCGCCCTGCGCGGCAATGGCCACATCGTCGGCTTCATGGGCGACGGCATCAACGACGCGCCCGCCCTGCGCGCGGCCGACATCGGTATTTCCGTCGATTCCGCCGTCGATATCGCCAAGGAGGCGGCCGACATCATCTTGCTGGAAAAGAGCCTGATGGTGCTCGAAGAAGGCGTGCTGGAAGGCCGGCGCACCTTCAGCAACATGCTCAAATACATCCGCATGACGGCCAGCTCGAACTTCGGCAATGTGTTTTCCGTGCTGGTGGCCAGCGCCTTTTTGCCGTTCTTGCCCATGCTGCCGCTGCACTTGCTGGTGCAGAACCTGCTGTATGACGTGTCGCAGATCGCCATTCCCTTCGACAATGTCGACGCCGAACTGATCCAGCAGCCGCTGAGCTGGAATCCGCGCGACATCGGCCGTTTCATGGTCTTTTTCGGCCCGATCAGCTCGATCTTCGACATCAGCACGTTTATCTTGATGTGGCATGTGTTTGGCGCGAATACGCCAGAGCAGCAAACCCTGTTCCAGTCCGGCTGGTTCGTCGTGGGGCTGTTGACCCAAACCCTGATCGTGCACCTGATCCGCACGCCCAAGCTGCCGTTCATCGACAGCATCGCGTCCGTGCCCCTGCTGGTGGCCACCACCGCCATCATGGCCGTGGGCGTCTTCCTGCCGATGGGTCCGCTGGCGACCTACTTCAAGCTGCAGGCCTTGCCGTTGGGCTACTTCCCCTGGCTGCTGGGCATCCTCGTCTGCTACACGGTGCTGACGACGTTTATGAAACGCGTGTATCTGCGCAAATTCGGCTGGCAATAGTATGATGAGCCGCTCTTCCACCCACACAAGGCACGCATGAGCGGCTCCCCTCCTTCCAAGCGTAATCTCGCCCTGCTGCTGTCGGCCCTGGTCTTTCCCGGCAGCGGGCATTTCGTATTGCAACTCAAGGCACGCGGCTGCCTCTTCCTCGTACCGGCCCTGGCCGCGCTGGTGCTCGTAGTGCGCCAGATCATGGCACGTTTGGACCAGATAATGGCACAGATCGACAGCGGTGCCCTGCCCTTCGACGTGCAGCTGATCGTGGAAAAAGTCGATGCCCTGTCCGCCAATGACGGCCCCGCCATGACGGTGGCCGTGGGCGTGCTGGTGGTATGCTGGATTGGCAGCCTGGTCGATACCGTGCTGTTGAAACCGTGAAGTAGCGTCAAATGAGCGTCAAACCACATCGTCCTTGATGCGGCGCGACTTCGGTCCGCGCACGGCGGCGATGCGCGCCTCGCTGCGCTCCTGCACGCGGCCGCTGAACCAGCCCTGCACATCCGCGCCAAAACCGGCCGGCGCGACACTGCCAAAACCTTGCGCCAAGTCAAGCAAGGTGGTCTTGCCCAGTTCGGCGCGCATGCTTTTCTCGGCGCGCAGCATGAGGGCATGGATGCCGCACACGCCGCTGGTCATCCAGCCGGGCGGCTCGCCTTCGTACAGGGTGCAGCGACTGCGGATCTGCTGGCAATCGAACAGGGGTTTCGGGCCTTCGATGGCATCCACCACGTCGAGCACACTGATGTCGCCGGGCGGGCGCGCCAGCTGATAACCGCCGCGTATGCCTTCCGACGCGGTCACGATGCCCGCCTTCTCCAGCTTGGGAAAGATTTTCGCCAGGAAGGAGACGGAAATACCCTGCAACTCCGCCAGGTCGCGGCTGCTGGCAGGCTCGGCAAGCGGCTGTGCCAGATATAGCAGGCAATGCAAGCCATACTCGGTGCCGCTTCCATAATGTGCCATGATGCCATTCCTCCGTTGCAAAACGGGGACTGTAGCACTCCCCGTTTGCAGCCGCAAGGCTACAGCGACAGCTCGAACGCCGGATCGGCGGCGGCCAGCGCCGCGGCACTATCGGCAGGCGGATAAATCACACGGCCATTGATGGCCACCTTCATGGCCTTGCCCTCGCTGCCCGTCAGCCACACCTTGCGCTCCCAGCCCTGCGTCACGACCGCACCCCATGCTCCGAGGTCCAGGCAGGTCACATAATAGGGTTGGCGGTAGGGCCGCGTGGCCAGTCCCAGCAGGTCAGCCACGGCATTGTCGCCCGAGGAGCGCCCAAGGAACATGGCGTGCTGGCAGCTCATCAGCGTGTGATTGCCTTCGTCATCCGTGGCGGCAACGGCGGCGTCGCCCGTGGCAAATACCCTGCCGGCACCAGGCACGCGCAAATCATGCGCCACCCGCAGGCGGCCCGCGGCGTCTTTCTCACCGGGAACCTGCGCCGTCAACGCACTGGCCCGCACGCCCGCCGTCCACACCACGGTGTGCGCTTCGATGCGCTCGCCATCGGCCGTCGTCAATCCATCCGCGTCGATGGCGGCCACCGCCGAACCGAGCCGGCATGCCACGCCCAGCTCCGCCAGCGCCTGCTCGATCACGGGGCGCGGTCCCGGCCCCAGATCCGGACCGATATCGGGCGCCCGCTCGACGATGATCACCTTGATATCGGCATCTTCGCCCAGGATGGCGCGCAGGCGGGCCGGCAGCTCGGCCGCCAGCTCGATGCCCGTGAAGCCGCCGCCGGCCACCACGACGGTATTGCGCGCGGCCGATGCGGGCCGGGCGGCCAGCGCATGCAGGTGCGCATCGAGCGCCACCGCTTCGCTGCGCTGGTCGGTGCCGAAGGCAAATTCTTGCAGGCCCGGAATATTCGGACGGAACAGGCTGCTACCGGCCGCCAGCACCAGGCGGTCATAGGCCAGGGTCGAACGGCTGCCGTCGGCAGCGACGATGTCGACTTCGTCGCTGTCGCTGCGAATGGCATCGACCTTGCCGGCGATGAAGCGCACGCCCGTCTCGTCAAACAGTTGCTGCAACGGCGCCACCATGCTGGCGGGCGCCGGTTCGTACAGGCGGGGGCGCATCGTCAGCATGGCTTCCGGCGCCACCAGCGCCACTTCGATCTCGCCTGCGGCAATGTTTTCCAGCCTTAGGCGACGCACGGCTGCCAGGGCACTCCACAATCCGGCAAAGCCGGCACCAATGATCAATACGCGCTGTGTCATGTTTTTCTCCTTGATTTGATAACGCAGACTATATCACTCCGCGTTATGAGTTGCAAGCTAACCCGCCAAAATCGCAACAGCCTGCCTTGCGGACTGTGCCGCACTCGCGTAGATTCGCGGCACGATGATGAGGGAAGGTCCCATGCAAGAGGAATTGGAAACATTGCTGGCAGCAGCGTTCAAGAGCGAGCGGGCACAGGCGCGCCGCCTGGCCGCGCTGGAAGGCATCGCGGGCGACGCGGCGCTGCGGCGGATACTGGAACAGGCATCCGGCACCTTGGGCCTGGCCGCCCTGCTGGCGGCGCGGCTGCAGGCGCACGCCGCCGAAGCGCAGCGCAAGGCGCAAAAGATCAGCGATCGCCAGCAGGCGCAGGCGGCGCGGCGGGTGATGGCCGTGCCGGCTTCGGCCTGGCGCGGCTGGTTCGACGGTTCCGCCCATCCGAACCCGGGCAAGCTGGGCATAGGCGCCCTGCTGCTGGGGCCAAACGGCGAGCGCATCGAAGTGAGCGAGGCTGCCGGCTATGGCAGCAGCAGCGACGCGGAATATGCGGCCCTGACGGCCGTGCTGCAGGCGGCACTCAAGGTGCGTCCGCCGCCCGTGCAACTGCTGCTGTACGGCGACAGCCAGGTGGTGATCAATGATGTGCTGGGAACGACGCCGCTGGGGGCCAAGGGACTGGAAACGCAAAGGGCCACCGTAGTGGCCCTGCTGGAACAATTTACTGATGTGAGCTTGCGCTGGCTGCCGCGCCACAGGAATGGCGAGGCGGACCGGCTGTCCCAGCTGGCCATTACCGGCTGGGTAGAAGAGGATTAAGCGGCGCGGCCGATCCGCAACGCTTCCTTCGGCTCTTTCGCCACCGGACGTTTCACCCCCTTCAATCCGCTGACACTGGCCTGCTGCCCGTTCAGCTTGAACACGCTGACCACTTGCGCCAGGTTGTGCGCCTGGTGCTGCATCGATTCGGCAGCGGCCGCCGACTCTTCCACCAGCGCCGCATTTTGCTGCGTGACGGCATCCATCTGGCCGATGGCGCGGTTGATCTCGTCGATGCCCACGCTTTGCTCGCTGCTGGCCGCCGTGATTTCCGTAATGATGTCGCTCACGCGCTGCACGCTGTCGACGATATCGTTCATGGTCGAACCGGCTTGCGCCACCAGCATGCTGCCCGCGTTGACTTGCTCGACCGACGCGCCGATCAGGGTCTTGATCTCTTTCGCCGCCGAAGCGGAACGCTGCGCCAGGTTGCGCACTTCGGACGCCACGACGGCAAAGCCACGGCCCTGCTCGCCCGCGCGGGCCGCTTCCACGGCCGCATTCAGGGCCAGGATATTCGTCTGGAAGGCGATGCCGTCAATCACACTGATGATGTCGACGATCTTGTTCGATGACGCATTGATCGATTCCATCGTGCCCACGACCTGCGCCACGACTTCGCCGCCCTTGACGGCCACTTGCGCCGCCGAGGCAGCCAATTGGTTCGCCTGGCGCGCATTGTCCGCGTTCTGCTTCACGGTCGAGGTCAGCTCTTCCATCGACGAGGCTGTTTCTTCCAAGGAACCGGCCTGCTCTTCCGTGCGGGAAGACAGGTCCTGGTTGCCGGCGGCAATTTCCGTCGACGAGGTGGCGATGCTGTCCGTGCCCGTGCGCACTTCGCTGACGATATTGAGCAGGCTCGTGTTCATGTCCTTCAGGGCCAGCAGCAGTTGCCCCGTTTCATCCTTGGCGCTGGCGTCGATCTGCGCCGTCAAGTCGCCATCGGCTACCTTGCGGGCGATGTCCACGGCCGTGCGCAAGGGGCGCACAATGCCCATCGTCAACAACCAGGCGCAGACGACGCCAAAGCCCAGCGCCAGCACGGCCAGGGTCAGCAGCAAGTTGCGGCTTGTCTTGGCGACCTCGTCGATCTCGCGCGCCGTCTTGTCAATGCTGGCGCGCTGGTGCTGCAGCATGTCGTTGACCACTTTCAGGTATTTCGTCGAACCGGGCACGAAGATGCCCTGGAACGCCTTTTCTGCCTCGGCTTCCTGTCCATCCGCCTTCAGCTTCGACACTTGCGCGCGCGAATCGAGGTAAACCTTGCGTTGTTCGCTCACCAGGCGGAACAGTTCCTTTTCTTCCGGGCTGGAAATCAAGGCTTCGATTTTCTTTTGCAATTCGCCCGATACGACGGACGATTGCTTGGCTTCTTCCGCAAAATACGCGCCCAGTGTGGTGTCGCTGCTGCGCGCGATGGCCGTGGTGCGGCGCACGCCGCTGTCGATCTTCGCGTACCAGTCGGAAATATAGCGTTCCTTCGCCAGCGGCAATTCCATCATGGTGCGCGTGGCCATGGCCACGTCATGCAAGCGCCACACGCTGATGCCGGTAATGAGCATGGAAAACAGCAAAATCACGGCAAAACCCAGGCCGAGGCGCACACCAATACTGACGTTTCTTAACAAATTCATGTGAATATCCTAAAAAAGCGGAACCAGACTATATAAAAGGGGACAGCAGAAAGCGGCTGCTCGGGGCAGCCGCGGCGCCATCAGCGTGTGCCGATGCGCAAGGTGGTTTTCGGCGCAGCCGGGCGTTTCAGCGCCTGCTGGCCAGTCAATTTGAAGACGCTGACGACTTGCGCCAGGTTGTGCGCCTGGTGCTGCATCGATTCGGCGGCGGCCGCCGATTCTTCCACCAGCGCCGCATTTTGCTGCGTGACGGCATCCATCTGGCCGATGGCGCGGTTGATCTCGTCGATACCCACGCTTTGCTCGCTGCTGGCCGCCGTGATTTCCGTGATGATGTCGCTCACGCGCTGCACGCTGTCGACGATATCGTTCATGGTCGAACCGGCTTGCGCCACCAGCATGCTGCCCGCGTTGACTTGCTCGACCGACGCGCCGATCAGGGTCTTGATCTCTTTCGCCGCCGAAGCGGAACGCTGCGCCAGGTTGCGCACTTCGGACGCCACGACGGCAAAGCCGCGGCCCTGCTCGCCCGCGCGGGCCGCTTCCACGGCCGCGTTCAAGGCCAGGATATTCGTCTGGAAGGCGATGCCATCGATGACGGAAATGATGTCGACGATCTTGTTCGATGACGCATTGATCGATTCCATCGTGCCCACGACCTGCGCCACGACTTCGCCGCCCTTGACGGCCACTTGTGCCGCCGAGGCCGCCAATTGGTTCGCCTGGCGCGCATTGTCCGCGTTCTGTTTCACGGTGCTGGTCAGCTCTTCCATCGACGAAGCCGTCTCTTCCAGCGAACCGGCCTGCTCTTCCGTGCGGGAAGACAGGTCCTGGTTGCCGGCGGCGATCTGCGTCGACGACGTGGCGATGCTGTCCGTGCCGCTGCGCACTTCACCGACGATGTTGAGCAGGCTGGTGTTCATGTCCTTCAGGGCCAGCAGCAGTTGCCCCGTTTCATCCTTGGCGCTGGCATCGATCTGCGCCGTCAAGTCGCCATCGGCCACCTTGCGGGCGATATCCACGGCCGTGCGCAGGGGACGCACGATGCCCATCGTCAAGACCCACGCGCAGACGACGCCAAAAGCCAGCGCCAGCGCGGCCAGCACCAGCATCAGGTTGCGGCTGGTATTGGCGACGGCGTCGATCTCGCGCGCCGTCGTATCGATGCTGGCGCGCTGGTGTTCCAGCAAGTCCTGCACCATCTTCTGGTACTTGGCGGCGGCCGGCACGAAGGTCTTTTCAAACACGTCATTGGCGGCATCGACCTGCGCTTCGCCCTTCAGCTTGTAGACCTGGTCGCGCGAGCTGATGTACACCTTGCGCTGTTCCAGCAAGCCAGCGAACATGGCTTTTTCTTCCGGCTTGTCGATCAGCGCCTCGATCTTCTTTTGCAGCTCGGCCGAACTGGACGACGAGACTTTCGATTCTTCGGCGAAATAGCCGCTGAGCGAGGTATCGCTGCTGCGGGCAATGGCGATGGTACGGCGCACGGCGCTGTCGATACGGCCATACCAGTCGGAAATATAGCGTTCCTTGGCCAGCGGCTGCTCCATCATGACACGCGTGGCGCTGGCCACGTCGTGCAGGCGCCAGACGCTGATGCCCGTAATGAGCATGGAAAACAGCAAAATCACGGCAAAACCGAGTCCGAGGCGGACACCGATGCTGACGTTGCGTAATAAATTCATGTGACTATCCTAAAAAGCCCTGCCGTCAGCCTGATAACAAGCTGACGATCTCGCTCATGGGCGGGCGCTGGTTGGCCGCTGTAGCGAATTGGCGTGACAAGTGAAACTGGCGCACGGTTCGGCTGAACCGTGCGCCAGGAAATGCGCTAGCGTGCGCCTTGCAGAAAAAGCAAACAATGCTTGGGGTCAATTGTTTCTAAAAAACCCTTTCGGCACCGGGGTGTCAGGACATGTTCAGGGCAAGGCGCGTGGCCGAAGGCAGTACGAATGTACGGCGAGGCAACGCGGCCCTGGACTTTTCCTGGCGGCCTAGGCGGCCAGCTTCTCGATCAAACCCATGTCGGCGCTGGACATCAGCTGGTCGATATCGACCAGAATCAGCATGCGCTCGTCGATGGTGCCCAGGCCGATCACGTATTCCGTGTTGATCGAACGGCCCATGTCCGGCGCCGGCTTGATCTGCTCCGGCATCAGGGTGGTGACGTCGGAGACGCGGTCGACGACCATGCCGACGACGCGGTTGCCGATATTGAGGATGATGACAACGGTAAACTGGTCATAGCTGGGCGTGCCCAGGTTGAACTTGATGCGCATGTCGACGATCGGCACGATGATGCCGCGCAGGTTGACCACGCCCTTGACGAACTCGGGGGCGTTGGCGATGCGGGTCGGCGTTTCATAGCTGCGGATTTCGCTGACTTTCTGGATGTCGATGCCATACTCTTCCTGGCCCAGGGTAAAAGCCAGGTACTCGGCAGCCTTGGCAACGGTTGCGCCAGTGTCGCTGGAAATGGTGCTCATGATAATCCTTTAGTTAAATCGCCCAAGGGCGCAGGCCACGGCACGCTGCACGCAGGCCTTGGACGTGACAAGAGCCATCCGCAAGGTATGGCTCCTACTTGTATGTTTTGCAAATACTTTCTTGCAATTAGCTTATGCTTCTAATTTCCATGCGGCAATGTTACCCCATGTAAATTTTACATGCACTAAAAAAGAGCGTCTGCCGACCTGCCTCGTTATCAAAGGGGAAATTACGTGGCAAAAACGGCACGCTGCATGGCACTCGCCGGACCGCAAATGCAGGTGCCTGCACTGCCAAGCTCGCCGTTTTATGCCACACTTGCGGCCTTTGCCTTTTAGAAGTTCGAACCATGCAATCCTTGCTTTCCCAATGGCAACCACGCCTGCTGGCGCTGGCCACGGCCGGCCTGGGCGATGACAGCGCCCACGACATCAACCACCTGCAACGCGTCTGGCGCAATGCCAGTGTCTTGCTGCAGAACCATGCGGAAGCGGACGCCCTCACCGTGATGGCCGCCTGCTATCTGCACGACCTGGTCAACCTGCCGAAAAACCATCCCGAGCGCCACCTGGCCTCGCGCCAGGCGGCAGCACTGGCTTGCCGCCAATTGGCGGAACTGGATTTCCCATCAGAAAAACTGGCCGGCGTGGCACACGCCATCGAGACGCACAGTTTTTCCGCCAACTTGCCGCCGCACACCATCGAAGCGCAAATCGTGCAGGATGCCGACCGCATCGACGCGCTGGGCGCCGTGGGACTGGCACGCCTGTTTTACACGGCGGCGCGCATGGATAGCGCGCTGGCGCATGGCAGCGATCCGCTGGCAGCCCATCGCCCGCTCGACGACAAGGCATACGCGCTCGACCATATCGTCACCAAACTCGACAAACTGCCCGGCAAGATGCAGACGGCGGCAGGCCGCGCGCTGGCCGAACAGCGGCTGGCCGTGCTGACGGATTTCCGCGCCGCCTTTGCCGGCGAGTGGGGTATTAGTACATAAACCCTGGTGGCGATAGCCAGCATGGCCCATGCTGTCTATAATGCAAGGCTCAGCTATCGCGCCGCGCGTCAGCAGAAACCTGCAACGCGCCGGCGCAACGCCAACAACTGAACCCCGCCAGCCGCACGGCGGCGCGGGGTGCGCGCCGAAAGCATGCATGTCCGATAAAACCAGCACCGACAGCCCTTCCCCGTCATCGCCCGCCGCGCCCGCGCGCGCCGGCAACCTCAATTTCATCCTCGTCTGCGTCTTCATCGACATGCTGGGCATCGGCCTGGTGGTGCCCGTGCTGCCCATCCTGATCGGCAACTTTGTCGACGGCAAGGATGCCCAGGCGTTCTGGTACGGCATCATGGCAGCCCTCTTCGGCTTGCTGCAATTCATCTTCATGCCCATGCTGGGCGCCATCAGCGACCGCGTGGGACGCCGTCCCGTGCTGCTGTACTCGATGGCCGGCATGGGCATCAACTTTCTCGCCACGGGCTGGGCGCCGAACCTGGCCTGCCTGTTCATTGGCAGGGTTATCGGCGGCGTCTCGTCGGCCAGCATGTCGGTCGCGTCCGCCTACGCCTCCGACGTGTCCACGCCGGACAACCGCGCCAAGAGCTTCGGCAAGATCGGCGCCGCTTTCGGCCTGGGTTTCATTTGCGGCCCCATGCTGGGCGGCCTGCTGGGCGAAATCGATCTGCGCCTGCCGTTCTACGTGGCGGCGGGCCTGTCGGCGGCCAATTTCATCTATGGCTATTTCTGCGTGCCCGAATCGCTGCAGCCGGGCCCGCGCGCACCGTTCACCCTGGCGCGCATCAATCCGTTTGCCGCCCTGCTGAAGCTGGTGCGCCGCGTGGAAATCCGCGGCCTGGTACTGGCTTTCGGCCTGATGACGTTTGCGCAAATGATGCTCAACACCACCTGGGTGCTGTACACGCATTTCCGTTTCGACTGGACGCCGCGCCAGAACGGCATCGCCCTGTTCTGCGTGGGCCTGTGCGCGGCCGTCGTGCAGGCGGGCTTGCTGGGCATACTCATCAAGCGCTTCGGCGAGGTGCGGTTGTCGCTGCTGGGCATGGCTTCGGGCGCCCTCACCTATTTGCTGTACGGCCTGGCGACGCAGGGCTGGATGATGTATGCGCTGATCCTCTGCAACCTGCTGGCCTTTGCCGCCGGACCGGCCCTGCAAGGCATCATCTCGAAATCATCGAACGCCAGCGAACAGGGAGAACTGATGGGCTCCCTGCAATCGATCAGCAGCCTGGGCATCATCATGATGCCTTTGCTGGGCAGCATGATTCTCGGCAAAGTGAGCCATTTGCCGCCGCAGGACTGGCGCATCGGCAGCACTTTCTACCTGTGCGCGATCATGCAAATTCTGGCCATCCTGGTGGCCTGGCGCTACTTCAAGGCGCAACGCGAGGCAAGACTTATGGTTTCCACCACAAAGTAGTCAGCGGGATAATGTTGTATTTGGGAAATAA
The DNA here is from genome assembly GCF_002735685.1 of Janthinobacterium sp. BJB301. Lineage (NCBI taxonomy): Bacteria > Pseudomonadati > Pseudomonadota > Betaproteobacteria > Burkholderiales > Oxalobacteraceae > Janthinobacterium > Janthinobacterium sp. BJB301. Next base: position 928,814 of record NZ_PDZJ01000001.1, on the reverse strand, counting down.
ATAGGCGAGAATGGGATAATCAGCGGGGTGTTACCGATGCCCGGCATTCGATGGTGAGCAAGGATGGGTATGACTGACTTTTATTCCAGCGCCTGGCGCCGAACCGTGGCCATGCTGGCGCTGGCGCTGCCGCCGCTGGCGGGCGCGCAATGTTCGCGCGACATCCAGGTGCCCGTCTCGGCCATCGGCGCCAGCGTGGTGGTCAATGGCGCCACGATCGGCGGCATCTATCCCGACTTGCTGCGCAGCATGGGCGCCAAGCTCGGCTGCAATTTCATCTTTACGGCCGTGCCCCGCGCGCGCCTGGAAGCGATGTTCGAGGCGGGCAAGGCCGACTTGCTGATCCCCGCCAGCAGCACCTTGCGGCGCGACCAGCATGGCTTGTTCATCCCCATGCTGGGCAGCCGCCCCCTGCTGATCTCGCTACAGGGCGCGCGCGCGCCCATCAACACCATGCAGGAACTGATCGAGCGGCGCGAATTGCGCGTGGCGCTCGTGCGCGGCTACGACTATGGCGCACCGTACCAGGCGCTGGCGAAGGAACTGAGCAGCCAGGGACGCCTGTTCTACGAAGTCGACGCGCTCTCCGTGGCGCGCCTGATGCAAAGCGGCTTCATCGATGCCACCATCATGAGCCCCACCATCCTGGCAGGCGTGGCGCAGAACGATGCGCGCGTGTATGGCCTGGCCGACCGCTTGCGCCTGGAAGCGCTGCCGGAATTACCTTGGGGCATGAGCGGCGTCTACCTGTCGCGCAAATCCCTCACGGCGGAAGACCAGGCCACCCTGCGCGACCTGCTGGACAAGGCGGGGCGCTCGGGTTCCGTGATGGAAGGCTTCCAGCGCCATCACCGCCAGGAATTGCTGTCGCTGAGCATACGCCCCCGCTAAGGCCTGCATGTCCGGTCTGGTCGTCGCCGTCGTCCTGTTTGCCGCCCTGCTGCACGCCAGCTGGAACGCCATCGTCAAGTCCGGCAAGGATACCTTTCTCAGCACGGTGCTCGTCTCCGTCGGCGCGGCCCTGATTTCACTGGCCGTCTTGCCCTTTGTTCATGCTCCCGCACCCGCCAGCTGGCCCTACCTGGCCGCCTCGGCCGTGGCGCAGCTGGCCTATTACTCGCTGCTGGCGGCCGCCTACAAGGCGGGCGACATGAGCCATGCCTATCCCCTGATGCGCGGCAGCGCGCCGCTTATCGTCGCGCTGGCCAGCTGGCCGCTGATCGGCGAGCGCCTGTCCGCCATGCAGATGGGCGCCGTCGCCTGCATCTGCGCGGGGATCCTCGGCCTGTATGTTGCCGCGCGCACGAGCGCCATCGGCACGGTGCCGAAAAGCACGGGGCGCGCCACCGCCTTTGCACTGGGCAACGCCTGCGTCATCGCCAGCTATACCCTGATCGACGGCATCGGCGTGCGCCTGTCCGGCGCGCCAGCCGCCTACACGATGTGGATTTTTGTCTTGAACGGAACCGGATTGCTGCTGTGGACGGCGTTGCGCCGTCCCGCCGATTTGCTTGCGTATGCGCAAACGCAATGGCGCCTGGCCGCCGTTGGCGGTTTCGGCACCCTCGCCTCGTATGGCCTGGCCCTGTGGGCCATGACGCAGGCGCCCGTGGCCGCCATCGCCGCCCTGCGCGAAACATCGATTTTGTTCGCCATCGCCATTGCGGCCCTGTTCCTGCGCGAAACAATCAGCCCCCGCCGCTATCTGGCCATCGCCCTGATCGCGGCGGGCGCCATGCTGATGCGAATGGCCTAGCGGGCGTCGAGCGGCGCCATCGGCAACTCGATTGCGCTGGCCGCCCCTGTCGCGTGGTACACGCGCTGCGTCGCCTTTCTATAATGGCCTGGATCGGCCAGGAAGATGTTCGGCACGTAGTTTTGCGGATTGCGGTCGTACAGGGGGAACCAGCTCGACTGTACTTGCACGGCGATGCGGTGGCCGGGCAGGAAGACGTGATTCGCGTTCGGCAAGGCGAAGCGGTAGCGCTGCACTTGGCCCGCCGGTATCGGCGTCGGGTGCTCGAAGCTGTCGCGGTAGCGCCCGCGGAAGATATCCATCGCCACGCCCAGCTGATACCCGCCCATGGCCGGCTGCGACGGCACCTCATCCGGATACACGTCGATCAGTTTCACCACCCAGTCCGCATCCGTGCCGCTGGTGGCGGCAAACAGGTTGACCATCGGCGCGCCAGCGATGCGCACGGCCGTTTTCAACGGTTCGGAAACATAGCTGAGCACGTCCGTGCGGTCCGCGTAGCCGCGCTGGTCGCTGACCAGCCATGGCTTCCACACGTCGCCATCGTTCAGGCGCACGGGACGGGGCACGAAAGGCACGGGCTTGGCGGGATCGGCCACGTATTCATCGAAGGCGCCTTCAGCCGCATCCGCAGCGCCCGATGGCGCCGCAAAGCCCAGCTTGTAGCCATCCTGCAGGTAGATCGGCGTCAGCTTCGTGTCGCAGGTCTCGCAAGCCAGCGGCCACTGCTGCAGGCGCTGCCACTGATTCGTGCCGCTCTGGTACGACACCACGGGCGCCGTATTCGCGTCCGGCGCGCCATCCTTCAGGTATTGATTGAGGAATGGCTGCATGACTTTTTCGCGGAACTGGCGCGCCGTGTCGCCGTCAAACTTCAGGGCGCCCAGGCTGGAACCGTCATAGTTGACGCCGCTATGGCGCCACGGGCCGATGGCCAGGTAATTGAGGTTGTTGCGCTTGTCGCGTCCCTCCATCGCCCAATAGGTGGCGTAGGGGCCATAGATATCTTCCTGGTCCCACTGCCCCACCACGTGCATGGTGGGCACGATCAACGGGCGTTTCGCGAGGATCTTGTCGAGCGCCTGTTCTTGCCAGTAACTGTCGTAGGCCGGATGTTCGAACAGCTTTTTCGTGTACGTCAGCTTGTCGATGCCGAATTTTTTCGCGTAGTCACCGGCCGAGCCGATGCGCAGATACGCGTCGTAATCGTCGTAGACGCCCAGCGCCGGCGATTCGCCGCCGCCGCGCACGCTCGTCTGTCCCGCGATGTACGACAGGCTGGGCATGCGGAAGGCGCCGTTATGGAACCAGTCGTCGCCGCGCCAGCCATCGACCATGGCGCTCATGGGAATGGCCACCTTCAGGGCCGGATGCGGGTCGACCAGGGCCATCAGCACCGTATGCCCCTCGTACGAGGAACCGAGCATGCCCACCTTGCCATTCGTTTCCGGCACGTTTTTGACGAGCCAGTCGATGGTGTCCCACGCATCGGTCACGTTGTCGACCTTGGTATTGTTCAGCGGACCGCGCACGGGGCGCGTCATGACGTAATCGCCTTCCGAGCCATACTTGCCGCGCACGTCCTGGAACACGCGAATGTAGCCGTTTTCCACCAGGGTGTCGTCGCCCAGCGGCAAAGTGACCAGCATGCTGGGGCTGGCGGCGCGCTGGGCGCGGCGGGCCGCATTGTACGGCGTGCGCGTGAGCATGATCGGCGCTTTTTGCGCGCCTTTCGGCACGACGATCACCGTGTACAGCTTGACGCCGTCGCGCATGGGGATCATCACCACGCGCTTGACGTAGTCATTCATGTCGGGCATCACCAGCTTGGCGCCGATATCGGGCGTCATCGGCGGCGTTTGCGCCATCGCCGGTACTGCAAACAAGGAACTGATAACAAAAGCCAGACCGGTGAGCCGGACGGGGGACGACACGCGCATACTGTTCTCCAATGATTCATGCCACGCAAAAGTGGCCGAACGGCAATAGTACCCGGAAAGCAAGTTCCGCATAAGGCTAGCCTCTGACGCAGCGCAGCAGATAAATCGGGGTGCAAACTTGACAGAACGCGTGCGAACTGCAACCATAACGCCATGAAATTTATTCATTCACAACACGCCTGCTTGAATTGGTGGTCCCGCTCACTTTCGCGCGGCCACTGCATAGTGATGTGAATTATGATCAACGCCGCCTCGATCGGTGGCGTAACAGGCTCAGCCTGGATCATCCCCGATGCAGGCGGCTCGAAAGGAAACTTGATGAGCTTGCCTAACACCCCCGATACCCCCGACACCGAGAATACCCCGGCCGCGCCGCTGTCCGCCGCCGCCATCGCGTCGCAATCCGTGATCCTGACGGGCGACCGCCCGACCGGCCCCTTGCACCTGGGCCACTACGTGGGCAGCCTGCGCGACCGCGTCCGCTACCAGAACAGCTACAAGCAATTCATCATGCTGGCCGACGCCCAGGCGCTGACGGACAATATGGAAGACATCGACAAGGTGCACCGCAATGTCGTCGAAGTGGCGCTCGATTACCTGGCCGTCGGCATCGACCCGACGAAGACCACGGTATTCATCCAGTCGCAAATCCCGGAACTGGCCGAACTGACGTTTTACTATCTGAACATCGTCACCGTGGCGCGCCTCGAGCGCAATCCCACCGTCAAGGAAGAAATCCGCCTGCGCGGCTTCGAGCGCGACATCCCGGCCGGCTTTTTGACCTATCCTGCCAGCCAGGCGGCCGACATCACGGCATTCAAGGCGGGCGTGGTACCCGTGGGCGAAGACCAGATCCCGATGATCGAGCAAACGAATGAAATCGTGCGCCGCTTCAACCGCATGTACAACCGCGAAGTGCTGATGGAATGCAAGGCGCTGGTACCCGACATCGGCCGCCTGCCCGGCATCGACGGCAAGGCGAAGATGAGCAAGTCGCTGGGCAACACCATCAACCTGGGTGCGACCTCGGCCGAAATCACGGCCGCCGTGAAAAAAGTCTATACCGACCCGCTGCACCTGCGCGTGGAAGACCCGGGCCACCTGGAAGGCAACATCGCGTTTACCTACCTGGACGCTTTCGATCCGGAAAAAGCGGCGCTGGCCGAAATGAAGGCCCATTATGTGCGTGGCGGCCTGGGCGACAGCATTGTCAAGAAGCGCCTGGATGTAGTCTTGCAGGAAATGCTGGCGCCGATCCGAGCCCGCCGCGAAGAATTCGCCAAGGACAAGGGCCAGGTCATCCAGATGCTGAAGGAAGGCACCTTCAAGGCACGCGAAGTGGCGGCCCGCACGGCCGATGAAGTCAAGTCGGCGCTGGGCCTGAACTACTTCTGATCACCAGCAGTCATAGCAAACTGATATAGCAAACTGATGCGCCCAGGCGGAGTCGGGTAAAATCCCGCTTTCGCCTGGGCGCAATTCGTTTGTCACCGTGGCATCAGCAATCCGTAGAGAAGACAACGCGCCATGACCGATACCCCTATCGAACAGCTGCTGCAGCAGCATTTTTCCATCGATGCGCTGCAACGCTCGCCCGCGCCCCTGCAGCAGGCGCTGGGCATGCTGGGCGGCTGGCTGGCCGCCGAACGCGACACGCCCTATCCGCACACGCCGTATGCGCAATTGCTGACGCAACTGTCCGATACTTGCCTGCCCGCGCACGGCATGCCCGTGGCGGATTTCCTGCAAGAACTCGATACCACCGTGCTGGCCAATACGGCCCAGCTGAACCACCCGCAATACATCGGCCACATGACGCAGGCCCTGCCGTGGATCAGCGTGCTGGCCGAAGCGTTTACGGCGACCCTGAACCAGAACCAGGTCAAGATCGAGACGGCGTATGTGTCGACCCTGATCGAAAAGCAGATCCTCGGCTGGCTGCACCGCCAGGTGTACCAGCAGGCCGATAGCGTCTACGCGCAGGCGATGGCGGCCACCAGCGGCGCGCTGGGCAATGTCGTCAATGGCGGCACCATGGGCAACTTGACGGCCCTGGCCGTAGCGCTGGAACGGCAGTTGCCCGGCACGCGCAAACGGGGCCTGTTTGCCGCCATGCAGGATTCCAGCTACGCGGGGCTGGCCGTGATCGGCTCGGCCCGCAGCCATTACTCCGTGAAAAAGGCGCTGGCGACCCTGGGCCTCGGCGAAAACGCCTTGCACCTGGTGGCCGTCGACCGCGACAACCGCATCGATATCGCCGCGCTGGAAGCGACCATTGCCGACTTGAAATTGCGCAAGATCAAGGTCGTCGCCATGATCGGCATCGCCGGCACGACGGAAACGGGCGCCATCGATCCATTGGCCGCCATGGCGGCCATTGCCGCGCGGGAAAGCATCTGGTTCCACGTGGATGCGGCCTGGGGCGGCGCCCTCCTGATCGCGGAACAGTACCGCGCCCTGTACGACGGGATTGCCCTGGCCGACTCCGTCGTCATCGACGGGCATAAATTGCTGTGGGTGCCGATGGCGCAAAGCATGGTGCTGTTCAAGGATAGCGCCAGCCTGAACTTGCTGAAACACAACGCCAACTACATCTTGCGCGACAATTCGGGCGACCTGGGCCAGACCTCGCTGGAAGGCTCGCGCCGCTTCGATGCCTTGAAACTGTGGACGTCGTTCAAGGTGCTGGGCGTATCCGGCTACACGACCTTGCTGCGGCAGGCGGCCACCCTGTCCGGCCAGCTGCAGGACTTGCTGGCCGACCAGCAGGATTTCGAGCTCGTCACGCGCTCCGACACCTTCATCCTGACCTACCGCTATGCGCCCGCGCACTTGCGCCAGCGCATGGACAGCTTGCTGGCCGGCGGCCAGGAGGACGCGGCGGCCGAACTGAACAAACAGCTGAACACCTTGAACGCCAAGCTGCAAAACCGGCAAAAGGCGCAAGGCCACAGTTTTGTGTCGCGCACGGTACTGGAATCGACGCGCTACCCTGGCCCGACCAACGTGCTGCGCGTGGTCATGACCAACGTCAAGACGCGCCCCCACCACCTGCGCGCCATCCTGGACGAGCAGCGCGCCATCGGCCAAACGCTGGTGGCGGAACTGGGCTTGTAAGGAAACACCCACCGATCAGCCTTGACTGGATGCACGATGCAGCGTCTTAGCGCCCTTACCGACCTCTTGCGGCATCTGCTGAAATGGCTGCTGCTGGCCTTTGTTGTGGCCGTGCTGGCGGGATCGGCTTCGGCCGGCTTCCTGTTCGCCCTTGAATGGGCAACCGCTACGCGGCGGGCGCACGCCTGGCTGATCTGGCTGCTGCCCGTGGCGGGCTTTGCCGTCGGCTGGCTGTATTTGCGTTATGGCAGCAGTGTCGAAGGCGGCGCGAACCTGCTCATCGATGAAATCCACGACCCGAAAAAAATCATCCCCTTGCGCATGGCGCCGCTGGTGCTGGGCGGCACCGTCATCTCGCATTTGTTTGGCGCTTCCGTCGGGCGCGAAGGCACGGCCGTGCAGATGGGCGGCGCCCTGGCCGACCAGCTGACCCGTATGTTTCGCCTGAACAATGAAGACCGCCGCATCGTCCTGATGGCCGGCATCAGCGCCGGCTTTGCCTCCGTCTTCGGCACGCCGCTGGCGGGCGCCATCTTCGGCCTGGAAGTGCTGGCCATCGGCCGCTTGCGCTACGAAGCCATGCTGCCCTGCCTGCTAGCTGCCGTCATCGCCGACCAGGTGGGCTTGCTGTGGGGGCAGTTATTCAACATTCACCACACGCATTACGCCGTGCCTTTGATCCCCGCCCTCTCCGCCTGGACCTTGTCCGCCATGGTGATCGCTGGCGTGCTGTTCGGCGTGACCGGTAACGTGTTTGCGCAGGCCACGCACGGCTTGAGCGGGCTGATGAAGCGCTGGATCAGCTACGCCCCGCTGCGCCCCCTGGCCGGCGGCGTGATCATCGCCATCGCCGTGTGGCTGATCGGCACGGACCAGTATATCGGCCTGGGCATCCCCACCATCGTCGACGCGCTCAAGGAACCGCTGCCGGCATACGATTTCCTGGCCAAGATGGCGTTTACCATCGTCTCGCTGGGCACGGGATTCAAGGGCGGCGAAGTGACGCCATTGTTCTTCATCGGCGCGACCCTGGGCAATGCGCTGGGCCCGCTGCTGCACCAGCCCGTCACCTTGCTGGCCGCCGTCGGTTTCGTTGCCGTCTTCGCCGGTGCCGCCAATACGCCGATCGCCTCGACCCTGATGGCCATGGAACTGTTCGGCGCCGAGATCGGCGTGTACGCAGCCATCGCCTGCGTCGTGGCCTATCTGTTTTCCGGCCACGCGGGCATTTACCGGGCACAACGGGGCGGGCATGCCAAGCGCACCGTCCACAAGGATATCGACACATGACACAGAATATCTACGACAACGACGCCTTCTTTACCGGCTACAGCCAGCTGCCCCGCTCCGTCGGCGGACTCGACAGCGCCCCCGAATGGCCAGCCCTGCGCGCCATGCTGCCGGAGATACAAGGAAAAAGCGTGCTCGACCTGGGCTGCGGCTATGGCTGGTTCTGCCGCTGGGCAGCCGACGCTGGTGCGGCGCAGGTGCTGGGCGTGGACGTGTCGGAAAAGATGCTGGCGCAGGCATGCAGCATGGGTGAGCACGCGGCGGTCGACTATGCCCGGCTGGACCTGGAACAACTGGCCCTGCCGCCCGCCAGCTACGACCTCGTCTACAGTTCGCTCGCGTTTCACTACATCGAGGATTTCACCACCTTGCTGGCTGCCATCCGCCACGGCTTGAAACCGGGCGGCAAGCTGGTGTTTTCCATCGAGCATCCGATCTTCATGGCCCCGCGCCAGCCGGGCTGGCTGACGGACGCGCAAGGCAGCAAGCGCTGGCCCGTCGACAGCTACCAGCAGCAAGGCCCGCGCGTGTCGGACTGGCTGGCGCCAGGCGTGATCAAGCAGCACCGCACCCTGGGTACGACCATCAATGCGCTGCTGCAAGCGGGTTTCCAGCTGGAACATGTGGAAGAATGGGGTCCCACCGACGCACAGGTCGCGCAGCAGCCAGCGCTGGCGGAAGAGCGGGAGCGGCCGATGCTGTTGCTGGTGGGCTGCGGCCTGCCGTAACCGCGCTGTCAGCTGGCCACATTGCGCGTAAAGCGCAAGGTGGACTCGCCGGCATTCACATAGGCATATGCTTGCGCGCTGCTGAAGACGAAAAAATCGCCCGTGCCCAGCGTTCTCGTCCCGGCCGCCAGTTCCAGCTGCAGCTCGCCTTCCAGCACGTAGATCATTTCGCTGAAGCCCGCCGGATCGGCTTGCGCATCGTAGCGCTCGCCAGGCGCCAGGCGCCAGGCCCACAGTTCCACCTGGCGGCTGGCGGGCGCGGCACCCAGCAGCACGGCCTGGTTGGCCTGCGACGCGCTTTGCCACATCAGCACGCGCAGGCTGTCGTGCGGCTGTTGCGGCGGCTGCACCAGGTCGACAAAGGCCACGTTCAGGGCGGCTGCCACATGGTCGAGGTTGGCCAGGCTGATGTTGGTGCTGCCTGCCTCGACGCCATTGACCATGCGCCGGCTCAGGCCCGACTTGCGCGCCAGCTCTTCCTGGCTGAGGCCGGCAGCCAGGCGCAAGCGCCGCAGATTGGTGGCCAGGTGTGCCAGCACGCCACCGGCCTCGGCTTGACTGCGCAATATATTGCTCCTATGATGATGGGAAATATTTTGCTCATAGCATAGCGCCCCATGAAAACACACGCAAGTCCCCCGCCCGCCTTCGGCCTGCCCGAACTGGCCCTGATCGCCATCACCTTCATCTGGGGCGGCACATTTCTCGTCGTGCAACATGCCGTGACGGTCAGCGGCCCGCTGGCGTTTGTCGCCGCCCGCTTTGCCGTGGCCGCCAGTATCGGCGCCCTGATTTGCCGGGGCCAGCTGCGCCACCTGACGAAGGCCGAATTGTTGACAGGCATGGCCATCGGCGTGAGCATCTTTGGCGGCTACGCGCTGCAAACCTATGGCTTGATGTATATCACGAGCAGCAAGTCGGCCTTCATCACGGCCTTCTATGTGCCCATCGTGCCGCTGGTGCAATGGCTGGTCTTCAAGCAGCGGCCCCACCCTGCCGTATGGGCTGCCGTCGTGCTGGCGTTCGCCGGCTTGCTGCTGCTCACCGGCACGGATGGCTTGAGCATGGGCTTCGGTACAGGCGAACTGATCACTGCCGTGGGCGCCATCGCGATTGCCCTGGAAATCATCCTCATCAGCCGCGTCTCGCCGCAATTGAACATCCTGCGCGTGACCATCGTGCAACTGGCCACGGCGTCATTGATCGCCTTGCTGCTGATGCCCGTCATGGGTGAAGCGCCACCGGTCCTCAGCAAGACTTTCATCCTCAGCGTGCTGGCACTGGGCTGCGCCAGCGCACTGATCCAATATGTGATGAACTGGGCGCAAAAGCGCATTTCCGCCACGAAAGCGACGCTGATCTACGCGGGTGAACCCGTGTGGGCCGGCGTGATCGGCCGCATCGCCGGCGAGCGCCTGCCAGCCCTGGCCATCGTGGGCGCGGTCTTGATCATTTGCGCGGGCATCCTCAGCGAGTGGCGTCCCAAGCGCCGTGTGCGCGCAGCAGGCAAGGCCATCCAGCCCTAAGGTTTATTCCACGTCCCGCCGCAGCGCAGCATCTGCATGCAGCGCCAGCGGCACGGCCCTGGCCCAGCGGTTCGACGACAGGGAAAACGTCAGCGCGCGCACCTGGTGGTACCAGCCGGCAGGCACGTACAGCATGTCGCCCGGTTCGACGATGCATTCGATCATGCTGGCCTGGCGCGCCAGGGGAAAACGTTCGAAATCGGGCGCTTCCGGGTCGAACGGTGAACCGAAGAGAATGGCGTTCGCTTCGCTGGGATAGAGAAAGACGTCGTGGTGCGGCGGCGATAAAAAGATGCGCTTGCGTCCCCACACTTGCGCGAAGATATTGTCATCGTAATCGCAATGCAAGGGCGTGACCGTACCGCCCGGCCCCACCCAGAAGCGCGGCGGGCCCATCTTGTCAAAATACGTGGGCCAGTGGCACAGGCGGTTCAGCTCGCGCAATTCCAGGTTGCCCAGGTATGGCGGCAGCGCGTACTTGCCCTCCGCCACCAGGTCCAGGTATTGCCCCATCGACATGTCCTGCATGGCGCGGTCTGCCGCGAATGCCGTGTTGATGTAGTCGCCCACGCGCGCGCGCACGGGCACGTGGCTGAATTGCTCGCGCAAGACTTCGGGTTCCAGCTTGGATAAGGGCCAGCGCTGCACCAGCCCGCGCATCAGGAAGGGCAATCCCAACGCGGCGCGCGCGCGAAAGGCGGCGGCGTCCAGCATGGCCAGGCGCGGCACCTCGGTGATGGCCGGCAAGTCACGCGCCGCCTGCTTGATGGCCTCGCGCATGGCGTCGATGGACGTGACGCCGCGCACCTGCGCATCCTTGTCCTCGCGTGCCTGCTTGCGCGCAAGGGCCGCTTCGGGCGAACTGAATTGTGCTGGCGGCCGGGGCGGCAGCGCGCGCGGCGATATGGGCGTGGCCGCAAGCGGGAGCGACACTTTCTTTTCTACGGGCATAAACCTTCTTTGCGATCAAGGCGTCGCACGACATGGCGCGACAGTGCGCCATTTTAAGCCAGCAAGGCCCGCATGACCTATTCCCCCCGACGTCTCGACACCTGACAAAACCGTCGCGAGCGGCAGTGATTTGTGGCTAAGAAGCGCAACCGTACTCCAGTACGGTGAGCATCGCAGGCCGCAAAGCGCGACGCGCAGCAGGTTTGGTCAGGTGTCCTCAGACAGGGGTCTTGAATATCGGATCGACGATGAACTGCTGCGCCTTGATGCGCAAGGTGCGCTCTTCGTCCAGCTCGGCGCGCGTTTCGCCCAGCTCTTCGCGTTCCGCTTCCAGTTCCAGGCGCGCGGCCGCCAGTTCCGTTTCCACGCGCGTCAGGCTTTCCAGCTTCAACTGGGCCTGGATCAGTTCGGCACGCGCCGCTTCGGCCGCTTCTTCCAGGCGCGGGATGCCTTCGAGCTTGAATTGCGCCTTGGCCAGATCCATGCGTGCCTGCTCGGCCGCCTCTTCCAGGCGCGGCAAGCCTTCCAGGCGCAGTTGCGCCTTGGCCAGGTCCGTGCGGGCCTGGTTCGCCACTTGCCGTTCGCGCTCGAGCTCCTCGCGCAAGGTTTCCAGCTCGCCCGCCTGCAGGTCGAGCAACTCTTGCTGGCGCTCGTTCTCGCTGGCCAGGTCCATCAATTCCTGTTGATTGTCATTCATCTCGGCTTCATGCGCGCTGTGGCTGGCGCTTAATTCCTGTCCTACATAATCGAGGATGGCTTGCTGCAGCACGGGCGACAGTTCGGCGGCGGCAGCGATCTGGCGTTGCGCGCCTGCCTTGCGGCGCAGCAAGAGCTTGCTGATGGTGCCCAGGCAGGCGCCGTTGCCCAGCCGTTCGCGCAAGGCGCGTACCGTGATGGCCTGGCCTTCGCCCGCCATCGCTTCCATTGCCGCATTGATCTGTTCCGCGCTTACTTTTGCCATGTCGTGTACTCTTGAATGTTGCCCAGGGCAATCTTGCCCAGGGGCATTATCTTATGCCAGCGGCGGCAAAGCGTAAAGTATTTCTCAATAGAAATTGCAATTACACAACGGAACTTGTGCAAGCATGCGGCTTGGGATGCTTTACTCTTCGAGCAGGCCATTTTCCGTGAGCATATCCTGCACCAGTTCCAGGCGCAGTACGGGATTGTCCTGGCTCAGCAACAATTGCTTTTGCATGGCGCTCAGGGACAGCAGCTCGCACCAGCGGTTTGCCACCCAGCCGCACTCGTCGAGCCGGTATGGCGGCTGCAAGGGCATTTGGTCGGGCGGGATCTTTTGCTCCTGCAAGGTGCGGATCAGCGCGCCGAGCGCGTCGGCTACGTTCTGCTGCTCTTGCGGAATGGGAATGGTTTTATCGGGCGGTAAAGTTTCGACCTGCGCCATCCACAAGCCGTGCTTCAGCTGTTCGCTGGAAACGATGTGAAAGCGCTGCATGCCCATGCATTTGATTTGCAGCAAGCCGGACAAGGGCGCGGCCCAGTCAATGACGCGCGCCAGGGTGCCCACGGGCGCCAGGGTTTCCTGATGGCCCGGCTTGCGCACTTCCGTGCCATCCAGCAGCTGCACCACGCCGAACGGCTGCTCGCCCATGATGCATTTGCGTATCATGTCCAGATAGCGTACCTCGAAGATCTGCAGGGGCAGATAGCCATCGGGATACAGCACCGTATTGAGCGGGAACAAAGGTATCGAGGTCATAAGCGCATGATGGCACGAATGGCATATCCGTGCTGCGCGCCTGGCGTCCCTGATTATTTGTAGAAGCGCCTTTTCTTGGCCCGCTCCGCCGCCTTCGGCGCCAGCACTTTCACGGCCTTCTTCTGGATGGTGCCGCCGGCGGAGGTACCCGGCACGCGGTGCTCCGCCTCGAAACCGGGCTCTTCGTTGCGTTTCAGCGTTTGCCGGGTCAGCGCTTCCACGGCCGACAGCAGCTCCACTTCATCGGCGCACACAAGCGAAATGGCTGCACCCGAAGCGCCCGCGCGGCCCGTGCGGCCGATGCGGTGGATATAGTCTTCCGCCACGGTGGGCAAGTCGAAATTGACGACGACGGGCAATTGGTCGATATCGAGGCCACGGGCGGCCACGTCGGTAGCCACCAGCACCTGCACCTCGGCAGATTTGAAGCGGGCCAGCGCGCGCAGGCGGTTCGGCTGCGTCTTGTCGCCATGAATGGAATCGGCACGCACGCCCTGCTCCAGCAAGGTGTTCACCAGCAGCTCGACACCCTTGCGCGTCTTGACGAAGACCAATACCTGGCCCCAGCGCATTTTCTTCAGCAAGTGCAGGAACAGTTCCGGCTTGCGCTTCTTGTCGCACACGATGACCGATTGCTTGACGGCCTTGACGGTGCTGTTGCGCGCGCTCACCTCGACCGAGACGGGATCCTTCAGCATGGTTTTCGCCATGGCGCGGATGGCGTCCGAGAAGGTGGCCGAGAACAGCAGGGTCTGGCGCTGCTTGGGCATGGTCATCAGCAATATATCGAGCTCGCGCTCGAAGCCCAGATCCAGCATGCGGTCAGCCTCGTCCAGCACCAGCGTCTGCACTTGCTCGAACTTGACGGCGCCCTGCGTCTGCAAGTCCAGCAAGCGGCCCGGCGTGGCCACCAGCACGTCGAGGCCCTTGCGCAATTTGCTGATCTGCGGCTCGATGGGTACGCCGCCATACGCGACAAAGCTGCGCAGCGGCAAGTTACCGCCATAGCTGCGGAAGCTGGCATAGACTTGCTCGGCCAGTTCGCGCGTGGGCACGAGCACCAGCACGCGCACGCACTGGGGCGCCACCACGCCTTCCAGGGTCAGGCGCTGCAGCAGCGGCACGGCAAAGCCGGCCGTCTTGCCCGTGCCCGTCTGGGCGGCGGCCATCAGGTCGCGCCCGGCCAGCACGGCAGGAATCGCTTGCGCCTGCACGGGCGTGGGCTTGGCATAGCCGAGCTCATCGAGTTTGCGGACCAGGGGATCGATCAGGCCGAGGGAGGAAAACGTCATGGGAAAAGCAATCTTGGCAAAGGAAAAGGTGGCGCGCACGGACCGGCCGCGCGCGCGATTGCCGAGATTATAGGCCAGCGGGGAGGCTGGCCGGGGTTTTCAGTGCAGGAACGTCACCATCAGAACTTCATTTCCAGGGTGGCGCGCGCCTGCGGCGAACTTGGTGAAATGCTGTTGCGGGTAATCGTGCCGCTGGCATCCGCATACGTGGTGGTGCTTTCGAAGTCTTGCGCCAGCAGGTTCGACACGGCCAGGCGCAGCTGGTTCTTCGCATCGAACTTCCACAGCGCATAAATATCGAGGTCGCGCCGCGGCGACGTATAGGCACTCTGGCGCTCGGTGATGCGCACGGGGCCGCCGTTGCGGAAATTGAAACTGCCGCCCGTGGTCAGCACGCCATCGGGCGTCTTGTAGTCGAGGCCGAAGTTGCCGCTGATGGGCGTTTGCTGGTCAAGCCGGTTGTCCGGTCCCGGCACCTGCTCCACCTGCGACCAGTTGCGGCTGACGCTGGCGCGCAGGTCGATGGCCGGCACAGGCGCGGCCAGCACGGCGCGCAGCGGGAACTTCGCTTCCAGTTCCAGTGTCTGTGTATTGGCGCGGCCATCGTTGACGGGCGTGGAGACCCAGCGGTCATTGATGAACAGCAAGCCCTGGCGCGTGTAGCCATCGATACGGCGGGCCGAGGCGCGCGCGCTGAGCAAGGCGCCTTCGGCCCAGTAGTGCTCGTACGAAACATCGATGCCCAGCGCCAGCTCCGGTTTCAGATACGGATTGCCTTCGCGGTCAGGGTCCGTCTGGCTATTGTTGGTCGAAGTATTGCGGCGCGGAATCAGGCTTGACGTGGGCTGCGCCTTGTAGGTGCGCGTCAGGGCCAGGCGTACCTGGTCGCCCTTGGTATCGGGCAACTTCCACACGGTTTGCAGCAGCGGGCTCCACACGCTGGTGCGCTGCTGTACTTCGTCATAGGTGTCGCCCGCGCTGCGCGTGTCAATGCCTTCCCAGCGCACACCCGCATACATGGACCAGCGCGGCGTGATTTCCCAGTCATCCTGCACGAACACGGCCAGGCGCTTGATCGTGGCGTCGAAACCTTCGTCGCTGTTGACGGGCGGACGCGCGCCCAAGGTGCCCAGGGCCGCTTCGCGCTGGCGGCGCGATTCCTCGCGCTCCGTGTAGGCGCCATCCCAGCCCATCGACAGGGCATGGCCGGGCAGCAGGGGCGTAGAATACTTGCCGGTCGAACTGACGCCGTTTTCCGTCGCCTTCACGCCCACCTTGCGCTCGAGGGCAAGGCCACTGCCATCGATAAAGCCCTGCTGCAGGCTGTCGGACGTATTGCGGGCGGTCGAGGCGCCGACTTTCAGTTCCAGCCTGGCGCCGCCGGCCAGCTTGTGCATCCACGTCAGGTCGCTGCGGCCGAAGGCATTGTGGTTGCTGGAGCTGCCCGTATTGCTGTCGTAGTCGGGGCGCACGCCCTGCTCCGTTTCCGCGCGGCTGAAATTGCGGTGGTTCGAGCGCCCGCCATTGAAAAAGAATTGCGCCGTCACATTGTCGCCGTTGGCCAGCACCCAGTTCAGGCGCGGCGACAGGTTGATGCCTTCCGGACGGCCATCGCCCGTGCCGTTCGTGCGGCGCAGCAGGTTTTGCCGGCCGTCGGGCGCGTAGCCCAGCTCCAGCCCGGGATTATCGTAATGGTAGTCGTAGCGGAACAGCGAGCCGGCCAGCGAATACGAGAAATTGCCGTCGCGGTCGGACAATTGCACGTTGACGCTGGGCGAAAAGCTCACGTCGCTGCCCTGCACGCCCAGCTTGAGCTCGCGCTGCGCCGTCTTGACGGCCTTTTTCAGCACCACGTTGATGGTGCCGGCAATCGACTGCGTGCTGTATTCGGCGCTGGCCGCATGCAAAATCTCGATGCGTTCGATTACGTCGGGCGACAAAGTGTCGAGCGAGAAACCGGCCGGCGCCCGCTCGCCATTGAGCAATATCTGCGTGTAGCCGCTGCCCAGTCCGCGCATGCGGATTTCGCCGCCCGAGCGTCCGGCCGCGCCGGAAACGGTAATACCGGGCAGGCGCTTGAGCACGTCGGTGACATTCGTGTCGCCATACTTGAGGATTTCCTCGCTGCCGACGACCATCTTACTGGCCGTATCGTCGCGGCGCGGATCATAGCCGCTGCCCTTGACTTCGACGGTTTGCATGGCGGGCGCGGCTGGTTTGTCCGCCTTGAGCGGCACAGAGGGGGCAACAGCAGCGGCATCAGCGGCGGGCGTTTCGGATTGCTGGGCCTGGGCATTCCAGGCAAGTAACACGGAGGAACAAAGGATGGTAAGGCGAAGGCAACGGCGTGGCATCATGACCTGGCTAAAAAAGTTGGCTGAATAAAAATGGCTAAAAGCTAAAAAACAGGCCGCTGTATTGTGCTGTAATTTTTTCCGAGTGACACAGTTTCCTGAAAATATTTCCTATGGCAAATTAAATTCGGCGGCCGGCTGCACTACGCCCCCTTGCATACGGTACATATCATTGCGCGCCACATCGCCGCTATAATGCGTTTTCATCATTGTTCCCATCACCCCGTCAAAGGCTTCCCATCGTGTCTGACCGTCTTGCCGTTTTGCCTCAATATCTGCTGCCCAAGGGAGCGTTGACCAATTTTGCCGGCCGCGTCGCCGGTGCCAAGGGCGGCGCCATGACGACGCGTTTGATCCGCTGGTTCGTCGGCCGCTACAACGTCAACATGGATGAGGCGCTGGACCCGGACATCACGCATTACACGAGTTTCAACGACTTTTTCACGCGCGCGCTGCGCCCCGATGCGCGTCCGCTGGCCCAGGCCGACTACGTCTGCCCCGTCGATGGCCGCATCAGCCAGTTCGGCACGATCGACAGGGACCAGATCTTCCAGGCCAAGGGCCACAGCTTCAGCACCACGGCCCTGGTGGGCGGCGATGCGGCACTGGCGGCCCAGTTCGAACACGGCAGCTTCGCCAATCTGTACCTGAGCCCGCGCGACTACCACCGCATCCACATGCCCTGCGACGGCCGCCTGACGCGCATGATTTATGTGCCCGGTGAACTGTTCTCCGTCAACCCGACGACGGCGCGCGGCATCCCCGGCCTGTTCGCCCGCAACGAGCGGGTCGTCTGCGTGTTCGATACGGCCAACGGCCCCTTCGTCATGACCCTGGTGGGCGCCACCATCGTCGGCAGCATGGCCACCGTCTGGCACGGCGTCGTCAACCCGCCCCGCACAGGCCAGGTACGCGACTGGAGCTATGCGAACGACAATGTCGTGCTGAAGCAGGGCGAAGAGCTGGGCCGCTTCCTGCTCGGTTCCACCGTCGTCATGCTGTTCCCGAAAGATACCGTGACGTTCAATGCCAACTGGCAACCGGCCGGGCCCGTGCAGCTGGGCGAAGTCATGGGCAAGCTGCCCAAGTAAGGCAGCAAGACGCGCACCTACACGGGCGCGTCGGTTTGGTACATTTCCTCCATCAAGTCCAGAAATGCGCGCGTCTTGGCCGGCATCAAACGCCGGCCGGGAAACACGGCCCAGCCCGTGACCAGCGGAAAACTCCACTCCGGCAAAACCCGCACCAGTTCCCCCGTCGCCACATACGCCTTGGCAAAGCGGTCCGTGCTGGCCGCGATGCCCACGCCCGTGCACGCCATGCGCACCAGCAATTCCGGCGAATTGGCCAGCAGGCGCACGGGCAAATCGCGCTCCCACGTCGTCTTGCCGCGGATCAAAGTCCAGTGCACGAGGCCATGCACGGCCCGTGGCAAGCTGAGCAAATCGTGGCCATACAGATCGTCGGGATGCTCGGGCAAGCCGTGCACGCTCGTGTATTGCGGCGAGGCATACAGGGCGAGCGTACTGAACGCCACGCGGCGCGCGGCCAGGCTGGCGTCGTCTGGCAAGTTGCCCATGCGGATGGCCAGGTCGAAGTTCTCTTCCAGCAAATCCACGCGGCGCGCCGACAAGTCCAGTTCCAGCGAAATGGCCGGATAGCGGCGCACGAACTCGGCCAGCACCTGGCGCATCAGGGTGTCGCCAAAGTCGGCCGGCATGGAAATGCGCAGCAAGCCGCTGGGTCCTGCCTGGCGGTGCTGTGCCAGCGCGCCGGCCGCCTCCGTTTCTTCCACCACCTTGCGCGCATGCTCGAGCAGGCTGGCGCCAAACTCCGTCAGCGCCAGCTTGCGCGTGGTGCGCAGCAATAGGCGTTCGCCCAATTTCGCTTCCAGCAGCGAGATGCGCCGCGACAGGGTCGACTTGGGCAAGTCCACGCGCACGGCGGCGCGCGAGAAACTGCCACATTCGACGACGCGTGCAAACAGCAGCAAATCTCCGGGATCGATATCCATATTTACCTTTAACTCGATTGTTCCACTGGTGGATTAATGTTATCCATTTTAACGGCTTCCGCATCAATTTTGGAATTGCTATAGTTCATCCATCGCAAGACACCTCACAACGGAGAAAACAAGATGAACATCCTGCAAATCAATTCCAGCGCCCGCAGCACCGGTTCCGCCTCGACCCGCCTGGCTGACGCCATCGTTACCCGCGTACAAGCGGCCAACCCCGGCGCTACCCTGGCCCGCCGCGACCTGGCTGCCGCACCGCACCCCGTGCTCGACGAGCCGACCCTGCAAGCGTTGTTCACCCCGGCAGACAAGCGCACGCCGGAGCAAGCGGCCCGCATCGCCCTGGACGATGCGCTGATTGCGCAAGTGCAAGCGGCTGACGTGATCGTCATCGGCGCGCCGATGTACAACTTCGGCATCACCGTGCAACTGAAAAGCTGGTTCGACGCGATTGCCCGCGCCAACGTCACCTTCAAGTACACGGAAAACGGCCCCGTGGGCCTGCTGACCGGCAAGAAAGTCTACGTGGGCCTGTCCCGCGGCGGCTTGCACCGCGACAGCGCCAACGATAGCCAAGTGCCTTACCTGAACACCATGTTCGGTTTCCTGGGCCTGACCGACGTGCAATACGTGTATTCGGAAGGCATGGGCATGGGTCCGGAAGCCGTGGCCAAGGCACAAGCCCAGGCGGACGCCGAAATCAACGCCATCCTGGTGTAATCCCAGCAGTGAAAGGGACGGCGCACTGGCGCCGTCCTGGCCTAGAGGAGAGAACAATGAGCGACATCACCACCGTCAACAAGCCACGCGCCGTCGAGCGCGTGATTGCCGGCCAGGCCGTCATGGATGGCGCCGGCGTGAAGATCAACCGCGTGCTGACGCAGCAGCTGCAACGCCGCCTCGACCCGTTCCTGATGCTCGACAACTTTGCCAGCGACAAGCCGAACGACTATATCGCCGGCTTCCCCGAGCATCCGCACCGCGGTTTCGAGACCGTGTCGTACATGATCACGGGGCGCATGCGCCACAAGGACAGCGCGGGCCACGAAGGCTTGCTGAGCTCGGGCGGCGTGCAATGGATGACGGCCGGCAGCGGCGTGATCCACTCGGAAATGCCGGAACAGGAAGAAGGCGTGATGGAAGGTTTTCAGCTGTGGCTGAACCTGCCCGCGCGCGACAAGATGCGCACGCCGTGGTACCGCGACTTCGACAGCAGCGAAATCCCCCGCTACACGACGGACGCGGGCGTGACCGTGCAAGTGATCGCAGGCGAGAGCCATGGCGTGACGGGCGCCGTGCAGCGCGAGCTGACGGAACCGCTGTACCTCGACATCGACTTGCCGGCCGGCGCCAGCTTCGAGCAGCCATTGCCGCCAGGCCATAACGCTTTCATCTACACCTTCCGTGGCGAAGTGCAGGTCGACGGCAAGGCCGTGCCCGCACTGCGCATGGCGATCTTCGCCAACACGCCGGGCAGCGACGGCGTGCGCATCGAGGCGCCGCAAGGCGGCCGCGTAATCCTCGTCGCCGGCCAGCCCTTGAACGAACCCATCGCGCAATATGGCCCGTTTGTCATGAATACCCAGGCGGAAGTATTCCAGGCCGTACAGGATTTTCGCGAAGGCAAGTTTGGCGAGACGGCCGTGCAGTAAAGTTGTCTGCCTCATCAAAAACCTGCAGTGCCTCCGGGCCTGCAGGTTTTTTTACGTGCCGACTACTTTGTTGCTTTTCAATTACACTGGCGGCAACATCATTCCACAAAGCATTCCATGCAACCGACGCACACCGAACACGACGCCACCCATTTGCACGCCCACCTGAAAGGCGACGCCAAGCACACCCACTCGTTCGAGGGGCGCAGCCAGAGCATCCTCGCCTGGGCGCTGGGCCTGACCTTGTCATTTGCCGGCATCGAGGTGGCGGCCGGCTTCCTGTCCAATTCGCTGGCCCTGATTTCCGACGCGGGCCACATGGTCACGGACGCGGCCGCGCTGGGCCTGGCACTGCTGGCGCAACTGATCGCGCGCCGCCCTCCTTCGCCCCGCCACTCGTTCGGCTTTGGCCGCGCCGAAGCGCTGGCCGCCTTCGTCAACGGCCTGGCCATGCTGTGCGTGGTGGGCTGGATCTGCTATGAAGCCGCGCTGCGCTTTTCCTCCCCGCAACCCGTAAAGGGCGGCATGGTCTTCATCGTTGCCTTCATCGGCCTGGCGATCAATATAGTCGTGGCGTGGGTATTGTCGAAAGACAAGCAAAGCGTGAACACGCGCGCCGCCCTCGTGCACGTGATGGGCGATTTGCTCGGTTCGGTCGCCGCCATCGTCGCCGGCGCCGTGATTTACTTTACAGGCTGGATGCAGATCGACCCGCTGCTGTCCGTGCTGGTGTCCCTGCTGATTTTAAAGTCGACATTCGGCGTGCTGCGCGAGTCCTACCATTTCCTGATGGAAGGCGTGCCCATGCATATCGACTACATCCAGGTGGGCGCTGACGTGGAGCAGGTGGATGGCGTGATCGCCGTGCACGACCTGCATGTGTGGGATATGTCGCCGGGCCAGCCGGCCCTGATCGGCCACGTGGAAATCGAACACCTCGACCATTGGCCGAAGGTCTTGCGGGCGATCAAGAAGATGTTACTGAGTAAGCATGGCATCGACCACATCACCTTGCAGCCGGAGACGGCGGCGATGGCGGGCTTGCATCAGGGTGACAAGACCCACTCGCACGGAATTCAACAAACGTCACAACGCCTGACAAAACCGTAGCGAGCGGAAGGTAGAGGTGGTCGAGAAGCGCAACCGTACTAAGTACGGGGGCGCCGAGCCGGTGAGCATCGCAGGCCGCCTATACCGACGCGCAGTAGGTTTGGTCAGGCGTCAACTACGTCGCGCTTCCAGCACCCCACTGACATCCTTGATCACATTCAGCGCCTTCAACAACTGCGCCGTCGAACTGATCTCGGCCGTAAAGGTCATGCGGGCCTGGCCCTTGGCGCTTTGGGTATTCACGCCGATCACGTTGATCTTTTCGCGCGAGAAGATTTCGGAGATGTCGCGCAGCAAGCCCTGGCGGTCGCCGGCCAGGATGAAGATATCGACCGGATACACGGTGTCGTGCCCGCCCGTGCTGCCCCATTCCGTGAAGATCACGCGCTCGGGCGACTTGGCGCGCATTTCCTCGAAGTTCTTGCACGTGGCGCGGTGGATGGAGACGCCCTTGCCGCGCGTCACAAAACCGACGATGCTGTCCGGCGGCGCCGGCTTGCAGCACTTGGCCAGCACCGTCATCAAGCCTTCCGTCCCCACCACCAGCACGCCGGACTTGGCGCCCTGCTCCACGCTGGAAGCGCGGCTCTTGCCGACCAGCACGGCGTCTTCCGGCACCACCACTTCGCCATTGTCGTGCAGCGCCTGCTCCACATGGCGCAGGCTGAATTCATCCTTGCCGACAGACAGGAACAGTTCGTCGACCTTGGCAAAGCCCAGCTTTTGCGCCAGCGCCTCGAGGTTGACGGCCGTCTTGCCTTCGCGCTGCAAGGATCTCTCCACCAGCGCGCGGCCGTGGGCCAGGGTTTCCTGCATGTCGATGGCGTGGAACCAGGCACGGATCTTCGAGCGCGTGCGCGTGCTGACGGCGTAGCCGGCGCTGAGCCAGTCGCGCGACGGCCCGGCCGTGCCCGGTGCGCCCTTGGCCGTGATGATTTCGCAGGTCTGGCCGTTTTTCAGCTGGGTATTCAGGGGCACCATGATGCCGTCGACCTTGGCGCCGCGGCAGCGGTGGCCCACGTCCGTGTGCAAGTGATACGCAAAATCGACGGGCGTGGCGCCCACGGGCAATTCCAGCACCCGCGCCTGCGGCGTCATGACGAAGATGCGGTCGTCCAAGGTGGCGGATTTCAGCTTTTCCACCCATTCGCGCTGGATTTCTTCCTGGCCCACGACGGCGTCGGCGACCTCGGTTTTCCAGGCCAGCAGCTGGCGCAGCCAGGCGATCTTTTCGTCGTATTTCTGGCCGGCAAAGTTCGAACCGCCCTCTTCCTTGTAGCGCCAGTGCGCCGCCACGCCGTATTCGGCAAAGCTGTGCATTTCATTCGTGCGGATTTGCACTTCCAGCGGACGGCCATCCTCGGCCGTCACCACCGTGTGCAGCGACTGGTAACCGTTCGGTTTCGGCCGCGAAATGTAATCGTCGAATTCTTTCGGGATGGGGGTCCAGATATTGTGGACCACGCCCAGCACCGTGTAGCAAGTCTTCACGTCGGCAACGATGACGCGGAAGGCGCGCACATCGTACAGGGCCGTGAAATCGAGTTCCTTGCCGCGCATCTTGTTCCAGATGCTGTAAATGTGTTTCGGGCGGCCAAACACTTCCGCCTGGATACCGGCCGAGGCCAGCTCCGTCTGCAGGCGCAGAATCGCCGAGGACACGAAGCCCTCGCGCATCATGCGCTTTTCTTCCAGCATCTTGGCGATGCGTTTGTACGCTTCCGGCTCGATGAAGCGGAACGACAAGTCTTCCAGCTCCCACTTCAGCTGCCAGATACCGAGGCGGTTGGCCAGCGGCGCGTACAGGTCCAGGGTTTCCTTGCCGTACTCGCGCGTCATTTCATTGAACAATTTCAACTCGGCGAAATAGCGCAAGGTCGTCACGCAGGAAGCCAGGCGCACCAGCACGACGCGCATGTCGGAAGCCATCGCCAGCAACATCTTGCGCAGGGTTTCCACCTGGGCCACGGCTTGCTGCGCCGCATTCTTGCCGCGCCCGCCAGCGCTGCCGTGCTGCGCCTGGGTCAGCGCGCGCAAGCGGATCAGCTGGCGCACGCCTGTCGCCAGGTCGCACACCTGCTTGCCGAAGCGCGGCTCGATGTCGGCCGCCGTGTCCGGTTCCAACAGGGTCAGCTCGAACATCAGGCCGGCGATACGCGTTTCCGCATCGCTGCGCAGGAAAGCCAGGGTGGTGGCCACGCCGACGGCGAAGTCCAGCGCGGAGCGGCCGGCAAAGGTCAGCTTGTCGCCATACGCTTCGGTGGCATACGCGAGCGCGTCCAGCACGCGCGCACTGTCCGGCGCACTCAAGCCCTCTACCAGTTGTTCCGAGGTGACGCTATTCGGGGCCGAGATGGAAACCATGTATTACCTTTTAAACTTAATAACTCAACAACTTGATGACTTAACGTTCTGCAGCGATGATGACGATTTCAACCAGGCATGCCGGATTGGCCAGCTTCGCTTCCACCGTGGCGCGCGGCGGCGTGTGGCCGGAAGCCACCCAGTCGTCCCACACTTCATTCATGCCGGGAAAATCCTTCATGTCGGCGATGTAGATCTGGCACGACAGGATGCAAGTCTTGTCGCTGCCCGCTTCCATCAGCAGACGGTCGACATGGCCGAGCACTTCGCGCGTCTGGCCGACGATACCCTGCGTGGTGTCTTCCGCGATCTGGCCCGCCAGGTAGATGGTGTTGTTGTGTATGGCTACTTCGGAGAGGCGTTTGCCTACGTGCAGTCGTGTAATTTCCATGCTTCTTCTTTCGGTTGTTTCAAAATCTGTACAGCGTTATTGCTTGTTGCCTTCTTATTTGCCCAGCAAAAACTTGCGGGCGATGGCGATCTGGTCATCGTGGACAAAAGTGGGCGCATGGCCCACGCCGGCGATTTCCACCAGCTCCGCCTTCGGGCCGCGGCCCAGCATGCTTTGCGCCGTTTCGTGCGACAGCAGATCGGATTCCGACCCGCGCACCAGCAAGGTGGGGCAACGCACGGCATCATACGCGGCCCACAGCATGGCTTCGTCGCTGGCCGCCGATTCCGGCGTGGCCGAGCGAAACGGCATGGCCAGTCCCATATCATAGTGGCGGCGCCAGTGACCATCCTTATCCTGACGCAACACATCCACCGCCAGTTTATGCCATTCCGCGTCCGTGTGCGGGCCGAAGCTGGCGGACACGTCGCGCACGAACTTGGCGCCCTGTTCAAATGTCTCGAAACGCAAGTCCTGGCCGATGTAGTCGCCGATGCGCTGCAAGGCTTCCGGCGCCAGGGTCGGGCCGATATCGTTCAGCACCAGCTTGCTGATCGGGCTGTTCGGCAACGATGCCAGGCCCAGGCCGATCAAGCCGCCCATCGACGTACCGAACCAGTCCACCGTCTGGCGCTCGCCATTGGCCAGCACGCGCGCCAGCAGGGTCACCATGTCGCTCACATATTGCGGCACGCGGTAGAACTGGGGATTGGCCAGCCAGCCCGAGCGCCCGCGTCCCACCACATCGGGGCAGATCACGCGGTAATCGCTGGCCATGGCGCGCGCCAGGTTGTCGAAGTCGTCCGCCACGCGCGTCACGCCGTGGGCGCAGACGAGCACGTTCGGATTGTCCGCCGCGCCCCACTCCTTGTACGACATGGTGTGCAAGCCTGCGGGGGAGATGCACTGGACGGATTTGATGCTCGCTTCGATCATGCCAATTCCTTATTCGATATAAAAAGAGCACCGCTTCCTGCCTGCCATGGGGTGTCCCGCGCGCGACGCTACGGCAGTGTAGCGCAGCGCGGGCAATGCTCCAAGCGCACGCCTGAAATGCTGCGGCGCAGCACGCCAGCCATGGCGCAATACCCGATATAGCGAAAATGCATATCTGCGGTTATCCACAATTGAGGCGGCCTGGCAATGAGTGGATGATCGCAGCATCAACCCGCAAGAGGAGACCACTCGTGAAAAAACCATTCTATAAAATCCTGTACGTGCAGGTGCTGTTCGCCATCGTGGCCGGCGTGCTGCTGGGCGTGTTCTACCCTTCCAACGCTGTCGACATGAAACCGCTGGGCGACGGCTTTATCAAACTGATCAAGATGATCATCGCCCCGGTGATCTTCTGTACCGTCGTCTCCGGCATCGCCGGCATGCAGGACGTCAAGAAGATCGGCCGCGTGGGCGGCAAGGCCCTGATCTACTTCGAAGTGGTCTCCACCTTCGCGCTGGCCATCGGTTTGCTGGTTGCCAACATCCTCAAACCGGGCGCCGGCTTCAACGCCGATCCGGCCCACCTGGACGCCAAGTCGATCGCGCAATACACGCACGCCGAAGGCATGACGACCATCGATTTCCTGATGAACATCATCCCGAAGACTTTCGTCGATGCGTTCGCCAAGGGCGACATCCTGCAAGTGCTGCTGATCGCCATCCTGTTCGGCTTCTCGCTGTCCCTGCTGGGCGAGCGCGGCCGTCCCGTCACCAAGCTGATCGACGAGCTGTCGCACGCCATCTTCGGCATGGTCAACATCATCATGAAAGTCGCCCCTGTCGGCGCGTTCGGCGCGATGGCATTTACCATCGGCAAATACGGCCTGGCTTCGCTGATCCCGCTGGCTAAACTGATGGGTTCGTTCTACCTGACCTGCTTCCTGTTCGTCTTCGTCGTGCTGGGCCTGATCGCCAAGTACACGGGCTTCTCGATCGGCCGCTTCTTGCTGTACATCAAAGAAGAACTGCTGATCGTGCTCGGTACCAGCTCGTCGGAATCGGCCCTGCCGGCCCTGATGAAAAAACTCGAGCGCCTCGGCTGCTCGAAACCGGTGGTCGGCCTGGTCGTGCCTACCGGCTACTCGTTCAACCTGGACGGCACCAACATCTACATGACCATGGCGGCCCTGTTCGTGGCACAAGCCACCAACACGGAACTGACGATCTGGCAAGAGCTCACCATCCTGGGCGTGGCGATGCTGACCTCGAAAGGCGCGTCCGGCATCACGGGCGCCGGCTTCATCACCCTGGCCGCCACCCTGGCCGTGGTGCCGACCATCCCCGTGGCCGGCATGGCGCTGATCCTGGGCATCGACCGCTTCATGAGCGAATGCCGCGCGCTGACGAATTTCGTGGGCAACGGCGTGGCCACCATCGTCGTGTCGAAATGGGAAAAAGAACTGGACATGGACAAGCTGCACAGCGAACTGGCCCATCCCACCCACCCGACCGACGACGCGTACGTCGCCCCGGCCGTGAATATCGTCAAGTAAGCCGTACTCTTCATTGAAAAGCCCCGCAGAGCGATCTGCGGGGCTTTTTTCATGGCGCGCGCATCTTATCGCATCATCAACCCACAGTAAATCATGCATCAATATTTCACTTGATGATCAATGAATCAAAAATAATTACAGTTACAACACTGTTCGCCCGCAAGCTCCCGCATAATGACATTGCGTTAATGCAAGCCTGACACCGAACCATCCTCACTTTTGAATGGAGTACGTCATGTCCCTCTCGCCCGCCTTCTACGCCACCTGGAGTCCACGCCTGCTGGGCGTGCTGCGCATCATCCTCGGTTTCCTCTTCCTGCAACACGGCACGGCCAAACTGTTCGGCGCGCCGCATGTGGCAATGTTCGACGGCCTGCAACTGTTTTCCGTGATGGGGGCGGCCGGCGTCATCGAGCTGGTCGGCGGCACCTTGCTGCTGGTCGGCCTGTTTACGCGCCCCGTCGCCTTCATCCTGTCGGGCCAGATGGCGGCCGCCTACTTCATGGCGCATGCGCCAGCCGGTTTCCTGCCGATCCTGAACGGTGGCGAAATGGCCGTGATGTACTGCTTCACCTTCCTGTATTTCGCGGCAGCGGGCGGTGGCGCCTACAGCCTGGACGGGCTGCGCGGTAAGACCGGCGCATAAAAAAAGGGCGGACATCGCTGTCCGCCCTTTTATTCCATACAACAAGCCATTTATACGGCCGACACGTCCAGCTCAGCGCCCGTGGCCTCTTGCACTTGTTCCTTGGTCACGCCCGGCGCCAGTTCCACCAGTTTCAGGCCGTTTTCCGTCACGTCGATGACGCCCAGGTCGCTGATGATGACGTCGACCACGCCCACGCCCGTCAGTGGCAAGTCGCACTGCTTCAGCAGCTTGTGCGACGTCGTGCCATCCTTGGCCGTGGCCACGTGTTCCATCAGCACGACGACGCGCTTGACGCCGGCGACGAGGTCCATCGCGCCGCCCATGCCCTTGACCATCTTGCCCGGAATCATCCAGTTCGCCAGGTCGCCCTTTTCCGACACTTGCATGGCGCCCAGGATGGCCAGGTTGATCTTGCCGCCACGAATCATGCCAAACGAATCAGCCGAGCTGAAGTAGGCTGCGCCCGGCAAGGCCGTCACCGTCTGCTTGCCCGCGTTGATCAGGTCCGCATCGACCTCATCGTCCGTGGGGAACGGGCCGATGCCCAGCAAGCCGTTTTCCGACTGCAGGAACACTTCGATATTCTCCGGCACATAGTTCGCCACCAGGGTCGGCAAGCCGATGCCCAGGTTCACATAAAAGCCATCCTGCAATTCTTTCGCCGCGCGCGCGGCCATTTCGTCTCTAGTCCAAGCCATGATGTTCTCCGTATTCTTTTTTATGCTTCAGTGCGCACGGTGCGCTGCTCGATGCGTTTTTCCGGGTTCGCGTTGACCACGATGCGGTGCACGAAGATGCTCGGCGTGTGGACCTGGTCCGGGTCGATCTCGCCCACTTCAACCAGTTTTTCCACTTCGACGATGGTGATCTTGCCGGCCATGGCCACGTTCGGGTTGAAATTGCGCGCCGTCTTGCGATAGACCAAATTGCCCGCGCGGTCGGCCATGTAGGCTTTCACCAGCGACACATCGGCCACCAGGCTGCGTTCCATCACGTATTGCTCGCCATCGAATTCGCGCAGCTCCTTGCCGTCGGCAACGATGGTGCCCACGCCCGTCTTGGTGAAGAAGGCGGGAATGCCCGCGCCGCCGGCCCGCAGTTTTTCGGCCAGGGTGCCTTGCGGGGTGAATTCCAGTTCCAGCTCGCCAGCCAGGTACTGGCGCGCGAATTCCTTGTTTTCGCCCACATAGGAGGCGATCATTTTCTTGATCTGGCGCGTGGTCAGCAGCTGGCCCAGGCCGAAGCCATCCACGCCGGCGTTATTCGAAATGGCCGTCAGGCCCGTCACGCCCGAATCGCGCAAGGCGCCGATCAGGGCTTCGGGAATGCCGCACAGGCCGAAGCCGCCGACGGCGATGGTCTGGCCATCTTGGACGATACCGGCCAGCGCCGAGGCGGCGTCAGGATAAACTTTATTCATGGGTGTCCCTCTATCTTTTGTTAAGCTTTGGTCTTGAGTCCATGACTCAGGCAGCGACTCAGCATAAAATACGCGAGTGGAAAGTACAATACCGTAGAACTACCGGCGCCGTGCCGGCAATCCCCCTGTGAGAGTGATACGTATCAGATGAACGCCGCGTCAGCCATCGATTATGAAAGCATCTTCCTGCACGCGCCCGTGGGCATGTGCATGTCGGAAAACCGCATCATGCGCAGCTGCAACGAAGCGCTGGCAGCCATGTTCGGCTATGCGCGCGCCCAGCTGGACGACCAGTCGTTCGAAGTACTCTACCCCACGCACGATGAATTCCTGCGCACGGGTGACCGCATCATCCCCATCATGAACGCCAAGGGACGCTATTCGGACGAGCGCATCATGCGCCGCAGTAATGGTGAATTGTTCTGGTGCCACGTCACGGGCCACGCCATGCTGGCCGCACAGCCGCTGGGGCCGGGCATCTGGACGTTCGAGGATGTCAGCGAAAAACGTCCCGTGACGGCGGAGCTGACCCCGCGCGAGCGCGAAATCGCCGCCCTGCTGGTCGAAGGCAAGACCAGCAAGGTCATCGCCCGCCAGATCGACCTCAGCCCCCGCACGGTGGAAATGCACCGTGCCAAGCTGATGCGCAAGTTCGCCGCTTCGACCTCGTCGGAGCTGGTGCACAAGCTGGTGGGGTTGCAGCTGCAGCGCTAGGGCTGCAGCGCAAGCCGGTGCCTTAGAAGGTACTCATTCCACCGTCTGCAGAAATAATGGCGCCATTGATGAAATGCGAATCCTCGCCCGCCAGCAACAGCAGCAGGCCGTCGAGGTCTTCCGGCTTGCCCGGACGTTTATTCGGCAGCATTTCGATCAGCTTCTTGCCCTGCTCGGTGGCAAAGTAATCTTCATTGATTTCCGTGGAAATATAGCCGGGGCAGATGGCGTTCGTGTTGATGCCGTACTTGCCCCACTCCACCGCCATGGCGCGCGTCATGTGCACCATGCCCGCCTTGCTCATGCAGTACACGCCGATCTGCGGCAGCACCTGCAAGCCTGCCATCGAGGCGATATTGATGATGCGGTGCTGTTTCTTCGGGTCGCCCTTGGCGCGCGCGATCATGCGCTTGGCCGTTTGCTGGGCCACGAAGAACGATCCGCGCAGGTTGGTGTCCATCACGAACGAGTAATCTTCGGGCGTGACGTCGACCAGGCGTTGCGTGGTGGAGACACCGGAATTGTTGACGAGGATATCGATGGGGCCCGCTTCCGTTTCCGCATGCGCGATGGCCGACTTGATGCTGGCGAAATCGGTCACATCGAGCGACACCACGTGCGCGGCGCCGCCGTCCGCTTCGATCTCGGCGCGCAATTCCTTCAGGCGTTCGGTGCGGCGCGACGCCAGCACGACCTGTGCGCCAGCCTGGGCCAGCACTTTCGCAAAGCGCGCGCCGAGGCCGCTCGATGCGCCGGTAATCAGGGCAATCTTGCCCTCGAAATTGACTTCTATGCCCACGAGCTACTCCTGTTTTATTTTAGATAACACTTTACGCCGTGCCACTGGCACAGGGGCAAAATACCCCGCATCGCACTTGAGCAAAGGTAAACGCCATCATTACACAAAATGGCCGGATTTAGATTGCGGCGAGGGGCAATGTCACGCAAAATGGCGCCAAAGTTGCAATCCTCGTCAAAAACAAGCACACTCGTGCTTAAATTTCCCCGATGATGCTTTATTCCCTATCCTTGCTACCTAATTGAGTGACTATAAATCGAGACCATGACACAGCCTAATAACTTAGTTGAACAGTACGGACCGCGCGAAACCATGGAGTATGACGTGGTGATCGTCGGCGGTGGCCCCGCAGGCTTGGCCGCGGCGATCCGCCTGAAGCAGCTGGCCGCTGAAAAGAGCCAGGAAGTGTCCGTCTGCGTGCTGGAAAAAGGCGGCGAACTGGGCGCGCATATCCTGTCGGGCGCCATCATGGACCCGAAAGCGCTGACGGAACTGATTCCAAACTGGAAAGAACTGGGCGCGCCCCTGAACACGGAAGTGACGGAAGACCGCATCCTGTTCCTGACCGAAACCAAAGCGTATAAAACGCCAGGCTTCGCCGTGCCGGCCTGCTTTGAAAACCACGGCAACTACATCGTCTCGCTGGGCAATGTGGTGCGCTGGATGGGCCAGCAGGCGGAAAACCTGGGCGTGGAAATATTCCCCGGCTTCCCTGCCGCGGAAATCCTCTACAACGACGACGGCTCCGTGAAAGGCGTGGCGACCGGCAACATGGGCGTCAAGCGCGATGGCGAACCGGGCCCCGACTTCCAGCTGGGCATGGAATTGCATGCCAAGTACACCCTGTTCGCCGAAGGCGCGCGCGGCCACCTGGGCAAGCAATTGATGGCCAAGTATGACTTGAACGCCGGCAAGGACCCGCAGTCCTACGGCATCGGCATCAAGGAATTGTGGGAAATCGACCCGGCCCAGCACAAGCCGGGCCTGGTGATCCACTCGAGCGGCTGGCCGCTGGACACGAAGACCTACGGCGGCTCCTTCCTGTACCACCTGGAAAACAACCAGGTGATGGTCGGCTACGTGGTGGGCTTGAACTACGAAAACCCGTACCTGTCTCCGTACGAGGAATTCCAGCGCTACAAGACGCATCCGGAAATCCGCAAGTTCTTCGAAGGCGGCAAGCGCATTTCGTACGGCGCGCGGGCGATTGCGGCCGGCGGCCTGCAATCGCTGCCAAAACTGGTGTTTGCCGGCGGCGCGCTGATCGGCTGCGATGCGGGCTTCCTGAACATGAGCCGCATCAAGGGCAGCCACGCGGCCATCAAGAGCGGCATGCTGGCGGCGGACGCGGCCTTCGGCGCGTTGGGCGAACAGCGCCAGCACGACGAACTGACGAGCTACCCTGTCGCCTTTGAACAATCGTGGCTGCATGAAGAGCTGCACGTGGCGCGCAACGTCAAGCCATGGCTGTCGAAAGGCCTGTACTTGGGCAGCCTGATGACGGGCATCGACCAGCTGATCTTCCGCGGCAAGGCGCCGTGGACCCTGCACCACTCGCATGGCGACCACGAATGCCTGAAACCGGCCGCCCAGTCGAAAAAGATCGTGTATCCGAAACCCGATGGCAAGCTGACCTTCGACAAGATGTCGTCCGTGTTCATCTCGAACACGAACCACGCGGAAGACCAGCCGATCCACCTGACGTTGAAGAACGCCAGCGTGCCCGTCGACGTCAACCTGGCCACGTACGCGGGTCCGGAAGCCCGTTACTGTCCCGCCGGCGTGTACGAGTTCGTGAAGAACGACGACGGCGCCGAACGCCTGCAGATCAATGCGCAGAACTGCGTGCACTGTAAAACCTGCGACATCAAGGATCCGACGCAGAACATCGTGTGGGTGACACCGGAAGGCGGCGGCGGGCCGAACTATCCGAACATGTAGACCCGTAGTCTGGCGTGCCTTGCCGCTAAGTCAACGGCAAGGCATGCAGCGCGACCTTACAGATACTTGTCGCCGGCCAGGCGGCCGCGTATCGTTTTTGCCGGCGCGCCATAACTGACGCACAAATCGGCCACGGGCCGCGTCACCACGGCACCGGCACCGACCACGCAATGGCTGCCAATACGCATGCGCTGCAGCAGCAAGGCGCCCATACCCAGGGCGCTGCAGGTGCCAATGAAGCAGCTGCCGCCTGTCGCAGCAGCAGGCGCCAGGCTGGAAAATGCTTCCATCACAGAATCGTGATCCAGCGAGGCGCGCGTATTGACGATACAGCCCTGCCCGACGTCGCAACCGGGATTGATCACTGCCCCCGCCATCACCACGCTACCCGCACCGATGCGCACGACCCTGGCGACGCTTGCCTGCGGATGCACGGCGCTGACGAATGGCAGTTGCGGGCACAATGCCGCCACGCGAGCTGTCACGCCTGCCCGTACAAAGTTGTCGCCAATGGCCACTATCACCCCTGCCACGGCGAGCTGTTCCACCAGCACCGGCAAATCAGACTCGGCGCCAAGGACGCGATAGCCCGAGGTTTCCTCGCCAACCGCGCGAAACGCATCGATCAAGCCAGCAATGCGAAACAACCCCTGTCGTTCGACGACGTCAATCACGACCTTCGCATGGCCCGATGAGCCGATTATCAAAATGTTGTGCATATTCGAGCTAAAAAGTGAACGATATCGGGCAGCAGCCATCCTTCAAGGATGGCGCCAATGCCGGGCATCATACCAGCAGCCAAGCGCAAGACAGCTGGCCCATTCGGCGGCAAGGTTTTTAAAACAGCCACTTTTCCCCACGCTTTGACCAGCCTGCAACACCAAGTTTGCATTGCGACAGCATTCCTGGATAAATTCCACCTGGAAAGTTTCTCAGAAGCACTCCCACCAGTTACAATTCCCTCTGCTAAATATTTCAACTGCCGCCAGCCCATGAACGCAAACGCCCTTCCCGCAGTGCCCCTCGACGCCGAATTACAGCAGGCAATCACCGAACACCAGGCTGGCCACTACGCCGAGGCGGAGGAGCTTTACCTGGCGATTTTGCAGGCACAACCGTATCACGCCATTGCCAACCATAATATGGGCTTGCTGGCGGGACAGGTCGGGCAATACCAGGCCGGCTTGCCGTATCTGCACAAGGCGCTGTCCGTCAACCCCGACGAAGGCCAGTTCTGGCTGTCGTATGCGGATGGCTTGCTCAAGGCGGGCGAACGCGAACAGGCGCTGGAGATCGTCACGGCGGCCATCGCGCGCGGCCTCGACAACGGACAGTCGCAGGGCTTGCGCAGCCGCATCGAAACGGCGATCGCAAGCACGCCGACAGCGCAGGAAACGCAGCACGTCATTGAGTTGTATCAAGCCGGCCACCATGCCGAACTGGAAGTGGCCAGCCACGCCCTGACGCAGCGCTACCCCGAGTCGGACTTTGCCTGGAGCGTGCTGGGCACCGCCATGCAATTACAGGGCAAGGATGCCTTCGAGGCCCTGCAAAAAACCGCGCAACTGGCCCCCAACGATGCCGAAGCGCATGGCAACCTGGGCACCGCGTGGCAGGAGCGGGGCATGTATGCGCAGGCCGTCGCCTGCTATACGCGGGCGCTGGAACTGAATCCGGACTTTGTCGAGGCACACGGCAACCTGGCGGCGGCGCTGCAGGCACAAGGCAAGCTGGAGCAAGCCGAACAGGCCTACCGGCATGCGCTGGCGTTGCGTCCCGATTACGCCAAGGGTCATTTCAATCTCGGCAACACATTACAGCTCATGCAACGCGGCGCCGAAGCCATCGCGAGCTATCAACGCGCGCTGGCACTGCTGCCGGGCGACGCGGAAATTTATCTGAATCTGGGCAATGCGCAGCTAGACCTGAAGCAATGGCAAGCGGCCATCGTCAGCTATCGGGCCGTACTGCAACTGGCGCCACACACCAAAGCGGCACATGCCAACCTGGCGGCGGCGCTGCATGAGGCCGGAGAGTACGAGAGTGCGGTGAAAATTTGCCAATCTGGCATCATTTTGCATACGGACGACGCCAAGCTGCACAATAACCTGGGACGCGCGCTTCAGTGGCTGGGGAAAGCTGAGGAAGCAATCGCCGCGTATGAACAGGCGATCGCGCTCGATGGCGATTTCCCCCAGGCGCTAAGTAATCTGGGCTTGCTTCAATGCAAACAGAAAAACTACGCGGCAGCCATTGAGTACTGCACGCGTGCGTACCACCTGCAACCAGACGATGGACCAGCCAGCGCCCAGCTCGCCATCGCCTACGGAGCCGCCGAGGACAGGGACAATGCGCTGAAGTACTTTCAGCAAGCCATCGATATGGCACCTGAGAACGCCGCAATGCACAAGCATCTGGGCGACTACTACAACAACATCAAGCGCTTCGAGCAAGCTGTCACGTCATATCGCCAGGCAATTAAATACGAGCCAGACAATAGCGAGACACATAACAACCTCGGGGTCGTTCTACAGGAATTGAAGGCATACGACGAAGCGACCGCCGCGTACGCGCGCGCGCTGGAATTGAATCCAAAAAACACCTCGGCGCTCATTAACCGGGGATCGACACAGCAGGCGCAGAATCAAATCGAACTGGCCAAGCAAAGTTATCTTGCTGCTCTCGCTATCGACGCCGAATTCGATCGCGCTCACTTTGCACTCGGCAATTGCCATGTGATCATGAACGAACCCCTGCTGGCCCTGGAGTGCTATCACAAGACGCTGGCAATCAACCCAGACTATCGCGATGCCTACGTCAATATCAGCGCCACTTTCAGCAATATCGGCCGGATAGACGAAGCCATTGAAACGTGCCGCAAGGGGCTGGCCGTTTGCCCGCTGTGGGAAACCCTGTTCAGCAACTACCTGTTCTTGCTGTCGCATAGCGCCAACATTGACGCCGAGACACTGTTTGCCGAGCATCAGCGCTTTAGCGATACCTTCGAAAAACACGTTATCAAGAGCACGCTCCCGCACAGCAATACCCGCGACCCGCTGCGTACCCTGAAGGTAGGCTTCGTGTCAGGCGATCTGCTCAACCATCCGGTACCGCATTTCCTCATCCCGATCTTGGAAAATATCGCCGATGGCGCCCGGCTGTCACTGTATGCCTACCATAACAATCCGCAAAACGACGATATCACGGAGCGCTTGCGGGAAGTCATTCCCCACTGGCGCCAGGTCGAGCACCTGTCCGATCCGGACCTGGGCCAGCTGATCCGCGACGATGGCATCGACATCCTGATCGATTTGTCCGGACACACGGGCAAGAACCGGCTGCTCATGTTTGCCGCCAAGCCCGCCCCAGTCCAGGCCAGCTGGATCGGCTACCCGCTCACGACGGGACTGCAGGCGATCGATTACTATCTGAGCGATCAGTACTTCACACCACCGGACGAATTGGGCAGCCAGTTCTCCGAGAAACTGATGCTGCTCCCCGCCTGCGTGCCATTCCTGCCATCCGAGCTTGCGCCCAGCATTGAGCCGGCGCCCGTATTGGCAAATGGCTATATCACGTTTGGCAGCTTCAACCGCACCAACAAGATCAATCGCCAGGTCATCGCGCGCTGGGCCAGGGTACTGCGCGCCGTCCCCGACGCCAAAATGATCGTGGCGGCCATGCCGAAATCGGAAGCACCGCCGCAACTGGCGGCCTGGTTCGCGGAAGAAGGCATTGCACCGGAGCGCCTGACCTTCGAGGGACGCACGAGCATGGCCCAATTCATGGCCATCCATCACCGCATCGATATCTGCCTCGATGCCTTCCCGTATTGCGGCAGCACAACGACCCTGCATGCGCTGTGGATGGGCGTGCCCACGCTCACGACGGCAGGTCCCACCATGCCTAGCCGCGCCGGTAACATGATCATGCGCCAGGTCGAACTCGATGACTTCATCGCCACCGACGAAGACGATTTCGTGCGCAAGAGCGTGTCCATGGCGGCCAACCCCATGCTGCTGGGCGCCTACCGTTTCAGCATGCGTCACCGCCTGGAGCGCTCGATCCTGGGCAAGCCCAAGCTGATCACGGAAGGGCTGGAAAATGGCCTGCGCATGGCCTGGCAACGCTGGTGCGAAGGCTTGCCGCCAGTTTCGTTCGAAGCGCCCGTGGCCGTGCCCAACCCGCCGATCGGATTATGATGAGCGCTCAAAAAAACAAACCAGTCTATGTCACCCAGCCCCTGCTGCCGCCGCTGGAGGATTTCCTGCCGTATCTGGAAACGATCTGGGACAACAAGATCCTGACCAATGGCGGCCCCTTCCACCAGCAACTGGAACAGGCGCTGTGCGACTACCTTGGCGTCAAGCATATCTGCCTGTTCGCCAACGGCACGCTGGCATTGATGACGGCGTTGCAGGCGCTGCGCATCAACGGCGAAGTCATCACGACGCCGTATTCGTTTGTCGCTACTGCTCATTCGCTGCTGTGGAACAACATCAAACCCGTCTTTGCCGACATCGAGCCGCACAGCCTGAACCTCGATCCGACCAGGATCGAGGCCGCCATCACGCCGCAGACCACCGCCATCATGCCCGTGCACTGCTACGGCCGGCCATGCGATATCGAAGCCATCGAGAAAATTGCCGACAACTACAATCTGAAGGTAATCTACGATGCGGCGCATGCGTTCGGTGTGCGCCACCGGGGCGGCAGCGTGCTCAATCACGGCGACCTTTCCGTGATCAGCTTTCACGCCACCAAGATCTTCAACACCTTCGAAGGTGGCGCCATCGTCTGCCCCGACGCCAAGACCAAGCAACGCATCGACCATCTGAAAAACTTCGGCTTCGTCGATGAAGTCACGGTCGTGGCAGCTGGCATCAATGGCAAGATGAGCGAAATCAATGCCGCCTTCGGCTTGCTGCAGCTCAAGGGCATTGACGGCGCGCGCCAGAAGCGCAAGGCCATCGATGCGCATTACCGCCAGCAACTGGCCGGCATCGGTGGCATCACCTGCGTGCAGCAAGGAGATGCCGAGGCCGCCAACAACGCGTATTTCCCCATCCTGGTGGGTCCCGGCTACCCGCTGTCGCGCGACGCCCTGTTCCAGTTGCTGCGCGACCAGGAAATCTACGCGCGCCGCTACTTTTATCCGCTCATCAGCGACTTCCCCATGTATCGCGGCATGCCATCTGCGGCGCATGCAAATCTGCCCGTAGCACGCCTCGCGTCATCGCAAGTGATCTGCCTGCCGATCTATCCGGACCTGGAGATGGCAACCGTGGACGCCATTATCGCCATGATCGCCGCCCCCGCGCTACAACAAGAATCGATACGAGACATCGCCTGATGCAAATTTCCACCGAAACCAATTTTTCCGGCGTGGCGGAGAGCCATCCCTGGTCGGCGCAATTCACGGTACTGGGCTACACGGATGGCGCCATCAGCACCCTGCCCCATCAGTTTTTCCGCGACTGGCTGGACCAGGAACCGGCGCACGGGCACTTCTACATAGGGCGCGGCTCCTGTTTCGGCGTTGGTTCGCTGGTGAAATATGACGGCGGACAGCAAAGCCTGTGTGTCGGACGCTATGTGGCCGGCGGCTCGCGCCTGAGTTTCATCCTCAATGGCCAGCACGAAATGCGCACCATCTCCACGTACATGCTGTCGATCCTCGGCGGTGGCTTGAAAAATTTGCCGCCGCCACAATATCCCGACACGGTCATCAAGAACGATGTCTGGATCGGCGACGAAGCAATGGTGCTGGGCGGCAGCGTGATCGAAAACGGCTGCGTCATCGGCGCCCGCTCGCTGCTGCCACCGAATTTCCGTTCGGAACCCTATGGAATTTATGCGGGTTCGCCAGCGCGCCTGATCCGCTACCGCTTCACGGAAAAAGTCCGTGCCGCGCTGCTGGAGCTGGCCTGGTGGGAAATGCCGCTGGAATGGGTACGCAACAACAACGCCATGTTCCTGGAGGACCTGTGCGCTGACGAAGCGAAGGCATTGCTGGTCATTAACATCCTGAAAAGCAGCCGCCAGCAATGGGAAGCGGAACACGGCGGCGTGGCCGATTGAACCTGATGCAACTTGCCACTAAGGAAAGAAAAAATATATTTCCACGCGGCATTTAATAAAGCGGAAGGAATGGTCGTCTTGTACTGGTAGGAGCAGATAAACCGTCGCTCCTCACCATAACCACCCAATTAGGAATGACACCATGCTGAGTCTTCACACCAACGCTGCTTCCCTGTCGGCACAAAATTCGATCTCGAATACCCAATCCAAACTGTCGACTTCGATGACGCGCCTGAGCACCGGCTTCCGTATCAATTCGGCCATGGACGATGCTGCCGGCCTGCAGATCGCCACCCGCCTGAAAGCACAAACGAGCGGCATGACCGTTGCGATGAACAACACGCAAAACAGCACCTCGATGCTGCAAACGGCAGAAGGCGCGTTCGCTGAAGTGACCAACATGCTGGTGCGCATGAAGGATCTGGCAACCCAGGCAGCCGATGCCTCGTCGACCGGCGCCGACAAGACCGCCATGCAAGCTGAATACAATGCATTGGGCCAGGAACTGTACAACGTCATGACCAATACCACGTTCGGCGGCACAGCACTGCTGGGCGATGGCAGCGCCGCAACCAAAGGCACCTTGTCGACCTCGATGACCTTCCAGATCGGCGCAAGCTCGACCGAGAAAATGAGCTTCGATGTATCGACCAACCTGGCCTCGCTGAATACGGCCCTGAACGGCTTGAGCAAAAACTTCTCGTCGGCCGCGTCGACCGGCGCCAGCGAACTGACCAGCAGTGCCAACGCCTCCATCGGCCTGCTGGCCACCGCCATCGACAGCGTCAGCACCGTGCGTTCGGCACTGGGCGCGACGGCCAACCGTCTGGACCACGTCAACACCAACTTGTCGAACATCGCCACCAACACCAAAGCCGCTACCGGCCGCATCATGGACACCGACTTCGCTACCGAAAGCTCGAACATGACGTCGTCGCAAATGCTGCTGCAAGCTGGCACCGCGATGCTGAAACAAAGCAACAGTATGTCCTCGATGGTCATGTCCCTGCTGCAATAATATGGACTTGGCCGCTCGCGGCCAGACTCTCGAAGCCAGACTCCGGTCTGGCTTTTTTTTCGTGCGCAGCTGGCGCAGGTATGCCACAACACGTACCGGACGGACTGACGAAGCAACAAATACCATTTTTTTTAAGAAATTTCCTTAAAGCATTTAATTAAGGCGGCGGCACGGTCGTCTTGTACTGATAGGAGCAGATAAATCGTCGCTCCTCACCGTAACCACCTAATTAGGAATGACACCATGCTGAGCCTTCACACCAACGCTGCCTCCCTGTCGGCACAAAATTCGATCACGAATACCCAATCCAAACTGTCGACCTCGATGACGCGCCTGAGTACCGGCTTCCGCATCAACTCGGCCATGGACGATGCTGCCGGCCTGCAGATCGCCACCCGCCTGAAAGCACAGACCAGCGGCATGACCGTTGCGATGAACAACACGCAAAACAGCACCTCGATGCTGCAAACGGCAGAAGGCGCGTTCGCTGAAGTGACCAACATGCTGGTGCGCATGAAGGATCTGGCAACCCAGGCAGCCGATGCCTCGTCGACCGGCGCCGACAAGACCGCCATGCAAGCTGAATACAATGCGTTGGGCCAGGAACTGTACAACGTCATGACCAACACCACGTTCGGCGGCACCAAGCTGCTGGGCAAGGGTAGCGCCGCAGCTGACGGCACGCTGTCGACGTCGATGACGTTCCAGATCGGCGCCAGCTCGACCGAAAAAATGACGTTCGACGTTTCCGGCAACCTGAGCACGCTGAACGCCGCCCTGACCGGCCTGAGCGCAAACTTCTCGAGCGCCGCCGCGGCAGGCGCCACGGAACTGACGTCCAACGCCAACGCTAACATCGGCCTGCTGGCCACCGCCATCGACAGCGTCAGCACCTTGCGTTCGGCACTGGGCGCGACGGCCAACCGTCTGGACCACGTCAACACCAACTTGTCGAACATCGCCACCAACACCAAAGCCGCTACCGGCCGCATCATGGACACCGACTTCGCTACCGAAAGCTCGAACATGACGTCGTCGCAAATGCTGCTGCAAGCTGGCACCGCGATGCTGAAACAAAGCAACAGCATGTCCTCGATGGTCATGTCCCTGCTGCAATAATAGTGACTTGGCCGCTCGCGGCCAGTCTCTCGAAGCCAGACTCCGGTCTGGCTTTTTTTTCGCCTGCCGTGTCTGGCATTTCCCGCATCTTGAACTAAATTGCCATCACGTTTAACGATGTTGCCGGCATAGTCGCCTATACAAGGTAGAACACCGAACAATCGCCTACTGGAGCCGCCGCGTGCTGAGCATTCATACCAATACTGCCGCACTGTCAGCCCAGCGGGCCATGGGCTGGGCCCAGCAAATGCTGTCGACGTCGATGACGCGCCTCTCCACCGGTTTTCGCATCAACTCGGCCATGGACGATGCGGCAGGCTTGCAGATCGCCACCAGGCTGAGCGCCCAGACCAGCGGCATGGCCGTGGCCATGCGCAACACGCAAAACAGTACTTCCCTGCTGCAAACGGCCGAAGGCGCGTTTGGCGAAGTCACCAGCATGCTGGTGCGCATGAAGGACCTGGCCACCCAGGCGGCGGACGCCTCGTCGAACCAGAAGGACCGCGAGGCCATGCAAGGCGAATACGATGCGCTGGGCGCCGAGCTGTACAACGTGATGACGAACACCCGCTACGGCGGCACTTTATTGCTGGGCAACGGCAGCGCTGGCAAGGGCACCCTGTCGCAAGCCATGACGTTCCAGATCGGCGCCACCGGCAGCGAGACCATGCAGTTCAACGTGGCGGGCGACATGGCCGGCCTGGATGCCGCCCTGCAGGCGATCTCCGTCAATTTCGCGCCAGGCGCCACAGCCGGCAGCGAATTTGCCAGCAACAGCAGCGCCAACGGCATGATCGACATGCTGGCGGCGGCCGTCGACAAGGTCGGCAGCGTGCGCTCGGCGCTGGGCGCCACAGCGAACCGGCTCGGACACGTCTACAACAACCTGTCGAACATGATCACCAATACCAGGGCCGCCATCGGCCGCATCATGGATGTCGACTACGCGGCCGAAAGCGCCAACATGACCTCGGCGCAAATGCTGCTGCAAGCGAGCACGGCCATGCTCAAGCAAAGCCAGAGCATGAGCAAGCTGATTCTTTCTTTACTACAATAGTGACTGGCAGGGCGAGATGGCGGATCGGATGAATATGTATCAGCAGGAAGCAATGGCATGGCGATAGACCGCATCTCATCGGGCAACCCGGTGCCCCTGATTACCCAGCGCTTCGACGTCAGCCCCGCGACGCCGATGGTGCCGGGCGTGGTCCAGCCACTGGTGCCCATCGGCCCCTACATGGCGCCAGCGCCGGACGCCGGCACCCTGCCCGCCCAGCTGCAACAAAAGGGACAGGACAGCCTGGCGTCCCTCATCAAGCCGAATGC
The DNA here is from genome assembly GCF_002735685.1 of Janthinobacterium sp. BJB301. Classification (NCBI taxonomy): domain Bacteria; kingdom Pseudomonadati; phylum Pseudomonadota; class Betaproteobacteria; order Burkholderiales; family Oxalobacteraceae; genus Janthinobacterium; species Janthinobacterium sp. BJB301. Next base: position 887,050 of record NZ_PDZJ01000001.1, on the reverse strand, counting down.
CGATGGCACGGGCGGCGCCATGCCGCGCGACAGCAGCGCCATGCAGGTCAATCAACTGTTCTTCACGCGCCAGCTGGTCTGGCAACCGCCCGACGCGGCGCAGCTGGCCGCCTCGTGGCGCGTGATGGTCAAGACGTATGGCGAGCAATATGCGGCCCTGCAGGAGCAGGCGCGCGGCCAGCACGTGCCGGGCAACCTGTTCATGGCCGAGCAGCAACCGGCCCTGCTGCGCGAAGGCGCCCGCCCGCCCTTGAGCGTCGACAGCGAAGCATGGCGCTTCGCCGTGTATGGCTGGGGCGGCCAGCGCCTGCTGCTGCGCGTACTGGCCAGCGACGAAGACGAAGATGCCACGCCCAGGCGGCGCGGCAAGGTGGCGCTGCGCGTCGAACTGATCGTCATCGGCATCGGCCGGGTCGTGATCCAGATGGAGCCGGCCGGCGACGGCGTGCTGCTGGAACTGGCCGCCGACGAGGAAGCCGCATTGCGCCATTTGCGCCTGGCCCTGCCCGAGATCGCCGACGCCGTGCGGCGCGCGGGCCTGCGCGTGGTGCGCTGCCGCCTGAACCGCCAGCTGCATGCGCAGCGCGTGCACGGCAACTACCCGATGCAGGCGGGCGCCGCCTCGCTGTCGCTGGCCCTGTTCCGCGCCATGGCCGAAGTGGCGCTGCTGCTGACGCAGCCGGAAGCGGAAGCGGCGGCCAATCCCGATGCGCCTGCCGCCAGCGAAGCCGCGGCGGCGGCCGAAGAGGAAACCATCGCCATCTCGAAGGAAGTGGCGGCGCCGCTCGGTTACGACTATGGCGACGACGACGAGACGGCGCATGGCGGCACCGTACTGCTGCTGGCCGACGGCCAGGAGCACGACCTGCTGCCGCCCATCGACGAACAGGATTGAAGCAACAGTATTGATACAGCATAAAAAAACGGCGCCCGAAGCGCCGTTTTTTATCGTTCCTACAATTACCCCACCGTGCCGATGATGCTCACTTCGCGGTTTTCCGGGATTTCGTTGTATGACAGCACATGCAGGCCAGGCGCGAACAGGCGCGCATAGCGGGCCAGCAGCGGACGGATCTGCGGCAGCACCAGCAGCAGCGGCGGCGTGGCCTGCTGCTTCATCTGTTCGCGCGCCACCGGCATGTTCACTTGCAGCTGCGACAGCAGATGCGGGTCGATCGGATAGTTATCCAGGGTCACCTTGCCCGACTGGCGCGCCTGGTTCAGGGAGCCAAGCAGCATGTTTTCCAGCTCGCCGCCCAGGTTAAACGCCTGCATTTCCATCTTCTGGCCAAACAGCCCGCTGACGATCTGGCGCCGCAGCGCGCAGCGCACTTCGGCCGCCAGCAAGATCGGGTCCTTGGTCGTTTCCGAGCTGTCGAGCAAGGTGGTGGCGATGGGCACGATATCTTTCAGCGACACATTTTCCGCCAGCAAGACGCGGAACACGCGCAGCAGCTGCGTGTGCGTCAGCGCCTTGTCCAGCGCGCCAGCCAGTTTCGGCGACAGGGCCGTCAGGCGCTCCATCATGTTCGAGACGTCTTCGTGGCGGAACAGTTCAGGCAGGTATTCGCGCACCATCTTCGACAAGTGCGTGGCGATCACGCTGGGCGCCTCGATGACCTGGTAGCCGAGGCCCAGCGCATGCGCCTTCTCACCCGGTTCGATCCACGTGACGGGCATGCCGTAGGCCGGCTCGATGCCGGGAATGCCGTCCAGCTGGCCATACACATTCGGCGACGGGATCGCCATCAGGCGGTCGGCCTGCACTTCCGCCTGCGCCACCACGGTGCCCGACAGCACGATGGCGTATTGCGACGGCTTCAGGGCCAGGTCGTCGCGCACGCCGATATTCGGCAGCAGCAAGCCCATCGCCTCGGACAGGCTCTGGCGCACGCCCTTGACGCGCTTGTTCAGCGGTTCGCCTTGCGTTTTATCCACCATGCCAACCAGCTTGTAGCCGAGCATCACCATCAAGGGCTGCACGGCAGGCAGTTGCTGCCACTCCAGTTCGGCCGGACGCTCGTCGCGCAAGGCTGCCTCGATGGCGGCCATGCCGGCCGCGTCGGGTCCTTTCACGCGCTTGGTCAGGCGCCAGGCAACAAAAGCCAGCACGCCGGCAAAGGTCATGAACATGAACCATGGCATGCCCGGAATCAGGGCCAGCGCCACCATCATGCCGGCCGCGCTGTAGATCACCGTTGGCGACGTCAGCACCTGGCCCGCCACTTGCTGTTCGAAGTCGCCCGAATCGCTGATGCGGGTCACCAGGATGGCGGCCGCGGCCGACAGCAGCAGCGCGGGAATCTGCGCCACCAGGCCATCACCGATGGTCAAGAGTGCGTATTGACGGAAGGCATCACCAAACGACAGGTCGTGCATCAGCGAGCCGATCGCCACGCCGCCCACCATGTTGATGATCAGAATCAGGATACTGGCGACGGCATCGCCGCGCACGAACTTCGACGCGCCATCCATGGCGCCATAGAAATCCGCTTCGGCGGCCACGTCCTTGCGACGGATCTGGGCTTTTTCCTGGTTGATCAAGCCGGCGTTCAGGTCGGCGTCGATGGCCATCTGCTTGCCCGGCAAGGCATCGAGGGTAAAGCGCGCGGACACTTCGGAGATACGCTCGGCACCCTTGGTGACGACGGCGAAGTTGATGATCATCAAGATCACGAAGACCACGATACCGACGACGAAGTTACCGCCGATCACGACGTTACCAAATGCCTCGATCACCTTACCGGCCGCATCCGCGCCCGTATGGCCGTGCAGCAGCACCACGCGCGTCGACGCCACGTTGAGGGTCAGCCTGAGCATGGTGGTGGCCAGGATCACCGTCGGGAAGACGGAGAAATCGAGCGGCCGCTTGGCCGACACGCTGACGAGGATGACGATCAGTGCCAGCACGATATTGAAAGTGAACAAGATATCGAGCAGCACCGGCGGCAGCGGCAAGATGATCATTGCCAGGATCACCAGCAGGAACAGCGGCGTGGCGAACTTGTGGCGGCGCATTTCAGCAACCACTCGGTTCAGGAAATTCATGGCGGTACGACCTCGCTCAGATGAGATGGCACGGCCATCTCGGTGGGTAATACGGGCTGGGCAGCACGCTGCCCGGACCGGAATGCTTTCAATTGCAGGATGTAGTTCAGCACCTGCGACACGGCCTGGTACAGCTGCACGGGAATCTGCTGCTGCACCTGGCTGGTGTTGTAGATGGCGCGCGCCAGCGGCGGCAACTCCAGCGTTTCAATATGGTGCTCCTTCGCCACTTGCCGGATATACAGCGCCATCTCGTCGACGCCCTTGGCCACGACAAACGGCGCCTCGGCGCGGTCCTGGTCATACTTCAAGGCGACGGCGTAGTGCTCGGGATTGACGATCACCACGTCGGCGTCGGGCACGGTCTTGCGCACGCTGCGCCGGCCGATCTGCTGCTGCAACTGGCGGATGCGCTGGCGCACTTCGGGGCGGCCTTCGCTGCTTTTATGTTCTTCCTTGACATCCTGCTTGCTCATGCGCTGGTTGCGGGCAAAGAAAAACGCCTGCGCCGGCACGTCGATGATGGCAAACAGCACGAAGACGGAAATGAGCGCCATCAAGCCGTCGAGCATCAGCGCCGAGCCATCGAGCATGGCCTGCTGCAAGGGCCGGTGCTGCAAGTCCACGTACTGCGTCAGGCTGGAGCGGCTCACATGCACCAGCACCATGCCCAGCACGACGGCCTTGGCGATGGACAAGCCGAATTCAAAAGCATGCTTGGGCGCAAACAGACGGCCCAGGTTCTTGGCGGGGCTCAGGCGTTCCATCTTCGGCATCCAGTTCTTCGTGCTGATGACCCAGCCGCCAGGAATCAAGGAGCCAAGCACAACAAACAGGGGCACGCAAAACAGCGGCACGATCATCTTGATCAGCAAGCCCACCGATGTCGTAAACGCCATCGACATGGCATTTTCCAGCGCGCCCTTGCTGTCGAGCGGCATGAAGGCCATGGCGAACAGCTCGCGAAAGCTCAGCAGATAACCCGGCAGCAGATAAATGAAGACCTTCATGCTGATCAGGATGCCCAGCGCCGTCGACAGGTCGCGCGAACGCACCACCTGCCCTTCCTGGCGCGATTTCTTCAGCTTCTGCGCTGACGCCTTTTCTGTCTTGTCGCCCGTGCTGCTATCCGCCATGGGCCACCCGCATCTGTTCCTGGATCATGTCGAGCACGCGGTTGGTCATGGCGATGTAGTGCTCAGGAATAAAGCGCACGATCTGTATCAGCATCAGCAGGCCGAACATGGTGATCATGGAAAACCCCAGCGAAAACAGGTTCAGCGACGGCGCCACCCGGTTCAGGAAGCCAAAGCCCAGCTGCACCACCATGGTGGAAAAGACGATGGGCAAGGCCAGCAGCATGGCGGCAGCGAAGATCCACGCCACGTTATACGCCACCGTCTGCAGCAGCAGCGGCCCGTAGCCCTGCCCCACGGGCCAGGCCGTGAAACTGGCGCCGATCACGCCCGTCAGCACCAGGTGGCCGTCGATGGCGAAAAACACGATCATGCACATGATGGTGAGCAAACCCGTGATCACGTCCGACGAAGTGCCGTTAAGCGGATCGTTCATCACGGCCATGGAAAAGCCCACCTGGCTCGACACCAGGTAGCCGAGCACCGACATGACGGACATGGCGAAATGGAAGGCCAGACCGAGGACGAAGCCGATGATGGCCTGCTCCAGGGTGGCGACGAGGGCGTGCAGGGAAAACGGATCGATCTTCAGCAAGTCCTGCGACACGCCCGACGCCTGCATCACGGGCAGCATCAGGATCGCCAGCACCAGCGACAGCAGCACCCGCACGGGGACGGGCACCATGGCGTCGCCGATCACGGGCGAGGCGCTGAGCATGGCCAGGATGCGGCAGAACGGCCACCACACGGCCAGCAGAAACGGCAGCACCTGATTGAAAATCTGATCCATGGCGCGCGGCGCTATCCGACCAGGGTGGCGGCGCGCTGAAAAATGGACACGCAATAATCCATCAGGTAACCGGCCATCCAGCGTCCGGCCAGGATCAGGGCCAGCAAGGTGACCAGCAGGCGCGGCAGGAAACTCATGGTCTGTTCATTGATCGAGGTGGCCGCCTGCACCAGCGCGACCAGCAAGCCCATGAGCAAACCCGGCACGACCAGGATCACCACCAGCAGCATGACGACATGCAACGCTTCGATGATCAGGTCGACGGCGACTTCAGGGGTAAACATGGATCAATAGCCCTGTATGCTGGTAACTAAGGTGTTGACGGTCAGGGTCCAGCCATCGACCAGGACGAACAGCAGCAGCTTGAACGGCAGCGAAATCACCAGCGGCGACAGCATCATCATGCCCATCGCCATCAGCACGGACGCCACCACCAGATCGATGATGAGGAACGGGATGAACAGCATGCAGCCGATCTGGAACGCCGTCTTGAGTTCGGACAACACAAACGCGGCCAACTTGACCGTGAAGCTGTGGTCTTGCGGGCGCATGCTCGACGGCTCGCCGGCCAGGTGCGCGATCTGCGCCAGCGCGGCCTTGCTCGTCTGCGCCAGCATGAAGCGCGAAATCGGCACTTCGGCGATCTTCAGGGCTTCCTGCATGCCGATCTGGTCGCGGTCGTACGGCACGAACGCTTCCTTCCACACCTGGTCGCCGATGGGGCGCATGACCAGCAGGGTGAGAATCAGGGCGATGCCGGTGACGATGCGGTTGGGCAAGCCCTGCTGCAGGCCCAAGGCCTGGCGCAGCAGGGACAGCACGATGACGAAGCGGGTAAAGCTGGTCATCATCATGACCATCACGGGCAGCAGCCCGAGCAGGGTCATGACGACCAGGATCTGCATCTTGACCGACAGGTCGGTCTTCGCGCCCGGCACCACGCCGGACAATAAATCCTGCGCCCCGGCGGCGGCGCAGCACAGCATAAGAACGGGAACAGCCAGCGCGGCAGCCAGCGCGCCGCGGCGCCGGCTCAAACCGGGTACCGCCAGCTTCATGCTGTCATCAGGTCGAGATTGAGGCCATCGAGGTCGATGACTTTCAGGCCATAGTTCTCGCCGGCCACCACCACTTCGGCACGGCCGATCGGCGTGCCGTTGACCTTGATCACCAGCGGTTCGCCGGCCAGCATGTCGAGTTCGATCACGCTTTCAGGGCCGATGGCCATCAGCTCTTCGAGCGAGATGCGGGCCGAGCCCACTTCCAGGGTCAGGGTCACGGGAATCTTGCGCATCATCTGCGGAATGTCGCGCCGCGCGCGGCCGCTGGCCACGTCGGACACGTCGCCCTGGTCGATGATCATGTCATCGCCCAGGTCTTCCAGCAGGGTTTCGCTCTGGTTGGTATCGTTCAGATTCATATTATTCGACATCTTCAAATGAGGTTAAACAGAGCTTGCCCTTGTGTTCGGAAACAGCAGCTGTAAATAAACGGGAGTCGTCGAGCATGACGTCGGTACGGCTCAGGCTGACGGGAATCACGTCGCCCACGCGCAGGTCGAACAAGGCACCCAGTTGCACCTGTTTGCTGACGAGCCGGCCTTCCAGCGTCACTTGCAGGCGCGAAGCGAGCGGGCGCACGCTGCCACGCAAGGCTTTCTTCGCTTGCGCGCGCTCGGGCAGCAAGCCGCGCAGCACGTCGGCCATCAGGCGCTTGTCCAGCGAGAACCAGAACTGGCCGCTCTGCCCCGCCTCGACGTCGCTGAGCGCCACGGTGACGATCCAGCTGCCGCGCGCCGGATGCACGCCAGACTGCACGGCGACCTCGGCACTGGTGTCGATGTCGCTGCTCTTGCCCAGGGTTTGCAGGTTCTTGTGGACGCGGGAAAACAAGCTGTTCACCAACTGTTGTCCCAGCACCACAGCGAGGCGCTCCTCCGTGGCCGTCACGCGCACCTGCGCCGGATCGGGCAGCGCACCCTTGGCGCCGGCACTACCATAGCGATAGTTCAGCACGCTCAAGAGTATCTGCCGTTCAAGGGCAAAGCCCGTCTGGCTGGCCGCCGTGGAAAAACTCAGCCAGCGGTTCACGCTGTCCTCGTTTTCCACGCGCGACAAGCTCACGCCATCGATCTGGAAATTGCCCCAGTAGCGACGGCTCATCGGCTGGCGCAGGGCCACGGCCAGGTCGTCGCGCAGCTGGGCGCCGAATACATGCAGCAAATGGACAGGACGTCCAAGCAGACAAGAATCGAGGACTTGATGGCGCACAGTTTGATCTGTCTTAGTGGTTATCATGAGGGTCATGTCGTATTGCGGTGGCAGAACAAATTATACGGATCACCCGAAATTAAATACAGCATCATCTTGACCTTGCAAACCGATCCGCAAGCAAACGATTGCGCATCGTATCGCATGCTAGATGACTACGGTGCTGAACAATACATGAAAATGCTAAATATTGCCATGTATCAATATTCCTTGAGGCAATCCTCTCTTTACTTTATAGTTGCCCCGAGGTAAGCTTATAGCGACAAAATAGTGATTTGCAGTGCGCCATTCCGCTTACCTGATTCCGGTTTTTATGGCAGTTTCCAGTCCTTCTTATTGCCACCAGCAGAAACTTTTATCAGATAAATATTAGTTATCATGGCCATGTAAATCATGTTGGCGTGGGTTTGCTGGGTTTGTTTGAGTCTGCTTGAGCGGATGGTGTGGCAACTGATAAAACTGATGGGCCCTGAAATCGGGCCGGGCAAAATGGCATTGGATGTAGTGCCTGCCGGAATGGCAACACCAGTAATTTCTGATTGATACGTCACCGCATATTGAAAGTAGAGGGCAAGATGAGCAACGAACTCGCAGGTCTGATCAAGGCCGATCTGGCAGCACTGAGCAATGACGCGCGCGCCCTGGGCGCCAGCATCGCGCCTGCCGCCCAGTTCGGCGCGCCGGAACAATCCGGCTTCTCCTTTGCGCAAAGCATGAAAGACGCCATCGGCAAGGTCAACGGCGATGACCGCATGGCCGCGCAAAAAATGAGCGACGTCGACAGCGGCAAGAGCGACGACATGGTCGGCGCCATGCTGGCCAGCCAGGAAGCGAGCCTGTCCTTCTCCATGTTGATGCAAGTGCGCAACAAGGTCATGGGCGCCGTCGACGAACTCATCAAACTGCCTCTGTAATCTTCACGTCCTGATCCACGCCCAGCCTCCCAGCGAAAGTTACCCCAAGTGATTACCCCCATGAAGTCCGCATTTGCGCGCTGGCGCCTTGGCGCCCAGCCCGCCATTCCGCCCGCCCTGCTGAAAAACCTGGTTCCCATCGTCGTGCTGGCCATCGGCATCACCGCCATGGTGACCATGTATGCCTGGCGCGACCAGGCCAACTACAAGCCGGTGTTTGGCGCGCGCGAAAAAGTGGCCGTGACGGACATGATGGCCACCCTGGACGCGGAACACATCCCCTACCGCCTGCATCCGGACAGCGGCCAGGTGCTGGTGCCCGACGCGATGCTGGGCAAGGTGCGCATGCTGCTCGCCTCGAAAGGCGTGACGGCGCAGCTGCCGGCCGGCCTGGAACTGATGGACAAGAACGACCCGCTGGGCGTCTCCCAATTCGTGCAGGACGTGCGCTTCCGCCGCGGCCTGGAAGGCGAACTGGCGCAAAGCATCATGACGATGGACGCGATCGCTTCGGCGCGCGTCCATCTGTCGATTGCCAAATCGACTTCGTTTGTCGCCAGCGACGGCGACAAATCGTCCGCTTCCGTCGTGGTGGCGCTGAAACCGGGCCGCACCCTGGCGCAGGAACAGATCGCCGCCGTCATCAACATGGTGGCCGGCAGCGTCGCCAGCCTGGCGCCCACGCGCGTGAGCCTGGTCGACCAGAGCGGCAACCTGCTGTCCTCGCACATCGACCTGACGGATGGCTTCGATGCCTCGGCCGCCGGCAACGAAGGCGCGAAACGCTTCCAGGATGAAATCCGCCGCAACGTCACGGGCTTGCTGGGCCCGGTCATCGGCGAAGACAACTTCAAGCTCAGCGTGACGGCCGCCGTGAACAACGACCGCGTGGACGAAACGCTGGAAAAATACGGCGAAGCCCCGAAAGTGACGAGCGAAGCGATGCGCGAAGAGCAGGAACGCAACCGCACCGTGGCCGGCATTCCCGGCAGCCTGTCGAACCGTCCACCAGCGGCCGCCGTGCCGGCACCGGCCGACGCCGCCGGCGCCGCCCCCGCCGATGGCGCGCCGAAGCCATCCGACGATGGCACGGCCCGCAAGAACGCCACCACGCGCCAGTACGCCTACGACCGCAGCATCACGCAGATCAAGCGCAGCCGTGGCCGCCTGGAAAAACTCAGCGTCGCCGTCGTCCTCAACAGCGCCGCCGCACCGAATCCGAAAACGGGCTGGACCCCTGCCGAACTGGGCAATATTGAAAAAATGCTGAGCAGCGGCCTGGGCATCAACGCCCAGCGCGGCGACAGCCTGAGCCTGACGGCGCTGGCCTTCCCGGCCAAGCCGCCCGTGGCGCAGTGGTGGGAAGAGCGCGATACCGTCGTCGATTTCAGCAGCTGGCTGCTGTACGCCCTGGGCGCCATCCTCGGCTACTTCCTGATCCTGCGTCCGCTGCTGCGCCTGCTGACCACGCGCCTGGCGCCGCCGCCACTGAAACAGCTCGATCCCGCCCTGGCACTGGGCGGCGCCAGCGCCACCGGCGCGAATGGCGTGGCCGCAGCCGGCGCGCCTGCCCTGGGCGTGAATGGCAGCCCGCTGGCGCTCGAAGGCGAGGCCGCCGCCGGCAACATGCCGGTCGTGCCGCTGCTGGAAAACTATGACTTGCCGCCACCTGGCTCGGCGGTCGACGTGATGGTCGACCACTTGAAAGTGCTGGCTGAAAAAGAACCCGAGCGTGTCGCCGAAGTCGTCAAACAATGGATGCAGAAAAATGGCCGAACTCAACAACAATAATCCCTCCGACGGCGCAGAATACGAAAGCGTCAGCCTGAACCCCGTGGAACAGGCGGCCATCGTGCTGCTGAGCATCGGCGAAGAACAGGCCGCCAATGTGCTGCGCTGCCTGTCGCGTGAAGAATTGCTGGAAGTCACGCAAGTGATGTCGCGCATGAGCGGCATCAAGGTCGAATCCGTGAAAACGGCCATGCAGACCTTCTTCGACGACTACCGCCAGCAAAGCGGCGTGCACGGCGCCTCGCGCAGCTACCTGAAGCGCTCGCTGGACATGGCGCTGGGCAGCGATATCGCAAATAGCGTGCTGAACAATATTTACGGCGACGCGATCCGCCCCAAGATGGCGCGCCTGCAGTGGGCTTCGCCGAAATGGCTGGCCGAATACATCGTCAACGAGCACGTGCAGATGCAAGCCGTGTTCCTGGCCTTCCTGCCGCCCGCGCTGGCCGGCCAGATCCTCGACGCCCTGCCCGTCGAAGGCCGCGACCTGGTCTTGCTGAACCTGGCACGCCTGGACGAGATCGACCGCGACCTGCTGGTCGAGCTCGACGAACTGGTGGGCCGCTGCCTGGGCACGCTCGACACGCAAAGCACCAGCGTGGAAGGCATCCGCCAGGCGGCCGAGATTCTCAACCGCATGCCGGGCAACCGCGCCGCGCTGGTCGAACTGCTGCGCGCGCACGACCCGGAAGTGGTGTCGGAAATCGAACTGAGCATGTACGACTTCCTGATCCTGGCCACGCAGAGCGATGTCACGCTCACGCGCATCCTGGAAGACGTGCCGATGGAACAGTGGGCCATCGCCCTCAAGGGCGCGGAACCGTCGATCCGCGACGCCGTGCTGAAAACCATGCCACGCCGCCAGGCGCAGAGCTTCGAAGACATGATGCGCCGTTCCGGCCCCGTGCCGCTGTCGCGCATCGAACAGACGCGCCAGGAAATCATGGCCACCGTCAAGGGCCTCGCCGATGCGGGCGAGATCGAAGTGCAACTGTTTGCCGAAGCGGTGATCGAATGAAACACTTCCGCTCGTATCGTTTCCCGCCCCTGTCGCAATTCATCGCCGCCGGCCAGCGCGCCTCCAACGAGGACACGGATGGCCAGTGGCAGGCGTCCGTCTCGGAAGGCTTCGAGCAGGGCCAGCGCGACGGCTACGAAGTGGGCCTGGTGCAAGGCCAGCAAGACGGCTACGACACCGGACGCAACGATGGCATGGCGCAGGGCCGCGAAGAAGGCCGCAATGAAACCCTGGTGGCCCTGGACCGCCTGGCCCGCCCTGTCGACGCCATCTTGCGCGACCTGAAAAAAGTGCGCGCCGATTACCGCGAAGCGCAGCGCAAGGAAGTGGTCGACCTGGTGGCCAAGGTGGCGCGCCAGGTGATCCGCGCGGAACTGGCGCTGCAGCCGGTGCAATTGCTGGCCCTGGTCGACGAGACCCTGGCCTCGATGCCGCCCACGCGCGAAGAAATCGACGTCTTCCTCAATCCGGAAGAATTGAAACGCATCAGCGAACTCGATCCGAAGCGCGCCAAGCGCTGGAACCTGATCGCCGACGCGCGCCTCGACGCGGGCGAATGCCGCATCAAGGCGGGCGACAATGAAGTCGACGCGGGCTGCCATCAGCGCCTGTCCGCCTGCATGGAACAGGTCAGCAGCCACCTGGCGCTGGCCGCCGAACACGCGGACCAGGGCGCGCCTGCATGATCGCCGACACGCTGCGCAGCTTCGAGATCGGCGATATTCCGGTCGCGACACCAACCGGCCGCCTGGTCGGCGCGTCCGGCCTGCTGCTGGAAAGCGCCGGCTGCCGCCTGCACACGGGCCAGCGTTGTCAAATTGAAACTGTGAGCGGCGAGTGGCTCGATGCGCAAGTCGTCGGTTTTCGCGAAAAACTGTCTTACCTGATGCCGTTCAAGAAGGCGACAGGACTGACCACGGGCGCCAGAGTTCTCCCGTTGCCCGACAAGGCCAGCCTGCAGATCGGTCCGTCGTGGCTGGGCCGCATGGTAAATGGCCTCGGCGAGCCGATCGATGACCTGGGCCGCCTCGGTGGCGAACACATCCTGGAAGTCACGCCACCGAAGATCAATCCCCTGAAGAAACAACCGGTGGTAGAACCGCTGGACGTGGGCGTGCGGGCGATCAACAGCATGCTGACCCTGGGCAAGGGCCAGCGCGTGGGCCTGATGGCCGGTTCCGGCGTGGGCAAGAGCGTGCTGCTGGGCCTGATCACGCGCCAGACGGTGGCCGATGTCGTCGTCGTCGGCCTGATCGGCGAACGGGGCCGCGAAGTGCGCGAATTCGTGGAAAAGTCGCTCGGCGCCGAAGGCTTGAAAAAGGCCGTGCTGGTGATCGCACCGGCCGATGAGTCGCCCCTGATGCGCATCATGGCCACCGAGTTGTGCCATTCGATCGCCGCCCATTACCGCGACCAGGGCAAGCACGTGCTGCTGCTGGTCGATTCGCTGACGCGCTATGCCATGGCCTTGCGCGAAGTGGCGCTGGCCCTGGGCGAGCCGCCGGCCACGCGCGGCTACCCGCCGTCCGTCTTCTCGAACTTGCCGCAACTGGTGGAAAGCGCCGGCAACGGCGCCCACCCGGAAGGCAGCATGAGCGCCATCTACACGGTGCTGGCCGAAGGCGACGACCAGCAGGATCCCGTGGTCGACACGGCGCGCGCGATTCTCGACGGCCACATCGTGCTCACGCGCGAACTGGCCGAGCGGGGCCACTACCCCGCCATCGACATCGCCGCCTCGATCAGCCGCTGCATGGCGCAGGTGATCACGCCCAGCCACATGCAGGCGTCGCGCGCGCTGAAAGCGTCGATGGCGCGCCATGCGCGTGTGCGCGACCTGATCCCGCTGGGCGCCTACGTGCCCGGCGCCGACCCGATCACCGACCGCGCCGTCCAGCTGCACGCGCCCATCGAAGCCTTCCTGTGCCAGGGCACCAAGGAAGAGGCGCCGATGGGACCGTGCATCGAACAACTTGAACAGATCATGGCCTAGGAGCATACGTGAGCGACGCGCATACCATCCGCAACCTGACCACCCTGGTCGGCCTGCGCAGCACCGAAGTGGAACGCCTGCAAGGCGAAATGGCGGCGCAGACGGCCGTGCGCGAGCGCTACCAGAAAAACCTGGAGCGCCTGACGGGCCTGTACACGGATAGCGGCCCCAGCGGCGCCCTGCCCCTGGCCCTGTCCGTCAACTGCGGCAACTTCAAGCAAGCCGTGATGCAGATGGCCGACCAGCACCGTACCGACCTGCACCTGCACGAAGCCAACATGGCCGTTTCGCAACGCGCGCTGAATACGGCCTGGGCCAAGCGCGAAGTGCTGGACCAGGTGCTGACGCAAAAGCAAAAGCATGTTGCAAATGAGCAACACCGAGTTGATGCCAAGCGGCAAGACGAGCTGGCGACGCAATTCTGGTTCCGCGGGCAGGTAAAATGAGGTTTGTGTAAGTTTCTTTCAGGAAAACTTCACGAAACGGGAATGGGGGTCGCCTTGTACCGGTATATCCCTTTATTCAGGAGTCTGGCATGGCAAACGTAATTACCGCACCACGATACGATCCGATCGTCACAGCAGAACAATTGGCTACCAAATCGGTGGCGGCGCAAAAAGCAGCCCTGGCGAATCAGACCACGCTGGCCAACAACACCAGCAGCGCGCTGGGCAACCTGAAATCGGCCATCTCGGCATTCCAGCTGGCGATGACGACCATGACGTCCAGCAAATCAGTGCTGAGCCAGTCCGCCACCTTCAGCAATACCGCGTATGGCACGGGCACGGCCGGCATCAAGGCCGCGCCTGGCAGCTACGCGTTCTTTGTCGAACAACTGGCCACGGCCAGCCAGACCTCGTATGGCGGCTTGAGCAGCACCACGCCAGCCAACGGCGGCAACATGACCATCCGCCTCGGCGATCCGCTGGCTGCCGTCACCGCCGACAACGCTTTCGACATCGACCTGGCCGCCGCCAACAAGGATGGCGACGCCTACCTGACGCCGCAGGAAATCGCCGCCGCCATCAATGGCAACAGCAAGAATAATGCGCGTGTCACTGCTTCCGTCATCAATATCGGCAACCAGGCGCAACTGGTGCTGACGTCGAATCTCACCGGCGTGGCCAATGCCGTCTCGATCGATACCAACAGCGTGACGGATGCGGGCCTGAAGTCAGCGCTGCAGAGCGACATAAAAGCCATCGCGGCACCGAAGGACGCCATCGTCTGGCTGGGTGCGCAAGGTTCCGGCACCAAGATCACCCAGGCATCGAATACCTTCACCAACGTGCCTGACGTGAAAATGACGTTCACCAAGGCCATGACGGCAGGCGAGAGCCCCGTTACCGTGACCGTCGGCACCGACAGCGCCGGCACCATTGCCAATGTGCAAGCTTTCGTCGATGCCTACAACAAGCTGAAAAGCGTGATGGATGGCCTGGCAAGCCCCGGCAATCCGGAAAAAAATATCGCTGCCGGCATCTTTGCCCACGACTCCGGCCTGAACGCCCTGCGCACCAGCATGGGCGATGCCCTGCGCCTGAACGTCGATGGCGTATCGCTGGTAGCGTATGGCATTACGGCCCAGCGCGACGGCACGATCAGCCTGAATACGGCCAAGCTGACGGCCAAGCTGGCGGACAATCCTGGCGGCCTGGACAAACTGTTCGGCAATAACAGCCTGTCGGCCCCGGCCGGCGTGCTCGGCGGCCTGGACAAGGTGCTGGGACAGTGGAGCAATGTCACCAAAGGCCAGATCACCCAGCGCATGGCAGCGACGGACAAGTTGCAGAAAAGCCTGGCCAAGAGCGCCGAGCGCCTGACCAACCAGTACAACACTGCCTACACCCGTTTCCTGGACCAATATTCCCGACTGCAGGTATTGCAGGAGCAAATGACCCGGAATTCGGACATGTTCGATGCCATGTTTAGTAACGATAAATCCTAAGGCGGACGTGCCTGCCGCGCCGCCACAGTTAACATAGCGAGAAGAGAATAATGTTGAACAATGAAGCTTACGGCAGCTACCATGCCGTCAACCTGGATTCCCAGACCGCCCGCGCCACACCGGTCGAACTGGTACTGGTGCTGACGGACGGCCTGCTGGAAGAACTGGCGCGCGCGCGCGGGCACATCGTGGGCAAGCGCTACGAGCAAAAGGCCATCAGCCTGGATAAATGCACGCAGATCATCAACGGTCTGTCGAGCTCGCTCGATTTCGACAATGGCGGCGAAGTGGTGGTCAACCTGGCGCGCCTGTACGACTATTGCGTGGCGCGCCTGTACACGGCCGGCATCAAGCTCGACCCGACGCTGATCGATGAAGTGACTACCTTGATGACCACCATCAAGCGTGGCTGGGTGGGCGTCCAGGCGAATAATGCCTAGGCGCGCTGCGCTGCAGCAGCTGAGCCGGCATTTGAGCGCGGCTGTCGCCCAGGCGGACTGGGAGGCGATGGAAAAACTCTCGGCCAGCCTGGCGAAAAACATTCCGCTGCTGGCCGAACGTGGCGCATGGAATGCGCTGGAACAAACAGAATTGTTGCAATTGCGCAAAATTCACGCGCAAGCGGTTAAAATTTGCTCTGCGGAAAAAGAACGCCTGGGTCAACACCTGGGTGCATTACAGGCAAATAAGGAAGGTTGGGTCGCCTACGCCGCGCTCGGCGAATACGACTCGGACGGGAATCAAGCATGATCATGAACTTCAACAAGGCGCCGGCCGCTCCGGCAGCGGCGGCCAATGCGGCACCGACACCAGCGTCGGCGCCAGCGCCGGCACAGACGGCCACCTTGCCTGGCACGCCAGGCTATGGCAGCAACGGCGCCGCGCCCTCCGCCCTGCCCCTGTTTGCGCAGGTGCTCGATGTGACAGGCGGGGAGTCGGCCGATGCCGGCACGCCCGCGCCCGCCCCCGTCAAGGATGGCGACAGCGACAGCCAGGTCGACAGCGGCTTGCCTGCCATGGCAGCGCCCGTCATCGGCCTGCCGGTGACGATGCTGCCGCCAACGGACGCGGCCGCAGCCGAGGCGCGCGCCGCCGCGCAGGCACAGACACCAGCCCAGGCGAATGTGGCGCAAGCCAACCCGGCACTCAACATCAGCCTGCATCCGGCGGCAATCACCCTCACCGCACAGGGAACGGCGCTGCCGGCAGGCCGCGATACGCGCGAACCGCTGGCAGCAGCCATCCCGGCGAGCGCCGCCAAGGGCAGCGCGCCCGCACAGCCGTTCGAATCGCTGCTGCAGCAAGCCGCTCCGGCAAGCGCCGTCGCCGCCCCTGCCGCGCGCGATGGCGAACGCAGCGCCGCGACGCCCGCGCCAGCCGCGCCCAACCTGGGCTTGACGGGCGCCATCGGCAATACGGCTACGGCGGCCCCGGCCGGCGATACCATCAAACTCAACGGCCCTGCACAGCAATGGCAGGAACCGCTGCGCGAAGCGCTGGGCGAACGCCTGCAGACGCAGATCGGCCGCAACAGCGAACACGCGACGATCCGCCTCGACCCGCCCATGCTGGGACGCATTGAAATTTCCATCCGCCACACGGCCGGCGCGCTGCAGGTAAACGTCACGGCGTCGAACTCGGAAGTGTTACGCCAGCTGCAAGGCATCGGCGAAAACATGCGCAGCGACCTGGCGCAGCGCCAGTACACCGAGGTAGCCGTGAATATCAGCGCCACCCCGCGCAGCCCGGCCGCCCAGGCGTTTGCCGAAGGCGATGCGCGCGGCCAGCGTCAACCGGGCCGCCAGCAGGATGATGCCGAGCCGGGCCGCGCCCTGTCCGACGGCAGCACTGCCAGTACCACTTACGCCATGCACGAGCGAGAGAGCGCCTGATGAATATGAAAATGAAACTGATCGGCGGCTTTGTCGCCGTGGCAGTGCTGGCCGCCGGCGCGGCTGGCGGCGCCATGTGGTACCTGGCCAAGCCCGTTGCCGGCCATGCCGATGCCACCGAAGCGAAAGCCCCGCCACCGCCCGCCACGGGCAAGAAGGCACGCAAGTTCATCACCCTGGACAAGGTCATCGTGATGCTGCGCCGCGGCCCCGGCGACGGTGAAACGCATTACCTGTCGGCCGACCTGGTGATCGCCACTACCGAGGAAAAGGAAAAGCTGACCAAGGACCACTTGCCGTTGATGCGCTCGATCGCCGTCAGCACCCTGTCGAGCTTTCCGATGGAAAAGGCACAGACCATGACAGTGGAGCAGTATGCCGAACAGATCAACAAGGCCTTCAATGTCAGCTATGAACGCGAGCAGATGGAAAAACCCTTCACCGAAGTCATGGTCGGCAAGCTGATCATTGAATAAGCCAACACGCCAGCCGACCTAGTGGGAGATCCCTTGGCCTATGTAGAGCAATACCAGGAAGCGTATGGCGCCGGCGAATATGCGGCCGCCAGCGCTTGCGCGGCCGTGCTCAGCGTTGCTGAAGAGCAACAACATCTGGTCGCGTACTCCCCTTTGGTGAAACGCATCGTGCGCCAGCTCAATTCGCAGGTGTCGGGCGCCATCGACCGCGACGACATGGAACAGATTGGCCTGATGGGCCTGCTGGAAGCCCTGCGCCGCTACGGCGTGCCGGACCAGTCTTTCGGCAGCTATGCCAGCCTGCGCATCCGTGGCGCCATCCTCGATGAACTGCGGCGCCAGGACTGGCGCCCGCGCGCCGTGCGCCAGGAAAGCCACCGCCTGCGCGACAGCGTGCGCGCCCTGACCCGGCGCCTGGGGCGCGAGCCGCTGGAAGCGGAAATCATGGCGGCCCTGAAACTGACGCCGGAAGCCTTCCAGGAATATCAATTGGCGGAAAACGCCGAGCTGATCGCCAGTTTCGACGAAGTGCTGCAGGAAAGCCTGGGGCAAGCCGACAGCGCACCGAGCCCGGAAGAGCAATTGATGGTGCGGCGCAGCCTGGAACAGGCGCTGCGCACGCTGGACGAACGGGAACAGCGCGTGGTGCAGATGTATTACGAATTCGAACTGAGCTATAAAGAAATTGCCGCCGTACTGGACCTGAGCGACGCCCGCGTCTGCCAGCTCAACAAGACGGCGCTGGGCAAGATGAAAGCCATGCTGCAAGACGCATAAGAGTAAGCAAGATCCATCAAATTGACGCAGCACAATGACGCAGAAAGGCAGTTGACATGGTAATTATCGGTATCTTAATCGTGATGGGGTGTGTATTCGGAGGCTTCGCCCTGATGGGCGGCACCGTCCACGCGATCTGGCAACCGGTCGAGTTGATCATCATCATCGGCGCCGCCGTTGGCGCCCTGGTGCTGGGCAACCCCAAGCATGTACTCGGTGAAATGCTGCACCAGATGCGCAAGATCGTCACGCACAAGAAGCAAGGCTCGGAATTCCAGCGCCAGTTGCTGCTGCTGATGTATGAACTGCTGCAAACGGCCGCCGGCGGCCTGAAGGCGCTCGACGCCCACGTCGAGGCACCGCGCGAAAGCGCCCTGTTCCAGCGCTATCCGCTGGTGCTGGAAGAGCCGAAGCTGCTGGCCTTCATCGTCGACAACTTCCGTTTGATGGCGATGGGCAAGATCAATGCGCATGAGCTCGAAGGCGTGCTGGAGCAGGAACTGGAAGCCATCCACGACGAATTGCTGCAACCGTCGAAGTCCCTGCACAAGATCGCCGAAGCCATGCCAGGTTTCGGTATCCTGGCTGCCGTTCTGGGCATCGTGATGGCCATGAATTCCGTGGCCGACGGCGCCGATGCGGCGGAAATTTCGGAAAAAGTGGGTGCCGCCATGGTCGGTACCTTCATCGGCATCTTCTTTTGCTACGGCGTGCTCGATCCGATGTGCAACATGATGAAGCAATTGGTGGGCGAGGAAGGCTCGACCATGGAATGCGTGAAGGTCGTGCTGGTCACGCACGTGGCGGGCAAGCCGCCCCTGCTGGCGATCGATGCGGGCCGCCGCCTGGTGCAGCTGAACATCAAGCCGAGCTTCGCCCAGCTGGAAAGCTGGATCAATGCGCTGGAAGATGGCGGCGCCGAACAAGAGCAGGGCCAAGGCCGGGGAGGCCGCCGTGCTAAAGCCGCATGAGAAACATGAACAGGCCATCATCAAGCGTGCTGGCCGCAAGCATGACGACGATGGCCATGGCGGCGCCTGGAAAGTAGCGTTCGCCGACTTTTGCCTGGCCCTGCTGTCGCTGTTCCTCGTGCTGTGGCTGATGGCCGCGCGCGAGCAGCAGGCAATGAAGGAAATCATGATGGATGCGTCGGCCAGCAGCCGCCAGGGCGAAGGCCAGGGCGTCATGCCGGAACAGAGTGGCGGTCCGCGCGGCAGCCTGATCGAGCGCTTCCCCATGCCCCGCAAGGGCTCGGGCGACACGCGCACGGAAGGCAAGCAGATGCAGGACGGCAAAGCCGGCTCCGCGCCGCAAAACCAGACCAAGGTCAGCTACCAGTCGCCGGAAGACTTGATGGCCTTGTCGCGCGCGCTCGACAAGCTCAGCGACGAAGCGGGACTCAAGAGCAACCTGCAATCCGTGATCACGCCGTACGGCTTGCGCGTCATGCTGCACGATACGGACAAGCAAGGCATGTTCGTTCGCGGCAGCGCCGTGCCGACCGACCGTTTCCGCAAGCTGCTGCGCCAGATGGGCCCCGTGTTTGCGCAAATGGAAAACCAGATGCTGATCGTCGGCCACACGGATTCCTTGCAATACGCCAATAACGGCTATGAAGGCTATTCGAACTGGACCCTGTCGGCCAACCGCGCCATGTCGGCGCGAGCGCAATTGCTGATCGGCAGCATGAGTCCGGACAGCGTGCTGCAAGTGGTGGGCATGGCCGACCGCGCGCCGCTGGACGTGAAAAACGCCAGCGCCGGCATCAACCGCCGCATCGAACTGTTAATATTGACGCGTGGCCAGGCAGACAGCATCGCCGCCATGTTCGGCATGGCCGGGCAAAAGCCGCAAGGCGACGAACTGCAGGTGGGTGAACCGGATGCGGGCACCTTGCAGCGCCTGCGCGAAAAACTGGGCCTGCCCGCAAAGAAGGAGCGGGATGAGCATGCAAATTAAGGGCAAGGGACAACGTATGAAAATCTCCTCCGGCAATACCGGTGCCGCCGTGCGCAGCAGCGCCGTCGCGCCGGCCGAGGCGATCGCCGAGAACGCGGGCGCCGCTGGCGCCATGGGCGGCTCGTCGGCCGGGGCGGAATTGCAATCGGCCGTGCTGCAACCGGCCATGGCCGCCCTGCGCGCCATGCCCGAGATCGACCACGAGCGCGTGGCCATGCTGCGCGATGCGCTGGCGAAGGGCGAATTGCCGTTCGATCCGTCAAAACTGGCAGGCTTGATCCAGCGTTTCCACGGCGGTGAATCGTGACCGCAGCGCGCAAGGGCATCACGCGCCAGGAAGCCGTGCGCCGCGTGCTGCAAGGCATGAAAGACGACAGCATCGGCTATGGCGCGCTGCAAACCTTATTGGAAGAGCAATTCCAGGCCACCCTGCACCACCGCAGCGCGCAGCTGACGGCGCTGGCCGACCAGGTCATCGCCGCCGTCGAACCGCTCGATGCGCGCCGCCGCCAGCGGGTCAGCCTCGTCACTGCCCTGCTGGGCCCGCAAGGCAACATGTCGCAATTGTTTGCACTGTTACAAGAAGACGCGCGTACGAGCGCCGAACGCGACTGGGCCGCGCTCGAGCAGATGGTGCTTGAATGCAAGCGCCTGAACGCCCGCAACAGTGATTTATTAACAGAGCAGTACAGCATCATGCAGCGCGTGCTGCATGGCGAGGAAGATACGTATGCGCCAGGCTGATTTCCTGACCACCCGCGCCACTGCGGCAACGCCGTCGACGGCAGCCACGTCCGCCGTGCAGAGCAATATGCGCGCCACCGACGCCACCAGTTCCAGCGGCAACTTCAGCAGCGTGTTCCGGCAAGTACAGGGCGAAGTGGCCCGCTTCATCGAACAGGGCGGCGGCAATGCCACCAACCTGAACCCGCAAGGCCGCGCCTACCTGGAACAGAGCCAGCCCGTCAATGTGCTGGGCAGCATCAACCAGGGCGGAGAAATCGGCGAAGTACAGCAGCAATTTCTCGCCTCGATCAAGCCGTGGACGCAAGAAACGGGCGCGCGCCTGGGCGTGGCGCCGGAAATCGTCGCCGCCCACGCGGCACTGGAATCGGGCTGGGGCCAGCGTCCGCTGCGCCAGGGCACGGGCGCGGACACGAATAATCTGTTCGGCATCAAGGCCGGCGGCAAATGGCAGGGCGACGTGGCCAGCAATGTCACCACCGAATACGAGGCGGGCAGCGGCACGGCCCTGAAGAAAACGGAACGTTTCCGCAGCTATCCGGACCAGGCCAGCGCCTTCCGCGACTATGCGCAGGTCTTGCTCGACAATCCGCGCTACCGCGCCGCCCTGAACACGGGTGCCGACGCGGGCGCCTTCGCGCAAGGCCTGGCG
Organism: Janthinobacterium sp. BJB301; assembly: GCF_002735685.1. Lineage (NCBI taxonomy): Bacteria > Pseudomonadati > Pseudomonadota > Betaproteobacteria > Burkholderiales > Oxalobacteraceae > Janthinobacterium > Janthinobacterium sp. BJB301. The sequence continues at coordinate 865,642 of NZ_PDZJ01000001.1, read as the reverse complement.
CGCGGCGGCTATGCCACCGATCCGAATTACGCCGCCAAGCTGACGCAGCTGGCGACGCGTCTGCAGCGCACGGCCGCCGCAGACTGATTTTCCTTAACGGCTGGGAAGTTCGGCCGGTTCCACCACGCCCGCATCGACCACCCTGGCACGTATCACCGTGCCGCTGGTGGCGTTGCGCACGCGAATCACCTCGCCCAGCGCGCCCGGATCCATCGCTTCGCCGGCCATGCTCACTTCCACCTGCTCCTTGCGCGCCACGATATTCACCGCACTGCCCCGCTTGATCAGCACGGGCGATGCCAGTTGCCCCTGACGCAACACTTCGCCGGCACGCAAACTGCGCCGGCTCGACAGGCCAACGGCGCCGGGCAAGGAGGCAATACTGTCGGGCACCATCGTCACGTCGCGCCGCGCCAGGGTCACGTCGCCCGCCTGCAACGGCGTATTGGCCGTGACGGGGACGCTGGTGACGGCCACCTGGGCCGTGATGCTGCCGCGCGCCAGAATTTCATAACGCCAACCGTTGCTCCCAGGACACACTGCGACAAAGCGCATGCGCTGCGCCGAGCGGCTGTCCGCCGTTTCCAGCGCAACGGGCGCCGCGCACGCCGGCACGGGGCGCGTGCTTTTTACCACGGTGACTTGAAACTGCGGTTCCAGCAATCCGGCCGAGGCTGCCTGCTGCGCCAATTGCTCGCGCGCCAATTGTTCCACACGCGAAAATATATTGTCGGCTGGCAATTCTGCGCGTCCTGCACTACTATATAGGCTGGTCAGTAAAAAGAGGCCCGGAAGCAGTATGTGACGACATTGCGCCTTGTTCCACATCACGGAATAGTTCTCAAAGTAAATCATTGCTAACCTTAATCAAAGATACTGAAGCGGCATGACCTTACCATGCGTCAACATGACCAGGCTGGGATTTTACCTCTGCACCACCTATTTTCTAGCCCGAACCGCAAAAAGCACGAACGAATTCAACACAAAGGATGACCATGGGGATTAATTTCAAGGATGCGCTGGGCGTGCACGCCGATGCGCTCGCGCTGCGTGCCGACCGTACACGCGTACTGGCCGCCAACATCGCCAATGAAAACACGCCCGGCTTCCAGGCCATGGACATGGATTTCGGCAGCGCCCTGCAGCAGCTGCAGGACAACGAAGCCGGCCTGCTGTCGACCGATGACGATGCCAGCGCCCTGTACCGCGTCCCCTATCACCCCAGCCGCGACGGCAATACCGTCGAAATCGGCGTCGAGCAGGCGGCGTTCTCGCAGAATGCCACCGACTTCCAGACCAGCCTGACTTTCGTCAACATGAAACTGAAGGGTCTGTCCAAGGCCATTTCCGGACAATAAGGATCAGCATGAGCTTCCAGGATATTTCCAAGATCGCCGGTTCGGCGATGGCGGCGCAAACCGTGCGCCTCAATACCATCGCCAGCAACCTGGCCAATGCCGACTCCGTGGCCGGTTCCGAAGGCGAAACCTACCGCGCGCGCAAGCCCGTATTTGCGGCCGTGATGGATGGCCCCGGTGCCAGCGGCGCCGGTGGAAGAGTGCAGGTGCTCGACGTGGTGCAAAGCGACGAGCCGCTGCGCAAGGTGTATGAACCGGGCCACCCGATGGCCAATGCCGATGGCATGGTGTTCTACCCCAACGTCAATCAGGTGGCCGAAATGACCGACATGATGTCGGCGTCGCGCGCGTTTGAAACCAATGTCGAAGTTCTGGGCCGCATCAAGTCGATGCAGCAATCGCTCCTCAAATTAGGTGAAGCATAATCCATGGAAACCAATCTCTTTACAAACAACACCAGCGGCAGCAACAGCGGCGGCAGCAATGCCGTCAAGTCGCAAAGCAATGCCACCCAGGATATGTTCACCAAATTGCTGGTGGCCCAGATCAAGAACCAGGATCCCCTCGCACCGACCGATCCGAGCCAGTTCGTCAATCAATTGACGCAGCAGGCGCAGACGGAAGCGATGCAAAATCTGTCGGCGCTGACCAGCGCCAATGCCAGCGTGCTGCAATCGATGCAGGTGCTGGCCCTGGGCGCGCAAGTGGGTTCCGAAGTGATGGTCAACAGCGAAACGGTCCAGCTCGACAAGAGCAAGGTCAGCGGCAGCATCGCGCTCGCGGCCGGCACCACCAAGACCACGGTGACCCTGAAAGGCATCGACGACAAGGAATACAAGATCGAACTGGGCGCCAAAGGTGCCGGCACGGTACCGTTTACCATCGATCCCGTGGCCCTGGGCTTGCCTGCTGGCACCTATACCATGGCGGTGACGACCAGTGGCACCGAAAAACCGACGGTCGACATCGCAGGCAAGCTCAATAGCGTGCGCCTGTCGGCCGGCGGCAGCATGATTCTGAGCGTGTCGAACCTGGGTGAAGTCAACCCTGGCGCGATCACCGGCTTTAACGGTAAGACGGCCTGATCCGCCCTTCCCTTCGTTTCCTGAACACTAATCTCGTCCTTCACTAAAGGAAGTCAACATGAGTTTCGACATCGCCCTGTCCGGTATCCAGTCCATCAACCAACAGTTGAACAGCACCAGTAACAATATCGCCAACGCCGGCACCTACGGTTTCAAGAGCAGCCGCGCCAACTTTTCGGCCATGTACGCCGGTTCGCGCGCCACGGGCACGGAAATCGGCTCGCTGACGCAAAGCATGTCGCTCAATGGCGGCGTGCTGAACACGGGCCGCGCGCTTGACGCGGCCATCGATGGCCGCGGCTATTTCGTCACGCGCGATGCGCAGAACACGATGACCTACAGCCGCGTCGGCATCTTTTCGGCCAGCAATGAAGGCAAGCTGATCGATGCGAATGGCCGCCTGGTGCAAGGCTATGCGGCCGTCAAGGGCAGCACCACGCTGGGCACCATGGGCGACATGCTCATTCCAACGGGCCAGATTCCTGCCGTGGCCTCGACCAAGCTGGCGTATGCCGCCAACATGTCGTCCGAATGGACCGTGAAAACGCCGCCGTTCAACAAGACCAACGAACTGAGCTACAACAGCGCCAAGTCCTCGATCGTCTACGATTCGCTGGGCGCCAAGCACTCGCTGGGCCAGTATTTCGTCAAGACGGCAACGGGCGTGGACGTGCACTACACCTTCGACAACGCCGATGTGACGCCGGTGACGAGCATGACCTTCGACACGAACGGCAAGCTGGTGACCGGCACGGGCGCCACGCCAGTGCTGCCGACGCCGCCTGGCGCGGCGGCGCTGTCGGTCGTCATCGACTACACGGGCACCACCCAGTTCGCCGGCGAAGCCACCACCTCGACCGACCGCGCCGACGGCTACGCCTCGGGCACCTACACGGGCGTGGAACTGGCCGATGACGGCTCCGTCGTGGCGAAATACACGAACGGCCAAAAGCAGAGCATCGGCGTGATCGCCCTGGCCACCTTCCCTGACGAAGGCGCATTGACGGCCGTCAACGATACCAGCTGGGTCGCTTCGACCACCTCCGGCACCGCCATGTATGACCGTCCGGGTGTCGGCATGGCCGGCAAACTGGTGACGAGCTCGCTGGAACAGTCGAACGTCGACATCACCTCCGAACTGGTGGGCCTGATGACGTCGCAGCGTAACTACCAGGCCAACTCGAAGGTCATCTCGACCGAGAACGCCATGCTGCAATCGCTGATGCAAGCGCTGTAATCCACGATACGCAAAGGTAAAGAGCAATGGATGCGCTGATTTATACCGCCATGAGCGGGGCCGACCGTGCCCTGCGGGCACAGCAGGTACACGCCAACAACCTGGCCAACATCGAAACGGGCGGCTTCCGCGCCAACCTGGAAGTGTCCACTGCCCAGCCGTTGCAAAACGGCTATGGCTACGACGACCGCCACATGACGCAGACGCAGTCGAGCGCCATCGGCACGCGCACGGGCGCCATCAAGGAAACGGGACGCGAACTCGACGTGGCCGTCACGGGCCCCGGCTTTCTCGCGGTACAGTGGCAAAACGGCGAAGCCTACACGCGCGCCGGCGCCATGGACCTCGATGAAACGGGCGCGCTGACCATCAACGGCCGGCCCGTGCTGGGCGAAGGCGGTCCGATCACGATTCCCGAGCACACCAGCCTGTCGATCGGCGGCGATGGCACGATTTCCATCCAGGTGCCGGGCACTGCGCAAATGCAGACGGTCGACAAGCTCAAGCTGGTCAACGCCGAAGCGGGCGAGCTGACCAAGAACGAAGCGGGCCTGATCGTGGCGCGCGGCGGCGAAGACCTGCAAGCTGATCCGACGGTACGCATCCGCGACCGCCACCTGGAAGGCAGCAACGTCTCGGCCGTCGAGGAAATGGTCGCCACCATGAGCCTGAACCGCAGTTTCGAGATGCAGATGAAAGTTTTCAAGGCCAGCGATTCCATGACCGAGTCCGGCAACCGCCTGCTGGGCGCTTAAGCCCAACGCCAATCTATTATTAGGAGCAATACATGAATCCAGCAATGTGGATCAGCAAGACCGGCGTGCAGGCACAAGATGCCAAACTGCAAGCCATCGCGAATAACCTGGCCAACGTCAATACCGTCGGCTTCAAGCGCGACCGCGTCGTCTTCGAAGACCTGTTTTACCAGGTCGAGCAGCAGCCGGGCACGCAGCGCGCCGACAACACCCTCTCGCCATCGGGCGTGCAGCTGGGTAACGGTACGCACATGGTCGGCACGCAAAAGGTGTTTACCACCGGCAGCCTGCAAACGACCAGCCGCGAATTCGACGTCGCCATCACCGGCAACGGTTTCCTGCAAGTGCTGCGCCCGAACGGCGAAGCGGCCTACACGCGCGCCGGCCAGTTGAGCCTGAATGAAAACGGCGTGATGGTCAACGCCCAGGGCTTGCCCCTGGTGCCGCAGATCACCGTGCCGAACAACGCCACGGCCATCACCATCGGTGAAAACGGCATGGTCACGGCCACCGTGCCGGGCAATGTCGCCGGTACCGAACTGGGCCAGCTGAACCTCTCCAGCTTCGTCAACCCGACCGGCCTGCTGGCACTCGGTGAAAACCTGTTCCAGGAAACGGCATCGAGCGGCACGCCGACGGAAGGCCGTCCCGGCGAAGGCGCCCTGGGCAAATTGAAGCAATTCGCGCTGGAAGGCTCGAACGTGCAAGTGGTCGAAGAGATGGTCGACATGATCGCTGCCCAGCGCACCTATGAAATGAATACCAAGGTGCTGTCGGCCGCCGACAATATGCTGCAATACCTGGCGCAAGCGGCACGTTGATGAAGGCCGCACTGAAAGCCGGAGCGGCCCTGCTGCTGGTCCTGGCGGCCGGTTGCGCCAGCCAGCCGGTGGCCCCTCTGGCGCCCAGCTTTTCCGATACGCCGCTGCCCGTGGCGCCGCGCAGCGCTGCGCGCGGCGGCGTGGCCGGCGGCGTCTTCAATCCCGATGCGGGCCTGGCCCTGACTTCCGACAGCCGCGCTTTCCGCGTCGGCGACGTCGTCACGGTGGCCCTGCAGGAAACCACGCAGGCGAGCAAGAAGGCGGGCACCTCGTTCAACAAGGGTTCGTCCGTCGGCGTGCAGGCGGCCAATATCCTCGGCAAGACCTTCCCCAAGACGGGCATCGACCTGTCTGCCGACCGCAACTTCGCCGGCGACTCGACCAGCACGCAGCAAAACGCGCTGTCCGGCGCCATCACGGTGATCGTGCAGGAAGTGCTGCCGAACGGCTTGCTGCGCGTGCAGGGCGAAAAAACCCTGACCCTGAACCAGGGCGAGGAATTCGTGCGCCTGCGCGGCTACCTGCGCGCGGCCGATATCGATTCCAACAACCAGGTGTCCTCGTTGCGCATCGCCAATGCGCAGATCGCCTATTCCGGCCAGGGCACCCTGGCCGAAGCCAACAAACCAGGCTGGCTGACGCGTTTCTTCGTCGGCCCATGGATGCCGTTTTAAGGTGACCTCATGAAATTTCGTTCCGCCCTGCCCCTGGCAGCCATGCTCGCTGCGCTGTCCGGCTTTGCCCTGCCCGCCAGCGCCGCGCAAGTGCTGCGCAACCTGGTCAGCATCGAGGGCGTGCGCGACAACCCGCTGGTCGGCTACGGCCTCGTCGTCGGCCTGAACGGCAGCGGCGACACCACGCAGGTGAAGTTTTCCAGCCAGTCCGTGGTCAACATGCTCAAGCAGTTCGGCGTGAAAATGCCGGACGGCGCCGAATCGAAAAGCAAGAACGTCGCCACCGTCATGGTCAGCGCCGTGTTTCCTCCGGGATACCGCCGTGGCCAGGCCATCGACGTGACCGTATCGTCCTTGGGCGATGCGAAAAGCTTGCGCGGCGGCACCTTGCTGCTGACGCAATTGCGCGCGGCCGACAATGAAACGTATGCGCTGGCGCAAGGCAACGTCGTCGTTGGCGGCTTGAACGCCACCGGCAAGAGCGGCTCGTCCGTCACCGTCAACACGCCCACCTCGGGCCGCATTCCCAACGGCGGCAACATCGAGCGCGAAATCCTCAGCGATTTCTCGACCAAGCCGACCGTCACCCTGAATCTGCGCCATCCGCATTTCGAGACGGCCATCAATATCGTCGAAGCCGTCAACCGCCGCTTTGGCGCCGTCGCCACCACCAGCGACGCCACCAGCGTGGAAGTGCTGGCGCCGGAAAACCCGACCCAGCGCGTGGCCTTCATGGCCAAGCTCGAAGCCTTGAGCGTCGATGTCGGCGTCGATACGCCGAAAGTGGTCTTCAATTCGCGCACGGGCACCGTGGTCATCGCCGAAGGCTTGCGCGTGAAAGCGGCCGCCGTCACGCATGGCTCGCTCAAGGTCGTCATTTCCGAAAGCTCGGCCGTCAGCCAGCCGGCGCCGTTCGGCCGCGGCCAGACCACCGTCACGCCGCAATCCAAAGTATCCGTCGACCAGGGCAACGGCAATATGTTCAAATGGCCGGCCGGCGCCAAGCTGCAATCGATCATCGACGTGGTCAACAGCCTGGGCGCCTCGCCCGATGACATCATGGCAATTCTGCAAGCCCTCGACCAGGCGGGAGCCATCGAAGGCGAACTGGTGGTGATTTGATGCTTAATGTAAACGACAGCAGCAGCGCCCTGCCCTCGGCGCTCGACGACCGCTCCCCTGCCGCCGCCACGCCGGCCGATCCGCGCTACGCGGCCAAGGCCACCGAGGCGGCCGTCAAGTTCGAAGCGTTCTTCATCTCGCACATGCTGCGCCAGATGCGTTCGGGCACGCGCGAGATGGCGGGCGAAGACAGCGTCTTCAAGGATCCCATCAACAACGACATGCTGGAAATGGCCGACAACCTGGTGGCCGACAAGATGGCCGGCCAGCGCGCCTTCGGCATCGCCGACGCCATCCTGCGCCAGCTGCTGCCGGCGGCCAGCGCCCCCGTGGCAGCCAAAAGCACTGTCAAGACCGACAATATTGCAGCGCCGCTTAATAAATCCGTCTGAAGCGTCGCCTGTACAAGGTAACAACGATTCAATGCCTGCCCACCAGCACGCGCCACTCTCTTCACGAAAGAAACTTGCCCAATGAGCATCATCAGCAATGCATTGTCAGGCAGCATCGCCGCCCAGGCCGCACTCAATGCGGCCAGCCAGAACATCGCCAACCTGCAAACGGCGGGCTATACGCGCCAGGGCGTGCTGTTGTCCTCGCTTGGTGCCGGCGTGGGCGTGCGCTCGGCCGGCAATGGGGTGGAGGTGTCCGCCCTGCTGCGCTTTGCCGATGCTTATAAGAGCCAGCAAATGTGGCGCGCCGCGTCCGACCAGGGCGCCCGTTCGCAGACCCAGCCTTACCTGACGCAGCTCGAGCGCGTGATGGGCGACGATGCTTCCAGCATCAGCAACGGCATCGACGGCTTTTTCGCCGCCCTCAACGCCTCGGCCGTCGACCCGACCTCGACGCCGCTGCGCCAGCAGATCGTCACCTCCGCCGACGCCATGGCGCAGCGCTTCAACAGCATCAGCACCGTCATGGGCAACCAGTTGCTGTCGGTGCAGCAGCAACGTGCAGCGATCGTGCCGCAAGTCAATACCACCCTGGCCAATATCGCCGCGCTGAACCAGCGCATCAGCACCTCCACCGCCGCCGGCACGAATGTGTCGTCGCTGATGGATGCGCGCGACCAGCTGATCGACGGCCTGGCCTCGCAAATGGGCATCGAGGTCCTCGACCAGCCGGACGGTTCGCGCAATATCGCGCTGAAGTCGGGCCAGCCGCTGGTCATCGGCAGCCTGGCCGGCACCATGAGCAGCAACATGACGAACACCGGCGAACAGACGCTGAGCCTTGATTTCGCCAAGTCCTCGTACAAGCTCGACCCGATCGCCATCGGCGGGCAGATGGGCGGCCTGGGCGAGTTCGAGCAAAATACCCTGAAACCGCTGCAGCAGTCGCTGCAAGACATGGCCACCCAGTTGACCAACAAGGTCAACGCACAGCTGGCACTGGGCAAGACCATGGCCGGGACCCCAGGTGGTCCCCTGCTGGCCTACGCAAATGGCAAGCTGAGCATTACCCCCGGCTTCAACGCCAAGGACCTGGCCCTGTCGCTGACGGGCCAGGCCGGCGACAGCGGCAACTTGCAGAAATTAATCGAGATCAAGAATCAGCCGATCACCGTCAGCTGGGTGGGTTCTGTCCTGATGAGCGACGCGGATACGCAGCTGGTCGGCAAGCTGGGCATCTACAGCCAGCAGAACCAGGCCTTGCTGAAGACGGCCAACACGGTGCGCGCGCAAGCGATCGACGACTGGAAGTCCACCAGCGGCGTGAACAAGGATGAAGAAGCGATGAGCCTGGTCGAATTCCAGAATATGTATCAAGCAAACATGAAAGTCATTTCCGTGGCGAATAGCTTGTTTGACGCCACTTTGCAAATGATGGGTTAAGGAGAAGATCATGCGTGTCGCCAGTAGCCAGTACCAATCGCTGATCAATATTTCGCTTCAGCAAAATCAGGAACGCATCAACTTCCTGACGCAGCAAATGTCTTCCGGCTTGCGCATCCAGCTGCCATCGGACGATCCGATCGGCAACGTGCGCATTTCGCGCCTGACGCGCGAGCAAGCCATGGTCACGCAGTACCAGGACAATATCGCCACAGTGAAAGTGCGCCTGCTGAAGAATGAAAACTACCTGTCGAGCATGGTCACCGACATGGGCCAGGCGCGCGACTTGCTGGTATGGGCCGCCGACGGCAGCAATACGCCGGGCGACCTGAATGCGATGACGCAATCGCTGACGGCCATGCGCGACAGCGTGCTGTACACGGCCAACCTGAAAGACCAGGAAGGCCGCTACATGTTTTCCGGCACAGCGACCGACCAGCCCGCAATCAAATACGACCCGACGGCAGCCGCCGGCTCGCGCTACAGCTACATCGGCAACACCGACACGCAGACCGTGGTAGTGGGCAATGGCGTGACGCAGGCGGCCAACGTCGACGTGAAGAACCTGGAAGTGTGGCTCAACAAGATCGACCAGGTCATCACCACGCTCGGCACGCCGGGCGTCAACCCCAACGACCCGGCAGTGCGCGCCATCGTCAGCGACGGCCTGGGCGGCACCGATGATGGCATGGATTTGCTCTCTGGCAAGATCGCCATCTTCGGCGGCGCGCAAAACATCCTCACCACGCTGTCCGGCAACCTGGCCAATGTGTCGCTGTCGAACAATTCGGCCCTGCTGGACCTGAAAAAGACCGATATGGGCGCGGCGGCGATTGAACTGACCGGCTACCAGACGGCCCTGCAGGCAACCTATAAAGCCTACACCAAGGTTGGCACTATTTCCCTGTTTGATCTTCTCTGACCATCATGCAAATCGTTCAGACTTCCTCCTCTTCCGGCGTCAATGCCAAAGGCGCCGGCACAGCCCGCGTCGTCGATGACGCGTCCGCCGCGGTCAAAAGCGGTGCCAGCGCGCGCAGCGAGGCGCCGGCAGCGAGGAGTTCGACGGCGAGCCTGCAGCGTGGCCTGAGCAACTGGGATCACCAGCTGCAGGGGGAAATTTCTAACGCACAACAAACCCTCGACTACCTGGAACGCAGCAGCAGCCAGTTGCAAGCGCTGAAAAGCGAACTGGCGGCCAAGCTGGCCGCGCGCCAGGGACGCGAAGGGCAAGTCGAAGCCAGAGTACGCCAGTTCAGCAATACCTGGCGCCAGCGCGCCAGCGCCTCGGGCGGCACGCTCGATGCACAGCTCGGCTATACCAGCCCGCAGGCGGCACAGCAGAACTTCAGCATCCGCGGCCTGACCATGGCCAGCCTGCAGGAAGGCCCGCAGGAAGTGCTGGCCTTTTCCGTCGGCGGCGCGAGCCAGGCCTTGCGCTCGGTGAATATCGAACCTGGCCTGAGCGAGAACGAAATCGTCTCCCGCTTCGACCGCGCACTGATGCCGTCAGGCATAGGCGTCAAGCTGGGCGAGAATGGCGAACTGGTGTTCAGCACGTCGGAAGCGGCCTGGGCCAGCGTGCGCGACAGCCTGTCCGTGCGCGGCAGCGGCATCCGCTACCCGACCGGCCAGATGAGCCGCGTGCGCACGGATGCGGAACCGGCCGCCATCGCCCCGGAAGAATGGAGTACCGGCGACGTGGAAGCCCTGCGCGCCACCTTGCAGCAAGTGGTGCAGGCGCTGGCGCAATTGCAGGCGGCGCGCAGCTCCGTCAGCCTGGCCCTGGCGCAAGCGACGGGACGGGTCGCCCGCGCGCAACCGGTGCAGCAAGTCAACGTCAGCATGGATACCTTGGCGGAAAACTTCACGGAAAAAGCCAGCCAGCCCGGCTATGAATCACTGCTGGCGATCAGCTCGGCGCTGGTCGGCATCAGCCGCGAGCGCGTCGTTGCGCTGCTGGGCCTGGAATAACCCACTGCCGCGTGCGCTGACTTGGCGCACGCGGCAATAATGGGGCGCACCCCCTAGCTCAGGACGGTGGAAATCCGTAAGATGCTGCTGTCGCTGGCGCTTTATCCCATACGCCAGCGCATCCCGTCATCCACCTCCGGAGTTCCCTTGATAAAGACCGCCGCCCGGCTGATCAGCTACGCCCTGCTGGGCAAATCCGGCAAGCCCCCCCTCGATATCGCCAAGGTGCGCAAGGTATTAATTTTGCGCAACGACAAGATCGGCGACATGATCGTCACCACGGCCCTGCTGCGCGAACTGAAGAAAAACTATCCGCACTGGCAGATCGACGTGGCCGCCAGCAGCGCCAACCGGGCGGTGCTCGCCGATAATCCGCATGTCGGCGAAATCCTCATCTGGGACAAGCAGCCGCTGCTGCGCGACTTGCGCACCACCATCGCCGAGCTGCGCCGACGCCGCTATGACGTCATCTTCAACCCCTACAACCGCTTTTCGATTCCCTTGCTGCTGCGCATCAAATGGCTGGGTGCGCGCTATTTGACGGGCTTTGCCATTCCCAAGTACGGCACTTCGACGGCGAATCTGGGCATGTTCGACCATACGGTGCCCTGCGACCGCAGCCGCCACATCCTGCACAGCTATTTCGCCACGTTCGGGCAATTTGAGCTGCGCGACATCGATATGCGCTATGAACTGTTCGGCGTGGACGCGCACGCGGCACGGGTCGATGCCGCCTGCGACACCCTGCTGCGCACGCATGAAGGCCTGTTTTGCCTGAATTTCCAGGGCAGCAATGCGCAACGCACGGTCAGCGTGGCCGATGCCCAGCGCTGCTGCGCGGCCCTGGCGGCGCGCTACCCGCGCCATGCGCTGCTGGTGATCGCCGCGCCGGGCACCGAGGCGCGCGCCGCCGAGATCGTGCGCGGCGCCGGCCATGCCAACGTGATGGCCGCGCCGCCCACCGGCCACATCCTGGAGCTGGCGGCCCTGATCCGCCGCTGCGAACTGGTGCTGTCGCCCGACACCTCGGTGATCCACATCGCCTCGGCATATGACAGGAAGATCGTCGGCTACTACATCCGCACCGACAACTACCGCTGGTTCTATCCGGCCAGCCGCCATTACCGCGTGATCCTGGCGCCCGGCCTGACCCTGGCCACGGTCAGCGCCGCCGAGACCCTGGCCGCCGTGGAACAGCTGATGCAGGACGATGGGCAGGCGCAAGCGACGCTTCAAGCCGCCGGCTGAGCCGCCAGCAGGCCATCCATCTGCCCCGCCAGCAGCGCGCGGGAAAAGAAATATCCTTGCGCATAGTCGCAGCCGGCGGCGCGCAGCAAATCGCGCTGCGACGCCGTCTCCACGCCTTCGGCCACGACTTTCACGCCCAGCCGCTGCGCCAGTGCAATGATCGCCTCGCACAGGCCCAGCCCGGCATCGTCGCGTCCCAGTTCGCCGACCAGCGAACGGTCGATCTTGAGAAAGTCGATATCGGCCTTCTTGATGCATCCCAGCGATACCTGGCCGCTGCCGAAATCGTCGAGCGCCAGCGCCAGGCCCATGGCGCGGAACTGGCGCAGGCGGTCGCTCACCTGGCGCGCCTTGTCGAGCAGCACGGCTTCCGTTGTTTCGATGACGATGGCGCCCGGCGCCAGGCCCGCCCGCGCCAGGGCATTGCCCCAGTCCTGGTACAGCGCGGCGTCGCAGCGGAATTCCACGGGCGACTTGTTGATACAGATCGGGAACAGGGCGCCATGCTCGCCCTGCCACTGGCGCGCCTGGCGCACGACCTGCTGAAACACCCATTCGCCGATATCGATGATCAGGCCGTTTGCCTCGGCAAAGGCGATGAAATCGGCGGGCACGAGCAAGCCGCGCAGCGGATGGCGCCAGCGCAGCAGCGCCTCGGCCCGCTCGATCGTGCCATCGCACAGGCGGATGATGGGCTGGTAATGCACTTCAAACTGCTCCTGCGCCAGCGCCAGGCGCATCTCGCGCACCGTGGTGCGGCGCAGGTCGGCCGCCTGCTGCAAGGCCGGCGTGAAATAGCTGTAGCCGTTGCGCCCCGCACTCTTGGCGGCATACATGGCCTGGTCGGCATGCCGCAGCAAGGTTTCCGTTGCCTCGGCGTCGGCCGGATACAGCGCCACGCCCACGCTGGCGGACACTTGCGCCGTGTCGCCGTCGAGCACGAAAGGCAGGGCCAGCGCCGTCGTCAGTTCCTGCAGCACGCGTTCGATGCCGCCCAAGTGCCCCACGCCGGCCAGGATGACGGTGAATTCGTCGCCCCCCAGGCGCGCTACCGTGTCGGTGGCGCGCACGCGCTCGCTGATGCGCAGCGCCGCCTGGCGCAGCAGCATGTCGCCCTTCTCGTGACCGAGGCGGTCATTCACCTGCTTGAAATGGTCGAGGTCGATGAACAGCAGGGCCAGGCAACCGCCTTCGCGGCTGGCGTGGCGCGCCTCGTGCTGCAAGCGGTCGAGAAACATGTGGCGGTTCGGCAAGCCCGTCAAGGGATCGAAATTGGCTTGCCGCCAGATGCGCTCGGACGCGGCACGCTGGGCCGTGATGTCGCTGACGAGCGCCAGCGCGCCCAGGTAGGTGCCGCTGGAATCGAAGATGGGATTGGTGGCCAGGGTGGCCCACAAGGTGCTGCCGTCACGCCGCAGGAACTTGAATTCGTGGCGCTCGGCGATGCCATCCTGGCGCCGCGCAATATTGCGTTCCAGGATGGCGCGCCCCTCGTCATCCATGAAGGCGGCCAGCGGCTGGCCCAGCATATCCTCGATCTGGCAACCGAGCATGTGCGCCATCTTCGGATTGACAAAGCTGGTCAGCGCCTGCGCATCGATTTCCCAGATGCCCTCCTCGGCGCCGTGCACGATGCGCCGGAAGCGCTCTTCGCTGCGTTCGAGCGCAGCCAGCTTGCCCTCGGCCTGCTCCAGCACCAGGCGCAGCGCCTGGCCGTTCGGATCTGCGCTGCCCAGCAGGCTGACGGGCAAGCCCGCCTCGCGCGCGCCAGGGCGAAGCCGTACCTGCAGCTGGATGCGCTCGGGCTCGCTGCTATTGAGCACGCGCTGCACGAACTGCTCGAAATCGTGGCGGAACGCCTCGTGCACATACGAACGGAACAGCACGTGGCCAAGGCGCTCGCGCACCAGGCCGAACAATTCGGCCGCCACCAGGTTGACCTGCACGATCGCGCCATCGAGGCCGAGCACGAAATAGGCGACAGGCGCCAACAGGTATAAATCGTTGAAATAGGCTTGCTCGCGTTCGGCCTTCACCCGTTCCGGACTGAAGACGCCATCGTCAAGCAGGGGCGCGGCATGCCCCAACACGCCGTCATGGCTGTGCTGGGAGGAATCCGGATCAGGTACCGCGAGCGGTGGTATGTCCATGGCTATCCTTTGCACCGCCGCCCTGGCAACCAGGTGGGTGCAGTTGCAAGACTAGCATGCGCCACGCGCAGTGTCGAGCCAAGCCTGCCATGGATGCCACTTCTGCAACAAGGCCGTTCAGCGCCCCATGCGGCTGCGGCGCAAGCCGAAATCATGGCCCACCACCAGCAAGGTGCTCGCTACCAGGCTCGATAGCCCCACGATCAGCTGGATCAATTTATCATCAGGCAAGATCCACAGCGACGAATCCGGCGTCTCGCAGCCCGTGGCCGCGCTGATCAGGGGAGACACCCAGGCCGCGTCCGGCGTCACGTCGAGCACGACGGCGCCGTCGGCGCTGGTCTGCATATAGATGTCGCCGCCTTCGGCCAAAGTAAAGCAGATGCCCACGCCCGTTTCCGTGGCACGAATATTGTCCTGCATGCTGCGGTTATGTTCTTCGATCCACACTTCCACGTCGTATGGCGTTTCCAGGTGCTCCCACGGACGGGGGCGAAAACGGGGACGTTCGTCCGCACTGGCGGGGGTGTCGGGAACCTCGGGGATATTGCTGTCTGCTGCGCCTTGCATGCTCGTTGACCTTTTCTGCGGTGATGCGGCGGGACCGGTTGCCTGCCAGCCGCCATTATCCACCGTTCAGGGCAAGCATGGTATTCCTACGCCGAATCAATCAGAAAAACTGACAGCTATCGACTTTAAAGATCAGCATGCCTGACTTAAAATATGCGCCATCTCTTCTTTACAGGCTTTACATGCAAGGCATTAAACGCAAAATCGTCTACGTCACCGCTTTTGAAATCATCGGCATGGCCATTTCCACGCTCTGGCTGACCCTGCTTTCGGGCGAATCGCCCACCAGCACGGGGCCGCTGGCCATCATGATCACCACCATCGCCGTGATCTGGAACCTGCTCTACAACACCGCGTTCGAATACTGGGAAATCCGGCAGGTGTCGCGCACGCGCACGGTCTGGCGCCGCATCCTGCATGCGATCGGCTTCCAGATCACGCTGGTCATCTACCTGATCCCGCTGATCGCCTGGTGGCTGAACATCAGCCTGTGGCAAGCCTTCGTGCTCGATTTCGCGCTGATGCTGATCATCCCGTGCTACAGCTTCATTTTTAACTATTTCTTCGACGGCCTGTTCGGCGTGCCCCTGTCGGCGCAGCAGCCGAAGGAAGAAGCCACTGACGTTCAGGCTGCTTCGCTGAGCAACTGAAGAAAGGACCGCGCCGCCATGCCCAGCGGCCGGTCCTTCATCCACACCAGGTGGATGGGCACGACCAAGCCATTGCCCGTATTCTTGAACGCCACGCAGCGCACCCGCCCCGCCGCCAGAGAATGCTGGATGGCCGAGGCGGCAAAGTTGCCCCAGCCCAAGCCCGCTTCCACCATGGCCAGCGCCATCGGCAAACTGTCCGTGCGCCAATAAGACAGCCCCACCACGGGGCGCGCATCGGCCAAGTCGAGTTCGCGGCTGGCGACGATGATCTGGCGCAAATTCACCAATTCCTCGATATACAAGGGCTGGCCCGCCGCGCTGGGCGGATGCTGGGTGGAAATAATCGCCAGCAAGGCATCGCTGCCCACCAGTTGGAACTGTTCTTCGTGATTGATGCGCCCGCCTGCGAAAGCCATGCAGGCGCTGATGCGGCCCCGGTGCAGCATGTCGAGCACATCATCCTGCGGCGCCGTCAGCACCTCGATATCGAGCAAGGGATGGCGCTGCGACAGCGCGCGCACTGCGGCCAGGAAGGGAGTATGGTCGAGCTCGGCCGCGATGCCCAGCGAAATGCGGCTTTCCAGTCCCTGCGACAATTCCTGTACGTGCAAGTGCAACTGTTTCAACTGCTCGGCGATCAGGCGCGCGTGCGGTATCAGGGCCAGCGCGGCCGGCGTGGGCACCGCTTCGCGCGCGCCGCGGTCGAACAGAGTGATGCCCAGTTCCGCCTCGATATTGGCCATCGCCATGCTGACGGCCGACGGCGCCCGCCGCAAGGCGCGCGCTGCAGCCGAGAACGAGCCGCCATCGACGACGGCCAGGAACAGTTCGATGTTATGGCTGGACAGTTTCATGAAAAAGTGGAAAGTGCGGCACTTTCGGGCGCGCGGGCGGTCAAAATGGGGAACGACAGCAACACTCGGAAGTACACATGCGCCATCGATTAACTTACCGCCGCAGCGGCTACATTTCCGACTTTACCCGCTTCATCGACGGGCTACCTGCAGGCGCACCCGGAAGTGCAAGCCAGCCAGCGCCAGGGCTGGCGCATTTTCTGGGAGCGCCCGGCCAGCATGCGCGAACTGGAACTGGCTCACGCGGACAGCGTGCCGGAACCACCCTACCATTACGACTAAAAACTCTTAGCCTTTCCAGACGCGCTGCAATCCGGTGTCCGCATGGATCCAGCCACCACGCGGGCCGTTGCGGTAATAGAAGCCCACGCCGCCCTGCTTGAAGCTGCGCACCAGCGAACCGAGCACTTCCGCGTTCAGATTCGCCACGCGGATGTCGGCGGCGCGGCCCGAGATGTGCAGCGACTGGCGCGCGGCCGGCACGCCCGCTTCGCGCAGCCTGCTGTTCGACTCGGCCGTGCGGTAGCCCGACAAAATCTCCAGCGGCTGCTCGATGCCGTAGCGGGCCACGAACGCTTGCGTGCCCCACAGGGTTTCCAGCAGTTTCGGATCGATGGGAGCCGTCTTCTTGCCGTTCACGTCGCGCAGCAAGTGACACAGTTCCTGGTAGGCCGAATCGATGACTTCGCCATCTTTCCAGTACAGCAGCTTGGCCTTTTCATTGCTGGCCGGGCGCACCACTTCCAGGGTGCGAGGCTTGAGCCAGAATTCCAGGTCCAGCGCCTGCGCATCGAAAATGTCGGGTGGCGGTTCCATCTCGGTGATGGCCTGGCGCGATTGCGACGTGATCGAGCGGTCGATGCTGGCCAGTTGCGTCGGCTGCGGCGGCACGGCCGTGCGCGGCGCGCGCGGCTTGGCGCTGGCCGAAGCCGAGGCGGGAGCGGCCGTGCGCGAGGCGCAGCCGATGAGAGGAGTGGCAACCAGGCCCAGCGCGGCCAGGCCCATACCGTGGTGTAGAAAATTTCTGCGCGATGCCATAGTCAGTCCAATTTAACGATGGGAATACTATAGCGTATTGTGCCGCGAAGAAAAACCCTCAATGCCTATCGTGTCACCCTCATTTCAAGGCATTTTGCGTCAGGCGGCAGCCGCGACGGAGGCGCCGGCGCCTTTCGCCTGCGCCAGTGCCGTCAATGGCTTGTCGAGCAGATAACCCTGGGCCACGATGGGCAAGCCCGTGATGGCGGCGATGCGCTGCAGCGCGGCCAGCGCGGCCGGCGTGTCGAGGCGCTTGAAAATGACGCGGATTTTCGCCGCATGGCACACAGTGACGAAGCTGGCGACGGCTTGCTCGTCGCTGAGGTTGCCCGCGTCGAGCTTGAACGCATGCGGGTGCAGGCGCTCCAGCATGCCCGTTGCCTCATGCACGCTGGCCACGTTGATGGCCAGGCGGAAACCGTTGCGGCGGTAATTGTCGGCCACGTAATTGAGCAGCCAGCCCTGGTTCGGCGTGACCGTCGGCAATTGCAGCACGATGCGCTCGATGGGCAAGCCCAGCGCGTCGAGGATGCGCTGGAAAGCGTGGCCGTGATTGCTGCTGACGGCGCTCAGCAGGCGGTCATGCACATTCAGGTACAGGTCGGCCTGCTCCGCTTCCGCCTGCCGGAAAAAATTAATGGCGTGCAGCATGCGGCACAGCCGGTCCAGTTCCACGGATTCATCGTCGCTGGCCGCGTGATCGAGCAAGCGCCACAGCGACAAGCCCTCGTCCGCCTTCGACACGCTGCGCGCCAGTCCTTCGAACGCCACCAGCTTGCCGCTTTCCAGTTCGCGCAGCGGCTGGAAAGCGCTGGTCATGGTGCAATTGAAAAAGCGCCCCAGCGCCCGGCCCTCCCCGTCGAGCCAGACGCTGGTGCCGGCCTGGGTTTGATGCGACAGGCGGGCCAGGTAATTTTTCAGGACGGGAAATGGCATACGTGCTCCTTCGTAAGGCTGCGCCAGCTGCCCTCATGGGGAAGACGGCGCCAAAGTGTGCAGAGTAAGGCAGCGCAAACCAAAGGAGAACGAATGGTTTCGCCATTTGATATGCACCCAGCAAATATGGACGCAACAACGGACAGCGCATAACGATAGTCAGAAACATTCCTTCCCGCCCCCTGGTCCAGCCTTTACTGTGAGCATGTACCGATACCATCAGGAAGGGCCGCCATGTGCCAGTTACTCGCAATGAACAGCAGCAAGCCTGCGGCGCTGGGATTTTCCTTTGCCGGCTTTGCCGAACGGGGCGGACGCACGGACGAGCACCGCGACGGCTGGGGCATTGCCTATCATTCCAGCAGCGGCTGCACCCTGCTGACGGATCACCTGGCGGCCATCGATTCGCCGCTGGCGGCCCAGGTGCAGCAGCATCCCGTGAAGGCGAAAAACATCGTCGCGCACATCCGCAAGGCCACGCAAGGCCGCATCGCTCAGGAAAATACCCACCCGTTCGCCCGCGACCTGTGGGGCAAGACCTGGTCCTTCGCCCACAATGGGGACTTGAAAACGTGGCGTGCGCCCGTCAATGCGCACTACCGCGCCAGCGGCGACACGGACAGCGAACAAGCCTTCTGCCACCTGCTGGCCACCTTGCGCACGCAGTTTCCCCTCGGTGAACCCACGCGCGCCGACTTGCGCGCCGCCATCGCCGAGGTCGCCAAGGACATTGCGGCGCACGGCACCTTCAATTTCATCCTGTCGGACGGCGAACTGCTGTTTGCCCACTGTTCCACGCACTTGCACTATGTAATACGCGAATACCCGTTTTCCGTGGCGCAACTGATCGACTGCGAGCGCAGCATCGACTTTCGCCAGCACAACCACCTGGACGACAGGATCGCCGTCATCGCCACGCATCCGCTGACGCAAAACGAGGATTGGCTGGCATTCGCGCCCGGCGAACTGAAACTGTTTACGGGCGGCACCTTGCTGCCGGCGGATGATGCCGCGCCACAAGGCGTGTATATCCAGATCAGTTACTGAGGGAATTATTGAACGGGAAGAAATGGCCCGCCGCCGGATGGGCGGGCTGAGGGACTGGCGGGGTGTCAGGCCGAATTGCAGTTGCAAAAGCGCTTGCGCTTGGGGTCGCCGCTAGCGATGCCCGTGGGATCAATCTGTTTCCAGCAAAAAATCGTTTCCACGCCATATGGCGAACGCACATTGCCCGCCTCGACATAACCCTGCTTGACGAAAAAGGCCTGGCTGCTGGCCGTGCTGTGCAGTTGCAAGGCCTTGATGCCCCACTCGCGCGCCTGCGCTTCGAGTTGCTCCACCATCGCCTTGCCGGCGCCGCGGCCTTGCGCCTCGGGCAGCAGGTAGCACAGGGCCAGCTTGCCGGCGCGCGTCAGCAAGCCGACGCCGACAACGGCGCCCGCCTCGACTGCGACCAGCGAAAAATTAGTCGGCGACGCAAACCAGCACGCCACCATCTGCGGTGTTTTATTGCCCAGCCAGGCTTCCAGGATGGCCGGATCGTCCCGGTGATCGAGGCTGCAGCATTCGACGATGGAGCGTCGTAATACGTTGCACGCCTCGAAAGCGTCGGTCGATGTTGCAATACGAATTTCAAGACTCATGTACGCTCACAAAATATTCCAGTTGCCGATGCAGACGGTTTTCCCCCTGTATCGTGCGATTCGACTATACACCAAGCGGCGCTTTCGGGTTTTTTGCCGCACGCCACGGGCCGGTTTTGCCTATGGCGCTATGCCTGCAGACTAAGTGCTGATGCGCATCTTGCCCACGAATGTTTCCAGAAATCGATATATGTTTTTTAGCGCAAACGGGAATCAAGTCTAAGCATATTACGAAAAATTCGTTTCTTTTCCGGCCGGAATTTTAGACTATGTCTATCTATTCTCACAACAAGAGTTCAACATGACCCATTCCAACGCCGTAACGACTGCCGCAGCAACGCTCACCCAACGCTCGCGCCGCTGGTTCCTGGCCAGCGCCCTGGCCGCTTCCGCTGCCGCCATGAGCCTGCCGATGGCCGCCAGCGCCGCCGAACCGGTGGTCTTGCTGAACGCGTCCTACGACGTGATGCGCGAATTGTTCAAGGACGTGAATCCCGCATTTATTGCTGATTGGAAAGCCAAAACGGGCGAAACCATCACCATCAAGCAATCGCACGGCGGCTCCAGCAAGCAGGCGCGCTCCGTCGCCGATGGCCTGGAAGCATCCGTCGTGACCATGAACCAGGCCAATGACATCGACATCCTCGTCGACCGCGGCCTCGTGGTGGCCGACTGGGCCAAGAAATTCCCGAACAATGCGGCGCCGTTTTACTCGACCATGGTGTACCTGGTGCGCAAAGGTAACCCGAAACACATCAAGGATTGGGACGACCTGGCCAAGCCCGGCATCAAGGTCATCGTGCCGAATCCGAAAACCTCGGGCAATGGCCGCTACACCTACCTGGCGGCCTGGGGCTATGCCGTGAAAAAAGGCGGCAGCGAAGCGCAGGCGCGCGACCTCGTCACCAAACTGTTCAAGAACGTGCCCGTGCTGGACGGCGGCGGCCGCGGCGCCACCACCACCTTCACGCAGCGCGAAATCGGCGATGTGCTGGTCACGTTTGAAAATGAGGTGCAACTGGTGCGCGCCGAATTCGGCGACAACTTCGAAGTCGTGTATCCAAGCATCTCCATCCTGGCCGAGTCGCCGGTGGCCGTCGTCGACAAGGTCGTTGACCGCCGCGGCATCCGCAAGGAAGCCACGGCCTACCTGCAATACCTGTACTCGGAACCAGGCCAGGAACTGGTTGCCAAGCACTACCTGCGCCCCCGTTCGGCGGCCGTCGCCAAGAAATACGCGGCCAGCTTCAAGCCGATCACCCTGTTCACCATCGACGACGTCTTTGGCGGCTGGAAACAGGCACAAAAGAAACACTTTGACGATGGTGGCGAGTTCGACAAGATTTATCAGAAGTAATCTTCGCCGCATCAAAAAAACCGGGACATGTCCCGGTTTTTTTATGCCGCCACACATCACTGCTTCTTCAGCAGCAGCTTGAATTGCGGCGCCCAGCGCCCGTCCAGCAGCATCTCGCTGGCCGCCTCATAGGCATCGCCCGACGGCGTCCAGCGCACGCGATAGGTCAGCGTCTTGCCATTCGCCCCCACGTATTGCGTGGCGGGAAAGTCGAGGCCGCCGTCCGCCGGCAGCATCGTGCCGCGGCTATGGCCGCCGCTGTTTTCCACATACAGGAAGGCTACCTTGCCTGCGGCGGGATCGTGGTAATACGTGGTTTCGCCCACGTAGTCGGGCTTGCCGGGGCTGCGCACCGTGTGCACGTCGCGCAGCATCTGGCCGCCATACAGCCACTGGAAACAGTGCTCATCCGTTTGCTTCCCGCCAGGGAACTCGCCCTTCCAGCAATGCCCGGTCAGGAAAGCCATCGGTTGCAGGGCGGCAATGGGTTGCGCCAGTACGGCCGAGGTGGACAACAGCAGGGGCAGCAGCAAGAGCGACAGCAGGAATGGACGCATGGCACACCTCCGGTAGATGCTCCAGTATAGGCGAATAATATGCTTGCAGCAGCGCTGGCGCACACTTTGCGCATATCGATATGCGCATCGATTCGTGGTCAAAAGCGTGCGCGCGCCGTACTCTGGCCTTGTCGCGCCGCATGGCGTATTACGGGCTCAAAGGAAATATCATGGCTATCTCGGAAGTGAATGTACGCAACCAGTTTCGCGGCAAGATCAAGGAAATCATCTTTGGGCCCGTGGTCTCGGAAGTGGACGTGGAAACGCCGCACGGCATCGTCACCTCGGTGATCACCTCGCGCTCGATCAAGGACCTGGACTTGAAAGTGGGTAGCGAAGTCATCGCGCTGGTGAAATCGACGGAAGTGTCGATCGCCAAGATCCAGTAGCCTTGCCCTGAACGGCCTCGCTGGCGGCCAGGCCGCCGGCCTCCCCGCGCGTCCTGGCCACTCAGCCCAGTTTGACGAGGTTCTGCAAGATCAACGGACCGCCCATACCCAGCAAAACGCCGCCTTCTGCGATTTTCCCCAGGTTCACGGCAGCAAACCCCAGCTGTTCCACCAGCCTGGCGACCGTGATGCCCGAGGCGGCATCGTTACTTGAGACAAACATCACGCGGCGCCCTCCCCCTTCTGCCGGGTCCGCCGCCAGCAAACGTGCCGGTAGCTGATTGAAGGTCTTGACCACGAGCGCATCCGGAAACGCAGCGGCCACCACATCGCTGGAGGCCTGTCCCTGCAGCTCCTCGACCGGGACCCCATACGTATTCATCGCGTCGATCACGATCTTGCCGTGCCAGTCCGCTGCCGCACCTGCCAGCGCCAGGTGGGCGCGGAAAGGAATGGCAAGGATAATCACCTGCGCCTCCAGCGCGTGCGCCACGTCCATGACGGTAACGAGGTCGCCCAGCTCGGCGCTCAATGCCGCCAGGGAGGCCGGGCCACGGCTATTCGCCAGCCCCACGGCAATACCGCTGCGCACGAACTGGCGGGCCAGGGCTGTGCCAACGTTACCGGCACCGATAATGGAATAACTCATACTGATCACCTGATTAATTAGTTGAATGAAAAGAGAAACAAAGCGCCCGCATACGGCTCAGGCAAGCCATGATGCGCGCTGGACCTCAATCTGAGAAGCCGGTATATTGCGATCTGATCCATCTCATATTCAGATACAGGAGTCCGTCATGCTGGATGGGGTTTCACTTGATCAACTTCGCACCTTCATTGCCGCAGTCGATGAAGGCAGCTTTTCGGCGGCCGCCCGCAAGCTGCACCGGGTGCAATCGGCGGTCAGCGGCTGGGTGGGCAGCCTGGAAGGACAGCTGGGCGTGCGGCTGTTCGACCGCGCGGGGCGCTTTCCGGTCCTGACGGCCGAAGGCGCGCTGCTGCTGGCCGATGCGCGCAACATCGTCGCCGGCGTCGATACGCTCAAGGCGCGCGCCAGCCTGATGGCCTCGGGACTGGAAGCGGAATTATCCGTCGTGGTCGATGTATTCTTCCCCACCGATGCCGTTACGCGGGCGGCCAAGGCCTTCGCGCAGCGCTTTCCGCTGACGCCGCTGCGCCTGTTCGTCGAAGGTTTGGGCGCCGGCTACCAGCCGCTGCTCGACGGGCGCTGCAGCGTCGGTATCCTGGCGGCGCTACCGCTGGCATTTCCTTCGCTGGCGACTGCCAGGCTGGGCGAGCTGCCGCTGGTGACAGTGGCAGCGCGGGACCACCCGCTGGCCAGCCTGGTCGGCCGCATTTCCAGGGGCGAACTGGCGAAACACGTGCAACTGGTGCTGACGGACCGCTCGGCACTGATGGCTGGCCAGGACTATGGCGTCTGGTCCCCCGCCACCTGGCGGCTGGCCGACCTTTCCACCAAACATGCCTTCCTGAAAGACGGCGTCGGCTGGGGCAGCATGCCGCTGCACCTGGTCGAGCGCGACATCCACGCAGGCGCGCTGGCGCTGCTCGACACCGAGGACATGGCATCGTCAGGCTTCATGCTGGCCATCCATGCCGTTCACCGGGCCGGCGCGCCGCCCGGGCCGGCCGGAAGGTGGTTCATCGACTATCTGCGCACCAGCACCGCCGCCGCCTTCAATCCCGGAACAAATACGTAAACGTGCGGCTGACGGGCAGCTTTTCCGTGCTGCCCCGCAGCAGCACCTGCATACGCTCGGCGTCGACGCGTTCGGCTGCCTCGATGGCTTTCACGTTGACCATGGTGCCGCGGTGGATTTGCCAGAACTGTTCCGGATCGAGGCCGCCCAATAAATCCTTCAGCGGCGTGCGCACCAGCGCTTCCGAGCCGGCCAGCACCACGCGCGTGTACTTGGTGTCGGCCTGGAAGAACAGCACGTCGTCAATGTCGATCAGGCGGATCTGCTTGCCCACGCTGGCCCTGATCCATTTCAGTTTTTCGCGCGGCGCCGCCGGCAGCGCCGCGCGCAGCGACTGCAGCAAGTGGGCCATGTCCGCCGGCTGCCCGCCCAGCTTGTCGCGCAGCCGGGACAGCGCGCGCTGCAGGCGCTCGGCCTGCACGGGCTTCAACAGATAATCGACGGCGCCCGCGTCGAAGGCATCGACGGCATACTGGTCATACGCGGTGACAAACACCACGTGCGCCCGCGTGCCGATGCGCTCGGCCACTTCCAGGCCCGACAGGCCAGGCATGCGGATATCGAGGAAGACCACGTCCGGCTCATGCTCGAGGAAACCGTCCCAGGCATCGTTGCCGTTTTCCGCCACCAGCACGATGCGCGCCTCGGGCCAGGCCAGCGCCAGCATCGTTTGCAGGCGTTCGCGCATCAGGGGTTCGTCTTCGGCGATCAGGATGGTGGCATTCATGCGGCAAGTTCTTTCAGGCTGGATGCAATTTTAATGGGAAGCAATATCTCGGCGATCACGCCGCCCTCTTCGCCGTCGCGCAGGGTCAGGCTGGCGGACGGATCGGACAGCGACAGCCGGCTGCGCACGTTTTCCAGGCCCAGGCCGCCTTCCGGCGCGCTGCCCGCAGCGCTTGCCGGCAAGCCCATGCCCGTGTCCTGCACGCGCAAGCGCAGCATGCCGTCCACCCGCAGCGCCGACAGGCTGATCTCGCCGCCGCGCAAGGACGGTTCAATACCGTGCTTGATGGCATTTTCCGCCAGGGTCAGCAAGATCATGCTGGGAATCGTCGCGTGTGCAAATTCGGCCGGCAAGTCCAGCGCATAGCGCAGGCGGGAGCCCATGCGTGCCTGCATCACGCGCAAATACGCGGCCACCATGTCGAACTCGCTTTGCAGCGGCACTTGCTCGCTGCGCATCTCCGCCATGCTGGCGCGCAAAAAGGCGATCAGGTCGGCAGTCAATGCCGCGGCCCGGCCGGCGCCTTGCGCTCCCTGCTCGGCCAGCTGCTGCACGGCGCCCAGGGTATTGAACAGAAAATGCGGCTCGATCTGCGCGCGCAGCAGCCGCAGCTGCGATTCGCTCAGTTCGCGCGCCAGGCGGTCGCGCTCGGCATCCTGCTGCAACTGCAGGGCCAGCGCTTCGTACTGACGGTTGCGCCAGGTGCTCACGACCGCCAGCGGCACCATATAAAACAACCCGGCCACCAGCAAGGCGATGCCGCCCACGCGCAGCAAGCGCTCGAAGGCCATTTCCATGGAACCCGTATCGCTCAAGCCGGCCAGCAGCACGCCGGCCGCTACCCCTGCCGCGCAGGTCGACACGATCAACAAAAGCTTCTTGAACTTGTAGCGCACGGAACTGCGGTAATTGAACCAGACGCCCACCAGGCCCCACGCCAGCGCAAAACCCAAGCCGTTGCTGAAGACCAGGGCCTTGAGCAATTCGAACCGGCCCGGCAACAGCAGATGCAGGGTGACGCCGATAGCGCTGAACAGCAGCATCAGCTTGAACGCGGCGATGTAAAAACCGGCGCCGCGGTACTTGAGCAGGAAATCGTGCAATTGCTGGCGCTCGATCGGCGTCAGCTTGACCAGCTTCATGGCAACGTAGCGGCGCACTCTTCCCTGGATCTGGTCCGCCATCTCGGGTTGTTTCAGCACCAGCAGCGATTCTTCGTCGATGCTGCGGTACCATCCGGCAAATTTTTTCCACATGCTGCGTTCTCCTTGTCGTGTCAATCAGGCATGAACGCAGTCTACGGCGCCCCTGTGGCAGGGCATAGCGCGGGGCGACGAAGCACGAAGGGACAGGCATCAACGACGAGGTACATGGCGCCTGCCGGACCCTCGCTGCCAATATTGCTGAAATAATACGAAGTTTCCAAGGCGAAATCAATAATTGCGCAACAATTTTCACTACGGCAAGATTAGCCCCATTTATTTGCCAAATTGGCCGCAACACCGCTTGTCGCGGGCCTGTACCGTAGACATCGCTTGATCTTTAATGGTATTGTTTAAGCTTGGCAAATATTGCCTCCGAGATACACGCCGCGTCCCCGCGCGGCCCGTTTCCGGATTTGCGCGCAGCGCCCACGATGGCGCCCCAAAACTGCTTTCCCACATACAATCCCATGCTCAAAAAAATGTTCGCCGCGGTGCTGATGACGCTTTCGACAGCGGCCATCGCCGTGCCCTTCGGTTCCCAGTCGATACTGGTGGTCGAAGACGGCACAGGCAAAGTCTTGCTTGAAAAAAATTCCAACGTGGTGGTGCCCATCGCCTCGCTGACCAAACTCATGACGGCCATGGTCGTGCTCGACTCCAAAGCGAATATGCAGGAAGAGATCAGCATCGACCGCGAGGATGTCGATACCTTGAAACACAGCACCTCGCGCGTGCCCGTGGGCGCCACACTGAGCCGTCATGACGTGCTGCAACTGGCGCTGATGTCGTCCGACAACCGCGCCGCCGCCTCGCTGGCGCGCACTTTCCCCGGCGGCCCCACCGCATTTGCCGTGGCCGTCAACGCCAAGATCAAGGCCCTGGGCATGCGCCAGACCGTGATCGAAGAACCGACGGGCTTGTCGCCGAACAACCAGTCGACGGCAGCAGACCTCGTCAAGATGGCCGTGGCCGCCTCGCGCTACCCGGAAATCAGCCGCATCACGACGGATTCGAAGGACGTGATCCAGATCAAGGGCCGCGACGTGGAATACCACAACACGAACCGCCTGGTGGGTGCCAAGGGCTGGGATATCGGCCTGTCGAAAACGGGCTACACGAATGAAGCGGGCCGTTGCCTGATCATGCGCATCAAGTCGGCCGGCAAGTTCGCCACCATGATCCTGCTCAACGCGCGCGCCAATTCCGTGCGCGCCATGGACGCCGTCAACATCCGCCGCATGCTGGCGGCCGAAAACGGCATCGAAGAACCGAAAGTGATGCGCGCCTCGGTCAGCCGGCATAAAAAAGCGCCGGCGAAACCCTCCAAACGCCGCCGCGCAAAATAATTACTTCGCTTGCCGGTTGGTCATGATGACGCCGGCAATCGTCACCGCGCCGCCCACCAGCATCGAGGCCAGCACCGGCTCGCCCAGGAGCGCCGCCGCCAGCACGATGCCGAACACGGGCACGAGGTTGTTGAAGACGGCCGTGCGCGATGGGCCCAGCGCCTTCACGCCCTCGTAATACCAGACAAAGCCGATCACCGTGCCGAACACGCCCAGGTAGCCGATGGCGGCCCACACTTGCCAGCCAAAGCTGTGCCATGGCACGCTCGGAAATTCCACGGCCGCCCCCACCAGCAAGAAGGCCAGGCCCCACATCGACGCATACGTGGTGGCGGCAATCGGGCTCAAGCCCTTCAGCGCGACCCGGCCGATCAGGGTATAGGCGGCCCAGCTGGAAATGCCGCAGAACATGAACACCTCGCCCATGCCGATGCCGCCACCCGTGCCGTGCAGCACGCCGGCGAGATCGCCGCGCGTGATGACGATGGCCGTGCCGCAAAACGCCAGCATGATGCCCAGCCACTTGAAGGAACCGAGCCGTTCGCGGAACAGCATGGCCGAGGCCAGCGCCGTGACGATGGGATTCAGGGCCACGAACAGGGCCGTGCGCCCCGCCGGCATGCGCGACAGGGCCGCCAGGAAGCACAGGTTGTACAGAAAGATGCCCGTCAGGCCCAGCGCGGCCGTCGTTGCCAGCTGCTTGCGGTCCAGGCGCGGCAAGCCCCCTTCCAGTTTCCAGGCCAGCATGACCAGCAACAGCACGGCCACGCCGAAGCGCCCGCTGGCGGCCGTCATGGGCGGCATCTGCTGCGCCAGCACGCGCCCCGCGATGAAGGTGCCGCCCCAGAACAGGGCGACAAAGATCAGTTTGATGTAGACGAGCGGCGATTGCACGGAAGGCAAGGCGGCTGATGGTATGGCGGAAGAAGACATGGAATATCCTGTATGGCCGCTTGCGCGGCGGGTGGTGTCCATATATATTAATACTAATATCAACTCATGAAATAATGAGTAAATACTCATACATCAAAGAAACCACACCATGACCTTCACGCAACTGGAAATTTTTACCCTGGTGGCCGAATTGCACGGCTTTTCCGCCGCCGCCGCGCAGCTGGGCATCAGCCAGTCGGCCGTCTCGCACGCCTTGAAGGCGCTGGAAAAGGAGATGGGCGTGGACCTGATCGTGCGCCACCAGGCCTCGGCCGAACTGACGGACATAGGCCGCCAGCTGCTCGTGCGCGCGCGCGAAATCCTCGGCTTGTCGGAGGCCATGCGCCAGGAAGCGGCCGACGTGCTGGGCCAGCGCCAGGGCACCCTGCGCATCGGTTCCTTCGGCCCGACGTCTTCCTTGAACCTGCTGCCGGCCATCACGGCGCAATTCCGCCAGCGCTATCCGGGCATCGACCTGCGCATCGACGAGGGTGCAGACCATGAGGTGGTGCAGTGGATACGCGAACGCAGGGTCGATGTCGGCTTCGTCGTGCTGCCGGACGAGCGCTTCGATACGGCGCCGCTGGTGGAAGACCAGATGATGGCGCTGGTGCCGCGCAGCCATGCGCTGGCCGGCGAAACCGCCATCACCCTGGCCCAATTGTGCGAAGGGCCGTTCATCATGTCCGAGGCGGGCTGCGCCTGCCTGATCGAACCGCTGTTCGCCAACGCGGGCTTGCAGCCGAACGTGCCCTATCGCATCAGCCAGGTGATCACCATCCTCGACATGGTCAGCCGCGGCGACGGCCTGTCCATCGTGGCCGAATTGGCCCTGCCGCAGCGGCTGCGGGAGCAATATCCGGAACTGGTCGCCCTGCCGCTCAATCCGCCCGTCAGCCGCAAGGTGGGCCTGGCCGTGCGCGACCGGCGCCAGAACACGCCCGCCACCAACGCCTTTTTCGAGGTGGCCAGGCAGATGGCGCCGACCCTGGCGCCCCGGCGCGCTTGAGAGTTTAGAAAGTCTCCCACTCCTCGCTGCGCTCCGGCTTGACGGCGGCCGCCTTTGCCGGAGTGCTGGCGAGGCGCGGCGCCATAGCGGCGCGCACCACGGGCCGAACGGGGTGCTGCTGCAGCGGCGGCGCCTGTCCCTCATCGAGCTTGAACACGCCCACCACCTGCGCCAGCGTGCTGGCCTGGTCTTGCAGGCTTTCCGCCGCGGCGGCCGCCTCCTCCACCAGGGCCGCATTCTGCTGCGTCACCTGGTCCATTTGCGCGATCGCCTGGTTCACCTGCTCGATGCCGGAGCTTTGCTCGGCGCTGGCGGCCGTGATCTCGCCCATGATGTCGGTTACGCGGCGCACGCTGTCGACGATTTCCTGCATCGTCGCGCCAGCCTCGTCGACGAGGCGCGCGCCCGAATCGACCTTGCCCACCGAATCGTCGATCAGCAGCTTGATTTCCTTGGCAGCGCCGGCGGAGCGTTGCGCCAGGCTGCGCACTTCCGTCGCCACGACGGCAAAGCCCCGTCCCTGCTCGCCCGCGCGCGCCGCTTCCACGGCCGCATTGAGCGCGAGGATATTCGTCTGGAAGGCGATGCCGTCGATGACGCTGATGATGTCGACGATCTTCTTCGACGAATCGTTGATCGAGGCCATGGTATCGACCACCTGCGCCACCACTTGCCCGCCCTTGCTGGCCACGCCGGACGCCGATTGCGCCATCTGGTTGGCCTGGCGCGCATTGTCCGCATTCTGCTTCACCGTGCTGGTCAGCTCCTCCATCGAGGCGGCCGTTTCTTCCAGCGAACTGGCTTGCTGTTCCGTGCGCGACGACAGGTCCTGGTTGCCGGCGGCGATTTCCGACGATGACACTTTCACCGATTCGCTGGCCGTGCGGATTTTCACGAGAACGGCGGCGATCTTGTCGATGAAGCGGTTGAAGGCGCCGGCGATCTGCGCCAGTTCATCCACGCCGGAAGCGTCGAGGCGGCGCGTCAAATCGCCTTCGCCCGAGGCGATGTCGTCGAGCGCATCGCGCACCAGTTCCAGGCGCTTGAGCATTTTGAAGACCAGCAGCGACAGCAGCAGCGCCGCCAGCCCCGTCAGCAGCGCGGCCGTGACGGTGGCGGTCGTCAGCATCGTCTGCAAGGCTTGCATGGCTTCCTGCTGGTCCAGCACCACGGCCAGCAGCCAGTCGGTACCCGCCACGCGCGTGACGTACAGCATGCCGTCGCGCTCATCGAGGCGCACGGCCTCGCTCGTGCGCGTGCTTTCCAGCCGGTTGACCTGCGCGGCCGACAGCGCCGCATCGAGTTTCGCCACCGGCTGCAGGCTCAGGTCCTTGTTCGCATGGGCGATGATGGTGCCGCTCTGGTCGACGAGGAAGGCAAAGCTGTGCGGGGTCGGCTTGATCGCCACCACGTTGGCGATCACCGTATCGAGCAGCACGTCCGCCCCCGCCACACCCAGCAGCGCCTCTTTCGGGCCGACGGGCGCCGTGAACGACACCACCAGCTTGTGGCTGGCCGCGTCCACATACGGCGGCGTCAGCATCGGCACGCCCGCCTTGACGGTGTCCGTGTACCAGGCGCGCGCCGTGGGATCGAAATCGGCCGGGCGGCCCGGATGGGTAAACACGGAACGCTTGTCCGCATAGCCGATGAACACTTCCGCAAAATCGCCGGCCTTTTCCGCGATCTGGAAGGCGCGCAGCGGATCGGGCGTCTCGGCCGACATGACAACGGATGCCATGACCTTTTTCTTGCCATCGACCCATTGCGCCAGCACGGCCGACTGGCTTTGCAGCAGTTGCTGCATCTGCTGATCCGACGACGCCAGCATGCTGCTGCGCGTCGTCACGTAATTGGCGACCGACAAGGCCAGCATGGACAGTACGACAATGGCCACGCAAATGAGCACCAGCCGCGTGCGAAGGGAAGACAACATGATGGACTCCTCGTTTCGATTTTAATGGCGTGAAACAGTGCTGTTGCACCGCTTTCTCTACGCAAGCATTTTTACACAAAAATCGGAACAATTTTCATCAATATTCGGAATACAACACATATATTTCCGTGCAGAAACCTATCGAACCCTGTCAACCTATCAGCGGATCAGCCCCCTCAAGCCGCTGGCCCGCTGCGTGCGGCGCAGGATCGCGTCGAACAGCACGGCCTGCGTGGGCGAGACGAGGGTAAAGAAGTCGCGCGCGCGCGTGATGCCCGTGTAGACCAGTTCACGCGCCAGCATGGCGCCGCCTTCCTGCGGCAGCACCAGCACCGTGTGGCGAAATTCCGAGCCCTGCGATTTATGCACCGTCATGGCGAATGCCGTCTCCACGTGGCGCAGGCGCGTGGCCAGCACGCTGCGCACATTCTCGCCCTCCAAAAAATACACGCGCAGGGAGCCGGGCCGCGCAGGATCGCGCAAGGTCAAGCCGATATCGCCATTGAACACGCCGGTGCCGTAGTCGTTGCGCGTGACCATCACGGGACGGCCCACATACCATTCGCTGCGGCGTATCAAGCCATCCTTTTCCAGCCGCAGTTCGATGGCCGTGTTCAAGCCCGCCACGCCCCACTCGCCCTCGCGCACGGCGCACAGGATGCGGAACGATTCAAAACTGTGCAGCACGGCGCGCACCCAGTCGTCATGCTGCGCGTAGCCTTCGCTGCCGACATTCAGCAGCGCCAGGTAAGGCTGGTAGCCGCCCGGTGCGTCGGCGCGTCCGCGCAAGGCCAGGCGCAGCACGTCTTCCTGCTGCGCCGGCACGCTCCACGCCAGCTGGCCGCCGCTGTCGCCGGCGAAGCACGCTTTGGCCAGATCGGGCCTGCCGCCATTCACGGCCAGCGCCAGTTCGCCGATCGGACCGCTGAAGCGGTGGCTGTGGCGCAGCATCACCGTCTGCTGCGCCAGCGCGCCGGCGGCACCGGCAAAATCGGCGGGTATGGCCACGCCGCTGGCCGCCTGCGCGTACGCGATGGTGGCGTCCGTGTAGCCGCCCGCCTGCGCGTCGTGGCACAAGTCGCCCAGCACGGCGCCCGCTTCCACGGACGCCAGTTGGTCCTTGTCGCCCAGCAGGATCAGGATCGCCGTGGACGGCAAGGCATCGAGCACGCTGGCCATCATCTCCAGGTGCACCATCGACGCTTCATCGACGATCAGCACGTCGACGTCGAGCGGATTGCCCGCGTGATGGGCAAAGGCGCGCGTATCGGGCCGCGCCCCCAGCAAACTATGCAGGGTGCGGGCCGCGCCCATGCGCCGCGCCAGTTCCTGCAGGGGCAAGGCATCGCCCGCCTTCGCCGCCAAGCCTTCCAGCGCCTTGTCGATCGACTGTTTCAGGCGAGCGGCCGCCTTGCCCGTCGGCGCGGCCAGCGCGATGCGCAGCTGCTCCGGCTGCGGCGAGACGGCAAACAGCAGGGTCAAAAGGCTCGCCACCGTGTACGTCTTACCCGTCCCCGGCCCGCCCGTGATGATGGCCACCTTGCCGCGCAGGGCGATCGCGCACGCCACTTTTTGCCAGTCCGGGCCACCATCCTGCGCGGGCTGGTCGAACAGGATGTCGAGCCATTGCCGCACCTGCGCCAGCGGGGGATCAGTCAAATCCTGTGCGCGGAGGGCGATTTTCTCGCCCACCAGGCTTTCGTCGCGCCAGTAACGGCGCAGATACAAACGGTCGCCATCGAGCACCAGCGGCTGGCGCACATCGGCCGCACCGACCTGCCACACTTGCGGCGCGCCGGCCAGCAGCGCGCGCCAGCCATCGACGCTGTCCGGCAGCGGACCGGAGACGGCCAGCACGGCATGCCACAGCTCCTCGCTCCAGCCCAACAACTGCGACGGTTCGCTGGCCAGCTCAAACAGCATCAAACAACTGTGCCCCCGCCCTTCCAGCTCGGACAGCACCACGCACGCCACGGCCACGGCCGGCGCATGCGGCGCATTCTCGTCCAGGCTGGCGATGAAGCGGGCAAAGGCGGCGCTCAGGCGGCGCAGATGGCCATCCTCGGCGACGCCGTCGACATGGGCAAACAAAGCGTTCATCTGTGCGTCATGCTGCATGGTGTTCCGTTTCTTCTAACAGTTGATCGAGGCCGTCCAGCAGTTCCAGTTGCGGCGCCAGCCAGTAGCAGCCATGTGTATCCGCATTCGCTATGCCGCGCAAGAACAGGAAGATGGCACCGCCCAGGTGCTCAGCCGCATCATAGGCATCACCGAGCCGGCTTTTCAGCAGCCGGTGCAGGGCCAGCATGTAGATGGCGCCCTGGATATCGTAGCGGTGCTGCGCCATGCCGGCCGCCAGCGCCTGCGTGTGGTAGGCACCGTCGTTGGCGCCCAGCGCATTCGACTTGTAGTCGAGCACCCAGTAGCGGCCATCCTGTTCGATGACCAGGTCGGCAAAGCCTTTCAGCATGCCGTGCAGCTGGCGCCGCGGCAGCACGGGACGCGGCGCGCCATCGAGCAGCAGGCGCGTGCACAGCTGATCGAGCGCCCCCGTGGACAAATGCTCGCTGGGGAACCAGAACTCCATCTCGGACAGGGTGCTATCGAGCTGCGACAGCGACGCATCGAGCAGCGGCAACGGCGTGAGGGCGATTTCCCTGAGCCAGGCGATGGCGTCTTCCTGGCGATGGCCCCAGCCGGCCCGCTCGCAGCGCGCGGCCAGACGGGTATTGAAGTGCTCGTCGTGGACGCTGTCAAAACCTTCGCTGCCCATCCACTCGAGCTGCTCGTGCAGGAAATTGCCGGGCACGGAGCCGCGCGGGAAGCGGTGCCATGGCGCGTCGCCCATGTGCATCGGCGAAGTCACGGCTACAGCCGTGCCATCTTCCAGCAGGGTTTCCTCCAGCGCCCGTTGCGGCACGTGTGCGGTCGCCACGGCACCGATCTGGCGCGTCAGCGACGTAAAGCTGCCCACCGACCAGTCGCGCTCGAACTCGCCCACGAACACGGGCGCGGGACGCAGCTCGGGGCGCCGCTCGACCCGGTCCAGCACCGTGCAGGCATCGGGCTGCGCCAAAGAAGCCACGTAGATGGCGTCGCAGCTGCCCGCCACCTGCTGCCAGCGCAACAGCAATTGCTCCGCCGGCAGCTTGTCGCCGCCCGTCAGCAGGTAGCCGAGCGCCGATTCGTGCAAGGTGTTCTCGCCCGCCTTGCGCGCCGCCTGGGCGGCCACGCCCAGCCACAGGAAGTGGCGCGCGCGCGTCAGCGCCACGTACAGCAGGCGCAAGTCTTCCTCGATGCGCGCCTCTTCGACCGCCGCCATGGCCTCGTCGGACAAGGACAGGTCGAGGCGGCGTTCGCCATCCTCGCCCGCATAGTCGAAGAAGCTGCGGTTGCGCTTGTCCACCTTGCGCGCCGTCACGGCAAACGGTAAATAGACCAGCGGGTATTCGAGTCCCTTGGATTTGTGCACGGTGATGACCTTGACCAGCTCCGCATCGCTTTCCAGGCGCAGCACGCGCTCGTCGCCGCCCTCGCCTTCACCGGCGATCTGCTCGGCCAGCCAGCGTATCAGCGCCTGCTCGCCATCGAGCTGGCGGCTGGCCGATTGCAGCAGTTCGGCCAGGTGCAGCAGATTCGTCAACCGCCGCTCGCCGCCCGTCTGCTGCAGCAGCATGGCCGGCAATTGCAGTTCGTGGATGAAGCGGCGCAGCATGGCCAGCACGCCCTGACGCTGCCAGATCAGGTGCAAGGCCTTCAACTGCTCGACCCTGCGTTCCCATTCCAGTTCATCGCTCGACAGGCGCGCCAGCTCGCCCAGCGACAGGCCGATGGTGCGCGTGGCAAACGCGGCGCGCGCCAGTCCCCCGTCGAGGGGATTGGCCAGCGCCGCCAGCCAGCGCAGCACGTCTTGCGCTTCCTCGCTGTCGACGACGGAATCCTTGTCGGACAGGTAGACGCTGGCGACCCGGCGGCGCGCCAGCGCGCGGCGGATGGCGGCCGCTTCCTTGCGGTCGCGCACGAGGATGGCGACGTCGGCCGGCTGCAAGCGCGTAAAACCGTCGGGGCCATCGAAGCCCGCCTGCGGGTCGCCCAGCATGGCGACGATATGTTCGGCGCAGTGCTGCGCGAAATACTCGCGGTAGCTGTCGCCGCGCAGCCCTTCATCGCTGGCGCAGGCGGCCAGCAGGGCCGGCAGCGGGCCGCTTGCGTTCACCAGGTATTCGGCGCGGCCCTTGGCATCGACGGCTTCGAACGGCAGCGGGTTCTCGCCATTTTTCCGGTAGCGGAAGGCGCCAAGCGGCACTTCGGCGCGCTCGGCGTGCAGGAACAGCTGGTTGACGGCCGCCACCAGCGGCGCCGTCGAGCGGTAGTTGGTGCCCAGCTGGTAATGGCGTCCCGTCGTCGCGCGCCGCGCCGCCAGGTAGCTCTGGATGTCGGCGCCGCGAAAGCCGTAGATCGACTGTTTCGGGTCGCCGATCAGGAACAGGCCCAGGGCCGGGTCGTTGTCGGCAATGCGGTACAGCAGATTGAAAATCTGGTACTGGGCGGGCGCCGTATCCTGGAATTCATCGACCATGGCCAGCGGATACTGGTCGATGATGCGCTGGCGCAGGGCCGTGCCATTCTCGCCGGCCAGCGCGTCGTGCAGCCGTTGCAGCATGTCGGCAAAGCCGAACTGGCGCGACTGGCGTTTTAGCTGGTCCATGCGCCGCGCGATGGCCGCCGCCGCATGCAGGTGCAGCTTGTGCGCCAGCGGCGTGAGGCCCGCCAGGGCGGTCCCCAGCCCTTCCGTATGCTCGAAGCACTCGGGCACCTGGGCCGTGAAACTCTTGGCAAACGCATCCTCGATGCCGAACGGCGTCAATCTCTCCCACGCCTTGGCCGTGATGGCCGGCTGCAGCAGCAGCGGGTCTTGCGCCCAGCGGCGTAAGCCATCGAACCACTTCGCCAGGTTCTCCGGCTTCATCTTGACGCCGTTAAAACACTTGGGATTGGCGGCGCGGTGGTCGTTGATCCACGCGGCCATCTGGTCCACGCGCTCGACCCATCCCGCCTTCAGGGTGGCCAGCTGCGCGGCCAGCGCCCGCTGTTCGCGCGCGATCAGCGCGGACAACGGTTCCTCGTCCGCCATGCCCATGATGTCCGCGCGGCGCGCCAGCTCGCGCGCGCCCTTCTTCAGCGCCCCCACGTCGGGCCAGCAGGCCAGCAGCACGTCGAGCGCCTGCGGCGGCAAGGGATAGACTTGCTGGCGCCAGTAATCGTGGGCCGCATCCTCGAACAGGGCTTGCTCGTCGCTGACCAGTTCTTCGTCGAACAGGCTGCCGCTGTCGAACGCGTGCTCGCGCAGCATGCGCTGGCACCAGGCGTCGATGGTGAAAATGGCCGCTTCATCCATCGTCTCGGCGGCCAGCATCAGCCGGTGCGCGGCCTTTTGCCGTTCGCTCTCGTCCGGATAGGACTCGAGCAAGGCGTCGAGAAAGGGGGCGCTGCCGCCGGACTCGTGGCGGAAATAGGCGGCCGCCTCGATCAGGCGCTCGCGCACGCGGTTCGACAATTCGCGCGTGGCGGCGCGGGTAAACGTCATCACGAGGATATCGGCCGGCAGCAAGGGACGCGTAAAACGGCTGTCGTCGTCGCCATGGCCCAGCACGAGCCGCACGTACAGCGCGGCGATGGTCCAGGTCTTGCCCGTGCCGGCCGAAGCTTCGATCAGGCGCGAGCCGTGCAGCGGGAACGCCAGGGGGTTGAGCAGATGGCTCGTCATGGTTCTTCTCCCGCGCCGTCTGCGGGCGCGCTGATAGGGTCGATCGTGATGTGTTCTTGCAGCCAGTCGGCCAGCGGGCCATACAGCTCGCGCGTGCAGTCTTCCCAGGCTTCTTCCGCGGCCAATGCGGAAAACTCGGGCCACAGGCGCGCCAGGCACAGTTCTTCGCGCTCGCCGGAGACTTCAAAGCCGCCGTCGTAGACGGCGCGCGGGTCGCCCTGCTGCACCAGCGCCAGGCCCGTCTTGCAGGCAGTCGGCAGCGGATGGTTCATGCCTTCGCGCCACAGCGCCAGCAAGGTGGCCAGCGCATCGCGCGACGTAGCCGGATCGAGCGGCGCCATGCTGACGATGGCGTCGCGCGCCACCAGGTAGCCGGTGACGGGGAAACCGAGGGCGGCGGCGGCCAGCTGGCGCAGCCACATCAGCATCAGCTTGTCGCCACGCGCCAGGCCGCCCTTGTCCGTCACCTTCGAGGAAATCTGCATCAGCCATGCCGTGTCCTGCCCGTTGCTGCACAATTTGTCGAGCCAGTCGTCGATCTGCAGCTCGCCAAACGACAAATTGATGGCGCGCTTCTCGGCCGCGTACGGGAACGAGGCGCGCAGGGACAGCCACGCGCTGCGCACGGGCACCAGCGCCTCGACCAATTGCGCCTGCACTTGCCGGCCGATCAGACCGATGGGCAGCACGCCTTCGCGCGCCAGCTTTTCCGCGCGCGCTTCCAGGCTGGCGCGCACGTCATCGAGCGCTTCGACGGCGCCGCCGTCGTCCAGCATGGTGTCTTCCAGCAGATAGCGCTCGAGCGCATTCAGGCCAAACGGCTCTTCATCCTCGCCCAGCATGGCCGCATCGGCGAAATACACGCTCAAGCGGCGGCGGAAAAAGTATTTCACGGGCTGGCGCAAAAAGCTGGCCAGCTCGCCCAGTTTCAAACGCATTCCGGGATCGAGTTCGTAAGGGCCTAGCGCCAGTTCCTCGGTCTGCGCCTCCGCATCGGCATGCGCCACGCGCCATTCGCGCGCGTAGGTCAGCAAGCCATCGGCCTCGAAATAGCGGCGGCTGAACGGCTGCAGCGCATGCTCGGTGGTGAGCGATACAAGGTGCCGGTCCAGCGACCAGCCGGCAGCCAGGTAATCGCGCAGCTGCGACACCAGCACGGACGGCGGCTGCTCGGAATTGTCGCGCACATTGCGCCCCACCCAGCTCACGTACAGCTTGTCGCGCGCGGCCAGCAAGGCTTCGAGCATCAGGTAGCGGTCATCGTCGCGGCGCGAGCGGTCGCCCGGGCGCGCCATGCCGGGCAGCGCCAGCAGGTCGAAATCGGCCTTCTGCGCGCGGCGCGGGAAGTCGCCGTCATTCATGCCCAGCAGGCAGACGACGCGGAACGGCACGGCGCGCATCGGCATCAGGGTACAAAACGTGACGCCGCCGGAGACGAATTGATGGTTCAGGGTCGGCTCGTCCAACGCGCCCAGCCACGCCACGCGCAGCACGGACAGCGGCACCTGTTCGACAAAGCCCGCGTGCTCGCAGGTTTCCAGCCAGCCCTGCAAGGCGCCTTCCAGCTGCGCCAGGGTCAAACGGTCGCCCTCGTCGTCGGCGTCGAAAAAGGCGGCCAGCAGCGCACGCGCCTGCACGCCCCACTCGGCTGGCGTGCGCGCGCCGGCCAGCACGGTGCGCCAGTGCAGCAACGCCTCGACCAGCTGCGCAAGGGATCCCGCCAGCGCCGCATCGAGGCCGCCCACTTCCGCATACGGCTCGATGCCGCCAAAGCTGGCGCCACTGCCGCTGGCATAGCCGAGCAGCATGCGCCGCACGCCGAAGATCCACGCATTCTGCTCGCCGGCCGCACCCAGCCCCAGGCCGGCGCGGTGTTCCTGGTCCAGGCCCCAGCGCACGCCGGCCCCTTCGATCCACGCGCCCAGGGTGGCCAGGTCGTCCGGCTGCAGGCCAAAGCGGGCGCCCAGCGCGGGCACGTCGAGCAAGTCGCGCACTTCGCTCTGGCGGCAGCGCTGCTGCGGCAACTGCAGCAGCCACTCGAGCGCGACGAGCAGCGGATTGACGCTGCGGTCCTTCACGTCGCCGATCTCGAACGGGATGAAGCGCTCGTCATTGCGCCGGTACTGGCCGAAGACGGCGTGGATGGCAGCCGTAAAAGTGTCGATGTCGGGCACCATCACCACCACGTCGCGCGGGCGCAAGCCCGTCTGGGCGCTGTGCGCGAACATGGCCAGCAGCTGGTCGTGCAGCACTTCCACTTCGCGCTGCACGCTGTGCGCCACGTGGAATTCGATCGAGCGGTCGCCTGGCTCGGGCGGCACCTGCTCATGCTCGGCCAGCGGGCGCAGTTCGCGGATGGCCACCTGCACCTGCTGCAGCAGGGTCTCGCCCGTTTCCTCGCCAAACAGGTCGATGCGCAGGCTGTCGTCGCGACCCTCGGCTTGCGCGTGTTCGTCGAATTCGTCGAGCATGCGGATGAAATCGCGCCCTTGCCTGCCCCAGCTGGCCAGCAGCGGGTGGCTGTGCACATGCAGTTCTTCCAGCGGAATTTGCGCCAGGTCGGTGCCGTTGCGCTGCCGCTGGCGCTTGTTTTGCGCGCGCAGCAAGTCGCGCCCGTCGATGATGTCGCCCCAGTAAAACTGGCACGGATTGGGCACGGCCAGCACCACCTGCGTGTGGCGCGCCAGCGCGGCCAGCGCCTGCAAGGTCTGGTACGGCAAGGCCGACACGCCAAACAGCACGACACGGCGCGGCAGCTTGCCGGCAGGCGCATCGCCGGCGGCGATCGCTGCCAGGAAGGCCTCGTGGATGTCGGCGCGGCCCGTGTCGCGCTCGAACGCCTCGACATCAGCAGCCACGGCGCGCCACAACTGCGCCTGCCAGCGCTGGTCTTCCTTCAATGCGATGGATACACCGCGCGCCGTGCGCAACTGGTCGCTACCCGCCGCCCAATCGGCCAGCCAGTCGGCGCGGTAGACCTGGTACTGGTCGAACAAATCGGCCAGCCGCTCGGCCAGCTGCAGCCGGCGCTCGCTATCGCCATCGGCAAGGAAGTAGCGCAGCGGCGCGAAGACCGGGTCGGCCAGCAAGGACGGCAACAGGCGCATCAAACGCCACGTCAGCGGGGACTTGTCGAACGGCGACACGCGCGGGACTCTTTCGCGCCCCAGCATCCCCCGGTAGCTTTCCCACAGCAGGCGCGCCGGCAGCGCGATGCGCGTGGCGGCGCACACGCCCATCTCCTCGGCCAGGGCGATCTTCAGCCACTCGGCCACGCCGTTTGACTGCACCAGGAAGATATCCGTTTCCAGGGGCGCCAGCGGATGCTGGCGCAGCCACTGGAAGACAGCGGCGCGCAGCTGTTCCAGCTGGTTGCCATGCAGGATGAGGAGGCCGGGCGTAACGGGAGTATGCATGCTGATCCGATGGGTTGCCGCGCCTCCGGCCGGGTGGCCAGAGACGTCAAAGGCATATTATCGCCGCTGCTTGCGTCAGGGGGCGTCGCTGGCGGCAAATTCCACTGAAATTTGTTCTGCCACCTGCGCCAGCGCCGGCCCGAGCGCCGTCAGCAAGGCGCGCGCCTGCTGCAGGTCGCCGCCCAGGCGCAAGCCTTCGATCGACGTGCACAGGCCCGCAAACGCATGCGCGCCCACGGCCAGCGCCGACGATTTGCTGCGGTGGCCCAGGTCGGCCAGGCGCCCCAGGTCTTCCAGCGCCATGGCCTGCTCCATTTCGGCGATGCCGTCGCGCGCCGTGTCGAGAAACAGCTGGGTGTACTTGCGCATCTTCACGGCGTCATTGCTGAACGTGAGCGCCAGCGTGGCCAGGTCGAGGATGGCCGTGTCGCGCAATTCCGGCGAAGCGGCCGATGGCGGCGCTTTCGGCGCTGCCGCCGGCCTCTCGCCCGCGCGCGCATGGCCGATGCCCCCAATCCCTCCACGCAGACGGAACCATTTCGCCAGCAGGTGAAACAGCAGATTCGGGGCGATCGGCTTGGTCACGAATTCGTCCATGCCCGCCGCCAGGCAGCGGGCGCGGTCTTCGCTGCCCGCATTGGCCGTCATGGCGATCACCAGCAGGCCGGCAAGCTGCGGATCGGCGCGGATGCGACGCGTCGCCTCGAAGCCGTCCATTTCCGGCATCTGCACGTCCATCAGCACGCAGTCATAGCGCTGGTGGGCCAGCAATTCCAGCGCCTCGCGGCCATTGCAGGCGACGCAGACGGTGGCGCCGGCGTCTTCCAGCAATTCGCAACCCACCTGCTGGCTGAAGACGTTATCTTCCACCAGCAGGATGGACGCGCCGCGTATCACTCCCAGCACTTCCGGCTCCACTTCGGCGATGCGCTCGTCGCTGGCCTGCGTGCTTTTCTCCAGGCGCGCCGTGAACCAGAAGGTGCTGCCCAGGCCAGGCTGGCTGTACACGCCCACCTTGCCGCCCATGAGCTCCACCAGCTGCTTGCTGATCACCAGTCCCAGGCCGCTGCCGCCATACTTGCGCGTGGTCGACGGGTCCGCCTGGTGGAAAGAGCGGAACAGCTGCGCCACCTCTTCCTGGTTCATGCCGATGCCCCGGTCCTGCACTTCGAAGCGCAGCATGCTGTGGCTGCCCCGCTCCTCGGACTGGCGCACGCGCACGAAGATGCTGCCATTGTCGGAAAACTTGATGGCGTTGCTGGCCAGGTTCAGCAAGACCTGCTCCAGGCGCAGCGGGTCGCCACGCCAGCGCTGCGTCAGTTCCGGCGCGATATCGAACTGCAGTGCCAGGCCCTTGACGGCGGCCGCATCGCCGAGCTGGCTGGCGATGTTCGCCAGCAGGGTATCGAGGCGGAAATCCAGCACTTCCAGTTCCAGCTTGCCCGCCTCGATCTTGGAAAAATCGAGGATATCGTTGATCAGGCCCAGCAAATGCTGGCCCGAATGGAAGATTTTCTGCAGATAGTCGCGCTGGCGCGCGTCGGCCACGGATTTCAGCGCCAGGTGCGCCATGCCGATGATGCTGTTCATCGGCGTGCGGATTTCATGGCTCATGTTCGACAGGAAGTCGCTCTTGGCCTGGCTGGCCGCGTCGGCCTGCTCCTTCAGCCGGTGCAGCTCCGTCACGTCGGTGGACAGGCCGATCAGGCCCGTGACGGGACCGGGCAAGCCCAGCGGCACCTTCACGCTCCACAGGTGATGCACCTGCCCTTGCGCATCGACGAAGCGCTCCTCGCCGACGAACTTGGCGCCGCTGTCGAACACCTGGCGCTCCGTGCGCTGCGCGGATGCCGCCGCATCGCCGAGCATCAATTCGCCATCCTGGCGGCCGATCAGCTGCTCCGCCGAACGGCCCAGTATCTTCGCCGTGCGCGCATTCACGTAGCGGTAACGCAGGTCGGCATCCTTCATGTAGACGTAGGCGTCGACGCTGTCGAGCACCGTATCGAGCAAGGTGCGCTGCGCCACCGCGTTGCGGCGCGAACGGTACAAGGTAAAGATATAGCCATAAATGAGCAGGGTGCCGGCCACGCCGACGGCCAGCGCCAGCCATGGAAAATAGCGGTCGAAGGGGCTGTACAGCTCCGCCTTGCGCACGCGGAAATGGGCTTTCCACAGGCCGCCCTGATACGCCACCGGCAGCACCTGGTCGAAATAGTCGGCATCGCTGCCCGGCTGCGGCGGCGGGGCCGTCAGGTCGCCACCGTCGTTGAACAGCAGGCGGTCCTGCGGCGTAATGCGCCAGACGCCGTCGGCAGACGGCGCCTCGGCGGCGCTGTACAGAGTCAGGTGCAGCGGTTCCAGGGCGCTGCGTTCGAGTGCGCTGTGCACCAGCTGCGCCACGCCAAAGCCGATGCCGACGGATCCCTGATAGGCGGCGCGGCGCTCGGCCACGCTGCCTTGCGGCATGCCATTGCGGTACACGGGCAGGCGCATGCCCAGGCCCACGTGCGCGGGAGGCCCCTTGATCATGATCACCTGGCCCGACGCGCCGACCTCGCCGCTGTCGCGCGCCTGCGCCAGGGCCTGCGCCACCAGCGGGTTGGCGCCGATATCGACGCCCATGCGCTCGGCCAGCAGGGAGTCGGGTTCCAGGTAAGTGAGCACCGCATATTCCGGCCGCTCGCCGGGCGGTCGGATGGTGAATGCGGGATAGCCGCGCGGCGCCAGGCTGGTGTCTTTGCGCACGGCCTCGATGAAGGCGGCGCGCTGCGCCGACGGGACGGCCACCGCGTAATTGACCGATTCGATGGCAGGGAACTGGCGCGCGATATCGAGGCCGGCCACGTAATCGTGGAACTGGCGGCGCGTCAGGTGCTCGCTGGTGCGGAACAGGGCTTCGAGGCCGCGCAGCAGGTCGGAATAGCTTTTTACGCGCGTGGCCAGGCTATGCTGGGCGCCATGCGTGAGATTGTCGAAACGCTGTTCGGCGTCGTCATTGACCGTGCGCGCCGCACCCGCATACAGGGCGCCGCCCACCGCCAATGCCAGCAGCAAGCCACCCGCCCAGATCCTGATGCCTGATCCCGCCCCGCCCTTGCTCAAAGTGTGCATTGTCAATCGCTTATTCCGGTTCCTCGAATGTGCGGCGCTCCGGCCAGCCAGCAAGTACGAGGATACTATCAAAGCTCCTGCCAGACGCGCTTGTGCAAGAAAAAAAGCGCGCATGATGGTTGCACTGGAAAATAACGCGCGCTTAAGCCTCCCGCAGCTCACCGGCCAGGAAGTCGCAAAAGGCGCGCACCTTTTCCTGCACATGGCGTCCATCAGGCATCAAGGCATACACGCCGCGCCTGGCCATGCCGTGCGACGGCAGCACGCGCACCAGGGCGCCGCTGGCCAGCAGCGGCGCGGCGACGAACGACGGCAGCGCGCCCACGCCGATGCCCGCCACCAGCATGTCGGCCAGCAGCAGGCTGCTGTCGGCGGAAAAGCGCACAGGCAGAACGATGCTGCTGCTCCCTTCCGGGCCGGCCAGCTGCCAGATGCCGGGGCTGTCGGCCAGGCGGTAAGCCAGGC
This sequence comes from Janthinobacterium sp. BJB301, assembly GCF_002735685.1. Classification (NCBI taxonomy): domain Bacteria; kingdom Pseudomonadati; phylum Pseudomonadota; class Betaproteobacteria; order Burkholderiales; family Oxalobacteraceae; genus Janthinobacterium; species Janthinobacterium sp. BJB301. The sequence goes on along the minus strand of NZ_PDZJ01000001.1, from coordinate 821,747 downwards.
AATCGTGGCCGTGCAAATCCTGCGCCTGACGGGGCGTGCCACGCCGCGCCAGGTATGCGGGCGCCGCGCAAATCATCTGTTCGACGTCGCCCAGGCGGCGCGCCACCAGGGTCGAATCGGCCAGCGCGGCGCGGATGCGCAGCGACACGTCATAACCCTCGCCCACCACGTCGCGCAGGCGGTCGTCCAGGGTCATTTCGATTTTGACTTCCGGATAGCGGGCCATGAACACCGGCAGCAGCGGCGACAGCACCTTCAGGCCAAACGACAGCGGTGCATTCACGCGCAGCCGCCCCGCCACCTTGCCGGCGCAGCCGCGCGTGGCCAGTTCCAGCGCATCGATTTCATCGAGCAGGCGGCAGCATTCCAGATAATAGGCGCGCCCGCCGTCCGATAAACTCATGCGCCGCGTCGTGCGCACCAGCAGCACGGTCGCCAGATGCGCCTCCAGCTGGCGCACCTGCTTGCTGATGGCCGCCGCCGACTGGTTCAGGTCCAGCGCCGCCTTGCTGAAGCTGTCGTGCTCGACCACCTTGCGAAACACGCGCATGTGCGCCAGGATATCCATTATTCTTTCCTTCCAGTTGAATATCTTATTATTTTATCGCTGATTATCAATGAATTAGAAAATAATATGATGGCGGCTTCTTCATTCATGTCACGCAAGGAGTACCCCATGTTCAAACCATCCGCCACCCTGACCACCATGCTGCTGGCGCTGCTGGCCGGTACAGTGCAGGCCGCTCCGGCCGCCGCCCTGCCGGAAGTGGGCATCAGCCCCTGGGGGCCGAAAGACGAGATCGGCCGCCTGAATCTGATGACACCGGCCTCGCGCGCCGCCATCCTGGCGCGCATCGACGGCGGCAAGAGCTACGACCTGGCCGTCGATTTCTATGTCGGCATGCCCAGCTGGCAGGCGGCCGGTGATCCGCCCTACCAGATGTGGATGACGCACACGCCGAAGGGCAACGTGGTGGCCGACTCGATGAACGTGGGCGAACAGATGAACCGCCACGTCAGTTATACGGGTTCGGCCGTGTCCATGTATGCGCACATGGGCACACATATCGACGCCCTCAATCACTTTGGCTTGAACGGCAAGATCTGGAATGGTTTTACGGAAGAACAATACCTGGGCGACCGGGGCTGGACCGTGACGGGCGCCGAAAAGCTGCCGCCCATCGTCGCGCGCGGCGTGCTGATCGACGTGGCCGTGGCCAAGGGATTACAACAGCTGCCCGACAATTACCGGGTCACGCGGCAAGACTTGCGCGCGGCGCTGGCAAAACAGAAGGTCACGCTGGAAAAAGGCGACGTGGTGCTGATACGCACGGGCCGCATGCAGCACTATGAGCAGGCGCAAGCGTACATGGCCAATCCCCCCGGCCTGTCGCTGGACGCGGCAAAATTCCTCGTGGAAGATGGCGGCGCCATGGTGGTCGGTGCGGACAACCTCAGTTTTGAAGCGTTTCCGTCCGAAGTGGCAGGCAATTACCTGCCCGTGCATACCTATCTGCTGGCGCAGCAGGGTACGCCCATCCTGGAACTGGTCGACCTGGAAGCGCTGTCGCGCGACAGGGTCTACCAGTTTGCCTTCATCGGCGCTTCATTGAAATTCCGTGGCGGCGACGCGGCCCCCATCCGTCCCGTGGCGCTGCCGATCCGCTAAATCACACGGTCGCGGCCAGCAAGCCCTGTGCGCCATGGTCATCCCAGGCATCGGCGCAGCGCACCACCTCGCCCACGACGATGATGCTGGGGCTGCCCAGGCCGCTGGCCAGCAAGTCGGCAGGCAAGGCCTGCAAGGTACTCAGCAACTGGCGCTGCGCCGGCAAGCTGGCCGATTGCACCACGGCCACGGGCGTGCCTGGCGCCATGCCGCCGGCCAGCAAGCCGGCCTGGATGGCGGCCACCCTGGCCACGCCCATGTAGATGACGAGGGTGAGCTTGCTCTGCGCCAGTGCCGCCCAGTTCGGCTCGGACGCGCTATCCTTGCCATGGCCCGTGACGAAGATGGCGCCCTGGCTCCAGCCGCGGTGCGTCAGCGGCACGCCGATGCTGGACGGCGCGGCCAGGCCGCTGCTGATGCCAGGGATCACTTCGACGGCCACGCCGTGGCTGCGCAGGTAGGCGCGCTCTTCGCCGCCGCGCCCGAACAGATAGGGGTCGCCCCCTTTCAAGCGCACCACGTGCAGGCCGGCGCGGGCTTCGGCCAGCATCAGGCGTTCGATGAAGGCTTGCGGCGTGGAAGCGCAGCCGCCCCGCTTGCCCACCTCGACCACGCGCACGCCGGGCGCCGCGTGCGCGAGGATGGCCGGGTTGACGAGGTCGTCGATCAGCACCACGTCGGCCCGCGCGATGGCCTTCACCGCCTTGATGGTCAACAGGTCCGGATCGCCGGGGCCGGCGCCGACCAAAGTCACGCTTCCTTGTTGTGCCATGATGAAATCTCCCATTAAAAAAAGTGGCCGATGGCAAACGATGCCGCGTACGCTTCCGGCGCGCTGCCGTCCCACACGACGCCGTCGCACAGGGTCGAGCTGCGCAGCGGTGAAGCGGGCAAGGGCGTGGCCGTCATTTCCGCCGCCTGGCGGTACAGGTCGATGCGGTTGACTTGCCTTGCCACCGCCAGGTAATCGGGTTCGTCGCGCAGCAAGCCCCAGCGCCGGTGCTGGGTCATGAACCACATGCCGTCGGACAGATAGGGGAAATTGACGGCGCCGGCGCCATAAAACCTCAAGCCGTGCGCCTCGTCCCAGGTCTTGCCCAGGCCATCCTGATAATGGCCGAGAATGCGCGGCGCCAGCGTTTCCTGCGGCGTATTCAAGTAAGCGGGCTCGGCCAGAATGGCCGCCATGGCCAGCCGGTTGGCATCGGTGGCGTCGATCCAGCGCCCCGCCTCGAGCACGGCGGCGATCAGGGCGCGGCAGCTGTTCGGATGCTGCTGCGCAAACGCCGCGCTGGTGCCCAGCACCTTGCCCGGATGGTCGGGCCAGATGGCGCCGCTGGTGGTGGCTGTCACGCCGACGCCATCGACGATGGCCTTGTAGCCCCACGGTTCCCCGGCGCAAAAGCCATCCATCTGGCCCGCGCGCAAGGCGGCCACCATCTGCGACGGCGGCACCGTCATCACGCGCGCGTCGCGCAGCGGATCGATGCCATGCGCAGCCAGCCAGTATTGCAGCAGCATCGCGTGGTTGCCGGTCGGGAAAGTATGCGCAAACGCAAATGGCCGCGCCGCGCCGCGCATGTGCCGCGCCAGTGTGGCGCCATCGTGGGCGCCCTCGCGCGCCAGCGCCGCCGACAGGGTGACGACCTGGCCGCTGTGATTGAGGTTCATCAGCACGGCCATGTCGTGCTGTTGTCCGCCGATGCCCATCTGCACGCCATACACGAGGCCATACAACACGTGGGCAACGTCGAGTTCACCGCTATTCAATTTGTCGCGCACGCCGGCCCACGACATCTCGCGGCTCAGTTCGATTTTGATGCCGTATTTTTCATCCAGGCCCAGCTTTGACGCCATCACCAGCGAGGCGCAATCGGCCAGCGGCAGGTAGCCGATGCGTATCGTCTGTTTTTCCGGCTGCAGGGACCGCATCACCTGGGCACCATGTCCCGCCTCTTTGCCCGCTTGCTCTGTCATACCATTCCTTGCTGATAAGTACTGTTTTTCCGCGCCACCGTGGGCAAGGCTCTCCCCTTTCCGCAGCAAGGACCGTGCCTGTGCACGTCCCGTCCAGGGAGGCTGGAAACGCACCGGAATGGTGCACTGCACCAGCATGTATCAGGAAATGGACGATTCATCCCAGCAAGTCCTCCACGTCGAGGATACGCTGGGCAATTTCCGCCAGTTTGAGTTTCTTGTTCATGGCCATGCTGCGCAAGCGCTGGTAAGCCTGCTCTTCCGTCAAGCCGTGATGCGTCATCAACAGGCCCTTGGCACGCTCGATCACCTTGCGCTCCAGCAGCTTGTGCCGCGTGTCAAGCAATTCGGCGCGCAATTTTTCTTCCTGGCGAAAGCGCGCCAGAGCCACGTTCAGCACGGGTTGAATGCGCTCGGCCTGCAAGCCGGCCACGATATAGGCGGACACGCCGGCCGCCATGGCCGCGTCAATGCTGGCCGTGGCGCCGTCTTCGGTAAAGAGTACGATGGGGCGGCGCTCATCACGCGTGGCAATGACGATGTGTTCGAGTACGTCGCGCGCATCCGATTCGGCGTCAATGATGATGAGGTCGGGCTGCAGCTGGGCGATACGTTCGGGAAGGTAGAGGTCGGCTGGCAGGGAGGCGACGATGTCATACCCCGATTCAAGCAATCCGATGCGCAAGGCGTTGCCGCGCTGCACTTGGGCCGCCAATGCCGCATTCTCGTGCACGCCGTGCTCGACAATAGTGTTGACGACAACAATGCGCAATGGCTGGGTACGGCTGGACGTCATGGAGGGCTATCTGCAATGGCTAAACAATTAACCATTGCAGTAAGCAAGAAGCGAACCAGATAGCGCTAGCGCCCCTTACTTCAGGGTCGGCATGGCAAATTCGGCACCGGCAGCCGTGGAAGCGGGCCAGCGCTGCGTCACGGCCTTCTGCTTCGTGTAGAACCGCACGGATTCCGGGCCATGCGCGTGGTGGTCGCCGAACAGGCTGCGCTTCCAGCCGCCGAAGCTGTGGAAAGTCATCCGCACGGGGATCGGCACGTTGATGCCCTGCATTTCCCATCCCTCCCCACCTGCACGCGGTGCATGTGCTCGCACCCGACGTGCAGTTTGGATGGGCTTATTTCAATGTCGGCATGGCAAATTCGGCGCCGGCAGCCGTGGAAGCGGGCCAGCGCTGCGTCACCGCCTTCTGCTTCGTGTAGAAACGCACGGATTCCGGACCGTGCGCGTGGTGGTCGCCGAACAGGCTGCGCTTCCAGCCGCCGAAGCTGTGGAAAGCCATCGGCACGGGGATCGGCACGTTCACGCCCACCATGCCGACTTGCACCCGGTGCGTGTATTCTCGCGCCGTGTTGCCGTCGCGCGTATAAATGGCCGTGCCGTTGCCGTACTCGTGCGCGTTGACGAGGTCCAGCGCCGTGGCGAAATCGGGCACGCGCACGATGCACAGCACGGGGCCGAAGATTTCCTCCTTGTAGATCGTCATCTCGGGCGTGACATGGTCGAACAGGCTGCCGCCGAGGAAAAAGCCGTTTTCGTGGCCTGGCAACACGAAACCGCGCCCGTCACTGACCAGCTTGGCGCCTTCCTTGACGCCTGTGGCGATATAGCCGGCAATCTTCTCCTTGTGCACTTGCGTCACCACAGGCCCCATTTCCGCTGTTAAATCCATGCCCTGCGTGATCTTGAGGGCGGCGATGCGCGGCACCAGCGCCTCGACCAGCTGGTCGCCCACATTGCCCACCGCCACCACCACGGAAATGGCCATGCAGCGCTCGCCCGCCGAACCGAAGGCGGCGCCCATCAGGGCATCGACGGTTTGCGGAATATCCGCGTCCGGCATGACCACCATGTGGTTCTTCGCGCCGCCCAGCGCCTGCACGCGCTTGCCCTGCGCGCAGCCGGTGGCGTAGATATATTCGGCGATCGGCGTGGAACCGACAAAGCTGACGGCGCGCACGTCCGGGTGATGCAACAAGCCGTCCACGGCTTCCTTGTCGCCCTGCACCACGTTGAAGACGCCGTCAGGCAAACCCGCATCCGTCAACAGCTGCGCCAGCAGCAGGCTGGCCGACGGGTCGCGTTCCGACGGCTTTAATACGAAGGTATTGCCGCAGGCAATTGCCATCGGGAACATCCACATCGGCACCATAACGGGAAAATTGAAGGGCGTGATGCCGACGCAGACGCCGAGCGCCTGGCGGATGGACCAGGCGTCGATGCCGCCGGCCACCTGCTCCGAATACTCCCCCTTCATCATTTGCGGGATGCCGCAGGCAAATTCCACTACTTCGATGCCGCGCGTCACTTCCCCTTTGGCATCCGTGAACACTTTGCCGTGCTCTGCCGTGATCAGGGCGGCCAATTGATCCGAGTGCTCTTCCAGCAATTCCTTGAACTTGAACATCACGCGGGCGCGGCGCAGGGGCGAGGTTTGCGACCAGGCGGGAAATGCCGCATGGGCGGCGGCCACGGCCGCGTTCAATTCGGAAGGCGTCGCCAGCGCCACCTTCGCCGTCACGGCGCCCGTAGCGGGATTGAAGACGTCGCTCATGCGCTCGGAGCGCGAAGCCATCGGGTTGCCACCGATAAAGTGGCCGATCTGTTGCGTTGTCATTGGAGTTCCTTTATTTGCTATTCATCAGCCACTCATGGGCCGGATCATTTTTAAAGTGCCACACGCGTTTCGGGCCGGCCATCACGTTCAGGTAATACCCATCGTAGCCATACGGCACGGTCACGGGGTGGTAGCCCCTGGGCACCATCACCACGTCGTGGTTTTCCACGGCCATGGCTTCATCAATGGAACGGTCATCCGTGTAGACCCGCTGGAAGGCAAAGCCCTGCTCCGGGTTCAGGCGGTGGTAATAGGTTTCCTCGAGCGAACTTTCCAGCGGCACATTGTCGCTGTCGTGTTTATGCGGCGGATAGCTCGACGAATGACCGGATGGCGTCACCACCTCCACCACCAGCAAGCCGTCGGCCTCGGCCGTCTGCGGCAGGATGTCGCACACATAACGCGTGTTGGCACCCTTGCCGCGCACGGAGCGCGTCATGCACGATGGCTCGATCAGGCGTGCCGGACGCTGAGTCGTGGCCGGTGCGCTGCACAGGGCCACTTCCGCGTTGCTCACGGCCGTGATGCTGACCTTGGTTTCCAATGGGACATACACGGCATACGGCGAGCGGTCCTCGAAGACGCTCTGGCGATTCCCGATGGCTTCCCAGGTCTGCCCACCCGCCTGCACCGTCACCGTGCCCGTCAGCACGACGATGCACAGTTCGCGGCTGCCCGTTTCCAGATGCAACTGTTCGCCTGCCGCCAGCCGGTGCGCGGCAAAGCCCACGTGCGTCCAGCCGGCCGACTCGGGCGTCACTTCGACGATGGCGGAACCCGGCCGGGCCTTCACCAGCAGCGGGCTCATGCCGCCTCCCGGCCCAGGCGGGGAATGGCATCGACCAGGCGTGCCAGGTAATCGTGGCCCATCTTCGCGTATTCGTAGCTGGGCGCGACGGCCGGATCTTGCTCCGCTTCCACCACCAGCCAGCCCTCGTAGCCGTGCAGATACAGCCGCGTGAGGATGGCCGGGAAGTCGATGCTGCCGTCGCCCGGCACGCTGAAGGCGCCATTGATGACGGCCTGCAGGAAACTCCAGTGGCCATTGCGGGCCAGTTTCACCACATTCGGGCGCACGTCCTTGCAATGCACGTGGCAAATGCGATCGATATGTTTATTCAGCACTGCCAGCGCATCGCCGCCGGCAAACGTGATGTGGCCCGTGTCGAACAGCAAGCCGACCTCGGGTCCCGTCAAGGCCATCAATTGGTCCACATCGGCCGGCGTTTCCACGTAAGCGCCCATGTGATGGTGATAGGCCAGGCGTACTCCATGCGCCAGCAGGTGGGCGGCAAAGGCCGTCAATTTGTTTGCATATTCCTGCCATTGCTGCTGCGACTGGAAACGGGGGCGCTTATACAGGGCGCGCGCTTCACCCTGGATGGCGTCGGCCACTTCGCCGTAGACCATCACGGTGGCGCCGCTGTCCGCCAGCAAACGCAGATGCGAAGCCACGGCGGCGATCTCTTCCTCGACAGAGCGGTGCGCCAGGCGGCCCGAATACCAGCCGGAAACGCACGCCAGGCCATACTTGCCCAGCACGGCGTTCAAGGCCGGGGCATCTTTCGGAAACTTGTTGCCCAGCTCAAAGCCCACGTAGCCGATCTCGGCGCCCTCTTTCAAGGCCGTCGCCAAAGGCGTCTCGCCGCCCAGGCTCGGCAAATCGTCGTTCATCCACGAGATCGGGTTGATGCCGATCTTCACATTCCATGTCGGTGCGTTCATTTTTGTTGTCCTTGGCGGTCAAGTTCATAACGGGCGCGCGCAAGCTGCACGCCGGGCTGGGTGGAGACCTCGGGCACGGCCACTTCCCACCAGCAACCACCCTCTTCGGTCGTGCGCGTGTCGTCCGTATCGATGCAGATCAGATAGGTACGCGTAGCGGCGCGGGCGCGCAGCATCGCCTGCTCCAGTTCGGCAATCGAGCCCACATGTTCGGACAGCGCGCCCAGCGATTGCGCATGCAGGGCAAAGTCGATATGCGGCGCGCTATCGGGCAACATATTGTTGAACGAAGCATTACCGCACGCCTGCTGCAGGCGGTTGATGCAGCCATAGCCCCGGTTGTCGAGCACGACGATGATGAGTTTTTTATCGAGCATGACGGAAGTGGCGATTTCCGAATTCATCATCAGATAGCTGCCGTCGCCCACCATGACGACGACCTCCGCTTCCGGTTTCGCCATCTTGACGCCGAGGCCGCCGGCGATTTCATAGCCCATGCACGAATAGCCGTATTCCATGTGGTAGCCGCCTGGCGTCGACGTGCGCCACAGCTTGTGCAGTTCGGCCGGCAGAGTCCCCGCCGCGCAGACGACGATGTCGCGGCTGGTGGAATCGGGAGCGGAACGCTGCACGGCGCCGATGACTTCGCCGTCGTACGGCAAGCCGGCCACCTCGCGTTTGCCGGTGATGGCGGCCACCGTCGCGCGCCAGGCGTTGCCCGCCTGCTGCGCGCGGTCCATCCATTGCCCTGCGCTGTTCCAGCTGCCGAGCAGCCGCGACAGGCCTTGCAAGCCCAGCGTCGCGTCCGCCTGCAAGCCCAGGCCACGACGTTTCAGTACGTCAAAACTGTTGACGTTCAAGCTGACCAGCTGCGCCTGCGCAAACAGGGAATTCGAGCCGGTGGTGAAATCCTGCAGGCGCGTGCCGATGGCCAGCACCACGTCCGCATCCGCCGCCAGCGCGTTCGCGGCAGGCGAGCCCGTCACGCCGATGGCGCCCAGCTGCAGCGGATGGTCCCACGGCAAGGCGCTCTTGCCCGCCTGGGTTTCCGCCACGGGAATGCCATGGCGCTCGGCAAACGCCTGCAAGGCGGCGCTGGCCTGGCCGTACAGCACGCCGCCGCCAGCCACGATCAGCGGCTGCTTGGCGTTTTTCAACAGCGACACCGCTTCTTCCAGCTCCTGCTCGACAGGCGGCAAGGCACGGAAACGCACGATTCTCGGTTCGAAAAAGCTGGCAGGATAGTCATACGCCATCGTTTGCACGTCTTGCGGCAAAGATAAAGTGACGGGGCCGCAGGCGGCCGGGTCCGTCAAGGCGGCGATGGCACGCGGCAAGGCGGTGAGCAATTGCTCCGGATAGACGATGCGGTCGAAATAACGCGATAAAGGTTTGAACGCATCGTTGACGGAAACGCTGCCATCCGTGCCGTCTTCCAGCTGCTGCAGCACGGGATCGGGTGCGCGCGAGACGAACACATCGCCAGGCAACAGCAATACCGGCAAGCGGTTCACGTGCGCCAGCGCGGCGGCCGTCAGCAAGTTGGTGGCGCCGGGACCGATGGAACTGGTCACCGCCATCATGCGCCGGCGCATGTGCGCTTTTGCGTAAGCGATGGCCGAGTGCGCCATCGCCTGCTCGTTGTGGGCGCGATAAGTCGGGAAACTGTCACGGTACTGGTACAGCGCCTCGCCCAATCCCGCCACGTTGCCGTGGCCAAAGATGGCGAAGGCGCCGCCGAACAAAGGTTCGCCCCCTTCCACCCGCAAGGCGGCCAGATAGCGCACCAGCGCCTGCGCCATGGTCAATCTGATCGTGGCGCTCATGCTGCACGCTCCAGGCGGTTGCGCGTACGCTGCCACAGGGCGATGAGCTGCTCGAAGTTGGCGCGCACTGCGGCGATCAGGCCCGCATCGTCGAGTTCGCCCGCCAGCCAGCGGCGGCTCGGTTCCTGGAAGATGGTGCGGCCCACCATGAAGCCGCGGCACGTCGTGCTGGCACTGGCTTGCTCAAAACTGTCGGCCAGGGCGGCAATCGGCGCGTTCAAACCCAGCAGGACGACGCCACGGCAATACGGATCGCGCTCATGCACGAGGGCATCGATGGCTTGCCATTGTTGGGCAGACATGCTTTCCAGCTTCCACCATTCCGGGTAAATGCCCAGGTTGTACAGGCGCTTGACGGCACGCAAGACCGTGTCGTCGCCGTGCGGCAAGGCTTCCGACGGTATCACTTCCAGCAACAGTTCGTGACCGCTCACTTGCGCCGCGTCGTACAGGGCCTTGATCTGCGCCTCCTGTTCCAGGCGATTTTCCACGGCGTCGTCCGGGTGCAGCTGCACCAGGCACTTGATCACATGCTCCTTGGGCCAGCTGAGCAGGTGCGAGCCGATGGAACGGCCCCAGTCGAATTGCAGCGGGTTTGATCCCGGCAATTCCACGGGACGGCCGATCCACCAGCCACGTCCCGTCGCATCATTGAGGGCATCGACGCCATAGCGGCCATCGATCAGCACACCAGTCTTACCGGCCAGCTGCAAGGCCGTTTCCGTCTGCGCCACGGCTTGCACCATCAATTGCTTCAGGGCCGCAATGGCGGACTCGGGTGCGCCCGTCTGTTGCGCCAGCTCAAAGAATTGCGTGCGGTGGTCAAAGGCAAACACGCACAGCTCATTCCACTCCTTGCGCGCTACCGTCGTGCGGTGCAGACGGGACAAGGTCGCGTCCTGGTCCGGCTGCGTCAGTTTGGCCGCGTTGGCCAGGAAATAGTCGAGCTCGACGGGCGAAGGCATGGCCGGCGCGCAGCCGTGGCGCGACACGACCAGGGCGCCGCAGCCATTCGCGTAGCGGCAGCACGCTTCGTAATCCTCGCCGCGCAGCCAGCCTTTCAGAAAGCCCGAGAGAAACGCGTCGCCCGCGCCCAGCACGTTCAGCACTTCCACGCGCACGCCACGGTAGTTATACGCGTCATCGAGGCTGTGCGGCACCACATTGTCGATGACGGCGCTGCCCAGCGGCCCGCGCTTGACGACGAGGGTCGCCAGGGTGGCGGACCGCACGGCGCGCAGGGACGCCATGATGTCGGCGCCGCCACCGGCGATCATGAATTCCTCTTCCGTGCCGACGATCAAGTCGAACTGCGGCAGGATGCTTTGCAGATGTTTGGTGACGCCTTCGTTCGAGACGAAACGCGTTTCGCCGTCCGCCTTGCCCGACAAGCCCCACAGCACGGGCCGGTAATCGATGTCGAGCACGGTGCGCACGTTGCTGGCGCGGGCCAATGTAAGGGCCTGCGTGCTGACGGCGTGCATGGCGGCCGTGGAGAAATGCGTGCCAGTGATCAACAGCGCCTTGCTCGATCCAATGAAGGCCGCATCCACCGAAGATGCTTCGATGGCCATGTCGGCGCAATTTTCACGGTAAAAAATCAATGGAAACGTGTTTTTATCCTTGATGCCCAGCATCACCAAGGCCGTCAGGCGGTCGCGGTCGATGCCGACATGGCTGACATCACAACCCTCTTTCGACAAGGTGTCGGTGAGAAAACGCCCCATGTGATCGTCGCCCACCTTCGACAGCATGGCGGACTTCAAGCCCAGGCGCGCCGTGCCGAAGGCGATGTTCGCCGACGAACCGCCCAGGTATTTGGCAAAGCTGGTCGCGTCTTCCAGGGTGCTGCCGATCTGCTGCGCGTACAGGTCCACCGCCAGGCGGCCCAGGCAGATCACGTCCAGCGCCCGCCCCTGGGCAAATTGTGTGGAATTATTCATGGCTATCCTTAAATCGTGACACCGTCGAGTTCACTCATCAGCGTTTGCATTTCCGCACCGCCCGCCATCATGTCCAGCAAGGCATCCTTGGTCACCGTATCCTTGGTGAAGGTGCCCAGCGACTTGCCCCGGTTCAACAAAGTGAACGAGTCGCCGACCGGATACGCATGGTGCACATTATGCGTAATAAAGATCACGGAAATGCCCCGCTCGCGCGCCTTATAAATCAGTTTCAATACATTGAACGATTGCTTGACGCCCAGGGCCGCCGTCGGCTCGTCGAGGATCAGCACGCGGGCGCCGAAATGGATGGCGCGGGCGATGGCCAGGCACTGCTTTTCGCCGCCCGACATGGTGCCGATGGCCTGGTGCGGGTCGCGCACCATGATGCCCATCTCGGCCAGCTTGTCGCGCGCCGTGTCGGCCGCATAGTCGATATCCATCACGGGCACCAGGCCCAGCAGCTTTTTCATCGGCTCGCGGCCCATGAAGAAATTGCGCGCCACGGACAGCAGCGGCACCAGCGCCAGGTCCTGGTAGACGGTGGCCACGCCCATGTCCAGCGCTTCGCTGGGCGAATTGAAGACGACAGGCTTGCCATCGACCAGGTATTGGCCATCGGTCGGTTTGTGCACACCGGCCAGGGTCTTGATCAAAGTCGACTTGCCGGCGCCGTTGTCGCCCAGCAAACAATGCACCTCCCCCTCGCGCAAGCGCATGGTGATGTTTTGCAGGGCCAGCACGGAGCCGAAACGCTTGCTGACATTTTCCAGTGCAAGAATATGCTCGCTCATGATTTATCTCGCTTCCGTGACGCGTGAGCGTACAAAGTTATTGAACAGCACCGCGATCAGCAGCATCACGCCGAGGAACACGCGGAACCAGTCCGAATTGATGTTGGTATAAGTGATGCCGATCTGCACCACGCCGAAGATCAGCGCGCCGAAGCAGGCGCCGACGACGGAACCGTAGCCGCCCGTCAGCAAGGCGCCACCGATCACGGCCGCGATGATGGCTTCAAACTCCTTTTGCATGCCGCGGTCGGCGGCGGCCGAACCCACGTCGCATACTTGCAAGGTTGCAAACAGGCAGGCACAGAAGGCCGTGAAGACGAACAGCGAGATCTTGACCTTGCGCACCGGCACACCCACGTTCTTGGCCGCGTTGGCATCGCCGCCCACGGCAAACATCCAGTTGCCGAAGCGGGTACGCGACAACACGAATGCGGCGCCGGCAGCCAGCACCAGCCACCAGGCGATGACTTTCGGAATGCCCTTCACCAGCGGCGAGCCGTCGTCGAGCACGGCGATCCAGCCATGCGCGCCCATCCACTGGAACAGGCCCGTCGCCACATTGCCGTGGAACAGCAGGCTGGCCAGCCAGTCCTGCGCCGCCAGGTCGCCCACGCCGCTGACGATGGTGCGGTTGGCAAACATGATCGACAGGGCCAGCGTCAGGCCGCGCAGGATGAACAGGAACGCCAGGGTAACGATGAACGATGGCAAGCGCGTCTTGATGACGATGTAGCCGTTGAGCCAGCCCAGCGCCATGGAACCGGCGAAGGCGAACAGGATGGCGGCCCACAATGGCCAGTGGAAATAGATCGTCGGAATGGCGATCATCATGCCGGCAAAGCCGATCATGGAACCGATCGACAGGTCGAATTCACCGGCGATCATCAACAGGCAGGCGCCGATGGCGATGATGCCCAGGTAGGATGCCACTTGCATCCAGTTGACGACGCCATCGAGATTGAACATGCCGGAATCGCCGGCCGTGATGACGAAGAAGGCAAACACGAGCACCGCACCGGAAATCGAGGCGAATTCGGGGCGGCCAAAAAACCGTTTGACCCAGCTGGTCGTGCCTACGCGCTCGTCGGCGGCGGCAACTGGCTTGCTGGCGGCGCCGGGGGGCGGAGGAGGATACTTGCCGGGGCTAGCCAGGCTGGATTTGAGCGCAGTCATACGATGTCCTTTCAGTGATACTTGTTACCAATTCCAATTACTTTCCTGCCAGCATCGCTGGCGCCAGGCGTGTTCCTCCCATGCGCCGCCCGCGGAAGGCGGTGCGGCGCTGGGCAACTCCCGGTGGCGACTGTGTGGATTAGCGGTATTGGCCGGCGTATTTTTCGACCTTGGAGATATTTTCCTTGGTCACGAAACCGGGGCCTGAGCTGATGTGGCGTGGGCCGTAGATGGGCGTCAGGCCGTATTCCGCCAGGCGCGCCTGGTATTTCGGATTGGCGATCAGGATTTCCTTGACCTTGGCCAGGTCAGTAATCTTTTGCTGTTTCATGATGGCCATCACGGCGACAGGAATGTAACCTTGCAGGTAGGGCTGCTGGTCGATGGCAAACTGGATGCTGCCATCCTTGATGCCCTTGGCGATTTCTTCAGACAAGTCAAAGCTGGCGAAATACATCTTGCCTTTCAGGCCCAGCTTCTCGACGGCGCGCATGGCGGCCGGCGCCGAATCCGGTCCCAGCGCCAGCACGGCCTGGGTCTTCGGATTGCTGCGCAGATAAGCGCTGACCTTGCTTTCGATCACCCCAGGGTCGACGCCATTGGTGTCGAGCGTGGACGATTTGAAGTCGACGCCGAGCGCATCGGCAAAACCGCGGCAGCGTTCGAACGACGAGGCATTCATCGCATAGTGATTCACGCACACGAACGACTTGATGCCCGCCTCCTTGGCGCGCTTGCCGGCGCCCAGGCCCGCGTCATACTCGGGCTGGCCCACGTGCATGATGGCTTTCAGCTGCTCGCTTTGCGCGATGGTGCCCGAATTGATGGTCACGAGCATGATTTTCTTGGCCACTACCGTACCCAGCGGTTTTTGCAGCACGCTGAAGTCGGCGATATCGGCGATCAAGCCATCGTAATTGCGCGCGGCCGACTGCTCGATCAGGCGCGCCATGTCGGCCAGGTCGCCATTCGGCGGATTGCGGTAGTCGACGGACACGTTGAAGTCTTCACCGGCTTGCTTGATGGCGTTCTTGATGGTATTCCACCAGGAATCGGAGTCCGGCGCGTGGCTGACCATGACGAATTTCTCGCCGGCAGCATGGCTGGCGCCCGTGCTCAAACCCAGGCTCAGGCCCAGGCTGGCGATGGCCAGGCACTTCATCAAACCCTTGCTTTTATTGCTATGCATGAATGTCTCCTAGACGGATTAATTTTTATAGTTGCGAGCTTTTATGAAGGGTGTCACCGGCCTGGCCTTGCGGCACACGAACCGATGCACTGCGCACAGCTTAGGCCACAAAAAAGACAAATGCAATAAAATTTTCAAAATAAATTTAAATAGAAATTCATTTCTATTTTTGGATTTCCCTCCTATAATTCTCGCCAGAACCAGCCGCAGCAATCCTACGGCCCAGCAAGCATACAGAGGAAAACACCATGGCAGCCACCGCCCCCATCGAACAGTTGATGCAGCACATTGCTGCCGAGTACGACAACCTGTCGCGCCAGCTGAAAGTCATCGCCCAATACATTGAAAAGCACCGGGCCAGCCTGATGCTCGAGCGCATCAGCGATATCGCTGCCGCCTGCGACGTGCAGCCATCCGCCATCGTGCGTTTCGCGCAGCGCTTCGGCTATACGGGCTTTTCCGAAATGCAGGATGTGTTCCGCCAGGCTTACACGGACCAGGCCGGCGCCACGCCCGACTATCAGCAGCGCATCCGCAAGCTCATTTCGACGCGCGACGCCGCTCTCAGCGCAGGCGACCTGACGCGCGAATTCGTCGGCGCCAGCCGCGCCGGCCTCGACGACCTCGCGGCCGGCCTCGACGACGCGCAGCTGGAAGCGGCCGTCAACCTGCTGCTGAAAGCGGAAAATATCTATGTGATCGGCGTGCGCCGGTCCTTTCCGATCGCCTCCTACATCGCCTACGCACTGGAACACACGGACAAGCGCGTCCACCTGATCAGCGGACTGGGCGGCATGCACCGCGAACAGATGCGCAGCGTGCGCGAACGCGATGTGGCGATCGCCATCAGTTTCTCGCCTTACGGCAAGGAAACCCAGCAGTGCATCAAGGCGGCGCAAGACAAGGGCGCCAAGGTCCTCGTGATTACCGACAGCAAACTGGCCCCGCTCGCGCGGGCCGCCGACGCGCTGCTCACCGTCACCGAGGGCAGCGCCTTCGCCTTCCGTTCGCTGACCAGCACCATCTGCCTGTGTCAGGCGCTGTTCATCGCGCTGGCATACAAATTAGAGCTCGACATCGAAGAAATCCACACCCCAGGAGAACATGATGATTGAAGTAGCGTTGTTCGGCGCCGGACGCATCGGCAAAATCCACGCGGCCAACCTGGCTGCCCAACCCGGCGTGCAGTTCAAGTACGTGGTCGACGTCAACCAGGAAGCGGCCGCCGCGCTGGCCGGCCTGCATGGCGGCAGCAGTGCCTCGGTGGAAACGGCGCTGGCCGACCCCGCCATCAAGGCCGTCGTCATCGCTTCCAGCACGGACACGCATGCGGACCTGATCCTGCGTTCGGCCGCCGCCGGCAAGGCCATCTTTTGCGAAAAACCCGTCGACCTGACCATCGACCGCGCGCGCGCCTGCGCCGCCGCCGTCAAGGAAGCCAAGGTACTATGCATGCTGGGCTTCCAGCGCCGCTACGACCCGACTTTCAATGCCGTCAAGACACGCATCGAAGCGGGCGAGATCGGCACGCCCGAATTGCTGGTCGTCACCAGCCGCGACCCGGGCCCGCCACCGGTCAGCTACATCAAGGTGTCGGGCGGCATCTTCAAGGATATGCTGATCCACGATTTCGACATCTTCCGCTGGATACTCGACGATGAAGCCGTCAGCGTGCACGCCACGGGCAGCTGCCTCGTCGACCCCGCCATCGGCGAGGCGGGCGACCTGGACACGGCCGTCGTCACCATCCGCACGGCCAAGGGACGCTTGTGCCAGATCAATGCCTCGCGCCGCGCCGCCTATGGCTACGACCAGCGCTTCGAAGTGCTGGGCAGCGCCGGCATGCTGCAAGCGGGCAACCACAAGCCGACGGAAGTGACGGCCTATGGTACGGTGAATGTCAGCGTGGACAAGCCAGAAGACTTCTTCCTGGAACGTTATCGCGTGGCCTACGCGCAGGAAATGGCACATTTCTTTGACGCCCTCACCCACGGCACGCCGCTGCGCACCACCGTGCACGATGGCTTGAAGGCACTGGAACTGGCCGAGGCGGCCACCTTGTCGTGGCGCGAACAGCGCGTGGTCACTTTATAAACCAATAATAAAAATACCTGGAGACACCATGTCATCCCCAACATTAAAAGTCGGCATCGTCGGCCTGGGCCGGCTGGGCCAGCGCCACGCCATCAACCTGGCGCAGCGCGTGCCGAATGCCGAAGTCGTGGCCGCCTGCAGCCCCGTACCAGCCGAACTGGACTGGGCAGCCAGCACGCTCGGCATCACCACCGGTTATGCGGACTACGACGCGCTGCTGGCCCATCCGGGCCTGGACGCCGTCTTCCTCGTCACGCCCACCTCGCTGCATGCGGACCAGATCATCGCCGCCCTGCGCGCCGGCAAGCACGTGTTTTGCGAAAAGCCGCTGTCCCTGGACCTGGCCGATTGCCTGAAGGTGGAAGCGGAAGCGGCGCGCCACCCGCAGCTGACCATCATGATCGGCTTCGTGCGCCGCTTCGATGCCAGCTACCATGACGCGCAGCAAAAGATTGCCCAAGGACTGATCGGCAAACCGTATCTGGTGCGTTCGCAAACCTGCGACCAGAACGACCCCAGCGGCGCCTTCATGCGCTTCGCCCCCACCAGCGGCGGCATCTTCCTCGATTGCAGCGTGCACGATATCGACCTGGCGCGCTGGCTGCTGGGCAATCCCGTGCCCAAACGCGTGTATGCGAGCGGCACCAACGCCATCCACGCGGGCTTGCAGGCGTTCGGCGACGTGGACAACGGCCTGGCGACGGTGGAATTTTCCGATGGCAGCATGGCCAGCTTCATGGCTTCGCGCACCATGGCGCACGGCCACGAAACCCTGACGGAAGTGTTCGGCACGGGCGGCCGCCTGGCCGTGGGCAGCAATCCGCGCCTGAACCGGGTGGAAATTTCGGATGCGCATGGCGTGCGCAATGAATGCACGCCGGACTTCTATGCCCGCTTCGCCGACGCCTTTCTGATCGAGGCGCAGGAGTTTACGGATGCGGCACTGGGCCGGCGCACCCTGTCGCTGACCTTGCACGACGCGACGGAAGCGACGCGCATCGGCCTGGCCATGACGCAAGCGATGCGCGAGGCACGGCCCGTGGAGTTTTAAGCCGCCAGGGGATTCAGGCAGCCGGCGCGGGAAATGGACGCTCGGGCTGCCTGGGTTCCACGGCCAGGCGCAAGCCCATGGCATCGAGGATGGCCGTCAAGGTGCTCAAGGAGGGATTGCCATCGGGCGACAAGGTGCGGTACAGCTGGGTAGGATTGAGCTTGGCCGCCTGCGCCACGGCGGGCACGCCGCCAAAGGCGCGCGTCAGCTGGCGCAGCACGGCCAGCAGTTCGCCGCGGTCGCCATCGACGAGGATATCGTTGATCAATGCAAGGGCAAAAGCGGGATCGTCGCGGTACAGCTCAGCCATCGCCTCGTCATGCGAGCGGTCTCTTGGTGGTTTGCTCATGACTTCTTTCACGTCCTCTTTCATGTCCTCTCTCCTTCCAGTCGTGCCAGCAGGCACAGGCGTATTCGATATCTTTCGGCTGCGTGCGCTTGTCTCCACGCGCTTGCGCCGCCACACAATAATAAAATGATCTGCCCGTCAGCGATGGCGTAATGCACGCGGTAGCCAGGCCCCATATCGATGCGCAACTCCCACACGCCGTCGCGGCAAAACTTGTGGTCGCCAAAATTGCCGGCAATCATACGCAGTACCCTGCGCACGATGGCTACCCTGGCCGTATTGTCGCGCTGGCGCTTCAGCCATTCCGTATACAAATCCCTGCCCGATGATGTCAGGTAGTGCCGTATCCCGTACATCATATTCGTCCATAAACGAAGAAAGATCAAGGGTAAAATCACGTGTACATGTAAAAAAGTAGGCCGCCCATCTTGCTACCAAACCCGCGCACACAGGCTGCGAATGCCGGGTTCACTGAGCTACATCAAGATGCGTTTTTCTAATTGTTATAGGGAAATGATGTCGCGTGTGTACATCGCATCTGCATGCAGATGCGCTATACAATAAGCACCTGTTCAACCGCCAGGAAGCATGCCGCCATGACGCAGCACGACAGCCACTCTCCCCTCCTTACCAACGTGGCCGAACGCTACGTGAAGCTGGTCCTGGCCATGGGCCAGCACGATGCCTCGTATGTCGACGCGTATTACGGCCCGCCCGCATGGCAACAAGAAGCGGTAGAACAGCAACTGAGTTTGAGCGGCATCAAGGATGGCGCAAACGCGGCGCTGGCCCTGCTGACCGACGCCGCCTGCTTGCGCGCCCTTAACCTGCGCAAGCAGTTGCAGGCCGTGCTGGCCAAGGCGGACATGCTGCAGGGATCGCGCCTGGATTTCGATACGGAAAGCGCGCGCCTGTACGACGCCGTCTCGCCCCATCACAGCCGCGCATACTATGCAGAACTGGTGGCGCAGATCGATGCCCTGCTGCCTGGCGACGGCACGGTCAGCGACCGGGTCAATGCCTTGCGCGCGCAACTTGTCATTCCCGCCGACAAACTACGCGCCGTCATGGATGCGGCCATCCGCGCGGGCCGCGAACGTACCTTGCAGTACATCGCCCTGCCCGAAGGCGAAGATTTCGTGCTGGAATTCGTCACCGACAAGCCGTGGAGCGGCTACAACTGGTACAAGGGCAACTACCAGAGCGTGATCCAGATCAATACCGACTTGCCCGTGTACATAGACCGCGCCGTCGACCTCGGCTGCCACGAAGCGTATCCGGGCCACCACGTCTACAACGTGCTGCTCGAGCGCGACCTGGTGCGCGGCAAGGGCTGGATCGAATACTGCATCTATCCGCTATATTCTCCGCAATCCCTGATTGCCGAAGGCACGGCCAATTACGGCATCGAACTGAGTTTCACGGATGCAGAGCGGCTGGTTTTCGAACAGCAGGTGCTGTACCCGCTGGCCGACCTCGATCCGGCGCTGGCGCCCCGCTATGCGCAACTCAATGGGCTGCTGGCCAAACTGAGCTATGCCGACAACGATATCGCGCGCCAGTACCTCGAAGGCAGCCTGAACCGCGAAGAGGCACTGGAATGGCTGGTCAACGTGCGCCTGTACCCGGCCGAGAAATCCGCGCAGCGCCTGCAGTTCTACGACGCCATGGGCGCGTA
Organism: Janthinobacterium sp. BJB301; assembly: GCF_002735685.1. Lineage (NCBI taxonomy): Bacteria > Pseudomonadati > Pseudomonadota > Betaproteobacteria > Burkholderiales > Oxalobacteraceae > Janthinobacterium > Janthinobacterium sp. BJB301. The sequence goes on along the minus strand of NZ_PDZJ01000001.1, from coordinate 801,646 downwards.
CGTCATCAATTACAACCTGGGCCAGGACATGGCGAAAGCCTATGTCGAGCGCCAGGGCGCCACGCGCGCGGAACACTGGGCCGCATTCCGCGACCTGATGTCGTCGCCACGCGTGCCCAGCGCCTTGCGTGCCTGAGCCTTACTTCGGCGGCAAGTAGTACAGCGGCAAGGCCACGGCCAGGCACGCCAGCCCTGCCAGCAGCATCGCCAGCTGAAAGCCGGCGGCCAGGGCGGCAACCTGCCCGGCCCGCTCCAGCAGGGTGGCGGCGCGCAAGCTCATCACGCTGCCCAGCACGGCCACGCCAATGGTCATGCCCGCCTGGCGCAAGGCATTCATGATGGCCGATGCCATGGCGGCCCGCTCGCCTTCCACGGCTGCCATCGCCAGCAAGCCCGTGGCTGGCACGGCCAATCCCATGGCCAGGCCCAGCAGGCCGAACAGGCTGCCGACGATGGCGTAGGGCGTCCGCGGCGCCAAGGTCGCTGCCGCCAACAGCACCAGCCCCGCCAGCACATAGCCCGCCAGCATCAATCGCCGCAGGGACACGTGGCGGCTGAGGCGGCCGAAGCACAGGGAAACGATGCCCATGGCCGCGAACTGCGGCAACATGCGCCAGCCGCTGGCGCCCGCCGGCCAGCCCTGGATTTGCTGCAGGTACAGCGAGAAAAAGAACAGGCTGCTGTAGCAGGCAAACCCCAGCACCAGCGAGGCCAGGTTGATCACCGCAAAGGTCCGGTCGCGAAACAGACGCAGCGGCAACAGGGGGCGCGGCGCGCGCGCTTCGACGGCCAGGAAGGCGATGAAGGCCAGCAGCGCCCCGCCCAGCGATGGCCAGGCAGCCATGCCGCCCGGTCCGTCCGCCTCGCCCAGTGCGATCAAGCCGTAGGTGAGCGCGCCGAGCCAGACGATGCTGAGTACCTGCCCCGTCCGGTCCAGCGCCGCCTGCTCACGGTAATGGCGCTCCGTGATGCCCCAGGCCCCCAGCAGCATGGCCAGCAAGCCCAGCGGCAGGTTGATCAGGAAGATGCTTTGCCAGCCCGTGGTCTCCAGCAGCATGCCGCCCAGCAGCGGCCCCAGGATCAGCGCCAGCGCGCTGAAAGCCGACCAGCCGCCGATCACGTGCGCCCGTTCGCGCGGGTCGGGAAACGCGTGGCTCAGTATCGGCATCGCGCCGGGGATCAGCAAGGCCCCCGCGATGCCCTGCACGGCCCGGCCCGCCAGCAATAGCGGCAGGCTGGCGGCCAGCGCACACAGCAGCGAGCCCACTGTAAATAGCGCCACGCCCAGCAGCCAGATGCGCTTGTGCCCATGCCTGTCGCCCAGCGGTCCGGCGGACAGCATGCAGGCCGACAGGCACAGCGCGTAGGCGTTGACCACCCACTGCAAGCCCGCCATATCCGTCGCCAGCGCCGTTTGCAAGGTGGGCAAGGCCACGTTGACGATGCTGATATCGAGCGAGGCAAGAAAGGTTCCAAGGTAGGCGGCGGCTACCAGAGCCGCCCGGCGATAACGTTGCATGATTGGTTCCGATGTATGAGTTTGCCTTCATCATAACCATCGACTGACCGTCGGTCAATTAAAAGACAATCGTGTGCACCGGTGAGCTTTGGCAGCGCCAGCGCTTCACTTATACTAGACGCATGAATACTTTCCTCCGCGCCATGCACGACGCCGCCCCTGCCACGGACGCGCCCGCCCACCCCCGCACCAAGCCGGCCGAAGTGCGCCTTGATGAATTGATGACTGCCGCTGAGCGCCTTTTCCTCGACAAGGGTGTTGACGCGACCACCGTCAGCGATATCACCAGCCTGGCCGGCGTGGCGAAAGGCACGTTCTATCATTATTTTGCGTCCAAGCACGAAATGCTGGCGGCGCTGGCGGGACGCTATACGCAGCATTTCCTGGCCAGCCTGGAAATGGCCGTCGACCTGTGCATGCCCAACGACTGGGAAGGCCGGCTGCGCGCGTGGGTGCAGGCGAATGTCGCCACTTACCTGCGCACCTGGCAATTGCACGACATCGTCTACACGAGCCACCGGCGCAGCATCGGCATCGACCCTGCGGACAATCCCGACAAGAACGCCATCCTGGCCCAGCTCGGCGCCATCCTGGCGGGCGGCGCGGCGGCGGGCGCATGGCCCCTGCCGCAGCCGCGCCTGGCGGCCCTGATGATTTACTCGGCCGTGCACGGCGTGACGGACGACGCCATCGCCGCGCAGTTACAGGACAGCAGCGCCTTCGCCGCTGACGTGGCCGACGCCTGCCTGCGCATGCTGGGCACGCCGCACTGACGCGGCAAGCATGGCGGCACTTCAGTGTGCCGGCAGGCGGATGGTCGCTTCCAGGCCGCCGTCGCGGTGGTTGGCCAGGGTCAGCTCGCCGCCATGGGCCTGGATGATGCTGCGCGCGATACCGAGCCCCAATCCCATGCCATGCGCGTTTTGCTCGCGGCCATGCTCCAGGCGCACATAGGGCTGGAACAGGCTGGCGAACGCCTCTTCGGCCACGCCGGGGCCGTCATCGCGGATGCGGATCACCACGTTGACGCCTTCGCGGCACGCCGACAGGTGGGCCGTCTTGCCATAAAACAGGGCATTGTCGAGCAGATTACCGATGGCGCGCTTCAGGGCCAGAGGCTTGGCCTTCACGCTCAAGCCCGTCTCCGCGTAATGCACTTCATGACCAGCCAGCTGGGTCCCGCGCACCATGCGCTGCAGCAAGGGGTCCAGCCGCACCTCGGTGGCGTTTTCATGGATATCGCTATCCTTCACGCATTGCAGCGCGCCCTTGACCATCATGTCCAGCTCATCGAGGTCATCGTGGAATTCGTTGCGCTGCACATCGTCGTCGAGCAACTCCGTGCGCAATTTCAGGCGCGTGATGGGCGTGCGCAAGTCGTGCGAAATCGAGACGAACAGCCGTTCGCGGTCTTCCAGGTAGCGCTGGATGCGTTCGCGCATGCCGCTGAAGGCGCGCGCCGTCTGCACGAACTCGCGGCTGCCCGTCTGCGGCAGGGGCGGCGGCGTCTCGCCACGGCCAAACGCTTCGGCCGCGTCCGACAAGGCGGCCAGCGGCCGTGTTGTCCAGCGTACGACGAGGATCGACAGCAGCAGCACGGCCGCCAGCGACAACGCTTGCAGCAATACCCGGTCCAGTGTCCACGGATTACTGCTTTGCAAGAAATACGGGTTGGGCATCAGTGCCGCCAGGTACAGCCAGTTGCCAGGCTCCAGCTCGGCCTGGATCACGAGGACGGGCGCGGGATTCGGTTTCAGCAGCAAGATGTGCTGCACCCAGTTTTCCGGCAAGTCGCCGATGTGCGCGCCGCTATCGGCCACCACCAGGTCGCCCGGCCAGGCGAAGCCCACGCGGTAGCCGGCCAGCTGCGGCAAGTCGTTCTTCAGCGCCGCGCCCACTGTGGCCACCACCGTATCGGCCAGCGCGTGCGGGGCGATTTCGCGGATGGCCAGCGGCCCCTGGTTGACGTTGACAAAGAAGCGCGTGCCGCCCATCTCGCGAAATTGCTGGATCAGGATGGGGCGGTAGTTGGCCGGCAGGCTGAGGAAGAAACGGATGGTGCTGGCGGCGCTGCGGGCCAGGTGCTGCGAAGCCATGCGCGCCTCCACCGCCGAGTCGCGGCGCAGCTGCGTGGCCCAGATCAGGTTGCCCACCAGTTGCGTGGCCAGCACGCCGGCGACCATCACCACGGACAAGCGCCCCAGCAGCGACGGCGGCAACAGGCGCTCGAGCAGCCGGCGCGCGCGCCGCTCAGGCATGCGCACTGCTCACGTCGGCCGAAAAGACATAGCCGGCGCCGCGCACCGTCTTGATCAGCATGGGCTGCTTGCCATCGTCCTTCAGGCGCAAGCGCAGCCGGCTTACCTGCACGTCGAGCGAGCGGTCGAGCGGCCCCGCATCGCGCCCCCGCGTCTGCTCGCACAGCACGCTGCGGTCGAGGATATCGCCCGGATGCTCGACAAAGTAGCGCAGCAGCTGGAAATCGAGGCCCGTCAGCTGCAGCGCTTCCCCATCGGCATCCGTCACCGTGCGCTCCAGCGTGTCGAGGGTGAAACCGACGAAGCGGTAATAGCGGGGCGGCGCGGCCGCGTCGATGCCCGTGCGGCGGTGGATGGCCTTGATGCGCGCCAGCAATTCGCGTGGACTGTAGGGCTTGGCGATGTAGTCGTCGGCGCCCAGTTCCAGCCCCACCACCCGGTCCGTCTCGTCGGAGCTGGCCGTCAGCATGATGATGGGCACGTTCGAGCGGGCGCGCACCACCTTGCACAGGGCAAAGCCATCCGTGTCGGGCAGCATCACGTCGAGGATCACCAGCGACAGGCTGTCGACGTGGCGGTGGAATTCGGCCAGGAAGGTGGCGCCATCGTGCGCCAGGCCCACCTCGTACTGGTTCTTTTCCAGATAGGCCTTCAACAGCATGCGGGTCTTTTGATCGTCGTCAACGACCAGGATTTTGCGTGACATGGTCTCGTCCTTTTTTATTCAGCGCCTGCAACATGCTGCCGATACGGCGCTGGGCGTCGGCCGCGCTGATCGTCTCGTCCAGGAAATAGCGGTGCACTTCGGCGATGATGGCGTCCTTGCTGGTTTCATCGGTGGCCATGCGGTGCACGAGGCTGGGCGCCTGGAACGCGGCGCCGCGCGCGAATGCCTGCGCCGAGGCGCGTGCACAGCTGTCCAAACGCGACAGGTCGGCCTGGCGCAAGGCGGGAATCGAGCCCTTCACCTGGCTGTATTCGAGCTGCACGGGCAGCGAAGCGACCACCTGCGCCAGCTTTTCCTGCGCGCCCTGGTGCGTATAGTCGGACGCGAACATGGCCAGCGTATCGATGCTGTACAGGTGGTAGTCGCCCGTGTCCGGTGCGGCGGCGCAGCCGAACACCTCGTCCGTGGCGCGGCCCCAGGCATTCAGCTCGCCCTTCGCCCAGTCGCCCATGATGTACATGGCCGCCTCGCCATCGCCCACCTGGCGCGCCATTTCGGGCCAGCCCTGTTCGCGCAGCGGCGTGCCCATCCACTGCTTCAGCGACCTCAGCCGCTGCAAGGCGTGGCGCAGGCGCGGGTCGGCATACGCCTCGGCTTTCTTGTCGACAAACAGGGCACGGTAATACGCGGGCCCCGATTCGGCCAGCACCAGCGTTTCAAACAAGGTCGCCACCTGCCACGCTTCGCTGCTTTGCGCCAGCGGCGTGATGCCGGCCTGGCGCAGCTTGCCGGCCACGCGCTCGAAGTCGCTCCAGCTGCGCGGCACGGCCAGGCCCAGGCGCTGGAAGATCTTGCGGTTGTAAAACAGGGTATTGATGCGGTGGATGCCGGCCGGCACGCCCATCGTATGGCCCCGGTTTTGCAGCAATCCCCACACGGTGGGATACATGGTCGCGCGCCAGTTGTTGCTGGCGGCGACGCTGTCGAGCTGCAGCAGCAAGCCCAGGTCGCTCCACTCGCCCAGGGTATAGCCGATCAGCTGCATGACTTCCGGCGAATTGCCGGCCAGCACGCGGCTCTTCAAGACCTTGCCCGCGCCGACCCCGGCGCCGCCCGCAATGCCCGCGTCGCGCCATTCGATGCCTTCCTGCGCCAGGCGTGCCACCAGCACGTCGGCGGCGCGGCGTTCGCCGGTGGACGTCCACCAGTGCAGCACTTGCAGCGGCTCGGCCCGCACGGGCACGCTGCAGAACAGGGCGGCCAGCAGCGCCAGCGCCGCCACGCCGCGACGGCGGGCGGCCCCGGCATGGCGGTCGGCGGTGCTGCGCGGTGGCGTCTTCAATCCTGTCCCCTTTTTCTTGTCGCGACAAACTATAGCCCAACTACAAAACAGCATGTTGGTAATTTAGTACCTTGATTTGTAAAGAAATGTGAGCTTTTGTTGCCCTATCTTGCGCGGGGGATAAACCGGGCCAGCCACCCGACGCCCCGCGCGGCGCGCCACGGCAGCGGATGACGGTAAGGAAAGGTAAGCAAGCGCACCTGCGCATTTGAAAATTATCCTTTTGAATCAACAGGATAAGCAAAATACATCGGCCCAATGCCGGGCGCTGGCGTCACATTTTCTCCGATGCTACTGTCCGCCAACTGCAGCGTAACCGGCAGTAAAACAAGACCAACATCAACAAGGAGACGACATGCAACTGCATGCAAAAGGCGGCGTGGCCGCGCGCAACACATTGCTGGCCCTGCTGCTGGCCAGCGGCACGGCACAGGCTGGCACGCTCACCATCGAAAGCTGGCGCGTGGATGACAAGACCCTGTGGGAAACGGTACTCATTCCCGCCTTCCAGAAAAAGCACCCTGGCATCGAGATCAAATTCTCGCCCACGGCCCCCACCGAATACGATTCCACCCTGAACGCGCGCCTGAGCGGCGGCACGGCAGGCGACTTGCTGGCCTGCCGCCCGTTCGACGTCTCGCTGGCCCTGTACAAGCGGGGCCAGCTGGAAAAGCTCGACGGCAAGGCCGGCATGGATAACTTCCCCGCCTCGGCCAAGGTGGCGTGGCAGACGGACGATGGCAAGGATACCTTCTGCATGCCGATCGCCTCCGTCATGCATGGTTTCCTGTACAACAAAAAAATCTTCCGCGAACTGAAACTGCAGCCACCCACCACGGAAGAGGAATTCTTCAAGGTACTGGAAACGGTCAAGAAAAGCGGCAAATATGCGCCCTTGGCGCTGGGCACGGCCGACCAGTGGGAAGCGAACCAGGTGGTCTTCACCAGCATCGGCGCCAATTACTGGAAGGGTGAAGAAGGCCGCAAGGCGCTGATCGCCGGCAAGGCCAAATTTACCGACCCGCAATTCGTCGCCGCCTGGGAATACGAGGCCCGCCTGGGCAGCTACCTGTCCAAGGGGGCCAGCGCGCAAACCTATGGCGACAGCCAGAACCAGTTTGCGCTGGGCAAGGCCGCCATCTACCCGTCCGGCTCCTGGGACATCGCCTACTTCAAGCAAGACCCGGAACTGGAACTGGGCGCCTTCAACCCGCCCGTGCGCAAGGCCGGCGACAAGTGCTATATCTCGGACCACACGGACATCGGCATGAGCGTCAACAAAAAGTCGAAGAACAAGGAAGACGCCTACAAATTCCTCGCCTGGCTCGGTTCGCAGGAATTCGCCGACATCTACACCAACAAGGTGACGGGCTTCTTCTCGCTGTCGAACCATTTGATCTCCATCAAGGACCCGCTGGCCAAGCAGATGAACGGCTGGCGCGCCAGCTGCGCCTCGACCATCCGCCTGAACGCGCAAATCCTCAACCGTGGCGAACCGAGCATGGAAAACGAGCTGTGGAACGTCAACGCCCAGGTCTTGAACGGCAAGCTGGCGCCGAAGGATGCGGCGCGCCAGATCCAGTCCGGCTTTGCCAAGTGGTACAAGCCGCAGCAGCAATAAATCCCTCCCTCCTCCCCGCGCCACCGGCCTGAACAAAGCGATGCGGCAGCCGGTGGCACGGTTTTGCCGGCGGCCCCGCCGCCGGTGCTTTTCTTCGTCTGGAGTTTCGCCGTGAAAAAAGCTTTCCCATGGCACGTGCTCGTGTTCCTGGCACCGGCGCTGGTCATTTACTCGCTGTTCAGCGCCCTGCCCCTGGCCGATACCCTGCGTCTCGGCCTGTACACGACCGATGAGAGCGGCCAGCACCATTTTGCCGGCCTGGCCAACTACGCCACCATCCTGTTCGACCCGCAATGGTCGCAAAGTTTCTGGAATGCGATGTGGAACAACTGCAAGTTCTTCCTCATTCACATGCTGCTGCAAAATCCCATCGGCCTGCTGCTGGCCACCCTCTTCAGCCTCAAGGGGTTGAAGGGCGAGCGCAGCTACCGCACCCTGATCTTCCTGCCGACCCTGCTGTCCGTCGTCATCATCGGCTTCATCTGGCAGCTGATCTTGTCGCCGCTGTGGGGCGTGGGCCAGTCGCTGATGGATGGCGTCGGCATCGGCAGTTACTTCGCGCCGTGGCTGGGCCAGGAATCGACGGCCCTGCTGACCATCGCCCTCATTTCGGTTTGGCAATATATCGGCATTCCCATGATGCTGATCTATGCGGCCCTGCTGGCCGTGCCCGAGGAAATCATCGAGGCGGCCCACGCGGAAGGGGCCAGCGCCATGCGCATCTTCTGGCAAATCAAGCTGCCGCTGATCTGGCCCACCCTGGGACTGGTGACCATCCTCACCTTTGTCGCCAATTTCAACGCCTTCGACCTCGTGTATTCCGTGAAAGGCGCGCTGGCGGGACCGAACTACGCCACCGACATCCTCGGCACCTTCTTTTACCGCACCTTCTTCGGCTACCAGGCCCAGCTGGGCAGCCCCACCATGGGCGCCGCCGTGGCCACCATGATGTTCCTCGTGATCCTCGTGGGCGTGAGCGTGTATTTCTTTTTCGTGCAGCGCAAGCTGACACGCTACGAACTGTAAGGGCCGCCATGCGCAACGTTTCCACCCGCCCCCTGGGCCGCGCCGCCGTGCATGCGATCCTGGCCGGCTACACCATCATCGCCCTGTTCCCCATCGTCTTGATCCTGATCAACTCGGTCAAGACGCGGGCCGCCATCTTCGACAATCCGCTGGCCCTGCCCACGCCGTCCACCTTTTCGCTCGTGGGCTTTCACAAGGTGCTGGCCAATTCCGACTTCCTGCTGTACTTCGGCAACAGCCTGTTCGTCACTCTGCTGTCGCTGCTGCTGATCGTGCTGTTCGGCGCCATGGCGGCCTGGGCCTTGTCGGAATACACGTTTACGGGCAACCGCCTGCTGACCCTGTACCTGGCGCTGGGCATCATGATCCCCATCCGCCTCGGCACGGTGTCCATCCTGGAACTGGTGGTGCGGCTCGACCTGATCAACACCCTGAGCGCGCTGGTGCTCGTGTACACGGCGCAGGGCCTGCCGCTGGCCGTGATGATTCTGTCCGAATTCGTGCGCCAGGTGCCGCGCGAACTGAAGGATGCGGCGCGCTGCGACGGGGTGGGCGAATTCGCCATCTTCTTCCAGGTGATCCTGCCCCTGATCCGCCCCGCCATCGCCACGGTGGCCGTGTTCACCATGATTCCCGCCTGGAACGACCTGTGGTTCCCGCTGATCCTGGCGCCATCGGACCGCACCAAGACCGTCACCCTGGGCGTGCAGCAATTCATCGGCCAATACGTGACGGACTGGAACTCCGTGCTGGCGGCGCTGTCGCTGGCCGTCATTCCCGTGCTCGTCATGTACGTCATTTTCTCTCGTCAACTGATCCGCGGCCTGACGTCCGGCGCGGTCAAATAATAGGTGCGCCATGGCCCATGTAAGCCTGCAACAACTGACCAAATCCTACGACGGCCGCCACAATGTGCTGGCCGGCATCGACCTCGACATCCGCGACGGTGAATTCGTCGTGCTGGTAGGCCCTTCCGGCTGCGGCAAATCGACCTTGCTGCGCATGCTGTGCGGCCTGGAAAGCATTTCGCAGGGCACCTTGTCCATCGGCGGCAAGGTTGTCAACGACTTGCCGCCGGCCGAACGGGGCATCGCCATGGTCTTCCAGAGCTATGCCCTGTATCCGCACATGAGCGTGTACCGCAACATGGCGTTCGGCCTGAAGATCGCCGGCGCCAGCAAGGAAGCCATCGCCCAGCGCGTGCGCCACGCGGCCGCCATCCTGAAGATCGACCACCTGCTGGAACGGCTGCCGCGCGAACTGTCGGGCGGCCAGCGCCAGCGCGTGGCCATCGGCCGCGCCATCGTGCGCGAACCGCAGCTGTTCCTGTTCGACGAGCCGCTGTCCAACCTCGACGCGGCCCTGCGCGTGCAGACGCGGCTGGAAATTGCCAAGCTGCATCGCCAGTTGAACGCCACCATCGTATATGTGACGCACGACCAGGTCGAGGCGATGACCCTGGGCGACAAGATCGTCGTCATGCATGGCGGCCATATCCAGCAGGCCGGCACGCCGCTCGAGCTGTACCAGCAGCCGGCCAACCGCTTCGTGGCCGGCTTCATCGGCGCGCCGATGATGAATTTCTTCGAGGGCAAGGTCATCGCCGCGCAGGACGATGGCGTGCGCGTGGCGCTGGCCAGCGGCCAGGAAATCACGGCCCTCGTCGATCCGGCCGGCTTGCTGCCGGGCGATGCCGTCACGGTCGGCCTGCGCGCCGAACATATCCTGGAAAACGGCGATGGCAGCGCCCAGTTCCAGGGCGTCGTCAGCCTGGTGGAACACCTGGGCGAAGCCAACTTCATCTACCTGGCACTGGACAACGGCCAGGAACTGGTGATACGCGGCGACGGCAACAACCGCGTGCCGCTGGGCCAGCCATTCATGGTCTCGGCCGCCAGCAGCGCCTTCCATCTGTTCGACGCGCAAGGCGTGGCGCGAACCCGGCGCGAACCCGGCAACCTGATTTCATCGAAACAGATTTTGGCCGCCTGAGCTTTCCGCCCAGGCAGTCCCCCGATTGGATCGGCAGCGATCCGGTACGACGTGCCCAAGCACGCATTTTGATAACGACAAGGAGATTCCATGCAACACCCGATCAAGACCTCGCTGGCCCTGGCCTGCACTATGCTGCTGGCCTGCGGCGCCGCCCACGCCAGCGATGCCGAAGGCGAATACCACGGCTACTTCCGCGCCGGCCTCGGCTCGAGCTCGGACAGCCGCGGCCCGCAAAGCTGCTACGGCCTGGGCGGCAACACCATGCGCTACCGGCTCGGCAACGAATGCGACACCTATGGCGAGTTCGAATACCAGAAGGAAATGGCCAAGTCGCCCAATGGCGTCAGCTTCGTCGGCCATATCATGGTGGCCGCCTACACGCCCAGCTCCGCCGTCAGCGATTCGGAACTGAGCATGTCGAAGATGTACGTGGAAGCGAAAAACATCGCCATGCTCAACGGCGGCACGGCCTGGATCGGCAAGCGCTACTACATGCGTCCCGACATCCACATGCTGGACTTGCAATACATCAATATGAACGGCACGGGCGGCGGCATCGACCAGTACAAGCTGGGACCGGGCCGCATCAGCTATGGCTTCTTCAAGGATAACGACAAGCCCGGCAACTCCGCCATCCGGCAAAATCTCGTCTACCAGGGCATCCCCATCAACCAGGATGGCACGCTGGAAGTGCTGACCACCCTCATCACGCCCGACAAGAAGGACAGCACCTCGCACAGCGGCTGGCAGGCCACCGTGCTGCACAAGCAGGATAAAGTGTGGGGCGGCGCCAACACCTTCGGCATCCAGTACGGCGTGGGGCCGGGCACGGGCGCCGGCGGCCAGTGCTGCGACCGCATGGGCACGACGGGTTCGATCCGCAACGGCAGCGACGTCACGCGCCTGCGCATCTTCAATTCACTGTGGATACAGCCGACGCCGGAATGGAGCGCGGAAATGATCGCCATCGTGCAGCGCGACAAGTCCGACGCCACGGGCGGCAGTTCGACCTGGACCACCCTGGGCGTGCGCCCCGTGTATGCCGTCAACGACAACTTCAAGCTGCAATTCGAGCTGGGCACGGACCGCGTGACCTCGCCCACGGGCGGCGCCGCGCAGCGCCTGACCAAGCTGACCTTTGCACCCACCCTGACAGCGGGCAAAGGTTACTGGTCGCGGCCCGAGCTGCGCACCTTTGTCACCTACGGCAAATGGAACGACGCCGCCACGGCCGCCGTCAACAAGGCCAATGAATCGGGCCCCGTGTACGGCAACGCCACCAGCGGCACCTCGTTCGGCCTGCAGGTGGAGACGTGGTTCTAAGCGCTGGTTTTAATTAGCCCTCTTGATATGGCGCAGTGCATGCGCCTGTCGGACTGCGCGAAATCGCGTGCCGCGCTATGCTGCACGCCATACCGCTCACTTCGGAGGTCGCATGCACACCGCATTTCCCCGGGTCGCCGCCGCGCTGGCCCTGTCTTTCGCCAGCATGGCCTGGGCCCGCGATGCCGCCGTCGCGCCGGCACCCGTCCTGAGCGCGCGCCAGCAGGCGCTGATGGCCACCGTCGTGGGCAGCGCCGCCCAGCCGCGCATCCTGCAGGTAAGCCTCGATGAACTGCATCCGACCCAGCCGGCCATCGGCTACGACCAGGTGTACTACAAGCTGGGACGCTATGCGGCCGAGGAAAAACACATCGCCGACATCGCCAAGCCAAAGAAATTCGCCGACCTGTGCGAGGCCAATGGCCAGGGCGACGTCTTGCCCGGCACGGCCAATGTGGCAGGCGCCACCCTGGCCGCGCCACCGGCCGGCTACCGCTGCAAGGCGGCCGTGGGCAGCCGTCCCGACGACATGAAGACTGTCGTCATCGGCCCGCGCGGCACCGTGTACCTGACCGATGGCCACCACACGTTTTCCACTTTCCTGGATGCCGATGGCGGGCGCAATCATCGATTGAAGGTCTGGGTCAAGGTCAGCGACAATTTCAGCGCGCTGGGCGAAGCGGCCTTCTGGACGCGCATGCGCGAAGAGAACAAGGTGTGGCTGAAAAACGGCCGCAACCAGGCCATCACGCCGCAACAGTTGCCGTCCGCCATCGGCCTGAAGGCCCTGGGCGACGATCCGTACCGCTCGCTCGTCTACTTTACGCGCGGGATCGGCTACGAGCCGCCCGACAAGGCCACGGAATTCCTCGAATTCTACTGGGCCGACTGGCTGCGCCGCAAACCGGCGCTCAAGCTGGAACGTGCCGATCTGCTTGATCCCGCCGCGTATGCCAGCGCCATCCTGCTGGCCGCGCAGGCGATGGTGGCGCTGCAACCGGCGGAGATCGTCAGCGGCGGCAAGCGCGCGGCGGACCTTGGCGCGCTGCGCGAAATCGACCACGCAGCATTCGACGAACTGACCGAAGACAAGAGCAAGCTGGGCTACGCCATCGGCTACCGCAAGTCGCTGCCGCGCCAGTAACCTCCCGGCGTGTCATCATCCTGACATCTGCGCCCGCTAGCATGTCGGCACTTTTCAGGCCGACATCACGGGACACCATGTACAAGCACAATATCCGTCGCAGCACCCGCAGCACTTTATCCATTGCCATCGCCTTCGCGCTGGGCGCCAGCCTGGCCGCCTGTGGCGGCAACGACTACCGCGACACCAGCACGGCGCCCGTCGCCCCGGTCGAGCCCGTCGCCCCCGCACGCATCCTGAACGTGGTAGCGGCCACCGGCAAGGCCGTGGCGAATGCCTCCCTCACCGTGCTAGACGCCGGCAAGAATGCCGTCGGCAGCGGCACCACGGACGCGAACGGCAAAGCGGTCATCACCCTGGCCGCCACGGCGAAGGCGCCCTTCCTCGTCTCCGTCACGCCGGCAGGCGGCACCACCCTGTACGCGCTGTCGCTGAAAGAAAGCGCCGTCAACCTGACGCCGCTCACCTCCGTCATCGCCATGCAGCTGCTGGGCAGCATCCCGTCGAGCGCATCCCCCGCCAGCCTGGCCGCCATCGATGCGGCACGCCTGCAAACGGCGCAGACGCAGCTGGGCACGGCCCTGGCGGCGCCCCTGCAAACCCTGGGCATGGCGGCCAGCTATGATTTCGTCAATGGCCCCCTGACGCCGAACAGCAAGGACCCTGCCGACGTCCTGCTCGACAACCTGCAGGTAAAACAGAACGGCACGGATATCGATATCGTCAATGCCAGTGGCAGCATCGTCGCGCAGATCATCGACGGCGGCGCGCCGCTCGCCACCGGCAAGAGCGTGCTGGAAACGCCGCCCGTGCTCAGCGCGCGCCAGCAAGTCCTGGCAGCCACGGCTGCCGGCACCGATGCGGCGCCCGTCTTCCTGCAGGTGTCGCTCGACGAACTGCACCCCACGCAACCGGCCATCGGCTACGACCAGGTGTACTACAAGCTGGGCCGCTATGGCGCGGAAGACCTGGTCATGGCCAAGACCAACAAGCCGAAGAAATTCGCCGAACTGTGCGAAGCCAACGGCCAGGACGACGTGGTGAGCAAGACGGCCAACGTGGCCGGCGCCACCCTGACCAATCCACCGGCGACGTTCCAGTGCAAGGCTGCCGTGGGCACCAAGCCGGGCGATATGAAGACCGTCGTCATCGGCCCGAACGGCACCCTGTACCTGACGGACGGCCACCATACGTTTTCCGCCTTCCGCGACGCCGACAATGGCCAGAACCTGCAGCTGAAAGTGTGGGTCAAGGTGACGGACAATTTCAGCAAGCTCAATGAATACGATTTCTGGGCGCAGATGAAAAAGGTCAACAAGGTCTGGCTGAAGGACGGCGGCAACAAGGCGATCGCCACCAGCCAGCTGCCCGCGTCCATCGGCTTGAAGTCGCTGGGCAACGACCCGTACCGCTCGCTCGTCTATTTCACGCGCGACGCCGGCTACGTGGTGCCGTCGACAGCCACGGAATTTCTCGAATTCTACTGGGCCGACTGGCTGCGCACACAGGCCGGCATCGACCTGGCCAAGACGGATACGCGCGACGCCGCCAGCTACATGGCCACCATCAAGAGCGCATCGACGGCGATGGCCGGCCTGAAGGCGAACGATATCGTCAGCCGCGGCGTGACGGCGCAAACCCTGGGCTGGACGGGCGTCTTCAGCCAGGCGGCGCTGGACGACCTGGTCACGCCAACGGGCAAATTGACCTACTCCATCGCCTACAAAAAATCGCTGGCAAAGTAAGCGCACCGGCGTAAACAACAACGGCCCGCCTGTCAGCTGACAGGCGGGCCGTTTTCATGGGTAACGACGCTTAGGCGATGCGCTCGCCGTTGGCCGGATCGAACAGGGCCGCTTTCGACAGGTTGAACGACAGCTGCATGGTCTGCCCAGGCAGCACGGCTTCGCGCGGGTGCGTGCGGCAAGTCACGGCAGCGCCGTTCAGGCGCGTCGTCAGCAAGGTATCCGGGCCGGTCGGCTCGACCAGGTCGATCAGACAACCGAGTTCCTGGCCCACGTCGCCGTGCGCGCTGCTCATGTCCGTGATCTGCTCCGGGCGCACGCCCAGGATCACGTCGCGGCCCGCATAGCTGCGCAGCTTGTCGGCCGCGAACGGCAAGGCCAGGCGCATGCTCTTGCCCGCGTTCTCGATGGCGACAAACACCTCGTTGCCTTCGATGACAGGCTTGACGGTGATGAAGTTCATCGATGGCGAACCGATGAAGCCGGCCACGAACAGGTTGGCCGGGTTGTCGTAGATTTCCTGCGGCGTGCCCAGTTGCTGCACCACCCCATCCTTCATGACGGCGATCAGGTCGCCCATGGTCATCGCCTCGATCTGGTCATGCGTGACGTAGACGATGGTGGCCTTCAGGCGCTGGTGCAGCAGCTTGATCTCGGCGCGCATTTCCACGCGCAGCTTGGCGTCCAGGTTCGACAGTGGTTCGTCGAACAGGAACAGCGACGGCTTGCGCGAAATGGCGCGGCCCATGGCAACCCTCTGGCGCTGGCCGCCCGACAGCTGCGCCGGACGACGGTCGAGCAAATGCGTGATCTGCAGGGTTTCGGCGACGCGGGCGACGATTTCTTCCTGCTCCGCCTTCGGCACTTTTTTCACGTTCAAGCCAAACGCGATGTTTTCGCGCACCGTCATCGACGGGTACAGCGCGTAGGACTGGAACACCATGGCGATGTCGCGGTCCTTCGGCGGCAGGTCGTTGACGACCTTGCCGTCGATGAGGATTTCGCCCGACGTGACGCTTTCCAGGCCGGCCACCATGTTGAGCAGGGTCGACTTGCCGGAGCCGGAGCCGCCGACGAGGATCAGGAACTGGCCATCCTTGATTTCGATGTCGATGCCCTTGAGGACTTCGACGCCATTCGTGTACACCTTGCGGATGCTGCGTATCGATAAACTGGACATATTCTTTCCTTAACCTTTGACTGCGCCTGCGGTCAGACCGCGCACAAAATAACGGCCTGCGACCAGATAGACCAGCAGGGTCGGCAGCGCGGCAATCACCGCGGCCGCCATGTTGACGTTGTATTCCTTCACGCCCGTGGACGTGTTGACCAGGTTGTTCAAGCCCACCGTGATCGGCTGCGAATCGCCGCTGGCGAAGACGATGCCGAACAGGAAGTCGTTCCAGATCTGCGTGAATTGCCAGATGATGCAGACGACGAAAATCGGACCCGAAATCGGCAGCACGATCTTGCGGAAGATCAGGAAGAAGCCGGCGCCGTCGATGCGCGCCGCCTTGATCAATTCTTCCGGCACGCCGATATAGTAGTTACGGAAGAACAGGGTCGTGAACGCCGTGCCATACACCACGTGGACGAAGACCAGGCCCGTGGTGGTATTGGCCAGGCCGAATTCGCCCAGCAGGCGCGCCATCGGCAGGATCACCACCTGGAACGGAATGAAGCAGCCCACCAGCAAGGCGGCAAACAGGATTTCCGAACCGCGGAAGCGCCAGTGTGCGAACACATAGCCGTTGAAGGCGCCCAGGAAGGTCGAGATCAGCACGGCGGGAATCACCATCTTGATCGAGTTCCAGAAGAACGGCTGCATGCCGTCACAGGTGACGCCCGTGCAGGCCGAGGACCAGGCCTTGGACCAGGAATCGAACTGCCACACGTGCGGCAAGGCCAGCAGGTTGCCGCTGCGGATCTCGTCGAGCGACTTGAACGACGTCGACAGGGTCACGTACAGGGGCACGATGTAGTACACCGCAAACAGAATCAGCAGCAGGTATACCACCACCCGTCCGAGGGTGAGGCGATTATTGCGGGTAGGTGTCATCTCATCGCCTTTGCGCTGCGCGTTTCCAGGTACATCAGCGGCACGAGCACGGCCACGATGGTGGCCAGCATCATCATTGCCGATGCCGAGCCCAGGCCCAGCTGGCCGCGGGTGAAGGAAAACTGGTACATGAAGATGGCCGGCACGGACGACGAATTGCCAGGTCCGCCAGCCGTCAATGCGATGACCAGGTCGAAGCTCTTGATCGCGATATGCGCGAGGATCAGCAGCACGCTGAAGAACACGGGACGCATGGCGGGAATCACGATGCGCCAGTAGATCGTCGGCAGGGACGCGCCATCGACTTGCGCCGCCTTGATGATTTCATCATCGATGCCGCGCAGGCCGGCCAGGAACAGGGCCATGACGAAGCCCGACGACTGCCACACGCCGGCGATCACCACCGTGTAGATGGCCATGTCGGAGTTCACCAGCCAGTCGAAGGTAAACGAGGTCCAGCCCCAGTCGTGCATGACCTTTTCCAGGCCCAGGCTAGGATTGAGCATCCATTTCCAGGCCGTGCCGGTGACGATGAAGGACAGCGCCATCGGATACAGGTAGATGGCGCGCAGCGCGCCTTCGGCGCGGATTTTCTGGTCCAGCAGGATGGCCAGGAACAGGCCGATGGCGATGCTGCAACCGATGAACAGGACACCAAAGATGCCGAGGTTCTTGAGCGAGGTCCACCAGCGCTCATTATCGAACAGCTCGTAGTATTGCACCAGGCCGGCGAACTCGTAGTTCGGCATCAGCCGCGATTCGGTCAGCGACAGCCAACCGGTCAAAAAGATAAAACCATAGACGAATACCAAGCTGGCGATGAGCGTGGGGCCCAACACCATCTGCGGTATCCATCGGTCGAATTGCTTGCGTATGGACATAGGACAGCCGTAGAAGTAGAACTGCGTGTGGCGCCGGCCTGGTCGAGCGCCAGGGCGGACGCCTGCGATGCATGCGATGCAGCGGGCGCCGGCGGGAGTGCCGGCGCCGTCGTGATTACTTCACTTTTGCCGCTTTGGCCAATGCTGCAACCGCGTCTTTCGAGCTCATGTTGGTGTTCATGAACTTGGCGATGACGTCGGTCACGGCGCCTTGCGTGGCCGATGGCAGCGCCATGCCGTGGGCGAACGATGGCACCAGGCCGCCGGTCTTGTTGGTGGCGTCCATGTCTTCCATCGATTTCAGGGCGCAAGCGTCAAACTTGTCCTTGGAAACGCCGGAACGCACAGGGATGGAACCCTTGTTCAGGTTGAAGATCGACTGGAACTTCGGATTCATGATGGCGTTGGCCAGGGCGATCTGCCCCTTCTTCGCATTCGCATCCTTTTGCGTGAACATGGCAAACGAATCGATATTGAAGGTGTAGGCCTTGTCCGTGCCAGGAGCTGCCACGCACAGGTAATCCTTGCCCGGCACCTTGCCTGCGGCCGTGAACTCGCCCTTGGCCCAGTCGCCCATGAACTGGAAGCCGGCCTTGTTGTTGATGACCATGGCGGTGGCCAGGTTCCAGTCGCGGCCTGCCGCATCCTTGTCGATGTAGGTTTTCACCTTGCCCAGGGTGTCGAACACCTTGAGCATGGTCGGGCCGGTCAATTCCTTCTGGTCCAGCTTGAGGATGGCCTTTTTGTAGAACTCCGTGCCGCCCACGCCCAGCGCGACGGATTCAAACACGGTGGCGTCCTGCCAAGGCTGGCCGCCGTGGGCGATCGCGATGCCGCCCGATTTCTTGATTTTCTCGGCCGCGTCGAAGAACGCATCCCAGGTGGTCGGGGTGGTGGCCACGCCGGCTTTTTTCAGCACTTCCGGATTGACCCACATCCAGTTGACGCGGTGGACGTTGACGGGAGCGGCGACGTAGTGGCCCTTGTATTTCATGATGTCGGCGACGACTTTCGGCAGCACGGCATCCCATTTGCCTGGAATGGCGGCATCATCGATATTCGCCAGCACGCCTTCCGCGCCCCATTCCTGGATCGATGGGCCCTTGAGCTGGGCGGCCGTTGGCGGGTTGCCGGAAATGACGCGGGTTTTCAGCGCGGTCGCGGCGTTTTCGCCAGCGCCACCGGCCACGGCGAAGTCTTTCCAGCCAAAGCCGCTTTCTTTCACGATTTGCTGCAACTGGCCCACGGACTTCGCTTCGCCGCCGGAGGTCCAGTAGTGCAACACTTCCACGTCGGTCGCAAAGGCGCTGCCAGCGAATGCCAGGGTGGTCAATGCGGCCAGTTGGGTAATCTTGAATTTCAGTTTCATCTCCACATTCCTTTTTTGATCAAGCTTTTAGGGGGCTTCGGCATACGGGGGCCGAAAAAGGTGAAATCTGCGCCTGTACCGGCGCTCTTGTACTCAGACCCGCTTGCAAACGGGCATCATCTTGGTGTAAAGACGGCGCCGTGATCCATGAAACGACTACATTGCATTTATATCACGGGACGGCGCCAAAAACGCATCCGCGAAGGATGCGCCAGGTTGATTTAGACTTACGACGCCTGCTAACTTAGAACCAGGTTTCTACCTGGAAACCATAGGACGTGCCGCTGGTATTGTTGTTATAGATCGGGCCGCCGTTGTTCGACGCGTTGACCGAGGCGGTGGCCGCATCGTTCCATTTGCCGTACGTCACGAAAGCGCGCAGTTCAGGACGCGACCACAGGCCAGGACCGGCCGAGATCGTCGGTGCGATGGTCAGCTTGGTCAGGCGCTTGGCTGGCTGGCCGCCCGATTGCGTCACGCGGTCCGTGCCCAGTTCGCCCACCAGCTTGAAGTTGTTGGTGAATGCGTACACAGGACGCACGCCGACCGAGGTCCAGGTCGAGGAACCGGCGGCGGTCGATTCGTCTTTTTGCCACAGGGCGACGAATTCCATGCCGAAGTTTTCCATCGGCTGGATCGCCATGTCATTGAAGACGCGCGTGCGCTTGCGGTCAGAACCGTAGGAAGTGCTGCCCGAGGCGCCGAACTGTCCGTTGCCGTCACCGCCAACACCAGGGCCGACGCCGTACTGCACGCCGAAGGTATTGCCGCCGCCGAAGACTTTGCCTTGACGGTGGAATGCCGACAGTTGCCAGCCGTTATGTTTCGGGCCGTAGATGTCGTTGTCCTTGCCTTCGGCCGTGATGATGGTCGCGGCCAGGTCCAGGGTGCCATTTTCATTGACGGGAATTTCGCCGTAGATGAAGTTCTGGCGCACGGCGGAACGGGTGCCGGTAATGGCGCCAGTGTTCTTGTCGCGGGCATTGATGTCGTTGTCCTTGAAGAAGGCATACGAGAATTTACCCGGGCCAACAGGAATGCGGTCCAGGCCGGCGCCCGTGCCGTTCATGTTGATGTATTGCAGATCCAGCATGTGGATGTCAGGACGGTAGTAGAAACGCTTGCCGACCCAGGCCGTGCCGCCGTTCAGGAAATCGAGTCCCTGCGCTTCGACATAGGCCTTGACGATGCCCAGTTTGTTGTCGCCGAAATCCGAGTTTGGCGCATAGGCGTTGACCCAGATGGTGGCCAGGTAGTTCACGCCGCCGGACTTGGCAACAGACTTGGTGTAGCCGAATTCCGTGTAGGCGTCGCACTCATTGCCCAGACGATATTTCATGGTATTGCCACCCAGGCCGAAGCAGCCTTGCGAACCGCCGTCGCCCGACGTATTGCTGCCGGCGCCAGCGCGCAGGTAGCCGTGGAAGCCTTCGGAGTCGGATGGGTACATAGGGTCGGCGGCAGCGGAACCGCTGGCGATGGCCAAGACGATGGCAGCTGGCAGTGTCTTCAACACGGCCTTCAACATGGTGCGATGCAGCATGGTAAGTCTCCTCAGTAATTTATTTTTTATCTAGTCATTCGTGGCCGAATGTACTGGCCAGAATTCTTTCCAGCAGGGACATAGTAACTATACTACGAACAAATATCAACATATTATGTTGTAATCCTACGACTACTCTGCGACACTTTATTTGCGCAGGGATTTGCCGGTTGACCGCCCTGATTTTTCAGCTGGCGCCGCCCGTTTCCGGCGCTGCGTGCAAGCATTTGCGCGGGTGCCCCGCATTTTTCGGCACGCGGCACGTATACGAATTAAAATCCTTGGTTTTTGCCATAACGACAGTGCGCCGCCATGACAGCGCACGCAAACGAGACTAGGCACCGCCATGAAAATTGATGAAAAAATGGAAGTAGCAGGCAGCGATCCGGCGGAGCGATTCAGTGAAGGGCCGCGCCTGCTGGCCGACATCGGCGGCACCAATGCCCGCTTCGTGCTCGAGACGCGCCAGGGCCACCTGGAAGCGGTCGCCGTGCTGCCCTGCGACGACTACGCTTCGCTGCTCGACGCCATCACCGCGTATATGGATAGCAGCGAGGCGCGCGCCGCCGGTTCGGCCCGCGTGCGCCATGCGGCCATCGCCATCGCCAATCCCATCGACGACGACACTATCCGCATGATGAACCATCACTGGTTCTTCTCGATCGAGGCCATGCGCGCCACGCTGGGCCTCGACACCCTGCTGGTGGTGAATGACTTCACGGCCCTGGCCATGGCCCTGCCCTATCTGCGGCCCGACCAGCGCCTGCAGATCGGCGGCGGCATGGCGCGCGCCGACAGCGTCATCGGCCTGCTCGGTTCGGGCACGGGCCTGGGCGTGTCGGGCATGATCCCCGCGGAAGACCGCTGGATCGCGCTGGGCAGCGAAGGGGGCCACGTCAGCTTCGCGCCCTGCGACCAGCGCGAGATGGACGTGCTGTCCTTCGCCTGGCGCGAACTGTCGCACGTCTCGGCCGAACGCCTCGCCTCCGGGCGCGGCCTGGAACTGATCTACCGCGCCCTGTCCGAACGCGCCGGCAAGCCCGACGCGCTGCCGCTGCTGGCAGCCGAAATCACCAGCCGCGCCCTGAACAATGAATGCGAAGTGTGCCTCGAAGCGGTGGACTGTTTCTGCGCCATCCTCGGCTCCATCGCCGGCAACGTGGCCATGACCCTGGGCGCACTGGGCGGCATCTATATAGGCGGGGGCATCGTGCCGCGCCTGGGTCCCCTGTTCGAGCAGTCGCAGTTCCGCGCCCGCTTCGAGCAAAAGGGCCGCCTGAACGACTACCTGGCGCAGATCCCCACCTTTCTGATCACGGCCGAATTGCCGACGTTCCTCGGTATCGCCGCCATCCTGGCGCAAAAGCTCAAGCGCGCCCATTCCGGCGCGCCCGTGCTCGAATCCGTGCGCCAGGCGCGCGGGCGCATGAGCCCCTCGGAATGCAAGGTGGCCGACTGGGTGCTGAAGGAGCCGAACGCCATGCTGACCCTGCCGATCGCGGAAATCGCCCAGAGGGTCGGCGTGAGCCAGCCTACCGTGATGCGCTTTTGCCGCTCGATCGGCGTGCAGGGCCTGGCCGACTTCAAATTGAAGCTGGCGTCCGGCCTGACGGGCGGCGCCATCACGGTAGCCCACTGCCACGTGGAGATTTCGGACTCCGACGCCGAACTGGCGCGCAAGGTGTTGGGCAATAACGCCTCGGCCGCGCTGGCCCTGCGCGACATGCTCGACGTGAAGGCGCTGACGGCTGCCATCGAACTGCTGCGCGGCGCGCAGCGCGTGGAGCTGCTGGCCGTGGGCAGCGCCCGCGTTGTGGCCGACGACATGCAGCACAAGCTGCTCAACCTGGGCATCGTCAGCAGCTTCTTTGCCGATCCGCAGGCGCAGGAAATGAGCGCCGCCATGCTGAAACCGGGCGACGTGGCGCTGGTCATTTCCCGTTCGGGCGCCCTGCCCGACCTGCTGCGCACCGTCAAGGTGGCGCAGGGCTGCGGCGCGCGCGTGCTGGCGATCACGGCCAGCGGTTCGCCGCTGGCCAAGCTGGCCGACGTGCTGCTGACCTTGAACCACCCGGAAGGCAATCTCAATTTCGTGCCCATGATCGTGCGCCTGCTGCAGCTGATGATGCTCGATATCCTGTCCGTGGGACTGGCGCGGCGCGACACGGCGCAGCGCACCAGCGCCGCCGAACTGGAAGAAGGCCAATTGCACGGCATGCGCATCAGCGGCAAGCTGAAGTTCGGTGGCCACCTCGAATAAGGCGGCGCACGCCGCCCCCGATACCGCCAGCGGCGCCACCGTGCATGACGTGGCGCGCGTGGCCGGCGTATCGGCCATGACGGTATCGCGCGTGATCAATGGACGCAGCAGCGTCAGCGCGGCCACGCGCGACAAGGTCGAGGCGGCGATCGCCAGCCTGCGCTATCAGCCCAACCTGGCGGCCAGGGCGGCCCGCACGGGCACCCTGCGCATCGGCCTGTTGTACAGCAATCCGAGCGCGGCCTTCCTCAGCGAATTTTTAGTTGGCGCCATGGATCAATGCCGCCAGGGCGGCGGCCAGTTGCTGCTCGAACGCTGCGAAGACCTGGACAGCCAGCGCGCCGGCATCGATTGCCTGGTGGCGGCCGGCGTGGACGGCATCCTCGTGCCGCCGCCCCTGTGCGATTCGCCGGAAGTGCTGGCGCAGCTGAACCGGATGGGTATCCCGGCCATCGCCGTTGCCACGGCGCGCCCCTCGCCCGGCGTCTCGGCCGTGCGCATCGACGACTACGAAGGCGCCCTGGCCATGACGCGCCACCTGCTCGCGCTGGGCCACTGCGACATCGGCTTCATCGAAGGCGATCCGGCGCACACGCCCGCCCTGCTGCGCCGCCAGGCCTTCGAGGACGCCATGCGGGAAGCCGGCTTGCAGGTGCCGCCGCACAGGGTCGCGCAAGGCTATTTCACGTATCGCTCGGGACTCGACGCGGCGCGCCGGCTGCTGGCGCAGAAACCGCACCCGAGCGCCATCTTCGCCAGCAACGACGACATGGCCGCCGCCACCCTGGCCGTGGCGCACGGCATGGGCTTGCAGGTGCCAGCGGAATTGAGCGTGTGCGGCTTCGACGATACGCCTGTCGCCAGCACCGTCTGGCCGGAGCTGACCACCATCCACCAACCCATCGCCGACATGGCGCGCGCCGCCGTCAATCTCGTCATCGACGAAATCCGCCAGCGCCGCGCGGGAGAACCGGCCACCGCCACGCATCATTTGATGGCGTTTACCTTGATGGAGCGGGCGTCGACGGGACCCGTTACGCGGGATCAGACCCGCCGGGTCTGACCCCGGCATTTACCGCCGGACTGGTACTGCTAGCGCAGCACCGTGCGCGCCGCCAGCGATTCCACCAGTTCCACGGACGGCGGCGAGCCACCGGCCGCCAGGCAGGCGCCCGCGCCCGCCGCGACGGCAAAGCGCAAGTGCTGGCCGCCGTTGGCATCGGGCCGGTACATCAGGCTGTACAGCAAGCCGCCGATGCTGGCGTCGCCCGCCCCCACCGAATCGACCACCTCGATGACGGGCGGTGCCGCCTGCCATGTCTGCTCGCCCTGGTACAGCGCCGCACCCTGCGCGCCGCGCGTATACAAATACGTGGCTTGCGGATTCCAGCTGCGCAGCATGGCAAACGCGCCATCGATATCGTCATGGCGGAACAGGCCCGCCAGGTCTTCATCGGACACCTTGATCACGTCGGCCAGCTGCGTCATGCGGCGCAGGGTGGCGTCATAGCGTTCATCCATCATGATGCGGAAGTTCGGGTCGTAGCTGATCTTCACGCCAGCCGCCTTGAGCTCCTGCGCCAGCGCCACCAGCTTGCCCGCCAGCGGTTCGCGCGCCAGGCTGATGCCGCCGAAATGCACCCATTGCGCCCCCTGCATCCAGCCGGCCGGCAAGAGCGACGCGTCGAAATGCAGGTCGGCGCTGTCGTCGCCGATGAAATAATACGTAGGCGGATGCAGTTCATGCACGATGGCCAGCAGCGGCGACTTCGCATGGCGCTGCAAAAAACGCATGTCCAGGCCCGCCACGTCGGTCGCCTGCGCCAGAGCGTCGCCGAAGACGTCGAGGCTGACGCCGCCCGCAAAGGCGCTGGGCACGCCCAGGCGCGCCATCACGCGCGCCACGTTCCAGGTCGAGCCGCCCACCTGGCTGTTCCAGGAGTCCGCGCCCGTGCGCAGCATGTCCGTCAGCGCTTCGCCGGCCGACACAAAAGCGGGGAAAGAGGGAAAAGCGGTGGCGCTCATGCGGCACCGCCGATCACGTTCAGCACTTCATAGCAGGCGCCCATGGTGTGGTAATCGGTCTTGCCAGCCGGGCTTTTCTCGTTGCTGATCTTGCCGTTCTCCGGCGTCAGAATGCGGTACCAGGCGCCGTGTTCATGGTCGACGAAATGCGTCCAGCTGTAGTCCCAGATCTTGTCATAACTTTGCCAGTAGGCCTCGTCCCCGGTGCGGGCGGCCAGCACGGCAGCGGCGGCGAAGCTTTCCGCCTGCACCCAGAAGTATTTGTCGCCATCGCAGATCTCGTCCTGCGGCCCGAAACCGTAGTGGATGCCGCCATGCGCGCCATCCCAGGCCTTGGCCAGGGCCATGTCATACAGCGCGCGCGCGCGCGGCAGCAGCCAGTCGGACGGACCGGCCATGAACCGGCTGTGGCGCTCCATGATCAGCAGCAGCTTGGCCCATTCCGTGAAGTGGCCAGGCTGGTAACCCCACGGACGGAAGATATTGCTCTTGTCGTGCAGGTTGTAGTCCCAGTCGATCGACCAGTCGGGCGTGTAGTGCTCCCAGATCATGCCGTTCGCCAGGCCCGCCTGGCGGACCGTGATGTTGTGCGCCAGGGTTTCGGCGCGGTGCAGATATCTCGCCTCGCCCGTCGCCTCGAACGCGGCCAGCATGGCTTCGCAGGCATGCATGTTGGCGTTCTGGCCCCGATAGCCGTCCAGGGTGGACCAGTCGGCGCTGGCCACGTCCGCATACAGGCCGTGTTCGGGCAGCCAGAAGCGCTGCTCCATCAATTCGAAGGTTTCGTCCAGATACGCGTGCGCTTCCGGCACACCCGCCTGCAAGGCGTGGGCATAGGCCAGCAGCACGAAGGCCAGGCCGTAGCAGTGGTTGGCGCCATCTTCGACCTGCTTGACGCCATCCTTCCACGACAGTTGCCAGGCATAGCCGCCCGTGGCCGGGTCGCGGTGCACGTCGCGCAAAAAGGCCACGCCGTGGCGCAGGGCCGCCTGGTAATCGTCGCCGCCGAAGTGGCGGTAAGCCATGGCGTAATTGAAGATGAAGCGCGTGCTGCTGACCAGGTGGCGCGTACTGGCGTCATACACCGTGCCGTCATCAAGGAAAAAGTGATAGAAGCCGCCGCTCGGGTCAAACGCGCGCGGGTGATAAAAATTCATCGTGTGCAGGATATGCTTTTCAAGCGTGGCCTTGGAGCGGAAATCGGGATTCATGGGTCTCTCATGATATTGTTATCGATAACAATGATGATAGCATGCCGTCCTGACTCCGTCATGCCCGCTCAGGGAGTCTTGGCCAGCCTGAGCTTTTCGCGCCACAGTGCCGCCTGCGCCGGGTCGGCCGCCTGTTCCAGCTCGCCCTTATCGTACACCTTGACCAGCCGTTCGATGGCTTCCGCGTCGCCCTGCTTCGCCGCCAGCAGGTACAGCGCGAAAGGCTTGGGCGCCGGCCCTTGCCGGGTGGGGCCGCCACGGCCCTGTTCCAGCAGCCGCGCAAAACCCGTCTGCCCCGGCGGACTCTTGGCGATGGCGGCCATTTCATACCAGCCCAGGGCCGCCTCGTCGCTCTGCGGCACGCCCTGCCCCACTTCATACGAGTACGCGACATTGTTCAAGCCGGGCGGGTCGAGCGCCTTGGCCGCCTTCATGTACCAGGTGAACGCTTCCTTGCGCTGCGCCTCGTCCTTGGCCGTCATCATCAGGCGGTAGCCGATTTCATTGTAGGCATAGATAAAGCCGTTTTCGGCATAGAACTTCAGCCAGTGCAGCGCATGCGCCTGTTCTGCCGGGCTGCTGTGGATATTTTCAAAGTGCATGGCCAGCGTGAAGTTGGCCAGCTCCACGCCTTGCGCGGCGCCCTTGCGCGACCAGTATTCGCCCAGCTTGCGGTCGATGGCCATGCCCTGCCCCAGCGTGTAGGCCACGCCGAGGAAAGCCTGCGCCGGACCATAGCCGCCTTCGGCCGATTTCCGCATCCACGCCAGGCCGGCGTCATAGTCGCGCGGCGTGCCTTCGCCGCCGTGCAGCATCTGCGCCAGCTCCAGCTGGGCGGCCGTACCTCCCCCTTCCGCAGCCAGGCGCGCCTTCCCGAAGGCGGCCACCTTGTCCGGCGACAGGTCGGCGGGACGGTCGATCACGGCCCGCACCCTTGCGCGCATGTCGTCGAGGCCGGACATATCGAATTCGGCCAGCGCCGGATGCTGGTGCGGTTCCTTGGTGGACGCCGGCTGCGCCAGCACCGGCTGCACCAGGGCGAGGCTCAATACAAACAGCATGGTCTTCATTTCTTTTCCTTCCCGGCCAGCTTGCCGCGCCATTCGGCCGCGTCTTCGGCATTTGCAGCCTGTCCCAGTTCGCCTTTGACATACACCTCGATCATGCGCCGCATGGCGGGCACGTCGCCGCTCCACCCCGCCCGCTCGTACCAGACCAGGGCCCACTTGTCCGACTGCGCCACGCCGAGGCCCAGCTCGTGCGCGCGGGCCAAGTTGCGCATGCCTGCCGGCTCCTTTTCACGCGCCGATCTGGAATACCAGTGGAAAGCCTCGGCGCGATCCTGTTCATCGACGGCTGCGCGCATCAGATGCTCGCCCAGCGCATTGTAGGCGGGCACAAAGTGCTGCTCGTTCGCCGCCGCCTTCAGCCAGGTGATGGCCAGCGCCTGCTCCTCGGCGCTGCTGTCGCCATCGATGAATTCCAGCGCCAGGATGGTTTGCGCCTCTGCATTGCCCTGCGCCGCGCCCTTGCGCAGCCAGTATTCGCCCTGCACGCGGTCGATGGGCACCTTGCCGCCCAAGGTATAGGCCAATCCCAAAGCCGACTGTGCCGGTGCATAGCCGCCTTCGGCCGACTTGCGTATCCAGGCCATCGACTGCGCCGTATCTTGCGGCGTGCCGACGCCCAGCTGCAGCATGCGCGCCAGGTCCAGCTGCGCCTCCACGTCGCCCGCTTCGGCCGCGCGCCGGGCCTGCTCAAACTCGGCGATGCTTTCCGGGCTATGGCTAGCCGCATCAGCCCTCGCCTTGATGGCGATCAGCTGCAGGTCGAGCAAGATGGGCGAGGTCTGGGCCAGGAGCGGCAACGGCAGCAGGAAAGGAATCAGCAAGAGGAATTTCTTGGGCATGCGGCGGTGTCGGAAAGAAGAAAACACGCATGGTAGCCGATGCCATGCCAGACAGGCGCGCACTGCACAAGAAGTTTGACAGGGCAAGCCGGCAGGCTTACATTGCACGAGCCCACCACTTACACAGGAATGCCATGAACCGCCTCGCCACAACCGCCTTGACCCTGCTGCTCGCCGCAGCCTCCGTGGGCGCCAGCGCCGCCGATACCCAGCTGGCCGGCTGCGCCGCCAAGCGCGAAAGCATCCGCAGCGAATTGCGCCAGGCGCAGGAGCAGGGCCTGTCCGACAAGGTCGCGGGCCTCACGCGCGCGCTCGACGAAGTCAACGCCCACTGCCGCGACAGTACCCTGGTCGAACGCCACAACAAGAAGATCGTCAAGGCGCAGGCGAAGGTGAACCAGACGGAGCGTTCGCTGCGCCTGGCCCAGGAAGCCAACAAGGAACCGAAGAAGATCGCCAAGCTGGAAGGCAAGCTGGAAAAAGCCAGGGCCGAGTTGGCGGCCCTGCAGGCGCAACAACCTTAAGCTTTATCGCCCAGCAGCTGATAAATGCTGGAGAAATCCAGCGCGCCCGATCCCGCCTTGCTGTGCAAACTATATAGATTGCGCGACAAGGCGCCCAGCGGCACCGAAGCGCCGCTGGCCAGCGCGCTTTCCACGGCCAGCCCCAGGTCTTTCAGCATCAGGTCGACGCCAAAGCCGCCCGTGTAGCTGCGCGACGCGGGCACGTTTTCGGCCACGCCCGGACACGGGTTGTAGACGTCCAGGGTCCAGTTGCGGCCCGAGCTTTTCGCCATCACGTCGGACACCACCTTGGGATCGAGGCCATTGGCCACGCCCAGGCGTATGGCTTCGCTGGTGCCGATCATGAGTATCCCCAGCAGCATGTTGTTGCATATCTTGACCGTCTGGCCGCAACCGGAGCCGCCCGCGTGGAAGATGGCCTTGCCCATGACGTCCAGGTAGGGCCGTGCCGCCGCCAGCGCGGATTCTTCGCCGCCCACCATGAAGGTCAGGGTGCCGTTGGTAGCGCCCGCCGTGCCGCCCGACACGGGCGCGTCCAGCATGGGCATGCCTTTTTCCTGCGCCGCGCGGCCCACCTGGCGCGCCGCCTCGGTGGAAATCGTCGAACAGTCGATCAGCAAGGTGCCGGGCCGCGCCTGCGCCAAAATACCCCCATCCCCAAGGTAGGCGCCCAGCACGTGGCGGCTGGCCGGCAGCATGGTGATGACGATGTCGGCCTGGCCGATCGCCGCCGCCTGGTCATCGGAGACCAGGCCCCCGCCGTCGGCGAATTGCCGCACGCTGGCCGGCAGCAAGTCGAAGCCCGTCACCGCATGGCCGGCCCGCACGAGGTTCTGCGCCATGGGCAAGCCCATGTTGCCCAGGCCGATGAAAACGATATTGGTGCCCATGGCCTTCCCCTTATTTCATCGAGATGGTGGTATTGACGCCGCTGCCGCCATCGTCCGGGGCGAACCAGCGCGCCGTGACGGTCTTGGTCTGCGTCCAGAAGTACAAGGCTTGTTTGCCGTTCGGGCCCAGGTCTCCCAGCTTCGACGCGCGCGAGCCCGTAAAACTGAAATACGCGACGGGTACGGGAATGGCCACGTTGATGCCCACCTGCCCCACATCGATCTCGTTCTGGAACTTGCGCCCCGCCCAGCCGGACGAGGTGAAGATCGAGGTGCCGTTGCCGTTCGGGTTGGCGTTGATGAAGGCGATGGCCTGGTCCAGCGTGTCCGTCTCGACCACGCACATGGCGGGGCCAAAGATTTCCTGCGTGTAGACGGAGTTCGACGCCTGGACCTTGGAGAAAATCGTCGGGCCCATGAAATTGCCGCCCTCGTAGCCGGCCACCTTGTGGCCGCGACCGTCGAGCAGCAGCTGCGCGCCTTCGTCCACGCCCGCCTGGATCAGCTTTTCCGCCCGCTGCATGGCCGCCTTGGAAACCATCGGACCCAGGTCGGCATCGCGGTCGCTGCCCGGCCCCACTTTCAGCGCCTGCGAACGGGCGACGATTTCCGGCAGCCAGGAGCGCGCCTCGCCCACCAGCACCACGACGGAATTGGCCATGCAGCGCTGGCCGGCCGCACCGAAGGCCGCGCCGATCAGGTTATTGATCGCCTGCTCCTTGTTGGCGTCGGCCAGCACCACGCAATGGTTTTTCGCGCCCATCATCGATTGCGCGCGCTTGCCCGATTCGCTGGCGCGGCGGTACACATGCGTGCCCACGTGGGTGGAGCCGATGAAGGACACGGCCTTGATGTCGGGATGGTCGCACAGCATGTTGACGACGTCAGCGCCGCCATGCACGACGTTCAGGACGCCGGCCGGCAAGCCCGCCTGGTACATCAGTTCGACCAGGTACATGGTCGAAGACGGATCCTGTTCCGACGGTTTCAGCACAAAAGTATTGCCGCAGGCGATAGCGATCGGGAACATGAAGCACGGCAGCATGACGGGAAAATTGAACGCCGTGATGCCGGCTCCCACGCCCAGCGGCTGGTAGATATTGTAGACATCGACGCCGGTGGCCGCGTTTTCCGCAATCTCGCCCAGCTGCAGGGTGGCGATCGAACACGCGTGCTCCACCACTTCCAGGCCGCGCATGACTTCCCCTTCCGCGTCGGGCAGGGTCTTGCCGTGTTCGCGCGTGATCAGTTCGGCCAGGGCACCAATGTTTTCGCGGATCAGATGCTGGTACTTGAGCATGATGCGCATGCGCGCGGCCAGCGGGGTATTGCGCCAGGTCTTGAACGCTTCCTTGGCCGTGGCGACGGCCAGGTTGACTTCGTCCGGCGTGGAAAACGGCACCTTGGCGACGATTTCCTGCGTCGCCGGGTTGACGACGTCGCGCCATTCGCTGCTGCTTGACGCATGGTGCTTGCCGCCGATGTGCAGGGGGATGGCAGGGACTTGGGTGAGGGCTTGGTTCATGGTTCGAGACTCCGTGGTTATTTTTTAACGAGGTTGCACGCCGCAGCATCCATCGGCTTGAACGCCTGGTCGGCGGGGATGGTGGACAGCACTTTCAGGTAATCCCACGCGCCTTTCGATTCGGCCGGGGTCTTCACCTGCACCAGGTACATGTCGTGGATCACGCGGCCATCGGGGCGGATCGAGGCGTTGTTCATCACGGAATCCTTGATGGGCAGCTGGCGCATTTTTTCGGCGACGATTTTCGAGTCGTCGCTCTTCGCGGCCGCCACCGACTTCAGGTAGTGGTAGACGCTGGAATACACGCCCGCCTGCACCATGGTCGGCTTGGCGCCCTTGTTGAGCGCCTCGAAGCGTTTCGCAAACGCGCGGCTGCGGTCATCGTAATCCCAGTAAAAACCGTCCGCGTAGACCAGGCCCTGGGCCGTATCCAGTCCCAGCGCATGCACGTCCGATAGGAACACCAGCAAGGCGGCCAGGCGCTGGTCCTTGCCGCTGCCGATGCGGAATTCGCGCGCCTGCTTGATGGCCGATACCGTGTCGGCGCCGCCATTGGCCAGGCCGATCACCTGCGCTTTCGAGCCTTGCGCCTGCACCAGGAAGGACGAGAAATCGGACGCGTTGAGGGGATGGCGCACGGCGCCCAGCACGGTGCCGCCGTTGCGCTTGACGACCTCGCTGGCATCCTTTTCCAGCGAATGGCCGAACGCGTAATCGACGGTGACGAAGTACCACGACTTTTGCCCCAGCTTGGTCAGCGCCGCCGCCGTGCCGGCTGCCTGCGAATACGTGTCGAACATCCAGTGGAAGCCGTTCGGCGAGCAGTCTTCATTGGTCAGGCGACCCGTGGCCGGGCCGCTGAACATGGCGATGCCGCCCTTCTCTTTCATGAGCTTTTGCACGGACAGGGCCACCGAGGAATTGGTCAGGTCGGCGATGGCGTCGACCTTGTCGCGGTCTATCCATTCGCGCGCCTTGGAGGCGGCGATGTCGGCCTTGTTCAAATGGTCGGCCGAGAGAATTTCGATCTTCATGCCCTTGCATTCGGCCTTCAGGCAATCCTCGACGGCCATCTGGCTGGCGACGACGGAGCCGCGCCCGCCCATGGCCGAATACGGCCCGGACATGTCGGTCAGGATGCCGACCTTGACGACGCCATCGGAAATTTGCGCGTGCGCGCCGCCAAAGGAAAGGGTGAGCGCCAGCGCGCCCATGGCCAGAACGGTTTTTTTCATGCGTGTCTCCAGGTGAATGGGTTTTCTTATATGTTTAGATGCATTCTGCATGTGTAAAAATATGCACTCAAGTGAAATTAATGCATAATTCCTTTGCAAAAATGCACAGAGGGGATTTGCCATGCTCGATTGGGACAATGTACGGGTCTTCTTGGAACTGACGCGCAGCGCCGGCCTCGTCGATGCGGCGAAAAAGCTGGGCATCGACCATTCCACCGTGTCGCGGCGCATGCGCAAGTTCGAGGAGCAGGTGGGCACCCAGCTGTTCGACCGCAACTACGTGGGCTACCAGCTGACGCCCGAAGGCCACCGCCTGATGGAATACGCGGAAACCATGGAAAGCACGGTGTTCGCCGCCACCGAGGAATTGGGCGAGCACAACCGCCTGTTGTCAGGCCAGGTGCGCCTGGGCGCTACCGAGGGCTTCGGCGCCATCGTGCTGGCGCCCCACCTGGCGCAGTTCTGCGGGCGATACCCGCACATCAGCGTGGACCTGATCGCCGTGCCCCGCTTTGTCAGCCTGTCCAAGCGCGAGGCGGACGTGGCCATTTCCGTCGAACGCCCCCAGTCCGGCCCCTACGTGGTGACGAAGCTGTCCGACTACCGCCTGAAACTGTATGCCACGCCCGCCTACCTGGCGCGCCACGCGCCGATCACCAGCGTGGCCCAGCTGGCGCAGCACCCGATCATCGGCTACGTGGACGACCTGGTCTTCAGTTCGGAGCTGCGCTACATGGACAACGTGGCACCCGATTCCCTGCGCGCGTTTCGCAGCACCAGCGTGATCGCCCAGTACCACGCGGCGCGCGCGGGCCAGGCGCTGGCCATCCTGCCCTGCTTCGTGGCCCAGCAGTCAAATGAGCTGGTGCCCGTGCTCGATGGCGAGATCGACCTGCTGCGCGCCTTCTGGATGATTTCGCCCAGCGAGCGGCGCAATATTGCCAGGGTCAGCGCCCTGTGGAACTACTTGCGTGCCGCCGTTGATTTGAATCATGGCTACCTGATGGGCGAAACAGCCGTGCCCAGCTGGCCAACTTGAGCAAACTGCGGCGCGCTACACTATCGCCAGATACTAATAAGGAGAACGCCATGCTGATGGATGCAAACCAGGCTGTTTTGGTCATTGTCGACCTGCAAGGCCGCTTGATGCCGGCCATCCACGATGCCGGCCTCGTGCTGGCGCAAAACCTGCGTCTGGCAAAGATCGCCCGACTGCTCGACGTGCCCGTGCTGGGCACGGAACAGAACCGCCAGGGGCTGGGGCCGAACGTGGAAGAGATCGCCGCCCTGTGCGAACGGACCTTGCACAAGACGCATTTCGGCGCCTGTTCTGATGGCTTGCAGGACATGCTACCCGCCGGGCGCAGACAAATCGTCGTCACGGGTTGCGAAGCCCATGTGTGCATGCTGCAGACGGCCATCGGCTTGCTGGAACTGGGGTACGAGGTCATCATCGCCATTGACGCCGTCGGCTCGCGCCAGGCCGCCAGCCGCGACGCGGCGCTGGCCCGCCTGGGCAAGCTGGG
The DNA here is from genome assembly GCF_002735685.1 of Janthinobacterium sp. BJB301. NCBI lineage: Bacteria > Pseudomonadati > Pseudomonadota > Betaproteobacteria > Burkholderiales > Oxalobacteraceae > Janthinobacterium > Janthinobacterium sp. BJB301. The sequence continues at coordinate 768,049 of NZ_PDZJ01000001.1, read as the reverse complement.
GGCCCATCTGGTGACGGTGGAAATGCTGGCCTTCGAATGGTTGCGCGATTGCAAGCATCCGCGTTTCCGCGAAGTATTGGCGCTGATTAAATAGAAAGCAGGTTTAAGCCAGATCAATCCTGTCGGCCGCCCATTTGCTAGCTTGGTAACAGCGCCGCCATTCCGCGCGGTGCGCCGTCCACATCAGCAAGGGAGCCATCATGGCCCATATCCTGCGGGGCAAGCTGTGCGGCTTGATCTGTGCCGAGTGTCCTGAAGCTTTATCCCACGTCCTCGTGCGCCTGTACCGGCCGCGCGAGTCGCAAAACGTCACTGCCCTGGCCGTGGCCAGCGCCAAGGAAACCTTCGCCATCCTCACGGACGAGGAAGTGCAGGCGAAAGCGCCCTTCCTGCTGGCCGAGGCGCGCACGGATGACGATGGCAACTACAGTTTTACCCTGGAAGACGATTATCGGGGCGAGGCCGTCGAAATCGATATCCTGTGCCCCACCGTGCCGCATTTGAAACCTGGGCCGAAAGACCCCGTGCCGCTACAGTTTTCCATCACCACCATCCAGCCCCGCTGGCGCCAGGTCGAGAACGATTTCCTCGCCGTCTGGGATTATTGCCTGCCGCAACGCTTCTGGTGCCTGGTGCGCGCCCGCTTCGGCGCCTGGACCATCTGCGGCCGGCTGCGCACCTGCGACGCTCCCCACGCGCCGATCGCCGGCGCCACCGTGCGGGCGTTCGACGCGGACTGGTTGCAGGACGATGCGCTGGGAGTGGCGGTGACGGACACCAGCGGGCGCTTCCGCATCGATTACCTGACGTCGGACTTCACCTTGACGCCGTTTTCCCCATTCATCAATGTGGAATTCGCCAGCGGGCCAGACGTGTATTTCACGGCGCAGCTGGGCAGCGTGACGATCCTGTCGGAAACGCAAGCCAACGGCCGCCAGCCGGGGCGCGAAAATGTAGGCCACTGCTTCTGCGTGGAATTGTGTTCGAAAGACGTCTTGCCGCCCGACGTGGAAGGCGTGCCCCACTGGCAGCAGGTGGAAATCTTCGACATCCACCCGTTTCCCTCGCTGGCCGGCTTTTCCGCGCAAGGCTATGCGGGCGGCGCCGGCGCCTCGTATGTGTTCGCCGGCGGTGTCACCTTGAAGGGCAATTGCCCGCTGCGCAACAGCGCCATTCCCGCCAACCCGCTGGAATACCGTTTCCTGATCGGCGAATGGTCCTGGCCCGGCGGCAGCGACGACCCGGCAGCCATTCCCACGGTGGCACCCGCCAGCCTGGCGCCGCTCACGCAAATCCTCGGCACGCACGTCGGCTATGTGTTTTATACAAACGGACTGGGTCTCGGCGATTCGGCGCCCGCCATCATCGACGCGGGCGATCTGCAGCCTGGCGGCTGGACACGGGTGGACGGCAAGCCTGTCACCGTGGACATGCGCGACGGCACGACGGCCGTCGTCAACGTGGCGCCCAGCATCTTCCTGCGCACGTTTGACTTGCTGACCGTGAATACGCCGGCCATCACCAGCCTGCATCCGGCCAAGCTGCCGGGCGGCTTGCCCATCCTCGACGCGGGCCGCAGCCTGACGGCGGCCGAGAGCGAACCGATACGCCGCTACCGCCTGGGCTTCGAAGTACGCGATGGCATCAGCCTGGCGCTGGTGGCCACGGACGGGCTCGATTCCATCGTCTTCGACAACTCGCCTGTCATCGTGGCGCTGGACCTGGAAGAGCTGCGCAGCAATGCCTGCAACCCCATCGCGGGCGGCCTCGTGCATATCCTGTACACGATCGACCATCCGCATCTGCGCTTTTTCAATATCACGATTTCCAACAACAACGGCATCCAGCATCCGCCGCCACCGCTGCCGGCCGCCAGCTTCACGCCGCCGCCACCACCGAGCAATTATCTGTTCCGCGGCGCCGCGGGCGGGCCGCATTTATCAGGCAACAATGGCGGCTTCCCCGTCAACGTGGCGCTCGATCCGCCGTGCGCCTACAGGGTGGCCATCGGTTGGCAGACGCGGCATTACCTGGCGTCTTCGCACAGTATCGACAGGCTGTACTGCAAGTAGGCATGGTTCAGAAGTAGCGCACCCACGCCTGCTGCGACGAACGCTTGTAATTGGCAAACGCGCGGCAAGGGAAATACAGCACGGGCATCAGCAGCAAGGCCAGCAGCCACACTTGCCAGATGTGCTCGACGCCATAGCGGTTGCCGTGATTGGCACCGAGCACGGCCGTCAAGCTGATACCGATGAGCAGCAGCAGATACAGGTGCAACAAGTAGTAGAACATGGGGGCGCCGCCAAAGGTGGAGCACGCCCGCGTAAACCAGTTATCGACGCTTTCCAGCCAGGCCAGGCCCAGCATACCCAGGCCCAGGGTGAACAGCAAGAAGTCCAGCGATGGCGGATATTTCGTGAAGTTCAGCACGCTCATGGCCGTGCGCAAGGCCGTGTCGCCCGCCACCCACGGCAGGGTTTCGCCGTAGATATTGAAACCGCGCAGCACGGCCAGCAGCAGCAAGCTGCCGCCGCCCAGCGCCAGCAGCAGGCGACGCCGCCCCTCCGGCGAACGGCCGCGCGCATACAGGGGCCCGGCCGCATAGCCGAGCAGGATCACGCCTATCCACGGCAGCAACGGATAACTGACCTTGATCTTCATGGCGCCGTCCGCCACCAGATACCCCCGTTGCAGCAGCACCGTCAGCAAATAATAGCCAAGGCTGCCCTCTTCCGCGCGCAAGCCCGTGAGCAAATGCTGGCCCGCGATGATCGCCACGCCCAGCACGACCAGTACTTTCAACGGCAACTGGTGCAGCACGGCCAGCGCCATCATGGCCAGGCCGATGACCCAGATCACCTGCAGATACAGCACGGCTGGCGGAAACGCCCCGCTCCAGGCGAAATTGACGAACACCAGTTCCAGCACCACCAGCAGCAAGCCCCGCTTGAACAAAAAGCCCGTGGCGCTGCGGGGCCCGGCGGCCGGATGCGCATACAGCCAGGCGGACAAGCCCGTCAGGAAAACGAACATGGGCGCGCACACGTGGGCGGCCAGCCGCGTGAAGAACAGGGCCGGATCGACACTGGCCGCATCCATCGGGTCGCCGACCTGGTGGTGTAAAAAGACGGTTTCACGCACATGGTCGAACAGCATGATCAGCATGACGAGGCCGCGCAGCACGTCGATGACGGCGATGCGGGTGCGCAGGGTGGCAGAAGAAGTCGATGTCATAGTGATTGCTTAAAAACGGTAATGGGCATGCAAGGTCATCGTGCGCTCGGCACCCGGCGCCACCCACAGCTGGCTGTACGAACTCGCATAGTAGCTGCGGTTGAACAGGTTTTCCACGTTCAGGGCCAGGCGCAATTGTGCGTTGGGCGAATACGACGCCAGCAATCTGGCCGTCGTGTAGGCCGGCAGAGTAAAACTGCTGCTGACGGCCACGTCGCCCAGGCGCTCGCCCACATATTGCACGCCGCCGCCCACGCTGGCCGTGCCCGTGTCCAGCACGAATTGCTGCGTGGCCAGCAGGTTGGCGCTGTGGCGCGGCACGTTGGCGAAGCGGCTGCCCGTCACGATCGTATTGTCGCCGCGCGTGACGGTGGCGTTGGTGTAGGCATAGGCGCCCGAGACGCGCAAGCCGCGCGCCACTTCGCCCGACACGTCCAGTTCCAGCCCCCGGCTGCCCACTTCGCCCGCCGCGATGGCGAAATCCGTGTTGGCGGGATTCGTCGTCAGCACATTGCGCTTGCGGATGTCGTACACGGCCACGGTGCCCGTCAGCTTGCCCGTTTCCAGCTTGGCGCCCAGTTCATACGAGCGGCTGCGCTCTGCCGGGAAAGCCTGGTTGGCGATGCTGATGCCGCTGTTGGGCCGGAAGCCCTTCGCCGCGCTTGCATACAGCGACCACATTGTCGACGGCTGGTAGACGAGTCCCGCGCGGGGACTCGTGGCCGACAGCGACTGGCGGTTGCTCACATTCAAGCGATTGTTCGTCACGTCTTGCGTGTACGTATCGTGGCGCACGCCGACCAGCGCCTTCCATTGCGCGCCCAGATCCAGTTGATCCTGCGCATACAGGCCGCGCGCCTTTTGTCCTTCCTGCGTGTCGATGGACAGGGCCAGCGGATCGGCCTTGCCGCCATACGCGGGATTGAAGATGTCGATGGCATACGCATTCGCGGCCGAAGGATTGCGGCGCAGCTGCACCCGGTGGTCGTCGAAATGATAGGCGTCGATACCGGCCAGCACCTCGTGCGCCAGCGCGCCCGTCCTGAACTTGCCCAGCACTTCGACGCGGGCCGACACGTCGGTGGCGGAAAAATCGCGGTGGCGGCGCTGGCGGTTCAGGGTGCGTCCATCGGCCAGCAGCTTGTTCGCCTCGGTCGAATAACCGCTCAATTCGCTATCGCGGTAAGAGGCGCCCGCCTGCACCGTCCAGTCGTCGGACAGCGCGTGGTGGATGAACAGCTGCTGTCCCAGCGACTTGACCGTCATGGGCCCGTCGCCCGGCTCGCCCAGGAAGCGCGAGACGGGGACAAGACCCAGCTTGCCGTTCACGGCCACCACGCCGCGGTCGAACGGCGCGCGCTGGCGCACCGCTTCGATTTCATACGACACGGTCGTGTGCTCGCCCAGCAGCCAGAGGAAGGAGGGAGCAAACAGGCTGCGCTCGACTTTCAAGGTATCGCGGAAACTGTGCCCTTCTTCATGCGCCGCGTTCAGGCGGTAGGCGATGGTGTCGCTCAGCGGTCCCGTCAAATCCAAAGCTGCGCGGCGCGTCTGAAAGCTGCCCAGCGACACATCGGCACTGTACTCAGGCGCGAATTTCGGCTTCTTTGTCGTGATGTTCACCGTGCCGCCCGGCTCGCCCCGGCCGTACAGGGCCGAAGCGGGGCCTTTCAACACTTCGATGGCCTGCGTATTGCCGCCGTCGCGCATGCCGTTGTAGCCGCGGCTGGAACTGAAACCGTTGACCATGTAGTCGGAGCCGAAATTCGGGTCGCCCGTAAAGCCGCGCATGGCGTAGCTGTCCCACAAACCGCCCAGCGGACTTTGCTTCGCGATGCCGCTGGCCAGGTCCAGCGCGCCGGCCAGAGTCGTCACGCCGGCGTCGCGCAGCAAGTCACCGGTCAGCACGCGCACGCTTTGTGGCAAATCCATCAGCAAGGCATCCGTCTTGGTGGCGCCCGTGGCGGACAGGCTGCGGTAATGCTGGCGCTCGGCCTTGACGGTGACGACGTCCTGCGCGTCGGGCTTGTCGGCAGCAGGGTCAGCTGCCAGCGCCAAGGGACTGGCGGCGGCAAGCAAAAGCGCCACGGGGCGGCGTAAAAACACGGACATGGGATTCCTGACAATGGACAATTCAATGCAATAGGCTTGCATTATAATTGATAATCAATTCTCATTAAAGTCTTCGTGAAAAATCTGCGCCAGGAACTCCACGAACACTTGCACCTTGGCCGCGCGCAGCTGGCGCGGGTGGAACAGCGCCCACAGATCCGGCCCCCGCGTGCGGAACGGTTGCAGCACGGGCACCAGAGTCCCTTCGCGCAAGGGCTGCAACACGGAGACGGACAAGGCCTGCACGATGCCGCAGCCAGCCTGGGCGGCGGCGATCATCGATTCGATATGGTCGAAGGCCAGGGCGGCCGGCGGCGTGTGCGCATACGCCGCATCGCCCTCCCCGGCCTGGAACAGCCAGGGCCGCACCTGGCGCGATTTCGGGTACAGGAAATGCAGGCAGGCAAACTGGTCCAGTTCCTGCGGAGTGCGCGGCATGCCATGCCGGGCGACAAAAGCGGGCGAGGCGCAGCACAGATAATCCATGTTCAGCAGGCTGCGCGCCACCAGCGATGAATCTTGCGGTGCGCCGATGCGCAGCATCACGTCGATGCCCTCTTCCACCATGTCGACCAGGCGGTCGCTGACCGTCAGGCGCAGGGCAATGTCGGGATAGGCGGCGGTAAAGCGGGGCAAGGCGGGCGCAACCAGGCTGCGGCTGATGCTGCTGGGCATGTCCACACGCAAGCTGCCCGATGGCCGCTCGGCCGCCTGCAGCAAGCTCGTTTCCAGCGCCGCCATGTCGGCCAGCACCTGGCGCGCCTGCGCATGGCACTGCAGGCCTTCGGCCGTGAGCGACATGCTGCGCGTGGTGCGCTGCAAGAGGCGCACGCCGAAATGCTTTTCCAGCGCCGCCACCTGGTTCGTCACGGACGACGTGGAAATGCCCAGGCGCTGCGCCGCCTTGCTGAAGCCGCCCGCCTCGACCACGGCGCAAAACACGTGCATTGCTTCCAGCCTGTCCATGCCGGTCTCCTGTGAGTTCCTTGATTCCGGCGATTATCCACGATACTGAAATAGTGCATCGGGCTGCGCCCCATTTTTCTTTGGACCGTTCCCGCCTAGACTGGGGCATCAACCACAGGAGAATCCCATGCAAGTCCTCGTCCTCAACACCTTTGCCGCCCCCATGAGCATGGCCAACCTGCCCGTGCCGCAGCCCGGTCCCGGCCAAGTCCTCGTGCGCATCTCCGCCAGCGGCGTCAATCCGCTGGACACGAAGATCGCCGCCGGCGCCGCCCCGCACGCCCGGCCCCGCCTGCCCGCCATCCTCGGCATCGACATGGCCGGCACGGTGGCGGCCGTGGGCGATGGCGTGACGACTTTTCACACGGGCGAAAAAGTCTATGGCATGGCTGGCGGCATCGGCGGCATCCAGGGTTCGCTGGCCGAGTACGGCGTCTTCGACGCAGCGCTGCTGGCGCCCGTGCCGCCAGCGCTGAGCATGCGCGAAGCGGCCGCCCTGCCCCTCGTCTTCATCACGGCCTGGGAAGGGCTGGTCGACCGCGCCCACGTGCAGGCAGGCGACAGCGTACTCGTGCATGGCGGCGCGGGCGGCGTCGGCCACATGGCCGTGCAGCTGGCCGTCGCCCTTGGCGCCACGGTATATGCCACGGGCAGCGCGGCCAGCCGCGCTGCCATCGAGGCGCTGGGCGCCCGCTTCATCGATTACCGCACCAGCACGGTGGATGATTACGTGGCCGAACACACGGGCGGCGCCGGCTTCGACATCGTCTACGACACGGTGGGCGGCGCTACCCTGGACGCCAGTTTCAAGGCGGCACGCATCTACGGCGGCCACGTCGTCAGTTGCCTCGGCTGGGGCACGTTCGCCCTGAGCCCGCTGACGGCGCGCGCGGCCAGCTATTCGGGCGTGTTCACCCTGCTGCCCCTGTTGAGCGGCCAAGGCCATGCGCGCCATGGCGCCATCCTGCGCGAAGCCAACAAGCTGATCGAGGCGGGCAAGCTGCAGGTGCGGCTCGACCCGCGCCGCTTTACCTTGCGCACGGCGCACGATGCGCATGCGGCGCAAATCGACGGCAGCGCGCGCGGCAAGCTGGTGGTGGATGTGGGGGATTGAACGCAGGCTTGTTCCCCACGCGCCGAAGCGTTAATATGCAAGAATAAACTTGTATATTGATGAGGCCGGGAATGCGTGAAAATCTGGGAAAACTGCTGGCGCAGGGGCGCGACAACGCCCTGCTGCGCTTTGGCCTGGGCGACGCCTGCCTGAAAGACAATGACTTCGAGCAAGCGGCCTTGCACCTGGCGCAAGCCACCGTGCAGCAGCCCGGCTATTCCGCCGCCTGGAAGCTGCTGGGCAAGGCCTTGCACCAGCTTGACCGGCTGGACGAAGCGCAGGCGGCCTGGACCACGGGCGTGACTGTGGCCCAGCAGCAAGGCGACCTGCAAGCCGTGAAGGAAATGACGGTGTTCCTGAAACGCCTGCAAAAACAGCGGCAGGCGTCAGCGTAAAACCGTTTAATGCGCGTGCGCCGCGCCCTTGGCCTCAAGAGGCAGCGCGACGCCCCGTTCCTTCGCCAGCCGCTTGGCCAGCAAGCCGCCCGCTTCGGCCGCATAGGCGCGGCAAGCATTCGCGTCGATCAGGGGATTGTCCGTGCCGCTGCGCTTGGCTGCCTTGCCCAGCACGTCCGTCGTGCCCGGATGCACGGGGATGATGATGTCGCATGGCAAGGCGGCCACCTTGGCGATGCTCGCTTCGAACGAGGCCGAAATGTCAGGCGTGCCACCCTTGCCCGCGCCTTTGCCTGTATAGCGGAAATCGCCGCTCGCATACGGGTTCAGGCTGTCCGCATACACGACGTCCAGGCAGCGGTCGCCTTCGCACGAGGTCCAGGTCCACGTCGTGCCGCCAGGCGTGTGGCCCGGTGTCATGTGGGCCGTCAAGGTCACTGGGCCGACCTTGACGGTATCGCCCTCGCCCACCAGGCTGACCTTGCGCACCTTGGCCACATGCACGACGGGATTGGCCTGGTATTGCGGATCATCCTTGCCATTGGTGCCGCTTTGCAGCACCGGGGCGGCCGCTGCGCTGGCCATCACGGTGGCGCCGCTGGCCCGCTGCAGCGCGGCAATGCCGCCTGCATGGTCCCAATGGGCATGCGAATTGAGGATGTATTTCACATCCTCGATGCGAAAGCCCAGCGCCTTGATGTTCGCCACGATCAGGGGCGCCGATTGCGGCAGCGCGCCGTCAAGCAGGATATGGCCCTGCGGACTCGTCACCAGCACGGCGGACAAGCCGGCCGTCCCCACGTACCAGCTATTGCCATAGATATTGAACGGCTTGACGGGCGCGTTCCATTCCTTGCAATTATCGCAATCGACAGGTTTATCCTGCATGGGTGCGGGGGTCTTCGCCTGCACCGAACCAGCCGCCATGGTCGCAACCGTAACCAGCATCAACTTCGCCAATAGTGTCATCTTCATCTCCAGAGTGTAAAAAGGTGGGCGCCCGCACTGGCGCGCCCGGGGGGGTATCAATGCATGCGGCCTGGGCTCCCGGCCAGGGTGTCGCGGATGTGTCCGGCGTCGAGCGAGCGCCGCTGCGCGCCGGCGGCGTCCAGCAGCACCACGGTGACGTGCTTGCCGCCGCTGCGCATGCGCATCGTCAGGCAGCTGCCCGCCTCGTTGCTGCTGCCAGTCTTGGACAGCAGAATGTCCCAGCCCTTGCCGCCCACCAGCGGATTGGTGTTGTGCAGGGTGCGCGTCTTGCCATTGACGGCCACGCTCGCTTGCGGGTGGCTGGTGATGCGCGCGATGTCCGGATAGCGCGCGGCCGCCGCGACGATCTTCGCCACCTCGCTGGCCGTGGACGTATTCGCGGGAGAACTGCCGACGGGGTCCGTCAAGGTGGTGCGGCGCAAGCCCAGGTGGCGGATCTTCGCTTGCAACGCTTGCGCAAAGGCAGTGTTGCCGCCGGGATAGGTACGCGCCAGCGCGGCGGCGGCGCGGTTTTCGGACGGTAACAGGGCCAGTTGCAACAGCGCGCCGCGCGACACGGCCACGCCATCGGCCAGCAGGCTGTGGCGCTGCAACGACGCATCGCCATCGGCGCGCACGATGCGCAACTGTTCATCGGGATCGAGCCCCGCATCGAGCACCACCATGGCCGTCATCAGCTTGGTGATCGAGGCGATGGGCACGACGGCGTCCGCATCCTTCGCCATCAACACCTTGCCGCTGGCGTCATCGAATACCAGCATGTGTTTCGCGCTGACGGGCAAGGCCAGCATGCCGGCGGCAGCCTCGGCCAGCGTCGCCCCGTTGACGGCGGGCTTGCCCTGCGTCTGCAGCAGCAGGGTGGAGCAAGCCAGCAGCAAGGCCGGCACGGCCAGTTTCCAGCCGGCCGTATCCAGCCCTGGCGCCATCAGGCGTTCGATGCGCGTGAGCAACGCCCCGCCCCGTGCCGACATCAGCAAGCCGGAATGCTGCGGCGCAGCCGTGTGCAGGGACAGCGCATGCAGCGCCGTGGCCAGCTGCTGCGGGTCTTGCAGCGCTTGCGCGGCCAGGGCATCGGCCACCTGTTCCCGCTCGGCCCGCATGCGCGCCGACAGCCACCAGACGACGGGATGAAAGAACAGCAGCGCCTCGGCCACGCTTTGCAACAGGTTGACCAGGTAATCCCAGCGCCGCACATGCGCCAGTTCATGCGCCAGCAGCGCTTCGAGCAAGGCGACGGGCATGCCGCTCAGCAAGGCGGCGGGCAGCAGGATGACGGGGCGCCAGAAGCCCACGGTGACGGGACTGGCCAGGCCAGCATGCAGCTTCAGCGGCACTGACCGACTGCCGCGCAAGCCCATGCGCAGCGTCAGCGCATCGAGGCGCGCCTGCCAGATGGCGGGGGCCGCCACGGCCTGGCGGCGCAGCTTGCCGACCCAGGCCAGGCCCAGGCACAGGCGCAAGCTCATCAGGCCAACGCCGGCGCTCCAGGCCAGCACCAGGGCCGGCATCCACGCTTGCAGCGCGGCGCGCCAGGCGGGCGGCGCAGCCATCGGCAGCTGGGCCAGTGATGTGCCCGACAGCAGAGACAGCAGGTGGAGAGAGGGAATGCATAGGCACAGCAGCAGCGCCAGCGCGCACACGGCATAGCGCCAGCGCGCGCTGGCGTGGCGCAGCAGCCAGAGCAATACAGCGGAGACGGCGCCGACGATCAAGCCCTGCCAGACAAAATACAGCAAGACCCAGCCCAGCGCAGGGACAAGGTTGCCCAACTCTATGCCCAGGTCCAGGTTCATGGCGCGCCGCCATCCTTGCTGCGCAGGATTTTTTCAATTTCCAGGCGTTCCGCGTCGCTCACGTGCTCGCGCAGCGCCGTCAGCACGAGCGCCTTGCCGGAACCGGAAAATACCTTGCCGATCAAGTCCTTGAGCAAGCTCGTTTGCAGCTTTTCCTGCGCTTCGACGGCGGCATACAGCTGCGGCCGCTGGCTTTCATCGCGGCTCAGCAAGCCCTTGCCATGCATCAATTGCAACTGGCGCAGCACGGTGGCGTAACTGGCGTCGGCACGCTCAGCGGCCAGCGCGTCATACACGGCGCGGGCGTCGGACGGGCCGCGCTGCCACAGGATGCGCAGCAGGTCCAGTTCGGCGGCCGTGGGATGGGGAGTTGAGGTATTTTTTAACATGCCGCTAGAATACCCAGTCTAGAACTCAATGTCTAGAACTTTTTTTCTATACTGCTGGACTGGCCTAGAATTCGCGCAAGCGGTCGAACAGCGCCAGCAAGGCCGCCTCATCGACGAGCGTGGCTCCCTGCCCGCCCAGTTGCTGCCGCAGCTGCGCCAGCAGCTCGGCCAGCACCGTGTAGATTTCCTCGCGCTCGACCGTCTCGATGATGCTCGCGCGCCGCTCGATCTTGTTGAAGGCATCCACATAGGCGGCGACCATCGTTTCCAGCGCGGCGGCGGCCGCCGTCGCCTGCATGGCGGCATCGATGCCGCGCGTCACGGCCAGCATGTTCTTGTAGGCCAGCGCCGCCTTTTTCGCATACGCGGGGGAAATATGCTCGCGGCCGTCCCAATCGCGAAACGGGTTGAGCAGATTCTCCGCCAGCCATTCCGGCTTGCGTGCCTTGGTGACCGACAGGTCCAGTCCCAGCGCCGCCGCTGTCTTGTAGCCGGCCTTGATGGCCTTGGCGACATCCGCTGGCAAGCTGGTCAGCCACAAGGCCGACAGCTTCGGCAATTGCGCGGCCGATGGAAATTCCTCCGCCGTGAAACCGAACAGGTCATAGGCGGTGAACGTCCGCAGCTGGGCCAGCTGCGCAAGGCTGGCCATCTGCGACGCTAGCCCCGGCTTGCCCCAGATGCGCAAGGATGTCAGATGGGGAAAACGCTGCGCCACTTGCGCCAGATCAACGTCCTTCATGCCGATCAGCGACAGGCCGCCCAGCTGGTCGAGGCCGTGGAACGGCGGCAGCGCGTGCGTGCACTGCAGTGTCAGGTGGCGGCCATCCGCGCCATCGTCGATGCGCAGCGCCGGCGATGGCGCGCTGCGCAGCGCGAGCAGGTTCAAGCCTTCGTTCAAGACGAGGCTGGTGACGCCATCGGGCTGCAGGATCAGGCGTTCCAGGCCGCTGCCGCTGAAATCGAGCGCATGCACCGTCGATGATTGCCAGTCCAGCTCATTGATGAAGGGATTGCTCTGGATAAACTCCATCAAGGCTTGCGTGCCGTTGCAAGTCTCGATCGACATCAGGCAAGGCAGTTGTTCCAGCTCGGACACGTCGCCCAGCGCCTGCAAGACGCTGTCATTGATTTTCGTCGCGTCTTGCCGGAAGACATGGCCGCCCAGGGTCACTTCACGCTCGTCCGACGCGGCCTTGAACCGCTGGCGCCGCAGCGGATCGATGCGCTCCCAGTTGCGCTGGCGCAGCACACTGTCGCCCACGTACCAGGCGCTGCGGTAGCTGTTGACTTCCACATCCACCAGCGGCGCGATATTGCCAACGAGCGTATAGCCAGGCGGCACGTTCGCCGTGGCATAGCAGTGATCGTGGCGATTGTTCCAGAAAAAATAATCGCACAGCAGCGGCCGCATGGCTTGCACGGCCGCCGCATCGGGCAAGGCGTCGCCGGTCCAGTCCAACTCCAGCACGGCAGCTACGGGCCTGGACGAGGATGCATCCTTGATGCGGGTGACCTGGCAAGCCACATACTGCTGCAGCTCGGACGAAAACACACTGTAAACATCTCCAACATTCGCTAGCACGCAACTTCCTTTTCAAAACACCTGACGGTCGAATGTTGAAAGATAGCAAAAATGACAGCGCGATGTCGTCCTGTTCAGTCCGCGTGCAGCTTGTGGTGCATGCGACGCAGTCCCAGCCACACGGCGGCCGCCACGAACGGCACCAGCGCGCCGACGAGGATTTCCGGATTCACGGGCAAGCCCAGTACCTTGGCCGCCTTGCCCGTGTAGCTGAACAGACCGATCACATAATAGGAAATGGCGGCTACGGACAAACCTTCCACCGCTTGCTGCAAGCGCAGCTGCTGCGCCGCGCGGGCATTCATCGATTGCAGGATTTGCCGGTTCTGCAATTCCTGCACGATGCCCACGCGCGTGCGCAGCAAGTCATTCGTGTTGGCGATGCGCTGCGCCATCGCTTCCTGGCGGCTGGCCATGGCTTCGCACGTGTTCATGGCGGGCGTCAAACGGCGGTCCATGAATTCCTCGACCGTGGGTATGCCTTCGATGCGCACTTCGCGCAACTCGTCGATGCGCGCCTTGACCAGGCCCATGTAGGCTTTCGACGCGGAAAAACGGTAGCTATTGTCGAGCGACAGCTTTTCAATGCGGGCGGCCAGGCGCGTGATGCGGTCGAGCAAGGCTTGCTCGGCCACGCCCTCGTCGGCCTTGACCAGGCCCGGAGTGTCGTCCGTGTCGACCATGGCGGCGGCCAGGGTCGCCAATTCGTTCTCGATGGCGTTCAAGGATGGCGCCGCCTGCATGGCGTAGGGCAAGCCCAACAAGGCCATCATGCGGTAGGTTTCGATTTCCAGCACGCGCTGCACCAGGCGCCCCGACTGCTGCGAGCGCATGCCCGCATCGCGGATGACGAAACGGCTGAAGCCATCGGACTGGATCGTGAAATCCGTCCACAATTCGCCGCCCTGCAATACCTTGCTGCCGGCCAGGGTATTGCCCTCGAACACGCACGACAAGCCCTGCATGAAGATTTCGGCTGGTTCAGTCGCCTGCTCGAGCACCACGTGCGCCGCCACCATCAGCTTGCCCTTCAAGCCCGCCAGCCATTGCTGCGGCAACTGCGCCAAAGGCATGCGCTCGAACGCCTGCTCCAGGGGCAAGGCCTGGCCCGGATGCTCGGCGAAGGTAAACGTGGCAAATTCCGTGTGGCATTCCCATTTCAGGCGGAAACGGCCGAAGTCGTAATAAAAATACTTGGCTTCGGCGGCGGGCGGCGTGACACCAAAATGCGTGCACAGGGCCGCCAGGGTGGCGTGCTGGGCGGCCATATTCGACACGCCGGGTGCCGCGGCGTCATCGCGGTAGACGGCCAGATGGGTGATCAGCTCGGGGGCGTCGAGCTGCAAAAACGGCCGCGAATGGATTTCCGCGGCCAGCGGCACGCGCAAGGCGTGGTTCAAACTGGAGTTAATCAAGTGCATGATAGCCAAAGGTAAAGTTGCAAAACTGCTTAGACCCGCGCGCGTGCTGCTGTGCCCGCAGCGTGGGTCTGATTGTCACAGTGTAACAAAGCAGGAAGCATGCCTACCTTTTCAAACTCCGCTCATGCCGTTTTGGCAATACTCATCACGCCCTGCGCCGCGTCCTGGCGCGTGCCCAGCCACCAGAAAAACGCGGCCAGCGCCACGGCAGAGGCCTGCCCCAGCGCCAATTTGAACGCACTGTCGAACAACAATGGTGCGACAAAACCGGACACGAGCGCAAACACCAGCATTTGCACGAAGTTTTGCAAGGAGGCAGCCAAGCCCCGCATCTGCGGGAAAATGTCGAGCGTCGACATGGTCATGCCCGGCAAGGCCAGCGACATGCCGAACGCGTACAGCATTACGGGCACGACGGCGAACGGGATGCTGGCCGCGAACCAGTGGTTGTAGGCAATATTGAGCGCGCCCGTGGCCGCCATGGCCAGCAAGCCCCAGCGCACCAGCACGGCGCTTTTCACCGCATGGGCCAGCTTGCCTGACAGCGCCGAGCCGCCCACCAGGCCCGCCACCATGGGGATGAACATCCAGCCGAAGGCCGTTTCTGGCAGGTGCAGCAGTTCCAGGATGAAATGCGGGGCCGAGGCGATGTACAGGGCAAAGCCGCCAAACGCAAAGGCCACGGCCAGCGAACGCAGCAGGAACGCCCGGTGGCGCAAGGCCAGCCAGTAATTGCGCGCGATGTTGCCTGGGTGAAAAGGTTGACGTTGCTCGACGGATAAACTTTCCGGCAAGCCTTTCAGGCAGGCGAGCAACAGCAGCACCGTGACGGAAAAGGTGAACACGAACGTCGATTGCCAGCCATACGCCACGTGCAACCAGCCGCCGATGATGGGCGCGATGGCGGGCGCGATGCCGAACACCATCATGATATTGGCCAGCATCTTCTGTGCGGCCGCGCCCGAGAGGCTGTCGCGCACGATGGCTTGGCCGATGACCCTGCCCGCCCCCGCCGAGGCGCCCTGCATGCCGCGGAAGAACAGCAGCCAGCCAAAGCTGGGGGCAAACGCGGCGCCGATGGAGCCCACGGCAAAGATCAGCAGCGAGGCGAGAATCACGGGACGGCGGCCGAACGAATCGGACAAGGTGCCGTAAAACAAGGTCATGAAGGCATAGGCGGCCAGGTAGACGCTCAGGGTCTGCTGCACCAGTACGCTGCTGACGTCGAAATGCGTGCCGATCGCGGGAAATGACGGCAGGAAGGTATCGGTGGCGAACGGGCCCAGCATGGCCAGCCCGGCCAGCACCAGGGTCAGGTTGCGCGCTTTCATGCGCCCGCCTGCACAGCATATTGGCGGCGCAAGCCGTCGAGGGCCGCCAGCGAGAACGCGGCGACATGCTGCGCAATGCTGGCAGTGCCAGTCTCGTCATAGGTAATTTCCGGTGCCACCAGTTCATGCACGATGCGCGAACGGGCATAGAACACGGCCTGGCCGATCACGCTGAACACGCATTTCTGCAGCACGTCCGCCGGCATGGCCTCGCCCACCACGCCACGGATCAAGCCTGTAAACAGGGCGTGGTGCGCGCGCACATCGCGGTCTGCCAGCATGTGGATGGCGGACGTGGGTTCGATCAATTCGCGCGCCACCAGGCGGCTGAACAGCGAAGCCGCTCCCGGACGCAGCATGTCGAAGACCATCGCTTCTATCGCCAGGCGCAACTGTTCCACGGGCGCCACGGCCGCCGCTGGGCCCGCCTCCGGCGCGGCAGCGGCCGAGGCACGCGCCAGCGCACGCGCATGGTCGAAGGCGGCCAGGTACAGCTCTTCCTTGCCATGAAAATAATAGTTGACCATCGCCACGTTAACGTGGGCCGCCTCGCAGATCCTGCGCACGGACGCGAGCTTGTAGCCTTCGTCGGCAAACAGCTGGACCGCCGCCTGCAGGATGCGCGTGCGCGCCGTTTCGACTTCTTCTGTCATGCCATTCCCATCATTTAAACATCTGTTTAATATTATTCAGCATTGTATCAAACAGCTGTTTAATTTTCAAATGGACGCAAAAAAACCCGGCGAACCGGGCTTTGCAAGGGTATTGCCGTCGCTTAGTGCTTCATCGCCGGCATCGCGGATGACGTCGAGGTGGCGCCCAGCGGACGGGCCACGGCATTGACTTCGATCGTTTCGCGGCGCTTGTCCTCGCCTTCGACGACGAGGGTCAGCGGGATCTTGTCGCCCGCCTTCACCTGCCCTTTGAGTTCCAGCAGCATCACGTGGTAGCCGCCCGGTTTCAGTTCGACGGCTTTGCCGGCTGGCAAGGCGATTTCCTTGACCTGGCGCATGCGCATCATATTGTCCGTCATGCTCATTTCATGGATTTCCGCCACGCCGGCCACGGGCGAGCGCACTTCCAGCAGGCGCATGGCTTTCGGCGCCGTGATCTGCATGAAGGCGCCCGTGGCTTTTTGCTGCGGCACGGTGGCGCGCACCCACGGGTCGGTAATCTGCACGGAAGTCTGGGCAGCGGCGGAGAAGGACAGCACGGCCAGGGCCGTGGCCAGCAGGGTTTTCAAATGGGTCATGATCATTCCTCGGTATGGTTATAAGGTGTATTTCGATTTCATCAGGGTCTTGATATCCTGCACGCACTCGTCGCCCGTCAACTGGTGCTTCAAACCCAGGCGCATGCGTCCTTCGGCATCAAGCACATAGCTGATGGCCGTGTGGTCCATCGTGTAGGAACTGCCGCTCGGCACACGGCGGTAGAAGACCTTGTAATTGAAGGCCGTCTGCGCCGTCGCCTGCGGGTCCGTGCGCAAGCCCAGGAAACTGGGGTCGAAGGCGCGCATGTATTCGCCCAGCAACTCGGGCGTGTCGCGCTCGGGGTCGATGCTGATGAAGATCACTTGCAGCTTATCGGCATCCGGCCCCAGTTTCTGGCGGATTTCCAGCGCGCGCGACAGGGCTGTCGGACACACGTCCGGGCATTGCGTAAAGCCAAAGAAGACCATCACATATTTGCCCTTGAAATCGGCCAGGGTGTAAACCTTGCCGTCGGGGCCGCTCAACTTGAAGTCGGGCTTGTAATCGCCTCCAGTCAAGTCGAGGCCGTTGTAATGGGGTTTCGGCGCGGGTTCGCAAGCGGCAAGCGTGAGCAATCCCGCCGTACCGGCGAGAAGAAAAAGACGACGTTTCATGGCATTCTGGCCCGATGGGCGTAGTGGATACAGTTAAGACGTGGAAGGCGTGACTGGTGTATTCAGGCAGCCAGAGGCGGGCCGCGCGGGCTGGCGGCCAGCCAGGCGAACGGGGCCCGCGGCGCCTGGTAAAACAATGGCGGATACAGGTCGTGGCCCGTGATCACGGGCAACGGAGACAAGGTCGGCGCAGGCAAGGCCACACTACCCGCATGGCTCATGCAGAACGGGCAATGCTCGATGTGGTGCAGCACGGAATCAGTGATGGATTTGGCGGCTGGCGCCAGGTCCGCTTGCGTGTAGACAGCGCCGCTGGCCGAGCAAATCTCGACGGCGGCATTGTTCGCGTTCGCATGCAGCGAAGCAAACGCATACGACAGGGATGGCGACAGCGCATTGAGCAGTATCGCCAGGCAGGCGAACCACATATGCCACTGTTTGCGCTTCAATAATGATCCCATGGCCCCGATTATAACGGAGTCTGGCTATCGCGTTGCGCAGGCGCGCCCGCCTGGCCGCGCAGGAACAGGCTGGGGCGCACGCCCGCCACGTCCACGCAGGCATCGCAAAACGCGGGGATCGAGGCAAAGCCGGAGCCGGCCGCCACTTGCGCCAGGTCGCGCTCGCCGTGCCCGCCATCGGCATCCGCTTGCGCCGCCGTGTGCAGCGCGTGCGCCAGGCGCTGTTCGCGCACCAGGCTGAGCAATGCCTCGCCCTCGGAAAACAGGCGCGCCCTGGCCTTGTGCGGCGTCACTTGCCACAGGGTCGCCAGGCGCGCAGCCGTCCATTTGCCTTGCGGCGTATCAAAGATGTGCTGCGCCAGCGCCTGGCTCCAGCGCTTGCCGCCGCCGTGTCCGCCATCGGGCTCATCGCCTTCCAGCGCCAGGGTGAACACGGCCGGCTTGCCCCGCCCCGGCATCACGTCGCAGGCAAAGCGCAGGAAAGCGGGCACGACGAAACTGTCGCCGCTGGCCAGTTTCTTGGTGGTGATTTCATTGTGCAAGGTCACAAAGCCCTGGCGCACGGTAACGCGCAACCGGAGCGGAAAGCGCAAGCCCAGCAGGTGCAAGGGATGATCGGAAACGAGGGCCATGCGTCAGGTCAAGGTGGTGAACGAGCCGCCAGCATGCCACACATCGCGCGTCCGGTCTGTCATCACAGCGACGCCACGCCATAACGGCGCAAGCCGTCCAGGTCGACGACGCGGATGGACTGGTAGGCGATGCTGATCAGGTTCAGCTCGGCCAGATGGCCCAGCGCCTGGTTCACGCGCTGGCGCGAAATGCCGGTCAGCAAGCCGATTTCTTCCTGCGACAGCTCAAGCACGCTGGACGTGCGCGGGTATAGCATGGGGTGGAACAGTTGCGCAATGGCTTGCGCCACTTGCGCGTCGACGGCCAGCAGGCGCTGGTTCTGGATGGTGGCGATGAATTGGCCCATGCGCTCGTTCAGCTGGCGGATGACGAAGGCATTGAAGGAGAGGCTCTCGGCCAGCAGCAGATGAAACAGGTCCACCGGCACGAGGATGATGCGCGATGCGCGCACGGCCACCACGTCGTAGCGGCGCAGTTCGCGCTTGAGCACGCTGCCCTCGCCGCACCAGCCACCGGCCGGCACGCCGGAAAACGTGGCGCCGCGCCCATCGGCGTTGTAGACGGCCAGCTTGATCAAGCCCGTGTGCACGCCGATCCAGTGCGCCGATGGTTCGCCGCGCCGCGTGATGAAGGCGCCTGCCTCGAAATGCCGGATCACGCTGCCAGCGCGCAACAGGGCCTGATGCCCGGTATCGAGGGCCGTGAACCAGTCGTGGCTGTCGAGTTCGGGCACGGCACGGTCTACACTATCGTTGCTATCCATTTCATCCTTCAGTTGTCACGCGTCACTTGTCACCGCAGTTGTCACTAAGATGACAGTGATTTTCCAGCGCCGGTGCTATGCTAACCGGTATCAATCCCGAAACAGGGAGCTGCAGAATTTTTTACCAGGAGACAAGCATGACAGCTGATTTCAACACCGGCCTCGGCAAAAACAGCGCCAACTACGCCGCCCTCACCCCGCTCGACTATATCGCCAGGGCAGCCGCAGTATATGGCAATCGCCTGGCAATTGCACATGGCGCCGTGCGCCAGACATGGGGCGAAACCTATGCGCGCACGCGCCGCCTCGCCTCCGGCCTCATCAAGCTGGGCGTGGGCACGGGCGACACGGTGGCCGTGATGTTGCCGAACACCCCCGCCATGGTGGAAGCGAGCTTTGGCGTCCCGATGGCCGGCGCCGTCCTCAACGCCCTGAATATCCGCCTCGACCTGGCCTCCCTGACCTTCATGCTGCGCCATGGCCAAGCCAAGGTCTTGCTGGCCGACACGGAATTTGCCGAACTGGCGCGCCAGATGGCGGCGCAGATTCCCGGCTTGCGCGTGATCCAGGTCAACGACGTGCTGGGACCGGAAGTGGAAGCATTTGCCGACCTCGACTACGAAAGCTTGCTGGCCAGCGGCGACCCCGACTATGACTGGCAGCCACCAGCCGACGAGTGGGACGCCATCGCTTTGAACTACACGTCCGGCACCACGGGCGATCCGAAAGGCGTCGTCTACCACCACCGCGGCGCGGCCCTGAACGCCCTGTCAAACATATTAGAGTGGGACATGCCCAAGCATGCCGTGTATTTATGGACATTACCGATGTTCCATTGCAATGGCTGGTGCTTCCCGTGGACCGTGGCCGCGCGGGCCGGCGTCAACGTGTGCCTGCGCAAGTTCGAACCAAAACTCGTGTTCGACCTGATGCGCGAATTGCGCATCACCCACTATTGCGCCGCGCCCATCGTGCATGCAGCGCTGGCCAATGCGCCCGCCAACTGGCGCGACGGAATCGACTGGACCGTGCGCGGCATGGTGGCTGGCGCACCGCCGCCGGCCGCCATGGTGGCGAAGATCGAAGCCATGGGTTTTGACTTGATCCACTCGTATGGCTTGACGGAAGTGTACGGCCCGGCCGCCATCTGCGCCGAGCAGGACGAGTGGGCGGCCTTGAGTCAGGAAGAGCGGGCCGTGCTGAAGTCGCGCCAGGGCGTGCGCTACCACCTGCAAAGCGCCGTGGCCGTGCTGGACCCGGAGACCATGCAGCCGGTGGCGGCCGACGGCGAACAGATCGGCGAGATCATGTTCCGCGGCAATATCTGCATGAAGGGCTATCTGAAAAATGAAAAAGCGACGCAGGAAGCGTTCGCCGGCGGCTGGTTCCACACGGGCGACCTCGGCGTCATGTATCCGGATGGCTATATCAAGCTGAAGGACCGCAGCAAGGACATCATCATTTCCGGCGGAGAAAACATTTCCAGCGTGGAAGTGGAAGACGCGCTGTACCACCATCCGCAGGTGCTGGCCGCCGCCGTCATCGCCCAGCCGGACGAAAAATGGGGCGAGACACCATGCGCCTTCGTCGAGCTGCGCGAAGGCGGCACGGTGACGGAAGCGGAATTGATCGCCTTCTGCAAGAACAACCTGGCCGGATTCAAGGTGCCGAAAGCCATTTATTTCGGCCCCCTGCCCCGCACGTCGACGGGCAAGATCCAGAAGTTCGAACTGCGCAAGCGCATGCAGTCGGACAAGGCCATCGACGTCTGATTTGTACCTGTCAGTCGCGCTTGCCTTGCAACCACGCCGGCTGCGCCACCACCAGGCGCGAGAAGCTGGCAATGCTGGCCACGGCGGCGAAGCCTGCCGCCAGGCACAGCGCATACGTCGTGCCACGCGTGGCGGAAACCGTGAAGCAATACGCGACCAGCGCCGCGCCCGTGGCTTGCCCGATCAGGCGCGACGTGGCCACCACGCCGCTGGCGCCGCCGGCCCGCTCGGGCGGCGCGCTGCCCATGATGGCCTTTAAATTGGGCGCCTGGAAGAAACCGAAACCGATGCCGCACAAGGCCATGCGCCAGCCGATGTCGAACACGCTGGGGTGGGCCGGTATCCACACCAGTGTCAGCAAGCCGCCGGCCAGCGCCGCCAAGCCGATGCCGCCCAGCACGCCCGGCGAATAGCGGTCGCTGAGGCGCCCGGCGACGGGCGCCATCACGGCCACCAGCACGGCCCACGGCGTCATCAAAAAGCCCGTTTCGACGGGCGAACGGCCCAAGGTGACTTCAAAATAAAACGGCAGCGAGACGAAGGCCAGCCCCTGCGCGGCAAACGTGCAGATGGCCGTCAGCGACGACAGCAGGAATAATGGACGGCGAAACAGGTCGATCGGCAGCATCGGGGCTGCGTGCCCCGCTTGGCGGCGCAGCAGCAAAATAAAGAAGATCACTACCGCCACCAGTTCCGGCAGCAAGGTCGACAGGGCCGCGTGATGGGCCGCATCGCCAAACAACAGGATCAGCAAGCCGAAAGCGCCCACGTTGTACAGCGCCGTGCGCGCATCGAGGGTATGCCCGGACAGTCTGGTCGCCGGCAGCATGCGGCTGGCGAGGAAGAAGCCGGCCACGCCCAGCGGCACATTGATGGCGAACAGCCACGGCCACGACGCCGTCGCCAGGATCAAGGAGGCGGCCGTGGGGCCGATGGCGAACGCGACAGCCACCACCAGCGCATTGTTGCCGAACGCGCGTCCCAGCAAGTGTTTAGGGTACAGCGCGCGCAGCAGCGCCGTATTGACGCTCATCATGGCGCTGGCGCCGACGCCCTGGAACAGGCGCGCCACCACCAGTGAGGGCAAGGACCAGGCCAGTGCGCAAGCGAGCGAAGCTAGGGTAAATAAAAACATGCCGGAGATGAATACGCGCCGGTAGCCGGCGATTTCGCCGAGGGCGGAAAACGGCAGCAAGGTCGCCACCATGGCCAGCTGGTACACGTTGACGATCCAGACGGAGGCGGCCGGCGTCGTGTGCAGCTCGCTGGCGATGGCCGGCAAGGCCGTGTTGGCAATCGCCGTATCGAGCGAAGCCATGCCCACGCCGATGGCCAGCGCCAGCATGGCCCATACACGGGCGCCGGGCGGCAAGCCGTCCTCGCCCACCATCACGGCTTGCGTTTGCTGCCGCATAGACTGCTGCATATACTACCTGTTCATCTTGCTGATCCGGACAATACACTAACATGTATGTAAGAAACCTGCAGGAGAGGCCAGCCTACTTCTGGCAGTCGATGACCTTGAAGTCTTTCGAATAACAGATGCGCAACTCGCCCGAATGCTTTTCATAGCCGAGCCAACGGCCCTTCAGTTGCGGGTTATGCTGCTTCATCCACTGGAACAGCTCGTTCTTTGGCATGGTGGAATCCGGCAACTTCAAGGCCTGGAACAGTTCGCGTTCCTTTTCGAAATATTCCTTGGCCGTATCGAAATCGCAGGCACCATGCTTTTCCCATTCACCCTGCAGCAAGGCTTCGCCCGGCTGCATGCACATGTAGGGCAGGATGTCGGACGGCGCCAGCTTCGGCAGATTGCCCTTGCAATAGCGCGGGTGCATGTCCGTCTTGCGCGGCGGCGTCACGGAAATGTCTTCGCAGCTGGCCGGATTGGCCGACTGCGCCCACAAGCCATGCACGATCCAGCCGAACTGGTTGCTCTCGGCGCACTGGAAGGCAGCCTTCTTCGACACTGCGCCACGGCGGCGCTGGCTGTCGCAAAAGCCTGGCGACCACGACAGCGCCAGCATGAAGTAATCGGTGGGCACGTTGGTGCTTTGCTTGTAGCACGTGTTTTTCTCGTCCGACGGCTTGACGTCGTAATCGTAGTAGCTGACATTGCGGGGAATGGCGCAGCTGGCGTCGGCCGCGTGGACGGCGCCGGCAGACAGGCTGAGGAACACGGCGGCCAGCGCGGGCAAGACAGAGCGAATTTTCATCGAGCTTCCTTCAAGATATAAAAACGCCGGCAACTGAGTGCCGGCGCGGTATGGAAATTACACCATCAACTTAGCAAACTTTATGCATCCAGCCGTGCGTATCAGCCGCCGTGCCATGCTGCAAGCCCAGCAGCGCTTCGCGCAGGGCCAGGGTAACGGCGCCATTTTCATTGTTGTTGATGGTCATTTCAAAGCCATTGGCCTTGGCCACGCCCACGGGCGTGATGACGGCGGCCGTGCCGCAGGCGAACACTTCGGTCATGCGGCCCGAGGCGATGTCGTCGCGCCATTGCTGGACGGACAATTTACGCTCTTCCGTCGCATAGCCGAGGTCTTTCGCCATTTCCAGCAGGCTGCGGCGGGTGATGCCAGGCAACAAGGTGCCCGTCAATTCCGGCGTCACGACGGTGACTTTCTCGCCATCCTTGTAAACGAAGAACAAATTCATGCCGCCCATTTCTTCGATGAATTCGCGGTGCACGGCGTCCAGCCACACAACCTGATCGCAGCCCTTCTCTTGCGCTTGCGACTGGGCCATCAGGCTGGCCGCATAGTTACCCGCGCATTTGGCTTCACCGGTGCCGCCCGGCGCGGCGCGCACGAAGTCTTCGCTGATCCACACGGTGACGGGCTTCACGCCTTTCGGGAAGTAGGCGCCGGCTGGCGAGGCGAACAGCACGAACAGGTATTCTTCCGATGGACGCACGCCCAGGTACGGGTCGGTGGCGATCATCAGCGGACGCATGTACAGGCTCTCGCCCGTATTCTTCGGCACCCAGTTGCGGTCTTGCGAGATGAGCGCGTCGCCCGCTTCCAGGAACAGCTCGACAGGAATGGCCGGCATGGCCAGGCGCGCGGCGCTGCGGTTGAAGCGCTCGGCATTCTGTTCCGGACGGAAGGTCTTGATGCTGCCGTCCGGCTGGGCAAACGCTTTATAGCCTTCGAAGATGGCCTGGCCGTAATGCAGGGACGACGCGGACGGGTCCAGCGTCAAAGGGCCGTAGGCCTTCAATTCGCCCTGCTGCCACTTGCCGTCGCGGTAAGGAATCACCACCATGTGGTCGGTGAAGATGCGGCCGAAGGCAGGATTGACCATGCGCGCGGCGCGCTCGGCGTCGGACAGGGGGTGGGCGGATGGGGTGACGACAAGATTCGGTGTGGAAGTGGTCATGGCAGCAGAAGACGAGTCAGGGAGAATAAAGAGATTCCCTATTGTAGCGCCTAATGCGCGCGGCGAGGAGGAGGATGGCCTTGCCGCAATGTTGCGCCGCATCAAAAGGCGGCGCCGTCAGGCGGCCCGCAAGGGCTTGCCCCGCCCCGCTTGCGCTTCCCCGGCGCACTGGCTGCAGCGCATCTGTACGGAAATCACGTTGGCGCCGATGTCCATGCCGTGCGCCACCACCGTCTGGCGCAGCTGTTCCACCAGCGCCGCATCCTGCACCAGCACGCTGCGTTCGCAGACCCTGCACACGAGATAGCAGCTGTCCGTCTCCACCTGGTCGGGCTTGATCAGGTAGCGCGCCTTGTTGCCGCTGGCGCTAGCTTCGCGCTCGCGCAGCAGCAAGCCGGCCAGTTCCATTTCCTTGAGCACGCGGTAAATCGTGCCCAGGCTGACGGCAATGCCGATGTGCAGCAGTTGCTGATAAATGCTTTCCGCATTCATCGCTTGCCGCTGCGTGCCGGCCAGCACTTGCAAGATGCAGATGCGCGCGCTGGTCGGGCGCAGGCGCACGGCGCGCAAACGCTCGAACACGCGGCCATCGCCCTGGTATTGAATGTCTTGCATGGGATTCTCCGCTTGTGCGTTCTGCTCTCCCTACTTTGCCAAGCGAGAACGTCAAAAGGGAACCGGGAAATGAAAAAAAGCGCCGCCCCAATCTGCCGGGTGCGGCGCCTTGTGCTACATCAAACGGGCAAACATCAGAACTTGATGTTGGCCGTCACGGTTGCGGAACGGCCAGGGGCCACGCCAGCATAGTGCGGAGAGGAAACCTTGTCGAAGTACAGCTTGTTCGTCAGGTTCTGGATGTTCAGCTGCAGGGTCACATTGCGGTTGACCACATAGCTGGCCATGGCGTCGAAGCGCGTGTAAGCGGGGGCAAACTTGTTGTTGGCCACGTTCGCATAGACTTTATCGACGTAGTTCACGCCGCCACCCACCGTGATGGCGGGCGTGACCAGGTAGGAGGTCCACAGCGAGGCGCTGTTTTTCGGCGTGGTGGGGAACTGGTTGCCGTTGTACGGCGACGGCGCGTATTGCGTCACGCCATTGATCACGCCATTCGTGACATAGCCATTGTTTTCCACGATGGCGTTCAGGTGGGTGTAGCCGCCAAACACCGACCATTCCTTGGTGATATTGCCGCTCACGCCCAGCTCGATACCCTTGACTTGCTTGTCGCCCACGTTTTGCGTGGTGCCGTCCGGTGCCGTCACGCGCGCATTGCTCATGTCGCTCTGGAAATAGGCGCCGCTCACGGACAGGCGGCCACCCGGCAGCACTTCCCATTTCGTGCCCAGCTCGAAGCTCTTGCTTTCTTGCGGCTTCAGGTTCTGGATGGCGACCGTCAAGCCGTCGATGCCGTCGCCGCCGTCATTGCCCGGTGGCGTGGACGAAGTGCCGTAGGAAATATACACGCTGCTGTTGGTCGATGGCTTGTAGACCAGGCCGGCCTGGTAGCTGGCGAAGGTAGCGTGCACATTGGCGCTGGTGGCGGCGGTGGTCTTGCCGTCGAGCGTGTATTGCGGCGTGTTCAGCGAACTCTTGTAGTCATCCCAGCGGATGCCCACGTTGAGCAGCCATTGCGGCGTGAACTCGATGGTATCGAAACCGTACACGGAACGCGTGTTGGTGACGATGTTCGTGCGTGCCGGCGACACCGTGCGCGTGTAGACCCATGGGTCGTTGGCGTTCGGGTTGAGCAAGGGCGCGCAGTTGTAGCCGGTGGCGGCGCCCGACGTGGGGCAAGTGGTCGACTTGGTGAGGAAATTGTTCGTCCCCGGGCTGAACAGATACGAACTGCGATCCGTTTCCTCGCGGCCGACTTCCAGGCCCACCGTGTAGGTGTGCTTCACGCCGCCGGCCAGGAATTCGCCGCCCAGGCTGGTCGCATTGGCCAGCGCGTCCGTATCGGTCGTGCGCGTGTTGGCGCGGCGCCAGACGGTGCCGTACAGCATGGTGTTGCCCTTGGAATCGTCGGGCTGGGTCCACACGTAGTCGTTGCTGGTCTTGCCGTAACGGGTCACGTTGCGCAAAATCAATTTGTTGCCGAAGTCATGGCGCACGTCGATGGTGCCGATATCGCTCTGCGTGTCGCGGAAATCGCGGTTCACCAGGCCATAGAAGGTGTCGCGCGGCACGTTGACGGACGTGCCATTGCCGTTTTTCGACACGTTGGCGCCCGACGAGAACGGGTTGTTGAACGGCAAGCCGGTGTCTGGCAATTCGCTCGACTGCATGTGGTAGTAGCTGAGGGTCGCCTGCGTGGCCGATTTCAGGCCGAAGGTGATCGATGGCGCGATGCCCCAGCGGTCGCCATTGATGAAGTCGCGGCCGGCAACGTGGGCATCGTGCGCCATCACGTTCAGGCGCACGGCCACGTCGTCGCTGATCACACGGTTCACGTCCGCCGTGGCGCGGCGGTACTTGGCGCTGCCCAGGCCGACGGTGGCGTTGGTGAAATCTTCCGCCTTCGGCGTCTTGCTGATCAGGTTCACGCCGCCGCCTGCGGACGAGCGTCCACCGTAGGCCGAGTTCGGGCCTTTGACGACTTCGATTTGTTCCAGCGCAAAGATTTCACGCGATTGCGAACCCGTGTCGCGGATGCCATCGATATACGTATCCGTTTGCGCGTTGTAGCCGCGGATAAAC
Source organism: Janthinobacterium sp. BJB301 (assembly GCF_002735685.1). Taxonomy (NCBI): domain Bacteria; kingdom Pseudomonadati; phylum Pseudomonadota; class Betaproteobacteria; order Burkholderiales; family Oxalobacteraceae; genus Janthinobacterium; species Janthinobacterium sp. BJB301. The sequence goes on along the minus strand of NZ_PDZJ01000001.1, from coordinate 741,133 downwards.
AGGTTGTCGCCCACGGGGTTGCCGCCTTCGCCGGCGCCGATGGTGATGCCCGGCACGGTACGCAGCGCATCCGTCAGCGAGACGGCGCCCGTTTGCGAAATGATTTCGGCAGGAATCACGGTGACGGATTTCGGCGTGTCCAGCAGCGGCGCCGTCAGCTTGTCGTTGGCCGATTTGACGGGCGCCTGGATCAGGCGGTCAGCCGTGCCCACGACCTTGACTTCCTGCAACTGCTGCGGCTTGTCCGTCGTTTGCGCGTGCAGCGCCAGCGGCATGGCCAGGGTGGCAAACGCGGCCAGGGCCGTGCCATGCATGCGCGGCGTGGAAGTGGTGTGGTGCTTGCGGCTGCGGATGGTAACGCCCGCTTTGTCTTTCGATGTCATCACTATCTTTCAATGTATCGGATGGAATAAATTGGCTGGCTACTGCCCCCGGCAGTTGGCTGGCTCGTTGATTGCTTGGGTACTGCAAACCTGGCGCCTACAAAACTAGAACCGCCACAGCGCCGTCATGCGCAAGGCCCGGGGCGAACCGGGCGCGATGTTGTCGTTGCTGTGGGCGGAGGCGTAATATTTCTTGTTGAATAAATTTTCCACATTCAGCTGCAGCTGAAAATTTCCCTGCGGCTTGAAGTAGACGGCGCCATCGACACGGGTAAAGCCGGGCAATACCACCGTATTCGACACCGAGGCGTACACGGCGCTGCGAGCGATCACGCCCAGGCCGGCGCCCAAGGCGGGCGAAAAATCGTAGCGGTTCCACAGCGACAGGCTGTGCCTGGGCACATGCGCCACCGTGGCGCCCTCCACGGCCGTCGTCGCCTGCGTGGCCGTCAGCACGGCGCGCTGCCACGCATAGCCGCCGGCGATGCTCCAGCCAGCTTGGACCTTGCCATTCACGTCCAGTTCCAGGCCCTCGCTGCGCTGGCCGTCGACCAGCATCGCCCGCGTCGTATCGGCGGGGTCGGTGACGGCCACATTGCTGCGTTCCAGGCGGTACACGGCCGCGCTGGCGGAGAGTAGCGGCGTCACCTCCCATTTGACGCCCAGCTCCACGTTGCGGAAACGCTCCGGCTCGAAGACGGCATTGCTGGGCGTCAACGATGCCAGCTGTTCACCCGCGCGCGGCAGGAACGATTGGCTGACGCTGGCATACAGCGACAGCGCGGGCACGGGCTGGTAAATGAGGGCGGCGCGCGGCGACCACGGCGTATCCGTGCGGGCGATGCGCGCGCCAGTACGCTTGTTGACGAAATCGACGGCAAAGCGCTCGTAGCGCAGGCCGGCAATCGCCTGCCATTGCGGGCTGAAGCGGACCTGGTCCTGCAGGTACAGGGCGGCCGTATCGGCCACGCCATGGTTGTCCGCATCCGTGGCGCTGGGGCGGAAAGTGACGGGCAAGTCCGTCACGGGATGCGATGTAGGCAGGCTGATGTGGGTGACGTTGTCGCCCAGAGTCGTGAAATAGCCGGTGTTGCGCAGATTGTCCGTCGTCTGGCGGCCCAGTTCGCCGCCCGCCGTCAACCGGTGCCGCACGGTCCCGGCCGCCACCGTCCACTCGACGTCCGTCTGGTTGAACAGGTTGCGTCGCCTGGTGGCGCTGTTGTACGCCAGCACGGTCACGTTCTCGCCATCGGCGCTGACGGGGCCGGGAAAGGCGTTCTGGTACAGCTTGTCGTAATCGGCCAGGCGCGTGCGGTTGCGCAGGCTTGCGCCACCGCCCATATCATGTTCGAAGGTCACGCCCAGCGCATCGATATACGCCCACGACGGGCTGCTGCCGGCGATGCCGAAAAACGTGGACGGGTCCGTGTCGAACGGCCGCCCCTGGTACGAAGGCAGGCCCCGGTCCGTCACGCGGTCGTCGCGAAAATGTTCATAGCTGGCTTGCACGGTGGTGCGCGGCGACAGGCGCCAGGCCAGCACGGGATTGATGGCGCTGCGGCGCACCTTGACGCCCTGGCGAAAAGAATCGCTGTTTTCCGCCATGGCATTGACGCGCACGGCGACATCGCCGCCGAAGACCTGTTGCACATCGAGCGCGGCGCGCCGGTTGCGCCAGGCGCCCAGGCTCACGCTCGCTTCACCGTCGTTCGTCCATTGTGGCTGCTTGGTGGCCCGGTTGATGATGCCACCGCCGCCGCCGCGGCCGAAGACCAGGGCGTTCGGCCCCTTGATGGCCTCGACCGCTTCGATATTGTAGAAATCGCGGTAGTACTGCACGTCGTCGCGCATGCCGTCCAGATAAAAATCCGAGGTCGAGCTGTTGCCGCGCATCACCGCCGTATCGCGGTTGCCCTCGCCCGCGGCCATGCCCACTCCCGGCATGTAGCGCATGGCATCGGCCAGGGTGCGCATGTCCTGGTCGCGTATCAATTCGCGGCTCACCACGCTGACGGCCTGCGGCGTGTCATGCAAGGCCGTATCGTTGCGGCTGGCGGCGGAAGAACTGGCGCGGCGGTAGCCATCGTCGCCGCTGCCCTGCACGGTGACGGGCGCCAGCACTTGCAAACCGGCGCCCTCCCTGTCCAGGTCGGCGCGCAGGGGCGTGGGGGCCAGACGCACGATGTAACTTCCGTCCGGCAACTGCACGGCCACGAGGCCCGTGCCTGCCAGCAATTGCTGCAAGCCCTGGCCCGTGGCCACGGTGGCGTTCAAGCCGGCGCTGCGTTTGCCCTGCGTCAAGCCGCCTTCGGCCGACAGCAAGATTCCCGCCTGGCCCGCAAACTGGCGCAGGGCCTGGCCCAGGGGTGCGGCGGCGATGCGGAAGCTGTGCACGGTCTCTTCCGCCGCCGCTGCCATGGCATGCATGGCAGGCACGGCCAGCAGCGCCGCAGCCAGGGACAGCGGCAGCAGACGGCGGGCAAACGGCAGGGAGATGGGGTACGACGACACGGCATTCCTCATTGATGTTGAGCAAGTTACTTCTACCTTGCCAAACAACTTTTCAAAAAGGGAACCCGTTTTGAGAAATATTCTTATTTACTGTTTTGATTGGGCAACTGGGCTTCCACCGTGACCCACCAGTCGTGCACGCGGTTGATCCTGACGGGCAAGGTCGCTTCCAGCGCCGCCAGGATGCGGTCCGTGTCGGCCAGCGGATAGCTGCCCACCAGGCGCAAATGGGCCACTTCGGGCGCGCAGCCCAGGTGGCCGCGCCGGTAGCGCGACAGTTGCGCGAGGAAATCATCGAGCCGCATCTGTTCCGGCTGCAAACGATACTCGATCCAGGCGGCCCCGTTCGGGTCGGCGGCGTATGGCTCGCCGATAAAACCGTCGCCAAAGCGCACCTGCTGGCCGGCCGGCACGATGCGCGGCACGCCGCCATCGCGGGGCGCCACCTCGACACTGCCCTCGTAGACGGCCAGCAAAGTGGCATCGCCTTGCGGCTGCACGCTGAAACGCGTGCCCAGCGCGCGCAGGCGGCCGTGCACGGTGTCGACCACGAGCGCGCGCGCCGGCTGGCGGCTGTCGCGCGCGGAGGCGAGATAGATTTCGCCGCCATGCAGGGCGATGCGGCGCAGCGTGTCGCTGTAATCAATGTCGAGGGACGTGGCCGTGTTCAGCCACAGTTGCGAACCGTCGGCCAGCGCCAGCTGGCGGATAGCGCCGACCGGCGTTTTTTCGCCCGCATGCAGACTGGCGACCCAGCTACGCGTATCGCGCCGCAGCAGCGCGGCGCCACCCATGCCGGCCGTCAGGCACAGCGCCAGCAAGCCCTTGACCAGGCTGCGGCGCTGGGTATCGCTCTGGCGCGGCCCAGCAGCGTCGAGCGCCTGGCGCGCCGGTTCGCCGGGCAGCTGGCGAAATTCGGCGCTGACGGCTTCCACCCGGCGCCAGGCGGCGCGGTGGGCAGGCGAGCTGGCATGCCAGCGCTCCCAGGCTTGCTGGTCGGCAGGATCGGCGTCTTCGCCGCGCAGCACGGCGAACCATTCGGCCGCTTCCTGCAAGATGGCGTAGTCGGCCGGCGGCATGGCGGCGCCTGGCTTAGGCGGCATCATCCATGCACAGCATGCATTGCAGCATGGCTTGCGCCATGTATTTTTTCACCATGCGTTCGGATACATCCAGCTGGCCGGCGATCTGCGCATACGTCAGGCCGTCGAGCTGCGCCAGCAGGAAAGCCTGGCGTGCGCGCGGCGACAAGGTATCGAGCATGGCGTCGATGCGGCACAGGGCTTCCACCACGAGGGCCCGCTCTTCGGGCGACGGCGCCGTCATTTCGGGACGGCCGGCCAGGGCCGCCAGAAACGTGCGCTCCAGGGTCAGGCGGCGCCAGTGATTGACCAGCAATCCATTGGCCACCGTGCTCAGGTAGGCGCGCGGTTCGCGCAGGCTGTCCGCCGACTGCGTCGCCAGCATGCGCACGAAGGTGTCCTGCGCCAGGTCGGCCGCACCGTCGCGGCAACCGAGCTTGCGCCACAGCCAGTTATACAGCCAGCCATGGTGGCTGGCGTACAGGTCGCTAAAAGTATCGAGGGAGGGAGAAATGGTGGACACGGGCAAACAAACAAAGGGGCTGCCATACTTGCCGGTCAAGTGGGTCAGCACTGCATCACGAATGAGAATGATTTTCATTTTCACACAATTTCACGACGATGTAAATTATCAAAAGCATCATCCCGGCCTGCCGCGAGCATTTTGCGCAACAGTGCCAGCGCGCCATCATTTGCGAATGATTCTCGTTTGCGTTAATATGTCAGCCTTCCTTCTTCCCCGCCATGTCTGACGCCCTGCATGGCGGCGCTATCGAAAGCCGCCATGACCACCTCCTCCCTGCCACAACCCCAGCTGCGCGCCAGCGCCGACGAGGCGCCGGAGACCCGCCAACAGCAGCGCCAGCCTGCCGCCACCCTGCAACCGCGGCGCTGGCACTGGAGCTGGAAGCAGGTCTGGTTTCAATTGCACTGGTTTATCGGCATCACGGCCGGCACGGTGCTGGTGATCATAGGCCTGAGCGGCGCAACCCTGGCCTTCAAGGATGAATTGCTGGACCTCATGAACCCCGGCGTGCGCCATGTGGCCGTGGAAACGCGCACACCGCTGACGCCTGGCCAGCTGGGCAACATTGCCGCTGCCGAACACGGCCAGCGCGTCGCCTCCATCACCATGTATGCGGAGGCGGGCGCGGCGCCACGCCTGTTCTTCGCGCCGAAGAATGGCCAGCGGCGCGGCGAATCCATTTATGTCCATCCCTACACGGGAGCGACCCAGCCGGCACTGACGGGGGCGGGCTTTTTTGAGTGGACGGAATCGCTGCACCGCTGGCTGCTGCTGCCCCGCGATCCGGGCCGGCAAGTAGCGGGCGCGCTGGCCCTGTGCCTGCTGGGCCTGGCCCTGTCCGGCCTGTATCTGCGCTGGCCCCGCCGTCCGCTGGACTGGCGCACCTGGCTGACCTTCGACCCTGCCCTGAAAGGCCGCTCCTTCCTGTGGAATCTGCACGCCGTGGCCGGTACCTGGTGCCTGGTCGTCTATGTGGCGCTGACCCTGACGGGTATTTACTGGAGCTACGACGTGGTGCGCGACAATATCGACGCCTGGGCCGGCAAGCCGCCAAGGATGGCACAGGCGCAGGCGCCGGGCAAGAAAGGCCAGTCCAAGGAGAAGAAGGAAATACCGGCCGTCGACATCGGCCCGGCCTGGAACAGCTTCCAGCAGCACGCCCCCGGCTGGACCCTGGCCAGCGTGCGCCTGCCGACCCGCGCCGGCGAAGCCGTGCAATTCACGTGGCTGGCCAGCGATGCGCCGCACGAACGGGCGCGCAGCCGCCTGTCGATTGCCCCGGCCGACGGCAGCGTCACGGAAAACGAACCGTACAGCCAGCAGGCGCTGGGTTCGCGCCTCGTCAACATCATTTATCCGCTGCACATGGGCACGTATTTGGGCTTGCCGGGCCGTATCATCGTCACCCTGGCCAGCCTGGGCCTGCCCCTGTTCGCCATCACGGGCTGGATGTTGTACCTGGGCCGCCGCAAGGCAAAACGGGCCGTGCAGGCACAGCGCGCCATGCTGGGCGCCGGTGCGCCGGGACAGGCGAACACGGGCTTGCCCACCCTGGTGGCCTATGCCAGCCAGTCGGGACAGGCCGAGCGCCTGGCCCTGGAAAGCGCGCGCGCCCTGCAGCAGGCGGGCGTGGCCGTCGACGTGCAATCGCTGGACCAGTTTGATCCCGTGCAATTGCGCCAGTATGAACGGGCCCTGATCGTCGCCAGCACCTTTGGCGAAGGCGAGGCGCCGGATGGCACGCGCCGCTTCGCGCGCCTGCTGCAAGCTACCTCCGGCACGCCGCTGACGGGCCTCGATTTCGGCATGCTGGCCCTGGGCGACCGCCATTACAGCGCCTTCTGCGGCTTTGGCCATACGCTGGCGCAACAATTGCAGGCGCTGGGCGCCGCGCCCCTGTTCCCCCTGATCGAAGTGGACAAGCACGACCCCGCCGCCCTGGCCGACTGGTCCACAGCGCTGGCCCGCTGCAGCGGCAGCGCCATCGACGCCATCGGTGTGCAGGAAGAAGCGTCATATGCCGAGTGGCGCCTGGCGCGCCGCGTGCTGCTCAACCCGGGCAGCCTGGGCGGCGAACTGCATGAAATCACCTTGACGGGTCCGGCCGATGCCACCTGGGACGCGGGCGCGCTGGCGGAAATCATCCCATGCAATGCGGACGGCAGCGATGGCGAGGCAGGCAGTGCCCATCACGCGCCGCGCAGCTATTCGCTCGCTTCGCTGCCATCCGATGGCGAACTGCAATTGCTCGTGCGTCAGGAGCGCCATGCGGGCGATGACAACCAGGGCTATGGCGTCTGTTCCGGCTGGCTCACGCGCTTCGCCCCGCTGGACACCCCCATCCGCCTGCGCCTGCAAGCCAATCCCGCCTTCGCGCCCGCCCTGGTCGACGTGCCCTGCATTTACATCGGCAACGGTTCCGGCCTGGCCGGCTTGCGTGCGCATTTGCGCGCGCGCCAGCGGGCGGGACTGGCCCGCAACTGGCTGCTGTTCGGCGAGCGCCAGCAAGCTTTTGACAGTATCTGCGGCGCAGAGTTGCAAGGCTGGCTGGACGCTGGCCACCTGGCACGCCTGGACCGCGTCTTTTCGCGCGATGGTGAAACACGGCAATACGTGCAGGACAGCCTGCGCGCCAGCGCCGGCGAACTGCGCGACTGGCTGGCGCAAGGGGCCATCGTCTACGTGTGCGGCAGCCTGCAAGGCATGGCGACAGGAATCGATGCTGTACTGCAAGAAGTACTGGGCCAGGAGGGACTCGATGCCTTGCTGGCGGCCGGACGCTACCGTCGCGACGTGTATTGATCTACATCAACCCGCCCCCGGCGCCGCCCGGCTATGTGGGCAGGCGCACAGTCAGCGCCTGCCATCGGACTACAGTAGCGGCATGGCGGCATGGAGACATATCCGCGCCGCCCCACCCACAGTCTGCGAGGCTAGCCATGAAAAACCCCTGGATGAGCATGTACCTGAGCGCCGCCAACCGCATCGCCAACACGGCGCGCGGCCATGCCACGGCCGCCGTCAAGCGCGAAGCGGCGAAAAATACGCGGCAATTGACGCAAGTGTGGTTCGATTCCTTCCTGCCCCCGGCAGGCAAGCCACGGCGCGGGCGCAAGGCGAAGTAGCCCCCGGCAGCAGGCGAACTGGTGCAGTGCATCACAGCAATAAGTTGAAGTTACGACCAGGTGGGCTAAACTGCAAGCATGGAATAAAGATATGCGTACGCGATTGAAGTGACCGGCAGGCGCCGCACCCCCGCGCCGCCACCGGCTCATCAGGAGACGACCATGTTGACGCTCAAAGTGCTGGCCTGCCTTGCCCTGTCGGCCTTGATGCTCGTGCCCCTCGTGCTGAGGGATACGATGCAAACGTCCGCCGGGCAGCAATTGCAGGTGCCGAATGTCGATGCGCAAGGCATGTGGGCCCACTGGCCTAAACAATAAGACGCGCGGCTGAGAAAACGTCGCTGACTGCGTTGCCGGGCCTCGTCGTACATTCGTACTGCCTTCGGCGCGGCGCCTTGCCAGCGGCGTTTTTCAGCGGCGCTCGGTAACACGTCGCATCGATGAAAACCGCTTGATTGCGGGTGGGGATTTGTTCTCTCCTCCCATTTATTTTTGCCTTGATTTGCTCCCCCTCTTCGCCGTACTTTTGATCCAGATCATGGATTTCCACCTTTGCTGCGCCCAAACTGGAACAGTCCGCTTCGCACCGTGACGGACTTAACCTGGAGTATCGGCATGGGTAAATCGCATTGGAAGGATGAGATGGCGCTGGGGGTTCCCGTCATCGACGAGGCGCATGAGGCGCTGTTTCAGGAGCTGGCGCGGCTGCAGCAGTTGGGCGACCAGCATTTCAGCGTGGCGTTTCGCGAACTGATCGCGGCCGTCGAACGCGACTTCCGCGAGGAAGAGGATTTGATGGAGCAGATCGCCTTTCCTTCGCTGGCCAACCACCGCGAACAGCATGCGCGCGTGCTCAGCGGCTTGCACCATGCCTGGGCCGCCGTCGATGAGGGCGACCTGGAACAGGGCCGCCATGCGCTGTCGCCCTTGCCGCAATGGCTGATCTTCCATCAGGCCACGATGGACCTGGCCCTGGCGGCGGCGCTGGAAATGGTGCAGCGCCAGCCAAACTGACCTCTACAGCAGCAGCACCGTGGCTTGCTCGGGCATGACGACGCGGTAGTGTCCCGGGTATTTGTCTTCGCCGTCGAAAATCTTGCAAAACACGGGTTGGTTGATGTCATTCACGGCCGACTCGTTCATGGGCAAGGTGGCGATCAGTTGCTCGCCATCCATCAACTGCAAGGCGCTGCCCCGCTCGGCCGCGCAAAACGCCAGCGATTGCACGTCGCTGGCGAACGGCCGCTTGTACCATGGCGTGATGGCTCGCACCGCGCGCCTGGCGTCCTGCAAGACCTGTCCCACGCGCGTGACGTTCCAGGCATCGCGCGCCACAGACGGCTGGAGGACGATATTCGCCGTCAGCTCCCCCCGGCCCTTGTTCACCAGGAAAGTGCCGTCCTGCGCGGCGATGTCATCGTTGAGCGGCACGACAAACACCCCGCCGCTGGAGACCTTGATCGGCACAGGCGCACCATTGCCTTGCAAGGCCACGCGCACGTCGTCGATGGTGGCGCTCAGCTTGGCCGGAATCAGGCGCAGGGCCATGACCACGCTGCCGCTCGACACTTGCCACACTTTCCTGGCCGTCAGATAACTTTCGCGGTAAGCCGTGAAACGGATGCGCGGCGCCTTGGCGTCGCTGCTGGCCGTGATCGTCACCATTTGCGGTGGCAAGGCTTCGTCTGCGCTCGCCGCTGGCGCCGGTGCCGGTGCCGGTGCCGCGGCGGGTATGACAGGCGTGGCAGGCGCAAGGGTTGGCGATACGGCGGCGGGCACGCTGGCGCTCTGCAGCGGCGCGGGAACAGCCGGCGGCGCGTGTTCCTGGGCCTGGCCCAGCGACACGACACACAACCATCCGGCACAAGCGATCCATGTACGCATGCATTTCTTTCAATGAGGAAAATATTTTATCAGCGCCTGCATTATCGCAGAAGGCCCGCCGATGCGCCGCCCCGGGTCTGCCTGCACTCCTGTCTGCACTCTTTTGGTGCGCACGCTTGATTATTTGGCAAATATCGCCTATATTGATAATGATTCTTATTCACGAAAGTGGCGGGAATCGCGCGCCCTTCTTTTCCACTGCCCGACCGCGCCGGGCCTTGCGGTGGAACTGCTATCCAAGCCAGACCACGGGCCAGCATCACGCCATCCCCCCAGCTACTGCGCACCTCGCCAGACGAGATAGGAAAACACACGACTACAATATTCCAGGAAAATGATGCAATCGACTACCGTATTTTCTTCTTCGCACCAGCCCGCCTTGCGCCCCCTCCCAAGCCTGTTGCACATCGCCCTGCTGAGCCTTGCCGCCGGCGTGGTCCTGCCGGCACAGGCTGCCGACGCCGCTGCGGCCGACGTCACCATGCCAGCCGTCACCGTGCTGGGCCAGTCGACGGCTACCACGGAAGGCACGCAGTCATACACGGCGGGCGAAGCGCGCAGCGCCACGCGCATGGACCTGTCCTTGCGCGAAACGCCGCAATCGGTCAGCGTCATCACGCGCCAGCTGCTCGATGACTTGGGCGCCGTGCGCCTGGACCAGGCGCTGGCACAGACGACGGGCATCCAGGTGGGACAGAACGATACGGAGCGCACGACCTTTTATGCGCGCGGCTTCGGCATCGACAATATCCAGATCGACGGCATGGCGCGCGGCGGCAATGCGCCATTGCAAGACACGATCCTGTACGACCGCATCGAGGTCGTGCGCGGCGCCACCGGCCTGATGGGCGGCACGGGCGACCCGTCGGCCACCATCAACATGATACGCAAGCGGCCGACGAAGGAATTCCAGGCCAGCGCCGGCCTGATCATGGGCCGCTGGGATGACCAGCGCGTCGAGGCCGACCTCTCCACGCCGCTGAACGCGGAGGGCAGCGTGCGTGCGCGCACAGCCCTGGCCTGGCAAAAACGCGATTCCTACCTGGACATGTATCACGAACGCAAGACGGTCGGCATGGTCATCGTCGAGGCGGACGTGCGCCCCGGCACCCTGCTGACGGCCGGCGTCGATTTCCAGGACAACAAGCCCACGGGCGCCACCTGGGGCGCCGTGCCGTACTGGAACGCAGATGGCAGCCTGGCCAATTTGCCGCGCAACACCAGTTTCACGACGCCATGGAGCACCTGGGCCAACAAGCAGCACACGCTATTCACATCGCTGGACCAGCGCCTGCCCGGTAACTGGAATATGCACCTGGGCTATGCGCGCACGGAAAGCACGAACCGCACCACCGTCGCCTATGCGGGCGCGGGCCATCCCGACCCGGCTACCGGTGAAGGCATGCGCCTGTGGACGGGCGCCTGGGGCGCAGGCAAGAAGAACAGCGACAATTTCGACGTGTACGCCAGCGGTCCCTTCACCTTGCTGGGACGCAAGCACACGGCCATCGTCGGCTGGAACGGCGGCAACCAGCGCTCGCGCTCGCTGGGCGGCGAAGCGGAAATCAATTACCCGGACTTCATCCCCGATTACCGCAGCTGGACGGGCAACATCCCCCGTCCCGTGTTCCACCCGGACGGTTCGCACACGGAAACCGTGACGCGCCTGGCGGGCGGCTATGTGGCCACGCGTTTGAGCCTGGCCGACCCGCTGCACCTGATCATCGGCGCGCGCAGCAGCACGTACCGCACGGATACGCGCAACTACGATACGCGAGGCGTGCACACGGACAACAGCGACTTCGTGGAAACGCGCAATGAAGTCACGCCGTATGTGGGCGCCGTGTTCGACATCAACAAGCAATTTTCGGCCTACGCCAGCTTCACGCAGCTGTTCAACCCGCAATCGAGCAAGGACCGCAACAACCAGTTCCTGGCGCCGGAAACGGGCGACAATGCGGAACTGGGCATCAAGGGCGAGTTCTATGAAGGCAAGCTGAATGCATCGGCCGCCCTGTTCCACACGAAGAAAAAGAACCTGGCGGAACTCGACCGCACGGTGCCTCCCGGCTTCTTGCTGCCCGACGGCGGCCAGGCCATGGTGGCCAATGGCGCCGGCGTGACGGCCAAGGGCGTGGAATTCGACGTCTCCGGCCAGATCACGCCCGCCTGGGAAGCGAGTGGCGGCTATACCTACCTGCACGCGGCCGAGGCCGATGGCCGCCGCGCCGCCAGCACGCAGCCGCGCCATTTGCTGCGCCTGGCCACCAGCTATCGCTTCGACGGCAGCCTGGCTGGCCTGAAAGCGGGCGCCAGCATGACGGCGCAAAGCGCCACCTACAGTGAGTCGTGGTACGGCCGCCCGCCATCGGGCACGATCACGGATATCCCGCAGGCCGGCTATGCACTGGTCAACGCCATGGCCAGCTATGCGCTCAGCAAGCATGCCAGCGTGCAGTTGAACGTGAATAACTTGCTCGATAAAAAGTACTACCGCAACGTGGGCTTCTTCGACGGCGTGTTCTGGGGCGAACCGCGCAACATCAGCCTGGCCGTGCGCACGGCGTTTTAAATAAGCGCATCGCCGGCGCCAGCACGGCGGACGAAGCCCTGTCCGCCGTGCCGTGAATGGCAATGATCTGCGCGATAGCGCATTCATTGATATGGAATTGAAATAGGCAACAATCAGCCATGAACACGTCCTTGAGTTAGTGATTTTTTGATATTATCAAAAATTTAAAACAGGGATATCTGATGGAAATGAAAAAGACGGCTGTCTGGACGGCACTGGCGCTGTCATGCGCCGGCGTGCTGCCGGTACTTTCCGCAAACGCGGCAACGCCAGCTTGCACGAACTGCTTTGAAAAACGCTGGATTTATTACGGCGGCAATATTACGGCAGCAGCCTCCACGGCCGATGCCAGTTTCAACAAGGTCATCGAACTGATTCATGTCGCCAAGGCGGAGGGCTATAACGGCATCGCCCTCAATGCGGGCGGCAGCGGTTCCTATGTGGCCATGCTCAATCCCGCCACGGCGGCAAAATATCCCAATTACTTCCCCAATTTCGCCCTGGTGGTGCAGGCGGCCAAGGATAACGGCATCGAATTGATACCGGTCGGCGGCGGCCCGGAAGTCCCCGTCAGTGCCGCGCCGGACTTGATCGAGGCCTTGCCGACCATCGATACGCCGTTTATCGTACAAGGCAGGCGCGCGGTGCCTGTCGGCCTGTCTGCCATTGACGATCCCGGTTTTGAAAACAGCAGCCCGGCATGGGAATTGTTTGAAAAAACGGCAGGCAACAGCGTTGTCGACAATACGGTCGCGCACACGGGCCAGCGCTCGATTAAATTCAGCAAGGCTGGAGACAGCAATATGGCCCGGCTGCACCGCAAGTTAAGCAACCTGCGCCCGAACACCGCTTACCGCGCATCGTTCTGGATCAAGACTGAAAACTACCATCCCGACGCCGCATTCAGGATACAGATTACCGATCCCACGGCAAAGGCGCCAATGTATTCGAATGCCAACGCCGGGCTGGGCTGGGGTACGCAAAATGGCGCCTGGAATGGCAGCGGCAACACACTGGCCAGCACGCAGGATTGGAAACAATATAATCTGGACTTCAATACAGGGAATAATCCCCTGACGTATTTGTATATCGGCAGCTGGAAAGTAAATCTGCTGCAGGCTGGCGCCGTCTGGCTCGATGATCTGGACATCAAACAGATCGGCCTGGCCCATACGATACGGCGCAATCCCGCGACCTTGCCCGTCACGGTAAAGTCGGAAGACGGCAGCATCACGTATGTGGAATCGCTCGATTATGTCGTTGACACGGAAGCGCTGAACCTTCCCGCGCAAAGCAGCATCGGCGAAGGCGCCATCCTGCACGTGTCAGCCTACCAGTCGGCGCAGAGCATGACCTCCATGTGGAGTACGCCGGCCAGCGCCTGCTATCAGAAATTCTTCGATATCCAGAAACAGTATTACGACAATATCCACGGCCTGCTCGACGGCCCGACGAAATTCTTCCTCTACTACGATGAAAACCGGGTACTCAACTGGGATCCTGCCTGCGGCAACATCACGGCTGGAAAATACCTGGCGCACATGATCGAGAAACACCAGGAAACCCTGCTGCAAGCGTACCCGAATCTGGAACTGTATGTCTGGAATGACATGTTCGATCCGAAGATGAACGCCATTCCCAAATACTGGGCCGTCAACGGTGACGTGAGCAACTCATGGGAAGGCCTGAAGACGACAACGGTCATCGTCAACTGGAGCGATGAAGGGACCGCCAGGCGCAAGGCATCGCTGGAATTCTTCCATGGCCTCGGGCATCGGCAAATGATCGCCGGCTACTACGACGACAGCGCCCTCGACACCGGCAATGTGCATTCCTGGATGGAGGCACTGGCGCAGGCGGAAAGCAATGGCGTAACGGGCGTCAACGGCTTCATGTACACCGCCTGGCGCGGCAATGCCGGCTATGCCGATGTCAAGGCCGTCGCCGACTACATCAAGAGGCATTATCCGCAGCGCTGGCCGCAGCAGTAAATCCCCCTGGCGGGACAGTTACTGCGGCGCGCTGCGCCAGTGCGCGGGCGCCGGCAAGGTAAAGCCATCGAGCAAGGGGCCACCGACCGGCGCCAGCACGGCGGCGGCAACCTGCCCGAACGCATGCTGGCCGGCCGGCAAGTCGGCCGCCACCAGGCGCAGCGCGCCATCGAGTTGCCCGGCGATATAGGCGTCGAACGCCAGCAGGCGGCGAAACAGGTGCTTGCCCTTGCCGCTCCACTGTCCCGCCGCGCGCAAGTGCAGGTCGGCCAGCGCCGGATACAACTGGCAGGCAACGGTCAGCGCCTCACCCGGGTGACGGCTGTCGACCAGGTCTTCCAGCGAGGTGGTGATGGCGTAGCGGCGCCGCTGCAAATTGTCCACATCGAGCACGGGCGGCCCGGCGGCGGCGATGGCTTGCGCCAGCGCCAGCAGCTGCGCGTGCTGCGGCCCGGGCGCGGCGATGTTCTCGCCTTCCAGCACCATCCTCGCCAGCGGCACCGTGCCGCCCGGCGCATCGATTTCCTTGCAAAAATACGTGAACGTGGCCACGTCATGCGCGAACAGTTCCACCGTGCGCCCTTCGGCCACGATGGTCGAGCGCCAGGCGCAGTCGACGTGGTCGAACAGCAGCAGCAAGTCGATATCGGAACTGGGCGTCTGCCGGCCCGTGGCGAACGAGCCGCCGATGATGGCCGCCACGGCCGTGGGATACTGCTGCCGCACCAGCCGCGCGGCAATCGCGCGGATATCGTCATAGGTAGGGATCGTCGTCAAAGCACATTCTCCGGGCCGAAAAAGGTTATCCTACACGCGATCGTGCAGACGACATGCACGCTGCCGCCATCCTGCTAAACTGGCGCCATCTGATCAAGGAACAAACATGGAATACGACTGCATCGTGGTGCCCTCGCCCGTGGGCGAGCTGACCCTGGTGGCGCGCGGCGCGGCCCTGACCGCCATCCTGTGGGAAAACGACAAGCCCAACCGCGTGCGTCTGGGCGCGATGCGCGTCGATGACAGTTGCCCCGTGCTGCAGGAAACGGCGCGCCAGCTGGCGGAATATTTCGCCGGCACGCGCCAGCAATTCGACGTGCCGCTCGATTTTGCCGGCACGCCTTTCCAGCAGGAAGTGTGGCGTGCGCTGCTGACGATACCGTACGGCCAGACGCGCAGCTATGGCGAGATCGCGCGCCAGATCGGCCGTCCCGCCGCCGTGCGCGCCGTGGGCGCCGCCAACGGCAAGAATCCCATTTCCATCATCGCCCCCTGCCACCGCGTCATCGGCGCCACGGGCGAGTTGACGGGTTTTGCGGGCGGCCTGCATGCCAAGGAAACCTTGCTGGCCCTGGAAGGCATCGCCCTGTCCAGCGACCGCGAAGCGCTGAAAACGGGCCACGCCCGCCGCCGCGCCGTGCACATCGATACGGCGCAAGGCTGTTTGTTTTAAGCTGCAGCATCGCTCCCCTTGTGGGATACTCACGCCCCCCCCCCCGCTCAAGCAAACACATCATATGCCCTACCTTGTCATCCTGTTCTTTGTTGTTCTGTATTTACTGGCCACTTTCTTTTTCCACATTCCCGCCCTGGTCGCCCTCGTGTATGGCGTGCTGAGCCTGAGCTGTTTCGTTGCCTATGCGATCGACAAGTCCGCCGCAAAACAGGGACGCTGGCGCACGCCGGAACGCACCCTGTTGCTGCTGGGACTGTTTTGCGGCTGGCCGGGCGCCGTACTGGCGCAGCAATGGCTGCGCCACAAGTCCAGCAAGCGTTCATTCCGCATCGCGTTCTGGATCACGGTCGCCATCAACATCGGCGCTTTCGTGTATTTCAGCATGCATTACGCGGCGCCCGATATCGGCACCGAGGTGGCGCCGATCGAACTGTAAAACTGCCCGGCTTCTCGCTCGCACAGCACCGTTGTCCAGAAGCAGTTCCACCCGCTAAGATGTAACAGTTATTGCAGTGCATTGTTCGTGAAAAGATCGCCTGTCAGAATATCAATATATACGATATTCAACCCCATTCATCGACACGGGAAAGCCCTTTTCAAGCATGCGTACCTTGCAATTCCACAATTCCTTCTTGTCACGCCTTGCTGTGGCGATTTGTTTCGCCATCAGTCTGGCCGGCTGCACCAGCTATCGCTTTATCCCCCCGGACTCCGACGCGGGCCGTCAATGCGTGACGAGCTGCGGGACCAATCAACAAATATGCATCGCAGGCAAAGAGCAAGTTGCGGCGGCCCAGGTACAGGCTTGTGAGATGAGGAATGTCAGTACCGTCTCCATTTGCCTGGCCGTTGCGAAAACAGATGCTGACCGGGAACTGTGCTCGAAGAAACGGCAATATTGTTCCTCCAACACAGCTGGAACGTGGCAATGCGAGGCGGATTACAGAGCGTGCTATACGCAATGCGGTGGCAGAATCGAGGAGAGTGAATAAAGTATCGAAAGGCTGATGCCGCCGCACAAGACGCCGCCGTGGCTACCGCGCATCACGAGGCGTGGCGGGTTCGATTCAATATTATTACTCGCCCAGCAAGCGCAGCGATTCCAGCCAGTCCGCCTTCCATTCGCGCAGCAATGGTTGCGTGGCGAAGGCCTTCTTCAGGTGCGCCATCGGCACGCGGTGCACATCGTGCAAGCCGAACGCCAACGTCACCGGATGCCACAGGTGGCTGTTCTTGCCGCCGCGCGAATTCTTGCGCACGCGTGCGCCATCGTCGCCAAAGATGCCCACGCCACTGGTCAACCCCTTGTCCAGGTCGATCTTGCCCACGCCGGCAAAGGCAATCAAAATCTGCTCGCGGCCCAGGCCCTTCAAGGCGCTGGGCAAGACCACCGGCGCCGCTTTTTCAGCTTCGGCCGGGTCCGGCTGCGGATGCTGGAGTTCCTTGAGCAAACGCAACAGATCGCGCTCCTGGAAGTGCAAGCCATCGACCGGCACGCGCAGTCCCGGCGCCTTCAGCTCGATGGCGATGTTGCCCGAGTCGCGCGTAAAGCGCAGCCACACGTCATCGGCGCCCGAGGCCAGGTGCTCCTTGTCGCCGATGAACACGACGGGTGCCGCATAGCGCGTCACGCCGTCATGGAACAACTCGGCCCATTCTTCGCTGTAATCGAGCCAGACGTAGGGCAAGCCGCCCTGCTCCAGCAAACGTGCCAGGGTCCAAGGCGTGCCCGTCTGTTCAGCCAGCCAGGCACAGGCGTCAAAGGCGGTGGCGCGGTACGGCAAGGAAAGGGAGGTCATGGCGGTTCCGTCGATAAAAGTGGAGCGCAGTGTAGCAGACGCCGCCACCGTCCCCGTCGGCAGGCGCAGCGGGCGCGCCTTTTTTGCGCGATGTGCTAGGCTGGAAGCATCAGCACGCGCCACGGCCATTCCGGCCGCCTGGCGCACCACCGCAAGGGGATCATCATGCATTCGAGCACCAACGCCGCTACCGCACCCGCCCCGCCACCGGAGCGCGATTCGCCCACGCCGGCCAATGAAAGCCATGCGGAGGAAGCGCTCGATGAAGCGCTGAAGGAAAGCTTTCCGGCCAGCGACCCGATCGCCATTGCCACCCCAAAACCGGCCGGCAAGACGCCCTCCTGAAGGCATCTCCCCCATCAGCCACCCTTGCGGTGGCTTTTTTTTTGCCGAAACTGAATCCGGCCGCCCCGCCCGCGCGTACATGGCTATGCCATGACGAATGAAGTTGCCACGCGGGAAGGAAAAGCCATGCAGCACTACAGCAAAAAAACGGATCCCATGGATCAGCGCCTGTATCTGGCCCAGCGCATCGACCGGGCCGGTGCACGCCTGGAACGCTTGCACGACGCGGCCGAACGGGAACGCTGCGCGCAATGGATCACGGCCTGGGCCGTGGCGGCGGGCGCCGATGCGCCGCGCGGCATGAAGCTGCGCATCCGCGGCGAATTCATTTTGCTGTGATAAAAGTAAAAGCCCCGCCCGATGCATGCGCACGGGGCGGGGCCAGTCAAGCCGGCACCTTCCTATTTCGAGGTGTCGCGGTACTGCTCGGGCGTCGTGTCGCCATCGGCGATTTCATACCACATCGCGTTGAGCACGGCGAAAGTCGCCGCCAGCGGAAGTCCCAGTATCCAGGCGAAATACCACATAGTTATATCCTTTCGTTGATTCTTAGTAGGCGTGACCGCTGTCGTCCTTGATTGCTTTTTCATCAACCTTACCCCACAGCACTTTATATACCCACGTCGTGTACGCCACGATGAGGGGAATGAAGACGGCCGTGACGACCAGCATGATGAACAGGGTCATGTGGCTGGACGAGGAATCCCACACCGTCAGGCTGGCGCGCGGGTCGATCGACGATGGCAGGATGAACGGGAACATGGCCGCGCCCACGCCAAGGATGATGCCGGCGACGCCGGCCGCGCTGGCCAGCAAGGCCGGCACTTCGCGGCGCGCACGCTGGAAGGCGAAGGCCAGCAGCGGGCAAAGCAAGCCCAGCGCTGGGGCGATCCAGGTCCACGGATGGGCGGCAAAATTGAGGAACCAGGCGCCCACGTGGACTTCCGCCGTTTTCAGCATCGGATTCGATGGACCGTCGACCACCACCGTGCTGCTGATGCGGTAGCCATCGACCCACAGCCACAGGGCCACGCCGGCCAGCGCATACAGCACCACTGTCGCGATCGCCGCCACGCTGCCGTAGCGGCGCGCCCGTTCGGCCACGGCGCCATCCGTTTTCAGCTGCAGCCAGGTGGCGCCGTGCATCACCAGCATGGCGACCGAAACGAGGCCGCACAGCAGGGCGAACGGATTGAGCAGCGCAAAGAAGCTGCCGTCATAGAAGATGTGCATGTCTGGCGAGAAACGGAACGGCACGCCTTGCAGCACATTGCCGATCGCCACGCCGCAGATCAGGGCCGGCACGAAACCGCCCACGAACAGGGCCGCATCCCAACGGGCGCGCCAGCGCGGATCTTCGCGCTTGCTGCGGAATTTGAAGGCCACGGGACGCACGATCAACGCCACGAGGATGACGAACATGGCCAGATAAAAGCCCGAGAACGAGACGGCGTACAGTTGCGGCCAGGCGGCAAAGATGGCGCCGCCGCCGAGGATCAGCCACACCTGGTTGCCCTCCCACACGGGACCGATACTGTTGATGACGACCCTGCGTTCCAGGTCCGTCTTGCCGACGAAGGGCAGCAGGATGCCCGTGCCCAGGTCGAAGCCGTCCGTGATGGCAAAGCCCACCAGCAAGATGCCGATCAGCAGCCACCAGATCAGGCGCAGTGTTTCGTAAGAAATCATTTCATGCAAAATCATGGTCTGGCCCTCCTTAGGCGCGTTGAGTCTGAATGGCAGCGGGGGCTGGCACGGGGGCCGGCGCCTTCTCTTCCGGCCCCTTGCGGATGGCCTTGAGCATGAGCTTCATTTCGATAATCAACAGCACCGTGTAGATGGCGGCAAAGCCGGCAATCGTGATCAGCAAGGTCGAGGCACCGAGGTTCGATACGGCCACGGCCGTTGGCAGCACGCCTTCGATCACCCACGGCTGGCGGCCCACTTCGGCCACGATCCAGCCCGCCTCAATGGCCACCCATGGCAGCGGGATGGCGAACACGGCCAGCTTCAGCAGCCAGCGGTGCTTGTCCAGGGTGCGGCGCGTCGACAGGATGAAGAACGTACCAGTCAACAAGATAAAGAACATGCCCAGGCCCACCATCACGCGGAAGGACCAGAACAGGGGCGCCACGGGCGGCACGGTATCGAGCGCGGCCTTGCGGATCTGCTCGGGCGTGGCCTGGCGCGGGTCATCCACGTAGCGTTTCAGCAGCAAGGCATAGCCCATGGACTGGCCTTTCGACTCGAACATGTCCTTCGCCTCTTGCGGCACGGGGCTGCCTGGCGCCACGCCGCGGATGGTCTGCAGCGCGTCATACGCCTTGATGCCATCCTTGATCAGCAGCTCGCCGCGGTCGACCAGTTGCTCGATGCCGGGAATTTCCGTCGTCAGCGAACGCGTGCCGATCAAGCCCATGACCATCGGGATGTGCACGGCGTAATGCGTTTCGCGCGCTTTCGCGTCAGGGAAGCCGATGGCCGTGAAGGCGGCCGGGGCCGGTTCCGTGGTCCACATGGCTTCAATCGCGGCCAGCTTCATCTTTTGATGTTCGGACGACAGGTAGCCGCTTTCATCACCGAGCACCACCACCGACAGCGAGGCGGCCAGGCCGAACGAGGCGGCCACCGTCATCGAGCGCTTGGCCAGCTGCACGTGGCGGCCTTTCAGCAGATACCAGGCAGAAATACCCAGCACGAACACGGCCGCGGCCGTATAGCCGGCCGACACCGTGTGCACGAATTTCGCCTGTGCCACGGGATTCGTCAGCACGGCGCCGAAATCCGTCACTTCCATGCGCATGGTTTGCGGATTGAAGGCCGCGCCGACGGGATTTTGCATCCAGCCGTTGGCGATCAAAATCCACAGGGCCGAGAAGTTCGAACCGATGGCCACCAGCCAGGTCGTGACCAGGTGGCCCCGCTTCGACAGCTTGTCCCAGCCGAAGAAGAACAGGCCGACGAAGGTCGCTTCCAGGAAGAAGGCCATCAAGCCCTCGATGGCCAGCGGCGCGCCGAAAATGTCGCCCACATAATGGCTGTAATAGCTCCAGTTCATGCCGAACTGGAATTCCATGACGATACCCGTCGCCACGCCCATGGCGAAGTTGATGCCGAACAAGACACCCCAGAACTTGGTCATGTCGCGCCAGATGGGGCGGTTCGTCATCACATAAACCGTCTCCATGATGGCGAGGATCACTGACAGGCCGATCGTCAGCGGAACAAATATAAAGTGGTACAGAGCTGTCAGCGCGAACTGCAGTCTGGATAAAGCGACAATATCGAAGTCCATATGATTTCCTTGGTGTTTCCCTACTGTAATTGTAAACTTGGTATCTATCTGATGCGATTCGATTGGTTCCGCTGCCCTCAGGCTGGCCTGCGGTACCGCCTGTCTCCGTTCTTGTTAATCCCCCCGCAAGCCCGCCAAGGCCGCTTCGAAGCCATCCGTGCCGCGCCGCAGCTCTTCGACGATGCGGCCGTCGCGGATGCGCAGCAGGCGGTCCGCCAGCGCCGCTTCGCGCCGCAAGTGGGTTGCGATCAGCAAGCTGCGCCCTTCGCTACGCGCGCGCAGGCGCTGCAGGACATCGATTGCCGTCTGCGCATTCAGCGCTTCCGTCGCTTCGTCGAGCAGCCACAAGGTCGACTCGTGCAGGAACAGCCGCGCAAGCGCCAAACGCCGCGCCTGGCCGCCCGACAAGCCCAGGCCGCCCTCGCCCAGCATGGTGCCCAAGCCGTCCGCGAAGGCCCGTACTTCGTCGTCCAGGCCGGCTGCCTGCAGCGCTTCCCACAGGCGTTCATCGCTGGCGGACGGATCCGCCAGACGCAGGTTGTCGCGCAAGCTGTCCTGGAACAATTCCGTCTTCTGCGTAAACAGGCAGGCGCGCGGCGCGGCTACCATGCCCGACAGCGGCGCCAGCTCGCGCGCGGCGATGGCCAGCAAGGTCGACTTGCCCGCACCGCTGGGGCCGATCAAGGCCACGCGCTCGCCGTCCGCGATGTGCAGCGATACGTCATGCAAGATGGCCACATGGCTGCCCGCATGGGCGGCGCTCACGCGTTCCAGGCGCAAGCCCGGCGCGGCATCCACGGGCGACACCGCTACGTCCCGTCCGGCCAGGCGCGGCGCCAGACGGCGCATGGCCAGCAGCATGCGGCCCGCTTCCAGCGCGCCGCGGCGCAGTCCCGCAAACGGTTCCACGGCCGTCAGGGCGATCAGCAGGGCCAGGGCTGCCAGCGGCACGTTCAGCGCCTGCTGCTCCAGCAGCGCGGCCACGGCCAGCAGCACGCCAGCCAGGGTCGCACTGCCCGCCACGCCATACGCGGCGCCGGCAGCCGTCTCCAGGCGCAGCAGGGCAAAATCGGCTTGCGCCAGCGAGCGGTCGATCTGCGCCAGCGCCGCGCATTGGGCGTCGATGCGGCCCGCCATCACCAGGTCCGTCTGGCCCGCCACCAGGTCGATGGTGCCCGAACGCAATTTTTCAATGGCGCGCGAGCGCACGATGGCGGGACGGCGGGCGCGTTGCGCCACGGCCCAGCTGATGCCCCCGCCGGCGGCCAGCAGCCATGCGGCCAGGCCCAGGCCCAGCTGCCACTGCATCGCGCCCAGCGCCACGCCAGCCAGCAAGGCCGCGCACAGGGCCGTGAAGGCAGGCACCAGCAGGCGCAAGTACAGCGATTCGAGCGCGTCGATATCGGCCGTCAGGCGGAACAGCAGCTTGGCGGGCTGGCGCAGCAGGCGGCTGGCCGCTTCCGGGCGCGACCAGCCGCGGAACAGCCGCACGCGGATGCTGGCCAGCGCGGCGAACGTGGCGTCGTGCGTGACGAGGCGCTCCGCATAGCGCGAACCCGTGCGGCCAATGGCCAGCAGGCGGATGCCGGCGGACGGGCCGAACACGTCGAACAGGATCGCGGTGGACGCATGCAGGCCGGCGATCGAGGTGGCGGTAATAAACCAGCCGGACAAGCCCAATAACGCCATGCCGGACACCGCCGTCAGGGCCGCCAGCAAGGCGCCGCCGATCAGCTTGCCGGGCTGGGCCAGCAGCAACTGGCGCAGGACGGGGTTGCGTATCAGTGAATTTTTCATGCCTGCTGCTCCTGTACCAGGACCCGGGCATCGACCTGCACCGTGCGCTGCAGCCGGCCAGCCAGCACGGGGTCGTGCGTGGCGACGATCATCGTCTTGCCTTTCGCCAGTGCCAGCAAGGCGTCCGTCACGCGCGCCGCCGTTTCGCTGTCCAGGTGCGCCGTCGGTTCATCGACCAGCAGCAGGTCGGCATGCGGATGCAGGGCCACGCGGGCCAGGGCCAGGCGCACGGCTTCGCCGCCGGACAAGCCCTGGCCACCATCGCTGAGCATGACGGCCGGCTGCGCCTGCGCCACGGCAGCCAGGTCAGCCAGGTGCAGGGCCTGCGTCACTTGCGCGGCGTTCGCGCCAACGCGGCCCAGGGTCACATTCTGGCTGACGGACGCGGCAAACACGTGCGGGCGCTGCCCCATCCAGGCCATGCGCTGGCGCAAGGTATTGACCGTGCTGTCGGTCAGGCGCACGCCGCCGATGCGGATGTCGCCGCCGCTGGCGGGCAGCAAGCCGGCCAGCAAGGACATCAAGGTGGTCTTGCCGGCGCCGCTGGCGCCCAGCAGGGCCACATGCTCGCCGGCAAGCACCTTCAAGTCGAAACGGTCGAACACGGGGGCCTCGCCGGGATGGGCAAAGCGCAATTGCCGGAGCTCCACGGCGGGCGGTGCCGCCACCGCCATGGCGGCGGCGGAGACGGCGGCAGGCAGTACCTGCGCGCCAGGCAGGGGCACACCCTCGCCCGCCAGGTCGTGCAAGCCGGCCAGGCCCGCTTCGCCGGCTGCCTTGTCATGCCAGACGGCAGCCAGTTCGCGCAAGGGCTCGAAAAACGCGGGCGCCAACAGCAGGATGAACAAGCCCTGCCCCAGGTTCAGTTCCCGGCCCCAGGTGCCGAAATTGATGCTGCCCAACAAGGAGAAACCGATAAACGCCGCCACCATGGCCACGCCCAGCGCGGAAAACAGTTCCAGCACGGCGGACGACAAAAAAGCGATGCGCAGCACCACCATCGTGCGCCGGCGCACGGATTGCGACGAGGCGTCCAGCCGTTCAGCCGTGGCGTCGACGGCGTCGAGCGCGCGCAAGGTGGCCAGGCCGCGCAGGCGGTCCAGCAGAAAGGCGTTCATGCTGCCCATCTCCACCATCTGTGCGCGGCTGGCCGCTTGCGCGCCCATGCCGACAAGGGCCATAAAGACGGGAATCAGGGGCGCGGCGATGAGCAGGATCAAGGCGGCGATCCACGACAGCGGCGTCACTGCGGCGAGGATCACGAGCGGCACGAGCATGACTTTCCAGCGTGCCGGCTTGTAGCGCACCAGATACGGCACGATGGCTTCGGCCTGTTCGGCGATGACGCTGGCCGCCTGGCCCGACTGGGCGCGCTGGCGGTCCAGCGGCGAACGCTGCGCCAGCGCTTGCGCCACTTGCGCCCGCAAGGTCGACAGGTGCTCGCGCGCCGCCGCATACATGCGCCGCGCGCCCCACGCTTCGCAGCCGGCGCGCAGCACACCCAACAGCAGCACGCCAGCGGCTGGCAACAGGGCCGCACGCCAGGGCGCACCGCCCTGCATGGCTTGCACGGCCCAGGCCAGCAAGGCCGCTTGTGGCAGCCACAGCAAGGCGGCACCGCCCTGCGCCAGGCTGGCGACACGGGGAAGAATAAAGCGGGGCAACGACAAGAGCGTGGTCGGCATATCTATACTTTTTGAGTTTTCAGAATTTTCTGTAAATTCGATATTTTGTATAATACTGCGAAACATGACATATATCAATTGACCCTGCGGGTGTGGCGTGAAAAAATTCAGATAATTATGAAAACTCAACATATCCAAATGACGCCGCTGATCCTGACCTTCGTCAGCCATTTCGGCGAGATGGGCAGCCGCTGGGGCTTTAACCGTACGGTGGGGCAAGTGTACGCCTTGTTGTTTGTCGCGGAGCATCCTTTACACGCGGATGAAATCGCGGAACACCTGAGTTTTTCACGCTCGAACGTGAGCATCGGCCTCAAGGAATTGCAGGGCTGGGGCTTGATACGCCAGTCGCGCATTCCCGGTGATCGGCGCGAGTATTTTTCCTCGCTGGGCGATGTGTGGCAAATCTTCCGCGTGGTGGCCGCCGAGCGCCGCCGCCGCGAAGTGGCACCCACCCTGACGGTGCTGCGCGAATCGCTGCTGGCGCCGGCCACGGAACCCGTCGACCAATATGCGCAGGAGCGCATGCGCGAAATGTATGAATTGGTCGACCTGGCCAACACCTGGTTCGACGACTTGCAGCGCCTGTCGCCCGAATCGATGGCGCAACTGATGAAAATGGGCGCCAAGGTGCAAAAACTGCTCAACGCCAAGGATCGCCTGTTTGGCGTCAGCAACAACAGCGACTGACGCCCCCTCCCTTCCCCAAGGCAAGACGCCGCCAGCACAAACTGGCGCCTTTGTCACGCCATTTCCCAACCTCATGATGGCTATCGCTGGCACAGCCAAACATAGCCATATACGATGTTGTCAAGCCAGCCAATAGAATTATTAAAATTGTATTAATTTATATCAAGAGTAAGCTTTCATATGCGTATTCACTACGCGCAGGAAATAGGTAAAAGCAGCTAAAACGGGCAATGGGATGACTTCCCCGGCATGCAGGGACGCGTCCCGACACTATGAAGCGACTGTCTCAAGCACAAGGGGATTTTCATGAAAAGCATAAAGAGCATTGCCATCAAGGCATCCATGCTGGCCGCAATGACTGTACTGGCAAGTGCGGCGCAAGCGGCCACCTGGGTGGATGTGGGTCCGGCCAGCGGTTTCGTCATCGCCGGCAGCACCGTCACCTATTCACCATCGCCGGCACTGCAGGTGAAATATTATGACGATAACCTGGTGCCACAGAGTCCCTCGGACATCCAGGGTTATATCAATGGCGTGTTCGGCACCAGCCTGGGCGCCGCCGTCTCGTATTGCGACAACGCCACCTCGGGCTGCACTGTCGGCACCACGGCAGGCTTGAGTGGCGGTGTCAATTCCTATACGAGCGCGGCCGCCTATGACTACCTGGCCATCCACTTCGGCCAGGGCGAACTGGTGTTCCACTGGGCCGCACCCGTGGCTGCCGGCACCACCTTCACGGTGGCGGGCCTGCCCAAGGATCTGAGCAACTACAGGGCCTTCATTTCCGCCGTGCCGGAACCTGAAACCTATGCCATGCTGCTCGCCGGCCTGGGCCTGCTGGGCTTCCTGGCACGCCGCCGCCAAGGAAAGTAAGCCGCATGAACGGCAGCGGCGCACCAGCGCCCGCTGCCGCCCTCCACACGCACGGCCTGTTTACGCCGCACTTGCGGCGCCAGGCCCACTGTTTACACTATTTTTAGACTCCCCTCGCTATGCTTGGCGGCATCCACTGCCGACCGACGAGGGAGTCCTCATGCATGAACAACCGTTTCAGCCACGCGCACGCAAGGTGCTCCGCCAGCACCTGCCCGTGCGGGAACGGCTGCGCCTGGCCCGACTGGCCAACAGAAAAATCATTTCGGCATGCTCGGCGCTGCTGTGCGCGGCGCCACTGCTGTATTTGCTGAGCGTGGTACTGTTTGCGCAGCCGTGAGCAGCTGCGCGAAAACCGAATGGAGGGAAAGAGGAGCTGCGTTGCGGCAGTTTGCCGCCGCATGATCGTGGCCAGTATGAAACTGGTCCGCCCAGAGGGAATCGAACCCCCATTCACGGTTTAGAAGACCGTTGTCCTATCCGTTGAACGATGGGCGGAGAGGTGCAGTATTTTAATCCATGCGCGCCAGCAATGAAATGCCAGCGCGGAATAGAAAACGGGCTGTCATTTCTGACAGCCCGCTTATGACTTTGGTCGGAGTACAAGGATTCGAACCTTGGACCCCCTGGTCCCAAACCAGGTGCGCTACCGGGCTGCGCCACACTCCGAAGACAAGATAATAACGCCCCCACCCAATTTCGTCAATTGCCATAGACGAATTAGATGGAAATAACTATCGGTTCCTGCCTGTCACGCGGTCACTTTATCGGCGATGCGGCGCGCCATCGACTCGGCCTTCTCCTTGTCTTTCGCTTCCACCATTACGCGGATCAGCGGTTCCGTGCCTGAAGCGCGGATCAGCACGCGGCCCGTGTCGCCCAGCTCGGCCTCGACCAGTTCCTTCTCGGCCACCATGGCGGCATTTTTCTGCCAGTCGAAACCGGGCGCCACGCGCAGGTTGATCAGGGTTTGCGGGAACAGCACCAGCTCGGCCAGGCATTGCTGCAGGCTTTGGCCGCTGCGCTTGAGCGCGGACAATACTTGCAGCGCGGAGACGATGCCGTCGCCCGTCGTGTGCTTGTCCAGGCACAGCAAATGGCCGGAACCTTCGCCGCCCAAGATCCAACCTTTTTCCTTCATGACTTCCAGCACGTAGCGGTCGCCCACCTTGGCGCGCGCAAAGCCGATGCCCTGCTGCTTGAACAGCACTTCCAGCGCCATATTCGTCATCAAGGTGCCGACGGCGCCGGCCACGGCGCCTGTCGCCAGGCGGTCCTTGACCATGACGTACAACAACTCATCGCCGTTATACAGACGCCCGGTGGCGTCGCACATGATCAGGCGGTCGGCGTCGCCGTCAAGGGCGATACCGAGGTCCGCGCCATGCTCGACGACGGCTTCGGCCATGGCCTTGGTTGCCGTGGCGCCGAAGCCCGCATTGATGTTGAAGCCGTCGGGCTTGTTGCCGATGGCGATGACTTCCGCGCCCAGTTCATGGAAGACGTGCGGCGCGATATGGTAGGCGGCGCCGTGCGCGCAATCGACGACGATCTTCAGGCCGCGCAAGTCCAGCTCGTTCGGGAAAGTGCCCTTGCAAAATTCGATGTAGCGGCCCTGGGCATCATCGAGGCGCTTGGCGCGGCCCAGCTTGTCCGACGGCACGCAAGCCATGGGTTCGTCGAGCGCCGCTTCGATTTCCAGTTCCACGCTGTCGGGCAGCTTGGTGCCCTGGCCGGAAAAGAACTTGATGCCATTGTCATGATACGGATTGTGCGAAGCGGAAATGACGACACCGGCCGACAGGCGCAGGGCCCGCGTCAAATAGGCGATTGCCGGCGTCGGCATGGGGCCGGCCAACATCACATCCACGCCGGCGGCCGACAGGCCCGCCTCCAGCGCCGCTTCCAGCATGTAGCCGGAAATGCGCGTGTCCTTGCCGATCAGCACCGTCGGACGGGTCTTGCCGCCTTGCGACTTGGCCAGCACCTTGCCGGCAGCATAGCCGAGGCGCATGACGAAATCGGGGGTAATCGGCGCCGTGCCCACCAGGCCACGAATGCCATCGGTACCAAAATATTTACGCGTCATAGTATTTCTCTTTTTGTTGTTTATAATGAATCTTACAGGCTCAGTGCGCCATGCGCCAGACCTTCAGTGCATCGACGGTTTCAGCTACATCATGCACACGGATAATTTCCGCACCTTGTGCTACCGCAGCAAGCGCGCCGGCAACACTGCCGGCCAGACGCTGCTCGACGGGGCGTCCCGTGACGGCGCCGATCATCGACTTGCGCGACAGGCCGGCCAGCACGGGCAGGTCCAGTTCGCTGCGCAGCTGGCGCGTGGCGCGCAGCAAGGCATAGTTCTGCTCCACCGTCTTGCCGAAGCCAAAACCGGGATCGACGCACAGGCGTTCGCGGTCGATGCCGGCCGCCGTCATCGTGTCGATGCGTTCGCGCAGGAAATCGATGACTTCGCGCACCACGTCTTCGTATTGGGGCTGGTCCTGCATGGTTTGCGGCACGCTTTGCATGTGCATGATGCACAGCGCGCAATCGCTGTCCCGCACGGCGTCGATGGCGCCGGTCGCGCGGAAACCGTTGATGTCGTTGATCATGTCGGCGCCCGCCAGGATGGCTTCGCGCATCACTTCCGGCTTGTACGTATCGACGGACAGGGGCTTGCCGCAGTCGCGCAAGGCGTACAGCACCGGCATGACGCGCTGCAACTCATCCTGCAGCGGCAGCGGCGGCGCGCCGGGTCGGCTCGATTCGCCGCCGATGTCGATGATGTCGACACCGTCGAGTATCATCTGCTCGGCGCGCGAAATGGCAAACTCCAGGTGTTGATACTGGCCCGCATCGGAAAACGAGTCGGGCGTGATGTTCAGGATGCCCATCACCAGCGCTTGCGTGCCCTGCAGGTTGAAGCCGAAACGGCCGAATTGCAAATAGTGTCGCATGTGAATCTTTGTAGTCGTCAGGAAAATCTGGCGCGCCAACGAAAAAGGGCAAGGATTGCTCCTTACCCTTTTGATTGCGCGCCGCCGGTCGGGGCGGCCGTTATCAGGCTGGTGCCGTCACGTTTGGCGAGATGCCGCCCGTGCCGCTGTCACCGCCCGCATTGCGGCGTGGCGGGATGACTTTCGGTGGACGCGGCTCCAGGCCGGCCATGATGTCGTTGATTTGCTCTGCATCAATGGTTTCCCATTCCAGCAAGGCTTTGGTCATCATTTCGACCTTGTCGCGGTTGCTTTCCAGCAAGGTGCGCGCCAAAGCATATTGCTTGTCGAGAATGTTGCGGATTTCAGCATCGACCTTTTGCTGGGTCGCTTCCGAGATCGTCTTGGTGGCGCCACCGAAGAAACCTTCGTTTTCGCTGTCTTCGTAGACCATCACGCCCATGCTGTCGGACATGCCGAAGCGGGTCACCATGGAACGGGCCAGCTTGGTGGCACGCGAGAAGTCGTTCGACGCACCGGTGGACATTTGTCCCACGAAAATCTCTTCGGCGATACGGCCGCCGAACAGGATGGAAATTTCTTCCAGCATCTTGTCCTTGTAGGCGGACAAGTTGTCGTGTTCCGGCAGCTGCCAGGTCAGGCCCAGGGCCCAGCCGCGCGGCATGATCGTGACTTTATGCACGGGATCAGCCTTCGGCAGCAACTTGGCAACGACGGCATGACCGGACTCATGGTAAGCCGTATTGCGACGCTCTTCCTCGCGGATGATCATCGATTTACGCTCAGGGCCCATGTAGATCTTGTCTTTCGCGTCTTCGAAGTCAGCCATTTCCACCAGGCGCTTGCTGCGGCGTGCGGCGAACAGGGCTGCCTCGTTGACCAGGTTGGCCAGGTCCGCGCCCGAGAAACCGGGGGTGCCGCGGGCCAGGATATCGGCTTTCACGTCGGTACCGATAGGCACTTTGCGCATGTGCACGTTCAAGATCTGCTCGCGGCCGCGGATATCAGGCAAGCCGACGGACACCTGGCGGTCGAAACGGCCTGGACGCAGCAGAGCTTTGTCGAGTACGTCGGCGCGGTTGGTGGCGGCCACGACGATCACGCCGGAGTTCGCTTCAAAACCGTCCATCTCGACCAGCAACTGGTTCAAGGTCTGTTCGCGCTCGTCATTGCCGCCGCCCATGCCGGCACCGCGGTGACGGCCGACAGCGTCGATCTCGTCGATGAAGATGATGCAAGGCGAATGCTTTTTCGCGTTTTCAAACATGTCGCGCACGCGGCTGGCGCCCACGCCGACGAACATTTCCACGAAGTCGGAACCGGAAATCGAGAAGAACGGCACCTTGGCTTCGCCGGCGATGGCGCGCGCCAGCAGGGTTTTACCCGTGCCCGGAGGACCGACCATCAGCACGCCGCGGGGAATGCGGCCGCCCAGTTTCTGGAATTTGCTCGGATCCTTGAGGAAGTCGACCACTTCGTTGACTTCTTCTTTCGCTTCGTCGCAACCGGCGACATCGGCGAAGGTGACGGTGTTGCTGGCTTCATCCATCATGCGCGCCTTCGACTTGCCGAACGAGAATGCCCCGCCCTTGCCGCCGCCTTGCATCTGACGCATGAAGAAGACCCAGACGCCGATCAACAGCAGCATGGGGAACCAGGAAACAAAAATAGTTTGCAGGAAAGACGCTTCCTCGGGCGGACGCACATCGAAATGCACGCCATTGTCGCGCAGGTCGCCGATCAGGCCCTTGTCGAGGCTGGTGGCGGTGGTACGCACCTTGGTGTCGTCCATCAGCTTGGCGGTGATCGACGAACCTTCGATCACGACATCCTTGACGCGCTTGGCTTTGACTTCATCCAGCAAATCGGAATAAGCGATGGCCTTGCTGCCGCCTGTGGCGCCATGACTGTCGAATTGCTTGAACAGCATGAACAACAGCAGCAATACGACTACCCAGATGGCAGATTTGGAAAACATGTTATTCACGAAGACTCCTTGGATGCAGTGCGCATCTCTTTACCTATAGCTAGAAACACGATTTTACTCGCAATAAGCGGGCCGTGCCAAAGCCCGCCGATCCGTGCGCGCGAAAAAATCGCGTTCACGCAAAAAAATGCAGTATAAACAATTTAGGCTTTTATGCCATCAGACGCTACTGCACTTCTCGTTCCCATGTGCGGATTCCCGCTTAAATATCAAGGGCGGAATCATCTTCTTCCACGGCATTTTTCAGCGGATTCTTGATTCCACGGCCCATCAGGAAGATTTCCGACGATTTATCGCGGCTGGCCTTGGGCTTTTTCTGCACCACGACCTTGAATTCAGCGCGGAATTTCTCCACGATCTGGCTGAAACCCATGTCTTTAAAGCATTTCACCAGCAGCACGCCAGACGGCTTCAGGTGCAATTGCGAAAATTCGATGGCCAGGTCGATCAAGTGTTCCATGCGCGCGGCATCCGCCGTGGCGATGCCCGACAGGTTGGGCGCCATGTCCGACAGGACCAGGTCGACCTTGCGGCCCTGCAACACCACTTCCAGCTGGCGCAGCACGCGCGCTTCGCGGAAGTCGCCCTGGATGAAGTGGAAATCGGCGATCGGCTCCATTTCCAGCATGTCCAGGCCAATCAGGGTACCATTGACCCCGCCGCCGTCCTTGCCGGCCAGCTTGCGCCGCGTGTACTGGGCCCAGCTGCCGGGAGTGCAACCAAGGTCGACAATCACCTGGCCAGGTTTGATCAGTTTCTCGTCTTCATCGATTTCTTTGAGCTTGTATGCTGCCCGGGCGCGGTAGCCCTCTTTTTGCGCCAACTTCACATAAGGATCATTTATGTGGTCGTGCAACCAGTTTTTGTTTAATTTCTTCTTTGCCATTCGCGTAGAATACTGCTTTTAAGGGAATTACTAAATATTATTATGCTAAAACTTACACCCGTAGAGCGCAGCGCACTGCGCGCCGAAGCACACGCGCTGAAGCCTATCGTCATTATTGGCGAAGCGGGCTTGACACCTGCTGTCCTCAAAGAGATCGACCTTGGCCTGGATTCGCACGGCCTGATTAAAGTCCGCGTGTTCGGCGACGACCGCGAAGCGCGCGTCGGAATGTACGATACGATTTGCGGCAATCTCGGCGCCGCCCCGGTACAACATATTGGCAAACTGCTGGTAATCTACCGTCCGAAAAAAGAAGTGGTTAAGGAGAAGGTCAGCGCCGGCAAAGGCATGCGCGAAGTGACCATCGTCAAGGCCAGCGCCAGCGGCACCAAGCGCCCGAGCGTGACGAAAGTCATGATCAAGGGCAATGAGCGCGTTACCGAAGGCGGTTCCATCAAGCGTGCCAAGCCACGTCAGAAAAGCGCCAAGAAAAGCGCACTGGGCAGCAAGTAAGCCTGTTCACCCGGCAACCGCAAGGCGGCCGGGCTTGAAACAAGAAGCGGAGCACGGGATATTCCCTGCTCCGCTTTTTTATTGCTATTACGATATTCACACGCCGGCGATTGTCGGATTACGCGTGGCCTGCGGCCTCGCTAATCCGACCTACGTATGTCATGTAGGTCGGATTAGCGCGCAGCGCGTAATCCGACAACACCCGAGGCGATTACTGCTGTTTCCAGATCAGCACGCCCGCCAGCAAGCTCTGCACGGCAAAGATCAGGGTCGACACGCCATGCAGCATGCCGAAGCGGCTGCGCATGGCCTCGTCCATGATACCCGACGGCGCCTGCGCCTTGAGTTCAGCCATCAGGGGCGAAATGCCGAAATGGCTGAGCAACGCGCACACCAGCATCGACAGCACCAGCGCTGCCAAGAGGCGCCGGCGCTTCAGTTCCAGCGCGCCGGGAGCCCATTGCAGCAAGGCCAGCAATACCAGCGCACAGGCGATCGACAGCCAGGCCTCGGCGCGGAACATGCTGCCGGCAATATTGCCTGCCAGTACGCGGTCGCTCAGGGTGCCGAACAGGGTCGGCGCCACGATGAAGCCGATGGTCCACAGGCTGCCGGCCCACAGGGTGGCAACGAGGATGCGCACGCGGCCCAGCATCAGATGTACAGTACTTCCAGGATTTCGTATTCGCGCGGGCCGGACGGCGCCTGCACTTCCACCACGTCGCCGGCGTACTTGCCGATCAGCGCGCGGGCGATCGGGGACGTCACGGAAACCTTGTTCATTTTCAGGTCGGCTTCATCGAGGCCGACGATCTGGTACGTGACTTTCTGGCCCGATTCCAGGTCTTCCAGGTTCACGGTCGAGGCAAACACCACGCGGCCTTCCGCGTCGAGCGCGGTCGGGTCGATGATTTGCGCCGCACCCAGCTTGCCTTCGAGTTCGGCGATGCGGCCTTCGACGAAGGCCTGGCGTTCTTTGGCGGCATCGTACTCGGCGTTTTCCGACAAATCTCCGTGCGAACGCGCTTCGGCGATCGCATCGATGACGATGCGGCGTTCCTTGGTCTTCAAATGATGCAGCTCTTCTTTCAAGAGTTCTGCGCCGTATTTGGTCAATGGGACTGAGGTCATGTTATCTCTACTATCTGCTAGTTATCGGCGCCGTTGTCCGTGTTTTGCCACGGTTAACGGACTTACCAAGTGAAAACCACAGAGGCCGCGCGCTGCTCTGCACGGAACTCTGTGGTTGATAAGCATGCAGTGTACCGCCTAACGGCGGCCACTGCAAACGCACTTAGTTCAAGGTCTTGTGCAGGCCTTGCAAATCGTACACACGCAGCTCATCCAGGTGGCGGATGCCTTCGACGGCCGCTTCCGCGCCCGCGATGGTGGTGTAGGTCGTCACGCGCGATGCCAGGGCCGAGGTGCGGATGGCCCGCGAATCGACGATGGCGCTGCGCTTTTCTTCCACGGTGTTGATCACCAGCACGATTTCATGGTTCTTGATCATGTCGACCACGTGCGGACGGCCTTCGATCACCTTGTTCACTGGCGTGACGGCGATGCCGGCAGCAGCGATCACGGCGGCGGTACCCTTGGTGGCGACCACGGTGAAGCCGGACTCGACCAGGTCACGCGCCACTTGCACGGCGCGCGGCTTGTCCGACGCTTTCACGCTGATGAAGACCTTGCCCGATTTTGGCAGGTTCACGCCGGCGCCCAGTTGCGATTTCACAAACGCTTCGCCGAACGTCAGGCCCACGCCCATGACTTCGCCCGTCGATTTCATTTCAGGGCCCAGGATGGTGTCCACGCCAGGGAACTTGACGAACGGGAACACGGCTTCCTTGACGCTGAAGTACGGCGGCACGACTTCCTGCGTGATGCCTTGCGATGCCAGCGACTGGCCCACCATGCAGCGCGCGGCGATCTTCGCCAGTTGCAGACCGGTGGCTTTCGAGACGAAAGGCACGGTGCGCGAAGCGCGTGGATTGACTTCCAGCACGAAGACGACGTCTTTCATTTCGCCATCGATCTCCTGTTTCTGGATCGCGAACTGCACGTTCATCAGGCCGACCACGTTCAAGCCCTTGGCCATCAGCGCCGTCTGGCGTTTCAGTTCTTCAATGGTTTCCGGTGCCAGCGAGTATGGTGGCAAGGAGCAAGCCGAGTCGCCCGAGTGGACGCCAGCCTGTTCGATGTGTTCCATCACGCCGCCGATGAACGTCGTTTCGCCGTCGGAGATGCAATCGACGTCGCACTCGATGGCGTCGTTCAGGAAGCGGTCCAGCAGCACCGGCGAATCGTGCGAGACCTTGACGGCTTCGCGCATGTAGCGCTCGAGGTCGCGTTGCTCGTGGACGATTTCCATGGCGCGGCCGCCCAGCACGTACGATGGACGCACGACCAGCGGGTAACCGATTTCCTGCGCCAGCGCCAGGGCGTCGGCTTCCGTGCGCGCGGTGCGGTTAGGCGGCTGGCGCAGTTC
Organism: Janthinobacterium sp. BJB301; assembly: GCF_002735685.1. Lineage (NCBI taxonomy): Bacteria > Pseudomonadati > Pseudomonadota > Betaproteobacteria > Burkholderiales > Oxalobacteraceae > Janthinobacterium > Janthinobacterium sp. BJB301. The sequence continues at coordinate 706,285 of NZ_PDZJ01000001.1, read as the reverse complement.
CAGCTTGTGCAGCATTTGCTGGAAACGCTCGCGGTCTTCGGCCGCATCGATCATGTCGGGCGAGGTGCCGATGATAGGCACGCCATTCGCTTCCAGGTCCAGCGCCAGTTTCAATGGCGTCTGGCCGCCGTACTGCACGATCACGCCCACCGGTTTTTCGATGGCGACGATTTCCAGCACGTCTTCCAGGGTCAAGGATTCGAAGTACAGGCGGTCCGAGGTATCGTAGTCGGTCGAAACGGTTTCTGGGTTGCAATTGACCATGATGGTTTCGTAGCCGTCTTCGCGCATGGCGAGGGCCGCGTGGACGCAGCAATAGTCAAACTCGATACCCTGGCCGATACGGTTCGGGCCACCGCCCAGCACCATGATCTTTTTCTTGTCGGTCGGATTCGATTCGCACTCTTCGTCGTACGTGGAATACATGTACGCCGTGTCGGTCGAAAATTCCGCTGCGCAGGTGTCGACGCGCTTGTAGACGGGACGGATGTTGAGCGCATGGCGCTGCTGGCGCACGGCCGTGTCGGTCGTCTGCAGCAGGAAGCCCAGGCGGCGGTCCGAGAAGCCCTTCTGTTTCAACTTGTACAGGGTGTTCTTGTCCAGGTTTTCCAGCTTCTGCGTGTCCAGCCACAGTTCCAGGTCGACGATTTCCTTGATCTGGATCAGGAACCACGGGTCGATCTTGGTGAGTTGGTGCACTTCTTCCAGGGTGAAACCCTGGGCAAACGCGTCGCCCACGTACCAGATGCGCTCAGGACCAGGCTCGCCCAGTTCTTCTTCGATCTTTTCGCGGTCCTTGGTCTTTTCGTTCATGCCATCCACGCCCACTTCCAGGCCGCGCAAGGCTTTCTGGAACGATTCCTGGAAGGTACGGCCGATGGCCATCACTTCGCCGACGGATTTCATCTGCGTCGTCAGGTGGTGGTCGGCGGTCGGGAATTTCTCGAACGTGAAACGGGGAATCTTCGTGACGACGTAATCGATCGACGGCTCGAACGAGGCCGGCGTGGCGCCGCCCGTGATTTCATTGCGCAGCTCGTCCAGGGTGAAACCGACGGCCAGCTTGGCGGCGATCTTTGCGATCGGGAAACCCGTCGCTTTCGATGCCAGGGCCGACGAACGCGATACGCGCGGGTTCATCTCGATGACGATCATGCGGCCATCGACGGGGTTGATCGAGAATTGCACGTTCGAGCCACCGGTGTCGACGCCGATCTCGCGCAGCACTGCCAGGGAGGCATTGCGCATGATCTGGTATTCCTTGTCCGTCAGCGTTTGCGCTGGCGCCACCGTGATGGAGTCGCCCGTGTGCACGCCCATCGGGTCCAGGTTTTCGATCGAGCAGATGATGATGCAGTTGTCCGCCTTGTCGCGCACCACTTCCATCTCGTACTCTTTCCAGCCCAGCAAAGATTCTTCGATCAGCAGCTCTTTCGTCGGCGATGCTTCCAGGCCGCGCTTGCAGATGGTTTCGAATTCTTCTTCGTTGTAGGCGATGCCGCCGCCGGAACCGCCCATGGTGAACGATGGACGGATGATGGTCGGGAAGCCCAGCGTGCGCTGCACGGCCCACGATTCTTCCATCGAGTGCGCCACGCCGGAACGGGCCGAACCGAGGCCGATCTTGGTCATCGCGTCCTTGAACTTGGAACGGTCTTCCGCCTTGTCGATGGCTTCCGGCGATGCGCCGATCAGTTCGACGTTGTATTTTGCCAGCACGCCATTGTTGAACAGGTCCAGCGCGCAGTTCAGCGCCGTCTGGCCGCCCATCGTCGGCAGGATCGCGTCAGGACGCTCCTTGGCGATGATGCGTTCAACGACCGACCAGGTGATCGGTTCGATATAGGTCACGTCGGCCATTTCCGGATCCGTCATGATGGTCGCAGGATTGCTGTTGACCAGGATGACTTTGTAGCCCTCTTCGCGCAGGGCCTTGCACGCTTGCGCGCCGGAATAATCGAATTCGCAGGCCTGGCCGATCACGATCGGGCCAGCGCCAATAATCAGAATACTTTTGATATCTAAACGTTTAGGCATTTTTCTTTTTCTCCTCCGCAGCCATCAGGTTGATGAAGCGGTCAAACAGGTAAGCAACATCCATCGGGCCCGGCGACGCTTCAGGGTGGCCCTGGAAGCAGAAGGCCGGCTTGTCCGTGCGGGCAAAGCCCTGCAGGGAACCGTCGAACAGCGATTCATGGGTCACGCGGCAATTCGCGGGCAAGGTTGCCGCGTCGACTGCGAAACCGTGGTTTTGCGAGGTAATCAAGACCTGTTTCGTTTCCAGGTCTTGCACCGGGTGGTTGGCGCCGTGGTGACCGAACTTCATCTTCAGCGTCTTCGCGCCGGAAGCCAACGCCATGATCTGGTGACCGAGGCAGATGCCGAAGGTCGGGATGCCCTTTTCGATCAATTCCTTGGTCGCCGCGATGGCGTAGTCGCACGGTTCCGGGTCGCCGGGACCGTTCGACAGGAAGATGCCGTCCGGATTCAGCGCCAGAGCGTCGGCGGCCGTGGCTTGCGCGGGCAGCACGGTGACTTTGCAGCCGCGTGCCGTCAGCATGCGCAGGATGTTGCGCTTGACGCCGTAGTCGAAGGCGACCACGTGGTATTTCGCGTCGGCGTCGGCCAGCTGGCCATAGCCTTCGCCCAGTGTCCATTCCGTTTCGCGGTATTCGTAGGCATCCTTGCTCGACACCACCTTGGCCAGGTCCATGCCGGCCAGGCCGGGGAAGGAGCGGGCCAGTTCCAGCGCTTGCGCGGCGGATGGCTCATTGCCTTGCGTGCCGACGAGGATGGCGCCGCCCTGCGCACCTTTTTCACGCAGGATGCGCGTGAGCTTGCGTGTATCGATGCCGGCGATGGCGACGATATTTTCAGCTTTGAGGTAGTCGGACAGGGAAAGGGTGGAACGGAAATTGGATGCCAGCAAAGGCAGATCGCGGATGATGAGGCCAGCGGCGTGTACCTTGGAAGATTCGACGTCTTCCGGATTGACGCCCGTATTGCCGATATGCGGATAGGTCAGGGTGACCATCTGGCGGCAATAGCTTGGGTCGGTAAGGATTTCCTGATACCCGGTCATGGAGGTATTGAAAACAACCTCGCCCGTGGTATGACCGGCGGCACCGATCGAAAAACCTTTAAAGATCGTTCCATCAGCAAGCGCTAATATGGCTGGAACGGCAGGGCCAGAAAAAAATGGCGGCAAGGGCAACTCCTGATAAAGTTACCGTAGCTGCGCCACGTCAGACCGACCGCCTAGTTACCCGAGCCAGATGCACTCAGGGTGTTTCAACGGTCATTTTGAATGAGGGGATGGGTAGTCGCTACGGTATATGTGTGATTGGCTAAACCTTTGAATTATAACCAAAAGGAAGCTTTTCCACAAGGAAGAAAATTCAGAATCGGCGGCATTTTTTTGCATGGCAACATAAAAACTGCGCCCCATGAAAAAAGCCGCCCGGCTTGCGCGGAGCGGCTCATTCTGCAACTGCGGCTACTACTTAGGCCGTCAAAGCAGCGATACCTGCTTTGGCGATTTGCGCATCTTCCGCCGACTTGACGCCCGAGACGCCGACGGCACCCACGTAGTGACCGTCGAACACGATGGGCACGCCGCCTTCGAGCAAGCCGTCGATTTCCGGTGCGCTCAGGAACGACACGCGGCCGCCATTGATCATCTCTTCATAGATGCGCGATTCGCGGCGACCCAGTGCGGCCGTCTTGGCTTTCGATGGGGCGATGTGCGACGAGATCGGCGCCACGCCATCCATGCGCTGCAGCCACAGCAGGTGGCCGCCGTCGTCGACGATGGCGATCGTGACCGCCCAGTTATTCTTGACCGCTTCCGCTTCGGCGGCGGCAGCGATTTTCTTTACGTCGTCCAGGGTCAAAATCGGTTTCGATTGCATGGTGCATCCTTGTTATGTTGAATCAAAATTGTATACGAAATGCGCGGCGGCGCTACCCCCTACTGCTCGCGCTTGGCTTTCAGCTTTTGCTTGAGCTGCGCCATGACGGCAAAGGTCGCCTGCTCGCCCGCCAGGATCGCCTGATTGCGGCTGTTGAAATCGTTGCCCTTCATGGTGCCCAGGCTGGGCTGGATCACCACGTCCGCATCCTTGAGCTCGAACTGGTTGATGCGCTGGCCCATGATGGCGAAGGTCTGCATCAGCACTTCCATCGAGCTGATGGCCTTCTGGGTATCCGTTTGCGACGAGATATTCACGGCGATGATGAAATCGGCGCCCATGTCGCGCGCGAAGCGCACGGGTACGGGAGCGACGAGGCCCCCATCGACATAGGTGTGACCGGCAATCGTCACAGGCTGGAACACGCCGGGCACGGCCGACGAGGCGCGCACGGCCATGCCGGTGTTACCGCGCTGGAACAGGATCGGCTGGCCATTTTTCAAATCGGTCGCCACCACGCCGAAGGGAATCTTCAGCTTTTCCAGCGGCACGCCGCCCACGGCCTTGTTGACATAGCTTTGCAGCGCTTCGCCTTTCAGCACGCCGGAGGACTTGCCGAACAGGGGCAAGGCCCAGTCGGAAATGGCCGCCTCGTCCATGTCGAACGCCATCTTTTGCAGGGCAAAGCCGGAGTTACCCGCCGCATACATGGCGCCCACCACGCTGCCGGCGCTGGTGCCGGTGACGATATCGGCGACGATGCCCTGCGATTCGAGCGCCTTGATCACGCCAATATGCGCGAAACCGCGCGCCGCGCCACCACCCAGCGCCAGGCCGATTTTGATCTTGCGCGGCGTGACGACAATGGGTTCGGGTGGCGTCAATACTTGAACGGGTTTCGGGGCGGTGGTATCGCAGCCGGCCAGCGCAAAGGCGGCCAGGGCAAGCAAGGTCAGGCGTTTAGGGAACATGTGGAGAGGGGGAACCGCGCGCGGCAGTGGCAATAAAGGAGAGCCGATTGTAGCGCAAGCGGGGCTGCCTGCACTGAAGGCTGTCTTAAATGTTTATGCTGACAATGTTCGTGCGCGCCGCCTCATCCAGCAGACCACTGCTAGACTGGCGCCTGGTTTTTACTTTCCTCCAATTAATATGTCAGAACACCAATTTGCCGACAGCCGCGCCCTGAGCGAACCATTTGCGCAACAGCTATCGCAGCAGCAGCCCGATGGCGCCCTCGCCTGGCTGACCGCCATCCTCGCCACGCAGGCGCCCGCGCTGCGCTCGTCGAACGCCACCTTGCTGGCTTACACGGGCAATCCGGCCGCCCTCGACTGGATCGAGACCAATGTCGGCTCGCCCGTGGCGGGACAATGGGGCGTGGCGGCGGCCCTGCTGGGCACGCCGTGGCCCCGCATCGCCGGCTGGCTCGGGCAAGGCGGCCCACACCGGCTGATGGCGCTCGATACCCTGCTCGCCTACCGCAAGCCAGCCGTCAACATGTCGCCGCTGGAACAGATCGCCGCCCCCGTGCTGCCGCAGGCGCCCGCGCGCGCCGACCTCGACGCCGCGCTGGCCACCTGCCTGGCCGCCTCCGCGACGCCGCGCATCCAGGCGGCCGTCAACTCGATCCAGCAACATGCGGATGACATCCTGCGCAGCGGCCCACGCGGCGTGGCCGTGGCCGACTTGCCGCGCCTGTATCTCGACCCGGCGCCCTTCAAGGATGCGCCCGCCATCCTGGCGCAGCACGAAACGGTGGCCGCCGGCATGCGGCAAAACCTGCAGAACCTGCTCAAGGGAATACTGTGAGCAGGCAAGCCCTTGTCACGATCGACTTGAGCGATATCAACTCGCCGCGCCAGCTGCATGCGGCGCTGGCCGCCGCGCTGGGTTTTCCTTCCTTCTACGGCATGAACTGGGATGCGTTCTGGGATGCCGTCACGGGCCTGGTGGACATGCCGCAACAACTGGAGCTGCGCGGCTGGCCAGCCTTCGCCGCACGGCTGCCGCACGATGCGGCCATCCTGCAGCGCATCCTGGCGCGCATGGCGCAGGAAATGCCGGACCTGGCCGCGCAAGTGCATTACGCTTGACACAACGTGACGCCAGGAAACGCTTGACAGCCCGCCCCAACCTCCCTTACATTAAGTGCATGTCCTCCTTCAAACATCCATCCCCTTCCCTGCTGTCGCTATCGCGACTACACCTAGCACGCGCATAAGTTTGCCGCATTGCTTCGCCTGGCCACACGCCGGCGTGTTTCAAAAACCCTGGAAGGTTTGATGATGTTTGCACCATCCCCATTCGTACACGTAGTTCCCCCTGCGACCGCCCCCGCTGGCATCGTCGCTGCACCGCTATCGCTACCGATCGCTTGCCTGGCCTAGTGTTGCGTGGCCGCCCGGCAAGCTTGCGCCACAACCATTGATTTCCCCCTATCTTCAGGAGTACCCGATCATGATGTTGCAAAACCCAGCTTCCAAATACCGCGCCTTTCCTCCCGTCAAATTGACCGACCGTCAATGGCCAAACCAGATCATCAGCAAACCACCTATCTGGATGAGCACCGACTTGCGCGACGGCAACCAGTCGCTGATCGAGCCGATGAGCGCGGAAAAGAAGCTGCGGTTCTTCGACATGCTGATCGCCATCGGCCTCAAGGAAATCGAAGTGGGCTTCCCATCGGCATCGCAAACGGATTTCGATTTCGTGCGCAAGCTCGTCGATGAAGGCCGCATCCCGGACGACGTCACCATCATCGTGTTGACCCAGTCGCGCGAAGAATTGATACGCCGCACGGTGGAATCCGTCGTCGGCGCCAAGCGCGCCATCGTCCACCTGTACAACTCCGTGGCGCCCGTGTTCCGCAAAGTCGTGTTCGGCATGTCGCGCGAGGAAATCACGAATATCGCCACCACCGGCACCACCCTGGTAAAACAGCTGGTGGCGCAGCATCCGGAAACGGAATGGGGTTTCGAATACACACCGGAATCGTTTTCCACCACGGAACTCGATTTCTCCAAGCATATCTGCGACGCCGTCAGCGCCATCTGGAAGCCGACGCCGGCCAACAAGATGATCATCAACCTGCCATCGACCGTGGAATGCAGCACGCCCAACGTGTATGCGGACCAGATCGAATGGATGTCGCGCAAACTGGCGCGCCGCGATTCCATCATCATCAGCGTGCATCCGCATAACGACCGCGGCACGGCCGTCGCGTCGGCCGAGCTGGCCGTGATGGCGGGCGCCGACCGCGTGGAAGGCTGCTTGTTCGGCAATGGCGAGCGCACGGGCAACGTCGACCTGGTGACTTTGGCGATGAACCTGTACACGCAGGGCGTGCATCCGGGCCTCGATTTCTCCGACATCGATACCGTGCGCAAGTGCGTGGAAGAGTGCAACCAGCTGCCCGTCCACCCGCGCCACCCGTATGCGGGCGACCTGGTGTTTACGGCATTCTCCGGCTCGCACCAGGATGCGATCAAGAAAGGTTTCGCCAAGCAACAACCGGACAGCATCTGGGAAGTGCCGTACTTGCCGATCGACCCGGCCGACCTGGGCCGCAGCTATGACGCCGTGATCCGCGTCAACAGCCAGTCCGGCAAGGGCGGCATGGCGTACTTGCTGGAACAGGAATACGGCCTGGTCTTGCCGCGCCGCCTGCAGATCGAATTCTCGCGCGCCGTGCAAGCCGTGGCCGACGCCACGGGCCGCGAAATCGCCGCGCAGGATATCCATGAAATCTTCCAGAAGGAATACCTGGAGCAGACGGCGCCATACGCCTACGCTTCGCACCGCATGGTGGAAGACACGAGCAGCGACGAATCCGTGCAGATCGACATCAGCCTGTCGCACCGCCAGACGCCATTGGCCCTGCAAGGCGGCGGCAACGGCCCCATCGATGCCTTCGTCAACGCCCTCGGTCTCGACATCAAGCTGATGGACTACCATGAGCACTCGATCGGCTCCGGCGCCAACGCGCAAGCGGCTTGCTACGTGGAGTTGCGCCTCGACAATGGCCCGACCCTGTTCGGCGCCGCCATCGACAGCAATATCGTCACCGCCTCGTTCAAGGCTGTCTTGTCGGCCGTGAACCGCCGCATCAAGCAGACGGACGCCGAAAAAACAACAGAGGCCGACGTGGCTGCCAACGCCGCCTGAGCACGGCCAGGGCATCCCTCATAGGGAGAAAAAGCGGTACGGCTTGATCGCCGTGCCGCTTTTTCATTTCTATTGGGCAATTAGTAGTGCAAATCAGGTATCACCAACCGTATAATCGTTGCATAACAAGACCACCGGAGACAGATCATTAGCTACCGAGGGAATCAGTATGAAATTGACGGATATGAAGATAGGCGTGCGCCTGGGCGCCGGTTTTGGCGTGGTGCTGTTACTGATGGCAGTGCTGGTAGGCACGGGCCTTTTCCGGCTCGACAAGATCGGCGCGCTCAGCGAAGCCATCATCGAGAAAGACTGGGCCAAGGCCGACGCCATCGCCACCATCCGCAGCACCACGCGTTCGAACGCGGCACTGGTGCTGGAACTGTTCATCCATGAAGATCCGGCCCGCGCCAACGCCATCCACGGCGAAATCGATGCCAACAAGGCCACCATCACCGATGCGCTGGTCGTGCTCGACCGCCTGATCGTGCTGCCTGAAGGCAAGGAACTGCTGGCCACCCTGAAGCAGCAGCGCAAGGCCTATGTCGTGTCGTTCAGCCAGGCCGACAAGCTGCTGGTGGCGGGACAGCGCGCGGAAGCGGCCGTACATGTGCGCGACGATACCCTGCCCGCCCTGAATCAATTGCAAAAGACGGTGAACCGCCTGAATGAAATCCAGCGCGGGGTGGTCGTGCATGGCGGCCAGCAAATCAAGCAGAATATTTCCGCAGCGAATGTGCTGATGGCCAGCCTGGGCACGGCCGCCCTGCTGCTGGGCGTGCTCTTTGCTTGGCGGGTCACGCGCTCGATCACCACGCCGATCGCCTATGCCTTGCGCGTGGCGCAAGCCGTGGCCGCAGGCGACCTGAGCAGCAAAATCGTGGCCGAAGGCAAGGATGAAGCGGGCCAGCTGCTGCAGGCGTTGCGCGACATGAACGCCAACCTGGCCACCCTGGTGGGGCAGGTGCGCGGCGGCACGGGCACGATAGCCGTGGCGTCGAGCCAGATCGCCAGCGGCAATGCCGACCTGTCGGCCCGTACGGAGGCGCAAGCCAGCGCGCTGGAAGAGACGGCCTCGTCGATGATCGAACTGACGGGCACCGTGCGCAGCAACAGCGACAATGCGCGCCAGGCCGACAGCCTGGCCCGCTCGGCATCGGCCATCGCCCAGCGCGGCGGCTCGGCCATGGCGGAAGTGATCGGCACCATGGATGCCATCAATGCATCGTCGCGCAAGATCGTCGACATCATCGCCGTGATCGACGGCATCGCCTTCCAGACGAATATCCTGGCACTGAACGCGGCGGTGGAAGCGGCGCGCGCAGGTGAGCAAGGCCGCGGCTTTGCCGTGGTGGCGTCCGAAGTGCGCAACCTGGCGCAACGCTCGGCTGCGGCGGCGAAAGAAATCAAGGAATTGATCGCCGACTCCGTCAACAGGGTCGGCCAGGGCGCGCAACTGGTCAGCCAGGCGGGCGCCACGATGGATGAAGTAGTGGCCAGCGTGGGCCGGGTCAGCGCCATCGTCGGTGAAATCAGCGTTGCCAACCACGAGCAGAGCGAAGGCATCGAGCAAATCAATGCGGCCATCATGCAGATGGACCAGACGACGCAGCAAAACGCGGCCCTCGTCGAGGAAGCGGCCGCGGCGGCGGCGGCCATGCATGAACAGGCGGGCGAACTGGAAACTCTCGTCAGCCAGTTCAAGCTGGAACAGAACACTGCCGCCAAGGCGCCACCCCGCCCTGACGCACCCGCCGTCCCGCGCCTGCACTAAGTTATTCCACCTGGCGCGCCAGGCGGATGCCGGAAAATTGCCAGCGCGCGCCGGCCGGGAAGAAATTGCGGTAGCTGGCGCGCGCATGGCCGGCCGGCGTGGCGCACGACGAGCCGCGCAGCACATACTGGTTCAGCATGAACTTGCCGTTGTATTCGCCGAGCGCCCCGGGCGCCGTGCGGTAGCCCGGATACGGCGCGTAGCTGCTGCTGGTCCACTGCCAGCAATGGCCGAACATTTGCCGCAGCCCTGTTCCCGGTGCGCCGGCGGCCGGATGCAGCTGGCCAACTTGCAGCGCGACGCCTTGCGCCGCCACTTCCCATTCCGCTTCCGTCGGCAGGCGCGCGCCGGCCCAGTGCGCATAGGCGTCCGCCTCGAACAGGGACAGATGCGTGGCCGGCGCCTGCGGATCGAGCGGACGCAAGCCGAACAGGGTGAATTCCTGCCATTGCCCAGCGTCACCGCGCTGCCAGTACAGCGGGCAATCCAGTTGCTGGCTGCGCACCCAGTCCCAGCCTTCGGCCAGCCACCAATGCGCCGTGCGGTAGCCGCCCGCCTCGATGAAGGCCAGGTACTCGCCATTCGTCACCAGCGCGCTGGCCAGTTCGAACGGCGCCACGTATTGCGGATGGCGCGGCAATTCATTGTCGAAGCAAAAGCCATCGCCCGCATGGCCGATCTGCGCCAGGCCGCCGTCGAAGGCGAGCCAGGCCGTGGGCGGCGCGGCTTGCTGCGCTGATGGCGCCGCGCTGTCCATGCGATCCAGGTAGGCGGGAAACAGGGCGCTCTGCGCCAGCAGGTGCTTGACGTCCGTCAACAGCAATTCCTGATGCTGCTGCTCGTGTTCGAGCCCCAGCGCCAGCAGCATGGTCAGCCGTTCGCGCTCCTCGCGCGCCAGTTCGCCCGCCAGCAGGCGGCCGATGCGCGCATCGACATCCATCCGGTAGGCGCGCACGACGTCCATGCCGGGGCGCGTCAGCAAGCCACGCTGGGCGCGCGGGTGCTTCTCGCCCACGCCGTTGTAATAGGAATTGAACAGCACGCGGAAGGCCGGGTGGAATGGCGCGAACGCCGCTTCCATGCTTTCCAGAATAAACGTTTCGAAAAACCAGGTGGTATGCGCGAGGTGCCATTTCACGGGACTGGCGTCCGGCATCGATTGGGCGCCGCAATCCTCGTCGGACAGGGGCTCGGCCAGCAGCAGAGAATGCTGGCGCACTTGATGGTAATGATCGATCAGCATCGTCGCCTTTAGTCTCGAATCACGCGTGCGTAAATCACGGCAAACCACTGTTGCGGATCCGTCCAGACTTGCACGGTGGAAAACCCGGCCTGTTCCAGCAAGCCGACAAAGGCCGCGCGCGTGTACTTATAGCTGTCTTCAGTATGGATGCGCTCGCCTTTCGCGAAACGCCGCTGGCCGCCTTTCCAATGCACAAACTGCTCGCTGCGCGCTTCCAGGTGCATTTCGACGCGGCGCTCGTCGGCATTGAAAAAGCCGTGGTGCTGCCACGCGCGCACGTCGAAGTCGGCGCCGATCAGCCCGTTCACGTGGCGCAGCATGTTCAGGTTGAAGGCGGCCGTGACGCCCAGCGCATCGTCATAGGCGGCGTCGAGGATGGCGTCGTCCTTGATCAGGTCGACGCCGATCAGCAGGCCGCCATCGCCGTCCGCATTCGCGCGCAGGCGGCGCAAAAAGGCGGTTGCTTGCTCGGGCGCAAAATTACCGATCGACGAGCCGGGATAGAAGAACAATCGCCGTGCCTCGCGCACGCTGTCTGGCAAGTCCAGGCGGCTGGAAAAATCCAGGCCCAGGCCCGTCATCTCGATGTGCGGAAAGCGCTGCTGCAGCCGGCTCAGCGATTCGCTGAGGAAATCGTAGGAAATATCCACGGCCACGTACTGGGCCGGGTGCAACAGGGGGAACAGGCTGGCGGCCTTGGCGCAATTGCCCGCGCCCAGGTCGATCAGGGTGCTACCCGGCCCCACGGCGTGGGCGATCTCGGCGCCATGGCGGGCGAAGATGGCCGCTTCCGTGCGCGTCGGATAGTACTCGGGCAAGGCGCAGATGGCTTCGAACAGCTTGGAGCCGAGCGCGTCGTACAGGTACTTGGGCGACGTCCAGGCATCGCGCGCCAGCAGGCCGCTGCTGATCTCGGCTATCGTGGCAGGAGTGGCGCTGGCCGCGCTGGCGTGGCTGGCTGGACGGAAATCGGATTGCTGTTGCGCAAGTGGCATGGTCATGGGCTGGCGTCGTCAATGTTAGGTTCACGAAGGGCTTGCACGGTCAGCCACCGGGCGCACCGCCCCTGCCGCAGCGGTTTGCGGGCGCCTCTGCCGATGACTTTTTCTCATCATAGCGGAATCCGCGCAAGCCAGCCGTGCGGCAGGTAACTTAAGGTCGATGCGCGCCGTCTGCCGCAGGAACCACACAAAAGTGGTATTACCAAGCAAAAAGCATAAGCCTGTCGTATACTACACATTGCCGGCCAAACAATCCGCGCCCCTTTGCAGTTCCCAGGCCCCCCTCTCCCCCGCGTGCCTCCCTTTACGATAGCCGTTAACACCATGCTCGAATTGCGCCATCTGTCGAAGTCCTATGCCAATGCCCGTCCCGTGCTGGCCAACATTTCCTGCCGCTTCAAGGCCGGGGAATTCATCGCCATCATGGGTGACTCGGGCGTGGGCAAGTCGACCTTGCTGAACCTGATCGCCGGCCTCGATACGCCCGACGCGGGTGCCGAAGCGCACCCTATCCTGGTGGACGGCATTGCCATGTCCAGCCTCGATGACGCCGCCGCCACCCGGCTGCGTCGCGCCCGCATGGGCTTTATTTTCCAGGCCTTCCACGTCTTGCCGCACCTGACCCTGCTGCAAAACGTGGCCCTGCCGCTGCTGCTCAACGGACTGCCCCAGGAGCGTGCCGCCAGCATGCTCGAGGCGGTCGGCCTGGGCGGGCGCGGCGGCGACTTTCCGCAGCAATTGTCCGGCGGCGAAATGCAGCGCGTGGCCATTGCCCGCGCACTCGTCCACAAGCCGGCACTGGTGCTGGCCGACGAGCCCACCGGCAACCTCGACCCGGACACGGCGCACAGCATCCTGCAATTGCTGCGCGCCGAAATCAAGGCCAACGGCAGTTGCGCGATCATGGTCACGCATTCGCTGGCCGCCGCCGAAATGGCGGACCGGACCATGATCCTGACGAAAAGCGGACTACAAAATACAACAATCGTCAACCAAACTGATCAAACAATCAGTTAATTTAACTGACCATCTGTCACAAGTTTTGTTATCGTAGTATTATTTAAACACTTGCCTGGTTATCAATGTTGTAACGCGAATGTTGTACTACGTCACCCAGACAGCCGTACTGCGATGACGAACTATAGCCGGGACCGCGTCAAAGTGGTCTCGTCCCTTGCATAACCTGAAGGAGGAGTAAATGAACGTTCGGCAAAAGAAGCTGGAAATGATTGAGGCGATGAACCGGGCGCGTGCGCTCGAGCCATCGAGTTTTGTGCCCAACAAGCTGCTCGATACTCTGATCGAGAAGATGAACCTGAAAAATGATGCGGAACTGTGCCGTGTACTGGAAGTCCAGCCCCCCATCATCAGCAAGATTCGTCACGGCAAACTGTCGGTCGGTGCAACGATTTTATTGCGCATGCATGAAAAATCGGACATCACCATCCGCGAACTGAAGGAACTGTCCGCCACGCCAGTCCATTGATATAACCGCTGTTGTAATGCCATGCCAGGCACCCAGGTTCCCGGCGCCATGAACTTTTGCCATGAAATTCGCGCAGTTCGCTCACCGCACAACATCCGAGCACGATAGCGAAGAGACCCAGCCCAAACCATGCTGACCGTTTCTCTGCCCTCCCGCCCCAGTTCCGCACCCTCCCCGCCTTCACTCTGCATTGCCCCGCCAGCCAGCATTTCCACTCACACTTGATCTGACACAACACGCATAGTCCGCGCAGGCATCAAGGTCAGCTTTTAACCAGCGATCCCAACCGCATGTCCAGCGATCCTCTTGCGCCGCCCGTGCTGCGCCTGACGCTCACGCGCGATCCCCTCGCCAATGCCGGCGACTGCCCCGCCGCGCCCGGCTGGCATGGCCAGACCCATGTGCTATCCAGCGCGCGCGGCATCGGCAGCTGCCGCATCGCCCTCGATATCGGCCCGTCCGACGTGGTGCAACTGCTGCTGTGCGACGGCAGTTCGCTGCTGGCGGGCAGCCTGGACCTGCCACGCTACCTGGGACCGGCCACGGCGGCGCGCGACGGCGCGCCCGCCAGCATCGAAGTGGGACTGGCCTTGCGCCCGCAGGCGGCGCGCCAGCCGCCCGGCGCCAGCCGCGACGGCCTGGGCGCCTGGATGCTGCGGGCCGTGCGCGTGTACCGCTGCGGCGCCGCCGCCATGACGGCGCTGGCGGCGGCGGGCGCCTTCCAGGACCGCCAGCTGGAACAGCGCCTGGGCCTGTACCGCTGCGGCATCGAGGCCGGCAACATGACGGCCGTCGCCAGCCTGCCCGCCGGGCCGGAACCGGTGCTGCTGCTGTTGCACGGCACGGCCTCATCGACCCAGCGCAGCTTTGGCGGCCTGTGGCGCAACGGCCTGGCGCCGCAACTGGCGGCGCAGTACGGCAACCGCATCTATGGCTTTGAGCACCGCAGCCTCAGCGACAGCCCCATCCAGAATGCGCTGGCCCTCGTGCGCCAGTTGCCGCACGGCGCCGTGCTGCACCTGCTGGCCCATTCGCGCGGCGGCCTGGTGGGTGAATTGCTGGCGCGGGCGCAGCGCATCGACAGCCGCGGCGCCGTCGACCTGGCCGGCGACGGCCTGGAGCGGCTGAGCGAAAACACGGTGGGGGGCGAAGCGTTCAACAGCCACGATATCGACCACTTCACGGCGCAGGCACGGCTGGGCGGCCGCGGCGGCTACGACGAGGATGCGGCGCGCCTGCGCGAACTGAGCGTGGAACTGAAGAAACGCGCCATCCGCATCGCCCGCTTCGTGCGCGTGGCCTGCCCGGCGCGCGGCACCACCTTGATGTCGGGCCGGCTGGACCGCTGGGCCAGCGTGATGTTCAACCTGCTGCTGCAGGACGACGTTCCCGATGGCGCCGTGGCATTCCTGCTGGCCGTGGTGCAGCAGCGCTGCGACGCGCGCATCCTGCCTGGCCTGGAAGCGATGATGCCCGACTCGCCCCTGGTGGCGCTGCTCAACGCGCCCGACGTGCGCGTGGCCAGCCCGCTGCATGTGCTGGCCGGCGCCTGCAGCGGCGATGGCTTGCTGGGCTGGCTGGGCGACTGCCTGGGCGAACAGCTGTACGGCGGGCAGAACGACCTGGTGGTCAATTGCGCCTCGATGGCCGGCGGCGCCACGCGCAGCACGCCGGTGCGGCAACTGCTGCTGCGCGGGCCGCAGACGCACCACCTGAACTACTTCGAGCGCGCGCCGTCCAGCCTGGCCACCGTGCAGGCGCTCACGGGCGACGAAACCGGCTA
Organism: Janthinobacterium sp. BJB301; assembly: GCF_002735685.1. Classification (NCBI taxonomy): domain Bacteria; kingdom Pseudomonadati; phylum Pseudomonadota; class Betaproteobacteria; order Burkholderiales; family Oxalobacteraceae; genus Janthinobacterium; species Janthinobacterium sp. BJB301. Next base: position 690,923 of record NZ_PDZJ01000001.1, on the reverse strand, counting down.
CCAGCCGCTGGCCGGCCTGGAACATGGCGCGCTGGGGCGCGGCGGCGAAGTGCCGAAACGGCGCGCGCACGCGCCCATCGTGCTGCTGCTGCCCGACATGCTGGGCAGCCACCTGCAAGTGGGCAGCAACCGCATCTGGTTCGACCCCGTCAACCTAGTCGAAGGGCGCATCGAACGCCTGGCCGTGGGCCAGCCGCACATCGTCAGCGCCGGCTGGATCGAATCCTGCTATGAACCGTTTGCCCGCTTCCTCGCGCAAAGCCAGGAAGTGCGGCCCTTTGCCTACGACTGGCGCCTCTCGCTGCAGCATTCCGGCAGCGCCTTCCTGCCCGTGCTCGACGAGGCCATGGGCGACGCCGAACAGCGCGGCCAGGCGCTGCGCATCGTGGCCCACGGCATGGGCGGGCTGGTGGCGCGCCTGGCCCTGAAAGACCGCTGGCAGCGCTTCGGCGCCCTGCCCGGCAGCCGCCTGCTGCAGGTGGGCACGGCCAACCGTGGCACGCAGGCGATGGTGCAAGTGCTGCTGGGACGCGACCGGCTGGTGCAGATGCTGGCGTGCTGGATAGGCTGGAAGCACACGCGGCGCCAGTTTCTCGGCTTCGTGCGCGCCTTTCCCGGCATGCTGGAGATGCTGCCGTGGCCGCAGGCGGGGGGCGGCATCGACTATTTCGACGCCGCCGCCTGGGCGCAGCTGGCCGCCGGCGACGGGCAAGCGGGCCTGCCCGGTGGCTGGCAGGCGCCCGAGGCGCCAGCGCTGGCCGCGGCGCGCGCCACCGTGGCCCTGCTGCAAGCGGCCCCGCTCGACGCCCGCCATTGCAGCTACCTGGCCGGCTGCGCCGACACGCCGGTGGCGCTGCGCCTGCGCGACGGCGGCATCGAGACCGCCTGGTCGCCGGACGGCGATGGCCGCACGGCCTGGCAAGGCGCGGTGCCGGACGGCGTGGCGGCCTGCTACCTGCCGGTGGCGCATGGCGACCTGCTGCTGCAAAAGGACTACTACCCGGCCATCGCGCAGCTGCTCGACAGCGGCCAGGGGACCTCCCTGCCGCGGCACTCGCCGCACGCGCCTGGCGGCGTCCCGCCCCGCTTCTATCCGTATGTCCCCGACGCTACGCCGCTGTACCCGCAGCCGCAGGAATTGCTCGACGCGGCCATCGGCGCCGCCGGCCCCGCCAGCGCGCCGGAGAGCCGCGCGCCGCAGCTGAGCCTATCCGTCATCCACGGCAGCATGGCTTCGGCCGACGCGCCCGTCATGAGCGGCTGCTACGCGTCCGAATCGCTGCGCGGCAGCATGAGTTTCCTGGACCGCCTGCTGGCCGGCAAGCTGCAGGAAATCCACGCGCTGGGGCGCTTTCCGCAGCGCCCCGACTCCGCCCTGGTGGTGCTGCAACCAGATGCGGCGCGCCGGCCCGGCGGCGCCATCGTCATCGGACTGGGCGCGCTGGGCGAACTGACGCCGGGCGAACTGGCGCGCGCCTTTGCCGGCGGCCTGCTCGAATATGCGTGCGTCTGCCTGCAGGTGCGCGCCGCCGGCCATGTGGCCGCGCCGCCGATGGGCGAACACGGCTTGCGCGTGGCCAGCCTGCTGTCCGGCTCCGGCTATGGCGGCTTGAGCATCGCCCTGTGCGCCCGGGCCCTGCTCGATGGCGCGCGCAGCGCCAACCGGCGCCTGGAAGACGCGGGCATGGCTTGCCGCATCGGCCATATCGCCATCTACGAACAGTCGGAGGCGCGCGCCATCGCCGCCGCCATGGCCATCGAGCAGATCATGGCCGAGGCGCGCTACCAGGGCAGCTTCACCTTCGAACAGCGCATCCGCCACAGCCCGGGCGGCTACAGGCGCATCCTGCCCAGCCTGAGCGGCGACAATGGCTGGCGCCGCGTGCAGATCGTCGCCGCGGATCTCTCCGGCGCCCTGCGCTTCACCGTGCTGACGGACCGCGCCCACAACAGCGTCGACGAGGAGCCGAACCAGCGGCAAGCCGTCGATGGCCTGATCATGGACGCCACCGACAACACCACCGACCAGCCGGGCCTGTCGCGCGCCCTGTACGAACTGATGCTGCCCAATGGCCTGAAGGCGGCCATCCCCGAGATGCGCGGCCTGATCCTGGCCGTCGACCAGAGCGCCGCCATCTATCCGTGGGAGCTGATGCGCGACGAGGCGGGCAGCGAGGAAAGCCCGCTGTCGACGCGCATCGGCATGGTGCGCCAGCTGGCCAGCCTGCGCGAGCAGCCGTCCGCCGTCAGCCCGCCCAGCAACAGCGTGCTGGTGATCGGCGATACCGATTCCGGCCTGCCCGAGCTGCCCGCCGCGCAGGCCGAGGCGCAGGACGTGGCGCGCATGTTCGGCGCGTACGGCTACCAGGTGCGCGAGCTGCTGCGCCCGCAGGCGCAGCGCGTGCTGGTGCATCTGTTCGACGAGCGCTATTTCGCCATTCACCTGGCCGGCCACGGCGAAGTGGCCGGCCCCGGCATCGCCCATACGGGCCTGGTGCTGGGACCGAAGACGCGGCTGACGGCGGCGCAGGTGGGCAAGCTCAAACGCGTGCCGCAATTCGTCTTCATCAATTGCTGCCACCTGGGCGACATGCGCCCCGACGCCATCGCGCCATGGTCGAAACTGGCCGCCAGCCTGGCCACGGCCTTCATTGAAATGGGCTCGCAGGCGGTGATCGCGGCCGGCTGGCGCATCGACGACCAGGCGGCCAGCATCTTCGCGCACAGCTTTTATCACGCCATGCTGAGCGGCGAATACTTCGGCGACGCCGTGCGCCTGGCGCGCGAAGCGGCGTACCTGCAGTTCCCGGCGTCGAACACCTGGGGCGCCTACCAGGCGTATGGCGACGACCGCTACCGCTTCCCGAACACCCAGAGCCGGCCCTGGCAAGCGCCCGACTACCACTACCACGGCCACCTGCTGGCCGACCTGGAAACCCTGCACGCGCGCCTGGCGGGCGCCGATCCTGCGCGCCGCGCGGCCATCGAGGAAAAGCTGGGCAGCATCGAGGAAGCCGTGCGCGCGCGCTTCTTCGGTTGCGCCGACATCCGCGAAAACATGGCCGCCACGCGGGCCGGCCTCGGTGGCCTGGAAAACACCCTGCGCGCCATCGAACACTACCGGGCGGCGCACAGCGCGGCCGACGGCAAGGTGGGCCTGCGCGCGCTGGCGCACTGGGCGGAACTGGAGATACGCCAGGGCGCCGCCCTGTGCGGCCTCGATGCGGGCGCCGGCATCGAAGTGCCTGCCGTGCCTGATATGCCACAGGGCCGGCAGTTGCTGCAGGACGGAAAACAGCATATCGACCTGCTGGTGGCGCTGGCGCCCACGGCGCAGCGCCTGGCGCTGCTGGGACGCTACTGGGCCTTGCAGGCGCGCCTGGCCTGCGGCGCAGGAAGCTCCGGCGCGCCGGCCCTGCGCGGCATGACGGATGCCTGCCTGGCCGCGCTGGAAGAAGCGCGGCGGCGCAGCGGCGTGGCCGACTGCGACCTCATTTTCCAGGTGCTGGCGGGCGCCCTGCTGCTGAAAGCCCATGCCGACGACAGCGCCTGGCGCGCGCTCGATCCGCAGCTGGGCGACTTGCTGCACGACGCCATCGCCTATGCGCGCCAGCGCCACGCGGACGAACACCGCGCCATCGATGCCGGCGCCCCCGTGCGCGCCGCCTTGCTGGCGGCCCTGTGGCAGGTGCCGGACGGCCAGCCTTTCGACGCGCCCGCGCGCGCCGCCTTCCTGGCGCTATATCACGACGCCGTGCGGCGCCACGGCAGCATCGGCGAACCCGAAGCGATCACGGCGCCGCTGCGCTTCCTGCTCGAACTGCTGCCGCCCGACAGCGCGGACACCGGCTTGCGCAGCGCCGTGCAGGCGCTGGCCGGCCAGCTGCAGTCCTCGCTTCCCGCCCTTAGCCAGGCACCACGCCATAATGGCGCGCATAGCGCTCGTCCAGATTCGCCAGCGGCATCATCATGAACATGTCGGCGCTTTCGAAATCAGGGTCCCAGGCCGGTTCGCCGCAGATCCAGGCGCCCGAACGCAGGTAGCCCTTGATCAGCGGCGGCACCTGCGGCTTGTGCGCCGCTTCCACCTGGTGGATGGGGAAAGGCAGGTGCGGCGTGACGCGGTACTCGCTTGGGGCCATGTGCTTTTCGGCCAGCGCCTGGTACACGGCGACGGCGTTATGGCCGCCATCGGCCAGGCTGATGCTGGCGCAGCCGACCAGGTAGTCGCAGCGCTCGCGGCGCATGTATTCGGCCAGACCGGACCACAGCAGCATGATCACGCTGCCGCCCCGGTATTTCGGGTGGATGCAGGCGCGGCCCGCTTCGACCATGCGTCCGCGCAGGTTCTTCAGGCGGCTCAGGTCGAACTCGTTTTCCGAATACAGCCGGCCGATCTTGGCCGCCTTGGCCGCGCTCAGCACGCGGTAGGTGCCCACCACTTTCAGGGTATCGGCGTCGCGCACGATCAGGTGGTCGCAGTGCGCGTCGAACTCATCGCTGTCGAGGCCATCGGCATTGGCCAGCGAGCTCAATCCCATGGTTTCGATAAACACCTTGTAGCGCAAACGCTGGACTTCGCGCACTTCCGCCGCTGTCGTGGCCTGGCTCAGCACCAGTTGGACCGGCCGGGCCCTGGCTTCGTTTGATGCGATTATGTTCTGCATGGTTTCATCCCCCTGTGATCAAGACGACTCCAGCGTACTTGTCTAATATGTCAGGAAAATGACAGCCGAATGTCATTTCCGTGACGCAAGTCAATGTCATTCGGGGATCGTGCATAATTACCACACTCGCCCAGCCGAAAGACATGATGAAAGACCAGGACGCACCGCACATCACGCCCTACACCAAGCCGGCAGCCGGCTGGGACGCCTTGAAACACGTGGCCATCAGCCTGCGCCAGGAGCGGGTCGCGCCCGGCAATCTGAAAGCGCTGCTGGCGCAAAACCAGCCGGACGGTTTTGACTGTCCCGGCTGCGCCTGGCCCGACCGCAACCACGCATCCACGTTCGCCTTTTGCGAAAACGGCGCCAAGGCCGTCGCCGCCGAAGCGACCAGCCGCCGCGCCGGCCCGGAGCTGTTCGCCAGCCATACCGTCACGCAGCTGCTGCAACAGTCGGACTACGCGCTCGAGCAGCACGGCCGCCTGACCGAACCGATGGTGTACGACCTTGCCAGCGACCGCTATGTGCCGGTCTCCTGGGAAGACGCCTGCGCCCTCGTCGGGCGCCACCTGGGCGCGCTGCCCGATCCGAACCAGGCCGCCTTCTACACATCGGGCCGCGCCAGCAACGAGGCGGCCTTTTTGTACCAGCTGATGGCGCGCCTGTACGGCACCAACAACTTCCCCGACTGCTCCAACATGTGCCACGAGGCGACCAGCCGCGGCTTGCCGGCCACTGTCGGCATCGGCAAGGGCACGGTAACCCTGGACGACTTCGAACTGGCCGACACCATCCTCATCTTCGGCCAGAATCCCGCCACCAACCATCCGCGCATGCTGGGCGAACTGCGCGACTGCGCGCGCCGCGGCGGCAGCATCGTTTCCATCAATCCCCTGCGCGAACGGGGCTTGCAGCGCTTCATGGACCCGCAAAGCGCGCTGGAAATGGCGACCCTGGGCAGCACGCGCCTGGCCGGCCTGTTCGTGCAGCCGACCCTGGGCGGCGACTTCGCCCTGATCAAGGCCGTCGCCAAGAGGGTCGTCGAGCATGACGATGCGGCGCTGGCGGCAGGCAGGCCCGCCGTCGTCGATCACGCTTTCATCGCGGAACACTGCAGCGGCTTCGACGCCTTCCGCGCCGACCTGCGGGCCGAAAGCTGGGACTTGCTGCTGAAAGAATCGGGCGTGGCGCGCGCGCAGATCGAGGCATTGACGGACATCTTCGTCAAGGGCCAGCGCATCATCGCCACCTGGGGCATGGGACTGACGCAGCACAAGCACAGCGTGGCGGCCATCCGCATGCTGTCGAACCTGATGATGTTGCGCGGCCAGATCGGCAAGCCGGGCGCCGGGCTGTGCCCCGTGCGCGGCCACTCGAACGTGCAGGGTGACCGCACGGTGGGTATCGAGGAAAAGCCGACCAAGGCCTTCCTCGACCGCCTGGGCCAGGTATATGGATTCGAGCCGCCGCGCGCGCATGGCCACGATGTGGTGGCCAGTATCGAAGCCATGCAGCGCGGCGAGGTCAAGGTGTTCATCGCGCTGGGCGGCAATTTTGCCGCGGCTACGCCGGACACGCCGCTCACTTTTGCCGCCCTGCGCCAGTGCGCGCTGACGGTGCAGGTGGCCACCAAGCTCAATCGCAGCCACCTGGTCATCGGCAAGGAAGCCTTGCTGCTGCCCACCCTGGGCCGCACGGAGATCGACCTGCAGCACGGCGTGGCGCAGGGCGTGACGGTGGAAGACTCGATGAGCATGGTGCATATCTCGTACGGCCGCAATGCGCCCGCTTCGCCGCAGCTGCGCTCGGAAGTGGCCATCGTGGCCGGCATGGCCGAAGCGACGGTGGGGAGCAGCCTGGTGGACTGGCGTGCGTATGCGGCAGACTATGCGCGCATCCGCGACGATATCGAGAAGGTATTTGACGACTTTTACGACTACAACGCCAGGGTGGCGCAGCCGGGCGGCTTTCATCTGACGGTGGCGTCGCGCGAACGCCTGTGGAAGACGGCCAGCGGCAAGGCCAGCTTCCTCGTCGCCCCGCTGGACCTCGACACGCCGCTGCACCGCGCCCGCGCGCGGCATGGCGAGCGCCTGATGGTCTTGATGAGCACGCGCTCGCACGACCAGTACAACACCACCATCTACGGCATGGATGACCGCTACCGCGGCGTGTACGGCACGCGCAAGGTCGTCTTCGCCAACGCGGAAGATATCGCCATGCTGGGCTTTGCCGATGGCGACCTGGTGGACTTGATCGGCGCCTGGGACGATGGCGTGGCGCGCCGCGCCGATTGCTTCCGGCTCGTGGCCTACGACATCCCGCGCGGCTGCCTGGGCGCGTATTACCCGGAGACGAACGCGCTGGTGCCGCTGGCCAGCACGGCCGACGGCGCCGGCACGCCCACGTCGAAGTCCGTCCCCGTGCTGCTGCAGCGCAGTGCTGCCTAAATACTGATCCCGGGCGTGTAATCGACGTACGCATCCTGGCGGCAGAAACCCACCAGCTTCATGCCCGCCTGCGTGGCGATGGAAATGGCCAGCGAACTGGGCGCGGAGATCGTCGCCAGCAACGGTATTTGCATGCGCGCCGCCTTGCGCGCCAGCTCGTAGCTGCCGCGGCTGGACAGGAAGACGAAGCCGCGCCGCATGTCCGCCCCGCTCAGTGCCAAATGGCCGATCAGTTTATCCAGGCCATTGTGGCGGCCGACATCCTCGAATACGTGCGCGATTTCGCCATCGGGCGTGCACCACGCGGCCGCGTGCACGCCGCCCGTTTCCCGCATCAGCGCCTGGTGTTCTCGCAAGCCGCTTGATGCGCGCGCCAGCGCGGCCGGCAGGTCGACGTGGATCAGCGCCGGCGGCAGCGCTGCGGGCCGCAAATCGAGCATGTCGATGCTATCGATGCCGCACACGCCGCAGCCCGTGCGGCCCGTGAGTTGGCGGCGCCGGTCCTTCAGGCGCACGAAATCTTCCTGGGCGATGCTCAAAGCCACTTCGGCGGAATCAGGACGCAGGAACACTTCGCAGTCGAAGATGGCGCCAGCGGAAGCCACCACGCCCTCCGTCAGCGCGAAGCCGTAGGCAAACGCTTCCAGGTCGCGCGGGGTGGCCATCATGACGACGTGGGAAATGCCATTGAAGACCAGCGCGACGGGAATTTCCTCGGCGACGTGGTCGATGGCTGGGGTAGAAATGCCCGCCTGGTGGCGGACAATGGCGCGCTCGACAAAGCCGGCGCGTTCAATCTCTGTATCTTCTGACATGGCAACCATGGGGGGAACTAGCACAGGCCCCATGGTAAACCAGAACGGGCAGACAGGGGGCGGCCCCTGCCCGCGCCATCAATCCTTCTTCGGACGGCCCGTTTTCAGCTGCGGCAAGCCGGCCAGCACGTTTTGCAGGGTAGCCAGGTCGATCTGGCTGATCAGCGCCACGCCGATGCGCAGCAATTCGCTTTTCTTGATCTCGAAACCAGCCTTCAGGCAGGCTTTTTTCACCTGGCCCAGGACTTCGTATTCCGCTTCCGGCATGGTGAAGCTGTCGCGCACCAGTTTCGGCTTGCGGGCTTTTTCCTTGACGGCGGCGACCTTGGCGACCGGCGCTTTTTTCGCTGGCGCAGGCTTGGCGGCCGCCTTGGCTACCGGTTTAACGGCGGCTTTCGCGGCCGGCTTGGCGACGGTTTTCACCGCAGGTTTGGCCGCCGGCTTGGCGACAGCTTTCACGGCTGGCTTGGCTGCCGGTTTGACGGCGGCTTTGACGACGGCTTTGGCCGCAGGCTTGGCAACGGCGGCCTTCGCTGCCGGTTTGGCGGCTGGCGCCTTGGCCACGGCTGGCTTGACCGCCGCTGGCTTGGCTGCCGCCGGCTTGACGGCGGCTTTTGCCACTGGCTTGACGGCTGCTTTCGCAGCTGGTTTAGCGGCGGGCTTCGCGGCCGGTGCCGCCTTGGCCGCAGCCGCATTGATCGAGGCGCTGGTAGGGAACATCGATACGGGCGCGCTGTCGGCTTTTTTCGCTGGGATGGTTTTGGTCATGGATTTTCCAATCTAATAAATAATATAAACAATATATACTGTTTTTTAAAATCTTGCTTGCTGCACATCAAGTCATGCGCACGGCATGACCTTCTAGGCACTGGCGCGGATGGTGAAATCGACCCCGACCTCATCCCAGAATTCCTGCTCCTTCTCGATCCAGAACGACACGGTGGGATGGTGTGCGACCCAGCCGCGCTTGATGTCGAGTTCGATGCGGTTCTTCATGCGCAGGCGCAGTTCGCTGAAATCGGCTTCGATGCGCGCATGCATGAGCAAGATCGACAGGCGCAGCGCCAGCACGGCCTTGGCGAAATCGGGGTCGGACAGCACTTCGCCGATCTTGCGCAAGTTGCCCTTCTGCGCCAGGATCAGCCGGCTCATGGTCTTCTGTTCGCGCGTGGTAAAGCCGGGCAAGTCGGCGTTTTCCACGATGTAGGAGGCGTGCTTGTGGTAGCCCGTCTGCGACACGGCCAGGCCCACTTCGTGCAGCAGGCTGCTCCAGCGCAGGCATTTCACCAGGGCGTCGGACGTGGGCTTGAGCTGCGCATACATGGCCAGCGCCTGCTCGGCCACCCTGCCGGCGCGCTGCTGGTCGATATGGAATTTCTCCATGCAGCCCTGCACCGACTGTTCGCGGCGGTCGCGCTTGGTCGAGCGCAGGTACAAATCCCACATCACGCCCATGCGCAAGCCCGCCTCGATCGGCGTCATGGCGGGAATGGCCAGTTCGCGGAACAGGCCGATCAAGATGGCCAGGCCGCCGACGATGGTGCTGGCGCGGTCGGGGCGCAAGCCGGGCATGTCGATGCGGCTGGTGTGGCCGAGTTCAATGAAACGGCGCGCCAGCGCATCGAGGCTGGCGCTCGTGAGCAAGCCGTCGCCCAGCTTGTTGCGGGCGATGATGTCGGCGATGGTGCGGATGGTGCCGGAAGAGCCGTAGGCCGTCTTCCAGTGCTGCGGACGGTACGGCGGCGCGGCATCCTCGAAATGGCTGCGCGCCGACAGGATGGCCGCCTCGAACGACGGCGCGTCGATGCGCCCGCCGATGAAGAACGACAGGCTTTGCTTGACCGTACCCAGGCTGAACGACTCGACCCGTTCGATATCGTTGCCGCGCCCCAGTATCAGCTCGGTCGAGCCGCCGCCGATATCCATCACCAGCCGGCGTTCGCCGGGAATGGCCAGCGCATTGGCCACGCCCATGTAGATCAAGCGCCCCTCTTCCTCGCCCGAGATGATTTCGATCGGATGGCCGATGGCTTGCTCGGCCAGCGGCAGGAAGACGGCGCCGTTGCGCGCCACGCGCATGGCCGACGTGGCCACCACGCGCACGGCATCGAGTTCGAAGCCGGCGAGGATGACGCGAAAGCGCTGCAGGCAAGCCAGGGCGCCCTGCATGGCCGCTTCGGTCAGGTCGCCATTGGCGTCCAGGCCGGCGGCCAGGCGTATCGGGTCGCGCACGCTCTTGACCACGCGGATCGTGTCGCCATCATGCTTGCCGACGTGTAAACGAAAACTGTTGGACCCCAGGTCCACCGCTGCATACATACTGGCCTCTTGTCTTGTCATTACTGTGCCAACTGAAAAAGTTGGCAAACTCAGTTGCTAAACTATATAAATCATTTAAACGATTTAAAAATCCTACCACACTACCCTCATCGTATGACAGCGGCGTGACAGGATTGTGACAAAACGGCAGCGGTGCGGCAGCTTACGGCACGATGGTGGTAAACAGGTAAACAGCGAAAATCACCAGGTGCACCGTGCCCTGCATGACCGTGGTGCGGCCCGTGCCCAGCGACAGGGTGGCCACCATCAGCGACAGCAGCAACAGCACCGTCGACTTGATATCGAGTCCCAGGGTAATCGTCAGGCCCGTGGCCAGCGACACCACCACCACGGCGGGAATCGTCAGGCCGATGCTGGCCAGCGCGGAACCGAGCGCCAGGTTCAAGCTCGTTTGCAGGCGATTCGCGCGCGCGGCGCGCACGGCGGCCAGGCCTTCGGGCAGCAGCACGATGGCGGCGATGACGATGCCTACCAGGGTTTTCGGCGCGCCCATGGCGGCGATCGCCGTCTCCAGCGCGGGCGCCAGCGACTTGGCCAGCAGCACCACGGCGCCCAGGCACACCAGCAGCGCGCCGGCACTGACCCAGGCGACGGTGGCCGTGGGCGGCGCCGCATGCACCTCTTCATCGCCGACGGCTTCCTTGGGCAGGAAGTAATCACGGTGGCGCACCGTCTGCACCAGCACGAAGGTGCCGTACAGGACCAGGGAAATGACGGCGATGAAGATCAACTGGCTGGAATTGTAGAAGGGACCGGCGGCGCTCGAGGTGTAGTTCGGCAGCACCAGGGTCAAAACGGCAATCGCCGCCAGGGTGGCCAGCGAGGCGCTCACGCCCAGCAGGCCGAAGGTCTGCTCCTTGTGGCGCCCGGCGCCCAGCAGCAGGCAGATGCCGACGATGCCGTTCAGGATGATCATGATGGCGGCAAACACGGTGTCGCGCGCCAGCCCTGTCGTTTCCTGTCCGCCGGCCAGCATCAGCGAGACGATCAGCGCCACCTCGATCAAGGTCACGGCCAGCGCCAGCACCAGCGTGCCGTACGGTTCGCCGATGCGGTGCGCCACCACTTCCGCGTGGTACACGGCGGCCAGCACGCTGCCGATCAGGCCCGCCACCAGCAAAATCTGGTAGGCGCCGCCGACATTGAAGGTGGAACCGAACAGGAACAGCCAGCCGGCAACGGGGGCGGCAAGCGGCCATACAGGCAGGGATTTGAGCATTTTCATTATGGGCCTGGCAAGAGTAAGAAAGAGGAACTGCGGTGCGGACGGCACAGGGCAGCCTGGCGTGCGCTCGATAGCATAACTTGCTTAGCTTAAATGAAAGTTAGGGAATGCACACGTTCGGGTAGCGGCGCCCCGCGCCTTGCTCATCGTTCGAGCGCATTGCTGTGATGCACCTGCTTGCTACCAGTAACTATAGTCCCTTTGGTAACATGCCGTTGCAATTTTCTTGTGTTTTTGCTTCCGGCTGGCTTCATAATGCCAGGCCCGCCCTCGCGGCACAGACCAAGGACAGACCATGATTTCCGTACACAGCGCCGCCATGCGTGCATTCATCCTCGCGGGCAGCTTGCTGAGCGCCGCCGCACACGCGGACACACCGCCAGCGCAGGTCGACGCGAACTGGGCCACCGCGCCCGCGCCTGCCGCAGAGCCAAGGTGGCAAGACAGCCTGCCGCCCGCGCCGCCCGTGGAACCACGCGAAGAAAAGATCCTGCCCAAGAGCGAATGGCTGACCGTCGAACCGATGAAGGCGCCTGACCATCGCTGCGATCCCGGCCTCGATGCATTGTTCCTGCCCAAGGAATGCGGCAAGGAACCCAGCTGGCTCGGTTCGCGCAAGAAGTAGGCGGGCTTGGGCTGAATTAAATGTCCAGGGTGCTGGCACCCTGCGCTTCCACTACCCTGTTGCGGCCCGCCTGCTTGGCCGCCTGCAGCGCTTCGTCGGCGCGCTTGAACAGGCTGACGGTGCTGTCCTCGGCGCGGATGGTCGTCACGCCCAGGCTGGCTGTCAGTTGCAACACGGCGCGCTCCGTCTTGACGGGCAGCACTTCGACGGCGGCGCGGATGCGCTCGGCCACCATCAGCGCATCGGCCAGGGTCGTGCGCGGCAGCTGGATGGCGAATTCGGCGCCGCCCAGGCGGCCCATCAGGTCGCTGTCGCGCAACTGCTGGCGGCACGTGTCGACGATGGTTTTCAGCACCGCATCGCCCACCGGATGGCCATAGCTGTCGTTGACTCTTTTAAAGTGGTCGATATTGAGCACCACCAGCGCCGTCGGCAAGCCAGGCCGGCGCGCCAGTGCCATCCATGGCGCCAGCGCCTGGTAAAAGCCGCGCCGGTTCGGCACGCCCGTGGCCGCATCGAGCACTTCCAGGCGCGCCAGCTCGCCGCCCAGTTTTTCACGCGACAGCAGCAAATAGCCGAAGGCGTTCGTCAGCATCATCAGGTACAAGGCGCCGAAGCCGGCCAGCTGCAGCAGCTCCGCGTCAAAATCGGGGATGACGGCGGCCAGCACGCCGCGCGCGGCGATCAGCAAGGACAGCAATCCCATGCTGACGACGAGGAAGCGGCGCAGCATGCTCGCCTCGCGCCATTTCAGGCACAGCGCGGCCACGCCGGCGAGGAAGAAACCGGCCACGATCAGCGAACCGCCGGCGCTGCGCAGCAGCGGCGCCACGTCGAACAGGTAGCAGGCGGCAAACAGGGCCACCGACAGCCCCAGCGCCGGCAAGACATAACGGCGCCAGCCGCTACGCCCGGCGGCCTGCCACAACGCGCCCGCATCGAGCGCCATGCCGGCAAACAGCAGGCTGTTACCGAGCAGGATGGAGAAGAAATCGGGCAGCACGCCGCGGAAGTACAGCAGGCACCAGGCCACGGCCTGGCATTGCTTGGCCACCGCCCAGGTGGACATGCTGAGCGACTTCTTGCGCTCGTACTCGAAGAAGAACAGGGCCGCGCACAGGCTCAGGTTGCCGAGCGCCAGGGCCAGTACCAGGGTCTTGATATCCATGGGCTACGCTATCGATGCGCAGGCGCGGCGCGCCAGGTCAGATTTCGTGCTCGACATTGGTGCTGCCGTCGCCGACCTTGCTGGCCCACGCCTGCACGAAATACTGCTTTTCCACGTCGCTGGGTGCCTCGTGCCAGAACACGATGAGGGTGCCCTTGTGATCGTGGATCTGCGCCACTTTTTCAATGAAGCCGACATTGCCGGCCTGGTCGGCCAGCGCCGCCGCGTAGCCATACACGCGCGTCAGCCGCTCGATGCGGTCAGGCTCCGTAAAACTGTTCGTCGCCGTAATAATGGGGTGATCCAAAAACATGCTTGTCTCCATGGTGCCCGACTGCGCGGCCGTGCCGCCGCGCGCCGTATACATCTACATATACGCATGCTCGGCGCGGATTAATCGGGTATGCTCACGGGAGCTTATCAGATTTCTCTGAATGCAACAAAGCATCTCCCCCAGTCCACTCAGCGAAGTCGTCCCATGCCGGAAAACAGAAGCACCACCCCACTTGCCCCGCAGGTGCATACCTGTGGCGACCGGCGCCGCCTGGAATTCCAGCCCGGCATGATCCAGAGCGAAATGCTGCTGTCGCGCCCCGACCATCTGCTGCTGCGCTATGCGCGCGCCATGATGTGCTTTACCCTGTTCGTGCCGCGCCCGCGGCATATCCTGATGGTGGGACTGGGCGGCGGCTCGCTGCTGAAATTCTGCCACCGCCACCTGCCCGACACCCGCATCACCGTGCTGGAATTGCGCGCCGACGTGATCGCCCTGCGCGAGCAGTTCATGCTGCCGCCCGACGACGCGCGCCTGCGCATCATCGAGACGGATGCCGTCAGCTATATCCGCCAGCATCCGGGCTGCGCCGACGTGCTGCTGCTCGACGGCTATGACGAGACGGGCTTGCCGCCGGCACTGGGCAGCGCGCGCTTCTATGCGGACTGCCTGCGCGCGCTGCTGCCCGGCGGCGTGCTGGTGGCCAATCTGTTCAGTTATGACGAGCACTACCCTGCCATGCTGGCGCGCCTGATGCTCACCTTCCGCGGTGCCGTGTGCCACTTCGACGGCATCGCGGGCAATAACCGCATCATCTTCGCCGCCAAGCCGGAGCAAGGCCAAGGCGCCGGCGGCCGCGCCGTGCGCGTGGTGCGCCTGGTGCGCTGGCGGCGGATGGCCGGCCTGGCTTTCCTGAACCGCTGGCTGCCGGCCTGGCAGTTGTGGCGTGTGCGCCGCCAGTCAGGCGCGGGCAGCGACTGAAAGTCGCCCTGCCCGGCCATAGATATTGTTGCTTATTAGCAGTGATTTGGTGCAAAATCAGCATGATGGATGTGGTTTATGACAAACTACGGCCTGCGTGGGGCCGGCAGGCGCCGCCGAACCCATGTATCCATGAAGTGAGATAGGAAAAACCATGCTGCGTGGCCGCCTGCCATTGTCGATTTCTGCCGCGGCCGCGCTGACCTTTGCCTGCGGCGTCAGCGTGACGGCCGTGCTGTTCGCCGCCATCAGCCAGCTCGAATACGACAAGATGAGCCTGAGCCTGCAGCAACGCGCCAGCGCCAGGGTGGCCGCCATCGAGCAGGGACTCGACGATGCCGTCGAGGTGCTGACCACGACGAACCAGCTGTTTGCCGCCGTCGTGCCCGTCACACGGGAACAGTTCCACGACTTCACCACGCCGCTGCTGCAGCGCCACCCGTTCATCCAGGCCTTCAATTTCCACCGCATCGTGCCGCATGCGCAGCGCGCGGCATTCGAGGCCGAGCTGCGGCGCATCGTGCCCGACTACGCCATGACGGAAATGCGCGATGGCGTCGTCGTGCCCGCCACGACGCGCGCCAGCTACCTGGTGGTGGACTACCTCGAACCGTTGCAGGGCAACCGCCCCGCCTTCGGCCTGAACGTCAGCCCGAACGGCGTGCTGGCGCGCGCGCTGGAACAGGCGATCGTCAGCGGCCAGACCACCGCCACCGGCCTGCTGGCCCTGGCGCAGGGACCGCAGCAGGGCTTCGTCATCGTGCGCCCCGTGTACCGCCACGGCGTGCCCCTGCAGACGGTACAGCAGCGGCGCGCGGCATTGATCGGCGATACGGCGGTCATCGTGCGCGCCGGGGAACTGGTGCAGAAAATCCTCGCCGGCGCCGACCTGCTGGGCGACTCGCAGCTTGAACTGAGCGTCTACGCCGATGCCGGCGCCGACCCGCGCCAATTGATCTTCCGGCATGGTCAGGCGCCTGCCGACGAACCGGGCGGCGCCTGGGAGTCGCTGCCCCGCTGGCTGCACTTTGCCTACCACAGCCATTATGACCGGGCCTTCGCTTCCGCCGGCCGGCCCTGGCACGTGCGCGTGGTGGCTCATCCCCGCCCCTTCCTGGCCGACCATCTGGGCTCCCTGTTTACCCTGATCACGGGTTTGCTGTTCAGCGTATTGACGGCCGCCTTCGTGCAGTCGCTGACGCAGCGTTCGCGCCGCGTGCAACTGCTGGTGGAGCAGCGCACGGCCGACCTCAAACGCAGCAACGAGCTGCTCAGCGCCGACGTGCGGGCGCGCCAGCGCACGGAGCGCGCCTTGCAGGAGAGCGAAAAGCGCTTCCGCCGCCTGCTGGCCCTGTCCTCGGACTGGTACTGGGAACAGGATGCCAACTTCTGCTTCACCCACATCACCAGCGGTTTCACGGACAAGTCGAACATGCCGCTGGAACGTTTCATCGGCCTGACCCGCTGGGACAACAATGCAGAGATGCGCAATTCGCGCTGGGGCAAGCAGCATATCGCCAACCTGGAAGCGCACCTGCCCTTTTCCAACCTCGAATATGCGATGCAGGACCGCGATGGCCAGCTGCGCTGGTTCAGCATCAATGGCGAACCGCTGTTCAACGAGCTGGGCGAATTTCGCGGCTACCGGGGCACGGGTTCGGAAATCACGGAACGCAAGCTGGCCGAGCAGCAAATCCAGCACATCGCCCACCACGACGTGCTGACAGGCTTGCCCAACCGCGCCCTGCTGCGCGATCGCCTGGCGCAGGCGATGGCCCTGTCGCGCCGCAAGAATCGCGCATTGTGGGTGCTGTTGATTGACCTCGACCGGTTCAAATTCGTCAACGACAGCCTGGGCCACAAGGCTGGCGACCTGCTGCTGAAAACCATCGCCACGCGCTTGCAGGCCAGCCTGCGCGAAAGCGATACGGTGGCGCGCCTGTCCGGCGATGAATTCGTCGCCATCCTGTGCGAACAGGCGGACGAAGTGCTCAGTGGCGCCATCGTGCAGCGCGTGATGGATGCCGTGGCGCAGCCGGTGCTATTGGATGGCAAGGAATTCTTCGTCACCTGCAGCATCGGCGTGGCCGTCTATGACATGTCGCGCTACGACGCGCCCGGCGACGTGACCCTGAATGGCGAGACGCAGAACCTGATCGAGCAGGCCGACATCGCCATGTACTGCGCCAAGAAACAGGGCCGCAACAACATCAAGTTCTACACGACGGCCATGAACCAGGCCACCCTGGAGCGCCTGCGCATCGAGACGGCGCTGCGCAACGCCCTGGAACGCGAGCAGTTCGTGCTGCATTACCAGCCGCAGGTGGACCTGGCCAGCGGCCGCATCGTCGGCGTGGAAGCGCTGCTGCGCTGGCAGCACCCCGACCTGGGCATGGTGGCGCCGCAGCGCTTCATCGCGCTGGCGGAAGACACGGGCCTGATCGTGCCGATCGGCGCCTGGGTCATGCGCGAAGCGTGCACGCAGGTAAAACGCTGGCATGCGGCGGGACTGGACACCTTGCGCCTGGCCGTGAATCTGTCGGCGCGCCAGTTCAACGAGCCGAACCTGGTGGCGTCGATCGCCGACGTGCTGCTGGAAACGGGCTTGCCGCCCGCCTGCCTGGAGCTGGAACTGACGGAAAGCCTGTTCATGCACGACGTGGCGCTGGCCGTCAGCCAGCTGCACGACATGAAGGCGCTGGGGGTGAAGCTGTCGATCGACGACTTCGGCACCGGCTATTCCAGCTTCGCCTACCTGCGCACCTTCCCCATCGACGTGCTGAAGATCGACCGCAGCTTCGTCGGCGATGTGGCGCGCGACGCGGACGATGCGGCCATCGTCGTTTCCATCATCGCCCTGGCGCACAATTTGAAGCTGCGCGTGGTGGCCGAGGGCGTGGAAACGGCCGAGCAGCTCGATTACCTGCGCCGCCATGGCTGCGACGAGGCGCAAGGTTTTTACTTCAGCCGGCCGCTGCCCGCGCACGAAGTGGAAGCGCTGCTGCGGGCGGAAGAAACGCACGTCATGCTGTAGCCGGCGGCGGCACCCTGGCACCCAATTGCAGTTCCTGCCAATCGGGCTCAATGCCCGCTTGCTCGAGAAACGACGTCACGTCGAGCGCGCGGGCCGGATCGATGTCCTGTTGCGGATGCATCCACAGCAAGTCGCACTCCGTGCAAACGATCACCGCCTGCCCCGTCTTCTTGACCGTTGCGTGCAGCAGGTCGCCATATTCGCCGCAGGTGGGGCACTCCATGCTCTTCGCCTTCATGCCCTGCCTTACAGCTTCTGTTGCAGGAACTCCAGGAAGCAGCTGATGCGCTGCGCCAGTTGCGTATTGCGGTAATACACGGCGTGGATCTGCTGGCGGTAGCCCGTATAGAACGGCTGCAGCACCTGCACCAGGCGGCCGGCCGCGATGTCGTCCTTCGTCATGAAGTCGGACAGGCAGACGATGCCCTGGTCGTGCAGGGCCAGCTGGCGCAGGGTTTCGCCGCTGGACGCGGCCAGCGCGGGCACGATCTGCAGGCTGTTGCCGGATTCGTGGCGCAGCGGCCAGCTATTGCCCAGTTCATATTGCGCAAAGCCCAGCAGCGCATGGCCGGACAGCGCTTCCGGCGTGGCCGGGGTGCCGTGGCGCGCCAGGTAGGCGGGCGTGGCCAGCACGTGCAGCGGACTGGCACTGAGGGGGCGCGCATGCAGGGTCGAGTCGACCAGGGCGCCGATGCGGATGGCGATATCGGTGCGGTGCTCGAGCAGGTCGGCGATCTGGTCGTTGCTGGTCAGCTCCAGGCGGATGTCCGGGTACATGGCGCGAAATTCCGCCACGTGGGGCACCACGCAATGGAGCATGAAGGGCGAGGCTGCATCGACGGACAGGCGCCCGGCCGGCTTCTGGCGGCGGATGCGGATCGACTCTTCCACGTCTTCCATCGACGCGAGGATGGCGCGCGCCTTGTCCAGGAACAGCTGCCCCTCTTCCGTCAGCTCCATGCGCCGCGTGGTGCGCGTCAGCAGCGAGGTGGCCAGCTTGTCTTCCAGGCGCGACAGGGCGCGGCTGACGCCCGAGGTGGTTTGTCCCAGGTGCACGGCGGCCGCGCTCAGGGTGCCGCTGTCGATCACGGTGACGAAGATTTTCAGGTCGTCCGAATTGATATCCATTGTTGCCTTATTATTGCCGCATTGTTGCGCTATTTTCACATATCGCGCCATTATAATGGAATCATGGCAACAGTGAAGGCAGCAGCCAACATCAGGCAACGTAGAACAAAATGGCGATAAAATGACAGCTACTGCCGGCCAGCACGAACAGGTGCCAGATGCCGTGGCCATGGCGCAGCTTGTGGTCGGTGGCATAGAAAGCGATGCCGCCCGTGTAGCACAGGCCGCCCGCCACCAGCCACAGGAAGCCGTTCCACTCGAGCGCGGCCAGCAGCGGCTTGATGCCGATGACGATCAGCCAGCCCATGGCCACGTAAATCACCAGCGACAGGATGCGCGCGCCTTTCGCGTACACATATTCCTGAACGATGCCAAGCAGGGCCAGGCCCCACACGACGCCGAACAGCGACCAGCCCCAGGGCCCGCGCAGGGTCACCAGCATGAATGGCGTGTAGGTCCCCGCGATGAGCAGGTAGATGGCGCAGTGGTCGAGCCGCTGCAGCACGGCCTTGGCCTTGCCGCGCACGCTGTGGTACAGGGTGGAAGTGAGGTAGAGCGTGAGCAGCATGGCCGCATACACGCTGCAGCTGACGATTTTCCAGGCATCGCCCGTGCGGGCCGCCACGACGATCAGGATGACGCCGCCGATGGCCGCCAGCGCGGCGCCCACCGTATGGGAAATGCTGTTGAACCGTTCACCGTAATACATGCATCACCGCCTGCCGCGTTAAAGACAGGCTCATCGTACACGCTTGGGGACCAGGTGACGCAACTTCACCCCAATAGAAAGGCCGGGGTCGGACCCTGAGGGTCCGACCCCAGTACCTGCTTGGGGGGTGTCAATCAAGCTTCTTCCGCCTTCTTGCGCGCAGGACGGCGCGCCGGCGTCTTGCGCGGCGCCTTGGCTGGCTTGTCTTCGGCCACAACGGCCACTTCCACCGGCGCCGCTTCAACGACAGGTGCGGCTTCCACCACGACGTCAGCCGCCTTCTTGGCCGGTTTCTTTGCCGCTGCCGCCTTGCGGGCCGGCGTGCGCGGCTTGGCTTTCGGCTTCGCTTCCACTACCGGCTCAGGTACAGGCTCAGGTACAGGCTCCGGCATGGTTTCGACCACCGGCGCCACCTCGACGGCGACAACTTCGGCACGCGCTTCACGCCCGCCATCGCCATTTTTGCGGCCACCGCGGCCATTGCGGCGCGAACCGCGCTTGGCGTTGCCTTCTTCCGTCGCCACCTCGGCCACCGTTTCGGCGGCGGCTTCGGCCACTTCGTGCTGCACTTCCGGCTGCGGCGCCGGCGCATATTGCTCGACGACGACTGTTTCCGCGTCGGCCACCGGCACGAAAGCCTGTGGCGCGGACTCGCCGCGGCGTTGTTCGTTCTGCTTGCGGCCGCCACGGCCATTGCGGCGCGAATCGCGGCGGCTGCCGCCTTCGCGCTGATTGCCCTCTTCCGCCGTCACGCCCGTCTCGCCGGCAACGATGGCCTCGCCGGCGGCTTCCCCGTTCACGGCAGCGGGTACGGCCACCAGGCCGCTGCTGCGGTAGACATAGGCGCCCGATTTTTCATCGCGGCCAAATTCCAGCAAGCCGCGCGTCTGCGCTTCTTCCAGCAGGTTGCCGAAGGTACGGAAACCATAATACGACTCGCTGAAATCGGGCTTGCGGCGCTTGATCGCTTCCTTCAGCATCGAGGCCCAGATCTTGCCGCTGTCGCCCCGTTCGGACACCAGCGCATCGAAGGTTTCGACAGCCATCTCGATCGCTTCCGTCTTGCGCGACTCGTACTTTTCCTTGCGGCGCACTTCCTCGTCCGGCGAACGCTTGGCGGCCGCAGCCGGGCTTTCGCGCGCGTCGCGCTTGGCGGCCGTGCGGCGGCTCTCGCGCACCAGGTCATCGTAGAAAATGAATTCGTCGCAGTTGGCCACCAGCAGGTCGGAGGTCGACTGCTTGACGCCGACGCCGATCACCTGCTTGGCGTTTTCGCGCAGTTTCGACACGAGCGGCGAAAAGTCGGAGTCGCCGCTGATGATGACGAAGGTGTTGACGTGGGCCTTGGTGTAGCACAGGTCCAGCGCATCGACCACCAGGCGGATGTCGGCCGAATTCTTGCCGGATTGGCGCACATGGGGGATTTCGATCAGTTCGAAGTTCGCCTCATGCATGGTGCCCTTAAAACTTTTATAACGGTCCCAGTCGCAATATGCCTTCTTGACAACGATGCTGCCCTTCAGCAGCAAGCGTTCAAGGATGGGCTTGATATCGAATTTTTCGTAATTTGCATCTCGCACGCCAAGCGCGACGTTTTCAAAGTCGCAAAACACGGCCATGCTGAGGTTTTCTGGGGATGACGCCATAAGGGTGAATTCTCGCTGATGATAAGGGCGGACGGGAAGCGCAACGCCTCCCTTTTCGCCTAGTATATTCGCCCATCCCCCGTTTCGGCGACAACTATCGTGCGCAGCCCGCCTATTGCGCGCCGCCGGCGGCGCTCGCGCTGGCGCCGGCGACCGGCCAAACGACGCTTTCATCGACGGAATACAGCTGGCACGGCAGGCTGCTCCGGCGCTGGCACGAGGCCAGCGCGCGCACATCGGGGCTTTCACCCTCCTCGGCCCAGCCCCAGGCGCCGCTGGCCGACAGGGCAAAGGCGCGCGGCGCGGTTTTCTCCAGGAAGACGCGGTAGGCGGCGCGCCCCTGCTCTTCCAGATACGGCACGGCGGCGATATCGTCCTGCGGCGCGAAATGCGTGGCGGGCGGCGACGGCGCCTCGGCCACGCGATAGACCTGCCGCACCGGCATGCCGATCTTCCGCAGGAAGCGCTCGGTGGCGGGCAACCACACGGCCACGCCGTCGCGGCTGCCCAGGGTCAGGTGGGCGTCGCGCTTGAACGGACCATAGGCGAGCAATTGCGCCCGGCCGCCCGATCCGGTAAAGGAATTGAACAGCCGCCGCGCCAGGGCCGGCGAAAAATACGAGTCATTCGCGCCATACAGCCACAGGCTGGGAATGTGGTTGTAGGCGCCCATGGTGGCGAAGGACTTGGCCAGCGCCCCTTGCCAGTCGCAGCCGGGCATGTCGACGCGCAAGCCGCCGGAAAAATTGAGCACGCCGCGCACGCCGGGCAGCACCCGGGTGGCCAGCGCCAGTGCCGCCATGCCGCCATACGACTGCCCCGCGACGACGATGCGTTCCGGGTCGACCCAGCTCTGGCGGCGCGCATACGCGAGCGCGGCCAGCATGTCGCGCGCCTGGCCCTGGGCATTGCCCAGCATGTCACAGCCGAAATCGCGGTAGGCGCCCGTGGAACGCGCAAAGCCGGCGCGCATGGGCAGCATCACCGCATAGCCGCGGCGCACGAATTCGGTCGCCATATAGATGAAGCGCTCGCGCGCCTGCAGCCGGGCCGGGCCGGCCTGCTTACCATGATTCATCAGCAGCAGGGGAAACGGGCCGGGGCCGGCTGGACGGAACACCGTCGTTTCCAGCATCTCGCGCAAGCCATCGCCGGCCGGCACCATGATGACCTGCTCGTTCAGGCGCACATCGAGCGGCAACTGGGAGAGAGCAAGCTGGGCTTTCAGGGGCAGGCAAGGCAGGCTGAGCAGAAAAACCAGGAAAATAGGACGAAACAGGTGAAAAATGGCGGACTCCGTGGATGACTTCCCTGCCAGTCTAGGCAGCGAAATGCCACAGAACAATATAAAAAAATTACGTGATGCACCTATTTTTTGCGGCAACCGCCTGCAAGAAAAATTGTTGCCTTGCACCAACCACTTTTCCCGCTGGCGGGAGTAAACTGGGCGCATTCTGAAGGAGTTGCCATGTCCATATCCGCCCTCACCACCGGTACCTCGGGGCTGACCGCCAACCAGCGCGCGCTGGATGTGGCCGCCAACAATATCGCCAATGCGAACACGCCGGGCTTCCAGCCGCAACAAGCCGAGTTCCAGGAAGCCAGCCCGGCCGGCACGGGCGTCACCCTGTCTGTCGAAGGGCGCAAGCTGGCCGCCAGTGAAAGCGTCAGCGGCGCCAACGCGAATGCGGCCAAGGCGGCGGAAAGCCGGCCGAACGGCGTGGGCCTCGCGTCCGAGCTGACGGATAACCTCGTCTACAAGGCCGGCTTTAATTTATCGGCGAATGTCGTCAAGGCGGCCGACCAGGCTTTGGGCAGCCTGATCGACGTCAAGACCTGAGGCAGCAAACATCCACGGCGACTATCGACACGCTAGTCTGGTTTTTGCATTTCCAGCACCAAAGGCGCCATCGCCGGCGCAATCAGCGCCAGCAGCCGTTCGGCCGGAATGCCGTCGCGCGCCTGCACCGACAGGCCATGCAGCAAGGCCGCATAGTAGTCGCCCAAAGCCTGCACGTCCGCCTCCCCTTTTAATTCTCCCGCCTGCTGCGCCGCGCGCAGGCGTTCGATGACGGCTTGCGTGCGTGCGCGGCGGTGCTGCGCCAGCCAGTCGGCGATGCCCGCGTTTTCCGCGCTCGTATTCGTGGCGGCCGTGACCACCATGCAGCCTTGCGGCTGGCCGCTGCGCGTGTACAGCAGCACCGCTTCTTCCAGCATGCGCGTCACCGCGTCGCGCACATTCAGGCTGGCCGCCAGCGCATGCACGGCAAAGGCGCCTTCTCCCGTTTCATACAATTCCACGGCTTCGCGGAACAACTGTTCCTTCGAGCCGAACGCCGCATAGATGCGCGCCGAGGCGATGCCCAGCGCCGCCACCAGGTCGGCCATCGATACACCCTCGTAGCCGCGCGTCCAGAACGCGTCGCGCGCTTTTTCCAGCGCCAGCGCGCGGTCAAATTCCCTCGGTCTTCCTGCCATCTTGATCCTCTGCTTGCGAAGTGGCGGCCAGTATAACGCCTGGCGCCCACGGCGCGTTCCCGATTTATTTTGCATCACGGGCTTGACCGAAGGGAAAATTTCGCCTATTCTTTGTCGATCGACAAACAATAGGAGCCGATATGAAAACCATCCAAGGACCAAGCCTGCACCTGGCACAATTCGCCGCCGACACGGCGCCCTTCAACACCCTGCCCGCCATCGCCGAGTGGGCGGCCGGCATGGGCTTCAAGGCCCTGCAGATCCCCGCCTGGGATGCGCGCCTGTTCGACGTGGCGCAAGCGGCGCACAGCCAGCAATACTGCGACGACCTGGTCGCCATGCTGGCCAGCCATGGCCTCGTCATCAGCGAACTGACGACGCATATCCTCGGCCAGCTGGTGGCCGTGCACCCGGCCTACGACGCGCTGTGCGACAGCTTTGCGCCGGCACACCTGCACGGCCAGCCGGCGGCGCGCACCGAGTGGGCCATCGAGCAAGTGAAACTGGCGGCCATGGCCTCGAAGCGCCTGGGCCTGACCGACATGGGCACGTTCTCCGGCTCGTTCGCCTGGCCCTACCTGTTCCCGTTCCCGCAGCGCCCGCCCGGCCTGATCGAGGCGGCCTTCGACGAACTGGCGCGCCGTTGGCTGCCCATCCTCGACGTGTGCGAAGAACAGGGCATCAACCTGTGCTACGAAATCCACCCGAGCGAAGACCTGCATGACGGCATCAGCTTCGAGATGTTCTACGAGCGCGTGGGCCGCCATCCGCGCTGCAAGATGCTGTTCGACCCGAGCCACTTCGTGCTGCAGCAATTGAACTACCTGGAATTCATCGACATTTATAAAGACCACATCCGCATGTTCCATGTGAAGGATGCGGAGTTCAATCCGACGGGTCGGCAAGGCATCTACGGCGGCTACCAGTCATGGGAAAACCGCGCCGGACGTTTCCGTTCGCTGGGCGATGGCCAGGTCGACTTCAAGGCGATCTTCTCGAAGATGGCGCAGAACGATTACGCGGGCTGGGCCACGCTGGAATGGGAATGCTGCCTGAAGGACCAGGAAGTGGGCGCGCGTGAAGGCGTGGCCTTCATCAATGCCCACATCATTCCCGTGACCGACAAGATCTTCGACGACTTCGCCGGCGCCCCCGTCAGCGCGCAGCAGATCAATACCCTGCTCGGCATCGAGCACAACTAACAAGGAAACACCATGCATCAGAATCAAGACAGCTACACCCACGACTACGTTCGCATCGACGGCCAGCGCCTGCATTGCGTCATCGCCGGCGAAGGCAAACCCGTGCTGCTGATCCCCGGCTGGCCGCAAACCTGGTATGCCTGGCGCCATGTGATGGCGGCCTTGGCGGCCAATGGCTACCAGGCGATCGCCATCGATCCGCCCGGCAGCGGCCACTCGGAACGCCCGGCCGGCGGCTACGACACGGGCGCCGTTGCCGCCACCCTGCACCGCGCCATGCTGGCCCTGGGCCATGCGCAATACGATGTCGTCGGCCACGATATCGGCATGTGGGTCGGCTATGCGCTGGCCAGCGATTTCCCGCAGGCCGTGACGAAACTGGCGCTGACGGAAGCCGTCATTCCAGGCCTGGCGCCGGCGCCGCCGATTTTTGTCGCGCCGTCCGACAACATCTTCCTGTGGCACTTCATGTTCAACCAGGTGCTCGATTTGCCGGAGATGCTCACGGCCGGCAAGGAACGCGAATACATCCGCTTCATCCTGGACCGCTGGTCGTACCGCCGCGACAAGGTGGCCGTCGACGTGTATGCGGACGCCTATGCCACGCCGGGCGCCCTGCGCGCCGGCTTCGCCTACTACCGCGCCATTCCGGAAACCATCCGGCAAAACCTGGAACGGGCGAAAAAGAGCCTGGCCATGCCCGTGCTGGCCATCGGCGCCGACCATGCGACGAATGACGCGCCCCTGCTGACCATGCAGGGCAAGGCCGATATTTTGCAGGGCGCCATCGTCGCCGAATGCGGCCACTTCATCATGGAAGAACAGCCGGAAGCGTTCATCGCCCACCTGCTGCCCTTCCTGGCCGGAGCACCCGCATGAGCCTCGACCCGCTGATCGCCGTCTGGCTGGATGAGGGCAAGGATGCGCCGCAGCCCGCCTCGCTGGCGGACTTGCGCGCCGCCACGGAAACGGGGCTGCGCCAGCTGCACGGCCCATTGGAAGACGTCGCGTCGATCAAGGATTACGTGCTGCCCGGCGAGCATGCGCTGACCGTGCGCGCCTATGTGCCGGCCGGCGCGGATACGACCAGGAAGCTGCCGGCCATCGTCTTTGCGCATGGGGGAGGATGGTGTCTGTGCTCGCTGGACCTGTACGACAATCCGTGCCGCGCGCTGGCCAACGCCACCGGCTGCGTGGTCTTTTCCGTCGACTACCGGCTGGCGCCCGAGCACAAGTTCCCCGTGCCGCTCGATGATTTTTATCGGGCGCTCTGCTGGGTCGCGGACCATGCCGAGGCGCTGGGCATCGACGTGAAACGGCTGGCCGTGGGCGGCGACAGCGCCGGCGGCAACCTGGCGGCGGCGGCGGCCCTGATGGCGCGCGACCAGGCCGGTCCCGCGCTGGCGCACCAGCTGCTGCTATACCCGGCGCTCGATTTTGCCTTCGACACGCCATCCTACCAGCGCTATGCGGAAGGCCATTCGCTGACGCGGGAAGCCATGCGCTTTTGCTGGTCGGCCTATCTGAACGAGCCGGCTGATGGCGCGCAGCCCTATGCGGCGCCCCTGCGGGCAACGTCGCTGAAGGACTTGCCGCCGGCGACCGTGCTGGTGTGCGAGTACGACCCGCTGCATGACGAAGGCGAAGCCTATGCGCGGTATTTGCGCGACGACGGCGTGGCGGCGCAATGCGTGCAGCTCGACGGCATGATCCACGCATCGATGCACATGCTGGGCTTGACGCCAGCGGCGCGCGGCCTGTTCGACGTGGCGGGCCAGGCCATGCGGCAAGCGCTGGCGGCATAAAAAAAACGCGCCGGGGATGGCTCCACGGCGCGTTTTTTCCATCAGCTGCGTGTCATTCCACCAGCTTGCGCACCTCGATGTGGTTCAACCACTTCACGTGGCGCGGACCCGTGCGGATATCCCTGGCCGCGATCAGGGCGATCTCGCCATCGCTCTCGTCAAGCGCCTTGCCGTTCTTCTCGTAGTAGACGATCACGCCCTCGCCGGCCGGCGCGTTATACAGCTCGCTCCAGGAAAACACCACAGCATAACCATCGGTGGCCGTGGCGATGATGGCAAGTTTCTTGACGTCGTTGTGGCCCGGCGCATCGAGCGCCGCCTTGTCGAGGATATCGCGCAGGCGCACGCCCTTGTAACTGGTAATGGTCTCGGCCTTGTCGCCGTTGTGGCGCGTGACGGCAAGCTCGCCGCCATTCGCCGGCGGCAGCTGGCGCAGGTCGGCCACCTTCAAGGTCAATGGCGTTTCCACCACGCCCGTCACGGTCAGCGCGTGGCTCATATGCTCGCGCGCCGGCGCCGGGCCGGCCCATGCGGGCGCCGTCGCCAGCAGGGCGGCCGAAGCAAAACCAAGGAATATTTTCTTCAACATGCTGTGTCCTTTCATGGAACAATCAAAAAATCAGAACTGGTATTGCGCATTGGCCAGCCAGGTGCGGCCCGCGCTGGGGAAACCGTCTGCCAGCGCGTAGTTGCGGTCAGCCAGGTTGCTCACGCCCGCTTCCAGGGTCAAGGCCGGCAAGGGCCGGTACACGGCCTTCAGGTTGACGGTGGCAAAGCCGCCCAGTTCCAGGGTGTTCGAGACCCAGCGCCCGCTGTTCGATTCCGCGATGGCCACCACGTCGACCTGGCGCGCCGCGTGCAGCACGGCGTGCGCCGTCAGCTTGTGGCGCGGCACGTCCGTCAGGCGGATGGCGCGGTCGCTGACGTTCTTCATTTCCGTATACGTGTAGTTGCCGCCGAAGTCCAGCCAGGCGCCGGCGCTGCCGCGCAAGCCCAGCTCCGCGCCGCTGATATGCGCCCTGCCCGCGTTGCGCATCTGCGCGCGCACGCCCGCCACATTCGCCACGCTCTGGATCTTGTCCTTCACGTCGCTGTAGAACAGGGCGGCATCGAGCGCCAGCCCGCGCACGCTTGCCTGGTAGCCCACTTCATAATTGAGCGCCTCCTCGGCGCGCAGGTTCGGGTTTTCAATATAGGTGCCCAGGCGCTGCGAGTAGCGGTCCTTCAGGGTCGGCAGGCGCGACTTGCGCGCCACCGTGGCGTACACCCTCGCATCAGGACTGGTCTTGTGGAACAGGCCCGCCTGCATGTCCGTGGCCGATTGATTCTCCGGCAAGGTATAGGCGTTGCCGGCGCTGTAGACGGTATCCGGACGCAGTGCATTGCGCGAGACGCCCAGCGACAGTTCCGTCGCCGCATTGAGGGCAATGCTGTCTTCCGCGCCCAGGGTCCACAGGGCATCCTTGTACCAGGTGGTGCGCACGCCCTTGGCGTCGAGTTCCTGATGCTCGTCGGCCTTGTAGCTGGCGACAAAGCGCAGGCTGTGCGCGGCCAGGCGGAACGATTCGAGTTCCACCGCGCCGCCGTTCGTGCGGTCGTTATAGATGCTGCGCCCGCCGCTGACGCTGCCCTGGCCGCTGGTCTTCAGGGTCGCGTAGCTGCCGTTCGTGTACGAGGTGATTTCATTGTCATAGCTGTCGTGGTACAGGCGCAGTTTCAGGCGCTCGGCGTCGCCAAGGCGCGTCTGCGA
Source organism: Janthinobacterium sp. BJB301 (assembly GCF_002735685.1). NCBI lineage: Bacteria > Pseudomonadati > Pseudomonadota > Betaproteobacteria > Burkholderiales > Oxalobacteraceae > Janthinobacterium > Janthinobacterium sp. BJB301. The sequence goes on along the minus strand of NZ_PDZJ01000001.1, from coordinate 662,626 downwards.
GACGAAGTACACGCTTTCCTTGTTCCAGTACGGCCATTGCCAGTAGCGCGCGCCGACGGGATTCGTCGATGGCGGCTGGCCCTTTTCGCCATGCTGCTTGTAGTAGCTGAGCGCATATTCGTCGCCCGCCCGCGCGCCATCGGGCGTCAGGCCCACCTTGAACGACAGTTTATGGTCCTTGCGGTAGGAATTGTTGCGCGTGCCGCCGTCTTCCGTGGCCGTCGGGCGGAAATCGGACGACAGGGGAAAGCCGTCGCTGTCGATGTACGACACGCCCGCCTGCAGATACCACAGGCCCTGGTTCGTGCCCACGTTGGCCGACACCTGGCGTTCGCTGCCCGAGCCGAAACCGATGGACGTATCGCCTTCCATCCGCGCGGACGGCTTGCGCGACACCAGGTTGATGGCGCCGCCCAGGGTATTGGCGCCGTAGGCCACGGAACTGAAACCCTTGGCCACCTGGATGGCGGCCAGGTCGCTGGTGGTGAAGCGGTTGAAATCGACATAGCCGTCATACGGCACGTAGACGGGAATGCCGTCGATGTACAGCGGCACCTGGCGAGAGTCGAAGCCGCGGATGGCGACGGTTTTTTCATTGCGCGCATTGGTCGACAGCGACACGCCGGACAGCAAGTTCAAGGCGTCGCCCACGTTGTCGCGGTTGAACCGGCGCATCTCGGCGCGACTCACTTGCGACCCCACCTGCTGTTCCATCTGCCCTGCCTGCTCGCGCTGGCCGATCACCGTCACCGTGCCCAGCACGAACGGCGCCGCAGCATCCACACCATCGTTGCCCGACATTTGCTGCGCCCGCGCCGTCTGTGCCATGTGCGCCAGCGCCAGCATCACGGCGCCTGCCAATACCTGTTTCAACATCGTTTCGATCTTTCCACTGTCGTTATATAGAGTCTCATATAGCGATACTCAAAAAAGCGGCCACTCTTGCGGCGGCCGTCACCCAATAGCGCAATATATAGACGTATATAACGAGGCTCAAGCGACAAGCGCCAAAACGCCTGCGCAGGTCAATTTTCCGAGAAAAATTCATGCAGCGCAGCATTTCGCTGTGCGAACGAATGTTTCACAAAACGGTTGACACGTCCAATTTGGCTAGGCAAACTGATTTCCAGGGAGCCTGAAAATGAATGCAAATATGACAAATATTCAGACCGCAGCAGATCCGGAACTCATCGTCTTCAGCGATGACGAGGAAGGCAAGGACCGCCAGTTCGTCAACGCGCTGGCGCGCGGGCTGGAAGTACTGCGCTGCTTTCGCCCCGGCGAAGTGTTCCTGTCGAATGCGGACATGGCCAGGCGCACGGGCATTCCGAAACCGACGATTTCGCGCCTCACCTATACCCTCACCAAACTCGGCTACCTGAATTATTCGGACAGCCTGGGCAAGTACCAGCTGGGCGCCGGCGTGCTGGCTCTCGGTTACCGCATGCTGTCGAACCTCGATGTGCGCAAGATGGCGCGCCCGCTGATGGAAGAACTGGCCGAACATGCGCAAGCCTCCGTTTCGCTGGGCACGCGCGACCGTCTCAGCATGGTGTACGTGGAAACGTGCCGCAGCAGCGCCAACGTCACCCTGCGCCTCGACGTCGGTTCGCGCATCCCCCTGATGACGACGGCCATGGGCAAGGCCCTGCTGTGCATCCTGCCGCAGGCCGAACGCGACTACCTGATGGACCATGCGCGCGTGCACGAGACGGAACGCTGGCCGCGCATCAAGGCCGGTATCGAACAAGGCTTCAAGGATTACCAGGACCGGGGCTTTTGCATCTCGGCCGGCGAATGGCAGAACGATGTGCATGCCGTGGGCGTGCCCATGCTGGGTGCCGATGGCGAACAGGTGATGGCCTTCAATTGCGGCGGTCCCGCCTTCCTGCTATCGCGCGAAAAACTCGAATCGGATCTGGGACCGCGCCTGGTCGCCCTGGTCAAGACAGTGGAAAAAAACCTGGGCCGCGGTTAGACTGCGCGCCCCCTCTCAACATCGCCTCCGAGGACCCTGATGATACGCGACGAAGAAACCCTGAACATCCTGCTCGACAGCATCGCCCGTTTCGTGCGCGAAGTGCTGGTGCCGAACGAGGCGCTGGTAGCTGAAACGGATACGATCCCGCCCGCCATCGTGGCGCAGATGCGCGAACTGGGCCTGTTCGGCCTGTCCATCCCGGAAGCCTATGGCGGCCTGGAACTGAGCATGGAAGAGGAAGTCAGGGTCGCTTTCGAAATCGCCCGCACCTCGCCCGCCTTCCGCTCGCTGATCGGCACGAACAACGGCATCGGTTCGCAAGGCATCGTTATCGACGGCACGGAAGCGCAAAAACAATACTATCTGCCCAAGCTGGCCGCGGGCGAGATCATCGGCTCGTTCGCCCTGACGGAAGCGGGATCGGGCTCCGACGCGGCGTCCCTGCGCACGACGGCCGTGCGCGACGGCGACTTCTATATCCTCAACGGCAGCAAGCGCTATATCACCAACGCGCCCGAAGCGAGCATTTTTACCGTCATGGCCCGCACGGATCCCGTCAAGCGGGGCGCCTCGGCGATTTCCGCCTTCATCGTGGAAAAGGACACGCCCGGCCTCTCGCTGGGCAAGATTGATAAAAAAATGGGCCAGCAAGGCGCACATACCTGCGACGTCATCTTTGAAAATTGCCGTGTGCCGGCCGCGAACATCATCGGCGGCAAGGAAGGCGTGGGCTTCAAGACGGCCATGAAAGTGCTCGACAAGGGCCGGCTGCACATCGCCGCCGTCTGCGTGGGCGCGGCCGAGCGCATGCTGGCCGACGCCCTCGCGTATGCGATGGAGCGCCAGCAGTTCGGCCAGCCCATCGCGGAATTCCAGCTGATCCAGGCCATGCTGGCCGACAGCAAGGCGGAGATTTACGCGGCGCGCAGCATGGTGCTCGACGCGGCGCGCCGGCGCGACAACAAGGAAGACATTTCGACGGAAGCATCGTGCTGCAAGCTGTTCGCCTCCGAAATGTGCGGCAGGGTCGCTGACCGCTCCGTGCAGATCCACGGCGGCGCCGGCTACATCAGCGAATACGCGGCCGAGCGTTTCTACCGCGACGTGCGCCTGTTCCGCATCTATGAAGGCACGACGCAGATCCAGCAGATCGTCATCGCCCGCAACATGATCAAGGCAGCGCAAAAGTGAAGGAGGCCACGATGGACATCCCCACCCTGCTGGCCGGCTTGCCGGCGCGCCTGTCGGCCATCCCTGCCTACTGGGCGGCGCGCGCGCCGGACGCGCCGGCGCTGCATGAAGGTGGCCGCAGCTGGACCTACGCGCAGTTGCAGCACAGTGTGGAAAATGCAATGCAGCTGCTGCACAACCTCGACGTGCGCGCCGGCGACCGCCTGATGGTGGTGGGAGAGAATGGCGCGCTGCAGGTGGCGCTGATCTTCGCGGCCGCCGGCATCGATGCGTGGATCGTCAACGTCAATGCCCGCCTGTCGGCACGCGAGATCGATACCATCGCCGCGCACAGTTCCGCGCGGCGCGTGCTATTCCTGGCCGGCGCCTCGCCGGAAGCGGCCGCGCATGCGGCGCGGCGCCGCGCCCGCCCTGTCACCGTCGATGGCATGGGCGAGCTGCTGGCGGGCGAATTGAACGACGCCGCCATCGCGGAAGACACGGTCCCCGGCAACGAACAGGTGGCCGCGCTGATCTACACGACAGGGACGACAGGCCAGTCAAAAGGCGTGATGCTCACGCACCGCAACCTGCTGTTCATCGCCGCCGTCTCCAGCACATTGCGGGGCCTGACGCGCAGCGACCGCGCGTATGGCGTGCTGCCGATTTCGCACGTGTACGGCCTGGCCTCGGTGGCCCTCGGCACCCTGTATGCGGGCGCCGCGCTGTATCTGGTGCCGCGCTTTTCCGTCGATGGCCTCCTCTCGGCCTTGAAAGACGACGGCTTGACCATCGTGCAGGGCGTGCCCGCCATGTACGCCAAGCTGCTGCAAACCCTGGGCGGCGCCGATACGCCGCTGCCGACCAAGCTGCGCTTTGCGTATGCGGGCGGCTCGCCGCTGGCGCCATCGCTCAAGCGCGACGTGGAAAAGCTGCTGGGTACCGCGCTGCACAATGGCTACGGCATGACGGAAAGCGCGCCCACCATCAGCCAGACCCGCCTGGAAGCGCCGCGCCGCGACGATTCCGTCGGCATGCCGATCCCGGGCGTGGAAGTGCGCGTGGTGGACCTGGCCGGTACGGATGTGACGCCGGGCGAGCCGGGAGAATTGTGGATACGCGGACCGAACATCATGGCCGGCTATTACCGCGAACCGGCCATGACGGCGGCCACCATGCGCGACGGCGGCTGGCTGAACACGGGCGACATGGCGCGCCAGGAAGCGGACGGCGCGCTGTTCATTGTCGGACGCACCAAGGAATTGATCATCCGCTCCGGCTTCAATGTGTATCCGCTGGAAGTGGAAACGGCGCTGAACGCCCACCCTTCCGTGGTGCAGTCGGCCGTAGTGGGGCGCACCCTCGCCGATGGCAACGAGGACGTCATCGCCTACGTGGAACTGGATCCGCGCCAGCCCGCCAGCGTGGCAGAATTGCAGGCATGGCTGGTACAGACCCTGTCGCCGTACAAGTGCCCATCCGCCATCATCGTCATGGAAGCGCTGCCAGCGGCCGCCACGGGCAAGATTTTAAAGGGGCAGCTGCGGCAAATGGCGCAGAATGCACGATAAGTTGACCATGCTGTACCAGACAAGACAATAAAACCAAGCCACATCACCGGAGGAGACACGATGAAACGCACCTATACACGCATCGCCATGGCAGCGCTGGTTGCCAGCGCCTGGATGGCACAGGCCAGCGCCGACGAATTTCTGGTCGGCGCGGAAATCCCGCTGACGGGCAACCTGGCGCGGGTCGGCGCCGGCATGCAGGAAGGGATCATGGTCGCGGCCGAAGTCTTCAACAAGACCAACGGCAAGCACACCATCAAGATCATCACCGTCGACGATGAATCGGCGCCTGCCAAGGCCATCGCCGCCGTGGAAAAGCTAGCCAGCCAGGGCGTGGTGGCCATCACGGGCGGCTATGGCTCGAACAATATCTCGCCCGCCTCGGACACGGCGAATAAACTCGGCCTCGTCTACATCACCTCGGGCGGCGTGGACGACAGCCTGGTGTCCAGCGGGCGCAAGAATTTTTTCCGCATCAATAACACGGCCGGCTACGAAAAAGCCATGCTGGGACTGCTGCAGGATGTGGGCGCCAAGTCTGTCTCCATCGTGTATTCGACCAAGGACGCCACCACGGGCCTGGCGAAAGACGTGGAAAAGGCCCTGGCCGCCAAGGGCGTGAAAGTGACGACGCACTCGTTCGACCCGGCCATTACCGACTTCAAGCCCATCATCAACAAGATCAAGCTGCAGGATAAATCGGAAGTGGTGGCCATGGTCGGCTACGAAAACGATTACGTGGGCATCATCCGCGCCGCCCGCGTCCTGAAGCCGAAGATCAAGGCCATGGTGGGCGTGTGGTCGCTGGCCACGCCGAAAATGGCGGCCGACTTCCCCGACCTGATGCCGAACGTGTTCGGCACGGCCCTGCTGCCCTTCCCCACGGAATTCAAGACGGCCGACGGCAAGGCCTTCAGCGACGCCTACAAGCAGTTGTACAAGAAAGAGCCGGACTACCTGGGCCAGTTCGGCTATGTGCAATCGATGCTGCTGTTCGAAGCCATCGCGCGCGCGGCCGACAAGGGCACGCTCAAGAAAGGCGGCGTGGCCGAGGAAATGCGCAAGACGGACCGCGAAACCCTGATCGGCCGGGTGCAGTTCGCCGCCAATGGCGACAACCAGAATTTCGTGCACCGCATGGCGCAGCACCAGGACAAGAAAGTGGTGATCGTCTGGCCGAAGGAACACGCCACGGGCAAGCTGGCCTATCCAGCCCTGCCCTGGTAGGCAGCCTCCCGCTGCACACGCGCGTGTCCGCTAGGGCGCGCACCGATGAACGGCAGTTCTGGCCCGCGCCAGGGCTGCCTGACGGGATGACGACATGACAGAATTAATCTTGCAAGCCTTGTATTCTGGCTTGCTGCAGGGCGGCTCCTATGCCCTGATCGCACTGGGACTGGCGCTGGTCTTCGGCACCATGAAAGTGATCAACCTGGCGCACGGCGAGCTGGTGCTGCTGGCCGCCTACATCGCCTACAGCGTGGAATCCGGCCTGGGCCTGGGGCCCATGTTCGCCATTCCCATCGCGCTGGTGATCGTCAGCCTCACATCCGTGGGCGTGTACCTGATCGTCAGCCGCATCAAGAAAGACCGCGAAATCAATTCGCTGATCCTCACCTATGGCATCGGCGTCATCCTCACCAATTTCATCCTGCTCGTATGGAAGGCGGACATCCGCTCGACCTCGTCGAGCTGGCTGCAGGAAGGCATCGAGATCGGTCCGTTTTTCAGCATGCGCAGCGAAGTGATCTTCTTTGGCGTCAGCCTGGTGCTGATGGCGGCCCTGTGGCGCTGGCTGTCCACCAGCTGGTATGGCCGCGCCGTGCGCGCCGTCTCCAGCAACCGCGACGCGGCCAAGCTGATGGGCATCGACCCGGGCCGCACGGAACTGGTTTCCTTTTTAGTCGCCGGCATCCTGGCCGCCTTTGCCGGCGTCGCCCTGTTCAGCTATGGCGTGATCCAGCCCGCCTACGGCGGCGCGCTGACGGTGAAAGCCTTCATCATTACGGTCCTCGCCGGCATCGGCTCGATACCCGGCGTGCTGCTCGCCGCCGTGCTGCTGGGCGTGGCCGAAGCGCTGACCGTCACCCTGGCCAGCTCCGCGCTGCAGGAATTGTCCGGCATGGTGCTGTTCCTGCTGGTGCTGTTCATCATGCCGAACGGCCTGTTCGGCGCACAACGGAGGCGCGGATGAGCCGTACTTCACTGATGTCCACGGCGGGCCTGCTGCTGGCCGCCTATATCGCCGTGCCGCTGGCCCTGGGCGGCAACCAGTATGTGATGAGCATGGTGGTGGCGGCCCTGATCATCGGCGGCGTGGCCATGTCCTGGGCCCTGCTGGGTAACCTGGGCGGCATGGTCAGCTTCGGCCATGCGGCCTTCTTCGGCGTGGGCGCGTACGTCTCCGCCCTGGCTACCGTGAAACTGGGCCTGCCCGTGTTTGTCGCCATGCTGCTGGGCGGCGCGGGCGCGACCATCGCCGCCGTCATCATGCTGCCCGTGCTGCGCCTGCGCGGGCCGTATTTTGCGCTGGCCATCCTCGCCTACGCCCACATCTTCCGCATCCTGGCCACGGAATGGAGTTCCGTGACGGGCGGCGCCGGCGGCATCAACAATATCCCGACCTTGCCCACCGTCCTCGGCTTTGATTTGGCCAGCAAGACGGGCGCCTACCTGGTGGTGCTGACCCTGGTGGTGTGCTGCGCGTTTGCCTACAGCCGCATCCGCGCCAGCCACTACGGCATCGCCCTGCGCGCCATGCACGACAGCGAAGACGCCACGCGCGTCGTCGGCGTCAACAGCACCTTGCTGAAAGGCGCCATGCTGCTCGTGTCGGCCTTCATGGCAGGCCTGTTTGGCGCCTTCAACGCCCACTACATCAACTTCCTGGAGCCAGACTACGCCTTCAACAGCCTGTGGGTAACGTTGCCGATCGTGGCGGCCATCTTCGGCGGCTACCGCACCATCCTCGGCCCCGTGCTGGGCGCCGTGGTGGTCTACCTGGTCGACCAGCTGATTTTCAAATCGCTGATTCCCACGGGCCACCAGCTGGTGCTGGGCGTGCTGCTGGTGGCGATGATCGTCTTCAGTCCGAACGGCCTGCTGCCGCTGCTACGCAAGGCGTTCAAAGCGAAGGAGAAACAACATGCTTGAACTCGATAATGTCTGCGTGCGCTTCGGCGGCCTGACGGCCGTCGATTCCGTCACCCTGAACGTGGGCAGCCACGACGTGATCGGCCTGGTAGGCGCGAATGGCGCCGGCAAGACCACCCTGTTCAACGCGATCTCCGGCCTGGTGCGCCCCACCAGCGGCAGCATCCGCTTTGAGGGGCGCGACATCATGGCCACGCCCATGTACCAGCGCGCCCGCCTGGGACTGGGCCGCACCTTCCAGATTCCGCAACCGATGCATGAGTTGACGGTGCGCGAAAACCTCATCGTGGCGCAGCGCTTCGGCACCGGCAAGGTGGACCCGCGCAAGATCGATGAAATCCTCGACTTCACCAGCCTGTCGGACAAGGCCGGGCGCGACGCGGCCAGCGAACTGGCGCTGACGGAACTCAAGGCGCTGGAAGTGGCCAAGGCGCTGGCCACCAATCCGAAGCTGCTGCTGCTCGACGAAGTGCTGGCCGGCCTGGAAACGAACGGCAAGCGCCGCTTCATGGGCATGCTCAAGGACTTGCACGCGGCCTTTGGCGTGGGCATCGTCATGATCGAGCACGATATCGAAACCATCAGCAATCTGTGCCAGCGCGTGGCCGTGCTCAATTTTGGCCAGCTGATCGCCGACGGCACGCCCGATGCCGTGTTCCGCGATCCGGCCGTCATCGAAAGCTACACGGGAGCCGTTCATGCCTGAAACGATGCTTGACATAAGTAAACTGCGCGCCGGCTATGGCGCCATCAATGTGCTGTGGGATGTGTCGCTGTCGATCCAGAAGGGCAAGCTGACCACCATCATCGGCCCAAATGGGGCCGGCAAGACCACCCTGCTGCGCGCCATCATGGGTCTGCTGCCTGTGGGCGCGGGCAGCATCGCGCTCGATGGCGTGGCCATCAACGGCACGCCCACGTGGAAGATGAGCGACGCGAGGGTCACCATGATCCCCGAGGGCCGCATGACATTTCGCGACATGAGCGTGGAAGAAAACCTGATCATGGGCGCGTTTCCGAAAGAGCACCGCAGCCACATGCCGGCGCGCCTGGCCGAAGCCTACGCCATGTTCCCGCGCCTGCACGAGCGGCGCAAGCAGCTGGCCGGATCACTGTCCGGCGGCGAGGCGCAGATGCTGGCGATGGCGCGGGGCTTGATGTCCGACCCGTCGCTATTGATCATCGACGAACCGTCGCTGGGCCTGGCGCCGCTGGTGGTCAACGAGCTGTTCGAGATCCTCGCGCGCCTGAACGACGGCCGGCGCACCATCATCCTCGTCGAGCAGAACACGGCGCGCGCCGTGGGCGTGGCCGATCACGTCTACCTGATGCAAAGCGGCAAAGTAGCGCTGTCGCAGGCGGCTTCCGAGGTCGACCTCGATCACCTGCACGAACTCTATTTTGCGCGCTGAGCGATATCCGCCGCATGCCCATCGTGACGGCCTGCGGCCGTCACTCCTCGTCGTCCTCGTCGGCCAGCTTGTCGAACACCTGCAGCTCGGCCTTGCTCAATCCCGTCATCACGAAGGGATCGTCGGCAGGAAAGCGGCCAGTATCGACCAGCATGCGCAGCTTGCTCAAGCGATCTCCCAGCGCCAGCGCTCGCGCCTGCGGATCGGCATCGGCTTGGGCATCGACGCCGGCATGCCCGATCGCGCGAGTCACGGACTCGGGAAACTCCCATAACTCGGCGATCCGTACCGACAGGATGCGCGCTTGCGCAAACACCTGGGCAATGAAGGCGTCCGATTGCGGAAAGGCATCGGGCGCATGCATCTGGTCGATCAGCCGGAACGCCACCACCAAGCCGACATTGGCCATCAGTCCCGCCAGATAGGCATCGAAGGCGTTGGCCTGCATGGCCGGTGCGACCAGGTTGGCCGCCAGCGCGCATTTCTCGGACTGGCGCCAGATCAGCGGCGCCGTGCGTATGGTCAGGCCGCCGCTCTGCATGCTGACGATGGGACGGAAGGCGACGCGGGCGAGCAGCATGCGCATGCCGTTTTGCCCCAGCAGCATGATGGCGCCTTCCATGTTGTTGATCGACGGGCTGGCGTTGTAGCGCGAATGGTAGCGGGGCCGGTTCGCTTCGCGGTAGACCTCGGCGACCAGCAGCACGTCCTGGGCCAGTTGGCGCGACAGCTCGGCCGCGCTCATGTTTTCATTTTGCAAGGTACGCATCAACTGCGGAATGATGGCCGGAATGCGCGGCACCAGCGCGGCGCCGGCGACCGGTTCACTGGCCAGGCGCGTCAATTCATCCAGCATCTGCTGTTCGGCCTGCTTTGTCGCCTGCGTCGCACCCGCGGCCGCCAGCCAGCGGTAGTAGATGGCATCGATTTCGGTGACGGTGGCTGGCTGCCGTGCCATCTCGGGTGCCGCCCCTGCCGTGGCTGGCGCGAGCTTGTTTTTTTCGTCGCCGCCGTTCAGTAATTTTCCTATCCAACCCATTGCTATTCCAGCCTTATATGCATCACTATCGCGACATCCGCTGCGCGATTTTACTTGATGACAGCCATGCCGGTGCGGCGGGCGTGGCCGGCTTGGTCCACCTGCCGCAAAGTGCTACAGTGGCGCTCGCGCAGGTCCCCCTCTTTGCAAGGTACATCATGAACAATCTGCTGGCCCAGTACGTCACCAGCCAGGCGTACAACAACGCCTGGGCCAACCACCGCCTGCTGAAAGCCTGCGGTGAACTGACCCAGGCCGAATTCCAGGCGACGCGCGTCAGCTTTTTCCCCACCATCCAGTCCACCCTGAACCACATTCTCACGTGCGACTGGTTTTACCTCGATGCGCTCGAACGCGAACTGCGCGGCGAAGCGCCCCATCCCGACTGCTATGTCTTCTTTGAACAGGATGAGCCATTTACCGACTGCGCCACGCTGCAGGCGGCACAGCATGCAGCCGATGCGCGCCTGATCGCCCATTGCCGCAGGCTGTGCGACGCGGACCTGGCGCGGCCCGTGACGATCCTGCGCGACACGCCGCAAGTCGACACGCGCCAGCGCATGCTGGCGCATCTGTTCCAGCACCAGATCCACCACCGGGGGCAAGTGCACGCCATGCTGGCCGGCACGCGCATCGCGCCGCCGCAGCTCGACGAATTCTATTGCGCCGGCGAAGCGGACGAGCGGGCACAGGATTTTGCGGAGCTGGGCTGGACAGAGGAAGATATCTGGGGCCAGCGCTGAACTATTCCTCGGTGTGGCAGCAGACGCACAGCTTGTTGCCGTCGAGGTCGCGGAAGTAGGCGCCATAGTAATGGACGTGGTAATGGGGGCGCAAGCCGGGCGGCCCTTCGCACGCGGCGCCCAGCGCCAGCACGGCCTGGTGGCAGCGGTCCACCTGGGCGCGGCTGGCCGCCAGCAGGGCCGTCATCTGTCCATTGCCGGGCGCGGCCGGCAAGCCGTCATGCGGCGCCGTCAGCACGAACAAGGGACGCGGCGCATCGTGCGCCATCCAGCCTGCCCATGGCTTGACGGGGTCATGAAATTTCTCGATCAAACCGAGTTCTCCCAGCAGCGCCGTGTAGAAGGCGTAGGCGCGGGGAAAGTCGTTGGTTCCCAGGCAGATATGGGACAGCATGCTGCTCCTTCATGAATTCAGATGTGCGGCGAAATGTGCCAGCTGATTATAATGGCGCATCGCTTTCCGACACGCTCCCATGCCAGACCACGACCGCCTTCAGCTACACCCGCCGGCCAGCAGCGACCTTCCCGCTTTGCTGGCCTTCGAACTGGAAAACCGCGCGTATTTTGAAAACTGGGTCACGGCGCGCGCGCCATCCTACTACCACCCGGAAGCCATCGCCGCCGCCATCGAGCAGGCGCAGCGCGAGCGCCAGCAAGACCTCGCTTACCAGTACCTGGCAAAACTGGACGGGCAAATCATCGGCCGGGTCAATCTGACGGCCGTCACGCGCCCCTATTTCAACAAGGCAACGCTCGGCTACCGCATCAGCGAACGGTTCGGCGGACGCGGCTACGCCACGCGCGTGGTCGCCCTGCTGCTGGAAGAAGCGTTCGGCACACTGGAACTGTGGCGCCTGGAAGCGACGGCGCGGCCGCAAAACCTGGGCTCGGTCGCCGTCATGCAGCGCAACGGCTTTCACCAGTATGGCCGCTCGGAAAAAGCCATGCGCTTCCAGGATGCCTGGTCGGACCTGCTGTATTTTGAACGGCGCAACACGCAAGCCATGGCTGACGGCGCTCGGTGAGCTGTGGGATGGCATGCACGACAAGCGCCGGCATCGCTGAAGCCGGCATGGTGATGCGTGCACGCAACAGCGGTACGCCATCTCCGCCATTCACCTGCGCATTGGTGGCCGCATTGGCGCCATTTAAGACTGGCTTCAGCCTCGCCGTGCATCGTGAATAGGTCGCCAGCAGCAATGGCGCCTCCCTTCACCATCACGGGCACAGCCCAGCGAAAGAGCCGACATGAGCACATGGATGCGCGCCAACAAAGGTTTTTTGATGTTCCTCCTGCTGTTCGGCGTGTTCCGCACGGCCGTGGCGGACTGGAATCCGATACCGTCGGCATCGATGCGCCCCAACCTGCTCGAAGGCGACGTGGTCTTCGTCAACCGCCTGGCCTTCAACCTGAAAGTGCCGCTCACCGATATCGTGCTGCAGCGCCTGGGCGAACCGCAGCGGGGCGACATCGTCACCTTTTCTTCGCCGAAAGACGGCACGCGCCTGATCAAGCGCATCATCGCCCTGCCCGGCGACACAGTGGAAATGCGCAATGAGCAGCTGATCATCAATGGCCAGCCTGCCCAGTACACGGCGCTCGACACGGCGCCGGAAACCATCGCCCACGTGGGCCAGCTGACGGCCCAGCGCATCAGCGAACGCAACCAGACCGAGCAGCACCGCATCCAGGTCTTGCCGCAAATCGCTGGCGCGCGGCGCAGCTTTGCCCCCGTGACGGTGCCAGCCGACCATTTTCTCATGCTGGGCGATAACCGCGACAACAGCGCCGACTCGCGCTATTTCGGCTTCGTGCCCCGAGCATTGCTGATCGGCAAGGCCGAGCGCATCCTCGTCTCGGCCAATATCGAGGAACATTGGCAGCCGCGGCTGCAGCGTTTCGGCATGAAACTGGAGTAAATATCGCCCTTGCAACGGCGCCCTGCTTTTCGGTTAGCATGGCGCATCATGCAAAAATTTTCCTTCGCCAGCCAGCAGCCAGCCAGCAGCCACCACGCCCTCGATCAGCTGGCGCAGTTCCTGCAGCGCCATCCCGACGTGCTGCTGCTGACGGGCGCCGGCATCAGCACGGCGTCCGGCATACCCGACTACCGCGACACGGAGGGCGTGCGGCGCGGCAACGCGCCCGTGCAAGGTCCCGATTTTCGCCGCCAGGAAGCCGTGCGCCGCCGCTACTGGGCGCGCAGCATGGTGGGCTGGCCGACCTTGGCGCGCGCGACGCCAAATCCCGGTCACCTGGCCATCGCGCAACTGGCCCGGCGCCAGAGAATAGGCGGCCTGGTTACGCAAAACGTGGATGGCCTGCATCAGCAAGCGGGCAGCGCGGCCGTCACGGAGTTGCACGGCAGCATACATGGCGTCGTGTGCCTCGATTGCCATACCCGCCATACGCGCCGCCTGATCCAGGATCAGCTCGAACGCGACAATCCGCAGCTGCTGGGCGCCACGGCCACGCCGGCGCCCGATGGCGATGCCTTGCTGGAACCAATGCAGCTGGCCACCTTCCACGTGCCCGCCTGCCCCCGCTGCGGCGGCACCCTGCAGCCTGACGTGGTGTTTTTCGGCGATGGCGTGCCCGCTGCCTGCGCGGCCGAAGCCGAGCGCAAGATGATGGCAGCTGGCGCCCTGCTGGTGGTAGGTTCATCCGTCATGGTGTATTCGAGCTTTCGCCTGTGCCGCATGGCGGCCGAAACGGGCAAGCCCGTGGCCGCCATCAACCTGGGCAAGACGCGCGCCGACCATTTGCTGGCATTCAAGACCGAAGCGCCGGCACAGGACATCCTGCCGCTGGTCGCGGCCATGCTCGATTGATGGCGCCCCCGCCGCTACCACGGGAATCGGCACGCATGCTGGCCGGTGCCGGCATCGCCGTGCTGCTGCATGTGCTGCTATGGCAAGTGCTGCGTTCAAACAAGCTTCCGGCACCACCGTTGCTGCCACAGCGCAGCACCCAAGTGCTGTTGCTGGCCCCCGTGACGCCGCCCGCGCAACCCCTGCCGCCAGCAATCTCAAAAAGCCAGGCACGGCCCCGGCATACGGTAGCCATCACGCCCGCGCCGGTGTCCGCAGCAATGCCCGCACCTGCTGCCGCTGCCGACGTGGCAGCCGCATTGCCGCCTCCCACTGCGCTCGACCTTGACGCCTTGAAACGCCAGGCAAGGGAAGCGGCACGCCAGACTGGCCCATCCATCACCGGGCCAGCACTGACGTCCAGCGACAGGACAGCGCAAGCCATCGCCAGCGCCGCGCGGCCCAAGTGCGACAACGATTACAAGCCGCGGCTGGGCAATGTGGAATTCACCGGCTTGGCCAAGCTGCCCTTCCTGCTGAAAGGCGCGACGGGCGACAGCGGCTGCAAGTGGTGACGCGTGCTTGCCGCTCTGCTATTCCAGCCGCCTGCCACTCTGGCTATACTGTGAGATTAACGAGGAGAATTCATGCTGGAACTGTTGAGTGAACACGCCTGTTTTGGCGGCGTACAACGCTTTTATCGCCACGACGCGCAAGCCATCGGCTTGCCCATGCGTTTCTCGGCCTTCATTCCCGACACGGCGCCAGGCGCCACGGTCAGCACCAAGCGCCCCGCCCTGTTTTACCTGGCCGGCCTGACTTGTACGGAAGAAACCTTCATGATCAAGGGCGGCGCGCAGCGCGTGGCGGCAGAAGAAGGACTGATCCTGATCGCTCCCGATACCAGCCCCCGTGGCGCGAACATCGCGGGCGAGAGCGCATCCTGGGATTTCGGCGTGGGCGCGGGGTTTTACGTGGACGCCACCGAGGCGCCGTGGAGCAGCCATTACCGCATGTACAGCTACATCCTGGAATTGCGCGCCCTGCTGGAACAGGAACTGGCCATCGATGCGCAACGCACGGGCATCTTCGGCCACTCGATGGGCGGCCATGGCGCGCTGGTGCTGGCCTTGCGCAACCCTGCGCTGTTCCGCTCCGTCTCCGCCTTCGCCCCCATCGCCGCACCGAGTCAATGTCCGTGGGGCAAGAAAGCGTTTACGGGCTACCTGGGCAGCGATGCTTCCAGCTGGCAGCAGTACGACGCCAGCGCGCTGATGCGCGGCCGGCAGGGGCAGCCAGCATCATTTCCCGATGGCATCTTGATCGACCAGGGCCTGGCCGACAAGTTCTTGCCCGAGCAACTGTTCCCCGATGTCTTCGAAGCGGCGTGCCGCGACGCCGGCCAGCCTCTGCAGCTACGCCGCCATGCCGGCTATGACCACGGCTATTACTTCATCGCCAGCTTCATGGAAGAGCATGTGCGCTTCCATGCGAAGAACCTGCGCGCCACCTGATCTGCCGCGCTACTGCGACGTGCTGGTATGCCCGTTGAAATGGCGCGTGTACCAGTCCGTGGCCAGCAGGGCCGCCTGGTGGCGCGTGTCGGGGCCGCCGGGTGCGGCAATCTGTTCCAGTTGTTTGTCGCAACGCAAGGTGGCGAACGCCATGCGGTTCAGGCCAGCCACGTCGGGATCGCGCCCGCCCACGATCAGCAACGATGGCACGCGCACATTTTCCAGCGCCGCCTTGCCCGCCATTTCCACCTGGCCATCGCACACGGCCAGCGCGGCGATTTCCGCGCTGCGCCAGGCCGCCAGCTGCATCACGACGGCCGCGCTGGTGCCATAGCCATACAGGCCGCAGGGCAAGCGCCGCGTGGACGCGTCCATCTGCAGCCAGCCCAGGGCTTTTTCCAGCTGGCGCGCCAGCAGCACGATATCGCTGCGCACAAAATAGGCGTGGCCATTGCTGCCGCCGCCAGGCCCGACGCCGCCCTGGTCGAAGCGCAGGGTGGCGATCCCCGCTCGCAAGAAATCCTGGGAAGTGGCGTGGCTGGAGGCGCCCAGGTAGTCGCTGTCGGCGCCTGCGCCGTGGGCAAACAGGACGATGCCGACCGGCCGCTCGGGCATTTCAAGCACGCCATCCAGTTGAAGTTCATCGGCCGTAATGCTGACAAATTGTTCTTGCATGGTTGCCTCCGCAATCGAGCTGGGATCAAGCTAAAGCTGAAGTCGAGCTGTGCGCTGATTTTACGCTGATCTTGCCGGGACGGGCACAGCCTGCATACCCGGGGCGGCTAACCTCAGTGTAGCAGCCCGCAGCCATTCCTGCGCAGCCGTTCGCGCACCGCCGCCAGGAAAGCAGGATGGCAAGACTACACGGCGCCGTACCGGTCCAGCCCCTTCAGCACGGCTTCCGGGCGGATCGGCAAATGCCGCACGCGCGAGGCCACGGCGGCAAAGATGGCGTTGCCGATGGCGGGCGCCACGGCCGTCGTGGGCGGTTCGCCCATGCCCGTCGAAGTTGCCGTGCTGGCAACGAATTCAATGTCGAGCTCAGGCACGTCGGCCATGCGCAGGGGCGTGTAGGTATTCAGGTTGGTATCCTTCACTTCGCCATTCAGGAAGGCCGTGCCTTCATGCAAGGCCATGCTCACGCCCCACAGGGCGCCCCCTTCCGCCTGCGCCAGCGCGCCATCGGGGTCGACGATGCTGCCCGCGTCAATCACCATGAACAATTTTTCGACTTTCACCATGCAAGTGCTGCGGTCCACCTTGACCCGCGCGACGCAGGCCGTCCAGGTGGGCATGTCGCGTTCCTGGCCGAACGTGGCGGCGATGCCCAGGCCCGTGTCGGGCGGCATGGCCTTGCCCCAGCCTGCCTTGTCCGCCACCCGCTGCAGCACGTGGGCCAAGCGCGCGGCGCCGCCGACGGCGTTCGGCGCGCTGCCCACGTTGCGCCCCGTGCCCTGCAGCAAGGACAAACGGAACGCCAGCGGATCGACCTTGGCCGCCTGCGCCGCCTCATCCATGAAACTTTCCACGGCCCAATTCGTCCAGCCGGGCCCCACGGAGCGCAGCCAGCCGGGGCGGAAACTGCTGTTGGCCAGATCGTTCGACACGGCCCGCACGCGCTGCGCGCCCACCGTGTACCAGTGGTCGGCGCCGGCGATGGCGAACGGGTCATACGGATGGCCCTGCTTATCCTTGGCCAGGAAGGCGGGGATCATGGCTTGCGTGGGCCAGCCGGCGCTCGCTTCGTGCACCATCGCCGACACCTTGCCGGCGTCGTCGAAGGCCATGCGTACATGCTGCACGGATGGTGAACGGGGCGAATCGAAACGGGCATCGTCGGCCCGCGTGCAAATCATCTTGACGGGGCGCCCCACGGCTTGCGCGGCCAGCGCGGCCGGCACGCAATAATCGCCATTCAGGCGCCGCCCGAAGCCGCCACCGAGCAGATAGGTGTGCAGCATGACATTGCTCTCGGGCACCTTCAACGCTTGCGCCAGCACGGGCAGGATCAGGGATTGCCACTGGTTGCCCGCATGAATGTGCCAGACACCGTCGATTTCCTGCGCCACGGCATTCACGGGTTCCAGCTGAAAATGCAGCACGGTGCTGGTCGTGTAATGGCGTTCCAGCTGCAGGCTGGCATCGTGGAACGCTTGCTCCACACCATCATCATCGACCACGCGCGCGCCCAGGCTGGCATCGGCCAGCTGCTTGGTCCCATAGTTGAGGATATCCTGCTCCGCCACGTGGGCCGCCGCGCCGGCCCGCCATTTCACCTGCACCAGGTCGGCCGCGCGCATGGCGGCCGCATACGTTTCAGCCACCACCATGACCCAGCCGGGCACCGTGCCGCTGGGATCCTGCAAGGCGAACGAACGCAGGTAGCCCTTGACCTTTTTCGCGGCCGTATCATCGATGGACACCACTTTCGAGCCATAGCGCGTGGGCGGGATCTTCGGGCGCGCAAACAGCATGCCCTCGACCTCCGCATCGATGCCGTACACGGCCGTGCCATTGATCTTCGCGGGGATGTCCAGCGCCTGCACCTGCTGGCCGATCAGGCTGCGCTGCTGCGGCGTTTTCAGCACGATGGCCTTCAATTGCTCGGGCGTGTACTGGCGCGCCAGCTTGCCACGGCGCACGATGTCGCCATAGCTGATCGAGCGCCCCCGGCCATGCACGACGCCCAGTCTGGCGTGGCAGGCGGACGCGGGCACGCGCAGCAGGCGCGCGCCTTCCTCGACGAGCGCGAGGCGCCCGGCCGCGCCGGCACGGCTGAGCGGATCGAAATTCTGCCAGACGGACCAGCTGCCGCCCGTCACCATCAAACCCCACTTCGGGTCCGTGTCCACGTAGTGCAGGCGCACCTTGTCCCAGTCCGCTTCCAGCTCCTCGGCGACGATGCGCGCCAGGGCCGTGCCGATGTGCTGGCCCATTTCCGCCTTGGCGATATTGACGGTGACGATGCCGTCGCGGCCGATCTGGAACCAGATGCCGGGATCGAACACGGGCGCGATGCCTTGTTTTGGCGGCACGGGCGCCGCCTTGCCGGCGGCCAAGGAGCTGTCGGCGCGCAAGAAAGCCAGCGTAAAACCCGTGCCGGCGGCGGCGATCAGGAAACCGCGCCGGCTCAGCGGGCTGGGACGGCCAGCGGAATTTTCTTTCGGCAGCTTAAACACCGGGCGCCTCCGACATGCCGGCCGCCAGCTTGATTGCCTTGCGGATGCGCACATATGCCATGCAGCGGCACAGGTTACCGCTCATGACGGCATCGATATTCGCATCCGTCGGCTGCGGATAGTCTTTCAACAGGGTGGCTGCCTGCATGATCTGGCCCGACTGGCAATAGCCGCACTGGGGCGCCTGCGTGGCGAGCCACGCCCGCTGTAGCGGGTGCGTGCCGTCTGGCGAGAGGCCTTCGATGGTGGTGATGGCGCAGCCGGCCACGGCGGCAATCGGCGTGATGCAGGAGCGCATGGCGCGGCCATCCACGTGCACGGTGCAGGCGCCGCACATGCCGATGCCGCAGCCAAACTTCGTGCCTTTTAACCGGACTTCGTCGCGCAGCACCCACAGCAGAGGCGTCTCGGCGTCGGCCTCGGTGCCGAAGGGTTGGCCATTCACGATAATGTTATACATAGATATTTAAGAAACTTTCAAGAATTACTTGCCGGCGCGCGCGCGCCCCACGGCCGCTTCCAGGTTCGTCCAGGCCGGCTGGTGGCTGCGGCTGCGGCGCAGATAGGCGGCCAGCTGGGCCACGTCGTTGTCCGTCAGCGAGGCGGCAAAGCCGGGCATCAGCACGCCGGGCATGGCAGCATCCTTGCTGATGCCGTGCAATATCACCTGGATCAGGTTGGCGGGATCGGGCGCGCTGACGGCGCTGTTCAGGCTTAGTTCCGGGCGCAAGGCTGCGGGATGGCCATCGCTGTTCGAGTGGCACGACGCGCAGGCGGCCACGTACAGGCTGGCGCCACGGTCATTGTCGACCAGGCTGACCCTCTGCGAGCGGGCGATGCCGGCCTTTACCACGGTATCGGTATTCACCTGGCGTTGCTCTGCCCCGGCCACGCCGGCAAAATACGTTGCCAGCGCGCGGATATCGCTGTCGGGCGAGGCGCCCATGCCTTCGTGCACGACGGCCGACATGGGCCCTGCCGCCACGCCGTGCAGGGCAGTCGCCCCCGTGCGCAGGAAGGCGTACAGCTCGTCTTGCGTCCATGGCAAGGGTGCCGTGTTGGCGCTGGTCAAGGCCGGCGCATACCAGTGGTCGATGGGCGCGCCCAGATAGGACGAACCGGCAAGCTCGGCGCCCAGCGCATTGCGCGGCGTGTGGCAGGCGGCGCAATGGGCCAAGCCTTCGGCCAGATAGCGGCCCCGGTTCCAGTCCAGTCCTTGCGCAGGATCAAGCTGGAAAGTCGCTGGCTTGAAAAACAGCAGCTTCCAGCCCGCCTGTAGCGGCCGCAGGTTCAGGGGAAACGGCACGCTGTTGGCGGGCGCCACCGCATACACGGGCGGGCGCGTCATGACATACGCGTACAAGGCCGTCAGGTCCGTATCCGAGACCAGGTTGAAATGGGTGTACGGAAAGACAGGATACAAATGGGCGCCATCGCGGCCCACGCCTTCGCGCATGGCCCGCTGGAAGGCGGCCAGCGACCAGCGGCCGATGCCCGTTTGCCTGTCGGGCGTGATATTCGTCGCGTAAATCGTGCCGAACGGCGTGGCCAGGCCGTGGCCGCCCGCGTAATCGGCGCCGCCCTTGGCCGTATGGCAGGCGGCGCAATTGCCCATGCCGGCCAGGATGCGGCCCCGTTCCACCACTTGCGGGGAAAATGCCGTGGCGGCAGGCGGATCGATGGGCGCCAGCGCGGGGCGCCAGTAATACAGATACGCGGCCAGGGCCGCCACGATGAGCAATGCCAGCGACAGCAGCAGTCCGGTGAAGATTTTCTTGAGCAAAACAGGAACCAGTGAAAAGTAAAGGCCAGGGTAACAGCAAAGATATCAAGCAAGGCGGCCAGCCGCCGGCCGACGGCGGCGGCAGCAGGGCCACAGTGACAATCTTACCGCGATTGTGACTTGTTGTATGTACGCAATGACACGCAGGCGGTGCCTACAGGCGGGCCGCGCCTTATAATCAGCGTTTCAGCACCCCGCCGCTCCTTCATGCATACCGTTACCATCATCCTCATCCTCGTTCTGACCGTCGTCCTGTGCGGCTTTCTCGCCCGCTCGCGCTGGGTCAAGCTGCCGCTGCCCTTGATCCAGATCGCCGGCGGCACGGGATTGGCCGTGTTTGGCGTGCAAGTGCCGCTCGATCCCGACATTTTCTTCCTGCTCTTCATCCCGCCACTGCTGTTTCTCGATGGCTGGCGCATCCCCAAGGGCGCCTTCTTTTCCGACGCCCGTTCGATCCTGATGCTGGCCATCGGCCTGGTGCTGTTTACCGTGCTGGGCATGGGCTTTTTCATCGACTGGCTGATCCCCAGCGTGCCGCTGGCCGTCGCCTTCGCGCTGGGCGCCATCCTCTCGCCGACGGACCCCGTGGCCGTGTCGGCGATCGCCGCCGGCAACCCGATCCCGCCGCGCCTGATGCACATCCTGGAAGGCGAATCCCTGCTCAACGACGCGTCGGGCCTCGTCTGCTTCACGTTTGCCGTGGGCGCCATGATGACGGGCGGCTTTTCCATCGGCGCCGCCTCGCTGAGTTTCCTGCAGGAAGCGGGCGGCGGCATCATCATCGGCCTGGCCATCTCGTGGGGTGTGGGACTGGCGAATAAATGGTTGGTGAGCAAGGTCGGCGAAGAGCCGGGCCTGCAAATCCTCATCAGCATCCTGATCCCGTTCGCCGCCTACCTGGGCGCCGAGCAAATCCACGGTTCCGGCATCCTGGCCGCCGCCACGGCGGGCGTGTCCATGCATTACGCCGACCTGATCGGCCGTCCGCTGGCCGCCACGCGCACCCAGCGCAAGGCCGTGTGGGATACCGTGCAACTGGTCTTGAATGGCGTGATCTTCGTCATGCTGGGCGCGCAGCTGCCCACCACCGTTGCCGGCTTGCCGGCCGCCTCCGCCGAAATCGGCGCCGGCAGCGCCTGGAAATTGCCGCTGTTCGTCATCGCCATCACGGTGGGACTGACCTTCATGCGCTTCCTCTGGGTCTTCATTTCCATGAAACTGACCCTGTTCAAGCACCACAAGAAAATGGCGGGCGAACCGAAGGATGCGGCGCTGCTGGCGCGCCCCAGCCTGCGCCTGCTGCTGGTGGCGTCGTTCGCGGGCGTGCGCGGTGCGCTGACCCTGGCCGGCATTCTGACCCTGCCCTTGTTCTTGCCCGACGGCACGCGCTTTCCCGCGCGCGACCTCGTCATCTTCCTGGCCATGGGCGTGATCTTATTGTCGCTGCTGCTGGCCAGCGTCACCTTGCCCCTGCTGACCAAGGGCCTCGTGTTCGCACCGCCAGCGCGCCGTTCGACGGAAGAGCGCAATGCCCGTGCCGCTGCCGCCGAAGCGGCCATCGCGCGGCTGGAAAAAGTGTGCGAAGGCATCGACAAAAATGACAAGCAGCAAGTCGTCACGGAAGCGGCCAACCGCCTGATCGAAGCCTACCGGCGCCGCCTCGCATATGGCGAAAGCAGCAACGACGAAGCGATGCGGCTGCAGGAACTGGCCAAGGCCGAACGGGCGCTGCGCCTGGAAGCGCTGAATGCGGAGCGGGATGAACTGTTCCGCCGCCGCATCTCGGGCGAACTGGACGACACCATCCATTTGCGCCTGCTGCGCGAAATCGACTTGCTGGAAGCGACACTGGAAGAATAGCAACACTTTGGCACGCCACGGCAGTGTTGACAAGTAATTCTCATGGTAAAGAATGCAAGTTTTCACATTCGTGTTTATAATGCAAGGTTTATGGCGTAGCGCCGTGATTTACTTTCAACAGGGACTTCCGTAGAGTCTGTGTTGCTGAGTAACTAGTTGAATAGCAACCCGACCTGCATAAAGACACCGACGCCGTGCCCTCCTTCCCTCGCCACCGGCAGCGCTCCGCGCCGCCCGCCCTGCTCGTCGTGCTGCTGGCCTCGCTGCTGGCATCATTGCTGGCCTGCACGGCGCTGGCCCCGTGCGCGTGGGCGCAAACGGGCGCGGCGGTGGACGCCAGGCGTCCCGCCGAAGTGGCCCAGGTCCTGTTTGGCATCATCAGCTATGTGCGCTGGCCCGTGGCGCGCCAGGAAGTGCGCGTCTGCATGCTCGGTGCGGCCCGTTACGGCGCGGCCATCGTCGACACGCCCGCTTCCAGCCTGGGCCAGCGCATCCGCGTGAAAATCCCGGCGGCGGCCGCCGCTGTCAGCGAATGCGACGTCGTCTACCTGGGCAGCCTGCCCGAGGGCGAACGCGAGCATCTGCTGGCGCAGATCATCGGCAAGCCGATTTTATCGGTGGCCGAACCCGGCACGTCCTGCGCCGTGGGCACCATGTTCTGCCTGCGTCTCGCCGAGGCGCAGATCGGTTTTGACGTCAACCTCGACGCCATCGCCCGCAGCGGCCTGCGCGTGCATCCGAACGCCTTGCAAATTGCACGTCGCAAGGGACCGCCGCCATGAGCGCCCGGATGAGCAACAAGCCTGCCCGCCGACCCCGCCCGACGCTCGACAGCGTGCTGCGGCGCGCCCACCTGAGCGTGTCGCTGATCGCCGTGCTGGCGGCCGGCCTGACCCTGACGGCCGTGGCGCTGCTGGCCCTGCGCGTGTATTCGGACCAGAACCTGCGCCTGGTGGCCCGCTCGATGAGCTACACGGTGGAAGGGGCCGTCGTCTTTGGCGATTCCATGGCCGCCAAGGAAGCGCTGGCCTTGATCGGCGTCAATGAAGACATCGACCAGGCGCAGGTGAGCGACACGGCCGGCAACGTGCTGGCCCGCTGGGAACGGGGCGAACACGGCACGCGCTACTACATCGAACGCGCGCTGACGGGCTGGATGCTGCCCGATTCGCTGACCTTCCCCATCACGCGCAACGAACAGGCCATCGGCAGCATCAAGCTGGTGCCGCACAGCCGCAGCCTGCTGCCCTTCCTGCTCAGCGGCCTGACCTGCCTGCTCGCCTGCCTGGTGCTCAGCCTCGTCGTCGCCGTGCGCCTGTCGCGCAGCATGGAAACGGAGATCACGTCGCCCCTGCGCCACTTGGCGGAAACGGCCCACCGCGTGCGGCGCGACCGCTCGTTCGAACTGCGCGTGCCGCCGGCCAATATTGCCGAGCTGAACCAGATCAATGACGACTTCAACGCCCTGCTCGACGAACTGGAAGCATGGCAAAGCCATCTGCAAAAGGAAAACGCCTCGCTGTCGCACCGCGCCAACCACGACAGCCTGACGGGCCTGTCCAACCGCGCCTTCATGGAAGCGGAGCTGGAGCGCGCCATCCTCGAAGCGCGGGTCGGCAATGGCAAGGTGGCCGTGCTGTTCCTCGACAGCGACCGTTTCAAATATATCAACGACACCTTCGGCCATGCCTCGGGCGACCGCGTGCTGGTGACGATCGCCGCGCGCATCAAGCAGCAATTGCGCGAGGGCGACCTGGTGGCGCGCCTGGGCGGCGACGAATTCGCCATCCTGCTCAAGCCGCTGCGCAACAGCAGCGACGCCATGCACATCGCCGACAACATCATCGCCGCCATGGCGCAAGCCATTGAGCTGCCCACCGGCAATAGCATCGTCAGCTCGCTGACCATCGGCGTGGCCGTCTTCCCCGATCACGCCATCGACGCCGTTTCGCTGGTCGGCGCGGCGGACGAAGCCATGTACCGCGCCAAGCAGGCGCAGCGCGGCACGCGCCAGGTGGCGCGCCTGCCGCAACCCCATACCCACCCCTGAATCAAGGAGCAATACCATGCAATCCATCTACAAGCAATTACGCCGCGTCTTCCTCGGCTTGTTCATGCTGGGCCTGCTGGCCGCCTGCCAGAGCACGCCAGAGAAAAAAACGCTGTTCAATGCCGAGCAAGTGGCCACCTTGAAGGAGCAAGGCTTCAACCAGACCGAAGAAGGCTGGGAGCTGAGCTTTACCGACAAGCTGCTGTTCGATTTCGGCGCTTCCAGCCTGACGGCGCCGAGCCGGGCCGCCATCCAGAAAATCAGCGCCGCCCTGCTGAAAGTGGGCATCACGCACATGCGCGTGGAAGGCCATACGGACAACGAAGGTGCCGAAGTGCTGAACAACAAGCTGTCGCTGGCGCGCGCCAACGTGGTGGCCGATGCGATGGGCGTGGCCGGCATTCCACGCGGCAATATCACCGTCAAGGGCCTGGGCATGAGCAAGCCGGTCGCCTCGAACGCCAGCAAGGCCGGCAAGGCGGAAAACCGCCGCGTCACCGTCATCGTCTCGGCCCCATGAGGACAGGCGCGCCCGCCCGCTGGGTCGTGATGGGCGTGTCCGGCTGCGGCAAGAGCGCCGTCGGCAGCCTGCTGGCCAGCGCGCTGGGCGTGCCGTATGTGGAAGGCGACGACGTGCATTCCCCGGAAAACGTGGCCAAGATGGCGGCCGGCATCCCGCTCGACGACGCCGACCGTGCCGGCTGGCTGGCCGCCCTGCGCGAGCGCATCGCCACGGCCAGCGCGCAAGGTGACGGCCTCGTCGTTTCCTGCTCGGCCCTGAAGCGCGCCTACCGCGACGTGCTGCGCGAGGGCGACCCGGCCCTGCGCTTTGTCCACCTGGACGGCCCGCGCGCCGTGCTGGAAAGCCGTTTGCAGCGCCCCGGCCATTTCATGCCGGCCAGCCTGCTCGATAGCCAGCTGGCCACGCTGCAGCCCCTGCAGGCGGACGAGGCCGGCATCGTGCTCGACATCCGCCAGCCGCTGGCCGTGCTGCTCGGACAGATCCTGCAAACGCCCTGACTGGCGGCCGCGCGGCTGGACAGCCCGCGGCCCCCTGTGTAGACTGGCGCGCACTTTCATGAGGGATTTTTATGAGCACACCAACGACAAAACCAGCACCGGGCCCGGAATTCTGGGAACGCGCCGACCAGGTCATCGCCCTGGCCAATGAACAATGCATGCACAGCGGCGGCAATGAAGTCGCCACCTCGCTGCTGTACGCGGCCGCCCGCTTCAACGCCTTCCTCGTCGCCAGCAAGAGCAACGACGCGGCCAAGATGCAGGAAGAGAAGGAAGGCGCCGTGGCGTTCTTCACGGAACAGTACAAGCACATGCTGACCGACAACTTCAACGACTACATCACCAACTTCGACAAGTACACGCAACCGTCGTCAGCCCCCAAGGGTTGATGTCCGCAGCCAGCCTGGCCAGCCACCGCGCCCGCGCCACCTACGCCGACAGCGTGCTGAAAGGTTCAGTACGCTTTGCGCCTTTGCAAGCGCTGTGGCTGATAGCCATGCTGGCCGGCGCCGTGACGGGCGCCCTGCTCTGCTTCAGCTGGACGGGCTTGCTGCTGTTTGTGAGCGGCACGGCCATCGTCCTGCTGTTCGGCCATTCGCTGGGCAGCCACCGCAAGCTGATCCACGACAGCTTTGAATGCCCGCAATGGCTGGCATATGTACTCGTGTACCTGGGCGTGTTGGTGGGCCTCAGCGGCCCGCTGGGCCTGCTGCGCCAGCACGAACTGCGCGACTATGCGCAGCGCCTGCCCGATTGCCACCCGTATCTGCGCCACGGCGCCGGCTTCTGGAACGATGCCTGGTGGCAATTGTTCTGCCGCCTTGATCTCGACCATCCGCCGCACATCGCCATCGAGCCGCGCATCGCGCACGACCGCTTCTATCGTTTTCTGGAAAGAACCTGGATGCTGCAGCAACTGCCGTGGGCCGTGCTGTTCTACGCCTGGGGTGGCTGGGGCCTGGTCTGCTGGGGCGTCTGCGCGCGGGTCAGCGCCGGCGTGCTCGGTCACTGGCTGATCGGCTACTTCGCCCACAACCATGGCCAGATGCACTTTCATGTCGACGGCGCCGCCGTGCAGGGCCGGAATATCCGCCTGACATCACTGCTGACCATGGGCGAATGCTGGCACAACAACCATCACGCGTATCCGGGCTCGGCCAGGCTGGGACTGCTGCCGGGCGAATGGGACCCGGGCTGGTGGGTACTGCTGCTCTTGCGGCGCCTGGGCCTCGTGTCCAGCTTGCGCCTGCCGCACGACCTGGCGCCGCGGCCGGAACTGCGCCGCATTGATACCGCTAGCGCTCAGGCGCCGTCGCCACCGGCCAGGTAATTGTTTTTGACGCGCACGTAATGCTCGGCCGAATAGCGCAGGTAGGCGATCTCGGCTTCGGTGAGCGCGCGCACCTTGGCGGCGGGCCGGCCCACGTACAGATGGCCGCTTTCCAGTACCTTGCCCGGCGATACCAGGCTGCCCGCACCCAGCATCACGTGCTTTTCCACCACCACGTCATCCATGACGATGCTGCCCATGCCGATCAGGCACTCGTCGCCGATGGTGCAGCCGTGCAAGATCACGGAGTGGCCGATGGTCACGTAGTTGCCGATGGTCAGCGGTGAACCATCGGGCTTGGCCGCATTCCTGTGCGACACGTGGCCCATGGAAAAGTCCTGGATATTGCTGCCTTCGCCGATGACAATGCGGTTGACGTCGCCGCGCAGCACGCTGTTGCACCAGATGGAGCAGTCGTCGCCGATCTGCACATCGCCGATCACTTGCGCCGTGTCATGCAGGTAGACGCGCTCGCCCACGACGGGGCGGGTATTCAGGTAGGAACTGACAGGCATCGCTTTCTCACTCTTCATAAATAGTAAACATTCACACCCAGCCGGCGGCCAGCGCAAAAATCGCCAGCCCATGCGCCAGGGACGCGCCCAACAAGCCGGCACGGCAATATACCAGCCCCGCCACCACGCCTTCGATCACGGTAAACACGAGGATGGGCGCGCCCACCTGCGTGACGGTGGTGGCGAGGAAGGCGTGGCACAGGCCGAACAGCAGGCCCGACACCAGCGCCGCGCGCCAGGCCGGCAGCCAAGCACGCAATTGCTGCTGCAGCAAGCCGCGAAACAGCAATTCCTCATAACAATTGGCCGCCAGCGCAAAGCCCAGCAGCAAGGGCAGCGCGGATGGCGCGACGGGCGCCAGCGAGGGCAAGTTAAACACGGCTCTCAAGCCCGTCGCCAGCGCGATGATCAGGGTGGCGCCCGCTACGCCCAGCAGCACGGACAGGGCTGGCCGCATGCCGAACCAGTGGATCTGGCGGCGCGCCTCGCTTTCCAGCCAGCACGTGCTGGCCACCAGCCCCAGCGACATGGCGCCCAGCGCCAGCAAGACCAGCGGCGGCGCCGTGAAACGCAAGCCGCCCGCCGCCACCTGCCAATAGCCGTGCGCCGTCATCGCATCGCGCGCCAGCACGAAAAATAAAATGTGCACGAGCACGCGCAGCAGCGGCACCGAGCGTGGCACAGTACGTGGCAACACCAGCAGCAAGGCGCCGCAAACGAGGAAGGCGGGCGTGATCGCCAGCAGATACTGCGCCAGGGAAGTGATCTCGGGCATCGTTCGGGTCAAGTCGGAATACGGTGCCAACGGGCACGGGCGCAGCAATTGTATGCGCCGGCTGGCAAAACGGGCAACCTATCTTGCTATGCCGCCTTGCGCCATCCATGCATCAGGCCATGCGCCGCCAGTCCGGCAGCCAGCCCCCACAGGGCGCCGCCCACGCCCAGCAGGGTCACATTCGCGGCCGTCGCCAGGAAAGTAATCAAGGCCGTTTCGCGCATGCGCACGTCCGCCATCGCCTGCGCCAGGCTGTTGCCGATGGCGCCCAGCAGGGCCAGGCCCGCCAGCGCCGTGATGAAGGGGCGCGGCAAGACCATGAACAGGCTGGCCAGGGTGACGCCGAAGATGCCCACCAGAATGTACAGCACGCCGCAAGCGAGCCCCGCGACATAGCGCTTCGACGGATCCGCATGCGCATCCTTGCCCGTGCAGATGGCGGCCGTGATGGCGGCCACGTTGAAGGCGTGCGCGCCGAATGGCGCCATGAGCAGCGAACCGAGGCCCGTCGCCGTCAGGATGGGATTGGCGCTGACCTGGTAGCCGTCATTGCGCAGCACCAGCATGCCAGGCATATACTGCCCAGTCAGGGTGATCAGAAACAGGGGCAGCGCCACGCCCAGCAGGGACGCCACGGAAAAGCGCGGCATCTCGAACACGGGCGCGGCCAGGGCCAGTGCTACGCCTTGCGCATCGATGCGTCCCTGCGCCAGCAGCAGGACCAGGCCGATCAGCATGATGCCGACGACGGCAAAGCGTGCCGTGAAACGGCGCAGCACGGCATACGCCAGCAGCAATACCACCACCAGCAGCGGGTCGGCGCTGGCGCCGCCAAACGCATTCACGCCAAACTGCAGCAGGATACCGGCCAGCAAGCCGGCAGCGATGCCGCCAGGAATCAAGCGCACCAGGCGCTCGAAGGCGCCGGACATGCCCAGCACAATGAAGGCGATGGCGGAGATCATGTAGGCGCCGATCACCTCGGCATACGGCGTGTGCGGCATGACGGTGGCCAGGAAGGCCACGCCGGGCGTGGACCAGGCCGTGATGATGGGCGCGCGATAGCGGTAGCTGAGCCAGATGCCCGTCACGCCCACGCCGATGCTCAGCGACCAGACCCAGGATGCCGTCTGCGCCGCGCTCAGCTGGGCCAGCTGGGCTGCCTGGAACACCAGCACGAAGGTGCCGCCATAGTTGACGAGGACAGAGATGAAGGCGGCCATGGCGGGGGACGCCAGGTCGCGCCAGCGCGCCTGGCGCCTGTTGCCGGTTGCGGCCGATGATGTGGAGCTTGTATGCATGCGTGTGCCCTTGCCTGATGTTCAAAAGGGGCATCTTAGCGTTTGCATGGACTGCTCAGACAGGCCACTTCATGCATACATAACAGACCACTTGAATACTTAACCCAGCGCGCGGGCCAGGCGGACGATGCCGCTGTCGATCTCGTGCGGCGTGAGCGCGGCAAAGCCCAGCAGCCAGCCGCCCCGCGCGGGCGGCGTTGCATACAGCCGGCTCAGGCCCGGCAGCACGATGCCCGCCTGCGCCGCCAGGCGTATCGTCTCCAGCTCGTCCCTGCCCTCGTGCAGCAGGCACGGCATCTGCAAACCGCCCGGCGGCAGCTGCGCCGTGACCACGTGCGGCAAGTGCCGGTGGACGGCCTGCGCCATCGCATCGCGGCGCACGGCGTAGACCTTGCGCATGGCGCGTACATGGGCCGCGAAATGGCCATCGGCGATGAAACGGGCCAGTGTCAGCTGGTCCAGCTGCGGCGTGTGGCCATCGAGAATGCTGCGCGCATGGGTCATCGGCTTGACCAGCGCGGGCGGCAGCACCATGTAGCCGATGCGCAGGCCCGGATACAGCGACTTGGCGAAGGTACCCAGGTAAATCGTGCGCTGCTGCGCGTCCAGCCCCTGCACGCACGCCGTCGGCAAGCCCGCGTAGTGAAACTGGCTGTCGTAATCATCCTCGATGATCCAGCCCTGGCGTTCCGCAGCCCAGGCAGTCAGGGCCAGCCGGCGCTCGAGCGCCAGGGTGGCGCCCGTCGGGTATTGATGCGACGGCGTCACATACACCGTGTTGGCGCCGCTGCGGTCCGCGCGCAGGTGCTCGATGGACAAGCCATGCGCATCGACGGGTACTGGAATCACCTGCAATTGCGCCATCTCGAACGCCTTGCGCGCGCCGAAATAACCGGGGTCTTCCATCAGGATGGGACCGTGCGCGTCGGCCAGCACCTGCGCGCACAGGTACAGGGCCTGGCGCGTGCTGCTCAGCACCAGCACCTGGCTGGCCGTGGCCCGCGCGCCCCGCTCCAGGTTCACATAGTCGGCGATGGCCTGGCGCAAAGGCCCGGCCCCTTGCGGGTCGCCGTGCAGCAGCATGCCGGCCTGGTGTTCGCCTGCCGCCTGGCGCCGCAAGCGCTCCCACACATCGAGTGGAAAGGCCCGCGTTTCCGGCAAGCCCGTGGCGAATGCCTTCACGCTCTGCTGGTCGGCCACGCCGCCGCTGGCGAGAATCTGCGCACCGCGCGCGCTGAGGGCCACCGGCTGCGCGGACAAGGGCGGCAACGTCATCGCAGGCTTGCCCTGCAAGCTCGCGCCTATCGTCGGCGAGACAAAACTGCCCGATCCCGCCTGCCGCCGCAGATAGCCATCGAGGCGCAGCTGCGCATACGCCATTTCCACCGTATCGCGCGACACGCCCAGCGATTGCGCCAGCGCGCGCGTGGCCGGCAGGCGCAGGCCGGGCGCCAGCACGCCATCGAGTATCAGCTGGCGCAGCGCGCGCTGCACCCGCACGCGCAAGTCGAGCGCCGCCAGTTCAGGTGCGGCGATGCGGATTTTCAGGGTGTCGAGTTCGAACTGCGGCGTCATATGGCCTTGGCGCGGGCCGCATCCACGGCAGCCATGCTGCTGGCCAGCGAAAACCCGTGCTGCTGCAGCACCGCCACCAGCTGTTCGCCGGCGCAGCCCAAACGCAGGTTTTCCGCCACCCAGTCTTGCCAGGCGGCGCCGATCTCCGGCATGGGCTCATCTTCCAGCGTGAGACCGAGTATGCATGCGGCCAGCAAGCCGTTGATGCGCTTCGTGTCGATCAGGTGCTGCACCACCGCATGGCCCGACTGGGGATACGGGTGCAGGGTGCAGCGGCCGAAGGCAGCCAGGCGCTGCGCGTGCATGGCGTCGAGGTTGACCGATTCGCTGGCGCCGGCGCCAGCATGTGCCGCGTCAGGCCGCGTGCCGAACACCAGGTGCAGCTGCGTATCGTCCGTCGCCCTGGCGCGGCACAGGGCCGCCAGGTCGTAGTAGCCAGACGGCGGCGGGTCTTGCGCCAGCGATTCCATCACGGGCAGCCAGCGCAGCTCGTGATACAGGCGCGCCTGCTGCACGTCGAGGAAGGACAGCGGCCCGAAGGCGACGATCTGCTGCGCGTCCAGCAGCAAGCCATACATGACGGCCGCGTACGCGCCCATGGATTGGCCGACGGTGGTGACGTGACTGGGGGCGATGCGGCGCACGAGTTCGCGCAGGGCCTGCGCCGTTTCATCCACATGGCTGCCCAGGCCCGCGATGCGGCGGTGGTACCAGGCATTGCCCGAATCGCGCACGAGGATCTTGTTCAGATGCTGGCCGCTGGCCTGCTCCAGCTTGCGCAGGCGCCCGTAAAAATCGAAGGCGGGACGCGTCGTCCACGAAACGAAACCGAAGGCGATCACCAGCGGCGCGCCGGGCACGATGCGGTCGACCAGCACGTCGTCGGCACTGGTGGCGACCAGTCGATTATCCAGCGCTTGCGCTTGCAGCATCGGCCCGGCTCCCCGATCAAGGTTGAAACAGCAGAAAGCATGAGTGTAATGCCAGTACTGGCAAAATGGAAACATTCGCCGCTGCCGTACGCGGGCCGGCGTGAAAAATCTGCTAGTGTGCAGGCATTTCCCCCTCACAGGAGCGCCCCATGCTGCATCGCCTGACGCATCGTCTCACCTACCTGTCCCTCGCCGCCGCCATCGCCATGACCGGCGGCTGCGCCACCACGCCCGACAGCGCCAGGCCGGACACCGGTCTGACACCGATGTACAGCCTGACGAATACCTACTGGAAGCTGACGCAGCTCGATGGCGCCGACGTGACGATGGCGCCGGAGCAGGAGCGCGAAGTGCGCATCACCCTCACCGACGATGGCAAGGTCCATGGTTTCACGGGCTGCAACCAGGTCATGGGCGGCTACACGCTGGCCGGCACCTCCCTGCGCTTCACGCAGCTGGCCGGCACGCGCATGGCCTGCCCGCCGCCCCTGATGCAGCTGGAAAGCGCGGTATTGGCCAATTTGAACAGCGTGACGGGCTACCGCTTCGAAGGCGAGTACCTGATCCTGCTCAAGGATGGCGCGCCTGTGGCCAGGTTTGAATCGGTCTACCTGTGAAATAAAAATCGACTGCCGTTACAATGGCTTCCAGCCCATCATCCGGAAGGAAGCCATGTCCGCACTGCCCTCGCCGTCTTCATCCCCGACACCATCGGCCGCCGGCCGCTACCGGGCTTTTCTATTCGACATGGACGGCACCGTCATCAATTCCATCGCCGCCGCCGAACGCATCTGGGGCACGTGGGCACAGCGCCAGGGCCTCGACGTGGCAGCGTTCCTGCCCACCATCCATGGCGCGCGCTCGGTCGACACCATCGCCAAGCTGCGCTTGCCCGGCGTCGACGCGCAGCGCGAGTCGCAGGGCATCACGGATGCGGAAATCATCGATGTGGAAGGAATTATTGAAATCGCCGGCGCGCTGCGCTTCTTGCAGTCGCTGCCGCCCGCGCAATGGGCCATCGTCACCTCGGCGCCGAGGGCGCTGGCCACGGCGCGCCTGAAGGCCGCCGGCATGCCCATCCCCGCCATCATGGTGACGGCGGAAGACGTCAAGGCCGGCAAGCCGAAACCCGATTGCTACCTGCTGGCGGCGGAAAAACTGGGCGTTGCGCCCTCTGACTGCCTGGTATTCGAGGATGCCTCCGTCGGCATCGAGGCCGGCGAAGCGGCCGGTGCGAAGGTCATCGTCGTCACTGCCACGCATGCGCATCCGCTGGCCACGCGCCACCCGGCCATCGACAGCTACGAACGCATCGTGGCAACCGTCGATGGTGACGGCTTTATTGTCCTGGCGGAGATGGCTGCAACACCCGCGACAAGATAGCCTGCTCCAGCGCGGCGAAAGCCGCATGGCCGCGCTGTCGCGGGCGCGGCAAATCCACCTGCACGTCCATGGTGATCTGCCCATCCTCGATCAGCAGCACGCGGTCGGCCAGGGCCACGGCCTCGGCCACGTCATGCGTCACCAGCACGGCCGTGAAGCCGCGCGCCAGCCACAGCGACTCGATCAGCTGCTGCATCTCGATGCGCGTCAGGGCGTCGAGCGCCCCGAGCGGCTCGTCGAGCAGCAGCAACTGGGGCTCGTGCACAAGGGCGCGGGCCAGCGCCACCCGCTGCTTCTGCCCTCCCGACAGGGCCGACGGCCAGTCGTCCGCCCGCTCGGCCAGGCCCACCGTCCACAGCGAAGCGGCCGCCGCACCGACGGAACGGGGCAGGCCCAGGGCCACGTTGTCGAGCACTGTCTTCCACGGCAGCAAACGCGATTCCTGAAACATGATGCGGATGTCGGGCGCGCCGATGCCGCTGCCGATGGCGATTCTGCCGTCATCGACGCTTTCCAGGCCCGCGATCGAGCGCAGCAAGGTACTCTTGCCGCAGCCGCTGCGCCCCACGATGGCGACAAACTCGCCCGCTTCCAGCTGCAGGTCGACGTTTTTCAGCACGGAGCGGCTGGTGTAGGATTTGCTCAGGTTCGTCAGCTCCAAAGGTACGCCGCGCCGTTGCAAGGGAGCCTGTGGGGCTATCTTCGCCTGCGGCGGCGCACTGGCCGGGTCGTACTGCACGAAGTGCGACAGGAAATCCGTTTCGATCTGGATGGGGGCAAGCAGCATGGTGTCTTCTTTCGTCATTAGCGATAAGCGGGATTCCAGCGCAGGCAGTGGCGCTCCAGCCGGCGCGAGAACAAATCGGCCAGCTTGCCCAGCAAGGCATACAGCAGTATCCCCACCAGCACCACGTCCGTTTGCAAAAATTCGCGCGCATTCATGGTCATGTAGCCGATGCCGGCCTGCGCCGAGATGGTTTCGGCGACGATCAGCAGCACCCACACGAGGCCCAGCGAAAAGCGCACGCCCACCAGAATGGAAGGCATGGCGGCCGGCAGGATCACGTCGCGGTACAAGGGCCAGCCGGACAAGCCATAGCTTTTCGCCATTTCGATCAAGCCCTGGTCGGCCGAGCGGATGCCGTGGAAGGTATTCAGGTAGACGGGAAAGAACACGCCGACGGCCAGCAGAAACAGCTTGGCCGTCTCGTCGATGCCGAACCACAGGATCACCAGCGGGATCAGGGCCAGCGCGGGAATGTTGCGCACCATTTGCAGGGTCGTATCGAGCAGCGTTTCCGCATGGCGGAAACTGCCCGTCAATAGCCCCAGCAGCAAGCCCAGTCCCGCGCCGATGGCGAAACCGACCGTCGCGCGCCACAAGCTCGTTTTCAGGTGCAGCCACAGTTCGCCCGACACGGCCAGGTGCCAGAAGGCTTTCGCCACGGCCCACGGCTCGGGCAGGATGCGGCTCGACAGCCAGCCCCACTGCGCCGCCAGTTGCCAGGCCAGCAGCAGCGCCACAGGCAAGGCCCATGGCGCCAAGGCATTACGCCACGGCGCGGCGCCTGCCCGTTGTATGGAGCCGGCCGCCATCTCAGGCCGCCTTTTTCTGCGGCGCGGCCGGCACGATATTGCTGGCCATGACTTCGCCGAAGGGCCCCGTCAGTGACTGCTCACCCACGGCCTTGCCCTTGCCCAGCAGCGGAAATACCAGTTCGGCGAAGCGGTACGATTCTTCCAGGTGCGGGTAGCCGGAGAAAATGAAGGTATCGATGCCCAGGTCCGCGTATTCCTGCATGCGCGCCACCACGGTCGGGCCGTCGCCGACCAGGGCCGTGCCCGCGCCGCCGCGCACCAGGCCCACGCCGGCCCAGAGATTCGGCGACACTTCGAGCTTGTCGCGCCGCCCGCCATGCAGGGCCGCCATGCGCTGCTGGCCCACGGAATCCATCTTGCCGAAGGCCGCCTGCGCCTTGGCGATGATGTCATCGTCCAGGTGGCTGATCAGTTCATCGGCCGCGCGCCAGGCCGCCTCGTTGGTTTCGCGCACGATCACGTGCAATCGGATGCCGAAGCGCACTGTGCGGCCTTTTTTCGCGGCGCGCGCGCGGATATCCGCGATCTTTTCCGCCACGGCGGCCGGCGGCTCGCCCCACGTCAGGTACACGTCCATCTGCTCGGCCGCCAGTTCATGCGCCGGTTCCGACGAACCGCCGAAATACAGGGGCGGGTATGGCTTCTGCACGGGCGGATACAGGGTTTTCGCGCCCTTCACCTGGATATGCTTGCCCTCGAAATCGTAGCCGGCCGCGCCGCCCTCGCCCGCCAGGGTGGCGCGCCACACCTTGATGAATTCATCGGAAATTTCATAGCGCTTGGCGTGGTCGGCAAACAGGCCGTCCGCTTCCAGCTCGCCCTGGTCGCCGCCCGTGACGACATTGATCAAGAGGCGCCCGTTCGACAGGCGGTCAAAGGTGGACGCCATGCGCACAGCCAGGCCGGGCGTGGACAGGCCGGGGCGGATAGCCACGAGGAATTTGAGCTTTTGCGTCACGCTGATCAGCGACGACGCCACCACCCACGCGTCTTCGCAGGAGCGGCCCGTCGGCAGCAGCACGCCGTCGTAGCCCAGGGTATCGGCGGCCACGGCCACCTGGCGCAGGTAATCGGCATCGACGGGGCGCGCGCCCTGCGACGTGCCGAGGTAGCGGCTGTCGCCGTGGGTAGGGATGAACCAGAAGACATTCAATGACATGGCGTGCTTTCCTTTGCTTGTTTCTTTGCTTGTTTCTTTGCTTGTTTATTTTGTGCTGGTGGCCAGCTGGCGCGCCGGCAGCAGCGCATCCTTGACGACGATCGGTTTCGGTATCAGCTTCAGGCTGGAAAACGCGTCGGCCACCCTTTGCTGCGAGGCGATGACGTCGACCGACACGGGTTTGACGCCATACGCATAGCGCGAAGCGGCCAGCGCCACGACATCCTTGCCCAGCCCCGTCTGCGCGGCGAGAATCGTCGCCACTTCGTCGGGGTTGTTGCGGCCCCAGTCATCGACCTTGGCCACCTCGTCGAGCACGATGCGCAGGATCTCGGGATTTTTTTCCGCATACGTGCGCGAGGCCAGGTAGAACTGGTAGTTCGCCACCAGGCCCTTGCCATCGGCCAGGACGCGGGCACCCAGCTGCTTTTCGGCGGCCGCCAGGAACGGATCCCAGATGGCCCACGCGTCCACGCTGCCTCGCTCGAAGGCGGCGCGCGCATCGGCCGGCGGCAGGAACACGGGCTGGATGTCGGCATACGCGACACCGGCCTTTTCCAGCGCCTTCAATAACAGGTAATGCACGTTCGAACCCTTGTTCAGGGCAATTTTCTTGCCCTTCAAGTCGGCCAAGGTGCGCAGGCCGGAACCCTTGGACACGACGATGGCTTCGCTGGCGGGCGACGCCGGCTCATTGCCGACATACACCAGGTTCGCGCCGGCCGCCTGGGCAAAGATCGGCGGCGCCTCGCCCACGGTGCCGAAGTCGATGCTGCCCACATTGAGGCCTTCCAGCAGCACGGGACCGGCCGGGAACTCCGTCCATTTCACGCCCACGCCCTGCTCTGCCAGGCGTTTTTCCAGGGTGCCGCGCCCTTTCAGCAAGGTCAGGGTGCCGTATTTCTGGTAACCGATGCGGACCTCCCCCTTGGCCTGCGCCTGCGCCGCGACCGGCATGCCGGCCGCCATCACGCCCGCGGCGGCGGCAAACAGCAGGCCCAGGGTGGTACGGCGCGAGAGTCGTTGTGCGTGGCGGTGTGTCATGGCAGTTCCTTGGTCGGTGAATAATCAGGCGGCTTGATACTGGGGCGCGTAAGGCTGGTCTTGCAGCGAACGCACGGGCAACGGGATATCGGCGGGCACGGGCGGGCGCTGTCCCTGCAGCACGAACAGGCCGGTGGAGAGTTCCTCGATGCCGGCCTGCACGCGTTCGGCAATCGGCGCATCCAGGCTCAGGCCCCGCTCTTCATGCCACGCCAGCTGCTGCGCATTGGCGTAGATGCTGGTGAAGACTTGCTTGGCGCCCAGCGCATGCAGCACGGGACGCAGCGCATAGTCGAGCGCCAGGGTGTGGGCATGGCCGCCGCCCGTGGCCAGCGGCAGCACCAGCTTGCCGGCCAGGCCATCTTGCGGCAACAGGTCGAGGAAGGCTTTCAGCAAGCCGGTATACGAAGCCTTGTAGATGGGCGTGGCGATCACGATGGCGTCCGCGTCAGCCACGGCGCGCACGGCGCGGGCAATCGCCGCGTCGTCGTAGTCGGCCAGCAGCAAGGCTTGCGCCGGCAAGTCGCGCACATGCAGCTTGGCGTAGCTGTGGCCCTGCAGCGCCAGCTGTTCGCCGATATGCAGCAGCAGACGGCTGGAACTCGATGGGAGTTGCGGGCTACCGCCCAATAACAAGATGCTCATGTGATGCCCGTCCCTGTACGTTGTCGGATTGGAGTTGCTCGGATGCTTGCAGCCTATCGCCATCAGCAGCCGTGTAAAACGAATGCTTTCGCGCTTCGATATGCGTTTTTTGACTATCCGGGCCTGACGCCCCGCAAGCGAAGTCGCCGCTCCTTGCGCGGCTTTTTTCGCATATCCATGCGCGGTTTTCTTCGTGTACGGCGCGTGCCTGGGGGTGCAATATCGGCGTCATCGTCTTTCTGGAATGTCACCCATGTCTAGCGTTTTCCTCCATGCCGCCCGTCCCCAGCCACCTGTGCCGGAACCCCTGCAGGACGCCATCAGCATCGCAACAAAGCTGGCCGCTCGCCTGGCTGAAACGGCCAATGCCCGCGACCAGGCCGGCGGGCATGCGGCGCAGGAACGCGAATGGCTGCGCGAGTCGGGTTTGCTCACCTTGTCGATCCCCGTGGAATTCGGCGGCCAGGGCGCGTCGTGGCCCCTCGTGTACCAGGTGATCCGCATCCTGGCGCGGGCCGACAGCGCACTGGCGCATGTCTTCGGCTTCCACCATCTGCAGCTGGCCGGCCTGCAGCTGTATGGCAGCGCGCAGCAGCAGCGCCGCCTGCTCGCCTTGACCGTCGACGAGCGCCTGTTCTGGGGCAATGCCTTGAATCCCCTCGACAAACGGGTCACGGCCAGCGACAGCGACGACGGCTACCTCCTCGACGGCATCAAGAGCTTTTCT
Source organism: Janthinobacterium sp. BJB301 (assembly GCF_002735685.1). Lineage (NCBI taxonomy): Bacteria > Pseudomonadati > Pseudomonadota > Betaproteobacteria > Burkholderiales > Oxalobacteraceae > Janthinobacterium > Janthinobacterium sp. BJB301. The sequence continues at coordinate 624,355 of NZ_PDZJ01000001.1, read as the reverse complement.
TCCGGTTCCGTGGGATCGGACTGGCTGACCGTCTCCGCCTGGCATGCGCCCACGCAAACGGCGCTGATCGCCGCCCTGCCCACGCGCCAGGATGGCGTCACCGTGCAGGCGGACTGGGATGCCTTCGGCCAGCGCCAGACGGACAGCGGCAATGTGCATTTCCACGGCGTCGCCCTGCCGCGCGAACTGGTGCTGCAGGCGCCCGCGCAGGCCGCCACGCCGCAAGCCACCGTGCGCTCGCAGATCGCGCAACTGATCATGGCCAACCTCTATCTGGGCATCGCCGAAGGCGCGTTCGAGGCGGCGCGCCGGTACACGGACGAGCAGGCGAAAGCCTGGTTTGCCTCGGGCGTGGCCAAGGCAACGGACGACCCATTGGTGCAGCACCGCTACGGCCAGCTGTGGCTCTTGCTGCGTCCCGCGCAAGTGCTGGCCGACGCGGCGGCGCAGGAACTGGAAAAGGTGTTCCACAAGGGCGCGCTGGTAACGGCGCGCGAACGGGGCTTGCTGGCCGTGGCCGTGGCCGAAGCCAAGTGCCTGGCGCACAAGGCGGGACTGGAGATCAGCAGCCAGATGTTCGAACTGACGGGCGCCCGTTCCACCTCGGCCCAGTATGGCTACGACCGTTTCTGGCGCAACGTGCGCGTGCATACCCTGCACGACCCCATTGACTACAAGCTGCGCGACCTGGGACGCTTTGCCTTGACCGGCACGGTGCCCGAACCAACCGCGTATTCATAATTCACCCACCAAGGAGCCACCATGACCATCGCCCGCCGCAGCATCCTCCTCAGCGCCCTGACCCTGGCCTTGACGGCCACCTTCGCCCACGCCAAGGACCCGAAGGACATCACCATCGGCACCAGCGCCGGGCCGTACGCGGACCAGATCAAGCTGGGCATCAAGCCCATCCTGGAAAAGCAGGGCTACAAGGTCAAGCTGGTGGAATTCAACGACTACATCCAGCCGAACTTCGCGCTGGCCGAGGGTTCGCTGGACGCCAACGTCTTCCAGCACATCGTCTACCTGAAGAAATTCGCGCTGGAGCACAAGCTGGCCCTGACGGACCTGATCACGATCCCCACGGCGCCGATCGCCATCTACAGCAAGAAGCACAAGACCCTGGACGACGTGAAGGAAGGCACGACGGTGGGCTTGCCGAACGATCCGACCAACCAGGCGCGCGCGCTGGTGCTGCTCGACCAGCTGGGCTGGATCAAGCTGCGCGCCAGCTTCGACCCCGTGCGCGCGTCGGAAAAGGATATCGCCGTCAACACCAGGAAAATCAAGCTGCTGCCGCTGGAAGCGGCGCAGCTGCCACGCTCGCTGGGCGACACCGACTACTCCTTCATCAACGGCAATTACGCGCTGGCGTCGGGGCTGAAACTGACGGACGCGCTGGTGGCCGAGAAAATCTCGCCCAACTACATCAACCTGGTGGCCATCCGCACGGCGGACAAGGACAAACAGTTCGCAAAAGACCTGGCGGCCGCCTACCGCTCGCGCGAATTCCTCGACATCACGAATAAACACTTTGCCGGCTATTCGAAACCCGACTACCAGCAAGCCTTGCAGACGGCGGCCAAGTAAGCCATGGCAAAGACGATACGCTTCAACGCCTTCCAGATGAATACCGTCGGCCACCAGTCGCCGGGCCTGTGGACGCATGCGCGCGACCGCAGCCACCGCTATACCGATCCGCAGCATTGGACGGAACTGGCGCGGCTGCTGGAAGCGGGCCTGTTCGACGCGGTGTTCCTGGCCGACGTGCTGGGCGTGTATGACGTGTACCGGGGCAGCCTCGATGCGGCCCTGGAGCACGGCGTGCAGGTGCCGCTGAACGACCCGCTGGCCCTCGTGCCCATCATGGCGCAGGCGACCACGCACCTGGGTTTCGGCGTCACCTGCGCCCTCACCTATGAACATCCCTACACGTTCGCGCGGCGCATGTCCACGCTGGACCACCTGACTGGCGGGCGCATCGGCTGGAATATCGTCACCGGCTATCTCGATAGCGCGGCACGCAACCTGGGCCTGAACCAGCAACTGGGCCACGACGAGCGCTACGACCTGGCCGACGAATACCTCGACGTCGTCTACAAGCTGTGGGAAAAAAGCTGGGACGACGACGCCGTCGTCAACGACAAGGCACGCGGCATCTATGCCGATCCGGCCAGAGTCCATCCGATCAACCATGCCGGGCGCCACTACCAGGTGCCCGGCATCCATTTGTGCGAGCCGTCGCCGCAGCGCACGCCCCTGCTGTACCAGGCGGGTACCTCGCCGCGCGGCACGCGCTTCGCGGCGCGCCATGCGGAAGCCACCTTTGTCAGTGGCCCCAGCAAGACGGTGGTGAAACGCTACGCCGACGACCTGCGCGCCGCCGTGCGGCAGGCCGGCCGCGATGGCGACGCGCTGCTGATCTACGCGCAGGCGCTGGTCATCACGGGCGCCACAGAGGAAGAAGCGCGCGCCAAGCATGCCGACTACCTGCGCCACGTGAATATCGAGGCAGCCCTCGTGCTGCTGTCCGGCTGGACGGGCGTCGATTTCAGCCGCTACCCGCTCGACGCCACCATCGACTACATCGATTCCCCGGCCGGCCGCTCAGCGCTGGCCTCGTTCAGCCAGGCCGACCCGAGTCGCACGTGGACGGTACGTGAAGCGGCCGAATACATCGGCCTGGGCGGACGCGGCCCGGTGCTGGTGGGCGATGCGCGCCAGGTGGCCGACCAGCTGGAAAACTGGCTCGACGAGACGGGCATCGACGGCTTCAACCTCGCCTTCGCCGTGGCCAACGACAGCATGGCCGACGTGGTGGAACACATCGTGCCGGAACTGCAGCGGCGCGGCCGCTACCGCACGCAATACGAGGAAGGCAGCTTGCGCCACAAGGTCTTCGGCCAGGGCCCGCGCCTGCCCGCCGATCACGCGGGCCGGCAGGTCAGCATCGCCCCCGCCAACGCCGCCTTGGCAGCGGCCTGACGCATCAGATTCCCCATTCAAGGACACCATGAAACGCAGAACCATCTTGCAACTGGCCGCCAGCGGCGCCACCCTCGCCGCTTTGCCCGGCCTCACCAAGCCTGTACCAATGCTAAAAAGGCATCCCCGCTGCTAGCGTTTGAGGCCGCCGTGCGGAATAGATAAGATAATGCTCGTCCTAGGGTTTCGCCAATTCCGGACACTTGATGATATGAGCTGAAGACGGCCGTTAGCTCCGACACGGGTCTCCGGTGACTGGCCAGTCGCACTCACACACTACACGAAAGGCCTACGCTTAAGGGTTACTTCTACCCGCGTAGCTCGGCAACTCAACTACATCTGTCTGTCGTAGAGTAGAATTGGCCAGTCCTCTGACCAACGCGACCAAATGGATATTCCTGCTCTACGCGACCTGCTTCGTCCTATCGTTGGCGACTTCAAAGATCAGTGTACCAACACGTTTATATCGGAACGCTGCATTGAGTTTGGGCTGCCAGTTCCAGACGACGTAGGCAGTAAGCGAGACCGCTGGCACGCTGCTTTCGATGCTTTGGAAGATGTAGATGTCCCCCGCTTTGCGCAAGGATTGATCGACCGGCGGCACTTGAGTCCTCAAGTGCGTAATGACGTCCAAGACATCCTTTGGAGCGATACGCCAACTGCTGTTATACCGAAACGACACCGTCGGGACATCGCGCGCGCACTGCAATCACTCGTGCTCTTTCACCATTGGGAGAACTTTGCCCAACTACTCAAAGATGTGTTTATCATCTATGAGACAGTAAGCTGGGCATCTTTAACTGGCGAGCCCACTGGAATACTCGGAGAAATTTTTCGACATTTTGTCCGCAATGAGGAAGATGCCAACGTCGAATGGCTATTCGACTACCTGACGGCGTTTGATCTTTCTGATAATCGATTTAGTGTCTTTCTCCAAGGCCTCACTTCAGCAGACGTCCAAATAGACATCGAGCACCAGATGTCCATCGTAACGGCGATGAATGTACCTCTTCACGCATGTGGCGTAGAGATGCGTCACACTGACGAACACGAAGGCTACCCGATCTTCAGCCTGATTGCCCTGCATACAGCACACGCTCGGCCGAAAAACCTTATCTTCGCATCCTCCGTTAAACCAGACATTCGTTTCCGAGACGCTGTAAACAACGACATCGAAATTGTGTCAAATGAAAACGACTGCCTCTTCTATGACAGACCAATAGGCGTGGAAGGTTTACGCTGGAAAGACTTACAACAATGGTGGGCCGAGATATCGATGGAAAAGGACCCGCAAACTGCGAAAAAGACGTTATACAAACGACTATTATCTTGCTTGCCAGAATCTTCACCACCCCAGCGCTTACTATTCACATCGTTCTACAGCTCATTCGGCAAGGATATCCCGGATTTGCCAGCACTATTACCAGAAGTCTGGTTGCACTGGGATCCCAAGACAGTGGCGCAGCGTGGTGTGCACGCACTACTCAACCATCGTATGGACTTCCTTCTGCTTCTCCCTGGCGGCGCCAGGGTAGTAATTGAAGTTGACGGGATTCAACACTATGCCGATGATACCTACCGAGCTGACACGCGCCGATATGCTCGATTGGCGGCAGGAGACCGAGAGCTCAAATTGGCAGGGTATGAAGTTTATCGATTTGGAGGGATTGAACTGCAATCCCCTGAGTCATCGATCATGGTTGAACAGTTCTTCAAGTCATTATTTAGACGTCATCACATCAGAGTGAACTGAGTTGTGACCCGCACCAGCCCGCCGCGCGCAATCTGAGGCTTGCACAGCACCGCCAGTGACAAGCCTGGGCATTCATGTTAGTTTGCCATCTTGAAAACAAACAGGCGGCTACGTGCATCTTCCTTTCCTTCCCGTTCTCGCCATCCTTGCCCTCAGCCACATCGCAGCTCACGCGGATACGCAGGCTGACACACCTGCCGACGCAGCGGCCGACACCAGCCAGTCCGTCCACGTCAGCAGCATCCGCAACCCGGAACTCAAGTCCTACCGCGTGATGGCCGCGGGCCTCGATGCCTTTGACGATCACCATGCACTGGCGCCCAGGGCACGCGAAGTGCGCTTCCAGCTGATTCCCGGCCCCGGCGTCGCGACCGATGCCCTGCGGGACGCAACCTTGCGCATCGTCGGCAACGAGACGGCGATCAGCGTGCCCCTGTCTGCAGATGGCAGCTTTGTGCTGCCCCGCAGCGCGCAAGCCGACAGCGACGACGCGGACCTGGTCACCAACCAGAAAAAAGACCGGTTCCGCTGGCAGGCCATCGTCCGCAGCGACGACGTACCGCCCGGCATGCGCCGCCTGGGCGACCTGCGCCTGCAGTGCCAGGTCGGCATCGCCATTGCCAAGAAAGAGACGCCCTTCTTGCTACGCACCCTGGTCGCCACCAAGCTGCGCACCACCGACTGGTGCTCCGCCATTGAACTCAAGATGAGCACGTACAGCGATCCGGCCATCGCCAGCGCCACCCTGCTCGATGGCGGGCGCCGCGTCGCGCTGCAGGTGAAAAATGGCGGCACGTCCTTCCTGGCCCCCTTGGGCGACACCCGCTATGCGGACGATACCCTGATAGAACTGGTGTACCTTGATGCCGCCGGTGCACCGCCCGCATCCTTGTGACCATTTGCGTCGCGCCCCGTTCCATGTCAGCATATGCCACCCTGGCACCACGGATAAGGATCGCAATGCCCCCCACTCTTATACGCGCGCTGGCACTGGCGCTGCTGGCAGGCCATGGCTCCCTGGCATTGGCGCAGGTTCCCGCCACAGCGGCCACGCCTGGCTGCGATGTCTGCGCCACCTGGAATGCGGACCAGGCGCCGTTCCGCATCTTCGGCAATACCTATTATGTGGGCGTCAAAGGCCTCAGTTCCGTGCTGGTGACGTCGCCGCAGGGCCACGTGCTGATCGACGGCGGCTTGCCGGAATCGGCGCCCAAGATCATCGCCAATATCGGCACGCTGGGTTTTCGCATCGAGGACGTCAAGCTGATCCTCAATTCGCACGGCCATATCGACCATGCGGGCGGCCTGGCCGAACTGCAGCGGCGCAGCAATGCGCTGGTGGCCGCCAGCCCGTCGGCCGCGCTGGACCTGGCGTCGGGCGAAGTGGGGCCGGATGACCCGCAATACCACGCGCTGCCCAAGTACCCGCCCGTCAAGGACATGCGCCTGGCGCGCGACGGCGGCCGGTTCAACGTCGGCCCCGTCAACCTGACGGCGCACGCCACGCCGGGCCACACGCCCGGAGGCTTGAGCTGGACGTGGCAATCGTGCGACGGCCCCCGCTGCCTGAACATGGTCTACGCAGACAGCCTCAACGCCGTCTCGCGTCCCGGCTTCAAGTTCAGCGCCAGCAGCGAGTATCCGAACGCGGTGGCGGACTTGCACCGCAGCTTCGAGACTCTGGAAAAACTGCCTTGCGACGTGCTCATTTCCGCCCACCCGGAGGCGTCGCAGCTGTGGGAGCGGCTGGAAGCGAGCGCCACGGCCGGCAGCGAGGCGTTCATCGACCCGCAGGCCTGCCGCGCCTACGTGGCGGCGGCGCGCACCGTGCTCGAGTCCCGGCTGGAACAGGAAAAACAGGAATGAGCTTGCCAGCGAGCTTGTCAACCGTGCACGCTGGCGTGGCGCCGATCTGCTACGCTGGCGGCTATCCCCTATTACGTTAACCAGGAAATACCATGTTCAAACTCGCCAGACTGATTCCCTTCGCCGCCATCGTCGCCATCACTGCCGGCTGCGCGCAAACGCCGGTGCGCAGCGACGCTGCCGCCGCCGCGCCGGGCGCCACCTCGCCCGCCAAGCCGGCACCGAAGCTGACGGGCACGCAGTGGAAGCTGAAGGAATTGAAGGGCAAGCAAGTGGTGCGCAAGACGCCCGAGCAGCGCGAAGTGACCCTGCTGCTGGCTGAAGGCCGCGCCAGCGGCAACAGCGGCTGCAACCAGATGATGGGCGGCTACACCAGCGATGGCGTCAGCACCCTGAACTTTGGACAGATGGCCGGCACCATGATGATGTGCCAGCCGCAGGACATGGACCTGGAACGCCTGCTCCTGACCACCCTGGGCGAAGTCAATGGCTACCGCTACGCCGACCAGGAATTGCTGCTGCTGAAGGATGGCGTGCCCGTGGCGCGCTATGAAGCGCTGACGGTGAAGTAAAACTGCTGCCTTCCCCCAAAGGCAAAGACTGGGGTCGTACCCTCAGGGTACGACCCCGGCATCTGTCAGGGGCTTGCTCCACCTCCACCGCACCTAATCATTGCGCATCTGCGCCTGCGATACATTGCTTTCTGGCGGCACGCTCTGCGTCAGCCACACATTCCCCCCGATAGTCGATCCCGCGCCGATGGTGATGCGCCCCAGCACGGTCGCGCCCGCGTATATGACCACGTCGTCCTCGACGATGGGGTGGCGCGGCGTGCCCTTGATCAGCGCGCCGGAAGCATCCGCGGGAAAACGCTTGGCGCCCAGGGTGACGGCCTGGTACAGGCGCACGCGCTGGCCGATGATGGCCGTCTCGCCGATCACCACGCCCGTGCCGTGGTCGATGAAGAAGGAGGCGCCGATGTGCGCGCCCGGGTGGATGTCGATGCCCGTCAGGGTATGCGCGATGTCGGCGATCAGGCGCGCCAGGAACGGTGCGCCGAGCGCGTGCAGGCGGTGCGCGAGGCGGTGGTACAGGATGGCGATGGTGCCCGGGTAGCACAGCATGATCTCGGCCACCGAGGTGGCGGCCGGGTCGCCCGCATACGCGGCCTGCACGTCCGACACCAGCAGGGCGCGGATATCGGGCAGGCTGGCGGCGAATGCGCGCGTGATGTCGCGCGCCTGCTGCGCCAGGGCCGCGTCGTCGCTGGCGGCATCCCCCTCATCGCCGGCCGGCACTGAGAACAGCAGGCCGCGCCGCACCTGTTCGCTCAGGCGGTTCAGGGTGGTGTTGAGGGTGTCGCCGACAAAATAATCGATGCTTTCGTCCGTCAGGTTGGGCCGCCCGTAATGCGTGGGGAACAGGGCCGCCGACAGGCCGTTGACGATGGTAGTGAGGGCTTCGCGCGACGGCAGTTCGCGCACCCTGCCGTTATGGCGGATCTTGTGCTTGTCTTCGCGCGAGCTGCGCAAGGCCTGGATCACGGGCCCCAGATTCCACTGGGCCGTGTCGTCGGCGGGCGCCGCGGGATAAATACTGTGCATGGCGTATCACTTCCAGAAAATGGCAAACAAGCCGGGTCGCCCAAGCATAGCGGTGGCGACAAGCGATGCAAACGAAGAATTTCAAGATTCCATATGCGAAAAACGCATATGGATGACAAACAAGGCCGGCGCAAAACCCGATTGCGTCCACTAGCGTAAAATGACGGGCTAACAAAAACACTCTTCAACATGACTAAATTATTAACATGGATTTTGGCGGGCCTGGCGATGGTCGGACCGCTTGCAATTGACACCTATCTGCCGTCGTTCCCCGCCATCGTGCAAGATTTCAATGCCAGCCCCCTGCTGGTACAGCAAACCCTGAGCTTTTTCCTGTTCACGTTCGCCTTCATGATGCTGTTTTACGGCACCCTGTCCGACTCGTTCGGCCGTCGTCCCGTGATTCTCGTCTCGCTGGTGCTGTATGTGATCGCCTCCGTGGGCGCCGCGCTGGCGCCGTCGCTGGGCTGGCTGCTGGCCTGGCGCGTGCTGCAGGGACTTTCGGCGGGCGCCGGTTCCGTGATCGGGCGCGCCATCGTGCAAGACCGCTATTCGGGCGCCGCCGCGCAAAAAATCCTCTCGCACATCATGATGGTGTTCGCGCTGGCGCCGGCCATCGCCCCCGTGCTGGGCGGCTGGCTGCAAGTGGGCCTGGGCTGGCGCTGGATCTTCTGGTTCCTGACGGCGTTTGGCGTGCTGATGTTCGTCGTCGTCTGGCGCGCGCTGCCGGAAAGCTTGCCGAAGGAGCAGCGCCACGCCTTCCACCTGGGCGATATCGCCGTCAATTACTGGAAAGTGCTGTGCCACCGCCAGTTCCTGCTGCTGTCGACGGCCATCGGCGCCGCCTTTGGCGGCTTCGCCTTGTACATCGGTTCGGCCGCCTACTTCATCATCAACATCCTGCACCTGCCGGAAACGGCGTTCGCCTGGCTGTTCATTCCATTAATTAGCGGCATGGTGTTCGGTTCGGCCCTGTCGGCGAAGATCGCCCACCGCTACAGCCAGCGCCAGATGATCTGGGCCGGCTTTATCCTGATGCTGGTGGCGGCTGCAGCCAACATCGGCTATAACTATGTCTTCGCCGCCGAAGTGCCGTGGGCCGTGCTGCCGCTGTTCTTCTACTCGTTCGCCCTGTCGATCGCCATGCCGCCGATGACCCTGATGGCCCTGAACCACTTCCCCAACAACAGCGGCCTGGCATCGTCGATGCAGTCGTTCATCCAGATGCTGCTGTTCGCGCTGGTCTCGGGCCTGGTGGCGCCGCTGCTGTTCGACAGCGCCCTGAATCTGGCGTATGGCGTGATGGCGGGATTGCTGGTGAGTTTGGTTTGCTGGGTGTTTGCGCAGGGCAAGGCTGAAGCGTAGGTCGGATTAGGTCCAAAGGACCGTAATCCGACAACATTGTTGGCGACGGACGTCGGATTAAGCGCGAGCGCTAATCCGACCTACGGCCAAGATTATGGCCACGGCGCAGGGGTGACATCAACATACTGCGCGCCACCCTGCTCCGGTTCCGCTTCATTGTTCTGCGACGGCCGGTTCAACGGCCCGGCCGGCGAACGCAAACTCAAAATCTCCTTGCGCGATTCGACGAAGTCGGCGGAACTCAGCGGATGTTGCTGATCGGGCCAGTGGCTCACGGCCCATTCCTGCAGGGTTTCAAAGCGCCGCCACAGTTCGGCGATGAAGGCGCGGCGCGCCTCTTCCTGCGCTTCTTCCTGCTGCCCCGGCGTCTTCTCGACACCCTCCCCGATATGTACCTGCATGGCTGCTCCCTGGCTGATCAATCATCTTGCCAGCCTACCCAGGGACCAGCCAGGCGTCTGTTCGCGAACGAACACAGGATTTATTCGGGCATCTTGCGGAAACCCACGGCCAGGCGGTTCCAGGTGTTGATGGAGCCGATGGCCAGGGTCACATTGACCATTTCCGCCGGCGTCAGTTCGGCCGCCAGCGCCGCGTAATCGTCGTCCGAGGCGTGGTTTTGCGGCAGCAGCGTCAACGCTTCCGTCCAGGCCAGAACGGCCCGCTCGCGCGGCGTGAAGAACGGCGTTTCGCGCCAGACGGACACGGCATACAGGCGGCGTTCCGTTTCACCGGCTTTGCGCGCGTCGCTCGTGTGCATGTCCACGCAAAAAGCGCAGCCGTTGATTTGCGAGGCGCGCAGGCGGATCAGCTCGAGCAGCGAGTGTTCCACGCCCAGCTTGGCGATCGCCGCTTCCAGCGCGTACATGGCCTTGACGGCGTCCGGCGAAGCTTGCGTGAAGTCGAGTCGTTGCTGTGTCATGATGCATTCCTTGATAGAGTAAAGATGCACTATTGTAGAAGCGCAAGCAGTACGCGCGGCAGGCCAATCCCCCCGAAAAACAGCAGACCACCAGCAGACACACCATGGTATTACATATCCTGATCGACGGCACGCGCGACCTGGGCGGCCAGCTGTACCGCCAGCTCAGCGAAGCCATCCGCTCGGGCCGGCTGACGGACGGCCAGCAATTGCCGCCCTCGCGCCTGCTGGCCAGCCAGCTGGGGCTGTCGCGCAAGACGGTCTCCGACGTGTATGACAAGCTCGGTTATGAAAAGCTGCTGGTCGGCAAAGTGGGCGTGGGCAGCTTCGTGCAGACGCCGCACGCCTCGCCGCAGCGCCGCCACGCCAGCACGCCGCTGGCCAGCGCGCAGCGCATCGCCCGCTGGGAAGCGACACCCACGCCCTTGCGCCGTGCCAGCCAGGAAGAGCCCGCGCGCTATGCCTTCATCGGCGGACGCGCCACGCCCGCGCACTTCCCGCAGGATGAATGGCGCGCCTGCATGCTGCACGCGCTGCGCCAGGGTGGACAGGCGCGCGGCCGCTATGCTCCTGTCGCAGGATTGCCGTCCTTGCGCGCGGCGATCGCCGGCCATGCCGCCTTCAGCCGCGGTATCCATTGCACCGAGGAACAAGTGCTCGTCACCAGCGGCGCGCAGCAAGCCTTGCACCTGCTGGCGCTGACCTTGCTGGAGCCCGGTGACACGGTTGCCGTGGAAGAACCCGGCTACCCTGTGGCGCGCGCCGTGTTCGCCAGCCAGGGCGCCCGCGTGGTGGGCATCGAAGTGGACGAGGATGGCCTCGTCGTCGGGCAGATTCCCGACGGTACGCGCTTGATCTATGTCACGCCCGCGCATCAATTTCCGCTGGGCATGCCGATGAGCATGGCGCGCCGACACGCCTTGCTGGAGCGGGCCCAGCAACTGGGTGCCATCATCATCGAGGACGACTACGACAGCGCCTTCCGCTACGAAGGCCGGCCCGAGGATTCCCTGCAAAGCATGGACCGCTATGGCGTCGTGGCCCATGTGGGCAGCTTTTCCAAGATCATGCTGCCGGAATTGCGGCTCGGCTATGCAGTGCTGCCGCAAGCCATCGTGGCCGCCGTGGAAACGGTGAAATACCTGAGCGATTGCCATACGGCCAGCCTCGGCCAGCATGCGCTGGCCAAGTTCATCAGCGACGGCCATTTGCTGCGCCACATACGCCGCTGCCACGACATTTATGCGGGCCGCCGCGAGCGGCTGCAACACTGGTTCAACGGTCCGTTGGCGCCGTGGTTCCGCCTCGTGCCGGCCAGCGCCGGCTTCCACGTGGCGGCCCTGGCCCAGGCGCCGCTCGACATCGCCGAATTGCTGCGCCGTGCGCGCCTGGCCGACATCAGCCTGTATGCGCTATCGGGCTTTTACCATGGCGTGGCGCGTCACGAAGGCCTGTTCCTCGGCTATGGCGCCATCGACAAGCTCGATATCGACACGGCGCTGACCCACGTGCTGGCGATCCTGCAGGAAATAGCACCGCTGGCCGTCAACGGGGCTGCCAGCGATAATGTCCCGTGATGGGATAGCTGAACAAAATATTTTCCTCGCGCGCACCCTCGCCGATGTTGTGGATGATGAGCGGCACGCCGCTCCATGACTGCTTGTCGCTGACGATGCCGATGTGCGTGAGGTTGCGCGGCAGGCGCCAGGTGACGATGTCGCCCGCGCGGTAAGCGTTCGCTTCCTTGCTTGGCGACAGGCTGGTGCCGTGGCGGGCAAAGTATGTGCCCAGGTTCGGCACGCGGCGGTGGTCGATATTGCGGTCCGGCCCCTTCATTTGCCAGCGTCCCTGCTGCTGGTACACCTGCCACGCCTTGCGCATGTCTTCGTGCACCAGCACCTGCAAATCCTGCCCCAGTTGGCGGTAGGCGCGCACGACCACGTCCGTGCACACGCCCCGCTCTATCGGCACGTCGCCGCCCGGATAGGCAAGCCGTTCGTAGCGCGGGTCGTACTGTACGGTCACGCCCACCTGCTTGCGGGCGGCGACGACGAGGGCTTGCGGGGTGGCAGGGATGGCCGACGCCAGCATGGGCGCCAGGGCAAGCATCAGGATGGGGAGCAGTTTGGTCGGCATCAACGTCGGTGATCGGATGAAAATGCCAACTTTACCGCAGCGGCAAGGAAAACGCCGTACGGCTAAGTAACCCCCAATAAATTATTGTGATTTCTGACTTCCATAACCGGCGCTCTGCGGCGTTGCCCGCTGCTAGCAGTGCTCGCACTGCGTCGCAGCGGGCGCCTTGCATAGCATCCGGTTCTGTTCGTCATAATTTCACAATAATTTCCTGAGGATTACTTACGCCGGCCAGCTGCGCCAGGTGGCCAGGAAAATCCACGGCCGGGCCGGCCGCATTGATGGTATCGAAATAATCATGCCAGCCCGTAGCGGCGATGCCGGCCAGCAAGGCGTTCAGTGCCGCCTCGTCCGGGAAGCGCCAGACGGCATAGAATTGCTGGGCAGCCGCATGCAGCTTGCCACCATCGATGGCGCCCATGGCCAGCGCTTCGGCGCCCGTGCCGGACAAGGCCGCCATGCCGCCGCCCACCGTATCGAAATACGCCTGGCGCGCGGCGCCATCGAGGGCCAGCCAGGCCGGTTTCGGACTGTACAGTTCTAACAGGTAATGCATGTTTTCTCCTTCAGTGATCCATCGTCAGGCCAGCGAGCGCTGGGCGCGCTTGCAGATGCGTTGCGTGGCGGCATTGGCACTTTCCAGCAGCCATTGCGCACACAGGCTGCGTACCCAGTCAGGCCGGCTCTTGGCCGCATCGTTGAGCCAGTTGGCCACGGAATCCTGCACGTAGACGGCAGGGTCGGCGCGCAAGGCGTGCAACACGGGCAAGGCCAGCTGTGGCTGTTCTTTTAGCTGGGCGATATGCGCGCACCAGACGCCGCGCGGGCGCAGCGCTTCGCAGGCGAAACGTCGGACTCTTTCCGACGGGTCCGACGTCCACGGCGCCAGCAAGCGAATGGCGTCGTCAAGATGCGCCGCCAGATGGGGCCGCAGGGCGAGCCAGGCCCATTCGCGCACGCCAAAATGGCCATCGTCGGCCAACGGCCGCATCGCGGCCAGCTGTTGCGGCAAGGTCCAGCCAGCCTGGGCGGCGATGGCAAAGCAAACCCAGCCTCGTACCGTGTCGGAAACATGCGCTTGCAATGGCGCCAAGTCAACTTGTGCGTCGAGCAGCAATTGTGCCGCCAGCGCCATGCGCTTGGTGATGCCGGCTGCGGCCTGCGCGCGCATCTGCTCCAGCCGGGCCGCGCCGATAGCGGGCACGGCCGCTACCAGCAGCTGGGCGAAATCGATGGCCAGCCCTTCCGTCAGGGTGGCGTTGGCCACGCTTCCCCCGTTCAGCAGCGCCAGGCGCGCGGGAGCGATGTCGGCGACGCCACGGCTCATGCGGCACCTCGGTCCGTCTTGCGCCAGGCTTTTTCCAGCAGCGCGCTCAACAACTGCATTTCTTCCGACGTGAAATCCGCAAACAGGCTGGCGATCCATTGCGCGTGCTCATCGACTAGGGTGGCTGCGGCCATTTCTCCCTTGGCGCTCAGGCGCACCAGCAGCTTGCGCCGGTCGATCTGGTCCGCGTGGCGCGCCAGGAACCCATCGCGCTCCAGGCCGTCGAGCAAGCCCGTGATGGTGCCGCGCGTCACGCCGGCTCGCTCGGCCAGTTCGTGCGGCGACAGTCCGCCGGACACGTCGCGCAGCAGTGCCAGCAAGACAAACTTGCCTTCCGACAAACCATGCCGGCCCAGGCGCGCGGCGCAATCGCCATCGATGGCGGAGGCCAGGCCCAGCACTTCAAAGCACAGGCGCAACTGACCGATGGAGCGCGTCATGTCGAGACCGCTGGCACGGCGCTGCACGTCACCCAGCAGGGCCGTATATTTTTGTTCGAGTTTTATCATATGGCGCAATATAATATGGCGCCATATGAATTGTCAAATGGAAAACCTCGATGGTTTCCGGCCGGCTCAAAAACGGGCTTTGTCCCGCGACCAGGCGATGATGGCATTCGCATCGATGGCACCGGGCTGGCGCGCCACTTCCACGCCGCGCATAAACAGGGCCAGGGTGGGAATGCTGCGGATATTGAAACGGCTGCCCAGGTCCGGCGACGCTTCCGTATTCACCTTGACGACGCGGAACGCGGGCTCCAGTGTCTTGGCGGCTTGCACATAGAATGGCGCCATGCTGCGGCAGGGACCGCACCACGGCGCCCAGAAGTCGACCAGCACGGGAATGTCGCTGCGTTCGATATGCTTGAGGAAACGGGCACTGGCCAGGTCCACGGGCTGGCCAGTAAATAAATCCTTCTGGCACTTGCCGCACGTGGGCTGTTCAATCAGGCGCGCTGCCGGCAGGCGATTGACGGCGTCGCAATGGGGGCACACGATGTGCAGGGAGTCTGGCGGGGTCGAGGTCATGGCATTCCTGGAAAGCGTAGTGTCAAGTTGATGGACATTTTACGGTGTATCGTACAACGCCGTCGGCACGCTGGCGGCGCTTATCCGCAGAGTCCACTATAGTGTGCTGGAACGGCGCGCACATTGCCGGGCCGGCCAAGGAAAACAATGCCTGATGTCGCAGAAAACATGGAATTGAGCACCGAACTGACTGCCGCCCTGCGCTTGCAGCGCGCCGCCTGCCTGGCCCACCCCGTGCCGACCCTGGCCGAGCGCCAACGCGACCTGCAGACTCTGCAGCGCTTTATCCGCGAGCATAAAGATGCGCTATGCGAAGCGATCAGCGCCGATTATGGCAACCGTTCCCGGCACGAAACCTTGCTGGCGGAGATTTTCCCCGCCATCGATGGCATAGCCCATGTATTAAAACACTTGAAAAAATGGATGCGGCCGCAGCGCCGCGGTGTGGACTGGCGCAGCTTTCCTGGCGCCCGCAACCGCGTGATGCCCCAGCCGCTGGGCGTGGTGGGCGTGATCGTGCCGTGGAATTTTCCCGTGAACCTAAGCCTGGTGCCCTTGACCTACATTTTCGCCGCCGGCAACCGCGCCATGGTCAAGATGAGCGAAAACTCGCGCCACCTGGCGCGGCTGCTGATCGACACCATGCCCGCCTATTTTCCACCGGAAAAGCTGCAGTTTTTTGACGAGACGGGCGGCGTGGGTATGGAATTTTCACAATTGCCGTTCGACCACTTATTGTTTACGGGTTCCGGCCAGACGGGCCGCGCCGTCATGGCGGCGGCCGCGCGCAATCTATGCCCCGTCACCCTGGAGCTGGGCGGCAAGGCGCCGGCCATCGTCTGCGCCGATTTCGACGTGCGCACGGCAGCCGAGCGCATCCTGTTCGTCAAGTACCTGAACGCGGGGCAAATCTGCACCAGCGTCGACCACGCCTGGCTGCCCGAAGCCAGCATCGCCGCCTTCGTCGCGCATGCGCGCGCCATCGTGCCCACGCGCTACCCGCGGCTGGACACGCCCGACTACACCTCCATCATCGACGAGGCCGCCTTTGAGCGCCTGCTGCTGGCGCTCGACGAGGCGCGGGAACGGGGCGCGCAAGTGATTTCGCTGTTGCCGGGCCCAAGCCACGACCGCGCCACGCGCAAGATCGCGCCGCACATCGTGCTCGACGCGCCCGACGATTGCCTGTTGCTGACGCGGGAAATCTTCGGTCCCATCCTGCCGCTGCGCGGCTATGCGAACCTTGACACCGTGATCGACAGCATCAACGCGGGGCCACGCCCGCTGGCCATCTATCCGTTCAGCAAGCAGGCAGACACGGTGCAGTTGCTGATCGACCGCGTGATGTCGGGCGGCGTGTCCGTCAACGACGCCCTCTTCCACGTGGGCCAGCACGATCTGCCCTTCGGCGGCGTGGGCGAGTCGGGCATGGGCCACTACCATGGCGTGGAAGGTTTCCACACCTTCAGCAAGCTGCGGCCCGTGTTTTACCAGGCCCGCTACAGTGTGCTGAAACTGCTGTGGCCACCGTATGGCAAGCTGGCCAGCCGCGTGCTGGCCTTCCTGACGCGTTGATGCTTTACAGGAACAGCGAGGCGGCGATGGCCCACATGACGAGGGCGATGATGCCGTCGAGCACGCGCCAGGCCATGGGCTTGGCAAACACGGGCGCCAGGTAGCGGGCGCCAAAGCCCAGCAGGAAGAACCACAGGGCCGAAGCCATGATGGCGCCGCCGGCGAAGTAGAAACGTCCCACGCCTTCATGCTGGCCGCCGATCGAGCCGAGCAGGATGACCGTATCGAGGAAGGCGTGCGGGTTCAGCAGGCTGAACGCCAGTGCCGCGCCGATCACGGCCCAGTAGCCTTCGGGCGACTTGGCAGCCGACACCGTCAGGGCCGTTGGGCGCCAGGCCGACTTGGCGGCGCGCAAGCCATACGCGATCAGGAAGGTGGCGCCGCCGGCCTTGGCCCACAGCAGGAAATTGGGATTGTCGGCAATGAACGTGCCCATGCCGGCCACGCCGGCCGTGATCAGGATGGCGTCGCACACCAGGCAGACCAGGATGCAGGTGAGCACATAATGGCGCTTCAAGCCCTGCTTGAGCAAGAAAGCGTTTTGCGTGCCGATGGCCACGATAAGGCTCGCTCCGAGCCCCATGCCTTTCAAGAAGATTGCGCTGTCCATATCGATTCCTTTATTGCTTTCCATCACGCGCACGGCCGCCCACGCTCTGCCGGCAACGGCAAAGTCATCAAAGGTAGGTGGAGGGTGTAGCGGTACCAGCAGGACCGCGCGGGAGAGTGGAGTTGTTACCCTATTTCAACAGTGTAAAGAAAAAGTAAATATAAGTATAATGAATGATTCTAACCATATATAAGAGAAACTTATGCGCGTCGTCGATTACCGTGGATTGGCCGCCCTCGACGCCGTGATCGGCCTGGGCAGCTTTGAAAAGGCCGCGCAGGCGCTGGCGATCAGCCAGCCGGCCGTGTCGCAGCGCATCCGCACCCTGGAAAATCTGGAAGGCACTTTATTGATCATCCGCAGCCACCCGCCCCTGCCCACGGAAGCGGGCCAACGCCTGATCGCCCATTACCGGCAAGTCAAGCTGCTCGAAGCGGCGCTCGACGCCCAGCCCGGCCCCACCACGCAATTGCCGGAGCTGGCCATCGCCGTCAACGCCGACAGCGCCGCCACCTGGATACCGGAAGCGCTGGGACCGCTGCTGTCGCCGCCGTCCTGCCTGCTCGATATCCGCCTCGACGATCAGGACCACACCTTGAGCCAGCTGCGCGAGGGGCGCGTGTTTGCCTGCGTCACCAGCGCCAACGACCTGGTGGCCGGCACCACGGCCACGCCGCTGGGCGGCATGCGCTACCTGTGCGTGGCCTCGCCCGCATTCGCGCAGCAATGGTTTCCCCATGGTTTTACGGTGGAAGCCGTCAGCCAGGCGCCGGCCATCACGTTTGGCAGCAAGGATGCACTGCACGAACGCTACCTGCAGCATCGCCTCGGCTACACGGGCCGCTATCCGCACCATGTGCTCGGTTCGGCGCGCGACTTCGTGCGCTTCATCGAAGCGGGCTATGCTTATGGCATGGTGCCCTTGCTGCAGGCGGAAACGGCGCTGGCCGCCGGCAGGCTGGTCGACGTGGCGGCCGGGCAGGCGCTCGATGTGCCCCTGACCTGGCATGCCTGGGATATCCAGACCCCGCTCACGCGCACCCTGTCGGACGCCGTCATCGCCACGGCGCGCAAATGGCTGTTACAGGACTGATTGACGCATGCCACATTTATCTATGCCAGACCGCAACTTCTCCGTGTGCGCCCAGCCCTGCCTGGCCTACACTGCAAGCATCACCCTTAACCATCAGGAGCTGGCATGACGATCCTGCGCACAACCCTGCTCGGTTTGCTGGGGGCCATCCCGCTGGCTGTCGGCCTGGCCGCCTGCTCGCCCTTGATAGCTATCAATGCCTTGTCGTCCGGCAACGCCTCGCAAGTGACGCGCGGCCTGGCTTACGGTCCTCTGCCACGCCAAAAGCTCGATGTCTACGCCCCCAAGACCCGCACGGGGCCCGTGCCCGTGGTGGTGTTCTTTTACGGCGGCAACTGGACAACGGGCGAGCGCGCCGACTATGCCTTCGTTGGTCACGCGCTCGCGGCGCGCGGCTATCTGGCCGTGATCGCCGACTACCGGCTGTATCCGGACGTGCACTATCCCGAAATCTTGCAGGATGCGGCCCGCGCCGTGGCATGGGCCGCGATGGAGTCCAGCCGCCATGGCGGCGACCCGGCGCGGCTGTTCGTCATGGGCCATAGCGCCGGCGCCTACAATGCGGCGATGTTAGCGCTTGACGCCAGCCTGCTGGCGCGCCACGGCATGCGTCCGCACGACTTGCGGGGCTGGATCGGCCTGGCCGGCCCCTATGATTTCCTGCCAATAGAAAACACCATCACCCGCCCCGTTTTCTTTTACCCGGACACGCCCGCCGCTTCGCAGCCCATCCATCACGTGACTGCCGAAGCGCCGCCCGCCCTGCTGATCGCACCGGCGCCCGGCAAGGATAAGCTGGTCGATCCGCAACGCAACACGGGTGGCCTGGCCAGGGCATTGCGGGCGCTTGCCAGGCCCGTGACGGAAACGTATTTCGACAAGGTCAGCCATACCACCCTGGTCGCCTCTCTGGCCAGCCCATTGCGCATGCTGGCGCCCACGCTCGATGCCGTGAGCGCCTTTATCGACGCCAACAGCAAGACAGACAATGCGGCGGACAACACTGCAAACAACGGGGGTACGCCGCAAGATACCAGGCCAACGCCTCCGGCTACGCCGCAGCAGCCGGCAATGGCGCAGGGCACCGCCACGCAGGCTGCCGCGGCGCGCGTCCACGACAAAACGCCCGCCCCCTGAGGGACGGGCGCTCTGCCTGGCCACGACGCGCAACGCTGCGTGTCAACCAGCCGCACCTCAAGGCTCGGCCCCCGAATGCGGATTCAGTTGACTGCAGCGGCCCGCTTACTCTTTACGGCTGGCGCTGCTGCTTTTGCTTTGTGCGGAGCCCGCTTGCGAGACGCTGCCGCTGGCCGAGCTTTCGCTGCCGGCCGACTGCTGGCTACCCTGATGGCTGCCGCTTTGCAGGCTTTGACCGTCACGGCTTTGCGCGCCGCGCTGCTGGTCGCGGCTGGCGCCGTTCTGATGATAGGCCTGGAACGGTTCGGCGATGCGCTGCATGGCTTCCTGCTGCTTGCGCACGTTTTTCTCCGTTTCTTCCGAAGCAGTACGGGCCACTTCTTCGGCCAGGGCCTTGGCAGTACGGCTCGTTTCATTCACATGCCGCTCTGCCACGTTGGCCAGTTCGACTTGCGTATCGGCTGCCAGGCGCGCTACCTGTTGCTGGTACTTGCGCAGCTGCTCGGCGGCAGGTTGGCCCGAGGCGGCAGCCACCTGGAACACATCTTCAGCGCGCTCGACCGTCAGCAGGTTCTGGCTGGTGACCGTGGTTTCTTCCAGCAAGCCTTGAGCCAGCTGCATGTTCAGGTCACTGAAGTGCTGCACCGACTGGAACAGCGACTTCGACAGTCCATTAAAGAAAGCCAGCTGGGCTTCCAGGTGGTTTTTGGCGGCAGGGGTAACACTACGGGAATATGGATACATGGAGTTCCTCATTAAATAGCGGTTGGGTGGACACAAACAAATGGCGACACCACCGGCAGTCGAACGGTGAGGCAAACGGCCAGGCTACGCCACGAAACGCGAAAAAACATATCCGATTGGTGGGAAGATGCTTTGCAACGCGAGTCCCAAGGCTACGTGAGCACCGCTGGTGAGGGATGATCTGGATCAAAGGTGCGCTAGGCTGCGCAGAAAGTTTTGGCTGGACGGCTTGCCTTTGGCAAACGTCAGTGACGGGAAGGAAAATCTGTGCCAGGCAAGCTCAACAAGCGGCGCCCGCGCCCGGCACGACGGGCTTGTAGCCATGGCTGCGCAGCGACGCTTCCAGCCAGCGATTGCCATACCAGCCGCGCGCCAGCAGGTAACTGAGCTCCGAGACGGCCATCAGCAGCATCATCGGGCCGATGCGCAGTTCGGTGGCCAGATGGCTGCCAAACCACAGGCACGCATCCATCGCCAGCATGAGCAGCAGCAGCCACCAGCGTCGCTTGGCGACGGCCCAGAACGAGCCCAGGAACAGGGCCGGCCAGGAAAAACCCGCCTTGACGTAGGCATAGCGGCCGGCATCGTCGGCAAACAGGGTGGCGCTGTGCTTCATGCTGCTCTCTTCAGGAAATAACGGTGTCAGGGCTCGGGATGGTGGCAGACTGCTTCGACATTGTGACCGTCCGGCCCCAGCACGAAAGCGCCATAGTAATTCGGGTGATACAGGGCGCGGATGCCTGGCGCGCCGTTATCCTTGCCGCCGGCTTCCAGCGCGGCCTTGTAAAAGGCGTCCACCTGGGCACGGTTGTCCGCCGCGAAGGCGAGATGCATGCCGGCATGCGGCGTGCCGCCCACGCCGAACCAGAAATCGGGCTTGCCATCCTTGCCCAGGCCGACCCAACCCTGCTCTTCCATCACCACCGCGACGCCCAGGGGCGCCAGCGCGGCCGAAAAGAAGGCCTTGCTGGCCTGTGCATCGCTGACATTCAAACCGATGTGATCAAGAATCATGATGGCGCTCCCTGGCGATAGTGAAATGGAAGTACAGTATGCGCCAACATTGCCTTTTAAGCAACCACAACTGCGAATCCGGCTGCTCAGGAAACGCCATTCGCCAGCCTAGCGCAGGTTGCCCGTGTGGCCCAGCGAATAGCGGCCCGGCTGCGGCCATACGGTCAAGCCGTGCGGTTCCTGGCCAACTTTGACCTTGGCAACGTCGCCGCTGTTCGTATCGATACGGTAGACCACGTCGTCGAAACGGCCGGACAGCCACAGGTACTTGCCATCGGCGGACACATTGCCCATGTCGGGGCTGCCGCCGCCAGGTATCGGCCAGTTCGACACGACTTTTTCCGTGGCGAAATCGATCACGCTGACGCTGCCCTTGCCCTTGGGCTTGCCGTGGATGCGGTGCGTGCCGCGGTTGGCCACGTACAATTTCTTGCCATCGCGGCTAGGGTACAAGCCGTGCGCGCCCACGCCCGTCTGGATGAAGCCGATTTCCTTCAGGGTGGCGCCATCGACGATGTGCACGCCGTCGGCATCCATGTCGGCGATATAGAATTTCTTGCCATCCGGCGAGATGCGTATGTCTTGCGGCATACCCTTCTTGACGCTGCAGATTTCATTTGCCGGGCCGCCCACGGGGCCGGATTCGGCAAAGCGCTTGGCCGGCATCTGCAATTTCAGGTAGCCGTCGACCTTGCGGCCCACCAGGTCGATCTTGGCGATGGTGCCGTCGAACTCGCAGGTAAACATGGCGTAGCGGCCGTCATTGGAGAAATCGGCATGGTTGATGCCGCCGCACTGGGGCGTGTCGATCGAATACTGCACCGCCATGGTCTTCGGATCGCGGAAATCGAGGCGGTGGCGCGCTTCGGCCACGACGATGGCCGATTTGCCGTCCGGCGTGTAATACATATTGTAGGGATCATCGACGGGCACTTCCTTGCCCGGCTTGCCGCTCAAAGGGTCGATAGGCGTCAAACTGCCCTTGTCCGTGCGCTCGGCATTGTTCGCCACCCACAGGGTGCGCAAGTCCCACGACGGCACCACGTGCTGCGGGCCGCTGCCGACCTTGAACTTGTCGACCACTTTCAGGGTCTCCTGGTCGATCACGTAGACATCGTTCGAGCGCAGGTTAGGCACGTAGACACGGCGCAAATGATCCTTGACGACGGGACTCATATTGCTGCTGGCGATGCTGCCGTACACGTTTTTCGGATCCACCAGCGGCGGCATGCCCGGCAGCGGCGAATAGGCGGCGGCCGGCGCGACGGCGGCTGGAGCCGCTGTGCTGGCGCCGGTGACCTGGCTAGCCACGCCCAGGCCGGCCAGTGCGGCAGCCAGGGCGGACAAGGTGACGATGGTGCGTCGTTGAGATTTTTTCATGTGATTTCGCGTCGTTTCGTTGCAAAAGCCGGAAGTTCAGCACTTCCAGCGGAAGTTATTTATTACGTTTCAGCAGCTGTCTGATGGCAGCCACCGAGGTATCCACCTGCAGCTTGACACCGATCTGGCCCAGCTCAGCCGTGGCGCGCGTCGCGTCACCGCGCACGCCGTCCGCCACGCCGGGCTTGGGTCCGTGGGCCATGGCGTCGCTGCGCACCAGCGACGGGTCCGTCGCCAGCATCAAGGCCGCATCCGCCAAGCCCGCGTGCAGGCCGATCTCGGCGCTGCTGTGGCCGCGTTTCTGTAACTCGGCAATATAGGCCGATTGCGTGATGTCATAGTAGTCGAGCAAGGCGTAAGCGCGCGCATCCTTGCCGGCGGAAGCCTTGCCCCAGGCGCGGTTGAGCTTATTCGCCACGTTCTGCTCGTTTTTTTGATAGCCGCCATGGTCGCCGAGAAAAATGATATCGCGGAAACCATGCTGGCGCAGGCTGGCTGCCGCCCCTTCCAGCACGGCCTCGAAGGCGGCAGGCGGAATCGAGATCGTGCCGGCAAAGCGCATGTGGCCGGCCGGCGGAGAAACCGCGCCTTCCGGCACGTAGGAAACGACGGGCGCGACGATGGTATTGCCCAGCTTTTGCGCAATCTGCCGCGCCAGCAGGCCGGCGCGCACATTGTGCTTGCCCAGCGCGATATACGGCCCGCTCTGCTCGACACCGCCAATCGGCACCAGCACGGTCGTGGCGCCGTGGTCGATACGGCTGCGCAACTCCGTGCTGGTCAGCTCTTCCAGCATGACACTGCTGCTGGCAGGCGCAGCCGCCATGACGGGCGCCGTGACCAGCAGGCACGAAAATGTCAGGACGAACAGGGAAACGGGGGGCTTGCGTGAAATGCGGAGCGTGGATGGCGCGCAAGGCGCCGTTCGCTGAGGGAACTGCAGAGTCATAAGCCAACATCTTTCCAAGGTCAAAGGCGCCGTGCCCGGCCTTGCCAGGCAAGCTGGCTGCCACGCAGGAATTGTATTCCATCATGACGGGAACGGCACGTTAATTTGACGGGGCAGTTTGCAAGGAATTGACGAAGAGAAACTATCTATCAGGCTGTTGTCGCGTTAGCTCCGCCCTCCTCGGCATTGTGGCGAGTGTCGTTGCGCTTCTCGGCATAGGCCTTGAGCGAGCGCATCGTCCTGGGAAGCCCGTCCCGGACCTGTCTGGCAACGCCTGGGCCGAACAGAAAGGCAAGGGTTCCAGTGAACCACACGCGGTGGACGACTTGCGATCCGCCCTCTGCCGCAACAACCGTGTGCTCGAAGTGGATACGAAACCAAGGAATGTAGCCCTCGACGGTGAACGAGCGGCCTGCCGAGCGCTCCGTGACCAGCATCGCAATACCCATCCCCTTGCTGGGAACTATCCTGCCCTGTGCTCCCACCGCGAACGGCCCATTGAGCCGGGCTTGCTTTGTATCGGGATCCCACAAGTGCCAGCGGTCGACCTCGCTCCAAATTTGATCGATGACCGTGGGCGGGACGGCAATGTGGATGCTTTCTTCAATTTGCGCCAATTTGGGGGATCTCCCTATCATTGTGTGAAAGTAACTTGGCCTGTTATCCGGCGTCGCGCAGCATATGGAAATTGGGCATATTGGCCCGCGGCATAGCATTCATCACGCAGTATTGCCATGCCATTGCGCCAATTCAAAGATACTCCGCCAGCAGGAACAAATGCCGCAGCTTTTTCTTTGCCTCGACAAAAAATATATCCGCTGGAATTGCAGGATACACTGTTTTTTTATCATGCCAATAGAATCAGATTGTGGTTATACTGGTCGCAGATAAAGTCGGGCCATAATGACAGCCTTGTCTGGCGCCAGGATCAAGGGATGCTCCGGATTCGACCGCAAGCTGCTGCTCGCCATGGCCATGAGCATATGAAACTTTGAGAAATGATGAACACAACACATTGGCGGGTTCAGGAACTACAGCATCACTCAGCGGATATCGCCTGGCTGAATGCCGAAGACGCCCGCCGCGCCTATGAGGTAGCATGCTTTCACGACTCAAAGACCCATTTCGGCCTGAACGTTAACACCGTTGACTCGATCGAGCGCCTCGTATTCGGAAATGATGCGGCCACCGCAACAAAATGGTTACGCGCCCGTATGCCTGGAACTCAGCAGATCGTAGTGGTGTTTGGAGAAGACGAATGTTTCTTGTGCAGCAGTGTGTTCCTAGTCGAGAATTGGTCGGATATTTTTGTTCCATCACGTGACGACGCGATGATCTATTCGAACGGCACTCCGCTTATCCTGTTTTATTGCCATGAAAATGAATTCGAGGTGGGGCAGCGGAATGTCTTTGATTAAACACAGACTTCGGCCATTGAACAAACAGGGCACTCACGGCGCGCAGCGGGGATTCGGGACATACGGCTGCCGGGTTGCCTTGCCGGGCAGCGTATAGTCGAAGGCATCGCGGGGAAGCGTTCTCAGCGATGAGCGACCATGCGCTGATGTGCGCCGCCTTCGATTTTTTACGGGCCCCGGCCCATAACGCAGTCAAACGTCATCAACCGACCAGTGATCTCAAGCCAACTATTATTTCTCTTTAGCGCCCTGGGCTCGGTGAATGGCATATTCCTGGCGTTTTACTTCTTCAGCCGCCGCCCCCATCGATTGACGCATGCCATGCTCGGCGCATTGCTGCTGGCGATCGGTTTTCGCACGGTTAAATCGGCGTTTTACTACTTTAATCCCGACCTTGCGGTCGCGTTTATTCAACTGGGCCTGTCGGCGTGCCTGCTGATCGGGCCGCTGACATATCTGTATGTCCATTGCCATCTGGCCGACGTGACCGACAGTGCCGTCAGCAAGCATTGGCGCTCGCATCTTTTGCTGCCCTTATGCTTAATCGGCATCGCCCTGCTATTCCCGTATTCGCGCAATACGGACACCTGGTTCTATGCAATTTGCGGCATCCATGCTTACTGGTTTTCTTATTTGCTATTGGCGGGCAGGCAGCTATGGCAGGCGCGCGCCGTATTAGGCCGCGTCGATGGTCGGTTTTCCCGTCAAACGGTGCTCCTGCTCAGCGTTTATTTCAGTAGCCTCCTGATACTCGTTGCTTACGTCAGCACGCCATTCACGTCATATATTATCGGCGCGCTCTCGTTTACTTTTTCTATCCACATCACGATCTTGACGTATATCATGAAAAATGAAGCGGTGGACGTGGCAGGCAAGAAGGAAAAATACCACAATAAAAAAATGAGCGGCGACGATGTCCGCGCATTGCTCAATTCCCTCGACAAGGTAATGTGCGAGCAGCAGCTGTATTTGAATCCGGCCTTGAACCTGGCGATGCTGGCGAAGAAAGTCGGCAACCTGCAAACGACGGTTTCCCAGGCGATCAATGAAAATCTAAATAAAAGTTTCAACCTTTATATCAACGAGTTTCGCATTCAGCATGCAAAAAACCTGTTGATCACGGCATCCCACCTCAATATGGAACTCGTTGCCGAGCGCAGCGGTTTCAATTCCAATTCCACATTTTTTTCCGCGTTCAAGAAGATTACGGGGCAAACGCCTGCCAGCTACCGAGCCGTCTTTGCGTCGGTGCCGCCCTCATCTTGTGGCGATGGCGCCGACCGTGCACCGGCGCCATCGCAACGCCATCGCGTCACCAGCGATTCCTGACATACCGCGTCGCACGCAGCGACCGGCCGCTGGCGCCGGTCAGCCCCGTGTGCAGCCTGCCTGAACTTGCGCTTGCCCCCCCTCACGCCCATCGTTGCAATCCCTCTCGAATTATGGATCCGGAGTCCTAAATTGTGGTTTGCGACCATGGGCTTCCCCGTTCGCGCTAACGTGTCATTCGGCAGCGTCGCTTCGTCGCACAGAGTGCGGATCCGATAGCCGCGCGAACAACCGTATTTACCTTCGGCGAATAGGTAATAGTGAACTTTAGGTAATGTATGAATCAATATATTCTTTTGCGCGCCATTCTCCAGATCTTTTTCTTGTTTTGCATGACGGGGCAGACGATGGCTGCCACGGCGCCTGCCGCAGCGAACGCGGAACGCGATCGGATCACAAAAACTTTGACGGACTATATGGATGGAACGGCCAATGGCGAACCGGCCAAATTGAAACAGGCGTTCCATCCTGATTTCAAGTTATACACGGTAACGGAAGACAATGAGTTGCTGATACGTTCCGGCGAACAGTACATCGCGGAAATCAAATCGGGCGAAAAAATGAAGCGCATCGGACGCATCGTATCGATAGACGTCGAGAACAATGCGGCCACCGCAAAGGTTGAAATACTAATGCCCAATTTCAGGCTTTACACCGATTATTTCCTGCTTCTCAAATACGCGGACTCCTGGAAAATCGTGCAAAAGAGTTACACCTGGAAAGCGGTGCCCAAGCAGCAAAACAGGATCTTGTTCGTCACGTCGAACCAGCATACCTATGGCAATACAAAGATCAGCGCGGCCAACCATTTCGAGGAAATAGTCATTGCCTACGACGTTTTCAGGAAAAATGGCTATGCCGTGGATTTCGTCAGTCCCGACGGCGGTGCAATTCCAGTGGGCTACGTCGATACGTCGAATCCGACGCAAAAGGAACACCTGTATGACGCCAGTTTCATGGCCTTGCTGAAGAATACGCTGAAGCCCGAACAAATCAACGCCAGCGAGTACCAGGCCGTCTATTACAGCGGCGGCGGGGCAGCCATGTTTGGTGTTGCAGAAAATAAGAGTATCCAGAATATCGCCGGCACCATCTATGAAAATGGTGGCGTCGTCTCGGCTATCTGCCACGGCACGGCCGGCATTGTCAACCTGAAGAATCCAGGTGGTGCGTTCATCTTCGCGAATAAGAAAGTTACCGGATTCCCCGATATTTTCGAAGACACGAAAGCCGAATATTACAAGGCATTTCCATTTTCCATCGATAAGGAAGTCAGCAAGAACGGCGGAAATTTTGTCTATTCCAAAAGATGGGGCGACAACTTCTTCATCGTCGACGGCAACATCATCACGGGTCAAGATCCGACGGCCACTGCTTCCGTGGCGCAGGAAGTAATCAGGAATCTCCAGCGACGCCATTCAAAAGACAGGGACTGACAATGAACATCCGAACTTTAAAAGCAGCATATTTCATGCTGGGACTCCTTGTATTGCTTCCGTTTTCGGCAAGCGCGAACAACGTCGCCGAATCAATTCCGATAGAGAAGTTCGATCAGATCGTCAGCGAACTCAATTCACCGAACAAGCCGGCATTTGCGGTCGCTATTTTCAAGAAAGAAAAGTTGATATATGAGAAATCTTTCGGAAGCGCTAATCTCGAATACAAGATTCCCGCCACGGTTAATACGAAATTCCAGATCGATACACTTGCCTGGGAATTTATCGCGTACGCCGTATTGAAGCTCGAAGGACAGGGCAAGATAAAATTAAATGACGATATCGGCGTGTATGTGCCGGGGTTGCCGGATTTCGGCAAGAAAATCACCGTCAATCATTTGCTGAGCTCGACCGATGGCTTGCACGGATACAAGGTCTTGAAGTCGCTGTCAGGCTGGGAGCCGGCAGGGGCCGAACAGCACAATACCATCCTGGAACTCGTGAAAAGCCAAAAGAAATTGAACTTCAAACCCGGCGACGTCTTTTCGCCGGGCGGCGATACACGGCTGATACTGCTGGCGAAGATCGTCGAAGTCGCATCGGGCAAACCATTCGACGAGTATTGCAAAAATAATATTTTTACACCGCTCGGCATGACGAACACGGCGTTCCTCTACGGCGACGTGCCGCCGGAAAACACGGCCGTGCCGTATCGCGATGACGGCAAAGGCGCCTATAAAATCGACTATGGCAGCGGAAACGTTCCAGGCCCCGTCAATCTTTACAGCTCGATCCGCGACCTCGCGATCTGGCGCTCCGCCATCTTATCCGACGCGCTCGGTGGGAACGCGCTGGCCACTAAACTCAATGCACCGATTAAGCTTGATAGCCGCGAAATCATCAAGGATATCGCCAGCATTTCGACATACGGACAGCAACACGCCGGCAAGGAACGGGGCATTGCAAAGATTTACCAGATAGGCAGTTTTGGCGGATACGCGAGCTCGATTTTCCGTTTTCCCGATCAGGAAATCACTGCCGTCGTATTGAGTTCCGGCCTGGCGTACAACGGAATGTACGGCATGCGGATTGCCGCCACGATGTTGGAAAATCACTTCCTCGAGCCTGAAACCATCGATTATTCCAAGATAGAAAGCGTGAAGCTGAGCCGTGCGCAGAGTCAGAAATACGAAGGCGTGTACTGGAGCCGTGAACGGGCGCTTGCTGCGAGGGTGCACGTTAAAAATGATGTCTTGTATTACACGCGGACGGAAGCCGATGGCCGCGTACTGATCCCGTTAAGCGATTCGACCTTCCAAATGAAAATTGACGGCGACGATCATTATTTTATTAAATTCGTCGATAAGAAAGGAAAAATGGATATGCACTTCAGCATGGGGGAAAGCGATCCCATTGTTTTTGAACCGTATAAGGCAGTTTCCTACGCAGAAAATGAACTGGCCAAGTTCACGGGAACGTTTTACAGCGAAGAGCTCAATTCCTCTTTCGTTTTTGTCGTCAATAGCGGCCAGCTTACGGCCAACAATGTGCGTGTGGGCTCCGTCACCTTTAAGCCCGTTAAGATCGATGTATTTTCCGGCAATAAATCTTTCATGGGCGGTATTCAATTCAACCGTAATAGCAGAAATCAAATTATCGGATTTCAGGTTGTCGTCGACGAGGTACGGAATCTGGAATTCAAGAAGATGCGCATCGACGATAGCCTAGTTTGCGAGACTTGACTGGGGCGCGCTTGGGAAAGTACTGATCAATTCAATCTCCAGCGATTTCAAGGCGAGGTAACTGACTCACGCGCGCGAAAGGTAGACTCCCTGACGAGCACGGAGCCGGGCGGCGCCTGCACCGTCGCCGCCCCTGCCAGCCCGGCAACTTGACTGACATTCGCCCCAGATGCCGAACATCAACGCTCCCCATTGGACAGCGCCACCACCAAAACCCCGGCATACCGGGGCAGTCACAAGGTTCAAGCGCGGGTACTGCGGCCAGGCAGCGCCAGGCGCCGGCTGGCTGAGGCTGAAGCCGGGGCCGGCAAGCCACCCGCCACTTTCAGCGCTTTGCCCTGGGCGTCGCCACGCAGGCGGAACACGGCCACCACGTCGACCAGTTCCACGGCGCGATCCTGCAGCGACGACGCGGCGGCGGCCGCCTCTTCCACGAGGGCTGCGTTTTGCTGGGTGACCTGGTCCATTTGCGAAATGGCCTGGTTCACCTGCTCGATGCCGGCGCTCTGCTCGTGGCTGGCGTTGGCGATGTCGCCCATGATGTCCGTCACGCGGCGGATGCTGGCGACGATTTCTTCCATCGTCGCGCCCGCCTGGTCGACCAGCGCGCTGCCCGTGTTGACCTTGTCCACGGAATCCTCGATCAAGCCCTTGATTTCCTTGGCCGCCGCGGCCGAACGCTGCGCCAGGTTGCGCACTTCCGTGGCCACCACGGCAAAGCCCCGCCCCTGCTCGCCTGCGCGCGCTGCTTCCACGGCCGCGTTCAGCGCCAGAATGTTGGTTTGGAAGGCAATGCCATCGATCACGCCGATAATGTCGGCGATCTTCTTCGCCGATTCGTTGATCGAACCCATCGTACCCACCACTTGCGCCACCACGGCGCCGCCCTTGCGGGCCACGTCCGAAGCGGACACGGCCAGCGAGTTCGCCTGGCGCGCATTGTCCGTATTCTGGCGTACGGCCGAGGTCAGCTCTTCCAGGCTGGATGCCGTTTCTTCCAGGGAAGACGCCTGCTGTTCGGTGCGCACGGACAAGTCCGCGTTGCCGGCGGAAATTTGCGCAGCCGCCACGCTGACCGTATCGGCCGAGGCGCGCACGGTGGCGATCACGCCGACGATGCGTTCCAGAAACTTGTTGAAGGCGGTAGCCGTGCGGCCCACTTCATCCATGCGCTCGACGGGCATGGCGGCGGACAGGTCCAGCGAAGCGCTGACACGCTCCAGCGTGTGTTCGATATTGCCCAGGCCGCCGCTGATAGTGCGGTAGATATGCCAAGCCAGCGCCCCCGTCAGCAACACGGCCACGCCCAGCACGGCCAGCATGGTGTTGAACGCCGTGTCGTAGGCGGCCAGGCTTTCTGCTTTCACGTCATCGACCAGCTTGTTGTTGTAGGCGATATGGTCATCCATGCTTTTCTTGGCGGCGGCGGCCGTGATGGCCAGCGGCGTGCCGGCCAGCAAGGTGGCGCGTACGCCATCCATGTCGCCCGCGTAGGCGGCGGCAAAGAATGGCGCCAGCGCGCGGCGGTAGGCTTCCATCGCGGCCTGGTCGGCGTCGAGCATCTTGCTGTCCGTCGCGTCATACAGGCGCTCGGCACGGTAGGTGGCGATGACCTTGTCGAAATTCGTGTTGGCATCGGCTACGGCCTTGTCCAGCGCCGTCTTGTCGGCCAGGTTCGAGAATACGGACAGGCGGTAGCCGGCCAGGCGCGAGTCGGCCAGGAAACCCTTGGCCGCATTCAAGCCCTGGATGCTGGGAATGATACGGTTTTGCACGGTATCAAAACGCTCCTGGGCGCGCTGCAGCTGGATGGCGCCGCCGGCGCCCAGCAATAGCAGGGCCAGCAAGGCGATGGTCAGGGTCAGAATTAATTGCTTGGTGATATTCATGGTGTGTCACAGTAAAAAGGTAGCCTGGCAAGGCCAGGCAGGATAAGTAGCTGCCGATCAGGTGGCCGGGGATCGGTTGCTAGGCCGCCAGCGGGGAAGCCTCGGGCGCGCGGCGCAGCAAATCGCCATGCTGGCGGCAAAACGCCAGGCCCGCCTTGTGGCC
This sequence comes from Janthinobacterium sp. BJB301, assembly GCF_002735685.1. Lineage (NCBI taxonomy): Bacteria > Pseudomonadati > Pseudomonadota > Betaproteobacteria > Burkholderiales > Oxalobacteraceae > Janthinobacterium > Janthinobacterium sp. BJB301. Next base: position 592,890 of record NZ_PDZJ01000001.1, on the reverse strand, counting down.
CACGTCGAACAGCAACTGCATGTTCGAACTGGACCAGTCCAGCGTATCGGGCCAGTGCTGCTCCGGGATGCCGCCCATCAAGTCGAGCTTGAGCAGGCGCCGCTTGGGCTGGCCCGTGCGCGCATCCGTGTTGTGTTCGAGTTCGAACAGGCGCAACTCGCTCTTGGAAATCTTGACCAGCGGCGTGATGATGGAGCGCACCCAGGCGTCGTACAGGTTGCGCGGCTTGCGCAGCAGTCGCTCGTCGCCGAGGATGTCGAGGATGACCAGCGTATCGGCGTCATGGTGCTCACCCTTGCCTTCGATGAACGGGTCGAAGTTCAGCGTATCGAGCGCCGCGCCTTCGATGTAGTCGTCGCCAGCGATGGTCGTGGGCGCATACAGGAAGGGAAACGACAACGCGGCGCGCACGTGGATAGCTTCGATCTCGTGCTTGCCCCAGATTTGCATGCGGTGCTCGCTGAGGTTGTAGGCATTGATGTAGAAATCGGGGCGCATGCGGGCCACGCCCGAGAAATCCACGGCTTTTTCCAGGAAGGGCAAGTGCGCGCACAGGCCCAGGCTTTTCGCCGACAGGTCCGATGGCGACAGCGACGACACCATCAGCTTGCCCCAGTCCGACCAGGCCGTGGGCACGCCCGCAAACGTTTGCTGGAAGGCTTGAAAAAAAGGATTGTTGGCCGGCGGCTGGAATGCGTCGCGGAAAGTACTCGCATGCATGCCCGGCTTCTGGAATACCTTGTAGTTGATCGGAATCATCTTGTAGATGCTGTCGGCCACGCCCGTGTCGGCCCAGCTTTGCAAGGCCTGGCGCGGCGTGGCCTCGTGCGGCGTCGTGTAAAGCAAGCCCATCAACACGCCGGCGCCCGAGGCGGAAATGACGTCGAACTCGATGCCCTCGTCAAGGAAAGCAGCCAGGGCGCCGGCGATCAAGGTGGAATTTGGTGCGCCGCCACCCAGCAGCAAACCCGTTTTGCGGGCCGGTTTCGCTGTCGTGGCTGGCGCCGGATCCTGCGGCGTCGTAGTGACTGTCTTCATGCACACTCCCTGAACGGAACGGGGTTACCATCCCTTAATTGTTGGTTACTACACGCTTATGGCGCCTAATCCTGCACATGTTCCCGCAAGCGACCAGCCGATGCAATGTTGCAGAAACAGATATGAAATTAACATAAATAAATTCCTTATGGCAATTTCCATAACGAATGACGGGTATTCAGGAAGGCCATAAGTTGATGCCGTGCGGCATGGCGTGATGCGGCGCAGCAAATATAAATCCAGCGGCGTTAGGAATAATCGTTTTGGGGTAGGAATATTCCCCAAGCAGCCGCCAGCGCGGCGGCCAGGGCCATCAAAGGGATGATGCAGGGTCGGGAGGGGGCGGAGAAAAATGCAGGTGGGTACACAAATGGTCAACAAAGACGCGAATTTTAGGTGACAGGTGACGGCTCGACGGCCACAGCACCCAGAACTTGCTCGAGTACAGCAGACAATCGGCCAGCACGGCTTGCAGTTCGCCGCGCGCGATAGCGTCGCGCACGATAAAGTCAGGCAGGTAAGCCAGGCCCACGCCCTGCGTGGCGGCGCCGATCAAGGCCTCGATATTGTTGCAAGTCAAGGCGGTCGGCAAGCGCAACTCGCCGCCGCTGTCACCGTCGGCGCGCTGCAGCGCCCATTCCTGCAGCTTGCCCGTGGTGGGAAACTTATAGCGCACGCAGGCGTGCCCTTCCAGCGCGCATGGCGTGGCCGGCACGCCGTGACGGGCGAAATATGCGGGAGAGCCCACGATGGCAAAAGCAAACGGCCCCAGCTCGCGCGCCATCAGCCGCGAATCGGTCAAGGTGCCGCTGCGCACGGCCACGTCGACGCCTTCGGCCACCACGTCGACCAGGCGGTCGTTGAAATCGAGGTCGAGCTCGATCTCCGGGTACCGCCGCGTAAACTCGGCCAGCAGGGGCAGGATGATGCGGTAGCCGATCACGGGCAGGCTGACGCGCAGCTTGCCGCGCGGCGCCTCGGCCAGGTGCGACAGTTCCGCCTCGGCATCACCGAGGTCGGCCAGGATGCGCTGGCAGCGTTCGTAAAACAGCGCACCCTCGTTGCTCAGGCTGATGCGCCGCGTGCTGCGGTTGAGCAGGCGCACGCCCAGCTTTTCTTCCAGCCGCGCCACGCTTTTGCCCACGGCCGAGGCCGACACGCCGAGCAACCGCCCGGCCGCCACATAACTGCGCGTTTCCGCCGCGCGCACGAAGGCGGCAATGCCATTCAGATTATCCATGCCATCTCGCCATCTCGCCATCTCGATTAGGGAATATTTGTCCGTTATGAGTGGATTTTCAGCCACTTTTTCATTGATTACGCCCATATTATCATCGGATTCCCTCTTTATGGAATCATTCCCATGGATACGAATCTTCCCGCGCAAGCTCCGGACCAAGCTACTGCACGGCGCACGCTGGTGCTGGCCGCCGTCTGCCTGGCCGCGCTGTGCATGCCGCTCAGTTTTACGGGACCGGCCATCGCCATTCCCGCCATCGCCGCCGACTTGCACGGCACGCCGCTGGCGCTGGCATGGATCACGAATGCCTTCATGCTCAGCTTTGGCGGCTGCCTGATGGTGGCCGGCGCCCTGGCCGACCGCTATGGCCGCAAGCGCGTGTTCTTGCTGGGCATGGGCGTGTTTTCCGCCGCCGCGCTGGCACTGGCGGCCGCGCCCGGCATCCTGTGGCTCGACGTGCTGCGCGCCGTCCAGGGCCTGGGCTGCGCCATGGCCCTGTCGAGCGGACTGGCGGCCCTGGCACAGGAATTCGACGGTCCCGCCCGCGCGCGCGCCTTCAGCCTGATCGGCACGGCCTTCGGCGTGGGCCTGGCCTTCGGCCCCTTCCTGGCAGGCACCTTGATCACGCACACGGGCTGGCGCGCCATTTTTGTCGCCACTGCCGCGGCCGGCCTGGCCGCCCTGCTGGCCGCCGCGCGCGCCATGCGCGAATCGCGCGATCCGCAGGCGCAGGGCGTCGACTGGCCCGGCGCCCTGACGTTTACAGGCGCATTGTCACTGTTTACGTATGGCTTGCTGCAGGCGCCCGACAGCGGCTGGGGCAGTGCCGCCAGCCTGGGACTGCTCGGCGGCGCGGCCTTGCTGCTGGGCGCATTCATCCGCGTGGAGCGGCGCGCGGCGCGGCCCATGCTGGACTTGACCCTGTTCCGCCTGCCTGCTTTTGCTGGCGTACAACTGCTGGCGGCAGCGCCCGCGTTTTCCTTTGTCGTACTGCTGGTACTGCTGCCGGCCCGCTTCATCGGCATCGAAGGCTACAGCGCGCTGGAAGCGGGACGCATGATGATCGCCCTGTCGGCGCCCATGCTGGTGCTGCCGATCCTGGCCGGCATGGCGGCGCAGCGCATTGCCGCCGCCCACATTTGCGCCAGCGGCCTGCTGCTGGCGGCGGGCGGCTTGCTGTGGCTCTCCACTTGCGCGCCAGGGCAAGCGCCCGCTACCTTGATCGGGCCGCTGCTGCTGATCGGCTGCGGCATCAGCCTGCCCTGGGGCTTGATGGATGGCCTGGCCATCAGCGTCGTGCCCGTCGAGCGGGCCGGCATGGCGGCCGGCATCTTCAATACGACGCGCGTGGCGGGCGAAGGCCTGGCGCTGGCCATCGTCAGCGCGCTGCTGGGTACGCTCTCCGTCGCGGCGCTGGTCAGTACCGGCAGCGGCGCGGAGCAGGCGGCGCATGCCGGCCCCTTCCTGGCGCTGGGCGAGCTGCGCCATGCGGGCGCGTTGCTGCCACACGCTCCCGCCGCCGAGCTGGCGCAAGCGTATGGCACGGCCTTCCGCCACCTGCTATATGTGCTGGCCAGTATCACGACAGCGTCGGCCCTGTTGATCCTCGCCTTCCTGCGCCATCCGGCGAATGCGGCCGATGCCGCACGGGACACAGCCGCCCTGCCCGCCTGCAAGGCGCCAAACTAAGCCGCCCGGCTTTCCCGCGGCAACCATTCCCTGCCCCGCCATACCCGGCGGCGCCCACGCGCCGCCGCCCGCCTTTGATGTTTCTCTGCAACACCTCAAAAGTTTTCAAGAACAAAACGAGTTTACTTTTCAAAGCGCTTTGAACTATACTCAAAGCGCTTTGAAACATAGTTAAAGCGCTTTGGTTGTGCAAATTGATGCGCGCCGATCCCACACCTATAAAAACACTGGAGACACAATGAACAAATTTTTCTTGAAAGCGTTGCCAGCGGCAGTGCTGATGGCCTTGAGTGCGTCGGCCCAGGCCGCCCTGCCGATCGACTTCGGCGGCTATATCCGCTCGGGCTTCGGCACCAGCAGCGAAGGCGGCAAGGAAGCGTGTTTCGGCCTGGCCGGCGCCTCGTCCAAGTATCGTCTGGGCAATGAGTGCGAAACCTACGGCGAGCTGAAATTCGGCGGCGAAGCCTTCAAGGCTGCCAACGGCACCACCTTCCGCATCAATACCCTGGTGGCGTTTTCCGTCAATCAGAACCAGGATTGGGAGCAATCGGACCCGTCGTGGCGCGAAATGAACGTGGTCGCCGACAAGATCGGCACGGGCGCCTTCGCCGAAGCGCGCGCCTGGGTCGGCAAGCGCTATTACGACCGCCAGGACGTGCACATCACCGATTACTACTTCTGGAATAACAGCGGCCCTGGCGCCGGCCTGGAAAACATCGACCTGGGCGCCGCCAAGCTGGCCTACGCCGTCGTGCGCACGGCCGATGACGGCGACAGCAAGCGCATGGGCCTGTCCCACGACCTGCGCTTCTCCGGCATCAAGGTCAACCCCGATGGCGAACTGACCTTGGGCCTGCAATTCAACCAGAAACGCAATGCGCAAGGCGCGGCCCCCATCGCCAGCGGCCACTTGCTGACCATCATGCATACGCAAGGCAATCTGCTGGGCGGCTTCAACAAGGTGGCATTGCAGTATGGCAAAGGCAGCGCCGCCAACACGGGCGGCTTCAGCCTGGGCGCCGGCAAGGATGACAAGGTCGTGCGTCTGACGGAACAGATCATGATCCAGCCCAAAGGCGCCTGGTCGGGCATGGGCACCTTCGTCTACGAAGACAAGGAAACGGCAGGCGTGAGCAGCAAGTGGACATCGATCGGCGCGCGCCCCGTCTACCACTTCACGGACAACTACAGCCTGGCCGTGGAACTGGGCCACGACATCGTCAAGCCGGAAGGCGGCGAAAGCCGCAACCTGACCAAGCTGACCTTCGCACCGCAACTGTCGGCCGGCAACAGCTTCTGGTCGCGCCCCGTGCTGCGCGCCTTCTACACCTACGCCAAATGGAACAAGGCAGCCCAGTCGGCCGCCGCCGCCGAATCGGCGCTGTCGTCGACGGGCGTGTTCGGTGGCAAGACCAACGGCAGCTCCGTCGGTTTCCAAGTGGAATCCTGGTGGTAATAGCAGGCCGCTAGAACGTTGGCAAGCGTCCACGGACGCTTGCCGGTGGCAGCAACACCGCCCGCTTATCCAGGGGCAAGTAATATCCGGACCCACCATTTCGCCGCTGCACGCGATGGCCGGCAGCTTCAATGTAGTGATTCAGCAGTATCCTCTTTTAGCGCGGGCGCCCCTGGGTTTGCCCGCGTATTTTTTTGGGCGCTGCCGCCGCTTGTCATACCCCTGATCATTCCGGCATTTATCAGATAAACTACCCGTCATCGCACCGCATCGCTCCCGACCCACCCTGGATAGACCCCAACTGCAGCATCCATGAACCTCAAAAATCTCGCCAAAACGCTAGGAATATCCGAAACCACCGTCAGCCGCGCCTTGAATGGCTATCCGGAAGTGAGCGAACGCACACGCGAGCGGGTGCTGGCCGCCGCGCAGGCGGCCGGCTACCGTCCCAATCCCATGGCGCGCAGCCTGGCCGTGGGACGCACGAATATCGTCGGCATCATCTACCCGCTGATGCCGAACGACCTGGCCGACCCCATGTTCATCGAAATCGTGGGCGGCATGTCGGAAGCGCTGGAAGCCCAGCAGATGGACATGATGATCGCGCCCGCCTCGGCCGGCAACGAATTCCACACCTATGAACGCATGGTCAAGGGCCGCCGCATCGATGGCCTGGTTGTCGGACGCACGAAACCGTTCGACGAGCGCATCGCCTACCTGGCGCAGCAGGGCATGCCCTTTGTCGCCCATGGCCGCACCCAGCTGAACCAGCCGCACGCGTGGTTCGACTACGATAATGAGGCGGGCATGCGCCTGGCCGTCGAGCGCCTGGCGCAGCTGGGCCACCAGCGCATCGGCCTGATCAGCGCCACACCGGACCTGAACTTCGTGCGCCAGCGCGTCGAGAGTTTCCAGCACGCCATGCAGGCGGGCGGCCTGGCCGTCGACCCGGACAACCTGGTCGACAATGCGCACGACCGCCGCGCCGGCTACCAGGCCATGCAGCGCCTGCTGGCCCGCTCGCCCCGCCCCACGGCCGTCATCGTCGACAATCACATGTCGGGCGTGGGCGCCGTGCGCGCCCTGCTCGACGCGGGCATCGCCATCGGCAGCGAAATGTCGCTGATCGTCTGGGGCGTGATGGAGGATTCCCTGGCCGGCCACAACGTCACCACCGTCGTCCAGCCCGACCCGCGCGGCGCCGGCGCGAAGATGATCCACATGCTGCTGGCCCTGATGGATGGCACGCCCGTCACCGACTTGCAGGAACTGTGGCCGTGCGAACTGCTGCCGGGCGAGTCGGCAGGGCCCGTAATACACGCATGATTTAGCCCTAGAGCAAACTACTGGGGTCGGACCCTCAGGGTCCGACCCCAGCCTCCGCTTGGGGTTTCGTAGAACTCCCTCTTCCGCTCTGCTTTGCCTTCCTGAATCACCCTCATAAAAAAATCGTATGTCTGGCGCGTGTATCGCTTTACTTTTCAAAGCGCTTTGAACTATACTCATTTCATACCCAAAGCGCTTTGAATTTTAAAATAAGACGTTCGCCTACCAACCAGCAGCGCTGCCCTGATAGCCACGGCTACAGGCAACTTTTAAGAAATCATTCATGCCGACCATCCAGAACAATCTCGCCCACCTGCCCGCCGACTGGTGGCGCAGCGCCGTCATCTACCAGGTATATCCACGCAGCTTCCTCGACAGCAATGGCGACGGCATCGGCGACTTGCCTGGCATCACCTCCAAGCTCGATTACATCGCCGCCCTGGGCGCCGACATCGTCTGGATCTCGCCCTTCTTCACGTCGCCGATGAAGGACTTCGGCTACGACGTGGCCGACTTCTGCGACGTCGACCCCATGTTTGGCACCCTGGCCGATTTCGACCGCCTGGTGGCGCGCGCCCATGAACTGGGCTTGAAAGTGATGATCGACCAGGTGCTGTCGCACTCGTCCGACAACCACCCGTGGTTCGTGGAAAGCCGCTCCAGCCGCGACAATGCCAAGGCCGACTGGTATGTGTGGGCCGACCAGAAGCCGGACGGCACGGCGCCGAACAACTGGCTGTCCGTGTTCGGCGGTTCCGCCTGGCAATGGGAGCCGCGCCGCGGCCAGTATTACCTGCACGATTTCCTCGCCAGCCAGCCCGACCTGAATTTCCACAATCCCGCCGTGCAGCAGGCCCAGCTGGACAATCTGCGTTTCTGGCTCGAGCGCGGCGTCGATGGCTTCCGCTTCGATTCCTGCAACTTCCCGTATCACGACCAGCTGCTGCGCGACAATCCGCCAGCCGTGCAGCGCGATGCGAGCAGCGTGTCGGCCATCAACCCGTACGGCATGCAGGCGCACGTGTACGACAAGACGCAGCCGGAAAACATCGCCTACCTGCAGCGCGTGCGCGCCGTGCTCGATGAATACCAGGCCATTTCCATCGGCGAAGTGGGCGACGACAATGCGCTGGCCACCATGGCTGCCTACACGGGCGCCGACAAGCTGCACATGGCCTACAGTTTCAACTTGCTGACGGCGGAGTTTTCGGCCGCGCACATCCGCACCCAGGTGGAAGAGTTCGAAGCCCAAGTGGCCGATGGCTGGGCTTCCTGGTCCGTGGGCAACCACGACAGCGTGCGCGTCATGACGCGCTGGGGTGGCGAAAACCCGTCGCCATCGCTGGCCAAGGTGGTGCTGGCCGTGCAGGCCGCGCTGAAAGGCACGCCTTGCCTGTACCAGGGCGACGAGCTGGCCCTGACGGAAGCGAACATTCCTTTCGAGGCGCTGCAAGACCCGTACGGCATCCCGTTCTGGCCCCAGTTCAAGGGCCGCGACGGCTGCCGCACGCCGATGCCGTGGGTGGCCGATGCGCCGCATGGCGGCTTCAGCAATGCCAAACCTTGGCTGCCCGTGCCGCCCGAGCATCTGGCGCGCGCCGTTGATGTCGAAGAAAACGATGCCGCTTCACCATTGCAGTTTGCGCAGAATATCCTCGCCTGGCGCCGCACCCTGCCGCAATTGCTGCGCGGCGATATCGTCTTCTTCGATGCGCCGGAACCCGTGCTGGCCCTGCGCCGCGACTTGCCCGGCCAACCGTCCGTGCTGGCCGCCTTCAACCTGGGCACGCAAGCGGTCACTTTCGCCTGGCCCGATGCGGCGCCAGCGGCCGACCTGGCCGGTCACGGCTTGCCGGGTAGCAAAGATGGCCAGCAGCTCAGCTTGCCTGCGCATGGCGGCTGGTTCGGCACCCTGGCGTAAATCGCAGGCTTTGGCGGCCATGCCGCCAATTACAATAACGAGCCCCGCGCATCAGCGGGGCCGAACAACAGCGTATCAGTGCCTGGCAAAATCGTAGCGAGCGGATGAAAGTTGTGGCTGAGAAGCGCAGCTGTGCGAATGCACAGTGAGCATCGCCAGCCGCAAGTTCGACGCGCAGTAGATTTGGCCAGGCACATTCAGTGAGATTGAGGACGACAGACATGGCTGGACTGAAGTTAACAGGCCTGAAGAAGGCATATGGCGACGTGCAAACCCTGCACGGCATCGACCTGGAGATCGCCGATGGCGAATTCATGGTGTTCGTAGGACCGTCGGGTTGCGGCAAATCCACCTTGCTGCGCAGTATTTGCGGCCTGGAAGAGATCAGCGGCGGCGATTTATTCATCGGCAAGACCCGCATGAACGACGTGCCGCCCGCCAAGCGCGGCATCGCCATGGTGTTCCAGAGCTACGCCTTGTACCCGCACATGAGCGTGGCGCAGAACATGGCGTTTGGCTTGAAACTGGCCGGCATGAGCAAGGTGCAGATCGCCGACGCCGTGCAACGCGCCGCGCAAATCCTGCGCATCGAACCTTTGCTGGAACGCAAACCGAAGGACTTGTCGGGCGGCCAGCGCCAGCGCGTGGCCATCGGCCGCGCCATCGTGCGCAAGCCCGACGTCTTCCTGTTCGACGAACCGCTGTCCAACCTCGACGCTTCGCTGCGCGTGCAGATGCGCATCGAACTGGCGAACTTGCACCGCGAATTGCGCTCGACAATGATTTACGTCACGCATGACCAGGTCGAAGCGATGACCCTGGCCGACCGCATCGTCGTGCTCAACGCGGGCCGCATCGAACAGGTGGGCGCGCCGCTGGAGCTGTACCACCATCCCGCCAACCTGTTCGTGGCCGGCTTCCTCGGTTCGCCCCGCATGAACTTCCTCAAAGGCAAGATCCACAGCTATGCCGATGGCGTGGCCACCATCGCCACCAACGCGGGCGGCATGCTGCAGGCCGTCCTGACGCAGCCGCTGGCCAGCGGCACCCCCGTCACCGTCGGCGCGCGTCCCGAGCACGTGCAAGCATGCGCGCCCGGCGCCATTGCCGCTATCACGGCCACCGTGCAGGCGGTGGAAAAACTGGGCGACATCAGCTATCTGTATGTGCAGGTACCGGGCGGCGACGAGCCGCTGGTGGTGCGCGCCGATGCGGAAACGGACTGGGCCATTGGCCAATCCGTGGCGTTGCAAGTGGCGCCCGCCCGCGTTCACGTGTTCGACGAGCATGGCCAGACCCGTACCTGATTCCGAATTTAAAGGGCCAGGCGCTACAGGCGCCGCCTGGCCTGGTTGTATCGTCTCAGCCTTGATACTTAACATAAAAAAAGACACTGGAGATTGACATGTCCTTCACACACGCGAAACGCAGCTTCATCAAAACCACCCTGATCGCCGCCGCCCTGGCCGGCATCGGCAACCTGGCCGCCGTCAGCATGGCAAACGCGGCCGAAGCAGGCACCCTCTTGATCTGGATCAATGGCGACAAGGGCTACAAGGGCCTGGCCAAGGTCGGCGAGGAATTCACCAAGAAAACGGGCGTCAAGGTCGTCGTCGAGCATCCGGAAGATGCGCCAAACAAATTCCAGCAAGCGGCGGCCGCCGGCAAGGGTCCGGACATTTGGATCTGGCCGCATGACCGCATCGGCACCTGGATCGACGCCGGCTTGCTGCAACCATTGACGCCAAGCAAGGAAGCGCGCGCCGCCATCCTGCCGCTGGCCTGGAATGCCTTCACGGTGGGCGGCAAGACCTGGGGCTACCCGATCTCCATCGAAGCCGTCGCCCTCGTCTACAACAAGGACCTGGTGCCGACGCCACCAAAAACCTTCGAGGAAATCGCCGCGCTGGACAAGAAATTGTCCGCTCAGGGCAAGAAAGCCATCCTGTGGGATTACACGAACACCTATTTCACGTGGCCTTTGCTGGGCGCGGGCGGCGGCTTTCCGTTTGAAGTCAAGGCCGACGGCCGCTACGATGCAGCCAAGACGGGCGTGAACAATGCCGGTTCGCAAGCGGGCGTGAATGCGCTGATGACCCTGATCAACAGCGGCGCCATGCCGAAGGGCGCGGGCTACGCGGAAATGGAAGCCGGTTTCAACCAGGGCAAGATCGCCATGATGATCAACGGCCCATGGTCGTGGGACAATGCGCGCAAGTCGAAGATCAACTTCGGCGTGGCAACGATCCCTACCGTGGCAGGCAAGACGGCCACCCCGTTCGTGGGCGTGCTGGGCGCGATGATTTCCAAGGCTAGCCCGAACAAGGACCTGGCCACGGAATTCCTGGAAAACCAGATGCTGCAGATCAATGGCCTGAAAACCATCAACGCCGACGTCCCGCTGGGCACGCCAGCGAACAAGGTGCTGTTCGCGGAATTGAAAGCCAATCCGAACATCCAGGCGACGATGGAAAGCGCGCAAGCGGGCCGCCCGATGCCGAACAACCCGGAAATGGGCCGCTTCTGGTCGTCGATGCAATCGGCGCTGGAAAACATCACGCAAGGCCGCCAGACGACCAAGGATGGCCTGGATGCGGCGGCGAAGCGGATTACGACCGCCAATTAAGCAGGTCAAGGCGTAGGTCGGATTAGGCCCGAAGGGCCGTAATCCGACACCAGCAGCCAACAATGTTGTCGGATTACGCGGCATAGCCGCTAATCCGACCTACGCCATCTCGTATCACTCCATCTTCACAGGTATCCATCGTGCGCAAGTTTATCGGCCCTACGGTATTGACCATCAGCATGGCGCTGGGTCTGTATCTGCTCTTCATGTTGTACATTTCCGGCCAGACCATGCTGGCCGCCGTTTTCCTCGGCTTGCTGACCCTGACGACGTTTGTCTTCACGTCGCCGCGCGCCTATGCCTACCGCTATCTGTTTCCCGGCATTACGGCGGTCATCGTCTTCGTGCTGCTGCCGATGGTGTACACGGTGTCGATCGGCTTTACCAATTTCAGTTCGCGCAACCTGCTCACGTATGAGCGGGCCACGCAATACCTGCTCGACGAGACGCAGCGCGTGGAAAGCGCCGGCTATGCCATGACCGTGCATGCCGACAACAAGGAATACCGCCTGCGCCTGGAAAGCCCGGACACGGGCGAAGTGCTCTTGACGCAGCCGCTGGCCCTCAAGCGCGCCGTCCCCCTGAACGTGGAAGTGGCGCCGCTGGATCCCGTGCAGGCGCCCGTGCTGGCCCCGCCGCTGCCCATCAAGGACATCATCGCCCTGCAAAAGGACTTGAAGCTGCTCACCCTGGTCATGCCGAACAAGATCGAGCTGCGCATGGTGGGCTTGCGCGAATTCGGCCCCGTCGCGCATGTCTACAAACAACTGCCCGACAAGACCCTGAAGAAAATCGCCACGGGCGAGCTCGTGACACCGAACTTCAAGACGGGCTTTTATGAAATGCCGGACGGTACCAAGCTGGAACCGGGCTTCAAGGTCAATGTCGGCTTCGCCAACTTCGTGAAGATTTTCTCCGATGAAGCGTTCCGCGGCCCCTTCCTGCGCATTTTCGTCTGGACCATCGTTTTCGCCCTGATCAGCGTGGCCACGACGACGGGCCTGGGCATGGTGCTGGCTGTGCTCTTGAACTGGGATGCGCTGCGCTTCCGCGGCCTGTACCGCACCCTGCTGTTCCTGCCGTACGCCGTGCCGGGTTTTATCTCCATCCTGGTCTTCAAAGGTTTGTTCAACAATAACTTCGGCGAAATCAACCTCGTGCTCGACGCCCTGTTCGGCATCAAGCCCGCCTGGTTCTCGGACACCACGCTGGCCAAGGCCATGATTTTGATCGTCAACACCTGGCTCGGCTACCCCTACATGATGGTGGTGTGCATGGGCTTGATCAAGGCGATCCCGTCGGACCTGTACGAAGCCTCGGCCCTGGCCGGCGCGGGACCGCTGACGAATTTCTTCAAGATCACGCTGCCATTGATCATCAAGCCACTGACGCCGCTGATGGTGGCCAGCCTGGGTTTTAACTTCAATAACTTTGTACTGATCAGCTTGCTGACGGGCGGGCGTCCCGATTTCCTCGACACCACCTTGCCGGCCGGCACGACGGACTTGCTCGTGTCCTACACCTACCGCATCGCGTTCGAGGATTCCGGCCAGAACTTTGGCCTGGCCGCCGCCATCTCGACCCTGATCTTCTTCCTCGTGGCCGCGATTTCGCTGGTCAATATGCGCCTGACGCGCATGAACAAAGCATAAAGGACAGCATATGGCTATCGTTGTCGACCGTTCCAACCGCTGGCGCATCCTGGCGGCCCACGTCGCCGTGATCGCGCTGATCGCGCTGGTGATGTTCCCCTTCCTGATGATCTTGTCGATCTCTTTGCGCCCTGGCAACTTCGCCTCGGGCAGCCTGATACCGCCCGAGATCAGCTTCGAGCACTGGCGCCTGGCGCTGGGCATGTCTTACCAGGCGCCCAATGGCGCCCTGGTCGAACCGGATTTCCCCGTGCTGCTGTGGCTGTGGAATTCCATCAAGGTGGCCAGCATGAGCGCCACCGTCACCGTGCTGCTGTCGACCACCTGCGCGTACGCATTCGCGCGCATGCAGTTCCGCTTCAAGTCGCAAACCCTGTCCGCGCTGATGCTGCTGCAGATGTTCCCCGCCGTGCTGGCCCTGGTGGCCATCTACGCCATCTTCGATGTGCTGGGCAGCTACGTGCCGTGGCTGGGCATCGACCACCACGGCAGCCTGGTGCTGGCCTACACGGGCGGCATCGCCCTGCATATCTGGACCATCAAGGGCTACTATCAAACCATCCCCATCGAAATCGAGGAAGCGGCCAAGGTCGACGGCGCCACGCAATGGCAAGCGTTCATCTACGTGCTGCTGCCGATGACGGTGCCCATCCTGATGGTGGTATTCCTGCTGTCGTTCATCGGCGCCATCATCGAATACCCGATCGCCTCCGTGCTGCTGCATGAACAGAACAACCTGACCCTGGCCGTCGGCTCGAAACTGTTCCTGTACGAGCAAAAATACCTGTGGGGCGACTTCGCCGCGGCAGCCATTTTGTCCGGCCTGCCCATCACGGCCGTATTCCTGCTGGCGCAGAAATGGATGATCTCCGGCCTGACGGCTGGCGGCGTGAAGGGCTGACCATGCGCCGCGCCCTGACTACGCTGGCCGCCCTGTTACTCAGCGCTTCGGCGCAGGCAGGGAGCTTTGCGGACAACCCCATCGTCTACTTCGCCGTAACGGACCGTTTTTCCAACGGCAATCCCGGCAACGACCACAGTTATGGCCGCGCCGCCGACCCGCAAGGCGGCGATGTGGGCAGCTTTCACGGCGGCGACATCGCCGGCATCACGCAGCAGCTCAAAGCCGGCTACTTCCGCGACCTGGGCGTCAACGCCCTGTGGATCACGGCGCCGTACGAGCAGATCCACGGCTGGGTGGTGGGCGGCAAGCAGCAGTTCCAGCACTACGCCTACCACGGCTACTGGGCACTCGACTACACGACCATGGATGCCAACATGGGCACGCGCGAGGAACTGCGCGAGATGATCGATACAGCCCATGCGCAAGGCATCCGCGTGCTGTTCGACGTGGTGCTGAACCATCCCGGCTACGCGGACCTGCGTACCCTGTCCGAATACAAGGTGCCGGTCCTGTGGCCAGGCCATGAGCAGGCCGTGCTGCGCGACTATCACAGCTTCATCGACTACAACAACTTCGAATTCAAGCAGTGGTGGGGTCCGGACTGGGTGCGCGCCGGCTTGCCCGGCTACGCCGACGGCGGCAAGGATGATTTCACCATGCAGCTGGCCTACCTGCCCGACTTCCGCACGGAGAGCGGCAAGGCCGTGGGCTTGCCGCCGATTTTGCAGCGCAAGGCCGACACGCGCGCCGTGGCCCTGCCCGATGCGACTGTCCGCACTTACCTTGTCAACTGGCTGGCCGACTGGGTGCGCGAATTCGGCGTCGACGGCTTCAGGGCCGACACCGTCAAGCACGTGGAGCCGGCAAGCTGGCTGGCCCTGCGCGCGGCGGCCACCGATGCCCTCAAGGATTGGAAGGCGCGCCATCCGCAGCAAAAGATCGATGACGCGCCGTTCTGGATGACGGGCGAAGCGTGGGGCCACGGCCCCGAGCGCAGCAGCTGGCATGACGCCGGTTTCGATTCGATGATCAATTTCGACTTTCAAAGCCGCGCTGGCGGCGACTGGAAAAGCATCGATGGCGTCTACCGCCAGTACGCGGGCTTGCTGGGCAAGGGCCAGGGCCCCCGCTACGACATCCTGTCGTATATCTCGTCGCACGACACCAGCCTGTTCCCGCGCGACCGGCTGAAACATGGCTTGTCCGCCCTGCTGCTGGCGCCGGGCGGCGTGCAGCTGTTCTATGGCGATGAAAGCGCGCGCCAGCCTGGCGCGGCGCCCATCGGCGACGAACAGCAGGCCACCCGCTCCGACATGAACTGGAGCTCGATGGATGGGGCCACCCTCGCGCATGCGCGCAAGCTGGGCCAGTTCCGGCTGCGCCACCCTGCCCTGGCGCGCGGCGAACACCGCTTCATCGACGACAAGCCGTACGCATTCGCCCGCGTGACGGATGGCGACGCCATCATCGCCGTGCCCGAGGCGCAAGGCCCGCTCGAACTGAAAGTGCACGGCGTGTTCGCCGACGGCACCAGTCTGTGCGACGCTTACACGAATCAAACCTATATCGTAAAAAACGGCACCGTCGCGGTGAACGCGGCCGGCACCGTCCTGCTGGAGAAAGCTGCACCATGAGTACCTATGACATTTTAGTGGTCGGCGGCGCCGGCATCGACACGATCGTGCGCGTCCCCGACCTGCAATTGCCCGTCGCCGACTCGCTGCACGTGCCGCCCATCCACGACTACGTGGCGCACACGGGCAATGGCGTGGCGCTGGGCTGCCATGCGCTGGGATTGCGCTGCAAGTTCATCGACTTCATCGGCGACGATGCGCAGGGCGCGGCCATCCTGCAGCGCTATAAGGAAGCCAGGCTCGATTTTTCACACCTTGTCGAACCCTCGGGCACGCGGCGCAGCGTCAACCTGGTCGACCCGCAAGGGCGCCGGCTGTCGCTGTACGACGGCCGCCATCCGGAAGACGTGCGCATGCCGGCCGCTTTTTATCTTCCCTACCTGGGCCCGGCGCGCCATGCGCACTTTTCCATCATGGGCTGGGTGGCCGAGCTGTTTGACGATGCGCAAGTGTGCGGCACCACGGTGTCGACGGACTTGCACGACTGGGATGGCGTCAACCCGCACCACAAGGTCTTTGCGCTGCGCGCCGACCTGGTCTTCCTCAGCACGGCCGCGCTGGGCGAGCGTACGGAGTCCGTCATGCGCGCCATTATCTCGGAAGGCCGCGCGCAGGCCGTCATCGCCATGGCGGGCGCGGATGGCGCCTATCTGCTGGAACGGGGCGGCGAGACCGTGCGTTACACGCCGACGGCAGGCTTGAAACTGCCCGTGGTGGACACCAATGGCGCCGGCGACTCGTTCGTGGCGGCCTTCCTGCATGCCTGGCTGGCCGGCGCGGGCCTGGACGATGCCATGCGCCGCGGCGCCATCGGCGGCGCATTTGCCTGCGCGCAGAACGGCACGCATGAACGGTTCATCGGGCTGGCAGAGCTGCATGACTTATATCAAGACAGCACTAGCTTATGAATTAAAATTCTATCAAGCGTAGCAACCAGCTAACGGGCGCATGGCACAATGGCTGCGGATTTCACCACCGCATACCATAGCAACCGGAGACCACATGAGAATCGAAACCCTGGCCGTGCACGCCGGCTACACCCCCGACCCGACCACCAAGGCCGCCGCCGTCCCCATTTACCAGACGGTGGCCTACGCCTTCGACAATGCCCAGCATGGCGCCGACCTGTTCGACCTCAAGGTCGCCGGCAATATCTACACGCGCATCATGAACCCCACGCAGGACGTGCTGGAAAAACGGGTCGCGGCGCTGGAAGGCGGCGTGGCCGCTCTGGCCGTGGCGTCGGGCATGGCGGCGATCACCTATGCGATCCAGACCATCGCCGAAGCGGGCGACAATTTCATCTCCGCCAGCCAGCTGTATGGCGGCACCTACAACCTGTTTGCCCACACCCTGCCACAGATCGGCATCGAAGTGCGCTTCGCCGACGCGCGCCAGCCCGAGACCTTCGCCGCCCTGGTCGACGCGCGCACCAAGGCCATCTTCTGCGAATCAATCGGCAACCCGCTGGGCAATGTCACCGATGTAGCGAAACTGGCCGAGATCGCGCATGCGCACGGCATCCCGCTGATCGTCGATAACACGGTGCCGAGTCCCTATCTGTTCCGTCCCATCGAGCATGGCGCCGATATCGTCGTGCACTCGCTGACCAAATACCTGGGCGGCCACGGCACCACCGTGGGCGGCGCCATCGTCGACAGCGGCAAGTTCCCGTGGGCCGAACACAAGGAACGCTTCAAGCGCCTGAACGAACCGGACGTGTCGTATCACGGCGTCGTCTACACGGAAGCGTTCGGACCCGCCGCCTTCATCGGCCGCGCCAGGGTCGTCCCTCTGCGCAATATGGGCGCGGCCATCTCGCCACTCTCCGCCTTCCAGCTGATCCAGGGCATCGAGACGCTGGCCCTGCGCATGGACCGCATTTGCGACAACACGCTGGCCCTGGCCAGGCACCTGAAACAGCATCCAAAAGTCGCATGGGTCAATTACGCGGGCCTGGAAGACCACCCGGACCACGCGCTGGTGAAGAAATACATGAATGGCCGCGCCTCGGGCATTTTATCGTTCGGCCTGAAACTGGCGGCTGGTGAGGATCCACGCGCGGCCGGCGCCCGCGTGCTCGACGCCCTGCAACTGTTCACGCGCCTGGTCAACATCGGCGACGCCAAGTCGCTGGCCACGCACCCTGCCTCCACCACGCACCGCCAGCTCAATCCCGAAGAACTGGCGAAGGCAGGCGTGTCGGAAGACATGCTGCGCCTGTCCGTCGGCATCGAGCATATCGACGACTTGCGCGAAGACCTGGAGCAAGCCTTGAACGCGGCGTAAGCCTCTTTTCCACGCCGCCCGGAGGGGACTTCATGCCATAATCGGCGGCATGTCTTCCCCTCCTACTCCCCCTGAGCAGCCGACATCCGGCCATTTCCGCGCCGAATACGCGCGGCGCATGAATGCCGTGCTTGACCATATCGACCGCCACCTCGACACGCCGCTGGACCTGGCCCAGCTGGCCGACGTCGCGCATTTTTCACGTTTCCACTTTCACCGCGTATTCGCCGCCTGGATGGGCGAGACGCTGGGCGGCTATGCGCGCCGCCGGCGCCTGGAAACGGCCGCCCTGCGGCTGGCCTGCCGCCCCGACGAAACGATACTGGACATCGCGCTGGCGACGGGCTTCGGTTCCGGCGAAGCGTTTGCGCGCGCCTTCAAGCTGAAATTCGGCTGCACGCCAACGGCCTGGCGCGCCGGCATCGCCGCAAAAAACGCTGCCATGCTCGCAGCCATGCGCCTGCACCGGCAAGATAGCAATCCGGATCAGGCCATGCGCAATCCTGGTCAGGAAAACGGGCCGAACTTCCAGCACCATGGGCACTCCAATCCACTTCATAGAGAGAGTCCCATGCAAGTCACCATCCTCGACCTGCCGCCCGCCACGGTGGCGTGCCAGCGCCATATCGGCCCCTACGGTCCCGCCATCGGCGCCTTCTGGCGCGACACCATCGCGCCATGGATGCAGTCGCACGGCCTGGGCGACGCGACGTGCTACGGCATCGGCCATGACGATCCCAGCATCACGCCGCCAGACAAATGCCGCTACGACGCCTGCGTCACCGTGCCCGATGCGTTCCAGTCGGGCGGCCGGGCCAGCATCACCACCCTGCCGGGCGGGCGCTATGCGGTGGCGCAATTCAAGGGACCATCCAGCGCCATTGCCGAAACATGGACGCGAATGACGCGCGAATGGCTGCCGGCCAGCGGCCTGCAGTGGGATGAGCGCCCGTGCTTCGAGCGCTTTTCCGCGGCCACGGCGCTGGACCCAGCCACCGGCGAATTCTCCTGCGACATCTGCATCCCCGTGCGGCCCCTGTAGCTTCCTCTTTCGCGTGTATCAGCCCGCGATACCATAACGCGATGCCGGCTTGCCGCGCATCGCGCCTGCGAACAGGGCCAGGCGGGCAGAGTCAAACTGCTGCCACAAGGCCTGGTCTTCGACGGAAGGCAGGGTCACCAGTTCGCCCTGATCCAGGCCCGCCAGCGCCGCATCGACACAGTCTTCGGCGCGCATGATGGTGGCCTGGTCCAGCTGCGCCAACGGCACGCCGCTCAATTCCCAGATTTCCGTCGCCGTCGATGCGGGCAGCACCAGCTGCACCACGATGCCCGTGCCGGCCAGCTCCTGCTGCAAGCCCCGCGTGAAATTCATCACATAGCCCTTGGTGGCGCTGTAGATCGTGCTGACGGGCAAGATGTGGAAGGACAGCACGGAGCCGATATTGATGATGGTGCCGCTGTTGCGCTGCTTGAACTGCGGCAGCACGGCGTAGCTCAACTCCGCCACGGCCGTCACGTTGACCTTGTCCATGGTGGCGATGCCCGCTTTCGGCGTATCGACGACGGGCGCCAGGGTCGAGGCGCCCGCATTATTGACCAGCATGGTGATGGCCGGATTGCTGGCCAGTTCATCGGCCACGCGCTGCAGGTCGGCCGGTGCGGACAGGTCCGCCGCCATGGCGCGCACGGACACGCCATACTTTTCCGCCAGCGACTTGGCCAGCACGCCCAGGCGTTCGACCCGGCGTGCCACCAGGATCAAATCGAAGCCACGGCTGGCCAGGCGGTCCGCATACACGGCGCCCAGGCCCGACGATGCGCCGGTGACGAGGGCCGTGCCTTGGGTAGTAACTGCATTCATGATCATTCCTTCTTCAATATAGGGGGTGGACTGGCTCCATCAAACATGACAACCATCATGCTTCAACACATTAAATATGACGGCCATCATGTTTAATGTGTTGAAGCATGACGAACATCATGTATGATGTCAACCATTATTTTTGAACCGCGATCAGGAGCCTGCCATGCGTTATCCCGCCGAAGAAACCGCTGAAAAGCACCAGCGCATCCTGACGCAAGCGGCGCGGCTATTCCGTGAAAAGGGCTACGACGGCGTCAGCGTGGGACAGATCATGCAGGCGACGGGACTCACGCATGGCCCCTTCTACAACCACTTCGCTTCGAAGGAAGCGCTGATGGCAGAAAGCACGCTGCACGGCTCGGAACACTCGCGCGTGGCGCTCGATGCGGCAACGGCAAGCCCGGAAGCCATGCGCCAGTATGTGCGCGACTACGTGAGCGCGGCCCACCGAGACGCGCCGGGCGATGGCTGTTTGCTGGCTGCCCTGGCCGGCGACGCGCGCAAGCAGCCAGCCGTGCGCCCCGCCTTCACCGTCCACCTGAAATCCATCATCGGCAAGCTGGCCACGCATTTTCCGTGGCAGAAAAAACGCAACCGACAACAGGAAGCCATCGTCATGCTGTCAGCCATGGTGGGCGCCGTGGCGCTGGCGCGCGCCGTCGACGATGCCGCGTTTTCCGATGATATCCTGGCGGCAGTCAGCGCAACACTTGCGCCACCTGCCTGACCCTCTCGGCCACCGTGCCGGACACATTGATAAAAGCGATCCCCCGCCGCGCCAGCTCGTCCTGGTACCACGCATGCTGGCGCGCGCGAAAATCCTCATCGCGGCGCGTGCCATCCTGGATGAAGGGAAAATCGGGCGCGCACAGCAGCACCAGGTCGTAGCGGTGTTCGGCCAGCCGCGCCAATTCCTGCTCGGCCCTGCCAAACATCTCGACGCAGTAAAAATACGTCGTCATGGGCGAGGTATCGCAAAACAGCCAGCGCCGCGCAGCCAATAGCGCCTGCGCTTCGCGGCGCAGCTGTTCCCGGCCGATCTTCAGCAGATCGTCATAGTTCAATATGCCATCCTGGCTTTCCCACAACTCGCGGCCATATTCGGCCACCCAGGCCGTCTCGAAATGCGCCGCCAGTGCTTGCGCCAAGGTCGTCTTGCCGCTCGATTCGCCGCCGAGCACGCACACGCGCGTGACAAAATCGGCGCGCACAATCGGCGACAGAAAAGCGCTGTGCGCATGCGGGTCTTGCCTGGCCCGCGTGCCGGACACGGGCACCACAGTTCTCGCCTGGTCCACGCTCACATGCGCCACCGGCCCGCCGGCATAATGCCGTTCCAGCACCTGGGCAAAGCCGGGGCCATAGTCCTCGCTGGTGAAGACGGCATCGACGGGCAGCGCCAGCACCGTCCAGCACAGCCAGCCCATGAAATGGCGGTGCACATCGCCATCGTCGTCGTTGTGCGGCAGCGTACGCACCGGCACGCCGCGCGCCGCGCACAGGGCGGCCAGGCGCGCATCGTCCAGCACGACGATGCGCGCCTGCGGGAATTGCGCGCGCAGCCACCGTTCCCGGCGCGCCGGCTCGTAACCGGGAAATTCGGGCCTGGTGTAGCTGACCACCAGCAGTTCTTCGCTGGCCTCTTGCGCACGATGGAGCAACAGTTCATGGCCCTGGTGCAGCGGGCAGAATTTACCGACCACGAGGCCGCGTTTATAAAGGTTCATGCCACGGCTTCCTGCAAATCCGAAGTGTATTGAATGATCTTGTCTTCCGCCAGCAAGGTCTCGACCGCGATGGCGCCGAAAAAAGGCGCGAGCAAGGAGCGGGCCCGGTCAGCCTGCGGCATGGCGTTCGGCGCCAGGCGCAGCGCGATGGCGCCGTCGCCATGCTGGTGCACGCCGAACAGGGCGATGGCCAGCGGTTTCAGGGCATGCGTAATGTCGATATTGTTGATCCATTCGCCATTGATCGTCCTGTAGCGCAGGGGACTGCGGCCGGCCAGGCCCACCAGCACGGGACCGTGCGGGCCATGCGCCAGCGAGGCGTAATCACCCGTGCGGTAGCGAACCAGCGGCAGGCAAAAATTGAAGCCGCCCGTCACGGTGATTTCGCCGCGCGCGCCATCCGGCACGGGCTGGCCCGCGCTGTCGAGGATTTCCACGTACAGCCGGTGCTGCAGCAGCACGTGGCCGCCCGCCTGCTCGTCGTAGACGGCCACGGGCCCCACCTCATTGAGCGAATAGATGTCGAGCACGGGGCAGCCGAACGCCGCTTCGAGGCGCGCGCGCATGCCGGGCAACAACATCATCGACACGGACAGCAGCGCGGCCGGCTTGTGCGCCATGGGCAAGGTCAGGAGCTCGGCAAACGAGATGGGGTCGCCCGCAATCAGCTCGGGCGCCATGGCATCGAGGTAGCGCGCGCGGTCGCCCGGGTCGCGCCAGTCGTCCTCGTGCAGGTTGATCTTCGCCAGGCCCGATTCGTTCATCGTCGGCGTGACGGAGACATAGGTGAAGCAGCGGCGCTGATGCCCCAGCAGCATCACGCCCACCTGGCCCGCGCCATGGCGCAGGGTGACGCCGAAGCGGTACAGCGCGCGCTTGTGGAAGGCCAGGTAGCGCCCCGCCACCAGCGGGTGCGAGGCGATCAGCAGCGGGTGGCCAGTCGTGCCTGTCGTCTGGAAGTTGATCATGCGCGCCAGGTCCGCGTCGTCGGGCACGAAGGCGGCGATGTCGTGGGCCAGTTCGGCGCGGCTGATGGGCGCCACGTCCGCCAGGCGCGCGGGCGGCGAACCGCAGGCGCGGTAATGCGGCACGGTGGCGTAGGTCGTCCTGAGAAAATCCGCCAGCCAGGGCGGCGGCGCGTCTTTGCTCCAGCCGATCTCCGCCTGCATGACTTCCTGCTCGTAGGCGCGCAGCGCTTCGACCTCCCCGGCCAGCAGCTTGTTGCCGCTGCGGTTGCGGTACCGGGGTGCCGCGGGATGGCTGCGCAGTTTTTCCAGCATGCGCGCCCCCGCCTGCGTCAGGGTGGGACAGTAGTCGCAGTCCGATTCCCAGGCGCCGTCCGGCAAATTGACGTCCACACTCATTCGCGCGACCACTTGTCGGCCGATTCCTCGGCCGCCTTCTTTGCCAGCGCTTCGCGGATTTCGCGCGCGCGCTGCTCGGCCAGCCGGCTCGCTTCGAGCAGGCGGCGGCGCTCCGTGCCGCTGATGGCGGACAAGCGGTCCGTGGCCTGCGCCACGCTTTCGTCGCGGGGCCGAAAGCCCAGGCGCGCCAGCACGATGCGCGCCAGTTCCTCGCGCCGCTCGGGGTCTTGCGTGAACTGGTGGGCCGGCGTGGCGGCGGCCAGTTCGCGCGCCGCCTCGCCCAGCACCTGCAACAAATCGTGCTGCGGCAACTGCTGGCCGATGAACCAGTCGTCGGCCAGCAGCCAGCACAGGATCATGGCCAGCGCCAGCCGGTTGCGGTCCGCCTTCACCTGCGCGCCGATAAAACCCTGCAAGGACGCGGCCGGCGCACGCGCGCCATGCAACAGCAAAATGTCGTTGACCAGCGCCGCCACCGCCACGGCTTGCGCATTGGCGACGCCGGCGATGCGCGGCTCGGCGAGGAATTCGACGGGGGTGTCGGCCAGGCGGTGGGTCAGGGTTTCGAGGTGGGGACCGTGAGTATGCATGTCATTGTTGTATGTAGTGGCGCCGGCTGAACGCCCGCGCAAAGTCCAGCAAGTCCTCGTAGCGCTCGACGGCGTGGATATCCCAGCCCTGCTCGCGGCGCGCGCGCTTCAGATCGTCATAGGTCTGCTGCAGCCACTTATGGGCCGCCGCGCCATCCCAGTCGCGCTCCAGGTTCAGGGCCATGGTGCCGCCCGCGCCGCCCTGCGCCAGCGCTTTCGCCGAGATATCCCAGCCGCTGTTGCCCAGTTCATCCTTGTCGAACATGGTGGTGATGCCGTCGTCGGAAATCATCAGGATGTGCGCGGGCCGTTCGCGCCTGGCCGCATAGGTCTGGCGCAGGCGGTGGATGGGGAAACAGGTGCCGCCGCCAAAAAATTCCGTCAGCACGCCCAGGATCATGTCTTCATCGCGC
This sequence comes from Janthinobacterium sp. BJB301, assembly GCF_002735685.1. Lineage (NCBI taxonomy): Bacteria > Pseudomonadati > Pseudomonadota > Betaproteobacteria > Burkholderiales > Oxalobacteraceae > Janthinobacterium > Janthinobacterium sp. BJB301. The sequence continues at coordinate 569,154 of NZ_PDZJ01000001.1, read as the reverse complement.
ACGAAGCCTGGCGTTTGCATCACCTCGTTCTTGCCGCTCCACAGGGTCACCTGCACCTTCGCGCCGGCGCGCAGGGCGGACAAGGCAATCACGGCGCCAGCCAGTGTCAGAAACGAGGTATGCGCCTGCGGGTTCGGCATGGAGCCGGAACTGTCCACGTACATGTCCAGATCGACGGGCACGGCATCGGTGGCGCGCGCCGGTTCGCGGCCGTACACGCGGCGCACGGTGGTCACGCCCGGCACGGGGCGCGGCGATTGCATCACCGATTGCAGCCAGTCGATATCCTCCAGCGGGTCGCCGATTTCCCATGCTTCCAGCCCTTCCATCTGCGGCTCCTGCGACTCGGGCGCGGGGCGGCTGGGGAACGCCACCAGGTGCGGCAATGCCCGTTCGCGGTAATAGCGGATGGCGATTTCATGGTCGCTCAGGTTCACGCCCGACGCCTTTAAGATATCGCCCAGCTCGAACGGTTCGCGCAGTTGCCCGCCGCCCGGCCTGGCGGGCGCCTCGGTCACAGGTTCCTCGCCATCAAGGCCGGAAATGCGCTTGTCGTGCACCGGGTGGATGGCGCCGTCCGCCTCGTCGTCCTCGATCTGCTGCGCGCCATAGGTCTGGCAGCCACGGGCCGCGTCGCGCGTGTCGAGCAGATAGCGGCTCGGGCTCAAGGCATCCGTGTCTTCCACCAGGTAAGGCAGCAGCAAGGTGGCGAAGCGGCCCGCCGCCAGCATCCAGTCGTTCGCGTAAACACGGATCAGGCGTGCGCCCAGCCAGGCATCCGTGTCCAGGCGTTCGTCTGCACTACCGCCTCCGAGTTCGCCCTTTTGCAGCTGCCACAGGTTTTCATAGATGCGCATGTACAGGGTCCATACGCCGCCGCTGCCTTTGGCATTCGCCTCCACAGAGCGTCCATGCTCCAGCTTGCGGTAGATATCGGCCATGCGCAGATTCGCCTGGCGCTGCAAGCGGTCATTGATGAACAGGTCCGTGTACAGGTTGGCCACCATGGGCGCATGCTGTTCCAGGGTCGGCAAGGCGCGGCGCATGCGCGCCAGCAGGCGGAACTGGTCGCTGGCACTGCCCGGCGCGAGAATGTGGTGGCCGATTTCATGGGCGAGCACTTCCAGCGCATAGTCGTCCAGGCCCAGCTCCGTCACCAGCGGCAAGTCCACCACCACGCTCTGGTCCAGCAAGCGGATCATGGCGAAGCTGCCGGACAAGCCCTGCCTGCTGGCCTCGACCCGGCTGGCGCACAGGTTCGGGTCGCGCAGGCGCGTAAATTTGCTCCACGCGGCCAAGGCCTCGGGCCAGGCGGCGCGCCAGCGGTCGATCAAGTCGGCATCGTTCTTCATGCGAGCGGCAGCAAACGGATCGCATGCGTCCACGGCGACGTGAGGGCCAGCGTATGCGCATTCGCGGCAAGCGCGATATCACCGGCCGGCAGGTCGAGCGCGATGCTGCGCGCGCCGATATGCACGGTCGCCCCCTCGAGGCGCACGGACGCCGGCATGGCACTTGGCGCCTGCTCGAACTCCTGCGCCGTCGCGCTGTGCAGCACGGCGCCATAGGCGTCGGCCACCAGCAGGTAGTGGCGCTCGGCGCTGCGCACGACAAAACCGTCCTTTGTCGCGCGCACTTGCGGCGGTGTGCCGAAGTCGCCACCCAGGCCGCTGAAGCTGCCGAACGCCCTGCCCTCGGCATTGCCGCGCCAGGGATTCGCCAGCAACTGCGCATGCACCTGCGGCCATTGCGCGCCCGGCTCGCCAAAGGCGGCCAGCGCCAGCGCTGGCGGCAAGGTGTCGGCGGCAGCCAGCGCGCCCAGGCGGAAATGCGCGACGCCGGCGCGCCAGGCCAGCACCTGGCCCACGGCACGCAGCTGCGCGACGCTGCCGACTTGCGGCGCCACGGCAGCCATCCCGGCCTGCCATTGCGCGGGCCGCGCTCCCGCCACGGCGCCAATGTGGATGGCGGCGTTGCTGAGCATGCCCAATACATCCACGGGCGCGGTGGCCAGCAACGGCGCAAACGAGGGCGCCAGTTCGCGCCAGACGGTATTCAGGAAGGAATTTTTCGCGGCAGGCCCGGCCAGGCCATGGCCCACCAGTTCCAGCGCCATGTCATAGGCGGCAAAGGTAGCGCCGCCCACGCGCTCGGGCGCGGCGGCGGCCAAGGCCACCACCAGCGGATCGACGCCGTCGTGCAGGAAGGCGCCAAAGGCGGCCATGTCGAGCGCGGGAAAGCGCCGGCGCGCTTCCACGGCGCGCGCGTTGAACTGGGCGCGGCCGCCGGCAAGTATCGAGGAAAAGGCAGGGGAAATCATCGCAGCCTGTCAATCGCTGTGCGAAAAGTGCAGCAGATAGCGCTCATCCCCTGACTCGAAGGCGATCTCGTCCCAGTGAATCGCGTACCAGACACCAAGTGGCGGCGTCATCGTCACGGCGTGCACGCTGAATCCGGCCAGCGACATGTCCAGTGCTTCGAGGAAAGCGTTGACGAGGCAGGCGCGAAAACGGCCCGGCGGCGCCGTGCGCATGTGATCCGACGAGAAGAACCAGCGCTGGCATAGCTGCTCCAGCTGCGCGCGCCCGCACGGCACCGCCGCGATCTGCCACAAGGCCGCCGGCAAGTCGCGCGCAGGTTCGATGACAGTCAAGGCATATTCTTCGATGCGCAAGCCCAGCGCCGTGGCCAGGTCTGGCGCGTCGGGCAGGCGTTGCAGCTCGTAAGTTGCGCACAGGTCGCTGGCCTCGCTGTTCAACATGGCCAGCGCATCGAGAAACCCGCGGCAATGGTCGATATTCAGAGCGTCATTCATTGCGAACGCAGCCAAGTGCGGTAGTTCGTATAGCGCTGGTGCAGATACTTGAGCTTCAGCAGGTCGTCGTACAGGGGACCGTACAATTTTCTGCCCTTCGTGCGTTCGCCGATCAGCTTTTCGATGCGGTTCAGGCGCGCCAGAGTCTCGCGCTCGCTGACGCCATCGAGGCCCAGGTCGAATTCGGCCGACAGCACGCCGACAGGATCATCGCGGTCCAGATCCAGGCGGTTGAATTCATCGTTCGACAAATCGAACAGGCGGCGCAGCCAGCCCAGCCTGTCGCTGCGGTAGGCGGCGTTTTCCGGCAGCGCGAAAAATGGCGCATCCGGGTCCGGCTGCAGCTTGTTATGCAGGACGAACGGCAGTACCTGGCGCAAGTCTTCCAGCGCCACCTCGCCATTGCCGCGGAAATAAGCCATGGCCTTGGCGTAGATCATCAGCGCCATCAGGGTGCGCACGGAAATGCCGTTCAAGGTCTGGCAGCCCAGGTCTTTCAGGCGGTCGCGCCCATTGTCGGCCGCCTGCGCGGCGCCCCGGTCGGCTCCGGCCAGGCGGGCCGTATCCTTGGTCATGTATTCAAACTGGCCGCCGGCCGTCTCGAACAGCTCGAACTGGCTGGCAAAGAATTCCAGGCGGCGGCGTACGGCGTCGGGTATGGCCACCTGGCGGATGGATGCGCCGATCTGATCCACCTCCCCTTCCGTGAAGATGATATCGGGCGGCACCAGCTCTTCGGGGCGCACGTTTTCTTCCACGCGCAGCAGCAGTTCGTTCAGGAAGCGCGGGTTGAAGGCCAGCGCCTGCACCGTCACGTCGACCCGGTCGCGCAGCGCTTCGATTACCTGGTAGGTGCCGCCGCCCTGGTCATCGTTGGCCGTCAGATACCAGGCCGCTTCCGGGCATTCGTAAATATGGTTCAGCACTTCCGCGTAATTGTCGCCCATGACGGTGAGCAGCGCGCTTTGCGTGCGCGTGGGGATGCGGTTGTATTCATCGACGATCTTCACGCGCATGCCCAGCCAGGCGCGCCAGGCGATGCGGATATCGTCCATGCTTTGCGCGTTCACCAGGTCCGCCGGCAGCGGGTTGCCCAGCAAATCGGCCACCGTCATCTGCGGGTGGCCATGCTGCATGGCGCGCTTGACTTCCTTGACGGTGGAGCCGGCCAGCACGCCCATCAGCAGGGCGCTGGCCGTCTTGCCCCGCCCCGGCCCGCCGACGAACAGGCATTTGCGGCGCGTGGCAAATGTCAGCAGGGGCAGCAAAATGAAGCTGGAATAGCTTTGCGCCGACGGCAGATTCAGGGTGCGGCGGCTGTCGCCCACGGAATACGTCTGCGACGGGCCATCGTTGTATTCGATGTCGTAATGGGGACTGATGATGGCGTGGTTGACGATCCAAAAGTATGCCTGGCGCAGCTTTTCATCGAACGGCCGCGCTTGCGCCTCGCCTTCCGCTCCCAGCGCGATGGGGCCCTGGTACAGGTCCGCCACGTCGAACTGCCGCGCGGCGGGCGCGGACTTGGGTTTGGTGGGGGCCTGGGACAGGCGCTGGAACAGGTTAAAAGACGGCATGGCAATATTCTTCCATTAAGGAAATGAAATTATTGCACAAGCCACCTGCAAGCACCGGTTCGGATGACAAGCAGCTCAGAGCGCCATCGGCGTGGCCAAAAACACCGGCTGCTGCTCGGCCAGCGCCGTCAAAGCGGCCACGGCCGGATAATCGCTGTCTGCCATCACGTCGGACACCATCTGCTGAGCAAAACTCCAGGCCACCGCAATGGTGATGCCAGCAATACTCAAGCAGTCTGGCGCCTCTTCGCGCAATGACGCCTCCAGCTGCGCCCAGGCCCCATGCAACTGCAGCTGGACGCGGTCCAGCCAGGGCTGGTGCTGTTTTTCCTGCGGGCGCAAGCGCCGTTCATAGACGATCTGCACGGCTTTGTCGCAGGCTGCCAAGGCATAGCTGGTTTGGCACAGCGCGCGCAGGCGAGCCGGACCCGGCTCCGGCCTGATGCGGGGAGCATGCGCGGCCAGTTCCTCCAGATACGCCAGGATCAGGGTCGAGTCCATCAACACCTGGCCGTCGTCCGTGACCAGGGTCGGCACTTTGACGGCCGGGTTGATGCTCCGTACCTGGTCGACATCGGAAAACACGGACAGGGGCCGGTGTTCGTACTCCAGGCCCAGCACTTTCATACCAATGGCAACGCGCCTGACGTAGGGCGAATCGAGCATGCCGATCAATATCATGGCCTTCTCCTCTCCATCTGCTGAATAAACGCGATGACTTGCGCCGCGACGGGCAAGGGCGCGTCTTCCATCAGGAAGTGCCCGGCCTCGTCAAACAGGTGCAAGGTGGCGCCGGGAATATCGCGCTGCAGGCGATGGCCGTAAGCCACCGGCTGCCACTCGTCCTGCTGGCCCCATAACACCTGTACCGGCACTGTCAACTGCGGCAGTCTTTCGGCAAAGTCCATCGTATAGCAGGCGTTATAGTGCGCCACCTGGTGCTGGTAGAACGAGGGCTGGCCCAGCACGCCGCACAGCGGCTCCAGGTAGCAACGCAGCAGCTCGCCCTGCATCCTGTCCTTGTGAAAAACGGCCATGCCCAGCTGGCGCGCCATCGTGCCGCGATGCTCGCTGGCCGGCGTCAAGGCACGCCGGGCGAAATCATCGCGCAGATGCTTCCAGGTGGGCGACGGCCAGGAATCGTAGCTGGGCGCGTCGGCGATGCTCAAGCTGCGCAGGCGCGACGCGTGGTCGAACGCCAGGCGCAGCGCAATGGCGCCGCCGATATCGTGGCCGAACAAATGGGTGGTCGGCAGTTGCCAGTGGTCGAGCAAGGCTGCCAGCAAGGTCACCTGCGCCGCTACCGAGGTATCGGCATCGACGGGCCGCTCCGACCGTCCAAAGCCCAGCAAGTCATACAGGTGCACCTGGCAACCGGCATCGATGAACAGCGGTACCAGTTCGCGCCAGATCATGCTGTGCGCCGGCGTGCCATGCACCAGTACCAGCGGCGTACCTGCGCCATGGATGCCGGTGGCGATACGGTGGCCGTGGATCAGGGCGTGGCCATTCAACAGCGGTTCTTGACTCGTCATCAGATGTCCTTTTGTTTGCGGAACCTGCAGACTAAGGCTTGACTGAACATGACACCAGTGACATTCTTTTGACCTTCAATCCAACTTTTGTCATGACCCATGAATTTGCGCCTATCCGTCGATGCCCTGCGTGTGTTCAGGGCAGTGGTACAAACCGGCAGCATGAGCCAGGCCGCCAGCCTGCTCCATCTGAGCCAGTCGGCCGTCAGCTGGAAAATCAAGCGACTGGAGCAGCAGCTAGATTGCCAGCTGCTGGCGCGCAGCGGCGGGCTGTTTGGCACGACCGACCAGGGAGCCGTGCTGCTGCGGCATGCCGTCAACATACTCGATGCCCACGATGACGCCGTCGCCCATTTTTCGCCATCGGCGATGCATGGCCGGCTGCGCATCGGCGTGACGGAGCAGATTTCATTGACGGACGTGTGCGCGGTACTGTCGCAGTTCTCGCATCACCACCCCAAGGTGGACGTGCAACTGGTGGTGGAGCAAAGCCAGGTATTGCGCGAACGCTTTGCCGACGGCGTGTTCGATGTGATTTTGCATCAGGATTTTGCCGGCATGGCGGCGCCGGCCGACACGCTGTTATGGACAGAAACACTGCATTGGTGCGCTGCCACGGCAGAGCAGACTTTGCCGGGCGAGACCGTCAAGCTGATCACCTACGGGCCGCACTGCTTTTACCGCCGGCTGGCCGAGGAAAAGCTGGGCCAGGCCGGCATGGCCTGGAGCGTGGGCCTGGAATGCCCGTCGGTGGCGGGCGTGCTGACCGCGATTGCCGCCGGCCTGGGCATGGCGGTGGTCAATGAACGCAACCTGGGCCAGGGCGTGCACCGGCATGCGGCACTGGAACGGCTGGCGCCGCTGCCCCGTGTCGCCAGCCTGCTGCGGGCCAATGACAACCTGCCCGACCCCGTGCGTGACGGTTTTTGCCAGCTGCTGCTGGCAGCATTGCAGAACAGGAGGAACGATGGATCCCGTCGCTAGCGATGCGGCCAGAGCAGATCAACCTTCTCGTCGTCGCTCAGCCACCAGCGCTTTCCGTCCTTGTCCTTGTGCACACCGAATATTTTCTGGTAGTTGTAGGTCTTGCAGTGCAGCTTCAGCCAGGCGTGGTAGTAGTCATCAAGAAAAGCGCTGAATATCTGCTGGAAGCGTGGTTCGCTGGCGTCTTTTTCGGGCAGCTCGAAGCTGCCTATCCTGGCAACGATGTGCGCGATATCCGTCCTGCTGACGCCGTCGAGTTTCACGGGATCGGGCAAGGCGATCCTGAACGCCAGCACTTCCGCGCCCTCCTCTTCCCACCACTCGCGCAAATTGAAGCGGGAAATATCTTTTCCGCTTAGTGCCTGCAACTGATCCGCGAGTCTGTCGTATTCGGCGTTGTCGTCGTCGCCATGTATGTCACAGAACTGCGTATAAGCCAGTATCGATGCCAAAATCGTGGCATACCTTTCTTCCGCCACAGCCAGTGGGGGCTCCAGCGCTTGCTCTGATTTCATGCTCATCCTTGTTTGATGACGGGTGCTGCCGCCTCGGCGCGCCAGCGCCACCAGCCCAGCGCCACGCAGGCCAGCAGCAAGGCCAGCAAACCCGCCACTTCATGGCGGATTTCATACAGCGAGGCGCCCATCTGGTTGAGCGCGACAAAGCCCTGGATGCCGGCCGTCGATGGCAGCAGCCAGCGCAGCCATTGCAGCACGACGGGCATGGACGACACGGGCCAGGTCAGTCCCGCGAGGAACAGCACCGGCATCGAGGTGGCGATCATCAGCTGCGTGCCCCGTTCGCGCGTGCGGAACAGCATGCCCAGCAGCATGCCGAAGGCCGCTTCCGCCAGGGAAAACAGCACCAGCAGCAAGAGCATGCCGCCAAAGTTGCCGCCACGGGGGTAATCCTGGAACCAGAAGACAAAGCCGAAGAAATAGCAGCAGTTCAAGAAGGCCACGCAGGCGAACGCCAGCAGCATGCCCATATACCCGCCCGCCGTGCGCGTGCCGGCTACGGGGAAACTCTTGCGCTGATACCAGGTGCCAAACAGCATGGTCATACCGATCAGCAAGGTCTGCTGCACGATCAAGGTCGCCACGCCGGGCACCACATACGCGCCATAGCCTTCCTTGACGTTAAACAGGGGCACGGCGTCGAAGGCGATGGGCGAGCGCTGCTGGTTGGCCTGGATGGTGGATGGCGTACCCGCGCCCAAACGCTTGAGTTCAATACCGGCCGACACCGTGCCCACCACTTCGGCCAGCCCGTTCAGGGCCACCTTGTTCAACATCAGATACAAGCCATTGCCCGCCACCTGCGCGTGGGCGGCGCGGCCGGCCAGCACGTCCGTCTGCAAGCCGTCGGGAATGATCAAGACGCCCATGACCTGGTCGCGCCATAATAAATCTTGCGCGACGGGCAAGTCCGGCGTGACGGCGACCACGTGCAGCGACGGGTGGGCCATGGCGAAGCGCGTCAGCTGGCGCGACATGGCGCTGCGGTCCTGGTCGACGACCGCCACCGGCACGCGCTGGACGATTTCCGTCGAGTACGGCAGCGGATAGAAGAAGGAATAGATGATACCGCCGATGAACAGCAAGGTCAGCGCGCCCTTGTCCGTCAGCATGGCGCGCCAGGTGGCGACAAAGGCCGGCCACATCATGTGCGCCCCCAGGCGGCAGGCGCATTCGCGCGGCGCGCCAGCAGGAATACGCCCACGGCGCCGCAACCGATGGCAAAGCCGGCCAGTATCAGCATTTCCTGCACGCCATAGCGCCACGGCGCGCCGGCCAGCCAGTATTTCGTTTGCAGCTGCAGATAATGCGTGAGCGGCAAGGCTTCCGCCCAGGCGCGCGCCGGCGCCGGCATGGCCATCAGGGGAAAGGCCTGGCCCGCAAACGCAAAGGCCGGCGCCGTGATGAAGGCGGCACCGGACAGCGCCAGGCGCAGCGACAGGGTGGCGGCGATCAGCAAGGTGGCCAGGCCGCAGTAGGCCAGCACCAGCAGCAGCATGCTCAGCAGCAAGGCCGGCAAGCTGCCCGCCACGGCCCAGCCCCGCGCCAGGCTGAAGAACAGCAAGTACAGCAGCGCGAGCGCAAAATAAGCAAGCAAGGGAAACAGCAGCTTGGCGCCGATGGCGCGCAGCCAGCTGCCATCGGCCGAGGCCAGCCATTGCGGCACCGTGCCGTCGCGCAACTCGCGGCCGATACTGGTGACGACGGCAACGACGATGAAAATCTGCAGCATGGCCGGCATCAGGGCCAGGGTCAAAAATGCTTCATAGCTGGTGTTTTCGTTGTATAAACTGTTCAAGGTCGTGCGTATCGGTTCGAACTGGGCCGCCGCCTGCACGCCCGACATGCCTTTCTTTATCCGCGCCGTCATCTCGATGCCGGCCGACAAGGTCGTGCTGACCGTGCGCACGTCGCGCAGCAAGGCGCCCGCGTGCGAGGAAAACTGTGCGTTGTACAGCCATTGCACGGTGGCCTGGCGTCCGCCCAGCAGTTTCTGTTCGAAATCGTTCGGGATCAGCAGATAGCCGAACGCCGTGCGCTCGCGCAGCCGGTGCAGGGCTTCGTCGCTGGACGCCACTTTCGCCGCCACCTCGATGCCGGGCGAGGCGTCGAGCCAGCGCGTGAGCTGGCGCGACAGGGTGGAATTGTCGTTATCGATGACGACGATGGGCAAGTCACGCGCGATGCCGGCGGAAAATACCAGCCACAACATGCCGCACAGCACCACCGGAATCCAGCTGAGCATGCCGATATCCCAGAAGTCGCCACGCAAGCGCCGCCACTCGCGCGCCAGCGCTGAAACCGGCTCTTTATCCGCTTCGTTCATCGCTTATCAGAGCGGCGGGAACACGACCGACATGCCCGGGCGCAAGCCCTCGACCTTGATGGCGGGGCGCAAGCGGATTTCAAACGTGCGCAAATCCGTGCCGCCCGGACGAGCCGCTCGCCACGTGGCGAAGTCCGGCAGCACGGCCACGGAACTGACCTTGAAACTCAGTTGCTGTTTCAGCGCCGGCACATTGGCCGTATGCGTGCTGCCCATGGAAAACGCCGCCATTTCATCTTCGCGCACTTGCAGCACGGCCCAGGCGTCGTCGAGGTTCACCAGGGTGATTACGGGAAAGCCCTGCGGCGCCAGTTCGCCCGGCTGTATCTGGATCTTGCTGACCTGGCCCGCCACGGGCGCGGCGATCTTCGTCTCGGCCAGGGCGATCTGCGCTTCCGTCAGCACGGCGCCCACCTGGCGCGCCTGTGCGGCGGCAGCCGTCTTGTCTTCGGGACGTGCACCCTTTTGCGCCATGTCATATTGCGCGCGGGCAGCTTGCGCCAGCTGGTCGGCCGCGCGCCATTGGGCTTGCGCCTCGTCGCGTTTCTGCTGGGCGATCACGCCTTGCTCGAACATATTGTTGACGCGGGTGTACGTGGTTTTGGCGATGGTGGCCCCTGTCTGCGCCCGCTCCCAGTTCGCCTTGGCGGCGGCGATTTCTTCCGGTCGCGCCCCCGCTTCCGCTTTTTTCGCCACGGCGTCGGCCGCTTGCGTGGCGGCCGTCGCTTGCGCGATCTTCGCATCCACTTCCGGACTCGTCAGCTGGAACAGCAGCTCACCTTTCGGCACCGTCTGGCCCAGCTTGACGTACAGCTCGCCCACCCTGCCCGGCACTTTCGACGAGACATTGACTTCCTGCGCATCCATCTGTCCCTGCAAAGGCAGGCGCTGCGGCTGGAATGCCTGGTACAAGCCCCAGCCGACGAAGGCCAGAACGATGACGGCGGCGACTATGGCCAAGGGTTTTTTGGAGGTGCTCATTATTATTTGTCCACAGGTAATTGGATATCGGCCGCTGCCGCCAGGCTGCCCAGGCGCTGCGTCTCGCCTGTCGCTTCCAGCAATTGCGCCAGCCCCATCACATAGTTATAGGCCGTCTGCGCGCGCTGGGTCTCGACCTTGGCCAGGTTCAGGCGCGCATCGACCACTTCCAGCGACGTCACTTGCCCTTGCTGGAAGGCCACCGTTTGCAAGCGGATATTTTCGCGCGCCAGCTCCACCGACGAGGCCGTGGACAGATACTGGATGCGGGCGTTTTCCAGCGCGCGCCAGTTTTTCTCGATCAGGGTGGGAATGTCGCGCTCGGCCTGGCGCGCCACCACTTCCACCCGCTCCTGGTCGAGCTTGGCGGCGGCAATCATCTTGCCCGTATTGATGCGGTGCACGAGCGGTACAGACACGACCAGGCCGATGGCCCAGTTCGAACGTACGAGTTTTTCATTGCCGCGATTCAAATTGTAATTACCGATGGCGAAGACGGTGGGCGCGTATTCCTTGCCGTGCAGCTTCAAGGCTTGCTCCGCCTGCACGCGCTTGCTGTCGATCTTTTTCCAGTTCGCATTCTCGCGCATGCCCGTGCTGATGAACGATTGCAAAGTACCCACCGGCAAGCTGTTGACGAACAGCGGCGTGCTGGGAAGCACTTGCGTGTTGACGGCAAGCAAACGGTCGAGCGCCACCTGGGCGATTTCCTCGTCGCTGCGCGCCTGCGCTTCCTCGCTGCGGGCGCTGTCCAGGGCCACGTCGGCGCGCAGGCGTTCCGCGCGCGAAATCAGGCCGCCCTTTTCCAGCTTGGCCGCGTCGCGCTGGTGCTGCGTCACGCCGGCCGTCACTTCGGCCCGCACGGCCACCACCCGCTTGGCCAGCAGCAGCTGGAAATAGCGCTGCGCCACCAGCGTGGCCAGCTGCTCTTCCGCTTCCGTGCGCTCCGCTTGCGCGGCCAGGGTCAGGCTGGAAGCGAGGCCCTTGACGGCATCCAGGCGCCCACCCGTGTAGATGGGCCACATGCCCAGCAAGCCGAAGGAGGTCAGGTCCGTCACCACTTCGCGGTTCAGGGAATTGGGAATGTGCGGCGTGGGCAAGCCGGGAATCGGCGGCAGCACGGATTCGATGCCGCCCACCACGCCGGACAAGCCGCTCGTATCGATATTCAAGTCCGTCGACAGACGGCCGCGAAACGCCGTCAAGTCCACGGAAGGGCCATCGATATTCGACAAGGCTTCCGCCTTCAAGGTTTTCGCGCGCACGTCGAGCGCGGCGCCCTGCACGGCGCCCGAAGCCTTGGCCGCTTGCTGCAGCGCCTCGTTGAATGTCAGCGGTTCCGCCAGGGCGGGCAGGGCCGCGCCCAGCGCGCCCGCCAGCAATAATGATAAGTGTCCTTGCAATCTGCCCATGTAGCGTCCAGTCAATGAATGAGGGGAAAGCACGGGGTTGCCATGTTTATACTTTCACAATAGCAATTATATCTACGGATGTCTATTCCAGCCTGCACTATTGGTTACCTGAGCCGACACATAAAAACGGGCGCCTCTTGCGGGGCGCCCGTTGAGCTCAAGCAGCTACCCGGCGAATTACTTTTTCGCCTTCTTGCCGCCCTTCTCCTTTTCCTTTTCAAATACGGCAAAGAACTCGGACGCCATGTTGCGGATGGCGCGGCCGATGTTGGCGTAGTCGTATTCGTTCAGGTTGGCCAGCGACACGCGGCCGGACGGGTGCGTGGTGCCGAAGCCGCGGCCCGGCAACAGGATGACGCCCGTTTCCTCGGCCAGGCGGAACAGGGCTTCGTTCGGTTTGAGCTTTTTCAGCAGCCACTGCGAAAACTCCACGCCATGCATTTGCGCGGCCAGCGACTCCATGTCCAGCAGGTGGTAGTAGCGCACGGAATTGGCGTCGTGCACCATCGGCAAGCCCAGCTCGCGGTACAGCGCTTCCTTGCGGCGCAGCACGATGCGTTTCATCGACTGCTTGTACTTTTGCTCTTCATCCATCAGCGAGAACAGGGAGAACAGGGTCATCTGCGCCTGCACGGGCGTGGACAGGCCGGCCGTGTGGTTCAGCGCCACCGTGCGGCTGTCAGCCACCAGGCGGTCGATGAATTTCAGCTCGCGCGGCTCCGTCGTGATGGAGTGATAGCGGGCATCGAGCTGCTTCTTGATGGTTTCCGGCAACTTGGCAATCTTGGCGTCAAGCACATTGTTTTCATGCGTGGCCACCACGCCCATGCGCCAGCCCGTCGCGCCGAAGTATTTCGAGAACGAATACACGAGGATGGTGTTGAACGGGCAAATGGCGAACAGCGAGACGAAATTATCGGCAAAGGTGCCGTACACGTCATCGGTCAAAATGATCAGGTCCGGGCGCTTCTTGATGATCTTGGCGATGTATTCCAGGGTTTCGTCATCGATCTTGACGGATGGCGGATTGCTCGGATTGACGAGGAAGAAAGCCTTCACCTTCGGATCGAGCAGCTTGTCCAGCTCCTTCTTGGTGAATTGCCAGTTGTTCGATTGCGGCGCATCGATATGCACGGTATTCAGCTTGTAATCATTGAGCTGGGGAATTTCGATGTAGGGCGTGAAGATCGGCATGCCCAAGGCGATCGTGTCACCTTCCTGGATGATGTGGTTCGATTTCAGGCTGGCAAACAGATACGTCATGGCGGCCGTGCCCCCTTCGACGGCGTACATGTCGAAGTTGCCGACGAATGGATGGTCGCCGATCATTTCGCGGTGGATATACTGGCCGACGATTTTCTCGGACAGGCGCAGCATGCGGTCCGGCACGGGATAGTTGCAGCCGAGGATGGCTTCGCACATCTCGTAGATGAAGTCGCCCGCGTCCAGGCCCAGCTGGTCGCGCACATACGACATGGCTGCCTCGATGAAGTGCACGCCCGGCGTCTCAGCATGCTGGCGCACGAAGATTTCGAAGCGCGCCTCGATACCGTCGCGCGTGGGGAAACCGCCCACGTCGTCCATGTACACATAGGAACGCTCCGCTTCCGTCATGGCGAATTGGCCGAACTGGAAGAAGCCATGGCGTGGCGTAGTCGCCAGGAAATTCGGGTTGCCGCGGCCCGCATTGAGCATCAGGCGGTTGCTTTGCTTGGCCGTCTGGATCAGCGCATCCTTCAATTCAAATGGGCTCAACAGGGCGAGTTTGCTTGGGTTACTGAAATCCATTTTTGCTACTCCTTATAGACTGACAATGTTCAGGGTTCTTGCACATACTTGCAGACTCAGACGAAGGCCACAATCAGCGGCCCCAGCAGGGTCAGGAAAACGTTGGCCAAGGCATATGTGATGGCAAACGGTACGGTGGGAATCGAGTTTTGCGCCGCATTCAGCACTTCGCCGAACGCGGGATTGGCGCTGCGCGAGCCGGACAAGGCGCCCGCGAATACGGCCACGTTGTCATAACGCAAGATGTAGCGGCCGATCAGCATGGTCAAGATCATCGGCAGGATGGTCACCACCACCCCCACGCCAAACAGGGTCAGGCCGTGTTCGCGCACGGTTTGCACGGCTTGCAAGCCGGACGTGAGGCCGACGACGGCAACGAAGCCGGCCAGACCCAGGTCTTTCAGGATTTGCACGGCGCCGCTGGGCATGTAGCCAAACGTCTGGCGCTTGGCGCGGAACCAGCCGAATACCAGGCCAGACAGCAGCACGCCGCCACCGCTGCCCAGGGTCAGCGGAATCGAACCGATGCGCGCCACCAGCAAGCCCACCAGCAGGCCGACGACGAGGCCGGCACCCATGTAGACGAAGTCCGTCTTGGCGCTCGGCACGATCATATAACCCACTTCGGCCGCCACGCGCTTGACGTCCTGCTCGGCGCCGTAGATGGTCACCACGTCGCCCGTCTGCACAACGGTTTCCGCCTGCATGGGGAGAATCTTGCCCATGCGGCTCAGCTGCACGACAAAGATGCCGTGGCGCACGCCCGGCGCCGTGGCGCTGCGGATCTCGCCCACCGTCTTGTTGTGGTAAGCCTTGTTGGTCAGCACCATGTCGCGGCGCTGCATCACCAGTTCCATGCCTTCGACGGCCAGCAATTCCTTGCCCAGCTGGGAAGAGACGCTGAGCATGGCTTCGCGGCGGCCCACCAGCAGCACGATATCGTCGGCCGCCAGCACCAGGTCCGGGCTGACGTCGATGATCTGGCCATTGCGTTTCACGCGCTCGATGGTGATGGCCGTGTTCGGATTAGCGCTTTCGATGTCCGCCACGGAGCGGCCGGCACCGGGGCCCACGTCGTAGATGCGGCCGATCAAGTCAGGCGCGGCCGGCGTCTGGCCCGGCCCCAGCACTTGCACACCCGCTTGCAGCGCCGTTTCCGCCTTGATCGCATCTTCGCGGATGGTGCGACCCATGAGCTTTGGCAAGATGTTGACGCAGACAATGATGGCGCCAAACGAGCCGAACACATACGTCACGGCATAGCCGACGGCCACGTTGCCCTGCAAGCGGGCCACCTCGTCGGCCGCCAGGCCCAGCTTGGTGATCGCGTCGCCGGCCGTGCCGATGATGGCCGACTGCGTCAAGCCGCCCGCCGCCACGCCGGCTGCCAGGCCCTTGTCCAGGCCAAACACCTTGGCCAGGATGACCACCGTCAGCAGCGCCGTCACGGCCAGCACGACGGCCAGGATGATTTCGCGCACGGACTGGCGCCCCAGCGAATTGAAGAATTGCGGCCCGCTTTCATAGCCAACCGCGTAGATGAACAGGGCAAACAGCACCGACTTGACGCCGGGATCGATGGCGACGCCCACCTGGCTGACGAGTACCGCCACCAGCAGTGAACCGGCTACCCCGCCCAGCTGGAACGAGCCGAACTTGATCTTGCCGATGTAGTAACCCACTGCCAGGGAGAGAAACAAGGCAATTTCGGGCGACTTCTTGAATAACTCATGCAACCATTCCATGCGGACCGCCTTTCGTGTTGAAGGAATTCTTTACTGCGTGTGCCCTTGCCGGCTGCTCATGCGTGGACGGAGCCGGCCAAGGCCACGATGAGCGGCCCCAGCAGGGGCAGCACCACGTTCGAGATGGCATACGTAATCGTGTAACCCAGCAAGGGCGTGGAATTGCCGGCCGCGTTCTGCACGGCGGACAAAGCCGGCGTACTGCACTGCTGGCCGGCGATGGCGCCCAGCAGCACGGGCGCTTCCAGCTTGAGGAAAAAGTGCCCCACCAGCAAGGACAGCGAGGCGGGGATGACGGCGATCAATACACCCATCAGCGGCAACGACAGCCCGTACTGGCGGATCAGATCGATCGCCTGCGGCCCCGACGCCAGACCCACGCAGGCGATGAAGGTGGCCAGGCCGATATCCTTCATCATGTCGAGCGCGCTGGGCGGGATGCCCTGCATGCCCGGCTTGCGCGCCTGGTACCAGCCGAACACGAGGCCCGTCAGCAAGGCGCCGCCGCCCGTGCCCAGCGAAAACGGGATGCCGCCCAGCTTGGCGGAGAAGCCGCCGATATACACGCCCAGCACGATGCCGATGCTGGCGTAGACGATATTGCTGCGGTCGCCCGTGGGCACGCGCTTGCCGATGGCGGCCAGCGCCGTGTTCAGCTCGCGCCCTTCCGTCGTGCCGTACAGGCGCAGCACGTCGTCGCGCTGCAAGGAAAGATCAGGCAGCGGCGGCATGCTGTGTTCGCCACGAACGACGGCCGCCACATGCACGCCGGACGGCAAGGCCAGCTGGCGCAAGGGCTGGCCGACCAGCGATGCTTGCTGCAGGAGCACTTCGACGGCCGAGACAGCCATGTTCAAGCCCGTCGTGTCGGCAAATTCCTCGCCCAGGATGGCTTCGGCCGCCACCAGCGCGGGACGGTGGCCGATCACCAGCACTTCGTCGTTGTTGCGCAGGCGCAGTTCCGGTTCCAAGGGCAATACCTTGCCGTGCCGGCGCACGCGCGTGATGCTGGCGCGGCCCGCAAAAATATGCTGCAAGGCATCGAGACGGCGTCCCGCGCCACGGCTGATGCGGTAGGCGCGGCCCACCATTTCCGGCGTCGCCTGCACGCCGTCGCCATCGGTCTGCGCGCCGCCCATCTTTTCCCACAATTTATCGGCTTCCTCGCGCAGGTTGACGCGCAACAACAGCGGAAATATCTGGCTGGTGACGATGACGATGGCGATCAGGCCGAAGATATACGTGATGGAATAGGCGGTGACGACGTTGGCCTGCAGCTCGGCGATGCGAGCGGCCGGCAGCGCCAGTTTCGAGATGGCGTCCGTGGCCGTGCCGACGACGGCCGATTCCGTGGCCGCGCCCGCCATCATGCCGGCCGCCGTACCCTGGTCCAGGCCCAGGAAACGCGTGGCCAGCAGCACCAGCGCCAGCACCACCACCACTTCGATCAGGCACAGCAGCCCTAGTCGCAAACCCTTGGCATTCAGGTTGGCAAAGAACTGGGGACCGCCCGCATAGCCGAGGGCAAAGATGAACAGCATGAAGAAGACGTTCTTGACGCTGGCGTCCAGGGTGATGCCCAGCTGGCCGATCAGCAGCGCGGCGATCAGGGTGCCGCACACGCCGCCCAGCTGGATCGGGCCGAAGCGTATCTGCCCTACCGCGTAGCCTAGCCCCAGCGCCAGGAACAGGGCCAGTTCCGGCACCTGGTGCAATATGGACGTGATCGAATCGAGCATGGAAAAACCTTCGAAAAGATAACGGATGGTTACAAGAGAACAGAGCGTTCGGCGGCTGACGGCAGCTGGCTGTTGAACGGGCGCACGGATCCTGCACGGCACTTGCGATAAACGCTTGCGCCGGAGAAATGTTGTTACGAGGAATTATGTTCGGTGAAAATTTTACAAGTGTCAACAGGTGTTCTGTTGAACTTGCTTTGCTTTTCATCAAACATCCTGCGCACGATTGAAGCACTTGTTTGACATCGATCAACAAAACTATTAGTAATGTCTTGGACGATACCAAAGTGCCTTGCGCGCCAGCGGTGTCTCTTCCGGTAAGTCGGAATTGGCCAGCTCCAGCACGTGGCGCCGGGACAGATTCAGGCCCTGCGCGAGGCGGCCAAAATGGCGCTGGAACAGCTGCGCGAAACTGCCGTCGGCAAGCATGGTCTCCAGTCCCGTTTCAATGTGGCGCGCCAGTTCCGGCCGGTGCTTGCCGACAAAAAAGTACAGCGCGGCCGGGTAGCGGATGACCAGGTGAGTGTCCAGCGCCAGCGGCAATTGCGCGTGGCTGGCCAGCTCGCTTTGCGCCTCGATCACGGAACGGGGAAAGTAATCGATGCGCCCTGCCGCCAGTTGCTGGAACAGGCCTTCATAGGTGCTCGACGTATCGAGGCGCAAGCCATTCGCCTGCAGGATGGCGGAGTCGGGCCAGTCGCGCATCTGCCCGGCCGACAGCCGCGCCAGGGCGGCAATGCTGCGCACGCCGCGCAGCAGTTGCGGCCGGCGCGCCTGGATCAATGCCACTCTCCAGCCGATGAGGCCGCGGTCGATGGGGATGCGCACTGGCAACAATTGCGTTTCGCGCGCGCGGCTCGTCATCGCCCAGACGACATCGACGCTGCCCGATGCCATGGCGATTTCCTGCATCGCGCGCGTCTGCACCATGCGCAGTGCGGAACGGCGCAAGGCATAGGCCTGGCCCGAACGGGCCAGCGCCTGCTGCAGCAAGGCCGTCACATAGCCTTGCTGCGGATCGTCGAGCGCCTGATGGCGCGGATACACGAGCGGCAGCGGCAGCGGCGGCACCGCGCCGATGGCCGCGCCCAACGGCCACAGGGCGGCAAGCTTGAGCAGGGGGCGGCGCCGCATGGCCCCTCCTTTCCAGCGCATTCATAGCGTTCTTATCAGAATGACAGTATCGCGCAGCAGAGCACGCTTGTCGACTGGAATACGGCAACTGTGTACAAAACAACAGCAGTTTCAGACTGCAGCAGAGAGGCTGGAGTTAATCCAGATCAACAAAACCGCAAATAGGAAATAAATCTTGCGTGCTGCTCTGGACGGCATGCGCGCCCCTCGCCTACGCTGTTTTTTTATTTGAAAAACAAGAGGAACACATGCAGACAGCGCGCTTGAATATTATCGGGATGGATCACGAAGGCTGCGCCGACAGGCTGACGGGCGCGCTCGAAGCCGTTACGGGCGTGACCACCGTGTGCGTCTCGCTGGCGCGGCACGGCGCCACGGTGCAGTTCGACGAACGTCTGGCCACGCAGGAACGCCTGCTGGCCGCCGTCAACGACGCCGGCTTCATGGGCGAAGCGACGGATGAAGAACAGCTGGCATCGTGCAGCGGCGCTTGCGGCCACTGCCGCCACTGAGCGCCTGCCCTCCCTTTTCCAGCTCAGCCTTCGCGCGCGCCCCGGTCGCGCAGATGCGCCAGCACGCGGCGCGGTCCCAGCGCCTGCAGGTCGAACGGCGGCAACTCGATGGCGTCGAGCGTATTCTTGAACAGCAAGCCCAGTTCCGTATCGCCTTCCAGGCTCAAACGACGGCTGAAGAACAGGGTGTCCGGATCTTCGTGGCGCCGCGCCAGCAGCATCAAATCATGCACGCTGGCCGCGATGCACAGGTCCGGCACGTCGACATAACGCTCGGCCACGAACACCGTGCCCTGCCACTCGAAATCGAAGGCGATGCCCGCGTCCAGCAGCCGCAAACGCAGGCTGCGCCCTTCCAGGCTGCGCCGCACGTCGTCGGGCAATTGCGGCGCCAGCAGGCGGTTCAAGCCTTGCACGAACAGCCAGGAGGCGGGATACGGGGGCAGCTTGGACAGCAATTCGGCCAGCGGTTCCGGCAAGCGGTACGACACGCCGGGCTTGCTCATGGGAGGCTTGGCCGGGATCGGCAATCTTTCCAGTTGATCTTGCATGGTACTTCCTTTCGATGCGTTCAATGTGCGGCGTGCTGTTCCATGCCGGGCTGGCCGTGCCAGTAGCCGTCGCAGGCGCCGGCCGGCTGGCAGGCCGCCAGCTGGGCCTGGGCGCCGATGCCGCTGACCTGCCCACGGCGGGCGCGGTCGAAGATGGCGATGACTTGTTCCGTATGCATGGCTTGCGGGCTGATGCGCGCCACCGCCACGCCCATGTCGCGCATGGCGTCGAGTTCTCGCACCAGGTTGTAGACCAGCGCCGACTGCGTCTGCGTGCCATTCAACACGAGGAATGGCACTTCGTCGCGCGTGCGCAGCAGCAGGCCGTCCGGCTCTTCCAGGCAGCTGTAGCCGCAATCGTCCTTCGGCAGGTTGCGGTTGCGCGCCGTGAAGCAGCGCGCGGAAAACGCCAGCGGCATGCGGCCGTAGGCGAAGACTTCCGTCTCCAGCCCTTCCGGCTTCTGGCGCTGCATCTCGGCCAGCGCAGTCTGCCCCATTTCCAGCGGCATCACCCAGCGCCGCGCGCCCAGGCGCGCCAGCAGTTGCAGGCTGGGACCATTGAACAGGTTCAAATGGGGACCGGCGACGAAGGGCGTGCCCTTTTCCATGCAGTGCACGGCGCCCATGTCGTTGGCCTCGACGCCGTAGCGGCCATTGCCCGTGATGCGGCGCAGGGTCGCCAGTTCGGCGCCCGCCTCGATCAGCGCCTGCGTCGACAGCACCACTTCCTTGCCGGCGGCGGCCAGCATGTCGGCGATATCGAGCCAGTCGGCCAGACGCACCTCATGCCGGCGCGAGCAGACGGTTTCGCCCAGATACACGATATCGACGGCGGTGCCGGCGATCTGCTGGTAAAACTCGAAGACGGTGGCGCGTGGCCAGTAGTACAGCAAGGGGCCCAGTGAAAGCTTCAGCATGTTCATCCTCTATTTCCAAGATCTGTGGTAAGCACCTAATGTGTGCTGCTGGCCTTCGGCCAGCTTGTCCATGGCCGCCATCCAGCCCGGCTTGACGGCGTAGCGCGCATTGCCTTCGCGGCAGGCGTCGATCGCCTCGCGCCACACGCGCGTCACCTGCGCCACGTAGGCGGGGCTGCGCTGGCGTCCTTCGATCTTCACGGCCCGCACGCCCATGGCGATCAGTTGCGGCAGCAGCGCCAGGGTATTCAGGCTGGCCGGCTCCTCGATGGCGTAATACTCTTCATCATTGACTTCGAAACGGCCCTTGCACAGGGTGGGATAGCTGGCGTTTTCGCCGGGCGCATAGCGGTCGATCAGCACGCCGTTCAGGCGCGATTCGAGGCCGTTCGGCGTTTCCAGCCAACGCACGGATTTCGCCGGCGAGCACACGCCATGGGTATTCGGCGCCTCGCCCGTCGCATACGACGACAGCGCGCAGCGCCCTTCGACCATCACGCACAGGGAGCCGAAGCCGAAGACCTCGATCTCGACTTCCGTCTTGGCGATCAGTTGCTCCACCTGCGCCATCGACAGCACGCGCGGCAGCACGGCGCGGGCGATGCCGAAGTGCTCATGGTAAAAATTGATGGCTTCGTAGTTGGTGGCCGAGCCCTGCACGGACAGGTGCAGGCGCAGCTGCGGGTGATGCTCACTTGCGTAGGCCATCAGGCCCGGATCGGCCACGATCATGGCGTCGATGCCGGCCTGCGCGGCGCGGTCGATGGCGCTGCGCCACACGGCCCAGTTGTGCGGCTGTGGATAGGTATTCAGCGCCAGCAGCACCTTGCGCCCATATTGGTGGGCGTAGCGCACGCCCTCGGCGATGGCCTTCTCGTCGAAATTGAGGCCGGCGAAATTGCGCGCATTGGTGGCGTCGCGAAAGCCTAGGTAAACGGTGTCGGCGCCATTGTCGACGGCCGCTTTCAAGGCGGGCAGGCTGCCGGCGGGGCAGACCAGTTCCAGCGGTCCGGCCACGCGGGTGGCGGTGGTTGATTCAAGCATCATGATATTCACAGTCCTGTATCGGCTCAGGGTGCAGACTATAGCCCCGCCCATGCTGCCCAGTCCTTGACGCAGGTGAAGGAATGCATGCATGGCTGGCGCGCGTTCAACTTGCTTGACCTGGCTGTAAAATGCCCCCCTTTTCTCCCTCTTCGATTGCCCGCCATGCCCCGCAAACCGCTGCTGATCTTCCTGCTCACCCTGTTCCTCACCGTGCTGCAAGTGCAGTGGGCCGCGCCGGCCGACGGCTACGATGACGCGACCCTGTCCGTGCTGTCGCCCGAGGTGCTGGGCGCGTATCCGGGCGTGCTGCTGCTGTTCCTGCAAGCCGTCTTCGCGCGCCGCGCCATGCCGGTGCCGCGCCAGATCGCCATCAGCACGGGCTTGCTGGCCGTCTACTGGCTGCTGGCGAACTACGTCACCTTCGATATCCGCGTCGCCAGCTGGAGCACCTTCTCGCCGCTGGAAATCTGGGCGCACGTGCTGCCCGCCTCCGCCATCAGCATCGCCGTCTGCGCCGCCGCGTACTTTGGCCTGAGCTACTTCATCCTGCGCCAGGGCCGCGCGAAAAAGTAAACGGGGGCGCTTTTTTCACCTGCATCAAGGATTCGTCACGCAACTGCACGCGCCCTTTGACGCCACTATATTTAGTGATTAATCTCCATAAAAACACCGCATGTTGTGTTTATTGGAGGTTTCATGACGACAAATGCAGTTTCCCCCACACGCGGCCAGGTCGATGTCGCCGCGTCCATCAATGAATACCTGGAGCGGCGCGACTGGCGTGTCAACGCCAACGCCAACCAGGGCTACTCGCTGGGCGGCCTGATACTCAACGTGTCGGGCAAGGTCATCGCCAACTACTGGCTGGACCAGGTGTATCCGCCGGAAGTGG
Source organism: Janthinobacterium sp. BJB301 (assembly GCF_002735685.1). Lineage (NCBI taxonomy): Bacteria > Pseudomonadati > Pseudomonadota > Betaproteobacteria > Burkholderiales > Oxalobacteraceae > Janthinobacterium > Janthinobacterium sp. BJB301. The sequence goes on along the minus strand of NZ_PDZJ01000001.1, from coordinate 546,681 downwards.
GCGCGGCGCACCGCGAAGCGGCGCTGCACATCCACGACCTCGACATGCTGGCCGGCTATTGCGCCGGCTGGTCGCTGCGCACCCTGCTGCACGAAGGCTTGAATGGCGTGCCGGGCAAGATCGAATCCGGTCCGCCCAAGCACATGTCGAGCGCCATCGGCCAGATCGTCAATTTTCTCGGCACCCTGCAAAACGAGTGGGCCGGCGCGCAGGCGTTCAGCTCCTTCGACACCTATATGGCGCCCTACATCCGCAAGGACAGCCTGCGCTACGAAGACGTGCGCCAGTACATGCAGGAACTGATCTTCAACCTCAACGTGCCATCGCGCTGGGGCACGCAGACGCCGTTCACCAACCTCACCTTCGACTGGGTCTGCCCGGACGACTTGCGCGAGCAGATTCCCGTCATCGCCGGCCAGGAAATGGACTTCAGCTATGGCGAGCTGCAGGTGGAGATGGACATGATCAACCGCGCCTACATCGAGATCATGATGGCGGGCGATGCCAAGGGCAGAGTCTTCACCTTCCCCATCCCCACCTATAACATCACCGAGGATTTCGACTGGCATAGCGAAAACGCCGAACGCCTGTTCGAGATGACGGCCCGCTACGGCCTGCCCTATTTCCAGAACTTCATCAATTCGGAACTCAAGCCGAACATGATCCGCTCCATGTGCTGCCGCTTGCAGCTGGACTTGCGCGAACTGCTGAAACGGGGCAACGGCCTGTTCGGTTCCGCCGAGCAGACGGGTTCCCTGGGCGTGGTGACGATCAACTGCGCGCGCCTGGGCCACCGATGGCGCGGCGACGAGCCAGCCCTGATGGCGGACCTGGACCGCCTGCTGGAACTGGGCAAGACCAGCCTGGAAATCAAGCGCCGCACCATCGAAGAACTGATGCAGCAAGGCCTGTTCCCGTACACGAAGCGCTACCTTGGCACCCTGCGCAACCACTTTTCCACCCTGGGCGTGAACGGCATCAACGAGATGATCCGCAATTTCAGCGGCGACGCCTGGGACATCACGACGCCAGAAGGCCACGCGCTGGCCGTGCGCCTGCTCGACCACGTACGCGCCCGCATGGTGGCCTTCCAGGAAGAGACGGGCCATATGTACAACCTGGAAGCGACGCCGGCCGAAGGCACGACCTACCGCTTCGCCCGCGAAGACCGCAAGCGCTTCCCCGCCATCCTGCAGGCGGGCACGGTCGACAACCCGTACTACACGAATTCGTCGCAGCTGCCCGTCGGCCATACGGACGACCCGTTCGAGGCGCTGGAATTGCAGGACGCGCTGCAGCGCAAGTACACGGGCGGCACGGTGCTGCACCTGTACATGACGGAAGCGCTATCGGACGCGAATGCCTGCCGCGAGCTGGTGAAACGCGCCCTGAGCCGCTTCTCGCTGCCCTATATCACGGTCACGCCCACGTTTTCCATCTGCCCGCGCCACGGCTACCTGGCCGGCAAACATGAATTCTGTCCCACCTGCGACGCGGAACTGATCGCGCGCAAGCAGTCCGATCTCGCTCACCCACTCAAGGAAACGCCATGAACGCACGTCCCGACTTCACTCCCGCCATCACCCTGCTCGACACCGAACGCCAGCGCTGCGAAATCTGGACCCGCGTGATGGGCTATCACCGGCCCGTCGCCTCGTTCAACATCGGCAAGCAGGGCGAATTCCACGAGCGCCAGTACTTTACGGAAGCGAGCGCGCGGGTTGGCCTGCCCGCCTGCCATGGCGGCTGATTTGAAAGTGGGCGGCCTGACGCCCTTTTCCGCCACCGACTACCCTGGCAAGCTGGCGGCCGTGGTGTTCGTGCAGGGCTGCCCCTGGCGTTGCGGCTATTGCCACAATCCTCACCTGCAGGCGCGCACGCCGGAAGGCGCCATGCCCTGGCACGACGTGTTGACCTGGCTGCGCCGCCGCGCAGGCCTGGTCGACGCCGTCGTCTTCAGCGGCGGCGAAGCGTGCATGGACCCGGCGCTGGGGCGGGCCATGCAGGACGTCAGGGAACTGGGATTCGGCATCGGCCTGCACACGGCCTGCATCTATCCGCAGCGCCTGCAGGAAGTGCTGCCCCTGGTCGACTGGGTCGGCTTCGACATCAAGGCGCCGTTTGCCGACTATCGTCATGTGACCCGCGTGGCCGGCAGCGGCGACCCGGCGCGCGCCTGCCTGGACGCCATCCTCGCCAGCGGCGTCGCCTACGAATGCCGCACCACCACCCACCCGGATCTGCTGCCGGACGAGCAGTTGCTGTCCCTGGCCACCACCCTGGCCGCGAAAGGCGTCGACAACTACGTGCTGCAGCAATTCCGCGCCGAAGGCTGCGCGGACGCGGCGCTGTCCGGCCGCCCCCTGCACGGCTATCCGGCGGCGCATACCTTGGCGCAAATCGGCGCCATGTTTCCGCGATTTACATTCCGTAATCATGGCGGTTGATCCTGCCGCCACATAATTGCTGAAAGCTCTACAAAATTCCCCGTTCTGCAACGCTGAAATGTCTTGCGTGCTGTAATGTATCAACTGTGCCGCGCGCCATGCGCAGCCCGTCAGATTCTTCACTCCGCATTACAGATAAGCGTCATCCATGAACGATTTCACTGCAGTCAGCCCAGGCACTCCCTCCACCCACGCCGACATCCTGTACGGCCCGCCGCGACCGGATCTGCTGCGCGAGGAAGTACTGGCCGACCTGCTGGAAGCGACGGCCCGCCGCTGCCCGCAACAGACCGCCCTGATCGACGGCGAACGCCGCATCACGTATGCGGAACTCGACGCGCAGGCGGGACTGGCCGCGTCGCGCCTGGTGGCGGCCGGCGTCAAGCCCGGCGACATCGTGGGCCTGTGGCTGCCGCGCGGCGCCCATCTGCTGCTGATGCAGGCGGCCATCGCCAAGGCGGGCGCCGCCTGGCTGCCCGTCGATGAAGACACGCCCGTCGAGCGCCTGCAAGTGTGCCTCGATGACGCCAATGGCTTTGGTGTCGTCAGCTGCGCCCAGTTCGCGCCGCGCCTGCTGGATGCCGGCGTCAAGCGGCCCGTGTGGACGGCGGAAAGCCTGCTGGCCCCCGCCGCGCCGGGCGAAGTGCTGCCCGCGCGCGGCGCCGTGCTGCCGGAACACCCGGCCTATGTGATCTACACCTCCGGCTCCACGGGCAAACCGAAGGGCATCCTGATCAATCAACGCAGCATCTGCCACTTCCTGCGCAGCGAAAACGCCGTGCTGGAAGTGACGCAAGACGACACCGTCTACCAGGGCTTTTCCGTCGCCTTCGACATGTCGTTCGAGGAAATCTGGATCGCCTACCTGGTGGGCGCCACCCTGTGGCTGGGGCCCAAAGATATCTCGGGCGACCCGGAAGCCTTGCCGCGCGCGCTGGCCGAGAACAAGGTCACCGTGCTGCACGCCGTGCCGACCCTGCTGGCCCTGTTCGCGGAAGATGTGCCCAGTCTGCGCCTGATCAACCTGGGCGGCGAGATGTGCCCGGAGTCGCTGGTCGAGCGCTGGTCGCGCCCGGGCCGCGCCATGTTCAACACCTATGGCCCCACGGAGGCGACCGTCTCGTGCAGCCTGGCGCGGTTGCGGCCCGGCGAACCGGTGACCATCGGCACGCCGCTGCCCAACTACGGCTTGCTGGTGCTGCAGGTGGCCGAGCCGGGAGAAAACCGTCCCCTGGCCCTGCTGCAGCGCGGCGAGACAGGTGAGCTGTGCATCATCGGCCCCGGCCTGGCCGAGGGCTACCTGGGCCGGCCCGACCTGACGGTGGAAAAATTCCTGCCCAATCCATGGGCGGCCAGCGAGGATGACGCGCGCCTGTACCGCACGGGCGACCTGGCCCGCATCGATGCCGACGGCCAGGTGCTGTGCCTGGGCCGCGCCGACGACCAGGTGAAAATTCGCGGCTTCCGCGTGGAGCTGGGCGAGATCGAGGCCGTGCTGGCGCAGCAGGCGGGCGTGGGCACGGTGGCCGTGTTGCTGCGCAAGGATGACGGCATCGACCAGCTGGTGGCCTACATCGTCGGCAGCGAGGAGGCGTCCGAGGACGCCCTGGCGGCAAAGACCCTGCGCGCGGCCCTGAACCTGCATTTGCCACCCTACATGGTGCCGGGCCGTTTTGAATTGCTGCCGCTGATGCCGCGCCTGACCTCGGGAAAAATCGACAGGAAGGCCTTGAAGGCCATGCCATTGTCCGCGCCGCCGGCAGGCGAGGCAGGTGAATCGGACGTGCCGGAAACGCCGGCCGAAGCGGCCCTGTTCGCGGCCCTGGCCAAGCTGTTCCCGGGCCAGGCGATTTTGCGCCAGCTCGACTTTTTCAGCGACCTCGGTGGCCACTCCTTCCTGGCCGCGCGCCTGGCCTCCGCCCTGCGCGCGGATCCGGCCTACGCCCACATGACGGTGCGCGACATTTACCAGAATCGGCAGATCGGCAAGATCGCCGCCGTCTTGAGCGAGGCGCCCGCGCTGGCCACGCCGGAGGCGGAGTGGACGCCGCCGTCCACCCTGAAGCGCTGGCTGTGCGGCGCCGCGCAGGCGGCAGCCGTGCCTGGCCTCGTCACCCTGCGCATGGCGCAGTGGATGGCGCCCTTCTTCACCTACCACTTCTTCACGGGCGACACGGGAGATACCGTGCCGCGCGCCATCGCCGCCTCCATCGGCGTGTTCCTGCTGGCGACCCTGGCCGAATTTGCCATTGCGATTGCCGGCAAGTGGCTGATCGCCGGGCGTTTGAAGCCGGGCAGCTATCCGCTGTGGGGCGTCACGTATTACCGCTGGTGGCTGGCAGACCGCCTGGTCGAATCGGCTCCCGCCTACCTGCTCAGCGGCTCGTCCCTGAATAGCTGGTGGCTGCGCGCGCTCGGCGCGAAGGTGGGCAAGGAAGTCGTCATCGGCTCGATGACCCTGCGCGCGCCCGACCTGCTGTCCATCGGCGACAACGTCAGCGTGGGCAATGCCGTCAACTTTGAAAACGCCAGGGTCGAGCGGGGCCGTCTGCTGCTGGGCCGCATCAGCATCGGCGACGACGCCTGCATCAGCTCTTACGCGATCATGGAAGGCAATACCACAGTGGGCGCGTTCGGCCACCTGGAGGGCCAGTCGGCGCTGGCCGATGGCGCGGCGGTGCCCGCCGGTCGCGTCTGGACGGGTTCCCCCGCGCGCGACATAGGCGCGTTTGACGTGGCCAGCCAGCCGCCGCGCCCCGCCGTCTCGCGCCTGCGCCTGACGGGCGAAACCCTGTTCTTCTGCTTCGGCATGGTCCTCATCGCCGTACTGTTCTTCATGCCCGTCTTCCCCAGCTTCGTGCTGATCGACTGGTTCGACGAGCGTGAAATGATGCCGTGGCTGCAGGGACGCGACGTGACGACCCAGCTGGCCCGCTACTTCCTGCTGGCCTTCCCCGCCAGCGCCGTGCTGATCGTGCTCACGGCCTTGCTGTCGGCCGCCATCCGCTGGGGTGCGCTGCCCCGCTTGAAGCCGGGTAGCTCGCCCGTGCACAGCAATATCTATTGCGCCAAGTGGCTGGTCAGCCATATCCAGGAATCGAGCCTGAACGTGCTGCACGGCATCTACGCCACCGTGTACGCGCCGTACTGGTACCGCCTGCTGGGCGCCAAGGTGGGCAAGGGCGCGGAAATTTCCACGGCGCTGGGCGTGGTGCCCGACATGCTGACCCTGGGCGACGACACCTTCATCGCCGACGCCGTCATGCTGGGCGACGAGCAGATCGACGGCGGCTGGATGACCATGCGCCCCACCGTCATCTCGCACCGCAGCTTTGTCGGCAACGGCAGCTACATCCCGGACGGCACCACGCTGCCCGAACACGTGCTGATCGGCGTGCACACGCATGCGCCGCGCAATGAGCAGATGCACAGCGGCGACACCTGGCTGGGCTCCCCGCCCATGCATTTGCCCGCGCGCGAGCAGGTCAGCGGCTTTGCCGAGCACCTGACCTTCAAGCCATCGCTGTTGCGCCGCCTGGGCCGCAGCCTGATCGAAGCCTTCCGCATCGTCGCGCCGCACGCGGTGGTGATCGCCGTCGGCTACACCCTGGTGCTGGACGTGATGCCGATCGCGGGTGCGGGACGCTGGGGCGAAGTGGTGAGCGACCTGGCGATTGCCGGCCTGGCCTACGGCATCGGCAATTTTCTGGTGGTCGTGCTGTTCAAGTGGCTGCTGCTGGGACGCTACCGCAAGCACGCGGCGCCCATGTGGACGCCGTTCGTGTGGATTTCGGAAGGCGTGACCAACCTGTACGAAGGCATCGCCGTACCCAACTTCATGCGCTACCTGCGCGGCACGCCGTGGCTGCCGCTGGCCTTCCGCCTGTTCGGCTGCAAGATCGGCCGCGGCGTCTACATGGATACGACCGACATCACGGAATTCGACTGCGTGCACATCGGCGATTACAGCGAATTGAACGCGCTGACCTGCCCGCAAACGCATTTGTTCGAAGACCGCGTGATGAAGATCGACCATGTGGAGATCGGCCAGCGCGTCTACATGGGCCCGCGCAGCTCCGTGCTATACAGCGCCAAGGTGGGCGACAACGCGCGCCTGGGCCCCTTGACCCTGGTGATGAAGGGAGAACACATCCCCGCCGGCAGCAACTGGGCCGGTTGCCCGGCGGCGCCGCTGCGCAACTGATGGATGATAAGGTGCTCTTCTCAAGAGACGGCGTGCTGGTGATCCGCATCGCCGCCGTGCTGCCGCGCGCCGAAGCCCGGTGGCGCATCCGCGCCGCCGTGCGCGAGGCGGCGGCCCGCTGGCTGCATGTCAGTATCGGGGCGATTTCGGTGGCATCAACGCCGGGCACCCCTCCCCGCTTGCTGCTGGCTGGAAGCACGGCCAGCCTGTCGTTCAGCCATGACGAGGGAATCTCGCTGGCCGCCATCGGCCTGCATGGCCCTGTCGGCATCGACGTGATGCGGGTGCAGGAGATTCCCGACTGGTTTGAGCTGGCGCGCGATTACCTGGGGCCGCAGGTGGCCGAAGAGCTGGGCGCCTGCCCCGCCGGTCGGCGCCCATTGGCCCTGGCGCAGGCGTGGACGGCGCGCGAGGCGGCGCTCAAGCGTGCGGGCTTGCCACTGGCGGAGTGGAACGGGGTGGCACCGGCTTGCCGCTTGCACGCCTTTGCGATGCCGGCGCCGCATGTGGCGACCCTGGCATATTAATCTTCCTTCCCTTTGCCAGCCCCGCCGATCTGGACGAAAATCAGTTTTACGATAATACTGACGAGCAATCCCAGCACCCCGATCAATTCCAGCATGGTCTTTCCTTTGCAGTGACAGCAGACCAGCCCACTGTAACGCGAACCCCGGGGCCAGGCTAATATCAAATCAGGCAGTCTCCGATCTCGAAAAGGCATACAATTGATTTCCATCAGACAGTTCCGCTATTTTGTCGAAGTCGTCGATGCGGGCAGCTACTCGCGCGCGGCGGAAAAGCTGTACATCGCGCAGTCGGCCCTGAGCCGGCAAATCAAGGAGCTGGAAGGTGAAGTACAGGCCCTGCTGCTGACGCGCGACGCGCGCCATATCGAACTGACGCCCGCGGGACAGGTCTTTTATGAGCGGGCCAAGCGCATCCTCGAAGACATCGACGAAACCGTGCGCCAGACGCGCCACGTGGGACAAGGGGCGCAAGGCATCGTCCGCCTGCTGCATTCGAGCTCCGTCACCCTCACGCCCGCCATCGGCGCGGTGCTGAACCGCCTGCTGGCGCAATTTCCCGGCGTTTCGCTCGATGTATCGAAAGGGTCGTCGGAAAACCAGGCCGCCGACATCGAGGAAGGCCGCGCCGACCTGGGCCTGGTGCGCCTGCCCACCCTGCGCAAGCATGCCAACATCGTAGTGCGCGAGCTGTTTACAGAAAAGCTGGTAGTGGCCGTGTCAGCGACGTCGCCGCTGGCCGCGCTGGAGCGCACGACCATCGCGGCATTGCGCGACGAAGCCTTCGTCTCGATCCCGCACAAGGACCGCGGAGGCCTGAGCTACCTGGTGGCGGGCCTGTGCCTGGCGCAGGGCTTTTTCCCCAAGGCGGCGCGCGCCCTGTCGCGCAAGACATCGCAGCTGAACCTGATCGAAGCCAATATGGGCATCGCCATCGTCCCTGACAGCATGCGCCTGGTGGCGCCGCCCGGCGTGCGTTTTATTGCGCTGCCGGACGAGGAATCGCATTCCGTCGTCGGCCTGATCTCGCCGCGCGCGGCCAGCGGCATGGTGGCCGCGTTTACAGAGGCGTTCGTGCGCGAGATGAATGCGCTGGCAGCGGCGGATTAACCCTCCGCATACAGCGCCGCATCCACGTCGCGCACGGCCGCCATCAGCAAGGCCAGTTTCATGACATCGAGCTTGCCATCCGTGCGCACGCGCGAGCACAGGTCGATGCCGTAGGGGCGCACCTGGCGCAGCGCATCGGCTACGTTGGTGTCGTCCAGCCCGCCTGCCAGGAAGACGGGACGGGGACTGGCGCGCACAAAGCGCGCGCTGACGGACCAGTCATGCGTGCGGCCCGTGCCGCCCAGTTCCGGGACCTGCGCGCCGGGGCGGCCCGAATCGAGCAAAAAAGCATGCACATGGGGCGCATAGGCGGGTATCAGCGCCAAAGCCTCGGCCCCTTCCACGTGGATCACCTGCACGCGCCGCACGTGCGGCAGCAAGCGCGCCAGCTGCGCCACTTCGCCGGGGTCGATATGGCTGACGATCTGCACGGTGGACGGCTGCGTGGCGCGCACGTGTTCGGCGATGGCTTGCGCCGTCGTCTCGGACGTCAGCAGGAACGTGGCCACGGGCGGCGGCGTCCAGGCGGCGATCTGCGCGATGCGCGCGTCGGGAATCGGGCCGGGGCCGGATGGCATGGCCGCCACCAGGCCCAGCGCGTCGGCGCCGGCGGCAATGGCCAGTTGCGCTTCGTCGATGGAAGCGATGCAGCAGATCTTGATGCGGGTTCTCATGGCCTTGCGTGCTCAGTCGGGATGATCAACATTACAACACAGGGCGGCGCACGCGCCAAGACACGCGGTCAAGGCCGCGCACGATTGTGTGCCGGAATGGGGCGCACCCACCTCGTCTCGACGGAAGGCCACGCCATGCCGCCGCAACACCACCGCCAGCGCAGCAGCGGGCAGGGGCCGCTCCTCTGGCGCCTGATCGTCAGCCCGCGCTGATTGACATGCGCCAGGCGGCGGACGATACTTGCTTTATCCGGAATCGCCATTGGAACGTCACTGGAACACCAGCATGCGTATCGTCGACTTTGAAGTCCGCAAGGAGTGCCCGCCGCAGTTGTGCGATTGCGAACGCGAGCGCCTGCTCGACGATGCGCAGGCGGACCTTGCCATCCTGCGCCTGAACCTGACGGAAGAAAAGCGCCTGCTGGCGCATATCGAGCAGATCGACAGCTATACGCAGCTAAAGAAACTGCAAGAGCGCTTGAAGAGCAACCTGGGCGTGGACTTGCAGATTGCGCCGGGCAGCGGCGAAGTGCGCACCGTGCGCGGCTTCCAGATCCGCCTGCTGGAGCGGCCCGGCCTGTGCCGCAAGACGCGCGCCGCCATCCCGGCCGCCGTGCGCCGCTGCCTGGCCGCGCATCCCGAGATCGCGTTTGCGATATTGAATGAAAACGATTTGCTGGGTGGGGTGTGAGCCGACATCATTGTTGGCCTGGCCGTGTCGGATTACGCGGTTCCCGCTAATCCGACCTACGCCGTGCGGATGGGAATGACCTTGCCCTTCGCTTCACGCGCCCTTAACTGTCCGCAGCCGCCCTCCACGTCCTGCCCGGCCGAATCGCGCAATTTGGTCAGCACGCCGCGCGCGTGCAGGCCGGCGGCAATGGCGCGCGCCTTTTCCCAGCTGGGGCGCTTGAACGGCAAGTCGTCGATGGTGTTATACGGGATCATGTTCAGCACCGCATATTTCCCCTGCAGGAGCGCGACGATGCCGTCCATCTCATCCGGGCCATCGTTGACCCCTTCCATCAGGGTCCACTGGTACTGCACCGGGTAGCCGGTCAGGCGCGCATACGACTCGCCGAAGTCCACCAGTTCGCGCGGCGACAGCCTGGGCGCGCGCGGCAGCAACTGTTCGCGCAGCTCCGGCTTGGTGGTGTGCAGCGACAGGGCCAGCGCCGGCTTGACGCGCCCTTGCGGCAGGCGCTCGAAGGCGCGCGGGTCGCCCACGGTGGAAAACACGAGGTTCTTGTGGCCGATATTGCCCTCGGTGCCCAGCAGCTCGATCGCTTCCATCACATTGTTCAGGTTATGCGCCGGCTCGCCCATGCCCATGAAGACGACTTTTTTCACGGGGCGCAGGGTGCGCGCCAGCACCACCTGCGCGACAATTTCTCCGCTGCTCACTTGCCGTATCAAGCCATCGCGGCCCGTCATGCAGAACTGGCAGCCGACGGCGCAACCGACCTGGCTGGACACGCACAGGCCGTCGCGCGGCAGCAGCACGCTTTCCACCGTCTGGCCATCGTGCAGTCCCACCAGCAGGCGCGCCGAACCGTCAGCGCCCGGATGGGTGCTGAGCAATTTCAGCATGCCCTGCAGCTCGAGATCGAGCGCAGGCAAGGCCTCGCGCACGGGCAGCGGCAAAAAATCCTCGGCGCGGCGCCGGCCCTGGTCGTGCGGCTGGCCCTGTATCCAGTCGCGCAGCACGCGCTGTTCATGCAGGGGCTTGGCGCCCAGGGCGCGCAGGCGCTGGCGGAGATGGTCGATTTGCATGGCGTCTGAAATAAAAAACGGCGCGCCGGCAGGAATGCGAGGCGCGCCGCGGATGGCAAGGAGGAGCTTAGACTTTTTTCACGAACTCGGTTTTCAGGCTCATGGAACCGAAGCCGTCGATCTTGCAGTCGATATCGTGATCGCTGTCGACCAGGCGGATGTTCTTGACCTTGGTGCCCATCTTGACGACACCGCCGCCGCCCTTCAGTTTCAAGTCCTTGATGACGCTGACCGTGTCACCGTCCTGCAGGATATTGCCGGCCGCATCGCGGTACACGCGAGCGCCCTCTTCCGCCGCTTCGCCAGCCGTGGCCGACCATTCATGCGCGCATTCAGGGCAGATCAACTGGCTGCCATCTTCGTACGTGAATTCGGACTTGCATTGCGGGCATGGTGGTAATGTGCTCATTTTATTCTCTGTCTGGTGAACAGCGCGTGCTGTAAAAGCCGACAGTATAGTGCCTACGCCCCGCATCAGCGCGCTTTTTTCGCCATCATTGTCAAGGACGGCGAATAATCTCGATGGTGCTGTGGACAATTTCCTCGTGGATGCCGATGCGCGCGCGCAGCTCGGCGCCTGTCAGCGCGGGATCGCGGCTGACGACGGACAAGGCGCACGAATACAGCTGCTTGCCGACCCGCCACACGTGCAGGTCGACGATGCGCGGCGTGTCGCCGGCGCTTTCCACTTCCACCGCCTCGCGGATTTCATCCACCACCGGATGGTCCATTTCGCGGTCCAGCAAGACCTTGCCCGTCTCCTGCATCAGTTTTTTCGCCCACAGCGCCACCAGCACGGCGCCCGCGATACCCATCACGGGATCGAGCCAGCGCCAGCCGTAAGCCCACGCGCCGCCCAGCGCAAGGATGGCCAGCACGGACGTGGCGGCGTCGGCCAGCACGTGGATGTAGGCGGCCTTCATGTTCAGGTCTTCGCCATGGTGGTGACCGTGATGGTCATGCTCGTCGTGACCGTGACCATGGTGATGGTCATGGTGCCCGCCGAGGATCAGCGCGCACACGAGGTTGACCACCAGGCCGAAAGCCGCCACGGCCATCGCCTGCGGATAGTGGATGGGCTGCGGCGAGAACAGGCGTTCGACGGAAGCGGCCACCATCAGCACGGCCACGCCCAGCAGCAGGATGGCGCTGGTGTAGCCGGCCAGCACCTCGATCTTCCACGTGCCGAAGGCAAAGCGCGGGTCGCGCGCATAGCGGCGCGCGGCCGCATACGCAAACGCGGCCAGGCCGATGGCCAGCGCGTGCGAACTCATATGCCAGCCATCGGCCAGCAAGGCCATGGAGTTGTACCACCAGCCGGCGAGGATTTCCAGCGCCATGGTGGCCAGGGTGATCCACATGACGATGCGCGCGCGGCGTTCGGCCCTGCCATTGCTGCTGTCAAAAACGTGTTCGTGCTGCCAGGCGGAGAGGTCTTCGCCGAGGGATTGCGCTTTCATGGCATTCTCCTTATTTGAGGTAGGTGCGCAGGATGCCCGCGATGTCGTCGGCGCCCCTGGCCCGTTCGTCGCCGGAGATATCGGGACTGGCCACATGCTCGCGCAAGTGCTCTTCGATCACTTCGGCCATCAAGCCGTTCACGGCGCCGCGCACGGCGGCGATCAGCTGCAGCACTTCGCCGCAGTCGCGCCCCTCTTCCAGGCCCCGCTCCAGGCCCTCCACCTGGCCGCGGATGCGCTTGACGCGATTAAGCAACTTGGTCTTGTTGTGCGCCGTGTGTCCCATGATTTCACCTCGATAAATACTATAGGGGGGTATACTATCAGAAACCGCTACGGCAATGGCCAGGCGCAAAAAAGCCGCGCATCGCGCGAACGATGGCGGCTCCGTCAAGAAGGCGTGTCCGCGTCAGGGCGCGGGGGCGATCTTCTGCAGCTTGCTGGCCAGCGAGGCATCGGATAATTCGCCCAGGTGCGTATCGACCAGTCGCCCCTGCGCATCATAAAACAGGGTGGTGGGCAGGGCCGAGGAGCCGGCCGCCTTGCCCAGCGCCGCCTCGCTGTCGAGCACCACATTGCGCAGGGTTACACCGCTCCGGTCCAGGAAAGCGCTGGCCGCCGCCGCATCCTCGCGCTGGTTCGCATACACGAAGACGATATCGGCGCGCGCCTGCTGCGCGGCAGCCAGCACGGGCATCTCGCGCCGGCATGGCGGACACCAGCTGGCCCACAGGTTGACCACCATGGGCTTGCCGCCGGCCAACGCCGCCAGGGTCACCGGCGCGCCACCGATAGCCCGCAGCGCCACGGCCGGCAAGGCCGCCGGCTTGTCGTAGGCCAGCGAGATCCCTGCACTCAGCACGCCCCAGGCCAGCGCGCCGGACGCGACGCTGATGACCAGGGGACGGCGCATGGCCGCCATGGCGGGGCGCCGGCAGCGCCACGCGGCGATGGCCAGGGCAGCCGCGATGCCGGCCGGCGCCATGAAACCGCCATCGCGGATATTGATGATGGACCAGGGCGCCGCCGAGGGGGAGCTGAAATACTGCTCATGCCAGCGCAAGACGAATGCCAGCCGCGCCGCCAGCAGGCCGGCAATCAGCATGTCGGAAACGAGGGGGCCGGCATCCGGCAGCTGGCGATAGCGCCGCAGCCAGCCCGCCACGCCGTAGGCGACGCACAGGAAAACGAACAGCAGGACGAGGCCCGTGGGCAGGGCCAGGGGACCGATTTGCAGGGACAGCATGGGCGCTTTCAGGAACGTCGGGGGACGGCCATTGTGGCCCATGCGGATTAAGCGGGTGTTAAGAAGCGGCCAGCGCTTCCTTGCGCACGAAATGCATGGCTTGCGGCTGGTCGACCAGCACGCACTGCTTGCCCGTGCGCTTGCAGTGGTCATGCACGCGCCAGTAGGCGTCGTGGCTGACGCAGCCCGTCTGGCAAATCACCAGGTCGGCCGCCACCAGGCCCGCTTCCAGCGCCGCCGCATCGTCGGCGCCATCATCGCCGCCCGCGTGATGCAGGAAGCGCCCGCCGGCCTGCTCGATGACTAGTTGCGCCGCGTTGGCGCCACCCGCATCCTGGCCCGGCTCCAGACTTGAATAGTGGCCCACATATAGCACGGCCTTTTCGCGCACGTCGGCCTGCAAGGCGGGCGACGGCACCCACTGCAGGCGCAGCAATTCACGCATCAGGTCCTGCACGCGCTCACCGAGCCACTCGACCTTGCGCGCCAGCCGTGCCCGCGTGGGCAGGCCCGGTGCCGCAGCCGCCAGTTCGGCCAACTCGTCGCGCGCCAGCGCCAGCTTCGTATCGCGGATCACCACCTGCGCCCGCGCGCGCATCAATTCCGATTCCAGCTGCGCGATGCGCGCTGCCTGCGCGGCCAGCTGCGCACTGCAGCGGGCCTGCGCCCGCCCATACTCGCCCATCAGCACGCGATGCTCATGCGCGATCAAATCCTCATTGCCGTACATACTGCCCATCATGCCCTCCCTCACCATGCATGGCGCCATGGCGCCGGCCCATCGCCACCCCATTGAGTCGCATTATAAATGAGAATCATTATTATTTGTCTATGCGCGTGCGCGCAGTAGGGGTATCGGGTGGCCGCCAGCGTCACGCAGCCGGTGGACAAGACAGCAGGCGCTGCCATACGTCGTCCTGCACCTGCCGCACCTGCCGCAGGCCGTCAGGGCCATGATAGATTCCCAGCGTGTTCGGCCACGCCATATCGATGAACAACAACCGTGCCGGATCGATCAGCAGGGACTGCCCTACATAATGACCCCTGATCTCGCCCTTGTTGACGGTCAGCAGGCGCGCGCCGCCTGCAAGCGTCCGCTCGTCCAGCGCCACGCCGCTGCGCTCGGCCACATCGCGCAGCCAGCGTTCGCGCCAGCGCGCCTGCTCCTCGAACTGCCCCTCTGGAGGCCGGTCCAGCTTGACGACGGCCGCCACGGGACCGTCAATGCCCGCCTGCAGCGAAAAACCCATGCGTTGCTGCAGTTCGACCGTGTACGCCTCGCCCTTGACGTCGATCTGGTAGCGCCTCGTCCCGTCCTGCACCAGCAGGTCAGCCTGATGGTAGGAAGGTTTGACGCAATTGGCGTACTGATAGACGAGCACGTCAAGAAACGGCGGTACGACCGGCGTGGATGCCGCCATGGCGGGCGACAGGGCGCCACACAGGGCCGCGGCGGCCGCGCATTGCATCGCGCATTTCATCATACTCATGCTTGCTCCGGTTCATGTGGAAGACGATGGCAGCCGACAAATACCCAGGGCGCGCCATCTTGTCGCTCATAGTAGCTATTTTGTATATTTCTTTCTGGCACACGATTCAATTGAATCACGCTTGTTCGATCACTCTTTCTAAGGTGTAATCTTGCAAACAAATCATTGAGCTACCGTACCTTCACCATACCATTTGTATCCGGATGCGCTCCAGATGCGGATGCCCGGCCTGGAACAAGGAACAAGAATGCAAACGCTGGACGAACAGGATTTTCTGGCCAGGCGCAGGGAACCGCGGCTGTCATATGCCATCTACCTTGAAAGCAAGGAAAGCCAGGACGAGGGCTGCGACATGGTGGAAGCCGGCTTGCAACAGCCGGAAGAAGTGCTGCGAAATATTCCACCAGAAAACTTCATGACGGCTACGCGCCAGCGGGCCTGGGATGGGATCGACCAGCTCGCCCTCGCCTACAGCGCCGGCCACCCGTTCGACGAGTTGCGCGCGTCGTATCCCACGATACTCGGCTACTGGCTGGCGTTTGCCCGGTATGACATGATATTTGACGCTCAGGCCAGCGAAGCCGAACAGGGATTTCCCCACTTCGCCCTGCCCGGCGACGCGTATGAACAAGTCAACCGCATGGTCTGCCTCGGCATTCTGCTCGGCTGGGGCAGTTTGCTGCCCAAGCTGGCGCCGATCATCGATTTCAACAACCATGAAAAGGATGGCTTGCTGGAACGGCTGCTGGCCTGCTTCGTCGCCGGCAGGGATAGCGCCTGGCCCGCATGCACGCGCCACCTGCCCTACATCAACACACTCAAGATATTCGCGGCAGAAAAAGATGCGCGTCCCACGCTGATGCAGGAGTACCTGCGGCAATGGTATGACGCCAGCCGCCGCGAGCCCTATTACGACAGCCACCGGCGCGATACGTCGTTCTGGGGCTACTGGTCGTGGGAAGCGGCCGCCATCACCAGCGTGCTCGGCATCGACGACAGCAGCTATCGCGACGCTCCCTTCTATCCGGCCGACCTGGCGGCATTCTGCCGGATACAAGGGATCGGCCCCTGCGCATGAAAGCCGTCGCCGCCATCGCCGCCGTCACCGTGGTTGCAGGACTCTACTTCGCCCTGCCCGCGCTGTCGCGTGCCGCCGAGCGCAAGGCGCGCCTGACTGGGGAACTGGCGCGGCAAAAACGCTTTTTGAAAGATATGTACAGGCTGCAGGACGAGACCGCCGGGGAATCTGCCGACGGGGCATATCAACTGCGCTACCTGATTGACGAGTACGAAAAATCCATCACCTATCTGGAAACGTTTTCCGCATGCAGCGGCACCCTGGCGGCGTGCGACCAGCAAGCCACTGCAGCGGCCCGCGCGCCATGACGGTTGTTCAGGCCGCCACCTGCGCGCCGGCATGCAAGCGGCGCCAGAACGGCGCAGCGGGCCAGCGCTGCTCCCAGCCGTAATACTGCTGGCGCTGCGCCAGGTACTGCGCATGGCGCTGCGCTACCGTGTGCGCCACCGCGCCCAGGGTGGCGTGGCCGGCGATGGCGCCAGCGGCCGCCATGCCGTTGGCCAGCGCCTTGACGATGCCTTGCGAGGTGACGGGATCGTAGGCCGAAGCGGCGTCGCCGATGGCCAGCCAGCCGTCGCCATGCAATTGGTCGAGGCAGTAGGACGGCGCGGGAAAACTCTGCACGCCGCCTGCCAGCGGCACCGCGCCGCGGGCCAGCGCGGCCGTGTTGGGCGCAGCCGCCAGCCATGCCAGCCAGTGTCCGGCAAGCTGCAGGCGCCGCGCCTTGACGGTGGCCGCATCGCTGTAGAACGCCAGCAGCAAGGTGGCGTCGGGCAGGTGGGCGCCATACCACCAGCCATGTTCGACGGCTTCCAGGTGCGTCAGGCCGGAACGGGAGCCATCGGGCGCCGCGAAGCGCATGGCCAGGCAGACCAGCGGCAGCGTTTCCACCTTGCGGCTGCCGCGCTGGCGCGCGAAGACGGCGCGCGTGCCGCTGGCGTCGACCACCAGGTCGGCATGGATGCTGGCCAGGCGCGGGTGCGCCGGATCGCCCAGCATCAATTCCAGGGCAAAGCCGCCGCCTTGCGCCGGGGCCGACGCGGCCAGGCTGGCGCGCAGCAGCACTTCCGCCCCGCGCAGGCGCGCCTGGCGCGCCAGGAAGCCATTGAAGCGCGACCGCTCCAGGTGCCAGCCGTGGCCCAGCGGATGCAGCAGCGCGTCGTTGTAGCCGCGCTTGGCGCTGCCCCACCAGGAACAGCTGCCATGGCAAGGCGCATGCGCTTCGGCGAAAAATTCCTGCGCAATGTCCAGCGCCTGGAACAGGCGGTTGGCTTCGGGCGGAATGCTCTCGCCGATGCGAAATTGCGCGTAGTCCCCCGCCTCGATCACGAGCACGTCGTGCACGCCATGCTGCGCCAGCGCCAGCGCGCAGGCGCAGCCGGCCGGGCCGCCGCCGATGATGGCGACCCGGTAGAGCTGCCGCGATGGCGCTACCGCGCCGGGACTGTCTGCAAACGCCGCCATCAGGGCTTCGGTTTCGGCTGCGGCTTCGGCCGGTACACCTTGTCGATGGCCGTGTTGCGCCAATACTCGACCAGGTTGCTTTCATCGCTGTCGAACAGGCTCTCGACTTCCAGGTAGTAATCCTTGCAGATGGCCTTTTCGCCCGCCTTGCGCGCAATCGCCGTGCTTTGCACGACCACGCCGATGCGGTGCCAGTTCAGCAGGAACTGCGCGCGGTCCTGGTAACGGCCCACATGCATGGCGGGCCGGTCGATTTCCGCATTTTCCGGGGTGGTCGACGGCACCCCATCGGCCCGCGTGCCTTTGCCGCGCACGGAGTAGCGCGGCGTCGCCAATTCGCCGCCGTTGGCGACGACGTCGTCGTACGTGTACACGGCCACGGGCCGCTGCGCCGGCCAGGAGGAATACAGCAAGGTATTGTAGCCATTGCCCTTGATCGCCGTGGCCGCATCGATCGCCTGCTGGTTATTGCGCACCGTGCCGCCGGGATTCGGATCCGGCAGATGCGTGGCGCACGAGTTGTAATCGGTATGCCACGGCAAGGCCATGAACTTCGACACGTCGCCGGGCTGCACTTCGCCGCCGCGCAGCGGCATATAGCCGGCGCCGAGGAAAGGCTGGTCCCTGACAGCGGCCGGGTAATCGAGATGCTGTGCATTGATGCGGAACGGGCCGCCGCCATCATGGCGCCGCCACGCCTGCCGGTACAGGCCGGGGTCGCGCACGATAAAACCCATCTCGATGCCGGGGCTGTAGCGGCCGCCCAGGCAGTTGAACAGGACGGTACGGTCTAGCGCTTCGCCCGCGCCCAGCAGGAAATCGCCGCTGTCGGCCACATACCGGCCATGCGCCCATTGATCCATGAAAAAATACTGGGCACGGGTCAGGGTCAGCAGGCTGCTGCCCGCATCGCCCAGCGACAGCGGCATTTGCGGCTTCAGCGACGGCGCGCCCGTCTGGTCGGGATGGCGGATGAAATTCATGATCGGGTAGGTCAGGCCTGCCGCCTTCATCTTGCCCAGCGAGTCGTGCTCCTTGATCGCCCTGGGCGGCAAGCTGGTCGTCCAGCGCTGCAGCGAGGCCGCGCGCAGGATGGGCTGGACATCGGTGCTGAAGTTGCTCCGGTAGCCCGTCTGGTAGCTGCCATCCGCATACACGGCGGGCCGCAGCGCCATTTTTTCCAGCCAGGTGCAATACAGGTCGTCCCACAGCGACACGACGTTCGCCGTTTGCGGCGCATACGACGGGTCGCTCGATATCACCCAGGCGCTGCCCTCGACGCTGCGCGCCGTGCCGTCGGCGAAGAGCAGCATGGCCGTGACGGGGCCATCGGCCACGTCATCGAACCAGTTGTCGTTGTTGACATTGTCGTGCAGGACGGCGGCGGCCGAGTAATTGCCTTGCGCGTCGAAGCCACATGCCTTGCCATAGCCGCCCAGCACCAGCAATCTGCCATTCTTTTCCGTCGTGATGGCGCCCAGCGACGCGATGATGGCGCCAGGGCCCTGCGCCGGCGCGCCAGGCTGGCCACCGCGCGGGAACGACACGGGATAGTCGGGCAGGTTGCGCACGGCGCCGCTGGCCGCCTCCGCGCACGACGGCGGCGTGGTGGCGTCGAATTGCTGCACCGACTGGCGCGAGGCTTGCACGCTGCGCGGTCCGGGGTCGATGACCAGCAGCTTCAGCCGCAGCGGGTCGGCCGGCGTGCCGAAGTGCGGCGAGCCCGGCTCGCCAAAGGCCGGATTGCGCAGGGCTGGCGCGCCATTGTTTTGGAAGGGCGCCACGCCGTCCCCGCCCTCCCAGCTATTGGCTTTCTTGTTGGCCAGGTGCACGGTCCAGACGATATCCTTGACGATCTTGCCGTCGACCATGCTGCCGATGGCCACTTCGGCCGCCGCGCCCCGCCTGCCCAGCGGATAGGTTTCCACGCCGTCCGCCGCGTCGAACGCATACTGGTAAATGCGGAAGCGGGCCGCCTGCCGCTTGAGCTTTCCGCTGGCGTCGCGCAATTCGGTGCTGGCGATTACCGTGTCTTCCGTGCCGGGCCGGATCGGCAAGCCGCCCGTGCCATCCTGGCCATCGAGCGGCATGCCGGCCAGGCTTTCCGGGCCCAGATAGTATTCTTCGCTGTTGCCGACGCGGGCGATGCCGATGGCCGGGTGAATTCTCAAACCTGTGTATGCCATGCTGAACTCCTGATCATCAAGGGTGTCTGTGCCGGTTGGCCAACGCATCACGGCTGCATGCCGTCCCTGACCCACTGGTCGTAGATATCGATGCCCTCCTGCGGCATCGGGCCGTCGGGCGGCATCGGGTGCGGTGCGGACTTGACATACTCGCCTTCCCGCCCTCCCGGCGCGCGCAAGCGGTGCCCGGCCTCCACCAGCCATTTTTCCTTGCGGCTGTCATAGTCGTAACCGTGGATGGCCACCTGAATCTGCCACGCAAACGCCTTCACGCTTGCATAGTCGTTCAGATACAGCCGCTGCACGCCCGTCGAATCGGGATTCGACAGCTTGACCTTGTTCATGTCGGCCACATAGCGGGAAAACAGGCCCTGCACATCGCGCTTGAAGCTGGTTAGTTCGCTCATGGCTTGCTCTCCTCATACGTGGGTTCGGCAGGTTTGCGCCGGTCGACAAGCTGGATCACGGGCGTGGAAAAATCGCCTTGCCGTATCAGGCCGCGGCCCTTGTCATTGGTGGTGATGGCCGCCGTGATGCGCCAGGCCTGCCTGCGCTTTTTGGGAACCAGGCTGTCGACGATGCCGGTGATATCCGTTTCGATGACATACTTGTCATGCTGGTGATGGCCGGACAAGGCCCAGTGGCTGGTGCTGGTCACCAGGTAGCGGTCGCGGAACGACTTGTCGCCGATGCGCGCGGCCACGTTGGCCGGATACAGGTAGATATCGGCCTGAAAACTGTAGTCTTCGTCCGCATGGGCGCGGTCCAGCACCATGTTGGCCCGCTTGTCGCTGGCGACCCGCCGCGCCGGGATCTTGTAGGCCCCCGTGACGGTCAGGTCTGGCCTGGCAACCGCGCCATCGGCCGCATCGTCGCTGAGCAGAGCGGCGAACAGGCTTTTCTGGTTGTCGCCAAACACGAAACCCGCCTGCTGGTGCCGGTCGATCAGGGCCTGGATATCCTTCCTGCGGGCAAACTCGCCGCCATAGCGCGGCTGGAAGCCATAGCCCTGCCGGATCGTGTCGAAGTACAGGTTCGCCTGGCCCATGTTGGCCGTGTAGTCGCCCGAATCACCGCGCTGGGCATCGCCGCTGCCTGCGCTCCAGCCGACGGGCCGGGGCAGGCTGGCGTCCTGCTCGCTGCGCATGAACGCCGTGCGCCCGCTGCCGCGTATGCCGGCATCGCCATGCTCGTCGAGCCACTTCTCGAAACTGTAGTCGAGGAAATTATGGAAGGCATAAAACAGCGGATCGAGGCCGGCCGTGACGTTATCGCCCATGTTGCCGCCCATATAGGTCGCGTGCATGTGATTATGGATTTTTGTTTCCAGGTTGCCGCCGCCCAGGCTGCCGTATTCGTCGCCGCCGAAATCGGCCCAATCCATGTAGTAGATCTGGTAGGCCAGCAAGTTGGGCGAAGCCGTGGCCAACGAGCTGTCGAGCCCCTCCCTCTTGCGCGTGGCGTCGTACAGCGGCGAATCGACGTCCTCGAAGGCTTTCGGATAGCGCACGCCGGAAGGCTTGCGGGTGAAGTTCCAGTACGGCAGCGCGACATTGCGCGTGCTGGGTCCCCGCTCGCCGTTCGGGTCGGCGGCCTGCAAGGCTTGCTCATAGAAATACAGCTGCGCCCGGTGCCATTGCAGGAAGGTGTTTTTCTGGTGTTCGCACTCGCCGGGGAATTCCTCATGGGCATTGTCCTCGGTCGCCACCTTGTCGAGAAAATAGGCAATGTCGCAGCTGTTGCGCGTCGGATCGCCCAGCAACTGCTTCAGCTTGTCGCCTGGCAAGGCCGCCTGGCGGTCATTGAAGACGTCGACGGAAGTGCAGTTATGCACCCACGCCTGCCACAGGAAGCCGCGCCGGTCGTACACGTTTTCCTGGCTCTTGCGTTTCATTTCGCTCACCGCATGCTTGAAGGCATCAAGCTCGGCCGGGGTCAGTTCATCGATATTCTTGCGGTAGCGCACGACGCGCGCGCCGCCCGGCTCCGCCTGGGCCAGCAGTTCCGGGCGGCAAGATACGGCCGCCTGCGCTTGCGCCCCGCTACAGACGCCCGCGCACAGCAGGCCGGCCAGGATGGGAAGGAGTGAAGTTTTCATGCGTAACATGGGCAGTTGCTCCAGAAGCAGGTTGGGAGGGGCGGAAGCGCGCCGGGCGCGCTCCCGCCAGGAACGGTCAGTGTCCGTGCCCGTGCCCGCCCATGTCGCCGCCACCCTTGCCATCCGGCAGAACCACCTTGACGTTCTGCATCATGCCCTGGTCTTCATGCTCGAGAATGTGGCAATGCAGCACGTACTCGCCGATGTAGCGCTGGTAACGCGTGGCGATCTCGATCTTGTGGTTGGGGATCACCAGCAAGGTGTCTTTCCACGTGCCGAGCAAATCCTTGTATTGCGCATCGACCGCGCCGCCGTCGGTGCGGGTAATGCCGATGATCTGGAAGGGGTTGACGTGGATATGGAAGGGGTGGCTGCCATTCTTCGACGCCAGCTCCCAGATCTGCTCGGTGCCCAGCACCAGCGTGTGGTCGACGCGGTGCGGATCATAGACATTCTTCAGCTCGGGTACCGGCGAGTCTTCCGGCTTGCCTTCCACCATGAAGCGGGTCTTGCCGTCCAACTTGGCAATATTGAAGGTCGCATACTCCTTCTTCTTGCCGCGCATCGCGTCCTTTGCTTCTGCGCTGAAGCCCGCATGCGGGACGAACTTGGCCAGCTTGAGACCATTCTCCAGATCGCCGAGGATGGTGCCCTTGACGCTGTCGGGCAACTGCGCAACGGGCAGGCGCTTGACGGCATTGCGCAACTCGGCCAGCAGGAAATCGCGCGGCGACTCGCCCGCCCTGGCGCGCGCGGCAGCCTTGGCGCTGGTCTTGGCCGTGATCACGCTGATCAGGCGCGTGTTGTTGACGTCATGCATCGTCGTCATGTTATTGAGGTTGGTTTCCGCATACACGCAATATGCGCCGGCCTTCGGCAGCGAAAACAGGATGTCGCTGCGGTAGCCCGGCTGCAGGTAATTGAGGGTCTTGGGAATGATCCTGTCGTGCGTCAGGCCGTCGCTGGCCACTTCGAATTGCGTGACGTCCTCGCCATCGCACAATTCCATCACGTCCTTGTCCTGGTTGGCCACGCCGAGCGCCTGCAACAGCTTTTGCGGATCATTGGCACGGCGGATGCGCAGCACCACGGAAGCCTGGAAGCCCGTATCGATCAGGCGCCAGCGGTACAGGCGCTGCGTGTCCATCTTCATCACCGGCTGCACCTTGCCGTTGACGGAAGTATAGCGGCCCGACATCAGCCAGGCATCGGGATCCTTGACCTGCTTGAAATCCTCCAGCATGCCCACCGCCTCCTTGTCGCACGGCTTCAGCGGCGTCAGGCTGTTGCTGGGGCAGTCATAGGGAATTTGCTGCAGCAGCATCACTTCGCCGGCGCTGCCGCTGCCATCGTCGGGCTGGAATTGCTTCAGCACGACGTCGAGGTCGCCATTTGCCTTGTCGGTCGGATAGCGGTCGCCTTCGACCACCAGCGCGCCGGCCATGCCGCTGGCGACCTGCATCGCCGTCGCGCCATGCTGGTGCGGGTGATACCAGAACGTGCCGGCCGGATGGTCGATGGGAATATTGTATTCGTACTCGAAATCCACCTCAGGCTTGATCGATATCAGCACATTGTCGCTATTGCCCGAAGGCGAGACCCACAGGCCATGCGAGTGCAGATTGGTGTCGTTGAAGCAGCCCGGCGGACGCGGCGCATTGATATCGTCCGTAGCGCACTGCTCGGCCGGCAGCACCGGCAACTGGTTGTACAACCTGAAGCGCACGGTTTGCCCCGGCGCCATCACGACGGTGGGCGCCATGAAGGTGGCCGCATTCTCGTCGCGTCCATCGAGCGCCAGGCCGCTCGTCTGCTGGTAGGAGCGCAGGCGCACCTTGTCATGCTTGGCCGTGGTCGGGTTATAGATGCTGCCGTTGGCGTAGCGGATGTACAGGTCGTACGCTTTCTCGTACTCGTCGCGCTTGCTTGCCGCGCGGTTGGCGGGCCTGGCGCGCGCCTTCAGTTTCGGCGGCTCCTGCAGCAGGCGCAGTTCGAGTTTGGGCACGGACTTCAGGTTCAGGTCGAGATTCATATTCACCGTGGTTTCCGCGGCGAAGGCGGCACCGCAGGCGAACGGCATGGCGGCCAGGCACAGCGACAGGCAGCTGCGGGGAAGGCGATTGGACATGACAACTCCTTGATTGGACTCGGCAATGGAAGCATGGCTGGGCATGCGTATTTTTTATTAGTAACATTGCTATTATGCATAATGACAAAGAGTCAATACTCACACTAAGTCACTTGTTGTTTTTATTGCTGAGGGGGGACGGGGGTAGGAATGGGGGTACTGATGGGAGCTGATGCAGAGGGGGCGCTTGCCGCCAGAGCCTGAGGTGAGGGGACGGCGTTGGCCGCTGCGCGGCCAACGTGCCGCGCGGAGCGCGGTGATTGGGCGATTCGGAGAGGGCTGGGCCGGCACGGCCCAGCCCTTCGAATCCCACCGTTCCGTCCAGACAAATAAAAAAGCCTCCCGCAGGGGAGGCTTTTTTATTTGATTCTGGCGGAGACGGTGGGATTCGAACCCACGATACAGGTATAAGCCGTATGCATCCTTAGCAGGGATGTGCCTTCGGCCACTCGGCCACGTCTCCTAGCTGATTACTCAACTATGTCTCTGTAGCTAACTGCGCTGCAGCGACGAACGTCATAATATCGATTGCCCCCCCTTTGGTCAAGGGCGTGGGGCAATATTTTTGGATATTTAAGCTTTTTCCAGCTCGAACGCTTTATGCAGCGCGCGCACGGCCAGTTCCATGTACTTTTCATCGATCAGCACGGAGATCTTGATCTCGGAAGTGGAGATCATCATGATGTTGATGCCCTCTTCCGACAAGGTGCGGAACATTTGCGATGCGACGCCAACATGGCTGCGCATGCCCACGCCGACGACGGACAGTTTCGACACTTTCGCGTCGCCCGTGATGCTGGCCGCGCCCAGCGATTCGCGGTTCGCTTCCAGCACGGCCAGCGCGCGCGCGTATTCGCCGCGCGAGACGGTGAAAGTGAAGTCCGTTTTACCGTCGACCGACTGATTCTGTATGATCATGTCGACTTCGATGTTCGCGTCCGCCACCGGTCCCAGGATGTGGTACGCCACGCCTGGGCGGTCGGGCACGCCGAGCACGGTGATTTTGGCTTCATCGCGGTTGAAGGCGATGCCGGAGATGACTGCTTGTTCCATGTTTGTATCTTCCTCAAACGAAATCAGGGTGCCTGAATTGGCTTCTATTTCCAGCGGCAACATCGGGTCGGTCAGCGACGACAGCACGCGCGTGGGAACGCGGTAGTTGCCGGCAAATTCCACCGAACGCGTTTGCAGCACTTTGGAACCCAGCGAAGCCAGTTCCAGCATTTCTTCAAAGGTGATGGTCTTCAGGCGGCGCGCCTCGGAGACCACGCGCGGGTCGGTCGTGTAGACGCCGTCGACGTCCGTGAAGATCAGGCATTCGGCCGCCTTCATGGCGGCGGCGATCGCCACGGCCGAGGTGTCGGAACCGCCGCGGCCCAGGGTCGCGATGTTGTCGTGTTCGTCGACGCCCTGGAAACCGGTAATGATGACAATCTTGCCCGCATCGAGGTCGCGTTTGACTTTTTCGTCATCGATCGACTGGATGCGTGCCTTGGTAAAGGCGGAATCGGTCTTGATCGCGACTTGCCAGCCAGCATAGGATACGGCTTGTTTGCCGATCGCCAGCAGTGCCATCGACAATAGGCCGACGGACACTTGTTCGCCTGTCGAGGCGATCATGTCAAGTTCACGGGGATCGGGTTGATCCATGATTTCCTTGGCCAGTCCAATCAGGCGGTTGGTTTCGCCCGACATGGCGGATGGCACCACCACGATTTGATGCCCAGCGTCGTGCCACTTGGCAACGCGCTTGGCGACATTCTTGATACGGTCAGTCGAGCCCATCGACGTACCGCCATATTTGTGGACGATTAAAGCCATAAGAGTGAAGTTTCCGCTCAAGAAGAATAAAAAAGGAGGGCTTTACTCTACATGCCGCAATGCAAAATAACAAGCTAAAAAGCGCATTAGCTCATACCGATTGCGCATATGGAAATAACCAATCCATACAGTCCAGCTGGCTTGAACAGCCGCTTGGCGGCTACCCCGGGAGTGGCCGTGGCGGCTGCCCTTACGCTCAGCAGGAGAGCCAGCGCAAGGCGACGCGGGGACGATCCAGCAGGCTCAGGCAATGGCAATCGAGGCCAATACCAGCCGCGTACAGCAATTGTTGCGCCGCACAGACAAGGGGCAGGCGTTCGCGCTCCCAGGCGGGCACGTCAAACGCCTGGTAGTGGTATTTCAAGCTCTTGGTGGGACGGTTCAAGGCCAGTTTCAATCGCTCGCCGCCCTGGCGGAAATCGATGGTCAAGGTCTGTGCTTGCAGCCAGGCAATATCAATGCCCTGGCCGCCCTCTTCCACCGCATCGAAATGCAGCACGCCGCCATACGCGGGAAAGGCCAGGCTCGCTTCGCCTTGCCAGGTAAATTGCTGGCTGGCTTTTTCCAGGCCGGGAATGCCCGCATCGTCACGCTCGCGCATGCCGGCCAGGTCATCGAGCTTCGGCGTCAGGTATAAACGGTCGCGGTGGCGCCGCACATGGCATTCGGGATGCGTGACCAGCAATTGCGCATCGGGCCGCGCTTCCAGCAGCTGCGCCAGCATTTCCGCCAGCCACGCCGTCGACGGCATGCGCAAGCCGCGCGTGCCGAACCAGTGGCGCAGCAGGTTGTAGCAGCGGTCCGCACTCAGCGCGCGCAATTTCGCCAGTTCGATGCAATCGCCATCGAGGCACGCTGCCAAATCCTGGGTCGCCAGTTCCGTCAACAGGCGCTGCGCCGATTGCGCGTGCTGGGCGCTGCGGGCGAAGCGCTCCTGGAAGCCGGGAAAGGCCTGCGCCAGCACAGGCATCACCTGGTGCCGCAAGGCATTGCGGGCAAAACGGGGGTCGTCGTTCGATTCATCGTGGATGTGCGCGATCGCATGCTTCGCCACATACGCCTCCAGTTGCCTGCGCGACACGGGCAACAGCGGGCGCGCCATCACCAGGTCCGGGTTGCCCAGCAGCTCGGGCGCGCTGTTGGCGCCATCCATGCCGGACAAGCCCGCCGTGCCGGAGCCGCGCAGCAATTGCAGCAGCACGGTTTCAGCCTGGTCATCCTGGTGGTGGGCCGTCAGCAGCAGGCGCACGCCATGCGTGGCGCACAACTGGCCCAGGGCCGCATACCGGCGCTTGCGGGCCGCCTCTTCCGTGCCCGTTTTCGCATTCTTTTCCAAGGTGACCTTGCGCGCTTCGAAAGCGATGCCCATGCCGGCGCACAATTGCCCGCAGTGGGCCAGCCAGGCATCCGCATTCGGGCTCAGGCCGTGGTGCACGTGGAACGCGTGCAAGGCCACGCCATGCTCTTGCGCCCAGGCATGCGCCAGGTGCAGCAGGGCCGAGGAATCGAGACCGCCGCTCAGGGCGATGCCGACCGTCTCGCCGGCTTGCGGTCCGCAGGTTTCCAGCGCGCTGGCAAAGATATCGGCGACGGTGGCGGTTTGTTGCTTTTTCAATGTGGACTCCGGGAATGCAAAGAGGGACAGGCGGCTAAACGGATGGTGTCGTTTAGCGGACTGTCCCTGGTGTTTTACTATCTTGTCGGCTTACGTCTTGTCGGCTTACGCTGCGCTAAGCCGACCTACGCCGACCGGCGATGGATTACTCGCTCGGCGTGGTTTCCTTGAACTTGCCATAGCTCAGCAGTTTTTCATGGCGCGCGGCCAGCAGGTCCTTGGTTTTCATGCCCTGGAACTGGCGCAGGGTGTCGGCCAGTGCGCGTTTCAGCAAGGTGGCCATCTGTTTCGGATCGCGGTGGGCGCCGCCCAGCGGTTCGTTGATGATCTTGTCGATCAGGCCCATGGCTTTCAGGCGGTGCGCCGTCAGGCCCAGCGCTTCGGCCGCGTCGGAGGCGCGCTCGGCGCTCTTCCACAGGATCGAGGCACAGCCTTCCGGCGAGATCACGGCATAGGTCGAGTATTGCAGCATCAGCACGGCATCGCCCACGGCGATGGCCAGCGCACCGCCGGAACCGCCTTCACCGATGATGGTGGCGATCAGCGGCACTTTGAGTTCAGCCATCACGTACAGGTTGTGGCCGATGGCTTCCGACTGGCCGCGCTCTTCCGCGTCGATGCCGGGGAAGGCGCCCGGCGTGTCGACGAAGGTGAAGATGGGCAAGTTGAACTTTTCAGCCACTTTCATCAGGCGCATGGCCTTGCGGTAGCCTTCCGGTTTCGGCATGCCGAAATTGCGCATGGCGCGCTCTTTCGTGTCGCGGCCCTTCTGGTGGCCGATGACCATGCACGGCTGGCCGTTGAAGCGGGCCAGGCCGCCGACGACGGACAGATCGTCCGCGTAGCTGCGGTCGCCATGCAATTCGTGGAAATCAGTAAAGATTTCATTCACGTAATCCATGGTGTAGGGGCGCTGCGGGTGGCGCGCGATCTGCGCCACTTGCCAAGGCGTCAGTTTGGCGTAGATATCTTTGGTCAGCTGCTGGCTCTTCTTGGCCAGGCGGTCGATCTCTTCCGAGATGTCGACGGCCGAATCGTCTTGCACGAAGCGCAACTCTTCGATCTTGGAATCGAGTTCCGCGATCGGCTGTTCAAAATTGAGGAAAGTCGTTTTAGTCATTGTACCTCCAGGTTTTACCGGCCACGGCGCCAGGGCGCGCGGCGTCATCTATGTTTATTTTACCGTACCGGCTGGTGCGCCGGGGGCTGTATCGGATGCGGCAGGGGCGGCTGCAGGGTCGAGACTGCGCCACAAATACCACGTCGCCACGGTGCGCCACGGTTCCCAATTGGCGGAAACCTCGCGTGCATCGCTGCGGGAAACTGGTTCGCCGGAGAAATAATTGACGCTGATGCCCTGGATCAAACCGGGGTCGTCGAGCGGCAAGACATTCGGCCGGAGCAGATTAAATATCAGAAACATCTCGGCTGTCCAGCGGCCGATGCCGCGGATCTGCACCAGTTCGGCGATGACGGCTTCGTCATCCATCTGGTCCCACTGGCTCGCGTGCACGCGTTTGGCCTTGAAATGGTCGGCCAGGTCGAGGATGTATTCGGTCTTGCGTTTGGACAAGCCACAGGCGGACAGCTGCTCGGCGCCCGCCTTCAACACTTGCGAGGGCGTGCATTTCGGGCAAGCCAGCAACAGCTTTTTCCAGGCAGCATCCGCCGCCTTGGGCGTGATCTGCTGTCCCACCAGCGAACGGGCCAGGGTGGTAAACGGGTCGCTATGGCCGACCAGGTGCAGGTCGCCAAATTGCGGGATAAGCTTTTTCATGATGCGGTCGCGCTTCATCAGCTCGATCTTCGCCTCTTCCCAGTAGTGCGGCACCTGGATCACTTGCGCCAATTCCGTCACCTTGGGCGCTTCCCCGTTTTCCCTGGACGTTGGCATCATGCGCGGCGCCAGTTGGTCGAGCCGTCAGGCTTGTCTTCAAGAATGATGCCCGCCGCCAGCAGCTCGGCACGGATCTTGTCGGACTGGGCAAAGTCGCGCGCCTTTTTCGCCGCGATGCGCGCCGCGATGGCCGCTTCGATGCCGGCCGCCTCGTCCTGTCCACCGGCGGCAGCGCCGACGGTCGCTTGCAGGAATTGCTGCGGCGTGCGTTCGAGCAAGCCGAATACGCCTGCCAGGCCCTTCAGTTGACGCGCCAGCGCTGGCGACTTGCTCTTGTTAACTTCCGTTGCCAGGTCGAACAGGGCGGCCACGGCCAGCGGCGTGTTGAAATCGTCGTCCATGGCTTCGCGCACGCGCACGGCATGCGCTTCGCTCCAGTCGATGGCGCCCTCTTCCACCGCCACGTCGGCCAGCGCCGTGTACAAGCGGGTCAGGGACAGGCGCGCGTCATCGAGATGCACGTCCGAGTAATTCAGGGGGCTGCGATAGTGCGCGCGCAGGATGAAGAAGCGGATCACTTCGGCATCGAACTTTTGCAGCACTTCGCGGATGGTGAAGAAGTTGCCGAGCGACTTGGACATTTTTTCATTATCCAGGCGCACGAAACCGTTATGTATCCAGTAATTCACGCTGGTATGGCCGAACGCGCCTTCGGATTGGGCGATCTCGTTTTCGTGGTGCGGGAATTGCAAATCCGCGCCGCCGCCATGGATATCGAACTGTTCACCGAGCAAGGCGCAGGACATGGCCGAGCACTCGATATGCCAGCCCGGACGGCCCTTGCCCCACTTCGAATCCCATTTCACTTCTTCCGGCTCCGACTCCTTCGACGACTTCCACAGCACGAAGTCGAGCGGATCGCGCTTGCCCGTGCTCACGTCGACGCGCTCGCCCGCGCGCAGGTCGTCGAGCGACTTGCCCGACAGCTTGCCGTAGTGGGGGAAGTTGCGCACGGCGTAATTGACGTCGCCATCCGCGCCCTGGTAAGCCAGATCCTTGGCTTCCAGCTGTTCGATCAGGCGCAGCATCTGCGGCACGTATTCGGTGGCGCGCGGCGTGTGGTCGGGCGTCAGGATGCCCAGCGCGGCCGTGTCTTCATCCATGTACCGGGTGAAACGCGTCGTCAGCTGGGAAATCGTCTCGCCGTTTTCCACGGCGCGGCGGATGATCTTGTCGTCGATGTCCGTAATGTTGCGCACATAGGTGACATCGAAACCGGACGCCTTCAGCCACCGGTAGATGACGTCGAACGCCATCATCATGCGCGCATGGCCGATATGGCAATAATCGTAGATGGTCATGCCGCAAACGTACATGCGTACCTTGCCTGCTTCCATCGGGACGAATACCTGCTTTTCGCGAGCCAGGGTGTTGTAAATCTTTAGATTGCTCATCGTGCTTTGCAAGTGGAGCGGCCGCCAGCCTGGCAAAACGACAGACAGGCGCGGACACCAGGGGTGCCGCGCCACTGAACTGCCGTGTGCGCCGAGACTGTACGACCCGCTATATTGTTGTTCTTGTTTGTTAGAATTAGGGCGTTAGCGGTCAAGTATAACATTGATAAAAACCATACTGGCCCGATATGAATCAGGTTTTTACGATGTTCAACCGAAACTCACTTCTTTTGGCAACAACGCAAGTTTAAAGAAAAATAACGATCAAGGACGCCTTCATGCAAGAAATCAAATCGAAACGCCTGTCTTTCCTGGCCCGCTTTTGCACCCTGTTTGCCGGCCTGACCCTGGGCAGCGCCGTCGTGGCAGCCGCTCCGGCGACCGCTCTCGACCCAACGCCGCACGTGGCCCTGAAAACCAGCATGGGCGAGATCGTGCTGGAACTGGACCAGGAAAAAGCACCGAAAAGCGTGGCCAACTTCCTGCAGTACGTCAACAGCGGTTATTACAAGGGCACCGTATTTCACCGCGTCATCGACGGCTTCATGATACAGGGCGGCGGCTTCGACAAGAACATGAAACAGAAAGCCACCAAGGCGCCGATCAAGAATGAAGCGCAAAACGGCTTGCAAAACGTCACCTACAGCATCGCCATGGCGCGCACGGGCGACCCGCATTCGGCCACCGCGCAATTCTTCATCAACGTCAACGACAATGGCGCGCTCGACTACCCTGGCCGCGACGGCTTCGGCTACACGGTGTTCGGCAAAGTCGTCAGCGGCATGGACGTGGTCGACAAGATCAAGGCCGTGCCGGTAGCCGACAAGGGCCCGCACCAGAACGTGCCGGTCACCCCCGTGGTGATCGAATCGGCGACTTTACTCAAGTCCGTGCCCGCAAAACTGTAAAATAGCGTTTTTGCGGCGCCCGCCTGGCTGGCGCCACTGAATCAATTATTCATCCAATTTATTAAGGATTATCATGACCTCCGTCATCATCACCACCAATCTGGGCAAGATCACCGCTGAACTGGACGCCGAGAAAGCGCCGAAAACGGTTGCCAACTTTCTGGCCTACATGAAAGCCGGTCACTACGACAACACGATTTTCCACCGCGTCATCGACGGTTTCATGATCCAGGGCGGCGGTTTCGAGCCAGGCATGAAACAAAAGCCTGCCGACACCACCGTGGAAAACGAAGCCAAGAACGGCTTGAAAAACGATACCTACACGCTGGCCATGGCCCGCACGTCGGATCCGCATTCGGCATCGGCCCAGTTCTTCATCAACATCAAGAACAACAGCTTCCTCGACTATCCAGGCCAGGACGGCTGGGGCTACGCCGTGTTCGGTAAAGTCACCGACGGCAAGGAAGTCGTCGACGCCATCCGCGCCGTGAAAACCTCGCGCGCCGGCATGTTCGCCGACGTGCCAGTCACCGATGTCATCATCGAAAAAGTCGAAGCAGTTTAATTCGGCCACTGCACCATGAATAACAGGCATTGCAGCGTTTGCGCCTCTCCATGCACTTCACTTTTTGGGAGCGTTGAACGATGACAATGCCTGCCGCACTCTTTATTTCCGACCTGCATCTGCAGAGCTCGCACCCGCGCACCAGTGCGGCGTTTCTTTCTTTCCTGGAACACCATGCGCAATATGCGCAGGCGCTGTATCTATTAGGCGACCTGTTCGAATACTGGGCCGGCGACGATGACCTGGAAGACCCGTTCAATGCGCGCATGACGGCCGCCATCCGCGCCGTCAGCGATGCGGGCGTGCATGTGTACTGGATCGCCGGCAACCGCGACTTCCTCGTCGGCTCCGGCTTTGCCGCCGCCGCCGGCGCTACCCTGCTCAGCGAACCGCACGTGGCCACGATTGCCGGCCAGCGCATCGTCCTGCTGCATGGCGACGCCGAATGCACGAAAGACGTCAGCTACATGGAGTTTCGCGCCATGGTGCGCCAGCCCGCCTGGCAAAAACAGTTCCTCTCCATGCCGCTGGCGCAGCGCAAGGCCATCATCGACGGTTTGCGTCAGAGCAGCCGCCAGCATAATGGCGAAAAATCCATGGACATCATGGATGTCACGCCCGATGCTGTCGCGCAAGTATTTGCCGAACACGCGAGCACCGTCATGATCCACGGCCACACGCACCGCCCTGCCCTGCATAAAGTCGACGCTACCTTGCGCTATGTCTTGCCCGACTGGGAATGCGACGTGACGCCGCCACAACAGCCGCGCGGCGGCTGGATCGCCATCGATGCGCGCGGCAACGTCACGCGCCACGACCTGAACGGCGACATCATCGACTAGGCTTGCGCCGACTGCCGCACGGGCGTTTGTCCGATAGCCGCGCCCGCCTGGCCCTGCTGTAATGGCGCCATGCACACTGTTTACATCGGCACGGCCGGCTGGAGCCTGTCCAGCGCCGCCGCCAGCCACTTCCCCCTCGATGGCAGCCATCTGCAGCGCTATGCCCAGGTCTTGCCCTGCGTGGAAATCAACAGCTCGTTCTACCGCCAGCACCAGAGCGCCACTTACGCGCGCTGGGCCGACAGCGTGCCCGCCCATTTCCGCTTCAGCGTGAAATTACCGCGCAGCATCACGCACGAGCGGCGCCTGCGCGACTGTGCAGCCGAACTGGAACGCTTTGCGGGAGAAGTCATGCAACTGGGGAATAAACTGGGCTGCATGCTGGTGCAGCTGCCGCCCAGCCTGCGTTTCGAGGCGGACGTGGCCGCCGCATTTTTCCTTGCGCTG
The DNA here is from genome assembly GCF_002735685.1 of Janthinobacterium sp. BJB301. Taxonomy (NCBI): domain Bacteria; kingdom Pseudomonadati; phylum Pseudomonadota; class Betaproteobacteria; order Burkholderiales; family Oxalobacteraceae; genus Janthinobacterium; species Janthinobacterium sp. BJB301. The sequence goes on along the minus strand of NZ_PDZJ01000001.1, from coordinate 513,310 downwards.
CGCCAGCGCTTCGACGGCATGCTCGCGTGCGAAGCACGCCATCCCAGCTGGTTCGAGGCAAGCGCAACCGAGCTGTTAACGATGCAGCGCATCACGCGCGTGCGCGCCGATCCGCCTGCGGGACAGCCGGGGCCGCACATACCGACGACCAGCGTGGCCTACCTGCGCCTGCACGGCAGCCCGAAAATATATTATTCCGACTACCTGGCCGACTACCTCACGGCGCTGGCCGCGGAATTGCACACACCAGCGCATGTGGACAGCTGGTGCATCTTCGACAATACGGCGGCCGGGGCCGCCCTGTTCAATGCGCTGGATTTGCAGGCGCGGCTGACGGATGCGCCAGCCACGTCTACGCATCGCTCCATTTAAGGCAACGGCATCTGGATGATGGCGCGGGCGGTATAACCATACAAGGTTCCGTTGCCAAAAGCCAGGACCTCCACGATGGGATTTCCCCATGCCATTTGCGGTGAGGAAATGACCCCGGCCGTATCGATCTTGCGTACGCCATCCTGGCCGCTCACGTACAGGTTGTCGGCCTGATCAATGATCAAACTGGGAAAGCCGGAAAATGACAGGCTGCCCACGCCAGGCGCACCATCGGCATTCTTAGTCGAGTACAAGGTGCCGGCAAACACGCTCACGGCGCCGGAACGATTTACCTTGAATATTACTTGATGATAGTAGTCATCAAAATACATATCCCCCTTGCTATCAAATACCATGCTGTAAGGAAAAATGCTTGGCAAGCCGGGATTACTATCAGCAATGTCACTCAAGAGCGCCTCAAAGGACACAAACAAGGAAAATACGCCACCGGGCGGACGACGATGAATCCCATTGCCGCCAGATACCGTCCACGTGACATAGCCATCCTTGTCAACCGCCAAGGCATACTGCTGAACGCTGACGCTGGTATGCGGCAATTGCTCGATCGTGGACATGATCCCATCACCAGTGATCTTGCGCAAATTAAGCGCATAGGAATTCGGCGCCCTGTCCGCAAAATACACGGCCCCATCCGCGCCGCAAGCGATCGCCGCAGGGTTCTGCATGGTCGCGCTGAGCCGCGGGCCGTCATCGCTGCCGGCGCGACCGGCAATCCCCGCATAGACCTCGAGCTTGCCAGTTGGCGCCAGCCGGCGCAGCACCTTGTTGGCTGCATCGAGCAGATAAGTATTCCCGCTGGGGTCGCTGCACATGGCCGATGCCTTAAGAGTACCCACGCGGGCCACAGCGCCCACGCCGTCCACCTGCCCCGCATCACCCGCCATGGCAGGCACAGTCGAAATCCTGTTCGCGGCATCTACCCGGCTCAAGCGCTGCAGGGTGAAATCATAGACCAGCATACTGCCTGAATCTTCGAGCAATATGTGCGTTAAGTTTTTCCACTCGACATATTTTCCCGTCGCGTCAGGCACGTGCCGCCCTACCACTGTCGTCACTTCACCATCGGGCGTCATGCGGCGGATAGATTCGCGGTCGGCCAGCAACAAATTGCCGCTGCGCTCGAACACCATGCCCCGCACGCGCGTGAAACTGGCATCAGTACCCTTGCCGTCATAGCCTGACGTTATTGGACTTCCCGCGACCGAGGTCGCCACGCCATTGGCAAGGCGATAGACCTTGTTGCCTCTACCATTACTCAAGTAAATGACACCGTTGGCATCAACTGCCATATGGCCCACCGACTCGCCAATCATTTTATTGATGGAACTGACCACGCCGTCTGGCGTCACTCTGCGAATCTGAGCCGGCCCGTCATCGACGAGCAGCAAATCTCCATTTCGGTCCATTGCCATGCTGGTGATCAATCCAAACTGGGCTTGCCCCCCCGTCCCATCAACATACCCGGGTACGCCGTCCGGCCCGGCCTGTGTCGCGCTGCAATTGGCGCGTCGCTGCCCAGCCAAGGTACTGACCACCCCGTCGGGCGTAATTTTTCGCACCAGTCCATTGCAGTTATCGGCCACATACAAGTTCCCCTTGCCATCGATCGCCAGCAGCGCGAGACTGCCCCCCAAGTAAAAAGTCGCGCTGGCGGCAGGCCCGTCAGCGGCACCAGACTTGCCGGGTATGCCAGCATGGATACTGAGACGACCGTCAGGGGCGAGCTTGTGGATCACGTGTGCGGACGCATCGGCGATGTAATAATTGCCCGCGCCATCCCGCACCATGCCATCGACACGCTGGATCTGTTCCTGCACGCCCGCCAGCAAGATGGGCAGGCAACGCACGGCCAGGGTGCTGACATCCGCGCTGCCCATGGTCGCCGCGCCTTGCGCGATGCTGCAGCCCAGACCAGCGGAAGCGCTGTCGACCTTGCCTTGATACGCCGTGCCCGCCGCCAGCTTGCCGGCAAAGCTGAAGGGACCGTTGGCCGTGACGGTCAGCTTTTCCGTGCCGTTCGCCAGCACGACGCTGGCGCCAGGCAGCAAGCCGCTGACCGTGCCGCCCAGCAGATAGCGCGGCGTTTCGACCGGCGCCACCGGTGTCGGAGGCGTGGACGTGCCGCCGCCGGAACCGCCGCCACAGGCGCTCAACAGCGCCAACAGTGCGGCGCCGCAGCCGGCACGCCTGAACAAGTTCTGTACTTCTCCAAAGCAATTTATCATTTCTGCTTTCATGGTTGTGGCGACATGCGCGCCAAAAGTTATCAAGTAAGATTTTTAAACACGCAACATTATAGTTTCCTTATTATTCTCGCCAAATATAGTCGTAAATTGTTCCGGGGCAAGAATCGACATTGCCGCGCCAAACGATTTCCTTAAAGTCGTAAATCGACACCTTGGCAGACTTCAATTTAGCGGAACTTCGTATAATAAAGTCGTAAATAAAGTCGTAAATGACACGTAAATGCAGTTCACCCGGAGCAAGCTCCCCAGCCTTGGACAGCCTTCGCCCCTCCCGGGCACTGCGCTCTTACTAAAGCGCGCTTCAAAGGAGGTCAGTAGTCAGACATCGACATGTGGCCCTGACGGATGCGGCTGCCTGCTCTGCAGTACCTGACGATGTATGTCAGATCGTGCAGTTCAGAAATCAAAGGTATTCCGGCGACGGAAACCTTAGCGTCTTCCACGTCGATTTGCAAACCGTACCGGCCGTTGGACATATGCTTCAACAAGCTCTCTTCTCGCAGCCGCTTCAATTGCGAAGAGTGCAGCCAGAATAAAGTGACATCTGCCGCACTGAAATCGTAAATGGACAGGCGACCCTGGCGTCTGAGAGCCCGTCCCCCGAGAGAGGCGCGGGCCTCCCGGTGCATCATCAGGTCTCGATCCACTGCGATGACTGCATCTGGATCGTCGCCACGCTCATAAGATCCAGGATCGGAGCTTCCGCGCAGGTTTGACAAAAGAACAAAAACGCAATACCGGTGCTCGCCCTTGCATAAAAAGTCAAGCTCGTCGGCATCCATAGCTACAAATGCGCCGGTCTGGTCTAATAACGTGCTCTTTACTTGGATCTCCGCATTCAATGGGTCTTCATTGTTGAATCGGACCCTCGCGGTGTTGGTTAACATCCAGTCAATACCGACGTCGGGTGAGACCTTCTGAGCTTCGTACCCGTAGAAATAGAACAAGCTGCAGACGTGGTGCTCGGCAAACGTACCCTGAAAGAATTTTTCCCAGTTTTCGTGAGTTATTGGCATGTGAAATGAAAATTTAGTTTAGGGCGGCACTGCACGTTGCCTCGACTGGATTTCTGCCACAGGGCTTCAGAGCATCAGTCGTAGTGCCCTTGAAAATGGCCGTCCTCCGGCGCACGGCACCGATCACCGAGAGGTGAATTCTACCCGGAAATTACTCTCAGGAAATTTCATTAATTTACGCTCCCGCGAGTTGGTCTTTTTTACGAGCAGAGACTAACGGACTAGATGAAACGCGGCTCTGGCGCAGGCTTGTAGGCGTACGCGGAGTATCTGCTATCCACATTTCGGTGACAGAGAACCACGGCATTTGGCTTGTTTCCAAAGCGTGGTGCTTGAACAATGTTCCGAACACCAAGCATAACCATGGCCGATAAAACCACCTGCGAACATGGTGCCGTTGTATTTTGTTACCCGTTCGACTGCCGAGCAGACAGCCGAATTTTCGGGCGGAGCTCAAGATGGTGCTGAATTTACGTTTAAGATTTTCCTCCAGCACGTCAGTTGTGTTATGTTGAATGAAACGATTTCACGGTGAGATACGAATGACCAAGGGAATAAAGTCACTACGCGGAATTTTTGGTGAGGCTGATGATACCAATGAGATTATCTGCAGTGAGTGTGTTCAAGAGCCTTTTTTGATCGAGCACATGATCGTTCCTGTATCGGTGCTGCGCGCCTGCATTGGATGTGGAAAGACTGTGAATCGGGCCTTCATTTCGGGAGCTATTGCATCGCTTTGCCGCACAACGCTCGAAACCTATTTCGAAATCGACCACGGAATTTACCCTGGCTACGAGCTCAGCTTGGTGGATGTGCTGAGGCGAGCACTTTATTGCAATAATGTTACCGCATTAGAATCGGTTGCTAGCCTTTTAGAAGTTGAAGGAAGTGGGGATGATGAATCTGATCAGTTCTTCTCATTAGGGCAGGAATACCGCAGAAAAAGCTCTCCCTTTGATGATGAAGAGCATGAACGGTGGTATGTGCTTGGAGATTGGCATACCGTTGCTAACCAACTTACACACGGTCGAAGGTTTTTTAACCAGAGCGCACAAGTGCTTTTCCATGGGATTGTGCGCGAAGCTTTGTCCGCTGAGGACCATATCGTTCCAGGGCTACGTCCTGTCGTGAAGAAGGTGCCTGAAGGGAGCGAATATTTTCGGGCGCGAGTTTCGCGAAATTTCAAAGAACGGCAGAGTTTCTGCAGTTTTCCAACGGAGCACTTGGGGGCTCTACCCAAAGAAGTAGCAGCGAACAACAGGATGAGTGCTGCTGGGATACCACATCTGTATCTTTCAGCGGACTTAAGGACGTGTGTCGCAGAGGTCAGACCCTCAATTGGCGACGAGGTCGTGGTTGGAAAATTCACCACCACGAAGAACCATATAATTTTTGATCTGACTGCATTTTCTAGGCAATTTAACCACAAGCCTATTAGTTTCTTCGATCCGTCACATGAGGAGCGCCATCTTCTTCGTTTACTACTCTCGCACCTTCACGTCGAACTAGGACGACCGGTGAAGATACACGATACTGACTATGTGATGACCCAAGCACTTGCAGAGTACATCCGATTTGAATGCGGCGAAAAATTCGATGGAATCGCCTTTGAATCCGTTCAAAATTCGGGCGGGGTGAACTATATGCTCTTCGATAGTGGTACCGACGAGGAACAGGGGTGGCCCGATTGGAAACCAAAATTCAACGTTCAAATAAGCAGTTCGAATGTGTCGGTCGTCAAGATCAGCGCCCTTTCATATTCGATGACTGATCTAGCACCGTAACCGTGCTGAGTTATCGTTTGCTGTGGTCAAATAATTCCGGACACAACGTTAGATTCACGTGCTCTCCTCATAAGATGGATTTCCCACCTATCGAGGAATACTGGGAAATTAGACCACAGCATTACTGGTGCAAAGATGAATAATGTTGCATCGCAAAGTCGTCCCTGCTATTCTCTTCAGTGGCAACGGTGAGATGACTGGTCACAGAAAACTCTGTGGGTTCGAGTCGAACCCGTCCCTCATGGCCTCCCTTTATCCATCTCGTCGTTGCCTCTCATGACCAAAGCCAAATTGAAAGACCTCACGACGCTGGACGATGTGGCACGCGCCTGTGGTATCGAGCCGGACTTCATTTTGGGTTTTGTAAAAAACACAATCCAAAAGGACTACTTTTATGTTGTGAAGATGGCTAAGCGAGGCCGTCGACGTAAGGGAGAGTATAGAGTTGTATTTCAGGCCCGAGAAAAGCGGCTTTCAGATTTTCATCGATCCATTTCAATGATTGTCTCTAACAGTGCGTGCTTCGGCGATCATGTCCAAGGGTTTCGGAAGAAACATTCCGCGCGTACAAATGCCGAACATCACCTCGGCGCAGCCATTTTATTGCATGCTGACATTAAAGGGTTTTTTGACGCAATCACCACAGCACAAGTGAAAACTGCGCTCATCTCTGAGGGAAGTCCACCTCCAGTTGCAGAGCTAATTGCTAAGGCATGTACCATCGATGGATTCCTACGCCAAGGCACACGGTGCAGCCCAGTTCTGGCAAACTTGGTGTGCGTCGCCATGGATCAGTCTTTTCTGCGTCTGGCCCGTTCCCACACTTGCAACTACACACGATATGCAGATGATTTGACGTTCTCCGGTGAGCGTGTTCCGTGTGATGAGGCCGTACGCGAAATACTGGCGGCAGATGGATTCGCGCTCCGGGATGGTAAGTGTTACCGCCAGTTTCGCGGCAAGACTCAGTACGTCACAGGGCTGACGGTAGCTGACCCAAATCGACCTCGACTCCCCAAGCAACTCAAGCACGACCTACGTACGACAATGTATTTCATTGAGCGTCATGGCTTAGCCGACCATTGGGAGAGGATAGGAGAAGAGCATCCGATGAAGAAGGAGGCTTGGCTCCAGGGGATGCTTCGGTACGCATGGTCAATCGAACCGAACTTGGTGCGACGCTGGCAGTATATCCTCGATAGAGCGTTTACCGAGAGAGCTCCATACATAATAGACATTACCGACGAAGACTACGGCTGAGGAGGTTGCTCACACGCGGCCTAACGCCGGAAGCCCTGAGGCAACTTCAGCATGTCAGGCTGCTGCAGAAGGCGTCATTTTACCAGTCCGATTGGCATCAACGCTGGCCGCAAGCGCAGCGTTTAGCCGCTGGTGACTTAGTTTAACTGTACAGGACGAAATAGCGATGCTATACCAGCAGTGCAGCAAGCTCTGGCGAGCGCAATGCCTCTGAAATCGAGAAAATTCGATCCGGAATTCCACGGTCTCGGAGGACGTCGCGTACTCCCTTCATAAGCAACTTTCCATGAATGGCTTGAGTAAACGCGCCGGTCATGAGGCGAGCGCACTCCACAGCGATATCTCCAGCATTGGGTTGCTGCCCCTCAGCCCTAAGGTTATTGCAACGTGTATTTATGTATTTCTTCATTAGCTCATCGTGACGGACGGCAAAGGCGGTTTCAATAATCGACATAGCCTCTGCCACCTCGATAGCACTGCTTTGCGCTAAATGCTCCGCGGTCATGAAATACGACTCTAAATCGTTTCCAGCGGGGATGAAAAAACGTACATTTAGTGCCGCGAACTTTGCTTGGTACGCATCCAACGCAGGCTCGCTTAGAAAGTCTCTATCCCTATGAAGAATGAAAATCGCATCATTGTGTCGAACTCGAAGCTGACGAATAAGCGCCGCAGCAGTTGCAAGTTGAGTGCAACCTGAATAAGAAATTATATCGCACTCGTCCAAATCGACCCCATTTGCCTCAAGAAAAATCTTAAGTATTCCGTGATCCTCATCTTCTGTAAACACGATGAAGCGTGGATTTCCGAGCCGCTCCCCAACATTTAGAGCCCCAATTTCCAGCAACGCCTTGACTTGATAGTCTTCAACGTTCGGTTGGACATCCCCGTTTTTAAGCCAAACCAAGCGGGCGTTGTCCCACAATGCTTCGACTAAATGGCGGCTATGAGTAGAGATAACAATGTTCAAGCCACCGTGCGACGCATTTATTAATTCGTTCGCCAACTGTTTCTGATTGTTCGGATGAAGATGACTATCGGGTTCGTCTAACAAAAGAATCTTCGGAGCGAAGAGATTAATGTACGAAAATATTTGGATCGCCTGTAGAACACCGGTGCCACAAGCGTCGATCGGATAAGTTACGCCATCTCGAACAACTTTACATTGGATCATTTCGTCCGCATCCGCATCGAAAGAAACATCCAGCTGGTATTCAGGAAAGATTCGCCCAATTTGCGCTTGAAATCGCTGCCATTTACCCTCGTCTGCTTTTAATTGCAAGAGAATGTTTCGAAAAACCCCGTTCGAGTCACCCTTTGCAGCTGCTTTACGAACAACTAGCTTGGTCTCAAACTCTTCCTCCGAAGGGATACCCGCCAAACCCGTAACTAGCGCACTATATGGACTGACAATTGATTGAAGTTGTACCCCCAATGGCTGACCAATCAGCTGAAGACTAACATTCTTGTTACGCCCTTTTCGGACAATTACTTTTGTTTCAAGCTCTCCATCGGTATAAGTAATGTTGATTGCTTCTGCTTCCGGCTCGCGAAGCTTGCCGTTCGGCCCAAGTGAGAGAACATCCTTAATGGGGGAGTAGACAAGGTCGTTTTGGCCGATTGAGGTAGCCAAACGGCCATCGCCCCAAACACCGCCTTGCATGGCCGATGTTTGAGCTACTGAAGCACCAAATTGAATAGCTTGCAGGACTGAGCTTTTCCCAGCGTTGTTCCCACCAACAAGCAAAGTGAGACCATCGATCTCAAGTGGCACGTTCTGTAAGCTCTTGAATCGTTCAATTAAGACCTTCATAAATCCGAAATCCTTTAAAAGTAAAAAATCAAGCGCCATTACTCGTGCTAGAAACAATGGCGGGATACTCATTTCGCCAGCCATCAACGGCCATACCGCCTCACTACTGCTGACAATTGCTGACAATTGCTGGAGAATACCACCTTGCCCAAGCGAAAAAGCGTGAATTATAACTGAGTATGCATATCGCAATTAACGTTCATATTAGGAGACGGCTAAGGCTCGCAAGTCTAAAAGTTTCGGCGCCAGCGACTAGGGGTGTTACTGCGCGTACAAGCCCCCCCATGTGTATCAGATTTAATCCGTCGATGAGACAATCCGGCTAAGGCAACGGATTCGAGTCGCGCGTGTGCTTCTCGCCAGTTGCCACATTCTCGGCATATCGCAAGCGCGTTCGAATTCCCTCAAAACGTTGTGCAGCTTCCTCGCTGCCAAGCCTGCTAAGATGGTCACTTGATAGAAACGCAAGCAAGGCCGCCAACTCTTCTAGAGGGGCATACTTCCGGGCACCCAACACCGGTACGTTGACGTCACGATGAAACTTCGCTCGAATTTCTGCCGCAGCTTGCTTCACATACGGAGATATGTCGAAGTCATTAACATGAACCTGCTCAAATGACTCGCCCAATTTACTGAGTCTATGAACTAAAGGCGATACTATCAGTTTGCGTGTGCAATCCTCCGTCGAGAGTTCGCTAAATGTTCTTTCGGGGCAGAAGTACAAGTAAGCCGAAAAGGACATCGTCGCTAATTCAACAAGAGCTAAAGAGCTTAAAATTGGATTTAGGACTAATTCTCTTACACTGGCGTTTCGAAGGTGATTTTTTGCAGCTGCGCTTATAAGTGGGTTTTGCGCTAGCCGCTTGCAAATGCCTTCAACCTGCTGCCGCAGCCTGTCGGGCGCGTCCGTCACCAGGCATATGCTGGTGTAAACTTGGTCTCGAACATCAGCGTCTTTTATGCCATAACAACGCGCAAACGCAAGATGAACTTTGTGAGGCGGCACTTGGTCTGGGGAAATGGCTTCCATTTGTTGAGAATTTGGCATAACCGATGCAACATCCGATGCCCAACGTTCAAGCGATGCTGTCTCGACTTCGCGAACAAAAGACACCATCGACGAATGTATGGCAGCTGAACGGTCACAGGGCTTCGAAATTGTAAAATGATTCGCCTCAACGGGAATGCCTACTTCTCCCGGAATGTGCGCCTCAGCGCTCGTAGGCGATACAATGGTCACGCCCGGGAGGATTCGACCCAAGGCCCATATACGCAATCTCACCGGCTCTGTTTCAATAAAGACCCGTGTTTTGATCTTTCTATCTGCGAGAAGCTTAAGAAAATATTGATTAAGGGTTTCCAGGTTTGCGTTATCAAGTCGTAAGTCACTCATTTGCGGGTTAGCTCTGGCAAGATGGCTCCATGCTGCCAAAGTGGCCAAGCGAGAACCGAAATGGGGCGTGCCAACGAATGCGATGCCCTTGATGTTACGTACAAGCTTTGCATGACGCTCGACCTCCCGTGACATGCCATGTTGCAGAGCCGTCTTGATGAGTAGGCCACCCAAACTGTGTCCAACAAGTATAAGCGGTCCGTCCATCAATGCAGGTTCGTTGCATAGACGTTCGAGCGCTGCTGTAGCTTGCCGAGGTAGAGCCATGGAGTCAGACTTCCAACGCGTGGCCGCTGCACCATAGCCAAGCACCCATACCGGACAGTTAAGATCCTCACCGATCCATTTCGGCCAAAGCTTGGTGGGGTCGGAGGAGTCGCTCATCCACGTTTTCTTGATATCGCCGTCTAAGCCGTGAATGAAAACCAATCGTGCCCTGCCAGTCGCATCGGTCGGATTGTGAATCTGCAGCAAATCGGCCATTTGTTCCTCTCTCTATATTATGGACAGTGTTACACAAACCACGCCCCCCCGGCAGATTTGAGGTTCATTTTAGAATGGCTAATTCTTGCAACATCCTGTGCGTAACGCCCTCCGTGCCGCCGAGACCTTCGCTTCCTCTGTGCTCCACGCGACCAGCCACGCACGGGCCAGACACCCGTTTTTGCTTGCCAAAACACTTATCGAGAAGGCAGGTATCGCACCAATCTATTTCCACGCGCGACCATCGCATATTCCCCTGCCTCATTCCCCTAACATGGGTGATCGCATGAAGTCTGCAGGCAACTGAAACCGATTATAATTTGTCGTGCATTTGCCAAAAACGAACTACTTTACCGATTTGTGAGAATTCTTATGAATGCCAGTCCGGACCGAATCGACGCTCTCTTGCAACGTCCCGCAGAGAGCCTAAATGTCGAGTTGAAAAACTGGATAGACCCTCGTACTCCAGAGGGACAGGCAAAAATTATCAAGGCTGTTTTCGCGCTCAGAAATCGAAATGGAGGGTTTCTAATTATCGGCTTCAACAACTCATCACTACAGCCTGATCCATATATTTTGGACGAATCCCAGCAAGTCCTTTTCCATCCCGACCGTGTTCAAGAATTGGTATCTAGACACGTTCATGACCCCTTTGAAGTGACTGTCGAAGTTCGATCCGTTGACGGACAGGACCATCCGGTTATTGTTGTGCCAGAAGGCGTAAGAATCCCAGCAAGCGTTAAGACCGCATTGTCCGGCCCAGGGAACAAGCCACTATTGGTATCTGGTGATATTTACTTCCGAACTCTCAGCGCTAACGGCATTCCGAGCAGTGCAAAAATGCATTCTCGAGACCTTCCGGGACTTCTAGAAATCTGCTTCGATAACCGCGAGGCAGACATTGGACGATTTCTGCGGCGGCAACTTGGCACGAGCGAGACTGCTAAGTTGGCGACGATAATTGGCCAAACATTACTGCCTAAGGAAAAATTATTGGACCGCGCATACGCTGTAATTGAAAACGGTAAAAAGGCATTCGAAGCCGCGCTGCAAAGACAGCCAATAACGGAAGATCGCTTGCTAGTACTGAACAACCTCACTATGGCAGTTGGTATGGCGCTTGATCCAAAAAAATTAGGCGCCCTCCCGACCCAGGCGTTTTTGAACAGCGTAGCTGGATCCAACCCTCAATACACGGGCTGGCCGGTGTGGCTCGACGGGCGGTCTATGTCAGTTCAAGACCGGCCCTACGTCGTGGACGGCTGCTGGGATACTTTGATCAATGCGCTTGAAGATCACTGGTCGAACCACCTAGAATTTATGCGCTTTAACCCAGAAGGTGAATTCTTCCTCAGGCGCGCCATGCAGGATGACTTTTCAGACAAGATCGCGGCTGGAACGGCCCTCGATCCAACACTAATGGTCTATCGAGTAGCCGAAGTACTGGCAGTTGGCATTAACATAGCTCGGGCAATCGGTTGGACGGAAGACGACAAGGCCGGCTTTTCCTTCGAATGGTCTGGATTAGATGGCCGAAGGTTAGTTGAATGGGCAGATCCAATGCGATTCTTCGGTGGCGGTGGTAGGGGGAAATCCAATTCCAAGACCGTCAGATCGTTCGTTGATATCCCGTTAGATACCCCCCATTCGGCATTAGCACCACACGTCGCGACGATAGTGGGCCCTCTCTTTGCCGCCTTTGACGGGTACCAAATGGCCGCGAGTCACATCGAAGATTGTGTACAACGCCTCATCGAAAGGAAGATGTAGCGCTCAATGAGCGTATGAAGACCCTGCCCCCCCCGTGGGACGATGCCGACATGCTCGTCTGGGGCCTGCATCGCCGGGATGTGCTGGTGTTCATTCCGATCGGAGCGGAACAGTGGTGCGCCATCTGCCGAGACACGCTCCCATTTACATGCCTTGGTGGCCCAAGCCGAACGTAAGCGTAAAGCCAGCGCCGTCTTGAACCGGGTGTTGATTTGCTTGATGATGGCATCACACCGCTGGGAAGCGGCGTGTTGTTTAGGCTGAAGGGAGCTGCCCGGCGCGGTTCCAGGGCAGCAAGTCGTCAACCCGGTTGACCAGATGGTCGGCGATGTTGGTCAGCATACGGCGCAGCCAGGCCTCAGGGGGCAACACGACCCAGCTTGGCGGTGCTGATCAGCGAGAAGATCGAGGCCGCCCGTTCGCCACCGCTGTCGGCACCGGCGAACCGGTAGTTGCGCCGGCCAATGGCGATACCGCGCGGCGCGCGTTCGGCGGCCGCGTTATTGATCTCGATGGCGCCGTTGTCGAAGTAGCGCGTCAGCGCCGGCCACAGGTTCAGGGCATAGAGGATGGCCGCCGCCGTGTCCGACTTGCGGGACAGCGTTTCCAGAGACGTGCGCAGCCAGCGCACCAGGTTATCGAGCAAGGGGCATTCCTCTGTCTGCCGCACTGACTTGCGCTGGTCCGGCGGTTTGCCACGGATTTCGGCTTCGATCAGATTCAGCTCGGCGATGCGCCGCAGCGCTTCGGTTGTCAGCGGTGTTGGCGCCGACCTAAAACTGACCCACCGGTGGGTCAGTTTTAGGTCGGCGCCAACATCCTAATCACAATATGTCTGCTTTGTCCCTATATAACCAAGCCAGTGTCACCTCAGCTTACTCGAAATATCTTCTTTCTTTTAAGTTGCGTAATGCCGATGTCATCGAATGTGCCTGACACCTTCAGCGATTCCTCATACTTAGGGAAGCTAGACACCATGTCGCAGAAATAGTTGTGGTACGACGCAAGCCAAGTGAACTTCGATAACACCTTACGAGATACAGCATTGGCTAACAATGCTACCTCTATCTGTTCCTTATGCTGACGACGAAGATTCTTAACATCAATGAAATCTCCCTCGTCCCCTTCGATGACGCACTCCGTCAAATAATTTATAAAATAGCAAAATACAGTGTACCTATTTTATTGCTGTACAGGCAAACAATAGTTGGGTTATCCTTGCCAGCAGAAAACAATGCCTACCCATTAACGACAACCCGGCAAGAATCGATTATGACTGAGCGCGAAGAAGTAGTAGAACCAAAAAATCCAATCAAAGAAGCTGTTCGTCAATTGAACTGGAATAAGTTTAAGTCAATCCTTGAAGCATATCCTGCGCCTCAAGATCTCTTTGACGACATGCTTATGATTGTATGGCACGCGGATTCAATGGTAAGACGGCGCCCGGGAGATGATGGAATAAAACGTGACGAATTTTTAGAATCCTTTGGTAGCTATTTCCACAGTCTTGGCGTTGCAAGAGCAGAGAAACTTGTGGCAGAAATGCGTTCCAAACTGCTGAGGATTGATCAAGGCTACGTTGAAATCCATTCAGTTGTTCCCAAGATGAAATCCGCAGAGCTTACTCCGCAGGATAGGATCGCAGGCGCTTTTGCCGCGCTCGACTATGCTACTCGTAGAACCATTGAAGATACGAACAATAAGATTGAAGACGTCGGCCATTTTGGCCCTGAAAGAAACTTAATCGATTCGGACAATAATCAGTACGACCCAAACGCTGTTACGCATGGTCTCACTGTCGCAGCGGGTGATGTAATTATGTTGGAGGCTTACAGGAACAAATGGTTCGACGACACGAAGCGTGTGGTGCTCCCAGACTTCGAGAAAGCAAATGCCGACGCGGCAAACTGGGCTGTTGCCAATTTGTACAATGCCAATATGTGGCGGCTCTGGAAAAACATTGATGAGAGAGTGCGCTTTTTAAATGGTAATCTAGTGGAATTGCCAGAGCTGCGGGCCGACTGGATATCGCATCTAAAATCACTAAATCCCGACGTTGCTATCCAAAAGGCTTTTGAGTTCACCCCTAGTTTCGAGGACGAAAATTTTGAGATTTTTGCAAACGAACGCTTAGATAAATTTTTGGAACAGAATCTCCATTCCATGCTTATGACGACTAATGTTGCAAAGAAAATCGCTCTCGTAAATGAATATGTTCCGTTGCCACCAAAAGGTTTAGTTTCTATTGAGGAGGCACACGCGGGCGCATCGCTTGGGCATCTTACCAAAACAGACTTGTCGAAAACGAGGGCCGGAAAACTGTTGCTGACGGAGAGATTGAGAGGATATGCAGTGTTGAAATTGCTGGTAGAGCAGCTAGAAAAAGAGCAAAAGACTTACTGTGCTCGCGTCCCTAAGTCACGCCTGCTGGATGAATTCAAACGTTGTGGTCTGACAATCGAGTCCGCCACCACTTTCATTGAGTTAGCATCTTTCCGAAGCGGCAGTCGCGATCTATATGATCAACCGCTTGTCAAAACTACCGGAGATGACTACATTCTCTTCGGTGTGTCCTTGTTAATGGCGGACTTGGTGAAAATTATGTTCTCTAGCTTGGCAAACGAGGGTTCTGTTATTAAAGACAAAGGAAAACGTTTTGAAGTAGCTACTGTCGATTTCCTTCGACAAAAAGGCTTTAATGCTCGCCAGCTAAAAGTCAAGAGGGGCGAAAAAAAAGAGCATGAATTCGATTATGATGTAGCGTTTACTTGGGGCGACCATGTTTTCTTCCTAGAGTGTAAAAATCGAGGAATTCCGCACGGCAATCCAATTGCAACCTATCATTTTAATCAGGAACTACGCAATCACGTGACGCAGGTGCGCCGATTACGGCAAGGTCTGATCGACTACCCGGATATTCTGGAGAAAGATTTCCCGGAGGCCATTGGAAAAAATCCAGTCTTCTGTGTGCTTAATGCCCTCCCCTTTTCGATAGGTCAACTTGAGGATACCTATATTATTGATGATGCTATTCTAAGAAAATTCTTCAGTTCACCATCATTAGGATTCACGTCGGGACGCATTGATGGGGAAGGGCCGCATCACCGCACCGATTTAAGAAAATTATGGTCTGGCCAAACGCCAACAGTTTCGGAATTTATCCAGTATATCAAGGCGCCACCGCAACTAGTTCTCGCGAGTAAGAGTTATGAAATGATGAACAAGGTGGAGACATTATCGCTTGATGCCTTCGTAAAAGTTATAGGCTGTTATCGAAAAGACCTGGATGCTGCGGCCATTGCAAAAATTCTTAGAGACATTTGATAAGACTGGACAAATGCAGGCTTAAGACGATCTGGTTGTTCCGTGATCGTCTGGCGCAGTTGGCGTAGACAATCAGGTATTCGATCAGGGCCAGCAACAACTGCTGTCGCAAGGCTACTTGGCGCGTTGCGGGCAGATCGTCGAAGCCTCACTGGTGCAGGCCTCAACCCAGCGCAACAAGCGGAAGGGAGCCGAGACGGTCAAGGAAGGCACGGTGCCGCTGAGCTTGAAGCCGCACAAGCACGCGTAAAAGGATGTCGATGCCAAGTGGTCCAGAAGCACTGTAAGAAACATTTATGGTACAAACTGCATGCCAGTGTTAATAAGCGCTGCAACCTAATCCATTCGTAACCACTTTGCGGCCGCCACCGAGGCGTCAAACATCGAAAGTATTTCCTGGATAAATTCTTTCCATGCATCTCTTTTTAATCAGTATGCTGGTACAAAGCTTGCGCTGTGTCGCCTCACTAAGCGGTCCTAAATCAAGATCAGGGCCAATCAAAGGGTCGAGCGAAAATTTCAAATCCAAGCCAAGTTTACCGCCTAAAATTCGGTTCATCTGATGAACTTTTTCTGACCAAGAGGATGTCCTTCCCTTGTCAGAAACTCCACGAATGGCAGTCTGATAGAGCAGTCCTGCCCAAAAGGAAAAATTATATTTCTCTATATAGAATCTTTCACCATTCCATTTTGAAAAGTGAAATATTTTTACAACATAGACTTCGAATATAGCCTCAGCTAAACCTCTTTTTGTGAAGTGCTCTCCTAACATTAATAGCACTCGAAATATGCTGCCCGCCAAGCGCCAAACCTGCTCGTAGACACCAAGTGCAACATCCATCTTCAACAAAATGGTTAAACAAGCAAGCGAATCTAGACCTGCACGGCGCTCGATTTTACTGAGGAAACGTTGCCCTCTGTGAGGGTGCAGCTCACCATCCTCCGAAAAAACTACAAGCTGGAGTCCAGGCGCAAGTTGTCGTAGCCATGTAGAGCCGTCGCGTACAACGTTGGAGGAGTCATCCAATACCTTCCAGAGCACATGGTTCAGTTCCTTGTCTGATCCGGCTACAAGTTTATTTGCTCGGGTAACCAAGGCTGCTCGAGGAGTATGCCGGCCGCTACGATATGAAATCCATTTATTCCTATGGAAAGCTGTGCCAGCCTTATTCAACTTGAACCCTTCGGGTTCGACCAAGCGCTCGACAGCATACGCCGTGTCCACTCCGGTACTTATCCGAATCCCTTCGAACCAGTAAATTGTGCGAATTTGATCGATAGCATCACGTTTTCGCTTGAAATTCTCATTCATGTCGAGTTTTGCGCCTTCTGACGAAATCAAAAATATTTTTATTAAGACGTTTAATTTCAATGAGTTGTATGATTTTACAGAGGAAAACTAGAGTAACTTGAACGAAAAATATACGACCTAGTATTTTTTGAGAGCCGGCGCTAATATTTGGTGTGACCAACCGTTACCACGAAGGTGAAATGCACCAACCTCTCTTTGACGAACCACTCGCAGTTCTCCTTGAACGAGAGCTGATGAATCGGTACGGCCCCCTTGTGTCAAACGACAACCTGCGGCTGGTGCTTGGTTACGCCTCAAAAGAAGCTTTCAGGCAGGCAGTGTCACGGAAAACGGTACCGATCGCAGTGTTCGAAATTGAAAACAGAAAAGGGAAGTTTGCCCTCATAAGGGACGTTGCCCTTTGGCTCGCAGCACAAAGGGAACGCGCTTTTATTGCGGGGACAGGCCAACCAACGAGGCCTGTTACCCATAATGACTAAAAAGAACCTAATTCCGGAGGCCGCCTATGACCTAGCCACGCAAATTTAGCAAAAAAAGCGGGGCCGTAAATGACCAAAGCCCAAGAGCGTCAACTCTCGGGCTTTGTATTTGCTGCATGGATTTTGGCTCATCCTGCATCAAGTATCGTCTCTCCAGAACCCACTGTCAACAACCTTGCCCCTTCTTTTCACGGGGCGAGTGGGTTCGTGCGTCCTCTTCCTTCACTTTACGTTTCCGGCTACGTCGCGATTCACTGGCCGCGCAGCAATACGCTTATAGCGAACCTGCGCTCGTCTTTCCCACACTTAGCGGTGAGTCACGAACAGCTCTTTGGACGATAGGAACCTTGATGAAAACCCAAAAACGATTTACCCCAGATTTGCTCGACCGCTACCGGCGCCTTGGGCGAGGCAAAGGCAGCAACGAACATTATGTGCCTTGGCATCGCGTCGGCCGCAGCGACCCAGCCAGTTCCGGCCGCTCTCACCTTCAACATTGGCGAGGTAGGCAACGGGAGCTGCTCAGTGACCTTGAGTTGGTGACATTTCTATTCTGCACAATGCTCGTCGGCATCGCCGATATTAGAGAGCAATTTCCATTGAGCTTGGAAGAAAATGAGCATGAGCTATCGCGCCCCGATGACTCGACAATTGCAGGTAAATACGCTGGTTCACTCAGCATTGCAACGGAGCTGCAGGTTAAACATCCCAAAGTGAGCGGTGGCGGACGTTCTGTAAGTTGGGTGATGACGACAGATCTGCTGCTCACCATAAGGCAACCAGACGGCAAACTTACGCTTCTGGCCATCGCCGTCAAGCCCAATCGTGCAGCTGATAAGAAACGTACCAAGGAACTGCTCGCTATCGAGCATATGTATTGGAAAGCACGCGGTGTCCAATGGCTACTTGTCACACCAAATCTTTATGATGGCCTGGTGGCAGAGACGCTTCGCAATTGTGTGTCTTGGGCACTAGAACCTCAAGTAGATGAGCCAGGAATTGACTTCGTCGCCATGGCAGCTGATAGGTTACGCGGAAAATCTATGACCGCTGCGCTGGAATACTTGGCTGCGGAGTTTGGGAGCCAGAGCAAAGCCCAACTTGCCCTTTGGCAGGCGGTCTGGTCTGGCCGCCTGCCAATCGATCTGCGTAGAAGTTGGCGCCCACACGAACCGCTCGTTCTGCTGGATCCGGCAGAATTTCGGCTACTGAATCCTATCACATCGGGGAGGTCAGCTTGGTCATGCTAATCCACAATCAAGTCATTGAAATTACGTCGGGAACGTGGGAAGGCATTTATCGCGTTGTGCTCGACGCGCCGCGCACAAACCAGACCATTCTCGCGAGACTCTCAGGCTGTACCTTCCCTAATGGGAAAACTCGGGGAAGAAAAAAGCAAGACGTGACTAAGTCTCCTAGAAAGCAGGCGCCGCTTCCTTTAGTCGGAGAACTGATCTGGGTGGGCTATGCGCAGCTCGATGACCTCAAAAGCGACAATATGATCAAGGTAGTTGACATCGAGCGCGAGCAATTCACTCTCTCAAAGTCAGATCAGGATCGGTATGTTCATCGAGTCGAGGTCATGTCAGATTTTCTCGATTTTGACACATTGAGCTCCACAATTCTAAAAGACGGCGGTGTGGCAAGCTTAGTTAATGCTGCAACCGCAAGAACAGGAGCAAGCAAGTCGCTACTCTACAAACTCTGGTCAATTCTGTGCCGCTTGGGTTTCTCTGCCGTAAGCTTAAAGCCGTGCCGATATCGATGCGGTGCTCCTGGGGTCGCACGTCCTTGCGATCCGAACGGGCGTCAGAAAGCTGGACGAAAAACGCTCGGGGAGTATGCAGCTAAAGCATCCGGAAATACGCTACCTCCCACGCAGCCCGGAATGAGTACTGAATGGCGTCAGTGGATTATGATCGCTGATAAAAAAATCCCGAGTCCAAAGCCCGATTTTCCCGCCCGCTATAAATTCATCCTGGACAGTCAATTTGTTAAGCGATATCGCATGGAGAATGGCTTGCATGTTCCTCTTGAACTTAAGCAAGGAGAATATCCTAACCGTAGTCAGGTGAAGCGGGTTCTGACTACCGACGTACCGCGACTCCAACGACTATTGGATCGGACTACCGCTGGCCACTATGCACGCAGCTTTCGAGGTATGACCGGTCGCAACTGGAAAGGCGTCGCAGGGCCTGGCCATACTTGGGCGATCGATTCAACAATCGGCGATATTTATCTCAGGTCGAGTGTCAACCGAGCCTGGATAATTGGTCGTCCTGTGGTCTACATTATCGTGGATGTTTGGTCGACCGCGATCGTCGGATTCTACGTGTGTCTAAGCGGGCCAAGCTGGGATACTGCCAAGGTAAGCCTATTCAGCGCCGCTGCGGATCCTGCATTGTTGGCTGACCTATGGCAATACGAACCAATGTTAAGTCTGTATCCCGCGCCGACGATGCCCGCAGTACTGATGTGTGACAGAGGGGAGTATTTATCGCGCGCCGCCAGCCAGACCGGCATAAAGCTAATTCCATGTCTGAGTTATGCACCACCATATCGGCCAGACCTGAAGGGACTAGTCGAAGTACTCCACCGTATTGAAAAGGACGGGCAACATCTATGGCTGCCCGGAGCTATCGATGCGCGTCGCAAAGAATACGAACTCCGGCGCTTTGATCCACGCGAAGCTGTCTTGACGGTGCGCGAATACACCGAATATTTGCACACTGTTTTTGCAGAATACAATTTAACGGCGAACCGCGCAAAGCGGATCGATACCCACATGGCATCGGCAGGTGTGATACCCAGCCCAGCGGGCCTTTGGCGCTGGGGGCACGAGGTAGGGATCGGGACGCGCAGGGCGTTTCCACAGTCAGAACTCATCAGCGAACTTCTGCCACAGCAGCGCGGAATAGTCTCCAGGAGCGGGGTTCGATTTTGTGGTTTGCACTATGAGTCGGAAAAAATCAACAAGGAGCAATGGACAGCACATGCGCGAAATTTCGGCAGCTGGAATATTGATATTAACCATTTTCCTGGATCCGTCTCTCGGGTTTGGACGCCAAACTTAGCAGGCTCTGGACTGCTGGATTTACGCCTTTCTCAACAGACCATTGCGTCCAGAGAACAAACATTCGACGAAGTGCTCGACGCATTCATGGTTGGGAAACTGAACGCCGCCGACGTCGAGCACGCCAGAGTTTTACAAGCTATGAAATCGCATCAGAGGGTTGAAGCACTTATCGCCAACGCCCGATCTCTTACTGAGGAAGCAATTGAACGGTACAGCGGAGAAGTGCCCACCATGATGGAATCCAGACAGATAGAAAACCAGACCTCAGTGACTTCCCCCACGGTACCGTCTGCTGCAGTGACTGCCACCGTTGACGAGGCGCAGCTCACCTATTTGGAGCATATGAAAGATGTCTTCGCGGCAGTCAACGCAGAAGGAGAGAGCTCATGATCTATGACCCATACGAAGGTAATCGACTGACGCAAGGTCTGGGGCCCATCTTGTCGCGTTCAGAAATTCTCACGAAGCTTCTACAATTGCCGCCCAGGCCGGCTAACCTCAAGGAGATTCCGGTTCATATACGCTTACATTACTTGATGCGTCTTCGTGACTTGCACATCCCGTCACTTGAAGGAGCAAAACTACACACGACCATCGATCTCATGCTTCGTCAAAGCTATCGTTATCGTAATCCAGATTTGGTAGACACTTGGCGCATGGTCGGTGGCGAGCCAGGCGCCTATAACACACCAAGAGCGCCTGCAAGCGCAGCCCTTGCAGTCGGTTTATCTGGAGCTGGGAAAACCGAAGCAGCACTGCGCAGCTTCAATTTATATCCTCGCCAAGTAATTCATCATGACACCTTTCCTCATATGGCCAACGGATTAAAACAAGTTGTGTGGCTTTCTACTGATGTACCAGCGACCGGCCGCTCAGCAGACTTGGCAGCAAATTTAATGATGAGCTGGGACCGTGCCACAAACGGCACACGCTTTGCCGCCGCGCTTTCCAAAAATCGCCGCAATGGCATTCAAATGCTAGATGAATGGCGACAAGTAGCCTTAAGCCATTTTCTTGGAGCCTTGCACTTGGACGAAATACAAAACCTGTTCAAAATTCAAACCCTTGAGCAGCGAGCCAAATCAAAGGAAACCGAAGAGGGCCGCGAACTACGTATTATCGAAGATGCCACCTCGAAATTGATATTGAATCTCACCAACATGTGGCAGATGCCCATATTGCTATCAGGTACCCCTGACGGCGTTGGTGCGCTGACAAAACGATTGGCAACGACGCAGAGAATTGTGACAGCTGGCTATCACCGTTTTCTTCACTTCCGAAATGCTCATGACCCAAGCTTTTGCGATGTATTTTTCCCCCATCTTTGCGAGTATCAATACGTTCTCAAGAAGCTACCCTCAACTGACGGATTCCGACAACTAATCATCGAACTGACAGGCGGTCTTCCTCGCATTATTATCGCCCTGTGGATCGCAGCTCACCGCGTCGCATTCGAACGTAAGGACGACGACCTCAGAATGGAGGATTTCAGGAAAGCATCACTCACATACCTTGCCCCTCTTGCACCCGCCATCGCAGCACTCTTGTCAAATGATCCAAAACGGATGTCTCGCTTTGAAGATCTCATGCCGCGTGACGATGGCTATTGGGCGCTTTTTTGGAGCGGCATAACTGAAATTTAAACTTTACATTTAGATGATGCCGTAAGGCACAATTCATCGTCATTGTGTACGATGTATTGTGCTCGAACTTCGCGCGGTGTACGTTGTTTGATGCGCAGAACACCGGTCCCCGGACCGCGCCGAGGGGACTTCATCTCCATCAGCAGTGCTGTAAGATTACTGCCGCTTTGTCGAATGAAATTCTCAAATTTCTCTAGTTCAACACCGGCAAGCGCAGCACTTTCAGCAAGCGATTTTTTATCCAAAAAGAAAGAAATCGCCGCTGACAACAACACCGATTGATCGTCTGGGGAGGAGATATCTGGAAGACCCAATACCCGCAAGCGAGTCAATGTGGCATTGGAATTCTTGTTACCCGATATGTAGGACATTACAGCTTTATACTGTCCTTTTGCGCGTACATATACTTTTTTAAGCTCAATGTCATCAATGAGAACACTTGGTTCGCGAGGCCTTCGTTTCCGGAGGACTGGTGAGCCAGTTGTTAGAGCCAAAATCGCGTGATCCGCTGAATCGAACAAGACACAACATGCCAAAATATAGGGTGCAACTGAGGACGCCGAAGTGGATAAATACAAGACACCATCGACTTGATTCAATGGAATCCCGAATGCCTTTTCGGCGAGCGCTGGCACTACTGTCGCAAGCCAGTCTCTAGGAAACGCCATCAAAATTTGGTCACTCAATAGCTTTTTTTCGGAGCTTCCAGCGTGCGTACTCCACCCTCGATCCAATGCACGTTCGTGCAGCACTTCTCGCGCTATTTTTACGGCTATGGGCTTCTCGAAGCTTATCAGTTTGCGTGAAATAGCCAAGAAGCGCTGGATTCCGTCGTGTTCCAAGTCCGATCCTGCCCACGCCTTATCTACAACATGACTATTTTTCTCAAATCGTGATGGGGGCTTTAAAAATGCTTCGGTGTCGTCAACATATCGCAATGGTGTTCGATGTTCCCAACAAGATGTCACGCCTGGTAACTGATGATCCCGTCTCCAGTAACTCATCCCGTGTGTTTTTTGGTCGGAGTCAACGCAATCAACGCAAAAATACGCTGCTGGGCGGGCCAACCGCATGCCGGTCAACCGTAGCATTGATTGGCTCTCTGGATTTCCGTGGGCCAGATCTGGTATATAGGAAGTAATCGCTCTACGCAGAGGTAGCGTGCTATGACTCCGGACGAATTGCGTTAGCTCCATGTGGGCAGCCCGGCTGAGTAAGTCGATGCAGCAAATTCCCTGAAGTGAAGGTTCTGCGACGCTCGCCCACTGCGCTAACAAGCATATAATTTCCGCTTCAGTTCTTAGCCCATTGGTACGAAGTAAGCGACCTAAATACGAGCGATCCAGCTCGTCGGGCAATGGCAAAAGCGCGATCATCAACTCCCGTTCTTGTTTTTAACCTACACCTTGAAAATTAAGCTACGTCCCATCACCGGCGTTTTGAAGTATCTTCGCACAACGATTTTTCACGAACACTTATCCAATGCAATGCTCCAAACAACTATTTTTACTATTGCGTTACATTGCAAGTTTTTCCTCAACTAAGCCAATCATCTTTGAAGGCGAGACTTGAAGTGCAGACGCCAGTTTAAAGATGACGCGAACCGTAGGCTGATTGATTCCACGTTCGATCAGGCTCACAAAATTTCGCTCAACGTCTGCGGCGAATGCAAGTTGCTCTTGCGACATCCCCGCTTCTTTTCTGAGCAGGCGCAGTACCTGGCCGTAAGCGATCGCTGGATCCAAGTAATTCTCCCAATATATTGGTAAGAATCTTCCATGTTGTAGACCGTGAAGTCTTCACAATATATTGGTAATTTAAAACGATGAAGTTGAAAATTCTTTTCGTCAAATAGACGTATAAGGAGCTGCAGAGAGCAGGTAAGCGTAAAGCCTGGACCGGCTGCAGGGCGGATGTCGCTGCTGGCATAATTTGGCTCCGCCATGGACTGGCCAGTATCACAGAGCTCCAGGTCAACCGAGTCGACGACCTCCGTCACTGAAACTGCGTAGCACAGCTCTCCCCACCTTAAAAAATACGCCGCGTCCCAGCGGGATGATGCCATCATTTAGCGAGTCGGCGCCAAACTCAAGACGGCGCGTCCTTTATGGCTATGTTACAAATAAATGTAAAATATTTTCTACATTCACAGAACGGTAGCTCATGAATATCTACGAAGTCGGCAGAGTAGTCCGCGTCCGTCGCCTAGCAGTCGGGTTGACGCAACAACGCTTAGCGAAGTTGGCTGGTCTGTCGCGCCAGACGGTGCAGCGACTGGAAGCTGGAACCATTAGTGACTTGAGTTTCGGGCGCGTGGTTAAGCTGCTGGGGATACTCGGACTCAATTTTTCCCCGCCATCGATCGAGGCCAGGGAGAAAAAGCGCGGCTTGTGGATGGCGGCAAAGAACGCTAGTGTCAGTTACAGCGGCGAGCTGCATAGCGACCAGTTACAGCATGCTTTGGCTACCGGCCAAGTACCGGCTAACCATAAATCCCATTTACTACACTTCCTAGACGAAACGCCCCTGCAGGTGGTTGTGATGGCGGTCGAGGAAACCGCTCATCTGGAAGCCGTCTCACCTGCGCGCATTTGGGCATGCGTCGCCCAGTTGGCCAGTCAACTCGGAAGTGTGCGCAGCGATCTCTGGCTTTAGCGGTATCGGCGTCGGCGTCGGCTCGTGTTCTAAAACGGGCCTGCTCATACTTGGTAAGCGTGGTTGACTACGGCAGCTTGACCCATCTTCTGCTTGAAGCACTCGATGAGACCGTTCAAAACAAGCCCACTGCTTTTGGCCGGCATATATTATAGAAGGCGGCAGCGACTTAACCGAGCCGCCTTATCGAATCAACCTGCATGAGCTAAACAGCCGGGCGAAAGTGGGGCGATGTGTGCCAGACTTGTGAAAGGGAAGAGCCTCCGGCGCGCAACTAGCGCGCGCGTAGCGTAGGTCGGGAGATCCCCCTGTAGTGGTTTAATGTTCCCGGACACCAATTTAGGCGAGAATGCTCGCCATGGAGAGGTGTTTGATGAGCAAGCAAAGACGTACATTTTCCCCTGAGTTCAAGCAGCAGGCAGCATGCTTGGTATTGGATCAGGGATACAGCCACGTGGAGGCCAGCCGGTCGATCGGCGTCGGAGAATCGCTAATGCGCCGCTGGGTTCAGCAGCTTCAATTGGAGCGACAAGGCGTCACGCCACAGGGCAAGGCGATCACGCCGGATCAGCAGCGAATACAGGAACTAGAGGCGCGCATTGAACGTCTTGAGCGGGAGAAATCCATTTTAAAAAAGGCTACCGCGCTCTTGATGTCGGAAGGGATAGAACGTACCAGGTAATCGATCAGATTTGTGGTGACGAATCAATCGAGTTGATTTGCGCGGTGTTCGATGTCGCGCGGTCATGCCTGTATGCACATCGGGAGCGCGTGCGACACATTGATGTTGAGCGCGTGGTATTACGTAGCCGCGTCCACGAGCTGTTCGTTGAGAGCCGAAGTTCAGCGGGGAGCCGCAGCATCATGGACATGATGCGCGAGGAAGGCACGGCCATTGGCCGCTTCAAAGTTAGTCGCCTGATGGCGGAGTTGGGGCTGGTCTGCAAGCAACCTGGCAAGCACGCCTACAAGCAGGCCACGGTGGAGCGTGTCGACATTCCGAATCATCTCAACCGTGAGTTCACGGTGGAGGCGCCAAATCAGGTCTGGTGCGGCGATATCACCTATGTTTGGGCGCAGGGGCGATGGTATTACTTGGCTGTGGTGTTGGATCTGTTCGCTCGCCGAGCCGTGGGCTGGGCATTCTCGCTACGGCCCGACGCCGACCTTGTTGTGCAAGCGCTGGAAATGGCCTACGAGCAGCGTGGTCGACCGCAGGGGCTGCTGTTTCATTCGGATCAGGGCAGTCAGTACGCCAGCCGAAAATTCCGTCAGCGATTGTGGCGCTACCGGATACGGCAGAGTATGAGCCGTCGGGGAAATTGTTGGGATAATTCACCTATGGAACGACTGTTCCGTAGCTTCAAAACGGAATGGCTGCCGTCAACAGGTTACATGACGGCACAAGAAGCACAACGGGACATCAGCCATTACCTGATGCACCGGTATAACTGGATACGGCAGCATCAGTTCAACCAGGGACTGGCACCGGCCGTCGTCGAAGAAAAACTTAATATAGTGTCCGGGATGGGTTGACCACTACACCCCCAATAAAAGGTGTCCGTCACCGGGAGGGGGATCGTGCCGCGTCCTGAATGGTGGTGCCCCCCTCGGCTGATTCAGCCTACGATTGAATCCTCAAAGCAGGCTGATAGACGTGCGTACGCTTGTGAATATGCTGATGGTTCGCATAGTACTCGTGCAGGTTATGCGCCTCAGCTGAGCGGTGATGGAAGCCACGCTCTCCCCACATGAGCCACACAAGCGTCTTGCCGGACTGCGCCAAGTAGTTATCAAGAAGATCGCGACGGAGATAACTGAATGAGCCACTAATCTGCGCGCCATACTCGCCGACTTCGCGGTACATGGACGCCACGCCTGAATCATCGTGCAAGTCCCATTTGTTGGCGCGGTACCTGAGACTCAAAGCCTCACAGAGTTTCTTAGACGGCAGGCACACTTCGCCACCCTCGTTCACCACGCTGTGGTAGCTTTCCCAGCTGTACTTCTGCACTGGGATGTCGACCGCGATGCCATTGTTTGACCATCTATCAGCGGAGACTATGCATTCGGTCCGGTCGAGCTCTTGCTCATCAGCGACAGTCAGTCCCGGAATTGAGGAGAAAGGCATCTCACCCGCATAAGTGTAGTAGTAGCTTGGCGCCTCTGGAATGGCGTCATTGCCAGGGTATTCGAGACCAGTAAACAACGTGTATAGGCGGTCGACTTCTCCGCTGTCCACGAGTACACCTCGAAGGAAGGTGAAGACCTGCCGGTCATCAGTGGAAGCGTTCTGTTCGAGGAACCCGTCAAGTACGACCCATGGTCCCGTCAACCCATCAATCTCCGAGATTTCGAGGATGCTGCGGTAGTCCGGTTGCTGACCTCTCACTACCCAATCAGCAGCATCCATAGCCTGACCGCTGAACAAGTCTGGGACCTGTAGGTCAATGCTTGCTACAGCGAGCGGGAACGTCGGGTCAATGTCCGCATCTGATGGGCGGGCGCTCCGCTCCTCGGCAAGAAGGCCCTGTGCGTATCGGACACCCCACATCTCGAAATAAGCGATCCAGCCGTACTTCTTCCCATATCGGTCGACCTTGTGCTTGTCACCGCCTAAACGAGGGCCTGAGTTCATTTTCCTGTCAACAGCTTCGAACTGCTCAGGGTCATAGCCAAGCATCAGCATTCTCGAAACGATTTCCGGCAGCACACGCCGGTACTCTGGGTTGCTATCGTCGTAGTTCGACCGATGTGGAATCAGTCTCCCCATTGTGTAGTTGCCGAAGTCCATTTTGATAGCCGCTGTCTTAGCACGTTCGATCATCATCGGCCCGTACTGCGGCATCTTCTCAAACGGACTAGGCAGATGAGCAAATGGAGGGAGAAGATGAGCTATTTCGTCCTCAGACAAGCAAGCCGGATCAACCATCCTTGCGATGGCAATCGTGCCCAGACAGTACTGCTGATATAGAGCATGCCAAGTAGGATGCGTCGCAGCAGGCGCAAACATCGCTTGATAAATCTCACGCGCGACTCTAGGCAGTGCCTCACGTAACTCCCCAGCATTGATATCGGACCAAGTATTCAGCGCAGCTCCGTAGGCCGCAGCGAACATCCGCTCGGGGACGTATGGGTCTGAGATGCAAATTGCTTCCACTGCCAGCTGGAAAAATTCCACAGGCCGCTTAACGGCAAATTCGCACAAGGTCTTGGTAGCGACGTCCCGCAGGCGTCTGGATGTCGACGTCAACGTCCACATCACCCAGCGTGCTCGCCGAATCTCTCGCTCGTCCAAACTACCCAACTTCCATCTCGTCGACAGGAATTTGAAATCGTCTTCCACTTTCTCAGACTTCTCACGAACCCACTCCGACCAAACAAGATCGCGCTGGGTATTGGGCATCGTCAGTAGCACGTCGTGCAAAAAGTCCATGTCAAACGGGTGCGCTCGCGCTGCCCTGGTACTCTGAAGTCGCTCGAAGGCAAACCTTGCGAACTGATCAGACTCCTGCATTGCCCGCGCGAACCGTTCCACCGTTTCCCGCCCGATATGCCGTGGGTCTGATTGCGCCGTCAACAATAGAGCGTTCATGATGAGGCGCTTGTCTGACAAGTCTTGCCAAAGCTGCCGCCTGCCAAGGCGATGCGGATACAGGCCAACGAGAGCACGGAAAACGTCATAGGCAAAGGTATGCGATCTAGGTTCCTGGAATTGGAACTTCGCGTTTCCTTCATCACTTTGCAGCCATTGCGCCAAGGACGGTTTAGCAAGCAGGTGGCGTGCCATCATGTGTCCGGCCATCAGGTCGTACGAAAACGCGATTCCTATGGCGCCTTCTTCAGAGGCCGTTCGAACCAGTACGCCTTCAGACTCTAAAGCGCGAATGACGCTGGCGTGCCAACTGCCCACGTCTCGAACTGCCGTGCGTGCAGCTTGACACTCCACGCTTCTCGCGTTGTCCGTCCACAGGAGAGCTGCGATCGTTAGCAGCGCATCTTGCACCTCATCCTGATAGATGCGATGCGCCGTTGGCGAAAGTTCAGCAACTCGTGCGGCAACCTTGTTGAAATGCTCTTCGAACAAACCTGCAAGCGAGCTGGGCAACGCTTCCACCCCAACAATGTGCTGACGACGAGGGTTCGCCACCTCGCAGAAAATTCTCAACGTTAATGGGTGCTGCAAGAACTCGATAGGTAGATCAGCGTCGGTAGCGTCAATCTTGTAGAACTCAAAGTACTTGTCCATGGCCGCCTGCGGGTCTTCCTGGAACCCCCTGTGCTCAATTTGCGGAAATTCCTCAGGTAGGCATATCTGCGCGAACTCATTGCGCAGAGTAACAACCAGCAGAACATGCGGAAAGCCTTTCAAAAGCTCATCTGCCCGGAAAAGCTCATCCTTCCAGCTTCTCGGGTCTTCTGCCTCATTCAGCCCATCAATGACAATTGGGATGCGTGTACCCGCACGCTGGCCCGCCGCATCGACGGCCTCCACCAGCCGATCGAAGCTCTCAGCCGACCTACCAGAAATTTTGAAGGCAGACACGAGATCATCAAGCCCCTGGCCTGCGTGCAAATTTTTACCCAGCAGCAAGACACCGCCGGGGAATTCCCCGTCTGGCTGCGTGACCTTGACGGCAAGCTCGGACTTTCCTTCACCAGCGGCCGCAAGCACGGCCACCGATCGAACGCCGATCGAACGCTCCAGACCGCGCAGTACCGATGAAACAGCGTGGATGTCTGCAACCAGGTTTGAGGCTAACGGGGCTCCGTCTGAACGCGCTCCACGCAGTTTCGAGAGGAGCCGGTTGTAGCGTACCGGCTGCGATGGTGGATTCGACGCCAGCAGTTGCTGCACGGTGTCGAAATCGCCCTTGCCGAGCGCAGCGTGCAGACTGTCAAGCAGATCAGCCAATTTGTCGGCCCGGGCCAGGAACGTGTCGACTTCGACCCTGATTTCAATTATGAGTTGCCGCGTCAGCGCAGCAATCTCCGTGCAATTTCTTTTAACGGCACTGGCAAGCTTCTTCAATGATGCCCAGGCATTCTGGCCGCCCAGACGCTTGAGTATCTTTTCCTCGGCATCGACCACAACATGAACTTCTGGCTGGTATCTGCGGCTGAACGGAGCGGCAGCGAGCTTGTACTGCTCGGCGAGTAGCATAGGTGTCAGAACAAGTTCACCAAAGTACGTTTCTCGAAGTGGAGCTCCCGGCCCAACCAGAAGATCCTCGATGTCGGTTGCCGTCAGCAGTTCTAACTTCAACTCGGGGAAGCGATCATTCTCGAGCGCGAAAAACCACTCCTGGTCTTTCTTCGTCAGCGTGTGGTGTGTCCAAAGTTTCCAGTCAGTCACATCTGGGAGATACTTACGCGTCTTCTCCATGCCCTCAATGATCGTTTTGCGGCGAGTAGCTCCCAAGTCTTGTCCGTTCGCCAAGTCATACCATTTGCATTGCCAACCAATCCAGCGTGGCGGCACGCCGAGATCACACGACTCCGTCAGCTGAAGGTGGAACTCCACGCCAGGTTGGTTTGCAAGTTGCTTGAAGCGACCAAAGCGCCCGTAGTGACGACGCACCAGAGTGCGGCAAATCTTCTCGAAGTTTTCATCCGCCGCTCCGGGCAGCTTATTGAATACATTCCAATTTGCTTCAGGCATTGGCGTTTCTCTTTCAGTTGGCGACGGTGGAATCGGACGGGTAATCGTGCGCCGAGAAAACCTCGACCTTCGCCCCAGCCTCAATGAAGAGCTTCACGAACGCGCTCACCTCAGCCTCGTCAGTCGTGACAGTGATGCGATCGCCCTCACGTTTGAGGTGATGGTCAGATATCAGCTGGTCGAGATCAGTTGGCCCTAAGATGTTGAGACTCAGGCTGCGTAACAGCGAGAGCATGTCATCTGAAAATCGCTGATCCTCTGGTTCGCCAAAGACGCTTGAATGGCTATCATCTTTCGAAACCTGGGCGCTGAGCTTTTCAATGTCCCTCTCGACCTTCTCTGCGTCTTGCGCTCGCTTGAACCTTCCAATGAGAACCAGGTTCATCGAGTGTTCAGAACCGTATCCGTTCCATATCTTCATAATTGAGTCTCTCGTTTAATCTCGAAGGTATTTCTGAGTCGCTGAAGCGCAGATAACACACCGGTGTCGCCAATCTCGGCGCCGCTGGGCGCGTAAGAACTCGCGCGCAGTATGCCGGACGCGTCTATGTGCGCATAGGCCTGAAGCCCTTGCTCATCCGGGAGTGGGTCGCACGTAGGCAGCCCTGACGCACCCGCCTCACTGACCGCAAGGCGAACCTTGCCCCTGTAGTTGGAAACCCAGACCTGAAGTGCTCTGCCGACCGCTTCGTCCGGAATTGCGATCGCTGTGGTTGCTTGCTGAGGAAGCAACAGCAATTCGCTAGCGCCGACCTTCTGTGCCAGCTCGCTCAACGCATCAAGTTCTGCAACGGTGCGCTCGTTGACCACGACGTTGATCCCAAAAGGCGAGATGCTCGCAATAGCATCCATGCCTCGGAGCAAGCTGTCAAACTGTTTCCCGCGCTGTTCTTCATAGGTACGACCGATCCCGTCAACGCTAATACGTGCGAAGTGGACGGAGCCTTTGAGGCGCTCAGCCAGCCGCGCCGTCAGCCGATGACCATGAGTCGTAAATGTGACCGCGAGTTGAGTCTCACCCGCAGCCATTTTGCAGATGTCCACGAAGTCAGGATGCAGCGTAGGTTCACCGCCGCCAAATCCGATACCGAGACACCCCTCAGTATCCAGTTCCGTTAACCAACCTAGCAACTGGTCAGTATTCAGCGACGCCTTGTGCTTCGGCGCATAGCAGTACGCGCAATGAAGGTCGCAAACATTGGTGAGTGCAATGGATACCTGACGGGGGGACATCGACCAAACTGCCTTTTCCAGGCACAACTCGTCCAGCAGGACATTCAAACCTGAACATCGATCAAAAAGATGCACTCCGTTTGGGCCGATTCTGTACTTCATAGTGCATTATCATTAAAAAAATCTATCATAAAGGGATCTTTTAACGCATAGATATTATGAACGTAGCCGTTGGCGTCCTCAAACCTCTTACATCGAGTTAGTTCTGTCAGAAATTATCTGGCCAGCACGCGATTACAACCAACGCCAAGTCTTTTACGTCGCAAAACAACTTAAATTCACGGAAATATGGATACTATACACAGAATCTTCAGCATGTGATGGCATGACTATCTCCATTTACTTGAATTGTATTTTAGAAACGAACTAGTCATCACCAATAGTCTAGTGAACTGGTGGAATTCCACTTACAGATAAAATAAGACTAGGGAATCGTCCACATGTAGGACTGAGTCGTTGCATCCAAACCGCCACATCACAGTTCATTAGATGGTGGCACTTGCTTGCTGAACCCACAGTTTGGTAAATTTGGCATCGCAATTATTGAAAGAATCAGCGACACTCGTGCGACTGGTGGCAATAGATTCAGACTTTTTATGAACGACCATTTTGCACCATCTCCAAATTAAGTAACATTGGCTTGGCAAGCCGATCATGGCCGCAGTCGCGTCAGCAACAAGGTTAGCGTAACCGCGTCAACCTGTCCTCCAGGCGCAGCTGGCTTGGTCCAAGCTGAGCATAATAATACCGGGTATGGCGCTGGCGACCGGTGCACTTGCGGGCGCTGCGTCGAGCACAGTGACTACCACCAGCTGGCTTGGCGTACTACCGCCGGCAAGCGCCTCGTCACCGAAACGCTTGCACCAACTGAACAACTGAATTGTATTGATCTGGAACTCACGGCAGATTAGCGAAACGGAGGCACCATCACTTTGAGTACGTGCCACCGCGGCATGCTTAAGTTCATCGCTTTGCTGGCGATAACCTCAAAAGTTGATTTAGTGTCGATTATGAATCTGAGACCTCGTGTGCAAATCAAACTCTCCGTTTGAATCAAGCCTTTCGATCCACGCAACGATCACAAGTATCTCCAACGGTTGTACCACACTTTTTCCATTTACGAACGTCGCCAATCTACGAGATGCCCCACCTACACTATGAGGTAATCTAGCAAACTCAGGGTGTTTTCGCAATTCAGCTAAAAACTCTGCAAAGTTTTTGCACAACTCAGCTGCTTGATGCTTGTATGCTGCTTTCACCCAGCCGGACGCGAGCAAGATATCCCTATTTCTAAGGTGGCGACAAAGACGCTCCCTGGCAGCGGCCAATTGTTTTTTCCCTTGTTCTTCGTCAGAAGTGACCGATATGATCAGGCGCGTCAACTCTCGCAACTTTTTAAATGCCTCTCTATCGGCAAAGACTTCGGAGATCGGCTGCAATTTTCCAGCTGTTGGCGTTTGCAGTAAAAATCTTTGCTGTGCCTTGGGCTTGACCGTGACCTCCTGCAGACCACAATCATGCTCCAGACAAACCCACACTCCCGGGAATTGATGGGCAAGGCGCCAGTACTGCATTCCGATTTTTTCCTGATCCTGCTCCAGACAAACCGGACATGCTTTCAGGGGATGCTTCGTACTAAAGTGTCCCGTTGCCAGATTCATCGGGGTTTTCAACATCGAGTTCAATCCTTGTCCACTGCGCTCAGCTTGAGACCCCTCACGTTCCGACGAGAAAATGCGATAGAAGCGAAATAAAGTACGCTCCTCAAGCACTTGCTCTTGCGTTCCCAGATAGCCTTCAGTTCTGGTTACGAACACATCAAGTTCAGTCCTACCATCCTGTGGCCTTCGTCCATTCAGCGTGCCGAAAAAAGCGTGGATCGTATGGATTGGATTTTGGTGTCCACGATAATAGTGATTCCTAGCTATCAGGCTGAATAGGCTCTCCCCAGGCAACCAATCAAGTACTGGCCCGGAAATTGGACACAGCTGTTCATCCAGACCGCAGAATCTGTCATTAGAGGCGGTCTCAATTATTTGTTCTCGACTATATTTGCTCATTTTCGACAATATTTAGTTGTTTGCGACTATTTTTGGTCGGAATACTTATGGATAGAAAAACATGAGTATCTTGACATTTGAATTTTCACTGTTATAGTTAACTACAACACCAACTCAATACATCACGGAGCTTCGATGCCTACAGCACTTTTTATGCGCCGCACCGCCCCGCCCTTGTGGGAGCGCATCCCATGAGCGCGGAATGGAACGACAATAGCCCCATCTACCGCCAGCTCAAGGCCAGGGTGGTGGGCATGATGCTCGATGGCGTGCTGCAGTCCGGCGACGCCTTGCCCTCGGTGCGCCAGGTGGCGGCCGATTATCAATTGAATCCCATCACGGTTTCGCGCGCCTACCAGGAACTGGTCGACGATGCCCTGGTGGAAAAACGCAGAGGACTCGGTATGTATGTCTTGGAAGGCGCCCGCGACAAATTGCTGGCCAGTGAACGCGAGCGCTTCCTGCGCGAGGAATGGCCAGCCTTGCTGGAACACATCACCCGCCTGGGCCTGGACCTCGATCAACTGCTGCAAGCGAGCCGCGACGCCGGCGCACACGGAGAGAACGCATGAATGCATTGAACAAGGACAGCGTCATCAGCGCGCGCGGCCTGCGCAAGCAGTATGGCAAGCAGGTGGCCATCAACGGCATCAGCTTCGATATCGCGCCGGGGCGCATCGTCGGCTTGATCGGCCCTAACGGTTCCGGCAAGACCACCACCCTGAAAGCCATCCTGGGCCTGACGGGTTTCGATGGCGACTTGTCGGTGCTGGGGCGCGATCCCCGCGTACAGCGCGACGCGCTGATGGAAGACGTGTGCTTCATCGCCGACGTGGCCATCCTGCCGGGCTGGCTGCACGTCGCCGACGCCATCGATTTCGTTGCTGGCGTGCATCCACGTTTCGACCGCAGCAAGGCCGAACGCTACCTGGCCCACACCAAGCTGTCGCCGAAGATGAAGGTCAAGGCCATGTCGAAGGGCATGGTGGTGCAGCTGCACCTGGCGCTCGTGATGGCCATCGATGCCAAACTGCTGGTGCTCGACGAGCCGACCCTGGGCCTGGACATCCTGTACCGCAAGCAGTTTTACCAGAACTTGCTGGAAGACTATTTCGATGAAAACAAGACCATCGTCATCACCACGCACCAGATCGAGGAAGTGGAACACATCCTCAGCGACCTGATGTTCATTCGCGACGGCAAGATCGTGCTGGCGTCGAGCATGGAAGAGGTAGGCGAGCGCTACATCGAGGTGATGGTGGGCCCGCAGCACGTCAATCCGGCGCGCGCCCTGCAGCCGATCAGCGAACGCAGCGTGTTCGGCAAGTCGGTGATGCTGTTCGACGGCGTCGCCCGCACCCAGCTGGCCGCACTCGGCGAAATACGCACGCCCAGCCTGGCTGACCTGTTTGTCGCGACCATGAAAGGATCGTACCAATGAGTATTTCCCCTGTAAACAAGATGCAATGGCTGATCCGGCGCGAGTTGTGGGAACACAAGGGCATGCTGCTGTGGACGCCTGCCCTGATCGGTGTCGTCATGACGGTGCTGGGCGCCCTGATGGCGGCTGCGACCGTCGCAAAGACCAAAATGCACACGGCGCTCATCGTCAATGGCGAGGAAATTTCCTGGAGCACCGTTTTCAATACGCGCACCTTCGGCCCGCGCCGCACGGAAATCATCGACGCCGTCGCCAACAACTATACGTATGCGGCCGCGCCGCTGTTCCTGGCGCTGGGTTTCCTCGTGTTCTTCTATTGCCTGAGCGCCCTGCATGACGACCGCCGCGACCGCAGCGTGCTGTTCTGGAAATCGCTGCCCATCTCGGATGCGCAGACGGTGCTGTCGAAAGCGGCCATCGCCCTGCTGGTCGCACCGCTGATCGTGGCCGCTGCCGCCAGCCTGACGTCGCTGGCCCTGATCCTGATCCTCAGCGGCGTGCTGGCGGCCAACGGCATCCACGTGTTTGCCGAACTGCTCGGCTCTTCCGGCCTGTACCTGGGACCGCTGCGCGTGTTCGGCTTGCTGCCAGTGTATTGCCTGTGGGCCTTGCCGACGGTGGGCTGGCTGCTGATGGTATCGAGCTGGGCCAAGTCGAAAGTCTTCCTGTGGGCCGTCGGCGTACCGCTGCTGCTGCTTATCTTGACAGTCTGGGCCGGCAAGCTGACGCAGACGGAAAGCGATGTCAGCTGGATACAGATGAATGTTATCGGACGCGCCCTGCTGGGCACTCTTCCCGGCAGCTGGTATCTGTTCGAACCGGAACTGCTGCCACGCATGCATGCCCTGGCAGAGGGAGGATCGCACATGACGCGCATCGATGTGTTCAGCAATTCCTGGTCCAGCCTGGCCTTGCCAGCCGTCTGGCTGGGCGCAGCGGCAGGCGCGGCCCTGATTTACGCCGCCATCCGCCTGCGAAGCTGGCGCGAGGAAGGCTGACAGCGCACCATCGCATCCCCGTAAAAAACGCCCCGCCCGCCGGGGCGTTTTCATTTTTCCCCTGTTACGCCGCCGAAAACAATCACTATCGTACTGCTAGTAATCAGTAATAAATTCCCTCGCCAAATAAAGACTATTCATTCGATAGCATTAATTAGATATAAAAATTACAAATAATTATTCCTATCGTATTTTATTACCAATCAAATTTGATAATCACCGGACAAAAAAGCAACAACTAGCAAATCGATAGCAAGACGATTTTTGAGATGAAAGGCGCAGAAATGCTGGCGCATGGCAACAGATTCATCCAGAAAGCCCTGTTTCGTGACAATACGTGATTATTCACTTGCGCAAAGCTTGACAGAATAGAGTCATGGAAAATGATCAAAATGAAATTGAAAGTTTCAAAATTGAAATTACCATCAGAGTGAAGGCAGGCGCGGACATCCTGTAAATATGCCATCCTGCCAGTGTGTATCGTAAAGCAAGCCAGTTACGGGCGAAGCAAAATACGAGAAATAAGCGCCATGCAAAACAAATGCAAAATTAGTATTTTTAATATCCAGGATCAAGCGCTCTTTTACGCCAGCGATTTTTTTCCAATTATGTTTTACTTGCCACTATCAACATCGGCAACACCAGAGTTCGACCACGGCCCAAGCCACGCCGGAGTAACCAAGGAAACGAAATACATTATTGATTTTTTAATATCTTAAAAAATTGAACGAATATCCAACCTCTTCCGGAGACTTTAAAATGGCCACCATCCAAAATCCAGCACAAGTTCCCGTCAATGCCGAAGGCGTTGGCGCCAAGGTCGCGACGCCCGCAAAAAAAGTCGCCAACCCGAAAAACGGCGACCGCAAGCAGTATGACGAAGATGAACTGGTGCAAGGGGCCGATGCCAGCCAAAGCATGCCGCCTGAAAATGTCGTCGAAGTCACGGGAAGCGCCGATACGGGCAATGCCGGCGCCCTGGGCGCGGCCGCCGCTGTAGCGGCAGCCGCCGCGGCAGCCGGTGGCGGTGGCAGCGGCGCCGCAGCAGGCCAGGCCGGCAACGGCAGCGCCGATCTCGGCACGCCGCAAAGCGACAACAATGGCGGCGCGGCAGGCGCGGGTGCTGGCGCCGCCGGGATCCCCAGCGGCAGTGTCGTGGATGTCGCCGGGGCATCGGCTGGCGCGGGCGCGGGTGCCGGCGCGGCAGGCGGATTGGGCGGACTTGGCGTGCTGGGCGCGCTCGGCGGACTTGGCCTGGTTGCCGCCGCGGCAGGCGGTGGCGGCGGAGGCGGCGCCGCAGCTGGCGGCTCCGGTACGGGTGGCACGGGGACAGGAGGTACCGGCACTGGCGGTACGGGTACGGGCGGTACGGGCACCGGTGGCACGGGTACGGGCGGTACGGGCACCGGTGGTACGGGCACGGGTGGCACGGGAACTGGCGGCACGGGCGGCACCGGAGGAACGGGCGGCTCGACCGGCGGCCAGGGCGGCACGGGAAATCAATCCACCACCACCGTCGTGACCGACGCGGCCGTGCTGGCCGCCGCCGCCGCGGCGGCTGCCGCCAGCAACGCCCTGGCCGATGACGCCAGCGCCGCCGCGGCAGCAGCCACGGCAGCAGCTTCGCTGGCAGCGGCGAATGCCGCCATCCTGGCCGACCAACTGGCGGCACAGGCCGCCGCAGCAGCGGCAGCAGCCTTGCTCGCTGCCAATACCGCCACCAGCGACGATACGCTGGCGGCCAGCACGGCAGCCGTCGTCCCCGGCGCGCAAGCGGCCGCTACCGCCGCCACGAATGACGACAGCGCGGCAGCCACCGCTGCCGCTGCCGCTGCCACCTCCCAGGCCGCCGCCACGTCGGCGCAAAATGCTGATGCGGCTGCCGCCACGGCCGCCGCCAACGCCGCCGCCGCACACGCCGCGGCCGATGCGGCGCAAACGCAGGCGGACCAGACCAACGCCCCGGCATTGCAAGCCATCGCCGATGCGGCCGACGTGGTCGCCGCCGCAGCCAACACCCAGGCAGCGCTGACCGACGCGGCAGCGCTTGGCGTCATCTCCGCCAATGATGCCGCCGCTGCCGCCGCCGCCACGGCGCTGGCCAATGCCACGGACGCCGCCGCGCTGGACCTGGCGGCCACCGCCGCCGCCAATGCCGCCGTCGCCGCAGGCATCCAGGCCAGCCTGACGGATGCCGCCGCCCTTGCATTGATCTCCGATGCGGATGCCGCCACCGCCGCCGCTGCCGCCACCGCGGCCGCCGCCACCGATGCCGCCGCCCTGGCTGCCGCCTCGAACGCAGCCGCCACCGCGGCAGCGAATGCGGCGGCAGCTGCCAATGCCAGCGATGCCGCGGCACTCGGTATCGCTGCCACCGCCGCCGCGAATGCGGCCACCGCGGCCAGTACGCAAGCGGGCCTGACCGATGCCGTCGCCTTGAGCATGGCAGCGGACGCCGCCGCCGGCGTTGCCGCCCAGGACGCTGCCATCGCCAACGCCACCGACGCCGTCGCCCTGCAGGCTGCCGCCAATGCCGCCGCCACGAACGCCGCCAATGCACAGACGCAAGCGAACATGACGGACGCGCCCACCCTGGGCCTGATCGCCGACGCCGCCACCGCGGCGTCGGACGCAGCACAGCTCCAGGCCGGCTTGACGGATGCGGCCGCACTGGCCCTGATTTCCGATGCCGACGCTGCCGCAGCCGCTGCAGCAGCCCTTGCCGCCAGTACCGATGCCGCCGCACTTGACGCCGCAGCAGCCCTTGCCGCCACCGTGGCGGCGAATGC
The DNA here is from genome assembly GCF_002735685.1 of Janthinobacterium sp. BJB301. Classification (NCBI taxonomy): domain Bacteria; kingdom Pseudomonadati; phylum Pseudomonadota; class Betaproteobacteria; order Burkholderiales; family Oxalobacteraceae; genus Janthinobacterium; species Janthinobacterium sp. BJB301. The sequence goes on along the minus strand of NZ_PDZJ01000001.1, from coordinate 474,480 downwards.
CGTCGTCACGGCCAGCCTGAGCGACGCGGCCGCCCTGCAAATCACGGCCGATGCGGCAGCCAGCACGGCCGCCGGCGCCGCCACGCAAGCGGCATTGACGGACGCGGCCGCCCTGCAAGTGATTTCCGACGCCGATGCCGCCGCCGCGCTGGCCGCGCAAACGACGGCCAACCAGACGGATGCGGCCGCCCTGGCCGCTGCCGACGCGGCCGCCGCCAGCGATGCCGCCAATGCGCAAACAGTGGCCGACCAGACCGATGTCGTCGCCTTGCAGCAAGCAGCCGACCAGGCGGACGCCGATGCGGCTGCCGCCAATTCGCAAGCCAGCCTGCTGGACGTCAACGTCGCCCTGAATGCGTTCAATCTGGCCAACCTCGCCGCCCTGGCCGCCAATGTCACGGCTGGCCAGACCAGCGTGCTCGATCTGACGGCCACGGTCAATACCTTGCAGATCGGTGCCGATAATGCCGATATCTCTGCCGCCCTGTTCGATGCCACCATCCTTGCTGGCATCTCCACCGCCGATGCGCTGGCGGCAGCCGGCCTGCAAACCATCGCCGACCTGACCAATGCCGATGCGCTCATCGCCACGGCGGCCGCTGCCGTCTCGGCGGCGGAAACGGCCGCCCTGCTGGGCGGGATCGATATCTCGGCCGTCAGCGCAGCTGCCGCGGCACAGGCCGCCGCCGCGGCTGCCGCCACCACAGCCTTGCTGACCGATGCCGGCACGCTGGGCATTGCCTCCACTGCCGACGCTGCCGCTGAACTTGCCGCCCAGACTGCCGTCACCACCTTGACGGCCGCCAATACGCTGGCGCAAAACGCGCTGACCACGGCACAATTTGTTGCCAATCAGACCGACGCCGTGGCCCTGGGCCTGGCCTCTTCCGCAGCCGATGCGGCCGCAGCCTTGGCCGTCACGACTGCCGGCCAGACCGACGCCATCGCGCTGAGCCTCATCTCGAACGCCGATGCGCTGGTCGCTACCTCCGCCGCCAACCTGGCCGCGCTGACGGATGCCACGGCGCTGGGCGTGATCTCTACCGCCGACGCCACCCTGGCCGCCACCCTGCAGGCGACGGCCAATCTGACGGATGCCGCCGGCCTGGGCCTGCTCGCCACGGCCGCTGCCGCCGCCGCCAATACGGCGACGAATGTTGCCAACCTGACCGATGCGGTGGCCCTGGGTACGCTCTCGACAGCGGCCACCACCGCCGCCAATACGGCAGCCGCCACCGCCGCGCTGACCGACGCCACAGCCTTGGGCCTGGTCGCCACGGCCGACGCGGCCGCCGCTTCCGCCCTGCAAACGACGGCCAACCTCACCGACGCCGTGGCACTGGGCCTCGTGTCGACGGTCGCCAACACGGCCGCCAGCACCGCTGCCGCCGTTGCCAATCTGACCGATGCCGTGGCACTGGGCACCGTCTCGACGGCCGCCACGGCCGCCGCCAATACGGCAGCTGCCACGGCCGCCCTGACCGACGCCGTCGCACTGGGCTTGACGGCCACCGTCGACGCGGCCGCTGCCACCGCCGCACAAACAACGGCCAACCTGACGGATGCCGTCGCCCTGGGCCTGGTAGCGACCGTCAATGCCACCGCCTCCACGGCAGCTGCCGCCGTCGCTGGCCTCACCGACGCCGTCCTGCTGGGTACCGCCCACACGCTCGACGTCACGGCCGCCACCGTGGCGGCCACCAAGGCCGCCTTGACGGATGCCGCCGCCCTGACCACCGTCGCCAACAACGATGCCGCGAATGCCGCCGCCCTGGCTGCCTATTCGGCCGCCCATCCGTTCGACCTGGTGGCAGCGCTGGCGGCCACCGTCGCCGCCACCACGGCCGGCTTGTCGAACACCGCCGCGCTGGCGGCGCAAGCCGATGATGCGGCCGCCGCCTCGACCGCAGCTACGGCCGCAGCATCCCTGACAGCCCTGAACAATGCGCTCGCGGCCGACAGTGCCGCCACCGCCGCCGCCACCCTCGCCCTGACGTCCCAGGCGGCAGCCACCGCGGCGGCGCTGGACGACACGCTGGCGGCCACCGCCGCCGGCGTGGCCGCCACCTCGCTGGCAGCGGCACAGGCGGCGCAGGCAGCCGATGCAGCCGCCGCCGCGACGGCAGCGACGGCGGCCAACGCCCTGGCCGCCTTGAATGCGGCCCTGCAGGCGGATGCAAATGCGGCCGCCACGGCCGCCGCCGCCATCACGGCGAGTGCGGCCACCGCCGCCGCCGTCGCCGACGATCTGGCCGCCGCCACGGCCGCCACTGTCGCCAACGTCTCGCAAGCGGCCGCGCAAGCGGCGCAGCTGGCCGACAATGCCGCCGCCAGCGCCGCCACCATCGCCGCCAACGCGCTGGCGTCGCTGAATGCGGCCCTGGCCGACGATGCCGCGGCCGCTGCGGCTGTGCTGAACTCCACCAATGCAACGGCCGCCGCCGTTGCCGCTGCCGCCGCCGATACGGCTGCCGCTGCGGCCGCCGCCGTGGCAGCCATCTCGGCCGCCGCCACGCAACATGCGCAAGCGGACGATATCGCCGCTGCCGCCGCCGCCCTCACGGCATCCGTCTCGCTGGCAGCCACGCTGGCCGCGCAGGCCGCCGATGCGGCTGTCGGCACGACCGCGGCAGCGGCAGCGAGCGCACTGGCCGCGCTGAACCAGGCCCTGAACGACGACAGCCTCGCCGCGGCAGCAGCCACGGCGGCGGCCAACGCGCAAGCGGCACTGAATACCGCCACGACCACACTCAACGCGGCGATATTGACGGCCAGCGCCTCGCTCGCCGCCACGAATGCCGCCCTGGCCGACGACGCCACGGCGGCAAGCACGGCAGCAGCAGCGGCAGCGGCCCAGCTCATTGCCGATGCCGCGCTGTTGGCCGATGCAGGGCTGGCCGCGCTCGCAACGGCAGCCAACAATGCACTGGCAGCAGCCAGCGCCGCGCTGGCCGCCGACGATGCCGCCGCCAATGCCGCGCACACGGCCGCCATTTCGGCGGCCGCCACCCTGGCGGCGCAGCTGGCCGATACGGCAGCCCTGAATGCCCATGCCGCGCTCAATGCGGCCATCGCCAACCTGAACGCGGCGGTAACGGCCGATACCAACGCCCTGGATGCCGACAATGACAGGACGCTGAAACTGAACCTCCTCCTCACCGCCCAGGGTGCGGCCGATGACGCGGCCCAGGCCAATGCCAATGCGGCTGCCGCCCATGCGGCGCTGGCGGCGGCACAGGCCGACGATGCGGCGGCTGCCACCGCTGCCGCCAATGCGACTGCCGCGCATGCGGCGGCCGTCGCGGCGCAAAACGCCGATGCCGCTGCGGCAGCGGCAGCGGCGCAAGCGGCCATTTCCCTGGCCGCCACCCTCAATGCCCAGGCGGATGACGCCACCGCGGCAGCGGCCGCCACGGCCGCCGCCAATGCGCAACTGGCCCTGGACGCAGCCCTGGCAGCGGACGCCAACGTCGCCGCCACCGCCGCCGCGGCAGCGGCAGCCCAGCTGGCGGCGCAAAACGCGCATGATGCCGATGTTGCGGCAGCGGCAGCGGCCGTTGCCGCTGCCATCACCCTGGCAGCCACGCAAGCGGCGCAGGCAGACGACGCGGCAGCCGCGCTGGCAGCGGCCAATGCCGCCAACGCCCAGGCAGCGCACGACGCCGCCGTCGCCGACGACCAGGCAGCTGCGGATGCCGCCGCCACCGCAGCGCTGGCGCAAACGGCTGCCACGGCAGCGGCAGCCGCGGATGCTGCCGCCAGCGCCAGCGCCGCCGCCGCGGCAGCATCACTGCTCGCCGCCCAGGCGGCGCAAGCCGACGACACGGCAGCCAATCAGGCAGCGGCCAATGCCGCCGCCGCCACCGCCGCGCACACGGCCGCCATCGCCGCCGATGCGCTGGCCGTCAGCACGGCAGCAACGGCGGCCACCGCACTGGCTGCAGCCACGGCAGCGCAGAACGCCGACGACGCGGCCGACGCAGCCGCCGCCCAGGCCGCCATCTCGCTGGCGCTCACCCAGGCGGCACAGGCCGACGATGCTGCAGCAGCAGCGGCCACGGTCAACGCCAACAACGCGGCGGCAGCGGCACTTGCCGCCCATGCGGCCGATGCGGCAGCGCCGCTGGCGCAGGCGCAGGCCGCCGCTTCCCTGCTTGCCCTGCAAGCGGCGCAAGCCGACGATGCGGCCGCCGCCAGCGCGGCAGCAGCAGCGGCGCAAGCGCACGCCAATGCGAGTGCCGCGTATGCGGACGATGCGGCAGCGGCCCAGGCCAATGCCGACGCGCAGGCTGCCGACGTCGCCCTGGCACAGGCGAACGCCATCGCCGCGCAGACCGACGCCAGTGCCCTGGCCATCGTGGCGAATGCGGACGCCGCCAACGCCGCCGCCGCGCAAGCGCTGGCCGACCAGACCGATGCCGTGGCCCTCACCCAGGCTGCCGATGCGGCAGCGGCAGCGGCGCTGGCAGCGGCGCAGACAGCCGCCCTGACGGACGCCAATGCCCTGCACCTGGCAGCCGATGCGGCAGCAGCCGCCGCCCTGCAGGCGCAGGCGCAGGCGGATCTGACGGACGCCAGCTCGCTGACGGTGGCGGCGAATGCCGATGCCGCCGCAGCGGCGGCAGCCCAGGCCCAGGCCGACCTGACGGACGCGAGCCAGCTGTTCGTGCTGAGCCAGAATGCCCTGCACAACCCGCTGACGGTGGCCGACTTCAGCACCGGCCTGCCGGCTGCCGGCGGCGACGTGATCGACATGTCGGCCATCGCCGACCTGACGGCGTCGGTGGCCGTGGGCGTCAACGTGGGCACGGACTTCAGCAACAATAACCTGTTCATCTTCGACGGCACGTCCGTGTCGATCGGCGCGGCGGCCAGCGCCATCGCAGCCGACGACAGCGTCTTGTCGGGCCAGGGCTACATCGTCATCGCCGATGCGCAAAACAGCGGCGCCGTGACGGTGTATCACTCGAGTGATCTGAGCAACGCCAACGCCATCGACACGGCGCTGGTGCTGCTGAGCGGGGTGAACATCACGCAACTGACGGCGGCCAACTTCGTCGTCTGAAGCAGGGCACCCACGCCAGGCGCCGCGCCTGGCACGGCGGCGGGAGCGCAAGACAGCGCGCTCCCGCCACACCTTGAAATGCTTCAGGCCTCGGGCCGGAAAAATACGGGATGAGATTACGCGGTTTCCCAGCACTATCCTCACTGCCACGCATCGCGGCCTTGCTGGCGGCCGCGGCCATGGCATCGGTATCGTCCTTCGCCGGCGCCCAGGGCGCCACCGCCTGGAGCTTCGACCAGGTCTTGCAGCAGGCGCTGCAAAGCCATCCCGCCGTGCAGGGCAAGCGTTCGGCGCAGGCGGCCGCGCGCGCCGAACTCGATGGCGCGCAGTGGCAGCGCTTTCCCAGCCTGTCGGCAGAAGTCCCCACCGGTTCGCAGGAGACGGGCGGCGTGGTGCGCATCGAGCAGCCGCTGTGGAGCGGCGGACGCATCGACGCCGGCATCGATGCCGCCGGCAGCCGGGTCGATGCGGCCGGCGCCGCCATCGAGGAAGAACGCCTGACCCTCTCTTTGCGCGTGATCGCCGCCTACACGGAAGCGCTGCGCCAGACGGCGCGCGTGCGCTCGGCCGAGGCGGGCCTGGCCGAGCACCAGCGCCTGCTGGACATGATCAAGCGCCGCGTGGTGCAGTCGGTCAGCTCGCAGACGGACCAGCGCCTGGCCGAATCGCGCGCCTACCAGGCGGCCAACGACGTGTCGAATGCGCGCCAGGCGCTGGAAAACGCGCTGGCGCAGCTGTCGCAACTGGCCGGCAAACCCGTGCGCCTCGTCAGCGCCACGGGCATCGGCGTGGGCGAACCGCTGCCCGACGCCAGCCTGGAGCGGGTCATGCGCCAGGCCATCGCCTACTCCCCCACCCTGCACCGCCTCGATTTCGAGGCGCAGGCGGCCGATTCCGAAATCACCATGCAGCGCTCGGCCTACATGCCGAAGGTGGTGCTGCGCATGGAAAAGCCGACGGGCGGCATCAACGCCGACAACCGCACGCGCGCCATGCTGGTACTGCAGGCGCAGCCGGGCGCCGGCCTGTCGGCCAAGGCTGGCGTGGATGCCGCCGTGGCCCGGCGCGAAGGCGCGCGCGCCGCGCACGACGTGGCAGAACGCGAGGTGCGCGAGCGTTTCACCCTGGACTGGAACGAGGCCGAAGCAAGCCGCCAGCGCCTGGGCAACGCGGGCGAGGCCAGCACCACCTCGACGCAGGTATTCGAATCGTATGCGCGCCAGTACGTGATCGGCCGCAAGAGCTGGAACGACGTGCTCAACGCCGTGCGCGAAGCGACCCAGGCGCAGTTTTCACTGGAAGACACACGCGCGCAGGCCATCGCCGCCAGCCTGCGCCTGGCCGCGCAAACAGGCACCCTGGCCGGGCGCACGGCGCCGGCAGGCATGGCGCGCGCGAATTGACACCGACATGATGCACACAGGAGACAGCGTGGATACCTCCATCAAACATGGCTTGCTGACACTCATCGAGCGCGCCGCCCGCCTGACGGGCCAGCACGTGCCCGCCGCGCGCCTGGCCGACCTGCAGCGCCAGCTCGATGACGCCGACGACAGCGGCCCGCCCGCCATGGTGCTGACCACCCTCTGGCAGGCGGCCGGGCTGGAAGGCGCGGCGCGTCCGCTGCACGAGCCGACGCCGGGCGAGCTGCCATTCGCCGTCTACAGCGCCAGCACGGGCTGGGGCTTGCTGCAGTCGCGCGGCGCCGACGGCGCCTGGCGCGGCGAAGGCATCGATGGGCGCGCCTTGCAGCTGGCGACACTGGCCGGCCTGGCTTGCGTGGGCCTGCCGCGCCGCAGCGAAAAAAGCGGCGCCCGCCCCGGCGCCCTGGGCCTCGTGCGCAACGCCCTGTGGCTGAAGAAAAGCGTGTTTGTCGACGCCGTGCTGGCCACCGCGCTGGTGACCCTGCTGACCATGGCCACTTCGCTGTTTTCCATGCAGGTGTACGACCGCGTGATCCCGAACCAGAGCTTCAGCACCCTGTGGGTGCTGGTGGTGGGCGTGGCCCTGTCGATCGGCCTGGAATTCATCCTCAAGCAGGTGCGCAGCCGCATCGTCGACCACTCGTGCAATGACGTCGACCATGAATTGTCCGAGTGGTTTTTCCAGCGCATGCTGGGCATCCGCATGGAGGCGCGCCCCGCTTCCGTCGGCACCCTGGCGGCGCAGGTAAAAGGCTTTGAAATGGTGCGCGGCGTGCTGACGTCGACATCGCTGTTCGTGCTGACGGACGTGCCCTTCGCCGTGATTTTTCTCGCCATGATCACCATCATCGGCGGCTGGCTGGTGGTGGTGCCGCTGGTGGCCCTGCCGCTGGCTCTCGTGTGCGGTTTGATGTTCCAGCGCGCCATCGAAAGCCATACGCGCAAGAACCTCAACGCCAGCAACCGCAAGGCGGGCTTGCTGGTGGAAGCCGTCGACGGCGTCGAAACGCTCAAGGGCAGCAGCGCCGAATGGATGATGCAGGCGCGCTGGGCCGAACTGGTGGCCGAGAGCAGCCACGCGGAGCAGAATATCCGCGACTATGCGGCCCTGTCGCAAAACATCACGGCCGCCTTCCAGCAGCTGACCAACGTGGCGCTGATCTCCATGGGTGCGTGGTTCGTGGCCGAAAACCAGATGACCATGGGCGCCCTGATGGCGTGCACCATCATCAGCAACCGCGCCCTGATGCCCATCGTGCAGCTGCCCGCCGTGATGGTGCAGTGGGCACATGCGCGCGCCTCGATCGACGGCCTGGAGCAAGTCATCAGCCTGCCCAACGAAGCGGACAATGCGCAGTTCGCGCTGACGCCGCGCAGCCTCGATACGGGCTTGCGCTTCGAACGCATCCGCTTTACGTATGGCGGCGCGCAAAAGGTGGCGCTGGAAGTGGAAAACCTGGCCATCCGCCCCGGCGAGCGCGTCGGCCTGGTGGGCGCCATCGGTTCGGGCAAGAGCACCCTGCTGAAACTGGCCTCGGGCCTGTACCAGCCGGCCGAAGGCAAGGTGTACCTGGGCGACGTCGACATGGCCCTGCTGGCGCCGGCCGTGGTGCGCGAAATGGTCGGCTACCTGCCGCAGGAAACGCGGCTGTTCAGCGGCACCCTGCGCGACAACCTGCTACTGGGGCTGGCCGACCCGGGCGAGGAAGCGATCCTGGCGGCCGCCAAACGCACGGGCCTGATCGAGCTGATACTGGGCCAGCCACGGGGACTGGCGCTGGGCATCACCGAGGGCGGACGGGGCGTGTCGGGCGGCCAGCGCCAGTTGATCGCCGTCACGCGTTTGCTGCTGGCCAAGCCGCGCATCTGGCTGCTCGATGAACCGACGGGCGCCATGGATGCGAAGACGGAAGCGCGCATCGTCGGGCTGTTGGGCGAGCTGGCGGCCGAAGGCGTGACCATGGTCGCCACCACGCACAAGAACGCCCTCTTGCCCCTGCTCGACCGCCTGGTGGTGCTGCAGGCGGGACGGGTGCTGCTGGACGGCCCGCGCGATGCCGTGCTGGCCAAGCTGTCGGGCAAGCCGCAAGCCGTACCCGCCCCTGCCCCGGCACCGCAAGCAGCGCCGGTGGCGCAAGGAGCGGTCGCATGAAACTGGCCAAGGTCGATGCGCGGGAAGAAGCGAAACGGGGACGGGTGCTGATCTGGAGCTGCACGGCGGCGCTGGCCGGTGTCATCGCCTGGGCTTCGTGGGCGGAGCTGGACCAGGTCACGCGCGCCAACGGCCAGGTGATCGCCAGTTCGCGCAACCAGATCATCCAGGTGGCCGATGGCGGCGTGCTGGCCGAACTGCGCGTACATGAAGGCAGCATCGTGAAAAAGGGCGAATTGCTGGCCCGCTTCGACCGCACGCGGGCCGAGACGAGCTACCTGGAAAGCACGGCCAAGGCGGCCGGATTGAAGGCGGCCGTGGCGCGCCTGCAGGCGGAAGTGTTTGGCGGCGCGCCGAAGTTTCCGCCCGAACTGCAGGCGTTCCCGGAATTTCGCGCCAACCAGCTGGCCCTGTTCAGCAAGCGCCAGGGCGCCGTGCAAGCGGAAGTGAGTTCGCTGGAAAGCGCCATGAAGCTGATCAAGGAAGAGCTGGAAATGAATCTGCCGCTGCTGGAAACGGGCGATGTCAGCCGCGCCGAAGTGCTGAAACTGCGGCGGCAGGTGGTCGATATCCAGGCGCAGATCACCAACCGGCGCAACAAATACCTGCAGGACAGCCAGACGGACCTGGTGAAAGCCCAGGAAGACCTGGCCGGCGTGCTGCAGACGGTGACGCAGCGCAAGGAGCAGCTGGGCTCGACGGATATCTACGCGCCCACCGACGGCATCGTGCGCAACGTGCGCCTCACTACCTTGGGCGGCGTGGCCAAGCCGGGCGAGGAAATCCTGCAGATCGTGCCGACGGACGATGACCTGATCATCGAGGCGAAAGTCAAGCCGGCCGACATCGCCTTCATCAAGCCCGGCCTGCCCACGGCCGTGAAACTCGACGCCTACGACTACGGCATCTACGGCCGCCTGCGCGGCACCGTCAGCTACATCAGCGCGGACACCTTAAGTGAAGACAACAAGGGCAACGAGCAGCCGTACTACCGCGTGCAGATCAAGACCAGCGGGCGTAATCTGATGGGCAAGAATGGCGAGCCGATCCTGATCCAGCCCGGCATGACGGCCACCGTGGAAATCAACACGGGTCGCAAGACGGTCTTGCGCTACCTGACGAAACCGATCACCAAGACATTCTCGGAGTCGATGGGGGAACGCTGACGCAGCGGGCTGCGTCAGCCTACTTCAGCCGGCAGGCTTCAAACGGCCGGTTTCAATCGACCGATGACGCTGGCCACCTTGGCCGTGATCATGTCGACCGCGGGGCCGTTGGCACCATGCGGCAAAATGACGTCGGCATTGCGCTTGGTCGGCTCGATGAATTGCTTGTGCATCGGGCGCACGGTTTCCAGGTATTGCTCGATGACGCTTTCCACCGAACGGCCACGTTCCGTGATATCGCGTTGCATGCGGCGGATGAAGCGCACGTCGGAGGCCGTGTCGACAAAGATCTTCAGCGACATCATGTTGCGCAAGTCTTCGTCATATAGGGCGAACAGGCCTTCGATCACGATCACCGGCGCCGGCTTGACCAAGATGGTCCTGTCGGAGCGGTTGTGCAGCGTGAAGTCGTACTCGGGCATCTCGATCGCCTCGCCATTGCGCAAGGCCTGGATGTGCTGCACCAGCAATGGCCACTCGAACGCCTGCGGATGGTCGTAATTCTGCTGCCTGCGCACTTCAGGGGAGAGATGGGTTTGGTCGCAGTAGTAGTCGTCCTGCATCACGACCGAGACCATGTCGGCGCCAAAGGACGCCAGCACTTGTTGGGATACGGTGGACTTGCCACTGCCGCTTCCGCCAGCGACACCAATAACAAACGGTTGGAAGGAAATAGTATTCATGCCGAATGATACCGGAAACGTGCGCGGACCGACAGGGAGCGGCTGAAAAGCCGGGCCTGTCAATCGCCATGCATCAGCTGCGCATACAGCTCGGCCACCCGCTCTGCCGTGATGCCGTCGCGCTGTTCCACCGCCAGCGGGTGATCGGTCGGTTCCAGCTCGATGGCCGGACGCATGCCATCGTCGCGCAGGTGCACGCGGGTTTTCAGGTTCAGGGTAGCGGGATACACGGGCAGCTGCGTGCTGAGCCAGCCGAAGAAGGGGCCGATGTGCGCCCGTTTGGCATCGTTGAAGCAGGCGTCCCATGCGTCGAAGCTGTCGCCGCTCAGCGATACCCATACGCCCCAGCTGAATGGCTCATCCGCGCCATGCACGGGGATGTCGATGGTGGCGCGCAAGAAGCAGTGCGCTTCGTCGACGATGCAGGCGTCGCTGTCGAGCTGGCAGCGCGCTTCGCGCTCGGCCGGCGCCATCTGCTGGTACAGCCACGGTGCGTCGGCGCCGAAGCTGGGCATGCCCGTGTGGGTCTCGCCGCAGGAGCGGCACAGGAAGGAAAAAGTCATGTAGGAAGGACGCTTGGTCGAATTGTTTGCGGTGTTGATTACAAAGAGTTACTTGGGGAAACCGTGCGCTTGGCATTCGGGCAAGATGATATTCTAAACAAGCCCACGTTGCACAGACGGGACGCATCGCGCCGCCGGCATTGCATGCATGATCTCTTTCAGTATCGATAGACTATTTACCTGGAATAAACAATGAACGAAGAAAAATTTTGGCAGCTGATAGAGCAAATCGACCGTGAAGCCCTGGAAGACGGCGACGCCGATGCCGCGGTGGAACCATTGACCGAAGCGCTCGCCGAGTTGCCGGTCAAGGACATCAAGGGCTTCGAGGAGTGCCTGGCTCAGGCACTGTACCAGCTCGATGGCAAGGTGTTTGCGGACCATGCCGGCAACTCAGGAAAGTCGGATGACGGTTTCCTGTATGCGCGCTGTTTCGTCGTCGGCTCGGGCAAGGCCACATATGACAGCGTACTGGCCGACCCCACGCTGATGCCCGATCAAACGGACAAGTGGCTGGAAGAACTGTTGAGCGTCGCTCCCGAGGCCTGGTCCGGGAAGACAGGGCGTGACACCGATGACTGGGATTTTACCGCCAGCGTCGATTATGAAACCGGAAGCAATTCCGCCGCCTGGCCTGGCTAAGGCGGCAATGGACGCCATCGCCGCAAGCAGGGCGCATATCCAGCTGGCCGAAGGCGATGCCGGGCAATGGGAGGCGCACATGGCGGCAGCTGAAGCCGTGTTGCGCAGCGCCTTGCAAGCGGCCCGGCAAGACACGGCCCTGATCACTTGCCTGGGCGCCGTGCTGTGTGACCAGGGCAAGTACAGGGAAGCCGTCAACGTACTGGAAACGGCGCTCAAGCTCGGTTCGACGGACAGCCATACCCATTACAACCTGGGGGTGGCTCTGGCGGGACTGGCAAAACCGCGCAAGGCCATGGCGCAATTTGGCAAGGCGCAGGGCCTTGCCGCTTCCAGCCTGACCTGGACCGCCTATTTCGACCCGCAAGCCCAATAGGCGCGTGCCCGGAAATTATTCGAACTGCTTGCGGAACGCCTCGAACTGCGCCGCCAGGCCATCGAAGTCGCTGCGCAATTGCAGCACTTCCTGTTCCAGCTGGGCCACCCTGCTGCCCTGCTGCGGCGCGCTGACGGCGCCCGCAAAACCTGCCGCCGTCTCGATCTGCGCCAGCGCCTCTTCGCCGCCCAGCAGATGGCCGTAGCGCGGTTCCTTGGCGCCGGGCGCGACGGCCAGCTTGGCCACCAGCGGCGGGTATTTGTCGATCAAGAATTGCAGGCCGGCTTCCACTTCCGCCACGGACTTGAATTCATGCACGCGGCCGCTGCGGCTGCGGATCTCGCCCGCCGTCTGCAAGCCGCGCAGCATCAATATCGTCAGGATGGCCAGCTTGTCCTGTTCCAGCGACCACTTGATGCGCATGCGGTGTTCGTACTTGGCGACCCGCGCACCCGCCTGCGTGATGCCGTTGACGAACTTGCGCTGCATCAAACGCTGCAGCACGTCGTAGACGGTTTCTTCGGACAGGGCCATGACGGGGTCGCGGCTGGACAGCTGATTGCAGCCGTTCGTCAGGGCATTCAGCGACAGCGGATAGCTGTCCGGCGTCAGCGCTTCCTTTTCGGCCAGCACGGCCAGCACGCGGATCTCGAAGGGGTCGAGCAGATTGGGATTATCGCTACTCTTTTCTGCTGCGTTTGCGTCTGTAGTCATGCCTGTATCCTTAATCAACCAGCTTGTTCATTTGCTCGGAATCGAATTTATCACACTCGGGCACGCCCTGGCAGCAGATGCCCGCCGCCTTCAGGGTGGCGAGGATGGTTTCGATGCGCTGTTCCTGTGCCACGGCATGCGTGATCAAGCCTTGCAGGGCTTTCGACAGCGGATCGTCGCCGTTGGGCGTCACGCCATATGCGGCGAACAAATGGGCCGTGCTGCCCTCGCGCAGGGCGCTGACATCCTTTTGCACGATGTGCGCGGGGTTGCCGACGGCCGTGGCGCCGGACGGCACGGGTTTCAGCAGCACGGCGTTCGAGCCCACCTTGGCGTACTCGCCCACCGTGAAGCTGCCCAGCACTTGCGCGCCGGCGCCGACGATGACGCCCCGTTCAAGCGTCGGATGGCGTTTGCTGCCGCTGTGCAGCGAGGTGCCGCCCAGGGTCACGCCCTGGTAGATGGTGCAATCGTCGCCGACGACGGCCGTCTCGCCGATCACCACGCCGAAGCCATGGTCGATGAAGACGCGCCGGCCGATGACGGCGCCCGGGTGGATCTCGATGCCCGTGATGATGCGGGCGATATATGAAATGAAGCGCCCTACCCACTTCAGGTGCCGCGTCCAGCACCAGTGCGCCCAGCCATGCATGACGATGGCGTGCAGGCCAGGATAACAGGTCAGCACCTCCCAGCCATTGCGGGCGGCAGGGTCACGTTCAATGATGCTGTTGATATCTTCGCGCAGGTGGTGGAACATAATGACAATGAATAAGGTGGAACGCAAATGGTAGCGTATTCGGCGGCGTGCTGCCGGGGAGGCAGATAAACAACCGCCGCCTCAAGGGCGGCGGCATATCAAAGAAGCGCTACAAAATTTTTAGCCTTCTTTCGCGATGCGCTGGCGGCGGGCTTCGTAGAGACAGACACCGGAAGCGACCGATACGTTCAAGCTCTCGACGGAGCCGAACATCGGGATGCTGACGAGGATGTCGCAGGTGTCGCGCGTCAAACGGCGCATGCCTTCGCCTTCGGAACCCATGACGAGGGCCGTCGGACCCGTGAAATCGGCTTCGTACAAGCCTTTTTCGCCGTCGTCGGACGTGCCGATCAGCCAGATGCCGCGCTCTTTCAGTTCACGCATGGTGCGCGCCAGGTTCGTCACGGTGATGTACGGAACGGTTTCGGCGGCGCCGCTGGCGACCTTGGCGGCCGTGGCATTCAAGCCCACGGCGCGGTCCTTCGGCACGATCACGGCATGCGCGCCGACGCCGTCGGCCACGCGCAGGCAGGCGCCCAGGTTGTGCGGGTCGGTGATGCCGTCGAGAATCAACAGCAGCGGCGGGCCGTCGATGGCGTCCAGCAGCTCATCGAGATTGCGCGCCAGCGACAGCTGCGAGGCAAACGCGATCACGCCCTGGTGGCGGCGCGTACCGACGATCTTGTCCAGACGCGACGAGTCGACAGGCATGACGCGCACGTTGGCAGCCTTGGCGGCGGCGATCATGTCCTTCATGCGGCCGTCGACGCGGCTGGCATCGACGAAAATTTCTTCCACGGACGACGCTTCATGACGCAGACGCGAGGTGACGGCGTGGAAGCCGAAAATCATTTTATTCTTCATTTGTTATCGTTTCTTTTATCGCTTGTTCTTGCTTGATTTTGATACAGTTTTTGCTGCACGTGGTGCCGCCGCAGCGGGTGCCGCGGCTGGTTTCTTGCTGCGCTTAGGTTCGGCGGCCTTGGGGGCTTCCTTCAACGCTGCCTTGACTGCAGGCTTGGCTTGCGCCTTGGCGCCATTGGAACGGCCGCCGGAACCCTTGCCGGCCTTGCCGCCGTTGTTGACGCTGGCCTTGATCTCATGGCGCTGCTCGGTCGCAGGACCGGGCTTGACCATGGATTTCTTTTCGCCCTTGCGCTTGCCGCCAGCTTGCTTGGCTGGCGCTTCTTCGCCCGCCAGTTCCGCATCGGTAACCAAACGCAGGTCGATCTTGCGCGTTTCCAGGTCGACACGCGCCACTTGCACCGTCAGACGGTCGGTCAGCTGGTAGCGCTTGCCCGTGCGTTCGCCGCGCAATTCATGGCGCGCATCGTCGTACTGGAAGTAGTCGGTGCCCAGCTCTGTGACGTGCACCAGGCCTTCGACAAACAGGGTGTCCAATTGCACGAAGACGCCGAAGGTGGTCACGCCGGTGATGGTGCCGGTGAACTCTTCGCCCAATTTGTCTTGCATGAAGTAGCACTTCAGCCAGGCTTCCACGTCGCGCGACGCTTCGTCGGCGCGGCGCTCGTTGGCCGAGCAATGCACGCCCAGCGCGTCCCAGATCGTCAGGTCCGTCTTCTTCGGCTTGCCGTCGGCCTTGTCCTTCGCTTGCTGCTTGCGCGTGGCGTTCGACACGTTCGTGTTCAGCACGGTCTTCTCGGACAGCTTCGGCTCGTATTTCTTGCCTTGCAAAATGGCCTTGATGGCGCGGTGCGTCAGCAGGTCGGGATAGCGGCGGATCGGGCTGGTGAAGTGGGCATATGCCTCGTACGCCAGGCCGAAGTGGCCGATATTGTCCGGGCTGTAGACGGCTTGCTGCATCGAGCGCAGCAGCATCGTTTGCAGCAGGGCCGCGTCGGGACGCGCCTTGATCTGCTGCATCAGGGTCTGGTAATCGGATGCAGATGGCGTGTCGCCGCCCGTCAGGTTCAGGCCCACTTGCTTGAGGAAGGTGCGCACTTGCGTGAGCTTTTCCTTGGTCGGGCTGGCGTGGATGCGGTAGGTGCCTGGGTGCTTGTTGCGCAGCAACAGATCCGCCGCACAGACGTTGGCCGCCAGCATGCACTCTTCGATGATCTTGTGCGCTTCGTTGCGCGTGCGCGGGATGATCTTTTCGATCTTGCCGGCGCTATTGCAGACGATATACGTTTCCGTCGTCTCGAAGTCGATGGCGCCCCGCTCCGTGCGTGCTTTCAGCAAGGCGCGGTAGACGGCTTCCAGGTTTTGCAGGTGCGGCAGGATGTCCGCGCGGCGCGCCGCTTCGGGTCCCTTGGTGTTGCCCAGCACGGCGGCGACTTCGTCATACGTGAGGCGCGCGGCCGAATGGATGACGGCCGGGTAGAACTGGTAAGCCTTCAGCTCGCCCTTGTCGCTGACGACGGCGTCGCAGACGAGGGTCAGACGGTCGACGGCCGGGTTCAGCGAACACAGGCCATTCGACAGTTTTTCCGGCAGCATCGGGATCACGCGGCGCGGGAAGTAGACGGACGTGCTGCGTTCGAGCGCATCGGCATCGAGCGCGTCGTTCGGCTTCACGTAATGGCTGACGTCGGCAATCGCCACGATCAGGCGGAAGCAGTTGGCGCGGCCAATCTTGACGGGTTCGCAATACACGGCATCGTCGAAATCGCGCGCGTCCTCGCCATCGATGGTGACCAAAGGCACGTCGCGCAGGTCGACACGGTCTTTCAGGTCGGCGGCGCGCACTTCGAAGGGCAGCTTTTCAGCTTGCTTGAGGGCGGCGGCGGAAAAGACGTGCGGCACGTTGAATTTACGCACGGCAATTTCAATTTCCATGCCGGGATCATCGAGCGCACCGAGCACTTCGACGATCTTGCCGACAGGCTGCTTGAAGCGCATTGGTTGCTCGGTCAGCTCGACGCTGACGATCTGGCCGGCCTTCGCCTTGCCCACCGAACCGGTCACCAGGATGTCCTGGCCGATGCGCTGGTCTTCCGGCGCCACGACCCAGGTACCGTTTTCCTGGATCAGGCGGCCGATGACGTGGGTATTGGCGCGGTAGGTGACCTCGACGATCGTACCTTCCGGGCGGCCGCGGCGGTCCGTGCCGACGATGCGGGCCATGACCTTGTCGCCATGCAGTACTTTCTGCATTTCTTTCTCAGGCAGGAACAGGTCGGCGCTGGCGTCGTCGGGAATGACAAAGCCGAAGCCATCGCGGTGGCTGGTAACGCGACCGGCGACAAGCGCGCTCTGGTCGGCCAGGCTGAAAACACCGCTGGCGTCAGACTTGAGCTGGCCGTCGCGCTCCATCGCCTTCAGGCGACGGACCAGGACATCCATGGAATCGGCATGCACTTGCAGCGTTTTCCCGAGAGACTGCGGGTCGAGAGGCGCGTTGACGCTGCGGAATATGCCGAGAATGTCCTCCCGGCTGGGGATGGTGTGGGTATTTTGGCTCAAAAGTATTTCTATAGTTGTTATTGACAGTGATCAAACGGAAGACAAAGACCGATGACATCACCGTCAATATTGACACGGTGATGTCCGGTAGTGTACCGGAGGACGCCTTGGTTTGCCTAACGGACAGCGTAGCGGAAACCGGACAAGTGCCCCGCCGATGAAAAAAAGGAGAAAAGCTGCGCAATGCATTTGACTTCGGCAAATATTGCTCTATAATCTCGGTCTCTTGCAGCGACAAACCTTCACAGGAATGCAGTTGCAGGAAAGCGGTACAGGGTTGATGTGCAGTATGGAGCGAAAGCTCATCTGGCGCAAAACTCTTCAAGCCGTTATAATAGCAGAATTGTTGCGAAGTTATTTTGCGACAAGTAATAGAGCAGCATCAGTGCCCACGTGGCGGAATTGGTAGACGCGCATGGTTCAGGTCCATGTGCCTTCGGGTGTAGGGGTTCGAGTCCCTTCGTGGGCACCATTACCTAATTCGCAAAAAAGCCGCAAACTTTCACGAGTTTGCGGCTTTTTTCATTTCCGCAGCACGGCACCAACCCGCCCGGGCAATTATCAAAAAAGAACATTTTTGCTCCATTCAATAGTATATTGACATCTCCCCATGTCACGCATCGCGCGTGACTGGCAACAGCATTACGGAGAGAAGTCATGACATGCAGGCCAGGCAAACACCAACGGATTCTTTTCAACAGCTTCATGGCATTAAGCCTCGGCGCTGGCGCCAGCCAGGCGGCGGACTGGGTAAGCACCCGCTCCAGCAGCCCTGAAATCGTCAAACCGGCACCGGAACAAGTGAAATTGCAGGTGCAAAATCCGCCGTCCTTTGCCTGGCCGCGCCATGCCAGCTATCCGGCGCAATATGTCGTGGAGATTTTGCCGGTTGGCGGCACCGCGAGCAGCCACACCGTCTCGCGCAATTTCCTGCTGCCATCGAGCGCACTGCCGCCCGGCGAGTATGAATGGCGCGTCAGCCCGCTTTCCACGCCCCGCGACTGGTCCGACAAGCGTCCATTTACCATCGACAGCAATTCACGCAATTTTGTCGTTCCCGAATCGTCCGATATGGCGGCGACCGTGCGGGCCCACCCGCGCCCGCGCCAGTTGCCAGCCTCCTTCGCGCAAGCGAGCGCCTGGGATGCCGCCATGGAAAGCAAGCGGCGCCCCTTCCTGAACCGCCTCGTCAGCGAAGTCAATCTGAATACCACGGCCGTGGCCAGCGTCAACGATGGCATGTGGACCACGCCCAACGATGGCGGCCAGTACAACCGCATCGCCAATGCCGCCGGCGCCGTGATCCGGCAAATGGAAGCGGCCGCCTTGCTATTTCGCCTGACACAGGAACGCAGGTATCTGGATGAAGCCATACTGCGCGGCGACCAGCTGGCCGCGCTGAGCCCGGATGGACCCACCAGTTATAAAGCGCAGGACCAGGTGGCGCGCATGATTGCCCTGGTACTTGCCAAGGGGGCCGACTTCCTGTGGCTGGATCTGGATGCGCCCCGCCGCGCGCACTGGCTGTCGGTCGCCGCGCAGCGGCTGACGCCCATTTACGCGGACCTGTCCATCGCCGGCGGACGCCTGGACCAGTCCCCCATGGACTCGCACGGCGTCGAGGCACTGGGCTACCTTGCCGCCGCCTCAACCCTGCTGCTCGACGCCAGGCCGGAAGCGCAAGCCTGGTTCGACTTTGCCGTGCGCTCGTACATGCATATCGTCCACGTCTGGAGCGGCCCGGAAGGCGGCTTTGCCAACGGCTCGGCGTATGGCCAGTACACCACCGATATACAGTTGCAACTATGGCAGCCGCTGGCCGAAGCCACCGGCGTCAACCTGTTCAACAAACCGTGGGCAGCGGGATTTTCCAGCTATTTCATGCAGTTCATCCCACCGAACGCCCCACGCCACGTCTTCGGCGATGTCCACGAAAGCAAGCCGGACCCGGCCCCCCTGAAGGCGTATGTGGCACGGCAAGCCACGCCAGCGGCCGCCTGGTACAGCAGCCAGCCGGGCGCGCAGGAAAATCCCATCACCCTGCTACAGGCGCCCTACCCACTGCCTGCCGACACGGTCGCGCCCGAAGCACCGCCCAACGCCATGCTCTTTCCCAGCATTGGCTGGGCAGCCATGCACAGCGACATGAGCAACGCCGCCCGCACTTCCGTCTACTTCAAATCGAGTCCGTTCGGCGCCTTCAATCACAGCCACGGGGATCAAAACAGCCTGGTCATCAACAGCGGCGGCAAGCCACTGCTGATCGAAGCCGGCTACCAGGACTACTACGCATCGCCGCTGTCGCAAAGCTGGTACCGCCAGTCGCGCGCCCACAACGCCATCACCTTTGATGGCGGGAAAGGCCAATTCATCGCCGGCCACTACGAGATGCGCTACAAAAACGGCAAGATCACGGCATTCATGCACGGCACGGACCTCGACTACGTGGAAGGCGATGCCAGTGCCGCCTACAGCAACGACTTGAGCCTGGCCAAGCGCCAAATATGGTATTCGCGCTCGAACGACGTGGTGGTGGTGCTCGACAAGCTGAACTCCGCAACGGCCCGCACTTTCGAATGGAACATGCATGCGCTCAACACCCTGTACCTGTATCCGAATGGCCGGGCCAGCATAGAAAATGGCACGGCTTCGCTTTGCCTGCAATCATTACGGCCAGACGAGGAACAATTGTCCAGCTTTAGCGCCCCCAATCCGCCCAAGGAGGCAAGCCAGCAGCACGCCGCCTACGTCAAGACCACCCCGGCCATGGCGGCGGAGTTCCTGATCGTGCTCGATATCGGCTGCAAATCGGTGCCAACCTCCCTGCAGACAGTGCCTGGCGGACGCTTGCTGCAGATCGGCACGCAAACCATCACCCTGCCGCAATAAGCGCCAAATGCCTGTTTTTGCTGAAAAAACAGGCAGATTTATCTTGCCTTTCATAGGGAAATGGCTTTTTTCAGGGGAAAAGGGTGTTTCTTGAAGAAAAGTGCAAAATGTTGATTGACCGAATGCACGCCAGCCCTTATGATTTTGTCCTCGCTGCAGAACATGCAGCGACAAGCAGCAAGCAGTAACAATGCCCACGTGGCGGAATTGGTAGACGCGCATGGTTCAGGTCCATGTGCCTTCGGGTGTAGGGGTTCGAGTCCCTTCGTGGGCACCACCAGCAACAAGTTGTCGATTGTTGTGATCCGCAGTAAAGTAGCAGATAGTAGTAACAAGCAGCACAATGCCCACGTGGCGGAATTGGTAGACGCGCATGGTTCAGGTCCATGTGCCTTCGGGTGTAGGGGTTCGAGTCCCTTCGTGGGCACCACCAGCAACGAGTTGTTGTCGTTGTAGTCCGCAGTACAGTAGTGAGATATAGCAACAAGCAGCATCAGTGCCCACGTGGCGGAATTGGTAGACGCGCATGGTTCAGGTCCATGTGCCTTCGGGTGTAGGGGTTCGAGTCCCTTCGTGGGCACCATTACCTAATTCGCAAAAAAGCCGCAAACTTTCACGAGTTTGCGGCTTTTTTCATTTCAAGATGCCGCGCTGCCGCGGCCCTTTCCCTTATTTGGCCAGCGCCGCCTTGACGGCGTCAAACAGGCTCGTCGTCGGACGGCCAATCAGCGCGCTCAATTGCTTGCCATTGTCTTCCAGGCCGCCCTTGGCCGCGCCCGCGTCGGAATCGGCCAGCAGGTCGGCAAACCCTTCCGGCACACCCACGCTCACCAGCGCCGCCTTGAAGTCCGCCTGCGGCATATCCTTGTACGCAATCGCCTTGCCCGACTGGCGGGCCACTTCGGCCGCGTACTCGGCCAGGGTAAAGCCGTCGTCGCCAGCCAGTTCATAGATGGCTTGCGGCTGGGGCGCCGTCAGCACGGCGGCAGCGGCCGCCGCGTAGTCAAGGCGCGCGGCGGACGAGAAGCGGCCGTTTTGCGCCGCACCGAGCACGACGCCATGCTCGAGCACGGGCGCCAGGTGTTCCGTATGGTTTTCCAGGTACCAGCCGTTGCGCAGGAAACTGTACGGCAGACCGGATGCGCGGATGGCCGCCTCCGTGATCACGTGCTCGGCGGCCAGGCCCAGCGGCGACGTGTCGGCGCGCAAGACGCTGGTGTAGGCCAGCAAGGCCACGCCGGCCCGCTTGGCTGCATCGATGACATTCTGGTGCTGCTGCGCGCGCTGGCCCACTTCGCTCGACGAAATCAGCAGGATCTTCGTTGCACCCTTGAATGCCGCATCGAGGCTGGCGCCATCGTTGTAATCGGCCTGGCGCACTTGCACGCCCTGGGCGGCCAGGCCGGCGGCCTTGGCCGGGTTGCGCACGGCGGCGATGATATTGGCTGCGGGGATGGATGTGAGCAGGCTGGCGATGACGTGCTGGCCCAGATTGCCTGTGGCGCCGGTGATGACGATCATGATTTCTCCTTGGTACGTGGGTGGTAAAACCCTATAATAGGACTATTGCTTACTTATTGTAAGTACGTACCTTTTGGTAAGTATGAATGAAATCTACATTTACAGGTCCAACTATCATGTCCACAGACACTCCCGGCGCCAGCCTGCGCACCGCCCTCGCCCGCCAAAACCAGGGGGCGCACCTGCTGGCGGCGGCCTGCCCCTCGCGCGCCGTGCTCAGCCACCTGACCAGCCGCTGGGCCGTGCTGGTGCTGGTATTGCTGCTGAGCGGCACGCGGCGCTTCAGCGAACTGCGCCGCGAAGTGGGCGGCGTGAGCGAAAAAATGCTGGCGCAAACCCTGGAAGCGCTGGCGGGCGACGGTTTCGTGCTGCGCCAGGCGTATCTGGTGATACCGCCCAAGGTGGAATACAGCCTGACGCCGCTGGGACGCGAGGCGGCCGAGCGCCTGGCCGTGCTGGTCGACTGGATCGAGGATAATTATCCGCGCATCGAACAGGCGCGCGCGGCCCTGGAAGCGGCGCCGGCAGCGCAAAAAGCGGCTTGAACAGATTGCTTTTGGTCATCAAGAATTATCGTTTACTCCTACTTGCCTTGATGTAATACTAGGCCCATGAACCGCGTAAGGGCGCGACACCATGAACCAGTTGATTTCCTCCATCACCGACCGGGCCAATGTGCTGCTGGTCAGCAATTCGCCGAATGATGTGCGCGAACTGCTGTATGTGCTGGACCGGCATAACCTGGGCACGGGACTGGCGGGCGATATCGACGAAGGCGTGGAACTGGCGGCCGGCGGCACGGACCTGATCCTGCTCGACGCGGCGCTGGCGGGCACAAATATCGGCGCCACCTGCATGCGCCTGCGCAATGCGGGCGGACGCCACGGCGTGCCCCTGCTGCTGATGTCGGCCACTCCCAGCGCCGAGGAACAGGGCCGCAGCGTGGGCGCCGGCGCCAGCGACTACATCAAGATGCCCTTCAATGCGCGCGACGTGGCGGAAAAAATCCTCATGGAACTGGCGCTGCACAAGGCCGAGGCGCCAGCCGCCCGCCCCTTCGCCGCTCCCGCAACGCCACCGCGCCCCCTGCATCCGCAAACGCTGGAAGTCAATTACCACTCCATCCTGGCCGGTTCGCCCGACGCCGTGCTGCTGTTCGATATCGACAACCGCCTGCTGATCGACGCCAACCACCTGGCCGAAGAACTGTTCGGCATGCCGCTGGCCGAGCTGCTGCAAGGCGGCATGGAGCCCCTGTTCCCCAGGCATCAGAGTGATGGCAGCGCCTCGCCGCAATTGCTGGAAGAAAAGATCCGCGATACCTTGCAAGGCAAGATCGTCGTCTTCCGCGCCAGCTGCTGCCACCGCGACAGCCACCCGATCGCCTGCGAAATCCGCTTGATGCGCCTGTCCGTGCCGGGCCGCCAGCTCGTGCATGCGCGCATCATCGACTTGACCGAACGCAACCTGGCCGAAGCCATGCGCGCGGGCCAGAGCACCCTGCTGGAAATGGTCGCCAAGGGTGCGCCCCTGATCCCCACCCTGAACCAGTTGCTGCTGCTGATCGAAGGCCAGTCGCGCGGCGTGCTCTGCTCCATCATGCTGCTCGACGATGACGGCATCCACATGCACAGCGCGGCCGGCCCCAGCCTGCCGCCCGAGTACATGGCCCTGCTCGAAGGCGTGGCCATCGGCCCTGGCGTGGGCTCTTGCGGCACCGCCATGTTCCTGCGCGAACCGGTGGTGGTCACCGACATCATGCGCGATCCGCTGTGGGCGCCCTACCGCGAGCTGGCCGCGCCGTTCGGCCTGCGCGCCTGCTGGTCGCGCCCCATCTTCGGCCAGGATGGCGCCGTGCTCGGCTCCTTCGCCATGTACTACCGCGAAGTGCGCCAGCCCGACGCGCGCGACCTGGAACTGATCGACACGGCGACCGACCTGGCCGGCATCGCCATCGGCCGCATGCGCCACGAACGCGAGCTGCAGCGCCACCGCGCCCACCTGGAAGAGCTGGTGGCCGAACGCACGGCGGCCTTGACGCAGGCCAAGGAACACTCGGAGCAAACGAACCTCGAACTGGCCGCCGCGCTGGAAAACCTGTCCATCACGCAGGAAGAACTGGTGCGCCGCGACAAGCTGGCCGCGCTCGGCGCGCTGGTGGCCGGCATCGCGCATGAACTCAATACGCCGATCGGCAACGGCCTGGTGGTGGCCACCACCATGGCCGAACGCACGCGCGAAATCCAGGCCAGCTTTCTCGACGGCTTGCGCCGCTCCGAACTGGGCGCCTACCTGACCCAGGCCAGCGAGGCGGACGCCATCATGCTGCGCAACCTGCAGCGCGCCGCCGACCTGGTCTCGAGCTTCAAGCAGATCGCCGTCGACCGCGCCAGTTCGCAGCGCCGCCACTTCCTGCTGCGCCAGTTCGTCGCCGAACTGATGCTGCCCATGTCCACGCCGCTCAAGACCGCCGGCCTGAGCCTGACGCAGGACGTGCCGGACGGCCTGGCCATGGACAGCTATCCGGGCCCGCTGGGCCAGGTGCTGAGCAACCTGCTGGAAAATTGCCTGCGCCATGCCTTCGAGGGCCGCAGCGGCGGCAACATCGCCATAACGGCGCGCGGCAGCGACGATGGGCAGACGATCACCCTGTCCATCGCCGACACGGGCGTGGGCATCGCCGCCGACGACCTGGCGCACGTCTACGACCCCTTCTTCACCACCAAGCTCGGTTCCGGCGGCTCTGGCCTGGGCCTGCATGTGGCGCACAACATCGTCACGGGCGTGCTGGGCGGCCATATCGACGCCACCAGCAACACCGGTGCCGGCAGCGGCACCACCTTCACCCTGCAACTGCCCGCCACGGCGCCGCAATCGCCCGCTCCCTGAACGGCAGGCGCGCTACAATGCCGGCAGGCTTTTCTTTCGGAGCAACTATGAAATACCTGATCGCCACGGCCCTGCTGGCCGCCTGCGCGTGGGCCTCGGCCGGCCCTGCCCCCTGGTACAAATGGCGCAGCAAGATCGACGGCACCCTGTCGTGCGCCCAATCGACCCTGGGATTTGGCTGGGAACTGGCCTCGGGACCGTACAAAGATAGCCGTTGCGAAAAACCGGCGCTTGTTAAATAATGGGGCCATGACCACACGGGGCACCGGCTTGAGATCAAGCGATGGCATTGCGGCGTCGAAAGAGTATGGAACGATAAGAACGTATCTATTCAAACCGAGGAGACCACATGTTTACGAATCCCGAACAATTCGCATCGGCCACCAAGGCCCTGTTTGAATTCCAGCTGATGACCTTCAACACCCTCACCTCCAAGGCCGTGCAAGGCGTGGAACAGGTATTGGCGCTGAACATGGCCACCGCCAAGTCCGGCATCGAGGATGGCCTTGCCGCCAGCAAGGAAATCAGCCAGGCCAAGGATCCGAAGGCCGCCATGGCCGCCGCCGCTGCCCAGCTGCAACCGGGCGTGGCCGGCGCAAAAGCGTATAAACAGCAACTCGACGACATCATCAAGGAAATCCACACGGAATTCACCACGGCCGCCGAAGCCCACGTGGCTGAAGCGAAAAGCAATCTGAGCGCCCTGATCTACGACGTCACGAAAAACGTGCCGCCCGGTTCGGAAAATGCTGTCGCCATCGTCAAGGCCGCCATCGACAACGCCTTCCTCGGCTACGAGCAGGTGACCAAGGCCACGAAACAGGCCGTGAAAACCGTGGAAGAGCAGATCGCCAAGGCCAGCGCGCAAGTGGCGCAGGCAACGGAAAAGGCGACGAGCGGCGCCACCGCCGCGGCTGAAAAGGCAGCGCCTGCCGCCAAGCCGAAGGCTGCCAAGAAGTAAGTGATGTAGGTCGGATTAGCGCGGCAAGGCCGCGCGTAATCCGACGCATTGTTGGCGCCAATGGTGATGTCGGGTTACGCGCGCAGCGCTAACCCGACCTACAACTATCGGGGCCTGACTCCTCAGACCCCGATAGGTATGATCCGGTACACGCAGCGCCTCCCCCCCTCCAGCAGATATTCGCTGCGCTCCACCGTGCAATCGCCCCCCAGTACCCGTTGAAAGATGGCCAGCTCCGAGCGGCAGAAATTCTGGCATGCCGTGGCGGCCGCGCAAATCGGACAATGGTTTTCCACCAACAAGACACTGCCATCGTCCTGCGGTTCCGCATGGGCCATGTACCCCTCGCCATCGCGCGCCCGCGCCAGGCTGTCCACTCGTTGCGCCAGCGCAAGCTGCGGGTCGACCAGCTTGCCGTAAGCGGCTTCGCTGCTGCGCTCGCGCGCGCCGATCAGTTTATCCAGGCCCTCGTCGCCGAACAGGGTTTTCACCTGCGCTATCAATTCCAGGGTCAGGTCGGCATGGCGGTCAGGAAAGCGCGCATGGCCCTCCCGCGTCAGCGTCCAGCGCCGCGACGGGCGCCCCACCTTGTCGTCGGCCACGTCCTCGAAAGCCACCAGGCCACGTTCCAGCGCCGCTTCCAGCTGGCGCCGCGCGCCCATGGACGTGATATCGAGCAAGGCCGCCAGCTGCTGCGCCGTCTGCGGCCCGCGCATCTTCAGCAGGAACAGGATCTGCTCCGACGTATTCATGCTCGCGCTCATGCCACGGCTTGCGTGTCGCCCACGCCGGCCAGCTGGCGGCGCCAGGCCGCCATGCGCCACGCGGCCCAGGCGGCGGACAAGGCGCCCGCGACGAGGATCAGCCGCGTGTCGATCAGGGTCAGCACGGAGCCGCTGAGGGCCACGACGATGTTGGCGATGCAAAAGGTGGTGGCCAGCAAGCCCATCACGGCGCCCTGCCCGTGCGCGCTGAAGCGTTCGGCGCACCAGCCCTGGATCACCGTGTTGTACAAGGCATTCGGAATGCCGAACAGCACGATGGCAGCGATGCCCACCCAGATATTACCCAGTGCCAAGATTCCTACGGCCAGCGCCACGCCGCAGGCATACCAGCTGGCCCGCAGCAGCGGCGCATGGCGGCTGGGCCCGCCCGCCAGCAAGGACGTGACCGTCATCGTGCCGCACAGGCCCACATTCACCCAGGCAATCTCCTGTGCGTGGTAATTCGCCGTCTCGACCAGCCACAGCGGATAGAACTCGTAGAAGCTGGCCACGCCGCACGTCAGCGCCAGCTGCACGATGAACAGGGTGCGCAGCTCCTCATGGCGCAGCAGGTTCAGCGAATGGCGGTCGCGCGCCACTTGCCACCACGACGTCGTCAGCAACGACGGCGTTTCGCGCGGCAAGCCCACGGCCACCAGCACGGCGACGAGCATCAGGGCGGCGGCGGCGATCCAGAACGGCACCGTCACGCCCCAATGCAGGGTCGCCCCCGCCAGGATCGGACCCACCAGCCAGCCCAGGTAAAACGCGCCGTTCAGCCACGACATGGCACGCAGGCGCAGCGGTCCCGTCAACTGGTCGGCCAGCATGGCGCGCGCCACGGCGCCGTTTCCCTCCAGCAAACCCGTGATGAAACGGGCGACGATGAACAGCGGATAGGACTGGATCACCAGCGCCCAGGCCGTGATGGCATGGCCGATGGCGGCACCCACGGCCGTGCGCATCAGCAAGGGGCGGCGGCCATAGCGGTCGGAAAGCGGTCCCAGCAAGGCCGAACCGATCAGCAAGCCCAGCGGGTTGATGGTCAGCGCCAGGCCGAACAGCAATTTGGACGGCAAGCCGAGAAAATTATTGAAGGTATTCGGCGCTTCGGCCGCAAACAGGGGCGGCAGGATCGGATACGGCAGCGAGGCGCCGATGGTCGACAGCAGCGCCAGCAAACAGGCGGCGGAAATCAGGATGATGTTTTTCATGCGGGCTCGATGGATATTGTCTGGCAAGACTACGTGAGCATGCCACATAAGTAAACTAAAATGTTTATTAATTATGCCAAGCGTTCCCGCCATGGCGTGAACCGTGCGCGCCATCGCCTCGGCTATCATTGCCCCATGACTCACGTTTAACAGGGCAAACATGACACTGTCAGAAATTGAACAGCAACACGGCTTCACCTACCCTTCACTGTACCGGCAGCTGGAAAGCGACGGCATGCTGGCCGTGGGTGAATATGGCCCCGACTGGTACAAGCTGGTCTATCCCACGTTGACGGACCGCCCCACCCTGCTGCTGCATGCGGACGATTTTGAGTTGCTCAATATCCAGGCCGTTGCCGCGGAAGTGGAAAGCTTGCTGGACGCGGACGATTACCGGCAGATCGATCCCGCCTTCCAGTTCATCCCGTTCGCGCAAACGGGCGCGGGCGACCACTACTGCTTTTTCGCGTCTGGCCAGCACGATGGCGAGATGCCCATCGTGCTGCTATGGCACGACCAGAATGAAGCCCAGTACCTGGCGAAGAACCTGCAGGACCTCCTGTTTCACATGTTGTTGAACAGCATGGCCGACCAGGATACGTACAACGACGTCGGCGACGAGGAATTCAAGGATCAACTGGCAAAAACCCTGGGCACCCACGCGCGCTACCTGACGGCGCGGCAAGCCGAAGTGCTGCAAACGCTGCTGGCCAGGGACATCATCGATTACGAGGTGGCGCTGCCGAAGGGGCGCACTGAAACGCACCGGGGCTTGCTGAGCAATATCGAACTGGCCAGCCTGCGCGCCGAACTGATTCCCTACGAAAAGTTCGACAGCTGTTTTGCCTACAGCGGGGCTGACTGAACATAAAATCGCTGGGCAAGCGGCGGCTGAAGGTTTAAACTGTATATAAACACAGTAAAACCGATCACCTTGCATCTTGCCCTATTGCCATCCCCATGTTGAGAGTCCTGGAAAATCCCCTGTACTATCTGGATAATTTCCAGGACGTGCTGAACTGGATCAGCGCGCGCTACGCCGATCTGCTGAGTGCTGAAGAAACGCAGTTCATCGCCGCATTCGGCGCACTGCCGCAGCCGTCGCGCGCCCTGTTCGTGCGCCTCGTCATGCGCAAGGGCTGTCTATTTCGCGCCAGCAAGCTCAATTACCCGGAAATCGGCGACACGCGCGCGGCCGCCCTGCCCCTGCTGGAGACAGGCTGGGTCGAGGCCGATCCCGTCATTGCGCTCG
Organism: Janthinobacterium sp. BJB301; assembly: GCF_002735685.1. Taxonomy (NCBI): domain Bacteria; kingdom Pseudomonadati; phylum Pseudomonadota; class Betaproteobacteria; order Burkholderiales; family Oxalobacteraceae; genus Janthinobacterium; species Janthinobacterium sp. BJB301. Next base: position 446,019 of record NZ_PDZJ01000001.1, on the reverse strand, counting down.
ATGAACTGTTCGACTTGCTGCTGAAAGCGGAAATCGCCCAGGCCTTCCGCCTCGAAGCGACCCTGAAGACGGCGCGCAAGGCGGAACAACTGGACGCCTTGCGCGTACTGCATGCGGAAAGTCAACCGTTCTCCGCCTGGCATCCGGCCTGCACCGACGTGCTGTACCGCATCGGACTTCAAACGCTGTGCGACCGCCTGCGCCTGATTTACTTTGGCAACTATCACCAGGACTGGTCGGAATTCGTGCTGTCCGACCTCGGTGTGTATCAATATGAAAAAGTGGAATTCTCGCCGCAGTCGAGGGGCTTTCGCACGCGCCAGGATATCGAGCACTATGAAGTGCTGCACCAGTGCCGCGAACGCTACAACGACAGCGCGCCAGCCGACGAGGTGCTGCAGGAACTGGCTGCGCTGCCATTACCCGAGGACAATACCTGGCTGGCCAGCCGCCGCGACAAGCTGCGCTTCCAGATAGCCCAGCACCTGGAGAAATGCCAGGACTGGCCGGCCGCCTACCGCGCCTATGCCGATTGCCGCTATCCGGGCGCGCGTGGCCGCGCCATCCGCGTCCTGGAAAAAGATGAACAGCCGCAAGCGGCCTACGAACGCCTGCTGATCGCCCTGGCCGCGCCGGAAAGCGAAGCGGAACAGCAATTGCTGCTGCGCATGGCCCCCCGTTTGCGGCGCAAGCTGGGCCATGCGAAGCAGGCGGCCAATGCTGCAGCAGCCGTGGAGCGCATCGACCTGCGGCTGCCCTACCCGGAACAAGCGTCCTACGTGGAAGGAGTGGTGCAGCAACACCTGATGCAGGACGGCGCGCCCGTGTATTACGTGGAAAACACCCTGATCAACTCACTGTTCGGCCTGCTGTGCTGGCCCGCCATCTTCAAGGCCATGCCGGGCGCCTTCTTCCACCCGTTCCACCGTGGTCCGGCCGACTTGCATAGCGCCGATTTTTACCTGCGCCGCAGCAGCGACTTTTCCGCCTGCCTGGCGCAGCTGGACGACGGCAGTTACCACGCCACCATCCGCGCCACGCTTGCCGCCAAGCACGGCATCGTCTCGCCCTTCGTCAGCTGGGACGTACTGGACGACGGCTTGCTGGACCTGGCGCTGGCCTGCATTCCGGCAGCGCATCTGAAGAAGGCATTCGAGCGCATCTTGCTCGACATCAAAAGCAACCGCAGCGGCTTTCCCGACCTGATCCAGTTCTGGCCGGCCGAACAGCGCTACCGCATGATCGAAGTCAAGGGTCCGGGCGACCGCCTGCAGGACAACCAGCTGCGCTGGATCGCGTATTGCGCCGAGCACGCCATGCCTGTCAGCGTGTGCTACCTGCAATGGCAGGTGGCCGCATGAGCGCCAGGAGGTACACGATCGCCGTGCGCGCCCTGTGCGAATTCACGGCCAAGGTGGGCGACCTGGACTTGCGTTTCACGCCCTCGCCCACGGCGCAGGAAGGCATGGCCGGCCACGCCACCGTGACGAGCCGGCGCGACGACGATTACCAGCGCGAAATCAGCCTGTCCGGCCACTTCGGCCCCCTGCACGTGCGGGGCCGCGCCGATGGCTACGACCCGGCGCGCCGCCAGCTGGAAGAAATCAAGACCTACCGGGGCGAGCTCGACAAGATGCCTGCCAACCACCGCCAGCTGCACTGGGCGCAGGCGCGCATCTACGGCCATCTGCTGTGCCAGCAACTGAAGCTGCCCATGCTGCGCGTGGCGCTCGTGTATTTCGATATCGTGAGCCAGAAGGAAACCACCATGCACGAGGAATGCACGGCCGAGGCGCTGCGTCTGTTCTTCGAACAGCATTGCGCCCTCTTCCTCGACTGGGCCGAGCAGGAAATGGCACACCGCGCCAGCCGCGACGCGCAGCTGACCAGCATGGCGTTTCCCCATGCGGACTTTCGCCCGGGCCAGCGCCAGCTGGCCGAGGCCATGTACAAGGCCAGCAGCCGTGGCTGCGGCTTGCTGGCGCAGGCGCCGACCGGTATCGGCAAGACGGTGGGCAGCCTGTTTCCCATGTTGAAGGCGACGGCCGCGCATGGCCTGGATAAACTGTTTTTCCTGGCCGCCAAGGTGCCGGGGCGGCAAATGGCGCTCGACGCCTGCGCCATCCTGAAGGACAGCGCGCCCCTGCTGCCCCTGCGCGTGCTGGAGCTGAGCGCCAAGAGCAGCGCCTGCGAACATCCGGACAAAGCCTGTCACGGCGAATCATGTCCGCTGGCAAAAGGTTTTTACGACCGCTTGCCGCTGGCGCGCGAGGTCGCGCTGACCAGCGGCTTGATCCTCGACAAGGAAGCCGTGCGCGCCATCGCCTTGCAGCAGGGTATTTGCCCGTACTACCTGGGCATGGAGCTGGCACGCTGGAGCGACGTCGTCATCGGCGACTACAATTATTACTTCGACCTCAGCGCCATGCTGTACGGCATGACTTTGGCCCACGACTGGAAAGTCAATGTGCTGGTCGACGAAGCCCACAATATGGTGTCGCGCGCGCGCAGCATGTATTCGGCCGAGCTGGCGCAGATCAACCTGAAAATGCTGCGCAAGTTCGCGCCCGACGCCTTGAAAAAGCCGCTGGACCGTCTCTCGCGCCAGTGGACGGCCTTGTTGAAGGAGCAGGATGGCGACTACCACGTGCATGCGGCCTTGCCGGACAAATTCTTTGGCGCCCTGCAAGGCGTGGCCACGGCGATCGGCGACTACTTGGCCGACCACTCGGCGGCGCTGGACGAGGATTTGCAGCGCTTTTATTTCGACGTGCTGCTGATCAACCGCCTGGCAGAGAGCTTTGGCGAGCATTCGCTGTTCGACGTCAGCAAGACGGACACGGGCCCCACTGCTGGCTCCACCGTCTGCATCCGCAATATCGTTCCCGCACCGTTTCTCAAGGAGCGCTTCGCGGCCAGCCACAGCACGGCCCTGTTTTCCGCCACCCTGAGTCCGTGGAATTACTACAGCGACACCTTGGGCATGCCAGCCGACACGGCCTGGGTCGACGTGGAATCGCCGTTCCAGGCGGAACAACTGTCCGTGCGCGTGGCCGACACCATTTCCACGCGCTACCAGCACCGCGCCGCGTCTTTGCTGCCCATCGCCCAGCTGATGGCGAAGCAATACGCGGAAACGCCGGGCAACTACCTGGCCTTCTTCAGCAGTTTTGATTACATGGAAAAGACGGCCCACTTGTTCGCCCAGCATTACCCGGACGTGCCCATCTGGCAGCAGCCGCGCCGCATGGATGACGCTGCGCGCACGCAATTTCTGGGCCGCTTCGGCCTGGACACGCGCGGCATCGGCTTTGCCGTGCTCGGCGGCGCCTTCGGCGAAGGCATCGACTTGCCGGGCGCGCGCCTGATCGGCGCCTTCATCGCCACCCTCGGTTTGCCGCAGATCAATCCCGTCAACGAACAGATCCGCCAGCGCATGGGCGACATCTTTGGCGCCGGCTACGACTATACATATCTGTACCCCGGCATGCAAAAGGTGGTGCAGGCGGCTGGCCGGGTGATCCGCACGCAGTCGGACAAGGGGGTCGTCTACCTGATCGACGACCGTTTTTCGCGCCCGGAAATCCGGCAACTCTTGCCGAGGTGGTGGGATGTACAGCTAAGTAACCCCCAATAAATTATTGTGATTTCTGACTTCCATAACCGGCGCTCTGCGGCGTTGCCCGCTGCTAGCAGTGCTCGCACTGCGTCGCACCCGGCGCCTTGCATAGCATCCGGTTCTGTTCGTCATAATTTCACAATAATTTCCTGAGGATTACTTAGCCAACCAGTAACTTCAGCTTTTGGTAGCCCGCCTTGCTCACGGGTATCCTCGTATCGTCGCGCAGGATGGCCACATGGCTATCTTTCGTTGCCGCCTCGATGCGGCGGATGCCGTCGATATTGAGCAGGTACGACCTGTGCACGCGCAGGAACTTGGTGGGATCGAGCTGGGTTTCCAGCTCCGACAGCCGCTGGCTTTTCAGGTAGGATTTGCCTTCGGAACGGATGCTGATGTAGTCATCCTGCGCCTCGATGTAGTCGATGCGCACGCTGGCGATCACGTGGACCTTGGCGCCGTCGCGTATCAGCACGCGGTCCAGCGGGGCGGCGCGCGTGGCCGCCTCGCGCGCCAGCGTCAGCACCGTCTCGGGCGTGCTGCGGTTCGCGCGCGCATGGGCCAGCGCCTGGTCGAAGCGCTGTTCGCTGAACGGCTTCAGCAGATAGTCCAAGGCATGGCATTCGAACGCCTTCAAGGCGTACTGGTCATAGGCCGTGACAAAGATCAGCTTTGTCTTCGCGCCGATCAGCTCCGCCACTTCAAAACCGTCCAGGCGCGGCATCTGGATGTCGAGAAACACCAGTTCCGGTTCCAGGTCCGCGATGGCCTTGACGGCTTCGAAGCCGTTGGCGCACTCGGCGACGATATCGATATCGTCATGGCGTGCCAGGTATTCGCGCAACACGCTGCGCGCCAGCAATTCATCATCGACGATGGCCACCCGCATTCTTGCCTGCATCATGCTTCCTCCGTGTCGCCGGTCTGCGCCGGCATGGAAATCATCACCTCGAAATGGCCATCGCGCCGGCCCCAGTGCACGCTTGCCTCGTGGCCATACGCGCCGGCCAGGCGCTGGCGCACATTTTCCAGGCCGACGCCATTGCCCCGCTCTGGCCCTTGATCCGCGTCAACCGGGTTGCGCACGGCGATCTGCAACAGGCTGCCCATGCGCCTGGCCTCGATGGCGATCAGGCCGCCCTCCGTCAAGCCGCAGATACCATGCTTGACGGCATTTTCCACCAGCGGCTGTATCAGCATGGGGGGCAGCAAACACGCCAGCGCGGCGGCATCGATGGCTTCCGCCACTTGCAGACGCTCGCCGAAGCGCACTTGCTCGATGGCCAGGAAATGGCGGATCAGCACCAGTTCCTGTTCCACGGTAATGTGCTTGTGCGCTTCCAGGCTCAGGCTCTGGCGAAAGAAGTTGGCCAGCTGCACCGTCATCTGGCGCGCGCCCGCCGCATTGATAGACGTCAAGGCGCTGATGGAGTTCAGGCTGTTGAACAGGAAATGCGGGTCGATCTGCGTGCGCAGCATGCGCAATTGCGCTTCCTGCGCCGTCAGTTGCGCTTCCAGTCCCCGCTGCTCGGCCATCCTGGCGCGCACGAATTCCAGCAACAGATAATGCACGGCGGCAGCCAGGCAATACAGCAGCACGCCCAGGCCGAAGAACAGGGCCAGCAGCGATTGCGTCAGGTTCACGCCCAGCCAGCGCAGCTCCAGCAACAGGCTGACGCTGTTCAAAAATTGCAGCAAGGTGGCCCACAGCAAGCCCGCGAACAGGGCCGCCACGCCCATCACGCCGGCGATGGCGAGCGGATGGCGCGCATGCAAGGGGTAGGCGCGGCACAGGTAAAACGCGGAAAAGCCCGAACCGATCGCATACACGAGCGTGGCGGGCACCACCAGCACGACGGCATTGAGCCAGGGCGCGTGGGCCACCCTGGCCAGGATAAAGGCCAGGGCCAGGCCCAGCGCGATGCAGACCAGGAAAACCACCACGGCGCCGCGCCGCTTCGACAGGGGCCCCGACATGCGCGCCTAGTTGCGGATTTCCAGGCCGCCCATGATGGCGTAGCCCGTCACGTACAGGCGCTTCGCCTGGTTCGGCGGCACGATGGTCTTTTCTTCGAAGCCGCCGAGGATGGGCGTGCCCTGCAGCACGACGCTCCAGTCGGGCGGAATCTTGATGGTGACGCCGCCGCACAGGGCAAATACGTTGAGCACGGCTTCGCCTTCGATCGACGCCTGACGCAAGTCGATTTCGCAGCCGGCCATGATGACATTGATATCGCCGCCCTTGAAGCGCTGCGACGACACGCGCCGCACATAGCCGCCGAGGATGGCCGTCACTTCGATGATGCTGTCATCGTCCGCCTGCCCGCTGGCGCCGGGTGCTGCCGTGTCCTTGTCGAGCGACACGGCGCCATTCCTGGCCTGGCCGAACGAGTCAGGCGCGGCGGTACCGTCTTGCTGCGCGGCAAAGCGCCGGCGGCGCTGGCGCTGCTGCGCGCCGGGCAGGGACTTCGACACCACGGCCACACCCAGGCCGATGATCAGCAAGGGCCACAGCAAGTCCCAGTTCATGTAGAAGATGCCCATGTGCTTGAGGGTCCAGGCCACGCCCAGCAGCACCAGCATGCCGCCCACCAGATAGCCGTTCGCGCTGCGGCTTTGCGACAGTTTCAGCAGGCCAAACACGATCAGCGCCGTGGGCCAGAAGCGGAAGGTGTAGCGCACGTTGATGAAACCAAGGTTATCGAGCAGGAACAGCAGCCCCAGGCCGATGACGATGACGCCCAGCACGATCTGCGATGGCGAGTGCAGCGGCGGTTTATTTTTCATGCTCGGACTCCCGGTAGGCAATAAAATGTTTGTTCAACAGCGGCTCCAGCACGAGACCCACGCCCCAGGCGATCAGCAAGGCGGGCCAGCTGTTATAAAAACTCAGGTTCCACAGTTCTTCATACGACACATACCACCAGGCGGCGAAAAAGATCAGCCACAGGCCGCTCAGCACCTGTTTGGCGGACACGGGCGTGAGCAGCTTGTTCAAGCCGAAGACGACCAGTATCACCGGCCAATAATGCCATAGTGAATAATAATCCTGGAGATAGATCACATCGAGCCGGTCCAGCAGGATGATGGCACCGATGGCGATCAGCAGCACGCCCCACAGCAGCTGGGTACGGCGGCAATAAGCTGGTTCAGGTTTCACGGTCACCCCTTGAAGTTGGTTGATCGTAAAGATACGCGGATTTCGGTGATGGGAAAACACCGCTTCGGCGAATGGCGGACAGGTGGCGGTGAATGGCGCAGCGGCGGAAACAACAGGCAAAAAAAAAGACCGGCTAGGCCGGCCTTGAAGGGGTTCGCAGTACACACCGCGACCTGGAGTTGCAGTGCACAGCCGCGTGGCGCAGGGCGCCAACGCGAACAGAAATCTGGTGCCGATCCTTGAGGCGACCGGCTGACCTGCTGGAAGATCGAACATGCCGCCAACTTCACGGCAGTGCGTCTCAACCAAGCAGAGCCATCATACTCCCGATCGCCATACAGCACCGTTCGCTAGCGCACACTGATGGGGTTTTGCTGAGCTACATCAAACGGCGATGGCGTGCGGCGGATGCAGCATGTCGTTCCCGATCCATGCCAGCACGGACGGGCCCTGCGGCTGCCAGCCCAGCAGCTTGCGCGCCCGCTCGCCGCGCACGCGGCTGTTGGAGCCAAGGCCGTAGGAAGCCATCTCGTAACCCCATTCGGCAATCGCCTCGGGCAGCGGCCAATCCTGCGCGGGCCCCAGGTCCAGTGCCTCGGCGATGGCGGCCGTCATGTCATGGAAAGCTGCTTCGCCCGACTCGACGAAGTAAAACGTGCCGGCCGGCGACTTTTCCAGCGCCAGCAAATACAGGCTGACGACATCGTCGATATGCACGTTGGACCAGATGTTGCGGCCCGGCCCCACGTGGCGCACGATGCCGCTCTTGCGCGCCTGTTTCAGCAGGCGCGGCAGTTGCACGCTGTCGCGCGGCAAGGCGCCATGGCCGTAGATCAGGGTATTGCACAACACGCTGGCGCGCACGCCCTGGCTTGTGCTGGCCAGTATCAGGTCATCGATGGCGACGCGGGCCGCCTTGTCTGCCGTCGGCGCCGGCAGCTTGTCTTCGTAATAGATCTGTTCCGTGCCCTCGCCGCCCGACGCGTCGCCCACGATGGACGAGCCGCTTGTATGCAGGAACACTTTGTTCGTGCCGGCCAGCGCTTCGAGGATCGCTTCGACGGCGGCGCGGTGGTCGCTGCTGGCCGCATTGATGACGGCATCGGCCGCCTTCGCCTGCTCGATGAGCAATGCGCGGTCGTTCAAGGTGCCGACGATACCGTGCACGCCGATGGTGGCCAGCTCGGCCACCTGTTCCGGTTTGCGCACGAGGCCCGTCACCTGATGGCCGGCGCGCACGAGGCCCGCCGCGATGGAACTACCGATAAAACCCGCTGCGCCTGTCAAAAACACTTTCATGTCGTGGACGCCAAACAAAACCTACTGCGCGTCGCGCTTTGCAGCCTGCGATGCTCACCGTGCTCTAGCACGGTTGCGCTTCTTAGCCACAAATCATCGCCGCTCGCTACGGTTTTGTTAGGCGTCGTTCCTCCTTTGTAAGTTCAGATCGATTGTGATCAGTCCGACAAAGTATGCGCCGTTTCCGCCTTCGCAAAAAGCAGCCACACAGCAAAAGATCTATGACTTCGGCGCAACAATCTTCTGCTTGAGCTGCAGGGCGGCGATGTAGCGGCTCTGATAGGCGGGGTCTTCCGGCGTCAGCAGGGTGAGCCTGTCGCGCGCGCGGGTGGCGGCCACATAGAAACGGTTTTCCTCTTCCAGCGGATCGGTCTTGCTGCGCGGGAATTCGTCGACGGCCAGGTAGGGCAAGATGACGTGGTTGTATTCGAGGCCCTTGATCTGATCGATGCAGGCGATGACGAGTTTGGCCTTGCCGGTCGAGACCGTCACGGCTTCTTCCATCTCGCCCAGCCAGCCGGCAAAGCCGCCCAGCGCCACGCCCGCTTCGCGGCACACGGCAATAAAACCATGCAGGGAACGGGCGACGACCCGCGCCTGGGCCGGGTCGACATAGATGCGGCGCGCCGTCTGTTCCAGCTGCATCAGGCCAAAGATGTGCTGCAGCGCATCGCCTGCCAGGGCGTCGGGGGGCAGCGCGCGCAGGTAATCGACGGCGGCCAGGGTCAGCGCCGCCTTGTCCTGGTTCTGCGACTTGGCCAGCTGGTTCGTCAAGAAGCCTTCCAGCAAGTCGGGATAGTTGGCCACATCGGCCTTGGCTTGCTGGAGCTCACCGCGTGTAAACGGGATTTCCGCGAACGCCACCAGGGCTTCGAGGATCTCGCCGCGGCGCGGGCCGCTCTTGATCGTATGTAAATCCTTGCGGGCGATGGCGACCATGCCGCGCAGCATCAGCACTTCCAGGCTCAGCAGATAGCTGTTCATGTCCACCAGGCCATACGCGATGCCGCTCTGGAACAGCGCCGTTTCCACGCGGATGGCCTGGTCGCGGTCGCGCAGCAAAATGGCCGTCGTGCCCGCATGCGCATGTTCGAGCGCGGCGATCAGCTGGGCGCTGCAAGCCTGCGGCTGCATATGCTCGTATTGCAGCACTTCGATGTGCGTGGCGCGCGACAGGGCCGACACGCTGGCCTTGTTTTTCAGCACGCCCACGGCGTGCGCCAGCTGCGGGCCGTAGCGGTAGGAGGCCGTCAACGGCAGGCGCTGCAAGGTGGGGAATTCCTGCTCGAAGCGCTGGCGCAGGAAGCGGTGGTCGGCGCCCGACCACGTATAGATGACTTGATCCTTGTCGCCGGCGCCGCAGAAAAACGCGTTACCGCGGCGTATCAGCATGGTCAGCAGGCGGAACGACGCTTCGTTCAGATCGTGCAACTCATCGGCCACGATGATCTGATAGGCCGGCAATTGCTGGCGCAGCGGCTCGTCGCCGTCGAGCATGCGCACCAGGTCGTAGGTGGCGTCGAATGGCGCGCGGAACTGGATGTCGCCCGTGTCGGCGCCGCGCAAGCCTTCGTATTCGCGCAGCCACAGATAATGCGTGCGCGACATGCCCAGCATTTCCAGATTGTCGTCCAGGGAGTTGCTCTCGAAGTCAGGATTCTGAAAATCCAGGCGCGCCTTGGTGCGCAATTGCAGTTTCAAGAATTCGGCGATCGCCCCGTTCGTCGTATTGATTTCCAGCGGGTAGCGGTGAGCGTATTTTTCCGATACCACTTCCAGCGCTTCCCAGGCCACCGGGCGCAACTCTTCATCGCTGCGCATGGATGCCACCTGCATGTTTTCCAGCTGCCGCAGCACCTTGGCGGCAAAGGCATCGAAAGTGTCGACGGTCAGGCGCTTGACGACGCCCAGCGGCACGCCCACTTCCAGCAGCCGCTGGCGCAGGGCCACGCGCGCAGCCTCCGTGAACACGAGGGCCAGCATGCGCTCGGGCGCGCGGCCCCGGTGCAGCGCTTCGGCCAGGCGCAGGGCCAGGGTCGTCGTCTTGGCCGCGCCGGCATTGGCGTCGATCAACACCACTTTCTTTTGCGCCGTCTGGATGGCGACCTGCTCCGGCGTGGGCGTGATGCGTTTGGGAATGAACTGCGGGGCGTTATCTGTACTCAAGGGTATCCTGAAATGATGTCTGTTCTCGGCGCGCTACCAGGCGCAGGTGCGCAGGCCGGCAAAGATGTCGCCCCGTTCGGGCGCGTGGAAGGCGCGCATGCGGGCCGAATGCAGCCGCGGCGGCGTGGCGAAGGCGGCGCCGCGCAGCACCTGGTGCCGCATGAAATATGGCGCGGAATATTCGCGCCAGGCATCCACCGCAAAGCCCGGATACGGCTCGAACGGCGTCGCCGTCCACTCCCACACCTGGCCCCAATGGAAACGCGGATGACCGGACAGCGCAGCATACTCCCATTCCGCCTCGGTCGCCAGGCGGCGCCCCGCCCAGGCGCAATACGCCTGCGCCTCATACAGGTTGATGTGGCGCACGGCTTCGTTCGGCGGCAAGGTCGTGCGCTGGCCGAAACGCATGGTGCGCCACTGCGTTGCTTCGCGCAGCCAGTACAGGGGCGACGAGCGCTCCTGCTGCATCAGCCAGGCGCTGCCGGCAGCGCTCCAGAACTGGCGGTTCTGGTAGCCGCCATCGGCGACAAAATCGGCAAACTGGGCGTTGGATACGGCGCAGGCATCGATGGAAAACGGCGCCACGTAGCAACTGTAGGGCGGCGATTCATTGTCGAAGGCAAACCCGGCGCCGCGCGGCGAGCCCAGTTCAATGGTGCCACCAGGAAAAGCGATCTCGCCCGCACCCGGCGGCAGGGCCGGGCTGGCCGCCAGGGATTCCGGCGCCTCCAGGCCCATCCATTGCAAGCCGGCCAGCATTTCCTCGCCGCACAAGTCTTCATGCGCCAGCGCCAGCCGGTACGGCGCCAGGGCGCTGTCGACATTGGCTTCGCGCGAGAGTTTATCCAAGACCCTGTCGAGCACCTCGTGGCAATACGTTTTCACGGCGCCCGGGCTGGGCAGTTCCAGCTTCCAGCGCGCGCGATGCTCCACCATGTTGGCGTCGAACAAGTCGTCGCCGCGCGTCAGCAGGGAGTTATAAATGGCGTCGGCCGGATGGCTGGAAGCGGCTTCGCGCAGGATGAACCACTCGGCAAACCAGGCGATGTGCGCAAGTTGCCACAAGGGTGGCGTGAGGCGCGGATGCCGGGGCAAGCCGGCCACCACGTCCAGTCCGGCCGTGACGTAACAGTCGAACAGGGAAAGAGTATCCTGGCGCGCGGCCTGCAGCGACTGGGCCAGTTGCTGCGCGCCGGCGTGGCGAAAAGAGGCGTTGATTAAAGTCATGGCCTGATTGTAACGACTTATGCCATCCTTGCACTAGTCGCACGGGTAACAGGGAGGGGATGCTCCCCTCCCCCGGCCTACTTGACCAGCAGCTCGCCCTGCAGCGGCGTGACGACGGATTTGGGCATGCTGACGATAAAGCTGCTGCCCTTGTCGGCCACGGACTGGATGGCCAAGGTGCCGCCGTGGCGCAGCAGCACGTGCTTGACGATGGCCAGGCCCAGGCCCGTGCCCTGGGTTTCGCGCGACCGGCTCTTGTCGACGCGGTAGAAACGTTCCGTCAGACGCGAGATATGTTCCTGGCTGATGCCGATGCCCGTATCTTGCGCGATGAATTGCGGCCCGGCCGGGCCATCCTGCCAGCGCAGGGTGATGGTGCCGCCGGCCGGCGTGTAGCGCACGGCGTTCGAAGCCAGGTTGCCAAACGCGCTGTACAGCTCGTCATAACTGCCCAGCACATCGGGACCGTTGCATTCCATCGTCACTTCATGCTTGCCCGCCGACAAGCCCTTGGCGTCGCGCAAGACTTGCTGCATGAGCTTTTTGATATCCACGGGCTCGGGGCGCAGCGGATAGTCGACCGATTCCAGGCGCGACAGGGTCAGCATATCCTCGATCAGATGCTGCATGCGGTGGCCCTGCTCCGTCATCAGCTTGAGGTGGGCGGCGCGCGTGGCGGCGTCCAGGTCCAGCTCGGCGGAAGCGATTTCCAGGAAGCCCACGATGACCGTCAGCGGCGTGCGCAGTTCGTGCGAGGCGTTGGCGATGAAGTCGCGGCGCATCATTTCGATGCGTTCCGTCTCCGTCACGTCGTGCGTGACGAGGATCTGGCGGCGGTTTTCGAACGGAATGATCTGCACGATCAGCTTGCGGTTGCGGAAGGTGATCGTCAGCGGCTGGTCGTAGCGGCCCAGGATGATGTAATCCATGAACTCGGGGCTGCGGATCAGGTTCGTCACGCGCATGCCCTTGTCGCGCTCGTGCGTGAGACCCAGATGCTTCTCGGCGGCCGGGTTGCACCATTCGAGGAACAGCACGTCATCCATGATGACGACGCCGTCCGGCAGCAGGTGCATGGCCTGGCGGAAACGCGCCAGCCATTCCGTCAGCTCGGCCTGGTTTTTCTCGTCGTCGCGGCGCATGCGGTACAGGCGCGCGAAGATGCTGGTCCAGGCGCCCCAGCCGTCGGGCAGCTTGGCGCTTTGCGGATTGTCCAGCCAATTACTCAGCTGGAACAGATACGACAGCTGCACGAACACCATCATGGCCATCAGCACGAAGGCGATGCCCAGCGCATACGTGGCGCCAAACAGATACCAGACGACGGCTACGCCCAGCAGCGCCAGCACCATGCGCAAGGCGGCCGGTACCCAGAACAGCAATTTCGGATTCATAGAGGCCAGCTTTACTTTTCAGACAACATGTAGCCGACGCTGCGCACCGTCTTGATCAGGCTTTCCGCCTCCTTCAAGGCTTTGCGCAAGCGCAATACGTGGACATCGACCGTGCGTTCCTCGATCACCACATGGTCGCCCCACACCTTGTCGAGCAGCTGGCTGCGCGAAAACACGCGCTCCGGATGGGCCAGCAGGAATTTCAGCAGCTTGTATTCGGCATGGCCGATATCGATCTTCTGTTCATCCATCATCACCGTGCAGCTGACGGGGTCCAGTGCCACGTTGCCGGCGCGCATGGGCGCCTGCGCGTGTTCCGGGCTCTTGCGTCGCAACAGCGCCTTGGCGCGGGCCAGCAGCTCGCGCGGCGAGAACGGCTTGGTGACGTAATCGTCGGCCCCGCTGTTCAAGCCGGCCAGCTTGTCTTCTTCCATGCTCTTGGCGGTGAGCATGATGACGGGGATGGCGGCGAAATTGCGGTCGGCGCGGATGCGCGACAGCAGGCGCAAGCCCGTCTGATCCGGCAGCATCCAGTCCAGCAGGATCAGATGCGGCGTGCGGTGCTGGATGAATTCCCAGGCATCGGCGACATTTTGTACAGAACAGCAATTCCAGCCGGATTCGCGCAGCGAATAGGTCACCAGTTCAACGATGGCCGGCTCATCTTCAACAATCAATACCGTGGTTTTATCAGATGCCATAAAGCTTACTCAGGGAGCTCCTCGGAAATGGCGGGAGCAGCCACCTTGGTGTGGCGGATGTCCTTGCCTTCAACCACGTAAATCACGTATTCGGCGATGTTTTTCGCATGGTCGCCGATCCGTTCGATGGCCTTGGCCACCCACAGGGTATCGAGCGCCGCCGAAATCGTGCGCGGGTCTTCCATCATAAAGGTGATCAAGTTGCGCATGATAGACCGAAACTCATGGTCGATGATGGCATCTTGTGCAATTAATTGTAAAGCCTGCTTGCCATCGTTGCGCGCGAATGCGTCCAGCGCGTCGTGCAGCATGTCGGTGGCCGTGTTGGCGATGCCGCGCACCATCTCGTAGTGGTTGACGACGCCGTTGCCGCGCTTGTGCAGATTCTTCGCCACGCGGGCGATTTTCGTCGCTTCGTCGCCTACTCGCTCGAGGTCGGTAATCACCTTGATGGTGGCCATGATGGTGCGCAAGTCGTTGGCGGCCGGCTGGCGGCGCACGATCAGGTGGCTGCAGGCGTCGTCCAGCGACACTTCCAGCTGATTGACGACGTCGTCTTCGCGCATCACGCGGTCGGCCCGCTCCGGGTTGCCGATGCGAAAGCACGTCATCGCGTCGAGGAACTGGGTTTCAACGATGCCGCCCATCAGGAGCACTTTCGAGCGGATCGCTTCGAGTTCGTTGTCGTATTGCTTGGATGAATGTTCGCCTATCATGCTGTCTCTCCGTATTCAGTTGTCTTGTAGTCGCTATGCGGGATGGATCAGCCGAAGCGGCCCGTGATGTAATCCTGCGTTTCCTTGCGGGCCGGATTCATGAAGATCTGGTCCGTTTCGCCGAATTCCACCAGCTCGCCCAGGTACATATAGGCCGTGTAGTCGGAGCAGCGCGCCGCCTGCTGCATATTGTGCGTCACGATGGCGATCGTGTAATCCTGTTTCAGTTCGCTGATCAGCTCTTCCACTTTAGAGGTCGAGATCGGGTCCAGCGCCGAGGTCGGCTCATCGAGCAGCAAGACGTCCGGTTTCACGGCCACGCCGCGCGCGATGCACAAACGCTGCTGCTGGCCGCCCGACAGCGACAGGCCGCTCTTGCTCAGCTTATCCTTGACTTCGCCCCACAGCGCAGCCTTTTTCAGGGCCCACTCGACGCGCTCGTCCATCTCGCCCTTCGACAGGTCTTCATACAGGCGCACGCCAAAGGCGATGTTGTCGTACACGGACATGGGGAACGGTGTCGGCTTCTGGAACACCATGCCGACCTTGGCGCGCAGCATGTTGACGTCCTGGTCGGCGTCGAGCACGTTGCGGCCGCGGTACAGGATCGAGCCTTCCGCGCGCTGGCCCGGATACAGGTCGTACATGCGGTTCAGGGTGCGCAGCAGGGTCGACTTGCCGCAACCGGACGGGCCGATGAAAGCCGTGACTTTCTTTTCGTGGATGTCCAGGTTGACGTTATGCAAGCTTTGCGTTTTGCCGTAAAAAAAGTTCAGGCCCGAAATCTCGATGGTCTTTTTCTTTGGTGCCAGGTCTTGGGCTGGATTCATTTGCGTATTCATATGGGTTCGCTTCGCTCGGTATCTGTTTAATTAGGGACTTTTTGGCTGAACACGGTGCGCGACAGGATATTCAAGGCCAGCACGCTGAAGGTGATCAGCAGTGCGCCGCCCCATGCCAGCGAACGCCAGTTGTCGTACGGGCTCATCGCAAACGATGCGATGACGGACGGCAAGTTGGCCATCGGCGCATTCATGTTGAAGCTTTGGAACTGGTTATTCAGGGCCGTGAACAGCAGCGGTGCCGTTTCGCCGGCGATGCGGGCCAATGCCAGCAGTACGCCGGTGATGACGCCGGCCTTGACGGCGCGCAAGCGCACCAGGGTAGCGACCTTCCAGCGCGGCGCGCCGAGGGCAAACGCGGCTTCCAGCAGGCTGTTCGGCACCAGACGCAGCATATTGTCCGTCGTGCGCACGACCACCGGCACGGCGATCAGGGACAGCGCGATGGCGCCCGCATAGCCGGAGAAGTGCTTGACGTGGGCCACATACAGAGCATACACGAACAGGCCGATGACGATCGATGGCGCCGACAGCATGATGTCCGTCACAAAGCGCGTCACTTGCGCCAGCTTGTTTTCTTCGCCGTATTCGGCCAGGTAAATGCCGGCCAGGATGCCGATCGGGGTGCTGACGACGGTGGCCAGGCCCACCATCAGGGCGCTGCCGACGATGGCATTGATCAGGCCGCCGCCTTCGCTGCCGGGAGCCGGCGTCGTTTGCGTGAACAGGTCGACGGACAAGGCGCCGAAACCCTTGATCACCAGGGTGAACAGGATCCACACGAGCACGGCCAGGCCCAAGGCCATGGCGGCCACCGACAGGGCGATGCCGATGCGGTGCATCAACAGGCGCTTGCGGTAGACAGGGTTCATGGCCGGCTTGACCGGAACGTCGAGAGTGCTTACTTGGCTCATTTCGTGCCTTCCTTGCGGGACATGCCAGCCAGCATCAGCTTGGCGGCGGATAAGACGATAAAGGTGATGACAAACAGGATCAGGGCCAGCGAGAACAGCGAGGCCACGTGCAGCTCGGATTGCGCTTCGCCGAATTCATTGGCCAGCAAGGAGGTGATGCTGTTACCGGCGGCAAACAGCGACCACGACAGTTTATTCGCGTTGCCGATGACGAAGGTGACGGCCATGGTCTCGCCCAGTGCGCGGCCCAGGCCCAGCATGACGCCGCCGACGACGCCGGTCTTGGTGTATGGCAAGACGATCTTGCGTACGACTTCCCAGCGCGTGCAGCCCAGGCCATATGCGGATTCCTTCAGCACGGCAGGGACGATCTCGAACACGTCGCGCATCACGGAAGCGATGAAGGGGATGATCATGATGGCCAGCACCAGGCCGGCCGTCAGCAAACCGATGCCCATCATGGGGCCGCTGAACAGCTGGCCGATGACGGGCACGTTGCCGAGGGTGGCTTTCAGGATAGGCTGGACGTGGTCGGCAAACAGGGGCGCAAACACGAACAGGCCCCAGATGCCGTAGATGATCGATGGCACGCCGGCCAGCAATTCGACAGCCGTGCCCAGCGGGCGGCGCAGCCAGGCCGGGCAGATTTCCGTGAGGAACAGGGCAATGCCGAAGCTGACGGGAAAGGCGATCAGCAAGGCGATAACCGAGGTCACCAGGGTGCCGATGATGGGGATCAGGGCGCCGTACTGGTCATTGACGGGGTCCCATTCCGCGGACACGATGAAATGCAGGCCGAAGGTCTTGAAGGCCGGTATCGATTCCATGATCAGCGAAATGATGATGCCGACCAGGACGATCAGCACCGACAGGGCGAACAGCATCGTCACCTTGTGGAACATGAAATCCTGGAAGCGCTGCTTGCGCATGGTGGAAAGCATTTGCGCGTGACTGATGGAATCGGTCATGGTGCCGCCTGGCATGGGGATCGTGGAGGAGGTAGATTGTGCGCTCATATTGTGCCAGATGTGGGTGGTACTGCCGGTGTCGCTATTTTGAACTCTTGTTTTATTGTTGCTTCTTTAGCCAGGACCGCCTGCAAGGGCTTGCGGGCGGTCCTGGCTAACTCCCTGCCCCCGCCGTGCTGCTGGCGGGGACAAGGATGGATATTGCTGTATTCAGACTATCGGATTAGTAGATCGACTTGCCCGATGCGTCTTTCAGGTTGGCTTTCCACGACTCCTGCACCAGTTTCACGACCGATGCCGGCATCGGCACGTAGTCCAGTTCGACGGCAGCAGGGCCGCCGTTTTTGTAGGCCCAGTCGAAGAATTTCAGGACTTCTTTTGCCTTGCCTGCGTCAGCCTGGACTTTATGCATCAGGATGAACGACACGCCGGTGATAGGCCAGCTGTTCTTGCCAGCCTGGTCGGTCAGGACCACGCCGAAGCCTGGGGTTTGCGTCCAAGGTGCCGAAGCGGCTGCTGCCTTGAAGTTTTCGTCGTCAGGCTGCAGGAAGTTGCCATCCTTGTTTTGCAGCTGGGTGTGCGACATCTTGTTTTTCTTGGCGTAAGCCCACTCGACGTAGCCGATCGAACCCTTGATACGCTGTACGTTGGCGGCGACGCCTTCGTTACCCTTGCCGCCCACGCCCACGGCCCATTTCACAGCCGAGCCAGCGCCGATTTTCGATTTGAATTCCGGGTTGGTTTTCGACAGGAAGTCGGTGAACAGGAACGAGGTGCCCGAACCGTCGGCGCGGTGCACCACGGTGATTTCCGTGTCCGGCAGCTTGACGCCACTGTTCAGCGCGGCGATTTCAGGAGCGCTCCACTTGGTGATCTTGCCCAGGTAGATGTCGCCAACGACTTTACCCGTCATTTTCAGCTGACCTGGGGTCACGCCGTCCAGGTTGACGATGGTGACCACGCCGCCCATGATGGCCGGGAACTGCATCAGGCCCGCTTCTTCCAGCTCTTCTGCCTTCAAAGGCATGTCCGAGGCGCCGAATTCAACAGTCTTGGCCTTGATTTGCTTGATGCCAGCGCCGGAACCGACGGACTGGTAGTTCAGGCCGTTGCCCGTGTTGGCTTTGTACGTCTCAGCCCATTTGGCGTAGATCGGGTACGGGAAGGTTGCGCCAGCACCTGTCATATCTGCCGCCATGACGGAAGCGGAAGAAAATGCCATCGCTGCCGAAGCACCCACGACGATAAATTTGAACATTTGCTTCATTTGCATATCAAGTCCTCAGGGTTGTTAGGGCTCAAAGTCCCGGTTGAATGCTGCGCAGTCTAGCAAGCGAATATGACAGCTTTATGACATGGGTAAAAATTCCTGAAATAATTGGCTACGCCCGGAGAAATGCCATTTTCGGCGTGAAAAATGACAGCGCGGGCGACGCTTTATGACAGCTTATGTCACGCTTACGTCATATTTCATGATTACACTCACAACGCGTCATACATGATGAAATACGGCTAGAATTAACTATCTGCAAAGACAAAAGAATATGAAACCTGAACTGCACACGGAAGTGACCAAATCGGGCATCCTGCTTGACCGCGAGCTGTCGCAACTGACTTTCAACCGGCGCGTGATGGCCCAGGCGGAAGATCCGAACATTCCGCTGCTCGAGCGCCTGCGCTACCTGTGCATCGTCAGCAGTAACATGGATGAGTTCTTCGAGGTGCGCGTGGCCAGCCTGCTGGCGGCCGGCAGCATCGGCGGTTCGCTGGCGGGCCACCCTGCCCTGGCTGCCAACCTGGAGCGTATCGGCAAGGAATGCCATGCGCTGGTGGAACGCCAGTACGAGATATTGAATAACGACGTCTTGCCGGCCCTGCGCGAAGCGGGCGTGCATTTGCTGCGCGACAGCGACCGCAACGAGGCGCAGCGCGCGTGGGTCAAGCAATACTTCGACCGCGAAGTGCGCCCCCTGCTGACGCCGATCGGCCTCGACCCGGCCCACCCATTCCCACAAGTGGTCAATAAAAGTCTCAATTTCATCGTCTCGCTGAGCGGCAAGGATGCGTTCGGCCGCGGCACGGCGATCGCCATCGTCAAGGCGCCCCGCGTCTTGCCACGCGTCATCAAGCTGCCGGACGAGATTTCCGGCGATGGCGTGTCTTTCTGTTTATTATCGTCCGTTATCCACGCGCACATCTCGGACCTGTTCGCCGGGCGCGAAGTGATCGCCTATTCGCAATTCCGCGTCACGCGCGACAGCGACCTGTGGGTCGATGAGGACGAAGTCAAGAACCTGCGCCAGGCCTTGAAGGGCGAGCTGGTGGGGCGCCAGTTCGGCACCTCCGTGCGCCTGGAGGTGGCGCGCAATTGCCCACCAGAATTGTCGCAATTCCTGCTCGACCAGTTCAGCCTGGATCAAAGCCGCCTCTACCGTGTCAACGGCCCCGTGAACCTGGTGCGCCTGTCGGAAATGATCGACCACGTCAAGCAGCCGGAGCTGCGCTTTCCGCCGTTTTTCCCCGGTCTGGCCCATAAGGCCATCGGCAACGACATCTTTGCCGCCCTGACCAAGCACGACATCTTGCTGCACCACCCCTACCAGTCGTTCCAGACGGTGATCGACTTCATCCGCAGCGCCGCCTACGATCCCTCCGTCGTGGCCATCAAGCAGACGATCTACCGCACGGGCATGAACTCGGACCTGATGGAGTCGCTGATCACGGCGGCGAAGATGGGCAAGGAGGTGACCGTCATCGTGGAATTGATGGCGCGCTTCGACGAAGAAGCCAATATCAACTGGGCCGACAAGCTGGAACAGGCCGGCGCGCAAGTCGTGTACGGCGTCGTGGGACTGAAGACCCATGCGAAGGTGGCGCTCGTCATCCGCCGCGAAGAAGGCTCCTTGCGCTTCTACGCCCACCTGGGCACCGGCAACTACCACCCCACCACCACCAAGCTGTACACGGATTTTGGCTTGCTGACGGCGAACCAGGACCTGGCAGTGGAAGTGAACGAAGTCTTCATCCACCTGACCAGCCTGACCAAGCCGCACAACCTGAACCATTTGTGGCTGGCGCCGTTCGGCCTGCAAAGCGAGATCATCAAGGCGATCCGCAACGAGGCGAAGATTGCCCGTTCGGGCCGGCGCGGGCGCATCATCGTGAAAGTCAACGCACTGGTCGACGAATCCGTGATCCGCGCCCTGTATGCGGCCTCGACCGATGGCGTGAAGATCGACCTGATCGTGCGCGGCGCCTGCACCCTGAAGCCGGGCGTGCCTGGCCTGTCGGAAAACATCAAGGTGCGCTCCGTGATCGGCCGCTTCCTCGAACACAGCCGCATTTACTACTTCCGCAACGACCTGGCGCACGATGTCTACCTGGCCAGCGCCGACTGGATGAGCCGCAACCTGTTCCGCCGCGTGGAAGTGGCCTTCCCAGTACTGGACCGGGCGCTGAAACGGCGCGTGATCGCCGAGGGCCTGAATCCATATTTGAAGGATAATACAAATGCATGGGAACTGGAGCCGACGGGCCACTATGCGCGCCGCAAGCCACGCGGCAAGCAAATGCCGTTCAGCGCCCAGCAATACCTGATGCACACACTGGGCACGCCGGGCGCGGAGGTCGGCGAATAGGCAATTTCAACACAGAGGAGCACAACATGGATCTCATCTTGTGGCGACACGCAGAAGCCGAGCCGGGCGTTCCCGATCTCGAACGCGCCCTGACCGTCAAAGGGCAGAAACAGGCGCGCCGCATGGGCGAATGGCTCGCTTCGCAATTGCCGGAAAACTGCCGCATCCTCGTCAGCCCCGCCCTGCGCACCCTGCAAACGGCCGAAGCGCTGGGCCGCAAGTTCAAACTGATGCCGGAACTGGCGCCCGGCGCCGAGGCGGAAGATATCCTCAAGGCGGCCAACTGGCCCGGCGGCAAGGAAACCGTGCTCATCGTCGGCCACCAGCCCACCCTGGGCCAGGCGGCCGCCCTGCTGCTGACGGGAGAAGAACAGGAATGGGAACTGCGCAAGGCCAGCGCATGGTGGTTTTCCCAGCGCGAACCGGGCGATCCGATCAGCGTCTATTTAAAAGCCGTGATGGCGCATGACCTGGTAGTGAAATGAAGGAAATGCGCAAAAAGTGCGCTGGGACAAATACTAGCAGGAATTACAACTCGGCAGCCTTGTAAAGCGCTGCCGATCTGCTAGAGTTTAATTGCATCAACTACGTGTTGGAGCACTGCTCTCGCACATTGAGCAACCCAGCGGACAGCCGTCCAACGGCGGCTGAAAGACCATGTTAACCTTCCTCGTTTTTCTCTTCATCGCCATCTTCGCCGCCATCATCGGCTTCGTCGCCTTTGAACTGATCGAAGAAATGCGCGGCAGTCACCACAAGCTGATGGACCGCTACCACGAGTAGTGTTCACCTCGGCAATATCGCATGGCGCCAGCGACGGCCTACAGGCCCGTCCCTCGCGCCATCCTTGTTTTTACGCTCGTACTTTAAACTCCCGTCTTGAACTTCGTATAGATGCGCGTCATCAAGCGGCGGATATCGGCCGTGGTCGCTTCCGGTGCGGCCATGCGCTGCTTGTCGGCGTCCGACAGGAAGATGGCCTTATTCTCGCCGATGTCCTTGCGTACATACTTGATGCTGGCCGGATTCGGATTCGCGTAAAACACCTTGTTGCTCAGGCTGGCATGCACTTGCGGGCGCAAAATGTAGTTGATGAACAGGTGCGCATTGGTCGGATGCGGCGCGTCGGCCGGGATGGCCATGGTGTCGAACATCAGGGCGGCCGTCTTCGGCACCAGCACCTGGATCACATTGCCGTTCTTCGCATCGATGGCGCGCTGACGCGCGATATTGATGTCGCCCGACCAGCCCAGCGCCACGCAGACGGAACCGTTGGCCATGTCATTGATGTAGCCGGACGAGCTGAACAGGGTCACGTAGGGGCGGATGGCCTGCAGCACCTTGCCCGCTTCCTGGTAATCGGCGGCCGCTTTCGAATAGGCGGGCTTGCCCAGGTATTGCAGGGCGGCCGGCAGCACTTCCGACGGCGAGTCGAGGAAGGACACGCCGCAGGACTTCAGCTTCGCCGCGTATTTCGGGTCGAAGATCAGGTCCCAGGCATTGTCCGGCATGGGCATGCCGCCCAGCGCGGCCTTGACCTTGTTGACGTTGATGCCCACCGTCGTGTAGCCCCACAGCCAGTCGACCAGGTAATCGTTGTTCGGGTCGATCTTCGACAGCTTGGCCTGCAGGTTCGGGTCCAGGTTGCCCAAATTCGTCAGCTTGCTCTTGTCGAGTTTACGCAGCAAGCCCGCATCGATCTGCAGGCGCGCCCACTGGGCCGTCGGCACGACGATGTCGTAGCCGGACTTGCCCGCCACCAGTTTTGCATTGAGGATTTCGTTATTGTCGAAAACGTCGTAGCGTACCTTGATGCCCGTTTCCTTCTCAAAATTCTTGATCGTATCGTCGCCGATATAGTCCGACCAGTTATAGATGTTCAGGACTTTTTCTTCCTGGGCGTGCGCAGGCAATGCCAGCACGGCTGCCGCCAAGGTCAATCCCACTCCAATGCGCCGCCCTGCTTGCCATGTGTTTGCCATCGTACCGCCTCCGGAATTAGTCAGAAAATAGTGCCGATGATAGCAAGAAGGGCGCGATCAGGTCTAGCCTGATCGCGCCCTTGCTAAGATTCAACCCAAAAGCAAAGACCGGGGTCGGACCCTCAGGATCCGACCCCAGCCTTTCGCCGCTGGGGTCAACATTACACCTTGTCCAGCCCCACCTGCGCCCCCGTAAATACCAGGTTGCCGTTCTGGGCGTCGATGCGGATCTCGTCTTTCGGGCCAAACTTGCCTTCCAGGATCAGCTTCGACAGCGGATTTTCGATCTGCTGCTGGATCGCCCGCTTCAGCGGACGGGCGCCATATACCGGGTCGTAACCCGCTTCGGCGATTTGCTGCAAGGCCGCGTCCGTCAGACTCAGCTGCATGTCCATGCGCGCCAGACGCTCTTCGAGTATCTTCAGCTGGATCTTCGCGATCGCGCCGATGTTTTTCTCGTCGAGGCCGTGGAACACGACGATTTCGTCGATACGGTTGACGAACTCGGGACGGAAGTGCGAGCGTACCTCGGCCATCACGGCCAGCTTCACGACACCGGGATCATCGCTTTCCATGGCCTGGATCTTATGCGAACCCAGGTTCGAGGTCATGATGATGACGGTATTCTTGAAGTCCACCGTGCGGCCCTGGCCATCCGTCATGCGTCCATCGTCGAGCACTTGCAGCAGCACGTTGAAGACGTCGGCATGCGCCTTTTCCACTTCGTCGAGCAGGATCACGCTGTACGGCTTGCGGCGCACGGCTTCCGTCAGGTAGCCGCCCTCGTCGTAGCCCACGTAGCCGGGCGGCGCGCCGATCAAGCGGGCCACGGAATGCTTCTCCATGAACTCGCTCATGTCGATGCGGATCATCGATTCTTCCGTATCGAACAGGAAGGTGGCCAGCGCCTTGCTCAGCTCGGTCTTGCCCACGCCCGTCGGCCCCAGGAACATGAAGGAACCATACGGACGGTTCGGGTCGCTCAAGCCGGCGCGCGAACGGCGGATGGCGTCAGCCACGGCCGTGATCGCTTCATCCTGGCCCACGACGCGCTCATGCAGCTTCTCTTCGATGTGCAGCAGCTTGTCGCGCTCGCCCTGCATCATGCGCGACACGGGAATGCCCGTCGCGCGCGACACCACTTCGGCGATTTCCTCGGCGCCCACCTCCGTGCGCAGCAGCTTCGGCTGGTCGGGATCGAGTTTCGGGATTCCGCTGTCAGCCTGCTTGAGCTGGGCTTCCAGCTGCGGCAGCTTGCCGTATTGCAGCTCCGACACTTTCTGCCAATTGCTCTCGCGCGTGGCCTGCTCCATCTGCAGCTTGACTTGCTCGATCTCTTCCTTGATGTGCGTGCTGCCTTGCACCACGGCTTTTTCCGCCTTCAGGATTTCCTCGAAGTCGTTGTATTCGCGCTGCAGCTTGACGATTTCTTCCTCGATCAGGCCCAGGCGGCGCAACGATGCTTCGTCCTTTTCCTTCTTGACGGCTTCGCGCTCGATCTTCAGCTGGATCAAACGGCGTTCCAGCTTGTCCATCACTTCCGGCTTCGAGTCGATCTCGATCTTGATCTTCGCCGCCGCTTCATCGATCAGGTCGATCGCCTTGTCGGGCAGGAAGCGGTCCGTGATGTAGCGGTGCGACAGCTCGGCGGCGGCGATGATGGCCGCGTCCGTGATTTCCACCTTGTGATGCAGCGCGTATTTGTCCTGCAAGCCGCGCAGGATGGCGATCGTCGCCTCCACGGTCGGCTCGTCGACGAGCACTTTCTGGAAGCGGCGTTCCAGCGCGGCATCCTTCTCGATGTACTTGCGGTACTCGTCGAGGGTGGTCGCGCCCACGCAGTGCAGCTCGCCGCGCGCCAGCGCCGGTTTCAGCATATTGCCGGCGTCCATCGCGCCCTCGGCCTTGCCCGCGCCCACCATGGTGTGCATCTCGTCGATGAAGACGATGGTTTGCCCTTCATCCATGGCCAGTTCCTTCAGCACGGATTTCAGGCGTTCCTCGAATTCGCCGCGGAATTTCGCACCGGCCAGCAAGGCAGCCATGTCCAGCGACAGTACGCGCTTGCCTTTCAGCGATTCCGGCACTTCGCCATTGACGATGCGCTGCGCCAGGCCTTCGACGATGGCCGTCTTGCCCACGCCCGGTTCACCGATCAGCACGGGATTGTTCTTGCTGCGGCGCTGCAGGATCTGGATGGTGCGGCGGATTTCATCGTCGCGGCCGATGACAGGGTCGAGCTTGCCCTTGCGCGCACGCTCCGTCAGGTCCAGCGTGTATTTTTTCAGGGCTTCGCGCTGGCCTTCGGCCTCTTGCGAATCGACCTTGTTGCCGCCGCGCACGGCGTCGATGGCCGCTTCCAGGGCCTTGCGGGTCAGGCCGTTTTCGCGCGCCAGTTTGCCGCAGTCGGACTTGTCGTCCGTCATGGCCAGCAAGACCATTTCGCTGGACACGAACTGGTCGCCCGCCTTTTGCGATTCCTTGTCGGCCAGATTCAGCAAGGCCACGAATTCGCGGCTGACCTGCACGTCGCCGCCCGTGCCCGATACCTTCGGCAAGCGTTCGATGGACGCGCCCAGGGCCTTGGACAGGCCGCCCACGTTGACGCCGGCCCGCTGCAAGAGCGAACGGGCGCCGCCGTCGTCCTGGTTCAACAGGGCCGTCAGCAGGTGGACTGGTTCGATATAGGGGTTGTCGTTGCCCACGGCCAAGCTTTGCGCATCGGCCAGGGCTTCCTGTAATTTGGTAGTGAGTTTGTCTTGTCGCATGAAAAGCGCTCCCGGTTAATTAGTTGTTAACCAAATTGGGGTGAGGCAGTACTTTTCAAGCATACACAAAGCAGAAAACCGCTGCATTTGGGCAAATGCTAGCGTGCGCGACAGATACGATTCAAATGGTGCTTGCTTTTACAGTCCACTTGTCCAGCGCCGTCTCGTCGCTGTCGCGCGCATCGACCCAGCGCGCCCCTTCGGGCGTGTCTTCCTTCTTCCAGAACGGCGCTTCCGTCTTCAGGTAGTCGATGATGAACTCGCAGGCGGCAAAGGCCTCGCCCCGGTGGGCGGACGAGACCGCCACCAGCACGATCTGCTCCTGCGGCAGCAAGGGGCCCACGCGGTGGATCACCAGCGCACCGGACAAGGGCCAGCGGCCGCGCGCCTGCTCGACGATGGCCTCGATGGATTTCTCCGTCATGCCCGGATAGTGCTCGAGCTCCATGGCGGCCACGTCCAGTCCCTCGTTCATGTCGCGCACCGTGCCGACAAAGCCGACGACGGCACCCACCTTGGGGTTGCCTGCACGCAATTGTGCGATTTCTTGACTCAAGTCAAAATCGGCGTGCTGGACGCGGACACTGGTACTCATTTGGCATGCCCTCCGATACGGCGCAGCAGGGTTTCGATGCGGCTGGCCGTGCGCGCATCGGTGGCGGCGGGAATCGCACACAGCTGCATCAGCTGCGACACTTGCGTGAGCGGCTTCTGGCCCGATTTCAGCGACGATTGCAGCACTTCCACCTGCATCTTCAGGCGGTCGCGGGCAAATTCGGCGCCGCTGTCGACGCCGGCGACGATTTCCAGGCGCAAGACTTCCTCGAGCAAGCGGGCCTCGTTGGCCTGCAATTGCTGCGCGTAGGCGGCGGCGCCCTCGCCCAGCGCGGCCTGGGCGGCGGCAAAGCGCTGCTGCAGGCTGCGTTCGTATTGCGTGTCGAGCGGCGGCAAGGCGCCCCAGCGTTCGGTCCAGGCAGCCGCATCAGTGCCGGCATCGCCCTCGGCCAGCGTAGCTTCCAGCGCCTGCACCAGGCGCAGCTTGTCGCGCAAGGCGTTGGCCTGCGCCGCGCCGGCGCGCTCGGCGATGGCGTCCGCTTGCGCTTGCACGCCAGCCACGGCCGCGTGGTAGCGCTGCTCGATCTTCGCTTCGCTGGCGCGCGGCACGGGACCGCTAGCGTTCCAGGCGGCGCGCGTGTCGCGCAGCAAGTGATTGATGAAGGCCGTGCGGGACTTGTCGTCGCCCTCCGGCACGACGGCCGTTTCCAGCGCGGCGCACAGCGCTTCGCGCGCATGCAGGTGTTCGCGGCGCTCGTGATCGGCCGCGTGGGCCGTTTCCTTGCGCTTGGCGAAGATATCGTCGCAGGCGGCGCGGAAGCGCTGCCACAGCGCCTGTTCCGCGCGGCGTTCCAGCGGCAGGGCTTTCGCCAGTTCCTGCCATTTATCCTGTAAGGCTTTGAGCATGTCGACCGTATTGCGCTCCGATGGCTTGAGCAAGCCCACTTCGACGATCAATTGTTCGCGGCGCGCCGTCTCGATCTGGCGCTGCGTGTCCAGCGGCTTCGACAGGGCGTCCAGCGCGGCGCCGAACTCCGTATCCAGGCGTTTCTTTTCCTTGCGGTCGATGGTGCCCAGGCGCGTCCACGCCTGGCGCAGGCGCTGCGAGGCGGAAGCGACGTGTTTCCAGTCGGTACTCTCTTCGGCCGCCAGGGCCGCCGTTTCCGCGATCAGTTCCTGGGCCTTCGCCGCATTGCCGTGGCGCTCTTCGGCCAATTGCTTGAAATGCTGGGCCGCCGGCGCGTACGCGAGGCTGCAGGCCGCGTCAAAACGTTCCCACAGGGATTTCGGAGCCGGGCCGGACAGGGTGTCGAGCGACTTCCAGCGCTCGCGCAGGCTGCCCACTTTCTTGGCCAGCTCTGCCATTGGGAGTTCTTGCGCCGGCAATTCCTCGCCCGCTTTGACCAGCTCCTCGCGCGAGACGTTGCCGCCCCAGCGCGCCCAGTCGGCCAGGCGCTTGAACTCACCGCGTACGTGGGCCAGGCGGTCCGCCTGGGCAGGCGTCAGCCGGCCGTGCTTGCTATCGCGCAAGGTCTTGTCATGCTCGGAAGCCACGTGCAACAAGCCATCCTGCAGCGCCGCTTCCATGGCGTCGAGTACTTTAAAGAATTGCTCCGTCGCTTCTTTCGACACGGGCGCGTGTTCCTGGCGCGGCTTGCGCGGCGCTGGGTCGGCATGGGCCGCTGCGGCCTCTGGCGTTGCCGCCTGCACGGGCGCCGGCGCGCTGGCCAGCACGGCCGCAAATTGCTGCTGCAGGCTGTCGGACAAGGGCGACTCGGGCAGGCGCGGCAGGGCTTGCCACGCACGCTTCAGGGTATCCACGTCGAGCGTGGCGGCGTCCTGCGCCTGCCATTCGGCCAGCGCGGCCTGGCGCGCATCGAACACGGCTTGGTGCTGCTGCAGGGCTTGCAAGGCGGATTGCGCCTGTTCGCGCGCCTGGCTGAAATCGTTTTCCAGGTGTTTCGGCAAGGAAGCGCGCTCGGGCGATTGCGCATGCTGCGCATGTTCCGCATCCAGACGGGCCAGCGCCTGCGCCAGGTCGCCGGCGGACTGGCCATTGCTGGCCAGCGCGCGCGCGGCGGCGACGGCATCGATCACGGCGCGCTGCAGTACCACTTGCGCTTCCAGGCGGGCGGCCAGGGCGGCGCGCGCGCCGGTGAAGGCGGTCGCCAGTTCCGGCGTGGCCTTGATGACTTGCCATTGGCGATCCAGCTCGGCGACCTGGTTCGGGCTCAGCTTGTCATCGTTCAACAGGCGCTGGGCCGTGTCGATGCTGGCCTGGGCGCGCTGCGTCTCGGCGGCCTGGTGGCGGATCAGGTCGATGCGACCCTGCATCAGCTTGGCCACGCGGCGGTCCGTGTTGCGCATGGCCTGGTGGACTTTTTCCAGCAGGGGCAAGGCATGGACGTGTTCGGCCGCGATCAATCGGGCATCGGCAAATTCGCTGGACAGGATGAATTCTAAGGCGGCGGCTTCGTCGCCGGCCACGGCATGGGCACGCGCAACCTGTTCGGCGCGGCGCGATGCGCTCTGCGCCGAGGCGGCGGCCTGTTCTGCCACGACAGGATCGGGGACGGCAGTCTTGCTGGCAGAACGCTTGAAGAGAAATTCGAACATGACGGGTTTCGCGTGGATCAAAACCACCATCATAACAAAGCCCGGGGTATTGCATCGGACAGGGCTGAACAAGTTATCAAATGAATAAAGCGAATCTTTTCCCTGGATTTTCCCCTATGGCGGCGCGCCAGTCAGCATCACAAAAACGCCCCTCCGGCGGACGCCGCCCGGCGGGGTGTGCGCTCGCTACCCGTTCAAGCCTGCGCGCGCAGCGGCGGTGGCGGCACGGCAGGCGCGGACTGTGCGCCATCCGCTGCCGTTTCAGCGCTGTCGCCGGCTGCCGGCAAGGGTGCTGGCAAAGGCGCTGGCAAAACAAAGGGCAGCACTTGCGCCTTGCCACGGCGCGCTTCCTGCGCGCGCGCATCGTGGGCGAGGAACTGGTAGGCGATGGCAAACCACGCTTCGCCAACGATGACCTTGCGCGCCAGGGCGAACAGTTCGCGCTCTTCTTTTTCCAGGCGCTGCAGCAAGGCTGCGCAAAAGGCGTCGATGGCCGCGCACAGCTGCTCGGCCTGCAATTCGGAATGGTCGATGGCGGCGCCCGCGCGCTGCTGCACGACATTGATGCTTTCCAGCGCCGCGTGGTTCAAACCGTTGATTTCATTCAACAAACCATCGGCATGCGGCGCGGCCTGGCGGATGGCGGGGATCAGATACATCTCCACCTTGCGCCAGTAGCCCCCCTGGTACAGCCGGTTCAGCCAGTCGCCCGCGTACTGCAGCTGCGCCAGGCTGAGCTGTCTCTGGTGGCGCAGCTGCACATGCATGCATTTCTGAAAAGCCAACAAACTCATGCGGATGCTGGCCTGTTCCACCGACAGGGAAACCAATATATATGTTGCCGTAAGCATGCACTCACTCCCGAAAACGCGCTGGATATGTCATCCTGGAAGTGAAAGTGTAAAGACTACCGACAGGGACGGGTTTGATCCTGCACAAACCCGCGGCTGGCCAGCCGCGCTTTCTTTTACGGCGCGCGCAGGCCGATATGCAGATTGACGACGCCAGGCTCTTCCGACGGCGTGACTTCGCCGCCGAAACTTTTCACCAGCCGCTGCATGCCCTTGTTGCGCGCCATCGCCTCGCCCACCAGCGCCTCCGTGCCCCGGCTGCGGAAGTAGTCGACGAGCTTTTCAAACAGGATGTGTCCCAGTCCCTTGCCCTTCAGGGCCGAGCGCACGGCGATGGCGAAGTCGGCATGGATATTGTCCGGGTCGGCCACGGCGCGCACCACGCCCAGGGTTTCCGGCTTGCCGTCCGGTCCCGTGTGCGTGGCGATGAAGGCCATGGCGCGGTCGTAATCGATCTGCGTCAGGCGCGCCAGCTGCGACACGGGCAATTCGCGCATGGACGTGAAAAAGCGCAGGCGCACGTCGTCCGGGTCCAGCGCGTGGAACAGGTCCATGTGCTGCGGCGCGTCCTCGGGGCGGATGGGGCGCAGCAGGATCGGCTGATCCATCCACGTCACCTGCTCTTCCAGCTCCTGCGGATACGGGCGGATGGCCAGGCGGTCGCGCTTCTGGCCCGGCTGCAGGCGGATGCGCGCGTCGAGGGCGATCACGCCATCCGCGTCGGCCACCAGCGGGTTGATGTCGAGTTCGGCCAGCTCGCCGATGTCGGCCACCAGTTCGGCCACCTGGATCAGGGTGTAGCAGATGGCGTCGATGTCGGCCGGCGGCTGGTTGCGGTAGCCGGCCAGCAGTTTCGACACGCGCGTGCGCGCCAGCATGTCGCGCGCCAGCACCATGTTCAGCGGCGGCAGGCCGATGGCGTGGTCGGCCGTCACCTCCACGGCGATGCCGCCCTGCCCCACCAATATCACGGGGCCGAAGGCGGCGTCCGTCGTCACGCCGACGATCAATTCATGCGATTGCGGCCGGCGCGCCATCTGCTGCACCGTAAAGCCGTCGATCAGCGCGTCGGGGCGCATGCGGCGCACGCGCTTGAGCATGGCGGCGGCGGCCGTGCGCAGGATGTCGGGCGTATCGAGGTCGAGCGCCACGCCGCCCACGTCGGATTTGTGGGCGATGTCGGGCGAGTGGATTTTCAGCGCGACGGGATAGCCGATGTCGGCCGCCACGGCCAGCGCCTCTTCCACGTCGGCCGCCATGCGCGTGGTGGCGACGGGAATGCCGTAGGCGGCCAGGATTTCCTTCGAGCGGCATTCGCCCAGCACCGTCTGCCCGGCCGCCAGCGCGGCGGCGACGATTTCGCGCACGCGCGCGCGGCGCGGCGTGGCCGACATGGGCAGCTGCGCCGGCACCTGCATCAGGGTTTCCTGGTTGCGCCGGTATTGCACGATCTGCATGAAGCCATGCACGGCTTTTTCCGGCGTGTCGTAGGTGGGAATGCCGGCCCGGTTGAAGACCTGGCGCGCGGGCGCCACGGTGGTGCCGCCCAACAGGCACGACAGCACCGTGCGCGAGGTGGCCTTGATCAGCGGCGTGACGGCTTCGGCGATGTCGATCGACGAGACCATGGCCGTGGGCGCGTGCAGCAGCAGCAAGGCGTCCGCCTGCGGCTCGTCGAGCAGCGGCTTGATGGCGTCGGCATAGCGCTGCACGGCCGCGTCGCCGGGCAAGCCCACCGGGTTGTCGTGCGACCAGCCGCGTGGCAGCGCCTTTTCCAGCGCGATGACGGTATCGGCCGACAGCTCGGCCAGCTTGCCGCCGCTGCTCACCAGCGCATCGGTGGCCATCACGCCCAGGCCGCCGCCATTGCACAGGATCGCCAGGCGCTCGCCGCGCTGGGAACGGATATGCGTGAGCGTTTCCACGGCGTCGAAGAGCTCTTCGGCCGAATACACGCGCAGCATGCCGGCGCGGCGGATGGCCGCGTCGTACACGGCGTCGGAGCCGGCCAGCGCACCCGTATGCCAGGCCGCCATGGCAGCGCCTTCCGCCTCGCGCCCCGCTTTCAGGACGATGACGGGCTTGCTGCGCGCGGCCGCCCGCGCCGCCGACATGAATTTGCGCGCCGCCTGGATGTCTTCCATATACAGCAGGATGGCGGCCGTGTCGATGTCGCCGGCCAGGTAGTCGAGCAGGTCGCCGAAATCGATATCGTAGCTGGCGCCGAGCGAAATGAACTTGGAAAAGCCCACGCCGTGCGCGTTGGCCCAGTCGAGCACGCCCGACACCAGCGCGCCCGACTGCGACACGAAGGCGATCTTGCCGCTGGTGGCGCCGACATGGGCGAAGCTGGCGTTCAAGCCCAGTTTCGGCACGAGCAGGCCCATGCTGTTGGGGCCCAGTATGCGCAGCAGGTGCGGTTTTGCCGCCTTCAGCATGGCCAGGCGCAGCGACTGCTCGCGCACGGGGTCAAGGCCGGACGTCATGACGATGGCCGCGCGCGTGCCCAGCGCGCCCAGTTCGCGGATCAGTGCCGTGATGGTGGCGGGCGGCGTGCAGATGATGGCCAGGTCCGGCGCCTTGGGCAAGTGCGCCAGCCTGCGGTAGCATTTCAGGCCCATCAGCTCGTCGTACTTGGGATTGACGGGCCAAATCTCTCCCTGGTAGCCGCCGCCCAGCAGGTTGTACAGGGCGATGGCGCCCAGCTTGCGTTCGCGCGCCGTGGCGCCGATCAGGGCCACCGAGGCCGGCTTGAACAGCTTGTCGAGATTACGGATACTCATGTTCTGGCCTCATGGATTGCCGGAATGGCTTACTTGGTAACGCCCCAGTGTATAGGATGCCTTGCCAAAAAAACTTGACCTTGTCGCGCGTTTCGCAAAAAAACAGTGCGCCTACCAGCGCGAGCGGTGGCTTTCCGTTACCCCGGCCAGCTGCGCCACGATGCGCTTGGGAGACTCCGCGCTGGTGCGCACCCAGCCGCTGAAAGTGCCGATCGGCTGGATGTAGCGGCTGGCGGCGATCCACAGGTTTTTATCCTCGCGCCGCGCGCCTTCCGGCTTGAAGTGCAGGTCCAGCAGATCGTCGTCCGTCCATACATGCCACGGCGCCAGCGGATTGTCGGGATTGAAGTCGAAATGCGCGCGGCCCAGCGGATACAGCTGGCCATCGAGCCACAGCGCGTTTTCATGCGCGCCGAAATAACCAGCCTGCAGGTTGAAACCCAGGTCCAGGCTGTGCGCCGAGGCCCAGCGCCATTCCGTCTCGCGCGCCAGCAAGCCGTTCGAATAATCGAAGCTGGCCACGCCGTCGTCCAAGCTGTAGCCCATGGCGCCGCAACGCACCGTGCCCCACAAGGGCAAGCCGCCCGACTTTTGCGTGGCGTGCACGCTGCCGCCCTCGCCCACGGGTCCCACGGCCAGCAAGGTGGGCGCCACGGGCGGGCCGAATTCCGCATCGATGCCGAAATGGCCGCAATCGAGCCGCAATCGGTAGCGCTGCTGCGGCTGGGCTTCGATGCTGATTTTTTGCGAGAAAAACCGGAAACGGCTGCTGGCGCCCGCATGCGGCGCCACGGACGCGCACAGGCCGGGAATGCCATCCTGCGAAAAGCTTGCCACGATCTTGCCCTTGTGGCGGTCGAAGGCATACGCGAAGGCCGTGCTGGTCCAGCCCAGGTCGACGATGGCCACGCCGCAGAACAGGGTCGGCGTGGACAGGGCCACATAGTGCCAGCGCTTGTGGTGGAACAGGCGCCAGAGGGCGCCGCGAGCGTGCGGCGGCGCCAGCGCCACCCAGTCGAAGGCGCTCAATTGGCCCGTGTAGCGGCCAAAGCAGGGAACGCCATCGGCGTCGAGCAGCTGGGGAGGAGCCGGCGGCAGCATCATGCGGCCCGCCTTGCGGCAGCGCCGCCGTCGTGCAGGGCCTCGGCCAGCTGCACACCGAAAGCCGCCGGCTGCGCCTGGACGATCTCGACCTGCGGGCAGGCATGCCAGAGCGCCAGCCGCTGCACGGCGCCAGCCACGTCCTGCACCAGGCGGGAGCTGAGGCGCACGCCCTCTTCCAGCACCAGCGACTTGATCTCGAAGCGCCCCTGCGCGCGGTGCGCCTTGGCGTCCAGGCGCCCCACCAGCGCGCCGCGCCGCAAGATCGGCAGGGTGAAGTAACCATACCGGCGTTTTTCAGCGGGCGTATAGCATTCGAGCCGGTAGTCAAAGCCGAACAATTCCAGCGCGCGGCGCCGATCCCACACGACGGGATCGAACGGCGACAAGATCGTCGTCAGGCTGGGCGCCAGCTTGCCCGCAGCCGCTGCGCGCAGCAAGTCCCCATGCTCGGCATGCACGTACACGGCGTCAATCCAGCCCTCGACCGTGCAGCGCAGCAGCGCGCCCTCGTCCACCAGCGCCTGCAGATCGTGCGCCAGGCTGGCGCGCGCTTGTTTGGTGCGGAAGTAGTCGCTGATCCAGCTGGCCCGCGCCAGGCCCAGCGCCTTCACGCTGGCCAGCAGCAGGCGCCGGCGCACCTGCTCTTCGGGCGGCAGCAAGCCATCGTGCCAGCCCGGCAAAACGCGTTCGGCCAGGTCGTAATAGCGCTGGAAATTGTGGCGCTTGGCGATCATCAGCACGCCCGAGGTAAACAAGACCTCAAGCGAGCGCTTTTCCGGCTTCCAGCTCCACCAGCCGCCCGCCTGGCCATCCGTGCGCTCGAAATCGGCGGAGCGCGCGGCGCCGTTGGCGCGGATATGTTCGAGCACCGAGGCCACGGCCTCGCCCTGCTCGGCCATCCATTTGACGGAGTATTTCCAGCCCATGGCGGCCGGGTCCAGCATGCGGTGGCGGTACAAACCATAGTCTTCGATGGGCACGAAGCAGGCTTCATGCGCCCAGTATTCGAACAGCGCGCCCTCGGCCAGCAATTGCTCCAGCCACGGCTGCGGATAGTCGCCCAGCCGGCTCCACAACACCAGATACGGGCTGCGCGCCACCACGTGGATGGTGTCGATCTGCAGCACGCCCATCTGCCGCACGGCGGCCAGCACATCGGCCTTGACGGCTTTCCTGCGGCGCGCCTGCAGCAAGCCCTGCGCGGCCAGGTGCAAGGCGCGCGCGGCGGGCAGCGAGAGCGGCGGGAGTATCGGTATGGCGGGCGGAATCGGCAAGGTCAGTTCTTCCTCAAAAAAGGGGGCGCGCAGTCGGCAGGCATTTCAGGAAGATACCGCATTCCCGTCGCGCGCCACGCATTTCTTGCTGAATTTTATTCATGCTATCGCCCATTATTATTCATCTTGCGCACCAGCATAGTGCAAAAAACCCGGGCGACATGAACAGTTGATGACAAGTCCACGAGACCGCTTGACATGCCTCATGCGCTTCTATAACTTAAGAAAATTATTGCCATACGGCAATTAAAACTGCTCCCCCCATCTTTGCCGCCATGTCCTTCCTTGCCGCCCCCCGGCCGCAAGGCGCTGCCGTGACGGTGGACCATGCGCAACACCATCGACGGGGATGCGGAGACGTCCAGTCTGACCAATCTTGCATAATCAATAAAAACAAGGAAGATAGCATGCACACATCCCTGCTTCGGCCCCGGCAGCACCCGGCCGGCTTTATCCACTTTTCCAGGCGGCGCTTGCCGCTGGCCCTGGCCCTGCTGCTGGCCGCGTGCGGCGGCGGTGGCGGCGACAACCCGGCCACGCCCTCCACGGCGCAGCGCCTGCTGGCGCAAACGTCGGCGGAAACGGCGCTGACGCCCGTCGCCGCCACGGCCAGCTCGGCGGAACGGGGCGACCTGTCGGCCAGCGCCGCCATCGACCGCAACGACAGCACGCGCTGGGGCAGCGGCTTTACGGACAACGAATATCTGACCCTCGATTTCGGCACCTCGCAGCGCATTACCCGCGTACATATCGCCTGGGAAAACGCGCACGCCAGCGCCTACCTGCTGCAGGTATCGGACGACAATACGCACTGGACCACCATCCAGAACGTCAGCGACAGCAAGGGGGGCATCGAGGACGTCACGGGGTTCGACGCGCAAGGACGCTACCTGCGCATGCAGGGCATCAAACGCGCAGGCCAATACGGCTACTCCATCTTTGAAATCCAGGCATTTTCGGGTACGCCCGTGCTGCCGCCCGTGACGCCGCCCGTCACCGAACCGCCCCCGGTCACCATCGATCCGGGCCAGCCTGGCGTGGATATCCGCCCCGTGGCCGCCACTTCCTCGCCCGTGGAAAACAACGGCATGTCGGCCGCCATGGCGATCGACGGCAAGACGGGCACACGCTGGGCCAGCAAGTTCGAGGACGGCGCCTGGATCCAGTTCGACTTCGGCGCGAAGACGCCCGTCGGCTACATGAAACTGCAGTGGGAAAACGCATACGGCAAGCAGTACGCGCTGCAGGTCTCCGACGATGGCCAGAAATGGTCGCAAGTGCGCTACGTGACGAATGGCCACGGCGGCACCGAGGAATTCTTCAACCTGGGCATCAATGCCCGCTACATCCGCCTGCAGGGCGTGGCGCGCGCCACGCAGTATGGCTACTCGCTGCTGGAAGTGGGCTTCAAGACGCCGGGCAGTGACAACAGCCTGCCGTCGACTGCGACGTCGGCGCTGAAATTCCCCGCCAACGGCACCGGCTGGACACCGCTGCCGGCCGCCGCCCAGCCGCTGGAAAGCCTGCAATTCACCCTGGCAGACGGCACCCTGGTGACGCGCTTCGGCGCGCGCGGCCTGGCGCGCCATGGCCGCGAACGGGGCGAGGAATGGAATGAAATCGGCTACGGCCCGAATGAAACGGTCGATCCCGTCACGGGCCTGCCGCAAGACAAGGGGCCGGGTAATTACCTCACTTTCGTGCCGCAATACTTCAAGAACCGCACCTGGGGCGTGGAAATCATCGACAACAGCAAGGTACGCGGCGTTACCAAGCCCACGCTGATCGTCAACCAGTACACCACCGTCGATTTTCTGTCCGGCAGCGTGGCCTTCTTCCGCGGTTTCGACCGTCCCGGCGTGACGGGCTACGGTTGGATGTCGCCCGGCGAACTGGTGGACCGCAATGTCCCCGTCTGCAAGCCGACGGCCTACCCGGCCAACGACAGGCTGACGAACGCCAACGGCATCAATGGCGCCTGCACACTGCTGATCAAGGAGTACCCGGGCCATGGCGGCCTCGATGCCGGCGGCATGCCGAATGGCACGGACGTCAAGGCGCGCGCGCTGACGGCGGGCGACATCATCGAAGTGTCGCCATCGATGTTTTCCACCACCGCCTCGATGGCGTCGAAAGGCGATGCCGGCGGCATTCGCTACTACTCGTACGAATGGACGTATGTGGTGGGCGCGGGACTGCGGCCCTGGTATGGCGTGCAGCCGCGCCTCAATTCCGTGCCACTGCCGGAGGAAACGCTCTCCGGCGGCCTCGGTTCCGTGTCGTATAACTACTCGGACAACGCCCTGTTCATGTTCCAGCAGCCGCACAACAATATCGGCATGCAGAACATGCAGCGCTTCGTCGAGGGCCGGCGCCTGGTGCATACCAACTTCACCACCGGCGAGCATAACGAAGGCGGCAACGACCGTTACGCGCCCGCCGTCGGCCTGCAGGGACAGCGCTACGGACAGTCGGCCTGCATCGCCTGCCACGTCAACAATGGCCGCAGCCCCGCGCCGATGGCCCTGAACCAGCGCCTCGACACGATGGCCGTGCGCGTCGCCAGCATCAATGCGGCGGGGCAGCAGGTGCCGCACCCGCAATACGGCACCGCGATCCAGATGAATGCCGTCTCGCCTTCCGGCGTGCCGCAAAACTGGGGCAACGGCGTCAGCGTGGGCGGTTTCACGACGAGCAAGACCACCCTGGCCGACGGCACGCAGGTCGAACTGCGCAAGCCGACGCTGGCCTTCGAAGGCCCCGTGCCGCAAGTCGTTTCGCTGCGCGCGGCGCCGCCCATGATCGGCGCGGGCTTGCTGGAAGCCGTGCCGGAAGCCGACATCCTGGCGCGCGCCCGCAGCACGCCGGATGCCGACGGCGTCAAGGGCCTGCCCAACTATGTATATGAACCAGAGACGGGCGCCGTGCGCGTGGGCCGCTTCGGCTGGAAGGCCTCGAAAGCCACCTTGCGCCACCAGGCCGCCGACGCGCTGCTGCTGGACATGGCCGTCACTTCGCCCGTGTACCGCAACCGCGCCTGCATGGCGGGGCCGGTAGCCTGTGCGGCGGGCGGCGCCCAGCCAGGCATCTCGGAAGCGGACCTGCAATCGATCACGCAATACCTGGCCCTGGTGGCCGTGCCGGCCCAGCGCAGCATCGCCAGCGGTTTCCCGAAAGGCGTGGCGCCGATCGAGGAGCTCAAGGTCGACCCGCAGCAGGTTTCCGCCGGCTCGAAGCTGTTCCAGGGCATGCGCTGCGCTGCCTGCCACACGGTGGAAATGAAGACGGGCGCGGGACATTTGTTTGCGGAACTGCGCAACCAGACCATCCGTCCGTACACCGACCTGCTGCTGCACGACATGGGTCCCGAGTTGGCCGATACCTTCACGGAAGGCCAGGCGCAAGGCAGCATGTGGCGCACGGCACCGCTGTGGGGCATCGGCTACACGGAAAAAGTCATGGGCAATGGCGGCAAGGCGGGCTACCTGCATGACGGCCGCGCGCGCAGCCTGACGGAAGCGATCTTGTGGCACGGCGGCGAAGGGACAAAAGCGCGCCAGCGTTTCGAGAACCTGTCGAAGACGGACCGCGACGCGCTGCTGGCGTTCCTGAAGTCGCTGTAAAGTCGGCCTAAACGCCTTGCCCTGGCGGGACCGTCATGGAAACACGACCGTCACCGCCAGCCCCCTGCCCTGCAAACCTGCGCCGAGGAGGATGTCCGCGCCATGCCGTTCGGCGATGCGGCGCACGATGGACAGGCCCAGGCCGCTGCCGGGCAGCTGCCCGCCGCCCAGGCGCACAAAACGCTCGAACGCGCGCGCGTGCAGTTCCTCGGCGATGCCCGGACCGGAATCGGCCACGCGCAAATAGCTGCGCCCCGCTTCCACGCCGCAGTTGATGACGACACAGCCGGGCGCCGGCGTATAGCGCAGCGCATTATCGACCAGGTTGCGCAGCAACATCTGCAGGCTGTCCGCATGCAGCGCGCAGGGCGCCGGTGCCATGATCACGCTCAGCGACAGCCGGTACGTCGCGGCCAGCGCCTGCCACTGCGCGGCCTGCTCGGCCAGCAGGTCGGACAGGTCCCCCGCGCGCAAGTCGGCCGCCGCGCCCGAATGCGGGTCGAGCTGCGCCAGCGCCAGCAACTGGTTGACGAGGCGCGTGGCGCGCTCCACGCTGACACCCAGGGCTGCAATGAATTCCTCGCGCTCAGCCTCGCTGCGGGCCCGCTGCAGCACTTGCAGATTGGTCTTGATGGCGGCCAGCGGCGTGCGCAATTCGTGCGCGGCATCGGCCGTGAAGCGCTGCTCGTTGTCGCGGCTTTGCCGCACTCTGCCGAACAGGCGGTTAATTTCCAGCAACAGCGGATGCAGCTCGGTGGGTGCGCCAGCCAGCCTGACGTCGGCCAGGTCATCGGGCGTGCGCGCCGACACTTCATCGGCGGACGCCTGCAGCACGCGAAACACGCGGTGGATGCTCCACCAGATGGCGATGGTGGCCAGCGCCACCAGCAGCAGGCCGAACACGGCGATGCGGTAAAAGAAGCCGCGGCTGATATCGTCGCGGTGGCTGGTCGGCTCGGCCACCAGCAGCTGCAGGGTGCGCTGCGGGTCCCACAACGAAAACAGACGCCAGCGCTGGCCGCCAATGAGGGTCCAGGACAGGCCGTCCGGCGCGCTGCGCGACAGGGCGATATCGGACGCCGCGTCATTACGGTACAGCACGCGCTGCTGCGCGTCGCGCACCTTGAACAGCAAATACTGATGGGGATTCGGATGGCCGCGCAGCGGCACGTCGATGGGCCCCGTCAAGCCGTGTTGGCGCGCATCCTTTTCCACCAGCGACAGCAGCAGGTGGCCCGTCTCGATCAGCGACTGGTCGAACAGTTCCTGGCTTTCGCGGCGCGCTTCCACGTACACGATGGCGGCGCTGCCCACCCACAGGGCCAGGGTCAGGCCCAGCAGCACGCCCAGCAAAGTGCGCCGCAGCGACCAGGTTTTCAGGTCGCCGCCAGCCGTTAAGAATCTCTTAAGAACTTCTGCGCAAGATCCGGAGCGAAATATTTTTTGGGAAGCCATGGCTGCAATTGTAAATGATTCTTATTGCCTCAATGATTCCCATTAGCTTGCACCAGCAAAACCAATAACTCATCCACCATCAGGAGTTTGCATGTCCAACAGCACCCGCAGCGCGCGCCTGCCGCGTCCCACCACCTTGGCCCTGGCCTTGGCCGCCCTGTCCTGCCTGCCGGCTCACGCCCAGACGGGCACGCCTGCCAGCATGCCGGAAGTGGTGGTCTCCGCCTCCGGTTTCGAGCAGGATATCAAGCAGGCGCCGGCCTCGATCACGGTGCTGACGCGCCAGGAGCTGTCGAAGGAGCGCTTCGGCAACCTGACGCAGGCGCTGGAAAGCGTGGAAGGCATCGACGTGGGCGCGGCGGGCGACAAGACGGGCGGCATGAACATCAGCATCCGCGGCATGCCCAGCGACTACACCCTGGTGCTGATCGACGGACGCCGCCAGAACGCGGCCGGCAATGTCACGCCGAACGGCTTCGGCGGCACGCAGACGAGCTTCATGCCGCCGCTGGCCGCCATCGAGCGCATCGAAATCATCCGCGGCCCCATGTCGACCCTGTACGGCTCGGACGCCATGGGCGGCGTGATCAACATCATCACGCGCAAGGTGGGCAAGCAGTGGATGGGCTCCGTCTCGGCCGACTACACCTTGCAGGAAGAGTCGGACTTCGGCGACGTGAAAAGCGGCCGCTTCTACCTGAGCGGCCCCATCGCCACCGACCTGCTGGGCCTGTCCCTGCGCGGCAGCAAGCAGCGCCGCGATGCGGCCGACATCCGCGTCCCCAACGCGGCCGGCGCGCAAGTGCCCGCCAGCATGGGCGCCAACCCCGTGCGCTCGGACATCGAGAACTTTGGCGCGCGCCTGGCCTTCACGCCGAACCGCTACCACACCGTCATCCTCGACGCGGACGCGGGCCGCCAGACCTACGACAATTCGAAGGGCCAGCTCGGCACCAATACCGTACAGGGCGGCTACGGCCCGGAACAGAAATACAAGCGCGACCAGTGGACCCTGTCGCACACGGGCCGCTTCGGCTTCGGCACGCTGGACAGCAGCTACATGGTGAACAAGACGGAAACCCTGGGCCGCACGATTCCGCCAGGCACGCCCGGCGCCGTCGCTGGCAGCGCGCGCACCCTGGAAGTGGAAAGCCAGGTGTTCGACACCAAACTGGTCATGCCGTTGGGCAAACACATGGCCACCGTCGGCGCACAATGGTGGAAAGCGGAAATGACGGATGGCGTGGCGCCGAAAAAATTCGAATTCACGCAAAAAGCCCTGTTCGTGGAAGACGAATGGCAGGTGCTGGACAACGTCGCGCTGACCGTCGGCGCCCGTTATGACGATCACAGCATCTTCGGCGGCCAGACCAGCCCCCGCGCCTATGCCGTGTGGAACGCAGCACCAAGCTGGACCATCAAGGGCGGCGTCAGCAAGGGCTACAAGACGCCGCGCGTGGAACAATTGTCGCCAGGAATCAACGGTTTCGGCGGCCAGGGCACGATCCCCCTCGTCGGCAGCCCGGACCTGAAGCCGGAAACGAGCACGACGACGGAAATCGCCGCGTATTTCGACAACCTGGCCGGCTGGACCGCCAGCGGCTCCCTGTTCAACAATCAATTCAAGGACAAGATCACGACGGGCACGGGCCTCGTCAACTGCGACTACCGCCCCTCGCCGAACCGTCCCGGCTGCGTCAGCTTCGGCAACTGGCCCAACGTGGACGCATTTGGCCAATCGGTCAATGTGGATGAGGCCGTCACGCGCGGCGTCGAGCTGAACACACGCTTCCCACTGGGCAAGACCCTGTCGGCCAGCGCCAACTACACGTACACGGAAAGCGAACAGAAGAGTGGCAGCAATGCCGGCAAGCCCCTGAGCGACACGCCCAAGCACACCGTCAATGCGCGCCTGTCGTGGGATATCTCGCGCGAGTGGAACGGCTGGCTGCGCGCCGAGTACCGCAGCGAACGCTTCCGCGATCCGGGCACCTCGGCTTCCACGCGCGCCGCCAAGGCCGCGCTGGGCGACTACAAGGGTTACACCATGTTGCACCTGGGCAGCAGTTATCAGCTGAACAAGCGCGTCACCCTGAACGCGGCCGTGTACAACCTGCTCAACAAGGACTTCATCGACTACCAGCCATACCGC
Source organism: Janthinobacterium sp. BJB301 (assembly GCF_002735685.1). Lineage (NCBI taxonomy): Bacteria > Pseudomonadati > Pseudomonadota > Betaproteobacteria > Burkholderiales > Oxalobacteraceae > Janthinobacterium > Janthinobacterium sp. BJB301. The sequence continues at coordinate 404,209 of NZ_PDZJ01000001.1, read as the reverse complement.
GCACCGGCATTGAACTACGCCAACCGCTATGTCAACAGCCTGGACGGCCGCCGTCTGTGGCTGTCGGCCACCGTCGATTTCTGATGCCGTAACGCGCCATCAGCGTCAACATCGAACGGGCTGCCTCAGGGTAGCCCGTTTTTGTGTCAAGCCGCTTTGGGCTTGTCGATGCAATAACCGATCGCATGCACGGTGCGTATCAAGTCCCGCCCCAGCTTCTTGCGCAGGTGGTGGATATGCACTTGCACGGCATTGCTTTCCACTTCGTCACCCCAGCTGTACAGGTTTTTTTCCAGCTGTTCCCGGCTCAGCACCCGGCCGCCGTGCTCCAGCAGCAGTTGCAGGATGCGAAATTCCTTCACCGTCAAGGTCACGGGCAAGCCCCCTTGCGTCACCTGCCGGTCCGCGATATCGAGCACCAGGTCGCCATGCACGAGGTGCTCGCGCAGGCGGCCGGCGGCGCGGCGGCAGGCGCTGCGGATGCGCGCGGCCAGCTCGTCGAGGTCGAACGGTTTCACGATGAAGTCGTCGGCCCCCGCGTCGAGCCCGGCGATGCGCTCGCCCACCTGGTCGCGCGCCGTGACGACCAGCACGGCGCCGCTGTAGCCATTGTCACGCAGCACGCCCAGCGCCTGCATGCCATCCTGCCCCGGCAAGCCCAGGTCGAGCAAAATACAGCCATAGTCGTGCAGGCGCACGGCCGTGTGCGCGTGTTCGGCGCTCGTGACCCAGTCGACGGCATAGCCGCCCTGTTCCAGGCCGATCTGCGTGGCGCGGCCCAGCTGCGGGTCGTCTTCGGTCAGCAAGATGCGCATGGGGGAAGCGGCGCGGCCCGCTCAGTCCTTTTTCTTGATCAGGCCAGCGAGCGCGGCAAACGGATTGTGCGTGGCGGGCGCCACCTCGGCCGACAGCAGGCCGGCGCCACGGTCCGCTTCCAGGTAGCGCGAGTGCTCATTGTCGTGGCAATACAGGCACAGCAGTTCCCAGTTGCTGCCGTCCGGCGGATTGTTGTCGTGGTTATGGTCGCGGTGGTGCACCGTCAGCTGCTGCACGTTGGCGCGCGTAAATTCGCGCATGCAGCGGCCGCAGACCCACGGATACATCTTCAGCGAGCGCTCGCGGTAGCCGCTCTCGCGCTGGTCGGCGGCGCGGCGCGCTTCGGCCACGATCTTGTCCAGTCTTGCCGCGTCGGGCTTTTTACTCTGCATGACAACTTTCGATATGGGAGGTAGAAGCGCCCATTTTAATGAGGATGGGGTCGCAATTGTACTTTTTCTGCCACGCCGCCAGCCCGTGTCGCCGCCGGCGTGCTTTTTTTAGCGTGCGCGGCACCACAGATACTTGATTTAACGCAAAATAAGGCCAGCGACAGACTACGAACAGACGCTGGGGCAGCAGGCAGCGCGCAGGTCAGCATATTTCGGCTATGATGCGCGCCACGCCGCCCTTCCCCTTTTCCATGACCCTAGCCTGCAAGCGCCCGTGATAGCGATAACAAGACCCCTGCAACGCCTTGCCCGCCGCCTGTACCGTCTCAGCCTGGTACCCCTGTTCGCGCTCATCTTGCTGCTGGCGCTGTGGGCGGCCGTCTTTTACCAGGTTGGCCAGGAGCGGGCCAGCGCCGTGCGCGACGCCGTGGCCGTCAGCCAGTCGCTGGCGCGCACCCTGGCCGACCATACCAGTTTCACCCTGCGCCAGACGGACCACGCCACCCAACTGTTCAAGCTCAAATACGAGGAAACGGACGGTGGCCTGCGCCTGAATGAATTCACGCGCCGCCAGGGCCTGCTCGACAGCGTGCTGCCATCGAAGCTCGAATTGCCGATCGCCCTCATCGACGCGCACGGCAATGTGGTCGACAGCGCTCACGCCTATCTGCCGGAAAACCTGGCCACGCAGGCATTTTTCAGGGCGCTGGCCGCGAATGCGTCCGACACGGCCCTGGTCGACACGCCCATGCTCGATGCCGAGAGCAAGCGCTGGACCATCCGCCTGGCGCGCCGCCTGAACGATGCCCAAGGCCGCTTCGCCGGCGCCATCGTCATCCTCGTCGACCCCACGTATTTTGTCGACGACTACGACCGCCTGAACCTCGATGAACAGGGCGCGCTGATGCTGGTGGCGCGCGACAGCGGGCTGACGGTGGGACGCATCGGCGAGCAATTGATCCTCAGCGACCGCATCGACTTCCGCATACCGGGACCGCCGCAGCACGCCCCCGAAGAACTGCTGATCGAGCCGCCCGTCGACGCGACGTCACGCATCTACAGCTACCACGAGCTGCCGCGCTACCCGCTGCTGGCCGTGGTGGGCGTGAACCGCGCCGTCGCCCTGGCACGCTTCGAACACCGCCGCCTGGTCTATGTCGGCGCGCTGCTTGCCGCCAGCGTGCTCATTGCCGGCTTTACGACCCTGCTGATGCGCCAGAGCGCGCGCCTGCGCCGCAGCATCCGCCAGGCCAAGGAGACGCAGGCCTTGCTGCGCGCGGCGCACCAGGGCAGCCTCGATGCCGTGCTGCTGCTGAAAGCCTGGCGCCCCGCGCCGGGCAAGCCGGTGGAAGATTTCATCTTCGCCGACATCAACGAGCGGGCCGCCGACATGCTGGGCAAGCCACGCTCCGAACTGCTGGGCCAGCGCGTGCTGCAGCAGATGCCGCTGCTGCGCGGCGAGCGTTTTTTCGAGCGCTTCGTGCTGGTGATGGAAACGGGCCAGCCGCTGGAAGATGAATTCGAGCTGCCGCTGGCCTCGGGAGGAACGCGCTGGCTGCGCCACCAGGTGGTGCCGATTGCCGACGGCGTGGCCGTCACCTCGCGCGACATCAGCGCGCGCAAGCACGACGAACTGGCGCTGCAGGACAACCGCAGCTTCCTGCAGTCGCTGATCGACCATTTGCCCGTGCTGGTCTACGTGAAAAGCGCGCGCCCGGAAAATTTCGGCAAGATGGAAGTGTGGAACAAGGCCGCCGAGGATATCACCGGCCACCTGGCCGCCGACGTCATCGGCAAGACCGATTGCCAGGCCTTCCCGCCCGACTTCGGCCTGCACGACGCCGAGGACGACCGCGCCATCCTGGCCGAACGCGGGGTCATCGACCATACGGAAAAACCGCTGCGCCTGGCTGACGGCAGCCTGCGCTACCTGCGCGCCGTCTCCGTGCCCGTGTTCGACGAGCGCCAGCAGATCGAACATATCCTGTGCATCGCCGAAGATATCTCGCAGCGCCGCCAGCAGGAACTGGAACTGCGCCAGAAACAGGCCGAACTGGCCGCCGTCAACGACGCTTCGCCGCTCGGGCTGGTGCGCCTGGACCGCCAGCGCCGCTGCACCTACGTCAACCGCACCTTCGAATCGATCACGGGCTTGCCGCGCGCCGCCGCCCTGGGCGCCGGCTGGACCAGCGCCCTGCACCCGGACGACTATCCGCTGATGCACGTGGCGCTGGAACAGCTCACGCGCAGCCACGCGCCGTTCCAGTCCACCCTGCGCTGCCTGCAGCGCGACGGCAGGCTGGTCTGGGTCTCCGTCAAAATTGCCCCCATCCTCATCGACGGCCGGATCGAAGGCTACGTAGGGACCCTGGACGACATCACCACCTTGCGCGAATCGGAAGTGGCGCTGCTGGAAAGCGAAGCGCGCCTGCGCACCATCGCCGACACCTTGCCGGCCATGATCGCGTACATCGACGCCGACCAGGTCTACCGCTTCCTGAACATCGCCTATGAACGCGAATTCGGCCTGACGGGCCGGCAGGCGCTGGGAAAAAGCGTGCGCGACACCGTGGGCGAGGCGCGCTACCGCACGGTGGCGCCGTATATCGAAAGAGTGCTGGCGGGCGAAACCCTGAGCTTCGAGGAAGAAGACGACAAGGAAGGCATCGAGCGCTGCATGGAAGTGATCTACATCCCGCAGATCGGCGAAGACAAGCTGCAGGTGGTGGGTTTTCACGTGATGCGCCAGGATATCACCGTGCAAAAGCGCGAAAAACAGCGCCTGCTGAAGCTGGCCCAGGTCGATGCGCTGACGGGCTTGTCGAACCGCGCCGGCTTCCAGCAAAAACTCAGCGACGCCATGCACGCGAGCCGCCAGCAGCAGCACCTGATGGCGGTCATGTACATGGATATCGACCGCTTCAAGCCCGTCAACGACACGCATGGCCACGGCACCGGCGACGCCCTGCTGCGCGCCTTCGCCCAGCGCCTGACGCAGACCATGCGCGCCACCGATATCATCGCCCGCCTGGGCGGCGACGAATTCACCATCATCATGGAACAGATCACCCGGCCCGACGACGCGGCCGTGCTGGCGGAAAAAATCGTCGCCGCCATGCAGCAGCCGTTCGAACTCGATGGCATCAGCGTGCGCATTTCCGCCAGCATCGGCCTGGCCTTCTACCGCGACGAAGACATTTCCCCCGCCGTGCTGCTGCAGCGGGCCGACGTGCTGCTGTATCAGGCGAAACAGGATGGGCGCAATACTTATCGCGCAGGCGTGCTGACGGCGTGAGACAGGCGCCATTCCTGCTATATTGGCGCCTGTCCTCCCTACCCTTGCCCCACCATGCGCCTGCTGCACACTTCCGACTGGCATCTGGGCCAGACCCTGCACAATTATGAGCGGGGCTACGAACACCAGCGCTTCCTCGACTGGCTGCTCGACACGCTCGTGGCCGAACAGGTCGACGTGCTGCTGGTTGCCGGCGACGTGTTCGACAACGCCAACCCTTCCGCCGCCTCGCAAAAGCAGTTATATGTATTCCTGCAGCAGGCGCGCGCGCGCCTGCCGGCGCTGCAGCTGGTCGTCGTCGCCGGCAACCACGATTCGGCCGGCCGCCTGGAAGCGCCCGGCCCCCTGCTGGCCGCGCATGGCACGCACGTGGTCGGCCATGTGCTGCGTGGCGACGATGGCCAGATCGACCTGGAACACCTGCTGCTGCCGCTCACCGGCTCCGATGGGCAAGTGCAGGCCTGGTGCCTGGCCGTGCCCTTCCTGCGCCCCGGCGACGTGCCGAGACTGCCGGCCGGCGATACCCAGGATGCCTACCTGGGCGGCATCGCCCTGCTGTACCGCCAGCTGGCGGACCTGGCGCTGGCGCGCCGCCAGCCCGGCCAAGCCATCATCGCCATGGGCCACTGCCATATGGTGGGCGGCGAAATGTCGAACGACTCCGAACGCCGCATCGTCATCGGCGGCACGGAAATGCTGCCGTCGGGGATTTTCGACACCGCCATCGCGTATGCGGCGCTGGGCCATTTGCACAAGGCGCAGGCCGTGGGCGGCCAGCAGCATATCCGCTACTGCGGCAGCCCGATTCCCCTGTCCTTCGCGGAAGTGAATTACCGCCATCAGGTACTCTGCCTCGATATCGACGGCGAGCAATTACGCGAGGTACGCGCCATCGAGGTGCCGCGCGCCGTGCCGCTGCTGCGCGTGCCCGCCACGCCGGCGCCGATTGCCGAAGTGCTGGAACAGCTGGCCGCCCTCGACGTGCCGGACGCGCCGGCCGAAGCACAGCCTTTCCTGGAAGTGCGCGTGCGCCTCGATGCGCCGGAGCCGGGCCTGCGCACGCGCATCGAAACGGCGCTCGACGGCAAGCACGTGCGCCTGGCGAAGATCGAAACATCGAGCGCCGCGCGCAGCAGCTCGCCCGAAAACATGACGCTCGACCAATTGGGCCAGCTGCAGCCCGACGACATCTTCCGCCGCCTGTACCTGCAAAAATACGGCCGGCCCGCGCCGCCCGAACAACTGTCGGCCCTGGCCGAACTGCTGCTGCCTGGCGCTTGAGCACACCTGAAGAACCATGAAAATACTGAAAATCAGCGGCAAGAACCTGGCCTCGCTGGCCGGCGAATTTGAAGTCGACTTCCAGCAGGAGCCGCTCGCGTCTTCCGGCCTGTTCGCCATCAGCGGGCCCACGGGCGCGGGCAAGAGCACCCTGCTCGATGCCCTGTGCCTGGCCCTGTACGACGCCACGCCGCGCCTGCTGAAAGTGCTGGGCCGGGGCAGCGCCCTGCCCGACGTGGGCAAGGAAACCGTCAACGCCCAGGATACTCGCACCCTGCTGCGGCGCGGCACGCCGGACGGCTACGCGCAAGTGGACTTCGTCGGCAACGATGGCGCAAGCTACCGCGCGCGCTGGAGCGTGCGCCGCTCGCGCACCAAAGCCGAAGGCGCGCTGCAAGCCACCGCCATGAGCTTGCACCAGCTGCCAGCGCTGCAGCCCATCGGCGGCACCAAGACGGAAGTCAAGGAAGAGATCGAAAAGCGCATCGGCCTGTCGTTCGACCAGTTTACGCGCGCCGTGCTGCTGGCGCAAAACGAGTTTTCCACCTTCCTCAAGACGGAAGACAATGAACGGGGAGAGTTGCTGGAAACCCTGACGGGCAGCAGCATCTATACCGACATTTCCATGCGCGCCTTCGAGCGGGCAAAAAAAGAAAAGCAGGTCCTCGAACGCCTGGGCGAAAAACTGGCCGACCAGCGGCCCTTGTCGCCGGAAGAACGTACCGATACCGAGGCCCTGTGCAGCGCGGCCGAGACCACCCTGCAAACCATCGACTTGCGCAAGGCGGTGCTGGAACTGCAGCAGCGCTGGCACCAGGAAACGCACAAGCTGCAAAGCCAGGCGACGGCGGCGCAAGAGGCGCTCGATGGCGCGGATGCCGAACGGGCTGCTGCCGAAGAGCGCCGCACGGCGCTGGCGCAGTGGGAATTGCTGCAGCCGGCGCGCCCCTTCGTCGATGACGTGGCACGCCTGGCGAACGACATCGCCAGCAGCGGCGCCGCGCTGGAAACGGCGCGCGCGCAGGCGGCGCAAGCCGTGGCCAGCGAAACGCAACTGGCTGCCGGCGTGCAGCAAGCGGCAGCGGCCTTGCAGGCCAGGGAAGCGGCGCAGCGCGACGCGGCACCGCAGCTCGATGCCGCCAAGGCGCTCGATGCCGGCATTGCCGCCCACTTGTCCGCGCACCGCCAGGCCAGGGAGGCGGCAATGGCGGCAGACCAGGCCAACGAGACGGCGCGCGCCACCTTGCACGATCTGCAGCAGCACCAGCACGCCGTGCAGGCGGAGCAGGAGACGGGACGCCTGTGGCTGGCATCGCACCAGCATTGGCAAGCGCTGGCCACGTCGTGGCAATTGTCGGACCAGCTGTTCGCCCAGGCCGGCCAGGCTGCCGCGCAAGCCGATGCGGCCGACGCCAAGGCTGCCGAAGCGGCGCAGCTGGTGCGCGCGGCAACCAACGCGGGCCACGCGGCGCAAGCCGCATTGACGGCCGCCGCCGCCACGCTCGCCGAGCACGATGGGCAGCGGCGCGAAGCGCTGGCCGCCGTGCAAGCCATCGACGGACAGCTGCTGCAGGAACAGCGCGGACAACTGGAAAACCATGCGCGCCAGTTGAATGCGGCGGAAAAGACGTGGACGGAGCTGGCGCGCCAGCAGCAGGCGCTGGCGCACGGACAAGCGAGGGCCGCCCAGCTGGCGCAGGCCGCGCAGACGGAAAACGCGGCGCTGGCCGCGGCAGCAGCACAAACAGCGCTGCTGGAAGCGAGCCTGGCGCAGGCGGAAAAGTCCTTGAAAGGCGCGGAAGCGGCATGCGCGGCCAGCGTCGAGCAGCTGCGCGCCACCTTGCAGGACGAGCAGCCCTGCCCCGTCTGCGGCGCGCTGGAGCATCCGTACAGCCACGCCGACCACGCCTTGCAGGCGATGCTGGCCAGCTTGCAGGATGAGGTACTGGCTTGCCGCGCGCAGGCGCGCAGCAATCTGGAACGGCTGGCCACGCACAAGGCGGCGCTGGCCGCGACCGCGCGCGAACAGGCGCAGACGGATGCGGAACTGGCCGTCCTGCCGCCCGCCATCGACAGCCTGCACGCGCAATGGCAGCCGCATGCCGATACCCTGCATCTGCCGCCGGAAAACCAGCGCGCGCACTGGTTCGCGCAGCAGTTGACGGCCAATGCGGCAGCCCTGCAAGCGCTGGCGCAGCAGGAGGCGGCGCTGCGCCAGGCCAGCGCGCGGCGCGAGCAGGCGCAGGCGGCGCACGAACTGGCCGGCGCGGAACACGTGCGCTGCACAAGCGCCGTCGCCGAAACGCAGACACGGCTGGCGCAGTTGCAAGCGCAGCAGGCGGCCAGCGTGGACAAGGCGGAGACGTCGCGCAGCGCGCTTGACGGCTTGCTGGCGCAGCTCGATGCCGCGTTTGCCGACGTGGAAGGCGCCGAAGGCTGGAAGGACAACTGGCGCGCCGGCCCCGCCGCCTTCCGCGCGGCGCGCGAAACGGAAAGCCGGCAATGGCTGAAACAGCAGGCGGACCAGGACAATCGCGGTCACGCGCTGGCGACCCTGGCCGCGCAACTGGAAGCGGCGTTGCTGGCCGCCGGCAAGGCACAGCACACGGCGCAGGAAACCCACGCCGCCTTTGCCGCCGCCGACAAACAGCGCACGGCATTGCAAACGGAGCGTAACGCGCTATGGCAGGGTCAGAACGTGGCCGAGGTGGAACACAGCCTGGCTGGCGCCATCGCGCAGGCCAAGGAACTGCTGGCACAGCAGCAAACGGCGGCGCAGTCGGCCAGCCAGCAGCGCACGCGCCTCGATGAAGCATGCGTGCAGCTGGCACAGCGCCTGGCCGCCCTGCATGAACAGGAACGCGGCGCCACCGCCGCCCTGCACGACTGGCTGCAGCAGTTCCGGCAGCGTCACTCCGGCCATGCGCCCGCCACGCTCGACGAGCTGCGCGCGCGCCTGGCCATCGCGCCGGACGCCATGCGCGCCGAACGCGACGCCCTGCAGATGATCGCCGACCGCCACACGGCGGCCGTTTCCGTGCTGGCCGAGCGCCGGCAGCAACTGGCGGCGCATGTGCAACAGCCTCCGGAGGCCCTCGAAATGGACGAGGCCGTGCTGCAGGCGGCGCTCGACGCGCTTGGCGCCGAACGCCAGGCGGCCAACCAGGAAGCGACGCGCCTGCGCCTGGCCATCGCGCAGGACGACGCGCGGCGCCACAGCGCGCAAGCTATGCTGGCGCAGATCGAGGCGCAAGCCGTCATCGAGCGGCGCTGGGCCAGCCTGAATGAATTGATCGGCTCGGCCGACGGCAAGAAATTCCGCAACTATGCGCAGCAATTCACGCTGGAAGTGCTGCTGGGCTATGCCAATGCACACCTGAACCACCTGGCGCGCCGCTACCAGCTCGAACGCATCGACAACCCGAACAATCCGTCGCTGGGCCTGATGGTGCGCGACCAGGACATGGGCGGCGAGCTGCGCTCCGTGCACTCGCTGTCGGGCGGCGAATCGTTCCTCGTCTCGCTGGCCCTGGCGCTGGGCCTGGCCTCGCTGTCCTCGAACCGGGTACGCGTGGAATCGCTGTTCATCGACGAGGGCTTCGGCAGCCTGGACACGGAAACCCTGCGGGTGGCCATGGATGCGCTCGACGGCTTGCAAGCCATGGGCCGCAAGGTGGGCGTCATCTCGCACGTACAGGAAATGACGGAGCGCATCGCCACCCGCATCCTCGTGCAGCCTGGGTCCGGCGGCAAGAGCGTGGTGACGGTGCGCTGAGTCACTAGCGGCTGGCCGGCTCCCGGCACAGTCTGAGCATATCCCAGCCCAGTTCGCGGCGGATCTGCTCGGGGTCGGGCGGGGGCCGGCGCTGTTCCAGCTCCGCTTTCAGCCACTTCCTGACCAGCTCCTTGGCGGGCTGTACAGGCTTTTCCTTGTCATGCTTGTCCATGGTGCTACCTCTTCAATGGCGGTCAGACGACCTCCTATATACGTTCAACGTCACGGCGCGGATTCAGTTGACGTGCGCGTGGCGCAGATGCAACAACGTGTAACGATGGCCGGAGTACGTTAAAATCGCCGCCTTCGCGTAGACGAACTCTACGCCCCGCAACAGTTCAAGGAACCCCATGAAAGCCGCCCGCAGCCTCACCTTCAAGTGCGTAAAATGTCACAAATCCATGCAGGTTTACCTGCAAAAAGTCTCCGCCTGCTCGCATATCCAGCCGTACCAGGGCATTTGCGCATGCGGCGAACTCAAGCGTCACGCCACGGGCCAGGCCGATGCCGTCAAATCCTACCTGGAATCGGCAGACGGTAGCTGGTCGCACCACCACTGATGGTTAAAGAATGGGGCGATATTGCCGTTAATTCGACTATCCTCTCCATTTGAACCGACCATGTCCCAGCTCCCCGCCCTTGCCAGCCGTCAATCCGCCTCGAATACGCTGGCTGGCCAGCAGCCGTCCCGCACGGGCAGCAGCGCCACGGGCCTGGCCGCTTCGCCCCTGATGCAGCGCACGGCGCAAGACGTGGTGGCGCTGTCAAAGAATGGCCTGGACCTGTCGGCCAAGGGACTGTCGCAGCGGACCGATGCGCTGGGCAACGCGACCGTCGACGTGGCGCAGGATTTCCTCTCCACCATGACGCACCAGCTGTTCGGCGACGGCGCCAGCGTCGCCTTCGATTCGGTCGACTTGCAGGCCGGCTCCAGCTTCAGCAGTGGCAGCGCCAGCGTCTCGGGCGCTGGCGGCAGCAGCCGCGCGGCCGCCTTCAGCCTCGATGAAAACGCGCATTTCATCGGCAAGGGCAAGATCACGACGGCCGATGGCCAGACCTTCGACTTCGAAGTGGAAGTGCAATATCAATCGAACATCAGCGCGGGCGTCCTTGAGCAAACGCAGAATGCCGCCGAGGAAGCAGGCTCCGCCGATGACGCAGAGTTGCCCGCGAAAGAGTTGCCCGCCACGCACTTCGGCGGCAATCTGCACGACCTGTTCAAGCTGCTGAGCCAGCAATTGCAAAGCAATCTCTACCAGGGCACGTCCGATGGCGCCAGCGCCAGCGGCAAGGATGACGGCCTGGCAGGCAGCCTGAGCTTGCGCTTGCTCAAGCTGGTACAGCCGGACCATGCCACCGAGACCGCCAAAGCCGACAGGAAAGCCGTGGCAACCACGCCAGAAGAGCAGGCGCGCGCCCGCGCGCTGGCACTCGCCTACGGTACGGACACCGCTGGCAGCACGGCCAGCAACGTATAATGGAAGACGGCCTGCGCAGGCGACCATGCCGCGCGCCACCTTCTATCGATTGAATCCCATGTCCGACACTTCTTCACCTACCGTTCATCCGCAGATCCACTGGAGCGAAAACGGCGCCGAGCATTCGGCCCGCTGGCGCTCGGAAAGCGGCATGCCGCCGCCCAAGCGCGTCGTCATCGCCGATGACCGCACGACGGCCGACCAGGCTTACCGCCTGGCCTGCGAAGGCACGGCCATGCTGTGGCGCGGCGACTTCCAGAACGCGCGCCAGCTGCTGCAGGCGCTGGCGCGGCGCGCCGACCACAAGAACGACAAACCGAGCAAGAAGGCCAAGGCCGCCAAGCTGACGAAACCCGAACCGTCCGCCACGGAAGCCTTCCACTTGCACCGCCAGGCCCAGTCGCAACGCGCCCGTACCCTGGCCATGCTGCTGCTGCCTTTCGAGGCCGACTACACGATTCCGCTGCGCCGCGCGCCGGACGTGAAACTGGCGTGCAATGAAGCGTATGGCCGCGGCGAAGAACCGTTTATCGCCTCGCTGCGTGAATTGCTGGGCCTGATCGGCGCGCACGAATGGCGCCGCACGGGCGTGGAACTGCCGGCCCTGGGCCAGCGCATCCACCCGCATTACGGCGTGTTCGCGCCCATCCGCGGCGAATACGTGGGCCTGGTGGCGGAAGCGCCGCTGCCCGCGCGCGCCAAGCTGGCCTTCGATATCGGCACCGGCACGGGCGTGCTGGCCGCCGTGCTGGCGCAACGCGGCATCGAACGCATCGTCGCCACCGACCAGGACCCGCGCGCCCTGTCCTGCGCGCGCGAAAACCTGGCCCGCCTCGATTTGCTTGACAAGGTCGACGTGCTGCAGGCCGACCTGTTCCCTGCGGGCCGCGCGCCGCTCATCGTGTGCAATCCGCCCTGGCTGCCGGCGCGCCCAAGCTCGCCGATCGAATACGCCGTCTACGATCCGGACAGCCGCATGCTGCGCGGTTTCCTCGCCGGCCTGGCCGGGCACCTGGAAGCAAACGGCGAAGGCTGGCTGATTTTATCGGACCTGGCCGAGTACCTGGGCCTGCGCCCGCGCGCGCAATTGCTGGAATGGATACAACAGGCGGGCTTGAAAGTCATCGACCGCCTGGACGTGAAACCCACGCACCCGCGCGCGCAGGACGCCACCGACAGTCTGCACGCGGCCCGCTCGAAGGAAATCACCTCGCTGTGGCGCCTGGCGGCGGCGTAATCCAGGGTCTGAAACCCGGCCATTGCGCATTGCAGCAAACCCCGCTATAATTCGCCTGCGGGGTGGAGCAGTCTGGCAGCTCGTCGGGCTCATAACCCGAAGGTCACAGGTTCAAATCCTGTCCCCGCAACCAATATATGAAAGCCGCTGATTCTTGCAAAGGGATCAGCGGCTTTTTCATTCTCGCCCATTTTGTACAATCATGTTAAATTGAAACTTTAAATGTACAAGGGCCACGCCTTGAAAGCCTGCCGCACTATCACCCTGCTTGCCGTCCTGTGCTTTTCCGCCACGGCACAAGCCCAATCCCAGGCACAGAGAGATACCGAATATCTGCAAGAGTTCGTCGTTCCTTTGGCCAAGCTACAACTTGAAAAGCAAGGCCATTTCCTCCCGCTCGGCGCGGCCCTGAAGCAGGCCGACAAATTCGTCCTCATGCCCGCAAGCACAGCTGCGATGTCGCTACTGCCGGCCGACATCATCAAGCTGATACAGGAAGCCCTGGTGCAAGGCGCCGTCGACGGCGAATACAAGACAACCGCCCTCGTGTATGACGCCACCGTCCCCCTGCCCTCGTCCGGCAAACAATCAGATGCAATAGCCGTAGCGCTCGACCATCGCGATGGCTATTCAATCATCACCTTTCTGCCATACGAACTGCGCGGCAAGAAAGTCCATATGGGCACGCCGTTTACACGCCAGGGAACGGCCACGGTTTTCAAGCAACAGTAAGCGATGCGGCAGGCCTGACAAAGATCATTCCCGCAATGCAGCAAACTCGTATATAATTCGCCTGCGGGGTGGAGCAGTCTGGCAGCTCGTCGGGCTCATAACCCGAAGGTCACAGGTTCAAATCCTGTCCCCGCAACCAATACATAAAAACCGCTGACTCCCGCAAGGGATGCAGCGGTTTTTTCATTCATGCCTGCCCTGCCCCGCCTTTACGCGGTGACGCTGGCCCTGATCTGCCTGGCCGCCGCGTGCAGGCTGGCCGCCACTCGTTCCAGCTTGTCGGCTCCCGCCGTTTCGGCCAGGGCGGCAAACGCGCTGATATGAAACGTGGCCACCATCGCCGGCGACACTTCGAGTTCCAGCGCCGTCTTGCTCAGTTCCGTCGACGCCTCGAGGTAAGGCTCGCTGCCCGCCTCGAAAGCCTGCTTCGTTTCCAGCAACTCCTGGCCGCCCTCCGCCTTGGCCAGGCAAGCATCGACCTTTTGCTGGAAGGCCGGCAAGGTATCGCGCACGGGGCCAGCATCCGGCGCCGCTTCCGGTTCCGGCTCCGCGGGCGCAGGCGCAGCTGCGGCTGGCTTGTCCGCCGCCGGCATGTCGCGCAAAGTCAGCCAGCGCTCGACGGCGAGGAAATCGGCGAACGGCTCGGCCACCTTGGGATTCATCAGCCAGACCTCGCCCGTGCGCCAGTCGATCCTGGCGCCGCGCTCGTTTCTCGCCAATAAAATATCCTTGCCGCCATCGGCATTCGACACCCGGCCGATGTCGAGCCAGTTCATCAACTCCGCCTGGCGCGACATCGCGTTGACCCGGTGAAAGTAGGCCAACCATAAGAATCTGGCGACCAAGAGGACCAGGGCACCGCCAACCATCCACATCATTTTTCGCTCCGCTCCGCACCACATCGACAGCCCGCATTTTCTCACATGAAAGCTTGCGCCAAGGAAACTTTTACATCTGCCGTGCGGCAGCGCAAATCCGGCGCCGCGCGCGGTCCGGACACGCAGTCGCATTTCAGCAACGCCGCGTTTTGCTGATTGCCGGGTGCGCGCCGCTACGCTATTATGAGAACAATTCTCATTTAGATTAAACCAGACTGTACGCATGCTGTCCGCCCCTTCCCCGCCATCCGATTTCCAGGCCCTGTATGCCGAGCACCACTCCTGGCTGCTGCACTGGCTGAAACGCCGCCTGCACGATGCGGGGCTGGCGGGCGACCTGGCGCAGGATACCTTCATCAAGATCTTCGTTGCGCGCAGCAGTGCCGGGATCGCGCAGCCGCGCCCTTTCCTGGCCACCATCGCCAAGCGCCTGCTGGCCAATCACTGCCGGCGCGAAGAGCTCGAACGGGCCTACCTCGACGCCCTGCTGCACCAGCCGCAAGCCTGCACGCCTTCGCCGGAAGCGATGTCCATCCTGCTCGAATCGCTGCAACGGGTCGACCGCGCGCTGGACCAGCTCTCCGCCAAGGCCAAGGCCGCCTTCCTGCTGGCCCACCTGGACGGCATGACCTATGCCGAGATCGCCGCCGAACTGGGCACCACCACGCATTCCGTCAAAAAATACCTGAGCAAGGCCAATCTGCTGTGCTTTTTTGCCGTGCCCGATTTTGCCGCGGCCTGACATGCGCGGCGCCACCGTCTACGCACAGGGCCAGCCCATCGACCTGGCGATCGCCATGCAGGCGGCCGAATGGCTGGCCACCCTGATGAGCGGCGCAACCACGCCTGCGGAAAAAACGGCCTGGCAGCAGTGGCGCCAGGCGCATCCCGACCATGAGCGGGCGTGGAAACACATCGAAAGCGTCAGCGGCGGCTTGCGCGAACTCGATGCGCAGGCCAGCCGCAAGGCGCTGACACAGCGCTCCCGCCTCGCCTCGCCGATCTCGCGCCGCAACAGCCTGCAACTGCTGGCGTGGGTATCGGCCATCGGCATCACGGGCTGGTTCGGCGCGCGCTCGGAATATGCACCCGACGTGGCCCGCGCCGCGCTGGCCGACCTGTCCACGGGCGTGGGTGAGCGCCGCGAGCTGACCCTGCCCGACGGCAGCCGTTTGCACCTGAACAGCGGCAGCGCCGTGAATATCCGCTTTAGCGGCACGCAGCGCCTGCTGCAACTGGTCCAGGGCGAAGTCTTCATCGCCACCGCCCGCGAAACGGGCATGCCCTACCGCCCCTTCCTCGTCGAAACCGCGCATGGCCAGGCGCAGGCGCTGGGCACGCGCTACTCGGTGCGCCAGGCCGGCGGCAGCACTCTCGTGTCTGTCGAGGAAGGCGCCGTCCGGCTGATGCCGCGCCATGGCGATGGCAATCTGCTCATCCGTGCAGGCCAGGGCGGCGGCATGACAGCGCGGCAGCTCTTGCCCGCGCACGCCGTCTCGCCCGACATCTGGGCCTGGCGCCAGGGCTTGCTGCTGGCCGACGCCATGCCGCTGCGCGACTTCGTGCATGAACTGAGCCGCTACCGCCACGGCTTGCTGGGCTGCGACGATACCGTCGCCGGCCTGCGCATTTCCGGCGTCTTCCCGCTGGCCGACCTGGACGCCGTGCTGCTGTCGCTGCCCGACTCCCTGCCCGTCGATATCCGCCTGCGCACGCGCTACTGGGTACAGGTAGAGGCGCGCCAGCAGCGTTGAATATTTATTTAGACGCCAACGAAAAAAAGGTACCCGCTTTCGATTCTCGCGTGACCTGTGTAGGCAACGTTCTTTTTGACGACTACACCACAAGGTAACCATGTCTCCTGCCATTCATTCCAAGCCGCGCATCAAGCGCATGGCGTATGCCATCCAACTCGTCTTCATCGGTTCGGCCCTGCTGCTGAACGCCCGGGCGCCAGCCATGGCGCAGGAAAGCGCGGCAGCGCCAGCGGCCAGCCAGAACATCCAGGATTTCCAGGTACCGGCCGGCGACCTGGCGGCGGCGCTGCGCCAGGTCGCCAGCCAGTCCAGGGTCATCCTCAGTTTTACGCCGGAACAGACGCGCGGCAAGACGTCCGCAGGCTTGAGCGGCCGCCACGACGTGCTGGCCGCCCTGAACGGCGTGCTGCGCGGCACGGGCCTGAAGGCCGAGCGCAGCGCCAACGGCAGCTTTGTCCTGCGTCCGGCCGATGCGGCGGCGGGCGGCGAAGCGCTGTCGATGATGCCGGAAGTGTCGGTCAAGGCGCAGCAGGATGCGACGGAAGGCTCGGGCACATATGTCTCCACCCTATCGATCGCCACGGCCACGCCACTGGGCCTGTCGATCCGGGAAACGCCGCAGTCGGTCAGCGTCATCACGCAGCAGCGCATGCAGGACCAGGGCCTGAACACCATCGCGCAAGTCATGGCGCAAACGCCGGGCATCACCCTGTTCTCGCTGGGCAGCGAACGCTCCGGCTTTACTTCGCGCGGCTATGCGATTACCAACTACCAGCTCGATGGCGTCAGCACGCATTCGGAAAACCTGGGCCTCAATGCGATACCGTCGCAAAGCCTGGCCGACATGGCGCTGTACGACCGCATCGAAGTACTGCGCGGCGCCTCGGGCCTGATGACGGGCGCGGGCGACGCCTCGGGCGCCATCAACATGGTGCGCAAGAAGCCCACGGCGCAGTTCCAGGCGTCCGTCGAGGGCGAGCTGGGTTCCTACGATGAACGGCGCGCCATGGCCGACATCGCGGGTCCGCTGAACGAGGCGCGCACCGTGCGCGGCCGCCTGGTGACGCTGTACGAGGAAGGCGACGGCATCATCGACGGCTACAGCCGCGACAAGAAAGTGGTATATGGCGTGATCGAAGCGGACCTGTCCGCCGACACGAAACTGACAGCCGGCATCACGCACCAGCGCAAGCGCTCGAACGGATCCTTGTCCTACCTGGGCTTCCCCCTGTTCTACAGCAATGGCGCGATGACCAAGCTGCCCCGCTCCTTCAGCCCGGCGGCCAAGTCGAATCGCTTCGGCACCAATTCGACCGACCTCTTCGCCACCCTGGAACACGCGCTGGCAAACGACTGGAAGCTGAAAATCTCGGCCAACCGCGTGCAGTCTTCTCAGGAAGAGCGCTCCGTGTTCATGAACGTGAGTACCGCCTTTGCCGACCAGGCCACGGGCGATGGCCTGCGCATGAGCGCCGACTACCGCGATTACCAGTTGCAGGTCAACAGCGTGGACGTCAATGTGCGCGGACCGTTCAACGCGTTCGGCCGCCAGCACGAACTGGTGCTGGGCCTGGACTACAACGAATTCCAAAGCACGACGGATGGCCGCCGCGACAAGGACATCCAGGGCGCTCCCGTCAACCTGTACCGCTGGAATCGCATGGCAACGCCCGTGTTTGGCGGTACCTTCGTCACCTACGACAGCACGCGCCGCCAGGCCAGCGCCTACGCGGCCAGCCGCCTCAACCTCTCCGAGCGCCTGAAACTGATCGCCGGCGCAAAAGTACTGCGCTACAACGAAAATTACATCTCGGACGCGCCTGAGGCGCAATTTTTCAGCGCATCCCCGGCATCGGACAGCAGCGTCTTCACGCCATACGGCGGCCTGGTGTACGACATCGACGCCACGCACAGCGCCTACGCCAGCTACTCCACCATCTACCAGCCGCAAGCCTCGCAAGACCGCTACGGCAAGCTGCTGGCGCCACGCGAAGGAAAGACCTATGAAGCGGGCGTCAAGAGCGGCTGGTTCGATGGCCGCCTGAACACGTCCGCCGCGCTGTATCTGATCCGCCAGAAAAACCTGGCTGAAACGGACCCGGGCCACACCCTGCCCGGCTCCAACGATCCGGCGTTCCGCACCATCAAGGGCGCAGATACCAAGGGCATCGACCTGGAAGCGACGGGCGCCCTCACGCCAAACTGGAATGTGGCGGCGTCGTGGTCGTACAGCCAGACGGAAAATGCGGAGGGCAAGGCGATCCAGACCACCTTCCCGCGCCACCTGGTGAAACTGTGGACCACGTACCGCCTGCCCGGCGAGCTGAATCGCCTGACCATCGGCGGCGGCATGAACTGGCAAAGCCGCGTGTATTCGGACATCGACGCGTGGCAGATCAACAGTACCCTGCACTGGGAACAGAAGGCGTACTCGGTGGCCAGCCTGATGGCGCGCTACGACGTCAGCGACAAGCTCTCTGCCACCGTGAACGTGGCCAACCTGTTCGACAAGCAGTACACGGCTTCCGTGTCGGACTGGTGGTACTCGGGCATGTATGGCCCGGCGCGCAAGGTGTCGCTGAAGGTGCGTTATCAGTTCTAAGAGCGGCTGAATAGTTCACAGGGGCGCGGAGCCGGTGATACAATTTTCCCGCTTCACGGGCGTTGCCGGCGATTGCCGCCAACGCCCGTGCCCATAGAGACACCCAAGGAGAATGTGTGAAGGACCTCGCCCCCGCCCTGCCAGCCGATCCGGCCGACCAACCCGCCAATCCCTCGCGCCGGCGCATTTTCCAGGCCGCTTCCGCAGTCGGCCTGGCCGCCAGCATGCCGGCATTGGCCGACGCCGCGCCAGCCAGGAAGACCATCGCCAAAGGCTCGCTCGACGCGAAACTCAAGGCGCACGTCAAGAACGTGGTCGTGATCTACCTGGAAAATCGCAGCTTCAACAACCTGTTCGCCAACTTCCCCGGCACCAGCGCCCCCCTGTCCGCCGTCACGGCCGAACAGGCGCAGCAGCTGGACCGCGACGGCAAGCCGCTGGCTACCCTGCCGAAAATCTGGGGCGGCCTGGTGCCGAACCAGCAAAATATCGGCGGCATCGATTACCTGATCAAGGAAGACCAGATTTCCGGCCTGCCGAACGCACCCTACAAATTGAGCGATGCGGCCGGCAAGCCCCTGCCCGAGAGCATCATCACGCGCGACCTGGTGCACCGCTTCTATAACAACCAGATGCAGATCAACGGCGGCAAGAACGACGGCTTTGCCGCATGGGCCGACAGCGGCGGCCTGGTGATGGGCCATTACGGCGAAACGTCGAAAAACCTGAACCTGTGGCAGATCGCCGAACAGTACACACTGTGCGACAATTTCTTCATGGCGGCCTTCGGCGGCTCCTACATGAACCACCAGTTCCTCGTCACGGGCCGGGCCAACGAATACTTCAACGCGGCCGAGACGGCGGCAAAGAAAAAGATCGCCGTGCTGTCCGACGGCCCGCAAGGCGTGCGCCTGGCGATCTCGCCCGACTGCCCCGCCTCCGCGCTCGATGGCAAGCCGAAATACGTCAATGACGGCGCCCTCACGCCGGACGGCTATGCCGTCAACACCATGGCGCCGCCATACCAGCCCAGCTATATCCGCCCCGCCTTCGACGGCGACCCGCTGCACGCCGATCCGGCCGACGCGAATACCCTGCCGCCGCAAACCTACGACACCATCGGCGACCTGCTGTCGCGCAAGGGCGTCAGCTGGGCCTGGTATGGCGGCGGCTGGCAAGCGGCGCTCGACCACAAGGGCGGCGGCAGCAAGCCGAATTTCCAGTTCCACCACCAGCCGCTGAACTACTTCAAGCAGTTCGCACCCGGCACCGCCGCGCGCGCCGAGCACCTGCGCGACGGCGGCACGGGCGACAGCCCGATCTCGAACAAATTCCTCGCCGCCGCCGTGGCGGGCAAGCTGCCGTCCGTGACCTTCTACAAGCCGCAGGGTAACCTGAACCTGCACGCGGGCTATTCGGACATCGAGTCGGGCGACCAGCACGTGGCCAACGTCATCCAGCATCTGAAGGAGTCGCCGCAGTGGAAAGACATGATCGTGGTGATCACGTTCGATGAAAACGGCGGCTGGTGGGACCACGTGGCGCCGCCGAAAGGCGACCGCTGGGGTCCTGGCACGCGCATTCCCGCCATCGTCGTCTCGCCATACGCGAAGAAAGGCGCCGTCGACCACAGTTTTTATGACACCACGTCGATCCTGCGCCTGATCACGCGCCTGCACGACTTGCCGCTGCTCGACGGTCTGAAAGTGCGCAATGACGCCTTTGCGTCACGCGGCGCGCTGCCGCCGGGCGACTTGACGGGCGCCCTGAGCTTCCGCTGACACAACAACAGCGCATCCCACAATGCGGCACGCCTGTGATACACTGCGTGCCGCACTTTAATCCGCAGGTCTGCTTTTCCTGCCGATGATATTCACAATGAGCCCGACTCCTGTAGCCGGGCTTTTGTTTTGTGGATGAAGTTAAAGCGTATGGACATAGGCGGACAGCATGCTGCCCGCCCCTTGGCCTTCGCAGGCCAGGGACAGAGGTTATCAAATGAGAGATAAAAAAGACAACGCCACCATCGACTTGCCCGGTTTCGGCCCGCCGCCAGCGCACGATGCGCCAGAGCCGGCGCCGGAGCCACAGCGCCGCGCCCGCCCGCGCAAGGTGGCGCTGAAGCAAGTGCAGCTCGAATTGCTGGAGCCGACCGACGCCACGGGCCTGCCCGTGTGGACGCGCGACGCCGGCCTGGATCTCACCGGCTTGCCCATCTGGGCGCCCGACAATTAATACCACGCGCGGGCGGCCGTTTGCCGCCAGCTTCCACACCACCATCCGCACAAGGGCGTAGAACGCCTGTAGACTGTGCCCATCCACCCGCTTTTTACCGGCTCCGCCCCTATGAACACCACCACTGACACCACCACTTCCTTTGCCAGCCTGCCGCTGACGCCCGCCTTCCTGGCCAACCTGGACTCGCTCGGCTACCACGAGATGACCACCATCCAGGCGCAAAGCCTGCCGGCGGTGCTCGACGGCCGCGACCTGATCGCCCAGGCCAAGACGGGCAGCGGCAAGACCGCCGCCTTCGGCATCGGCATCCTGCACAAGCTCAATCCGGCCTGGTTTGCCGTGCAGGGACTGGTGCTGTGCCCCACGCGCGAACTGGCCGACCAGGTGGCCAATGAGCTGCGCCGCCTGGCCCGCGCGGCTGGCAACATCAAGATCCTGACCCTGACGGGCGGCGCGCCGATGCGTCCGCAAATCGCTTCGCTGGAACACGGCGCCCATATCGTCGTCGGCACGCCGGGCCGCCTGCGCGACCATCTGGGCCGCGGCACCATCAACCTGAATCACGTGCAGACGCTGGTGCTCGATGAAGCGGACCGCATGACGGACATGGGCTTTTACGAGGAAATCGCCGGCATCGTCAGCGCCTGCCCGGCGCGCCGCCAGACCCTGCTGTTCTCGGCCACGTATCCGGAAGACATCCGCCGCGCCACGGCCTCGTTCCTCGTCAATCCGCTGGAAGTGACGGTCGAGGCGCAGCACGACAACGACAAGATCGAGCAGCGCTTCTATGAAATCGGCTTCGACGAGCGTAACAGCGCCGTCGGCAAGCTGTTGAAGCACTTCAAGCCGGAATCGACCCTGGCCTTCTGCAACACCAAGGTGCATTGCCGCGAACTGGCCGAGGAACTGCGCCAGCAAGGCTTTTCCGCGCTGGCCCTGTACGGCGAGCTGGAACAGCGCGAGCGCGATGAAATCCTGGTGCTGTTTGCCAACCGCAGCTGCTCCGTGCTGG
This sequence comes from Janthinobacterium sp. BJB301, assembly GCF_002735685.1. Taxonomy (NCBI): domain Bacteria; kingdom Pseudomonadati; phylum Pseudomonadota; class Betaproteobacteria; order Burkholderiales; family Oxalobacteraceae; genus Janthinobacterium; species Janthinobacterium sp. BJB301. Next base: position 382,716 of record NZ_PDZJ01000001.1, on the reverse strand, counting down.
TGGCCACCGACGTGGCTGCGCGCGGCCTCGATATTTCCGACCTAGGCGCCGTGATCAACGTCGACGTGTCGAAGGACACGGAAGTGCACATCCACCGCATCGGCCGCACGGGCCGCGGCAGCAAGAAGGGCCTGGCCCTGTCGCTGTGCGCGCCGAACGAGAAAAAATGGGTCAAGCTGATCGAGCAGTACCAGAACAGCGCCGTCGAATGGCACGACCTGAAGGAACTGGCGGAAGATGACGGGATGGAGGCGCTGCCGGCGCCGATGGTCACCCTGTGCATCATGGGCGGCAAAAAGGACAAGCTGCGTCCGGGCGACTTGCTGGGCGCGCTGACGGGCGACGCTGGCCTCACCAAGGAACAGGTGGGCAAGATCAACGTGTTCGAGTTCATGACATACGTGGCGCTGGACCGCAAGGTGGCAGAAGCAGCCTTCAAGCGCCTGAACGCGGGCAATACCCTGGGCCGCGACTTCGGCAACATCAAGGGCCGCAGCTTCAAGATGCGCTTTATCGAGGCGTAAGCCGCTGCAATGCACGCAGGGCCGCCATGGCCCTGCACCCCGGATAATCCTCCCACACGGGGTGCTGCTTGCGGTAGTAACAGCTCCAGTAACTGACGGCGCGCCGCTGCAGCGTATCCACATACGCGGGGTTCTCCCGCAGGTAGCGCGCCAGCGCCTGCGCATTCCATCCCGGCAGCAGCGCGCCAATTGCCTCGACGATCTCCAGCACGTATTCGCCGCACAGGTGCACGACGAACGGCACCGTCCACGCCCGCTCCTGCAGCAACAGCTGCCTCACACACGCTTCGCGCAGATGGCCATCGTGGTGGCGCGTGCCCAGGCACAGGGCGATCACGCCCGCGTCGCCCGCCAGCCGCGTACAGGCCAGCAGCCGCTCGCGGTCGTAATAGGTGCGCGTCGGGATCAGCAAGGCCTCGCCATTCAGGCATACGGCAAATGGCGGGTGTGCCCGGCTGCTGCCCAGCGCGGGCAGCAGCTGCGCCACAGTGCCGGCCAGCGCCGCCGGAAAGGCATCCGCTTCAGCCATCGCTCCCCTCCCGGCACACTTTGCGCACGCCCAGCGCCGGCTTGTCCATCTTTTCAAAGATCACATTCGAGTACCATGCGGCCGGATCGCCTTCGGTGGGCTTGCCCAGCGAGATATAAAAACCGTCATGTGTGAACAGGGCCGTGGTTTCCTTGCCTGGCCTTGCGGTCTTCAAAAAGGCCGGCCAGGCCGCCTTGTCGACAGGCGCAAACCGCGCGGCCAGCAGCGCCAGCAAACGCGCATGCGAGGCCGGTGCATACGGGAACAGATACAGGTACTCGATCAGTTCGCCGCCGTCCGCCAGGCGCGTGACGGCGGATGTCGCCGCATCCACTTCACCGCCAAAACTGCACAGCACTCCGCCGCTGTAGGCGAAATCGATGACGGTCGCCGGCGCACACGCCTGCCGTTCGCGGTCCACAGCGGCGGGCGGCAGCGCGCGCACCTGCGCCAGCAGCGCCTCGCTCGATGTAGCCAGCGCGGGAAAACCGGGGCAGGCGCTGGCCGCCTGGACGGAGTTCGACAAGGCAAGGCAAAAACTCAATAGCAGCAAACGACGCTTCACGGCATCTCCAGTTTCATCAGGCGGCCATTATGCAGGACATCTTCACAAAGGCCGCGCCTGTTGCCCTTGCGGCGTATCGTCGATGTCATAACCGACCGCGCGCGCCAGGTCGCGCAAGCGGTCCGCCTCGGCCCACTGGCGCTGCGCGCGGGCGATAGCCCGTTCCGCCATCCACGCCTGCACTGGCTGCGGCACTGCCACCTGCGCCGGCTGCCAGGCCAGCAGATCGAGCCCCAGGGCCGCATCGAAGCGGGCCATGGTGGCCTTTTTCACGGCGTCCAGCAGCCCGCTTTTCAGCAGCTCCCAGGCCACCGCCAGCGCGCGCGGGTAGTTCAGGTCATCGTTGACGCAGCTCATGAAACGCTCATGCCATGCAGGATCGGCCTCGCCTTCCGCAGCACCCAGGCCATGCACGGCCACGCGCAGGCGCGCCAGGCCGCTGGCGGCACCACGCAAGGCATCGTCCGTGAAATTGAGGCTGCTGCGGTAATGGGCGCCCAGGCACAGGTAGCGGTAGGCCAGCGGATCGAAGCCCTGCTCCACCAGGCTTTGCAAACGCAAGAAGTCGCCCGTGGATTTCGACATCTTCGCATCCTGGGTCTTGAGGAACGCGCCATGCAGCCAGAAATTGGCCAGGCGCGTGCCGTGGCGCGCTTCCGTTTGCGCGATCTCGTTGCTGTGGTGGACGGCCACGTGGTCTTCACCGCCGCAATGGATGTCGAAATACGCGCCCAGGTGTTTTTCCGCCATCGCCGAGCACTCGATATGCCAGCCAGGGAAACCCAGGCCCCAGGGGCTGTCCCACTCCATTTGCCGCTGGCCCGGCACGCCGCTGAACTTCCACAGCGCGAAATCGCAGATGTCGCGCTTCTCGCCCAGGTCCACCCTCTTCCCCGCCTGCAGGCCGTCGCGGTTCAGACGCGCCAGTTTTCCATAGCTGTCCTGGCGCGTCGTGTCGAAATAGATGCCGTCGTCCGTGCGGTAGGTATAGCCCTTCGCTTCCAGGTCGAGGATGAATGCGATCTGCTCCGCGATGTGGTCCGTGGCGCGGCACCAGACGGTGGGCGGCAGGATATTCAGCGCGCGCAGATCGCCCTCGAACGCGCGCGTGAATTCGGCGGCGATATCCCAGGCCGACTTGCCGCTGCGGGCGCTGCGCGCCTCGATCTTGTCGTCGCCGCTGTCCGCATCCGACGTCAGATGGCCCACGTCAGTGATATTCATCACGTGGCGCACCTGCAAGCCGTTGAATTCAAGCGCCCGGCGCAAGCCGTCGACGAACAGATAGGTGCGCAGGTTGCCGATGTGCGCGTAATCGTAGACGGTGGGGCCGCACGCGTACATACCGGCATGGCCAGGGACGATGGTCTCGAAGGGCCGCAGGTTGCGGCTATACGTGTCGTACAAATGAAGTGTCATGCAGGACTTTCATGCGCGTTGCGGAAAAAGAAAATGGCCACAGGTTTTTCAACACTGTGGCCATCGGAATGAGGAGTAAAAAGTTTAACGGCGCCGGGCCGCATCCTCGCGAAGCCAGGTACACGGACACAGCGCAGCGGCGGCGCGGTATGCAAGGACTGGATGGAGGATGGAAGAGTTCATGAAGAGAATATCGCATGCGCGCGGGCGGGCCGTCAAGCCCTCCCGCGACGCTGGCCTACTTTTTCGCCTGCTCGATATGCGGCAGCAGCACCGTCAATATGCCCAGCAGCGGCAGGTAGGAGCAGATTTTATACACATAGGCGATGCCCGACACGTCGGCCAGGTGGCCCATCGCCGCGGCCGCGATGCCCGACACGCCAAACATCAGGCCAAAGAATATCCCCGCGATCATGCCAACCTTGCCCGGCACCAGTTCCTGCGCGAAGACGACGATGGCGGAAAACGCGGATGAAATCACGAAACCGATGATCACCGTCAATACAGCCGTCCAGAACAGGTCGACATATGGCAGCAGCAGGGTAAATGGCGCGGCGCCCAGGATGGAAATCCAGATCACGCGCTTGCGGCCGATGCGGTCGCCGATGGGGCCGCCCATGAAGGTGCCGGCCGCGACGGCGGCGAGGAACAGGAACAGGTACAGCTGGGCATCGCCGAGCGACAGGTGGAACTTGTCGATCAGGTAAAACGTGTAGTAGCTCGACAGGCTGGCCATGTAGATGTATTTGGAAAACACCAACAGGGCCAGCACGCCCAGCGCACCCATCACCTTGTTGCGCGACAAGTTAGGTCCATGGCCGCCCGCCTTCGGCTTGAAGCTGGCCAAGTGGCCGCTATACCAGTGGCTGACCTTGTACAACACGCCGATGGCCAGCACAGCGAGCAGGCTGAACCAGGCGACATTACCGTGGCCACGGTTCACGATGACGGCCGCCGCCAGCAGCGGACCCAGAGCGGAGCCGACGTTGCCGCCCACCTGGAACAGCGACTGGGCAAAGCCGTAGCGTCCGCCCGACGCCATGCGGGCCACGCGCGACGCTTCCGGGTGGAAGGTCGACGAGCCGACGCCGATCAGGCCCGAGGCGATCAGCAGGGTCGGGAAAGTCGAGACGATGGACAGCATCAGCACGCCCGCCAGGGTAAAGCACATGCCAACGGGCAACAAGAATGGCAGCGGACGGCGGTCCGTGTACAAGCCGATCCAGGGTTGCAGCAACGATGCCGTGCACTGGAACGTCAGGGTTATAAGGCCGACCTGGGTAAAACTGAGTGAAAACTCGGCTTTCAGCATCGGATAAATCGACGGCAATAATGCCTGGATCAAGTCATTAAGCAAATGCACGAAGGCGACGGCGCCCAGAATGTGCATGGCCAGACCGGATTGTTGTTGGGAACTGTGAAGCGAGGGAGCCGCCGGCACTGGCTTGGCCAGTGCTGGGGCAGGTGTGGTTGTGTGCATGTGTCATCCGCAATAATCGGGCACGGCAGGCGGCCCGGCAAAGAAGCCAGTATAGTATGGTCACTGAACTGACAACTTCCAATAATCGTCGCCCAAGTGACAACTAAGTGACAATCAGGTGACAATCCAACGACCCACATGTACACCCACCACCCCGCCCAGACCCACCCCGATGGCGTGCCGTTCAGCCGCAGCACCAGCTCGCACGATTACCAGCACGTGCCGCGCCCCGTGACGGCCATGTCCAGGCAATACGTGGCGGGCGACTACACGGCGCCGCACAGCCATGTGCGGGCGCAACTGCTGTATGCGACGGAAGGCGTGATGCGCGTCTCCACCGGACACGGCGTGTGGATCTTGCCGCCGCGGCGCGCCCTGCTGATCCCCGTGGGCGTCGTGCATGAAGTTCACATCTTGAGCGAACTGAGCATGCGCACCGTGTACATCGATGCGCAGGTAGCGGCCCAATATGGCGCCGATTGCAAGGTACTGGAAGTGAGCCGGCTGTTGCGCGAGCTGATCCTGGCCTTGCTGGCCGAACCGATCGAATATGCGCTGGCGGGACGCGGTGACTGGCTGGCGCATTTGATCCTGTCGGAACTGGCGGGGGCCGATACCGTCCCCCTCGCCATCCCCTGGCCGCGCGACCGCCGCCTGGTGGCCGTCTGCTCGGCCATCATGAGCGCGCCCGGCAGCCGGCGCAGCATCGAGGACTGGGCGCAGGACGCGGGCGCCAGCGCGCGCACCCTGATCCGTTTATTCCCCAAGGAAACGGGCTTGCACTACCGCCAATGGCTGCAGCAAGTCCACCTGGCCGAGGCCTTCTGCCGCCTGGATCGGGGTGAAGGCGTGGCGGCCATCGCCTATGCGCTGGGCTACGCCAGCCCCAGCGCCTTCAGCGCCATGTTCCGCCGCATCCTGGGCCGCACGCCGCAGCATTACCTGAGCGAGTGGCGCGGCGCCGATTAAATGAAAAAAGCAGCCCGCGGGCTGCTTTTTTACATGTTGAAGCCTACTCTTTTTCGCCTGCAATCAAGCGGTATGCCAGCGCGCCCAGCAAGGCGCCGATAATCGGTGCCAGCCAGAACAGCCACAGCTGGCTCGTCGCCCAATCGCCCACGTACAGGGCCACGCCCGTGCTGCGGGCCGGATTGACGGAGGTATTGGTGACGGGAATGCTGATCAGGTGGATCAGGGTCAGCGCCAGGCCGATCGGCAGCGGGGCGAAGCCGGCCGGCGCGCGCTTGTCGGTGGCGCCCAGGATGACGATCAGGAAGAACATCGTCAGCACAATTTCAATGACCAGCGCCGACAGCATCGAATAGCCGCCCGGCGAATGGGCGCCGAAGCCGTTCGAGGCAAAGCCCTTGCTGACATCGAAACCGGCCTGGCCGCTGGCGATCACGTACAGCACGCCGCCGGCCACGATGGCGCCCAGCACTTGCGCAATGATGTATGGCAACAGTTGATTGGCGGGGAAGCGGCCGCCGGCCCACAGGCCGATCGAGACGGCAGGATTCAGGTGACAGCCCGAGATGTGGCCGATGGCGTAAGCCATGGTCAGCACCGTCAGGCCAAAGGCCAGTGCTACGCCGGCAAAGCCGATGCCGAGGCCGGGAAAGGCAGCGGCCAGCACGGCGCTGCCGCAACCGCCCAGGACCAGCCAGAACGTGCCGAGAAATTCGGCGCCATATTGTTTCATGATGTATTCCTTTAAAGTGACGAGAAAACGTGCCAGGGACGACCAATCGGACCGCTCACCACCTTTGCCCCGCCAGGTAGCGACGGCAAAGCACAGCACCAGCAACGCACCGCTGCGTAAGCTGCAGAGCGCGCATAATGACATGATGTCATTATCAATGCAACATTATTGCGTACAATAATGTTAATAGTTCTCTTGACACCTAAAGGTTGTTTTGATAATTCTCACGCTGCAGGACGACGCATATACTTGTGTGGCGCCTCCAGTGGCGCAAAACCAAAGCTGGCATACAGGCCGTGCGCGTCATCGGTCCCCAGCATCCAGACGACATCGCGCACACGCGCATCGCCGAGCGCGGCGGCCACGATCTGCTTGCCATAGCCGCGCCCCTGGTATGGCGGCAGCACAAACACGTCGCGCAGGTAGGCAAAATCCGTGTAATCGGTGATGACCCTGGCGAACGCCACCTGCTGCCCATCCACATAGCCGCCGAAACACAGCGCGTTGGCGATCCCCTTGCGCACCGTTTCGATCGCCACGCCGCGCTTCCAGTACGATTGCTCGCTCAGGTAGCGGTGGATCATGGCCACGTCCAGCTCGCCGCGTTCGCTGGAGATGCGCAGTGGCGCGTGCATCAGTTCTTGAACAACAGGTCGGCTTCGGCGATGCTGGGTTCGCCGAAGTAGACAGTGCGCAAGCCGCCCTTGCCATCGCTGCCCATATACACACCCGTCATGCTGCGCTCGGCCGGGTCGTACAGGATGGAGTAGCGGTGGCCGCAATTGTGCGGTTCGCAGACACTGCTCAGCAGACGCGCCTTGCCGTCGATCTCGACGGGCTTGAGCGGGCTGGCCACGCCATCCGGCACCCAGCGCTGCCGCTTCAGGCCAGCTTTTTTCAAGCCCACATTGAAGGCCTTGCGAAACGCGTAGTCCGCCTTGTAGACGTCGGGGAAATACGGGCAGGTGTGGCCGCCGTCGCAGCTTTGCGCCTGCTCGATCAGCGACAGCCTGGGCGTACGCGCGTGCGCCGGCAGCGCGGCCAGCGCCACGGCGGCACCAAGGAACAGGGGGAACAGCAAACGTGCTGACATGCAATCTCCTAAAAGCATCATGTAATGCCGGCAGCATAGCAGAATGGCATGCTTGCGCACCGTCTCAGGGAGAACAGCGGATACCGACGACCCCGTTGACCTTGCCTTCCGGCCAGCCCGTCTCGCGCCAGCGGTACACGCCGGGCGCGACGATGATCAATTGCCATTCCACCAGCTTGCCAGCGGCATTGAGGCGGGTTTCATTGTCATAGCGTAACGTCAGGCTGTGCTCCGTTTCCGCCACCACCGTCGCGGCAAAGCGGTTGGTTTCACCCAGCTTGCTTTTCCACGTACGGTCGTTGAAGATCGCCAGCCGCTGATGATCGTCAGACAGCTGCATGCGCGTAAAGTGCCGCGCCTCTTCGCAAACACTGTTCGTATTGACGCTGTCGGACCAGCTGCCAGACAATTGCGCGGCGTCAAAAGGAGTCGGGGTGGCGGTCACGGCCGCACTCAGCAGCAAGGTTGCAAGCATAGTTTATCGAAAGAAAACGAAAAGAAAATTCATGGCTGGCGCAGCGCCAGGGTGATGCTCGCCGGCAGCGCGGGCGTGCGCCGGTGCAAAGTCGCCTGCTCATACGCATAGGCCATCGCAATGAGCTGCATGTCGCCGTGGGCCGGACCGATGAAGGACAAGCCGACCGGCGAGCCCCCGGCCACGCCGGCCGGCACAGTGATATGCGGCAAGGCCGCCGGCGCCTGCGATACGCCATGGCAGGTAGGCCCCACCAGCGCATCGAGCCCATGCGAGCCCAGCAATGCTTCGATGCCGCCAGGCCCGGGCGCGGGCGGCATCTCGATCAGTTCCGCGCCCTGGTCGCGCAGTACCAGCAGCGCCTGCCCGATCACGGCATCGGTCCCCGCGCACAGGCCGAACAGGCTGCGCGCCACGCCGATGCGGCGCCCATGCAAGCCGGCGGCATCAAGCACCACGCCATCGGCCAGGCGCTCGCCCCTCAGGGCGGCGAGCAGCCAGGCCGCCTCGCGCACGCTGGGAGCCATCGGCCCGGCCATGGCTGGCTCGCCGCCCTGCCCGCCAGCGGCCCTGCCCGTGGGCTTGATGGCGACCAGGCCGCAGTCTGAAGCAGGCGCGACGATGGAACCGTCCGCGGCGCTGTCGACGGCCAGGATGGTCAGCCCGGCCCAGCTGGCAGTGGCATGCGGCACGCTGACGGCAGCCCACTGGCGTAAATTGCTTTTGCCGATGATGACGGCGCCGGCCGCGCGCAAGCGCGCCGCCACAAAGGAATCGCAGCTGGCCTGCGTGGCCTGGGGGGCTTGCGTGCGCGTCTTCATGCGGTCGCCCGTGGCGATATTGTCGCGCAAGACGACGGGAATGCCATGCAAGGGGCCGCGCACCTTGTACACCTGCCGCTCGCGGTCCATTTCCAGGGCAATTTTCAACGCATCGGGATTGATTTCAATGCCGGGATAGGTCCGCGCGCCGATGCTGCACAGCGAGCGGATGCGCCCTAGGTACTGCGACGTCAGGGCATGGGAGCTGAGTTTGCCTGCCTGCATCATTTGCTGTTGCGGCAAGACGCCGGCATCGAGCAGATGGGCCATGGGGCTGGCGGGCGCCGAGGCACGGGCCAGCACGGGACGCGCCACGCCCCGGGACGCGCCACTGCGTAACATCTGACTGCGCTGCATGCTATCTCCAGGAAACTTCAATGTTTCTACCGCAATAATGTTCTAGCCATAGCATAGCAGTCCCTGCAACACAATTGTTGTTGAAGGGAATTATTTTTTAAGCAAAAAAAACGCCGCCCGAAGGCAGCGTTTCTTGATCATCCAGCACTGGAGCAAGCCAGGCCGGCGTATGCCGGGCCATGCGAGCGGCGCAGTGCAACGATCTATCAGTTGCGTACGACACGCTTGTATTCGTTGGTACGGGTGTCGATTTCGATGACGTCGTCCTGTGCCACGAACAGCGGCACTTGCACGGTGTGGCGGTGCGCGTCGATGGCGTTTTCGATCTTGGCTTCTTTCAGGACGTTGCCCGACGTGTTGCCCTTGACCGCTGGCTCCGAGTACACCACTTGACGGGCGATGGTCGTAGGCAGTTCAACGGAGATAGCTTTGCCGTCGTAGAAAATGGCTTCGCATTCCATGCCATCTTTCAGGTAGTTCAGCGCTTCGCCCAGGTTTTCTTCTTCGATTTCGTACTGGTTGTACTCAGTGTCCATGAAAACGAACAGCGGGTCGGCGAAGTACGAATACGTCACTGGCTTTTTATCCAGAACAACAACGTCGAACTTGTCGTCGCCGCGGAACACGTTTTCCATCGGGGTGTTCGTCAGAAGATTTTTCATCTTCCATTTGTAGGTGAAGCCCGTGCGGCTCGAACCGTTGACATCAGAACGCAACACGATCATTGGCTTGCTGTCGACCATGATGATATTGCCAACACGAATTTCTTTTGCGGGTTTCATAGGAATGTACGTAAAAAGTGGGTTGCATGAAGACCATCTGCCGCCTGTGCGCCATCAGCGCCGCAAGCTTGCGTTTGATCGGTTAAAAATACGTTAGAAATAACCGGGCATTTTACCTTAATTTTGAGCAAGCGCCTATCTCGTCGCGCCAGCGAACGCCAGCAGCTTACTTGCCAGATCGCCATTAGCCTGCATCTGCCGCTGCCAGTCCTGCGCGCGCGCCCTGATGCGCGGCAAATCGGCCTGCAATGCGGGCCACAGCTGCGACCACGGCAAGGCGTCCGCGCTGGCGCCATTCCAGGCCAGCGCCGCCTGCACCAGGCTGTCGATGGCGCCGTCCGCATCTGCCGCATAGCGCTGCAGGAAGGCGCGCAATTTCACGTGATGCAAGTTTTCATCCTGCAGATAGATATGCCAGAGAAACGGCTGGCCGGCCCATTGCGCGCGCACGAAGGAATCCTCGCCGCGCACGAAATTGACGTCGCAGGCCCACAGCAGGCGGTCGTAATCGTCTTGCGGCACGAAAGGCAGCACGCGCACGGTGAGCGCGCCGCGCGTGCGCGCCGCACCAGATACCGCCGCATCGTCGCCGATAAACGCTTGAACGGCATCGATCGCGACGCCTTCCGGCACCAGGCACGTCATGGGTTCGCTCCCTGCCTGCCAGGCCGCAAACAGCTCGGCGACCGGCGCGGACGGGTAGCAGAACAGCGATATTTTCAAGGCGCGCATTTCCGCCGCCGTCACGCCGAATTGACTCAGGAATGCCGCCATGGCGGGTGCATCGGCCTGGAACGCCAGCCTTTTCTCATCCAGCGCCGCTTCGCGCAGCAAGCCGCCCGTCTTGTTCGTGAAGCCGGGAAAGAAGAAATGCTTGATCATGCCGTGGCGCGGCGACGTCAGCGCGTGGCAGCCCTCGACCCACTCTTCCGCCGTCAAGCCTTCCAGGTTCAGCCACACGGGATGCGGCGCGCACTGCGCCATGGCGCTGATATAGCCGGGCGGAATGTCGCAGGCAAAGAATTCGATGACGATGTCGGCCACGTCGCCGGGCACGAACGCGCCATCCTGGCCGCGCCAGTGGCGTACCGTGACGCCGGAGACATGCTGCGCTTCGGCCGCCACGTCGATTTCCGGGCAGATGCGCCGGAAACTCGGCAAATCATCGACCCACAGGGTGACGGCCACGGCATGCTCGCCGCTCAACTGCCGCGCCAGGCGCCAGCAAATGCCGATATCGCCGTAGTTGTCGACGACTTTGCAGAAGATGGCCAGGGATGGTGCGCGATCGATAGGAAGTGGCATATTGAACGGAAAGAGAAAAACGTGGGCATGGCGACCCATAACAAAAAAGCCGCGCTGTTACCAGGCGGCTTTTTTGTTGGCTGATTCAGCCGGTCTGGCGTCCCCAAGGGGATTCGAACCCCTGTACTCACCGTGAAAGGGTGATGTCCTAGGCCTCTAGACGATGGGGACAGAAAATCTGTCCTGAATGCGCTGCTTTGCATCCCGACCTGTTACTACTTGCGAATCTGGCGTCCCCAAGGGGATTCGAACCCCTGTACTCACCGTGAAAGGGTGATGTCCTAGGCCTCTAGACGATGGGGACAGAAATCTGTCCTGAATGCACTACTTTGCATCCTGACCCGGTACTGCAGCAATATGGCAGAAACAAAAAAAGCCTGACTTGTCAGGCCCATTCAGCACTGCACTCTTACTTTACAACTAAATCCTGGCGTCCCCAAGGGGATTCGAACCCCTGTACTCACCGTGAAAGGGTGATGTCCTAGGCCTCTAGACGATGGGGACCTGTGCTGGCTTTACTCTCAGCGGACTCTTCGTTGAAGGCTTTGCTTAGCCCCTCAAAAAAGCGTGCGCGAAGTTTAACACGAAGCGATTCACGAAATCAACTGCTGGCCTTCTTATTTTCCACCTTTTTGCATCCCCCTTCCCTATGGAAACAAGATGATGGCAGGAAGATATGCAAAGCAACAGCACGCCAGGCATGCAGGAAAAACCGCGCCAACCTCCCGGCGCGGCAAAAGCACTCCTTAGCGCAAGATATCGTCCGTACTGGTGATGCGCACATCATGCATCTGGTTAAGATACGCCTCCAGATAGCCCTTGTGGGATGCGCCGACGATGACCAGCACGCGCATACCCGGGCGCGCCGCCATGATTTCACGGATATTCGACGCCATGCGCAAGTTGCGCACCTCCCAGGAGGCGACGTAGTTGCGGCCATACCGCTGCGGCGAAGGCTCTTCGAGCGCCGCGCCAAAATCGCCACGGAAGGCCAGATCCGCCTCGGCGTGTCCGTTATAGGCGCGATAGATCGCCAGCACACCGGCAGGCGTCGTCAATTGCTCCTCAAACCCGGCATGGATGCGCTTGCGCTCGGCCGAAAAGGAGTTATTCCAGGCCGCCCTGATCGCCTTGGCATACGCCTTTTCATCGTCAACAGGCATATCGGACGTATGGTCATCCATGCCATGCACCCGCTCGTGCCCGCTCTTCGCTGCCAGCACGGCAGCGATCTGATAGCTCTCGTTGCGCTGCATCAGCAGGGAATTGAGGTTTGCGGCCAAGGGCTCGCTCACGCCGTCACCGGCGCGCCGCTCATCCGCGGGCAGGCGCAGCCACTGCACCAGCGCCGATGCGCGCTCGCCACCGGCCAGGAACAGGGAGGCCAATGTACGCCGCTGCGCGGCAGACGGCGCCGCCGGCCAGGCGGCCAGCAAACCCTCCGCCTGCGCCGTGGCCGCGACCACATCGAGCCCCGTGGCGGCCTGCGCGGCGGAAGTGTCATAGCAATACGCTTTCACCGTATCGCCATAGCGCTGCGGATAGGCGCGCAGGTAAGCACACTGCAAACCGGAAAGCGCCTCGATCGCGATCGCATCCGGCCGCCAGTCCGCCAGGCGCTCATTGAGCAAGCTCAATTGAGACGGATCAAACGATTTTGGCAATTGCGCCAAATGGGGCGAACCGAGCACCAGCACGTCATTGAACGGGCCCTTTTGCAACTTCAGCGCACCGGGATCGAATTTCGCCGCAGGCGGCGCCTCCGCATGCGCGGGAACGTGCATAACGGCGGCAAGAAAAAAACTGGCAAAAAATACGCGGTGCATCCTGTCTCCTCAATGTGATGGTCCATTTTTTATCAGCAGGCTTGATGCAATCAAGCCGCCAGCTAAATGTAACCACTCCGTAAATCACTGTCAGTTATATCCATGCAACCAATAGGCACAAAAAAAGCCGCCGAGGCGACTTTGAATATCTTGTGACTTAATGCTATTGGCGGAGGTTGACGGCAGCTAACCACGACCACCTGCGAAGAAATCGACAGCACAAATAAAAAAAGCCGCTCGAGGCGACTTTGATTATCATGTGATTTCTGCGCTGTTGGTGGAGGTAAGCGGGATCGAACCGCTGACCTCTTGCATGCCATGCAAGCGCTCTCCCAGCTGAGCTATACCCCCCGGGCGCAGAAACACTGCTACTTCTTTACAACTACAACACCAGAATGAACTGGCGTCCCCAAGGGGATTCGAACCCCTGTACTCACCGTGAAAGGGTGATGTCCTAGGCCTCTAGACGATGGGGACCTCGGCACTACAGTTTTACCACCTTACTTCTGCGCTGTTGGTGGAGGTAAGCGGGATCGAACCGCTGACCTCTTGCATGCCATGCAAGCGCTCTCCCAGCTGAGCTATACCCCCCGGGCGCAGAAATAATAAAAGCCGCACTTGGCGACTTTGTTCCACTACTTGCTTTCCATCCAGATTCCGCTTTTTACGGGCCTGAATTTACAACAATCAGTACAAACAACTGCCACTACTATACCACAACTACCTGGCGTCCCCAAGGGGATTCGAACCCCTGTACTCACCGTGAAAGGGTGATGTCCTAGGCCTCTAGACGATGGGGACCGCGGAACTTCCAAACAACAACTGCACCACTTCAACGTCTAACAAAACCTGACTGCGATTTTGCTGCTGGTGGAGGTAAGCGGGATCGAACCGCTGACCTCTTGCATGCCATGCAAGCGCTCTCCCAGCTGAGCTATACCCCCGTTGGTGCAGAAACAAGAGTATAGCAAAGAAGTTTCACTCTGCAAATACCCTTTTTCGTCTATGAGCAACTTTTCATAGGGGCGGTTTCCGCACTCTCTTTTACGGCGATTTAATCGCGATGCTTACAACCACTTTGCCAGGCGCGCCAGCACGGCGTCGCGGCCGAACATCACCACTACCTGGTCGATGGCCGGGGTCTGCAACTGGCCCGTCAGGATCAGGCGCAAAGGCATGGCCAGCAGGGGCATCTTGATGGTGTTCGCGGCCAGCACTTCCTTGATCATGGCGGCGACGGCTTCCTTGCTCCACTCCACCGTGGCGATGCGCTCGGCAAACTGCGCCAGCACGGGCTTGATGGCATCCGTGATGTGCTGCGCGACCAGTTCCGCTTCCGGCTGCGGCTCGCGGAAGAACAGCATCGAGGCGGCAGCCAGTTCATTGACCGTGTTGGCGCGCTCTTTCATCATGCCCAGCACTTGCGCCAGGTCCGGCGCGCCTTCGAAGACGGCGCCGGCGGCGGCCATTTGCGGGCGCGCCAGGTCGGCCAGACGCGTGTTGTCGGCCTGCTTGATATAGTGGTTGTTCAGCCAGGCCAGTTTTTCATTGTTGAACTGGGCCGCCGATTTCGACAGATGGTTCAGGTTGAACCACTCGCAGAACTGCTCGGTCGAGAACACTTCATCGTCGCCATGGCTCCAGCCCAGGCGCGCCAGGTAGTTCAGCATCGCTTCCGGCAGGAAGCCTTGCGCCGGGTAATCCATCACGCTGACGGCGCCATGGCGCTTCGACAGCTTTTCGCCGTCCGCCCCGAGGATCATCGGCAGGTGGCCGTACAGGGGCAGCGGTGCGCCGATGGCGCGCAGGATGTTGATCTGGCGCGGGGTGTTGTTGACATGGTCGTCGCCTCGGATCACGTGCGTGATCTGCATGTCCCAGTCGTCGACGGCCACGCAGAAATTGTACGTCGGCGTGCCGTCCGGGCGGGCGATCACCAGGTCGTCCAGTTCGCGGTTCGAAATCGTGATCGTGCCCTTGACCACGTCATCCCAGGTCACGTCGCCATCGAGCGGATTCTTGAAGCGCACGACGGGCTTGCGGTCGGCAGGCACGGCCGGCAGGGTCTTGCCCGGCTCCGGGCGCCAGGTGCCGTCGTAGCGCGGCTTTTCGCCGGCGGCGCGCATGCGCTCGCGCATCGCTTCAACTTCTTCCGGCGACGAGTAGCAGTGATATGCAGTGCCTTCGGCCAGCATCTGTGCCACTACTTCGCGGTAGCGGTCCATGCGCTGCATCTGGTAGAACGGGCCCTCGTCGTGGTCCAGGCCCAGCCACTTCATGCCTTCGATGATGGCTTGCACGGCTTCCGGCGTGGAACGCTCCACGTCCGTGTCTTCGATGCGCAGCACGAACGTGCCGCCGAAGTGGCGGGCATACGCCCAGCTGTATAAAGCGGTGCGGGCGCCGCCCAGGTGCAGATAGCCGGTCGGGCTGGGAGCGAAACGGGTACGGACGGGAGTAGCGGTTGTGGTCATCGAAGTAATCAGGCTTGAATAAGTAAAACGCCATTTTACTCTGTTGACCGCCGCCGCTCCACAAGCGCCGTCACAGCTGCAGCAGCCGCCTTTTCACTTCGTCCGCCTGCGCATGCAGCGCCTGCTCGAACAGGGCGACAAGTTGCGACAGGGGTCGGTGCAAAGGTTTCACGAGATTCACCGTGAACGGCAGGGACACGGCGAAGCGGCGGATCTGCAAGCCCTGCCCCGCATAGTCGAAGGCCGTGAGCGGATTGACGATGGCCAGGCCCACGCCTTCGCGCACCATCGCGCACACGGAGGCGGCGCTGTGCGTGTCGAGCGCCATGCGCCGCTCCACGCCCGCCTGCGCGAAGATGGCGTCGATCTGCTGGCGGTAGGGGTCGACGGCGGCCAGGCTGATGAAAGGCTGGCCCGCGAAATCGGCCGGCTGCAGCACGGTCTTGCTGGCGAGCGCATGGCCGTCGGGCAGCACGCACACTTCATCGACGGACATCAGAGTGTCGAGCGCGGTGCCCGGCGGCGCATTGCCCACTTCCGTCAGGCCGATATCGTGCCGCTGCGCCGACAGCCACTCTTCCAGCAGCGGCGACTCCTGCGGCGTGATGCTGATGCTCACCTTGGGAAAATCGGCCACGAAGCGCTTGCACGCCTGCGGCAGCAGCGACTGGGAAAACACGGGCAGGCAGGCGATCGACAACTGCCCCTGGTCGAACTGGCGCAGGGCCGCCGCCGTGCTGACGATGCGCTCGAGGCCGAAATATGCGCGCTGCACTTCCTCGAACAGCTGCAGCGCCTGGGCCGTCGGACGCAACCGCCCCCGCTCGCGCTCGAACAGGATCAAGCCCGTCAAATGCTCGAGGCGCGCCAGTTCGCGGCTGACGGTGGGCTGCGACGTATGCAGCATGGCGGCGGCGGCCGTCACGCTGCCCGTCGTCATGACGGCGCGGAAGACTTCGATATGGCGCAGGGAGATAGTCATGGCCATATCATAAATGAATAAGGTAGGCCTAAATAGATATTTTATGTTTACAAAGAAAACCCGCATCATGGCCAGCATCGTAGGTCGGATTAGCGGGCAAAGCCCGCGTAATCCGACGCCACCCATCATATGACAAAGACCACACCATGAAACCAGTGCCAGACGCCACCCTCGCCCAACTCGCCCAGGAACACGGCACCCCCCTGTGGGTGTATGACGCGGCCACCATCCGCGCGCGCGTGGCGCAGCTGGCGCAGTTCGACACCGTGCGCTTCGCGCAAAAGGCCAACTCGAACATCCATCTGCTGACCTTGATGCGCGAAGCGGGCGTGCACGTGGACGCCGTGTCGCTGGGCGAGATCGAGCGCGCGCTGCAGGCAGGCTTTACGCCGGCGCAAACGAACGGCGCCGCCGGCGTGGTGTTCACCTGCGACCTGTTCGACCGCGCCACCCTGGCGCGCGTGGCGGCGGCGAAGATCGAAGTCAATTGCGGCTCCGTCGACATGCTGCGCCAGCTGGGTCCCGTGTCGCCCGGCCACCGCGTCTGGCTGCGCATCAATCCCGGCTATGGCCATGGCCACAGCAACAAGACCAATACGGGCGGCGAAAACAGCAAGCACGGCATCTGGCATGAAGAGCTGCCGGAGGCGCTGGCCGTCATCCGCGCGCATGGCCTGCACCTGGTGGGCCTGCACATGCACATCGGCTCGGGCGTCGACTACAGCCACCTGGAAACCGTCTGCGGCACCATGGTCGAGCTGGTCAAAAACATGGGCCACGATATCGAAGCCATTTCCACGGGCGGCGGCCTGTCCGTGCCCTACCGCGAAGGCGAGCAGCCCGTCGACACGGACCACTACTTCCAGCTGTGGGATGCGGCGCGCAAGCAGATCGAGGCGCACCTGGGCCATCGCGTGCACCTGGAAATCGAACCGGGCCGCTTCCTCGTGGCCGACGCGGGCTTGCTGGTGGCCGAAGTACGCGCCACCAAGCAAATGGGCGGCAACCATTTCACCTTGCTCGATACGGGCTTCAATGAACTGATGCGCCCTGCCATGTACGGCAGCTACCATGAAATGTCGGTGATCGCGCATGACGGCCGCGCGCTGGACACGCAGCGCGCCACCGTCGTCGGCGGCCCCCTGTGCGAATCGGGCGATGTGTTTACCCAGCGCGATGGCGGCGTGGTGGAAACCCGGCAGCTGCCGGCAGCACAGGTAGGCGACTACGTCGTGTTCGAGGGCGCGGGCGCGTATGGCGCGTCGATGTCGTCGAACTACAACAGCCGCCCCCATGCGGCGGAATACCTGGTCGACGGAGAACAATCCCGCTTGATCCGCCGCCGCCAGACGGTGGCCGAGCTGATCGCGCTGGAACAACTCTAAAACCGCGCCGCGTGCGGGCATGCGCATCTGCTAACATCGGGGCAACTCGATGAAAGCCCGCCATGCCCGCCACCACCCTTGCCCGCCGCAGCAGCAGTTCCCTGCTGCCCCTGCTGCTGTCCGCCGTCCTCGCCGGCTGCGCTTCACTGCCTTCGCTGGAGAGCCGCACTCCCTCCAGCGTCATCACCGATACGGCACATACCCAGCTGGCCACGGCCATTGCGCCCATGGCGGCGCAGCATCCGGGCGTGTCCGGCATTTATCCGCTGGTCGATGGGCGCGACGCCTTTGCCGCGCGCGCCCTGCTGGCCGCCGCAGCCCAGCGCAGCCTGGACGTGCAGTACTACATCTGGCACAAGGACATCACGGGCACACTGCTGTTCGACGCCCTGCGCCAGGCAGCGGAGCGGGGCGTGCGCGTGCGCCTGCTGCTCGATGATAACAACACGGCGGGCCTGGACCAGACCTTGAGCATGCTGGGCAAGCAGCAGAATCTGGAGATCCGCCTGTTCAACCCATTCATTCCCCGCGCGCCGCGCGCACTGGCCTTTGCCGCGGATTTTTCCCGCCTCAACCGGCGCATGCACAACAAATCGTTCACGGCCGATAACCAGGCCACCATCGTCGGCGGACGCAATGTGGGCGATGAATATTTTGGCGCGGCCGGCGATGTGCTGTTTGCCGACCTTGACGTGCTGGCCATCGGCCCCGTCGTTGACGACGTGTCGCAGGATTTCGACCGCTACTGGAACAGCGCCTCTGCCTACCCGGCCAGACTGCTGCTGACCAGCCCTGTCGAGGGCGACGCGGCCACCATCGCCGCCGAAGCGGACCGCATCGACGATACCAAGGCGGCCGAGGAATACGTGCAGGCGCTGCGCACCTCGCCCTTCGTCAAGCAGATGATGGAACGCACCCTGCCCTTCGAATGGGCCAAGACGCGCATGGTCAGCGACGACCCGGCCAAGGTGCTGGACAAGGCCCGGCCAGGCACGGGCGTGGCGGAAAACCTGCAAAACCTGCTGGGTGTGCCGGAAAAGGAAGTGGACCTGGTGTCGCCGTATTTCGTGCCCGGCAAATCGGGCACGCAAGCCTTTGCCGACCTGGCAAGAAAAGGCGTGGGCGTGCGCATCCTGACGAATGCGCTGGAAGCGACCGACGTGGCGGCCGTGCATGCCGGCTATGCGAAGTGGAGAAAGCCGCTGCTGGAAGCGGGCGTGCTGCTGTACGAGTCGCGCCGTTCGTGGGAACGGGGCGATGCGCGCGAACAGCCGGGCCGCTTCGGCAGCTCCGCATCGAGCCTGCATGCAAAGACCTTTGCCGTCGATGATAGGCGCATCTTTGTCGGCTCGTTCAACTTCGATCCGCGCTCGATCGAATTGAACACCGAAATGGGCCTCGTCATCGACAGCCCCGCGCTGGCCAGCCAGCTGGGGCAAGCCATGCGCACCACGATCCCGCAGCGCGCCTACCAGGTGCTGCTTGGCGACGACGGCGCGCTGTACTGGCTCGCGCGCGACGCCAGCGGCGCCACCACGCGCTACGACACGGAACCGGGCACCAGCGTGTGGAAACGCATGGGGGTGGCGATTCTGTCGGTGCTGCCGATCGACTGGCTGCTGTAAGCGGCTTGACCAACGATGTTGTCGGATTACGCGGCTTCGCCGCTAATCCGACCTACCGCACCGCTTCCGTCAAAACCCGCCCTTCCGACGCCGATGGCTGGCGTATGCGCAGCAGATGGGCCAGGGTCGGCGCGATGTCGACCACTTCCGCGTACTGGCCATACGCGCCCGGCTTGATCCAGCGCGGGCCGAAGACCATCAGCGGCACATTGGTGTCATAGGTATAGGGCGTGCCATGCGAGGTGCCGCCGCTGCCCTTGCCGAAGTACCAGGCAGGCTTTGTGACGACCATCAGGTCTCCCGACAACTGGCGGTTCCAGGCGCGGCGCATCAGGGTGTCCATGCGCGTGGCGACGGCTCCCGCTTCCATCTGCGTGCGCGTGTAGACTTGCGCCAGGCCGTCCTGCTGCAGCAGGAAGCGGGCCGCCGCGTCTTCCAGCGCGGCGCGATTGACGCCGCTCTTTTCCGCCAGCGCGTAATCGAGGTAGATATTCGGCAGCGACGACGTCGTCACCAGTTTATCGATGCCCAGGTTTGTCGCCAGGTGCCGGTTCAAGGCATCGACCAGTTTGGCGCCATCGATGCGTTTGGCGGAGAAGCCGCGCGTTTCGGCGAATTCCGGCACGTTGGCAAAGCCATGGTCGGCCGTCAGCACCACCAGCACGTTATCCATGCCGACTTTTTTATCGAGGTCGGCAAAGAAGCCGGCAAGCATGCGGTCCAGGCGCTGCAGGTGGTCGTGCGACATCTTGCTTTCCGGGCCGTAGGCATGGTTCACGTAATCGTGCGCGGACAGGCTCACGCCGAGAATATCGGGCACGCCGGCCGGGTTGCGGCCCAGGTTCTCGCCATCGATGGCGGCGCGGGCGAATTCCAGGGTCAGTTCATCGAGGAAGGGGCCGGACTTCAAGCGGCTGTAGTACTCGCCATCGAGCTTGCCGCTGTCGCTGTAGTAGGCGAACGGGAAGGTGTTGCGCGTGCCCGGCTTGGCCGCCACAAGATCATCACGGGCGTCCCGCGCATAGGCCGCATCGGCCAGCAGCGGCGTCCAGCTCTTGCCGTAGTAGCGGTCCTGCGGTTTGGCAGCCTGGTAGCGTTGCACCCATTGCGGATGCTGCTGCATGTAATAGGTGCTGCTGGCGAAATTGCCCGTCTTTTCCATGTACATATAGGCCGTGCCTGTTTTCCCGGCCAGCAGGATGGCGCCCCGGTCCTTGCCCGACACGGTGACGACCTTGGCCTGGTCGCCCGTGGAATAGCGCAGCTCGTCGCCCAGGGTGCTCACGCGCAGTTTCGTCGGCGCCGTGCCATCATCGGGCTGCGTGTCTTCGCCGATGTAATGGAAATTGCCATCTTCGGTGCAATACACGGATTTTTTCGTGACGGGATCGATCCAGTTATTGCCGATCACGCCATGCTGGTATGGATAGGCACCCGACAGCACGGCCGAGTGGCCGATGGCGGTAACCGTGATGCCATGCGCCTGGTGCGCATCGCTGAACCACGCGCCCTGCTCCAGCAGACGGCGGAAACCGCCCTGGCCGAACTGGTCGCGGTAGCGCGTCACCTGCTCCTGCGGCAAACCGTCCACCACCAGCACCACCACCAGCTTCGGCTGCGCCGCGGTATTGGGAACCGCCTTGGCCGCATGCGCCTGGCACGCCGCCACGCCAGCGACCAGCAGCAGCGCCTGCGCCAGTTGCCGGGAAAGGGAGAAATGTTTCGTCATATCCGCTCATCAAAAGTTAGGCCACCGGGCAGCATACGCCGACTATATGACGCAATGATGACAAAAAGCAATACCATAAAAAAGGCCGGGCTCCATCGCTGGAACCCGGCCTTTGCCGAAACAGATGAAAATGCCGGACTTACTTGACCGTCACCTTGATGCTTTTGCTCAACTCCGGCCCATACGACTGGTGCGCGCCATTGGCGAACTGCATGGTCAGGGTGTACTGGCCCGGCGGCAAGGTGACGTCCGTTTCCGTCTGCCCTTTGCCGAAATGCAAATGTTTTTCATCCATGGGTATCATCTCGCCCGCCTTCATCGGCCCCATATTGATGAGCAAATGATGGTGGCCCGTCTTTGCCGTCATGTCGCCGGCCGGCTTGACGTCCATGCCGCTGACGGCGAACTTGACCTTGAACGGGCTGGTCACTGTCGCGCCATCGACTGGCTCGACGAACGAAACGGATTGCGCAAACGCGCTGGCGGCCAGCAGGCTGCCGGCGATTACGGCTGCGGCTTGGCGCAGGAATACGGTGGTCAATTGCATGATGTCTCCTCTTGTTTAATAACAACACGGACTGCATGAAACCATATTCCTGCTGACACTGGCGCATGGGAGCGCCACATCCGACGTTTAATCGTTCTTGATGACGATGCTCGGGAACTTGCTGGTCATGTCCTTCGCCTTTTCCGCCACCTTGATCGCGATGGTGCGGGCGATCTGCTTGTAGATCACGGCGACGGGGCCTTCCGGCTCGGCCACGACGGTGGGCGTGCCCGAATCCGTCTGCTGGCGAATCGCCATGGTCAGCGGCAAGGCGCCGAGGAATTCCACGCCGAAGTCCGCGCACATCTTCGCGCCGCCGCCGGCGCCGAAGATTTCTTCCGCATGGCCGCAGTTCGAGCAGATGTGCGTGCTCATGTTTTCCACCACGCCGAGGATCGGGATGCCGACCTTCTCGAACATTTTCAAGCCCTTGCGCGCATCCAGCAGCGCGATGTCCTGCGGCGTCGTGACGATGACGGCGCCCGTGACAGGCACTTTCTGCGACAGGGTCAGCTGGATGTCGCCCGTGCCCGGCGGCATGTCGACGATCAGGTAATCGAGGTCGCGCCAGTTGGTCTGGTCGAGCAATTGCTGCAAGGCTTGCGTGACCATCGGGCCGCGCCACACCATCGGTTCGTCCGGATCGATCATGAAGCCGATCGACGACACTTGCAGGCCGTGGTTTTCCATCGGCTCCATGCTTTTGCCGTCCAGGGTCTTCGGCTGGCCGCTGATGCCCAGCATCATCGGCTGCGACGGGCCATAGATATCGGCGTCCAGCATGCCGACGGTGGCGCCTTCGGCCGCCAGGGCCAGGGCCAGATTGACGGCCGTGGTCGATTTGCCAACACCGCCCTTGCCGGAAGCGACGGCAATGATATTTTTCACGTTGCTCATCGGCTTCAAGCCGCGCTGCACCGTGTGCGAAATGATTTTCGACGACACGCCCACGCTGACATTGCCCACGCCGGGCAGCACGCGCAGGGCGGCCAGCACGGATTTGCGGATCAGGTCGATCTGGCTTTTGGCGGGGTAGCCCAGCTCGATGTCGAGGGAAATATCATCGCCATCGACTTTCAGATTCTTGACTGTTTTACTGGAAACGAAATCTTTATGTGTATTTGGATCAATAACCTGGGCCAGCGCGGCCTTGACGTCTTCTACTGTGATGCTCATGTAAATCTCCGTGTGTACTACATATGTGCAATACGCGCAGTCTAGCGCAAATTTGCAGGGCGCGATGGCGGCAAAAGCAGCACTTGCCGGCGCTGCATCTGCTCATATTGCCTTTCCGCTGTTAAAATGTCCTATTATCCATCCCAAAAGTGCATCAATCATGACTCGCAAGCTGTTCGTCACCACTGCCCTGCCTTACGCAAACGCCGCTTTTCACATTGGCCACATCATGGAATACATCCAGGCTGATATCTGGGTCCGGTTCCAGCGAATGCAACGCGATGGCGCAGCCGGCCGTGAAGTGCACTTTGTGGGCGCCGACGATACGCATGGCACGCCCATCATGATCGCCGCCGAAAAGGAAGGCATCACGCCGCAGCAATTCGTCGCCAATATCGCCGCCGGCCGCGCCCAGTACCTCGATGGCTTCCATATCGCCTTCGATAACTGGTACTCGACCGATTCGCCGGAAAACGTCGACCTGTCGCAATCGATCTACCGCAAGCTGCGCGATACGGGCCTGATCGTCACGAAAACCGTCGACCGCTTCTTCGATCCGGTCAAGGGCATGTTCCTGGCCGACCGCAACATCAAGGGCGAATGCCCGAAATGCGGCGCCAAGAACCAGTACGGCGACAATTGCGAAGTGTGCGGCGCGGCCTACCAGCCGACCGACCTGGTCAACCCGTTCTCCGTGTTTACCAATGCGACACCCGTGATGAAGCCGTCGGAACAGTATTTCTTCAAGCTGTCCGACCCGCGCTGCTTCGAGTTCCTCAAGGATTGGCTCAACACGCCAGGCCGTTTGCAGCCTGAAATGGTCAACAAGGTCAGCGAATGGCTGGGAGAAGCGGGCGAAAAGCTGGCCGACTGGGATATCTCGCGCGATGCGCCTTACTTCGGCATCCCGATTCCCGATGCGCCGGGCAAGTTCTTCTATGTGTGGATGGACGCCCCCGTCGGCTACCTGGCCAGCCTGAAAAACTATTGCGACAAGAAAGGCCTCGATTTTGACGCCTTGCTGAACGATCCTGCCACGGAACAGATCCACTTCATCGGCAAAGACATCGTTTCCTTCCATTTGCTGTTCTGGCCCGCCATGCTGAAATTCGCCGGCCATCCGGTGATCGACAAACTGAAGGTCAATGTGCATGGCTTCCTGACGGTCAACAACGAAAAGATGTCGAAGTCGCGCGGCACGGGTATCTCGCCGCTGCGCTACCTGGACCTGGGCATGAACCCGGAATGGCTGCGCTACTACATCGCCTTCAAGCTGAACTCGAAAGTGGAAGACTTGGACTTCAACGGCGAAGATTTTGTCGCCCGCGTGAACAGCGACCTGATCGGCAAATACGTGAACATCGCCAGCCGCTGCGCCGGCTTCATCGCCAAGCGTTTCGACGGCAAGCTGGCATCGACGCTGTCGGAAGGCGCGCAAAGCTGGATCAACCGCGCGCTGACGGTGGACGTCAACGGTGTCATCGTCGAGCGCCAGGCCAGCATCGCCGCGCACTTCGAGAACCGCGAATTCGGCAAGGCCTTGCGCGAGATCATGGAAATCGCCGACATCACCAACCAGTATGTCGATGAAAACAAACCGTGGATCCTGGCCAAGGACGCGGACAAGACGGCCGAACTGCACGACGTGTGCACCACGGCCCTGATCCTGTTCCGCCAGCTGACGATCCTGCTGTCGCCGGTCCTGCCGGGCGTGGCGAAGAACGTGGCCTCGTTCCTCAACGACGCCGAGTTTACCTGGGCCGATACGCAAGTGTTCGGCGACGCCGTCTCGAACAGCATGCTGGGCCGTACTATCGGCGCCTACAGCCACTTGATGACGCGCATGGATGCGAAGATGATCGAAGCGCTGTTTGACGCGCCGCAAGCGGCCGCCGCCATTGCCGCACCGGCTGGCGACGCCGCGAACGACGCCGCCGCGGTCGCTGAAACACCGGCCTCCGCCATCGAGGAACTGGCGCCCGAGATCAAGATCGACGACTTCCTCAAGGTCGACCTGCGCATCGCCAAGATCGTCAACTGCGAGCTGGTGGACGGCTCCGACAAGCTGCTGCGCCTGACCCTGGATGCGGGCGAAGGCCGCTTGCGCAATGTGTTTTCGGGCATCCGCTCGGCTTACCAGCCGGAAGAGCTGGTCGGCAAGCTGACGGTGCTGGTGGCCAACCTGGCGCCGCGCAAGATGAAGTTCGGCATTTCGGAAGGCATGGTCATGGCCGCCTCCGCCGCCGACGAAAAGGCGAATCCGGGCATCTACATCCTGAACCCGTGGCCAGGCGCCGAACCTGGCATGCGCATCCGTTAAGCCACCACAAGGACCGATGATGAATATCGTGGTGCGCGAAGCAACGAATGCCGATGCACAGCTGATGGCCGAGCTGACCCGCGCCGCGTGGGCCGGCAAGGTGGCCGCCTCGTCCAGTGGACACCACGAGACGGCCCAACAGGTGGAAGAGCAATTGCGCCACGGCGGCGGTTTTCTGTTGCTGATCGACGACATTCCAGCCGGTTCGCTGCGCTGGATGCCGCTCGACAGCGACCCCGCCATCTGGAAGATTTCGCGCATGGGCGTGCTGCCCGCCTACCGGGGCAGCCACGTTTCGCAGCACTTGCTGGAAGCCATCATTCATCACGGCCTGTCGTGCCAGGCCGAGGAATTGCGCCTGGCCGTGCGGCGCGACCAGCGCAAGCTGATCGATTTTTATGCGGCCTTCGAATTCGACCTGGCCGAAGAACTGGAATATTCGCACGCCAACCCCGCCGAACCGGCGCCGATGGTGATGCGGCGTTTGTTGCGTTATTGATTTTTAGCAATTTCGCCCCCGGACTTGCCGATACAACAACCCGCCAGGCGGCACGGCGCGGTAAAATACGGCCGGCTGACCTTACCGATAAGACACTCAGAAGAGAATATGAAACTGCCTGCAAAACACAACAACTACGTATCCGACCACACCTTGTTCATCGCTGAGCTGAAGGCCAAGAATCCTGGCATGGAAGCGGGCCAGCAAGCGGGCCGCGCCCTGCTGTGGGACAAGCCGGCCGTCAGCATCGACGAGCAGGAACGCCAGCTGGCGTCGGCCGTCAAGCAACAGGCTTACGTTTACCAGAACAAGAACTAAGATCTGGAACCGGCACGATGTTGCCTGAAGAGTCTGCAGTCACGCCGGAAGCCGATGCTCCCGGCGCCGGCGCAGTCATCGAGTCGCCCGAACCTGTCGCTGAAGGCGACGGCAGCGGCGACCCTGCAACAAAGGTAACGGACGCGGCGCCCGCCGCCGACCCGCTGGGCATCGCCCGCCTGTATGGCGAGCCGATGATGCGCATGCCGACGGATTTGTACATTCCGCCGGACGCGCTGGAAATCTTCCTCGAAGCCTTCGAAGGCCCGCTCGACTTGCTGCTCTACCTGATCCGCAAGCAAAACTTCAACATTCTCGATATTCCGATGGCGCAGGTAACCCTGCAATATCTGAAATATGTCGACCAGATCCGCGTGCGCAACCTGGAACTGGCCGCTGAATACCTGTTGATGGCGGCCATGCTGATCGAGATCAAGTCGCGCATGCTCTTGCCTTCGCGCAAGAGCGACGTCGAGGAAGATGGCGGCGACCCCCGTGCCGAACTGGTGCGCCGCCTGCTCGAGTACGAGCAGATCAAGCTGGCCGCCTACGACCTGAATGCCATCCCGCAGTTCGAGCGCGATTTCGTGCGCACGCAGATTTTCATCGAGCAAAGCCTGACGCCCACCTGGCCCGACGTGGAACCGGTGGACTTGCAGCAGGCGTGGCTCGACGTGCTGAAACGCGCCAAGCTGACCCAGCATCACCGCATCAGCCGCCAGGAACTGTCCGTGCGCGAGCACATGTCGAGCATCCTGCGCCACTTGCAGTCGTCGCGCTTCGTCGAATTCAGCGAACTGTTCGACATTGCCGGCGGCGTGCCCGTGGTGGTGGTCAACTTCGTGGCCCTGCTGGAACTGGCCAAGGAAACCCTGATCGAAATCACGCAGGCAGAACCGTTTGCCCCCATCTACGTCCGGCTGGCGTATTCGCCCGCCTGATATCCTTCCCTTTGTCACTGACCACCGTACAACGGGGTTTTAGCGAAAGCAATCCATGAAAATTATTTCCGACATCGAAGAATTGCGCGACCAGCTCAGCGGACAGCTGCGCACGGCGTTCGTCCCCACCATGGGCAACCTGCACGAAGGCCATCTGTCGCTGATGCGTCTGGCGCGCAAGCATGGCGACCCCATCGTCGCCTCGATCTTCGTGAACCGCCTGCAATTCGGCCCGAACGAAGACTTCGAGAAATATCCGCGCACCATGGCGGCCGACATCGCCAAGCTGGAAAAGGAAGGCGTGTACGTGCTGTTCGCCCCGACGGAAAAGGAACTGTACCCGGAACCGCAGGAATACCGCGTGCGTCCGCCTGATGACCTGGGCAATACGCTGGAAGGCGAGTTCCGTCCCGGCTTCTTCGAAGGCGTGTGCACGGTCGTCACCAAGCTGTTCTCGTGCGTGGGTCCGCGCGTGGCTGTGTTCGGCAAGAAGGATTACCAGCAACTGATGATCATCCGCAACATGGCGCGCCAGTTCGCGCTGCCGACGGAAATCATCGCCGCCGAAACCTACCGCGCAGACGATGGCCTGGCCTTATCGTCGCGCAATATGTATCTGTCTGAAAGCGAGCGGGCGGAAGCGCCGGAACTGTTCAAGGGCCTTAATTTCGTCGCCGAGGAAGTGCGCAAGGGTAACCTGGCCGTCGCTGAACTGGAACAGGCCAGCATGCAGCTATTGAACAGCCGCGGCTGGAAATCGGACTACATCGCCGTGCGCAAGCGCGCCAACCTGCAGGCGCCAAACGCCGCCGAACTGGCCGCCGGCGAACCGCTGGTGGTGCTGGCTGCCGCCAAGCTGGGCCAGACCAGACTCATCGACAACCTGGAAATTTAAGCGCCATCTCCAAGCGTCACCTCGACGGGGCCATTCGGCCCCGTTGCTTTTTCTTACTTCTCCATCCCCACCAGCTTGAGTTCCGCAAACAGCGGCTTGTTGCTGCCGCGTGCCGCTTGCAACATGTCATAGCTGGCCGCATCGAGCACGATTTCCTCTCCCGCCCACAGCTTGCGCTGGTGCGCAGGCAGCCTCAGGCTGCGCAGGATGGCCCGGACCTGGGCCGGATCGGCCGCCAGCAGGCGGATGGCGCGCGCATGGCGCTGCGTGCCCGTGAGTATCGGCAAGCCGCCCTCCGGGCCATTCTGGCTCAGGCTGACATAATCATGGCCGCCCACGCGGTGCAGATATGCATGCCGGCCATCAGCTTCGACAGGCAACGGCGCGGCCGGTTCCTGCATTTCGACAGACGCGACAGGCGTAACGGCGGTTTGTTCAAGGCTCACGCCACAGGCCGCCAACAGGGCCGTGCTCAGGGCAAAAAATAATACGGGTGCTCGGCGCATCGTGCGCTCCTTCTTGTCGGGGGCGGGGACAGAGGTGGAATACTGCAGCGATCATGGGCCAAATTATTTGACGTGTAAAGTTAACTTTAGGAAATATTTCATTCCTTTGCGCAATTACTTGTCGGCAGCGGGAGCTTGCCTGCCCATATCAGCCAGGCCCAGAACAATTGTTAATGAAATTTGCACACTGAAACCATCATCACTATCTTTATCCATGAATCAATAAAGATCACAATGGCTGCACTGGCTCGCAGCGACAGC
Organism: Janthinobacterium sp. BJB301; assembly: GCF_002735685.1. Lineage (NCBI taxonomy): Bacteria > Pseudomonadati > Pseudomonadota > Betaproteobacteria > Burkholderiales > Oxalobacteraceae > Janthinobacterium > Janthinobacterium sp. BJB301. Next base: position 354,180 of record NZ_PDZJ01000001.1, on the reverse strand, counting down.
ATGCGGGCTTCCCACCACGACAGGAGAAACCCATGAACACAGCAACCATACCAGCCAAGGTCGCCATCGTCACAGGTGCCTCGCGCGGCATCGGCGCGGCCATCGCCCGCCGCCTGGCACGCGACGGCATGCAGGTCGTCATCAATTACGCCAGCGGCAAGGATGCGGCGGATGATCTGGTGGCGGCCATCGTGGCCGGCGGCGGCGCCGCCATCGCCGTCCAGGCCAACGTGGCTGACGCGGGCGAGGTGCAAGCGCTGTTCGATGCGGCAGAAGCAGCCTATGGCGGCATCGACGTACTGGTCAACAACGCCGGCATCATGCCGCCCGCGCTGCCGGCCCTGGCCGACACGGACGACGCCACCTTCGACAGCCTGTTCGCCATCAACGTCAAGGGCAGCTTCAACACCATGCGCCAGGCGGCGACGCGCTTGCGCCACGGCGGTAGCGTGGTCAACTTCTCCACCAGCGTGATTGGCCTGGCCCTGCCCGGCTATGCCGTCTACGGCGCCACCAAGGCGGCCATCGAAACGATGACAAATATCTTTGCCAAGGAATTACGCGGCAAGAACATCACCGTCAATGCCATCGCCCCCGGCCCCACGGCCACTGCCCTGTTCTTGAACGGCAAGACGGAAGAAACGATACAGCGCATGGGCAAGATGGCGCCATTGGAACGGCTGGGCACGCCGGACGATATCGCCGCCGCCGTGGCTTTCCTGGCAGGACCGGATGGCCGCTGGGTGAATGGCCAAACGTTACGCGCGAATGGCGGCCTGGTCTGAGTTTTTTGCGGACAAAAAAAACGCTGCCAATTCGCACTGGCAGCGTTTTTTTTGATAACGATCAAACCTGGATTAAGCGCCGGCTTTTTCCAGCTTCTCGAAAATCTTGTTCAGCTTTTCATCGAGGGTCGCGGCCGTGAACGGCTTGACGACATAACCGCTGGCGCCAGCTTGCGCGGCGGCGATGATGTTTTCTTTTTTCGCTTCGGCGGTCACCATCAGCACGGGCAGCTTGGCCAGTGCCGGATCGGCGCGAATATGCTGCAGCATCGTCAGGCCATCCATGTTTGGCATGTTCCAGTCCGAAACGACGAAATCGTACGATTCCGCGCGCAGCTTGGCCAGGCCCATCACGCCGTCTTCCGCCTCATCGACGTTGGCATAACCCAGTTCCTTCAACAGATTCCGGACAATGCGGCGCATCGTCGAAAAATCGTCAACGACTAAAAATTTCATCTTTGGATCAGCCATGAATAACTCCGTTGTTTCTGTAGCGGTTTGTTAATAATATCGACATGAATGCCGACATTATGGTCGACACTACGGCAGCAAGTTGTAGGATAGCATTTTCGTTGCTTTTAGGCGAACAAACTTGCCTCAGATCATATAAAACGTGGCTTACACGCGCAAAGCACGCATGCCATGCGCAGCCAGGTGTCCCAGCACCATGCCAGGCAACGCCGTCAAAGCGCCGACCTCATGCGTAGCACCGACAGCGATCGCCTCGCGCGGCATGCCGAACACCACGCAACTGGCTTCATCCTGCGCAAAATTATACGCTCCTGCGGCCTTCATCTCCAACATGCCTTGCGCGCCATCCTTGCCCATGCCGGTGAGGATCACGCCAACGGCATTTTTACCGGCCGATTGCGCGGCCGAACGGAACAGCACATCGACCGACGGGCGGTGGCGGTTCACCGGCTCGCCCTGGTCGATCTTGGTCATGTAATTGGCGCCGCTGCGCGTCAGAGTCAGGTGCGAATGGCCGGGCGCGATATAGGCGTGGCCCGGCAGTACCCGTTCGCCGCCTGCCGCTTCCTGCACCGAGATCTTGCACAGCGAATCGAGGCGGCGCGCAAACGAGCGTGTAAAGCCTTCCGGCATGTGCTGCGTGATCAGGATGCCGGGGCAATCGGAAGGCATCTGCATGAGAAATTCGCGGATCGCTTCCGTGCCGCCTGTGGACGCGCCCACGATGATCAGCTTTTCGCTCGACGTCAATGGGCTGCGCAGCGCAGGCAGCGGTGCAGCCACCTTGTCGCTGGCCGACGGCAGGGTGCGCGCGCGGATACGCGCCTTCGAGGCGGCGCGGATCTTGTCGGCGATCATGTCCGTGTACTCGCGCATGCCGCTCTGGATGGAAATCTTCGGCTTGGTGACGAAATCGACGGCGCCCAGTTCCAGCGCGCGCATGGTGATCTCAGAGCCGCGTTCGGTCAGCGACGACACCATCAATACCGGCATCGGACGCAAACGCATCAGCTTTTCCAGGAAATCGAGGCCATCCATCTTCGGCATCTCGACGTCGAGGGTCAGCACGTCGGGGTTGGTCTGCTTGATCATCTCGCGTGCCACCAGCGGATCGGGCGCCGCGCCCACCACTTCCATGTCGGGCTGGCTGTTCACGATTTCCGTCATCACGCTGCGGATCAGCGCCGAATCATCCACGATCAATACTTTGATCTTCATAGTTATCCTTCCAGGCCTTGCGGCCCTTATTCTTTATTAAATTAGTACACCGGACAAAACCATCGCAGGCCGCAAAGCACGACGCGCAGCAGGTTTGCTCTGGTGTTATCAGAACAGTTCGACCTCGCCGCCCACCGGCGCAACTTTCAAACGGCTGGCGTAATCGAGTTCGCGGCGTACCAGCGTATCGTTATGCGTCTGCATCAGCTTTTTCACCAGCACCTTGCCGCTGCGGGGGAAAAAATACACCTTGCGCGGGTGGATGTCGTTCAGGTCTTCCGCCACCACGCGCATCTTTTCCGCCTTCAGGTAATTGATGACGAAGGCCGCATTGCGCTCACCCACGTTGATCGCCGTGAAGCCGCGCAGCACGGCGCCGCCGCCGAACACTTTCGCTTCCATGTTCTCGCGCCGCGCACCGGCCTTCAGCAAATCGTTGATCAGGATTTCCATGGCGTAGGTGCCATAGCGCATCGACGCGGAAATCGGGCTATTCGGATCGCTGCCGCCATCGGGCAGCATGAAGTGGTTCATGCCGCCCAGGCCCGTGACGCGGTCGCGGATGCAGGCCGAGACGCAGGAGCCGAGCACGGTGACGATCAGCATGTCCTTGTTGGTAAAGTAATACTCACCAGGCAAGATCTTGGCGGCGTCACAATTGAACGTCCTGTCGTAATAGACGTTAGTGGCAAATTGCTCTTTGGATTCCAGGCTCATATTTCACTCTCATGTACGATGCGACGATGCCTTGGGCGCGGCGCCCCGAGGCTGATCGAGCTCATAGACTGTTTTACCGCGCAGCTTCAATGAATCCGACACGTACAGGAAATTCTCCGAATGGCCCGCGAACAGCAGGGCATCCGGCTTCATCAATGGCACAAAGCGCGACAGGATCTTGCGCTGCGTCGCCCTGTCAAAATAAATCATCACGTTGCGGCAAAAGATGACGTCGAACTGGCCCGTCAATGGCCAGCTGTCGGCCAGCAGGTTGAGCGGCTTGAAAGTGATCATCTGGCGCAGTTCCGGGCGCACCCGCACCTGTCCCTCGCGATCGCCCTTGCCGCGCAAGAAAAAGCGCCGCGCACGGTCGGCCGGCATCTTGTCGAGCCGGTCCAGGTTGTAGACGCCATTGGCGGCCGTGGCCAGCACGTTCGTGTCGATGTCCGTGGCGATGATGGTGACCGGCGGCGTGAGCGTATTGAACGCCTCGCACACCGTCATGGCGATCGAATACGGCTCCTCGCCGGTGGAACTGGCCGAACACCAGATGGTGATCGGCCCGCTCAGTTTTTTCACATGCTCGGCCAGCAGCGGGAAGTGATGCGCCTCGCGGAAGAACGACGTCAGGTTGGTCGTCAGCGCATTCGTGAACGCTTCCCACTCGTCGCCCATGCGGCCAGCTTCCAGGTCGTCCAGGTAACGGACGAACGAAGAAATGCCGGTCGCGCGCAGGCGCCGCGCCAGGCGGCTGTAGACCATCTCCTGCTTGCTGTCGGCCAGCGCGATGCCGGCCCGCTTGTAAATCATGGCGCGGACCCGTTCGAAGTCCTTGCCAGTGAAATCAAATTCCTTGACCGAATCCGTTTTAGTTTGCGGCATTTTGTTTTTACCTCTCTATGACTACTCTGACCAATGCCTTTGCAAGTATAACTAGCGGGACCGGGTTGGCGTCAGAACTCTTCCCAATCGTCGCCGCCGGCCGCCGCCAGCTTTTTCGCGGGCGGTGGCGTGCCGGCTTGCGCCGTCGTTGCCAACCGCCGTGTCGTTGCCGCCACGCTCGGCGCCGGCCGCGCCGCCGCCTTGACTACTGGCGCGGGCACGGGCACGGGCATGGCTGCCTGCGCCGCGCTCTCGCCATCGAGCTTGAAGATGCTGACGGCGTCGGCCAGTTTCTGCGCCTGGTCCTGCATGCTTTCAGCCGCCGCCGCCGCTTCCTCGACCAGCGCCGCGTTTTGCTGCGTCATCTGGTCCATCTGCGCGATGGCCTGGTTGACCTCTTCGATGCCATGGCTCTGTTCCTGTGTTGCCGCCGTGATCTCGCCCATGATGTCGGCTACCTGCCGGATCGACGTGACGATCAGGCCCATGGTCTGCCCCGCCTCGTCCACCAGGCGGCTGCCGGCATCGACCTTGTCGACCGAGTCGCCGATCAGGCCCTTGATCTCTTTCGCCGCGCCAGCGGAGCGTTGCGCCAGATTGCGCACTTCCGACGCCACCACCGCAAAACCGCGTCCCTGCTCGCCTGCGCGCGCCGCTTCGACGGCCGCATTCAAGGCCAGGATATTCGTCTGGAACGCGATGCCGTCGATGACGCCGATGATGTCGACGATCTTGCGCGAACTGTCCTTGATGGAACCCATGGTATCGACCACTTGCGCCACCACCTTGCCGCCCTGCTCCGCCACCGACGATGCCGACACGGCCAGCTGGTTGGCCTGGCGCGCGTTGTCCGCGTTCTGCTTCACGGTCGACGTCAGCTCTTCCATCGACGATGCCGTCTCTTCCAGCGAACTGGCCTGCGTTTCCGTGCGCGCCGACAGGTCCGCATTGCCGCTGGCGATCTCGCGCGACGCCACGGTGATGGTGTCCGTCCCATTGCGCACGTCGCTGACCGTCTGCACCAGGCTCTCGTTCATGTCCTTGAGCGCCTGCTGCAGCGCGCTCGTTTCATCCTTGCCTTCGACCACCACGCGCGACGTCAGCTCGCCGGCAGCGACCTTCTGCGCCACGGCCAGTGCGCCAGACAGCGGCACCGTGATCGAACGCGTGATGAAGATGGCGCACCAGGCGCCGATCGCCACCGCCGCGCCGCCCAGGATGAACAGTACCGTCATCAGGCGCGCATCGGCCGCCAGCGAGTCGTCCATGAAGCTTTGCTGCGCCACGTGCTGCAGGTCGAGCAGCTTGTTGATATCGGCCAGCGTCGTCTTGTTCAAGGGGTCGATGCGGGTGGCAATCACCTTCGCCGCGCCCTCGCTGTTAAACGCCAGCACCTGTCCCATCGCTTCCTTGAAGGCCGCATCGACATCGCCGTCGACCTTGGCGATATTGGCCAGCAGCGCCTTCTCGCCCTCGGACAGGCCCAGGCTGGACAGCTTGCCGCGCGCGCCGTCGTACAGCTTGCGCTGCTCGCGCACCTTGCCCTCTTCCGCCTGCATCAGCCCCACATCGCCCTGCAGGCCGATATTGCGCATGGCGATACCGGTTTCCAGCATCGCGCTTTTCATCAGCGATGCCTGCGTATTCTTTTCGCTTGCCAGCTCCAGGCCCGTGAGCAGCTGGGCCTTGTTACGGTAATTCAGTGCATTCGCCGAAACGATCACTACCACCAGGATGGCGAGGATGCTGCCAAAACCTATCCCCAGCCGGGTGCCTATCTTGAAATCGCGCAAACTCATTACAGTCTCCAATATTTATGTGAACGGCGCCCGTTCAACCGGACGGCGCCGTGTTGTGGCCTGGTCTCTGACGGACCTTGCAGCCTGCCGGCGCGCCTCTGCTCGCGCCGGTACATGCATATCTGTAGTGATTCTTTGCGTGCCAAAACGGCGGCGCACCGGGCGCCGCCTTGCTGCCATGCGGCCGTTTACGCCGCCAGCTTGTCGATCAGGCCCATCTCGCTGCTCGACATCAGCTTGTCGATGTCGACCAGGATCAGCATGCGCTCGTCGATGGTGCCCAGGCCGATCATGTAGTCGGTCGAGAAGGCGGTGCCCATTTCCGGCGCCGGTTTCACCTGCTCCGGCGTCAGGGTGGTGACGTCGGAAACGCTGTCGACCACCATGCCGACGATGCGGCCGCCGATGTTCAGGATGATCACGACCGTGAACTGGTCGTACACGGGCGTGCCCAGGTTGAACTTGATGCGCATGTCGACCACGGGGATGATGATGCCGCGCAGGTTGATCACGCCCTTGATGAATTCTGGTGCGTTGGCGATGCGGGTGACCGCTTCGTAACCGCGGATTTCCTGAACCTTCAGGATATCGATGCCGTACTCTTCGGAGCCCAGCGTGAAGGCCAGGAATTCACGGCCGGCGATGTCCTTGCCGTCGCCCGCATTGCTTCCGGATGTTTGTTGAGTATCTGACATGGTGCGTTTTCCTATCTTTATCTATCGGTATTACGAAAAAATGGACTCGTCGGCCAGCTGGCGAGAGGAACGGATCAGGGCGGCGACATCGAGAATCAGCGACACGCCGCCATCGCCCAGGATGGTGGCGCCGGAAATGCCCACCACCTTGCGGTAATTCGATTCGAGGTTTTTCACCACGACTTGCTGCTGCCCCACCAGGTCGTCGACGAACAGGGCCGCCTTGCGCCCTTCCGTCTCAAGGATCACGCAAATGCCTTCCGAGGGACTGGTAAAGCGCGGCGCGATGTCGAACATCTGGTACAGCGGAATCAAAGGCAGGTATTCGCCGCGCACCTTCACCACCTGGCCTTTACCGCTGATGTCCTTGATATCCTCAACGGCCGGCTGCAGGGATTCGATGACAAAGCCCAGCGGCAAAATATACACTTCGTCGCCGACTCTGATCGACATGCCGTCCAGGATGGCCAGGGTCAGCGGCAGCGAGATGGAAATCGTCGTGCCGAAACCCTTCGCCGAACGGATGTCGACGACGCCGCCCATGGCGCTGATATTGCGCTTGACGACATCCATGCCCACGCCGCGGCCCGACACGTCGGTGACCGCTTCGGCGGTGGAAAAGCCGGGCGCGAAGATCAGCTGCCACACGTCGGCGTCGCTCATCGTCTCGGACACGTCCAGGCCCTGCTGCGCGGCCTTGGCCAGGATGCGCTCGCGGTTCAATCCCGCGCCGTCATCGGACACTTCGATGATGATGTTGCCGCCCTGGTGGCTGGCCGAGAGGAACAAACGGCCCGCCTCGGTCTTGCCGGCTGCCACGCGGGCGGCCGGCATTTCCACGCCATGGTCGATGCTGTTGCGCACCAGGTGCGTGAGCGGATCGACGATGCGCTCGATGAGGCCCTTGTCCAGCTCCGTGGCGGCGCCGTTCGTGATGAAATCGACCTTCTTGCCCAGTTTCGTGGCCAGGTCGCGCACCATGCGCGGGAAGCGCGAAAAGACGAAATCCATCGGCATCATGCGGATCGACATCACCGCTTCCTGCAAGTCGCGCGTATTGCGCGTCAGGTGGCTGACGCTGTCGAGCAGCTTTTCATGCAGCATCGGGTCGAGCGCGCTGGCGCGCTGCTCGATCATCGCCTGCGTGATCACCAGTTCGCCCACCAGGTTGATCAGCTGGTCGACCTTTTCGATCGAGACGCGGATCGACGACGATTCGGCGCCGGCCTTGTCGCCCTCTTTCTTGGCCGGTTTCTTTTCCTGCTCCGCTTCGGCCACGGCGCTGGCCACGACCGGCGCGGCGGCGGCGCTGGCGTTGCCCGCCTTGGCGGCATCGGCGCGAATCTGTTCCAGGGGCTGGAAGAAACCATAGCCCTGTTCGGCGTCGCTCTGCACGCCGGCGGCGGCGCGGATATCCTCGAGCGGCTGGAAGAAGCCATAGCCAGGATCGGCTTGACCCTGCGCACCAGGCGCGCCTGGCAGCGGGTCGAAGAAGCCGTAGCCCTGGGCTTTTTCCTGCGCCGCGCGGACCGCATCGGCTTCGCCTGGCGCCAGTGGCGGCGCCTGCGTGATCACCATGTCGTCCGGGTTGAGCACGAACGAGCAGATGGCCAGGATATCGTCCAGGCTTTCATGCGTCGTCACTTCCAGCACCTTGCGCGCGTCGGGCAAGGTCGACACGGCGACGTCGCCCAGCAAGCCCAGTTCGGCCGCCAGCGCATCGACTTCGCGCGGCTCCATTGCCGGCAGTTCCAGGCGGATGCGATGGCCGCCGGCATGGCTGACGGCGGCCTTTTCCGCCGTATGGAAGGCCGGCGCGACGGGCGTGAGCGCGGCCACGGGCACGTCCTGCGAAAACGACTGCAGCATCATGCGCACATTGGCCACGGCATCCTGGTCGACGGCGCTGCCCAGGCGATGGCCGTCGAGCTGCATCTTGAGGATATCCTTGGCCGCCAAAAAGGCGTCGACGTGTTCCGCCGTCAGGGCCATCTGGCCCTGGCGGATGCGGTCGAGCAGCGACTCGAGGATGTGCGTCACCTCGCTCATGTCGGAGAGGCCGAACGTCGATGCGCCGCCCTTGATCGAATGGGCGGTGCGGAAAATGGCATTCAGGTCTTCGGCGTCGGGCGCCGCAATATCAACGGCCAGCAGCAGCCGTTCTTTTTCAGCCAGCAGTTCTTCGGCCTCATCGAAAAAGACCTGAAAAAACTGGCTAATATCGATGGTCATAGGGTGACTCCGTCAATTGCATCGTTGTGCTGCGCGGCTGGCATCAGCCGATCACCTTCTTGACCACTTCGATCAGGCGTTGCGGATCGAAAGGCTTGACCAGCCAGCCATTGGCGCCGGCGGCACGTCCCTTCGACTTCATCTCGTCCGACGACTCCGTCGTCAGCATCAGGATGGGTACCTTCTGGTAGGTCGGCAGTTCGCGCAGCAGCTTGATCAGCTCCAGGCCATCCATGCGCGGCATGTTCTGGTCCGTCAATACCAGGTCCACGGTTTGCAGCTTGGCTTTTTCCAGTCCATCCTGGCCGTCGACGGCCTCCACCACCTGGTAACCGGCGGCTTTCAGGCTGAACGCCACCATCTGGCGCAATGAGCTGGAATCGTCCACTGCAAGTATCGTTTTGGCCATCTTTGCTCCCACTTATTCCGGGCATCCTGCCCGAGTATTTGATTAATCAATCCATGCAACCACAAGCGTTCCGCACTGGCATGCTAGAACAGCTCGATGTCGCCACTTTCCAAATGCTGTTGACTGACAGCCTTGCGCAGCACGCTGCGCAACTCCAGGCTTTGAATCGCCAGCGCCATGCTGACCCGCCCCAGCAAGGCGACAATTTCTTCATTGTCGCTCTCCGGCAACATCTCCGCGCCATGCTCGCCCAGGGTTCCGAGGAACTCCCGCAAGCCCGTCACGCGCTTCAAGGTGCGCTCGATCAGCTGGCTGGTCATGTCCTGGAACTGCAGGCTGGTGATGGCGGCATTCACATAGCCCCCCACCTCATCCTGCAATGCCAGCAATTTTTCCCGCTGCTGCTCGGCTGGAATACCGCCGTCGAGCAACAGGGCGATGGTATCTTGCTGCGCAGCAACGGCCGCGTGTATCGCCATGAAATTGAAGGACAGCTTCTCGATCGCCTCTTCCAGCAAGATGCCGGTCTGCACCAGGTCGGTTTCCACCTCCGTCAAGTGCTTGCGGCCATGGTCCGACACGCCAGACAGCAGGCGCTTTACATGCGAGCCAAGTATTTTCTTTCTTGTCATAAAGGTCTCATTGTTTCAATACACCACGCGTCGACAGCCTTGCGTGTTATTTTTTCGCCGCTACCGGGCTGGGGGCTGGTGCCGCCGCGGGGGGCGCACCGGCCGCCAACCCGGAAGCGACAGCGGCGGAAGCGGCATCGGTCACCGGCAGCTCGATCGCCGAGCCATCGCGCAGGACATTTTCTTCCGTGCGTTTGTTCATGACGATGATGCTGATGCGCCGGTTGATCGGATTGAAGGGGTCGAGCTTGTCCAGGTGGGCGGCCGAGCCCAGTCCCACCACGCGCAATACTTTCTCTTCCTTCATGCCGCCAATCACCAGTTCGCGCCGCGACGCATTCGCGCGGTCGGCCGACAATTCCCAGTTGCTGTAGCCGGCATCGCTCATGTAGGGCGTCGAATCCGTATGGCCGGACAGGCCGATGCGGTTCGGCACTTCATTGAGCACGAAGCCGATGGCGTGCAGGATTTCCTTGGTGTACGGTTGCAGATTCGCATTGGCGAGCGCAAACATCGGACGGTTCTGCTCGTCGACGATCTGGATGCGCAAGCCCTCGCTGGTGATATCGAGCAGCAGCTGGTTCTTGTATTTTTTCAGCAGGGGATTGGCGTCGATGGTCGCTTCGATGCGCGCCTTGAGCGCCTGCAGGCGCTTGCCCTCCTCGCGTTCGAGCGCGGCCTTGGCGGAATTGAGGTCGAACGATTTGCGCTGCTGCTCTTCCTGCGCCTTGCGCACTTGTCCATCCTGGCGCGACAGGTCCTGGCCGCCGCCCTGGATGACGGAATTGCTTTCGCCGCTGCCGGAGCCGCCCGCCATCGCCACTTTCAAAGGCGTCTTGAAGAATTCGGAAATGCCGTTCAAATCGCCCTTCGAGGTGGAGCCCAGCAGCCACATCAGCAGGAAGAAGGCCATCATGGCCGTGACAAAGTCGGCGTAGGCGATTTTCCACGCCCCGCCATGGTGTCCGCCAGCCGTCTTCTTGATACGCTTGACGATAATCGGGCGCATGCCTTCATCGGCCATGGCGTCCCCCTTCCGTGTGCTGCAAATGACTCATGGTGTCCAGGCGTATATTCACTGCTTACTTCGTTTTCGATTTCTTGATGTGGTCTTCCAGCTCATTGAACGTCGGGCGCTCGGTCGAGAACAGCACCTTGCGGCCGAATTCCACGGCCAGCGCCGGCGCATAGCCGTTCAGGCTGGCCAGCAGGGTCACTTTCACGCACTGGAACATCTTGCTCGACTCTTCCAGCTTCTGCTCCAGCAGGCTGGCCAGCGGGCCGACGAAGCCATAGGCCAGCAAGATGCCGAGGAAGGTGCCGACCAGCGCGTGCGCGATCAGCATTCCCAGCTCGGCTGGCGGGATGCCCACCGATTCCATCGTGTGCACCACGCCCATCACGGCGGCGACGATACCGAAAGCGGGCAAGCCGTCACCCACCTTGGCGATCACGTGGGCCGGCACGGCGCCTTCGTGATGATGCGTCTCGATTTCGTTGTCCATCAGATTTTCGATCTGGAACGCATCCATATTGCCCGATACCATCAGGCGCAGGTAATCGGTCATGAATTCGATGATATGGTGGTCGGCCAGCACGGCCGGATACTTGGAAAACAGCGGGCTTTCTTCGGGCTTGTCGATATCGCCTTCGATCGACATCAAGCCTTCCTTGCGCACCTTGCTGAGCACTTCGAACAGCAGCGACATCAGTTCCATGTACAGCTCTTTGGTATAGCGCGAACCCTTGAACAGGCTGGGCAAGGCGGCGATCGTTGCCTTGATGGCCTTGTTATTGTTACCAACAAGGAAGGCGCCCAGGGCGGCGCCGCCGATCATCAGCAACTCCAGCGGCTGGAACAGCGCCGCCAGATGGCCGCCGGCCATTGCGAAGCCGCCAAAGACCGAGGCGCAGACGATGATGTATCCGATTATGACTAACAAGTGCCCTGACTCCCAATAATGGCCGGGGCTGTGTGCCCGGCATGTTCAAACCTGTTCCTGTCTTCTGGCGGCAGCGCCGCCGGCGGAGACAGCGGCAAAAAAAAGCAACCGGAAGTTAATTGAAATGCGCTGCTTTTCAATGCAATTCCGAGAAAATGCCGTGTGGAACTACAATAACGTGAGATTGCCCCACGGGCAAGCAAATAACGCAGACAATTGCTTAAAAGCACCATATGTAAAGTAAAGGGCCACCCTCTGTGGCGGCGATGGTCTTATCGGGCTCGCGTGCCGCAATCTGGAATTCGTAACTAAGAAGCATGCTACCGGGCAACATTTCCCTTTCCGCCTTGCTCCACAGGGCCGCCATCGCCGCCGGCGACAGGTAGGCAAACACGGCGTCGTAGCGGCCGAAATCGAGCGCTTCGTAGTCGCCGCGCAGGAAGCGCGCGCGGCTGCCCCCCAGCCATGCGCGCAAGCGACTTGCCAGCCACGGCAGCGGCGCCAGCTCGATGCCGGAAAACTGCCCGTCGGGGCGGCGCCGCGCCAGGTTGAGCACCAGGCCGCCCAGGCCGCTACCGATATCGATCAGCCGCACGCCGGGACGGTCCGCGATCAGCTCCGCCACCGCCTGCCATACCTTCGGCCCCGACGGGTAAAACGGCACTTGCGTGCGGAACGTGGACCAGTACAAACTCAGCAGGAAAACAAAGGCGACCAGGAACACGGCCGGAGGAAAATCGAGCCAGCTGGCCGCCAGCAAGGCGGGCGCAAACAGCAGGCCGATGGCGCACCACCAGCGCGCCAGTCCCGCTCGCCACGTGATGACAGCCGCCACCACGCCCTGCACCAGCGCCACGGCCGGCAGCGACATGGCCACGCCCGCGCGCGCCAAACCATATACCAATAGCAACATCAAGGGAAAGGCCAGCACCTGGATCAGGATGGCCTTGGGCGCGGGCGCGCGCAGGATCTGTTGCAGCATGGAATAACCAAAGGAGGAAAACGCCAGTGTAAGCGAAAGCAGCATGAAAAAGCCGGAGTGCGGTCAGGCGACCGGCTCCGGCTTGCACTCTGTCTTATATATATGTACGGCTCAGGCAACCACGCCCGGCACGGCAGCGGCCGCTTCATCGCGCGCTTTCTTGGTCTTGCCGGCACGCGAAGGCATGTGGCACAGGCCGCACACATAATCGGCGTTCAGGTCGAGGCAGTTGACGACAAACTTGCCGCCGCACTTGCCGCAGGGCGCCATGTCCAGCATCTTGCTGCTGAAAAAGCGCACCAGGGTCCAGGCCCGCGTCAGCGACAGCAGCGGCTCTTCACCCGCTTCGGGCGGCATTTGTTCCAGATACAGTTTATAGGCCTTCATCACGGCTTCGATGCCCGTGGCGCCGGCGTGGTCGACGAGGAATTTATGGATATTGATGAACAGCGAGGAATGGATATTCGGTTGCCAGGTAATGAACCAGTCGGTGGAAAATGGCAGCATGCCCTTGGGCGGCGAGACGCCCTTCAATTCCTTGTACAGATTCAACAGGCGTTCGCGCGACAGCGAGACTTCCGTCTCCAGCAGTTGCAAACGGGCGCCCAGCTGTATCAATTCGATGGCCAGCTGGATTTCCTGCGCTTCCGATACGACACTTTTTTTGGCCATGCTGTGTACTCCACTACTGACTGATACTGACTGATACTGCCTAACAAGGTTGCCAGAAAAATGTTCAGGGCAAGGCGCGTTGCAGACGACAGTACGAATGTACGGCGAGGCAATGCAACGCCGCCATGGACGTTTTGATGGGAAGCTTAGGCGATTTCTTCGACGCCCTGGCCGGCCATCAGGATGGCGGCATGCGATTGTGCCAGCGAGCGGTCTTTATTGTAGTTCGTCAACATGCCCAGAATGGCGCTGTCGTCGAAGCGGAAGCGGGCCAGCATCATGTTGCCGCCAGCCAGTTTCAGGATCTGCGCATTGCTCATGCCCTCGATCAGTTCGGCGATTTCGGCGGCAATGCCCAAACGGAAGATGGCCGTTACTTTGTCCGCACGAATCATTTGCTGGGCCAGCATCAGGTAGCTCAGGTTAGCGTCGCGAATCTCAGCCATCATGTCGTTAGCAGTCATTTCCATCTCCTCAATCCGTTGAATTCAGCTGGCGTTGTGTGTTGCCAGTGAGATACATTCTGCAGGAGCAACATTAAACGCAACAGAGGCGTAGCGCTGTATTTTTGGTCAGGGAATAGCGGATGGGATCGTAGGTGTTTGTCTGACAAACACTGCTCGATCATGGTCGCACGCCAGTAACGGCGCGGATGTGGGAGGTTGGCCCTGTGCCGGATTTGCCCGACTTTTGGCCTGTAAAAAATATCACTTTTTTACAACAACTTGATAAGAATCAAGCCTGTCTACTGAGATAACGGCCGCCCTGGCAGGAACTTTAGGGCTTTTTTAAAAAATATTTAAAATATTTCCAGCGCTGCCCTGACCGATTACCGGCGTTCATGTATGTGTTGTCGGCGGCGAATCGCAGAACTTTAGGGTTTTTTGAAAATATTTTTAAAAATCGTGATTTCTTTCGTTGACGCCCCACAAGCGGGCATTTTTCGCCGTCTTTCCATGCCCGGAACCGCGCTTCGCGGCAAGGATTTGCTACACTGCCACTTCCGCGTGATACTTTAAGCCTCAAGCAATATCATGCCATCCAGACAAGTATCAATATGAAAGCCACCATGATTTCTCGACAAGACTGCAGCGCGCGCGATCTCGATGATCCCCTCGCGCCCCTGCGCCAGCAATTCGATTTGCCGCAGGGCGTGATTTACCTCGACGGCAATTCCCTGGGTGCGCGGCCGAAGGCGGCGCTGGCCCGCGCCCAGCACGTCATCGCGGCCGAATGGGGCACGGACCTGATCCGCAGCTGGAATACGGCCGGCTGGTTCGACCTGCCCAAGCGCCTGGGCGATCGCCTGGCTCCGCTGCTGGGCGCCGGCACGGGCGAAGTGGTGATCACCGATACCACCTCCGTCAACCTGTTCAAGGCCCTGGCCGCCGCCCTGCAGATGCAAGCCAGCGATCCCGCGCAGGCCGCGCGCAGAATCATCGTCAGCGAACGCAGCAACTTCCCCACCGACCTGTACATGGCGCAAGGCCTGGCCGCCTGGCTCGACCGCGGCTACGAGCTGCGCCTGGTCGACAGCCCCGATGAACTGGCGCAAGCCATCGATACCGATTGCGCCGTCGCCATGCTCACGCACGTCAATTACCGTACGGGCTACCAGCACGACATGGCCGCCATCAGCAGCCATTGCCACGCGCAGGGCGCGCTGGCGCTGTGGGACCTGGCCCATTCGGCCGGCGCCGTGCCGCTGGACCTGAACGGCGCCGGCGCCGACCTGGCCGTCGGCTGCACCTATAAATACCTGAATGGCGGTCCCGGCTCGCCCGCCTTCATCTGGGTGCCGGAAAAACACCAGGCGCGCTTCCGCCAGCCTTTGTCCGGCTGGTGGGGCCACGCCACGCCGTTCGCCATGGAGCCGGGCTTCGCGCCCGCCGACGGCATCGCCCGCGCCCTGTGCGGCACGCAGCCGATACTCTCGCTGGCCCTCGTCGAATGCGGCCTCGATATCTTTGCGCAAACGAGCATGGAAGCCATCCGCCGCAAGTCGCTGGCCCTGACGGACCTGTTCATCGCGCTGGTGGAACAGCGCTGCGCCAGCCATCCGCTGGGCCTCGTCACCCCGCGCGAGCATGCGCGGCGCGGCAGCCAGGTCAGCTTCACGCACCCGCACGGCTATGCCGTGATGCAGGCGCTGATCGCGCGCGGCGTGATCGGCGACTACCGCGAACCGGCCATCATGCGCTTTGGCTTCACGCCCCTGTACACGGGCTTTGCCGACGTGTGGGATGCCGTGGAAATCCTGCGCGACATCCTCGACACACTAGCCTACGACATCGCCGCCAAGCGCGATGCGGTCACCTGAGCCATCCCATGAGCGACGACAAGAATATGAACAAGGAAAACACCAGCGGCTGCCCCATGCATGCCGGCGGCCAGGATGCGCAGTGGCATGGCGCACAGATGGATTTCAGCGAATCTATGAGCTACGGCAACTACCTGGCGCTGGACCGCATCCTCACGGCCCAGCATCCGCTGTCGCCGAACCACAACGAGATGCTGTTCATCGTGCAGCACCAGACGAGCGAATTGTGGATGAAGCTGATGCTGCACGAGATGCACGCCGTGCGCGCCAACCTGCAAAGCGGCGACCTGGCGCCCGCCTTCAAAATGCTGGCCCGCGTGGCGCGCATCATGGACCAGCTGGTGCATGCCTGGGACGTACTGGCCACCATGACGCCGCCCGAATACACGGCCATCCGCCCCTACCTGGGCGCCTCGTCCGGCTTCCAGTCCTTCCAGTACCGCGAAATCGAATTCATCCTGGGGAACAAGAACGCCGCCCTGCTCAACGTGCATACGACGGCGCCGGAAAACTACAAAGTGCTCGACGCCGCCCTGCGCGCGCCATCCGTCTACGATGAGTCGATCAAGCTGCTGGCGCGCAGCGGCTTGCCCATCTCCGCCGAGCGGCTGAACGCCGACTGGACCCTGCCGACCGCCTCCGACGCGTCGGTAAAGGCGGCGTGGCTGGAAGTCTACCGCGACCCGTCGAAACACTGGGCCCTGTACGAACTGGCCGAAAAGCTGGTCGACCTGGAAACGGCCTTCCGCTTCTGGCGCTTCCGCCATGTAACGACGGTCGAGCGCATCATCGGCTTCAAGACGGGCACGGGCGGCACGGCGGGCGTGAGCTATTTGCGCAAGATGCTCGACGTGGTATTGTTCCCGGAGTTATTCGCCTTGCGTACCGAACTTTAAGGAGCATCGATGTCGCCTCTCGTCCTGACCCTGGCCGGCCTGTGGAATTCCGGGCCGCAGCACTGGCAAACCCATTGGGAAGCGCGCCACCCGCAATGGTCGCGCGTGCCGCACCGGGAATGGCAGACGCCGGACAAGGACGAATGGGTGGCGGAACTCGATCGCGCCATCGCCGCCTGCGAGCGCCCACCCGTGCTGGCCGCGCACAGCCTGGCTTGCACGCTGGTGGCCCACTGGGCGGCCAGCGGCTCGCCGCACAAGATCGCCGGCGCCTTCCTCGTCGCTCCCAGCGATGTGGAAGCGCCCTCCTACCCGTCCGGCACGACGGGCTTTGCGCCGATGCCGCTGCAAGCCTTGCCGTTTCCCAGCCTGGTGGTGGCCAGCGGCGATGATCCCTACGTCAGCTTCGCGCGGGCACGCGCGTTTGCCGCCGCCTGGGGCAGCGATTTCACCATGATCGGCGACGCCGGCCATATCAACGGCGACGCCGGCTACGGCCCCTGGCCGGACGGCGAACAGCTGCTGCTGGATTTTTGCGCCGCGCACCAGCCGTGAACCAGGGCGCGCACGATAGGGGCGTATTTGCCCACAAGTAAGAACGCAGGCAGAATCGTGGCCTTTCCATTGCGGCGCCCCGGCGCCAGCCCCACGATGAAACGTCTGCTTCTGCCCTTGCTCCTCTGCTCCGCCCTGGCCCACGGCGCGCCCTTTTATGAAGGCAAGAGCCTCGCCCATCCGGCCATCAGCGCCTCGCAGGACAGCGGCCTCGATATCGCCTTCCTCAAGGAAAAAGAAGGCGTCAACGGCTATTACTGCGAGTGCAAGAGCGGCAGCGCGAAACCCATTTTGCTCGACCAGTTCGGCAACGCCGTCATCCGCTCCGTCTTCTACGCGTCGCTGGACCAGGAGACGGACGACAGCGTGCAAACCATGCTGGTGCTGCTGCGCCAGGGCGACAAGAACGGCTTGCGCGCCTACCGCTATCACCGCAGCTCCGGCAAATACCGGCGCCTCGATGGCTTGCAGCCAGCCTTGAACCGCATCGTGGCGCAAAGCAGTGCTCCCAACGCGGGCCAGGTCAAGGCCGCGCTGGCCAAGCTGGCGCCGATGGACTACAGCGTCCCGCGCGGCAAGAGCGGCAATGCGGACTTCGACGCCATCGACCATACGCAAGGCACCATCGTCGGCTACTACAGCGAGGACGGCAAGCCCGTGGCGGCCGGCGGCAAGGACGCCATCACCTACAAGAAAACCTTCCAGAAGAAAGGCGAGCGTTTTCTCACCGCCAGCTACACCCTGTACAGCGATGCGGGCGCGGGCATCCTGCCCAACTACCGCCTGTGGCAAGTGACGTGGGAAACGGCGCCGAAGCAATTCACGGGCAGCGCAGATGGCCCGTCCGTCATCTACAGCCTGGCCTGGGACGACGGCTCGGTGGTCGAGCGGGGAGAATACGTGAAAGGCAAGCGCCATGGACTGTGGGTGCGCGAAGGCATGCACGAAGGCAGCGAAAAAGGCCATTACGTCAACGGCCTGCAGGAAGGCATGTGGTACTTCAATTATCCCAGGCAGAGCGAGAGCGGCATGTACCGGGCCGGCAAGCGCGAAGGCCGCTGGACCGTCGTCAACTATGCCGATGCAGAAGAAGTGACGGGCTTCGACACCTACGCGGGCGGCCAGCTGAACGGCCCGCACGAACGCAGCATGGGCGGCAAGCTGCAAACGCGCGGCAACTACGTAAACGGCACGCGCCATGGCGCGTGGATCACGGAAGACGGCGACGGCAGCTTTATCGACGGCTTGCGCGACGGGCCGTGGAAGCTCAAGCTCAAGGACAAGGTCACGCAAAGCGTCACTTTCGTGCAAGGCAAAAAACAGGGCGAGGCCCTCGACAAGGATGCGCAAGGCGCGCTGCGCGTGCGCGACCATTACCAGGCGGGCGTGCTCGATGGCAGCCGCACCCGCTATCTGGGCCCGGCCGGCAAGGAATACGTGGTCTACACGGCTACCTACCGCAACGGCCAGCTCGATGGGCGCGAGCAGGCGTTCGACGACAGCGGCAAGATCCTGCGCCTCGATACCCTATGGGACAACGGCAAGAAGCAGGGCCTGGATGCGCGCTACTACCCGAACGGCAAGCCGGAACGCCTGGCTGTCATCGACCAGGGCCGCCTGCTCACGCACCTGCGCGAGTATTATGAGGACGGCCAGCTGCTCAACGACATCCACCGCTGCACCTTCAAGGAGTACGGCAGCACGCGCGACGACGTATGCGAGTACCACCACATGTACTACCCGGACGGCAAGCCGCAGTATTACTATGCATTCCAGTACGGCCAGCGCCAGGAAGGCTATTCGAACTACCCGAACGGCAAGCGCAAGGACGAACTGCTGGTCGACCGCGCCGCCGACACCTCCGTCGTCAACGCCTATTACGAAAGCGGCCAGCTCAAATGCACGGAGCCGCGCAGCGGCCACAGCACGCGCACGGTGAATGGCCAGACCATGATCAGCTATGGCTCGGCCGACCGCGACGGCGACAATATCTGCTACCACCCGAACGGCAAGGTGGCCAGCATCTACACCTTCCGCAAGCGCGTGCTCGTGGAGTGCGGCAAGCGCTACGACGACACGGGCAAGCAGACGTTCCCCGGGCCGGAAGGCTGCCCGCCCCCCAGGAAGGTGGACTACCCGATAGGACTATGACAATGACGCAAACAAGACAGCCGCAGTGCATCCAGAACCCCGAGCGCATCGACGCCGCGGCGATCCGCGCCGCCATCGCCAGCGGCCAGCAGGTGCTGGTGCAGTTCGATACCCTGGCCGAGCCGGGGCCGCTGCTGGCCGAACTCGACGCCCTGGCCGCCACCTGCGGCACGGCGCTGACCATCCGCATCTACGGCTATGACCCGAGGGTGTTCGATGCCCGCATCCTGCGCGCGCTGCCGCATGTGGCCAGCCTGTCCATCGATTGCCACTGGCAAGCCATCCATCTGGAAGTGCTGGGCGAGCTGCGGCATCTGAAGCGCCTGAGCCTGGGCGTCTACCAGCTGGCGGAGGGCGACATCCTGCAGCTGGATAATTTGCGCGGCCTCGAATACCTGAACCTGGGCGAATCGGCCAGGAACAATATCGACCTGGCGCCCCTGCGCCACTACGCGCACCTGGCCAGCCTGGTCATCGAGGGCCACAGCAAGCATATCGACACCCTGGCCGGCCTGCCGGCGCTGCACGAGCTGTCGCTGTACCGCATCAAGAACAAGGTACCGCTGGATTTCATCTCGGCGATGGACCGCCTGGACAGGCTGCTGTTGCAGCTGGGCGGCCGCGAATCGCTCGCGCACATCGAGGCGCCGCTGTTGAAGAAACTGGAAGTGATACGCGTGCGCGGCCTGGAAACGCTGGGCGATATCGGCCGTTTCCCGCTGCTGCAGGCGCTATGGGTGGAGGACCAGATCAAGCTGCGGCAGATCGCGCTGGGGGCCAATCCAGTGCTCGAACGCCTGAACCTGCACACCTGCAAGACACTCGACAGCCTGCCCGGCCTCGCCGCCCTGCCCGCACTGCGCCAGCTGTCGGCATCCGAGACCATGCTCGACGTCGACGCACTGCTGCAGGATATGCCCGCGTCGCTGACGCACGTGCGCCTGCGCACCGGCAAAAAAACACGCGACGACGACATCGCGGCGCAGCTGGCGGAGCGCGGCTACAGCAACGCGCGCCTGTAAGGCATCGCTCTTCTCGCACAGGAAGCACCCCATGTACCAGCCTCCCACCCAACACCGCATCCACCAGCCCGCGCGCATCGACGCGGCGGCCATCCGCACGCTCATCGGCAACGGCGAGCAAGTCATCGTCCAGTTTACGCAGAACCGCTTGCCGGCGCCGCTGCTGGCCGACCTGGACGCGCTGGCCGCCACCTGCGGGCCGGCGCTGGAAATCCGCTTTTTCGGCGCCAGTGCCGAACCGTTCGACGCCGACGTGCTGCGCGCGCTGCCGCATGCCGTCAACCTGTCGCTCGACTGCCACATGCGCGCCATTCACCTCGAACAGCTGGGCGAGCTAGGCCGCTTGAAGCGCCTGCGCCTGGGCGTGCATCACCTGGCCGAACTCGACATCCTGGCGCTGGACACCCTGCGCGGCCTGGAAGCACTGAGCCTGGGCGAAACGGGCAAGGGCCAGATCGACCTGGCGCCGCTGCGTCACTGGCCGCAGCTGGCGCAGCTGCACACGACGGGCCACGTGAAAAACATCGACGCCACCACGGCCCTGCCCGCGCTGACACAACTGTCGCTGTCGCAGGTCAAGAGCAGGGATGAGGTGGACTTCATCAGCGCCATACCGGCGCTGACGCGGCTGCGCTTCATCCTCGGTGGACGCGCATCGATCGCCCACATCACGGCGCCGCGGCTGGAGGAACTGGAAGTGGTACGCGTGCGCGGATTGGAAAATCTGGGCGATGTTGGCCGCTTTCCACTGCTGAAGCGGCTATCGGTGGAAGAGCAGATCAAATTGACGGAAATCAGCCTGGGCGCCAATCCAACGCTCGAATGGCTGGTTCTGCGCAACTGCAAGACGCTACAGCGCTTGCGCGGTGTCGCGGCGCTGCCTGCGCTACGCGCCCTGGCGGTGAGCCAGACGCAGCTCGATTTCGATATGCTGGTGGCCGACGGCTTGCCGCGCGCACTGCGACAGTTCAGCTTTGGGACGGGGAAAAGACGACGCGACGAGGAAATCGACGCGCAATTGACGCAGCTCGGCTACGCCAAAGCGCCCTACTATTGAAAACAGCGTGTTGAAAACGACGTTGAAATCAGCGGCCGGCCGCCAGCTTGCGCTGCCACAGCGCCACGTCGATCATCACGCCATCAGCGCCCGTGTTGCGGATGTAGACGCGGTAGCTGCCCTGCCCCATGTCGCCATCGAGGTAGGCCGTGCGCTCATTGCGCTGCAGCCTGGCGCCCTTGGCCAGCTGGCGGTAGCGCTCGACCACCGTGTCGAAGCTGGCATAGCTGCGCAGCGCCACTTCCAGGTCGCGCGGCGGGCGGCCTTCGGCATGGTCCAGCACATTGTTCTGTTTCTTGCCCTTCAGCGTGAGCGGATAGGCAAACACGCCAGCGCCGGCCGACGTCAGCACCGTGGATTTATCGAGCAGCAGCGGCAGCAGCGCCGGCGGATACGCGGGCGGCAGCTGGGCGCGGTTCCAGCCAGGCAAGGCCGGCTGCGCCAGCACATATTCGACGCTGGCGATCTTCTGCCCGTCGGCGCCCGCTTCCTTGTCGCCCGCGATCAGCGCCAGCATGGGCGGCAATTGCCGGGCCCAGGCCAGCAAGGGCGCCGCATCCCCGACCAGCATGCCCTTGCGGTGGAACACCGTCAGCACCGCATTCGGATCGGCATTGCAGACTTTCGCCAGCGGCTGTCCCTCCAGGCGGCAATGCCCGTTGACCAGGCCAAAGGCGATGATGGCGCCGCGCTTGTCGAGCAACATGGCACCCCGTTCGCGGCCCTGCTTGCGGTCATTCATCGAGGCCAGCAACTGGCGGCCATCGGCCAGCACGCTGCGCGTGGCGTCGCGCTTTTCGCTGATCGCTTCAAGCGCCTGCGCCAGCAGCAGTTCATCGTCTTCCGTGTAGCTGCCGCGCGCGTAACCGAAGAAATCGAACAGGGCGGCGCGCACTTGCGGGTCTTCGCTCAGGCGCGGCAAGGGGCCGCCTGTCAACAGGGAGGACAGGCTTTTCCCGGCCGGCGCCGAGGGTGCCGCCGTGGCGCGGGCAGGCTGGGAAAGGACGCAAGCCGCTGCCAGCAAGGCGCCGCCCAAGGTGCGGTAATTCGAAAAAATGATATGCATGTTTCTGTCTGTCGGTGATTTGACCGCGATTCCGGCCACGCATGGCGCGCCGGCGATTCTAGCATGGCGCCAGTCCCCATGCGGTGCGGCTGGCGGACGGCGCGTGTGCAGGCGCGGCTGTTATGATGGCCGCAATGACGATACCAACCCACGCCTCGCCCCTGCTTGTCCTCCTGCCCGGCATGGATGGCACGGCACGGCTATTCCACCGTTTTGACGCCGCCTTGCGCGCACAGGCCGCCATCGACACCCAAGCCATCGCCTATCCGGCCGCGCCACTCGATTACGCGGCGCTGGAAGCATTCGTGCGCGAGCGCTTGCTGCGGGACCGCCCCTTCGTCGTGCTGGCCGAATCGTTTTCGGGCCCGCTGGGCGCCGCCCTGCGCGCCGAGCCGCCGCCTGGCATGCGCGCCCTGGTCCTGTGCTGTTCGTTTGTGCGCAATCCGCGCCCGATGCTGGCGCCGCTGCGCCACCTGCTCGGCCTAGTGCCCTTTGGCGCCATGCCCGGCTTCGCTCTGCGCCAGGCGCTGCTGGCGCCCTGCTCCACGCCGCAGTTGCAGGATGAACTGGCAGCGGCGCTGGCGCAAGTGCCGCCCAGCGTGCTGCGCCAGCGCCTGCGCGCCGTGCTGGAAACAGACGCCTCGCGCAGCTTCGCGCGCGGCAGCCTGCCGGTGCTGTATCTGCGCGCCCGCCACGACCGCCTGGTGCCGCCCGCGAACGCCGTGCAGATACTGCGCCTGGCACCCGACGCGCAACTGGCCGACATCGCCGCACCGCACATGCTGCTGCAGGCGGCGCCGGAAGCGGCGGCCGTCGCCGTCACCGCCTTTCTCGCGGGCCTGTCAGCCGCGCAGGTATCCGCTTAAACGCGCGCTGGCCAGCACGGCCAGCCAGCTCACGCCGCCCGACAACACGCTGAAATAGATGGCCCGCAACGGATGGTGGGGCAGCAGGTACGCGAGCACGGCCGCACCCAGCAGACCGCACAGCGCAGGCTTCCACCAGCCGGGCGGCAGCAGCGCCAGCAACAGATTCGTGCCCGCATACACGTAAAACACCAGCAGCAGGGCCAGGCCGCCGGCCACGCCGCGCGAGCCCAGGCTGCCAAACAGCTGCGTGTAAAGGTAAAAACCCAGCCAGCTCAATGCGATAAACAGCAGGCAGCCCAGCGCATGCGCGCCCAAGCCGGCCATCAGGCGGATTTTCATGATGCTCCCTAAAAGAAAAAGCCGGCCCTTTCACGCAGAAAGGGCCGGCTTGCTTACGTCGACAGCCAGGCGTTTACTTCGCCGAATTGAGCAGCAATTCGTTGAGGCGTTTCACGAAGCTGGCCGGGTCGGCCAGCGAACCGCCTTCGGCCAGCATGGCCTGGTCGAACAGGATGTTGGCCCAGTCGCCGAACTTGCCGCCTTCGGCATCTTCGTATTTCAGGCGCGTCACCAGCGGGTGGTTCGGGTTGATTTCCAAAATCGGCTTCGATTCCGGCGCGCTCTGGCCAGCAGCTTTGAGCATGCGCAGCAGGTTGCCCGACAATTCGTTTTCATCGGCCACCAGGCAGGCTGGCGAATCGGTCAGGCGGAACGTCACGCGCACGTCCTTGGCCTTGTCGGCCAACACGGTCTTCATCTTGCCCACCAGGTCGGCGTACGAGGTTTCCGTTTCTTCGTGCTCTTTCTTTTCCGCTTCGTCTTCCAGCGCGCCCAGGTCCAGGCCGCCTTTTGCGACGGAGACCAGTTCCTTGCCTTCGAAGTCCTGGATAAACGACAGCATCCATTCATCGACGCGGTCCGTCAGCAGCAGCACTTCGACGCCCTTCTTGCGGAAGATTTCCAGGTGCGGGCTGTTCTTGGCGGCGGCGTAGTTGTCGGCCGTGACGTAGTAAATCTTGTCCTGGCCTTCCTTCATGCGCGCCACGTAGTCGGCGAACGAGGTGATTTGCTCGTCGCTGTCGTTGGCCGTCGACGCAAAGCGCAGCAGCTTGGCCAGGCGTTCCTTGTTGGCCGCGTCTTCACCGATGCCTTCTTTCAGCACCTGGCCGAATTCCTTCCAGAAGACGGCGTACTTGTCCTTCTTGTCCTGCTCGTCGGCGTTCGCCAGTTCTTCCAGCATGCCCAGCACGCGCTTGGTCGAACCTTCGCGGATCACCTTGACGTCGCGCGACTCCTGCAGGATTTCACGCGACACGTTCAGCGGCAGGTCGGCCGAGTCGATCACCCCGCGCACGAAGCGCAGGTAGGTCGGCATCAGCTGCTCGGCATCGTCCATGATGAAGACGCGCTTGACGTACAGCTTGATGCCGCCGCGCTTGTTGCGGTCCCACATGTCGAACGGCGCCTTGGCCGGGATGTACAGCAGCTGCGTGTACTCGCTGCGGCCTTCCACGCGGTTGTGCGTGTGCGTCAGCGGCGACTGGAAGTCGTGCGACACGTGCTTGTAGAATTCGTCGTACTGTTCCGGCGTGATGTCGGCCTTGTTGCGGGCCCACAGGGCGCTGGCCTGGTTGACGGTTTCGAATTCGTCCTTCAGGACGGTTTCTTTTTTCTCGTCGTCCCACTCTTCCTTCTGCATCACGATCGGCAGCGAGATATGGTCCGAGTATTTGCGGATGATGGACTTGATCTTCCAGCTCGACAGCAATTCGTCCTCGCCTTCGCGCAGGTGCAGGATGATGTCCGTGCCGCGCGACGGCTTGTCGATCGATTCGATGCTGTAATCGCCTTCGCCGGCCGACTCCCAGCGCACGCCTTCGGAGGCGTCCACGCCGGCGCGGCGCGTTTCGACGGTGATCTTGTCGGCGACGATGAAGCCCGAATAGAAGCCCACGCCGAACTGGCCGATCAGGGCCGCGTCCTGCTGCTGGTCGCCCGACAGCTTGCCGAAGAATTCCTTGGTGCCCGACTTGGCGATGGTGCCCAGGTGCGAGATCGCCTCGTCACGGGTCATGCCGATGCCGTTGTCGGAAATGGTGATGGTGCGCGCATCCTTGTCGAAGCTGACCTTGATCTTCAATTCGTGATCGTTGCCGTACAGGGCGTCGTTATCGATCGCTTCAAAGCGCAATTTGTCGGCCGCGTCGGACGCGTTCGAGATCAATTCGCGCAGGAAGATTTCCTTGTTCGAGTACAGGGAATGGATCATCAGGTGCAGCATTTGCTTCACTTCGGTCTGAAAACCCAGGGTTTGCTTTTCGGAGACAGCCATTTTTACCTCATAGTCTTGTGGATGGGACGGATTCTACGGAGTTGGGGATGGTACAAGCGATTTCAAGAGCCCCCGGCAAATGTGCTGTTTTAGCCCAGTGCGCGGGCAAAAAATGCCCAGATGCGCTCGTCCTGCACCGTGGCCAGGTTCAGGCGCATGCGGGTCGATGGCAGCTGGCGCGGCGAAAACAGGCTGCCCGGCGCCAGCACCAGCCCCTCGGCCAGCGCCTTCTCGGCCAGGACATTCGTGTCGCAGCCCGCATCGGCCCACACGAACATGCCGGCCGGTGCGGGATCGAAACGCAAGCCCGCCTGTTCGACCTTGCGGTACGTACACTCGCGCACCTTGTCGAGCCGCGCGCGCAGGCGCTCCGCATGCTTGCGGTACAGCCCCTGCGAGAGGATCTTATACACGACGCGTTCGCCGATGTCGCTGGTGGTCAAGGTGGCCAGCATCTTGCGGTCGGCCAGGCGCTGCGCCCGCTCCGGCGACGTGGCGATGAAGCCCACGCGCAGGTTCGCCGCCAGGCTCTTGGAAAAGCCGCCCAGGTAAATCACGCGGCGCAGCTGGTCCAGCGCGGCCAGGCGCGTGGCCGGCTGCACCAGACCGGCTGCGCCCGGGTGCATGTCGCAATAGATGTCATCCTCGACGATGAGGAAATCGTGCTGTTCGGCCAGGCGCAGCACCTGGAACGCCTTGGCTGCCGACAGCGAGGTCGAACTGGGGTTGTGCAGCACCGAGTTGATCACGTACAGCTTGGGGCGGTGCAGCGCCGCCAGCTCGGCCAGCACGGCGATATCGGGGCCGTCACCCAGGCGCGGGATGCCGATGACGTTCATGCCCATGGCGGCAAAGGCGCCGAACATCAGCCAGTACGCGGGATCGTCGACGAAAATGGTGTCGCCGGGGCGGGCGAACTCGCGCGCCACCAGGTCCAGCGCCTGCATCACGCCCACCGTGGTGACGATCTGCTCGGGCGGACAGGCGATTTCCAGTCCCGCCAGTTTCAGTTGCAACTGCTGGCGCAGGGGCAGGAAACCCTGCGGCGTGCCGTAGCCCAGCAGCAAACTGCCAGGCTGGCGGCTGACGTCGCGCAAGGCGCGCGCCACCAGGTCGCCATCGAGCCACTCGGCAGGCAGCATGCCGGTGCCGGGCGCGGGGATGGCCGGCGTCTGGCGGAACATGTTACGGATCAGCCACACCACGTCCATCGGCTGCGCCACCGCGTCCTGCGCGCCAGCGGGCGGCGCCGGCGTATTCAGGGGCGAGCGCTCGCGCACGAAAAAGCCGGCGCCGCGCCGCGATTCCAGGTAGCCGCGCGCCACCAGCTTGTCGTAGCTGGCCACCACCGTGGCGCACGACACGTCCAGGCTGGCGGCGCACTGGCGGATCGAGGGCATGCGCGCGCCGCCGCGCAGCAGCTTGTCGTCGATGCGCGCCGCCAGCGAGCGCGTGATCTGGTCGATCAGGGTTTCGCCCGAGGCACGCGACAACAAGGGAAGTGTATTGCTCATATGACCATGACAGTATGTGGAATTATGCGTGAAAGTGTATTTGTACTGTATTGCTATTGAGCCCTAGGATAGCAGTACCGGGCACATTCATCCACATCTGCCCGTTTTTATTCCACGCCACTCGCACCAGGACAGCCATGCCATCGCACGCCACCACCTCCCCCAGTTCCCTCCCGCGCCTCGGCGCCGACCGCACAGGCCTGTTGCTGGGCTTGATCGCCGTCGCCCTCTTCAGCCTGACCCTGCCCTTTACGCGGCTGGCCGTGGCCGAACTCGACCCCACTTTTGTCGCCCTGGGCCGCGCCCTGGTGGCCGCCGCCCTGGCCGGCCTGTGGCTATGGCAGCAGCGCGCGCCTATGCCGCGCCGCGAACAGTGGCTGCCGCTGGCGCTCGTGTCGCTGGGCTGCGTGCTGGGTTTTCCCTGGCTGACCTCGATCGCCATGCGCAGCCTGCCCGCCTCGCACGGCGCCGTGCTGGTGGGCATCCTGCCGCTGGCCACCGCCGTGTTTGCCGTGCTGCGCGGCAAGGAGCGCCCATCGCCGGGTTTCTGGCTGATGGCCCTGCTCGGCACGGCGCTGGTGGTCGCCTTCGCGCTGCGCCAGGGCGGCGGCAGCTTCCACCTGGCGGACTGGCTGATCTTTGCCGCCGTCCTGCTGGCTGCACTCGGCTATGCCGAAGGGGGGCGCCTGGCGCAAGCGATGCCGGGCCAGCATGTGATTTCCTGGGCCCTGCTGCTGGCCGTGCCTTTTGTCTTGCCCGTGGTACTGTGGAACGCCTGGCCGCAGCGCGCGCTGATGGCGCAGGCCAGCGGCGCGGCCTGGCTGGGCTTTGCCTACATTTCCGTGTTTTCCATGTTTATCGGCTTCTTTTTCTGGTACCGGGGCATGGCACTGGGCGGCGTGGCGCGCGTGGGACAAACGCAGCTGCTGCAGCCCTTCCTCACCCTGGTGGGCGCGGCCGTGCTGCTGAACGAGCCATTGACGGGCGAAAGCCTGCTGTTTGCCGGCGCCGTGATCGCCGTGGTAGGCATAGGACGCAAGCTGAAGTAAAGTGCCTTGACGCCCATTTGCAACGCCGTTGCGCGTGCGGATGGGCAGAGCAGCGTGCAAGCCGTACAATACCGCAGCACCATGGCGACGCCTATCCGGCGCCGCTTGCGCACGCACCGCCACAAGCGGGCCAACAAATCCAGCCGGCGCAGCTCGGCATCTTCTGTGAGACTCGTATGAAAATTGAAAATCCGAATCCGATCCAATGGCGCTTTGCCGAACGCGCGGAACAGCTGCAAAGCTCGTTCATCCGCGAAATCCTGAAGATCACGCAGCGTCCCGAGATCATCTCGTTTGCTGGCGGCCTGCCCTCGCCCGCCACCTTCCCCGTGGAAGAAATGAAGACCGCCTTCGACAAGGTCCTGTCGAACAATGGCAAAGTGGCCCTGCAATACGGCCCGACCGACGGCTACCTGCCGCTGCGCCAGTGGATCGCCGACTCGCTCTCCAGCAACGGCAGCACCATCATGCCGGAACAGGTGCTGATGACGTCCGGCTCGCAGCAGGCGCTGGACTTGCTGGGCAAGGTCCTGATCGACGAAGGCAGCAAGGTACTGGTGGAAACCCCCAGCTACCTGGGCGCCCTGCAGGCGTTTTCCGTCTACCGTCCCGAATTCGTTTCCGTCGACACCGATGACGAAGGCCTGGTGCCGTCGTCGGTCAACCCCGTCGCCGATGGCGCGCGCCTGCTGTACGCACTGCCGAACTTCCAGAACCCGACGGGACGCAGCCTGTCCGTGGCGCGCCGCGTGGAGCTGGTGGAAACCTGCGCCCGCCACGGCCTGCCGCTGATCGAGGATGATCCGTACGGCGCCCTGAGCTACAGCGGCGAGCCGTATCCAAAGATGATCAACATGAATCCGGACGGCGTGATCTACATGGGTTCGTTCTCGAAAGTGCTCACGCCGGGCATCCGCCTCGGCTACGTGGTGGCGCCGATGCCGCTGGTGCGCCGCCTGGAACTGGCCAAGCAGGCGGCCGACCTGCACACGTCGCAGCTGACGCAGATGGTCGTGCATGAAGTGATCAAGGATGGCTTCCTGGACCGCCATATCCCCAGCATCCGCAGCCTGTACGGCAACCAGTGCCAGGCCATGCTGTCGGCGCTGGAAGAGCACTTCCCGGCCGGCGTTACGTGGACCAGACCGGAAGGCGGCATGTTCATCTGGGTCACCCTGCCGAAGCACATCGACGCGATGACATTGCTCGATGAAGCCATCGCCAACAAGGTCGCCTTCGTGCCGGGCGCGCCGTTCTACGCGAACACGCCGGAAACGCACACCTTGCGCCTGTCATTCGTGACGGTGCCGCCGGAACGCATCCGCGAAGGCATCGCCATCCTGGGCAAACTGATCGCCGCAAAAATGTAACTCGCCTCTTCACGCCCCGCTGCCGCGGGGCGTGTCACTGCTGCCCCCAGCGCCAGAGGGCACGCATCTTTTCCGCTAAAAACCGCCTTCACGATGGCAACTGCGTGTATTTATTCATAAAAATATTAAAATAATAATATTTTACCGCCTCGTGCACCATCGATTTTTCCACCCAAAAAATTAGCAAAGCGGTATGATTTGACCGCTGTATCCGATTTGAACCCAGTCAGCATCACTTAAAGTGCAGCAAACGCTGGCATCGCAAAGTACATCGAGAAGGCCGGAAGCAATGAGTCCAGGCAGTGTGGAGCATTCCCAGAGGCGCAACGCCGCCATTTTGATTGTCGATGATGCGCCGGCCAACCTTGAGCTGCTGCGCAAGCTGATGAGCGAACAGGGTTATCAAACCTATGTCGCCACGTCCGGCGAGCGGGCGCTGGCGATCGCCCAGCGCGCCCACCCGGACCTGATCCTGCTCGACGTGCTGATGCCGGACATGGACGGCATCGAAACGTGCCGCCGCCTGAAGCAGCATCCGCTGACGCAGCGCATTCCCGTCATCTTCATGAGCGCCAAGACGGAAACGGAAGACGTGGTGGCCGGCTTCGACTGCGGCGCCGTCGACTACATCAGCAAGCCGCTGCGCATGGCCGAAGTGTGCGCGCGCGTGCGCGCCCAGCTGCAAATCCGCAGCAACAATGAAAACCAGCAGGAACAGGCCGAGCGCCTGCGCACCATCGTCAACAACATGGCCGAGGGTTTGCTGATCATCGAAGCCGATGGCCGCATCCAGTACACCAACCCGGCTTGCGACCAGTACCTGGGCTACCGCGAAAACGAACTGGCCGGACGCTCCATCGGCGAACTGCTCAGTCCCCTGGTGACGCAGGAATACCTCGATTACTTCGCCATGTACGCGGCCAATCCCGAGAAGGCGCACAACCACGGCACGCGCGAAGTGGCGATCCGCCACCGTAACGGCGAGACACTGTGCATGGACCTGACCCTGACGCCCATGTATCTGCGCCAGCCCCTGTATATCGGCCTGCTGCACGACATCACGCACCACAAGCAGTCGGAAGACGCCTTGCAGCGCGCCGCCTACCTCGATCCGCTGACAAAAATCGCCAACCGCCGGCATTTCGACAGCTTCCTGGAAAAGGAATGGCAGCGCGCCGTGCGCGGCGGCGGCGCCCTGTCGCTGGTGGTGCTCGACGTCGACCACTTCAAGCTGTACAACGACAGCCTGGGCCACCCGGCCGGCGACAGCTGCCTGCAGCAGGTGGCGCAGGCCATCGCCTCGCACGCCGCCCGCCCGGGCGACCTGGCGGCCCGCTACGGCGGCGAGGAATTCGTCCTGCTGTTCGCCGACACGGATGCCGAAAGCGCCCTGCACCTGGCCGAAGCCATCCGCGTGCACATCGAGGCACTGCAATTGCCGCACCCCCGATCTGGCACCTCGCCATGGATCACCGTCAGCATCGGCGTGGCGACCATCCACCCGCACCAGCTGGACGACCGCAAGGTGCTGTTCGTCGCCGCCGACCGCGCCCTGTACGTGGCCAAGGAAGAGGGGCGCAACCAGGTGCGCGCCACGCAGTCGGGCAGCACAGCCTGGGAAACGGTCAAGGCGCTCGTTTTACGTTAGAACTTTCTCGACACGCTCAGTTTCGCATTGCGCCCCACGCCCGTCACGGCTTCACTCAGGTACGGCATGTAGTTGCGGTTGAAGACATTATCGACCGTCAAGCGTACTTCCGTGCCGCGCCACACTCCCTGCCTGCCATGCCACGAAGCGAACAGAGTGTGCAGCGCATAGCCTTTCGATGGCGGCAGGCGGTAGACATTCCCCACCGGCAGGACGCGGTCCTGCTTCGCCACGAAGCGGCCCTGCCAGCCGATGCTGGCCCCGAGGTCGGGCATGCGCCAGCCCAGGCCCGCCATCAATTTATCCGGCGCGATGGTCGACACGGGTTCGTCCTGGCCCCACGGGTCGCGCTGGGAACCGGTGCGCGTGCCGCGCTGCTTCGACAACGAAGCGCTGGCAAACAGGCGCGGCGAGTTGTAGTAGGACTCGACTTCCACGCCCTGCGTGTGGAAACCGGCCAGATTGCGGTAGGACGACAGGGCTGGCGGCACCTTGCCCGATCCCGGCACATAGCCTTCGATCAGGATGCCCAGGCGCGGGCCGATATTGTCGCTGACCTTGTTGCGGTACGCCGTCAGGCGCAGCTGCACGTCGTCGCGCTCCATGAATACGTTCTGCCGGTGCAGCATGACGCCCGTGCGCACAGCCGTCACCCGCTCGACGGCCAGGTCGCGGCTGGTGCCCGGCGTCGATGAACCGAGCCTGGACGACACATAGTATTCGTTCGAATACATCTCGTCGATCGTCGGCGCGCGCCAGGTGCGGCTCAAGTCGCCGAACAGCGCCACGCTGCCCGACGCCTTCCAGAACAGGCCCAGGCGGGGAGACCAGTCCTCGTGCGTCTTTTCGCTGAAGTCGTGGCCAGCCGCCGCCAGCGGGCTGTTGTAGCGCGACGCCTTGTTCGGCACGCCCTCGGAAACGACCCGGTCGTGGCGCAGCGCCGCCGTCACCGTCAGGTCGCCATACGTCATCGCATCCTGCAGATACAGGCCCGTGGTTTCCTGGCGCCCGGCCGGCATGTAGTAGGGCTGGAAGTAGCCGTAGTTGTAGCTGGGATCCTTCAGCGCCGTCGACGACGGGTAGTACATCAGGGTGTCGCGCACGTTCTTGTGCCATTGCAGGCCCGTTAGCAGCACGTGCGAAATGGCGCCCGTCGCAAACACGCTTTCGTTGCGCACCTCCGCAATGCGGTCCACGTACGAGGCCCAGCTCTCGTTGCCCAGGGATCCCAGGTAGGAGCCCAGCGAAGCGGACGGCAGGCGCTTGTCATGCTGGTCCGTGTGCGAATAGCCGGCGCTGGCCGTCAGCTTGATCCATGGATTGTCCTGCGGCGCGTACTGCCACTTCACGGAATACGTATCGTCGTCCTGGTCGCGGTATACGGCCTTGCGCTGCCACGCCTCTTCCAGTCCGTACTTCCGGATCTCCGCCTCGGTCGGCGTGGGCACGTCCTCGCCCATGGCGGCGAACGGGCCCCAGCCCGTGCTGCCGCTCTTCATCGCCGTCAGGGTCAGGAGCTGTTCCGGCGTCAAACGGATATTCAGCTTGGCCAGGCTCGATGGCGCGTCGATGGCGGAAAAGCGGAATGGCTTGCCATCTGGTTTGCGCAAATCGTCGGACTTGCGCTGCGTGGTGAAGGCCATCGCATCGAAGCGACCATCTTCCGTGCGGCCGTAGACGGCCACGGTGGCGTCGTTTTCCGCATTGTTCGAGTGGCGCGAGTACTTCACCATGGCGCCCACTTTCTCGCCGCCTTCCAGCAAGTCTTGCGCATCCTTGGTCTCGACCGTGATGACGCCGCCGAAGCCGCCATTGCCGTACAAGCTCGTATGCGCGCCCTTGTTCACCTCGATCTGCTTGATCAGTTCCGGCTCGATGAAGATGGAACCCTGGCGGTATTTTTCAAAGCCCTTGGGCACGCCGTCGAGGATGACTTTCACGTCCTGGACTTTATTGAAGCCCCAGATATTGAGACTCTGGCCGCTGGGACGTGCCGTGCCGGCCAGGTCCACGCCAGGCAAGGTGTCGAGCAAGGATGCGACATTGTCGGCCTGCTGGCGTTCGATATCGGCGCTGTTGATGTACGAACGGCCGGCCGTGCCGGCGCTGATGGCGTCGCCAAACACGCTGATGGCGGGCATCTGCACGGCGTCGGCCTTGTCGGCCATCGCCGCCGCCCACGCATGGCCGTGCGCTCCGCCCAATGCCAGCGCCAGCGCGGCGGCCAGCGGGGTCAATCCATTTTTGCTGCTCTTCATCGCTATCCTTGCCTGGGTTTGCTTACTGCTTGATGCTTCTGGAATGAAAAAATGCTGGGGCAGAGGAAGGCGGTGCACGATCAAGCGGCGGCGTTGAAGGAAGCGTTGCGGCGAACTCTGCCCGCGCGGACACGCCGCCGGCGCATGGCCGGCGGCGCATTGCAGTCACCGGGATAAGTTGCCTTAGTGAAATGCGGAACACATCATATATCAAAATGCGAATGATTCGCAATACGATTTAATGCGTAGTTATTCCGGATAGCCTGTGATGTCGGCGATCTCGCGGTACAGGGGCTGCAGCCGCGCATACATCTTGCGGTACACGCGCCGGTACAGCTGTTCGTAGATCTTGCGGTGCTCGGGATGCGGCTGGAATACCTTGCCCTTGCGCGTCATCGCCTGCACGGCGGCGGGAAAGTCCGCATGCCAGCCCAGGCCCACGGCGGCGGCGATGGCCGCGCCCAGGCCCGAACTTTCATACACGTGGGCGCGCGCGGCCGGCAAGCCGAAGATGTCGGCCGTCAGTTGCATGGCAGAGTCGCTTTGCGAACCGCCGCCCGCGATGCGCAGCTCCGTGATGGCGATGCCGCTGCGCTGCTCGATGCGCTCCATGCCTTCGCGCAGCGCATACGCGAGGCCTTCGAGGATGGCGCGGTAGATGTGCGCGCGCGTGTGCACGTCGCCAAAGCCGATCATGGCGCCCTTCGCTTCCGGGCCCGGCACCTTGATGCCGGGACTCCAGTAAGGCTGCAGCATCAGGCCCATCGATCCGGGCGGCACGGCGTCGACCAGGCGGTCGAACAGCGCTTCGGCGGACAGGCCCGTGCCGTCTTCGGCGGCGGCCGCCCGTTCGCGGTCGCCGAACTGCTCCTTGAACCAGTTGACCATCCAGTAGCCGCGGAAGATCTGCACTTCCGTGCTGTAGGCGCCCGGCATGGCGGCCGGATACGGCGGAATGAAGCGCGTCACTTCCACGTACTTGCGGTTGGTGGTGTTGATCGTGGCCGTGGTGCCGTAGCTCAGGCACGCCACATGCGGCTCGACGCAGCCGGCGCCCAGCACCTCGCACGCCTTGTCGGCGGCCGCCGCCAGCAGGGGCGTGCCTTCCGGGATGCCCGTCGCCGCGGCGGCGGATGCCGTGATGGCGCCCATGCGCGTGCCCGGCGTCACCAGCTCGGGCAGCATGGAGCGCTTGATCGCCAGCGCCTGCCACTTCCAGTCGAAGCGCCCGGCCCACGCATGGCGCTTGTAGTCGAACGGGATGTACGCCACTTGCGAGCCGGTCGAATCGGCGTAGCACCCGCAGAGGCGATGGTTCAAGAAGCCCGACAACAGCAGGAATTTGTGCGTGCGGCGCCAGATGTCGGGCTGGTGCGCGCTGATCCAGTTGATCTCGGCCTCGCGGCGGAAGTACGCGATCGTGCCATCGAGGCGCGTGGCGCGGAAGGCGGCGCGCCACCATGGCGCCAGTTGCGGGATGTCGCGCGTGCTGCGCTGGTCCAGCCAGGTGATGGCGGGCCGCAAGGGCTGCCCCTCCTCATCTACATTGACGACCGTGCCGCGCTGCGTGGTCACGGCCACGCCGGCCACCGAGGATCGATTGATGTCCGTGCCGCGCCACAGCTGCTGGCATGCTTCGCACACGGCTTGCCAGTAGCCGTCGGCGTCATGCTCGGCCCAGCCGGGGTGGTCGGAATAGTACGCTTCCAGGAACACTTGCGCCTTGGCCGCCAGCTTGCCGTCCCGGTCGAACAGCAGCGCGCGCACGCTTTGCGTGCCATTATCGATGGAGAGGATATACGGACCATCGTCCGCCAGGGAAGCCATGGCTTATGCCACGCTGGCCAGCGCGGCGCGCAACGCTTGCAGCAGCGCCTGCGGATCCTTGTCAGGCTGCGCGCTGAACACGGGCGCTTCCCAGTCCTGTCCCCGCACGGCCACCACGCGCAGGCGTCCCTGCTCGCTCCATGCCGGATACCAGCCCACATCGACGATGTCGCCATTCGCGCAGGTGATTTGCAGCAGGTCTTCGCCCAGGTCATCGAGCAGGACGTCCACGGGCTGGCGCAAGTCCAGCGGCGACAGGCTGTCGTAGGTGATGCGGGCGTCGCCCAGCGCCAGGGGCTGGCCAAACAGGGTGGTTTCGATGATGTTCTCCTCTTTTATAGTTTTTATCGTTGCTTCATGCGCCTTGCGGCACGCTGTAATGGCGGCGCCACAGGGCAAGGTAACGCTGCCGCTCTTCCTCCCAGCGCGCGTCATCCCAGCCCAGTTCATGCTGGCAGATGGCACGCAAGCGCGGCATGATAGCAAGCGCGCCGCCAGCCAGCTGCAAACCGAGGCGCGTGCGCCGCAGCAGCAAGTCGTCCAGATGCTGCACGTCTTCCATGCGCGCGCCCCAGCGCAGCTGCGCCCACAGGGTCTGCGTGCCGGGAATCGGCGCCAGTTCGCCGTCCTGCGCCGCATCGCACAGCGCCTGCGCGGCAGCGCCATGACGGCCCAGCAGGCGTTCGCGCTGTTCGCCATCGAGCGCCAGGGCCTTGCCCGACAAGGGCGGCGTGGCGTCAAAAATCGGCAGCGGACGCAAATCCGCCTGCCAGCCCGGCAGCAGCGGGGCCGCGCGGCGCAAGGCGTCGAGGGCGATCACGCGGAACGTCGTCAATTTGCCGCCCGCTACCGTCAGCAAGCCGTTTTCCAGCCATAGCGCATGTTCGCGCGCTTCCTTCGACGGGTCAAGCTGGCCGCTGCCGATCACGGGGCGCACGCCGGCAAACGTGGCCAGCACATCGCCTTCGCC
Organism: Janthinobacterium sp. BJB301; assembly: GCF_002735685.1. Taxonomy (NCBI): domain Bacteria; kingdom Pseudomonadati; phylum Pseudomonadota; class Betaproteobacteria; order Burkholderiales; family Oxalobacteraceae; genus Janthinobacterium; species Janthinobacterium sp. BJB301. Next base: position 317,839 of record NZ_PDZJ01000001.1, on the reverse strand, counting down.
CAGCGCCAGCTGCGGGAACTGCCACTGCAATGCGGCCAGCAGATATGCGAGTTCGCCGCGCGTGATGGCCGGCTCCAGGTCCAGGCCGGCGCCATGGTCGACATCGGTGGTGCCCACCAGGGTCACGCCCTCCCACGGATACGCAAAGACAGGGCGGCCATCGTGCGGATGCATCAGGCTGACGGCTTGCGCCAGCGGCAAACGCCACGCGGGCAGCAGCAGATGGCTGCCGCGCAGGGGCCGCAGTTTCGGCTTTTCTCCCACCTGGCCGCGCAAGGCGTCGGCCCAGGCGCCCGTGGCGCTGATCACCAGGCGCGCACGCACGGTGGATACCGTGCCATCGAGCGCATCGTTCAACGTGGCGCCGGCGACCTTGCCGTCGTCATGCAGCAGCGATGCCACGCCCAGGAAATTGACGGCCACGCCGCCATGGCGGCGCGCTTCCTGCAGCACGCGCAGCACCAGGCGCGCATCGTCCGTCTTGGCGTCCTGGTACAGCATGCCGCCCCGCAGCCCATCGCGGTTGACATGCGGCGCCAGCATGGCAAAGTCGGACGCATCGACATAGCGGCGCGCGCGCCGCCCCGCCATCACGTCATAGATGGCCAGGCCCAGCATGAACTGGCGCCGCCCCGGCTTCCTGCCCGTGTAGTCGCCAAAGGCAAAACCCTGCGGTTCGACCAGCCCCGCCGCATCCGTCAGCAAGGCTTGCCGCTCATGCACCGACTCGCGCGTCATCGCGAACTGGCCCTGCTTAAGGTAGCGCAAGCCGCCGTGCACCAGCTTCGACGAGCGGCTCGACGTGCCCCAGGCGAAATCGCGCTGCTCCACCAGCAGCGCCGTCAAGCCGCGCCGCGCCGCTTCCAGCAGGATGCCGGCGCCCGTGATGCCGCCGCCGACGATCAAGATATCCCACTCGCGCGCCAGGATCCCAGGCAAATCCCCCCTGTTCACGATGGGCCTCCGGCGTCAGGCAGCAGTTTGCCGGGGTTCATCATGCCCTGCGGGTCGAACTGGCGCAGCAGCGCGCGCATGGCGGCGATGCCCAGTTCTCCCTTTTCCGCCGCCAGCCAGGGCGCGTGGTCCGTGCCCACGCCATGCTGGTGGCTGATGGTGCCGCCGTTGGCGACGATGGCCGCGCTGGCCGCGTCTTTCAAAGTACGCCAGCGCGCCATGTTGTCTTCAAAGGTCGGCGCCAGCCGGTACACATACGTGGTGTAGACGCTGGCCCCCTGCGCATACACGTGCGACAAATGCGTGTAGGCGTGCACCTGCTCGCCGTGCGCCGCCAGCGCATTGGCGCCCGCCTGCTCCAGCGCCGCCATCATCGCCGTGACGCGCGGCCAGTCGACGGCCGTTTCCACCGTATCGATGACATAGCCATGTTCCCAGGCGCCGTTGCGCAAGTAGACGTTGCGAAAGCGCCCCTGCTTCCACTTGTCGCCCATGTGGCGTCCCACGTGCACGCCCTTGTGCCGCCGCGCCAGCGCCAGGGCGCCGCGCAAGGCCGCGCGCGCCGGTTTTTCTTCTCCGCTGACGCCCACCATCAGCATGCATTTTCCCTCGCCGCAGCCGCGCAGGGACAAATAGCGTTCCAGCAGCCCCACCAGTTTTTTATGCCCGGCCAGGGTCAGCATGGTTTGCGCTTCCAGCGCATTCGACAGGCGCAGCATGCACAGCGGAAGGCGCGACTGGGCCAGCGCCCGCACGGCCTCCTGCGCCTGGCCCCAGTCGGCGAAAAACACGGCGTGGAATGCTTCATAAGGGGGCAGCGGCGAGACGCGCACCGTCGCCTGCGTCACGATGCCCAGTCGGCCCTCGGAGCCGAGCACCATTTCGCGCAGGTCGATGCCGGCCGCCGAAGCGGGAAACGTGGGGATGCTCAGGGTGCCGGCCGGCGTTTCCACTTCGCCGCCCGCGAACAGCTGCTCGATGCGGCCATAGCGCAAGGATTGCTGGCCCGACGAGCGCGTGGCGATCCAGCCGCCCAGGGTCGAGTACTCGAACGACTGCGGGTAGTGGCCCAGGGTGTAGCCGTGCGCGCGCAGCTGCGCTTCCAGGTCGGGGCCGTACACGCCCGCGCCGAACGTGGCCAGCTGCGCCTCGCGGTCCAGGTGGCCCAGCGCGCACAGGCGCGCGAGGCTGAGCGCCAGCACGGGGCGCGGCCCCGCCGCCACCGTCAAATGCCCGGCCACGCTGGTGCCGCCGCCGTGGGGAATCACGGCCACGCACGCCTGGCGCGCATACGCGAGCAGCTGGCGCACCTGCAGTGCGCTGTCGGGAAAGGCCACGCCATCGGGCACGGCGCCGATGCGGCCATGGCGTAATTTAAACCAGTCGGGCAGGCTTTGACCGAGCGCATGGCGCACCCGCGTGGCAGGCTGGGTGTCGATCAGCGGATGCGGCGCCAGGCGCGAAGCGGGCACTTGCGCACAGGCATCGTCGAAGGTGGCGTCGACAACGGCGCTGCCCGGTCCCAGGCGCGCGCGCAAGAAAGCCAGCGCATCCTCGCTCAGCGCATACGTGATGCTCTCGTCTCCCCAGCCATTCCAGCGTTGCATCGACATCCCCTGTGTTCGGCCAGTTGCGCGCCACGGCGGCTTGCTATACTGTTCTTGCCTGATTTTCTTGCTAGATCAATAGCATATGCCGCCACAGACGAAGGGTATTGGTTTTTCATGACAATCGCATTGTTCCATCATGACAAGTACTGACGGCCGGGTCGCCGGCGCCTATCTGCAGCCGCTGCTCGAAGCGGCCGGCGCGCACGGCATCGCGCCTGCCAGCCTGGCGCAGGCGGCCGGCGTGGCGCCGCACAGCCTGGAAGCATCCGCGCCCAGCCTCGCCGCGCGCGACTACGTGCGCCTGCTCGATGCGGGCGCGCAACTGGCGGGCGATGCGCATTTCGGCCTGCACGTGGGGCAGCGCGTGCGCATGGGCACCTACAGCGCGTATGGCTTGATTTTGCTCAGTTGCAGCAACGTGGGCCAGGCGCTGGAACAGACGGCCCGCTATGAACGGCTGGCGCACGACCTGGGCCGCTCGACACTGCAGCGCGATGGCGCCGTCGCCCATTACCGCTGGACCAGCAATTATCCGGGCGCCAGCCGGCACCTGGTCGACAGCGTCTTTGCCGGCATCCGCGTCTGCGGCGACTGGCTGGCGGGCATGCCGCTGCCGCCGGCCCAACTGGCGTTCAGCCACGATGGCGGCGGCGACCTGCTGCGCCACGCGGCGCACCGCGACGAATACCTACGCGTGCTGGGCAGCCTGCCCGCCTTCAACTCCCCCGCCAACACGGCCACCTTCGATGCGCAATTGCTGGACTGGCCCGTGCCGAACGCCGACGTCAGCCTGTACCCCGTGCTGTGCCAGCATGCGGAACAACTGCTGGCGCAGCGCGAAGCTGAAACAGACACTGGCGGCGCCATCGACGCGCAAGTGCACGCGGCCATCGTGGCGGGTTTGCGCCAGGGTTCGGCGCGGCTGGCCGCCGTTGCCGCCGCCCTGGCTGTCACGCCGCGCACCTTGCAGCGCAAGCTGGCCGACGCGGGCACCAGCTTCCAGGCCCTGCTGGACCAGGCCAGGTACGGCCTGGCGCGCGACTATCTGCGCGAGCCGGATTTGTCGCTGGTCGACATCGCCTTCCTGCTCGGCTACCAGGAACAAAGCGCGTTCAATCACGCGTTTCGCACCTGGGCGGGCACCAATCCCGGCGCCTGGCGGCTACAGGAAATGCTTGACAAGCGGCTTGACAAGCAGCAAGCCCCTTAGGCGTGCGCGGGGCATGCGCGGCCCGTTTTCTCGCTATACTGGCGCAGTCAGATTTTCCACGATCACTCCAACCCGCAATGCAAAGGATTAATATGCAACTCAAAGACAAAGTCGCACTGATTACCGGCGCCGCCAGTGGTATCGGCAAGGAAATGGCCATCGAATACGCGAAACAAGGCGCCAAGGTCGTTATCGCCGACCTGGCCCTGGAAGCGGCCAGCAAGACGGCCGAGGAAATCAAGCAGTCGGGCGGCCAGGCGTTTGCCGTCGCCATGGATGTCTCCAGCGAAGAACAAGTCGACAAGGGTGTGGCGGATGCGGCGGCCCACTTCGGCGGCATCGATATCCTGATCAGCAATGCGGGCATCCAGATCATCAGCCCCGTCGTCGACTACCCGTTCGATCAATGGAAAAAGATGCTGGCCATTCACATGGACGGCGCCTTCCTCACCACGCGCGCCTGCATGCGCGAAATGATCAAGGCCGGCCGCGGCGGCGCCATCATCTACATGGGTTCCGTGCACTCGCACGAAGGCTCGCCATTCAAGAGCGCCTACGTGGCCGCCAAGCACGGCTTGCTGGGCCTGGCCAAGGTGGTGGCCAAGGAAGGTGCGAAAGACGGCATCCGCGCCAACGTCATCTGCCCCGGCTTCGTGCGCACGCCGCTGGTCGACAAGCAAATCCCCGAACAGGCGGCCCAGCTCAACATCAGCGAGGAAGACGTGATCAAGAAAGTGATGCTGAAAGACACCATCGACGGCGAATTCACCACGACGCAGGACGTGGCGCAAACGGCCGTGTTCCTGGCAGCGTTCCCGTCGAACGCCCTGAGCGGCCAGTCAATAGTAGTGAGTCACGGCTGGCACATGCAATAAACAGGTAATGTATCCGGCAGGCGGCGCCGTCCGCCTGCATCACCGCATCTGAAAGTTCCCAATTGCAAGACAACACTTACCGCCACCCGCGCGCGGGCTGGCCAGGGCGCCTGTTTGCCGCGCTCGCCAATTCCACTCGTTTCGCCAACCTGCGCCAGGCCGTCATGTCGCGCCTGCCCTTCCTGACCCTGCACAGCGACGTGCGCGACGTCGTCTACGTGAGCTGGCTGGTCGACGCCGCTGCCGCGCAGCAACTGCTGCCCGCCGGCGCGACCTTGTGGCAGCGCGACGGCAAGACGCCATTTACCGTGCTGACCTACCGTCACGGGCATTTCGGTCCTGCCCTGCCGGGTCCGCTGCGCAAGCTGCTGCCATCGCCCCTGCAAAGCAACTGGCGCTTGTACCTGGACCACACGCCTCCGGGCGCGCCGGCCGTGCCCTGCGTGTACTTTTTGAAAAACATCATGGACAGCTTGCCGCATGCACTGGGCACGCGGCTGTTCAGCGACATCCTGCCGACCCACCTGGCCGACGGCATGACGCTGGAAGTCACGCCCACGCAAGCCCGCTGCAGCATTGCAGGCGGCGCCGGCAGCGCGCCATCGCTGGACGTTCAGGCGGACATCGTGGCCGACCATACCCTCGATGCCGACTGGCAAGCGCTGTTCGGCAACTGGCGCGACGCCGTCGCCTTCCTCGCTTGCCAGGATGCGGCCATTGCCCACGTGCCGCGCAACGGCAAGCTGGTCTTCGGCGAAATCGACTTGCCCGTTGACGTGGATCAAGTGCAAGCGCTGACGGCCTTGCGCGCCGACTGCGGCTTGCTGGGGCAGTTGCCACCCGTCTCGAAGCCGTTCGCCTTTCTCGTCCCCAAGGTTCCCTTCAAGGCCCTGTCAGAGCGGCTGCTGTAGCGCGGTGGCGACGCGACGCTCTGGCGCCCGCACGGGCGTAGCCGGGCCGCCGCGCCGCCGCTCCAGCTTGAACAGGGCCATCGCCTGCTCCAGCTGCAAGGTCTGGTCTTGCAGCGAGGCCGAGGCGGCCGCCGATTCCTCGACCAGCGCCGCGTTCTGCTGCGTCACTTCATCCATTTGCGTGACGGCCATGTTGACCTGGCCGATGCCGTGGCTTTGCTCGCGCGAAGCCGAGGCGATCTCTTCCATGATGCCATGCACGCCCTGCACGGCGCCCAGCATTTCGGCGCTGCTGGCACCCGCCTGCTGCGCCAGCTTCGCGCCCGCCTGCACCTGCGCCAGCGACGCCGTGATCAATTGCTTGATTTCCGTGGCCGCCGCCGCGCTGCGGTGGGCCAGGCTGCGCACTTCGCCCGCCACCACGGCAAAGCCGCGCCCCTGGTCGCCCGCGCGCGCCGCTTCCACGGCCGCGTTCAGGGCCAGGATATTCGTCTGGAAGGCGATGCCTTCGATGATGCCCGTGATGTCGCCGATCTTCTTCGATGAAGCGTCGATGTCCGCCATCATGTTGACCATCTGGCCGACGATCTCGCCGCCGCGCCCTGCCAGGCCGTGGACCTTGCCCGCCATGTCGCTGGCCTGCACGGCGTTGCCGCTGTTTTGCTGCACCGTGGCCGCCAGCTGCTCCATGCTCGACGCCGTCTGCTGCAGGGCCGACGCCTGCGCTTCCGTGCGGCCCGACAAGTCCATATTGCCGGCGGCGATTTCCTGGCTGGCCATGCTGATGCGCAAGAAATTGCCGCGCACGTCGCCAACGATGGAATGCAGGTTCACGCGCAACTGGCGCAGCGAGCGCAGCAACTGCCCCATCTCGTCGCGCCGTGTGGTGTCGAGCTCGCCCGTCAGGTCGCCGCCCGCCATCACGTCGCAGGCCTGGCGCGCCCGCTGCAAGGGTTGCAGCACGGCACGATGCAAGCTGTGCCAGAAATACAAGGTCGCGCACAGGGCCACCACGGACAGGCCCGTCAGCCAGCCGCCCGCACCGGCCGGCAACGCCCCCGCATTCCACGCCAGTTGCAGCAGCAATACCAGGCTGAGCAAACCCAAATTCCAGCCGATGCGCTCGCCCAGCGGCAGGTCGCGCAGGCTCGCCAGCCTGGCCAGCCAGCCAGTCCGCACGGCAGCGCCCTGGCTGATGACGATGCCATCGGCCTGCCCCGCCTTGATGCGCGCGTACAGGGCGGATGCTTGCGCCACCTGCTGGCGCGTAGGCTTGGTGCGCACGGACATGTAGCCGACGGCCACGCCGTCTTCCACCACCGGCGTCACGTTCGCCAGCACCCAGTAGTAATCGCCATTCTTGCAACGATTTTTCACCATGCCGCTCCATGAGCGGCCCGAGCGGATGGTGGCCCAGAAATCGGCGAACGCTTCGACCGGCATGTCCGGATGGCGCAGGATGTTTTGCGGCGCGCCGATCAATTCTTCCGCGCTGTAGCCGCTGACGGCGATGAAATACGGGTTCGCATACGTGATATTGCCTTGCAAGTCGGTAGTCGAGACGATGGTCTCGGTATCGCTCAGGTTGATCTCGGTATCACTGACGGGAAGATTGAGTCGCATGGTCGGATCCTTGGCTGTAGCCCGTGCGGGAGCGGGAAAGAAGCAAAACGCCGGACAACGCCGCGCCGGCGGCAGTCCGCATCGATACATTAATTTTAATATTTAATTATTAATTTAAATGGGCAATTTTTACTGGCGAAATTGCCTTGCGAATCTGCAAAGATTGCAGATGGCGGCGTGGCCGCTGGGGAATGGCGGGAGCGATGCCGGAACAGCGTGACTGTCCCGGCGGCAAACAGCGTAGCGTTTAGCGTGGCACGTAACGCCAGTTGCCGTTTTCCAGCATGAACGTCAGTTCCGTCTTGATGCCTTCTGGACGGCTCGGCACGCTCAATTCCGTATCGCATACGAGATAGCCCGTCTTGCGCTTGACGTCGCACTCATTGACGGCCTTGACCTGCATGGTCGTCTGCGCTTCCTGCATCTGCACATCCTTGGCCGCTTCCGGATTGCGCGCCACTTCGTCCTTGGCCCAGCTTCGGATCATGGCTTGCGCCTCGGCCGGCGACGGTCCCGCGAACTTGGCGTCCTTGCGCTCGACGCCCACCCAGCTACCGTTCTCGTTACGCAGCGGCAGCACCATGAAAGCATCGCGCATGCCGGCGCTCATGGCGACCAGGCACACCACTTCGCCCGGCACTTCCTGCGAATCCTGGCAGCCGGTCAAGCTGGTGACCTTGACGGCGATCGGTACCGGCACAGTCGATTGCATTTTGGCCCGGGTCTTGGCTACGCCCGCCTGCACGGCGGCGTGGATTTGTTCGAGCGTCGGCATGGTGGCCGCCTGGGCCGGCAAGGCGGCAAACAGGGCGGCGGCGGTCAGGGCGAGGGAAGTCAGGCGCATGGGTGTCGAGAGTAGTGATCAAAGGCCGGCAGTCTAGCACTTTGCATCAAATCAGCTGTTTCTATAGGGAATTATTCACCGCATCGGGCGCGAGAAAGGCGCCGCCCGCATCGGCCTGCCCGCGCAGGCGCAGGCCGATGCCCCGCAGCATTTCGACGAGTTCGCGCAAGCGCAAGCCCTCGTCCGTCAGTTGGTACTCGACCTTGACGGGCACTTCCGCGTAGATCGTGCGCGTCAGCAAGCCCGCCTCTTCCAGCGCGCGCAAGTCCAGGGTCAGCATGCGCTGGGAAATGTTCGGCACGGCGCGGCGGATTTCGCTGAAGCGCTTCGGCCCCGCCATCAGATAGCTGAGCAGCACGACCCGCCAGCGCCCGCCCAGCAGGCGCATGGCTTCTTCCACGGCGCAGCCGGAGACATTCTGTTTCATGATGGCGATCTGGTATAAAAAATGTACCTATACCACATTATTCTGCCTTCTTCCAAATAATAACCATAGCAGCTAGACTGCCCTTCCCTCAACCGACATGGAGTGTCGACTTGGAAACCACCCTGATCTACAGCGTGCCCTTCGGCTGCTCGTTTGCCGCCATCGCCGCCCTCGAATGGAGCGGCTTGCCGTATCGCCTGGCCCGCGTGGAAGCGCGCGACCCGGCCAGCAAGCAGCATCCCGCCTTTCTCGCCATCAATCCGCTGGGCCAGACGCCGGCCCTGCTCACGCACGCGGGCGCGCCGCTGCTGGAAAGCATGGCGATCCTGCTACACATCGCCGCCCGCACGCCGCACACAGGCTTGGGCTTTGCGCAAGGCACGCCGCAATACGACCGCCTGAACAGCGTGCTGTCCTTTTTGCACACGACCTTCCATGCCGCCTTCATGCCCGCCTTCCAGGCATCGCGCGCGGCACCGGACGATGCGCGTGCGGCCGTGTGGCGCGAGATGGCCGTCGACAAGGTCAACAAAAGCCTGGCGCACCTGGAGCGCCTGCTCGCTGGCCGCGCCTGGCTGGCCTCGGACACGGCACCGACCATCGCCGACGCCTACCTGGCCGCCACGGCGCGCTGGGCCGAACCGCTGCAGCTGGCCAGCCTGGCCCATTATCCGCACGTGGCGCGCCTGCTGGCCACGCTGGAACAGGACCCCGGCATCCGCTTTGCCCACGCCATCGAGGCGGGCTTGCCGGCCACCAGCCAGGGCGGCTTCCTGAGCCATGTGGCGCTCGACCAACTGGCACTGCCGGCCGGCTAACCGGCGGTCAACTCCCGCAGCAAGCGCGTCTTTATTGCTATGATGTCGGGCTGCCGGCGGTACAGCCGGCCACGTCAATACCATATCGATAACGTCGTCATAAGAATCGGGAGTTTGAATGAGTTTACGTCTGCTGCTCTTGGGAGCATTCAGTGCCGCCATGGCCACCACCGCAGCCATCCCTGCGCTGGCCGCGCCGCGCGGTTTCACCGTGGAAGACATGGTGGCCATGGAACGTGTGGGCAGCCCCGTGCTGTCGCCGGACGCCACGCGCGTCGTCTACACGGTGCGCACCACCAACCTGGACAAGAACCGCGGCAACACGCAGCTGTGGATGATCGACCTGCGCGCGCCGAACGCGGTGCCGCGCCAGCTCACGCGCGGCGATGCCAGCGCCAGCGACCCGCAATGGTCGCCGAACGGCGACGCCATCTACTTCCTCTCTGGCCGCTCCGGCTCCTCGCAAGTGTGGCAACTGCCCCTGAACGGCGGCGAAGCGGCCAAGGTCACCGACCTGGCGCTGGACGTCGACACCTACCGCTTGTCGCCGCAGGGCGACCGCCTGGCCTTCAGCATGGGCGTCTTCCTCGATTGCGCGGACATCGCCTGCACGAAGAAGCGCCTCGATGAAAAAGCAAAAAACAAGGCGACCGGCATGGTCTACGACCAGATGTTCGTGCGCCACTGGGATACCTGGGCCGATGGCCGCCGCAATGCGCTGTACTCGGCGCCGATCGACGCCACCGGCAAGGTCAGCGCCACGCCCGTGAGCTTGAGCGGCACCCTGGACGGCGACGCCCCATCGAAACCGTTCGGCGACAATGGCGAATACCATTTCAGCCCGGACGGCAAGACGGTGGCCTTCTCCGTGCGCGTGGCCGGCCGCACGGAATCGTGGTCGACCAACTTCGACGTCTACACGATTCCTGCCGCTGGCGGCCAGGCGCCACGCAATCTCACCGCCGACAATCCGGCCTGGGATGCCAAAGCCACCTACTCGCCCGATGGCCGCACCCTGGCCTATGTCGCCATGACCAAGCCGGGCTTCGAAGCGGACCGTTTCCACCTGGTGCTGATGGATGTCGCCACCGGCAAGAAGCGCACCGTGGCCGATGACTGGGACCGTTCCGTGGCCGACTTCCGCTGGACGCCTGACAGCAAGGCTTTCCTCGTCGCCGCCGATGACGTGGGCCAGCACCGCCTGTTCCACATCGACGCGGCCAGCGGCAAGGTCGCTGCGCTGACGGGCAAGGGCGCCGTGGGCGACTTCGACGTGCGCGGCAATACCATCGTGCTGGCGCAAGCCAACCTGGCCTCGGGCGCGCAGCTGTACACGCGCAAGCTCGACGCCAAGTCGGAAAACGCGCCGATGGTCCAGCTGACGAAGCAGAATGCGGCAGCCCTGGCCGACGTGCGCTTCGGCGAATATGAGCAGTTCTCGTTCGCGGGCGCGAATGGCGAAACCGTCTACGGCCACGTGATGAAGCCATGGAATGCCAAGGCCGGTGAAAAGTATCCGGTCGCTTTCCTCGTCCACGGCGGCCCGCAAGGCAGCTTTGGCAACAGCTGGAGCTACCGCTGGAATCCGCAAGTGTATGCGGGCGCCGGCTACGCCACCGTCTTTATCGACTTCCACGGTTCGACCGGCTATGGCCAGAAGTTCACGGATTCCATCAGCGGCGACTGGGGCGGCAAGCCGCTGGTCGACTTGCAGAAGGGCCTGGAAGCGGCCACCAAGAAATTCCCGTGGCTGGACCGCGAACGCAGCTGCGCGCTGGGCGCGTCGTACGGCGGCTACATGATGAACTGGATCGCCGGTAACTGGCCGGACGGCTTCAAGTGCCTGGTCAACCACGACGGCGTGTTCGACAACCGCGGCATGGCTTACGCAACGGAAGAACTGTGGTTCACGGAATGGGAAAACGGCGGCCCGTACTACGATGCGCCAGCCAAGCACGAGCAGTTCAATCCCGTCAACTTCGTGAAGAACTGGAAGACGCCGATGCTGGTGGTCCAGGGCGACCTGGATTTTCGCATCCCCACCGCGCAAGGCCTGGGCACCTTCACGGCACTGCAGCGCCAGGGCATCCCGAGCAAGCTGCTGGTCTTCCCGGACGAGAACCACTGGGTACTGAAACCGGCGAACTCGCTGCTGTGGCATCACACGGTGCTGGACTGGCTCAATACCTACACCAAGAAGTAATCGGATGAATGTCGGATTACGGCCTTTGGCCTCGGCGGCCCCGCCTAATCCGACCTACGTTCGCTCTTCATAACAAAAAAGCCGCACGGTGCATCCCAGCACCGCGCGGCTTTTTCCATGCATAGGTCGGATTAGCGGCACGCGCGCCGCGTAATCCGACACATCCACCATCGTTCAATACGCAGTGAGCGCCTTGGCAAACTTCACGATCCACAAGCGGCTTGGGCGTTCGCGGTCGTCGCCGCGCGCCACGCGGATGGTGTTGGCGGCATTGCAGCCGGCGGCGGCGCTGGTGACGATAGTACCGCTGGCATCGACCGTGCACTTGGTCACGTCGGCATCCGCCACTTCCACGCCGTTCGCGTCAAAGATCTTCGTCTTCAGGCCGAAGTCGTTGTCGTTGGCCAGCGCGATGGTGGAGTCGTCGATCAGGGTCAGGCCTTCCGCCTTTTCCGCCGCCCAGCCGATGGCATTCAAGTCCAGCAGCAGGGTTTTCTTCAGCGGCGTGACGGCGGTCCAGTCGGCGCCGTTGACGGCCGCGCCGCCCATGCTGCTTTTTTCCAGGTCCGAGGTCGTCGCGTTGAAGGCAGCGGCCGAGATATCGGTGGCGCCCTTCAATTCGACCAGCATCAGTTTATTGAACACCTTGCCCGACGGCGCGGCGCCCTGCTCGATGACGAGGAACTTGCCGCCGCCCAGCGCCACCATGTCGCCCAGCTTGGCGTTGCCCGTGCGGCTGTCCTGGTAGTCGGCCGCATTCAGCGGATAGGCGAACATCTTGCCGCTGGTGCCCGTCACCGGGTCGAATTCGATCCAGCGCGTGAAGCGGGCGAAGCGCTCGACCTGCTCATTCTTCTTCGTCACCGTGTATGGCGCCGTGCCGTCGGACAGGGGGCTTTGCAGGAAGGCGTACAGCTTGTCGTTGCTCGTATCGAGGGTCATGCCCTCCATGCCGCGGTTCGCGCGGCGCTTGGCGAACAGGGTTGGCAAGCCCTTGCCCGGTTCGTACTTGGCCTGGATGATGCCGGTGGCCGCATCGATCTTGATGATGAAGGGGCCGTATTCGTCCGAGACCCACAGCGCATTGCGCTTCGCATCGACGACGATGGCTTCCGAATCGAGGCCGCCCGCGTTGAAGACAGCCTTGCCGGCCGCATCGAACTTCATCGCATCCATGACGGGAATCTCGGCCGAATTGCCGACCGCGCCCACGGGCACGGGCAAGCCCGAGCTGTTGACGGTGGCCGACACCTTGATCGGCGTGCTCGACGCCAGCACGGCGCCGTTCTTGCCCACCGTGAGCACCCCGAACGAAGGCGTGAAGCTGGGCGACGGGAAGATTTTGCTGCCGATGGTGCCCTTGCCAGATGGATCGGGCACCAGCGGGCCGTCGCCGTTCGGGCCGCGGTCCGTCAAGCCATAGAATTCCAGGTCGCCGGCCGCATTCTTGCCCTTGTAAGCCAGGCCCGAGCCGTACGACGGCAGGAAGCCGTTCGGGAATTCGCCCTTGATCTTGGCGTTGGCGCCTTCGTACGGCACGTAGAATTTATCGGCCGCCTGGATCTGGTAGCGCGTCACGGTGACTTTCACTTCGCCGACCGGATTGGCTTGCGTCAGCGCCTCGTTGACGGGCGCGCCCGCTTTCGAGGCCAGGGTGTCTTCGAAATGCTCGCGCACGAGGGCGCGGCGCTCCGCATCGACCGTGCGGCCTGCGAATTTCCCGCCCACCGCTGCCAGATGCGCGGCCAGCGCCGCGTTGAAGACGGCCGGGGCGGCGGCAAAGTCCAGCGTCTTGCCGGCCAGCGCCGCCTTCACTTCGGCCGTCAGCTTGATGCCGTTCGACGGATCGCTGTCGTCATCGAGCAATTGCAGCGCCAGCAGGCGGTTGACGACCTTGTCGTCCGCCACGTTGGTGCTGGCGGCCAGCGCCAGCGGCGTGACGACGGCGCCGCATGGCGCCGAGCCCAGGGCCAGGCCGCCCACGCTGAAGGCGACCGTATCGCCCGGGTTGCACATGAATTCGCCCTTGGCATTGGTGCTGGCCTTGGCCGCGCTGCCCGCCACGTAATCGAGTCCTTCCACCGCGCCATCGAGGAACACGCCCGTCTGCGCCACGGGCTTGGAAGGCTCCGCCGGCGGATTGTCGCTGCCGCCGCAAGCGGCCAGGGTCAGGCCGGCGGCGATGGCCAACAGGGTCAGTTTCGGGATCGACGTTACAGCAGTGTTCATGCATTCCTCGGCTAAGGTGGGTGGGATAGCCGTGGAGCATAACCAGTCAAAGTGACAAGCCCGTGACAGTCGTCAGGCCTGTGGCATATCCGCCACGGGCCCGCCGATGCCGCCAAAGCGGCCATCTGCCTGGCGCCGGAATTCCTTGGGCGTGACGCCCTTCACCTGCAAGAAGCGGCGGTTGAAATTGGCCACGTTCTGGAAACCCACGTCGTAACAGACGTTCGACACATAGTGATCCGTATCCATCAGCAACTGGCACGCCTTGTTGATGCGCAGGCGGCTGATGAAATCCGTGAAGCTGTTACCCGTCGCCTTGCGGAAGAAGCGCGAGAACTTACTCAGCGACATGCCCACCTGATCGGCCAGCATTTCCGCCGAAATCGGCTCGCGGTAATTGTCCGTGATGTAGTTGAGCACGGAGTTGACCTTGGCCAGGGTGGCGTCATCGTCGTACGAGCGCAAGGAGGCGGTCGACAGCAAACGGTAATTGGCCGTGCGCGCCAGCTTGCTCATCATCTGGACGAATTCGGCGAAGCGTTCGGCGCCATGCGTGGCGCGGATACGCGCCAGGTGCTGCTCGGCCTCGTGGCCCATGTCGAAAAACTCCACGCCATAGCTGGAGCGCTCGAGCAGCGGCAGCAGTTCGCGCAGTTCGGGGATGACGCGCGCGGCACCGGCCAGCGGCGCATGGGCAAATTGCACGATCATATCGCGTAAGGCCACGCCGCCTTCGGGCATCACGTTGGAAATCCAGTTGTGCGGCAATCGCGGGCCCGTCAGCACCAGGTGGCCAGGCGAGAATTCGCCGATATAGTCGCCCACGAACAATCGTCCGCTGGTGGCGACGATCAGGTGCAGCTCATATTCCTCGTGACAGTGCCAGCGCACGCGCGAACTGGGATAGCCGTGTTCCAGGTAATTGATGATGCCATCGTAGCTTTCCCGTTCCAGCTCGGGCGCCTTGCGCTCGCTGTCCTTCTGCCATAGGTGTTCCATGCTTGTCTCTCCCAGGCTGTCCCCGCCTGTGCCATCCAATGTACCTCAAAAAGCCTCAGGCGCCAAAACGGCCCAGCGCCTGCTGGCGAAACTCCTTCGGCGTCATGCCCTTCAATTCCAGGAAGCGCCGGTTGAAATTGGCAACATTATTGAATCCCGCCTCGTAGCAGATGTTGCTGACATAGCGCTCCGTCTCCATCAGCAGCTGGCAAGCCTTGTTGATGCGCAGGCGGTTGACGAAGTCCGTGAAGCTGTTGCCCGTGGCGCTGCGAAAAAAACGCGAAAACGTCCGCTCGGGCATGTCCACCTGCTCGGCCAGCTGTTTCAGCGAAAACTGGCTGCTGTAATTGTGCACGATGAAGTTGATGGCCGAACTGATGCGCGCCAGGGCCACGTCGTCGTCGCTCGACTGCATCGGCACCGTCGACAGCAGCTGGTAATCGCTGGTCTGCGCCAGTTCGCCCAGCAGTGTCAAAAATTCGATGAAGCGCGGCAGGCCATTGCTGTCGCGGATGCGCTGGAAACGCCGCAGCGACTGTTCGCTGACGCCAAAAAATTCCACGCCGTGCAAGGCGCGCTGCAGCAGCGGAAAAATATCCTTCAATTCGGGAATGGCGGTGGCCATCGACGCCAGCGGCGCATGCGAAAACTGGACCACCATGTCGCGCAAGGCCACGCCTTCCGGCGGCGTGTCGAGCGAGACCCAGTTGTGCGGCACGCGCGGTCCCGTCAGCACCATGTGGCCGGGCGTGAACTGGCCGATGTAGTCGCCGACAAAGACCTTGCCGCTGCTTTCGACGATCAGGTGCAGCTCGTACTCGTCGTGGTAATGCCAGCGCACCAGCGAATTCGGAAAGCCGTGCTCCAGGTAGCGGATGAAGCCAAAACTGCCTTTCGGCTCGAAGCCTGGCGTGGCGTCGCGCTGCTGTTCCAGCTCCATCTGCGGCAGTGAGGCATCGGCTTTGCGTGGCATGGCGCGCCCTCCCCCGTCAGGCGACGATCTGTTCCAGCGCCGCGCGCGCACCCATCCCATACAGGCTGGCCAGCGACTGCCCCACCGCCTGCGTAAAGGCTGGCGTGTCGCTCAACTCGCCGAACAGCTCGCGCAGCGACAGCAAGGCCGTCGCGTCCGCCCCGCCCTGCAGCGCCAGTGCGCGCAGGCGCGCCGCATACGGGTCGTTCAAGGGCATCTCGCGCCCCTGCTCGTCGTGGCCTTCCAGGTAGCGGAACCAGCACGCCACGGTAAACGCCAGCAGCTTGATGGCGCCGTCACGGGCCAGTGCTTCGCGCACGGATGGCAGCACGAATTTCGGGATGCGCGCCGAACCTTCCGTGCCGATGCGCGCCAGCTGGTCGCGCACGGCAGGATTCGAAAAGCGCTCGATCAGGGTAGCCTTGTACCGCTCCAGGTCGATGCCTTCCACTACATCCAGCAAGGGCGTCACTTCCTCATCCATCATGCGGCGCACGAGCAGGCGGATGCCAGGATCGTTCATCGCTTCGTGCGCAAACGTGTAACCGAGCTGCATGCCGATGTAGCACAGGGCCTGGTGGCTGGCATTCAATAGGCGCAGCTTCATCTTTTCATATGGCAGCACGTCGTGCGTCATCTGCGCGCCCACCAGCTCCCAGGCTGGCCGCCCCTGCGGGAAGTCGTCTTCGATGACCCACTGGCGGAACGGCTCGCACACGACCGGCCAGGCGTCGATGATGCCAAAGCTGTCGCGCACCAGCGCCCGGTGTTCATCGGTGGTGGCCGGGGTGATGCGGTCGACCATGCTGTTGGGGAAGCTGCCATGCATGGCCAGCCAGCGCGCCAGCTCCCCGTCGCGCAGGGAGACAAAGGCCAGCAGCATCTTGCGCGTCACGTCGCCATTGTTTTGCAGGTTATCGCAGGACATGATGGTAAACGGCGCCAGGCCCCGCTGGTGGCGCACGGCCAGCGCCGCCGCCAGATAGCCGAACGAGCAGCGCGGCGCCTGCGGGTGCGCCAGTTCATACACGATATCGGCATGACCGGCGTCGAATTCGCCCGTGCCCTGGTTCACATAGTACCCCCCCTCGGTGATGGTCAGCGCGACGATGCGCGTGCCAGGGTCGGCCAGCTTTTCCAGTACGGCTTGCGGCTCGTCGGGTGCATACAGGTATTCGCCGATGCAGCCGATGATGCGCGCGCTGTCGCCGGCCGCGCTGCGCTCGACCACCGTGTACAGGCCATCCTGCGCCCGCATGGCGTCGCGCATGGCCGCGTCATGCGCCAGCAAGCCCACGCCGCAATAGCCCCACTGCGCGTGCTCATGGCCCTGGCCCTGCAGCGCCAGCAAGTCGTCGAGGTACACGGCCTGGTGGGCGCGGAAAAAGCCGCCCACGCCGATATGCACGATGCTGGGCACGAGCGCGCCGCGCGCATACGCGGGCACGGTTGCGTCCACCGGCAGCTTGGCCAGGTTCGCCTGGTTCAATGCGATGGCGTCCATTACAGCGCTCCTTTCGCCGCCGCGTAGGTCTTGCCGGCGCGGTCAAAATAATGGACGAAGCCCGGCTCGAACGTCAAATGCGTCTGCTGGCCCGGCTGCAGGCTGCTGCGCTCCGCCCCGCGCGACACCACCTGCACATTATTCGGCAAGCGCACATAGGTCAGGGTTTCCACGCCCAAGGACTCCACCAGGTCGACCGTGACGGGCACGCTGCCCGGCTGCGCCGCGCCCAGGTGCACGTGTTCGGGGCGGATGCCGACGAAGCCGTCCGCCTGCGCAGCGCTGCCCGCCTGCGCCAGCAGCTGCGGCGCCGCGTCAGCGGGCACCACGTTCATGCTGGGCGTGCCGATGAATTGTGCGACAAAGCGGTTGGCGGGACGGTCATACAGTTCCAATGGCGAGCCATGCTGCTCGATCTGGCCGTCGCGCAGCACCACCACGCGGTCCGCCAGGGTCATCGCCTCCACCTGGTCGTGGGTCACATAAATCGTGGTGGCGCCCAGTTCGCGGTGCAGCTTGGCGATCTCGATGCGCGTCTGCACGCGCAAGGCCGCATCGAGGTTCGACAGCGGTTCGTCGAACAGGAACACTTTCGGGTCGCGCACGATGGCGCGGCCGATGGCCACCCTCTGGCGCTGCCCGCCAGACAATTCTTTGGGCGTGCGTTCCAGGTAACGCCCAAGGTCGAGGATGGCGGCCGCCTTGTCGACTTTTTCGCGGATGATGGCCGGATCGACGCCGGCCAGTTTCAGCGCGAACGACATGTTCTGGAACACCGTCATGTGCGGATACAGCGCATACGACTGGAACACCATCGCCAGGTCGCGCTTGGACGATGGCAGCGCCGTGATGTCGCGCCCGTCGAGCGACAGATTGCCGCCGTCGATCGGTTCCAGGCCCGCGATCAGGCGCAGCAAGGTGGATTTTCCGCAACCAGACGGACCCACGAAGACGACGAATTCGCCCTGCCGGATCTCCAGGTCGATGCCCTTGATGGCGCGGTGCTCGCCAAAGAATTTTTCGATATTGCTCAGTTGAAGGTAAGCCATGATAGTCTCATTTCTGATTTGTTTTCGATGCTACTTGACGGCGCCAAAGGTCATACCCTGGACCAGTTGTTTTTGGCAGAACCAGCCCAGCGCCATGATGGGCGCGATGGCCATCAGCGAAGCGGCCGACAATTTCGCCCAGAACAAGCCTTCCGGGCTGGAATACGAGGCGATGAGCCAGGCCAGGGTGCCCGCGTTGGAGGCGCCCAGGTTCAGCGACCAGAACGACTCATTCCACGACCACACCATGCACACGAGGGCCGTGGAAGCGATGCCGCCCACGGACAGGGGCAGCACGACGTGGCGGAATTCGTCCCACACGGTGGCGCCATCCATGCGCGACGCTTCCAGAATTTCGCGCGGCAGCTCCTTCATGCTCGTGTACAGCAGCCAGATCATGATGGGCAGGTTCATCAGCATGAACATGATGGTCAGGCCGATGCGCGTGTCGAGCAGGCCGAAGTACTGGTAGCAGATATAGATCGGCATCAGGGCGCCCACGCCGGGCATGTAGCGCGAGCTGAGCATGAATTTCAGCAAGCCGATGGTGCCGCCCGTGGGAAAGAAGGCCATCGAATAGGCGGCCGGGATGGCGATCAACAGGCCGATGGCCGTCGAGAGCACGCTGGTAAACAGCGAGTTCCACGCGTAGCCGAAGTAATTGTCGCGTGCCAGCACTTCGCGGAAGCTGTCGAGCGTGGGCGTGAAAAACAGCAGCGGCGGCGTGGAAATGGCTTGTCCTTCCGTCTTGAAGGCCATCAGGCCCAGCCAGAAGATGGGAAAGAACAGCAGCAGCGCGAACAGCCAGGAGGCGGCCGTGCGGCCATACAGATTGAGTTTGCTATGCATCAAGGTCTCCTTATTTCGACAGATTCTTGCCGATGACGCGCATCAGGAAGAAGGCGGCGATGTTGGCGATGAGCACGGCGAACAGGGCACCGGCCGAGGCCGCTCCCACGTCATAGGACAGCAGTGCCTGCTGGTAAATCATGAAGGTGATGGTGGTCGTATCGAAGCCGGGACCGCCGCCCGTGGTGGTAAATATTTCCGCAAAGATCGACAGCAAAAAGATCATCTCGATCATCAGCACCACCGAGACGGCGCGGCCCAGGTGGGGAATGTAGAGGTAGCGCAGCTGCTGCAGATAGGTGGCGCCATCCATGCGCGCCGCTTCCAGCTGTTCCCGGTCCATCGACTGCAGGGCCGTCATGAAGATCAGGCAGGCGAACGGCAGCCATTGCCACGAGACCATCATGATGATGGAAAACAGGGGATGGGCCGACAGCCAGTCGACGGGCGTGGCGCCAAAGAAAATGCTGATTTGCGCGAACAGGCCGTAGATCGGATTGAGCAGCATGTTCTTCCACATCAGGGCATTCACGGCCGGCATGATGAGAAACGGCGAAATCAGGAGCACGCGCACGATGGCGCGTCCCGGGAACGCTTCATTGATCAGCAAGCCCAGCGCCGTGCCCAGCACCACCGTGACCAGCATGACGGAAAACAGCAGGGTAAACGTGTTCTGCAGGGCTGGCAGGAACGAGGCATCCGTAAAGAAAAAGTGGAAATTGGCCAGGCCATGGAAAGGATGGCCGCTCGGATCGAGCATGGAATAGCGCACGAACGAGTAATACAGGGTGATCAGCAGCGGGATCACGGAAATGACGGAGACGGCGACCACGGCCGGCGTCAGCAAAGTCCGGGGGATAATGCGTTTCATAGGATACTCTTGGGACGTGAGGGAGTGACGGCCCGCTGAACAGCAAGGCCGATCACATCACCTGTTGACAAAGCAAATGGCACAGCAAGACCGGAGACGTCTTATTTGTAGTACCCGCCTTTACGCATTTCTCTTTCCGCCGTCTGCTGCGACAATTCCAGCGCCTGGTCCACCGTCACCTTGCCCAGCAGCGCTGCCGCCATCTGCTGGCCGGCTGCCACGCCGATCACCTGGAATTCGGGAATCGAAGCAAATTGCACGCCCACGTAAGGCGACGGCGGCAAGGTGCTTTGCACGGCGCGCGTGGTGGCCAGGGCCTTGCCTTCGGCGGCGGCAAATTTCGCCACTTTCTGGAACTCGGGGCTGGCATAGGTCGACTTGCGCGTGCCGGTCGGCACGTTGGCCCAGCTCGTTTCCTTGGCTACCAGTTTCACGTAGTCGGGCGACGTGGCCCAGTTGATGAAGCGCTGTGCTTCATTCGGGTGCTTGGAACTCGCGGGGATGGCGAGCGACCAGATCCACAGCCAGTTCGCGCCCCGCTCCGTCACGCCGATAGGCGACTGGGCAAACGCCACCTTGTCGGCCACCTTGCTTTGCTTGGGGTCCGTGATGAAGGAGGCGGCAATCGTCGCATCGATCCAGATGCCGCACTTGCCCTGGTTAAACAGCGCCAGGTTTTCATTGAAGCTGTTGGCGGCCGCGCCCGGCGGGCCGTATTTCTTCATCAGGTCGACATACATGGTGACCGCGTCCTTCCATGGCTTGCTGGTAAATTGCGGCTTCCATTTCATGTCGAACAGCTGGCCGCCATAGGAATTGGCCATGGTGGTGATGAGTGCCATGTTGTCGCCCCAGCCCGGCTTGCCGCGCAGGCAGATGCCGTACACGCCGTTGGCCGGATCGTGCAGCTTGGCCGCCACGTCGCGCAACTGGTTCCAGGACGGACGGTCCTCGATCGTCACGCCCGCCTTTTTGACCAGGTCGCTGCGGTACATGATCATCGAGCTTTCGCCATAGAACGGCGACGCATACAGCTTGCCGTCGCCGGAGAGCCCTTCGCGGATGGCCGGCAGCAAGTCGTCGATATCGTATTTGGCGTCCGGCTTGATGGGGATCAGCCAGTTTTTCTTGCCCCAGATGGGCGTTTCATACAGGCCGATGGTCATCACGTCGAACTGGCCGCCCTTGGTGGCGATATCGGTGGTCATGCGCTGGCGCAAGACGCCCTCTTCCAGGGTCACCCATTTGAGCTTGATGTCAGGATTGGCTTGCTCGAAGAACTTGCTGAGCTTTTGCATTTCGATCATGTGGCCGTTGTTGACAGTCGCGATGACCAGGTCGGTGGCGGCAAAAGCGGACGAGCTGAGGCAGCCGGCGAACAGCGCGGCGATGGCGTAACGTTTCATTGTATGTCTCCAGTGTTTTTGTCGTTGGCAATGCTCAGGTACTTGGCACCACGACCACAATGTAGCACCGGACTTTGATACTTTCTGATACTCCAAAACCGCAATTCGATACTCTTTTGCAAGCCCGCTATGCGCAAGAGTATCGATATGTAGCAAAAACAACACTCTGAAAGAAAGTATCAGCACTTGCACGTTTTGTATCAGGGTGGTTAAAAAAGCGCTGCTAGACTTGGTTTTCGGCATTAGACCGCGTGCGGTGGTCGCCTTCAGGGGCGCCACCGCTACCACTTACATTCTTCTGGAGACCGCATGAACCGTACTGCATTGAAAACTTTACCTGCCCTGATCCTGGCCATCGCCAGCGCTTCCGCCATGGCCGACCCCATGTACCCAAGCGACGCCGAAGGCTTCCACGGCTACCTGCGCGCTGGCGCCGGCAGCAATACTTCGGGCGACGGCGGTTCGCAAGGCTGCTTCGGCCTGGGTGGCAATACCATGAAATATCGTCTGGGCAATGAGTGCGACGCCTACACGGAATTCGGCTACACCAAGTCTGTTGCCAAGTCCGGCGGCGTGAACTACCTGGCCACCATCTGGGTCAACGCTTACGCGCCAAACTCGGATTTCGGCGACAACAAGCTGGGCATCGTCAAGGCCTATGTCGAAGCGCAGGGGCTCGATTTCCTGAACGGCGGCACGGCCTGGATCGGTAAACGCTTCTACTACCGTCCTGACATCCACATGCTGGATCTGCAATACATCAACATGAACGGCACGGGCGCCGGCCTGGACCGCATTCCTGTTGGCCCGGGTAAATTCTCGTATGCCTTCTTCAAGGACAACGACATCAATGCCCGCGACAAGAACACTGGCGCCATCACCGGCACCCGTTCCGCCGTGCGCCAGAACTTCATCTATGGCGAAATTCCCGTCAATGAAAACGGCACCCTGGACCTGGCCGCGACCATCATCACGGCCGAAGGCAAGGACAACGACATCTACGGCCCGAAACATAACGGCTGGCAACTGTCGGCATTCCACCGTCAAGGCAAAGTCTTCGGCGGCGGCAACACCTTCGGCGTGCAGTACGGCGTCGGCCCTGGTGTTGGCGGTGACGGCAACGGACAGTTCGGCGCCTCGGGCAGCACTTCCTACGGTTCTGACCGCAAGCGCACGCGCGTCTTCAATGACATGGCGATCCAGCCGATGGAAAACTTCGGCATGGAATTCGTCGCCCTGTGGCAAAAAGACGAATCGACCGCCGCCGGTTCCTCGACCTGGACCTCGGTCGGCGTGCGTCCTGTGTACGCATTCACCAACAACTTCAAGCTGGTGGGCGAACTGGGCACGGACCGCGTGACGCAGTCGGGCGGCCAGCCAGCCAAGCGCCTGACCAAGCTGACCATCGCGCCGACGATCTCGGCCGGTCCTGGCCTGTGGTCGCGTCCTGAACTGCGCGCTTTCGTGACGTACGGCAAATGGAACGATGCGGCCACCGCCTCGGTCAACGCGTCGAACAACGGCGGCCCGATCTACAACAACAATACCAGCGGCACGTCCTACGGTTTCCAGGTAGAAACCTGGTTTTAAGCCAGCTTAGCTAACGCCAGAAACTAAAAAGGGCGGAACCGCGGTTCCGCCCTTCGCTGTTTACACTACCGGATTCAACTTATGGCAAGGCTACTGGCAATTCCGGATACTCCTGCGTCAGCGCATACTTGGTGCCGCCCACGGTGACCGTGTAGTTGGCCGGTCCCGAGATCGGCAAACGGTAATTCAAGGTCAGCGCCACGGAGCCGCCCGGCGCCAGCGATTGCCAGGCGGGAATCGCGAAGCGGGCCCGGTTGTAGTTCTTCGTGAAGCCGCCGATATTGTTCGGCCCCGTGTAGCCGGCATTGATCACCGTCAAACCGAAGCCTGACTGGTCGCTCATGTCCGATGGTGCCGAGACGGGATAGTCGAACTCCACCACGGTGCCGCCCGGCAGGGTCGACGCCGTATTGTTCTTCACCGTCATCACCGGGTTGATGGGGAAGTTGTTGTCGCCCAGCTTCCAGCCGCCCAAAGTGATGCTGACGTTGGCCGCCGTGCCCGGCATGGCGATTTCGGCGCGCTTGTTGCCATACACGCCAGCCGTGCGGAAGGCCTGGTACAGCACGTCCGTCAGGGTGGTGCCCATGAAATACTCGCCCTTGCCGCCGTTGCGCGTGGCATCCCAGGCATAGTCGCCCGCCATTTCCCAGATCATCACGCCGCCGATATTGTTGTTGACGATGTATTGGGCCTTGGCCGCGATCGACTGCGTGGTTTCCGTGGAAATGAACACTTTCTTGGTCGCATTCCACAGCCACGGCGCCACCATGGTGCTGCTGTAATGCGGCACATAGGTGCCCACCAGGGCCTTGTCCGTGACTTTATAGGCGTCCAGGTAGCTCGGCACGATACCGCTCTGCAAGTTCAGCGCATGCCAGATGGGGTTGCCGCCGCCTGGCGTGGGTTTACCCTGCGAGTCCAGGTCGTACCAGACGTTGTCGATGCCGGTGGCGCCCGTGCCGCACGTCTTGGTGCCGGCGCAGGTGACCGTGGAACTGATCAGTGGCGTCGTGCCCCACAAGCCATTCGTGCCACCCGTCACATCCTTCCAGCCCCGCGTGTAGAACGGCACGCCGATATTGATGCGCCCCGCCTGCATGGCACCGCGGTAGTAGCGGTAGGCCCAGTCCGTGTTCAGGTAGCCGATGTTCTGGAACTGGTAGGCGTTACCGGCACGCAATTCACCATCGTTGCCATCGTCAAACAGCGCCGCGTTCGGCCCCACATACTGGTTCCACGCGCCGTGCAAGTCGTAGCTCATCAGGCTGGCGTAATCGAGATATTTCAATCCCGACATGTTTTCCTCCCCGCGCAAGACCCAGCCCGAGGCGGAGCCGGCGATGGTGAGCAGATAGTATTTATTGTCCTGCACGGCCGCCTCGTCGAGCTTCTGGCGCAGCACTTTCAGCAGCAGGTTGTAGCTCGTCATCAGGCCCGCCAGGCGCGGCTTCGAGACGGCGAAGTCGTTCGGATTGCCCGCTTCATTATTGGTGGTCGGATGTTCGTAATCGACATCGACGCCATCGAAGAAGTTGTACTGGCGCACGAAGGCCACCATGGAATCGGCCAGGGTGTTGATGCCGGCCGTGTTGATGCTGCCGTCCGCATTCGTCGTGGCCGTGTAGAAGCCGCCGCTGCCGGCCCAGCCACCCACGGAAATCATCAGTTTCACGCCCGGATACTTCTTCTTGTATTGCGACAGCAAGTTGAAGTGCCCCTTGTACGGCAAGGATGGGTCCATGGCGGCGGCTGGCACGTTCGGCCACGTAAGGCCCGTGTCCGGATTGGCCGCGCCGCTGCCGATGGCGATTTTCGAGGTTGCCGGATCGACGGAAGCGAACGCATAGTTCAGGTGGGTGATCTTGTCCCACGGCAGATTGTTTACCAGATAGGTGGGGCTGCCATCGACACCGGTGCGCCAGCTGGCGAAGTAGCCGACGATGCGCCGGTTCAAGCCATTGCTCAGCACTTCGCGGCCATTCGCGTCGTACACCTTGCAATACGGCACATTCGGCACGGCCGAGATCAAGCCGTCCGGGCGGCAAGCCGTGGGCGTCGGGGTCGGTGTCGGGGTTGGCGTATCCGTCACGGCCCATGGGCCCCACTGGTCGGCGGCACTGGGGACATTGCCCTGCGTCCACCACTTGGCCTTGTAAGTAACGCCCTGGTAGAGCACGCACTGGCCGCCCGTGTAGACGGTGGCGGCGTCCCAGACGGCGCACGCTTCGACGGCGGCGAGCAAGGTGTTCGGGGTGGCGGTCGTACCGTCTTGGCCACCGCCGCCGCAAGCGACGAGTACGCCGCTGAGCAGGGCCATCAATAATGCATTCGATTTCATGTTGTATTGGTCTCCGTTATGGTTGTACAGGTTGTACGTTGTGAGCTGTTGCAGGCCCCTGAAGGGGCTCTTGTCAACTGTTATCCCTGGCCGGCTATTCCTGCATTTACTGCTACTGCAACTTCACATTCCAGTTGGCTTCCACGCATTTCACGTAGTTCCCGGCCTGCAAGGCGCTGTACGGGGTTTGATAGCTGACCAGCTGGCATTGGTTGTCGCCACCGGCGCTCCAGTTCTTTTCCCAATAGATGTTGTAGGAAGCGGAACTGGCCGGGGTGAAGCGTTGCATGTTGGCGCAAGACAATTGTTCGCCGGAATAATCCCAGCCCATGTCGGCGGCAAATTGCTTGTAGTAATCGATGCGGTTTTGCGCGGCCTGCTTTTCCGTGCCCTGCCCGCATTCGGCGTTGATGATCATGATGGTGGTGGCGAAATTATTGCCCGCGCCAGCCGTCGTATCGGCCGCGTTCGGCACCCACGTGCCGTCGAGCACATGCAGCATCGACGGCTTCGGCGGTTGCGGATAGACAAAGAAGAACGTGGCCGAGGCCAGGTTCAGCCAGGTCGAGGCCACCAGGTCCGGGTTCTTCAGCAGCACGGACTGGTCGCCGTCATGCATGGCTTGCGAGAATGGGCCGTAATTGTAGTTGTACGACAGCTGCTTGGCGCCGCGGCCGAAATACTTCTTGAAGCTGCCATCGGCGTTCTTGCCGCAGGTCCAGACCTTGTTGAAGACGGGATCGGCGCACTCGACGTTGTAGCCGCAGCCGGCGCCCGTCTCGTCGCAGCCCAGCTCGCGCAAATACTTCAAGCCCTGGCGCCATTGCGGCAGCGGGCTGCTGGCGTTATGGTCGCCCGTTTCCTGTACGAAATGCGCGAACATGGTGGCCAGGCTGTGGCGGCAGATGGCGTCCGCATTGCGCCCGTCGCTGTAGTCGTCGCACACGGCGGGGAACTTGGCTACGGCTTGCAGGAAACGCTGATAGGTATAACTGGTGTCGCGCGCGGCAAAATAGTAATCCCACTTTGCCGCCGGCAGCAGGCGCTCGACCCGCTTGACGTTGAGCGGATTGCTGGCCAGGCCGGGCTGCACGGCCTCGACGGCCGTATTGCCCAGGGTGCGGATCGACGCCTTGACCTTGCGGAAGAAATCGTTGTTCGTCAGCGCCGCCTCGTTGGCCTCGGCCTGGGCTTTGGTGGGGATGCCGGGCGTTGGCGTCGGGGTGGGCGTTGGCGTTGGCGTCGGCGTTGGCGTCGGTGTCGGGGTGGGCGTCGGCGTCGGGGTGGCCGTATCGAGACTCCACGGTCCCCACTGGTCGTTGTTCGGCGCCGTGCCCTGCACCCACCATTTGGCGCGGTAGACCTTGCCGTCATACACGGCGCACTGGCCCGCCGTATAGACGGCAGCGGCGCTCCAGGCCGCGCACTGATCGCTGGCGGCCGTGGCGGCCAGCAGGGTCGATGGGGGTTCGGTGGTGGAATTGCCGCCGCAAGCGAGCAGCGCGCTGCCCAGCAGGCCAGCCATCAAAGGCGAGGCCAGCCGGCTAATTTGCCGTGTCTTCACAATGTCTCCTGAACGTTATACGAAAACTATCGAAGTAGCTTTTTATGTTGTACGTAAAGAAAGCACAGCGAAGCGTCGGCTTTCTGCAGAGAGAATGCGACGCTCTAAATTGGTAGTCAAGTGGTTTTATATAACGGTGTTTTTTACAATACCAGTGCTGGCGATCGCTGCGTTGGCAAGCGATGCGGTGGCGAATGGGACAAGTAAAAAAAGGCCCGCTGCATGATGGCAGCGGGCAATACCGCGCTGGATGGGTGGCGGCAAGTGGTATTAAGGGTTGTTGCGCGTCCGGGACGAACTTATCTGTTCAGCACGTACTTCGCCAGGCTCGCCGCATCCGCTTCGCTCAGCTGGCTGAATGGCGGCATGGGCACGGGGCCCCATTTGCCCGCGCCGCCACTGCGGATGTTGGCCGCCACGGCAGCGACACCGTCCTTGCCCTTGTACCTGGCTGCCACCTCGGTAAAACCAGGGCCGACCACCTTCTGGTCGAGCGCATGGCAAGCCATGCAGCCATTCGCCGCCAGCAGGGTCTTGACATCCTTGCCGCTGGCGGCCGGGACAGCGGCTGCCACGGGTTTGGCGACGGCCGCGCCCGTTGCTGCCGCGCCCCGCTCCACGCCATAGGTTTTCACCAGGTAATCGACCATGGCCGGCATGTCCACGTCGTCGAACTGCGCGCCAAACGGCTTCTTCATCTTCTTGACGGTGGCTTCCCAATAGGCGCGCGGAGAGGCCGGGGGCTGGCTCGACGCATACTGGGCCGCGTGGCACGTCATGCAGTTGCGCTGCACCAGCTGGTAGCCGGGCAATTCGCTGGGTTTGTATGTCGCCGTTTCCGGCGGCAAGTGGATTTCCAGCGCGCACGCACCACCCGCCGCCAGTGCCAGCGCGGCAATCAATATTTTCATTCGCATGTGAATCTCCTCAGACTGCCTGGATGCGCGTGGTTTCCACCACGTTGCGCATATAACCCATGGGATTCCACAGGGCTTTCATGGGCTGGCTCTGGCCGATGCGGTTGACGGCGCGCACCATCAGCACGTGGCTGCCCTTGCGCGGCGCCTTCATGAGCATGGTCCATACACGGAACGAGTAGCGTCCCAGGTCCTTGCCCAGCTTCGCTTCCTGCCACGTCTGGCCGCCGTCAAGCGACACGGTCACCTCGCTGATGCCCTGGCCGCCATCAAAAGCGATGCCGCGCAGGGCCAGGTCGCGCCCCGCCTTCACTTGCGCGCCATCCTGCACGCTGGTGATGAAAGAGCGCACGTTGAGGCGGCTGATCGGCGTCGTCTTGCCCACGGGTGCGCCCGGCTCGATGAAGCCGGAGCCGTTGTCGGGGATACGGTAGCCCGTGCTCATCCAGAAACCGTCGAATGGCTTGTCCAGCACGGTGATGTCGCTCAAGTGCTTGACCCAGTAAGTGCCGTAATAGCCTGGCACAATCAGGCGCAGCGGATAGCCGTTGAGGAAAGGAATGTCTTCGCCATTCATGGCCCAGGCCAGCATGACGTCGCCCGCCATGATGTGCTCGACGGACAAGGCTTTTTGGAAGTCGGGACCATCGCCCACTGGCGGCGCTTCCAGGCCATTGAAGGCTACTTGCACGGCGCTGGCCGCGATACCGGCCTTTTCCAGCACGGTCTTCAGGGGGATGCCCGTCCAGCGGGCATTGCCCATGGCGCCATTGCCCAGCTGCCCGCCATTCGCGCGCGGGGCAAAGAAGCCGCGGCTGTTACCCGAGCATTGCGTCACGGCCACCACGTCGACCGGC
Organism: Janthinobacterium sp. BJB301; assembly: GCF_002735685.1. Taxonomy (NCBI): domain Bacteria; kingdom Pseudomonadati; phylum Pseudomonadota; class Betaproteobacteria; order Burkholderiales; family Oxalobacteraceae; genus Janthinobacterium; species Janthinobacterium sp. BJB301. The sequence continues at coordinate 289,215 of NZ_PDZJ01000001.1, read as the reverse complement.
TCGGCCAGCTGTTTCAGTTCCGCCAGCGACAGTTCCAAGGGAGTCTTCACCAGGCCGGCGATGCGCAGGCGGTAGCTGTCGCCATCGATGCTGGTAGGCAAGCCACTCCAGTGGTAGCGCACGAAAAACGCATCGTTGGGCGTGATCGCGCCTTCATTGAACACGCTGAACGGCGTTTCCAGCTGGGGAGGACGGCTGGTCAGCAGGATCAGCGGGCGCTTTTGCGGAAAGGCCACCAGTTCGCGCTCGCCATTTTCAAATGGCAGGGTAACGGAGGCAGAGGCGGCCAAGGCTGGCCCCGCCACTGCGGCGGCGCCCAGGGTGGCCGTCGTACGCAGGAAGCGGCGCCGGCCGGCGGGCAACAAGGTCGTGTCAGACATGTTTGAGCTCCACTTTGGCTTCGTTGTCGCCGTTGCGGTCGTCGTTGACGAGCTTCTTGATGTAGTACATGACGCTCATGATGACCACGCTCAACAGGCCGAACCAGAACGACACGCGCTGCTCCGTATCGGACGACACGCTCATGGCACCGAGGATCACCAGCATGGCGATGATGGTGAAATACGTCAGGTAAGGGAACAGCCACATGCGCACCTTGATGCGTTCCGGGCATTCGCGCTCCAGGCGGCGGCGCAAACGCAATTGAGATATCGCAATGAGCAGGTACACAAACAGGATCAGGATACCGTAGGAATTGACGATGAAGGGGAACACCAGGTCGGCCGATACATACGATACGGCAATGGCGAAATAGGCGAACAGGGTGCTGAACAAAATGGCGCGGATGGGCACGCCGTTCTTGCTCAGCTTGACCAGGCCCGTGGGCGCATCGCCGCGGCGCGTCAGCGCAAAGATCATGCGCGACGAAGCGTACAGGCTGGAATTCAAGGCCGACAGCACGGCCGTCAAAATGATGGCGTTCATGATGTGGGCCGCGTACGGGATGTTCATGACGGTCAGGGCGCTGACGAATGGCGTGGCGATGGCCGGCGAATCCCAGGGCACGATGCAGACGACGACAAACATGGACCCCACATAGAACATCAGCACGCGCGTGATGACGGAATTGGTGGCGCGGGCGATGGCCTTGGCCGGGTCCGACGTTTCGGCGGCGGCGATGGTGACGATTTCGGCGCCCGAATAGAAGGCCGTGGCGGCGACGGCGCCACTGAGCACTGGTCCCCAGCCGTGCGGCATGAAGCCGCCGTTGCTGGTCAAGAAACCCAGAGTCGGGATGCTGTTGGGCAAGCTACCCGTGATGAACAGGGCGCCGACAAACAGGAAGACGATGATGGCGACGACCTTGATCGAGGCGAACCAGAATTCGAATTCGCCGAAGGCCTTGACCGAGAACAGGTTAAGGATGGTCATCGAGACGAGGAGCACCAGGCTGATAGCCCACGACGGTACGTCCGGCAGCCAGAAGTTGACCAGCTTGGCGCCGGCGATGGCTTCCAGGGCCACGACGACGACCCAGAAATACCAGTACATCCAGCCGCTCATGAAGCCGAGGAATTTCGAGACTTTCGGCTTGTCGTCGAAGGCCAGGCGCGCATATTCGTAGAAGGAGCCGACCACGGGCAGGGATGAAGCCAGCTCGCCCAGCATGCGCATGATCAGGACGACGAGGCCGCCCGTGAGCAGGAAGGAAAGGATGGCGGCCGGGCCGGCGGCCTTGGCGATGACGCCGCTGCCGACAAAGAGGCCGGCGCCGATCACGCCGCCGATGGCGATCATGCTCATGTGGCGTTGCTTGAGCGAGTGCTGCAAGCCGGTACTGTTATGCGATTCGCTAATCATGTTTTGTCTCCTGAAAATCTCTGAAGCTCGGTGCGCCCTGCCTGCTGCGGCTTGTTCTTGCCGCGCGGCTTTGTTTTATTTAGGCAACACCGTCAAGCAGCATCGATACATCGTGTGAATCAGTCTGGTTGGCCGCATTCCATAAGTCAATCTGGAAATGCAGCGGCCCGGCGCGGTGCCCAAGGGGCAAGCGCGCTGGAGAGTAAGTACGGGGTATTGCTGAGTTATTGCTGCTTAAAAAATGGGAGCGGCGGCAACACTTGTGGCGTGCGCGCCACTCCCGGGAACGTCTTACACCTTGCCCTTCCATGGCACGAGGGTACGTTCGAGGTAACGCATCATCAAATCAAACAGGAAAGCGAAGAAGCCGATCACGATAATGCCCATGATCACCACATCGCTGGCCAGGAACTCGGAAGCGCTCAGCACCATGTAGCCGAGACCGCGCGTGGCCGCCACCATCTCGCCAGCCACCAGGGTGGTCCAGCCCACGCCGATGCCGATGCGCATGCCGGTGAGGATTTCCGGAATCGCGGCCCGCAGGATCACGTGCACGATGACCTGGAAACGCGTGGCGCCCATCGAGTACGCCGCGTGGATTTGCTCCAGCGATACGGAGCTGACGCCGGCGCGGGCCGCGATCGCCATCGGCGCGAAGATGGCCAGGAAGATCAGGTAGACCTTCGAAAACTCGCCGATGCCGAACCAGATGATGACCAGTGGCAAGTAAGCGAGCGGCGGCAACGGACGGTAGAACTCGATCAAGGGATCGAAGATGCCGCGCGCCACGCGGTTCACGCCCATCATCACGCCGATGGGAATGGCGAACAGGCAAGCCAGGCCAAAGGCGCCAAACACGCGCACCAGACTGGCGACGGTGTGTTCCCACAGGGTGGCGCCGCCGAAACCCGTGGTGGCCGCCATGATGAATTTTTCATACACGGCTTGCGGCGACGGCAGAAACAGCGGCTTGACCATGCCGCTGGCCGTCACGCCAAACCACAGCAGCAGTACGGCGATGACGGTGACGGTGGCGATGCGGCTGGAATTGCCCTGCCCCGGCGCGCCGAACGCTTCGCCGGGCATGGCGCAACGGGGAGCGAACAGGCGCGAGAAAAAGCCGGCGCGCTTGGCGGTGGTGGGAGGAAATCCCACGACGGATGGGCTATGCATGGGACACCTCCAGCTCTTTATTGACGGCGCGTTCGTCGCCATAAATGATGTTGAGCACCGTTTCGCGCATCTTGATGAAGTCCGGGCTCGATTTCACGGCGCGCGCATCGCGGCACTCGAGGAAGCGCTTGTTGAAATCGAGTTCATACGTATGCGTGATGCGGCCCGGACGGGGCGACATGACGATCAGCCGGTTCGCCAGGAACAGCGCCTCGTCGACGCTGTGGGTAATGAAGAAGAACATGGTGCTGGACTTGGCCCAGATATCGAGCAGCAATTCCTGGATGGTTTCGCGCGTCAACGCATCGAGCGCCGCCATCGGTTCATCCATCAGCAGCATGGCCGGATTGCTGGTCAGGGCGCGGGCGATGCCCACCCTTTGCTGCATGCCGCCCGACAACTGATAAATCATATTGTCGTGAAAATCCTTCAAGCCCACCAGCGCCAGATTTTTTGCCGCCTGTTCGCGCCGCACGGCCTTCGCCACGCCTTGCAGCTTGAGGCCGAATTCCACGTTTTCCATCACGTTCAGCCATGGCAGCAAGGCATGTTTCTGGAACACGACGCCCCGGTCGGCGCCCGGCCCCTCGACCTTGTTGTCGCCGAGCATGATCTCGCCCTTGGAGGGGGCGATAAAGCCCGCCATCAGACTCAGCAAGGTAGTCTTGCCGCAGCCCGAGGCGCCCAGGGCGACGACAAAGTCGCCGCTATTGATGGTCAGGTTGATATTATTTAAGGCATGTACGCGTTCACCGGCCGTCTTGCCCGGATAAATCACGCTGACATCCTTGACGTAGAGATTTTCCATCGTGTGCCCCGCATAGGTGTAGTCACTTCAGTTCAACGCATTCTGTTCAGTCAGCGCGCCCGCAGGCGCGCCATTGCACAACGTTTACTTCAGCAGGCCGGCGGCCTGTGCATACCTGGGTGTCACATATTTGGCGTAATCGGTAGCCAAGGTGTCGATCTTGCCTTCGCCCTTCAGGAATTGCGCCGTGGCCAGCAAGGCTTGCGCCACACCGCCCTTCGCGCCGCCGCCGAGCCAGGCCGGCGAGGCCTGCTCCTGCAGAGATGGATAGGCGTACAGGGCCACGGAAGCGGCCACGTCCTTGGCGGCCGCGCCCGAATGCTTGACGTTGGCTTTCACTTGCGGGGAGTCAATGGTCCACGCCTTGGGATTGGCGCGGTAGTCGGCGTCGGCGGCGGCCATCACCTTGACGAACTTGGCCATGAAGTCCGCGTTCGCTTCGCCCCAGGCGCGCTCGACGGCCATGCCGTCAAACGTGGCCTTGCCCTTCTTGCTCAGTTCGCCGGACGTGACGAGGACCTTGCCGTTTTGCTTGAGTTTGCTCAAGGCCGGGTCCCACACGAAGGCGGCGTCGATGTCGCCCCGCTCCCAGGCGGCGGCGATCTGGTTAGGCTGCATGTTCAGCAATTTCACTTCCGTGGGCTTGATGCCCCACGTTTCCAGCGCGAACATGGTGTGGAAGTGTGTGGTGGACACGAAAGGCACGGCGATCTTCTTGCCGCGCAAATCCGCCGGCTTGGTGATGCCGGCGCCATTGCGGGCCACCATCGCTTCGGCTTCATTGATGTCGTCGATGATCCAGAACAGCTGCAGATCGACGCCGCGGCTGACGGCCGCCGTCAGGGGGCTGGAACCGATGACGCCGATCTGCACGTCGCCGGAAGCCATGCCGGTAGCCACCTTGGCGCCCGAATCGAACTTGCGCCAGTTGATTTTATAGCCGGTGGTTTTTTCCACTTCGCCGCTGGCGATGGCCACCAGGAAGGGACCGTTGATTTCCTGGTAGGCAATCGTCACTTCCTTGCCTTGCGCGAAGGCGGTACCGCTGGAAGCAAGGGTAACGCCCAGTACCAGGGTGCCGAGGACGGCGCGGCGCATCGTTGAAAAAACCGTGTTTTTGCTCGTATTTGTGTTCATGTCTCACTCCAAGTTATTGTTATGTGTGAACGTGCGGGCAATCTCATCCCTCGCGGGAGGCGCCGCTGGTCGATCTATGTCAACGCATGCGGCGGCTTAGTACGGCTACTGCTATTTAAAACACTTCATCCTTCAAGTGATACCAGCGGTACAGGAAGCGCTGGCCCAGGCGGCGGAACGGGGCGAACGCTTGCGACTCGACCAGTTCCATCATGTTGGGATACGGCAATTTGGAATTGAAGATCGGCAAGCCCGTATCGCTGGCCTTGCCGGCGATACGCTCGGCCATGCGCCGGCCCGCCTGCGCCGAGTACATGACGCCGTTGCCGCCGTAGCCGAGCGAATAGAAGATCGATTGCTTCGGGTCCGGTTGCACGATGCGCGGCATCATGTCGTGGCTGACGTCGACCCAGCCCCACCACGAATAATCGATGGCGATCCCGGTCAGCGCGGGGAACTTGCGGTGCAGATCGTTGATCAAAAACTGTTTGTACTTGTCGTCCGGCGCGTCGGCGCCCGTGATGGCGCTGCGGCTGCCGATCTGCACGCGGTTGTCCGGCATCAGGCGGTAGTAGTGGCGCAGGATGCGCGTATCCGTGATCACCTGGTGGGTGCGGAAGTTGCACGCCTCGATTTCCGCCGGGGTCAGCGGACGCGTGACGAGCGAATTCGACAGAATCGGCAGCAAGCGGTTCTTCACTTGCGGATGCAGGTGCGGCGAGGTGTAGCCGCCCGTGGCCACGGCGACGGATCGGGCACGCACTACGCCGCCCGGCGTTTGCAGATAATGCACGCCGTTGCGCGTTTCCCAGCCCATCACGGGGCTGGACGGGTGCACCTTGGCGCCCAGCGCGCGCGCCTTGCGCAGGTAGCCGAACGCCAGCTTGCCTGCATGGATGCCGATGCCTTCCGGCTCGTGCAGCGCGCCGGCCGCTTCCTTGTCGTCGACGAATTCGCGCTTGACGGTGTCGGCGTCGAGGATGCGGGCGTCGTACTTGAAGATCTCGCGCATGACCTTGGCTTCTTTTTCCAGCGCGGGCATGGCTTTCGCTTTGTGGGCGATGTACAGGTGGCCGCCCGGCTGCGGGTCGCAATCGATGTCGGCCGTGATCTTCTTGAACGTTTCCATCGCATCGCACACTTCCGCGTGCAGTTTCAGGGCCGTGTCCAGCCCATAGCGGTCTATCCACTGCGAGCGTTTCAGGCGGCCCGTCGTGCATTGCGCCTGGCCGCCGTTGCGCGTGCTGCAGCCCCAGCTGACCCGGTTCGCTTCCAGCACGGTGGCCTTGATGCCGTGTTCCTGGGCCAAAAAGATGGCGCAGGACAAGCCCGTGAAGCCGGAACCGATGATGGCCACGTCGACGTCGATGTCATGCGTGATGGGGCCGTCGTCGGCGGGCGGCTCGCCGGCCGTGCCGATCCAGTAGGTGGGCGCGTAGGCATTGCCGTGGCCGGGGCGCTGGGCCACCAGCGGATCGAAGGCGGGATCGTAGGGCGTGCGGGCGGCGGTGCTGTTGTTGCCCATTACGCCAGGCGGGGTGTCGACAGGTTTGTTCATGGTCATTCCTGGTGAACGTGCTGGCTCAGACTGTGACGACGGGTGGGCGATCCTTGCGGAAAGCATTCTTGACGGCGATCTTGCCATCGCGGAAGGTGAAGATATCGACCATGCGCGCTTCGATGCGCGTGCCGTCCGCCTTGGTGCCGGCAAAGGTCGACTCCGTCACGCCCCGTTCGCCGCTGACGAAATGCACGGGGTTAAGCCAGGCGGCGTCGGGGAAGGTTTGCCAGGCCAGCTCGAAGCCGGCGCGCACGGCGTCGCGGCCGATGAAGCTCTTGCCCAGAAGCTCGGGACCGGCGACGGCGTGGAATTCGCAATCGTCGGCCATGGCGGCCATCAGGGCCTCGATATCGTGGCGGTTCCATGCATCGCCGAATGCTTGCAGGAAGTCCGTGGTGACGGCGTCAGTGTGCGGTACAGGGTGGTTCATGGTTGTCTCCGTAAATCGTTTTTGATACGCTACGTTCCGTTTTTTGTCTTTTATTGAATTTAAGCCTTAAGCATGGCCTTGTCAAATCAAATAATTCAAAAAACGGGACGCCTTGTATTCTTTAATGAAATTATGATGCTTTCGTGACAATCTGTGAGAATTTGGTCACAGCGCTGTGTCGGATTACGCCGGGCTTGCGCCCGGCTAATCCAACCTACGCCAGCACCACGCGTCAATTGCGTAGGTTGGATTAGCCCGCCAGGGCGTAATCCAACAACACCATCACATCAAACATAGTCTTTATATTTATCCAGGTGACGCACAGGTTTGCTCAGCGCATCGCGGCGGAACGGGTCGCCCAGCTCGCGCGTGCACATGATTTCGATGATGGTGGTCTTGCCTTCATTCATCTGCATGTCGATGGCCTTCTTCAAGGCCGGGCCCACGTCTTCCAGCTTGTCGACCGTGATGCCTTCGGCGCCCATGGCGCGCGCAATTTCCGCGAAGCTCTGGTTGTCGAGCTCACCGGCGACGAAGCGGCGGTTGTAGAAATCGACCTGGTTTTTCTTTTCCGCGCCCCACTGGCGGTTGTGGAAGACCACAGCCGTGACGGGAATGTTGTGGCGCACGCAGGTCATCGTTTCCATCAGGCTCATGCCCCAGGCGCCGTCGCCCGCATACGACACGGCCGGACGGTGCGGTGCGGCCACTTTCGCGCCGATGATGGTCGGGAAGGCATAGCCGCAGTTGCCAAAGCTCATCGCCGCAAAGAAGCTGCGCGGCTTTTCAAAGCGCAGATAGCTGTTCGCCACCGAGTTGATGTTGCCGATGTCGGTCGACACCATCACGTCTTCCGGCATCGCTTTTTCCAGCTCGCGCAAGACCTGGCGCGGGTGCAGATAGTTGCCCGGCTCTTTCTTTTGCTCTTCGATCATGTCCAGGCTGTACGCATCCTTTTCATGCGTCCAGTTGGTCAGCTCTTCTTCCCACGCGGCCTTTTCCGCTTGCACGGTGGCGTAGCGCTCGTCGCGCGTGGCGTCGCAATCGAGCGTCTTGCCATCCAGGCGGGCAATAATCGCCTTGGCGGCCGCCTTGGCGTCGCCGCAGATGCCGACCGAAATCTTTTTTACCAGCCCGAGCATCTTGTTGTCCGCGTCGATCTGGATGATTTTCGCGTTTTTCGGCCAGTAATCCATGCCGTGCTGCGGCAAGGTGCCGAACGGTCCCAGGCGCGAACCGAGGGCCACGACGACGTCGGCCTGGGCGATCAGTTTCATGGCTGCCTTGGAACCCTGGTAGCCGAGCGGGCCGCACCACAGCGGATGGCTGGCAGGGAAGGAGTCGTTATGCAGGTAGCTGTTGACGACGGGCGCGCCCAGGCGTTCGGCCAGCGCCTTGCACTCTTCGATGGCTTCGCCCATGACGACGCCGCCGCCCGAGATGATCACAGGGAACTTGGCCTTGGCCAGCAATTCCGCCGCATCATTGAGGCTTTGCTCGCCGCCGGCGCCGCGATCCAGGCGGTTCGGCTTCGGGATTTCCGCCTTGATTTCACCATAGAAATAGTCGCGCGGGATGTTCAATTGCGTCGGGCCCATTTCCGACATGGCGCGATCAAAACAACGGCCCGTGAATTCCGCCATGCGGGCCGGATTCGTCACGTGGCCTTGATATTTCGTGAATTCCTCGAACATCGGCAACTGGTTCGCTTCCTGGAAGCCGCCCAGGCCCATGCTCATCGTGCCTGTCTCCGGCGTGATGATGACGACGGGCGTATGCGCCCAGTAGGCGGCGGCGATGGCGGTCACGCAATTGCTGATGCCGGGGCCGTTCTGCCCGATGACCACGCCATGGCGGCCCGAGACGCGGGCATAGCCGTCGGCCATGTGGCCGGCGCCCTGCTCGTGCACGACGGGAATCAAACGGATGCCGGCCGGGGCAAAAATATCCATCGGGTCCATGAAGGCCGAGCCCATGATGCCGAACATGTCGGTCACGCCATTGGCGGCCAGGGTTTCCACGAACGCTTCGGAAGGCGTCATCTTTTGCGGTCCGGTGGGGATGGCCGCTGCGGCGGCGGCTTTTTGCTCGGTCATGTCATTCATGGGTGTCTCCTGGTCTGTGGTGATTGAAGCTGTTGAAATTATCAACTCATTTATTAAAAATCGGTATATTTTGTTCCGAAATTTGATATACAATTCAATTTAAGCGTTCAGCAATCAAAAGTCAAACAGATTTTCAAGGAAACGGTACAATTTGAGTTCGAAAATGAAATAAGCTGAAGTAACACTCATAGCTACCCAACCGAGGCCACCATGGACATGATTTCATCCCCAAAACTTGAGCCGGAAAAACTGGAAGGCGACACGCCCACGATGCGTTTGTTTGCCTTGCTGGAAGTGATTGCCGAAAAAGACCAGTTGCTGTCGCTGCAAGCGCTGGTGGAAGAAACGGGGCTGCCCAAGCCGACCCTGCACCGCATGCTGCAACAGCTGGAAAGCGTGGGCGTGCTGCAGCGCGAAAGCGATGGCCGCCACTACAGCACGGGCGTGCGCCTGCGCCGCCTCGCATCGAACCTGCTGATTAACAACACTTTCCATGGCGCCCGCCGCATGGTCTTGCGCCAGCTGGTCGAGGAAGTGGGCGAAAGCTGCAACCTGACGGCCTTCAGCGGCAGCGAAGTGGTGTACCTGGACCGCGTGGAAACGGCGGCCCCGCTGCGCTTCTACCTGCATCCCGGTTCGCGCGTGCCGGCCCACTGCTCGTCCAGCGGCAAGCTGTTCCTGGCGCAAATGACGCCCGTGCAACGGCGCCGCCTGCTGGGCCACATGGAATTGACGCGCTTTACGGACAAGACGGAAACGGACCCCGTCAAGCTGGAACGCGAACTGGAACTGGTGCGCCGCAATGGCTATGCGCTGGACGACGAAGAATTCCTGCCCGGCCTGCTGTGCGTGGCCGTACTGGTGCCGAACCCGAACGGCCGCTCGAACCTGGCCGTGGCCATCCAGGCGCCCATCATCCGTTTAACGCACGACAAGGCTTTACATTTCTTGCCAGCATTGCAACGCGCCGCGCAAGCCCTGGCCGCCATCGAATCGGAAACCATGCCGACGACGGGCGGGGACGACGACGCATTGCAAGCCGGTCACTCATAACCGCCGTAGCGCCCATGCTGCGGTTTCACAGGAGAACAAGGTGCCAGATTCACGCCAACATCCCCCCGCCGCAGCGGCGCAAACCTTGCAGTCCGTGCGCAGCCTGTTCAATATCGACAGCGACCTGCGCGTGCCCGTCTTCACGGAACGCGATCCGCACGTGCCCGACATCGATCCCGCCTACCGCTTCAACCAGGACGTGACCCTGGCCATCCTCGCCGGCTTCACCCACAACCGCCGCGTGATGGTGCAGGGCTTGCACGGCACGGGCAAGTCCACGCATATCGAGCAGGTGGCGGCGCGCCTGAACTGGCCTTGCGTGCGGGTCAACCTGGACGGCCACATCAGCCGCCTGGACCTGGTCGGCAAGGACGCCATCGTGCTGCGCGAGCAGCAGCAGGTGACCGAATTCCAGGAAGGCATCGTGCCCTGGTCGCTGCAGCGTCCCGTGGCCCTGATCTTCGACGAGTACGACGCGGGCCGCCCCGACGTGATGTTCGTCATCCAGCGCATCCTCGAGCGCGACGGCAAGTTCACCCTGCTCGACCAGAACCGGGTCATCACGCCGCATCCCCACTTCCGCCTGTTCGCCACGTCGAATACGGTGGGACTCGGCAACCTGAACGGCATGTACCACGGCACGCAGGTGCTCAATCACGCGCAGATCGACCGCTGGAATATCGTTGCTACCCTGAACTATTTGCCGCAGGCGGAAGAAACGGAGATCGTACTGGCCCGTGTTCCCGCCATGAACGACGAGGCGGGCCGCCAGCTGGCAGCCGCCATGGTGGCCGTGGCCAGCCTCACGCGCCACGGTTATGCGGCGGGCGACCTGGCCTGCCTGATGTCGCCGCGCACGGTGATTACCTGGGCCGAGAATTGCCAGATCTTCCGCGACCCGGCGCTGGCTTTCCGCCTGTCCTTCCTCAACAAATGCGACGAGGCCGAGCGGCCCATGGTGGCCGAGTATTACCAGCGCTGTTTCAATGAGGAATTGCTGGCGAGCCAGGCATGAGTACGGAAGCGACCGCGCCTGCCGCCTACACGCGCGAACAGCAGGAAACGGACGAGTTGTGCGCGGGCGCCATCCGCGCGCTGAGCGGCGTGTCTTCCATCCGCTACCGTGGCCGGCGCCTGCACGATGGCCACCGCCCCCTGCCCATCCACGCAGCCCATCTGCAGCCCGATGCGGCGCTGCAGGATTTGCCCTCGCTGCGCGGCGCGGCAGACAGCGTCGCCCTGCGCCTGCTGCACACGGACGCCGCCTTGCACAAGTCGCTCTGCCCTGCCGAGCCCGTGGCTCGCCTCGTGTTCGAGCTGCTGGAACAGTTAAGAGTGGAAACGCTTGCGCCCGAGCACCACGCTGGCGTCATCGGCAACCTGCGCCACCGTTTTACTGCATGGTCGCATGCGTTCTACGATTCCGGCCTGGCCGAGGGCGCCTCGGGCTTGCTGTTGTACACGGTATTCCAGATGTGCTGGTCGCGCCTGACGGCGCGGCCCGTGCTAGAAAAGACGGAAGATTTCATCGAAGCGACGCGCTGGTCCATCTCTTCGCAATTGAGCGGCGACCTGGCCGGATTGCGCCGCCACCGCATGGACCAGGCGGCCTTTGCGCGCCACTCTCTGGCCATCGCCCACGCCGTCGACGCCATGCTGCAAGATGCGCAAACGGCGCGCGACGGCAGCCAGGACGAGGCCGGCGATGCCAAGGCGCAGGCAGCCTTCAAGCTGCTGCTCGATTTCGACAGCGAGAATGACAACGTTCCCGATAGCGCACCGCTGGGCGAAAGCCGCGCCTTCAGCGACGGCGATGGCGCCTACCGGATTTACAGCACGGCGTACGACCGCGAAGAAAAAGCGGGCGAGCTGGTGCGCCGCGCCCTGCTGCTCGAATACCGCGAACGCATGGATGCGCGCATTGCCAGCCTGGGCATCAACACGGCCCGCCTGGCGCGGCGTTTCACGCAACTGCTGGCCCTACCCGAGCGCGACGGCTGGTCGTTCGGCGAGGAAGAGGGCACTATCGATGGCCGGCGCCTGGCGCAGCTGATCAGCTCGCCGTCCGAACGCAGGCTGTTTCGCAAGGAACAATTCCTGCCGCAGGCCGATTGCCTCGTCACCTTTCTCGTCGACTGCTCCGGCTCCATGAAGACGCATGCGGAATCCGTGGCCGTGCTGCTCGACATTCTGCTGCGCGCGCTGGACCAGGCCGGGATCAGCACGGAGTTACTGGGCTTTACGACGGGCGCGTGGAACGGGGGACGTGTCAGGCGCGACTGGATGCGCGCCCGTTCGCCCGCCAACCCGGGCCGTCTGAATGAACTCGTGCACATGGTCTTCAAGGATGGCGATACGAGCTGGCGCCGCGCGCGGCCCGACATCGCGGCCCTGCTGAAAGCGGACCTGTACCGCGAAGGCGTCGATGGCGAAGCCGTGGACTGGGCGTGCAGCCGCATGCTGGCGCGCCCGGAACGGCGGCGCATCCTGCTCGTCGTGTCCGACGGCTGCCCGATGGATACGGCCACGAATCTGGCCAACGACGAGTTTTACCTGGCGCAACATCTGAAACAAGTGGTGGCGCGCCGCGAAGCGCAGGGCGCCATTGAGATTTGCGGGCTGGGCCTGGGCCTGGACCTGGGCGCCTACTACGGCCGCAGCCTGGCCACCACCCTGCCCGCCTCGCTGAACAATGAACTGTTCAGCGAAATCGCCCAGCTGCTCGCCGGGCGCGGGAAACGCTGATCACACCATGGACTTGCGGCGGCGCGTCATCACGCCGGCCAGCGCCAGCCCTGTCAGCAGCATCACATACGTTTCCGGTTCCGGCACGGCGCTGATGTATTCATACGTCACTGCCACGCGGCCGGAAGCGGCCGTCTGGAATTGGGTCAGCAAATTACCGGAACCGCTGCCCGTCGAGGAACCGATGGCGTTCAGGCCCAGCTGGATCAAGCCACCGCCGGCCGAGGAAAACAGGGCAAAGTCGCTGGCACTGCCGCTCGTGTAGGAGTTGGCGCCCGTGCTGGACCGGGGTCCTGTATTGGCACCCGAGGTGCCTGCAAAGTCGATGCTGCCATCGAAGGCGCTCAGGGCGAACGTCTGCGTGAACAGTGGGTTAGCCACCAGCAAGGTGGAATTGTCGGGACGGTACAAGGTCAGCAGCGACGCCAGGCTCAGGGTCACGTCGGAGGCGCTGGCGTCAAGGCTTTCCGCCTTGCCGCTGCCCTGTACGGCGCCTTCCAGGTGGAACTTGATCGAGGTCAAGGTACCGAGGTTGCTGTCGAACTTGCCCAATCCCAGGGTGTCTGACCAATTGGTGGCACCCAGGGCGCGGTCGGCGCTGAAGGTGATGGTCTCGGTAGCCGCCTGTGCGGAAGACATGGCGCCAAAGCCAACCATGGCGGCTGCGGCCAATGCGATGAGAGATTTGTGCATCGATGACTCCTGTTCATTCAATGAGGGGGACGTGGATCAGCCAGTGATTCACACGGGAAACGCGAGGCTAGCCCCTCGCGCCGCAGCCCGGCAATGCGGCTATCCAGGCAATTCATTGTAATAAATGAAAAAGTCGCAATATACTCACTTTGTTGCAATTTTAAAAATAAGTGTTGTTATTTTGATTTCCCCGGAAACGATCAAACAGCCGGCCGAATGAAGCGCCGCACCTTTGCTGGCGCCTCAAGCGACACAGTAACGCACGGCATGCGCTTCCATCGGCAAGGGGATTTCCCAGTTCCACAGCATCGACTGCAGCTTCTTGTTACTGAGCGATGTGTCGCGCTGGCCATTGCGCCGCAATAACTCCTTGCGTGGCTGCTCCAGGTACACGAGTTCCACCTGCGCGTGGTATTTATACAGCAGGTTGAGCGTCTTTTCGCGCATCAGTTTTGACAGATGCGTGGCGTTCCACACGAACGGTTCGCCCTTGCGCAGCAGTTCGCGCGCCCGCTCTTCCGCATAGTCGCCCACCTGCCCTTCGTTCTTGCCGTGCTTCAAGCCCAAGGCCATCCGCGCATCGTCGAAGGACACGACGGGCAGGCGCGGATGGTGCTTCTCCACCCACGTATTCTTGCCCGAAGCAGGCAAGCCCGACATCACGATCACGTGCGAACCCGGCTCCTGGAACAGGGGGTAGTCGGGATGCGCCTCGGCGCCGCGAAAATATTTGACGCGCGTGTGATCATCGACAAAGGCCTTGCGCTGGCCGTAGCAACCCTCCTCGCGCGCCAGTTCGCGGAACAGCTCGATGGCGTCGAGTATGCGCTGCGGATCGGGACAGATCCGTCCACGGATATCGGCTTCGGCCAGCATGGCCAGCAAGCGGATATCGACCTGCCACGACAGTTCGCGCACGGTAAATTCCGGCGTGACGCCGCGCCGCGACGTTTCCAGCGCAAAGAAGGGCACTTGATGTACGTTAATCAGGCGGCAGATTTCCTCGCGCGCGGCAAACGGCACGTCGCAATCCCACAGGGCGATGCGCGCATCGAGGGCGCCCTTGCGCGAGTGGCCGGGCTGGCCGATGGCGCCCGTCACCGGGTCGATCACCGTGGTGCTGCACTTGGCCACGTCGTGCAGCAAGGCGGCGAGGAACACGATTTCCTGTTCCGCCCGCGTCGCTTGCTGGTAATCGGGCATGGCCAGCAGGGATTCCACCACCATCATCGTATGCGTCCACACATCGCCTTCCGCGTGATACACGGGGTTTTGCGGCGTCGTTTTCGCCAGTTCCAGCTGCGGGAAGGCGGCCAGGCAGGCATTGAAATCGGGCGACTGGCCCGCTGGCGGCACCAGTTGTTGTAACTGTTTCCAGTTCATCTTGTACTCCTTGAGAAGGTTGCCAGTTCATCGAGCGACTGGCAGGTGTGCAAGCCCAGGCTTTCCCACGTCACCAGCGGCTGCGGCGCGTACAGGTCCACGCCTTCGGCCAGCTGGTTCGGGATCAAGGGCCGCGTGCTGTGGTGCGAACCGCTGTCGAGGATGGTTTGCGTAAAGTCATGGCGTACCAGCTTGTAGCGGGCCAGCACTTGCTCGTCGTCTTCCACTTTCAGGTACAGGCCTTCCGCGTGGTCGGACTTGTCCGTCTGCTTCCAGCACAGGTCCAGCGGCAGGCGTTCGCGTGCCACCGCGGTTTCAAAAGCGTCGCGCCACAGTTGGGACTTGGCCAGCGAATGGCGCAGCAACTGCCACAACTGTTTGGGCGACGAGGGCATCTTGCCCGCATACAGCACGGGGACGGAGAGCACGGGCGAGCCGGCCAGCATGACGTGGCGGCGCGCCGTGGACAAAAACATCTGGGTGCGGCGGCAATACACGTCGAACTCGTTGAAGTAATGGGGCAAGCGATCGTAAAACACGGAATGCTTGCTGTACGACCATTCGCCAAACAGCACATACTGGTCTTCCAGCAGATGCAGCAAGGCGTGTTCATGCGCGTGCGCCCACGGTTTCAACAGGTTGAACTGGCGTTCGCTGCCGCCGCCCGCCAGGTAATGGCCGCGCGACTGCAGCAGCACCTCGCCCGCATCGCTGAACGACACGGCAGAGTTGGCGCCATCGATTTTTTCCTCGATGACGACGTACTGGCCGGCCAGCTTTTTCAGGGGCATCTGGTCGGAACCGTCATCGCCGTCCTGCAGGCGCGAGCCTTCCAGGTGCGGCGTGCGCGGGTATTTGAATAAGGGTAAAGATTGTAAAAACATAGCGTCCCACGCCGCGTTCACCGGGGCGTGTCCATACAGGGTCAGGGGTGCTGACGACGTGTTCGGGCGTGGACGATCGAGACTAGCGTCTCGGATACGTGTGCGGAGGGAGCAGTGCCGCAGCAATCGGGGGCGTCAACGCGCCGAACGATGCTGCAGAGAGCATTTCGTCAGCGTTAGCAGGTGATGGCGAAGAAGCGAGGCACTTTTGGCTCCAATAAGGAAGAGGTTCGAGAAAGAACCGCGAATATAAAGGCTGTTTGATTATTTTGCAAGTGGCTCCGCGTATTGTGCGCGCTCTTGCGCGCACTGTCGGCACCGGCGGCTTTGCAATCCGCACAAAGTTTGCTAAGCTGGCGGCACTTCCTGTCGCTGCTGCGTGGAAAACAAACATGGCCCTTGCAAAAGGGCCGTGCATTCGTTATTTCCGGAGCAGAATCGTGTTTCCCCTATCCAGATTACAAAAAGCCCTGCGCCGCCAGGGCATCGCTGTCGCCTATGCCGACGGCATTTATACACTCAGCAATCCGCACGCGCAGGCGTCCGTGCTGCTGCCCCACAACTTTCCGCTCGAGGAAAAAGCCGTGCGCCAGCTGATGGAGTTTGCCGCCGTCAGCGTGCCCGGCCAGGATGGCCATGTGTGCAAGGCATGCGCCACGCCCGACTTCCACCCGGGCAGCATCGCCCCCGTGGGCAGCATCGTTGCCACCAGCCCCGACATGGTGATCCCCGCCATTCCCGGCACGGACATCGCCTGCGGCATGCGCCTGATCACGACGGGCCTGAGCCTGGCGCAGTTCGAGGCGCGCAAGCCGCAGCTGCTGGGCAAGCTCAAGCATGTGCTGCTGGAAGACGGCCGCAACGTGCCGCTGCGCTCGAAAGCGTTTGCCGCCCTGTTCGACGTGGGGCCGGAAGCGTTCATCGACAGCCTGCACAATGAGGGCTTGTGGCCCCGCGTCGACAAGCAACGCCTGCTGCGCGAGCTCGACGATTGCATCGCGTTGCGCGAACTGGGCGGCGGCTTGCGCCATGCGCCCGAAGCGCTGGTGGGCACGCGCGAAGTAATACGCGACCCCAGCCTGGGCACCACGGGATCGGGCAACCATTTCGTGGAAATCCAGCTGGTCGATGCCGTCATGGACCGCCATGCCGCGTACCGGCACGGGCTGGTGCCTGGCGAAGTGGTCGTCATGATCCACAGCGGCAGCCGCGACGTGGGCTTTTTCGTCGGCAGCCGCTGGATGGACCGCGCCAAAGAGGCCTGGCCGAAAGGCGTGCGCCACCCGCAGTCCGGCCTGTACGGCTTGACGGGCGAACTGGCCGGCGAATACATGGACGCCATGGGCGTGGCATCGCGCTATGCCTGGGTCAACCGCATGGTCCTGGCCGAGCTGGTGCGCGACAGCCTGTCGCAGGTGTATGCGCACGATGCCTCTCGCCTGGTGGTGGACGTGCCCCACAACGTCATCCTGCGCGAGCACGGCATGAACATCCACCGCAAGGGTGCCACGCCAGCGCGCGAGGGCAACCTGGCGCTGATCCCCGGTTCCATGGGCGATTACTCCTATGTGGCAACGGGCATGGGCAATCCGGACTGGCTGTGGTCGTGCTCGCATGGCGCGGGGCGCAGCATCCGCCGCCAGGCCATGCGCGCCATGCGGCCCACGGTGGGCGGCGACGAGATGGCGTTCCAGTGCGTGACTTTGCGCGAAGAACGCCGCGTCGAGGAAGCGCCGATGGCGTACAAGAAGATCGGTCCCGTCATCGCCGCGCAGGAGGAAGCGGGCTTGCTGCAATCGGTGGCCCGCTTGAAGCCCCTGCTGACGTTCAAGGCCTGAGCAATTGCGGCACGGCGGCCGCCATCAATGAAATACCGATGGCGGTCAGCACGGCAAACGCGATACGGCGCATGCCGCGCTGGGCGATCGGGGGCGGATAGCGCTTGCCGGCCATCGTGGCCAGCACGCCAACGGGCAAGGCCAGCGCGCACAGCAGCAAGACTTTCGCGTCGAGCTGGCCCTGGCTGCCCGCCATCAGCGAGCGTCCGCCCGCGCTGATGGCGAACAAAAAGATCAGGCTGTAGCGGATGGTTTTCAAACTCATTTCCTGGCGATAAAACTGGTACACGAGCGGCGGTCCCGCCAGCGAAAACAGGCCCGAGAACAGGCCGCCGCACACGCCGCTAATAAAAAAGCTGCGCTTGTCCGCCGCGCCCGGTCCCGGCGGCGCCTGCAGCAGGATGCTGACGCCGCCATACACGATGGCCGCGCCCAGCAACAGTTTCAGCAGGGGCGCATACGCCTGGTCCAGGTATCCCAACAACAAGACGCCGGCCGCCATGGCTGGCAGCAAGCCGATGCTGGCCGCGCGGATGGCGCGCCAGTCCAGGTGGTGCAAGGCGCCCGGCAAGGCCACCAGGCAATTCGCCAAGGACAACAAACTGACGAGGGCCGCCAGCGCGGGCACGGGCGCCAGGCCCAGGCCGCTGGCCACGCCCATGACGATCATGCCCAGGCCAAAACCCGTGACGGTCTGAAAATACGTGCCCGCCGCCACTACGCCCAGCAGCGCCAGCACGGGCAGGCTGAACAACTCAGCGCCCACCCTGGGCCTGCACGGACGTGACCGCAATCACGTTATACACGTCGTCGGCGCTGCAACCGCGCGACAGGTCGTTGGCGGGCTTCTTCAAGCCTTGCAGCAGAGGGCCGATGGCGACGGCGCCGCCCATGCGTTCGGCCAGCTTGTAGCCGATATTGCCCGCGTCGAGGTTCGGGAACACCAGCACGTTCGCGCGGCCGTTGACGACGGAATCCTTGACTTTTCTTTGCGAAATCTCGGCCACGATGGCCGCATCGAGCTGCACGTCGCCATCGATGGCCAGCAGCGGACGCTGGGCCTTGACCCGGTCTGTTGCCGCATGCACCTTGTCGACGGCCGCGTGGTGGGCGCTGCCGCTGGTGGAAAACGACAGCATGGCCACGCGCGGTTCTTCCATCAGCAAGGCTTGCGCGCTGTCGGCAGCGGCCATGGCGATGTCGGCCAGTTCCTCGGCCTTCGGGTCGACAACGAGGGCGCAGTCGGAAAAGATGAAACCGCCCTTGAGGCTGTGGAAGGGTTCGCACAGCATCATCAGGAAAAAGCTCGACACCAGCTTGAAGGCCGGATCGACGCCGATGATCTGGATGGCGCTGCGCACTACGTCGGCCGTCGTGTGCACGGCTCCCGCCACGCAGCCGTCCGCGTCGCCCAGGCGCACCATCAGGTTGGCATAGCACAGCGGATCCTGCACGGCTATCCTCGCCTGCTCCACCGTCATGCCCTTGGCTTGACGCAGCACAAACAATTGCTGGGCATAGTGTTCCGACTCGCTGGACTCGGCCGGGTCGATCAGGCGCACGCTATCCAGGTCCAGCGCATGTTCGCGCGCCAGGGCCAGGATGGCGGCCGGCTTGCCGACGATGGTGATGTGCGCCAGGCCTTCGCTTGCCGCCCGCGCGGCCGCCTGCAGCACGCGCACATCGTCGCCCTCGCACAAGACGATGTTCTTCGGCACGGTGCGGGCTTGCTCGATGATGCGGTGCAGGGCTTTCATGGCGACTCCAATTCGGTAAAAAAAGTGCCGGAACCATGGAAGCATGAAGCAATGGCTCCGGCACATAAAACCCGGCAAGCCGGGGTCATACAAGGATCGGTCAGACTGTGTAGGTTGGGTAGGTTGGATTAGCCCAGAGGGCGTAATCCAACAACACCAGCAAATCAGACGTAGTCTTTATATTTGTCCAGGTGACGCACGGGTTTGCTCAGCGCATCGCGGCGGAACGGGTCGCCCAACTCGCGCGTGCACATGATTTCGATGATGGTGGTCTTGCCTTCATTCATCTGCATGTCGATCGCCTTTTTCAGGGCCGGGCCCACGTCTTCCAGCTTGTCGACCGTGATGCCTTCGGCGCCCATGGCCCGCGCAATCTCGGCAAAGCTCTGGTTGTCGAGCTCGCCGGCGACGAAGCGGCGGTTGTAGAAATCCACCTGGTTCTTCTTTTCCGCGCCCCACTGGCGGTTGTGGAACACCACGGCCGTCACGGGAATGTTGTGGCGCACGCAAGTCATCGTTTCCATCAGGCTCATGCCCCAGGCGCCGTCGCCCGCATACGACACGGCCGGACGATGCGGCGCGGCAACTTTCGCGCCGATGATGGTCGGGAACGCGTAGCCGCAATTGCCAAAGCTCATCGCTGCAAAGAAGCTGCGCGGCTTTTCGAAGCGCAAATAACTGTTCGCCACCGAGTTGATGTTGCCGATGTCGGTCGACACCATCACGTCTTCCGGCATGGCTTTTTCCAGCTCGCGCAAGACCTGGCGCGGGTGCAGATAATTGCCCGGCTCCTTCTTTTGCTCTTCGATCATGTCCAGGCTGTACGCATCCTTTTCATGGGTCCAGTTGGTCAATTCCTCTTCCCACGCCGCCTTCTCTGCCTGCACGGTGGCATAGCGCGCGTCGCGCGTCGCGTCGCAATCGAGCGTCTTGCCATCCAGGCGGGCAATAATCGCCTTGGCGGCCGCCTTGGCGTCGCCGCAGATGCCCACCGAAATCTTTTTCACCAGGCCCAGCATCTTGTTGTCCGCGTCGATCTGGATGATCTTGGCGTTTTTCGGCCAGTAATCCATGCCGTGCTGCGGCAAGGTGCCGAACGGTCCCAGGCGCGAACCGAGGGCGACGACGACGTCGGCCTGGGCGATCAGTTTCATCGCCGCCTTGGAACCCTGGTAGCCGAGCGGGCCGCACCACAGCGGGTGGCTGGCGGGAAACGAGTCGTTATGCAGATAGCTGTTGACGACGGGGGCGCCGAGGCGCTCGGCCAGGGCCTTGCACTCCTCGATCGCTTCGCCCATGACGACGCCGCCGCCCGAGATGATCACGGGGAACTTGGCCTTGGCCAGGAGCTCCGCCGCATCGTTGAGGCTTTGCTCGCCGCCGGCGCCGCGGTCCAGGCGGTTCGGTTTCGGGATTTCCGCCTTGATTTCGCCATAGAAATAGTCGCGCGGGATGTTCAATTGCGTCGGGCCCATTTCCGACATGGCGCGGTCGAAGCAGCGGCCCGTGAATTCCGCCATGCGAGCGGGATTGGTGACGTGGCCTTGATATTTCGTAAATTCCTCGAACATGGGCAGCTGGTTCGCTTCCTGGAAGCCGCCCAGGCCCATGCTCATGGTGCCCGTTTCCGGCGTGATGATCACGACGGGCGTATGCGCCCAGTAGGCAGCGGCAATCGCCGTGACGCAATTGCTGATGCCGGGGCCGTTCTGGCCGATGACCACGCCATGGCGGCCCGAGACGCGGGCATAGCCGTCGGCCATGTGGCCGGCGCCCTGCTCGTGCACGACGGGAATCAAGCGGATGCCGGCGGGCGCGAAGATATCCATCGGGTCCATGAAGGCCGAGCCCATGATGCCGAACATGTCGGTCACGCCGTTGGCGGCCAGGGTTTCCACGAACGCTTCGGAAGGCGTCATCTTTTGCGGGCCTACTGGAATGGCAGCGGCGGCGGCTTTTTGGTCGGACAAATCGGTCATGGCTCAGTCTCCTTACGGTTTTATGAAAAATCGGTATATTTTGTTCCGATATTTGAAATACGTATTCAATTTAACGGTTGCGAAATGCGCTGTCAATGAAATTTCATGAAAAATCGGACTGTTTCATTCCTGAATCCGGAATCCGTGACTTTGCCCCACTCCTGAAACAACAATGGCGGCTTATCCGCAACAGACAAGCCGCCATCCCTCGCTGCGCCGTCGTGCTTAGAACTTCAGGCGCATGCCGGCCGTGAAGGCGCTCGAGTTATGCCCAGGCAAGGGCACGCTGCCGCCGCTCGATGCATCGCCGACGAAGTTGGTACCCGCGCCATCGTTGCTGATGCGGCCGTACGAGGTGTACAGATTCGTGCGCTTGGACAAGGCATACGTGTAGCCGATGGCCAGCTGGCGCCCGCCGCGGCGCGCATTCGTGCGGTCATCCTTGCGGATGTACGAAGCCATCACGCTGCCGGCCGCGCCCACGGGGGCCGATGCGCCCAGCATGTAGTTGCGGAAATCCGTGCCCGCGTCGTCCTTGTCCGTCTCATACGCGGCGTGCAGCTTGGCGGGACCGAAGTCGTAGGTGCCGCCCAGCAAGGTGACTTTCGCCGTGTTCAGCGGCGTATCCTTGCGGTTGTCGTGGGCCAGGGTCAGCACGAGCGGGCCGTTGGCGTAGTCGATGGAAAAGTCGATGGTGCGTCCCAGGGTATTGCTGTCCGGCTTTTCGCCCAAACCATACATGATGGCGGCCGACAAGCCGTTCACCTTCGGCGTCTCGTACATGATGGAATTTTTCGTGCGCAGGCTGGCCACGCTCATCAGGTTGATCGAGGCGCCCGTCATGCCCGTCTCGAAGGGGTCGATATTGTCCAGCGCGGTGAACAGCGGATTGTGCTGCAAGCCCAGGTTCACGGCGCCGAAGCCGCCCGACAGGCCCACGTAAGCCTTGCGCCCGAACAAGGCGCCCTGGCGGTTGGCGCCCGTGTCCACGTCGAGGCCGTTTTCCAGCAAGAAGTTGGCCTTTAAATTGTTGCCCAGGTCTTCCGTGCCCTTGAAGCCGATGCGGCTGCCCGACTGCACGCCGGTGGCCAGTTTGGTGACGGAACCGTCCGCGCCGCCGTGTTCGGACGTCAGGCCCGCGTCGAGCAAGCCGTACACGGTGACGGACGATTGGGCGCTGGCGTTGCCGGCAAGGAAGGAGGCCAGGATGGCTGCCGCTACGAGTGTGTGTTTCATGTCATCTCCAGGTATTGTGGTTTTTATAAACGCTTGAAACGATATCAACTACGGTGCTGCAAACTGCGGTCAATGCGGCCACTCAGGCGATCAGCCCGGCCATGGGTGACGAGGGCGAAGCGCTCATGACGCCCGCTCTCCGGGGCATGCGTCCGGCCAGGTAGGCCTCGCGTCCGCCCTGCACTGCCAGTTTCATGGCGCGCGCCATGCGGATCGGCTCGCGCGCCGCCGCGATGGCGGTATTCATCAAAATGCCGTCGCAACCGAGTTCCATGGCGATGGCCGCGTCCGACGCCGTGCCCACGCCGGCGTCGACCAGCACGGGCACCTTGGCTTGCTCGATGATCAGCGACAGATTCCAAGGATTCAAAATGCCCATGCCCGAGCCGATCAGTGACGCCAGCGGCATGACGGCGATGCAGCCGATGTCTTCCAGCATGCGCGCCTGGATGGGGTCATCGCTGCAATACACCATCACCTGGAAGCCGTCGCGCACCAGCTGTTCCGCCGCTTTCAAGGTTTCCGGCATGTTCGGGAACAAAGTCTTTTCATCGCCCAGCACTTCCAGCTTGCACAACTGGTGGCCGCCCAGCAACTCGCGCGCCAGTTGCAGGGTGTAGACGGCGTCGCGCGCGTTGTAGCAGCCGCCCGTGTTGGGCAGAATCGTGTATTTCGACGGCGGAATGAAGTCGAGCAAGTTCGGCTCGCCCTTTTCCTGGCCGATATTCACGCGCCGGATGGTGACGGTGACGATCTCGGCGCCGCTCTCTTCGATGGCGAGGCGCGTTTCCTCGAAATCCTTGTATTTACCGGTGCCTACCAGCAGGCGCGACCGGTAGGTGGTGCCGGCCAGGGTCAGGCCGCCGGGGGTATGGCTGGGGGTGGCGTCGTCTCTCATCGTGGTGCTCTCCTAAGTTAAAGCTGGGGTCAGACCCGGCGGGTCTGACCCCGGAACTCCTCTGCCGCAGACTGCGGTGCCAAGCGTTGCCCGCAAAACGCAAAATCGACGTCGGGTCGCCGTCCCGACACGAGGTCGGCGATCGCCCGGCCCGCGCCGCAGCCCATGGTCCAGCCCAGGGTGCCGTGGCCCGTGTTGAGGAACAGCTGGCGGTAGCGCGTCGCGCCGATGTAGGGCACGTTCGACGGCGTCAGGGGGCGCAAGCCGGCCCAGTAGACGGGGGCGCCGTAATCGCAGGCGTGGGGAAACAGGGCCTGCACGCGGCGCGTGATGGCGGCGCAGCGCACGGGATTGAGTTCGCGCGTGTAGCCGTTCAGCTCGCACGTGCCCGCCACGCGCAGGCGCGATCCCAGGCGCGAAAACACCAGCTTGTGGCCGTCGTCCGTCAGCGATACGCTCGGTGCACTGACGGGGTCGATGATCGGATACGTGGCGGAATAACCTTTACCCGGATACAACATCAGGCGGATGCCCAGCGGCTGCAGCAGCGGCGCGGAAAAACTGCCCATGGCCACCACCACGGCGTCCGCGTATTCCAGGCGGTGGCGGCCCTGCGCATCGATGCATTCCACGCCCGCGATGCGCTCGCCATCGGCCAGCAGCCGCGTCACCGTGGTGCCGTACTGGAAATCCACGCCGGCAGCGGCGGCGCGGGCGGCCAGCGCCGTGGTAAACAGGTGCACATCGCCCGACTCGTCGCTGGCCGTGAAGTCGCCGCCGACGATGCGGCTGCGCGCGTGGCGCAAGGCCGGTTCCAGCCGTATCACTTCATCGGCGCTGACGGTGTTGCGCGGGCAGCCCAGTGCGCGCAGGAGCGCGGCGCCCGTTTGCGATTTGTCAAACTCCTGCTGGTCCGTATAAAAATGCAGAATGCCCCGCTCGAGGTGATCATAGGTAATCCCCGTCTCGCGCCGCAAGGCTTGCAGGCTCTGGCGGCTGTACTCGGCCAGGGCGACGATCTGGCGCATATTGCGCGCCACCCGCGACGGCAGGCATTCGCGCAGGTAGTGCAAGGCCCACTGCCATTGCAGCGGATCGAGGCGGGGACGGAACAGCAGCGGCGCGTCGTCCTTGCCCAGCCAGCTCAAGACCTTGCGCAGGGTGGCGGGATTGGCCCACGGTTCCGCATGCGAGACGGAAATCTGTCCGCCGTTGGCAAAACTGGTTTCCTGCGCCGCGCCCGCCTGGCGCTCGAGCACGCGCACGTCGTGGCCCGCCTGGCGCAAATACCAGGCCGATGCCGTGCCGACCACGCCGGCGCCGAGGACTAGGATTTTCATGGCGGGCCCGGTTCGCTCAGCGCGTCAGCAGGACGGCGATGGCGACGAAGGTGGCGATCCACACCGTTTCCATCACCAGCATGATCACGGGACGCCAGCCCAGCGAGGCCAGCGACTGGAACGAGGTTTTCACGCCCAGCGCGGCAATGGCGATGACGAGGCAGGCGCGCGAGGCATTGTTGATCCAGCCATTCACTTCCTGCGGGATCAGGCCCAGGCTGTTGGTAATGACGAGCCAGACAAAGCCGATCAGGAAGAAGGGCACGAGCGGCGGCGCATCGACCTCGCTCTTGCCATCCTTGCGCTTGAACATGATTGACAGGCCCAGCACGACGGGCACGAGGCACGCCACGCGCGTCAGTTTCACGAAGGTGGCCACGTCGCCCGTATGGTTGCTGACCAGATAGCCGGCGCCCACCACTTGCGCCACGTCATGAATCGTGCCGCCGATGAACACACCCGCTTCCGTCGGGTCAAAGCCCAGCAGCTTGACCAGCAGCGGGTAGACGATCATGGCCAGGGTCGACAGCGACGTCACGCCCACCACCGTCAGCAAGGTGAACTTTTCGTTTTCCTTGGTT
This sequence comes from Janthinobacterium sp. BJB301, assembly GCF_002735685.1. Classification (NCBI taxonomy): domain Bacteria; kingdom Pseudomonadati; phylum Pseudomonadota; class Betaproteobacteria; order Burkholderiales; family Oxalobacteraceae; genus Janthinobacterium; species Janthinobacterium sp. BJB301. The sequence continues at coordinate 263,814 of NZ_PDZJ01000001.1, read as the reverse complement.
TGCGGCAACACGGCCGAGATGGCCAGCGCGGCCGAGGCGCCGCAGATGGCCACGGAGCCGCCCGACAGAATGCCTTCCGTGATGGGGCGTTTCAGCCATTTGGCCAGCAGGTAGCCAAAGCCCAAAGTCGCCACCAGGCCGCCGACGACGATCAGCAGGGGCGTCACGCCCACGGAAGCGATCTGGTTGAAGGTGATGCGCGCACCCAGCAGGGCCACGCCCGTGCGCAATAAAATCTTGCTGCAAAACTCGATGCCGGGCTTGCAGGTGGGGTCGGACGCGAGAAAGTGGAAGGCCAGGCCAAAGAACAGCGCGTACAGCAACTGGGGCCCGCCGTAATTGCTGGAAATAAAGGTGGCCGACAGGGCGATCACCAGCGCGATGGCCACGCCGGGCCAGCTGCGCAGCACGGCGCGGGGGCGCCAGATGGCGACGGCGGAAGACAAATAGGGGATGTTCTTGTCGACAACGCGTGTTATCGCTGAGGAGTTAGTTTTCATACTGGTCCGCTCATAATGTTTTAAAAATTGGGACATTTCATCTCGTTTTTTAATAATACACGATGAGCTAGTGAAGTCCATGCTTTTCCATGAAAATCGAAACCGGATGTTCCGGAAACTGACGTTTTTTACTTTCCACCCCCGTAAACGACAAGCGGCGCGGCCCTTCGCAGGGACGCGCCGCCGTTACTGGTGCTTGAAAGATTACTTTTTGTTCAGGCGGGTGATCAGGCTGGAGGTATCGTAGCGGTTGCCGCCCGCCTGCTGCACTTCGCCATAAAACTGGTCCGTCAAGGTCGTCACGGGCAAGTCGCTGCCGTTGCGTTTCGCTTCGGCCAGGCAGATGCCCAGGTCCTTGCGCATCAGGTCGACGGCGAAACCGAAGTCGAACTTGCGCTCTATCATGGTCTTGCCCCGGTTTTCCAGCTGCCACGACTGCGCCGCGCCCTTGGAAATCACGTCCACCACCAGCGCCGCATCGAGGCCCGCGTTTTCCGCGAAGGCGATGCCTTCGCTCAAGGCTTGCACGAGACCCGCGATGCAGATCTGGTTGACCATTTTCGTGAGCTGGCCGGAACCGGAAGCGCCCATATAGGTGACGGCGCGCGAGAACAGGGCGATGACGGGCTCGGCGCGTGCATACGCCTGCGCGTCGCCGCCCACCATCACGGTCAGCTTGCCGTTTTCCGCACCGGCCTGGCCGCCGGACACGGGCGCGTCGAGGAAGAACACGCCCTGCTCTTGCGCTGCCGCATGGATGGTGCGCGCCGCTTCGGCCGAGGCCGTCGTATGGTCGATCAGGATGCTGCCCGGCGCCATGGCGGACAGCAAGCCGCCCTCTTCCAGGATGACTTGATACAGATCATTATCGTTGCCGATGCACGTAAACACGAACTCGGCGCCGGCAGCGGCGGCGGCCGGCGAGGCGGCGCTGCTGCCCTTGTGTTGCTCCAGCCAGGCGGCCGCGCGGGCCGGATTGCGGTTGTACACGGTGACGTCGTGCCCGCCCGCCGCCAGGTGACCTGCCATGGGGAAACCCATGACGCCCAAACCGATGAATGCCACTTTTGCCATATTGTCCGTCCTGTCGATGAATGAATCCGATTATTGTTGCACAAATGGCCCGTGGCGGCAGCATGGCGCGGCCCTACGCGACGTTTGGCGTACACGGAGTTGTGATTGGGAAACATCCGCTTTTCAGCTATACAAGACGAAAATTATCATAAAGAACTTTATATTGCATTTTTTTCTAGTTAATATTATATTGAATTGGCATTATAAATAAGTAAACTTTTGCCGCATCCTTTTCCCAACCCTTGTGAAGGAGTCGATCTTGCAAACTGCATTCTCCCGCCTGAAAATCATGAGCGCCGCCGCCCTGCTGCTCGCCGCCAGCGCCGCACACGCAGACATCACGGTGTTTACCAGCCAGTCCGCCTATCTGGCAGCGGTCGGCAATACCGGCGTCGACACCTTTGATGATTTGCCCATCGATGCGCTCGACGGCCCGCTGAACCGCAACGCGGGCAGCTATGCCTACACGGTCAGCAGCGTTGGCGCCTCGCCCATCCTGTATGGCGCAGGCACGGGCAGCGACAACTGGCTGAGCACGAACGACCGCAACGACAGCGTGGTGTTCTCCAACTTTTCCAGTGCCGTACGCGGTGTGGGGGGATTCTTCTTCGGATCAAACTTTGCCGGCGAATATGCCAATGGCCAGAGCATCACGCTGACGGCGCGCAATGCGCTGGGCGAGCTGCTCAGCTATGATCTGGCCCTGCCGACGCAAGCTTCGTTTATCGGCTTCGTGTCGTCGGGCGCGTTCTCCGACCTGGCCGTCAGCACAGCCGGACAGATCGGTATCTGGCCAACCATCAATAACCTGTCCGTGTCGGCCGTACCGGAGCCAGCCACTTACGGCATGCTGCTGGGCGGCCTGGGCTTGCTCGGCTTCATGGCGCGCCGCCGCCGAGTCAGCCAGCAGTAAACAAACTGGCGCCTGGTACGGCTGCCGGCAGCCGTACCAGGCCTGCCATCACGACAATATCTCGCGCAACGCCGCCATCAAGGCTGCGCACTCGCCCACATTACCAATGCTGATGCGCAAATACTGGCTGATGCGCGGCGCATTGAAGTGGCGCACGATCACGGAGCGGGCACGCAAGCCGGCGGCCAGTTGCGCCGCGTCATGCTGCGGATGACACGCAAAGACAAAGTTGGCCACCGAGGGCAGTACCTCGAAGCCCAGCGCCGCCAAGTCCGCCGCCAGCTGTTCGCGGGTGGCAATAACGGCCTGGCGCGTCTGCTGGAAATACGCTTCGTCGTGCAGCGATGCGACGGCCCCGGCCAGCGCCAGCCGGTCCAGCGGATACGAGTTGAAACTGTTCTTCACTCTTTCCAGCGCCTCGATCAAGTCCGGATGCCCGAATGCACAGCCCACGCGCAAGCCGGCCAGCGAGCGCGATTTCGAGAACGTCTGCACCACCAGCAAGTTCGGATACCGCTCCACCAGGGCCACGGCGCTCTCGCCGCCGAAATCCACATACGCTTCATCGACCACCACCACGGCATCGGGATGGGCGCGCAGCAAGGTTTCCACGCCGGCCAGCGGCAAGTCCACGCCCGTGGGGGCGTTAGGATTGGGGAAGATGATGGCGCCGCACGGCCCCTGGTAGTCTTCCGGACGGATGCGCATGGCATCGTCGAGCGCCACCGTGCGGTAATCGATGCCGTACAGCTTGCAATACACGGGGTAGAAGCTGTAGCTGATGTCCGGGAACAGCAGCGGCGCATCGTGCTTGAGCAAGGCCATGAAAGCCAGCGCCAGCACTTCGTCGGAGCCATTGCCGACGAACACTTGATTGCTGTTCAAGCCGTGGTAGTCGGCCAGGGTTTGCTTCAGTTCGCTGGCGGACGGATCAGGGTAGAGGCGCAGGCTGTCGTTGGCTGCTTCGCGCAGTGCGGCGAGCACCTGCGGCGACGGGCCGTAGGGATTTTCGTTGGTGTTGAGTTTGACCAGGTTGGGCAGTTTGGGTTGCTCGCCCGGGATGTAGGGGGTCAGCTCGCTGACGATATTGCTCCAGAATCGGCTCATTGTTTGGGTATGGGGACAGGATGGGGATACGGTAGATTACCATAGGGTGAGCGGGGTCAAGGCGGACACTATCGGCGAGGAGTAGCGTGGGCGGCATCGGCCCCAACGTGAAGAGGACGCAGCATGAACGGCATGCACAAGCTGAGCGATACGCAAATGCGGCATGGCGCGCTGGCGCAACAGTCACGCCAGCGCAAGATCGATGCGTGGCTACAGGTCGCAGCCAGTCTCAGCGAGCAGATCACCGTCGAATTGCAGACTGCCACGGAGCAGCTACAGGGCGAAGGAATGGCCGACTTGCAGCGCGTGACGGCGCTGGCGCAACGCCTGGCAAGCAATAGCAAAGCCATGCGCGATACCCTCGGGACACTGTTTGACAGCGGTGAAAAAAGCGAGGAGCATGCAGTGACAAGCACGGAGGATTGCGCCATGGACGAGCAAGTCAACACGCCGGGAAAGGACATGGCCAGTGTGAAACTGGACGTAAAGGATGTAAAGGCCGATGTGACTGACATCAAAGTCGATGTTGCGGACTTGAAAACCGATGTTGCGGACATCAAGGTGGATGTTGCCGGCCTGAAAACGGATGTTACTGCTCTCAAGACCGATGTCGGCGTTCTCAAGACGGATGTCAGTGGCTTGAAACTGGACCTCGCTGTGGTGCGCTCCAATTATGCGACCAAGTCCGATGTGGCTGAGGCGAAGTCGACTGTCATCCTGTCGTGTGTGGGGACGATCATTGCCATGTCGGGCGTCGCGTTTGCAGTGGCGAGGCTAGTGCATTAGATTGCGTTTGTGGGAACGCTGGCTTTCAAAGCCTGAATGGAGGAAAAAACGCCTTGCGCTGCGCGCTTTGGGGTTTTTTTCTACCTGGGTTTGATGCGCTGGTGGCTGGCATCTGTTCTGGGCATAAAAAAAGCTCCCTTGCGGGAGCTTCTCTTATGTATTCTGGCGGAGAGGGTGGGATTCGAACCCACGGTACGATTTAACGTACGCTTGATTTCGAGTCAAGTACATTCGACCACTCTGCCACCTCTCCGTTTACTGCGGTCTATTCGTTCAAACTGGCGTGCCTGTTTGAACGAGGCGCTATTTTAGCATGGGGATTGTTGGGTTGGGTAGGGGTTTTATTGGCGATTTGCAACTGAGGGCTGGTAGCCAAACCAAAAAACCAATTGGTCGATTCGGGGAGCCTCGTACAAGGCGCGGCTCGCCTTTGTAGACGCCACCTTGGCGCACGCGTGAAAACCAATTGGACGATTCGGGGAGCCTCGCGCGAGTACGCGCTCGTCTTCGAATCCCACGCGCAAGGCGCGCAGGAGCCTTGCTCCTCTTCGCCGCCACAAATAAAAAAAGCTCCCTTGCGGGAGCTTTCTCTATTTGTTCTGGCGGAGAGGGTGGGATTCGAACCCACGGTACGATTTAACGTACGCTTGATTTCGAGTCAAGTACATTCGACCACTCTGCCACCTCTCCATTTGCTGCGGTCTTTCCCGCATTGCTGCGAGAAGGCAAGATTATAGCAGCCCGCGGCGAAAAGAAAAGGACTATTTTAGGCCTTCAGATGCGTCAGGCCACCCATGTACGGGCGCAGCACGGCCGGGATCTCGACGCTGCCGTCTGCCTGCTGGTAGTTTTCCAGCACGGCCACCAGGGTGCGGCCCACGGCCAGGCCTGAACCGTTCAGGGTGTGGGCCAGTTCCGGCTTGCCGGCGGCGTTACGGAAACGCGCCTGCATGCGGCGGGCCTGGAAGGCTTCGCAGTTCGACAGGGACGAGATTTCGCGGTAGGTGTTTTGCGCCGGCAGCCACACTTCCAGGTCGAAGGTCTTGGTGGCGCCGAAACCCATGTCGCCCGTGCACAGCGACATCACGCGGTATGGCAGGCCCAGGCGTTGCAAAATCGTTTCCGCATGGCCGACCATTTCATCGAGCACCTGGTACGACGTGTCCGGATGCACCACTTGCACCATTTCCACCTTGTCGAACTGGTGCTGGCGGATCATGCCCCGCGTGTCGCGGCCGTAGCTGCCCGCTTCCGAACGGAAGCATGGCGTATGGGCCGTCATTTTCAGGGGCAGTTGATCCAGCGCGAGGATTTCATCGCGTGCGATATTGGTCAGCGACACTTCCGACGTCGGGATCAGGTAGAAGGTCTCGCCCTCGCCTTCCGCGCCGCCTTTTTTCACCGAGAACAGATCGGCTTCGAATTTCGGCAACTGGCCCGTGCCGCGCAGCGAATCGGCGTTGACCATGTACGGCGTATAGCATTCCGTGTAGCCGTGCTCGTCCACGTGCGTGTTGAGCATGAATTGCGCCAGCGCGCGGTGCAGGCGGGCGATGCCGCCCTTCATGACGGAGAAGCGCGAACCGGTCAGCTTGGTGGCCACTTCGAAATCGAGGCCCAGCGGGCCGCCCACATCGACGTGATCCTTGACTTCAAAGTCAAAAGTGCGTGGCGTGCCGACCTTGCGCACTTCCACGTTGCCCGACTCGTCCGTACCCAGAGGCGACGATTCGTGCGGCAAATTCGGCACGGCCATGATGAAGTCGCTCAGCTTGGCTTGCACTACGCTCAGGGCAGCTTCATCGGCTTTCAATTCATCGCCCAGGCCGGCCACTTGCGCCATCACGGCCGAGGTGTCTTCCCCCTTGCCTTTCAACATGCCGATTTGCTTGGACAGCGCATTGCGCTTGCCTTGCAGCTCTTCGGTGCGCGTCTGGATCGCCTTGCGTTCGGCTTCGAGGGCATTGAAACCTGCCACGTCGAGCTGGAATTTGCGCGTCGCCAGGCGTTCTGCGACGGTGGCGATGTCTTTACGGAGAAGTTGGATATCTATCATGGGTGGATGGCGGTGCCGATGTATCGAAAGCACTCATTGTACCAAGACCCGTTCAGTTCTTTATGAGTTTTGCACATGGCCAACCATCGTCATGGCGGCATAGCCGGGCACTCGCACCCGCTTTACATTGTCTGCTTGGCTTATTGCTTAAATGAACGCGGCTTTTTCGGCAGCGGTCAGGCGGCGGGCGCTGACGGTAACGACAGGCATCGTACTGTCGGCAGCCTGAGCGATCACGGTGCTGCTGGCGCTCACTTCCACCGTATTCGCGCCGGCGGTGGCGAAGCTGGCGCCGATGGCGATGATGGCGGCGGCGACAAAGGTGATTTCCATGTTTTTCAGTGCGTTCATGATGTTACTCCTGGTTAGTTTGTTTCGTTGACTGCTGCTGGTATGGTGGTACTTTAGCCAACGGCCGCGAACAACGCCACCGGCTTGCGACCAGCGGCGAAAAACAGGGAGCGAACGGTGAAAAACGGGGACTGAAGGGAAAACGAGGGAATGAACAACGCCTGACAAAACCGTAGCGAGCGGCAGTGATTTGTGGCTAAGAAGCGCAACTGTGCTGTAGCACAGTGAGCATCGCAGGCCGCAAAGCGCGCCGCGCAGTAGGTTTTGACAGGCGTTCTACAAGGCGTCCTTGACCAGACGTCCCAGGCGGCCGATGGCCTGCTCGATGCGCGGCGTCCACGCATTGCCGCAATTGAGACGCAGATAATTGCCGAACTTGCCCGAGGCCGAGAACAGCTGGCCCGGCATATACGCCACGCCTTCCGCGATGGCCTGGCCGTGCAGTGCCAGCGCATCGATTTGCGGCGGCATCTGCACCCACAGCACGAAACCGCCCTGCGGCTCGGACAGCATGCAGTCCGCCGGGAAGCTGGCCGCCACGGCGTCGGACATGCGGGCGATGCGCTGCACCAGGGTGCGCCGCATCTTGCGCAGCTGCTGGTCATAACTGCTGCCTTCCAAAAAGTCGGCCAGCACGGCTTGGAAGAAATGGCTGGTGGCACCGCTCGACACGGTTTTGAGCAAAGCCACTTCCTGCGCGAAACGCCCGGCCAGCACGTAGCCGACGCGCGACGCGGGCGTGATGGCCTTGGAAAACGAGGAGCACAGCAGCACATTGCCGCTCGTATCGTAGGCTTTCACGGGCCACGGCCGCTGCGGTGCAAAGCACAGGTCGCCATACACGTCGTCCTCCACCAACGGAATATTGAATTCCGACAGCAGGCCCGCCAGCCGTTTCTTGTTTGCTTCCGGCATGACGCAGCCGAGCGGGTTGTTCGCGTTCGGCACGAACAGGCACGCTTGGACGAGTCCGGCACGCAGGGCCAGCTCGAGCGCGTCGAGCGACGGCCCCGTCTTCGGGTCGGTGGGAATTTCCAGCGCCTTCATACCCAGGCTTTCGATCATCTGCAGCAGCACGAAATACGTGGCCGACTCGATGGCGATGGTGTCGCCCGGCTTGGCGACGGCGCGCAGGCACAGGCTGATCGCTTCCGTGCAGGAATTCGTCACGACGATCTCGTGCGGGTCCAGCTTGCCCCAGTCCAGCGCCCTGCGCGCAACCTGGCGCAGGAAATTGCCTTCGCTGACGTCGTAGCAGCTGACCTTGCTCAATAAAGCGGGTTCGCGCCGCGCCACGGCGCTGATGGTGCGCTGCATGCGCTTGATGGGCAGTATCTCGTCGGGCGGCCAGGCCGTGCCCAGCTGCACGATATTCGTCGTCTCGTTGTCCTTCAGCACGCGCATCAACAGATTGTTGATGCCGACGAAGGCCGGCTCCTTCAAATGCTGGGCGTCGGCACTGCACGGGCGGCGCGGCGCCCGGTGGCGCACGAAATAGCCGGACTGGGGCCGCGCATCGACCTGCCCCCGGTCTTCCATCAAGCGCAAGGCTTGCATCACGGTACTGATGGAGATGCGCTTTTGCTGCGCCAGGTGGCGGATCGACGGCAGGCGGTCGCCGGGCGCAAATACGCGCGAGTCGATCAAGGCGCCCAGCTCGTTGGCCAAGTGCTCGTACAGATTCAAATGCGCGCTCATGTTCATCCTTTCAGTATGCGGCTGCCGCGCGTCGCCGGCACAGATACAGTTGCCGAGTTTTTTGATAAGCACAGTCTACGACAAGGGACACTGTATTCATGACAATTTCGTTTTCCTGCATCTGTCATGGTTCATTGCAAGGGCCTAAGCTGTTCCTGTCAGCACAACAGGAGCGATCCCATGCATACCGACCACGAATTACGCAGCGAACGGCCTTTACGCCTGGAAAAAGCGCATGCCAAGGTCATCGAATGCCTGTCCGGCACGGCGTGGATCACGGCCTACGCCCAGCTCGAGGATTGCGTGCTGCGCAGCGGCGAACGCTATACGATACCGAATGACGGCCTGGTGCTGGTCGAAGCCGTGGGCAGCGGACACATCCGCGTGCATGGGACTGCCGCACCCCGCCCCGCCCTGCTGCGCTGGCTGAACCTGGCACTGCCTCACACCTTGAATATTAGGAATACATGACTCAAGCACCACCACTGCGCGTCCTCGTCACGGGCGCCGCTGGCGTTATCGGCACCGTTTTCTGGAAGAGCCGGCACAGGGAATTCTCCCTGCGCCTGGCCGACCTGCACACAGGCAAGCTGGCCGAAGCGCCCTGCCCATCCATTCAACTCGACGTGGCCGACTATGCCGCCTGCCTGGCCGCCTGCACCGATATCGATGTGGTACTGCACCTGGCCGGCGTGCCGCACGCCAGCGCCGATTTCGATGCGCAACTGCTGCAGCCGAATATCCTCGGCACGCACAACATCTTCCGCGCGGCACAGGCGCAGGGCGTGAAAAGAGTCGTGTTTGCCAGCAGCGCGCAAGCCATCGAAGGCTATCCGCTGGATATGCAAGTGCAGGAAAACATGCCGGCGCGACCCGCAAACATGTATGGCGCCAGCAAGGCCTTCGGAGAAGGCGTGGCCTCCGCGTTCGCGCACCAGCATGGCATGACGGCGATTGCGGTGCGCATCGCCAACGTGGCCAACTTTGCGCCAGGCCAGCAGCACAGCGCGCGCGACGTGGCCGCCTTCATCAGCGAACGGGACGTGGTGCAATTGCTGGCCCGCTGCGTGGCGGCGGACGTGCCGGCCGGCTACCACGTCGTGCATGGGGTGTCGGACAACCGCTACAAGCGGCTGTCCATCGCGGCGACGCGCCAGCTGGTGGGATACGCGCCGCAGGACGACGGTTTTACCTTGCTGGGCCTGTAGCCTCAGCCCTTGCTGGCTGGTTTTCCCGCTTTGCGGTCCAGCTCGCGCAGCCAGGCCAATTTATCGGCGATCTTGCTTTCCAGGCCGCGCGGCACGGGCTGGTACCAGCCCGGTTCGGCCATGCCGTCCGGAAAATAGGTTTCGCCGGCCGCGTAGGCATCGGGCTCGTCGTGCGCATAGCGGTAGGCGTGGCCGTAGCCCAGTTCCTTCATCAGCTTCGTCGGCGCATTGCGCAAGTGCACGGGCACTTCCTTGGATTTATCTTTCTTGACGAAAGCCATGGCCGTATTGAACGCGTTATAGCCGGCATTGCTTTTCGCGGCAATCGCCAGGTAAATCACGGCCTGGCCCAGCGCCAGCTCGCCTTCCGGCGAACCGAGGCGTTCATACGTTTCCGCCGCGTCATTGACCATGGTCAAGGCACGGGGATCGGCCAGGCCGATGTCTTCCCAGGCCATGCGCACGATGCGCCGCGACAAATAACGGGGGTCGGCGCCGCCATCGATCATGCGGCAAAACCAGTACAGGGCCGCGTCCGGGTTCGAGCCGCGCACGGATTTATGCAGTGCGGAAATCTGATCATAGAAATTGTCGCCACCCTTGTCGAAGCGGCGCGAATTCAAGGTCAGCGCATTGTCGACAAAGGCCGCGTCGATCTTCGTCGTGCCCGTCGAACTGGCGGCCGTCTCGGCCTGCTCCAGCAAATTCAGGAAGCGCCGCGCATCGCCATCCGCGTAGCCGATCAGGGTATCGGCCGCCGCCTCGTCGAAGGTCAGGTGCGTCAGCGCGGAACTTTGCGCCTTGGCCAGCAACTGCTTCATCTCGTCTTCGTTGAGCGATTTCAATACATACACTTGCGCGCGCGACAGCAGCGCCGAGTTCACTTCAAAGCTGGGGTTTTCCGTCGTGGCGCCAATGAACGTCACCAGGCCCGATTCCACGAAGGGCAGCAAGGCGTCCTGCTGCGACTTGTTGAATCTGTGGATTTCGTCGACGAACAGCAGGGTGTGCTTGCCGAACTGGTCCAGGCTGTGGCGGGCCTGGTCCATGGCTGCACGGATATCTTTTACGCCAGCAAACACGGCTGACAGGGCGATGAATTCGCTGTCGAAGGCGTTCGCCATCAGGCGCGCCAGGGTCGTCTTGCCCACGCCGGGCGGCCCCCACAAGATCATCGAGTGGGCCTTGCCCGCCTCGAACGCCAGGCGCAGCGGTTTGCCCACGCCCAGCAGGTGCGTCTGGCCGATGACTTCGTTCAGTGTGGCCGGCCGCAAGGCTTCAGCCAGCGGCTGGCGCGGTGCGGTGGAAAAGAGATCCGCCATAATGAGTTACCTAATAAGAATGCAAAAGCCCCGCATTGCTGCGAGGCCGGCTCATACGCAAGGCGCGACAGTCTTAATTATTAATGACGTCGGCGCCCTTGGGCATGACAAATTTAAAGTGATTGGCCGAAAGCGCCGGATTTTTCTGGAAGTTCTTGAACGCCAGCACCGACGTCTGGCCGAACGAATCACGCAACTCCATCGCTTCCGGCACGCCGTTGCGCAAGCCGATGGTGATTTCATCAAACGTCGTGTCCTTGGCTTTCGGCGTGGCCTTCAGCCATTCCAGGCCATCGCGCGTGCCCGCTTCGGCCAGGGTGAAATTCTTTTCCAGGTCGTTGCTGCCAAACAGGATGGCGGCTGGCGAGGAGCCGAGCGCGTCGCCCAGTTTCTTCACCGTCACCTGGCTCAAGTCCTTGTCGTAGATGTACAGCTTGTCGCCGTCCGCTTGCAGCAGCTGCTCGTACGGCTTCAGATACGTCCAGATGAACTTGCCCGGACGGGCAAACTCGAACGTGCCGCTGGCCGGCGTCGACACTTTCGCCTTGCCGCTGGCATCCGCCTTTTTGACTTGCCGCTGCACGAACTCGCCCTTTGCCGACTTGGTGCCGGCCGCAAAGCTCTTGAATTGCTCGAGGGCGCTGGCCGAGGCGCTGGCCGCGAACAGCAGGCTACAGGCAACGCTGGCTGCGCCAATCATCATTTTTGCTGCGAAAGTCGTGTTCTTCATTCTGTTTACCCTTGTTCACTACTGGCCGCCGGCACCAGGATTTCCCGGTTGCCATTGGATTGCATGGTTGAGACCACCCCGCTCTGCTCCATCTGCTCAAGCAGACGGGCGGCGCGGTTGTAGCCGATGCGCAAATGACGCTGCACCAGCGAAATCGAGGCGCGGCGGTTTTTCAGCACCACCGCCACCGCCTGGTCGTACAGGGCATCGGCCTCGCCGCCGCCCTCGCCCGGCGCGCCGCCTTCGGCGCCATCGCCTTCCAGGGTGCCGCCTTCGAGGATGCCCTCGATGTAATTCGGTTCGCCCTGCAGCTTGAGATGGCTGACAACGCGGTGGACTTCTTCATCGGAAACAAACGCACCGTGAACGCGCATCGGCAAGCCGGTGCCGGGCGGCATGTACAACATGTCACCCATGCCCAGCAGGGTTTCCGCGCCCATCTGGTCGAGAATGGTGCGCGAGTCGATCTTCGACGATACCTGGAAGGCGATACGCGTCGGGATATTTGCCTTGATCAGGCCCGTGATCACGTCTACAGATGGGCGCTGCGTGGCCAGAATCAAGTGCAAGCCGGCGGCGCGCGCCTTTTGCGCGATACGCGCGATCAATTCCTCGACTTTTTTACCCACCACCATCATCAGATCGGCCAGCTCATCGATGATGATGACGATGGTCGGCAGTTTTTCCAGCGGCTCCGGCGAATCCGGCGTCAGGCTGAACGGATTCGGGATATGTTCCTCGCGCTTTTTCGCCTCGGCAATCTTCGCGTTATAGCCAGCCAGGTTACGCACGCCCATCTTGCTCATCAGCTTGTAGCGGCGTTCCATCTCGTTCACGGCCCAGTTCAGCGCATGGCCAGCCTGGCGCATGTCCGTCACGACGGGCGCCAGCAAGTGCGGAATGCCTTCATACACGGACATTTCCAGCATCTTCGGATCGATCAGGATCAGGCGCACATCGAGCGGATCGGACTTGTACAGCAGCGACAAAATCGTCGCATTGATGCCGACCGACTTACCGGAACCGGTGGTGCCGGCCACCAGCAAGTGGGGCATCTTGGCCAGATCCGCCACGACGGGCTTGCCGGCGATATCCTTGCCCAGCGCAATCGTCAGGCTGGACACGCCATCGTTGTAGACCTTGGAGCCGAGGATTTCCGTCAGGCGCACGATCTGGCGTTTACTATTCGGCAGTTCCAGCGCCATGTAGTTCTTGCCGGGAATGGTTTCCACCACCCTGATTGACGTCAAGGACAGCGAACGGGCCAGGTCGCGCGCCAGGCCGACGATCTGACTGCCCTTGACGCCCGTGGCCGGCTCGATTTCATAGCGCGTCACCACCGGGCCGGGGTAAGCGGCCACTACCTTGGCATCCACGCCAAAGTCGGACAATTTCTTTTCGATCAGGCGGCTAGTAAACTCCAGGGTTTCCACGGAGACTGTTTCCACCACGGGCGGCGCTTCATCGAGCAAGGACAGCGGCGGCAGCTTGCCGTCGCCGGGGGTTTCAAACAAATGCGCCTGGCGTTCCTTTTCCACGCGCTCCGATTTCACCACCGTCACAACCTGCGGCTCGATCTTCATGGGTGGCGCGGCCACATGTTTCTCCACGTGCTTGGCCCGCTCGATTACCACCACCTCGTCGCGGCGCACGGCGGCCACTTCGCCCTGGCGGCGGTCTTCGCGGTCCTGGTAGCGCAGCACGAACCAGTTGAAGGCGTCTTCGATGGCGCCGCCGATGCGCTCGGCCACTTGCAGCCAGGACACGTGGAAGAACAGACTGAAACCCAGGCCGAACAGCAGCAACAGCAGCAAGGTCGCGCCCGTAAAACCGAAGGCCACGTGGGCCGAGTGCCCCACCAGCTGGCCCAGCACGCCGCCCGGATCGCGCGGCAGCTGCACGTGCAGACTTTTCGCCATGCGCAGGTATTCCAGGCCCATGCTGCCGATCAGCATGATGGAGAAGCCGACGATGCGGATCAGCATCTCGACATGGTGCTCGCGCTCCACCTCTTCCTCTTCCAGCAGGAAGCGCTTACTCAACCGGCGATAGCCATGCCACACCGTGCGCAGCAGCCACACGCACCACCACCAGGCGGAAAAGCCGAAGATATACAGCAACAGATCGGAAAAGGTCGCACCGAGCTTGCCGCCCAGGTTGGCCACCTTGTCGACGTTGGTGGCGTGCGACCAGCCGGGGTCGAGCTTGTTGAAGCTGGCCAGTATCAGCACGAAATACAGGGCAAACGCGGCCAGCGCGAACCAGCGCGCCTCGGACAGCAGCCGCACCAGCCGGTTGGGCAAGGGCCGGCGTTCGACCGGTTTTCGGGTGTAGCTATTTTGATTGGCCTGGGCTGGTTTAGTCATTCTGGGAAGCGCTGCAAGGTGATAAATGTTTCTGAAAGGGAATTTCCCATAATAAGGAAGTATTCTAAGCCATATATGCCCCGGACGGCCCCACGATTCGTCGCTACAGGCGGCTTGGTCTATAATCGTGGATTGCTTGCACAAGCGCAATACGCCCTTGTTCTTCGCGCGTATGCCCCCAATTCGGATAGACCCCACTCATAGAGAAGCCTCATTATGACCACTACCAAACACGCCCGCGTTTTGATCCTCGGCTCCGGCCCAGCCGGCTACAGCGCCGCCGTCTACGCCGCCCGCGCCAACCTGAACCCGATGCTGGTCACCGGCGTGGAACAAGGCGGTCAATTGATGACCACCACCGACGTGGAAAACTGGCCTGGCGATCCGATGGGCGTGCAAGGTCCGGACCTGATGCAGCGCCTGTTGCAGCACGCCGAGCGTTTCAATACGGAAATCGTGTTTGACCACATCCACACCACCTTCCTGAATGAAAAACCGATCCGCCTGAAGGGCGACAGCCACGAATATACGTGCGACACGCTGATCATCGCCACAGGCGCGTCCGCGCAATACCTGGGCCTGCCATCGGAAGCGGAATTCATGGGCAAGGGCGTGTCCGCCTGCGCCACCTGCGATGGTTTCTTCTACCGCAATCAGGAAGTGGCTGTCGTCGGCGGTGGCAACACGGCCGTCGAGGAAGCGCTGTACCTGTCGAACATCGCCAATAAAGTCACGCTGATCCACCGCCGCGACAAGTTCCGCGCCGAAGCGATTTTGATCGACCGCCTGAACGCCAAGGTTGCCGAAGGCAAGATTGTGTTGAAATATAACCACACCCTGGACGAAGTGACGGGCAACGAAGGCGGTGTGACGGGCCTGAACATCAAGTCGACCATCGACGGCAAGGTCGAAGCGTTGAGCGTGCACGGCGTGTTCATCGCCATCGGCCACAAGCCGAACACGGGCATCTTCGAAGGCCAGCTGGAAATGCACAACGGCTACATCAAGACCAAGACGGGCCTGGAAGGCATGGCCACCGCCACCAGCGCGCCGGGCGTGTTTGCGGCTGGCGACGTGCAAGACCACATCTACCGCCAGGCCATCACCAGCGCCGGCACGGGTTGCATGGCAGCACTGGACGCCCAGCGCTACCTGGAAGGCCAGGAGTAAGCGGCGCATGGCGTCGATGAAAGACTTTGCCGACCTGAAAGCGGTCAGCAAGCAGCTCAAGGAGCAGGCCGATGCGCGCGCGCAAGCTGCGGCTGAGCGCGCGCAGCAGGTGAAAGTGCAGGCCGTGGAGAGCAATCTGTTCAAGGCCAGCATCGGCGGCGTCAAGCGCCTGCCCGAGTCGGACCGCTACGTGCCCAGCCTGCCCAAGGCCGGTGCCATGGCGGCCCAGCAGCCGGCCCGCAAGCTGTCTCCGGAAGAGGACGATGCGGCCGTGCTGCGCGAATCGCTGTCGGACTTGTTCGAGGTCGACCACTACCTGGAAAACGATCCGGCCCTGAACTACGCCCGCCCCGGCGTGGGCCCGGACGTGATCAAGAAGATGCGCAAGGGCCACTGGCCCATCCAGGATGAGCTGGACTTGCACGGCTTGCGCCGCGACGAGGCGCGCGACGGCATCGGCGCCTTCCTGAACCAGGCGACAAGGCGCAAGCTGCGCTGCGTGCGCGTGATCCACGGCAAGGGTTTGGGCTCGAAAGGCCAGGAACCGGTCTTGAAATCGATGGTGCACAGCTGGCTCGTGCAAAAGGATGAAGTCATCGCCTTTTGCCAGGCGCGCCGCTCCGAAGGGGGCGATGGCGCACTGGTCGTATTGCTTTCTTCCGCACTGCAGCTCATCCGCTAGCCTTACAGCAAGATCACAATTCAATAACAAGTTCCGCACTGCACACGGCCCCGTTTGTCACCATTCGGGGCCGTGTCATGTTAACCTGTGACAATTATTTCCTGCTCAAACGCTCCACCCATGATGCCACCCCAATTGCCGCCTGGCTCGCTGATCAAGATCATTGAGGTCATCGCCATCCTGGTGGGCGCGTTTTCCGGCTTCATCGAAGCGCGCCGCAAGCGCATGGACCTGGTCGGCGTGTTCGTCGTGGCCTTCATCACGGCGTTTGGCGGGGGGACTTTGCGCGACATCCTGCTCGACAAGCGGCCCCTGTTCTGGGTGTCGCACCAGGAATACGCGATTCTCATCTTCGTGCTGGCCCTGACGGCCGCGCCCCTGATCCAGCACTTGCGCCAGATCGTCTCGGAACGCCTGATCGTCATCGCCGACGCCATCGGCCTGGGCATGTTCGCCATCGCGGGCGTGGCCGAAGCCATGCGCGCCGGCATGCCGATTTTTATTGCCTCGATGATGGGGGTGATTACGGGGATTTTCGGCGGCGTGATGCGCGACATCGTCTGCAACGAAGTGCCGATGGTGTTTCGCGACGGCAAACCGTACGCCATCTGCGCGTTTTTCGGCTGCTGGGCCTACCTGCTGCAAATGCACTTCGGTGCCGAGCACGACTTCGCGCTGTGGACCAGCGCCAGCGGCATCACGATTCTGCGCCTGATATGCTGGAAATTCGACATGCGGCTGGGGCGCTGAACCGCGCCGGGGCGTAATCCAGCAATATTATTCGCAACTCATGTCGGATTACGCGCACGCGCTAATCCGACCTACGGTCTGCTGAAGAACATCTACATAGCGCCTGCCAGAAGCGTAGCGAGCGGCAGCGATTTGTGGCTAAGAAGCGCAACCGTGCTGAAGCACGGTGAGCATCGCAGGCCGCAAAGCACGACGCGCAGTAGCTTATGGCTGGTGCTAGACCGCGTCCGGGCCGGTTTCGCCGGTACGGATGCGGATCACCTGCTCCACGTCGCGCACGAAGATCTTGCCATCGCCAATCTTGCCCGTGCGGGCCGCCTTGATGATGGCGTCGACCACCAGTTCCGACACGCTGTCGTCCACCACCACTTCGACTTTGACTTTCGGCAAGAAGTCGACCACGTACTCGGCGCCACGGTACAGCTCGGTATGCCCCTTCTGGCGGCCAAAGCCCTTCACTTCCGTCACGGTCAAGCCCGTCACGTTCACATCGGCCAGGGCCTCGCGCACTTCGTCGAGCTTGAATGGTTTGATGATGGCGGTAATCTGTTTCATGGCTACTCCTTAAAATTGTTGGATTGTGGACAGATGGCTGCTTATTCGTAAAACTTTGACGTGATGGGGTAGCGCCAGTCGCGGCCGAAGCCACGGTGCGTGACGCGGATGCCCACCGGCGACTGGCGCCGCTTGTATTCATTGATCTTGATCAGGCGCGTGACCCGGGCCACATCGGCCGGCGGGTAGCCAGCCTCGATAATCTCGGCGATCGGCCGGTTTTCTTCCATGTACAGCTGCATGATGCCGTCGAGCACGTCATATGGCGGCAAGGAATCCTGGTCCAGCTGGTCGGCGCGCAGCTCGGCCGACGGTCCGCGCGTCAGGATGCGCTCGGGAATCACGTCCGACACGCTGTTGCGCCAGGCACACAGGCGGTACACCAGGGTCTTGGCGATATCCTTGATGACGGCAAAGCCGCCAGCCATGTCGCCATACAGGGTGCAATAACCGACGGCCATCTCGCTCTTGTTGCCGGTCGTTAGCACGATGCTGCCATGCTTGTTCGACAGGGCCATCAGCAAGGTACCGCGGATGCGCGCCTGGATGTTTTCTTCCGTCGCGTCTTCCGCCAGTCCGGCGAACTCGTCAGCCAGGGTGGCGCGGAAAGCGTCGAAGGTTTGCTTGATCGGAATTTCATCGTAGCGCACATTGAGGCGTTTTACCATGTCGCGCGAATCGATCCACGAGATATCGGCCGTAAATTGCGACGGCATCATGACGGCGCGCACCTTGTCGGCGCCCAGCGCATCGACGGCGATGGCCAGGGTCAGGGCGGAATCGACGCCGCCCGACATGCCGATCAGCACGCCCGGGAAGCCGTTCTTGCCGATATAGTCGCGCACGCCCAGCACCAGCGCCTGGTACACCTGCGCTTCCGTCGTCAATGGCGCGGCCAGCGCTTGCGGCACGGGCGTGGCGCCGTCGAAGTCGACGACCTGCAAGTCTTCCTCGAAATGGCGCAGCTGGGCGCAGATCGTGCCGGCCGCATCCATGACAAACGAGTCGCCGTCGAAGATCAGCTCATCCTGGCCACCGACCAGGTTGGCGTAGACGAGGGCCATGCCTTGCGCGCTGACATTTTTGCGCATCGTTTCATAGCGCAGATGCTGCTTGTTCATGTGGTAGGGCGAGCCGTTCGGCACCAGCAGCACTTGCGCGCCGGCCGCGCGGGCGCGCATCGGTGCATGCTCGAACCACGTGTCTTCGCAGATATTGATGCCGAAACGCACGCCCTTCACGCCAAACACGAAAGCCTGGTCGGACGACGTAAAGTAACGCTTTTCATCAAACACGGTCGTATTCGGCAAATCGTGCTTGCGGTAGGTACCCAGCACTTCGCCGTTCAGCAGCACGGAGGCGGCATTGTGGCGTACGCCCTTCTCGTCTTGCAGGGGCAAGCCCACCACCACGTGCAAATCCTTGAACTGGGCCAGGTCGGCAGCCAGCCCGGCAAACGCTTCCTGCGTTTTTGCGTAGAATGCATTGCGCAGCAACAGGTCCTCGGGTGGATAGCCGACCAGCGACAGTTCCGGCGTGAGCACGATATCGGCGCCCGCCTCAAAGGCGCGGCGGGAAAGATCGAAGATCTTGGCACGGTTGCCGGCCAGATCGCCGACCGTACTATTCATTTGAGCAATTGCGACTTTGACTGTCATGATGATGATGGATATTTTCGTTCTATTAAACAAGACAGGGGCGCGCGGGCCGATGGCGGCGCCCCGAGAGTGATGAATGCACACTACAACAATGAATTATCGCACGGCTATCGTCACTACCCTGGCTGAAATTGGTGAAGCGGCCTGGTCTGAACTGCTGGCAAGCCAGGCGGAGGCCACTCCCTTCCTTTCCTACGCTTTTTTGCACGCGCTGCACGAGTCCGGCTGCGCCAGCGCGGACACGGGCTGGCAGCCGAATTACCTGGTGCTGTGGCAAGGCGATGTGCTGGCCGCCGCCCTGCCCCTGTACCTGAAAATGCACTCGTATGGCGAGTACGTGTTCGACTGGGCCTGGGCCGAGGCCTATCAGCAACATGGTCTCGAATATTACCCGAAACTGTTGTCCGCCATTCCGTTTACGCCCGTGAGCGGCACGCGCTTGCTGGCCCGCGATGGCGAGGCGCGCGCGGCCCTGCTGGCCTTCCTGCAAGCGCAGCAGCAAGCCAGCGAGGTGTCGTCCTGCCACATCCTGTTCCCGCCGGAAAGCGAAGCGCGCCAGCTGGCGCAAGCTGGCTATCTGATGCGTAGTGGCGTGCAGTTTCACTGGCTCAATCCCGGCTACACGGATTTCGAGCAATTCCTCGCCACGCTGGAACACAAGAAGCGCAAGAATATCCGCGCCGAGCGGCGCAAGGTGCGGGAAGCGGGCGTCACCATGCGCCAGGTGCGCGGCGTGGATGCTGTTGAGGCCGACTGGAAGCTGTTCCACCGCTGCTACAGCAATACCTATGCGGAACACCGCTCGTCGCCTTATCTGAGCCTGGACTTCTTCCGGCGCATAGGCGCCAGCATGCCGCAGAACATTCTATTGGTCATCGCCGAGCGCGAAGGCCGGGCCATTGCCGCCTCGCTGGTGATCCACACGGCCGACACCCTGTACGGCCGCTACTGGGGCGCGCTCGAGCACGTGCCCTGCCTGCATTTCGAGACGGCGTATTACCAGCCGCTGGAGTTTTGCATCGCGCAAGGCATCGCCACCTTCGAAGGGGGCGCCCAAGGCGAGCACAAGATGGCGCGCGGCTTCCTGCCGCAAAAGACCTGGTCCGCCCACTGGCTGGCGCACCCGGCCTTTGCGGACGCCGTGCAGCGCTTCCTCGAGCGCGAACGGGGCGGTATCGACGCCTACCTCGATGAATTGAACGAGCACAGTCCGTTTCGCGCATAAAAAAACGCTCCCGGCCATGACTGGCGGGGAGCGTTTTTTACTGGGTATTCTTAGGCTTTGGCAGCGTCAGTCTTGAAAGCGGCAACGCCGTTCAGGATTTCTTCCTTGGCCACTTCAGGACCATACCAGCCGTCGATCTTGACCCATTTGCCTTTTTCCAGATCTTTGTAGTGCTCAAAGAAATGCTGAATCTGGCGCAAACGCAGTTCGTTCAAGTCTTCCGGCTTTTGCCAGTGGCTGTAGATCGACAGGACCTTGTCGACTGGCACGGCCAGCACTTTCGCGTCTTCGCCCGACTCGTCGGTCATTTTCAGCACGCCGATAGGACGGCAGCGCACGACCACGCCCGGAATCAGCGGGAATGGGGTGATGACCAGCACGTCAACCGGGTCGCCGTCCGGCGACAGGGTGTTCGGCACATAGCCGTAGTTGCACGGGTAATGCATGGCGGTACCCATGAAGCGATCGACGAAAATCGCGCCGCTTTCCTTGTCGACTTCGTACTTGATCGGATCGGCGTTCATCGGGATTTCGATGACGACGTTGAAATCGTTCGGCAGGTCGCGGCCGGAAGAGACGTTATTCAAACTCATGGGGTTCCTCATTAGCGGATGGTGTTTTAACCGCGTAATTATAGCGAAGTACAGGCACCTTGTGCGATGCAGCAGCGGCCCGCCGGCATTTTGCACGTCACGCCAGCAACAGTGGCGTGCATGGCCCGCCGGCGCGCGCAACTGGCCATCGAGAGAATAAATAAACCATCGGCAATAATAAGTATAAACACCTAAGCAATACTACCGACACCTTGAATTAATGCCGATTGGATATCTGCGTATTTTCATTTGAATATCGCCACACACCAGGCATGGTTATTATAATCCGCATTGCATTTTTTGCAGCCACTTATAACAACAGTTTTATTCTCATTCATTCCGCGGCACCCCTGCATTATTGCGCGGCCACCCCGCCCTCTCCCCTCCAGGCGGCCTGCCAGCCCGGCAAAACCGTTATCCAGCATAATATTTGTTCTTATTTGAAGTGTTTATTTGATTCAAACAAGAGCCCCGCCAAAAAATGGCACTACCGGAAGACAATCATCAATTCTGATAAACTATCACATTCTGGTGATTCCAAACTTTGTATATTCTGCAATCGACGCCTTCCCTGAAATCAATATGGCGCAGCAACGCGCCACCGATAAATCCTTGCAAAAAGGAATATGATGATTCCCTCTTTCCGGCCCGGTCCTTTATTAAAGGTCACCGGCGTTATTTTCATTCTGTTTGGCCTCGCCCTGCTGGGCGGCGGCATCTGGCTGGCCACGCTTGGCGGCTCCTGGTACTACTTGCTGGCCGGCATAGGCATGCTGGTCGCAGGCGTGCTCGTCTTCAAAGGCAAGCGCAGCGCGCAACCGTTCATGGCGCTGCTGCTGACCGCCACCCTCATCTGGTCCGTCATTGAAGTGAAATTCGACTGGTGGCAATTGCTGCCGCGCCTCGATATCTGGTTTGCCGCCGCCGTCTGGCTGCTGCTGCCCTTCGTCAGCCGCCGCCTGGCGCCACCCGCCGCAGCAAAACAGGGGCAGGCGGGCAGGACGGCCCTCTCCGCCGCCGTGGCCCTGACCGTCATCGCCGGCGTCATCGCCCTGTTCCAGGATTACCATGACCTGCATGGCGACGTGCCTGCCGAAAACATGGCCGCCACCGCCAGCGGCGATCTGTCGCCCGGCGTCGAGCACAACGACTGGTCCGCGTATGGCCGCTCCGGCTATGGCGACCGCTACGCACCCGCCGCGCAGATCACGCCGGCGAATATTTCCGGCTTGAAAGAGGCCTGGACCTACCACACGGGCGACTTCAAGGGTCCGAACGACCCGGGCGAGATCGCCAACGAAGTCACGCCGCTGAAGGTCAATGACATGCTGTACCTGTGCACGCCGCACAATATCGTCATCGCCCTGAACCCGGACACGGGCAAGGAAATCTGGCGCCACGATCCGAAGATCAACCGCGACGCGGCCAGCTACCAGCACATGATCTGCCGTGGCGTGGCGTACTGGGACGTCAACGCGGGCCGCGCGAAGAACAATCCCGCCCCTGAAGCTGCCAGCATGGAATGTCCGCGCCGCATCCTGGCGCCGACCATGGACGGCACCATGATCGCCGTCAATGCCGATACGGGCGAGTCGTGCAAGAGCTTTGGCAACAACGGCGTCGTCAACCTGTATAAAAACATGGCCATGATCAAGCGCGGTTTCCTGATGCCAACGTCGCCGCCGGCCGTATCGCAGAAAATGGCCGTGATCGCCGCCAGCGTGACGGACAACCATTCGACGGAAGAGCCATCGGGCGTGATCCGAGGCTACGATCCCGTCACCGGCAAGCTGATGTGGAACTGGGACCCGGCCACGCCGGAAGATACGGCGCCCTTCCCTGAAGGCAAGAACTACACCAACAACTCGCCCAATTCGTGGGGCGTGGCCAGCATCGATGAAAAGCTGGGCATGGTGTACATTCCGATGGGCAATGAAACGCCCGACACCTGGGGCGGCAACCGCAACAAGAATGGCGAGAAATTCAACAGCGCCATCGTCGCGCTGGACCTGGCGACGGGCAAAGTACGCTGGGTGTACCAGACCGTCCACCACGATATCTGGGACATGGATATCGGCGGCCAACCGTCGCTGGTCGACATCGACACGCCCAAAGGCAAGGTGCCATCCGTCGTGGCTACAACAAAACGCGGCGACATCTATGTGATCGACCGCCGCGACGGCAGCCTGGTCGTGCCGGCGCCGGAAAAACCCGTGCCGACGAGCAATCCAGCTGCCGGCGACACCCTGTCGCCCACGCAGCCGTTCTCGGCCCTGACGTTCTTGCCTGAGCGCAATATCAGCGAAGCGGACATGTGGGGCACGACGCCGTTCGACCAGCTCGCTTGCCGCATCATCTTCAAGGAACGCCGCTATGAGGGCCCGTTCACGCCGCAAACGGCCGGCAAGGGCGCCGTCATCTCGCCGGGCCCGCTCGGCATCTTCGAATGGGGTGGCGCGGCCATCGACCCCGTGCGCCAGTTGTTGATCGTCAACCCTGACTACATGGGCTTCCTGGAAAAACTCGTGCCGCGCGCGGAAACGACGGCCAAGGGCGGCACGGGCGGCGAAATGGGCTTGCAGCCGCAGACGGGCGTCCCGTTCGCCGTGGAAATCAAGGCATTCCTGTCCCCGCTGGGCTTCCCATGCCAGGCACCGCCGTGGGGCTATGTGGCCGCCGTCGACTTGCGCACCATGAAAAAAGTGTGGATGCACAAGAACGGCACCACGCGCGACAGCGGCCCCGTGCCGATTCCCTTGCCACTGGGCGTGCCCAGCCTGGGCGGCATGGTCACCACCGGTGGCGGCGTGACCTTCCTCAGCAGCACGCTCGACTACTACATCCGCGGCTACGACGTCAGCAACGGTAAAGTAATCTGGAAAGCCCGCCTGCCGGCCGGCGGCCAGGCTACGCCGATGAGCTACGTGTCGAACAAGTCGGGACGCCAGTTCGTCGTCGTCATGGCCGGCGGCCACGGTTCGCTGGGCACGAAGATGAGCGACACCCTGGTCGCATATGCCTTGCCGGAAGGCACTGCGGTAGCGAAGAAGTAAGTTAGCCAGGTAGCAGCGCACTCCGCCATGGGGTGCGCACAAAGAAAAAGCCGTTCAGTCTGCACTGAACGGCTTTTTTACGTCCGAGGAAATGATCTACTAGGCTTACAGGATGGTCGCCAGCGCGCACTGCCGGTAATGCGCTGCAGCCTGTTCCGTCTGCTGCAAGGCGTCGTGCATCTGCGCCAGCTTCAGGTGGGCGTCGCGCACCATCTGCGGCTCGTTCGCGTCGGACAAGGCCTGCTCCAGGTGGCGCTGGGCCTTGCCCCACAGTTTTTGCTTGAGGCACAGGGTGCCCAGGGTCAGCGCCAGTTCCGCATCCAGCGGACGCTGTTTCATCCATTGCTCGCAATGCTCGATCTGCAGCAGCAGGGCCGGCGTGCCGCTCGGGGCCGCCGCTTCGCGGTAGGCGCGCACGACGCGCTCGTCCCAGTCGGCGGCCAGCGACTCTTCGCACACGAGGCGCGCTTCGTCGTGCAAGCCGCGCGCATTCAGGGCCGTGGCGGCGCGGCAGGCGATATACGGCTTGACCCGGTCCGCGCTCGGCACGGTGGACCACACGCGCATCAGCGATTCGGCGTCATGCGACGGGTCGGACAGCAAATGGTCGTAAGCCAGTTCGCGCAGGCGCGACGACAGGGCCGGATGCAGGGCGCGGTGCTTGTCGAGCGAACGCACGAGGCGCAGCACTTCCGGCCAGTTCTTCGCCTGCTGCTCGGCCTTGAGCGACCATTGCAGCGCGTGGATATGGCGCGTGCCGCTGGCATTGAGTTCGCGCACGGCGGCTAGTGCCGCTTCCGGCTGGTGGTCGTCGACCAGCAATTCCGTCACCGTCATCAGCCGCGCCGTCTTCAGGCTGGCATCGCCTTCGACGCGGGACAGCCAGCTGTCGCGGCGTTCGGACTGGCGCATGCGGTGCGCGGCGCGCGCGCCGATCAGCGCGGCCAGGCCGGCGTTTTCTTCCAGCTCGGCGGCGCGCAAGGCAGCCTTCTCGGCATGGCCGAAACGGCCTTCGAACAGGGCTTTCAAGGCTTCGCGCAAGCCCTTGTTGCCGTCGCGCTCACGCTTGCGCTGGCGATAGGCCGCCACTTGCGCCGGCATGCGCACGGTGGCGCGCACGGCGCGCACCAGCAGGTACAGCAGCACGAACAGCACGACCTGCAGCAGCAGGAAGAAGTTCAGCGACAAGTCGATGCGGTACGGCGGATAGAACAGCACCACGTTGCCGGGATTGAAACGGGCCGTCACGGCGATACCGATCGCCGCGGCCATCAGGGCGAGTAACCAGAGAAATAGACGCATGGGCTCAGGACTTCGCTTTGTAGTTGCGCACAGCCGTCAAGCTGTCGGACAAGGTTGGCATCTCGATGGCCAGGTTGCTGCCCTGCACCTGGCGCAGCAGGGCTTGCGCCGTCTGCGTGCTCTTGGCGCGGGTGTCGAAATACTTGGCCAGCGCGTCCTGCGCCGCGATCAAGTCGTTGCGGAAGGCCGTTTCATTGCGCGACAACAAGGCCATGCGGGCATTGAGCAGGCGCAGCTTGACGTTTTCACGCAAGAAATATGATTGCGTCGGCGACAGCATCAGCGCTTCCGGCGTATCGACGCGGCGGATGCGGATCAATTGACGCACGTCGGCCCACATGTCGCCGCTCCAGGTATTCCAGCCGTCGCGCACTTTTTGCAGCAGCGGTTCCGGCGCAGGCGGTCCCATCAGCTTGCCGCTCGCATCGCGCACGGGCTTGGCCTTGCCCGGTTTTTCCGGCGCGGCCGGCAAGGCCGGCGTTTCGTCGGACAGCATCGGCAGGGAGTCGACCTGGGCGATCACGGCATCGAGGCGCAGGGCCACGCCCGTCGAATCGACGCTGGGCAGGGCCTTGAGTTTTTCCATGTCGCGCCCGATGGCGCGGCGGATGGTGATGAATTGCGGCTTGTCGGAACGCGACAGGCTGCGGTCCGCGTTTTGCAGGGCGATCAGCGCGCCGGGCACGTTGCCGGCCAGCTGCAGCTGCTGGCTGGCCGTCGACAGCACTTGCTCGATTTCCGTCAGCGCCCACTCGTCGCGGTTCTTCGACAAGTCGTTGTACAGTTGTTCCAGGGCCAGCTGCTGGCTTTGCGTTTCGCTCTGGCGGTTTTCCAGCGCGCCCACCTTGATTTCCAGCTCTTTCGTGCCTTCTTGCACGTTGCGCGCCAGCACGCCCGTTTCGGCGTTGCTGACATCGCCCTTTTGCAGGCGCTTGGCCACTTCTTCGCGCAGGTTGCGGATCTGCTTGCTGGTCGACCAGCTTTGCGCAGCCAGCAGCACGGCCAGCACGATGACGGCGATGCTCATGGGCTTTTGCAGCTGTTCGAGCAGGGTCGGCGCGCGGCCGGCAGGTTGGTCGGCCGCCTGCGGCGCCGTCTTCACGGCGCTGCCAGGCGTTGCATTCGGTTCGGAGAGTGTAGGCATTTCGTTCATGGTCGTGATTGTAACGCGGCGAGCACTCCTGCGTCGCCTGATCCTGTCAAGGTGACACGGGCAAAACCCAGGGCCGCCGCCGTTTGTGCAATGCGGGCGTGCGGCACGATCAGATGCTGCTGTTGCATTTTCACAACAACTGTCTTTTCAGCATCCATTTCGCCCAGCAGCGCCAGCAGACCGCGCAGCGCTTCCGAGCTGGTGATGATCCAGTCATTATTATGCTGCAACAGATTTTCCAGGGTCGCCCGCAAGGCTGGCGTCAGCCTTGGCACCTTGCGGCGGTAGGCCGTGACGAACTCGACTGCGGCGCCCGCGGCGCGCAAGCCGTCGGCCAGATAATCGCGTCCGCCATCGCCGCGCACGATCAGCACGCGCTTGCCGCGCAGGGCCGGCAAGTCCAGCGCCAGCAACAGATGTTCGGAATCGCTGCGCGCCGTATCGAGCGGACTCGTGATGGTCGCGTTGGCGTCCGTCACCCCATGCGCGCCCAATGCCATCCTGCTGCCCTCGCCCACCACGGCCAGCGGCAGGCCGGGCGGCCAGGCGGGCAAGTGCGCAAAGACGCAGTCGATGGCGTTGGGCGAGACGAACGCCACCAGGTCATATTCGGCCAGGCGCGCCAGCACGGCTTGCAGCTGCGCGCATTCCTCTGCGCCGTCAAGCGCATGGATTTCCAGCAGCGGCAGCAGTTGCACGGACAAGCCCAGCGCCGCGATTTTGGCGGCCAGCGGCCCCGCTTGCGCCGCGGGCCGCGTGATCACCACGGTGTCAGGCATGCGGCGCCAGGCCTTCATGGTTGTCGGGTGTGACGGCGCACGAGGCGAGGATGCCGGCGGCATCTTGCCCGCGCAGCAGTTCGGCCACCTGCTCGCCCAGCTGTTCCGGCGCACCGGCCGGGCCACTGACGTCGGCGCTGGCCATGCGCGCGCCGTCCGGCGTGGCGACCATGGCGCGCAAGCGCATGTTGCCACCGTCGACTGTCGCGAACGCGGCCAGCGGAATCTGGCAGCTGCCGCCGAAGATCTTCGACACCTTGCGCTCGGCCGTGACGGCTTGCGCCGTATCGGTGTGGTTCAGCGGCGCCAGCAGGCGCACCAGGTCGGCGCCGTCCGCGCGCCCGCTGCGGATTTCGATCGCCATGGCGCCCTGGCCGGCGGCCGGCAGGCTGTCTTCCGGCGCCAGCACGGCGCGGATGCGCGACGCCAGGCCCAGGCGTTTCAAGCCGGCGGCGGCCAGGATGATGGCCGCGTAGTCGCCACGGTCCAGCTTGCCCAAACGCGTATCGAGGTTGCCGCGCAGCGGTAAAATCGTCAGGTGCGGATAGCGCGCGGCGATCAGCGACTGGCGGCGCAGGCTGCTGGTGCCGACGACGGCGCCATGCGGCAGCTCGGCCAGGCTGGCGTAGTCGTTCGAGACGAACGCATCGCGCGGGTCTTCGCGTTCGAGGATGGCAGCCAGGGCAAAGCCTTCCGGCAACTCCATCGGCACGTCTTTCAGCGAATGCACGGCCAGGTCGGCGCGGCCTTCTTCCATCGCCACTTCCAGCTCCTTGACGAACAGGCCCTTGCCGCCTACCTTGGACAGGGCGCGGTCCAGAATCTGGTCGCCGCGTGTGGTCATGCCGAGAATTTCAACGCTACACTGCGGATACAGGGCGGCCAGGCGGGCGCGCACGTGTTCAGCTTGCCACATGGCAAGACGGCTCTCGCGCGTGGCGATCACCAGGCGGGCGGGAATCTTCGGCGTCAATTCGTTCACGGGCAATTCATTCGGGGTCAATTCGGATGCTTTCAAAACAAGTTCTTTCGCTGTGGCTGTCGTTGTCATTATCGTTGCCATTTGGCCCGTCCGATATCAATTTGTATCGAAAAGGCGCCTGGCGTCGCTATAATCGTTATCCCTTGGCCTAGAAGGCCAAGTCAGGCTAGCGTCCATGTTGAAGACCACAAATTTTATCATGCGCCCCCTCCCCTCTGCGGCCAAACGCCCGGTGCGATCCACATTCCCTTGCTTTTACACTTACTTTGGTTCTTTATTATGCTCAATGACGCAGTAGCACCAGAAATAGTTCCAGCGGCCGGCTCCGACAAGGACGCGCCACTGAAAGAAGACATCCGCCTGCTGGGCCGCCTGCTGGGCGACGTGCTGCGCGAACAGGAAGGCGACGCCGTCTTCAATGTGGTGGAAACCATACGCCAGACTTCCGTGCGCTTTCGCCGCGAAGCGGACGCGGGCGCCGCGCTGGAACTCGACGCCATGCTCAAGGAACTGAGCCGCGAACAGACGATTTCCGTCGTGCGCGCCTTTTCCTACTTTTCGCACCTGGCCAACATTGCGGAAGACCAGCACCACATCCGCCGCCGACGCGCCCATTTGCTGGCCGGCTCGCCGGCGCAAAAGGGCAGCGTCAGCTTCGCGCTGAAAAAACTGCGCGCCGCCGGCGTGCCGCGCAAGACCGTCGACACCTTCTTCCAGGACGCCCTGATCGCCCCCGTGCTGACGGCCCACCCGACGGAAGTGCAGCGCAAGAGCATCCTCGACGCCGAGCACGACATCGCCCGCCTGCTGGCCGAGCGCGACTTGCCGCAGACGCCGAAAGAGCGGCACGCCAACATGCAGCTGCTGCGCTCGCGCGTGGCCACCCTGTGGCAGACGCGCATGCTGCGCTATTCGAAGCTGACGGTGGCCGACGAAATCGAAAACGCCCTGTCCTACTACCGCATCACCTTCCTGCGCGAACTGCCGGGCCTGTATGACGATATCGAGGACGACATCGCCGCCGAGTACCCGAACGGCAATGGCACCATCGAACCGATCAATGCCGCCTACGTACAGATGGGCAGCTGGATCGGCGGCGACCGCGACGGCAATCCGAACGTCAACGCGGGCACCATGCAGCACGCGCTGGCGCGCCACGCCACCACCATCCTCGACTTTTACCTCGACGAAGTGCACGCGCTGGGCGCGGAATTGTCCGTCTCGACCCTGATGGTGGGCGTGAGCGGCGAACTGCAGGCGCTGGCCGACCAGTCTCCGGACGCCTCGCCGCACCGCAGCGACGAACCGTACCGCCGCGCCCTGATCGGCATCTATGCGCGCCTGGCCGCCACGGCCCGCGCCCTGGGCGCCACCAACATCCTGCGCAAGGAGGTGGGCGCCGCAGCCGCCTACCCTGACGCGGCCGCCTTTGTGGCCGACTTGCGCACCATCGTCGCCTCGCTCGAGTCCCACCACGGCGCCGCCCTCGTGCGCCCGCGCCTGGCCACCCTGGCGCGCGCGGCCGACATCTTCGGTTTCCACCTGGCCTCGCTCGACATGCGCCAGACCTCAGACGTGCACGAACGCGTACTGGCCGACCTGTTCGCGAAAAGCGGCGTGGCCGCCGATTACGCGGCCCTGTCCGAGGAAGATAAGCAAGCGCTGCTGCTGAACGAACTGGCCCAGCCGCGTTTGTTGTACTCGCCCTACATCAGCTACGCTGCGGAAACGGATTCCGAGCTGGCGATTCTGCGCGCGGCGCGCGACATCCGCCAGCGCTACGGCGCGCGAGCCATCCGCAACTACATCATCTCGCACACGGAAACCGTGTCCGACTTGCTGGAAGTATTGCTGCTGCAAAAGGAAACCGGCTTGCTGCGCACCGACTGGCAAACTGGCGACAGCACCTGCGAGCTGATGGTCATCCCCCTGTTCGAAACGATACCCGACCTGCAGCGCGCGGCCGGCATCATGAGCCAGGTCATGGCCTTGCCCTTGGTCAAGCAATTGATCGCCAAGCAGGGCCAGTTGCAGGAAGTCATGCTCGGCTATTCCGATTCGAACAAGGATGGCGGTTTCCTTACCTCCAACTGGGAACTGTACAAGGCGGAACTGGCGCTGGTGTCCGATTTTCAAAAGGCCGGCGTCAAGCTGCGCCTGTTCCATGGCCGCGGCGGCACGGTGGGCCGTGGCGGCGGCCCCAGCTACGAAGCCATCCTGGCCCAGCCGCCGGGCACCGTCAACGGCCAGATCCGCCTGACGGAGCAAGGCGAGATCATCGCCTCGAAGTTTTCCAACGCGGAAATCGGCCGGCGCAACCTGGAATTGCTGGTCGCCGCCACCCTGGAAGCGAGCCTGGCGCCGCAGGAAGCCAATCCGGCCCGCAACAGCCAGCTGGCGCAGTTCGAAGCCGTGATGGCGGAACTGTCGGACCTCGCCTACCACGCCTACCGCCACCTCGTGTATGAAACGCCGGGTTTTACGGAGTATTTCTTCTCGGCTACGCCGATTGCGGAAATCGCCGAACTGAACCTCGGTTCGCGCCCCGCCTCGCGCAAGGCCAACCAGCGCATCGAAGACTTGCGCGCCATTCCCTGGGGCTTTTCCTGGGGCCAGTGCCGCCTGCTGCTGCCGGGCTGGTTCGGCTTTGGCAGCGCCATCGAAGCCTGGATCAGGCAGGCCGACGGCGCCGCGCAGGATGAAAGGATCGCCACCCTGCGCGCCATGCATGCCGAATGGCCATTCTTCGCCACCCTGCTGTCGAACATGGACATGGTGCTGGCCAAGACGGACCTGGCGATTGCCTCGCGCTATGCGGAACTGGTGGCGGACCAGGACTTGCGCGAACGCATCTACAAGCGCATCACGGACGAGCATGGCAACACCTTGCGCTGCCTGGAGCTGATCACCGGCAATACCGAGCGCCTGGCGGGCAATCCCCTGCTGGCCCGCTCGATCCAGAACCGCTTCGCCTATCTCGATCCGCTGAACCACTTGCAAGTGGAATTGATCAAGCGCAACCGCGCCCTGTCGGCGGAAAGCCGGATCGATGAAAGGGTGCACCGCGGCATCCAGCTGTCGATCAATGGCGTGGCGGCCGGCCTGCGCAATACGGGCTGATAGAGTCACATTACCATCGGCAGGCAGGGGCCGGCACCGCAAGGGCCGGCCCTTTTGCTTGCTCAATGGAAAAATATTCTCAATAAAACAACATTTGGTATTACACTAGCGTCAGATACTTTTCCCTCTTCGGCGCCAGGCGCACCGCAGCGGCCAACCATGACGCCAGGGACGCGGATGAGCAAATGGTCGATTGAAACGCTGAGTACGGCATGCGCCGCCCTCATCCTGATCATGCTGGGCTGGCTGGCAGGCGCAGCCTGGCAGGCACTCGACTTCTGGGAACATGTCTGGCTGGCCCTGCTGCTGACGGCCGCCGCCTGCATCGCCATGTGGCTGATGCGCACGCTGCGCGCCCACCTGGCCAGCACGCGCCAGCAGCTCGATGCCAGCGCCATGCGCTACCGCGACCTGAGCGAAGCGGCGCAGGACGGCATGTGGCAAACGGACGCGCACGGCCGCATCCTGCACGTCAACCAGCGCCTGTGCGACATGCTGGGCCTCCCCGCCGAGCTGCTGCTGGACCATACCATGGAGGAATTCCACGACGAGGCTACCTTGCTGCGCCTGTGTCCGCTGCGCCAGACAGCCACGGATAGCTGCATGGGAGAACTGCATTACCGGCACAGCGATGGCTCGGAACGCTGGGCCATGATCAGCGGCCGCTGCCTGTACGACCCCCAAGGCAGCCTGACGGGCGCCCTCGTGCTGGCCAGCGACATCACGGAACACAAGCGGGCCGAACACGCGCTGAGCGTCGCCCATGCGGAACTGGAAAACCGCGTGGCCCTGCGCACGGCCCAGCTGCTCGATGTCAATCTCCAGCTCTCCGCGGAAATCGCCATGCGCGCACAAACGGAAGCGGCACTGGCGCGCAGCGAAGAGCGGCTGCAGGACATCATTTCCATGATGCCCCTGTCGCTGTTCCTGAAAGACGCCGATTCGCGCATGCTGCTGATGAACCAGGCCTGCGAGCAGCAATGGGGCGTGCTATTCCAGGATATCGCCGAGGGACGCGACGTGCAGCACTTTCCCTCGGACCAGACCCAGGCATTCCATGCGGCGGACCAGGAAGCGTTTGCCAGCCGCCAGG
This sequence comes from Janthinobacterium sp. BJB301, assembly GCF_002735685.1. Classification (NCBI taxonomy): domain Bacteria; kingdom Pseudomonadati; phylum Pseudomonadota; class Betaproteobacteria; order Burkholderiales; family Oxalobacteraceae; genus Janthinobacterium; species Janthinobacterium sp. BJB301. The sequence continues at coordinate 231,588 of NZ_PDZJ01000001.1, read as the reverse complement.
TGGTGATCCGCGAAGAATTGGTATGGAATGCGCGGCTGCAGGAAAACCGCCTGCTGCAGACGCATAAAAAACCCATCTTCGACGCGCAAGGCCGGCCGCAGATGATCATCGCCATGGGCATCGACATCACGGAAAGCAAGCGCAACGAGGAGAACCTGCAGCGCACCCTGGCCCAACTGCGCGAACTGACCGACCACCAGCAGACCATCAAGGAAGAGGAAAGGCGGCGCATCGCGCTCGACATTCATGACGACCTGGGCCAGAACCTGATGGTGCTGCGCATCGATGTGTCGCTGCTGCATGCGCGCACGGCCAAGACCCACCCGCGCCTGCACCGCCACGCCCAGCGCGTGCTCGACACCATCGACGCCACCATCCGCTCGGTGCGCACCATCATCAATGACTTGCATCCCAGCACCCTGGAGCTGGGCCTGGGCCCGGCGGCCGAATGGCTGATACGCCAGATGGAAAGCCGCGGCGCCATCCGTTACCAGCTATCGCTCGACAGCGAGGTGCCCGACCTGGGCCTGGACCAGCGCCAGACGTCGGCCATCTTCCGCGTGCTGCAGGAATCGCTGTCGAACATCGTGCGCCACGCCCAGGCCAGCGAAGTGAAGGTGGCGTTGGCGCAGGATACGGACGCCATCGTGCTGCGCATCAGCGACAACGGCATCGGCATGCAGCCGGACGATCACGGCAAGAAGGCCGCCTTCGGCCTGAAAAGCATACGCGAACGCGTCCACGCGCTGGGCGGCGAACTGCGCATCGACAGCCAGGCGGGCCAGGGCACGGTGCTGGCCATCCACCTGCCGCAGGCGAGGAAAGGCGCGCCAGCCGGGCATGATGAAATACAGGAATTATCAAAAACAGTAGCAAATTAAGTATGTATTCTCAACATTAAAAAGTATAGTAAGTTTTTTCTTTGAGGAAACTATCATGCCGCCACGGTTCTCCCGCTTCCACGCCCCACTGCTCGGCCTGTGCCTGCTGGCCGCCGTCCCTACCGCCAGCGCCACCCTCTATGCCGAACGCGGCTTTGGTGAAAGGGATGGCAACGGCAGCATCGCCTCCGACCTGAATCCGGCGGGCCTGGTGGCCGGCATCATCATGGAGCAAGAAGGACGGCGCCGCGCCGTGACGTATCAGCATGGCCGCATCCGCGAGCTGGGCACCCTGGGCGGTGATGAAGGTTTCACCAAGGCCATCAATATTCATGGCGTGGTGGTCGGTTCGGCGCAGACGGCCAGCGGCGCCTGGCACGCCTTTCACTACGACGCGGCGAGCGGCATGCGCGACCTGGGCACCCTGGGCGGCACCAGCAGCTATGCCACGGCCATCGCGCGCGGCGGCCAAGTGGCCGGCTATGCCGATACCAGCGGCGGCGATTTCCACGCTTTTGTCACGAAAGCCGACCACAGCCTGCAAGACCTGGGCACCCTGGGCGGCGCCAGCAGCTATGCCAGCGGCCTGAACAACCATGGCGTGGTGGTGGGCACGGCCCAGCGCGGCGACGGCTTCCGCCGCGCCTTCGTCTACCGCCCCGGCGCGGGCATGCAGGAAATCGGCACCCTGCCCGGCGGGCGCATCAGCTCGGCCACCGCCATCAATGACGCGGGCCTGGTCGTGGGCGCTTCGGAAACGGAGAAGCGCCGCTGGCACGCCTTTGCCTGGGACGGCAAGCGCATGCTCGACCTGGGCGCCCTGATCGGCCAGGGCGACAGCTACGCCACGGCCGTCAACGCGGCCGGACACGTGGTCGGCAGCGTCAGCATCAACGGCTTTGAACCGATGACCTTTGTCTACAAGGATGGCGTGATGACGGTGCGCCGGCGCGACGATGGCCTGTACCTGACCAACAAGATCACGGATGGCGGGCTGGTGGTGGGCGCCATTTATACGGGACATAAATTCCAGGCCTTCGCCGTGCCGTCGCAAGCGTCGCCACCGCCGCCACCGCGCCGCACCCCGCTGGACTGGCTGCTCATCACCTTCATCCTCGGCGCCAGCGGCGTGGCGCTGTACCAGCTGCGGCGCCGTCACCGCGCCGGCGTGTCGGGCCAGCGCATGCATTTCCTGTAAGGCCGCGCGCGGCACGGGCGTAAAAAAAGGAGGCTCACGCCTCCTTTTTTATTGCCTGCTGACTACTTAATTTTGAGTCAAGAAGGTTTTCAGCTTGTCCGAACGCGAAGGCTGGCGCAGCTTGCTCATGGCTTTCGCTTCGATCTGGCGGATACGCTCGCGCGTCACGTCGAACTGCTTGCCCACTTCTTCCAGCGTGTGGTCGTTCGACATTTCCACGCCGTAACGCATACGCAGCACTTTCGCTTCGCGCGGCGTCAGGGAATCGAGTACTTCCTTGATCACGTTGCGCATCGACGCGTGCAGCGCGGCGTCCAGCGGCGCCAGGGTCGTGTTGTCTTCGATGAAGTCGCCCAGTTGCGAATCGCCATCTTCGCCCATCGGCGTTTCCATGGAAATCGGCTCTTTCGCGATCTTCATGATCTCGCGCACCTTGTTTTCCGGCATTTCCATCTTGACGGCCAGGGTCGCCAGGTCCGGCTCGCTGCCTGTTTCCTGCATGATCTGGCGCGAGATGCGGTTCATCTTGTTGATCGTTTCGATCATGTGCACCGGCACGCGGATGGTACGGGCCATGTCGGCGATCGAACGCGTGATGGCCTGGCGGATCCACCAGGTGGCGTAGGTCGAGAACTTGTAGCCGCGGCGGTATTCGAACTTGTCGACGGCCTTCAGCAAGCCGATGTTGCCTTCCTGGATCAGGTCGAGGAATTGCAAGCCGCGGTTGATGTATTTCTTGGCGATCGAGATCACGAGGCGCAAGTTGGCCACCGTCATTTCGCGTTTCGCGTGACGGGCACGCTTTTCGCCGGCAGCCATCTGCTTGTTGATCTTGCGCAAGTCAGCCAGCGGCAAGGCCACGCGGGCTTGCAGGTCGATCATCTTCTTTTGCAGTTCCTTGACGGCGGGCACGTTGCGGCTGAGGATGGCGCTGTACGGATACTTGCAATCGACTTCGCGGTCGACCCATTCCAGATCGCATTCATTGCCCGGGAACACCTTGATGAAGTGGGCGCGCGGCATGCCGCATTTGTTCACGCACAGTTCCAGCACGGCGCGCTCGATATGGCGCACTTCTTCCATCTGGCCGCGCAGGGTGTCGCACAGCTTTTCGACGACCTTGGCCGTGAAGCGGATGCCCAGCAATTCCTGCGAAATGGCTTCCTGCGCCTTGACGTAGGCTTTCGAGTTGTAGCCCTCGGGCGCCTTGCGCATCTTGTCGTACTGCGTCGAAATGACGTTGAATTTCTCCAACGCATTCTTTTTCAGCTGGGCCAGCTGTTCGCTGGAGAAACCGGCCGCGCCGCCATTGGCGTCGCCGTCTTCTTCCTCGGCTTCTTCTTCCTCTTCCTCGTCGTCACCGCTGGCGGCGGCAGGCGCGGGGGCAGCGGCGGGCGCCGGGGCATTGCTTTCGTTCAAGTCGACAAAGCCGTCGACCACTTCATCGACCTTGATTTCGTCGCGCGCGATTTTTTGCGACAGCGCAACGATTTCGCCGATGGTGGTCGGGCAGGCGGAAATCGCCTGGATCATGTCCTTCAGGCCGCCTTCGATGCGCTTGGCGATCTCGATCTCGCCTTCGCGCGTCAGCAGCGCCACGGCGCCCATTTCACGCATGTACATGCGCACGGGGTCGGTGGTGCGGCCGAAGTCGGAGTCGACGGTCGACAGGGCGGTCGCGGCAGCCGCTTCCACTTCATCGTCGCTGGTGACGGTGGCGACGTTGTCAGTCAACAACAGGCTTTCCGCGTCAGGGGCGCGCTCGTAGACGGCGATGCCCATGTCGTTGAAGGTGGCGATGATGCCTTCGATCGCTTCCGGATCGATGATGTTTTCCGGCAATTGGTCATTGATCTCGGCATAGGTCAGGAAACCGCGTTCCTTGCCCATGTTGATCAAGCCCGTGATCTGCTTGCGGCGGCGTTCCAGGTCCGCTGCCGATGCTTCCGGATCGCCCAGTGCGTCCGCCAGGCCGCCCTTGGCCTTGCGGTCGCGCGCTTTCGACACGGCCTTCAGTTCGGCGCGTTCGACGGCGTTCAGCGCTGCCACTTCATCGTTTTCCGGCGTGAATTCGCTCGGTTTGCGGCCACGGCGGCCCGGCACCTTGACGGTGGGCAGGAAGTAATTCGAGGTATCGATGGCGGCCAGGGCATCGGCGTCCGTGGTCTTGCTGACCACTTGCGCGCCGGTGATGATGGTCACGGGCGCCGCTTCAGGCTTGGCGCGCACGACTTTCGAACGGGCTGCCGTCACCACCTTGTTCGTGGCGGCGCTTTCGCTGACCTTGCGCGGCGCGGCCGGGGCCTTGGCGCCGGGAGCGATCTTCACGCTTGGGGTTTTCGCCGGTGCGGCTTCGGCGGCCTCGGCCACGTCGACAACAGCTTCGGCGGCCGGTGCGCTGACGGCCGCTTCCGCAGCCGACTCGGCCGGTGGCACTGCAGCCAGGCGCGAGCGGCTTTTCTTCACCACGGTGACGACGGTCGGCGCCGTCGTGACGGTGGCTTCCGGATTCGCTTGCGCATTATCGATGAAGTAAGATAAAGTCGTTTTGGGTACGGCAAGTGGCGCCGCAGCTGGGCGTGGCGCCTTGGCGGACAACGTTAAAGTTTTTGGCGTATTCTTCATGAGATATCTCTTAATGCGAGACCAGATGGTGTCGGCGCGAAGTGAATGATTCCACCTAAGCCTGCGAAACCGGACTCGATGGAGCGTATTGTTGCGGCTGCCGTGTTAACGGCAGCGGCGCCTGTCTATCGGGACGTTCAAAGCCCGCGCATCCGTCATGGGGAGCGGCGGACCGTACGGCGAGGCCGGAGCCGGGTCAGATAAATAAGCGATGTACATTGCGGAATGAAAAAAAGCCCGTACCAGAACGGGCTTGAATCTATTGTTGTTCAGTGAAGACACAGCGGAGAGCAAGATTATGCACGAAGGCCAGTTATCTGGATAATTGATAAACAAAATATCTGATATCAAAAATATCAATAATCGTGGCCCTGCACCGCACTGCTCCTATCCCCTGCACACCTGAGCCAGACCGTCAAATACGGGGTCCAGTCATCAGCGCAAGCCGACATTATACACATTTCCCGCATTTCGCGCTTGGCACGGCCAGCCACGCGCAGGCAGATCGCAGCGCAAGTTGCCAAAAAAGACAATGCACTTGCCTGTGGCGCGTGCTATGCTCCCCTTTTATAGCCCAACCAATGATGTCGATGACCAGCTCCACGCCAGACCAGCAAGCCACCACTCCTGACACGCCAGTCGATGCAGCCCCAGCGGCGGCACCGGCCGCAGCGACCACGCCGGCACCTGCCGGCCTGACCGCGCGCGCCCTGCTGAAGCAGTTCCAGGAGCAATTCCCGCCATTCCGCGATTGCCTGCCCTTGTCGATCGGTATCGACAAGCAGATCCTGGCGCGCCTGCCGGACCTGGACCGCAAGCTGATGCGCACGGCGCTGGGCATCCACACGGGTTCGCTGCGCTACCTGCGCGTGATGGAAAAAGCCAAGGTACGCTACGACCTCGACGGCACCGCCGGTGCGGAAGTGACGCAAACCCACCGCGACCACGCCACGCAAGTATTGCAGCAACGCTTCAAGAAGGAAGCCGAGCGCAAGAAAGCCGAGCGCGACGCGGCCGCCGCGGAAGAAGCGAGCCGTTTGCGCCTGGAAAAACTGAATCAGCTGACCGCGAAATTCTCGCGCAAAGGCTGATCCGGTTTCATGGACACAGCTGCCGCACCGCCACTGCCCCCCTATCAAGGCATTGCCCTCGACCACGTCAAGCTGGTACGCACCAGCGATGATGCAAAAGCGGCCATGGCCGCCCTGCTGGCAGCGGACGCCATCGGCTTCGATACGGAATCGAAGCCGACTTTTGTGAAGGGCGAGTCCTCCACGGGCCCCCATCTGATCCAGCTGGCCACCGACGACATCGCCTACCTGTTCCAGGTGGGCAGCACGCCGGCGCCGGCCCTGGCCGAACTGAAAGCCATCCTCGAATCGACCACCACCCTGAAAGTGGGTTTTGGCCTGTCCGACGACGTCAAGCGCCTGCGCAACAAGCTGGGCATCGCCCCGGCCCAGGTGCTCGACCTGTCCGTCGCCCTGCGCGGCGGCCAGCGCAACGACCTGGGCGCGAAGACGGCCGTGGCGAAGTTCTTCGGCCTGCACCTGCAGAAATCGAAAAAGATCTCCACCACCAACTGGGCCACGTCGCGCCTGACGGAAAAGCAGATCCTGTACGCGGCCGACGATGCGCAAGTGGCCCTGCGCGTGTACCGCCGCTGGATCGCCGACGGCGGTAAAGTGGCGCCGCAAAAAGCCCCGCGCGCCAGCACGCCACCGGCCCCGCCACCCATCGCCGCCTGAGCAGGCGCGCCTTCCGCAGCATGAACAAGAGCAAGTCCATCGGCACCACGCTTGACGCGATCGCCGCCGCCGAACAGGCGCTGGGGCGCGAACTGCCAGCGTCCCATGTGCAATGGTTATTGGCGAACAATGGACGCGCACTGGGCGCCTTGACTGTATTTCCCGTCTACGACGCGGACCATGCGCGCAAGACATGGGAATCGATCACGCGCCACTACCGCGAAGGCTGGCAGGAATGGCTGGAGAGTAGGGGCGACAGCGGCAACGACGCCAGTAGCCTGCTGCCCTTCGCCCAGTTCGGCACGGGCGATTACTATTGTTTTGACTATGCACAAACGGGGCCGACCGGTGAACCGGTGGTCGTGCTGTGGTCGCACGAAACAGGCGCCGCCACCGCGGTGGCGCCCGGCTTTGCCGCATTCCTGATACTGCCCGGCCGACCGGGCTGAAACCCGGCGGCCGGCGCAGTCTTATTTGACGAGCCGCAAGGTCAGGGGATAACGGTAAGTGACTCCGTTGCTGGCCTTCACGGCCGCGACGATCGAGCACACCAGGTTGGCCAGCGCCACGATCCAGAACAGGAACAGGCCGATCAGCACGAACGACAGGATGAAGCAGGCGAAATACCAGATGATCAGGGTGATCTGGAAATTCAGCGCTTCGCGGGCGTTCTCGGCCGAGAATTTATCCGCATCGTCCTTCTTGATCAAATAAATGATCAGCGGCGCCACCCAGCTGGTGAACAGGCCGCCAACATGGGACAGAATGGCGATCGTCGTATCTTGCGTACGACCCACTTCCGGCTGCGTGTTATCCATTATCATTCCCATCATTAGTTATAGATACACCAATATAACAGCAATATTTCTTTTTGGAATGAAACACTTGCTGTCGCCAGGGACTTTTTTTCTTCTAAGCTATGCCGCCGCCAGCGCCAGCCGCCCCAGGGTGGCGATGGCCTCTTCCAGCTGCGGGCTCCAGGGGTGGCCATAATTGAGGCGGATACAGTGGCGAAACGCGCGCGTGGCGGAAAAAATGGGGCCGGGCGCGATGCTGATGCCGGCCGCCAGCGCGCTGCGGTGCAGGGCCAGCGCATCGATACCGGCAGGCATTTCCACCCAGACGAAATAGCCGCCCTGCGGCCGCGTGACCCGCGTGCCGGGCGGAAAATGCACGGCAATGGCTTGCAGCATGGTACTTTGCTGCGCCGCGAGGGTCAGCCGCAACTGGCGCAAATGGCGGTCGTAACCGCCCTGCGCCAGGTAGTCGGCCAGCGCCATCTGCAGCGGTATCGGCGCCGACAGGCTGGTGGTCAGTTTCAAGCGCTCGACCTGGCGCGCGTAGCGGCCCGCCACGGCCCAGCCCAGGCGAAAGCCGGGCGCCAGGGTCTTGGAAAACGAGCTGCAATGCATCACCAGACCCGCGCCGTCATGGCTTTTCGTCAGGCCTGGACGCTGCTTGCCAAAGTACAGCTCGCCATACACGTCATCCTCGATCAGCGGCACGCCATGGCGCGCCAGCAGTTCGACCAGCGCGCGCTTCTTTTCCGGCGGCATCAGGCTGCCCAGGGGATTCTGGAAATTCGTCATCAGCCAGCACGCCTTGGGCTGGTGGCGCTGCAGCAACTCTTCCAGCGCCGCCAGGTCGACGCCGTCGCGCGGGCTGGTGGCAATTTCCACCGCCTTCAGTTCCAGCCGTTCCAGCGCCTGCAGGCACGCATAGAAGCTGGGCGACTCGATCAGCACCGTGTCGCCGGGCCGCGTGACGGCTTGCAGGCACAGGTTCAGCGCTTCCAGCGCGCCATTCGTGATGACGATGTCGTCGCTGGACACGAGCACACCGTCGAGCTGGTAGCGCAGGGCGATCTGGCGGCGCAGCTCCGCATTGCCCTGTGACAAATCCGTGACGGTGCTCCACGGATCGAGGCGGCGCATGCTGGCCGACACGGCCCGTGCCAGCCGTTCCATCGGAAACAGATGCGGGCTGGGAAAAGCCGAACCGAAGGGCACGATATCGCGCGCGCCCACGGCGCCCAGCACCTCGAACACAAGGTCGCTGACATCCACGGTGGTGCTGGCGTCGAGCGGATGGGAACTGTCCGGTTCGGGCGCCAGCGCGGCGCGCTGCGGCGCCACGTAGTAGCCGGAGCGGGGCCGCGAGACGATCATGCCGCGCGCTTCGAGCAAATAGTAGGCCTGGAACACCGTCGACGGGCTCACGCCCCTGCGCGCATGCTGCTGGCGCACGGAGGGCAACTTATCGCCAGGCAGCAACAACTGCGCACTGATCATGGCGGCGACTTCTTCCGCCAATTCCTCATATCGTTTCAACCCTGCTCCTCAAACTGATCCGTAGTTTTATTGCACAACTGATCCTGTCACAGTGACAGCACCCGGTATATGCTAGGGTAACAACATCCGGGCAGCAACACCGGCACGCCATCCCGACCGACGAGACAGCTCATTTCCCATGCCATTTCCCATGCGACTTTCCATGCTACTGCATTTCCCCCTCGTGCCGGTGCTGACCCTGGCCCTGGCCGTCGCACTGCCCGGCATGACGCTGGCCGCGCCCGCCGCCATCTCCGCCAGCCACGACAGCCTGGAACAGCGCATCAAGGCGTGCACGGCCTGTCATGCGCAACAGGAGCGCCACGATGCCTTCTTTCCCCGCATCGCCGGCAAGCCGGCCGGCTACCTGTACAACCAGCTGCTGAACTTTCGCGAGGGACGGCGCCAGTATCCGCTGATGAACTATATGGTCGAACACTTGCCGGACGATTACCTGCGCGAAATTGCCGAGTATTTTGCAGCACAGCACCCGGCCCCGCCGCCGGCCCAGCCCAGCAGCGCCGGCACGACGGCCCTGGCGCGCGGTAGACAATTGGTGCTGCAAGGCGATGCCGGCAAAAAGATTCCCGCCTGTATCGCCTGCCATGGCCAGCAGCTGGCTGGCGTGGCGCCCGCCATCCCCGGCTTGCTGGGCTTGCCGCGCGACTATATCAACGCCCAGCTGGGCGCCTGGAAGAACGGCATCCGCCGCGCCCATGCGCCCGACTGCATGGCGCAAGTGGCGCAGCGCCTGTCGGACGCGGACGTGGGCGCCGTCTCGGCCTGGCTGGGCACGCAAGTGGCATCGGCCGACGCGCGCCCCGCCAGCAGCATCGCCCTGCCCTTGCCGCTGCATTGCGGCGGCGTGCCGGGCTCCGCCGCGCAGGTGGCGCCATGAAAAAATGGATGATCGCAGCCGCCATCGCGGCCATCGTCGCGGCCGGCGCCAAATTCGTGCTGTACCCTGACGACGATCCGGGCCCGCCCGCCGTGGCCAGCACCCTGAACCAGGAACAGCTCGTCGCGCGTGGCGCCTACCTGGCCAAGGCGGGCGACTGCATGGCTTGCCACACGACGCGCGGCGGTGTGCCGTATGCGGGTGGACGCGCCTTGCAGACGCCGTTCGGCAAGGTGCTTTCGCCCAACATCACGGCCGACAAGGAAACGGGCATCGGCAGCTGGACGGCCGACGATTTCTGGCGCGCCATCCACAACGGCAAGTCGAAGGATGGCCGGCTGCTGTATCCGGCCTTTCCCTACACCAGCTACACCAAGGTAAAGCGCGAGGACAGCGACGCCTTGTATGCGTATTTCCAAAGCGTGCCGCCGCACAAGCAGGCGAACGCGCCGCACGCGCTACGCTTCCCCTACAACCAGCAGATCGCGCTGGCCGCCTGGCGCGCGCTGTACTTCAAGCCGGGCGTGTACCAGCCGCTCACGACGCAAAGCATGGAATGGAACCGCGGCGCCTACCTGGTACAGGGCCTGGGCCACTGCAGCGCCTGCCATAGCAGCCGCACGACGCTGGGCGGCAGCGACGACGGCCTGTCGGGCGGCCTGATCCCCGTGCTGGGCTGGTACGCGCCGTCGCTGACGTCGGATGCGGAAGCGGGCCTCGGCGACTGGGACACGGCGCATATCGTGGCATTGCTGCAAACGGGCGTGTCGCCGCGCGCCACCGTCTTCGGCCCCATGGCCGAAGTCGTGCGGCAAAGCTTGCAGCACATGAGCACGGCCGACGTGCAGGCCATGGCCGTCTACCTGAAAAGCCTGCCCGGCCCCGCGCAGCCCGCACGACGGGCGCCGCGCGACACGTCGGAGCAAGCCCGGCAGCAACTGGCCCTGGGCGCGAAACTGTATGAGGCGCAATGCGCGAGCTGCCACCAGGCCGACGGCAAGGGCGTGCCGCCCGGCTACCCGCCGCTGGCCGGCAACCGCGCGTTGACGACGGAGTCGGCCGTCAATGCCATCCGCCTCGTGCTCAACGGCGGCTTTGCGCCCGGAACCCGCAGCAACCCGCGCCCCTACGGCATGCCGCCGTTCGGCCCCGTCATGGATGATGCGGAAGTGGCCGCCGTGGTGACCTATCTGCGCGCGTCGTGGGGCAATGATGCGCCGGCCGTGTCGGCCCTGGAGGTGAACAAGTACCGCAGCGTGCCGCTGGAGTAGCGCCGTTTGACGATTATCTCAAATTGAGATAATCTGTACATCACGATATCACTTCGTCACAGCATCGCTTTGGCATATGCGCATCGTCGCCAACAAGGCTTTGATGGATTTCGCCAGAAAACACCCGCTGGCGGGCGAACCCATGCAAGCGTGGCGCAAGGTCATCGAATCGCGTCCGTTTGCCAATTTCGCCGTGCTGAAGTCGACATTTAACGCCACCGATCGCGTCGGTGATTACTATGTTTTTAATATCGGCGGCAATAAGTACCGGATCATCGCCGCGATTCACTTCAATCGCCAACTGCTATTCATCCGGGAAGTATTGACGCATAAGGAGTACGACGCATGGAAACCTTGATGCATCGTGAAATGATTACGGAAATCACTGTCCACTATCAAGCCCTGTCCAAGCTCGTTCCTCTGCAGGCAATTCCTGATGCGGCCGCTTATGAACAGGCTGTCAGCGTATTGCATCATCTGTTGGACGCCGGGGCGGCCGATGAACAGCATCCGCTGGCCGGTCTGGTTGACAGTATCGGCCGGCTGATCGGCGACTACGATCAGGAGCATTTTCCGCCTGCCGCCGTGTCGCCTGCCGCGACACTGCGCCTGTTGATGGAACAGCATGCGCTGACGCAATCCGACCTGCCGGAAATTGGCACCCAGGGCGTCGTCTCTGAAATACTCAGCAGCAAGCGCGCATTGAATGTGCGGCAGATCAAGGCCCTGACACAACGGTTCAATGTTCCCGCCAGTGTGTTCATGGCGTAAGCCAATAAAAAAACCGGCCAGCGCCGGTTTTTTTTATGTCAGGCAGCAATTCTCAGCGGAACTTGCTCTTGTGCCCTGTCTTCAAATCCAGCGCATAGCGCACGCCGTTGTCCGTCAACATGACTTCATCGGGCGGCTCTTCCCCGGCCAGGGCGCCGTCGATCAGGGGCAAGCCTTCGCCCTTGCGCATCAGGTCGTCGCAGCGCTCGTACACGTTCACGCAACCGGTGGACGCCATCAGCGATTGCACGATGGCCACTTTCCACGCATCGACGCCGCCGGCGTTGAATTCGCAGATCAGGTAGCCTTGCACGCCGCCGAACAGCTGCACCACCAGGCCGGGCAAGCCCTCGTCTTCGCCCTTGATCAGGGTCAACAGCTGGTTTTCGCCCGCCTTCTTGATGGCTGGCAGTTTTTTCTCGATGGCGGCCTTGACGCGGCGCTTGATCAGCGCGTGGTCGACAGGTTCGTCTTCCTTGAAGCTCCAGATGCGCGCGCGGATCTGCGACTTCGAATTGTAGGCGGCACGGGCGATGAACTGCTTCGACGAGCTTTGCACGATGGCCGTCGAGCCCGGCTTCATTTTTTCCTGCGGCTTGCCCTCGACTTTTTCTATCGCGGACGCGTAGATCCACGATTGGCCCAGCAAGCTCTTTTCCTTGCCCTGTTTGATGGTGATGATCAGCATGTAATTCCAGTAGTGTGAGCGGCGCGAGCCGGTCGTCGTATGTCCAATACCGGCATGATACCTCATGCCATCCTGTCGCATCCTCCTGCATTCCATGCCGCTGCCGGTGCAGTCTGTCGCAGCGCGGTACGCAAGCCTGGCCGGCTGGCATACCATGCACACAGTCCAATTCCAAACAGGGAGCAAGAATGACACACGCAATTTTCCAAGCCCGCCATGCCCGCGCCGTGACCACCCTGCTGCTGGCCGCCTGCGCGCTGGCCATCCCGGCAGCGCCGGCGCTGGCGTCGCCGCTCGACTGGATTTCCGGCAACAGCATCCAGGGCAGCGGCAAGCTGCAAAAGCAGACGCGCGAAGTGGGCAGTTTCCATGCCGTGGCGCTGAACGTACCGGGCACGGTCGAATTGCGTATCGGCAACACGGACAGCGTCACCGTCGAGGCCGACGACAATATCCTGCCGCTGATCGAGACGGCCGTGGAGAACGGCACCTTGCGCATCCGCCCCGCCAAGCGCAACGCCAACTTCCGCCAGAGCAGCCTGACCATCGTCATCCAGGCGCGCCAGGTGGAACGCATCAGCGTGGGCGGCTCGGGCAACGTCACGGCCACGGGCTTGCGCGCCGAGAATCTGCGCTTCGACGTGGGCGGCTCCGGCTCCATCCACGCGCGCGACCTCGACAGCCGCCAGGTCTCCGTGGCCATCGGCGGCAGCGGCAACTTCAAGGCCAGCGGCAAGACGGAGCAACTGACGGCCTCCATCGGCGGCTCGGGCAATATCCAGGCGGGCAAGCTGGCCGCACGCGAGGTGCAGGTGAGCATCGGCGGCTCGGGCGAGGCGCAGGTGTGGGCCAAGGATGACTTGACCATCAGCATCGGCGGCTCGGGCGAAGTCAGCTACTACGGCGATCCGCGCATCAGCCGCAGCATGCAGCGTTCGAGCAGCATCAAGCGGCTGGGCAGCGCGCCGAACTAAGCGCCCGCAATGAAAAAAGCCCGGAGCGATCCGGGCTTTTTGCGTTGCAAACGGTAAAAATCAGCGGGCCGGCTTCACCGGTTCGCGGTCGATCAGGACCGTGTTGACGCTGTCCGTCAGCCAGATCTGGCCATCCTGGATCGTGCATTGCAGCTGCATGCTGCGCTGCGCCAGCTTGCTCATGTCTTGCGCCGCCTCGGATGGCAGGTTGATCACGGTCAAGTTCTTCGCCCGTTCCAGTTTATTCGCGATCTGCTTCCACCAGATGTGGCTGGTTGCGCCATAGCTGTAGACGATCACCTGTTCCGAACGACCGCAGGCCTTCAGGATGCGCTTTTCGTCCGGCTGGCCCACTTCGATCCACAGCTGGATGGCGCCCGTCAAGTCTTTCTGCCACAGGTCGGGCTCTTCCGTATCGAACAGGCCCTTGGTAAACGTCAGCGCCTCGTCGGCGTGGATGGCGAACGCCAGCAGGCGCACCATCATGCGCTCGTCCGTTTCGGACGGGTGGCGCGCCAGGGTCAGCGCGTGATCCTGGTAGTAATTGCGGTCCATGTCGGCGATCTGCAGATCGGCTTTGAAAATTGTTGCTTTGAGGGCCATCGTGTTTCTGTCTCGGTAAAGTGGATGTCAATATTGTACGGGCGAAGGTATCAGCGGAAAACCACGGTCTTGTCGCCATTTTTCAGGATGCGGTGCTCGACGAACCATTTCACGGCGCGCGCCAGCACCACGCACTCGACGTCGCGGCCGATGGCCGTCAGGGTTTCGGCATCCATCGCATGGTCGACGCGCTCGACGTCCTGCTCGATGATCGGGCCTTCATCCAGGTCGCCCGTGACGAAGTGGGCCGTCGCGCCGATCAGCTTGACGCCGCGGTGATGCGCCTGCGCATACGGCTTGGCGCCCTTGAAGCTGGGCAGGAAGGAATGGTGGATATTGATGGCGCGGCCATCGAGCGCCTGGCACAGGCCCGGCGACAGGATCTGCATGTAGCGGGCCAGCACCACCAGGTCGATCTTGTGCGTGTCCATCAAGTCGATGATCTTCGCTTCCTGCGCCAGCTTGGCCGCTTCCGGCGCGCCGGCCGCCAGCGGCAGGTGATGGAAGGGAATATTGTAGCTGGCCGCCAGCTGGTAGAACTCCATGTGGTTCGACACGATGGCGGGAATTTCCACGTTCAGCAAGCCGCTCTTGTAGCGGAACAGCAAATCGTTCAGGCAATGGCCGATCTTCGACACCATCAGCATCACGCGCGGCTTGACGCGCGCATCGTGCAACTGGCCGTGGAAGGGGCCGTTCAATTGCATGGCTTGCGACAGGTCGGCGAAGTCGCTGCGCAACTGGGCGTCGCTGACGGCACCGTCTTCCAGCGCGAAATGCACGCGCATGAAGAACAGCTGGGATTCCTGGTCGCCGAACTGGGCGGAATCGAGGATGTTGCAGCCGCGTTCGGCCAGGAAGCCGGACACGCGGTGCACGATGCCGCGCTGGTCCAGGCAGGACAGGGTCAGGATGTATTCGGGATGCGTCATGGTCGCGGAATAAGGCAAAAAAGGTGGGCTATGCTCGGCTCAGCCACGCGCGCCGGCCATCGGCTGCGCTGCCGCGAGCCGGCTATTGTCGCACGGCCGGGCCTGTAAACCTGCATTTTCCACACAAGCAGCATGGCTGCCGGCGGCGGCAAGCTGATTCACGTTCATTTGATCTGGCGCAAAACCATCGCGTTTTTCCCCCATCCAGGCCCCATTCTCGCGCCAAACCGGCATCTGGCGTGGAACCTGGCACACCATCCGGCGTCTATCCCTTTGCTTGTTGCACCATACGCCGCATCCGGTACACCGGGTGTTTCCTGGATCCGCTTTTCATTGAGGTAGAACATGTTCACAACCAGTATGTCCCCCAGTTTCAGCCCCGCCCTGAAGTCCCATCTGGAGGCCCAGTGCAATTTCGCCACGGAACTATCGCGCAAGATGTTCGATACGGCGCAGCAACTGAGCGAGCTGCATCTGCGGCTGGCGCAAGACTTGCTGCAGGAATGGAGCAACGCCAGCCAGCAACTGCTGTGCGCGCGCGACACGGGCGAGTTCATGTCGCTGGCTGCTGCGCAGCTGCAGCCGGGCAGCAACAAGCTGCGCCAGTACCAGCAGCAACTCGGCAACCTCGTCGCCAACGCCAATGTCGAGATGAACCGCACGGCAGAGAACCACCTGCCCGAAGCGAGCCGCACGGCCGTGGCCTTCGCTGACGAAGTGGTGCGCAAGACGGCCGAGGAAACGGAAAAAGCCACGCAGCGCCAGCGTGAAATGATCGAAAAAATGCACGCCACGGGCCACCGCGATGGCGCCGGCCACAGCCGCGATACCGGCAGGCAATCCGATCAGGCGCATTGAAGACTTGAGTTAAACACGTGAGTTGAACACTGGACCCCCACTCGATAGCAAGGAGAGCGACATGGCTAACAATCAAGGTAATGAGCAGGGCAAAGGCGCTGGCAGCAGCCAGAAAGCCAGCGAATCGGGCAGCGCCAAAGGCACGAGCAAACGCGGCTTTGCCGCCATGAACGAGGAACAGCAACGTGAAATTGCCAGCAAGGGCGGCCAGGCAGCCCATCAAAAGGGCACGGCGCATGAATTCGACTCGGAAGAAGCACGCCGGGCCGGGCAGAAAGGCGGCGAAGCCGTCAGCCGCAACCGAGAACACATGGCGGAAATAGGCCGCAAGGGTGGCGAAAGCCGGCAATCGGCCCAGCGCGCCAATGAAAACCGCGGCGGCACGGCGGCGCGCAGCGGCAACACTGGCCGGCAGGGTGGCAAGGAAGAAGACGACAAGGGCTGATCCGGGCTGACGGGCTGACCGGGATTACCCGGCAGCGCGGCTTGACGAAGGCACAGGACGGCCCCGGCGGCCCCGCGCAAGGGCTGGCGCAGCGCGGGGCGCGGCGGTATGGTACATTCTCGGCTTACCGACACCTCCGCGCCCCGCCCCGCCCTTCCCCGCATGCAGCCATCCCTGAAATACCTGAGCGCCTATTCCGAACAAACGCAAGCGCAAGTGCAGCAACTGATCGCGCAAGACAAGCTGGGCGACGTCCTGTTGAAACGCTATCCTAACGCGCACGATGTGCGCAACGACAAGGCGTTATACCAGTATGTGCAGGACTTGAAGAATGAATTCCTGCGCAATGCCGAACCCATCAACAAGGTGGCGTTCGACAGCAAGATCCATGTGATCCAGCATGCGCTGGGTTTGCATACCTCGATCTCGCGCGTGCAGGGCGGCAAGCTCAAGGCCAAGCATGAAATCCGCGTGGCCACCATGTTCAAGGAAGTGCCGCTGGAATTCCTGCGCATGATCGCCGTGCACGAACTGGCGCATGTGAAAGAAAAGCAGCATGACAAGGCGTTCTACAAGCTGTGCACGTATATGGAACCGCAATACCACCAGTATGAATTCGACGTGCGCCTGTACCTGACCCAGCTCGACCTGTCAGGCCAGCGCCTGTGGTCATGACGTCAGGGTCATGAAGTCCACGTAACAATGCCGCCCGGCATCCACTGGGCGGCATTGTTACGTATGCGCCGGCATGGCCGGCACCATGTTCAGGCTCAGGCGGAGTTCTTGCGGCGAAGCATGAAGCCCAGCAGGCCCAGTCCGCCCAGCAGCATGCCGTAGGTGGCCGGTTCCGGTACGGCGCTGACAGTGGCGGAGATATTGTCAACCTGGAAGGTGTGCAAGGCGCCTTCCTTCCACGATGCCGACAGCAGATTGCTGAAACCCGTAAACGTGTAATCGGCAAAGGTGTGGCCGCCGCCAAGGCTGAAGGTCTGGGTCACCGTGCCGCCGCCCACTTGGTGGCCGACAAAGGTCACATCGAAGGAACCAGGCAAGCTCACGAAATCGGCCAGGCTGATCGAGCTCAGCGAGAAAGCGGCGCCATCGGCGCGCGACAAGGTCGTTGTCGACAGGGCTGTCGCACCCAAGCCAGCCGAGCCGGCATAGGCGAAGCTATCCTGATGTGCCGAGCTCAACAGGCCCAGGAAGCTGCTGTCAAAGTTATAGCCGCCTTCGGAGTAGGAATTGAATACGGAACCAAAGTAGCCGGGATGTTCGAGCGAATCGAAGCCGATCGTCGTCGTCTGCGCCTGAGCACCGCCAGCGGCTGCAAGAATGGCGGCGACAGCGGTCGCGCGCAAGAGGGTCATAGGTTTCAAAATAGCATCCTTTCGAGATGATGAAGTAGCGTGGCTGTGGCAACTTGAAATGGCTCGGCACCGTTTTTTAGGAGTCTTGTCGCGCTCACGGGTGTCCGATAGTCCTAACTTTTGAACAGGACAAGTAGACCACAACCATAATTAAAAAGCATCTTCATTTTCAAAATAACATGCATCTAGAGAAATATTATGGACATATATTTATCAATTGAATCATTGAGCGCGATCAATTTTCCCGTGTGGAAATAAAAAAAGCCATGCACTGCGCAGTGCATGGCTCCCTATCAATTTCCATGAAGAAAGATTAAGGCGCGCACTCCTTCAGGCGCTGCACCAGCGCGGCAGGATCGGCGTCGGCATTCAGGAACGCCGCGTGCTGCGGGCGGATAAAGCCCTGTTCCTTGCCGTTTTGCACGAAAGCGATCAAGCCATCATAGAAACGGTCGACATTGAGCAAGCCGATGGGCTTGGCGTGCAAGCCCAGCTGGGCCCACGTGAGCATCTCGAACAGCTCTTCCAGGGTGCCATAGCCGCCGGGCATGGCGATGAAGGCGTCAGACAGGCTGGCCATCATCGCCTTGCGCTCATGCATGTCCTTCACGATGAACTGGCGCGTCAAGCCCGTGTGGCCCACTTCGCGCTCGACCAGCTGGGTGGGAATCACGCCCGTCACTTCGCCGCCCAGGCGCAGCACTTCATCGGCGATCACGCCCATCAGGCCCACCTTGCCGCCGCCATATACGAGCGAGATATTTTCCGCCACCAGCACGCGCGCCAGTTCGCGCGCCGCCACGGCATAGTCCGGCGAGACGCCCGCATTGGCGCCACAGTACACACATAAAGCCTTGATCACAGTAATCCCTACCCTTTCAATTCATCGATCGCCGCCTCGACCTCGAGGCGCTCCTTGGCGTCCAGTGCCTCGCACTCGGCCGCCTTTTCATACAGTGCCAGCGCTTCCGCCAGCTTTTTCTTTCCGTCGAGCATATTCAAGGCGCGCGCATATTCGCTGTGCGCCAGCGCCGAATACGGCGTCAGGGCCAGTGCCGTCTTGAAGTGCTGATAGCCGTCTTCCTTGTTGGCGCCGTAGGTCAGGCTGCCTATCATGGCGCCGACCTTGTCGATAATTTCCGTATGATAAATCCCAAACGCGATATGCGCTTCCGCATGCATGGGCGCCACCGTCATCGTCCGGTCCAGGCTGTTGCGCACGCGCGCGCCCATACCCTGCGCCAGGGCCTTGACGACGGACGTGCCCAGCGCATAACGGCCCAGGCTGTAGGCATGCCAGTAGTAGCCGGCCGGATTGTCCGGCTGCTCGCTCTGCTGGCGCTCGCAGCGCTCCGCGACTTCTTCGTACATGTCGAGTTTCCGGCTGTCGTCCACTTCCAGGTGCGTGGCGTAGATGCAGGTCGCCTTGTGCGCCACCGCATAACCGGGCACGCCGACGGCCAGGCCCAGCTTCACGGCGCGCTCGAAGTCGCCCGCATGGAAGGCCAGCCAGGCTTGCACCAGCGCAGAGTGCGTGGGAAAGGGTTCCACGTCGCCCGCATGCAGGCGCGCCCAGGCCGCTTCCAGGGTTTGCGGCGTGTAGACATATGCCTCGTCCGGATAGGGGAATTGTTTCCAAGCCATATATCTCTCCTGTAAATAGCGACGTGGCGCCAGCAGCCGCGTCAGTCGTTCTTGAGTTTCGTCACATACTCTTCCGACAGTTTGCGAAACAGCAAATGCGTTTCATTGCGCAGATACGGGCCGATCAGGGACAGCACCTGGTAGCAGCCGCGCGCCAGCGCATCGGACATCGATTGCTGCTCGCTGTACTTGCGCGGGTTGCGCACATACTCGTACGACAGCCAGTAGGTGGCGACAACCACCATATTCGTCGCCATCGCAGCAATTTCCATGTCCGACGCTTCCAGCGACTGTTCGCTGCGCAAGTCTTCGCACAGCTGTGTGGCCACCTTGATCTTGTGCGCCAGGATCAGCTTGAAGTGCAATTCCAGTTTGCGGTTGCGCGACAGCAAATCATTGAGGTCGCGATAGAAAAAGCGGTAGCGCCAGATCAGTTCGAACATCAGGTGCAAATACAGCCAGACATCCTCGATATTCGAGCGGCGACCGTCGGGCACGGTCAGGATGCGTTCGATTTCCGCCTCGAACTGGACGAAGATCGAATTGACGATGTCGTCCTTGTTACGGAAGTGGTAATACAGGTTGCCGGGCGAAATGTTCATCTCTTCGGCAATCACGGTCGTCGTGATATTCGGCTCACCAAACTCATTGAACAGGCGCAGCGACAACTCCAGGATGCGTTCGCGGGTACGGCGTGGTGCTTTTTGTAGCATGGCGGGCAATCTCTCTGTGTTCTGCCTCAAGCATACCACCTAAAATAGCCATAATGAAACACTCCGCCCCTGGCCGCCGGCGAAAAACGCAGGCAAAAAAAAGCCTGCGCGAGCAGGCTGGAGGAATGCGGCGCCAGCTCAGGCGGCCGGCGCTTTTTTCTTCGCCGCCGGTCTCGCCGCCGGTTTGCTCAGCGGCTTGCTCACCGGTTTGGCTGCGGCGCGCGGCGCGGCCTTGGCTGCCGGCTTGGCCGTGGCCTTGGCGACGGCCGCTTTCGGTGCGGTTTTTGGCGCGGTTTTCGGTGCGGCTTTCGGCGCCGCCTTCACGGCGGGCTTGGCCGCAGCCTTCGGCCTGGGCGCCGGCGCGGCCTTGGCCGACAGCGCCGCCACTTGCCGGCTCAAGGCATCGATCTGCGCGTGCAGCGCGGCGAGGTCCTGTTGCGTGGGCACGCCGATGGTGGCCAGGGCGCGCGCGACGCGCTCTTCAAACACCTGTTCCAGCTTGTCCCAGGAGCCGCTGGCCTGCTTGCCCACGCCATCGGCCAGCTTGCTGACACTGTCGCTGACACCGGCCACCTTGTCTTCGGCGCGCTTCTGGAATTCCGTGCCTTCCTTTACCAGCTTGGAAAACACGCGCCCGCCCTCTTCCTGCGCCTTGGCAAAGGCACCGAGGCCCGCTTGCCAGATCTGCTGCGCGGACGAGCGCACGGCGCTTGCCAATTCCTTGTCTTCCGTCGGTTCCTTCAATTTCTTCACCATCGCCAGCTCCCGTCATGTGAAAGGCCATGCCACTTCATGGATGCATTTTATTCTAGTGAGCAAAACTAGAGACGGGGGTCTAATTCGATAGAAAACGGCTGCTCAAGGTGCGCCAGCGCACGCGGCGGCCAGAACCTAGGCCGCCGCCTTCACCTGGCCATGCAGCAGCTTGTGCAGGCGGAAGCCTTCGCGGATATTCTCGCGCAGCACGGCACCTTTCCACGGCTTGGTATAGAAGCGGTCGACGGCGCCGCGGTTGATGGCCGCCATGATGGGCGTCAGGTCGGCAAAAGCCGACAGCATGATGCGGAAGGTGTCAGGACACAGGTGCTTGACCCGCTCCATGAATTCGGTGCCGCTCATGAGCGGCATGCACTGGTCGCACAGGATCACCTGCACCTTGTGGCGCGCCAGGATGTCGAAGCCTTCGGCGGCCGTCTGCGCCGTGAGGATGCGGTAGCCGTCCTGCGCCAGGAAGTCGCTGAGCACGTCGAGCATGAAGACGTCGTCGTCGACGATCAGCAAGGTTTGCTGCTCTTCGCCACCGGCATCCTGCGGCGCCTGCAACAGCTTGCCGCCCATCAGCATCTGTTCGAATTCCTCGTGCGGCACGGGACGGCTGAAGTAATAACCCTGCATCTCGTCGCAGCCGTGGCGCCGCAAATAGGCCAGCTGCGCATCGTTTTCCACGCCTTCGGCGATCACTTCCAGCTTCATGCTGTGCGCCATGCTGATAATGGCCAGCACGATGGCCGCGTCGTCCGGATTGCTGGTCACTTCGCGCACGAAGGCGATGTCGATCTTCAGCTTGTCGATAGGGAAGCGCTTCAGGTAGGCCAGGCTGGAATAGCCGGTGCCGAAATCGTCGATGGAAATCTGGATGCCCAGCGCCTTCAGGTTGCGCAGCACGGCGATGGTTTCCTCGGCGTTCGACATGAGCGAGCTTTCCGTCAGCTCCAGCTCCAGCAGCTCGGGCGCGATATCGTATTTGCGGATCGCCTTGAGCACCTCCTCTTCCAGGCCGCCGACGAAAAACTGGATGCCCGACACGTTGACCGACAGGTGCACGGGCCCGATGCTGCTGGCGCCCCACTCGCTGATCTTCCTGCACGCTTCGTCGAGCACCCAGTTACCGACGCGCACGATCAGCCCCGTTTCTTCCAGCAGGGGGATGAACAGGGCTGGCGAGACCATGCCGTGGCCGGGGCGGCGCCAGCGTATCAGCGCCTCGGCGCCGCTGATGCGTCCCGAGATGATATTCACCTTGGGCTGGAAGAACAGCACGAATTCCTCGTTGTCGATGGCGCGCCGCAGGGCGTTTTCCATGTCCAGCCGCGCCATCGACTGCGCATTCATTTCCGCCGTGAAGAAGCGGAAGGCGTCGCGGCCCGCTTCCTTGGCGCGGTACATGGCCGTGTCGGCATATTGAATCAGCGTGTCCGCATCGATGCCATCGTCGGGGTACACGGATATGCCGATGCTGACCGTCACCGTCACCTCGTGGCCCTGCAAGTCGAAGGGCTTGCGCATCGCCTCGCGGATCTTGTCGACCACGCCCACGGCATGCTGGGCGCCATCGGGCAGTACCAGGATGGTGGCAAATTCATCGCCGCCAAAGCGGCCGATGGTATCGCGCACGCGCAGGCAATCGACGAGCCGGCTGGAAAACTGGCGCAGCAGATCGTCGCCGATGGTGTGGCCCAGGGTGTCGTTGATATTCTTGAAGCGGTCGATATCCATGAACAGCACGGCCACGGCCCACTGGTGCTCGGACGCCTGGGTCAGCGAATGGGTCAGCGAGGCGTAGAACTGGCTGCGGTTCGGCAAGCCCGTCAAGGTATCGAAATGCGCCAGCTTCATCAGGCGGTGCTCGGCATCCTTGCGCTCGGTGATGTCGCGCGCCACGGCCACCAGGATCCAGCTCTGCCCCGAGCGCAGGGTACGCCGCTGCACTTCCACCGACAGCGGCGAACCGTCCTTGCGCTGCAGCTGCAATTCCGTCATCGGGCCGCCCTGGTCGCCGGCCAGCAGCTTGTTGTACAGCTCTTCCAGCTGGGATTCGCCCTCGTGCGCGCGGCCCGGCCCCACGCGCAGGAAATCCTCGCGCTCGAAACCGAGCATGCGGCAAGCCGTCTGGTTGACGTCGACGAAGCACATGCCGGCACGGTCGACGAGGAAAATCGCGTCGGCCGTGGCATCCATCGCCAGGCGGAAGCGGCGCAAGTCTTCATCGAGGCGGATGCGCGCCGCCATGTCCAGGGTCAGCTGCTCATGGTGGCGCTTGATTTCGTCGTACAGCAGCAGGTTATCGTAGGCGACGGCGATCTGCGCCGCCACCGTGGCGGCGACGCGCTCGTCGACTTCGGAAAATTCATTCGCGCCCAGCTTGTCGACCAGGTACAGCCAGCCGTGGCTGCGCTCGCGCGAGGCGATGGCCACGCCCAGAAAGGAATGCACGGGCGGGTGCGTGTCGGGCAGGCCCAGCGCGCCGGGGTCGCCCTTCAAGCCGTTGACCCGGTAGGGCTGGCGCTGTTCCAGCAAGCGGTTCAGGATGCCCGTGCGCGGTGTGCTGGCGATGCGCTCGAGGTTTTTCTCGGCGCCGCACGAGGAAAAATAGCTGAGCTTTTCAGCGCCCTCTTCCAGCATGCCGATGCAGGCGTACTTGGAGACGCAGATATTCTGCGCCACCTTGCAGCCTGCCTCGATCAGGGCGCGCGGATCGCGTTCGGCGCCCAGCTCGATGCCCAGTTCGATCAGGGCCGTGAGGCGCAGGCTCACCGCCTGCAGGCTCGACAGCGAGCGCGACAGGCGCTCCGTCATGACGCCCAGGTCTTCGGGGATGACGGCCTGGCCCTCGCGCTGGCTGGCCAGCTGCGAAATCTGCTGGCTGCTCGATTCGAGTTCGTCGAGGTAGCCGCTGACCTGGTGCTCGATGCCGGCCAGCTTGCCCGTGGCGGGAGGCGCCGCGGCGCCGCTGGCCTCCGGCGCAGCCGGCACCTGGGCCGCCGCCGGCATCAGTCCCAGCGCCTCGTTCACGGTGCGCACGATGACTTCGGGGTCGGACGGTTTGGGCAGCACCCAGCGCACGCCGCACGCCTGCGCCAGCAAGATCGCTTCCTGTTCGCGGTAGGTGGCCGTATAGAAAATGATGGGCACGTCGGTCAGCACGGGATCGGCATGCACGCGCGTGACGAATTCGTAGCCGTCCATGTTCGGCATGAGGATGTCGGAAATGATCAGGTCCGGCCGCTCGGTGCGCAGGATTTCCAGCGCATCGGCGCCGTTCGCCGCTTCCAGCAGGCGGTGGCCGCCGTAACCGAGCAAAGCGGTCAGGAATTCGCGGTTCAGCACATGATCATCGACGATCAGGATGGTGGCTATGTCGTTTTTAACTGGCGTCGACGGCGCCCCGGGTAAAAAAGATTCCAGCTCCGCGACGAACAGGTCGGGCTCGATCGGCTTGCCGATGTAGCCATTGAAACCCGCTTCAAGCAGACGTTCGCGGTCGCCCACCATGGCCAGCGCCGTGACGGCCAGGGCCGGGATATTGCGCAGCTGCGGATCTTTCTTCAGCTCGGCCACCACGCCATAGCCATCGAGCTTGGGCAAATGCACGTCGCAAATGATCAAGTCCGGCAATTCGCTGCGCGCCATGCGCACGCCCTCTTCGCCGTCATAGGCGGCCAGCGGCGTGTACCCGAAGGCACGCAGCAAATACACCATCAATTCCATATTGGTGGCGTTATCTTCAATAATCAGGATACGTGCGGACAATTAGCGCCCCCAATAAAAACTGCATGGACTCATTTTCTGCCTGCGTTCAACTTTTCGCATGCGCGGGCTACATAACAATCCTACAATATCTTGCCATAGATCCTGAGAAAAATCTGGCCGCCGGACGTCTGCAGAACAGCGCAAGCGGCCTCAGGAACAATTTTTCCCGCTGCCCTTCTGACCTTAGCTTAATACAGTACGCCAGCGGAAAACAGCATTATCTGCCCATGGCGTTGTTAAACAGGGGCAACAGCAGAGTCAAAACAGACAGTCTTGCCATGCAGACAAAACACAACAGGAGTCAGGAAAAATGCGGGCAAGACGGAGGCTGGGCGACTTCGTTCTTGATAGTGATTTCTTCCAGCAGCTGACGCAGCACGCGCGCATCGCTGGCCAGCGCCACGTGGCCGATGCCGCCGAAGGCCAGATTGCGCGCGCCGGGCAGCTGCGCGGACGACTGCGGTGCGACGATATTGTCGTGATGCGAGTACATCGAGGTGATCAGGGCGCGCGTTGCCGGCGTCTCGCTGGCGGCCAGCTGCGCCAGCCAGGCGTCCGGGGCGCCATGGATACGGCTCATCTGCCGGGCATTCGCGCCTGCCGCCAGGTTGGCCAGCGCCGTGCCGTGGTGCGGCGTGCCGATGGTGATGATGCGCGCCACGCGGGCCGCGCCGTAATGGCGCAGCCAGGCGCGCGCCACCAGGCCGCCCATGCTGTGGGCGACGAGAATCACGCGGTCGCTGCCCGTGCGGGCGCGCAGCGCCTCGATGGCCTGCTCCACCTGCGGCACGCAATCCTCGATGTCGGCGACGATGGGTTCCAGGTCGACAGCGTCATGCGCGACGCCGGCCCGCGCCAGCTGGCGGCTCAGTTGCGCCCAGTAGCCGCGGTTGCACACATAGCCGTGTATCAGCAGCACCGGCAAGCCCCGGGAAGCCGTGGCGGCGTCCAGCGCATGCAGGCGCGGACGCAGCATGCCCCATGACGAGGCCCACAGGGTGGCGCGCAGTTCGCCCAGGAACAGCCGCGCGGCACCCCGCACACTCAATTGATATTCCTGTGGCACGGGGCTACCCAGCCGCCGGCTCTGCCAAAAATTGCGCGCCACGACCAGCGCGCGCACGGCCAGCAGCATGGCCAGCGCCAGCAACACGGCCTGCACCGGCGAAGCCACTCCCCACGCCTGCATGGCCAGGTACGCCAATCCCAGCACGGCCAGCACCTGCAGCAGCATCAGCCACTTGAGTATGCGTGCGATCATGCCGGCGCTGGAACGGGCACGGGTGCCGGTTTGCCCGTCAGCTCCCGCGCCAGGCCGCTGGCCAGGCGCGCGGCCAGCGCATACAGCGTCAATTGCGGATTGGCGCCTATCGACGTGGGCAGCAGCGAGCCGTCGTGCACGGACAAATTGCGCACGCCGTGGTAGCGGCCATCGGCACCCGCCACGCCCAGGCGCGCATCGTCCGACATGGCGCAGCCGCCCATCACGTGGGCCGACACCACCCGCGCCAGCAGCACCTTCATCGGCAAATCGCCGATGGCCTGCTTCGCCTGCGCCCAGCTGGTGTAATGGCTGGCCAGCTCGTGCACGGGATACACGCTCCGCGCGCCGGCCGCGAACTGGATTTCCGCCATCGACAGCAGCGCGCGCCGCACGCCATCCCACATAAAAGGCGTGAGCGGATAGTCGAGCACGGGCGCACCGAAACTGTCGATCGATACCGTGCCGCCCGCCGAATCATGGTGAAAGCCGTCGCGCAGCAGGGCCAGCAAGCCATGCGCATGGGGGAATTCGCGCATGGTGCGCGCGTGTTCATCGCCGAAACCGCCCATGGTGGTGGCCATCAGCAGCGGATGCAGCGGCGGCGCTTCGAGCTTGTAGCCGATGGGACCATCGATGGGCGCCGTGTGCAGGAAATGGTCGGAATAAATCGTCTGCGGCGCGCCCGCATAGGCGTCGACGCGCTGCGGGAACAGGCCCGCCGAGATCACCGTCGGATGCAGGAAGGTGCGCCGCCCCAGCAAGCCATGCGGATCCGGCGCCTGCGAGCGCAACAGCAGCGCCGGCGAATTGATGGCGCCGCCGGCCAGCACGAAGTGTCTGGCGCGCAAGGTGAGGCGCACACCCGTCGGCGCCTGCCCGGCGGCGTCGAGCGCCGTCACCTGCAGGCTGTCGATGCGCTCGCCCTTGAAGCTGAAACGCTCGGCGCGCGCATGCACGAGCAGGCCCGCGCCCAGCGCCAGCGCCGACGGGATCGTCGTCACCAGCATCGACTGCTTGGCGTTGGTCGGGCAGCCCATGCCGCAATAGCCGAGGTTCCAGCAGCCGTTCACGTTGCGCCGGATGGCGGCCGTGGGGATGCCCAGCGCCGTGGCGCCACGACGCAATAAATCGTTGTTTTCATTGGGCGGCGCGGCCCAGTCGCTCACGTGCAGGCGCTTTTCCATCATGGCGAACCACGGCGCCATGGCATCGACGGAATAGCCGGACAAGCCAAAATGCTTGCGCCAGTATTCGAGGGTGCCGGGCGGCGTGCGGAAGCTCGAGGTCCAGTTGACGGTGGTCGAACCGCCCACTGTGCGCCCCTGCAGGATATTGATCGCCTTGTCGCGCGTCTTGCGCGCGGCCGATTCCTGGTACAGCGCGGGATAGGCGTCCGCTTCGCGCATCTTGAAGTCTTGCGAGGACTTCAAGCCGCCCTCTTCGACGATCAGCACTTTGAGGCCGGCCAGCGCAAGGATTTCCGCCGTCACGCCGCCGCCGGCGCCGCTACCGATGATGACGACATCCGCCTCGAAGCTGCGGTCGGCGGCCACGGTGCTGGCGTCGGTGACGTTCCAGCCGCTGGCCACGCCGATGGCGATGGGGTCAAGAATGGGAGATGTGCTCATGGATGCCTTATGCGCTCAGTTCGGGCAGCGGCCCCGGATAGCCGATGGCGGCCCAGTGGGCGGCATCGGCATACCAGGCGCCGAGGATCAGATCGTGCAGGGCCAGGTAGGCCGTCTGCAAGGTGGCCAGGCGGTGCGTGCGCCACGACTGCAGAAAGGCGGCCACCTGGGCGGGATCGGCTTCGCGCCAGCCGCCATGCACGCCGGCGACGAAGCGCCGCGCGGGGGCCAGCGCCAGCAGGCCAAACAGGTCCTGCACCTCCTGCTGCGCCGCCAGCGGCAAGCCACGGATGGCCGTATCCACACCGGCGATGGCGCCATCGAGCGCCGCGGCCCGCGCGGGGGCTTCCCGCGGCAGCGCGCTGCCCAGCATGGCCGGCACGATGGCCGCCAGCGCCGCGCGCGCCGCGCCATCGAGGACGAAGCGGCCTGGTGGCGCCGGCCCGCGCACCAGGCGATAGGCCGCCCCTCCGGCGGCCAGCGCGCAGGCGCCGAGCACGCCCAGTTTCAGAAACGATCTGCGTTGCATACCCCTGTCCCCTTGTTTTATACCGCCTTTTGCAGGCCAGTGTACGCCAAAGGCAGTGGGCGTTTGAACGCAAAAACTAGAGCGGAGAGTCTAGTTTTTGCGCCTGAAACAATAGCAACAGCATGGCCAGCAGCGCCGCCAGCGCGCCGCCGATGGCAATGCTGGGCAAGCCAAAAGCGACGATCAGCGCACCTCCCAGCGCGCCGCCAAAGGCCGTGCCCGCATTGAAGGCGGCGATATTCAGGCCCGCCGCCACGGCGTCGCTGCCCGGGCAATGCCGTTGCGCCAGGCGTAGCAGCCGCATGGTAGACAGGGTGACGAGGGCAAAGAACAGCAAGCCCAAAGTGCCGCACAGGGCCAGCATGGCCAGGGGCTGGGCGCGCAGCAGATAAAACCCCAGCAGATTGAGCGCCAGCGCGGCCAGGGCCAGCACGGTGGAGCGCAGCGCCTGGGGACGGTCGGCGCACCAGCCGCCCAGCAGGTTGCCGCCGATGGCGCACGCGCCAAAGCACAGCATGGCGGCGCCCAACCAGCCCGCATCGAGCCCGCCCAGCTGCAGCAGGAAAGGCGAGACATACGTGAAAAAGCTGAAGGTAGCCACGCTGACCAGCGCCGCCACGCCGGCCGCCAGCAGCAGGGGCGGCTGCAGGATGGCGCGCAGGCTGGCCAGCGCCGATGCGGCGGCGGCCTGCTGGCGCGCTGCCGGCATGGCCAAGCGCAGGCCGGCGCCGCCGCACAGGGCCAGCACGCCGATGGCCGCGAAAACCCAGCGCCACGACGAGACGGCGCCCAGCCACGTCCCCAGCGGCACGCCGCCGGCCAGCGCCAGGGTCAGGCCCAGCCAGACGATGGACAGCGCGCGTCCCGCGCGGGACGGGTCGACCAGGCTGGTGGCCGCATGCGACGCCACCGCCATGAACACGCCATGCGCGAGGCCGACGGCAAAGCGCACCCCCAGCAGCGCGCCCAGCGCTGGCGCGGCCGCCATGGCCACGCTGCCGGCCGCCAGCACGAGCATGGTGGCCACCAGCACCTGGCGCACGGGCCGGCGCGCCAGCATGGCCGTCAGGATGGGCGCGCCGATGGCCGCCCCCAGCGCGTACGCGGCGATGGCGCCGCCGGCCGCCGCCACGCTGGCGTGCAAGTCGCGCGCCATGGGGGTCAACAGGCCGGCGGCGATGAATTCGCACAAGCCGAAGGCAAAGCTGCACAGGGAGAGCAGGTAAATGGAGAGTGGCAGCGTGGCGGACGGCAGCACAGTGCGCGAGGACATGGTGGACATGGCAGTTCCTGACAATCAAAACGCCATGCTGGCCCCTCGTTCACCATCTGTAAAATATCTTATTTATCTTGAAACGAGACTTTGAAAGTCTCAATAGGCGGAAAAGTGCCGCAGCTGCGCCAGCAGCCGCTCGCGCACGAGGGATGTGCGCTGCGGATCCCATGCCATGTACAGGTCAAGCTGGCGCAACGGTTCGGGCGCATCGCTGTGCAGCGGCAGCATGACGACGCCCGCTGGCGCGCAGGCGGCCAGGCTGGCTGGCAGCAGCGCCACGCCGAAGCCGGCAGCCACCAGTCCCAGCACCGTTTGCAAACGGCGCGCCTGCTGCGCCACGCGCGGCACGAAGCCCGCGTGCAGGCACAGGCTGGCCAGCTGGTCGTGGAAACCCTGGCCCAGGTCGCGCGGCGAAGCGACGAAATCGTCGCCGGCCAGGTCCGCCAGATCCACGCGCGCCTGGCCCGCGCAGCGGTGGTTCGACGGCAGCGCGATCACGATGTCTTCGCCGGACAGGCGCTCGAAGCGCAAGCCCGGCGTGCTGCGTCCCGGCGCGCGCAGCAGGGCGATATCGACCTCGCCTTTTTCCAGCCACTCGACCTGCTGCTGCGTCGACGCTTCGCGCAAGGTGAACTGCACGGCGGGCGAAGCGGCGCGAAACGCGCGCAAGGCATTCAATACGTGGGCATACGGCGTGATGTGGATAAAGCTCAGGCGCAAGTGGCCCTCGATGCCCTGCGCCACGCGGCGCGTGGCCGCCACGCCCTCTTCCAGGCTGGCCAGCACCTGGCGCGCCGTGGCCAGGAAAGCCATGCCGGCCGGCGTCAAGCTGACCTTGCGGTTCGTGCGCTCGAATACGGGATAGCCGAGCGCTTCTTCCAGCCGCAATATCGCCTGCGACAACGGCGGCTGCGCCATGTGCAGCCGCTCGGCCGCGCGGCGGAAATTGAGTTCCTCGGCGACGGCGATGAACTGGCGCAGCAGCCGGGTCTCTATCATGGGCCTTTTTTCGCCACCGCCAGGATATGCCGCGCGATGCCGCGCAGGATATTGACTTCTTCCGTTTCCAGCCCCGTGCGCGAAAACAGGCGTTTCAGCCTTGGCATGAGTTTTTTCGGGTTGTCCGCGTCGAGGAAGTCGATGGCCACCAGCGCCTGCTCCAGATGCGCGTACATGCCGTCGACCTGCGCCAGGCTGGCCGCGTCGCCATGGAAACCGACGGGACTGGCGATCTGCCCGTCGCCGAGGGCCGCCACGCGGCATTCATAGGCGACGACCTGCGCCGCCTGCGACAGGTTCAGCGAGGAATACTCGGGGTTGGCGGGGATGTTGATCAGCACATTGCACTGCTCGACGATCTCGTTGGGCAAGCCGAAGCGCTCGTTGCCGAAGATGACGGCCGCGTGCAAGTCTTCGCTGGCCGCCAGCTGGGCCGCGATGGCGCGCGGGGCCGTGACGGGCGGAGAAAATTCGCGCAGGCGGGCTGAGACGGCCGCCGCGTAATTGCAGCCTTCGAGCGCCTCGGCGATGGAGCCGACGATGCGCGCGCCGGACAGGATATCCTGCGCGCCGCTGGCGAAGGCCACCGCTTCCGCGTCCGTCAAGGCATCGGGAAAGCGGGGATTGACCAGCACCAGATCGGAAAAACCCATCGTTTTCATGGCCCGCGCGACGGCGCCAATGTTGCCAGAGCGACTAGTTTCGACAAGAATAAATCGCAGGCGTTTGAAAAGAGACGTGTTGATTTCGGGCAGATTCATTTAAAATAGCGCTATTGCGCGGTATCGATACAGGAAATTTCGGGAAACGGAGTCACAAAACGCTGACTCCAGGCCGGGATTTTAACCACTTCGGCACCGCTCCGCTCTTTAATTCATTCTTGCACTCTATCGTACCGGCGCCGAAAGGCGACGCTGGGCGGTCGCGTGCTTTTAACGGAAGCTCACATGCACCCAATGCTCAACACGGCGATCAAAGCCGCCCGCCGCGGCGCCGCCGTCATCAATCGCGCCTCTTTTGACCTCGACCGCGTCGTCGTCACGGAAAAACAACATAACGATTTCGTCACCGACGTCGACCAGGCGGCCGAACAAGCCATCATCGAGGTGCTGTCCAAAGCCTACCCGGACCACGCGTTCCTGGCTGAGGAATCGGGAGCTTCCGCCAACTCGCACGACGAGAATGAGTATCAGTGGATCATCGATCCGCTGGACGGCACCACCAACTTCATCCACGGCTTCCCCCAATACTGCATCTCGATCGCCCTCGCGCATCGCGGCGTCGTCACGCAAGCCGTCATCTACGACCCGGTGCGCAACGACCTGTTTACGGCCACCAAGGGCGCCGGCGCCTACCTGAACGAAAAACGCATCCGCGTCACCAAACTGGACCGCATCTCGAACGCCCTGCTGGGCACCGGCTACGTGGCCGGCAGCGCCCGCGCGCTGGACGAATACCTGAAGATGTACGCGATCATGGGCGAACGCAGCCAGGGCGTACGCCGCGCCGGCTCGGCCGCGCTGGACCTGGCCTACGTCGCTTGCGGCCGCCTGGACGGCTTCTACGAAAAAGGCTTGAAGCCTTGGGATATCGCCGCCGGCGCCCTGATGATCACGGAATCGGGCGGCATCGTTGGTGAATTTTCCGGCGAATCGGACTACCTGTACAAGGGCGACGTCATCGCCGCCAGCCCGAAGATCTTTGGCCAGATGATCACCCTCTTGACGCCATTCGCCTGATTGCCAGGCGCGGTCTGACGTAACAAAAGCTGCCGGAGGCGACTCCGGCAGCTTTTGTTTCGGCCCGGCCAGCCCTCAGCTGCCCCGCATGGCCGGCAGCAGCACGCGGTAAATCTGCAGGAACGCCGGTCCCATCAGCACGACCATCAGCGAGGGGAAGATAAAAAAGATCAGCGGAAACAGCAGCTTGAGGGCGATCCTGGCCGCCGTTTCCTCGGCCCGCTGGCGCCGCTTGGTGCGCAGCTGGTCGGATTGCACGCGCAGCGACGCGGCGATGCTCGTGCCGAAGCGCTCGGCCTGGATCAGCAGGGTCACCAGCGCGTCCACATCCTCCACTCCCGTGCGCAAGGCCAGATTGCGCAAGGCCTTGTCCTTGGCGCTGCCGGCGCGCAGCTCCAGGGTCACCAACTGCAGCTCTTCGGCCAGGACGGCGCTTTTCAGGCCGATTTCCTGCGCCACGCGCGCCAGCGCCGCATCCATCGCCAGCCCCGCTTCGACACACACCGTCATCAGGTCCAGCGCATCGGGAAAGGTCTCGAACACTTCGCGCTGACGCTGCTTCAGGCAGTGCGACAGCCAGACATTGGGCAGGTAGTAACCGAGGGCTGCCGCCGCGACCAGCCACAACAGCATATTGTGCCCGCCCTGGCGCAGCAGAACATATGCCAGCAGCGGCAAGCCCACGAACAAGCCTGTCTTGGCCGCGTAAAACAGCGCGGGCGCGGCCTGGCTGCGCCAGCCGGCATGGACGAAGCGGCTGCGGATGGGCGAACTTTCCCAGCCTTCGTCCGGCAGCGACAACCTGGCCAGCGGACGCGTCAGGCTGACGGCGTGCACCAGCCAGCGCCGCCTGGCATGGCGCCCGCCATCGCCAGCGGCGCCGGCATCGCCCAGCGCCTGCAGCCGCTCCTGCACGGCACTGCCAGTGAGCAGGCGCAACACCAGCAAGGCCAGCGCGAAGACAATCAGGAACAGCAGGCCCAGCAAAGCCAGCTGCGCCGCACTCATCGTGCCCATCGTGTCTTTTCTTTCATCTTATACCCGGATATTGATAATTTTTCTGATGCAGATCACGCCCAGCATCAGCAAGCCCAGCGATACGCCGACCATCTTGCGCCCGCCCCCATCCGTGTACAGCACGGCAATAAACTGCGGATTCATCAAATGCATCATCAGCGCCGCGCCGAACGGCAGCAAGCCCAGGACCCAGGCCGACATGCGCCCTTCGGCCGACAGCACGCGCACCTGGCCCAGCAATTTCAGGCGGTCGCGGATGATGGCGCTGATGCTGCTCAGCAATTCAGTCAGGTTGCCGCCCGTTTCGCGCTGGATCAGCACGGCGATGACGAAATAGCGCAAGTCCGTGCTGGGCACGCGCGCGGCCAGGTTGCCCAGCGCATCGGCCATCGCGACGCCGAAACTGACTTCGTCGAACACGGCGCGGAACTCGTCGGCCAGCGGTCCCGTCATTTCCTCGCCCACCATTTTCAGCGCGGTGGGAAAGGCGTGGCCGGCGCGCATGGCGCGGCTCATCAGGTCGAGCGCGTCCGGCAGTTGCTGCTCGATGCGCACCAGCCGCTTGCTCCTGGCGCGGCGCACCAGCAGATACGGCAGCGCGGCGCCGCCCACGCCCAGGCCCAGGCGCACATACCATGGCAGGGGCAGCGCGCCGGCCAGCAGCAGACCGGCCGCCCCGCCAAGTGCGCAATAGCCCAGAAAAGTGGCCACGAACCAGCGCATGCCCGCCTGCAGCAGCAGCCGATCGAGGCGCCGCGCGCCGGGCAAGCCTTCCAGCACGCCGTGCAGGAAGGCATGGGCGCTCAGCGGCCGCTGCTTGGTGATCGACAGCGCCTGTTCGCCATCGCTGGCCGTGTACATGCCCTGCAGGCGCCGCGCCACCCGCGCCGCGCCCGCCCCCCGCGCCGCTTGCCACGCCAGCCAGGCGCCAGCCACCAGCAGCAGCACGGCCAGGAAGAGGAACAGATAGACCAGATAGACCAGATAGGAAAGCATGATGGATCAGCGCCCCGCCGCAGTGGGTTCGAACAGGGCGGCCGACACGCCGATGCCAAAGCTGTTCAGGCGATCGAGGAAGCGCGGGCGGATGCCGCTGGCCGAGAAATGCCCGACCACCGCGCCGCCCTCGGCCACGCCCGTCTGCCGGAAACTGAAGATTTCCTGCATCGTGATGACCTCCCCTTCCATGCCCGTGATTTCCTGGATCGACGTGACCTTGCGCTTGCCGTCGATCAGGCGCGACACTTGCACCACCACCGACACGGCCGAGCTGATCTGCTGCCGGATGGCCTTGCCGGGCAGGTTGGCGGCCGCCATGCTGATCATGTTTTCCAGCCGCGTGATGGCGTCGCGTGGCGTATTGGCGTGGATGGTGGCCATCGAGCCTTCATGGCCCGTGTTCATCGCGCCCAGCATGTCGAGCGCCTCGGCGCCGCGCACCTCGCCCAGGATGATGCGGTCGGGGCGCATGCGCAGCGCATTGCGCACCAGCGCCCGCTGCGTCACTTCGCCCTTGCCTTCGATATTCGCGGGCCGCGTTTCCAGCCGTACCACGTGCGGCTGCTGCAATTGCAGCTCGGCCGCGTCTTCCACCGTGACGATGCGTTCCGTCTGGCCGATAAAGCCGGAAATCACGTTGAGCATGGTGGTCTTGCCGCTGCCCGTGCCGCCGGAAATGAGGATATTCATCTTCGCCTTGCCCAGGCCCTGCAGCACTTCGGCCATCTCGGCCGTCATGCTGTGGTAGGCGACCAGGTCGGCCAGGCGCAGCGGATCGACGGAGAAGCGCCGGATCGACATCACGGGGCCGTCGATGGCCAGCGGCGGGATGATGGCGTTGACGCGCGAACCGTCGGGCAGGCGCGCATCGACCATGGGGCTCGATTCGTCGATGCGCCGGCCCACGCGCGAGACGATCTTGTCGATGATTTTCATCAGGTGGGCGTCATCGTCGAAGCTGACGTCGGTCAGCTCCAGGCGGCCGCCGCGCTCCACATAGACCTGCTTGTGGCCATTGACCAGGATGTCCGACACGCTGGCATCCGAGAGCAACGTTTCGAGCGGCCCGAAGCCCAGCATCTCGTGCTGGATGTCGCGCGTCAGGCTCTTGCGCTCGGCGTCGTTGATGACCACCGCCTCTTCCTCCAGCAAGCGCTCGACCAGGCCGCGCAATTCTTCGCGGATGCGCTCCTGCGACAGGCGCTGCATGCTTTCCAGGTCGACCCGTTCGAGCAGCAGCCCATGGATGCGCAGCTTGAGGTCGCGGTAGCCATGGTTGTCGATGGCGGCCATGCGTAGCGGCGCGAGCGCGGCGATCTTGGCGCTGCCGAGCCGTTCGCGGATGGACAAGGCGGCGATGGGGGAACTAGCCATGAAATGCTCCTGTTCTGGGATGGGGATCAGCGCGTGGATCAAGCGCGCCGCAGGACGCGGCCGAACCAGCCCTGGCGCGCCGTGCTGGCCGCGCCGCCGGCCAGGCTGGCGGCGAACTCCTGCAGCGAGCGGGTGATCGGGCTGGCTTTGTCGAGCTGCAGGATAGGCACGCCCTGGTTGACCGAGGCGGCCGCCGAGGCGTAATGATTCGGCACCGTGCGGTAGACCGCCGTGCCGTACGCCGCTTCCAGGTCGCGCAGGCGGATTTCGCCGCCCTTGTCGTGGCGGTTGACGATGATGTGCACCTTCTCCTTCGCGTATTCGAGCGAGCGGAACATGCCCAGCAGGCGCTTGCCATCGCGGATATACGGCAAGGTCGCCTGCAGGACGGGAAAGATCATGTCGGCGTGGTCCAGCGCGCGCACGCTGACGGCGTCGAGGTTGCGGCCCACGTCGAGCACGATGAAATCGTACTGGCGCCTGGCTTGCCGGATGATGGCGTCGATGTGTTCGGGCGCCACTTCGCTGGCGTGAGCCGGATCCTCGGGCGCGGCCAGCACGCTGTAGTTGGGCGTGATGTGCAGCATGCTCGATGCCAGGAACGAGGAATCGAGCCGGTGGATGTCGCGCGTGACGTCGGACAGCGTGGCCAGCGGCTTGTTCTCGGACACGAAGAGCGAGGCGTCGCCAAAATGCAGGTTCATGTCGATCAGGGCAACGCGCTGCTGGCCGCCGGCGGCCAGCGCATAACCGAGGTTGCTGGCGATGAAGGTGGCGCCGCTGCCCCCCTTGCAGGAGATGAAGGCCAGCACCTTGCCGTTGCCATGTTCGCGCCGCTCCAGCTTTTCCTCGATGCGTTCGAGCGCCGCATACAGGCTGGCCGGCGCGGCGGGAAACGGCAGCACGTCGCGCACGCCTGCACGCATGGCCTGCAGCAGAAATTCAGGCGCCTGCTGGTGGCACAGCACGATGAAGGCCATGCGCGGATGCTGGTTGCTGAGGCGCTCGATGGCGGCCAGGTCGGCGCCGTCGTTCGACGGGCGGTCGAAGATCAGCACGTCGGGCAGCGATTGCGCCGCCTGCAGCGGTTCCAGCGTTTCGCCGCCCGCGTTGATCTCGTCGAGCCGGTTGCGGCTGCGCAGCAGCAGGCCCAGTTCGGACAGCGTTTTTTGATCAGTGGAATGGATGGCGATTTTCACGATATGCCTTGCTGGTTCTGTGGTGACGATGCCAGGCTCACTGGCGCGCCCCGACGCCGATGGTCAAGGCGGCCCCTTGCGGTGCGGGCGCGGCAAAGCTTTTCTGGTATGCCGTATAGGCGGCCTGGGCGGCCTTGCCATCCATGCCGGCCACGGGGTCGCGGTTCGCGCCCGCCTGCGGCGACAGCACTTGCCGCAGGCGCAGTTGCTGAACGCTGGCGCCGAACTGGCGGTCCAGGTTCGGCGTGGCGGCGCAGCCGCTGGCGGCCAGGGCGGCCAGCAGCATGGAAAGGGAAAGGGAATGCTGCATGCTGTGCTCCTAGTGAGTGTCCGGGATGGCGGGCGCCGTCTGCGTGGCCGCTTCCTGCCGTGGCCGTGGCGCGCCAGCGCCTTCCATTTTTCCTTGCAAGAAGAACTCGCCGCGGCTGGGCGCCACGTAGGCGTCGGTGGGCAAGACGATATCGCCGTCAAGCGTGCCGTCGAGCGGCTTGACCAAATGCGGCGTGATGATGAACACCAGCTCCGTGCGGTCGGTCTGGAAATCGCTGCTGCGGAACAGCGCGCCCAGCACGGGAATCTCGCCCAGGAAGGGCAAGGCCTTGATATTGGTCGTCACATTGTTCTTGATCAAGCCGCCAACGGCAAAACTCTGGCCATCAAACAGCTGCACCGTGGTGGTGGTGCGCCGCGTGGTAAAGGCCGGCAGCACGGCATTGGCGGTGGCGCCACCGCCGGTGGTGATGCCGATGCCTTCGCGGTTCAGCTCCGACACTTCCGGCGCCACCTTCAGGTTGATGCGTCCGCCCTCCAGCACGGTGGGCGTGAACTTGACGGCAATGCCGAATTCCTTTTCTTCCAGCGTGATCTTGTTGGTGGTGCTGTCTTGCGCGACCGGAATGAAAATCTTGCCGCCCGCCAGGAAACTGGCTTCCTGGCCGCTGATGGCCATGATGTTCGGTTCGGCCAGCACCTTGACCAGGCCGTCGCGCTTTTGCGCATCGAGCGTCAGCCCGTTGCCATTCTTGCCGTGCACGGCGCCCAGCTGGCTGGGGTTGCCGCTGAGCAGGTTCGACAGCAGGCCATACGTCCAGTTGCCGCGCGTGCCACTGATGCCCACGCTGGCGCCCAGCTGATCGACCAGGGTCTTCGATACTTCGGCGATTTTCACTTCCAGCATGACCTGTTGCGGCGCCGCGATCGACAGCATATTGATGACCTTGACGCCGCCGGCCGCACTGGCCGCGCCTTCGGCCGGCGCGGCAGCTTCGCCGGCGCCGCGCTGCGCATAGGCCTGCGCCATCTCCAGGATCTGGCTGGCCTTGACGCTGTCGCTCACCTGCCCCGACAGCACGATGCTGCCGCCGGCCGCACCGGCCTTGACGGCGCGCTCGCCGGGGAAGACATAGGCCAGCTGCGCCTGCAAGCCTTCGACATCGACCTCGACTTCAATATCGACGATCACGGGGCGCTGCTGCCGGTCCCACAGGATCAGGTTGGTGCTGCCCGGCGCCAGGCCCCAGACGAACAGCTGGCTGGACGTGCCCAGCATCCTGGCGCCGGCCACCCGGGGATCGTTGACGGCGATCTGCGACACAGGCAGGCTCAGGTTGCGCAAGGTAGACTTGCCCACGGCGATGCGCACGGGCGCGCCCAGGCGGGCGATATCGGCGCCCAGCGACATGGCTGGCGCCGCGACGGGCGACATGACGGCCTGCCTGGCCGGCGCCGCCGCGCTGGCGCTGACCGGCCAGGCCATGCCTGCCGCCGCGCTGCCCAGCATCAGGGCCAGGCGCATGCCCGCACCCGCAGCGTGCTTACGAAATTTGTTCATCGATCATCCTTGCTTGCCTGCTGATTTAAAATTGCTGGACGCTCGTATCCATGCCCTTGATGACGGTGATGCTGTCGCGCGCGGGAGCGCGTGCCGGGGCCGCCTGGCGCCGCGGTGCGCGCACCGGCGCGGCCGCCGGCGCCTTCAGTTCCAGCAGCGACTCCTTGGTGGCGCCGCCCGTGGTGACGGGCGCCGGATCGACCTGGTTGCGCAGCACCAGCGACAAGCTGCCCACGCTGCGCGCCAGGTCCAGCTTTTCCACCTGCTCCGGCGTCAGCTCAAGGGTCACGGCATTGACCACCTTGGGCTTGTTGTCGTCGCGGCCGGACTCTTGCGCCACGGCCAGCACCAGGATGCGTTCCAGCACGATCTTGGAAATGGCCAGCGGCCCGCCGCCCGCCGGCCGGGCCCGGTCATCCTGCGTATGCACGAGAATGTCGACGAAATTGCCCGGCAGGGCGAAGCCGGCCACGCCCACCACGTCATTGACGCGCACGGTCATGGCGCGCTTGCCGGCAGCCACGATGGCCGACAGGCCGCCGGTGGCGCCGGGCGGCGCAAGCTTGCTTTCCAGCACAGGCTCGCCCCTGCTGACGGCCGTGCGCGTGATGCGCCCGTCCACCGCGCCGGTATCGCCAAACGCCCCCGGCGGCATGGCGCCCGCCGGCCAGTCCATGCCGCGCAGCATGGCTGGTGTCACCTTCGCGCCCACGCCGATATCGACCAGCGCGACCATCACCGTCTGGCTGGCCGGCGCGCCTTGTCCCGACATCCAGCGCGCCGCCGCCAGCACGGCGCCCCCCGCCATCAGCAGCGCCAGCAGCAGCACGATCGCAACGCGGCTATTTCTCATGATTTTTCCTCTTGGTAAAACTTGGGTTTCCGGACGCGCACATCATGCATGGCCGCCGGCCGCCAGGGCCAGCCAGATGGCGGTGCCGGCGGCAATGGCGATCGCGTACGGCAGTTTGCCGCCCGGCACGGCGGGCGCATCGACCCGCGGTACTTCCCCTGCCGCGGCGCGCAGCCAGCCTTGCAGCAGCAATTGCCGGGCATTCGCCAGCGCCTGGCGCAGCGTGCCCTGGCACAGGGCGACGGCCAGCGCCAGCACGCCGCCAGCGAGCAGGCTGCACAGCACCGCAAACACGGCGGGACCGGGACCGAGAAAAGCTCCCACCATCGCCATCAGCTTGACGTCGCCCGCGCCCAACGCCTTCATCGCATACATGGGCAGCAGCAAGCCCAGGCCGACGGCCAGGCCGCCCAGCGCCAGCCACGGCCCGGCCGGCGTCACCCCG
This sequence comes from Janthinobacterium sp. BJB301, assembly GCF_002735685.1. Lineage (NCBI taxonomy): Bacteria > Pseudomonadati > Pseudomonadota > Betaproteobacteria > Burkholderiales > Oxalobacteraceae > Janthinobacterium > Janthinobacterium sp. BJB301. The sequence continues at coordinate 191,959 of NZ_PDZJ01000001.1, read as the reverse complement.
GGCAGCGCCAGGCTGTTGAGCAGCACGCCAAGCAAGGCGCCGGAAAACACCAGCCGGTTGGGAATGCGCCGGCGGCGCACGTCATGCCAGACCGCCGCGGCAAGCAGCCCCCACAAGACCATGGCGGGGCTGAACGTCCAGAAAGAATGAGGGTCCATCGTGTACCTGATGCAAGCCGATGGCATGACGGCATGCGCATCGTTGGGCGGGAAGTCGACAGGCCGGTGCGCAAGGGCAGCCGGCCTGCCGGGGTGCAGCGCGGTGGACAGGCGCCTTAGATCGCCGCGCCCGTCAGCTTGGTGCCGATCGCCTTGAAGGCGCCATCGAGGCCGGTGGTGAAATAGCCGACGGCCGTGACCAGCGCCGCAGCCACCAGCGCAGCGATCAGCGCATATTCGATGGCAGTCACGCCATCTTCTTCGGCGATAAAGTTTTTAATGAAATTCATATTATTCCCTTTCAGGTCAAGTTTTAAACATGATAAAAACTGAAAATACAGTCTGAAAATAAAAACATTATCCTTGTTTTTATTTGCCATTTTCTGATGCGTGTATTTTATATAAACAAACATTAAATCGAATCAGAGAAAAGTCATTTTGTGCGCAGTACAAAACATCTTAATTTTTTACCTATAATCAGGACATATGTACTGTCATTCCGCATGGACGGGCTCGGCCAGGCGGTTGCGGGTGGCGTACACATATAATTCCAGGCGGTTGGTGACATCGAGCTTGCTGTAGATCGATGTCAGATGATTACGCAAGGTTTGCTCCGAGATAAAAGCCCGCTGGGCTATCGCACGGTTCAGCGCGCCATTTCCTTCCACCATCATGGCCACGATCTTGCGCTCCTTCAGCGTCAACCTGGCAATCCGCTGCTCTTCCGGGTCGGGCGCCGCTTCCGGCTTGTTCAGCACGCCCAGCATGCTGTCGAGCAGCGCCGGATCCAGGCACAATTCGCCTTGATGCAGGCGGGCGATGGCGTCGATCAGTTGCTTGACGGACGTTTCCTTGCCCAGCACGGCGCGCGCGCCGCTGCGTACGGCCCGCCCGCACTCTGCCTGGTCCTGCGTGCCGCTGAACAGCAGCACCCGCGAGACGCCATTGCCCAGCAGCTGCGGCAGATAATCGATGGCGCAGGCGCCGCCGCAGCCAAGATCGGCGTCGAGCACGATGACGTCGGGACACAGGGTGCGCGCCAGCAGCAGCGCGCTGTCGATCTCGGTGGAGCTGGCCACCACCTGCATCGCGGGCTGGGCGCCGGCGAGCAACTGCTCCAGGCCCCACAGCCAGGTCTTGTGGTCCGACACCAGCATGACGCGTATGACATTATTTGTTGACATGCTTTACCTCTTTACTTGTAGCCCACTCCCTTCGGGGGAAGGTGGTTGATCCGAATCGGGTTGCCTGCCTCATCCGCGCGCGCCTTCTGCTGCCGCGCACGGGGGAAAGAAGTCATGGGGGCACGAAGGAAGAGGCGTTGGGCCGGCACGCGCAAACGCGGTGCGTGCCCCACGGCAGCGGTCGCCGCATGCCGGGCGTGTGCCGATGGATGGGCAGCGTGGCCAGGGCGGACGCGCCGCTGGCGCGCCATCGCTGCTGCCACCGCTGCTGTTGCTTACATTGCAGCATTTTTGTTGCATCACCTTGCAAAACAAGTCCTTGCCTGCACGCAGGACAATCCTGACACCAGGCCTGTTTTCATACCCGCGCATATTACTCCCGGCCCTGTAGCGACGGGGCCGGCACGTTTGAAATAACGCAGTTAATTGCGATTATCTTGACCTGTAATAATTTAAATGGCGGACACGCCATTGAAAATCGATATAGAATAATTGCCAGTCAAATGGCGCAATGCCATCCGCCCGACATTCGTCATCGCGGACCTTAACCGGATTATTCCCATGCGCTTAAAACAGGCCGATTCCCGCATATTCCGCAAGCACAGCGGACAGGCTGGCGCCACCCTGGTCGAATTGGCCCTGATAACACCGGTCTTTCTCATGCTGATAATCGGCATCATTGAATTGAGCATGGCTTATTTTGCCAATATGACCATGCAGCACGCGGTGCGCGAAGGGGCGCGCTATGCCGTCACGGGGGCCAAGGACCTCGACCCCGACAGCGCCAACCAGCAGCGCTACCACGCCGTCATGCAAAAGATACGCGACAGCTCCATGGGCATGTATGACAAGGTCAGCCCCGTGATCTCCGTCAACGGCAGCGATGCGGTGGGCGCCGCCATGTTCGGCCAGGCCGGCGATATCGTCGTCATTTCCGTCGATTGCCGCTGGGCGTTTGCCACGCCTTTGATCCGTGCCCTGTTCCGCGACGGCCAGGCGCATTTCGTGGTGGCCGCCACCATGCGCAATGAAAGCTTTGGCGGCCTGTGATGCGCGCGCCCACTCCCCGTTTTCCGCGCCGCGCCGCGCGTGGCATCGCCGCCATCGAATTTGCCATCGTGCTGCCCTTGCTGGCCTTGCTGCTGTTCATGCTGGTTGACCTGTCGCGCGCCATCCAGGCCAAGACTATCCTGCTCAATATCAGCCGCGAAGGCGCCAACCTGTCCGCGCGCGCCACGTCCGACCTGAGCGGCTCCAGCCAGGGCATCATGAACGCGCTGGCCGCCAGCACGCCGCCGCTGGACATGCACGGGCGCGGCATGATCTACATCACCAAGATCATGGGCTACACGGCGCAGAGCGGCTTGCGCAATATCGTGCTGGAACAGTACCGCTGGGACGCCGGCGCAAAGGCCAGCGGCTACCTGCCCGCCAGCCAGGTGTGGCAATGCGGCAGCTGGCGCGATGGCACGTGCACCGGCATCGCCAAGGACGAATACGCCCCGACGGTGTCATTGATGCAGAGCCAGCTGGCCGATGGCGAACTGATCTACGCCGTGGAAACTTTCTACAATTTCGACATGCTGTTCGGCACATTGAAATTTGGCAACAGCACGACGCCCGTGCTGGCGCCCAACCTGACTTCGATGACGGTATTCTGATGCGCATTCCACACCAGCGGCAAGGCGGGCAAGTACTGGTCATGGTGGCGCTGTCGACCGTCGTCCTGATCGCCTCCGTGGGGCTGGCCATCGATTCGGCCCTAGGCTACTTCGTCAAGGCCAAGCTCAACGCGGCCGTCGACGCGGCCAGCCTGGCGGCGGCGCGCGGCGTCACTGCGGGCAACTCGGAAGAAGAACAGCGGACCAGGGCGCGCCAGTCGGCAAGGGATTTTTTTGAAGTCAATTATCCGGACCACTTCCTGCTGTCGACGCCGACCCTCCATCCCGTCGACGTCACGTTCGACAAGGGCACCGTCACCATCGACGTCTCGGCCAGCGCCTCGCTGCCCGTCTCGCTGATGGGCGTACTCGGCTTCAAGACCCTGGAGGTGGCCGCCAGCGCGCAAACCATCCGCAAGGACCTGGACATGGTGCTGGTGATGGATACGTCGCGTTCGCTGGAACACAATGCGGACGCCGTGCGGGCGGCGGGCAAGTCCTTCCTGAACAAGTTCAACGCCACGGTCGACCGGGTCGGTTTGCTGCACTTCGCCTCGGAAGCGCAAATCGACGTCCCGATCAGGCAGATCGAGCGCGGCTTCGACCGCGGCGGCATGACCATGAAAGGTGGAAAGATCGATCAATTCGCCTTTGTCGGCGGCACCAACTCTTCCGCCGGCATGTTCCAGGCGCGCAAACAGCTGAACGACATCGAGCAGGTCAACCGCTCCAGCCTGCGCGTCATCGTGTTTTTCTCCGATGGCTCGCCGGCGGCGTTTTCCTCGTACTTTCCCAATGCCGGCGGCAAATGCCAGACGGCGGGCGGGCTCGCCACCTTTCCGAAACTGCAAAACCCGGCGCTGGCAGGCCTGTACCGGATGAAAGTGAGCGACACGCTCCAGTACGGCGATTGCGCCGCCAGCCAGATCACCGCGCTTCCCGCATGGTATAACGCGACGAATGACGCCGCCCACGCCAACGACGCGGCGCTGCGCGAGTTTCCCATCGTCACCAACTCGCCCCGCGTCGTGACCGCTTCCACCGCGACGGCGCAGGCGCAATGGACGAATGTGCACCGCGCCTCGCGCAACCTGGTCGAAGCGATGGCGGCAAAAGCGCGCCAGGAAGGCATTTTCGTCTTTACCCTGGGCATGGGCGCCTCGCTGAAAACCAAGGAAGGGCCGGACAACGAGCTGGGCGAAGACTTGCTGCGCTGCCTGGCCAATACCACCGATGCGAAAGCGGCTTGCCGCAAGCCGGCCGAACCCGTGGGCCTGTACTGCTATGCGGCCAGCGACAGCGACCTGAGTCCCTGCTTCACCCGGCTGGCCTCGGCCATTCTGCGCATTTCCAAATAACGCCTGGCCAGCCGCTAAAAGGCGAAACAGCTGCAGCCCAAGGTGCCCCAGAAACCGGAAAAATCGCTGATCGGCACGGCCGATGTGCGCGCCCGGTCGTGGGCATGCGCATGCACGCCGCAGGCGCCCGCGCACTGGTGCGGCAGCATGGCTTGCGCTTGCGCCGGCCTGGCCACGGGACGGTAGTGTCCCGGCACCGTGCGCACGGGCGACCATTCGGGCAGCACGGGAATCAAGGGCGGCGCAAGATGGGTAAATTCCGCCTGGCCGTAGACGATCTTGCCGCCCACCATGGTCAGCACGGATTCGATGGACTTGATCGCTTCTTCCGGCACGGCGAAGTAATCGGCCGACAGCACGCTCAAATCGGCCAGCATGCCCTCGCGGATGCGCCCCTTCTTGCCTTGCTCGCTCGAGAACCAGGCGCTGCCCGCCGTCCACAGTTCCAGCGCCGTATCGCGCGACAATCTGCCCGCCGCATCCGTCAGGGCCAGGCCGCCCACGGTGCGCCCCGAGACCAGCCAGTACAGCGCCGTCCACGGGTTGTAGCTGGCCACCCGCGTGGCATCCGTGCCACCGCCCACGGGCACGCCCGCGTCCAGCATGCGCTGCACGGGCGGCGTGGCTTTCGCCGCATCGGGGCCATAGCGCTCGACAAAATATTCGCCCTGGAACGCCATACGGTGCTGGATGGCCAGGCCGCCGCCCAGCGCCCTGACCCGGTCGATATTGCGGGGGCTGATGGTTTCCGCGTGGTCGAACAGCCAGTGCAGGCCGCCGAACGGCGTGTCGCGGTTGACCTTTTCAAACACGTCGAGCATGCGGCTGATCGATTCGTCATAGGTGGCGTGCAGGCGGAACGGCCAGCGCTGCTCGACCAGGTGGCGCACGACCTTTTCCAGCTCGTCTTCCATGCCGGCCGCCAGCTCGGGACGCGGTTCGAGGAAATCCTCGAAGTCGGCGGCGGAAAACACCAGCATTTCGCCGGCGCCGTTGTGGCGGTAAAAGTCCGTGCCGTCGCCCGGCTTGATCATGCCCGTCCACTTCTGGAAGTCCTGCAATTCCGCGCCCTTGTTTTGCGTAAACAGGTTGTAGGCGATGCGTATCGTCAGCTGCTCTTTTTGCGCCAGTTCGTCGACGACGGCGTAATCCTCGGGATAATTCTGGAAGCCGCCGCCCGCGTCGATGGCGCTGGTGATGCCGAGCCGGTTCAACTCGCGCATGAACTGGCGCGTGGAGTTCACCTGCAATTCCAGCGGCAGCTTGGGGCCTTGCGCCAGGGTCGCATACAGGATCATGGCGTTCGGGCGGGCGATCAGCAAGCCGGTGGGGTTGCCGGCCCCGTCGCGCACGATTTCGCCGCCCGGCGGGTTCGGCGTGTTCCTGTCGTAGCCGACGGCGCGCAGGGCGGCGCGGTTCAGCAGGGCGCGGTCATACAAGTGCAGGATGAAGACGGGCGTGTCCGGCGCGGCCGCGTTGATTTCATCAAGCGTGGGCATGCGCTTTTCCGCGAACTGGAATTCCGTCCAGCCGCCCACCACGCGCACCCATTGCGGATTCGGCGTGCGCAGCGCCTGTTCTTTCAGCATGCGCAAGGCGTCGGCCAGCGAAGGCACGCCTTCCCAGCGCAATTCCAGGTTGTAGTTCAAGCCGCCGCGGATCAGGTGCAGGTGCGAGTCGTTCAGGCCGGGAATCACCGTGCGGCCAGCCAGGTCGATCACCTGCGTGGCGGGGCCGCGATGGCGCATCACGTCTTCAACGTCGCCCACGGCGAGAAATTTGCCATCGGCGATGGCGACGGCGGACGCCAGCGGCTGCGCCCTGTCGACCGTATGGAAACGGCCATTGAGCAAGATCGTGTTTACGTGCATGGGAACTCCCGAATCAGGTGAAAACACGGTCCCGCCGGCAGGCGGCGGAACCGGAGTCAGTGAACAATCAATGGCCTTCGCTGGCGTTGAACATGGATTTGGCGTAGATCAGGCCCAGGCCATAGCCGCCGCCGTGCGCCACGGCCGTCGCCACCGTCTCGTTGTAGGTCTCGCCACGGGCCCAGTCGCGCTGCAGTTCCAGCAAGTATTGCACGGACGTCATCGGCTGCGCACCCGCCTGTATCATGCGCTGCATGGCCATCGCATGCGCTTCGTCGGAGACGTCGCCGCTGGCGTCGGCGATCACGTAGACCTCGAAGCCCTGCTCCAGCGCCGACAGGGCTGGTCCCACGATGCAGACGGAGGTCCACAGGCCGGCCAGCACGATCTTGCCCTTGCCGTAGCCATTCACCTTGTCGGCGATGCGCGCATCTTCCCAGGTATTCATGCTGGTGCGGTCGATCGGCGCCTGTTCGGGGAAGACGGACTGGATTTCGTCAAAAATAGGGCCGGAGAACGATTTGGCTGCCACCGTCGTCAGGATCGTCGGCACCTTGAATTCCGCCGCCGCCTTGGCCACCAGGGCCGCATTGTTGCGCAGCAGGGCCAGGTCGATGGAACGGGTGGCGAACGCCATCTGTGACTGGTGGTCGATCATGATCAGGGTATGATCGTTCGGGGTCAGCAGTTTTTGTGCGGCTTGGGCGGTGGCGATAGGCATGATGGTTTCCTTAGTGAAAATAATTGAACATGAAAAAAGATGTCGTTGCATGATGTTTCTGCTCCTGCCCTTGCGTCACGCTGTGTGTGCCGGGCCAGTGCTATGCAGTATGGACGAGATACTTTGAAAACAAAAACGGAAAGAATGCGAAGTTATATTCGATTTCTTCGATGATGAAAAATAACCGCGGCGGCAGCCCGCGCATCCAGGAGAAAACATGGGATTTGAATTCAGGGTCACGGCCAGCCTGACGCCGGAACAGCGCCAGCACATCGCACCGCTGCTGGCGGCGCTGCCGCCGGCATCAGGCGCCATGCCGGACACGGACGCCAGGCTGACGGACGCCGGCCTGTATATATGCCAGCACCTGCGACCGGACCCGTGGCACGGCCTTGAAGCCCTGCGCGCCTGGCTCGATGCGCAGGGCGTGCGCTACACCGTCGACGAGATCGACGACTAGGCACCCTTTTCTTTACTTGCGGCATTGCAAAGCTGAAACAAAACAGGCGCGTTTTTGCCAGGCTGTTATACTTCGCGTGTGCGGCACATATGACCAGTCCCCTTGCCGCTGTCTTTCGACCCCTAATCTGATTGCCTGCGACTGGCGCCCCACGATGGCGACAGGCCGATCTCACAATAAAGTTACCATGTCCTTTTCCTCCCTCGGATTGTCCGACGCTATCGTACGTGCCGTTACCGAACACGGCTACACCGTGCCGACCCCGATCCAGTCGCAGGCGATTCCCGCCGTGCTGGCTGGCGGCGACTTGCTGGCCGGTGCACAAACCGGCACCGGCAAGACGGCCGGCTTTACCCTGCCCGTGCTGCACCGCCTGTCGACGGACGCCAATGGCGCGTCCATCACCAGCAACACCTCGACGCGCCCGATCCGCGCCCTGATCCTGGCCCCGACGCGCGAACTCGCCGCGCAGGTCGAGGAAAGCGTGCGCGCCTACAGCAAATACACCAAATTGAACTCGACCGTGATCTTCGGCGGCGTCGGCATCAACCCGCAAATCAAGCAGCTCAAGCATGGCGTCGACATCCTCGTCGCCACGCCGGGCCGTTTGCTGGACCATATGGGCCAGGGCACCGTCGACCTGTCGAAAGTGGAAATCCTGATCCTGGACGAAGCCGACCGCATGCTGGACATGGGCTTCATCCGCGACATCAAGAAAGTGCTGGCCGTGCTGCCGCCAAAACGCCAGAACCTGCTGTTCTCGGCCACGTTCTCGGAAGAGATCAAGGCCCTGGCCGACGGCTTGCTGAACAAGCCAGCCATGATCGAAGTGGCGCGCCGCAATTCGACCGTCGAAGTGATCAAGCAAAAGATCCATCCGGTCGACCGCGACAAGAAACACCCGATGCTGTCCTACCTGATCAAGTCGAACAACTGGACGCAAGTGCTGGTATTTACGCGCACCAAGCATGGCGCCAATAAACTGGTCGAGCAACTGGGCGCGGACGGCATCGGCGCCTTGGCCATCCACGGCAACAAGAGCCAGTCGGCACGCACGCGCGCGCTGTCCGAGTTCAAGGATGGCACCTTGCAAGTGCTGGTCGCCACCGACATCGCCGCGCGCGGCATCGATATCGACCAATTGCCGCACGTCGTCAACTACGACTTGCCGAACATTCCGGAAGACTATGTGCACCGTATCGGCCGCACGGGCCGTGCCGGCGCCAAGGGCGAAGCCGTGTCGCTGGTCTGCGTGGATGAGCACGAAATGTTGAAAGACATCGAAAAGCTGATCAAGCAAACCCTGCCGCGCGAAGTCATCCCGGGCTTCGAGCCCGACCTGAACGCCCGCGCCCAGCCTGTGCAATTGCGCAGCGGCACCGGCGGCCACCGCAACAACAGCCGCGCGCCAGCCGGCGCCGTCGTGCGCGTGAAAACCGGCGGCAGCGGCGCCAAGCCACGCAGCGCCGGCCCATCGGGCGGCGGTGGCGGCGGCAACCGTTCGGGCAATGCGCCGCGTTCGGCGGCGAACCACAGATCCGGCGGCCGCGGCCGCTAAAACGCGGCCTGAAAGCTACTGCGCGGGGCGCTATTGCGTTTGCGTTGCTCGCCGTACTCTTGTACGGCTGCGCGACTCGACGCAATATCACTCCCGCTCGCTACGCTTTCAGGCAGCGTTTGTCTTTATCAAAAAGACGATAAAAACCGTTCCAGGACTTGCTTCTGGAACGGTTTTTTTATGCACGCCACCATTTGCCGATTTGGGCTAGGATAGTATCCATCGTCCTCACCTGCGTGCTGCCATGCCGAACTTCGCTGCCAACCTCAGCATGATGTTTACCGAACTGCCCTTCCTCGACCGCTTTGCCGCCGCCAGGCAAGCGGGCTTCGATGCCGTCGAATTCCTGTTCCCCTATGCCGTCGAGGCGCGGCAGATCGCCATGCGGCTGGAACGCCACCAGCTGCAGCTGGCCGTCTTCAACTTCCCGCCAGGCGACTGGGAGCACGGCGAGCGGGGCATTGCCTGCGATCCGCGCCGGGGCGAGGAATTCCGCGGCAACGTGCAACTGGCGCTCAACTATGCGCTGGCGCTGGGGGCGAAGCAGTTGCACTGCATGGCCGGCATCGTGCCGCCCGGCATGAGCCTGGAGCGGGCGCGGCAAAGCCTGATCGGCAACCTGCAATTTGCGGCCGACGCCTGCCGTCCGCATGGCATCAACGTGTTGATCGAGCCCATCAACCGCTACGACATGCCCGGTTACTTTCTGAACCATAGCCAGCAGGCGGCCGACATCATCGCCGACTGCCAGCGCAGCAATATCTTCCTGCAATACGACGTTTATCACATGCAGCGCATGGAGGGCGAGCTGAGCAACACCATCCGCGCCATGCTGCCCCTGATCCGCCATATCCAGATCGCCGATACGCCGGGCCGCCGCGAACCGGGCACGGGCGAGATCAACTACCGCCATGTGTTCAAGCTGCTGGACCAGGTCGGCTACGCAGGCTGGGTCGGCTGCGAATACCGCCCCGCCAGCGATACCGTCGCGGGACTGGGTTGGCGCGAGCAATTGACGGGCACAGCGGGCACGCTGGGCGCCTGATCGCAGCGCGCTTGCGCCCGCACAAGGCGGGCGGCGCAAGCCGGCACGACAATACCTTTCCATACAGTATTTCCTGTCGAGAGGTGCCGTGTCCACCCTGCCCGCCCGCCATCGCCGCGCCCTTTGCCTGAAGCTGTACCTGAGCCTCTTCCTGGCTGCCGTGCTGTGCGGCTGCACCACTTCGCGCCCCGAGCTGGCGCAAGTGCGTGCCCTGGCCGCCGGCACCGATGCCTTGACCGCCTTCAACGAACTGTCGCAGCGCCACGTGGACACTTACCAGCGCGCCCGCCCCTATCTGTCGCCCGCCGAAGATGCGCGCGAACGCCTGCTCGATGCGCAGCGCCGCGCCGCGCAGGCGGACGTGGCGCGTCTGGCGCAGGCCGTGCGCCTGTACCTACAGGCGCTGGGCCGGCTGGCCAATGCCGATGCGTATGACGTGCAGTCCGAACTGGCCGGCGCCGGCGCCGCCATCCGCGCCTGGCCAGGCAGCGGCATCGACGACCGCCATATCAGCGCCTATACCTTGCTGCTGCAGCAACTGTCGCGCCTGGGCGGCGCGGCCAGCCAGCAGGCGCACCTGGCGCAAGTGCTGCACGAGGGCGACGCGCCGCTGCAAGCCCTGCTGGCCGCGCTCGACAGCTTGCTGGCGCTGTACGACAAAAGCGGCGATAACGAGCGCGACATGGTGCTCGGCTTGCTCGACGTGGAAATCGCCTATGCGGACACGCCGCAGCAACGCCTGCTGGCCGTGCTGGAGAAAAACATGCAGCAAAGCAAAACCGAGGAATACCGCCTGGTTGGCCTGCGCCATACCCTGGCGCGCCGGCAACTGGCGGCACTGGGTCGCGAACACGCGCAGCTCGCTGCCACCCTCACCACCACGGAGGCAAGATGGACGGATCGGTAGGCAGCAGCAGCGAACGCCGCGAAGCGGCTCTCAGCAGCGCCATGCGCGTCGAGCAACTGGCCGACAGCCTGTCGCAGGCGGCCGTCACCTTGCACGGCGCCGTCATGCGCGCCATCCGCAAGCGCGCCAGCCAGGGCGCCAATGGCATCAGCCACAGCCAGGCGCAAGCCGTCTTCGCCCTGGAAGTGGCCTTGCGCCAACAAGCCAACCAGCTGTATGCCGATGCCGCAGGACACACCGTGGCGGGCCTGGAAACGGCGCAGCGCCAGCTCAGCGGCCTGCTCGACACGGTGCGCCTGCGCATCGCCCGCAACGACGACGTGCGGCACTGGATCAGCCTGGCGACGAGCTTGTTGCACCTGGGCAGCGCCGTCCTCGCCGGCAACCCCGAGCGCATCCTCGCCACTCTGGGCAGGGTGCGTGAGCGGCTGCAAGAGATGGCGCCGGACTGATTGAAATCGGCCGGCAAGCGCCTATACTGGGACGGCCCCGCCTGGCAATCGTGCCTGCGGGGCGATGACCAGAGGAGACCAACATGCGTATCGAACCGTATTTGCAATTCGATGGAAACTGCGCGCAAGCGCTGGAATACTATCGCCAGCACCTGCATGGCACGGACCTGTGCCTGATGCCGTATCGGGGCAGCCCGGGCCAGGACCAGGTCAAGGAAGACTGGTATGACAAGATCATGCACGGCTCCGTGCAGCTGGGACCCACCATGCTGATGGGCTCGGACGGCGGCTGCAGCGAAGATGGCGCCAAGGGCATGAGCGGCAGCGCGATCTGCCTGACCGTCGATACGCCGGAAGAGGCGGAACGGGTCTTCGACGCGCTGGCGCGTGACGGCAACATCCAGATGCCCCTGGAAGTAACGTTCTGGGCCAAACGCTTCGGCATGCTGAAAGACCAGTTCGGCGTGGCCTGGATGGTCAACTGCCTCAAGGAACCAGCATAGAACGGCCGCTGCCAGCCTGCGCCGCGTCAAACGCGGCGCGGGTGGTAGCGCAAGCAGAGTCGCCAATCTTGGACTACCATGATGGAAGTAACCTCTACCGGGTGACAACCATGAATGGATTGCCGCAAGACCAGCTGCAGCGTCTGCAGGGCGTGCTGGAGCAACGCAAGCTGGCGTTGCTGGAACAGATCGAGAATGAAACGGCGGAAGCGGATGCGCGCGCCTCGCTGCTCAATGAAATCGAAGCCTCGCCGGCCGACAACGCCAGCGTGCGCACCTTGAACGCCCTCGTCAGCGAAGCGGCCGAACACAACCTGGCGCAGCTGGCCATCATCAAGCACGCGCTGGCCAAGTTTGCCGACGGCAGCTACGGCCTGTGCGACAACTGCGGCGAAGCCATCGGCCTGTCGCGCCTGAACGCGCGCCCCGAAGCACGCCTGTGCATCGATTGCCAGACGCGGCTGGAAAAAACCCAGCGCTGAGTAGCGTGGCAGTGCCATGACGGCTGCGCCACGACAAAGGGCAAGGCATCGCTGCCCTGCCCCCTGTTTTCCAGCGTGACGACCATGCTGCCAGCCGCCCCCGCCAGCGTCTGTGCGCCGGCTGGATGGACGGGTCTCCTCTACTGCCATTGCCCTGCTTCACGTATCCAGCTGCACGCGGGATCAACTCATGTGCTGTCCGCCATTGATGGCGATATTCGCGCCCGTGACAAATGCCGCCTCGTCGGACGCCAGATAAGCGACCAGGGCCGCCACCTCGTCCGGTTCGCCCAATCGGCCCAGGGGAATCTGCGGCAGGATCTTCGTTTCCAGGATCTCGGCCGGCACGGCCGTCACCATCTGCGTGCGCAGATAGCCGGGCGACACCGTGTTGACGGTGATGCCGTGGCGCGCCACTTCCAGCGCCAGCGCCTTGCTGAAGCCATGCACGCCCGCCTTGGCCGCCGCGTAGTTGCACTGGCCAAACGCGCCCTTCTGGCCATTGACGGACGAGATATTGATGATGCGGCCCCAGCGGTTAGCCAGCATCGGCTCGAGCACCTGCTTGCTCATGTTGAACAGGCTGTCGAGATTGGTGCGCATGACCTCGGCCCAGTGCGGCAATTCCATCTTGCGCATGCTCTGGTCGCGCGTGATGCCGGCGTTGTTGACCAGCACGTCGATCCGGCCGAACTGCGCCAGCACGCTTGCCACGGCCTCGCTGCAGGCATCGAAATCGCCCACGTCGATGGCCAGCGGGTGAAAATAATACTGCTGTGACCGCTGCTTGTCGAGCCAGCTTTCCACGCGGGCATTGCCCGGCGTATGCGCCGCCACGACGGCAAAGCCCGCCGCATGCAGGCGGCGGCACAAGGCCGTGCCCAGGCCGCCCATGCCACCCGTGACCAGCGCTACTTTTTGTTCATTCATTGCTGTCTCTCCCGCTTGTTATGGATGTTCTGCGTGGGATCAAGTGTAAGTGGCACTTTTGAAAGCGGCATTGCGCCATATCAAAGGCTGAGCCCGCATATAGCAGCGTCTGCCTGCGCTGCATCCACGCATGAAAAATTGTCAAAATTACACTCAGCCGTGAGGTGATGGCACCTCGACAGGCAAGCCGTGCAGACTTTGCTTGAAGGTAAGACTCACAAGGAGAGCGCGATGGAAATCCAGGACGACACAGAAGCATTGAGGGACTTGTTCAACGACATCAATCCCGGCATGAGCGACGTGGAATCGGTGCATCAGGCGGAGCTCGATCCACAGCATGCGCTGGCCCTGATGGCCAATCCGAAAGCGGCGCTGAAAGCCATGGGCATCCCCGTCAGCGATGCCTCGCAAGTGCAGGTGACGATGAAGAACCGCGCCAGCCGCGCCATGGCGGAGGTGGCGCAAAAGGCGGCGCAATTGCGGCGCATCATCGTCATCGTGATTCACTACCGTAACTGCGACGCCGACATCATCATCATCGCCATGAGCTGAGGCGGCAAGCGCCGGCCGCAGTCGTGCGCGGCCGGCACCCCGGACTGTGCCAGAATGATCCCTACTGCACAGCGAGAGGACAGGCCATGACGTACAAGACCGTATTGCTCCACATCGACGACAGCGCCGGGCGCGCCGCCCGCATCGAAGCGGCGGCCAGCATCGCCCAGGCGTGCGGCGGCCACCTGACGGGCGTGGCGCTGACGGGCGTGTCGCGCCTGCTGTACCAGAACCAGCCCGACCTCGATGCGGATCCGAACCTGAGCTTGCATTTGAATTTCCTGCGGGAACGGGCGACGCGCGCCCTCGACGGTTTCGAGGCGCAGGTGCGCGCGGCCGGCGTCGCCTCGTTCGAGCAGCGCGTGCTCGACGACGAGGCGGCGGGCGGCATCAGCCTGCTGGCCCGCTATGCTGACCTGGTCGTCATCAGCCAATACAATGCCAAGGATAAATCGCCGTCCGTGATGCGCGACTTTCCCGCCTATGTGCTGCTGCATTCGGGCCGTCCCGTGCTGATCGTGCCGTATGCGCCGCCGCTACCCCTGCTGGCGCCGCCGGCAGCGGCGCGCAATGTGCTCATTTCCTGGAATGCCAGCAAGGAAGCGAGCCGCGCCGTGAGCGCCGCCCTGCCCCTGCTGCAACGCGCCGGACAAGTCCACGTGGCCATCTTCGATGCCCAGGTGCACGCGGCCGAACATGGCGAACAGCCGGGCGCGGAACTGACGCACTACCTGGCGCGACACGGCGTGGAAGCACGGCTGCATTTGCTCGATGGCGGGGGCGTGCGGCGCGGCGATATCGGCGAAGCGCTGCTGTCGCAGGCAGCCGACCTGTCGGCCGACTTGCTGGTGATGGGAGCGTATGGCCATTCGCGCCTGCGCGAAACGATTCTCGGCGGCGTCACGCGCACGATCCTGCAAAGCATGACCATCCCCGTGCTGATGGCGCACTAGGGACGAGTGAAAGCGGCGGGCTAGCCGCCCTGCCATGGCAGACTGCGGATCTTCGCCACCTGGCGCTGCGCCAGCCACTGCCACAGTTGCAGGGCGTCGCCCTGCGGCAGGGCCGACATGTGGCGCGGACTGGCGAGGGCGATTTCGCAATCGCGGTCCGACCATTCCTCGAAAGTGACTTCGCCTCCGCTAGCGACTTCGACCTGATACATCAAGCCATCGTCGTAGCCAAAGCGCAACAGGACGGCGGCCGGGCTGCCGTCCGGCGCGACGCCGCCACCGCGGTAGACCTCGGCCAGCGCATCGGCCAACTGTGCCGGCGAGGGCGCACAGATGTCGCGCCCATCGGCCCGTGTCAGAATGAACCATGCCTGTGTCATGACGCGACCTCCTATCCATACTCGTTAGCATGCGAGGCAAGTACTACAGGCAGTCACCTTGGTCCAGTGTCACTTCGGGCGCGCGGAAACTATCCCTGTCGGCATTGTTTACCAATAATTACGAATACTAACAAGGATCATACCTAAATTTCATGCAGCGCGGCATTTATGCATATTGCACGGCTGGCGCGCCGATTCACGCCACCAGCACGGGAATGCTGAGCGGATCGAAATCATGCCAGTCGCCATTGGCGATCGTGCCTTCCGCTTCCTCGATATGCTCGGCGCCGAGCCGGTGCAGCGCCTCGAGCGCCCGTTCGCGCTCGTCGAGGCCGCCCAGCGCCACGGCGATCAGCATGCCCGGATGGCGTGGCTGGCGGCGGTTTTCGCCATTGCTTTCGCCATTCTTTTCGGCTTCGCCCGCGTCCTTCATCTTATTGAAACTGTAGAGCGAACCCACGTGGGCGCCCACCAGCGCCCCCACCACCGGGCCCAGCGGCCCCGTCGCCAGGGTGGTGACCGCGCCGATGCCCGCGCCCACGGCGGCCCCGACGGCCACGCCTTCCACCACGCCCTCCGGCGTCTCTTTGGCGCCCGGCGACATGTCGCGGTCGCCGCCAAGCGCATGCAGATCATGCTGCCCCGGCTGGTTGACAAAAAAGGCGCTGATGCGGCTGTCGGAAAAGCCCGCCTGGTTCAGCGCGGCGCGCGCGACGTCGATCTGCTCCTGCAACTGAAAATGACCTGCGATGATGCGTGACATGATACGGCCCTCCTCGTCGGCTGCTGGCGCACCATGCGCCGCCTCGATAGCGTGCGCCAGACAACGCCAGGATACCGTTCGCTTACGCACACAGCCGCTTACTCCCATGCCCAATCATATGCTCACTCAAGCAGACGCGCTGAAGGGGCTGCGGATATCCGACAGGAATTGCTGTGCGCGCGCATGTTGCGGCCGCGCAAAGAATTCGTCGGGCGTGGCCCGTTCCAGCACTTGCCCATGGTCCATGAACCAGACCCGGTCCGCCACTTCGCGCGCAAAACCCATTTCATGCGTCACGCACACCATCGTCATGCCGCCCTGCGCCAGGTCGCGCATCACTTGCAGCACCTCGCCCACCATTTCCGGGTCCAGCGCGCTGGTAGGTTCGTCGAACAGCATCAGCGGCGGCTGCATGGCCAGCGCTCGGGCGATGGCCACCCGCTGTTGCTGCCCGCCCGACAGGGCTGACGGCATGGCGCGCGCCTTGTGCGCCAGACCCACCCGTTCCAGCAGGGCCAGCGCCCGCTCTTCCGCTTCGCGCCGGGTCAAGCCGCGCAAGCGCTGCGGCGCCAGCGCGCAATTGTCCAGCACGGAAAGATGGGGAAACAGGTTGAATTGCTGGAAAACAAATCCGATATGCGAACGGAAGGCATTCACGTCCAGCCCCGGCGCATAAATGTCCTGGCCCGCCACCGTGATGCGGCCCGAAGCGATCGGTTCCAGACGGTTGATGGTGCGGATCAGGGTCGACTTGCCGGAGCCGGACGGCCCGCACACGACCAGCACCTCGCCCTTGGCGACTTGCTCATTGATGCCGCTCAAGGCGTGATAGTCGCCATAGTATTTGTTGACGTTGTCAAAGGTGATCATGCAGCCGCTTTCAAGAGACGCGCCTGGCGCCGCTCGAGCCAGAAGGCCGCGCGCGACAGGCTGAAACACAAGACAAAATAGGTCATGCCCAGCAGGAAATACACTTGCACGGGTTTCGTCAGCACCAGGCCGTTCACTTGCGAAGCGATGAACGACACTTCGGCCAGGCCGATGATGTATCCCAGCGAGGTTTCCTTGATGGTCGAGACGAACTGGTTGACCAATGACGGCAGCATGTGGCGCAGCGCCTGCGGCAGGACGACCTGGCGCATGCTGTCCAGATATGTCAAGCCCAGGGAACGGGCCGCCTCCACTTGCCCCTTGGGCACGGCTTGCACGCCGGCGCGCACGATTTCCGCCAGATAAATGCCGTCAAAGATGACGAGGGCCGCCAGCATGGTGCCGAACTGACCGCTTTCGTGACCCGTGATGCTGGGCAGGAAGAAATACGCCCAGAAGATCACCAGCAGCAAGGGAATGCCCCGCACCACGTGGATCAGCGCGGCGACGGGCCAGCGCAGCAGCCGCCAGGGGCTCAGACGCGCCAGCCCCAGCAGCAAGCCGAACGGCAGGCTGAGCACCAGCGCCAGGCTGGCCAGCAGCACCGTCAGCGCGAGGCCGCCCAGCGGTCCCTCGGGATAGCGGCCGACGAGGAAATACAGCCAATAATCGTGGATCAGTTCCAGCATCAGGACACCTTCTTTTGCAGCAAGGTCGCCAAGCCCGCGATCACCAGCGAAACGGCAAGATACGCCGCGCTGGCGAAGACGAACGCTTCCACGCTGCGGAACGAGGCCGCTTCCACGCGCTGCGTCTGGTACATCAGCTCGGCCACGCCGATGACGGTGGCGATGCTGGTGTTTTGCCACAGATTCAGGGTTTGCGACAGTAGCGGCGGCGCGGCCAGCCGCAGCGCCTGCGGCACGATGCACAGGCGCATGGTGGCGAGAAAGCTGAAACCCAGCGCCCTGCCCGCCTCGAATTGCTGGGCGGGTATGGCGCGGATGCCGCTGCGGATGTCTTCCGCCATGTAGGCGGCCGTATATAAAGTCAGGGCCGTGATGGCGCTGACGGCTTCGATATTGCCGGCATACAAGCGCTCCTTCCAGGAGTCCGGCAACAATTCGGGCGCGCCGAAATACCAGAACAGGAAGTGGGCCAGCAAGGGCACGTTGCGGATCAGCTCGACATACGCGGCGCCCAGCCCCTTGAGCAGGCGCGACGGCGCCAGGCGCAGCATGGCTACACCGCACGCCAGCGGCAGGGAAAAGAGCAAGGTAATGCCCATCAGTTGCAATGACAGCAGCAGGCCGGACAGCAACCAGTCGCGGTAGTCGCCAGCCAGCAAAAAGTTCAGATCAAATTGGAGCATGATGGTGAAATATCATTGATGCCTAAGAAAACCGTAGCGAGCGGCAGTGATTTGCGGCTAAGAAGCGCAACCGTGCTGGAGCACGGTGAGCATCGCAGGCCGCAAAGCGAGCCGCGCAGTAGGTTTGCTTAGGCGTCGATCTTGTCCGATTCAATTTTAAATGTGCGTTTCTGGAATTTCACATTGCTCGTCGGGCCATACCATTTGAAGAACAGTTTTTCTGCCTCGCCCGACTTTTCCAGGCCGCGCAGCACCTGGTCGACGGCTGTTTTCACGCCCGTCTCGCCCTTGCGGATGCCGAAGGCAAACACTTCCTGGCTGATGTTTTGCGGCAGCACAATGTAATCCTTTTGCGCGGCGCCCAGCTTGGCGTAGTTATTCAGCAAGGAGACTTCATCGTCGACATAGCCGACGCCCTTGCCCTGCTGCAAGCCCAAGTAAGCCTGGCCCGCCGTCTCGAACGTCACCACATCCACACCGGGCACGGCCTTGCGGATATTCGGTTCCTGCGTGCCGCCCTTGACGGTCAGCACTTTCTTGCCGGCCAGGCCAGCAACCGTCGTGATATTGCTGCTTTTTTTGACCAGCACGCGCTGGCCCGTGTAAAACGTGGACAGGGAAAAGTCGATCAGCGCTTCGCGTTCCTTGTTATGCGTCAGCGATGCCGTCAGGATATCGATGCGGCCCTGCTGCAATTCAGGAATGCGGGCGGCCACGGCCAGCTGCTTGATCACCGGTTTGACGCCCAGGCCCTGGGCGATGGCGCGGCACAGGTCCACTTCATAGCCGACCAGCTGGCGCGATTTGGCGTCGATAAAACTGTTCGGTTCATCCGTGCCCAGAGTGCCGCAGACCAGCTCGCCCTTCGCCTTGATACTGGCCAACTGGTCCGCTTGCGCCACCTGGGTGAAGGCGATGGAGGTGAAAAGAAGCGCGGCGAAATGAAGACGGGTCTGCATGGAATTCCTCTGGTGAATAATGAATGCCGCCATTAGACCGCGGCACGCTTATTTCCAAAAAGGAATCTTTTCACCCATGTTTATGCAGAATTCATCTAAGGCATCAGCGAAGACATCAACTAAGGCGCCAGCGCCTTCGTCTCGCCGCCCAAGCGAATGATCGCCGCCTTTGCCCCCACGGCGCCCGGATAGCGGGGGTCGAGCTGCAGCGCCTGGCGATAGGCGGCCACCGCCTGTGGGCGCAAGCCTTGCTCCACATAAAACTCGGCCAGGCTATCCTGCAGATTCGCGTCGCGCGGATGCAGGCTGACGGCCGCCTGCAGCACGGCCATGCCTTGCGACACGGCGCCGCTACCTTTCAAACGGTAGGCTTCCAGGTTCAGCGCCGCAGGACTGGCCGCGCCCAGCGGGTCGCGCTCCAGCGCCAGGCGCAGGGCGGCGAGGGCAGGCTCCGTCTTGCCGGCGCGCAGCAAGGTCAAGCCTTGCAGCGCATGCGCGCGGTCGCTGAGCGGATACAGCTCCACGGCCAGGCGGCTGGCCGCCAGCGACGTATCCGTCTCGCCGCGCGCGGACGACGCTTGCGCCAGTTCCTGCAGTTCGGGCACGAAATCGGGATAGGCGCGCTGGCCGCGGAAGGCCGCGCGCAGCTGGCTATCCAGGGCGGCGATGGATGCCGAGGCGGGTGCGGCCGGCCAGGCGATGGCGGCCGTGCGATCCCAGCTGCTGGCCAGGGCCACGATGGCTTGCTCGAAGGCGGCGTCGAAGCGCGGCAAGGCACCGGCCTTTGTACCTTGCGACAACAGGATATAGTCGCGCGCAAATGCCAGCGCGCCGCCGCGCGAGTATTGATTCAGGTCGATGCCCGCCTCGCGCAGCTGCCTGGCCATGCTGGCGCCAGCCGTGAGAAACACGCGGCCGCCTGCGGGATGGCGGGCCGCATCGATGTAGGCGCGCGCCGCCTGGGCGTCCGGCGCCAGCGCTTGCAGATTGATTTGCGTAAATGCCTCGCGCGTGGCGGCCGCATCGGCATATGCCTGATCCGTGCGCTCGGCATGCGCCCTGCCTTCCTCGAACAGGCCTTGCGCCACCCGGTAAGCGCGCTGCGCGCCCGCATCGGCAATATACGTGTTCAGCTGCCACGGTTCGCCCGTGACCACTTCGAACAGGCGCTGCACGAAGGCCTCGGGATTGACGCGCTCGAGATTGGCGGCGACGGCGATGGTGAGCTTGCGCGAAGGAAAGCTGTACAGGTAGGTGACGGTTTCCGGCTGCTGGCCGCTGTGGGCGATGGCATAGCGCCCGCCCGTCGGCAGGATTTCCCAGCCCATGCCGTAATTCGTCAAGCGGCCCGCGCGCGTGGCCATCGGCTGCACCATGGCGGCCACGCTGGCCGCCGACAGGATCTTGCCGTCGTGGACGCCCCGGCCGAAGGCCAGCATGTCGGGCACGCTGGCGCGCGTGCCGCCGGCGGAAAAGCGGCTGCTGATGTCGACGAATTCGGAATTCTTCAACTCCTTGCCGGCCAGCCGGTAGCCGCGCACGCGGTGTGCGATCACGGCGTCCGGGTCATCCAGCACGGTGGCGTCCATGCCCAGCGGCCCCCACACGTGGCGCCGCATGTAGCCGCCATAATTTTCGCCCGAAGCGCCCTCGATGACGGCGCCCAGCAAGTTGTAGCCATAGCTGGTGTAGCGGAAGCGCGTGCCCGGTTCGGCGATCAGGTCGAACTGTTCGAAGACGGCGATGGACTGGCGCGTGTCCTTGTGTTCCTTGAAATGCTGTTCCACTTTGCTGTCGCGGTAGGCGTCGATGCCGCCCAGGTGGCCCAGCAGCTGGCGCACCGTCACGGGAAACGGCTTGACGGGGAAATACGGCACATAGGTTTGCACGGGTACATCCAGGTCGATCTTGCCCTGTTCCACCAGTTGCAAAATGGCCACCGCCGTCATGGGCTTGGTGACGGACGCCAGCCGGTAGCTGGACTGGGCCGTGGCCGGCACGCGGTTTTCCAGATCGGCATAACCGTAACCCTTCACCCATTCCACGTCGCCCTGGCTGAAACCGACGGTCACGCCCGGAATGCGTTCCGCGCCCATGCGCCGGGCCGCCCAGCCATCGAAATCCGCCAGGCGCGCGGCCAGCCCAGCGGAGGGAGCGGAGGCGGCTTGCGCCATGCCGCAGAACAGCGCCAGCGCGCCGGCGAAACCGTAGTATTTGCTGCTTTGCATAGTCATGATTCCATGGTGAGGGCCGTGTGCACAGCACGGCGCTGATGCATGGTAAATGTCTTTCACACACCGTTGGCGGGCCGTGCACGAAATGCACGCAGCCCGCACGAACGGCACCGGCGTTGATGAAAATGTTGCAAAGGGGTAGCACATGAGCAGCTACAATGCCCGCCATGCCCTCCTTCTTCCGCTCCCTGCTGCGGTACTGCCTTGCTTGCTGCCTGGCCGTGCCCTCTTTCGCCTGCGCCATGCATCCGCTCTGGCTGGACGAAGGCTGGCGCACCTGCGGCAACACCCCGTCCGCACCCGCCTCGCTGCAGCAGCTGGTCCAGCCGGGCCTGTTGCTGTGCGTGGAGCGCGAGGTCAACCTGGCCGCCACGCCGTCGTCGACGCAGTTGCTGGTGCTGTCGGCGCTGGCTTCCAGCGAACTGTGGCTGGATGGTGTCTTGATCGGCAGCAATGGCCAGCCGGCCCGCCAGGCCAGCGGGGAACGCGCGGGCGACATCGATTTCGCCATCCACCTGACGCCACAACAATTGGCCATGGGCAAGCACCACCTGCGCCTGCTGCTGTCGACGCAGCACGTGCCGGCCCACCTGGCGTCGCCATTTTATGCGCTGTACCTGGTCGACCGGCAAGACTACCGCGCGGGCCTGGCCTGGTACCGGCTGCCGCCACTGCTCCTGGCCGGGGCGCTGGGCGCCGTCGCAGCGCTCTTCCTGGCCCTCACGGCGCTGTACCAGCGGCAGCGTCACTGGGCCATGTTTGCCGCGCTGTGCCTGGTGGCGGCGCTGCTGCTGGTGGTGGAACTCTGGCGCAGCTTGACCGGCTATGCCTATCCCTGGCACATGCCGCGCCTGTATGCCGTCAGCGCCCTGACGTGGCTGTTTTCCGCCTTGCTGCCCCTGTATTTCTATACGGCTTACCGCCTGCCGCGCTGGCCGCTGGCGGCGGCGGTACTGCTGGCGGGCATCGCGCTGGCCGGCGCGCTGCACGTGCATTTCGACGCGCGCTGCTGGCTGATGTTCCTGACGGGCCTGGCAGCGAGCCTGGCGCTCAACCTGGGCGCCCTTTGGCGCCGCCTGCCGGGCAGCCGCGGCGGCACCTTGATCGCGCTGGCCTCGTGCGCGCTGTTCCTGCTGACGGGCAGCCAGTTTGCCGAAGGCGGCTTCGCCCTCGTCGTGTGCTTCCTGCTGCTGCCCCTGTGCGCGCAATTGCTGGCCCAGCTGCTGCGCGAGCGCAGCAAGGCGGCACGCGCCCAGCAGCTGGAAAACCAGCTCCTGCGTAAAAGCATGCAACCGCATTTCCTGATGAATTCCCTCAGTCTGATCAGCGAACTCAACGCACAATCGCCGCAGTCAGCCGAAACCTTCATCGAGGCGCTGGGCGCCGAGCTGCGCATGCTCAACGAATTCGCGCAGCAGCCCAGCATTGCCCTGACGCAGGAACTGGCCCTGTGCGCGAATTACCTGAGCATCATGGGCACGCGGCTGCAGCAGCCGTGCAGCCTGCAACTCGATGGCGAGGCGGCGGGCATCACCGTGCCGCCCGCCATGTTGCTGACGGCACTGGAAAATGCGTTCAGCCACAACCGCTACCGCCACGGCGCCCTGTTTGTCCTGCGCATCGCACAACATGCGCAAACGCATGTGCTTACCCTGGCCCTGCCCGCAGGCGAGGCGCGCCCGCACGCGGGCGGCGGCGTGGGCGAACAATACATCCGCGCCAGCCTGCAAGCCGTGTTTGGCGATGCGGCCCGCTATGCGAGCGAACAGCATCAGGCTGGCTGGCGCCTCACCTTTACCTTGCCGGCGGCGCCATGAATGTCTTGATACTGGAAGATGAACCGCTGATCGCGCAGGGCCTCGAACGCGAGGTGCGCGCGCATTTCGGCGCGCGCCTGACGGCGCTGGCGCTGCATGACAATGTGCCGCAAGCCTTGGCCGCCCTGGCGCAGGAGCAGGGGCAGGACCGGATCGACTTGCTGCTGCTGGACTTGAACCTGCATGGCGCGGACGGCTATGACCTGCTGCGCCTGGCCCAAAATGCTTCGTTCCAGACCATCATCGTCTCGGCCCACGCGGAACGCTCGATCACGGCGTTCGAATTTGGCGTGCTCGACTTCGTCGCCAAGCCGTTCAGCCGCGAACGGCTGCACAAGGCGCTGCAACGCTACACGGGGCGGCACACGGAAGCGGCCTCGCTGGCCGTCAAGAAGCGCGGTTCCCTGGAATGGATCGCCATGGCCGACATCGACCACGTGCAAGCCGACGGCCACTACAGCAATATCGTGCTGCGCAACGGCGAACAGTGTTTTCATGACTTGCCTATCGACAAGCTGATGGCCCTGCTGCCACCCCACTTCCTGCGCGTGCACCGCTCCTACATCGTCAACAGCCTGGGTTTCAAGCGGCTGCAGATCGCGGCAGGCGGCAAATATGCGCTCGACACGCAGACCAGCACGGGCATCCCCGTGTCGCGCAGCAGCTATCCCGCGCTGAAACAGCGGCTGCTGGGCTGATGTTGTTGAGTTAAAGCCAAACTTACCAGTGCGGCGCGTAGTTGGGGAACGGCGGGGCCATGTGCTCGGCTTCCACGGGCGGCGCCATCCAGTCGCGCGGGTCGACCTTGTAGTACTGCAAGAATTGCGCGTACAGCTCCTCGTGGTGCTCGGCCATCTGGTACGGCTTTTCAAAGAAGGTTTCCGTCGCCACGGCAAAGAATTCGGCGGGATTGGTGGCGCCGTAATGGTCCATCACGCTTTGCTGCTGGACCATGGCGTCATGGCGCAAGTTGTCGAAGTCGCGCGACAGCACGGTGGCCCAGCTGCGATAGCTCGACACGCTGGGCAGGTAGGGCGCGCCATTCGCGGCGCCCGATTCGCTGTCGAGCTGATGCGCAAACTCATGCAGCACGACATTGTGGCCATCGCTCCAGTCGGCCGCGCCCCGCTGCACGTGGTCCCAGGCCAGCACCACGCGGCCATCGCCCCAGGATTCGCCCAATAGCCCGTTCGCCGAGGGCGTCACCACGCCGCCCGGCCCCACTTCATCGCGCGTGACGATAAATTCCGTGGGATACACGAGGATGGTGTCGAGTTCGGGATATACCTGCGTCTGGCGGTTCAGCAGCAGCAAGCAAGCCTGGCCGGCAATCGTATAGCGCATCTCGTCCGTGATCTCCAGGCCGCCGCAACCGACGAATTTCTTTTGATACAGGAATTGCACGACGAGACGGCGCAATTGCTCCTGCAGCGGCGCCGGCATATGCCGGTAGACGGGAATATTGTTTTCCAGCACAGCCAAGCCTTCTGCCGGCAAGGGTTTCGCCAGGGCCCGCTTCAAGCGCCAGCGGGGAAACCACAGCGACAGCACGATGGCGGCCGTGACGAGGGCGATCCACAGCAGCGGATTCATGCGGCGGCCCGTTTCAGGCAAGGCAGGGGCGGACACGATAACAAGGCGGCGTAGGCAGACAAGGACAAGCTCCTTCGAATGAACCCCGCATCGGGACGGGCGGGCAGTCCAGCCCACATGGGGTTGATTAACATCTTTTCAATCCGCCAAGATCAAAGGGCCGGCTCCAACGCCAAAAGCCGGGTTGCAACCCGGCTTTCATTCTTTCATTACAACGTTCCAACGCCTGACAAAACCGTAGCGAGCGGCGATGGTTTGTGGCTAAGAAGCGCAACCGTACTCTAGTACGGTGAGCATCGCAGGCCGCAAAGCGCGCCGCGCAGTAGGTTTGGTCAAGCGTTATTCTGCAGCCTTTTGCTGTGGTGCACCAAACAGAGCGGCAACCAGGGGATCGCGCGTCACGGGACCGCGGTTGACGCGGATGGCGTAATGCGTGTCATCGGCCAGGATGTGGAAGTGACGGCCGCTGCCTGCCATGCTTTGCTCGCGCAGGCCTGGACGGTCCTTGCGCGGTGGCGCGCCTTCGCGTTTTGGCTGAACGATGGCGGCCAGGAAGGCGCGCACGCGCTCAGGATCCGGCGTCAGCTGGTACACTGCCTTGCCCAGGTAGGTGGCGGTGCCTTCGATGTAGCGGGCCAGTTCGATCACGCCCGCTTCGCGCAGGTCGCGGATGTATTTGCGGGCGCCCGATGGCGAAAACTTGAGGAACCACGCGATTTCGTCGGCCAGCATCTCGTGCAGCGACAATTCGCCGATCAGCTTTTGCATGTTTTCAATGCGGCGCAAGGTGGCCGACGTCGAACGCACGCGCTCGATCGGTGCCATGGAAATGGGATTCATGCGTTCCGGGGGGATGGGTGCTGCGCGTTCTACCATTTGCGAGCCTTTTTCGGGGCTACGAAGTTCCTGGTGCGCTGCCTTTAATTCGCTCTTCACGTGAGACTGAGTCATTGCATGCATTTGAATACTCCTTTTAAACGATTGCCGGTAGCCCGGATTGTTAAGTTCTTGGCAATTTTTATACCAGAACACCACGAATCCTGAGCGTCTGGACACAGAATGCCTGTGCCGGCGGCTACGGTCTGTGCGTTAACGAACATTAGAAGCAAGAAAGTGAAAAATATTGCCCTACTGAATTCTTTCTCTCATGGCATTTCAAAAAAACATCTAAAAACTCTGCACTCCCGCTCTGTGCTCCCATTCATGGCACAAAGTGAAATAGCGAACAGAAGCGGAACCACCATTGCAATAAATTCAAGCTTCGCACGCGGCGCCCGCCGCCCGCATCGCGCACCTTCGACTCTTGCAAAGGAAATATCATGAAAATACCTGCCCTGTTGGCCGCCGCCTTGCTTGTCAGCCTGTCCGCCTGTAAAAAACCGGCCGAGCCGCCCCTGCCCGAAACGGCACCCAATCCCGCTTCCACCCCGCAAGTGATGCCGGCCCCCGTCATGCCAGCCACGCCGGAGACGGGTCCAGGCAGCACGACGCCGCCTGCGCCGCTGACCGACCCCGCCACCGCGCCCGCGCTGCCGCCCGCCACGGCGCCGAAGTAAAGCCTGAAGACGAGGCCGCCGGACGGCGATCGATCAGGCGCCCACGCGGCGCCGCCCCTACTCCACGGGGGAGTTACGCGTTGCCAGCCTGTCTGCAACGCGTTTTTTTACGATTGGAGTCGGCTACGCCATGAAGGTTCACCTGCAATGAACCCGCAAGCGGACATCGGGCCCGTCCGCCAAAAATGCGGCAATCCGCACAGCCTTTCCCCTCCCCGTGCGGAAAGGCGGAATATCGCCATTTCCTATTTTCAATAGATCCAAATTAAACCTTTATAAACAATCACTTGCAATAAACGCCAAAATGCGCTCCACTGGCACGGAAGATGCTTTTATATTTTCATAACCGCCATCAGAGCGGCAGCCTGACCCACTATATAAAACCATCTACATTTTGGAGACAACAGCATGGCACGCACCTTCCGCATCGCATCCTTCCTGAATACCAAGGCACTGGCCGTGGCCGTCGCACTGGCCGCGCAATTCCCGCTGGCCGTCCACGCAGCCGATACCGTACGCCTGGGCAACCTGAAATTCGCCCATTACGGCGCAGTCGCCTACATGAAGGAAATCGCGCCGAAATACGACCTGAAAATTGAAGAGCGGATCTTCGCCAAGGGCCTCGACATCGTGCCGGCCATGATCGCCGGCGAAATCGACGTGTCCGCCAGCGCGCTGGAAGCGGCCATCACGGGCCGCGCCACGGGCTTGCCCGTGTACCTGGTGGGCGGCTTCGCCAAGGGCGGCGTGCAGATCGTCGGCCGTCCCGACCTGAACATCAAGGGCATCGCCGACCTGAAAGGCAAGAAAGTCGGCGTCACGCGCGGCGGCCCGCAGGAAATCCTGCTGTTTGCCGAACTGACCAAGGCCAAGCTGACCTGGTCCGACAAGCCGGGCAAGGACGTGCAGATCCTGTACATGGGCTACCCTGACTTGAACCAGGCGCTCCTGACCAAGGATATCGACGTCATGAGCCAGTCCGAGCCGTACTCGACCCAGGCGATCCACAAGAAATACGGCGCGGCCATCCTCAAGCCTTACGACACGCCGCTGGGCGAGCCCGTGCGCGCGCTCGTGATGACGGAAAAAATGTACAAGGAAAAGCCGGCCGTGGCCCAGCGCTTCATGGATTGCTTCGTCGCTGCCACGCGCGCCTTCCTGGCCGACCCGAAACTGGCGGAAAAATACGTGCGCGAATCGATGTTCAAGAACCAGATCACCACCGAGGATTACCGCGATGCCATCGACAATGCCATCTTCACGGAAGACATCACGCAAAGCCACGTGCAGCTGACCACCGACTACATGGTGAAGTTCGGCGTGGGCCGCATGGCCAAAGCGCCTGTCGCCAAGGATTGGGTCAAGCTGGACCTGCTGGAAAAAGCCAAGAAGTCCTACGCACCTCGCTAATCTGAAAGTGTCACGATGAATATTCAAATGATGAAACGCTTCGCGCACGGCGCCGCCGTGCCCGTCGCCGTGCTGCTGTTGTGGCAAGCCATGTCGACGTTTGGCTGGATCAACCCGCAGATCCTGCCGTCGCCCGTCGCCGTGGTGGTGAAATGGTATGAATACCTGATCCCCATGGAAGCCTACACGCCCGAAGCGGGCAATTACCTGGTGTGGATGTTCTCCGGCGAACTGCCGCACGATGCCTGGGCCAGCCTGTCGCGCGTGCTGGGCGGCTTTGCCATCGGCGCCGGCCTGGCCTTGCCGCTGGGCCTGCTGATGGGTACCAACAAGACCATCTATAAACTGTTCGACCCGCTGGTGCAGGTGCTGCGCCCGATTCCACCGATCGCCTACATTCCGCTGGCGATCCTGTGGTTCGGCCTGGGCAACCCGCCCGCCTTCTTCCTGATCAGCATCGGTTCCTTCTTCCCCGTGCTGATGAATACCATCGCCGGCGTGCGCCAGGTCGACGGCATCTACATCCGTGCCGCGCGCAACCTGGGCGCCAGCCAGATGACCATGTTCCGCCGCGTCATCCTGCCGGCGGCCACGCCGTATATCCTGGCCGGCGCGCGCATCGGCATGGGCACGGCCTTCATCGTCGTGATCGTGGCCGAGATGATCGCCGTGAATAGCGGCCTCGGCTTCCGCATCCTGGAAGCGCGCGAGTACTTCTGGTCCGACAAGATTATCGCCGGCATGTTCACCATCGGCCTGTTCGGCCTGGCCATCGATATCGCCATGAATGCCCTGAATAATCATTTGCTGCAGTGGCACCGCGGCCTGGAACACTGAGAGGAACGGCCATGACCACGATCAATATCAACGCAGTCAATAAAATCTTCACCACGGGCGGCGCGGACGTCATCGCCCTGAAGGATATCAACCTGGAAATCGCCAGCGGCGAGTTCATCTGCCTGCTGGGACCGTCCGGCTGCGGCAAGTCGACCCTGCTCAACGCCATCGCCGGCTTTTCGCAGCCGACCTCGGGCCAGATCCTGGCCGGCGGCAAGCTGATCACCGAACCCGGTCCCGACCGCGGCATGGTGTTCCAGGAATACGCGCTGTTCCCCTGGATGACTATCGAAAGCAATATCGCTTTCGGCCTGGAAATCGCCGGCAAGACGCCGGCCGAGATCAAGGAACGGGTCGACATGCTGCTGAGCATGCTGGGCTTGACGGAATTCCGTGCCCGCTACCCGAAAGACTTGTCGGGCGGCATGCGCCAGCGCGTGGCCATCGCCCGCGTGCTGGCCCTCGATTCGCCGATCATGCTGATGGATGAACCGTTCGGCGCGCTGGATGCCTTGACGCGACGCAACCTGCAAGATGAATTGCTGAAAATCTGGAAAGTCTTCGGCACCACCATCGTCTTCGTCACCCACTCGATCGAGGAATCGATCTACCTGGCCGACCGCACCATCGTCATGACCTACCGTCCCGGCACCATCAAGCGCGACGTGGCCATCGACCTGCCCCGCCCGCGCGACCCGAGCGACCCCGAGTTCAACCGCTTGAAACGCATGCTGGGCGAGATGGTGATGGAAGAGCAGCAACGTCATCACAACGCGGAAACGATGGCAAGTACGGCAGATTAGTCGTCGTGCGACCAAACCCGAAAGCAAATGCCGGGGTCGGACCTTAAGGTCCGACCCCAGTCCTCGACTTGCGGGTTTCAGCTTTACAATATCGCTGTTTTTAACCCGACACACGGAGCACCATGGCATTCGGCAAATGGCCCCTGAGACCCGCGCTCGCCCCCCTGCTGGCCGTGGGCTCGCTGGTCGTGCTGACGTGGGCGTCGTATGCCTGGGTCAAGCAGCGCCAGCTCGATGAATTGCACCGCACCCTCGATTCGCGCGCGGAACTGTATGCGGCGTCCATCGGCGGCGCCCTCAACAAGTACGAATTCCTGCCCCTGGCCGTGGCCCAGAGCGATGCCGTCGCGCAATTGCTGGAACAGCCCAGCGCCGACAAGGTCACGCAGATCAACGCCTACCTGGTCGACATGAACCGCCGCGCGGGCGCCTTTGCCGTCTACGTGCTCGACGACAAGGGCACGACCCTGGCGTCGAGCAACTGGCAAGACCGCAGCTCCTACGTGGGCGTCAACTACGGTTTCCGGCCCTACTTCAAGGATGCGTTCGCGGGCGGCATCGGCCGCTTCTACGGCATCGGCGCCTCGACCTTCGAAGCCGGCTATTTCATTTCGCAGCCCGTGCAGCGCAACGGGCGCATCATCGGCATCGTCGCCGCCAAGGTCAACCTGGACTGGATCGAGCAATCGTGGCGCACGCCCGGCGCGGGTGAACAGATCTGGGTCAAGGATGCGAATGGCGTGCTGATCCTGGCGACCACACCCGCGTTCAAGTTCAAGACCCTGGCCCCGCTGTCTGCGGACGCCAAGAAAGACATCAGCGAACAGCGCCAGTTCTTGCAAGAAAACCTGCCCATCCTGCCGCACCGCGTGCGGCGCCAGTTTGCCGATGGCGCCAGCGTGATGACATTGGAACGTCCGCAGACGGGCGACACGCCTGCCCTGTCCGGCAGCGCAGACTACCTGGCCGTGAACCGCTCCCTGGGTCCGCTGCAATGGCAGATCACCGTGCTGGCCGAGCTCGACCAGGTCGACGAGGCGGCGCGCAATGCAGCCATCGCCGCCGCGCTGGGCTGGGCCTTGCTGCTGCTGGCCCTGATGTATGCGCGCCAGCGCCGGCGCCGCATCGCCGACAAGCTCAATGCGCAACAAACCCTGGCGCGCGCCTATGAACAGCTGGA
This sequence comes from Janthinobacterium sp. BJB301, assembly GCF_002735685.1. Taxonomy (NCBI): domain Bacteria; kingdom Pseudomonadati; phylum Pseudomonadota; class Betaproteobacteria; order Burkholderiales; family Oxalobacteraceae; genus Janthinobacterium; species Janthinobacterium sp. BJB301. The sequence continues at coordinate 161,390 of NZ_PDZJ01000001.1, read as the reverse complement.
AATCAAGGTCGAACAGCGCACGGCCGACCTGGTCCATGCGAATGGCCGCCTGCAGGCCGAGGTGGCCGAGCGCGAACGGGCCGAGCAAACCCTGCGCTATGCCCAGGCGGAACTAGTACAAAGCGGCAAGCTGGCGGCCATCGGCCAGATGGCGGCCGGCGTCACGCACGAACTGAACCAGCCGCTGGCCGCCCTGCAAACGTTTTCCGACAATGCCAAGGTGTTCCTGGCGCGCGGGCGCATCGATGATGCGCTCGACAACCTGTCGACCATATCCGACCTCGTCAAGCGGCTCGGCTATGTGACGTCGCAACTGAAAGGCTTTGCCCGGCGCAGCGACGATGCCCGCAAACCCGTCAGCGTGCGCCAGGCGTTTGCGCAAACCATGCTGCAAATCCGCACGCGCAAGCATTCGCAGCGCCTGACCCTGCATGAAAGCTGGCTTGAGGACGACATCATCGTGCTGTGCAACGCCATCGGCCTGGAACAGGTGTTTACCAACCTGATCACGAACGCCATGGATGCCGTGCCGGAAAGCGAGCCCGTGCACATCTGGTTCCAGGTGCGCCGCGAAGGCGACCTTGCCGTGCTGCATATCACCGATAATGGTCCCGGCATCCCGCTCGCTTCGCTCGACAAGATCTTCGACCCCTTCTATACCACCAAGGAACACGGGCTGGGCTTGGGATTATCGATCAGCGCAGGCATACTGCGCGCGGCCGGCAGCGCCCTGGCCGTGCGCAACCGCAGCGCGCAGGAAGGGGGCGGCGCACAATTTACCATCACCCTGAGCTGCGCCCCGGGGGAGAATAAGATAGAGACGAAGGAATAGGGAATGCACGAGAATAATTTTGAAGGCATGCAAGTGCTGCTGGTGGAAGACGATGCCGTCGTGCGCAAGGGTGCCCGGCAATCGCTGGAGCTGGCGGGCTTGCAAGTGACGGCCGTCGCCACGGCCGAGGAAGCGCTGCCCTACCTGGTGCCCGAATTTGCCGGCATTTTATTGAGCGATATCAAGCTGCCCGGCATGGATGGCTTGAAACTGCTCGATATCGCCGTGGCGCAGGATGCCAGCCTGCCCGTCATCCTCGTCACGGGCCACGGCGACGTTTCGATGGCCGTGGGCGCCATGCGCCGTGGCGCCTACGATTTCATCGAAAAACCGTTTTCCGCCGACTTGCTGGTGGAAGTATGCCGCCGCGCGCTCGACAAGCGCCATCTGGTGCTGGAAAACATGAACTTGCGCCGCCAGCTCGAGCAGCGCGTCGGCATCGCGGCGCGCATCGTGGGCCGAAGCGCGGCCATGGCCAAGGTGCGCCAGCTGGTGCTGAACCTGGCGCCAAAATCGGCCGACATCATCATCCTCGGCGAAACGGGCACCGGCAAGGAACTGATCGCCCGCTGCTTGCACGACTTCAGCGAGCGGCGCGACCATCCGTTCGTCGCCATCAACTGCGGCGCCCTGCCCGAATCGATCTTCGAATCGGAACTGTTCGGCCACGAGGAAGGCGCGTTTACGGGCGCGCAGCGCCAGCGCATCGGCAAGATCGAATATGCGAACGGCGGCACCCTGTTTCTCGATGAAATCGAAAGCATGCCGCTGGCCCTGCAAGTGAAACTGCTGCGCGTGCTGCAGGAGCGGCAAGTGGAGCGGCTCGGTTCCAATAAACTCATTTCCGTCAATTTCCGCGTCATCGCCGCCGCCAAGGAGGATTTGAATGTGCTGGCGGAACAAGGGAAATTCCGTCCCGACCTGTATTACCGCCTGAACGTGGCCAGCCTGACCCTGCCCGCCCTGCGCAACCGGCGCGAGGATATCCCGCTGCTGTTCGAGTTTTTCGTGCTGCAGGCAGCCCTGCGCTACGGCCAGCCGGCCGCCCTCGTCAGCGGCGAACTGATCTCCTCGCTGATGGCGCAGCGCTGGGCCGGCAATGTGCGCGAGCTGCACAATGTGGCCGACCGCTTCGTGCTGGGCTTGCTGGACGACACCCTGAGCCCTGCCGGCTGCCGCGAAGCCTCGCTGGCCGAGCAAGTCGACACGTTCGAGATTTCCATCATCGAAGAAGCCTTGCGCCGCCACAACGGCAACGTCATCGACGCGGCTGCCAGCCTGAATATTCCAAAGAAAACCCTGTACGACAAGCTCAAGCGCTTCGATATCTCGACGGAACAATTCCGATAATCAGTAGCAAGTAGCCGACACAGCCATGAGGCGGCGTCCTACCCGTGCCGCCGGTATCCTGTGTGAGAATGCAAGCTCTTCCTCATTTCTGCACAGGACACTGCCATGAAAACCGCCGCTCTCTTGCTGGCCGCCACCCTGATGACCGTCGGCGGCGCCTGGGTGCAAGCCCAGTCGACGACGAATCTGAACCAGACGGGCAACCACACCAACAATCCCAACGATCCGGGCCAGAAATCGGACCAGTCCGACAAGCTCGACAATAAAGGCAAGCCGATCCACGACGCCAAGCCCGCCAAGACGCGCACGGACAAACGCACGCGGCGCGGCAAGCCCGTAGCCGCGCCGGACACTCCGGCCGCCAGCGGACCGGCCACCACGCCGCCAGCGACGCCAGTCGCGCCGGCCCGCTAAGTCTGCCTCCAGCGCTGCGCCACATTGCTCCAAGGCACGTTATCATCGCGCCTTTGCAATATATTCAGGATGACAATGAAAGCAGCATGGTGTGGAATAGTGGCGGCCAGCGTATTCGCGGCCGCGAGCGTGCAGGCGGCGCCCACGGTGGGCGAATGCATGGAGCTGACGACAGGCATCAAGTTCAGCAAGAACAATGGCGATGCGCAAGTCAACGTCGAGGAAACCTTCGAAGGCAAGAAACAAAAGGGCACGCAGCTGATCCTCGACGGCGGCGTCTTGCTGGCCACGTCTTACCAGGACATCCGCGACGGCCAGGTATTCCTGACGGGCGCCATCCACTACAACGAAGACGGCACCGTGCGCAGCAAGAACGTCTACACGCCGCAGTCCGCCATCCCCGCCAACATGCGCCCCGGCCAGGAAGTGCGCGTGCAGTTCACGGACACGCGAACGGACACCCACTATCCGCTGGCGGGCCTGTCCGACAAGATCACCACCTCCACGCGCACCGACAAACGCGATTTCTCCATCACCTTCCTGGGCTGGGAGCGCCTGGAACTGGGCGGCCGCCGCTTCCCCGATGCCTGCAAGTTCGAACTGCGCGACGTCGGTGGCAAGAGCAAAGGCAAGAGCGGCGAATACGTGTGGTACGCGCAAGGCTACGGCGTGATCATGACGGACAAGCTGGACAAGGATGGCGACGTGCAGCCCGCGTACCGCATCGCGCTGACGAAGATCATCAGCGCGCCGTAAATACTTTCTGACAATACTGCGCCAGAAAGCGGCCAAGGGCACGAATCGTTCCGCCTAATGCAGCTGCGCCAGCGCATTGCCCCGCACCTGGAACGCCACCTGCGCCACCGTCTTGCCGGCGCCGTCGACGAGCGCCAGCGCATGCTTGCCCGGCACGGGGCGCCAGCTGATGCTGTCAAGCGCCGCGCCCATGTCCTTGCCATCAAGCACCCAGCGCAAGGCGTGGCTGCCCTGGGCCTGGAAGAACACGCGCTGCAAGGCGGGCGGGATGTCGGGGTCGATGGCGAGGATGCTGTCCTCGGCCGGATACACGATGGCGGGTGGCTTCACGGTGTCGCCCAATACGGCGATGACGGGGCTTTCCGTGCCGGCGATAAACCATTCGCGGCGCGGCGCTTCCAGCGCGGGCTGGTACGCCACCATCTGCTGCAATACGCCGGGCGGCGCTTTCGGGGCATGACTGGGCACGTTCTTGTGCAGGTAATCCATCACGTCGCGCCACACGGGCGCGGCGCCCGTCACGCCCGACACGTCCCACATGGGCTTGCCGTCGAAGTTGCCCACCCACACGCCCACCGTGTAGCGCGCCGAGTAGCCCATGCACCAGTTGTCACGCATGTCCTTGCTCGTGCCCGTCTTGACGGCGCTCCAGAAATTCGTCCCCAGCTCGTTGCGCAAGCCAAAGGTCATGCTGCGCGCGGCGCGGTCGGCCAGGATGTCGCCGACGATGAAGGCAGCGCCCGGCTCCATCACGCGGCGCCGATCCTTGCCCGCCTGGCCCGGCTGCAGGCTGGCCGTGCTGTACAGCCCGCCATTGGCCAGCGCGCGATAGGCGTTGGCCAGTTCCAGCAGGCTTACTTCGGACGAACCCAGCGCCAGCGAAGGACCGTAGTATTCGGCCGGTTCCGTCAGGCTGGACAGGCCCACGTCCTTGAGGCGGTTATAGAAGCCGTCCTGCCCCGTCAGCAACACCGTGCGCACGGCGGGAATGTTGAGCGAACTGGCCAGGCTGGTGCGGGCGCTGACGTATCCCTTGAAATTGCGGTCGTAGTTTTGCGGCGCATACATGCCGGACGCCGTGGCGACGTCCAGCGGCGAGTCGTCCATGACGGACGCGGCCGTCATCAGCCGGCGCTCGATGGCCAGTTCATACAAGAACGGTTTCAAGGTGGAACCGGCCTGGCGCAGGGCCGCCACGCCATCGACATGGCTGCCGCCCGCATTGCCCACATAGGCGAGAATGTCGCCGCTGCGGTTGTCCAGCACGATGATGGCGCCATCGTTGACATTGCGCTCGCGCAAGGACGCCAGTTGCTGGCGCAGGTTTTCCTGCGCGAAACGCTGCAAGGGGCCGTCCAGGGTGCTGGCCACTTGCGCGCCCGGCTGTTTCAACAGTTGCTGCGCCACTTGCGGCGCCGGCGCCAGCTCCGCATACAGGGCGTTACGCTGCAAGGCCGTCTGCACGCGCTGGCCGATCAGCTGGCAGCTGCTGTCCATGCGCCATTCCTTCGCCAGCGCACAGGCGCGGCGCGTGACGGCGGCCGGCGGCGCATTCGGCGCCCGCACGAGGCTGGCCAAAATGATGCCGTCCGTCTGGTTCAGGCCCGACGGCGCCTTGCCGAACAGGCTGTACGAGGCGGACGCGATGCCCTGCAATTCGCCACGGAACGATACGAGGTTCAAATACGCTTCGAAAATCTGCGCCTTGCTCCAGCTATCCTCGATAGCCTGGGCCGCACGCATCTGGTCCCATTTCTGGCGCAGGCTGCGTCCGCCCGAAGACGCCTGCAAGTCCGCGTCCAGCTGGCCTGCCAGCTGCATGGTGATGGTCGAAGCGCCCCGAGGCTTTTTCGAAAACAGATTGTCCCAGGCGGCCGTGGCCAGCGCGGACACATCCACGCCGCCATGGCGCATGAAACGCTGGTCTTCCGCCAGCAGCACGGCCTGCTGCACGGAGGGAGAGATATCTGCCAGCGGCACCCACGGCAAGCGGCGCACTTTCATGTCCACGCGCAAGGATTGCAGCGGCACGCCGCTGCGGTCCAGCAGCTGCGCTTCCGAACTGCGGTACGCGGCCTGCACCTGGGCCGGTGTCAATATCGCTTCAGCGAAGACCGGGCCGGCCAGCAAGCCGCCCATCAGTAAAACAAACCCTTTCACTGCGCCACCTTCACATTCGCGTTCGGCGACTCGCCAAACATCTCGGGCGAATACATGGCTTCGATGCGCGTGGCCGGCAGGCTGAAATCCCCTGCATTGTTCAGGCGCACCGTGTATTCCACGCTCCAGTTACCCTTTGGCACGAAGGCGTAATACGCGCGGAAAGCGTCGAACGCCCGCTCTTCGAACGTGGGCCAGACCCAGCCCGTGGATTTTTCGCCCGCCGTGAGCAGCTGCGAATCGCGTCCCAGGCCATTGCCCAGCACCGTGGCGCTGGCGGGAATCGGGTCGTCGACCACTACCCAGCTCATGTCCGCCTGCGCCGACAAGTCCAGGCGCACGCGGTAGACGTCGCCGCGCGACCAGGCGCCTGCCGTCTTCTGTTCCACCGGCATAATGGTTTTCTTGATCGTGTAACCGCTGGAGACGGGCGCCTTGAGCGGGATGGCCGCCAGGCTTTGCACGGTGGCCCAGGGCTTGCCCGTGCCGCTGTGCGCCAAGCCCAGGGTGTCCGTGCCCTTCGGCCACGCTTGCAGCACGGGGCCGACCTTCGCCGCGCCATTCCACACGAGCGCTTGCGTATCGCTGCCCAGCTTGACGGCGCTGGCGCCCGTCACGGGCGTGGCTTCGAACTTGGCCGAGAACTTGGCGATCGCCAGGGTGCCCCAGGCGTTGGCCACCGTCGTATCCCAGCGGCCCTTCTTTTGCCGGCCCATGCTGCCGCGCACCAGGCGGCCGATGTCGTCCTTCCATGCCGGATTGTCCATCACGGCCAGCAGCAGCCGGTTGGCGTTGACGTCGCCGGAGACCATCAGCCACCACCAGTTATCCTTGCGCTCGGTGGAAAAGCCCATGGTCGTGCCCTGGAAATTCAGTCGCGCGCGCAATATCTGCTGCGCCTCGGCCAGCAGGACATCGCGGCGCGCCAGGCTTGGCGTGCGTTGCAGCAACAAGCTCCAGTCGATGACGGCGGACGTCGGCCACAGGTTCGGGCTGATACTGATGCTCTCCAGCGCATCGGGCGGCACCTTGTTCGAACGCGACAGCGCTTCCAGCGCGGCCAGCTTGCGCACGGCCAGGTCGGTCGTATCCAGCGCGGAACGGCGCACGATGCGGCCCTGCACGAAGGCCGTCAAGGCTGCTTCCATGCGGTTCTTCGTCTGTTCGGGAATCGCATAGCCCGCTTCCCGGGTGGCTGATAGCACATACGCCGTCAGGCTGTCGCTGCCCTGCTCCATGATGGGGAAGTATTTCAGCAGGCCGTCGCTGTCCAGGTAGGCGGGCAGGCTGGCGGCCAGCTTGTTCCACGCCTCCTGGTCTTGCAGGGCGATGGCCTTCGACGTGTTTTGCTCGAAGCAGGTGTACGGATAGGCCGCCATGTACTCGCGCACGCCGGGCAGCTCGCCGCCCAGCCTGGCGACAAAGCTCGTCTGGATGCCGCCCCGGCCCGGCAAGGCGCCGGCCGGCATCTGCACGGACATATTGATGGGCTTGTCAATCTGCTGCAAGGTGGCTTGATACGTGCGCACGGGCGTGGCCTGGCCCACCTTTTGCGTGATTTTGAGTTTATCCGTATGGCTGCCCGCCTTGGCGACTATCTCCCACACAATGCTGGTCGCGCCGAACGGCACCTGATAATCCCAGCCCGTTTCGCGCGCTTCGCCCGCCGCCAGGGTCAAGCTCTGGCGCGGCAAGGCTTTGCCGGCCGCGCTGGCGTTGAGGTCCACGCTCAAGGATGCGGCCAAGGTGTTGCGCACGGTAAATCCCGCGCGCAACTGGTCGCCTTCGCGCACGAGGGTCGGCAAGCCCGACATCAAGATCAAGTCTTGCGAACTGCGGATATCCGTGCTGCCCGTGCCAAACAATTCCTTGCCGGCGCTGGCGATGGCGACGATGCGAAACGCCGTCAGCGAGTCGTTCAGCGGCACTTGCACCGTCGCTTCGCCTTTTGCGTCGAGCTTGACGGTGGCCTTCCAGAACAGCAGGGTGTCGAACAGTTCGCGGCTGGCGCCCTTGCCGCCGCCACCGCCGGCCGGGAAGGCCTTGCGGCCGAAGTGGCGCTTGCCAATCACCTGCATCTGCGCCGTCGCCGTTTCCACCTGCAGGCTGCGCTGCGCCATCATGGTGTCGAGCAGCTTCCAGCTATCGTTGGGCATCAGTTCCAGCAAGCCCGTGTCGACGGCTGCCAGCGCCACTTCGGCGCCGGCCGGCAGCGGTTTGCCATCGGCGCGGCGCACGCGCACGGACACTTCCGCCTTGTCGCGTGTTTTATATACTTCCTTGTCGGACACCACCATGACGTTCAGTTCATGCGCCTGCCAACCCACGTTCAGCGGTGCAATGCCCATCTTGTAAGCGGGCTTGCCCAGGTCCACCAGGGCCGTCGGCTGCACGCCATCGACCCTGCCCCGCACGACAAACACGGAGACATACACATTCGGTGCATAGTTCGGTTTGACCGGGATAGTCACCACCGGTTCCCGCCCATTGAGCTGGCGCACATAGGTGTCGAGGATGCCTTCGCGCTCGACCGTGATCAGTGCCGTGCCGGAACGGAACGGCATGCGCACCTGCAAGCTTGCTTCCTGGCCTGGTTCATAGCGTTTCTTTTCCGGCAGCACGTCGATACGGTCATTATCGCTGGCGTTGAACCACCAGTCGCCGCTGCCGGCCACCCAGGTTTCGCGGTTGGCCACCGCCGCGTTGCCGGACGTATCCTGCGTGCGCGCGCGCAAAATCAGATTACCGCTGGCGGGCGCCTTCACGTCGCAAATCAACAGGCCCTTGGCGTCCGTCTTGCCTGAGCATGCCGGGCCCAGCTTGACCACTTCGCTGCTGTTTTCATATGCATAGAAGCCGCCGATCAGGCGCCGGCGGTGCGAATAGCTGTTGCGCTGGAAAAAGTCGACGGCGACCGGGGCGTTCGCCACCGGCTTGCCATTGGTACCGAGCACGGCCACCGTGAATTTGAAGGCATCCTTGCTCAAGGCCCAGGCATCGGGCTTGATGCCGATCACGACGTTCGATGGCCACAGCGGCACTCTTGTCGCCACGGAAGCCGTCTCACCATTCGCATCCTGGAAAGCCATTTCCGCCACCAGGTCGCGCGGCGTGGACAGCTGTGGCAGCTGGTCGATGACGATGCGCGCGCCGCCCGCCTTGTCCAGGGTCAAGCTTTGCGTGCGCGCAGCCGCCGCGCCAGCACCGGCACGCCCGCCATTGCCCTCGTCCTGCCACTCGCCTTCATCGTCGTCGTAACCTGTGCCCTGCTTGACGAGCCCTTCCTTCACGTCGCCATTGCTGAAGCTGTATTCGGGATAATCGGCAAAGGAAACACTCTTGTCTTGCAGCACCGTACGCAGCTTGACGGGCGCATTCGTGGCGGCACCGCCAGCCAGATACGTGATTTGCGCATCGAGGGCCAGCTGCTTCGCCTGCACGGCGGGCGCCTTCGGTCCCTGCAGCACGGCCTTCATGGTCGGCACGCGGAACGCTTCCACGCGGAAACTGCCGGACGGGCGGCCCGCCATCGTCACGCTGTATTCGCCCTGCTTGGCATCGGCGGGAATGAGCCAGTCGCTTTCCGCCGTGCCGCTGGCGGACCAGCGCAGGGGCAACTGGTAGTTCTGGTCGCTGCCCTGGTGCGTGATGACGATGGAGGTGGCACTGCCGGGGCCGTTGTTCTTGTCGACCAGGCTCATGCCTTCGCCCGTGTGCTTGCGGATGAAATGCTTCATGTGCACGGTTTCGCCGGCGCGCAGCAAGGTACGGTCGAATACCGTGGCCAGCAAGGTGTTGTCGGCGCGCGTGTCGTCCGTGGGCAAATTGAAACGCCAGGCTTCGATGCCGCCCACCCAGTCCGACAGGGTGAACGTCATGTCGCCGCCGCTGCGCGCACTGATAAAGTAGCGGCCATTGTTCTTGCACGAGGAATTGGCCAGCTCGCCGGGGATGTGCGCCACGCCGTCCGCGCCCGTGGCGCCTTGCCACAGCAGCTTGCCGGCGCAGTCGCGCACGGCCACTTGCGCCTTCGCGACAGGCGCGCCCTTGTCCAGCGACGTCACCCACACGAGCGACGATTGCGCGCCATGCTTGAAGTGGGCCGCCAGATTCGTCACCAGCGCGGCCGTGCGGATGTAGGCCGTCGTCGGTTTACCCAGCAATGCCTTGCCGAGGATGGGGCTGGCCAGTTCGACCACATAAAAGCCCGGTTTCAGCAAAGGAATACCGATCACTTCAAAGGTTTTCTTGCCGTCCGGACGAGGCAAGCTGATGGGGCGCGTGCCGGCAGCGTCGGCCAGCACGGATTTACTCATGTTGCCCGCGTACTGGGCGTACGGCTGCCAGTATTCGCCCCCGTCGCCATTGCCGGCCAGGCGCCGCATCCACTCGATGATGAACTTGTCGTCATTGTCGGGCACGCGCAAGGTGGCGCCCGCGGCGGCGGCTGGCTGGGCGACTTCCTTGCCGGAGAGCACAGGTTCGATATTGCGCACCGTCACAGGCAGCAAACCGTCGCCCTTGGCTTCGATGATGCCGAACGGGGCCGGGAACTTCAGCAGCGGCGGCTGTTCGCCCGTGCGCACCGTCATGGGGAAGCGCGCGCGGTTGAGCAAGGCGCGGCCCGCGTCATCCGTCAGCTTCGGCGGCAGGGCCAGCACGAAACTGGCCTGCACGGGAAACGGGCCGTTGAAGGTGGCGCCATACAGGAATTCCGCCTTTTCCTCTTCTTTTGCAATCGTCGGCGCATACGTCTTGCCGCCGCCCTTCAGGGTCATGGCGCGCACCTGCGCCGCGCTCACGGGCGCGGAAAACTGCACGCGCATGGGCAGGAAGGGAATGCACTGTTCCTTCGGATTGCTGCGCTCGCAGCTGAACTTGGCCGTGAAATCGGGACGCGTCTTGAACTGCAGCGTTTGCGCCTTGTCCGTGGCGATGCCGCTGGCGCTGGCGATGCCTTCGCCCCACACGAGCGACACCTTGGCGTTGGCGGGGAAACTGCGCTTGCATTGCAACACGGTCACAGGCAGCGGCGGCGCACCCTTGCTGGCGACGGGCATGCCCACCTTCCACAGCGTGCCCCGCTTCTTGAAATACACGGTCAGGTAGCGGTCGAGAAAACTCTTGCGCAGGGTCAGTACCTGCTCGAGTTCCTTGCCCACAAGCTGCCGCACGGGAATCTTTTCATTGATGCCATCGGCGCGGCAATACGCGTTGGCGGCCACGCTGGCGTCGTTCGGCACGGCGTCGAGGCCCAGCACGAAGATCTGGTTTTCATCGATATACGGCTGACCGTCATACGGCACGGCCTCGACGATGGCCGGGCCGCCCGTGGAAAAGCGGTAGGCGCTAGTGCCCTGCAAGGGCTTGCCTGCCTGGTCCTTCAGCCCCGCTTTCAAGGTAAAGCTGCACGCCACGCCGGCCGGCAAGTCGCGCTCGAAATCATAGTTCCAGTTGCGCTCGTCGGCCCAGCGCCCCGCGCCCGCCACGGCGGCAGGTTCGGCCTTGCCACAATCGATGGCGAACGGCGCGGGCAAACCCATGTCGCCGAACGGCACCATCGGCGTGGAGAACTGGGCCCGTACCTGGCGCACGGCCTTGACCGTGCCGCTCGGTGAAAACAGGGACACGCCGCTATCGGCCCAGGCCGGCATAGCCATGCCCAGCGACAGCAGCACCGCCAGCAGACCCAGCGGGGCCAATTTGCCGGACAACGGGGAAGAAACAGCACGGGGGTGGTCAGGCACGGGTAACTCCTTGATGAAAAGTGGCGGAGCTGACTGCGGCGCACGATAGTTGCCCGAGAGAAGCCCGGAAAAACAACAGAACGCGGCAGGAATACAACATCAATGTAATATTAGTTATCAAGCTCATCATTGTTGCTAATATACAGTGGCATGCTGGTAACAAGTCGTACGATTGCCTCCAGTTACGGCGCCAGGATATGGCCGTGATTGCAAAATTTTCCGGAGGCGAATTAGTTTTTTTCAACACCGAAGTAGTTGTCGTGAATCTGCAACACCATTGATATACAACAATGCTTTGTGCGCTAACGCACCGACCACGTGAACCTGCAACCGTATTCTCTACTCCAACAGCAGTGCATTTATCGCAAGAAAGCGCACCTGGAATTGTTGTCCATCTCTAGCAATAGCATGTCTGGCAGTTGTCGCATTGATGCATTAGAGAAAATCTCTTATCAACGTTGGGAGTTACTTGTGAATAATCTAAAAAAAATCGCCGTTGCCGCCGCAGTACTGTGCTCCGCCCTCGGCGCACAGGCCCAGGAAATCAATCCTTCCTGGTACATTCAACCTAGCCTCAACGCACTCAAGCCAGATTCCGACTTCGCTACGGATAAAACCGGGTATGGCGCAGGCTTGCGTTTCGGTAAACCTGTTTCCCAGGACTGGGATATCCAGCTGGGCACCACGTATGCCCGCTCCAAGGATGGCCAACAGCGCTACCAGCAAAATACGCTGGGCGTAGACGGTCTGTACATGTTCTCGCGTAAAGCCTTCCGCCCCTTCCTGCTGGTCGGTGCCGGCATGCAGCGCGACAAGGACACCAGCTTCGCTTTTGGCGAACGCAAAAAGAGCTCGCCGTATGCCAGCGTCGGTCTGGGCTTCCAGTCCACGATCAACGATCAACTGTCGTTCCAGGCTGACGTGCGCAACGTGCACGGCTTCCTGCGCGGCAATACGTTCGACCCAAGCAGCAAGGCCAACAACTACTACGTCACCGTGGGCCTGAACTTCGCGTTCGACAAACCACCTGCACCGCCGCCACCACCGCCACCGCCGCCAGTGCGTGAAGAAGTCGTCGTGGTCGTGCCGCCACCACCGCCGCCACCGCCAGCACGCTTTGAAAAAGTGACGATGGCAGCAACGGAACTGTTCGCGTTCGACAGCGCCAAGCTGGGCCCGACACAGACCAAGCTTGACGAAATCGCACGCGTGCTGAACGCAGCGCCGGACGTCAACAACGTCGTCATCAGTGGTTATGCCGACCGCATCGGTTCGGCCAAGTACAACCTGAAACTGTCGCAGCAGCGCGCTGATGCAGTCAAGGAATACCTGGTCGCCCACGGTGTCGCCGCCAACCGCCTGACGGCCGAAGGCAAGGGCTCCACCAATCCTGTCGTCACCTGCGATAACAAGAAGCGTGCCGACCTGATCAAGTGCCTGGAACCAAACCGCCGCGTTGAAGTGGAACAAATCACCATCGAACGCCGCGTGCAGTAAGCTAAACAGTGGTACGCCACTTGTGAATAAAAAAAGGGGCTCGCGCCCCTTTTTTGCATTGAAAGCCACCATGAATATTTCTACCCGCTATCCCAGACTGGCCGGCCTGGCGCCGTTCAGCAAGCAGATGCGCAGTGTCATCGTTTGTTCCGTCACCGAATGGCTGGAACACCGCGCCTCGAGCAAGGGCGCGGCCCTCGCCTATTACACCCTGTTTTCCATCGCCCCCATCCTCGTGCTGGTGATTGCCATCGCCGGCTTTTTTTATGGCCCGGCCGCCGCGCGCGGCGAACTGATGGGACAACTGCAGGGATTGCTGGGCACGCAGGGCGCCGAAGCCATCCAGCTGGTGCTGGCCGGCGCGAAGAACCATGAGCAGGGACGCATCGCCACCCTCATCGCCAGCGCCCTGCTGCTGTTCGGCGCCACCAGCGTGTTTGCCGAACTGAAAGCCAGCCTCGATGAAATCTGGCAAGTACCGCCCTTGAAGGAAGCGGGCGCCTGGGACATGCTGCGCACGCGCTTGCTGTCCTTCGGCCTGGTGCTGGTGCTGGCCTTCCTGCTGATGGTGTCGCTGGTGGTCAACGCGGCCATGGCCATCCTCGCCAACTTCTGGGAAGGCGTGTGGAAGGACACGGCCGTGCTGTTTACCATCCTGTCGAACCTGATCGGCTTTGCCGTGATCGCCAGCCTGTTTGCCGTCATCTATAAAATGCTGCCGCGCGTGCGCCTGTCCTGGCGTGACGTGCTGATCGGCGCCATCGGCACGGCCTTCATGTTTTCACTGGGGAAATACGCCATTGGCGTATATATCGGCAATAGCGGCGTGGCCAGCAGCTATGGCGCGGCCGGTTCGCTGGTGGCCCTGCTGCTGTGGGTATATTATTCAGCGCAAATCTTCTTCCTGGGCGCCGAATTCACGCGCCAGTTCGCCCTGCAGCTGGGCAGCATGAAGGATATGCCGAAGACGGACGATGGCGATGTGCAAGTCAAGATACTGAAACGCCACCAGTCGTAAGCGATACATCTGCATGCAACAACGGCGCCCGCGGGCGCCGTTTTCTTTACGTTGCCGCAAGCTATTCGCCCAGCAGCTCGGCCACCACTTCCATGCCCTGCACACGCTCGGCCACGACCTTCACGATGACGATGATGGGCACGCCCAGCAGCAAGCCCCAGACGCCCCACAGCCAGCCCCAGAACAGCAGGCTGATGAACACGGCCGTGGGATTCATCCGGGCGATGCGCCCCGTCATCCAGGTGGTGACAAAGGTGCCCACCAGGGTGGCGATGGCCATCGACGTGCCCGTCACCAGCAAGACCATTTCCAGCGATTCGAACTGCAGGAAGGCAACGAGGCCCGTGGCGATGGTGATGAGCAAGGGGCCGAAATACGGCATGATGTGCAGCAAGCCGGCCACGATGGCCCAGGCGCCCGCGTTTTCCAGGCCGATCACGCGCAGGGCGATCCACATCAGGACCGCCAGCAAGCCATTCGTGACGAGCAGCATGAACATATAGTTCTGGATCGACGTATTGATGTCTTCCAGGATGTGCACGGTGACCTTCTTGCGGCTCAGCGACGGCCCCGTCAGCTTGACGAGCTTGCGCTTGAAGGTGTCGCCCGACAGCAGCAGGAAAAACACGAGGAAGATGACCATGGTGGCCTGGCTGAGGAAGCCCACCAGGCCCAGCGAGCCGGCCCAGACCCAGTCCATGATCTTGAAGTTGGGCGCCTCGGCGGCGGCCGTGCGGCGGTTGTTGCGGCGCGCTTCGGCGCCGGCGGCCACTTGCTCGATTTCATTGGCCACGGCCTGCATCTTCTGGAAGGTGCTGTTCTTGCCGCCCGTACTGGCGGCGATCAGGCGCGACAGCTTATGCGTGGCGGCCGGCAATTCTTCAACGATGGATTCGAATTCGCCCTGCACGCGCTCGACCACGACGATGGAGCCGAACAGGATCAGGGCCGTGACGGCCGTGGCGCCGATGGCGCGCGGCAGGCGCAGCTTTTCCAGCCAGGCGACGACGGGATTGAGGGTGTAGGCGATGAAAATGCCGAAGATGACGGGAATGAGGAATTTCTGTGCCCACTGCAGCGCATAAATGAAGCTGACGGTGGCGATGATGCCCAGCGCCATGCCACGCGCATTGACATGCAGCGGCAAACGCAAGGATGAGTCTGGCTGCTCCGCGGGCGCGCCGGGAGGTGGCCCGGCAGGCTCGGTGGAGGCAGCCGCCACCGGCTCGGGCGGGGTATCTGTAGGCTGGATATGCATGCGATTCCCGCGACGGTCGGTGGAGGGCCGCAGGGCCAGCCCTGGGGCTGGCCGCTGCGGCAGGTCAGGCCATTACTTGACGCGGATGTCGTTTTTCACGGACTTCACGCCCTTGACGCCACGGGTGATTTCACCCGCTTTGGCGGCATCGGCTGGCTGGGCCACGAAGCCGCTCAGCTGAACCACGCCCTTGAAGGTTTCAACGTTGATTTCCGTCGATTTCAGGGTAGGCTCGTTGAAGATGCTGGCTTTCACTTTGGTGGTGATGGCCGCGTCGTCGATGTACTCGCCCGTGCCTTCCTTGGTTGGGGTCGAAGCGCAACCTGCAACAGCGAACAGGGAAGCGACGAAAAGGCCAGTAGCGATAGATTTGGTGAATTTCATGGTTTTTTCCTTAGGAGTGGTCAATCAATGTGCTCACAATGAGCTTCTTATACCAGTTTGGTGACTGCGCGCCGGAGGGAGCTCAGTAACCGAACTGGGTTTTTGCAGCCTTGATACAGTCATCCTTGGCTGCGCCGGCTAATGCATCGCATTTTTCTGTCGCGACCTTGTACTCGGCTTTTCTTTTTGCTTCACGCGCATCGCTGCGCGCTTCGATGACTTTCTTGTCTGCCTTGGCATCGGCCAGGGCCGCCACCTTGGTGGACTTGGCCAGCTTGACGCAGACATCCTTGTCGTTGCCCGTCAGCGCATTGCAGCGCGTCAGGTCGACGTCGTAATTGGCATCGGCAATCTTGATGCGCGCCTTGGTGTAGGCGCGCAGGGTATTCGTGTATTGCGCTTGGGCCACAGCTTCATCGTAGGTGCGCACGGCCTTTGCTTCGGCGATGCAGACATCCTTCGGGTTGCCCGTGATTTTTTCGCATTCGGCATGGGCCAGCTTGTAATTCAGGCCCGCCTGTTCATTGGCCGCCTTGTAGGCTGCTTTTGCTTCCGGCGTGGCAGCCACGGCCTGGCCGCCCCATGCGGCGCACGCCAGGCTGACAACGATGGCGGTGAAAAGCTTATTCTTGTTCATGTATTTCTCCCTGGTAGTGACAAGCATCTCTGCTTGGCATGACTACCGTTTTACGTGGATCGCCGCCTCTCTTCTGTACGCTGCCGTACACAAGTAATTTATTTTGAAAGCGGAAGGCAGACAGGGATAAATAACAACGTTTTGCTGGATCGTCCCGGTAAAAAATACCATTTTCGGCGCCAAATAAGTACGTGCGGCAGCGTACAGACCGGAAACAGGGGCATGACTAAGATGGCACTACACCCTCACCTCGTCAGGAGAATAAAATGAAAACCAACGCCACCTTGGCTGCACTGATGCTCGCCGCCACCGCCGCACTGAGCGGTTGCGCCACCGGTCCTTCCCAGTCACAACAATATTACCCGGCCAACCAGCCTGAATCCGCCATGTACGGCACCGTCGACTCCATCCAGATCGTACAGGGCGGCGGACAAACCAGCGGCGCGGGCGCCGTGGTCGGCGGCATCGCCGGCGCACTGCTGGGCAATACCATCGGCTCGGGCGGCGGACGCACGGCCGCCACCGTGGCGGGCGCCGTCGCCGGCGGCGTCGTCGGCAACCAGGTGGAAGGCCGCAGGCAGCAAGCGCAGGCCTACCAGATCAGCGTACGCCTCGACAACGGCGAATACCGCACCGTGGTGCAGGACAACGCGAATGATCTGCGCCCGGGCAACCGCGTGCGCGTCGTTGACGGCCGCGTCTACCGCTATTAATTTTCGGCGGAGCTTGCCAACAGGCAGCCGCCATCCCGCATGAGTCGTACGATAACAAGGAGTTGCCATGGGCACCATCATTCTGATCATCTTGATCCTGGCCCTGGTCGGCGTCCTGCCTACCTGGCCGCATAGCCGCAACTGGGGTTACGGCCCCAGCGGCATCGCCGGCCTGGTCGTAGTGATACTGATCCTGCTATTACTGACGGGCAGGTTGTAAAAAAAGGCGCTGCGGCGCCTTTTTTATTTCAAGGAGGAACTATCATGACTATCCACAACACACTCTTGGCCACCCTGTTCGCCTGCAGCCTGGCGCCTTTGGCACTGGCCCAGACGGCCACGCCGCAGCCGGGCGACCCGCAACGCTGGTACCAGGAAGACAGCACGGCGCAAGCCCAGCTGCGCACCCTGCGCAAGGAAATCGCCGCCGCCCTGGCCGAGGCCAAAAAAGCCTGCCGTTCGGAACCATCCGCCGCGCGCGCCACCTGCCTGAAGGATGCGCAGGACACGTATCGGCAAGACATGACGAACGCGGAAAAACTGCGCGAAGCGGCCCATCCGCAGTAGTGAAGCGTACTCTTGCGACTCGGCCTGATCAGGCGGCGTCGCGCTCGTAGGGCGGCAGTTCGTGCACCACGAGTGGCGTATCTTCCGTGACAAAGGCCAGCCAGCCGGCCGCCTTGATCGCGCGCAAGCCATCCTGGTAGCCCTGCTCCCAGCGCCACTCGATGGAGCCCCGGGAAAAATTGATATCCTTGGCCGCCATGTGCCAGTCGCGCCCCGCATACGGCAGACGCACGATGTGCATGGTGCTGTCGCAGCCGAGCGCCACCAGCTCTTCCGTCTGCTGGCGGTTGTGCTTTGTGTCGGGCAGGCCGGCGTACAGTTCGCGCAATTTGCGCTGCAAGGTATGCGTATTGACGTAATCGGCGATATGCCGCTTCGAGCGCGACGCGAAGGTCACGTCCTTTTGCCGCGTCTGCACTTCGTCGAGGGTGGTCGGCTCCGGTCCTTCCGAGCTCCACAGGTCGACCATGAAGACCAGGGTGTCGACGTGGGGCGTATCGTCAAGCACGGTTTCCAGCGGCGTGTTCGAGTACAGGCCACCGTCCCAATATAAGTCGCCATCGACGCGTACGCCGGCAAAACCGGGTGGCAAGGCGCCGCTGGCGCGGATATGGTCCGCCGTCAGGGGCTGCTGCTGGCTGTCGAAACTGGTGAGGCTGCCGCATTTGACGCGCAGGGCGTTGACGGTCAGGCGCATGCCGCCGGGCTGGTTCAGGTAATCGAAATCGACCAGATCCTCGAGGGTGCTGGACAGCTCGCTGGTGTCATAAAAACTGGCCTCTTCCGGCTTGACGGCGATTCCGGCGGGAAACAGGCTGAAGGCGCGCGGCTTGAAGAAGCCAGGCACGCCGCGCAGCACCGTATCGAGCGTGGCCAGCCAGATGTTCGAGCGGCGCTGCTGGTCCGATACCAGGTTCATGTCGATGCTATCGCGGTGCGCCACGCGCTGCCAGAACTCCTTCAGACGCACGAGCCGGTCTTCGTGCTTGTTACCCGCCAGAATGGCGGCATTGATGGCGCCGATCGAGGTGCCCACCACCCAGTCGGGCGCCAGGCCATGTTCGTGCAGCGCGTGGTAGACGCCGGCCTGGTAGGCGCCCAGTGCGCCGCCGCCTTGCAGCACCAGCACGATGCGCAGGCGCGAGGGATTTAACTGATTGATCGGTGTCTTTGAATTCGTCATCGAGATGGCCCTCTGTCCGCCGCGCGGGTGCGGCGTGAATCATTGTAAGGGATTGCGCCTGCACGTGCCGGACGTTGGGTACGGGCAAAAAAAACGCCGTCAATGACGGCGTTCCTGTGCAACACGGCTGGCGTTCAGCGCTTGCGGCGCAGCCAGCTGGCGGCAACGGCGGCCACGGCCACGAGGACCAGGGCCGGCTTGACCAGCTTCTTGCGTCCGATAAACGATAGCGCCGTCAGCACATAGGGCATGGCGCCTTGCAAACGCATGCCGCCCGGCGCCAGCAGGGATTCGACGCGGTGGCCGGCAAAGCCGACCGCCGTTTCGACCACGCCCTGCAGCATCGATTCCGGGCGCAGCGCATAGCCCACGTTGGCGCGCGCATGCACGATGCCCACGCGGTACATTTCGCCCTGGGCGATCAGCAGGCGCTTGCGGGCGGCTTGCGCCGCCAGTTTGTCGTTGTCCGACATGAATTCTCCTCGTAATGCAGCTTACATCAGCATGTCGCGGTCAGCTTTCAATTCCGCCATGGTGGCCGGCATGGACAGCTTTCCTTGACGCAGCATGGCGCGCGCATACATGACCAGGGCGATGGCCAGCAGTACGAACACGACCGTCATGATCGCCAGGATCTTCCAGCCCAGGCTATCCCAGGCCAGAAAGACGATCAGCACGCTGCCGTAAGCGATGGCAAACAAGCCCGCCACGGTCGCCAGCGCGAAAATGACAATCAGCTGCAGCATGTGATTGCGCACTTCCGACAGTTCGATGGTGGCCAGTTCCAGCCGCGACAACATCAGTCCGACGGCGTTTTTGGCCAGGCCGGCGACCGAGCCGATCAATCCCGGCCCCTGGTGAGACGAAGCAGACTTGTCCATATCGCTCCTGACAGTGGATTACTTGCGGCCCAGGATGAAGCCGACCAGTACGCCGACGCCAGCGGCGACGGCCACCGTGCGCCATGGGTTTTCCTTGACATAGCCGTCAGCCTGGGAGGCGAGCTGCTTGGTGGCAACGATGGCCGACGCCTGCGCTTCATGCGCCTTGGCCAGGGCGGCATCCAGGGTTTTCATGCCCTTGACGCGCACTTCATCGGCTTTTTCGCCGGTCAGGGCGGCAGCGGCGCTGAACAGGGCTTGGGCATCCTTGACCAAGGTTTTGACATCGTTATTGACGGTGGTGATATTGTTTTCCAACATGGTTTAGCTCCTTAGCTGTGGATGAATGTAGTTACTATACCTACTTTACTCAAAAACACTATTCCATTAGATCGCGCATATCATCGGCGTGCTCTTCCTCGACAGCCATGATCTTGATCAACAAATGGCGTGTGGTCGGGTCTTTGTCGCCGATTTTCACGATCATCTGGCGATACGACTCGATCGCTACCCGTTCCGCGATCAGATTGGCACGCACCATGCTCTGCACGTCTTCAGAGTCATCATACTCGGCATGGCTACGCGCAAGCAATGTTGCAGGATTAAAATCTGGCTTGCCATTCAATTGCACGATGCGTTCAGCCAGCCAGTCGGCGTGCTCCTGTTCCTGCTGCGCATGTTCAAGGAACTCGGCCTTGATGGTGCCGTTGTCGCGTCCGCTCACCGTGTAGTAATGGCGCTTGTAGCGTGCAATACACACCAGTTCGGTGGCCAGCGCCCCATTCAACAGGGTAATCAACTCCTGGCGGTCGGCCTGGTAGCCGGCCGTCACGGCGCCATCGTCCAGGTTTTTGGCGGCAGCGCGGATGGCGGCCGTATCGATGCCAGCTGGAATCTCAACAGATGTTTGGGTCATGATGTTTCCTTTCAAGTCTTGCATGGGTATCCACCGGCCAAGCTTCGGCCGGTGCTGCCTACTAACAAATCAAACACTAGGCAAAACCGTAGCGAGCGGCAGTGAATTGTGGCCGAGAAGCGGAGCTGTGCTAGAGCACAGTGAGCATCGGAGGCCGCAAGACGCGACGCGCAGCAGGTTTGGCCTGGTGTTTTAGCGGCGGGCGGGAATCGCCGTATTGTCTTCGGACAAGACGATTTCCACCCGGCGATTCAGCTGGCGGTTCGACGCCGTGTCGTTGCCGGCGGCCGGATAGGCGGCGCCATAGCCTTTCGTGGCGATGCGGTCGCGGCTGATGCCTTGCTCCAGCAGCGCATTGCGCACGGATTCCGCGCGGCGTTGCGACAATTCCAGGTTGTGCGAGGAGCCGCCCGTGCTATCCGTAAAGCCTTCGATCAGCACGGTGCGCTGCGGGTTGTTTTTCAGCACATCAGCCAGCTTGCGCGCCGTATTTGCGCCATCGGCCGTCAGGTTCGCCTTGTCCGTACCGAACAGCACGTCACCCAGGGTGATCACCATGCCGCGTTCGGTTTTCTTGGCGGCCAGGTCGGCCAGCTGCGCTTCGAGTCCGGCGGCGCGCGCTTGCGCATCGCGGGCCGACGCTTCGGCCGCTTGCGCCTGGGCCTTGGCCGCTTCCGCATCCGCCTGCGCCGACTGGGCGCGAGCCGTGGCCTGGTCGGCCTGCTGCGTGCGCGCATCGAGGCGCAACTGGTCGCGCTGCTTGCCGGCGTTGGCGATATCGGCTTCCGCGGCCTTCTGCTTGGCGACTTCTTGCGCCGTGGCTATCTTTTGCTTGGCCAGGTAGGCCAGCTTGTCGACTTTTTCGCTATCTTCCTGGCGCGTGGCGGCCGCGTTTGCCGCTTCCAGCGCAACGCTCGCTTCGCGGAATTCGCGTGGCGCATAGGTCGACACGATCGGGTTCGATTGCGCCGCCATGTAGTCGCCGCGGGTCTGGTCGAGCAGGCTGGTGGTGGTCGGTGCGGAGCTGCAGGCGGCAACCAGAGCGGCCATGGCCAGCAGGCCGGGAATGGTAGTGTAGGTAGCTTTTTTCATGATGGGGTCCTGTTATTAGTTATTGTTGTTGCTTATTGTTTTGGGGCTTGCTGATTGGCACGGTCGAGTTCTTCGCGCATGACGCGGATGTTCTCGTTGATTTCATCAGCGGCGCTGGTGGCCTTGGCCGAATTGGCCTTGCTTTGCGCCAGCTTGGCATCGGCTTGCGCCTGGTCCGCCAGATCGCGCGCCGTCTTGTAGTCGCGGTCTTTCAATGCCTGGTTAGCCATGCGCATTTTTTCGCGGGCCGAACGCATTTCATCAGGCGCCAGGTCGGCGGCGCCAGCGCTGGCAGCGTTATCGACGGCGGCGCGCGACACGGCAACATCGGCCGTGGCCGGCGTTTTCAGGCTGGAGCAGCCCGTCATCAGGACGACAGCGGTGGCGCAGGCGGCCAAGGCGGCCAATGGGGACATCTTGAAATCTCGGTTTGTCATTTTTCTTCTCCTGGAGAATGTTAAGCAATAGGGTTCATACGTCGGTGCATCTGGAATCAGGAACTGCGTTTGATGTATGACGTTATAGGCTCCGGCTCCCCGCATATCCGTTCGGTGCCGCACATAGGGTAAGAAATCGACAATACTTGCATGGGCAACGTGCGCCAGCGCACGTGCCCGCCAGCAAAACCTGAAACAGGCCCGGCTTTGAAGCGATTCCTGTAGCATCGCAACTACTTGTCCAGAAAGAATCAGCTTATGCCGCTCTCCCGCCGTCAGAAAATCGCCCTCGCCAGCACCGCCGTGCTCATCGCCCTGCCCGTCACGGCTTCCATCATCGTGCTGAACATGGACTGGAACCGCGCCAAGCCCTGGCTCAATGCGCGCGTCAGCGATGCGTTGGGAAGGCCGTTTGCCATCGAGGGCGACCTGGCGCTGACGTGGCAGCAGCCAACGGCTGGCGGGCAACAAAGCTGGCGCGACTATCTGCCGTGGCCGCACCTGCAGGCAAAGGACGTGCGCCTGGGCAACCCGAGCGCCATGACGGACACGGATGGCCAGGCACAGCTGGCCAGCGTCAGCCAGCTGGCGTTCTCGCTCAATCCGCTGGCCCTGCTCGACAAGAAAATCATCATTCCGCAATTGCGCTTCGACACGCCGCAGGTGCGCTTGCTGCGCAACAAGGATGGCAAGAACAACTGGACCTTCGACAAGCAGGACCAGCCATCGCCTTGGCAGCTGGAATTGCAAAGCGTGGTCTTCAGCAAGGGCACCGTGTACCTGGACGATGGCGTCAGCAAAACGGCGATGCGCGCCGACGTCGACACCATCGCGGACGATGCGCGCTACGGCATCGCCTGGACCTTGTCCGGCAAATACCATGGCGAAAGCATCAAGGGTGGCGGCAAGGCCGGCGGCGTACTATCGCTGCAGCAGCAGGGCACGCCCTTCCCCATCCAGGCCGACATGCGCGCGGGCGGCAGCAGCGTGGCCATCGAAGGCACCCTGACGCGCCCGGCCAACCTGGCCGCGCTGGACGTGCGCCTGAAGCTATCCGGACCCAGCATGGCCCGGCTGTATCCATTGACGGGCGTGCTGTTGCCGGAAACGCCGCACTTCAGCACGGAAGGCCATTTGACGGCGACCCTGGCGCCCCGCGGCGGCGAGTGGGTGTACGACAAGTTCAGCGGCAAGGTGGGCTCCAGCGACGTCCAAGGCAAGCTGGCCTTTTCCGCCAGCACGCCGCGCAAGCGTTTGACGGGGGAAGTCCACTCGCGCCTGCTGCAATTTTCCGATTTGGGTCCGCTGGTGGGCGCCGATTCCAGCGCCAGCAAGAAGGAACGGGGCGTGCCGTCGACGCAGCCGGCCGGCCGGGTCTTGCCGGTGGAAACCTTCAAGACGGAACGCTGGACCAGCCTGGACGCCGACGTGCGCTACACGGCTGACAAGATCACGCGCGATGCCGAACTGCCGATCAGCAAGCTCGACACGCATGTGGTGCTGACGGACGGCGTGCTGTCCTTGACGCCGCTCAACTTCAACGTGGCGGGCGGCACCCTGACGTCGCAAATCAAGCTCGACGGCAGCGGCAAGGTCATCGCCAATGGCATCGCGGCAGAGCTCAAGGCCAGCGCCCGCCATCTGCACATCCAGCAGCTGTTTCCCCGCCTGCCGGCCCTGCAGGCGAGCGTGGGCGAAATCAATGGCGACGCCTCGCTGTCGGCGACGGGCAATTCCGTCGCCACTCTGCTGGGCAGCTCGAACGGCGAAGTGCGCGCGCTGATCAACCGTGGCAGCATCAGCAAGCTGCTGCTGGAAGAAATGGGCTTGAATATCGGCAGTGTCGTGCTGGCCAAACTGGCGGGCGACAAGCAGGTCAAGCTGAACTGCATGGCCGCCGATTTCGCCGTCACCAAGGGACTGATGCGCACGCGCCAGTTCATCGTGGACACGGATGACGCCATCCTGAATATCGACGGCACGGTGAACCTGGCCGATGAACGGCTGGACCTGACCCTGCGGCCGGACAGCAAGGGCTTGCGCATCTTTTCGCTGCGCTCGCCCCTGTATGTGCACGGCACCTTCAGCAAGCCCGACGTGAGCGTCGACAAGGGCGTGCTGGCCCTGCGCGCCGGTGGCGCCCTGGCGCTGGCCGTGGTGGCGCCCGTGGCGGCGCTGCTGCCGCTGGTCAATACCGGCCCCGTCGAAGATAGCGAATGCGCGGCACTGCTGGCCCAGGCGCGCGTAAAACCGGTGGCGCCGAAACCTGGCAAGGCACCGCGCAAAAACCGGTAAGTCACACGTAGCCGTGCACGATTACAATTGTTACACCCCTATGTGCGTTGCCGAACAGACCCTGCCTTGCCACAATCCTATTCTGTAATCGTGCCTGAAACACCCAAGACGTGGCGATACGAAGTCTCACCGGCCCATACCATGCCGGCGCCACGAGGTCCGAATTCATAGGAGAACTATCATGCAAATCATTAAAAAAATCGCCGCTACCACTTCCGTTGCCGCCCTGCTGCTGAGCTTGACCGCTTGCGCCAACATGTCCGGCCAGGATAAAAACACCGCCATCGGCGCTGGCGTCG
Organism: Janthinobacterium sp. BJB301; assembly: GCF_002735685.1. Classification (NCBI taxonomy): domain Bacteria; kingdom Pseudomonadati; phylum Pseudomonadota; class Betaproteobacteria; order Burkholderiales; family Oxalobacteraceae; genus Janthinobacterium; species Janthinobacterium sp. BJB301. The sequence goes on along the minus strand of NZ_PDZJ01000001.1, from coordinate 136,954 downwards.
GCGCCGTTGCCGGCTCCGTACTGACGGGCGGCAGCGCCGTCGGCGCAGTCGGCGGCGCCGCAGTCGGCGGCGTGATCGGCAACCAGGTCAAGCCGAAGTAATTATTGATCGAGAAAGCGGGGTGGGTGCGCACGCGCCCGCCCCGCTTTTTTGCGTCTGCGGCAGAAGGATGAACGCCAGCAGGAAGAATCAGACGAAGACGTTGGCCATGCCGATGGCGCCGCTATCTTTGACCAGCTCGTAGCAGCGGCAGGACACGGCTTCCAGCCCCGCCGAATCGAGGATCTCGATATTGCCCCGGCTGTAGGTGATGAGTTTTTGCTGTTGCAGCGCGCTGGCCGCCTTGGTCACGCCGACCCGCCGCACGCCCAGGGTGTGGGCAAGAAATTCATGCGTGAGGTGAAATTTCTCCGACTGCAGGCGGTCGCGCGTGATCAGCAGCGAACGGGCCAGGCGCGCCTCGAGCACGTGGAAGCGGCTGCACACGGCAATCTGGATGGCTTGCGCCAGCAGGGTGTCCGTGTAGCGGTACAGCAAACGCTGCAGGGACTCGAGCTGGGCGAACTCGGCGCAGAACTCGGCCCGCCCGATGCGGCTGGCCGTACCGGAACGCTGCACCACGGCACGCACTTGCGCCAGGTCATGACCGAGCGCGACGGAAGCGCCCAGGACGCCTTCGCGGCCGACGGAGCCCACTTCCAAGGTCATCCGGCCTTCCGCCACGGCCAGCAGCGAAATCAGGCAATCGCCAGGGAAATAGATGTGGCCGATAGGCTGGCCCGGTTCGTACAGCACCTCGCCCACCTCGACCGTGACGGTATCGAACAGCGCCGTCAGGTGCCGCAAGTCGTGCTCGGGCAGGCTGGCCAGCAGGCGGTTGCCGGCGTCAAGCGCGCCCACGGGCGAACCCAGGCCGGATCGGCCTGCATCGCGGGACAGGGTCATGCTGGCAGTCGTTGGTGGCATTGCTTTTCCTTGGTGTCGTTACAACTCGACATAATTTTTACTTAGCCTACGGTGCAGTACCGGCCCTGTATGTACGGTGACGCACGGAAGCGGAGCAAGCGGCACAGCACACTGGCAATACACGCACAGAACAAGCATCAACCAACAGAACACGCAGCACCCTTTATTTAAAATAACCAAGGAGCCTTCCATGACTACCACCACCAAATCCCTCCATCCGCTGGTGCTTGCCGCCGCCGTCGCCGTCCTGCTGTTTTGCGGCGTCGGCACGGCTGCCCTGATGGGCTGGCTGCCTTCGTCCCAGGGCGATAGCCAGCCACTGGCGGCCAGCACCTCGGCCGAACAAATGGCCAACCTGCAGGCAAACCAGCCGCCAGCAAACTTGCAACCGGCCAGCGCGCAGCCGCTGGCCGCCCTGCCACAGCAGCAGCAGCCAGTGCGCCAGCCGCAACCGCAGCAACCGCAGCAACAATACGCGGCAGCCCCGGCGCCGCAGGTGTGCGCTAATTGCGGCGTGATCGAAGCCATCCATGAAGTCAATACGCGCGCCGAAGGCAGCGGCGTGGGCGCGGCTGGCGGCGCCGTCGTCGGCGGCTTGCTGGGCAACCAGGTGGGCGGCGGCCACGGCAAGCAACTGGCCACCGTGCTGGGCGCCGTCGGCGGCGCCGTGGCCGGCAACCAGATCGAAGGCAGCGTGCGCGCCACGCGCAGCTACAACATCGTCGTGCGCCTCGATAACGGCAAGACGCGCACCGTGCACCAGAGCGCCGCGCCAAACTGGCGCCAGGGCGACCGCGTGCGCGTCGTCAACGGCGGCTTGCGCGCCATCGGCTAAGGCATAGGCCGCAGCGCTGCCGCCGCTGCAATAAGTTGCAAATTCAACACACGCCCGGCTTGTCCGGGCGTTTTCTTTTTAACAATGTTCGTTGGCGTACAGATGAGCTTGCCGTCCCGCGAGATGATGCATTCAGGAAAGTTCAACGAAACGTCATCAAGGAGTAGCCATGCAAGACGACAAGGCAGGCAGCAACAGGATCTGGCTGGGTTTTATTGGCGGCGGCTTGCTGGCCACCGCGCTGGGCTTCTGCGCGCTGGATCTGGCGCCCGAAGCGGGCGGCCCCGTGTTCGGCGTCATGCTGCTGCTGACGGGCGGCATGGTCAGCTGCCTGGCCGGCGCCGTCGGCATGGCCGGCATGCTGGCATGGGTGCCGGGCATGGCCGATGAACACGCCGACCGCTCACGATAGTTGAGTCTTGTGTACGACAGCGTACAGAACGCAAGGGAAACAAAGTAGACACTTAGTCATGGCATCAGCGTTCAGCGACCCAGTCGCCGCGCAATGACAAGAACCGATGACGGCGCCACGCGCCAGCGCCTGCAAGGCCAAGGCCGTCGCCGTCATCCACACATTACTCTCGGAGGACACATCATGCTGTATACAATCGCCGTCGTACTCATCATTCTTTGGCTGCTGGGCCTGGTAACTTCCTATACCATTGGCGGCTTCATCCACATACTGCTGGTGGTCGCCGTGATCATGGTGCTGCTGCGCCTGATCAGCGGACGCGGTTTATAGAGGCCAATTTACTGGCCAGACGGGGCGGCGCGCGTGCGAACGGGCGCCGCCCTTTTGCCTGTAGTGCGCGCACACTGGCACGCCGCGCCATTTTGCAGTAACGTGTGCAGGTAATTCCTGGGTATGTCCCAATAACAAAACAAGGAGAAAATCCATGAAAGAAGCATTCAAAAAAGGCCCTGGCGCCAAATCCCTGATCGGCATGCTGGTGATCGCATTGGCCGCCAGCGGCTGCGCGGACATGTCCGCCACGCAACGTGGCACGGCCACGGGCGCCGGCGTCGGCGCGGGCCTGGGCGCCTTGATCGGCGGCACCACCGGTGGCGGCAGCAGCGGCCGCACGGCCGGCGGCGCCCTGATCGGCGCGGCGGCGGGCGCCGTGATCGGCAATATCTGGTCGAACCGCATGGAAAACCAGAAGCGCGCGATGGAACAAGCGACACAGGGTACTGGTGTGCAAGTGACGCAGACGGCCGATAACCGCCTGAAAATGGAAATCCCCAGCGATATTTCCTTCGACACCAACCGCGCCGACATCAAGGGCAATTTCCGCCCCATCCTCGACCGCTTTGCCGCCACCCTGAACGAAAACCCGAACACCACGGTCAGCATCATCGGCCATACGGACAGCACGGGCAGCGCCTCCATCAACGAACCGCTGTCGGTGGAACGCGCGGCCCACACGCGCGACTACCTGTCCATGCGCGGCGTCTCGCCGACCCGCGTCGTCACGGAAGGCCGCGGCGCCCGCGAGCCGATCGCCTCGAATGCGGATGCATCGGGACGCGCACGCAACCGCCGCGTGGAAATCTACGTAGCAGAGCTCGCTCCCCGCTAAGGCCGGGAAATCGCCATAAAAAAAGCCCGCTGGCAAATAACTTGCCAGCGGGCTTTTTTATTTAAAGCAGCTTATTTCGACGTCGTTGCCTTGGCGCCGCTTTCACCCTCTTTCGCCACCTTGGCAAAGTCGCCGGCCACCACCACCGAGACGGCCGATGGCTTCAGGTACTCGCGCAGGCCCTGGTTCACTTGCGCCAGGGTCAAGGCGGCCACTTTCGCTTCCAGGTCCTTGTCGTAAGCCATGGTGCGCTCTTCGGCAAGGTAGCCGGCCAGTTCGCGCGCCAGGCCGCTGTCCTGCGTGCGGCCCACTTCCTGCGATTGCAGCCAGCCTTTCTTCGCTTCGGCCAATTCCTCTTGCGTGAAGCCGTCGGCCAGCGCCTTGGCGATTTCCTCGCGCAGGGCCGCTTCCACCTTGACCGTGTTTTGCGGCGCGCTGATGGCATACGCCATCCAGTAGCCGGCCGGTTCGCGCGACGGGATGCTCACTTGCGAACCGACGCCGTACGACAGGCCTTCCTTCTGGCGGATGCGGTCGGCCAGACGGCTGCGCAAGGCGCCGCCACCGAGCATGTGATTGGCGATCAGCAAGGCGGGATAGTTGGCGGCGTCATCCTTGAGGGGAATCGGCTGGATGGCAAACAGCACGCTGTTCGCCTTGTCCGGCGTTTCCAGGGTGACTTTCTCGCCGCTGACAGGCTTGACGGCATCAAGTATGCGCGCGTACGGCTGCTGCGCCTTCCAGCTGCCGTACAGGCTGGCCACTTGCGCCTTCAGCGCGGCCGGGTCGAAGTCGCCCACGGCAGCAAAAGTCGCGTTCGCCGCGCCATAGTAGGCGCCATGGAAGGCTTTCACATCGGCCACCTTGATGGCTTTCCATTGCACCAGTTCAGCCGGCAAGGTGGCCACGTGGCGCACATGGCCTTCCGGCGTGGCGTCGAGCAGGCGGCGGAAGGCGTTCACGGCCAGCGGCTGCGGCTCAGGCAACTCCTGCTCCGCGCGGCCGACGCGCTCGCGCTGCAATTCCAGGAATTCCGTCTCGTTCAAGGCCGGCTTTTGCAGCACTTGCGCCAGCAGGTCCATGGCGGCCGGCAAGTTCTCGCGCTTGCCATTCAGCATGGCGGTGACGCCCTCGGCGCCGCCCGTGATGGCGACCTGCATGCCCAGCTGGTCGAACTTGTCCTTCACTTCCTGGCGCGACAGTTTATCCGTGCCGCGCGACAGCAAATTGGCCGTGTAGACACCCACTTGCGCCTTGCCGCGCAAGCTCTCTTCGCTGCCGATCTGCAATTTCAACACGACGCTGACCGTGCTGCCCTTGGTTTTCTTCGGCAGCAAGGCGCCCTTCAAGCCATTCGGCAAGGTGAAACGCTGGGTGCGCGCTTCGATATTGTCGGGGCTCGGATCGAACGCTTCGCCCTGCGCCACCACGGCGCGGCCCGTGTAGCCGGCCAGTTGCGGCGCCACGTCGGCATAGGCCGGCACGACGGTGCGGTCCGGCGCATCGGTAGGAATGAAGCGGCCCAGGGTGCGGTTAGAGCTCTTCAGGTATTTCTCGGCCGCCGCCTGCACCTGCGCCGTCGTCAGCTTGTCGAGCTGGTCGCGCTGCAGGAAGAACAGACGCCAGTCGCCGGCCGCCAGGGACTCCGTCAGGGCGATCGTCATGCGCGCCGTGTTCGAGGTGATCAGTTCCACCTGCTTGTTCAGCTGCTGTTTCACGCGCGCCACTTCCGCATCCGTGATGGGCTGCGATTTCAAGTCTTCCAGCACTTTCAGCATGGCCGTCTGCGCCGCATCGAGGTTGCCATCAAGCGGCACCAGCGCGCCGAACAGGTTGTAGCCCGGCTCCAGGTTGCTCACGGAGTTGTATTCGATCTTGCTGGCCAGCTTGGTTTCCACCAGCGCCTTGTGCAGGCGGCCGGCCGGCGCGTCCGTCAGCACATGACCGAGCACCTCGATGGCGACGGCGTCCGGGTTGCCGGACGGCGCCACGTGGTAGCCGGCGCCGACGAACTGCGTGCCGCCGCTGCGGCGCACCGTCACGGCGCGCTCGCCATCCTGCACGGGTTCGGCCGTGTAGGTCGGCTCGATCACGCGCGTGGGTTTCGGAATCTTGCCGAACAGATCATTGATCTGTTTCAAGACCTTGGCTTCATCGAAGCGGCCCGCCACCATCAGCACGGCATTATCGGGCTGATAATATTTATGGTAAAACGCGCGCAGGCGGGGAATGTTCACCTGCTCGATGTCGGAACGGGCGCCGATGGTCGACTTGCCATAGTTGTGCCAGTCGTAGGCGATGGCCTGGATGCGCTCGCTCGTCACGCCGATCGGGTCGCTCTCGCCCATCTCGAACTCGTTGCGCACGACGGTCATTTCACCCTTCTGCGTCTTCGGGTTCCACAGGTCGTTCTGGTCGATGGCCGCGTTGACCATGCGGTCCGCTTCCATGGCCAGCATCTGGCGCAGGTTGTCGTCGTTGGCGGGGAAGGTCGCGTAGTAATTGGTGCGGTCGTACCACGTGGTGCCGTTGAAATCAGCGCCCGTCGAGTTCAGTATCTCGACGGGGGTCTTGCTGCCCTTCTTGATGCCGAAGTTGGCGCTGGGCTTGAACAGCAAGTGCTCGAGCAAGTGGGCCATGCCCGTTTCGCCATAGTTTTCATGGCGCGAACCGACCAGGTAGACGATGTTGGTGGTCAGGGTCGGCTTGCTGGCGTCCGGGAACAGCAGCACGCGCAAGCCATTGGCCAGGCGGTATTCGGTGATGCCTTCGACGGACGTGACTTTGACGGCGGCGGCACGGCTGGGCACAGCCTTGCCGGCTTTCTGGGTCGGCGCCGCTTCCACGGGGGTGGCGGCAAGGATGAACGATGGCGAGAGGATGCCGGCGGCAAGCAGGAGGGCGGTAATGGGTTTCAAGGCAGAGTCCTGGTAACACTACGTTATAGACGTGCGCAAGCAAACGGCGCAGGCGCAATGTGATACGAACGCAAGAATAGTCACGGGGCCCGCGCTGCGTCTTCGCCGCCACGTGAAATTATTGCTATTTCGTAATTTACGGCATACGTATCACTATTGCAAGCCTCTGTCATCAGGCTGCCATACAGGCGTGTTATACTCGACCGTTCCAGAACTATCTGCCTGTATATGAGACGAGCTCTCGTCCTGCTCTGCCTTTTTGTTTTCATCGCGTTACCCCAGGCGTTTGCCAGCATGGCTTACGCCAGCCCTTCCCCATTCCAGCATGCAATCGCGGCCGGCGCTAGCGCCACGCCCGCCTTCAGCATCGATTGTGCCGATGCCAGCCTCCATGCGGGCCTGCCTGGCGACAGCTGCGATAGCTGCAGTAGCGAAGAATGCGACAACGACCCCATCACGCTGTACCCGAGCTCGCGCCAGGCCGTGCCGTTTTACGCCATCATTTGGCAAGCGGGACCGGGCGCACTTGCCGAAGCGGACGTGCGGCTGGCCACCCGGCCGCCGCGCGTCCGCCCCTGAAGACATGCATGCAGCACCCACGCGCCCGGGGCTTTAGCCGCCAGGCACGCTTTACACTGATCGACTTTACAAGGTTACACACATGGAATGGTTATTTGACCCGACAATCTGGGTCGGCCTGCTGACGCTGGTCGTACTGGAAATCGTACTGGGTATCGACAACCTGATTTTCATCGCCATCCTGGCCGAGAAACTGCCGCCGCACCAGCGCGACAAGGCTAGAGTGCTGGGCCTGACCCTGGCCCTCGTCATGCGCCTGGGCCTGCTTTCCCTGATTTCCTGGCTGGTCACCCTGACCACGCCATTGTTTTCCATATGGACATTCTCGTTTTCGGGGCGCGACCTGATCCTGCTCCTCGGCGGCCTGTTCCTGCTGTTCAAGGCAACCAGCGAGCTGCATGAGCGCCTAGAAGGCATCACGCACGCCCAGACGGGCCCGAAGGTGTATGCCGGCTTCGGCCTGGTGGTGGCGCAGATCGTCGTGCTCGACGCCGTCTTTTCGCTCGACGCCGTCATCACGGCCGTCGGCATGGTGGAAAACCTGTACGTGATGATGGCCGCCGTCGTCATTTCCATCGTCGTCATGATGCTCGCGTCGAAGGTGCTGACGCGCTTCGTCAACGCCCACCCCACCGTCGTCGTGCTGTGCCTGAGCTTCCTGCTGATGATCGGCCTCTCCCTGGTGGCCGAGGGCCTGGGCTTCCACATTCCGAAAGGATATCTGTACGCCGCTATCGGTTTCTCGATCGTCATCGAATTCTTCAATCAATTGGCGCGCCGCAACTTCCTCAAGCTGCAGTCCAACGCCCCCCTGCGCGACCGTACGGCGCAAGCCGTGCTGAGCCTGCTGGGCGGACGCAAGGGCCGCGAAGCCGTGGAAGAGCACGAAGTCAAGGAAATGCCCGATGTCTCCGCCTTCGGCGTGGAAGAGCGCAACATGGTCAGCGGCGTGCTGACCCTGGCCGAACGCTCGATCCGCTCCGTCATGACGCCGCGCGGCGACGTGTCGTGGGTCAACCTGAACGACAGCAGCGAGAAGATGCTGCAACTGCTGCGCGACACGCCGCACAGCATGATTCCTGTCTGCAATGATGACCTGGACAATGTGGTCGGCATCGCGCGCAGCAAGGACCTCATCGAGGATCTGGTCTCGCGCGGCAAGATCGACCCGGACAGCATGCGCGAAGCCGTCGTCGTGCCGGAAGCGGCCGGCGTGCTGAAAGCCATGGAAACGTTAAAGCGCTCGCGCGGCCAGCTGGTGCTGGTGGTCGACGAGTTCGGCACCGTGCAGGGCGTGCTGACACCGATCGACATCCTGGAAGCCATCGCCGGCGAATTCCCCGACGAGGACGAGCAGCCCGACGTGGAGGTGCTGGGCCCCGGCCACTGGCGCATCGACGGCGCGACGGACCTGCATTATCTGGAGCAAGTGTTCGAAACGGAAACCCTGGTCAGCGAAGACGGCGAATACAACTCGCTCGCCGGCTTCCTGCTGGCGCATTTCGAAAACATGCCGGCCGTGGGCGAAGTACTGGAGCTCGATGACTTGCGCTATGAAATCATCGAGGCCGACGAGCGCCGCATCGCCTGCGTGGACGTGCGCCGCATCGAGCCCGATCACAGTTTGTAACACAATGGCAAGCGTGCCCCGCTTGCCATGCCGTATGCTGGGGTCTGCCCATACCGGAGACCCCACGATGAAAAAATCCCTGCCAAGCTTGGCCCTGCTGGCTTGCGCCGCCTTCGGCGCCCACGCCAATACCATGGCCGCCTCGCAGTCCGCCACCATCAAGCCGGGCCTGTGGCAAGTCGACAGCAAGATGGCGTCGCCGGACGCCGCCACCGACAACGCCATGTCCATGGTGCTGCAGCAACTGGGCAACCTTCCTCCCGATCAACGCAAGCAGCTGGAAAGCATGGCGGCCAGCCGGGGCATGGCCATGCCCACCGTGGGCGCCGATGGCGCCGTGCGCGTGACGGCATGCGTGACGCCGGACATGGCGGCGCGCAAGCAGATTCCCACGGGCCAGCCCGGTGACTGCAAATCGAAAAACACGGATATCGCGGGCGGCATGAATGTTTCGTTCACTTGCGCCAATCCGAAATCGAGCGGCGAAGGCAAGGTACTGTTTACGGGCGACCAGGCATTCAGCATGCAATTGGCGGTGACCACCAGCGCGCGCGGCACGCCGGAACAGGTGAATGTGACGAGCAACGGCAAATGGCTGGGCGCAAGCTGCCCTGCCCCATCGGCGACCGCGGCTCAGAAACCGTGACGGAAGCCGAGATTAAACGCCGCATCGCCACGCCCCGAATCGCTGGCATTGCCCACCGTGTAGCGGGCGCCGTTCTTGTTGTGGATCTTCGCGTAGGACGCATAGAAATCGCTGCGCTTTGACAGCGAATACGTGAGGCCGACGGCCATCTGGCTGGCGTCGCGGTTGGCCAGATCGCGGTCATCCTTGCGCACCCAGGACGCCAGCAGCTTGAAGCCGCCCACGGGCACCGATACGCCCAGCAAGGTGTCGCGGCTGTCAGACGACGACATCGACAGGGCCAGCGAGCTGTAGGCATTGTTCGGGTCCCATGGCGAGCTGCCATAGCCCTTGTTGATGCCCACGGCGGCAAAGGCAGTGGCCACCTTCAGGTCGATATTCGCCGCGATCAGGGTGTTGCGGGCAGACATGTCGATGGCGGGCAAGGTGCCGGAAGCGAGGATGAGGTTATTCTTGCGCTGGTGCGACACGCTGACATTCACGGCGCCGGCCGAATAGCCGAGGGTGGCGCCATACGCGCGGTTGTTGGCGTTGCTGTACGGCGACTCGCCAAAGCTGTAGATGGCGCTGGCAGTCACGCCGCGCAAGGCGGGCGTCACGTATTTGACGGTGTTGTCGTAGCGTTTCACGCTGTAGCCGGCCAGGTTGCTGGCGCTGCCGGCCATGCCGCCCTTGAACGGGTCGGCCACATCGGTCAGGGTCAGGTATTGCAGGTTGTACTGGCGCCCCAGGGTCAGCGCGCCCAGGCGGCTGTCGAGGCCCACGTAAGCCTGGCGGCCGAACAGGCGCCCCTCTTCCGACTGGCCCGTGTCGTTCTGGATGCCCGCTTCCAGGGTAAACACGGCCGTGACATCATTACCCAGCGCCTCGCGGCCCTGCACGCCCAGACGCGAACCGGACGCGACGCCGCCGGACACCTTGGCGCCGGCGCAATTGGCGGCACAGCCCCGCTCGGCCACGATGCCCGCGTCGAGCACGCCGTACACGGCAACGTTACTGGATGCGGCACTGCCTGCGCCATCGGCAGCCTGGGCCGTCGCGCCCAGCGCGAAAGGCCCCATCCCTATCACAGCAAGCGCAAAATACGAGGTCTTCATGATAAATATCTCGGTAACGTGAATTGAAACTTCCCGGTATTGATCAGGACATGCGCTGTGTGTCTGATCTCAGTGTTACCTTATCCCCGCTTTTTGTCCAGCGTCCGTGCGTTGTACAACAGAAACTTCAGCTTAGCCCAGGAAAAGAGTCGCACACTGACAACACGCAATATTGACCATGATTCAGCTAATTTGCGGCAAAATGGCGTTAAATGCAGGCCCTGCCGTAAAGCAATGTTCGGTGGCGAACGTTGCGCGATTTGACGCAGGCGGTACACTACTGGTTTTACCGACAGCGGCTCGCCCGTTTTTTCTGCATGCTAGCTATCCTCGAACGCATTGACCCCAACTCCAGCAATATCGACTTGCTGGTGGAATTATTCAACTCACTGCGTCCCAAGCGCTCCCACGACAGCGCTACCGCGATTGCCAACGTGCGCACCCTGCGCCAGCTTCTCAAAGGTAACCCCGCGCAAGCGCGCGCCCTGCATGAATACGTGCTGCGCGTGCTGGCCGCGCGCCGCCACGCCAGCCTGTACACCGACATCGGCGTGCTGTCGAACAGCGGTTTCTTCACGGAATTGAAACGCCGCATCGCCTACCGCATGCTGCCGCCCGCCCTCGGCGACGAGTACCTGAACGACGCACTCGACCAGGTGCTGTACCTGAAAACCGATTATTTGTGGATCAGCAATGTGCCCGCCACGGACTGGCTGGAACTGTTCGACGTGCTCACCAGCGACGAGATCGAACTGGCCGTCGGCGATGGCAATATCATGCTGCCGGGCATGCTCGACGCCATCCGCACCCTGTCCTACCGCGTCTGCGCCATGGGCCTGGAGCCGGAACTGACACGTTTCCACAGCGAAATCGAAGTGTTCCAGTCGCCATTCATGGTGCAGAACACGGAAGTGAACGCCTACCTGGATGCCTACACGAATCTGCTGCATGGCGATCTCGAGCACATCGAAGACGCGCGCCATTTGCTGGTGATGCTGGACCAGTGCGACGCCGTCATCGCCAAGATCCGCAAGAAGGCGCTGTATCAGGGCACCAGCATTCCCCTCACGTATTTATTGGTGGCCTTGGCGCAAAGCATCGAGCGCTTGCGCAAGCTGCTGTTCCTCGTCGACACGAGCGGCGAGCTGCCTGCCTCCAACAACGTGGACATCGCCGCCATCACGGTCGATGCCACGCAAGACTTGCTGTACCCGCAGCCCGTCAGCCGCCGCCGCGCGGGCGCCGTCGGATTGGCGCTGGAACTGATACGCGCGCACAACCACAAGTACAAGGTCAGCGACCTGTTTTCCGACAATATCAACTTGCTGGCGCGCAATGTGACGGAAAACGCCAGCCGCACGGGCGAGCACTACATCGCGGAAAACCGCCGCGAAATGGGCGCCATGTTCCTCTCGTCCGCGGGCGCGGGCGTGATCATCGGCTTCATGGCCCTGTTCAAGATATTGATGTCCTACCTGCGCTCGGCGCCGCTGGTCGAAGCCTTCATGTTCAGCATGAATTACTCGATCGGCTTCATGTTCATCCACTTGCTGCATTTCACGGTGGCCACCAAGCAGCCGGCCATGACGGCGTCGCGCATCGCCGCCGGCCTGCACAGCAAGGATGGCAGGAATATCGACCTCGACAGCATGGCGGAACTGATCAACAAGGTCTTCCGCACGCAAAACATGGCCGTGCTGGGCAACCTGGCGACCGCCATTCCCACGGCCTGGCTGATCGCGCTCGGCTACAAGGCGATTACGGGACACAACCTGGTGACGCCCGAGAAAGCCATGCATTTGCTGCACGATATCGACCCCATCGGCAGCCCCGCCATCTTCTACGCCATGATCGCCGGCGTATGCCTGTTCGTGGCCGGCCTGATTTCCGGCTACTATGACAACCAGGCCCTGTACACGCGCTGGGCGCAGCGCATCGCGCAATTGCGCGGCCTGGGCCGCGTGATTGGCCAGGAACGCCTGCAACGGCTGGGCATGTACCTGGAAAACAACCTGGGCGGGCTGATGGGTAACTTCTATTTCGGTATCCTGCTGGGTTCCATCGGCACCCTGGGCTTTTTGATCGGCTTGCCTATCGACATCCGCCACATCACCTTCTCGGCCGCCAACTTCGCCACGGCCCTGGTGGGCCTGGACCACAACATGAGCTGGCAACTGGCCGTCAAGTCGCTGTCGGGCATCTTCGCCATCGGCACGGCCAACCTGCTGGTCAGCTTCGGCCTGGCCCTGTGGGTGGCTCTGCGTTCGCGCCAGGTGCGCTTCAAGCACGGCATGCAATTGTTGAAGATTCTGGGCAAGCGCTTCCTCCGGTCGCCCATCGTCTTCTTCTTCGGTTCAAAAAACCCGCCACCTTTGGCACTGGCCGATGAGTCGGCAAACCTGTCACCCACCACCAAGGCTCAAAAATGACCGCTCGGCGCATGCAACCCTGCCTCACCGCCCTACTGCTGTGCTGGACCCTGGCTGCATGCGCCTCGCTGCCCAATGTCAAGAACCTCAACACCACCCTGGAGCCGGTGGCCAAGCCCAAGGTGATCACGGGCAAGGGCGCCGTGCTGAGCGTCAACAGCCGCGCCGCCCTGCTCAACAAGCGCTGGGCCAAGTCCGGCATGGACTTGAAAACCCAGGCGGCGCTGGAAGAGGCGGCCACGGGCGTACCTTTGATCAAGGGCAACAAGGTGACCCTGCTGTTTGACGGCCCGCAAACCATGGCCGCCATGTTCCAGGCCATCAGCGAAGCGAAGAACAGCATCAACCTGGAAACGTATATCTTCGACCAGGATCCGCTGGGCCTCAAATTTGCCGACATGCTGATCGAAAAGCAGCAATCGGGCGTGACGGTCAATGTCATCTACGACAGCGTGGGCACCCTCGGCGTGCCGCAGGCGTTCTTTGACCGCATGCGCGCGGCCGGCGTGCACCTGGTGGCCTTCAACCCCGTCAATCCCGCCAAGCTCAAGGGCGACGACTGGAAGATCAATAACCGCGACCACCGCAAGGTGCTGATCGTCGACGGCAAGATGGCATTTACGGGCGGCATCAATATCAGCGATACCTATGCGAAAAGCTCGCTGTTCCGCTCGAAATCGAAACCCAAAGACAAGAAGGACGTGGGCTGGCGCGATACCCACGTGAAAGTGGAAGGCCCGGCCGTGGCCGCCTTCCAGTGGCTGTTCATCCGCACCTGGGCCCAGCAAGACCAGGCCGACTTGCCGGACGCTAATTATTTCCCGACCCTGTCGGAAGTGGGCGACAAGCTGGTGCGTGTGGTGGCCAGCGAACCGGACGGCGGCTTTGAAATCTACAAGGCGTACATCCTGGCCATCCAGGAAGCCAAGAAATCCATCCACATCACGTCCGCCTATTTCGTGCCGGACCAGCAGACGGTCGACGCCCTGATCGCGGCCGCGAAACGGGGCGTGGACGTCACCGTCGTGCTGCCCGGTGTGTCCGACAGCGGCCTCGTATTCCATGCGGGACACGCCCTGTACGACCAGCTGCTGGCCGGCGGCATCCGCATCTTCCACTTGAAACTGGCCGTGCTGCACGCCAAGACGGCCGTCATCGACGGCGCCTGGTCGACAGTGGGCTCGACCAACATCGACATGCGCAGCTTCCTGCATAACAGCGAGCTGAACGTGATCGTGCTGGGCGACAGCTTCGGCAGGGAGATGGAAAATGCCTTCCAGGAAGACTTGCGCGACTCGGAAGAAATCACCAGGGCGAAATGGGAAACGCGGCCGATTGCCGACCGCATGAAGGAGTGGGCGGCCCGTTTCATGAACTACTGGCTGTAGCGGAGTAGCCATCAAAAAGTCCAGGGCGTTGTTGCATTGCCTCGCCGTACTATTCGTACTGTCTTCGGCAACGCGCCTAGCCCTGGCCATTTTGCCGGCCACTCGACGACAGGTGTAGATCGGCGTAGGTCGGATTAGCGCAGCGTAATCCGACATCACCACAGCTATTACCAAAGCCAACAATAGCGTCGGATTACGCGGGGCCTTGCCCCGCTCATCCGATCTACAGCGGCCGCAAGCTGGCCCACACCCCGCCCTGGCGCTCGAACGCTTCCGTGCTGACCTTTTCAAAGTCGGCGCTGTCCTCATTCCAGCTGTAGCGCTCGACGCGAATACAACTATTTTCCACGCGCAGCACGTTGAAGGAGTTCGACTCGCCCCGGCCACGCGTGGACGTGGCCGTACCCGCCTGCACCATCAGGGCAGCGTAGCCGGCGATCTTGTAGCGCTCGGCCGTGTTGCCCGCCACGCTGGCGTGCAAGTGCCCGGCCAGCAGCAGATCCACGCCGCATTCGGAAAACATTTGCAGCGCCTGCGGGGCGCGGTCCACCAGGTCATCCTCGTCGAAGTGCTCGGGCAAGTCAAATGGATGGTGCGTGACGATGATGCGCGTCAAACCTGGCGGCAAACTGCCCAGGCGTTCACGCAGGAAATCGATCTGCTCGTGGCTGATGCGGCCATCCTTGAACGTCATCGAGCGGGCCGTATTGATGCCCAGCACGGCGATTTCCTCATCCACATATTCGGGCGACAAATCGTCCGTTACATGGCGCCGGTACTTCACCAGCGGCGTCAGGAAGCGGGAAACGACGTTGTAGAGTGGCACGTCATGGTTGCCCGGCACGACGATCTGCGGCCCCGGCAAGCTGTCGAGAAAGTGCCGCGCTTCCTGGAACTGGGCGCTGCGGGCGCGTTGCGTGAGGTCGCCCGAGACCACCACCACGTCAGGTTCCAGACGCTCGACGAGCGCGCGCAGGGGCGCCAGCAGGTCAGCATCGACCCTGCCAAAATGCAAGTCGGACAAATGCACGATGGTACGCATGGCGTTCTCCTAGCTGGCTGCGGGTACGGGCGCCGGCACGATCACATCGAGCGCGGCCGTGCGGATGCGGTAATGCAGCGGCGTATTCATGACGGTCACTTCGCCATCGGTGGCCACGCGCAGGCGGCGGTGTTGCGTGGCAATCTCCAGGTCGGTGGCCGTCAACACGTCGAAATCCTTGGCCTGCGACAACTTGCCAAACAGCGCGTGCAAGGCCAGCTTCAGCAAGCCCAGGCGGCCCGGACGCTGCGCCACGTACAAGCTCAGCTGGCCGCCGTCAAGCCGCTCGCGCTCGCCGATATTCAAGCCTTCCATCAGGTATTCATTATTGCCGATGAAGACGAAAGGCGTGCGCCGCGCATGCACGGCGTCGTTGAGCTTCAATTGCACGCTGAGGAATGGGTAGCGGCGCAGCGCGGCCACCAGCGCCCAGCTGAAGGCCAGCCACTTGCCCCGTCCCAGCCGGCGCTGCTGCTTTTCGCGGTCGCGCACGATATCGGGATACAGGCCAAGGCTGGAATTGTTCAGGAAGATGCGGCCATTGACTTCGCCCACGTCGACCTGGTGCCGCACGCCCTGCGCTACATTGGCAATGGCCGCATCGAGGTCGAGCGGGATATTCAAATCCTTGGCGAAATGGTTCAGCGTGCCCAGCGGCAAGACACCAAACGGCGTGCCGCTGCCGACAACGACGGATGCGACGGCATTGATGGTGCCGTCGCCGCCACCGGCCACGACGATGGGCGCGCCATCGCGCAGGGCTTGCTCGGCCGTGGCGATCATGTCGGCGCCGCCTTGCGCCAGGGTAATGGCGGCGTCGAGTCCCACGGCGGCAAAAGCCGCTTCGAGCTGCTGCGCCCAGTCGGGCGCATAGCCGCAACCGGCGCCCGCATTGATGATGACTGCAATCTTGCTCAGGATCGTACCCCTTATTTGGTTTGCCGGATATGCCGGCGGCGGCGCAGGGTCGACACGCCGGCGATGCAGATGGCCAGCCAGCCATAGCTTTCCGCCATGGCCGCCAGCACATCGCTCAGGTAATGCGCGCCCAGGTAAATGCGGCTGAAGCCCACGAGTGACGCCATCAGGAAAGCGCCCAGCGCGATGGCGATGCGCTTGCCCCACGCGCCCGGCGCCGTCTGGCAAATCAGGTAGGCGGCCAGCAAGCCGTACAGGGCTGTCGAGGTGGCCGTATGGCCACTGGGAAAGCTGTACGTGCTCAGGGCCGTCTGCAAGATGGGCTCGTCAAAGCTGGGCCGCGCGCGCACAAAAATGTACTTTAGCAGCAGGTTCAAAAACATGACGCCCGGCATGGTGATGACCAGGGTAAACAGCCAGTAATCGGCGCCCTTGCGATGCAGATACCAGCCCAGCAAGACGGCCAGGGTGATGGCGCCGATCACGCCATGCATGTGCGTGACGACCAGCAGGCAGCTGGTGATCCACGGCACGGCATGCTGGTTGAACCAGTGCGCCACCTGCAAGTCGATCACCGTGATCCGGGCCATGCCCATGACGGCTTCGGCGATTTCGTGAAACACCACGATGGCCACCAGCATCAGCGCCACGCCCACCGTCATATGCAGGCCCAGCTCGCCTTCCGGCGACAGGCGCGCCTCGACGAAGCGGCGCAGTTTCGTGGTCCAGCCCGTGGTCATGCCCATGTCATTTTTCTCTTGCAAACTCATCTCTCTTTCATGTTCCTGATACTGATCAAAAAAACCACACCAGCAAAAAAATACTGTTTATTCATACAGTAGCTGTGTATTCATACAGTACTTATGCTATTCTGATGACTCGTTCAACACATCTCCCTCAAAGGAATTGTCATGGCAACATTGAATAGCGGTTTTGGCTCACGGTTCGGCCTGGAATACGCCCCAAGCTCTTTCCTCGTCCGCATGGGCAAGCGCGAAATCCTCGTCTGCCGCGACTTCCGCAAGCGCTACTACACCGTCAATCCCTTGATCGAGTGCGGTACGGGCATCGAGCCGGGCTATGTTGAAGTGCTGCTGATGCGCCGTTGGTTGCTTATTCTATCCAAGGCACATTAAGAATGACTTTAAAACAAGGTGTTCGCACCCTGTTATCAAGTCAGCTCCGTCCGGCCACGCCGGGAACGCCTCAGTACCGGCCAGCGGCACGCTGACCGACCCCTCACTACTGTGTGCGTTCCGGCGCGGCCGGGCTGGCAGGTGTTGCAGCAGCTGTACCGGCAAGTGCGTCGGCACCTGCATCGTCAGCTGTGCTGGAAAGCATGGTCGCCGGCGGTACGCGGTCAGTCGCATTCGCTTCGTACCACAAGGTAACAAACAGCACCATCACGACGGGACCGATGAACAGGCCCACGAGGCCCAGGGTTTCCACACCGCCCAGGATGCCGAACAGCACGGCCAGGAAGGGCAAGCGGGTAGCGTTGCCGATCATGCCGGGGCGCACGAAGTGGTCGGCCACAAACAGCACCACGGTGCCCCACGCGGCCACGCCGATGGCGGCGCCCACATTGCCCTGGAAGACCAGCAAGGCGGCCGCGCACACGTAAGCGAGCGGCGCGCCGAACGGGATGATGGCCAGGATGCCCGTGGCAAAGGCCCACAGGGCCGGCGACGGCAAGCCGGCAATCGCATAGGCGATGCCGATCAGCACGCCTTCGGCCAGGCCCACCAGTACCAGGCCGTTGACGGTGGCGCGGATGGCCGTGGGGATCTTTTGCGCATAGCGGCCCCACCGTTCTGGGCGCAGGAAATGGCTGCCGACAGCCGTGATCTGGCGCGTCAGCGCCTCCCCATCCTTGTAAAAGAAAAACAGGCATAAAAACGCCAGACCGAAGTCGACCAGGCGATGGAACACGTCCGCCCCCAGCACCTTGAGCATGTCGCGCGCGGAATGAAAGCCGCCCACGGCGCTGCCCGCAAAGAAGTGGCCCAGGCCGTGCGGCTGGCTCAGGGTGGCCAGCCACCAGTCGCCGATGGCGCTGCCGGCCAGCGGAATATGCGCCACCCAGTGCGGCACGGGCAAGCCATCGGCATTCGCATGCACGATGAAATTGGCCAGCACGGGTACTTCGCGCGCCGCCTGCGCCACGCCGAACAGCACGGGAATGATGAAGATGCAGGCGAACGCCAGGGTCAGCGCGGCCGCCGCAATGATGGGGCGCTGCCCCAGCGCCGCGCGCACGCGCAGGTACAAGGGCCAGGTAGCCACGCACAGGATGCCGGCCCACACGAGCGGTAAAAAGAAACGCTGCATGACGAAGGCCGTCACGGCGATCAAGGCCAGGGAAAAGCCTGCGCTGACAATATCGCGCTGGGTATCGTTCATGCCACTCCATTCGTGCCCGGCGCCACAAGCCGCCGGTTTTCGCTACGCGCCAGTTGCGCAGGCGTAGCGTAACACGGTGGCATTCCGATTTACACGAGCCCCAGCTCCGCCGGTTTCACGCCGGCAAATACGTGATCGAGCTGCGCCGAGGTCAAGCCGAACGTGCGGCGCAGCAAGCCGCCCAGCACGGCCCGGTATTCATTCAGCACGGGCATGTCGCGGTTCTGAAACAACGTCCCCTGCGCAATCGCCACTTGCTCGCCCGCCACCTGCTTGCCTTTGATGCCGCCGCCCAGCACCCAGAACACGCTGCCGTGGCCATGGTCCGTGCCGCGGTTGCCGTTTTCGCGGAAGGTGCGGCCAAATTCGCTGACCACCACCACCACGGTATGGCGCCAGGCGCCGCCCATTTCCTGCGAAAACGCTGACAACCCCCGTCCCAGCTCATCGAAGCGCCCCGCCAGGTAGCCGCTGGCGCCGCCCTGCCCCACGTGCGTATCCCAGCCGCCCACATCGACGAAGCCGAGGTTGTATTTATCCTTCATCAAACGGGCGATGCGCTGCGCTTCCAGTTCAAAGCCCTTGGTACTGATGGCGTTGCGGTTGGCCGCCTGCATCTCTCCCGTCAACTCCTTCGTCACGTCGTCGCGCACGACAAAGCCCGCGCTGACGGGTTGCTGCAGGGGCGTGCCCCGGTACATGGCGGCGATGATCTGGCTTTGACGCGCATCAATGCCGGACTTGCCCACGGAACGCAGCGCCATGTTCGGCACTTGCACGCCGCCCTGGAAGATCAGCGGCAGCTGGTCCGTGAAGGCGATGGCGGGATAGACCGGATTGGCCTTGCTGCCATTCAAGGTCTGTACCAGGCGGTTCAGGAAACCGGAACGGAAGTCGCGGCGCGTGTTGATCTCTTGCCCCAGCTCGATCGTGTCCTGCGTTTCAAAATGGCTGCGCGTCAAATCCGTCGTGCCCGCAAACGGGATGAAGGCCGCCTCGCCGCCCGTGAACATGGGATAGATGGTCTCGCGCAAGGCTGGATGCAAGGCCCAGTCAGCGTTCAAGGCCAGCGCGCCGTTTTCCTCGCCCGGTTTCGCAATGGCGATATTCGGCCGCGCCGCATAGTAAAAATCGCTGCCGACCGGCACCAGCAAGTTGTTCGCATCATAGCCGCCGCGCAAAAAGACGAACAGCAGCTTCGCATCCGTGGCGGGCGCCGCCAGCAGACTGCCCGCATGGGTCAGCAAGGGCGCGGCGGCCAGGGCTTTTAACAAGTCACGACGATTCATGGCAATCCTCCGGTTTCAACTTAGCGGTGCATCATTTCGGGTGACGAGAGCAGGAAGGTATTCCACTCCTGCGGCGAGGCGGCCTGTTCCAGGGCCAGGCGCGTGGCCGGACTCAAGGCTGGCTGCAGCGACTGGTAATACAGGGCGCTGGCCAGTTGCGGGAAGGCCACTTTTTCCTGCGGCTGCGGGCCATCCGTCTTGAACAGGCCGGCGCTGCCCGAGCCGATGGTGCGGGCGATATCGAAACGCGTCGTCATCTGGCCGGGACTGGCCCAGGAGGCGTCCGTCAGCGGATAGCCGTCCGGCGTCTGGCGTCCGTACAGGGGCTGGCCCATGCGCGAGAGCCAGCTCAGCATGGGGCCCGCGTTCAGGATGGGCTTGTCGTCATAGCTGAGGCGCACGGCCGACACCACATAATGCATGGGGTCCTTGAATTTCTTGCCCAGCGACTGCTTGAACTCCGGACTGCTGAACATGGTTTGCAACACGTCGGCGATCATGCCATCGCTCTGCTGGAAGGTAGCGGCCATGCGCGCCACCAGCGGCGCGGGCGGATTATCGCCAACGAAATACTGGGCCAGCTTGCCGCTGATGAAATGCGCGGTGGCCGGACTGCGGCTGAGGCGGTCCAGCGCTTCATCGAGCTCGGCCAATCCCCTGCCCTTCACCGTCTGTCCGAGGAATTGCTTATCGCCGTAATCGTGGCGATTCGGATTGAATTCAAACAAGCCCCGGCGCACGTATTGCGATTGCAGCACCGGTTTCACCTTCGGCGTGTCCGCGCCCAAATTCACGCCCACGCCCGTCAGAATGCGCGCCAGTTCCTGCACATCCGCCTGGCTGTAGCCGCCGTTGACGCCCAGGGTGTGCAGCTCCATCAGCTCGCGCGCATAGTTTTCATTGATGCGCTTGGCGGCGTTGGCTTCATTGTCCAGGTAGCGCAGCATGGCCGGATGGTGGACGGTCGCGCCCAGCAAGTCGCGAAATTTCCCCAGCGCGTGCGGCGCGATGGCGTTCGCCTCGTAATCGCCCACCATGGCGCGCAAGTTGTGCTTGCCCTGGTGCACGCTGAAATGGTTGAGCCAAAACCAGCTCAGTTGCTGCTGCAACTGGTTCGGCGAATACACATCGAGCAACAGCGAACGCGTGGCCGCTTCGCGCGCCAGGCGGTTCAGTTCCTGCTGGTACTCCTTTTGCGCCTGCTGCTTCGCCATGTCATCCATGACGCCGGCCGACTCCTTGCGCTTTTGCTCGATAGAAAACACCAACTGATCGAGCGGCACCTGGCTGATGGTCATGGCGTCGATTTGCGCGGCGATGGCCGGCGGCAAGGCCGCTTTTCCTGGATGCAACTGCGCCTGTAAGTAGGCATTCCAGCCTTGCACCTGCACCTGGCGCACGCTGCCCCCGCTCACGCCCCAGCTGACCCGTTCCAGCATGGCGATGTCCTGCGCGGAACTGGTTTGCGCGCGATGACCGGCCTGGACGGCAGGTTCGGTTGCGGCGCAGCCGGCCAGCAACAGCAGGGAAATCAAGGTCGTCGGCAACAGTCGGTTCGGAGTCATGGCAGTCCTTCAAGCGGTTTCATGCAGAATGCCTGAGGGTACGCCCAGGTTGACCTGCGCATGATTGCCATTTGCAACGAGTTGTAATCCAGCGGGATAGTTTTCCGGCCAACCTTTCGCCGGCAAGAGTGCCGCGAGTACCATTACGAATGAATAATCTCGGATAAAATATTATCGAGAGAATGGCGTATTGCAATGGCAGCTGCGTATTTTCTCTCGAACCAGGCATTATCCATACAAAAGTCATATTGGAAATAGATGAAAATATTATTTATCGCTGCATTCGGAATGTTATCGCTGATTCAAACACCATCCTCCTTCGCGGAAAATCTCAACGGGAAAACGCTGTATGTACAGAGATGCGCCGTGTGCCATGGGGCAGAGATCAAGGGAACCGGGCCATTGGCGAATAAAAGCAATCCTCCCACGCCGGACCTGACCACCGCCGCTTTCAAAAAACGCCTGAAGGATTATCCGGGCGTGATTGTATCGTCGGTCATCCTCCGTCCGAATGGCGATTTGATTCCAAAGACCTTGAAAGAGAATGGCGTCAAGATCGCGCCATATGCCTGGCGGGTGAAGGATTTTCGCGATTTGAATCAATACATGAGTGACGTGATTTTAAAAAATCGATGAAATCAGGTTGAGCGGCGGGAACATCGCAAATGAGCAATCCACCGTCAATCATGCTGTTTCAATAGCTCCGCACATTGGTCGCGCAGGAAATCGCGCAGCTGCAGCACCAGCGGCGTCACCTGCGCCCGGTGCGTGCAGACCAGGTGCAAGGGCGTGGCTTCGCCCGCCACGCCGGGCAACAGCGCTTGCAGGCGGCCGGCGGCCACGTCTCCCGCCACGTCGAGCCGCGATTTGTAGGCGATGCCCAGCCCCGCCACGGCCCAGCGCCGCACCAGGTCGGCGTCGTCGGCGCTGCGGTTGCCGCTCACGGACACCGTCACTTGCTCGCGCTGGGGCAGGCGGTAAAAGGTCCAGCGGTCGTGCAAGCCGTCTTCCAGCGCAAAGCGCAGGCAATTACGCTGCGACAAATCTTCCAGCGCCAGCAGGGGGCCATATTCGCGCAGGTAGGCGGGCGACGCCACCAGCACCCGGTCGTTGGCGGGCGCGATCGGCATGGCGACCATGCTCGAATCGTCTTGCTGGCCATAGCGGATGGCCACGTCGACTTGCTGGCGCACCATGTCGGCCACCCGGTCGCTGACGCTGAGCTGATAGTGCAGTTTCGGATGGCGCGACTGGAATTCGTCCAGCCAGCCCAGCATCAGGTTGCGGCCCAGGTCGGAGGGCATGGCAATTTTCAAGGTTCCGCCGAAACTGTCCTTGCCGGCTAGCAGCGCATCGTGGCCTGCGCGCAGCAGGCGCAAGGCTTCGCGCGCGTGTTCCAAGTATTGCGTGCCTTCCGCCGTCAGGCTCAGCGAACGCGTCGTGCGGGCCAGCAAACGCAAGCCCAGCTCCCCTTCCAGGCGCTTGACGGCGGCGCTGGCCAGCGCGGGCGAAATGCCGATCTCGCGCGCGGCCGCCGACAAACTGCCCCGGTCGGCCGTGCGCACAAATACCTGCAAGTCATCGAGTCGCAGCAATTTTCAGCATTCCTTTGAAAGTGTTTCGGTACGTACCCCCTGTTTCCAGGAAGGCATTGCCGCCATCATACGGTATCCACCCAACGAGGAAGCACATGAAAGCCATCGCCTACCACCACAGCCTGCCCATCACGGATGCCGACGCCCTGCTCGACATCGAGCTGCCCGAGCCCGTCGCCACGGGGCGCGACCTGCTAGTCGCCGTGCACGCCATTTCCGTCAATCCCGTCGACA
The DNA here is from genome assembly GCF_002735685.1 of Janthinobacterium sp. BJB301. Taxonomy (NCBI): domain Bacteria; kingdom Pseudomonadati; phylum Pseudomonadota; class Betaproteobacteria; order Burkholderiales; family Oxalobacteraceae; genus Janthinobacterium; species Janthinobacterium sp. BJB301. The sequence goes on along the minus strand of NZ_PDZJ01000001.1, from coordinate 113,840 downwards.
CCAAGGTGCGCAAGAACCGCGCCCCGAAAGAGGGCCAGCCGGAAGTGCTGGGCTGGGATGCAGCCGGCGTCGTCACCGCCGTCGGCCCCGACGTGACCCTGTTCCAGGTGGGAGATAAAGTCTGGTACGCGGGCGCCATCAACCGCCCCGGCAGCAACAGCGAATTCCAGCTGGTCGACGAGCGCATCGTCGGCCACATGCCCGCCAGTCTGGACTTTGCCCCGGCCGCCGCCCTGCCCCTCACGGCCATTACAGCCTGGGAATTGCTGTTCGACCGCCTGCAGCTCAGCCGCGACAGAAATCTGACAGGCAAGTCCCTGCTGGTAATCGGCGCGGCCGGCGGCGTCGGTTCCGTGCTGGTGCAGCTGGCGCGGCAATTGACAGGCGTCACCGTCATCGGCACGGCCTCGCGCGCGGAAACGGCGGACTGGGTGAAGGAACTGGGCGCCCACCACGTGATCGACCACAGCTTGCCGCTGGCGGGGGAAATCACGCGCCTGGGCTTGCCGCCCGTCGATTATGTGATCAGCCTGAACCAGACTGACCAGCATTTCGAGCAGATCGTGGAACTGATCGCGCCGCAGGGCAAGTTCGCCCTGATCGACGACCCCGAGCACATCGACGTGCGCAAGTTCAAGGGCAAGAGCGTGTCGCTGCACTGGGAACTGATGTTTACCCGTTCGCTGTTCCAGACGGCCGACATGGTCAAGCAGCATGAGCTGCTCCAGGAACTGGCGCAGCTGGTCGATGCGGGCACCATCAAGACCACCCTGGCCGAGCGCTTCGGCACGATCAATGCGGCGAATTTGAAGCGCGCACATGCCCTGCTGGAAAGCAATACGGCAAAAGGGAAGATTGTGCTGGAAGGTTTCCAGTAATCAGGTAATCAGGATAGCCCGGAAATCATTGACGTTCGTCAATGTCGGGCCCGTGACCACGCTGTCTCCCAGCGCCTGGAAAAAGCCGTGGCCATCGTTGTTGTCGAGGCTGTCGCGCGGTTTGATACCTTGCGCCCAGGCCCGCTGCAGGGTGTCCGGCGCCAGAACAGCGCCGGCGATGTCTTCCTGGCCGTCGACGCCATCCGTGTCGCCGGCCAGCGCGTGGATGCCTTCGCGCCCATCGAGCGCGATGCCCAGCGCCAGCAGGAATTCCACGTTGCGCCCGCCGCGCCCGTTGCCGCGCACGGTGACCGTCGTTTCGCCGCCCGACAGCAGCACGCACGGGGCGGGAAACGGCTGGCCACGCAAGGCCGTTTGCAGCGCGATGCCGGCCATCACCTTGCCCACGTCGCGCGCCTCGCCTTCCAGGCTGTCGCCCAATATATACGGCGTGACGCCGGCCGCGCGCGCCACGGCGGCTGCCGCTTCGAGCGCCATCTGCGGCGTGGCGATCAGGGTGGTGTGCGTGCGCGCCAGACGGGGATCGTCGGGCTTCACGGATTCGCCGCGCCCGCTTTCCAGCACTTTGCGTATGCTGTCCGGCAAGTCCATGCCATAGCGGCGCACGATGGCCAGCGCGTCCTCGCACGTGGTGGCGTCGCCCACCGTGGGGCCGGACGCGATATCGCCCAGCTTGTCGCCGGGCACGTCGGAAATCGCCAAAGTGATGACTTGCGCCGGATGGCAGGCGGCTGCCAGGCGCCCGCCCTTGATGGCGGACAAATGGCGGCGCACGCAATTCATTTCGCCGATGGTGGCGCCCGACGCCAGCAGCGCGCGGTTCAGCGCCTGCTTGTCTTCCAGGCTGATGCCCTCCAACGGCAAGGCCAGCAGGGACGAGCCGCCGCCCGAAATCAGACACAGCACCGTGTCGTCGGCCTGCAAGTTGGCAACCAGTTCGAGCATGCGCCGGGCAGCCTCCATGCCGGCCGCATCCGGCACGGGATGCGACGCTTCGACAATCTCGATGCGCTCACACGGCACGGCATAGCCATAGCGCGTGACGACGAGGCCCGACAGCGGCCCCGGCCAGTGCCGTTCCACGGCTTGCGCCATGGCGGCCGACGCCTTGCCGGCGCCAATGACGATCAGGCGGCCCTTGGGCGCGGGCGGCAGATGGGGCGGTATGCAGTGCGATGGCTGGGCCGCTTCGATGGCGGCCTGGAACATGGCTTGCAGCAAGGCGCGTGGCGCTGAGGTGGTCGTCATTTTGTTTCCTCCGGGATCCGGTCCCGATCATAGCAGGGCCGGCAGCCTGGCAGCTACAATGGCTGCTCGACGGTAAAAACAGGAATGCAATGAACGATGCAATTGAATGGACTGGACTGGCCCGCACCTTCGGGCTGTTTACCGTCACGGCCGTGGCCGAACTGCTGGGCTGCTACCTGCCCATGCTATGGCTGAGCAACAAGGGCAGCGCCTGGCTGCTATTGCCGGCCGCCATCAGCCTCTTGATCTTCGTCTGGCTGCTGACCTTGCACCCGGCCGCCAGCGGCAGGGTGTATGCCACGTATGGCGCCATCTATATCGCCACGGCGCTGGGATGGCTGTGGCTGGTGGACGGCGTCACGCCGGCCTGGACGGACATCGCCGGCGTGGGCCTGGCCCTGGCCGGCGCCGCCGTCATTGCGATGGGACACAAGACGGCTTGATGTGCATCAGGCGGCATGCGCGCGGAAGTTCGTTTCCGCTGACCATGCCGCGCTGGCGCGGGCCAGCAAGACGGCTTCGCCATCGGCCAGCCAATCGTCCGCATCGGCGATCTTCCACATGGCTTGCAACAGCTTGCGGCGCAAGTCCGGGTCATCGATTTCATCGAGCAAGCTGTCGATCACGCCATTGGCCAGCTGCACGGCGCCATGCACGGTCGACGTCAGCATGTCGTCGCACAAGTCTTGCAGCAGTTGCTGGAAGGCGGCCGGCGCCAGGTCGATATGCTCGAGGATCTTGCTGCGGTGCATGGCTTGCAGCTCGGCGCTGGCCAGGTTACCGTCGACCACCATCATCAGGGCCAGGATACGTCCCGCTGCCTGGGGACTGTTTACTTCATACGTACGCATAATCTCTTTTCCATTGTGAGTTTAAAAAGCGCGCCACCGCCGTGCGGGGCGCGCCGTACTGCTGTTTTACTGTTTGTCGCTGCGGGTGATGAACACGCTGGCCACGCAGCTCGACACGATCAGGACTGCCACCACCAGCAACGATGCTTCCACCGGCACGTGGTACCACGGCATGATCAGCATCTTTGCGCCGATGAACACCAGCACCATCGCCAGGCCATACTTGAGCATGTGGAAGCGATCAGCCACGTCCACCAGCAAGAAGTACAGGGCCCGCAATCCCATGATGGCGAACAGGTTCGACGTGAAGACGATGAACGGGTCCGTCGTGATGGCGAAAATCGCCGGGATCGAATCGACCGCGAATACCAGGTCCGTCACCTCGATCAGGATCAGCACCAGGAACAGCGGCGTGACATAACGCAAGCCACCCTTTGCCACGAAGAAACGCTCGCCATGGTCGCCATCGGCCACCCGCAAGTGGCGGCGGGCAAAGCGCAGCACCGGGTTGTTCGCCACGTCCGGTTCCGCATCGGCCGCCACCAGCATGCGCATGCCTGTAATCAACAGGAAGGCGCCGAACAGGTACAGCACCCAGCTGAACTCGCTCACCACCCATGCACCGGCCATGATCATCACGGCGCGCATGACGATCGCGCCCAGCACGCCATAGATCAGCACGCGGCGCTGGTACTGGATCGGCACCTGGAAGGCGCTGAAGATCAGCAGGAAGACGAACACGTTATCGACCGACAGCGCTTTCTCGATCAGGTAGCCGGAGAAAAATTCCAGCGCCTTCTGGTTGGCGATCTCGGGTCCGGCCGTGCCGTTCAGATACCACCACAGTCCGCCGTTGAACAGCAGGGCCAGGCTGACCCACACGAGCGACCATGTCGCCGCTTCCTTGACACTGACCTTGTGCGCCTTGTTGCCGCCAAAGACGAACAAGTCCAGCGCCAGCATCACCAGGACAAAGGCGATGAAGCCGGCCCACATGGGGGCCGTCGCAATACTTTCCAGGCCGTTCATCGGCGGCCTCCGCAATGCTCTGTTTGTATCCTGAAGTCCATGGCACTCTCCTTGCATGAATTGAGCAGCCATCATAGTCCGAATATAAACATCGAACAAATCGAATATAATTTAAGAATACATCGAAAAACTCGATGCATTAATCTACCGGAAAATACCATGTCGACACTCAACTTCAAGCACTTGCGCTATTTCTGGATGGTGGCCAAGACGGGCAGCATCGCCCGCGCGGCCGAGCAGCTGCACCTGACGCCGCAATCGATTTCCGGCCAGCTCAGCGAATTTGCCGACACCCTGGGCGTGGAACTGTTCCGCCGCAGCGGGCGCCAGCTGGAATTGACGGACACGGGCAGGCGCATCCTCAGCCATGCCGAAAGCATCTTCAGCACGGGCGATGAATTGCTGGAAATCGTGCGCGACCAGTCGCGCACCACGACGACGACCTTCCGCGTCGGCTGCGCCGATTCCGTCTCAAAACTGATCGCCTGCCGCCTCGTCGCGCCGGCGCTGGGACTGGCCGAACCGCTGCGCATCATTTGCCGCGAAGGCCGGCTGGCCAGCCTGCTGGCGGACCTGGCCGTGCACCGGCTCGACCTGATCATGGCGGACCGTCCCATGCCGGCCCATCTGAGCGTGCGCGGCTTTAACCATTTGCTGGGCGAAAGCGGCATGACACTGTTCGGCACGCCAGCGCTGGCCGCCACCCTGACGGGGAGCTTCCCGCAATGCCTCGATGGCGCGCCGCTGCTGCTGCCCGGAGAAGACTTCGCCATCTACGGACGCTTGCTGCAATGGCTGGGCGACAACAAGCTGCACCCGCGCATCGTCGGCGAGTTCGACGACAGCGCCATGATGAAAGCCTTCGGCCAGTCCGGCGCCGGCCTGTTCTTTGCGCCCACCGTCATCGCGCCCCAGGTCTGCGAACAGTACGCCGTGGTGGCGCTGGGCCGGGTCGACAGCCTCGTCGAGCAAGTGTATGCGATCACCACGGAACGGCGCCTGAGCCACCCGGCCACCATCGCCATCAGCCAGAGCGCGCGGCACGAGCTGTTCGTGTAAGCCAGATTCAATCGCTGACGACGATTTTTCCCGGCTGCCCGCCCCGCTCCAGCAGGGCATGCGCGCGCAACACGGTGGCGGCATCCATCGGCGACAGGCGCTGTCCTCTTGATCTGCAACACCATACTTGCCTGCACTACCGCTTCCGCCACAACGGCAAGGTCGAACAATGGCAACTGCACCAGGAAGCCGAGGCGTCGCTACCGGACTTGCCTTTGTCGATGGTGTGCAACAACGTGGAAGCACGCCTGCACTTCGCCCGGCAAGGCCTGGGCATCGCCTGGCTGCCCGACTTTCATGTGCGCAGCGCGCTCGCCGACGGCAGCCTGGTCGAGGTGCTGAGGGACTACGCGATCGCCGACCATCCAGCCCACAGCTGCTGGCTGCTGTGGCCGTCCGGACCGCACCTGGCGCCGAAAGTACGGGCTCTCGTCGATTTCCTGGCCGAGGCGAAGCTGTTGTCGCCTCTTGCCCACAAATAAGGCACAGGAAATACATTTGAACAAATACATCTATATAATGGCAAGTCTCCCCGACGCCCTGCGCGCCCCTTCCTGGACTTGCCGCAATGAAGCACTTGCACGATATTCCCTCTGCCTTCAAGCATGAATTTGCCAACCCGCGCCTGTGGTGGTCGCGCGCCGTCGTCGTCGGCATGGCTGCCATCGCGGGCCTCGTCGTCGTGGGCTTTACGTGGCTGGCGGAAGAAGCGCTGGACTTGTTTCTGTTCTTTAACGGCAAGGCCTGGTGGTTCGCCCTGCTGTGGACGCCGGCCTGCGCCGCCGTGCTGGTCTGGCTGACGCGCCGCTACGCGATGGGTGCGGCCGGTTCCGGCATCCCGCAAGTGATGGCCACCCTGGACCCGGCCGTGGCGCCGGAACAGCGCTCCTTGTTTGTCTCGTTGAAACTCAGTGCCGCGAAAATCTGCCTGACGACCGGCGGCTTGCTGGGGGGATTGTCCCTGGGGCGCGAAGGGCCGTCCGTGCAGATCGCCGCCGGCGTGATGCTGGCCGCGCGCCGCTGGCTGCCCCGTCACTCGCAGGTGAGCGCCCATTCCCTGCTGGTGGCCGGTGGCGCGGCCGGCATCGCGGCCGCCTTCAACACGCCGCTGGCGGGCGTCATGTTTGCCATCGAGGAACTGTCACGCTCGCCGGAACAGCGCAACAGCGGCCTCATCGTCGCCGGCATCGTACTGGCCGGCATGATGGCCGTGTCGATCCACGGCAACGCCACCCACTTCGGCATCATCCACCCCGGCCCCATCGGCCTGGCGCTGGCCTTGCCGGGTTTACTCGTGACCCTGGTCGCGGGCGTGGCGGGCGGCCTGTTCGCCCGGCTGCTGCTGGCCTCCGCCCGGGGCAATCCACTGGGAAAATTGTCTGCGTGGAGAACAGGCCGGCCCGTGCTGTTCGCCGCCGTCTGCGGCGTGCTGGTGGCGGCCATCGGCATCGCCAGCCACGGCGCCACGTTCGGCAGCGGCACCGTGGCCACGCGCGCCATGCTGGAAGGCGCCAGTGACGCCTCCCCCGCCTTTGTTGCCTTCAAGTATGTGGCGACGTGGCTGACCGTCTGGTCGGGCGTGCCTGCGGGCATCTTCGCGCCGTCCCTGGCCATCGGCGCCGGCATTGGCCACGATATCGCCGTGCTGCTGCACTACCCGCACGCGCCGGCCCTGATCGCGCTGGGCATGGTGGGCTTCCTGGCCGCCGCCACGCAGGCGCCGCTGACAGCCTTCATCATTGTCATGGAAATGGTCGACGGCCACGGCATGGTGCTGAGCCTGATGGCCTGCGCCGTCGTCGCCAGCACGGTCTCGCGCGTACTCAGCGAACCGCTGTACGGAGCGCTGGCGCAGCTGCAATTGCAACGCTTGCCAGCGGCAGCAAGCTAGAAATTGCGGCAGGCACGCAGCAAGCGGCCATCCTGCCACTCGCAGATGGTGCGCGTGCCGTCGCCGGCCCAGGCCCGTTCCAGGCCCTGCTTGCGCCCGTGCACGTAATCCACGGCATGGCGGGGCGAGCCGTCCGCATGCCACTCCCGCCAGGCGCCATGCGGCACGTCATCATGGTAGGCAACGAGCCGGGCCAGCTTGCCGTTCGCATGCCATTGCCTGTCCTCGCCCTGCGCGCGGCCCTGCTCATCCTGCTGACGCTGGCGCAGCGGCGTGCCATCGTCGCGCCAGCTTTGCGTGCTCAGCATGACGCCATCCTCGAACAGGTTTTTCTGGTCCAGCTGGCCATTCGCGAAATACAGCAGCGACCAGCCCTGCGGCTTGCCATGCAGGAAATTGAGGCGCGACATTTCACGGCCGTCCGGCCACCAGGCCTGGTGCAGGCCGTTGCGCTGGCCGTCCAGATACGGTCCCCGCTCGGCCAGCCTGCCATTCGGATGAAACGCCGTCACTTCACCGGTCAGCACGCCATCGACGAAATGCGCGCGGTTGCTGACCTGGCCATGCTCGTCAAAGCTCAGGAATTCGCCATCGGCGGGCTGGCCCGCGTGATACAGCAATGCATGCCTCAGCTGGCCATTCGCATGATAGTGGCTATGCAAGCCTTCGTACTCGCCTGCGCGGTAAGCCTTGCGGCTTTTCACCGTGCCGTCCGCATAGTACGCGACGGTCACGCCATCGAAGTCTCCTTCCCCATTGCGCTCTTCCAGCAAGCCCAGCTGGCCATCGGCGAAATACACGCTGCGCTGGTAGACGTAACCGGGCGACGCCAGGTCCGTGCTGCGCAGCCAGGCATCCATGTGCAGCTTGCCTGGCGGCTGCGCGAAATGCAGCTGCCAATGCCAGGCCTGGCGGGCCGCATCGTGGTGCAACGGTGCGCGCTGCTCGTACATGGCCACAGCGGGCGCAGCGGGCTGGTAATCCGCGTCGAAATAGAGGGAGGCCGGCGACTGCCCGGAAGGCAAAGCCGGGATGGCCAACTCATTGGCCATGCAAATGGTGGAAGAACCGGCCAGGACGGTGGCCAGCAAAACGGAAGTAAATATCTTCAATGCGTGCTTTCATCAACGGTGCGACAGCGCCGATGATAATGGCAAGCGCGGCGGTCCAGCCGCACGCTTGCCAGGGATTACATGGTGAACGGAAATGGCTGCATGCCCGCCTGCCTGTCATCGGGAGCGACAACGGCCAGCAAGGCGCTCAAGCCCTGGTTCAGGTGCGCCAGGCTGTCGGCATCGAGCTGGCTCAGCGCGCTGGGCAGCAAGCCGCGCGCCGGCTGCGGCGCGCCGGCGATCACGGTCTGCCCTTCCGCCGTCAGGGTCAGGGTCACCACGCGCTGGTCGGGCTGGTCGCGCGCCTTACGCACATAGGCTTTTTTGACTAGCGCCTCAACCAGGTTGCTGGCCGTCGTCTGGTGGATCGACATCTTGCTGGCCAGCTCGCCCATGCGCAGGCCCGGCCGCTCCAGCAATTCCTGCATCACCCACAATTGCGCGCCCGATACGCCGCATTGCTTCTCGATCTGCGCCGAGTGGCGCTGCGCCGCGCGCATCACGACGCGCATGTTTTGCAAGGCCATGCCTTGCGCCCTGGCCATCGCCGATACTTCCGCTTCCACCACCATTGCCTCCAGTTATCCCGCCGGCTTCACGCCTGCTGGCGGGCCGGAATCCCTGCATGATACCTGCAAAGGCGGACGACTCCTAGCGCATGGAAACTGGCTCTCCGGCTTGCCACGCCTGTTCCAGCACCAGCTTGCCGGCCTTGTCCCAGTGGCGCTCGATGCCGTGCTTCTTGCCGTGTTCGTACGGCACGATCTGCCGCAGGCTGCCATCGTCGTACCAGGTCTGCAGCAAGCCGTGGCGCTGGCCTTCGACAAACGGGGTCACGCTGGCGCGCGCGCCGTTGGCATGCCAATCCGTCGTGTCGCCGTGGTCGCGCCCCTGCGCGTCTTTTTGCCAGGCAAACACGGGCCGGCCACTCGGGGCCCACGTTTGCAAGCTGAGCACGGCGCCTTTCTGGTACAGCGTCTTGTTCGACACGACGCCATTGCCATGGCTTTCAAACGACCAGCCGTCGGGTTGGCCGTGCACCCAGACGGTCCGGGCCAGCACCTTGCCATCCTGCGCGTACATGACGAACTCGCCCTCGCGCTGGCCATTGACGTACCGCCCCTTCCGGAACAGCTTGCCATCGGCATAAAACGATTCCTCCACACCATCCATCTGGCCATGGTGTCGATACGAGCGGTTGCTGACGGCCCCGTTCGCGCCATACGACACTTGCTCGCCATCGGCCATCTCGTCGCCGTGATACAGCGTGCGGCTCATCAGCTGGCCATTCTGGTGATACCTTTCCGATATGCTGTCGCGCCCATTCGGCAAGGCGGTCACCCGCTGCTGGACCTGCCCACTCTCGAAGTACACACTGCCGCCGAGCAGCTCCTCGCCCTGGGCATTGAAATAGGTTTCACGCAGCAGTTGGCCATTCTCGTAGTAGTACTTGCGAAACTTCACGAATTTGACCTGGCTCAGGTCCAGGTCCGTGGCATAGGTTTCAAAGGCCAGCACGCCCGGCGTGTCGGGAAATTCCAGCCGTACATGCCAGGCGCCCAGCGCCTCGTCGCGCATGGGCGGCGTGCGCAGCGCATACACGGCGCGACGCTCGTTGCTGGGCATGAAATTTTCATCCAGATACATGGTCCTGTCCTCTTCTTGCGCGTGATGGGAAGCCGTTGCCGACGACGGCGTATCTTCCTGTGCCGCCAGCGGCAAGGCCGTACTCATACCCAGCGCGGCGGCCAGCAGCCAGCGCATTGTCTGTTGATTCTTCATGTTGCTCCATTGTTCATGTTGCTTTGCGGCTGCCATCATAAAGGCAAGCGCCGGTCGCCACAGGCACGATTGACACCCCATGAAAAAAGGCCGGGACGGACCTGCTGGTCCGGCTCCGGCCTGGCGCATGGGCAGGCGCAGGATGGGCCAGGCGTCAGCCCAGGGCATCCTTGACGGGAGATAGCTGGCTCGCATGCAGGCGCGCATACGCGCCGCCCTGCTGCAGCAAGTCCGCATGGCTGCCCGATTCCACCAGGCGCCCGCCCTGCATGACGACGATGCGGTCGGCACTTTCGATGGTCGACAGCCTGTGGGCGATGACGATGGTGGTGCGGTTGCGCATCAGCACTTCCAGCGCGGCCTGCACGGAGCGCTCCGACTCCGTGTCCAGCGCGCTGGTCGCTTCGTCGAGCAGCAAAATCGGCGCATCCTTGTACAGGGCGCGGGCGATGGCCAGGCGCTGGCGTTGTCCGCCCGACAGGCGCGAACCGTTCTGCCCCGCCTGGGTGTCGTAGCCTTGCGGCAGTTGCATGATGAAGTCGTGGGCGTAGGCGGCGCGCGCCGATGCTTCGATGCGGTCCTGGTCCGGGGCCGGGTCGCCATACGCGATATTCGCCGCCATCGTGTCATTGAACAGGATCACATCCTGGCTGACGAGGGCGAACTGGCGCCGCAGGGCCAGCAAGGCGTAGTCGCGCACGTCGACGCCGTCGAGCAGGATCTGGCCGCCGCTGACGTCATAGAAGCGCGGCAGCAAGCCCAGCAAGGTTGTCTTGCCGCCGCCGGAGCCGCCCACCAGGGCCACCGTTTCGCCGGCGCGGATGTCGAGCGTGATATTGCTCAAGGCCGTGGGCGCATCGGGATCGTCGCTGTTGTAGCGGAAATGCACATTCTGCAAGGACAAATTGCCCTGCACCGCGGCCGGGGCCACTGTGCCCGGGTCCGGTTCCAGCGGCGTGTCGATCAAACCAAAAACGGACTCGGCCGCAGCCAGGCCCCGCTGCAGCGGCTCATTGATCTTCGTCAAATTCTTGATCGGCGACTGCATGGCCATCAGCGCGCCCATGAACGCGACGAAGGCGCCCGGCGTGATGGCGCCGCTTTGCGCGCGCAGCATGGCGAAATAGATCACGGATGACAGGGTAATACCGACAAGCATCATGATGAAGCCGGAATTCATGGCCGAGGTAGCCGCGTGCTTGACGGCCAGCTGGCGGTTGCGCTTGACCACGTCGACGAAGCGCGCCTGTTCATAATCTTGCCCGCCAAAGATTTTCACGACGCGCTGGCCGGCTATGCTTTCGTCCAGCACGGACGTCAGCTCGCCCACGGCTTGCTGCGAACTCTTGCTCAGATGGCGCATGCGGCGTCCCGCCAGGGTCACGACGATGGCCACGATGGGCATCGAGGCCATGCAGAACAGGGCCAGTTTCACGTCGATGCTGAATAGCAGGATCAGGTAGCCGACGGTGGCGACGGAGTCGCGCACCATCACGTTGAGCACGTTCAAGCCCGCCTGCGACACCTGGCTGGCGTCGAACGCCACGCGCGACTGCGTCAGGCTGGTGGTGGTGGTATCGAAAAAGCGGCTGGGCAGACGCATGATGGTGGCGAACATCTTTTCGCGCAGGTCGGCCTGCACCCGGCTCGATAGCCAGACGGAACCATAATCGCCGGCAAAGCTCGACACCATGCGCAGCACGGCCAGGCCCAGGATAGTGGCGGGAATCACCCACAGGTCCACCTGCCCTGCCTGTGCAGGCAAGAAACGGTCGACCCAGCCCTGCAGCATGCCCATCACGCCGGACACGGGCGCGACCTGCGTGCTGGCCGTCGCGCGCATGGCATCGACGACGTTTTGCAACTGGCGGATTAACAACACATCGGTGGCGGACGCCACGCCCACGGCCAGCAAGGTGGCGGCAACGATGGCGCCATAGCGGCGAAACTGGCCGGCCAGGCGGAAAAACAGGAGGCGACTTTGCTGCATGCAGGTGAGAAAAGTGAGGGTAAAGCGTGATTCTAACCGCTGCAACACTTACTTATGAGAAAGTCGCACCTTGCCGGTGCAGAACCGGCAAGGGAAATGCACGGGCAATCAGCTCTTCGCCACTTTCCACGCGGCCGTGCCGGCCTTGCAGACCTTCAGCTTGAGGGTCTGTTCCTGGCCCTTGGCGTTCAAGGCAACCTGCACCTTGCGGCATGTTTGCGCATCCGTCTTTTCCGTGTCGCTGGCCGTGATCTCGGCGGCGATGCGCACGGAATTGCGCAAGCCTTCATTGCTCCATTGCACGGTTTCGCCATCCTTCTTGTCATTGAGCACGTCGGTGACGGCCTTCACGAAGACGGGCTTGTCGTTCTTGTTCAGGTAAGCCATGGGCGTATCGGCCAGGAAACCCAGGCCGACGGCGGAGGCGGAAGCGCTGAAGACGACGCTGCCGAAGATCAGGGCGGACAGCAATGTGGCGGGACGAATACGCATGGAAAACTCCTTTAAAGTAAAAATAGGAACCGCCGGGACGGCCCTCAGCCGGGATCCGCCGGCGAAATACCCACGGCCAGCAAGGCATCGATGCTGGGCACAAAATAGATCGCCGACGACAGCGCCGTGGAAAAATCCAGCAGCCGGTCCGTCTTGGTGACGCCATCATAGCCTACGCCGTACATTTGCCGCAGCATGCCCATGGTCACCGTGATGTCCTTGCAGAAACCGACAAACATGACGCCCGCCTCGCTGGCATTGGCGTAATTGGCGTTGCGGCGCACGATATCGACTTCCTCGCCATCGCGGATGAACTGGTTACGGCCCACGTGGGAATCGACGGGCAGCGGCGACAATTCATGGCTGCCGGCCTTGGTGCGGCCCCACACCTGCTCCGCCGCGTGCACGGGCAAGGCGCGCAGGCGCTCCACATCCATACGCCATTTTTGCAGCAGCACGGTGGAGCCGCCCGCGCCCGCTTCACCGTCCGGAATGATGGCCACGCCGTTGGCGCGAAACGGATTCGGGTTGGCGACGCCGTCGGCAAAGCCGTCAAACGTCACGTTATTGTGATACGGAAAACACACCTGCTCGCTGGCCAGCTCGGCGAAAGGACTCAGCAAAGTGAGCGTCGTGCGCATGCTGTCGTACAGGGTGGCCGCGTTCGACTGCGTGATCCGGACCCAGAAATCGTGCTGGGCGGCCGGCGCCGTCTTGCCGTTGGCGCCCACCAGGTCTTGCCCGAACGACGCCATATTGTCCGGCACGCAACCCGGGCAAGCGGCGCGCCACAGCTCGGGCTTGAATCCCAGTACCACGTTGGCGGTACCGCCCGTCAACTGATGGTGGCGATTCAGGGTGGGGTCCAGGATGCCCGTGACCTCGGACTCCCACAGCTTGCCCAGCACCTTGAACAGCTGCTCCGGTTCAACGCCGGCCTTCACATTGAACTGCAAATGCACTTCGTCGCGCGCGACGACGGACAGCATGCTTTGTGGAATTGCCATGACCAATATTCCTTTTTTCGTTTTCTATGTGGATGGTAAACCAGAAGTACGGGATGACAGTTCCATTTCGACAACATGCGTTCATTGCAAGCATACCTCCCTCATGAATTGGAAGATAATGCAATGACGTAGAGCAAGAATCAAAGAATGGATACCATTGCATGAAATTGTATGAAAAGCTCGTCAGCGACATCGAGCAACTGGTGGCCAAGGGCGTGCTCTTGCCCGGCGAACGCATTCCCTCCGTGCGCCAGGCCAGCCAGCAACACAAGCTGAGCATCACCACGGTGCTGCGCGCCTACGTCAAGCTGGAAAGCATGGGCGTGATAGAAAGCCGCCCCCAGTCCGGCTACTTCGTGCGCCCGCGCGCCAGCGACACGGCCGCGCCCGCCATGTGCATGCAGGCGTCGCACCCCAGCCCCGTGCCGGCGGAAGTGCACGTCAGCCGCCTGGTGCTGTCGACCCTGCGCTCGATCGGCCTGCACGACGCCATCCCGCTGGGCTCGCCATACCCCGATCCGTCGCTGTTTCCCTGGGAACGCATCAACCAGTATGCGGGCGCCGTGGCGCGCCGCAACCGCGCGTGGAACGTGACGGACGACCTGCCGCCGGGTAACCCGCAGCTGATCCGCGAAATCGCCCGCCGCTACCTGGAAAACGGCCTGGCCGTCGATCCCGACGAAATCATCGTCACCGTGGGCGCCACGGAAGCGATCAACCTGTGCCTGCAAGCCGTGGCCAAGCCGGGCGACACCATCGCCGTCGAGTCGCCCACCTTCTATGCCATGCTGATGGCCGTCGAACGGCTGGGCATGAAGGTGGTGGAAGTATCCACCGATCCGTACGACGGCATCAGCATCAAGGCGCTGGCCGACATCATGGCCCGCCAGCCGATCGCCGCCGTCATGGTGATGCCGAACTTCCAGAATCCGCTGGGCTTTCAGATGTCCGACCAGCGCAAGCGGGCCCTGTACCAGCTGCTGGAGCAGCACGACGTGCCCGCCATCGAAAACGGCGTCTACAACGAACTGTATTACGGCGATGCCCATCCGTCCTCGCTCAAATCGTACGACCGCAAGGGCCTGGTGCTGCACTGCTCCTCGTTTTCCAAGAGCCTCAGTTCGGCGCAGCGCGTGGGCTGGGCTCTGGCCGGACGCTACCGGGGCAAGGTGGAAGAGCTCAAATTCCTCAATACCCTGGCCACGTCCTCGTTTCCGCAGCTGGCCATTGCCGAATACCTGCAAAACGACGGCTACGAACAGCATCTGCGCCGCACCCGCAAGGCTTATGCCCAGCAGGCGCGCATCATGGCGGCCGCCGTGCTGCGCTTCTTTCCTGCCGGCACGAAAATCTCGCACCCGCAGGGCGGCTACGTGCTGTGGGTGGAGCTGCCCGGCAATATAGATTCCATGCAGTTGTACCGGCGCGCGCTGGAATGCAAGATCACCGTGGGTCCGGGACGCATGTTTTCCGTCAGCCAGGCCTACAAGCATTGCATCCGCCTCAACTACAGCTATCCGTGGAGCGTGGGTGTGGAACAGGCAATCATCCTGCTCGGTAAGCTCATCACCGAATTCCTCTAATAACACCTATCAAAACCTACTGCGCGTCGTAATTTGCGGCCTGCGATGCTCACTGTACCTTCGTACAGTTGCGCTTCTTAGCCACAACTTACTTCCGCTCGCTACGGTTTTACTAGGCGTTGTAAACCAGTTATCCGCCCACCAGCGACATGCGCACGGTGGGATACTGCTTGCGCCCGCCAACCTGGGCCAGCGCGCCGCGCACTTCCGAGTAGCGGTCGCCACGGCGCTGCCAGTGCTGGCGCAACAGGCTTTCCAGACCTTGCGCGGAATCAAGCCGGGGCCGCAGGTCAAGGCCGTCGTGGGCAAACAGGCAGGTAAACAGTTTGCCGTCCGACGACACGCGCACGCGGCTGCAGTCGCCGCAGAACGGCTGCGACACGCTGGAAATGAAGCCCACTTCGCCGCCGCCATCGAGATAACGGTAGCGGCTGGCCGTTTCGTGCAGGACAGGCTTGCCTTCGCCCAGCGGCACGAGGGGGAATGCGGCGGCGATCAGCGCGCGCGCCGCCTCGGACGTGACGACATGCGTGCGCGACCAGGCGCCGATGCCGCCCACGTCCATGAATTCGATCAGGCGCAGGATCACGCCCGTGTGGCGGAAATGGCGCGCCAGCGGGACGATCTGGCTATCGTTGACACCTTTCTGCACCACCATGTTGACCTTCACTGGGTTCAAGCCCACGGCTTGCGCTACCTCGATACCGTGCAGCACTTTCTCGACAGGAAAATCGACGCCATTCATGCGCTGGAAAATACCGTTGTCAAGACTGTCGAGGCTGACGGTGACCCGCTCCAGGCCCGCATCCTTCAGCGAACGCGCCTTGGCCGCCAGCAAGCTACCATTCGTCGTCAGCGCGATGCTCACGGCGCGCCCGTCCGGCGTGGTGAGACGCGCCAGCATTTCGATCAGCCGTTCGAGGTTCTTGCGCAGCAGCGGCTCGCCGCCCGTGATGCGGATTTTATCGACGCCGAGGCGCACGAAGGCGCGCGCCATGGTTTCGATCTGCGCGAAGGACAGGCGCTCGCTGGAGGGAAGAAACGGGTAATCGCTGGGATACAGCTCGGCCGGCATGCAATAGGTGCAGCGGAAATTGCACTGGTCGATGACGGAAATGCGCAAGTCCGTCAGGGGGCGGCCCAGCATGTCCACGCATGGCTCACTATAGTCTGGCTGCCAGAGCGCTGGCTGCGGATACATGATGGTATTCATTGTGCTTCCCCCTTGATGTGCATTCGTCTGTGTCCAGCATAGGACGAATGGAAGCAGGCAAAGAGGTACAGTCCGGCGCCAGCCGATAGAGTACAGACGCGATCTATTCCGCTGGCGGTGCAGTAAAGACGCTGGCGCACAGTTCCGCGCCCGCCGCGCTGAGCAGTGCGCTGCCGCCGCCGCTCTCCGCCGTGGCGACCACCACCAGTCCCGCGCTGGACAGCGCATTGAGCTGGCGCAGCAAAGTGCTCATCTGTACCCCCGCCCGCTTGGCCAGCTTGGCCAGCGACCATGGTCTCACCGGCGCCTCCTGGCGCGCTTGCCACAGCAGCGCCAGCAGCGCGATCAGCGCCGCATCGATTCCTTCTTCCTTTTGCATATCTTTCTCCTTGTCCACATCATAAATCACGGCCGGCGCCGGCGCGACCGGCATCGTCATCTTGCCATCTGTACTCTGTTTTTTTGTCCGGAACTGTGCGCCTACGGGGCAGTCCGCCGCCCCTACCATGTGATTGTCCCATCGCATATCACCAGGAGAGTCATCATGAGCAAGCCAAAGTCCGACGCGCGCATCGCGCCCTACACCCATGCCGCGGCCGGTTGGGGTGCCCTCAAGTATGTGGCCATCAATCTGTTCAAGGAAAAAGTCAGCGCAGGCAATTACCGCTCCCTGTTCGAGCAAAACCAACCCGACGGTTTCGACTGTCCCGGCTGCGCCTGGCCCGACCGCGAACACGCGTCGACGTTTGAGTTCTGCGAAAACGGCGTGAAGGCCGTGGCCGCGGAATCGACGAGCAAGCGCGTGCGCCCGGAGTTTTTCCAGGAACACACTGTCACCGAACTGATGGAGCAATCGGACTATGATCTGGAACAACATGGCCGCTTGACGGACCCCATGGTGTACGACGCGGCCAGCGACAAATACCAGGCCATTTCCTGGGACGACGCCTTCGCCCTCGTGGCGCACCACCTGCACGCGCTGGACGACCCGAACCAGGCCGCCTTCTACACGTCGGGCCGCGCCAGCAACGAAGCGGCCTTCCTGTATCAACTGTTCGTGCGCGCCTACGGCACCAATAACTTCCCCGATTGCTCCAACCTGTGCCACGAAGCCACGAGCCGCGGCTTGCCGGAAACGGTCGGCATCGGCAAGGGCACGGTGCTGCTCGACGACTTCGAGCACGCGGACACCCTGTTGCTGTTCGGCCAGAATCCAGCCACCAACCACCCGCGCATGCTGGGCGAATTGCGCGAAGCGTCGCGCCGCGGCGCCACCATCGTTTCCATCAATCCGCTGCACGAACGGGGCCTGGAGCGCTTCACCAGCCCGCAGCATCCGCTGGAAATGCTGACGGGCGGCAGCACGAACATCTGTTCGCTGTTCATCTGCCCGACATTGGGCGGCGACTTCGCGCTGATCAAGGCCATGGCCAAGCGCGTCGTCGAACTCGATGACGAGGCCATCGCCCACGGCCAGGAACGCGTGCTCGACTGCGATTTCATCGCCGAACACACGACGGGCTTCGACGCTTTCGCGGCCGACCTGCGCGCGGAAAGCTGGGACTTGCTGCTGTCCGAATCGGGCGTGGCGCGCGACAAGATCGAGGAGCTCACGCAGATCTATGTGAAGGGCAAGGCCGTCATCGCCACCTGGGGCATGGGCGTGACCCAGCACAAGAATTCGCTGGCCACCGTGCAAATCCTGTCGAACTTGATGATGATGCGCGGCAATATCGGCAAACGGGGCGCGGGACTGTGCCCCGTGCGCGGCCACTCGAACGTGCAGGGCGACCGCACCATGGGCATCGAGGAACAGCCGACCAAGGAATTCCTCGACCGCCTGGGCCTGGTCTTCAACTTCGAGCCGCCGCGCCACCACGGCTACGACGCCGTCGGCACCATCGCCGCGATGCTGGAGAAAAAGGTCAAAGTGTTTGTCGCGCTCGGCGGCAATTTCTCGATGGCCACGCCGGACACGCCGCGCACGTGGGACGCGCTGCGCTCGTGCGACCTGACCGTGCATATCGCCACCAAGCTCAACCGCAGCCATCTGGTGCACGGCAAGGATGCGCTGATCCTGCCCACCCTGGGACGCACGGAAATCGACGTGCAGGCGGGCGTGGCGCAAGGCGTGACGGTGGAGGATTCCATGAGCATGGTGCACATCTCGTTCGGCATGAACCAGCCCGCCTCGCCCAACCTGCGCTCGGAAATCGCCATCGTGGCCGGCATGGCGCAAGCGACCCTGGGCAGCGAAAAGATCGACTGGCTGCGCTATGCCGGCAACTATGCGCTGCTGCGCGATTCCATCGAGCAAGTGTTCGACGACTTTTTCGACTACAACTTGCGCGTGGCCAAGCCGGGCGGCTTCCATCTGGAAATTGCCTCGCGCGAACGCGTGTGGAAGACGCAAAGCGGCAAGGCGCAATTCCTCGTCAACGCCATCGAACTCGATACGCCGATCCACCGTGCACGCCAGCAATATGGCGAGCGCCTGATGGTGCTGATGACCACGCGTTCGCACGACCAGTACAACACGACGATCTACGCCATGGACGACCGCTACCGTGGCGTGTTCGGCCAGCGCCGGGTCGTCTTCATCAACAAGGACGACCTGGCCATGCTGGGCTTTGCGGCCGGCGACTGGGTCGACCTGATCGGCGTGTGGGATGACGGCATAGCCCGCCGCGCCGACCGTTTCCTGCTGGTCGAGTACGACATTCCGCGCGGCTGCATCGGTGCCTACTACCCGGAAACCAATCCGCTGGTGCCGCTCGACAGCGTGGGCGAAGGCTCGCGCACACCGACCTTCAAATCCATCCCCGTGCTGCTGTCGCCTTCGGCCGCAGTCAGCTGAACAGGAGAACGCCATGTTCGGTTTCGATACCCTGGACCTGTCGCGCGCGCAATTTGCGATGACGGCCATCTTCCACATCCTGTGGCCCATATTGACGATCAGCCTGTCGCTGTTCCTGTTTGTTGTCGAGGCGCTGTGGCTGCGCACCAGCGACCCCGTCTACTACCGCCACGCGCGCTTCTGGAGCAAGCTGCTGGTACTGAACTTTGCCGTCGGCGTCGTCAGCGGGATTCCTCTGGAATTCCAGTTCGGCACCAACTGGGCGCCGTTTTCGCACCATTCCGGCCAGTTCATCGGCAACATCCTCGGCTTCGAGGGCGCCATGGCCTTCATGCTGGAAGCGGGCTTCATCGGCATCATGATGTTCGGCTGGGGCCGCGTACCGAAGGGCGTGCACCTGTTTGCCACCGGCATGGTGGCGCTCGGGTCCAGCATTTCCTCGTTCTGGATCATGGTCGCCAATTCCTGGATGCAGACGCCGGCCGGCGTGCGCGTGGTCGACGGCAAGATCATCGTCACCGATTACGTGGCTGCCATCTTCAATCCCGACATGGCCTGGGCCGTGGGCCACATGTGGGTGGCCGCCGTGGAAACGGGCTTGTTCGTCATCGCCGGCATTTCCGCCTGGTATATGTTCAAGCGCTGCGAACCAGCCTTCTTCGCCCGCTCGTTCAAGCTGGCGCTGATGTTGCTGCTGGTCATCGCACCCTTGCAAGTCTGGCTCGGCGATTCGAGCGGCGTCGACGTCTTCAAGACCCAGCCAGCCAAGGGCGCGGCCATCGAAGGCCACTGGCACACGAACCGCGATGGCGAAGGGGCGGCCTGGTCCCTGCTGGCCTGGCCCAACCAGGCGGAGCAAAAGAATGACTGGTCCATCGAAGTGCCCGGCATGCTCAGCGTGATTGCCACGCATAGCACCACGGGCAAGATCACGGGCCTGACCGACATCGCCCGCGCAGACCAGCCGCCCATGCTGCCGTTGCTGTACTACGCCTTCCGCGCCATGGCCGGCATCGGCATGTGGTTCGTGCTGCTGTCGTTCTGGACCTTCGTTGCCTGGCGCAAGGTGGGCGGGCGCGTGGAAGAGTTCGTGCGCAAGCGCACACTGCTGCTGGCCTGGGTGCTGACAATACCGCTGCCGTATATCGCCGTCGAGTGCGGCTGGATCGTGCGCGAAGTGGGACGCCAGCCGTGGGTCGTGTATGGCTTGCTGCGTACGCGCGACGCCGTCTCCGACGTGGCAGCCCACGCCGTGGCCGGCAGCATGCTGATGTTCTTCGTGTTTTACATCGTGCTGTTCGTCACCTTCTTTGTGTTTGCCAAGAAATGGCTGCAGCAAGGCCCGGACGTGGCGCTGCCGCTGCCGGACGCCGCCCATGCCGCGGGGTATTGAAATGCGCCGCTATCTGACGAGGAGTGTGTAATGGATATGAATTCGCATGCCATGCTGGGCAATGCCTGGTTCGGCCTGATCGGCCTGATGCTGATCTTTTACGTGGTCACGGACGGCTTCGATCTGGGCGTGGGCATCCTCAGCCTGTTCACCCGCCGCGAGCAGGAACGCAACCTGATCTTTCAATCGATCGCCCATGTGTGGGACGCCAACGAAACCTGGTTGGTAGTGGTGGGCGGCGCCCTGTTCGGCGCCTTTCCCAGCGCCTATGCCACCTTGCTGGAGCAGTTGTACATTCCCATCATGCTGCTGATCGCCAGTCTGATCATGCGCGGCGCGTCGATCGAGTTCCGCCATGCGGCCGGCAACAAGCGCCTGTGGGATGTGATCTTCGGCGTGGGCAGCCTGCTGGCCGCCGTGGCGCAAGGCGTGGTGCTGGGCGAGGTCATCACGGGCTTGCAGCCGGGCTGGCTGAGCGGTATTTTCACGGCCTGCACGGCGCTGGGCGTGGTGGCCGGTTATTGCCTCTTGGGCAGCACTTACCTGATCAAGAAGACGGGCGGCCAGCTGGAAGCGGCGGCGCGCCGCTATGCCACGGCCAGCGTGCTGGCGACTGTCGCGGCCGCCATCGTGCTGTCGGCCGGCACCATGGTCTTCAGCGCCATCGGCCACGACCGCTGGGCGCAGCCGGGCGTGTTCGGCGTGCTGCTGGCCCTGGCCGCCATCGCCGCCAGCGCCTTCATCTACATCCTGTGGGCCGTGCATGTAAACGGCGTGCGCGGACCGTTCCGCGGTGCCATCGTGCTGTTCCTGGCCTCGTTCGCGGGCCTGGCCATCAGCTTTTTCCCCGACCTCGTGCCGGGCAAGCTGAGCATCGCGGCGGCCGCATCCGATGAGCCGACCTTGATCTTCATGCTGATCGGCATGGGTTCCATGCTGCCGATCATGATCGGCTACAACCTGTTCCAATACTACGTCTTCGAGGGCAAAGTCGTGCCCCGGAAACATTAACCGGCATCACGGCATGCGCATTCCATCATGATTATCCGCCCCACCACCAACTGGTTTCGCATGCTGTTCGTCTGGGATGGCTCGGTGCTGCAAGCCATCATCCCGCAATTGCTGCTGATGCTGGTCGTCAGTTCGCTGGCCCTGCTGACGGATGGCCGTATCTTCGGCGTCAAGATTCCGCTCGATACGGCGCCGTTTCCCATGGTCGGCATCAGCCTGGCGATCTTTCTCGGCTTTCGCAATAACGCCAGCTATGCGCGCTTTGTCGAGGCGCGGCATATCTGGGGGCAATTGCTGATCGCCGCGCGGGCCCTGGCTTCGCAAGCGATCACGTATCTGCCACGGGAGACGAGCGGCCTGGACCATGAGTTGCTGATGAACCGGCTGATCGCCTTCGTCTACGCGCTCAAGCACCAGTTGCGCCAGACGGACCCGCAGGAAGACCTGGCGCGCTACCTGCCGGCCGAAGAAGTGCAGCGCTTGCAGGGCATCGCCTTCAAGCCCGTCGCCGTGCTGCACACGGTGCGGGCCATGCTGCACGACGCCGTGCAGCGCCAGCCGGGCCAGGCGCAGCTGCTGTGGATGCTCGACACCCAGCTCAACGACCTGGCCGCCACCGTGGCCGGTTGCGAGCGCATCAAGAACACGCCGATACCGTATCCGTACGGCGTGCTGGTGCACCGCACCGTCTACATGTACTGTTTTTTATTGCCGCTGGGCCTGGTGGACGCCATCGGCGTGGCCACGCCCCTCATTTCCGTCTTTGTCGCCTACACCCTGTTTGCGCTGGAAGCCATCGCGCAGCAGATCGCCGAACCGTTCGGCCTGGCGCCCAACTGCCTGGCCCTGAACGCCATGACGCGGGAAACGGAACGCTCGCTGCTGGAATTGCATGGCGACCCGCTGCCGCCCTCGATACGGCCCTGCCCGCGCTATCAGATCGATTAACCGGAGGAAAAAATCATGGAATGCGATATCGACATCACCACCATCGAACGCGACGGTTACCTGGACGTTCCCATGGTGCGCCACCAGGGGGACGTGGCCACGGCGGGCCGCGACATGGTGGCCGAGGAGTATCCGGTAGCTCTCGTCTACAACGGCATCGCCCACGCGGTGATGATGGCCACGCCGCGCGACCTGGAGGAATTCGCCGTCGGCTTTACCTTGACCGAAGGCATCGTCGGCAGCGTGCGCGACATCTACGACCTCGATGTGTGTTGCGGCGAGGATAGCGCGGAAGTGCGGCTGACCATCGCGCAGCCGGATTTGATCAAGCTCAAGGCCCGCCGCCGCGCGCTGACCGGGCGCACCGGTTGCGGCGTGTGTGGCATCGAAAGCCTGGCCCTGCTGGACCTGGTGCCGGAAAAGATCACGCGCCCCCTGCCGCCGCTGGTCGCCAGCAGCGCCATCCTCGGCCGCGCCGCGCGCGAACTGCTGCCCTACCAAGAGCTGATGCACAAGACGGGCGGCGTGCACGCGGCCGCCTGGTGCACGGCCGAAGGCGCCATCGTGAAAGTGTTCGAGGATGTGGGCCGGCATAACGGCCTGGACAAGCTGATCGGCTACCTGGCCCTGCACCGCATCGCCATGCACGACGGCTTCGTCTTCCTGTCCAGCCGCGCCAGCTATGAACTGGTGCGCAAGTCGGCGCGCATGCATATCGGGCTCGTCGCCACCATCTCGGCGCCCACCTCGCTGGCCATCCGCATCGCGCGCCAGGCCGGCATGCAGCTGGCCAGCTTTTGCCGCCGCGACGGCTTTGTCGACTACACGGCCGACGACGGGGAAGATAGCGGCCAGCATGCACCTTAGCATGTACCTTTAACGGCAGATGCTACATTCTTTGCTGTAAAGCAAGTGCACGCTTGACTTGCCGACGCTGCGGGCTTTCAATGGGAATAGTTTCCTATTGTTAACTTTGCCTGCGGCCACTCTCCTGGCGCGGCAGCGATGAAAGGATGGCGTCGATGGCCCAGGCACAAGAGCAGCATCTGATCGATACGTGGCAAACGGGCGGCTTGAAGCCGCGCGCCTGCGACTGCGGCGGCACCGTCTTCACCATCCTGCACCAGCGGGTGATGGCCGACATGCGGCGCCGGCAATTTCTCGGCGGCGCGGCCGCCATGCTGGCACCCTTCGTCGGCCTCGGCCTGTCCACCGGCAACGCCATCGCCCAGCAGCCGCAAACGCCCCAGCGCCCCCTGCTGTTGACCAATCTGCGCCTGTTCGACGGCACGGGCAAGGCGCCCCGCTCCGGCATCCACGTGCTGGTGACGGGCCCGACCATTACAGCCCTGCTGCCGGCCGGCGAAAAGGTGGACGGCGCGCAAGTGATCGATTGCCAGGGCAAGCTGGTGATGCCGGGCCTGATCGACGCCCACTGGCACACCATGCTCGCCGCCATCAACCAGGTGACGGCCATGACGTCCGACGTTGGCTATCTTTACCTGGTGGCGGCGCAGGAAGCGCAGCGCACCCTGCTGCGGGGCTTTACATCCGTGCGCGATCCAGGCGGTCCCGCCTTTGCATTGAAACGCGCCATCGATGAAGGCATCGTCGACGGCCCCCGCATATTTCCTTCGGGCGCCATGATTTCGCAAACCTCGGGCCATGGCGACTTCCGTTTGCGCTCGGACATCCCGCGCGCTGCCAATGCACCGCTGGGCATGGTGGAAACGGCAGGCATGGCCATGATCGCCGATGGCGAGGCGGAAGTGCTGCGCCGCGTGCGCGAACAATTGATGCTGGGCGCGACGCAAATCAAGATGATGGCTGGCGGCGGCGTCGCTTCGATGTATGACCCGCTCGACAGCACGCAATATTCGGAACGCGAACTGCGCGCCGGCGTGGAAGCGGCCGCCGACTGGGGCACGTATGTGATGACCCACGTCTACACGCCGAAAGGCATACAGCGGGCCATCCGCGCAGGCGTGCGCAGCATCGAGCATGGCCAGCTGGCCGACGACGAATCCGTGCGCATGATGCGCGACACGGGCACATGGTGGAGCCTGCAGCCTTTTCTGCAAGACGCGGATGCGAATGTCTACCCCGATGCGGCGCGCAAGGCCAGCCAGGCCATTGTCTCGGAGGGCACGGTGAAGGCGTATGCGCTGGCGCAAAAGTACGGCATCAGGACGGGCTGGGGCACGGATATCCTGTTCAACGCGAAAAACACGCCCACGCAGGGCCGCCAGCTGGCCAAGCTCACGCGCCTTTACGATTCATTGACCTTGCTGGCGCAGGCGACGGGGCAAAATGGCGAACTGCTGGCCCTGTCCGGCCAGCGCTCGCCCTACCCGGGCACTTTGGGCCGCCTGGCCGCGGGCGCGCTGGCCGACTTGCTGGTGGCCGATGGCGACCCTGCGAAAAACCTCGATTTCCTCGCCCGGCCGGAAGAAAGCCTGCTGCTGATCATGAAGAACGGCCGCATCTACAAGGACAAATTGAGCGCGCCATTGGCAGGCTGAAGGCGGGTGCGTTGGCAACAGCGGTGGCTTGCCGCATAATGCGCCCATGTTCAAACTGACTTTTCTCGGCACGTCTTCCGGCGTGCCCACGCGCCACCGCAACGTCACGTCGCTGGCCCTGCAAACCACGCACAACCGCGACTGGTGGATGATCGATTGCGGCGAAGCCACGCAGCACCGGCTGCAGCGCCTGCCCCTGTCCGTGCACGACCTGGTGGGCATTTGCATCACCCACGTACATGGCGACCACAGCTACGGGCTGCCGGGCTTGCTGGCCAGCGCCTCGATGACGGGGCGCAAGAAGCCCCTGCTGCTGATCGCCCCGGCCGCCATCAAGGCCTGGATCGACGCGACACTGCTGCACACGGAACTGTTCCTGACGTATCCGCTGATCCACATCGACGTGGACAGCGCGCCAGTGGTGTACGAGGAAGCGGGCTTGACCGTTTCGCGCCATGCACTGTCGCACCGCGCACCGAGCGTCGGTTATCGTTTCGCGCTGGAAACGAGCAGGTGGAAGCTGGACAAGGCGGCCCTGCAGGCAGCGGGCGTGGCGCCTGGCCCCGCCTGGGGACTCTTGCAAGCTGGCCAGGATGCGCTGCTCGACGATGGCACGGTATTGAACGCCTCCGCTTTCCGCCAAGTGGAAACGCAGCGCGCCACGGTGGTGATCGGCGGCGACAACGACACGCCGGCCTTGCTGGCGGAGGCTTGCACGGGCGCGCAATTGCTCGTGCATGAAGCCACCTACACGGAAGCCATGCTGCAGAAAGTGGGGCCCGGCCCCACGCACAGTTCCGTGCAGCGCGTGGCGCAGTTTGCCGAAGCGGTGCGCCTGCCGAACCTGATCCTCACCCACTTCAGCGCCCGCTATCACAATGCGGACGGCATGGCCGAGCTGGAAGCGGAAGCCCGGCTGCATTATTCGGGTGAACTGTTCCTGGCGCGCGATTTCGACAGCTATGAACTCGACGCGGCGGGCGTGCTGAGCAAACTACCTGGGAAATCCCAATAACAACGCCTAACAAAACCGTAGCGAGCGGAAGTAAGTTGTGGTTGAGAAGCGCAACTGTACGAAGGTACAGTGAGCATCACAGACCGCAAATTACGACGCGCAGTAGGTTTTGTTAGGTGTTACTTTAGTGGGGATTGACGCCATATTGCGCCGCATACTCGGCAGCCAGCCCGCGCGCCGCCTGCTGCTGTGACGGAGTGAGGATTTCCAGCAACTGGTCGCGGTTCTTGATCGATTGCACGCTGCCTGCCTCGGCCGGCATGGCGATCCACGCATACGCCTGCACGTAGTCGAGCTCCACGCCCTGCCCTTGCGCGTACAGCAAGCCATATTCATTCTGCGCCGACAGGGAACCGGCTTCGGCCGCCTGCTTGTACCAGAACGCCGCTTCGGCAAAGTCTTGCGGTACGCCATCGCCCTTGCGGTAAGCCTGCGCCAGGTTGAATTGCGACTGGCCATCGCCCGCCTCGGCCGCCTGGCGGCCATACGCGAGCGATTGCGCCATGTCTTGCGCGACGCCATCGCCGCTCGCATACATCAGGGCCAGATTGGCCAGCGATGGCGGAAAACCCGCCTGCGCGGCCGCCGTAAACAATTCCACCGCTTTCGGCAAGTCTTGCGTCACGCCATGGCCCTGGTAATACAGGCTGGCCAATAAATGCTGGCCGGCCGGATCGCCGGTGCGCGCGGCCGCATCGAATTGCTTGAATGCCTCGGCGTAATTGCCGTCGTTATAAGCGAGGATGCCCGCTTCATTCAAAGACTCAGGAGAGGATGTCATAAGAATTCCTTGTTCGGGGATTTTCGGGCATTGTACACAGCACCGTTACGCGCAGAATGCACGATAGGGAATGGTGTGGCGCACTGCCCAAATCCTGCAGTATGATCACTCTCCGCCTGATGCAATCGGGGCATTTGCCCCAACGCCCGTCCACGAATATCGCCATGAAATTGATTGCTCTGCTTTTATCCCTGATTTCCACCTCGGTTTATGCTGGCACCTTGCACCTGGAGAAAGCCGCGACAGGCAAAGTGCGGCAAGCGGCCGATATCCGTTATGCGAATCACGATGAAAAACAGACGTATCAGCTGAAAATCGGGAAGCAGTGGCTCAATGGCCGTTGCAGCAGCAGCGGCACGGGCAATTTGCACGCGCTGCTGCTGGACATGAATTTCGACGGCCATGCCGACCTGTGGGTCACCGGCTATACGGATAGCCAGGGGCGCATCCGCTGTTCCGATGTATGGCTATGGGATGCTCCGGCGAAGCAATATAGTTTCAACAAGCCATTATCAGCCATTCCAAATCTGGATATCGGCATGAACGATCAAAGAATCGAAGGCGGCATCGCCAATTGCGGCTGCGCGGCGCAATGCTTTTATGAAGACAGCTATGCGTGGCGGGCCAGCAAATTAATCGCCACCGCGCGGCGCGAACAGGATTGCGAGCGTTATCGGGAATATCGCTTGAATGACAAAAACGACTTGATCATCGTCAAGGATGAAATCATCGATAGCAGCAACCCCGGCCAACAGGCCATCGACAATACCAAAGTAGTTGACTGGCAGCGCCACGCGCAAATCATGCGCAAACCCTGGGAATGATATTTATCCTGCCCTGCCCGCCATTCATCCCACACCATCGAGCAAATACATGACGACACACCCAACATCGATTACTTTCCACCCCGCCAAGGCGGAAGACACCCCCGCCTTCATCGACTTGCGCGGCAAGACGCGGCAAAATGCCATTCCCGCGGAACGCCTGGCGGAAGTGGGCATCACGGCCGACTCCTGGGCCGAAATGATGCGCTCGGGCAGCCTGCCTGGCCAGGTCTGCCATCACGACGGCCAGCTGGTCGGCTACTGCTTTGGCGAGCGCGACACGGGCGAAATCATCGTCCTGGCCCTGCTGCCGGAATTCGAAGGCTTAGGTATCGGCAAGACCTTGCTGGAATTGGTGATGACGGAACTGCGCGCGCAAGGCCACCAACGGCTGTTCCTCGGCTGCTCCAACGACCCCGCCTCGCGCTCCTACGGTTTTTACCGCTACCTGGGCTGGACCGCGACGGGCGAGACGGACAAGTATGGCGACGATGTGCTGGAGTTCCGCTTTACGGCCTAGGCTGCCAAGCGGTTGGCATCCCACACGCGCATGATTTGCGTGATGGCAGAGTCAAACACGGCGTAGCCTACGCCATCGCGGGCCTGGATAGCCACGCCCGACAGAAAGCTGTCGAAGACGGACGCCAGCGCCACGGCATCCATATCACCAGGCAGGTCGCCGCTGGCCATGCCCCGCTCGACGCAGCGCACGAAGCCGGCGCGCGTGCGGGCGCGCGATTGCGTGAGGGGCGCGGCCACGGCCGCGTGTTCGGCCGTCGGCGCGCTCATGCAGCCGAGCGCCACCATGCAGCCGGGCGGATGTCCCGGCTCGGACTGCATGCTGGCCGACTGGCGCAAGGCCAGCTCGATGGCCGCGCGCGGCGCCAGGCTATCATCCCACAGGCACTCCGTCACGCGGGCAAACGTGTCCAGATAGCATTGTGCCGCTTCGCGGAACAGCGCTTCCTTCGAACCGAACGCCGCATAAAAACTGGGCGCGGAAATGCCGCCGCCCAGGCTCGCCTTGAGCTGGCTCAAGGACGTCGATTCATACCCCTGCTGCCAGAATAAAAACATGGCCTGCTCGACCGCTGCCTGCCGGTCGAACGTGCGCGGCCGTCCCATTTGCGCCATCCTTCGCTCCTCCTCATTTACTTACATACTACTCGATACAGAAGTCATTGACAACGCGGCACGTCATCACCTATATTTATACCGATCGATACATATGTACCGCAACGACGGTCAGGGGCGCTCCTGCGCCTGATCTATTTACAAGGATGTTTGCCGTGAATCTCGCCACTATCACCACCGGAGCCAGCCCCGCGCTGGCCGACCGCCTCCCCGTCGCCGGCCTGCTGGCCCTTGCCATGACGGGTTTTATCTGCATCGTCACGGAAACCTTGCCCGCCGGCTTGCTGCCGCAGATCAGCTCTGGACTCGGCATCAGCGCCGCGCTGGCCGGACAAATGGTCACGGCCTATGCCCTCGGCTCCCTGCTGGCAGCCATTCCGCTCACCATCGCCACGCGCGGCTGGCGCCGCCGCAACGTGCTGTTGCTGACCATCATCGGCTTTCTCGTGTTCAATACCGTCACGGCCCTGTCGTCGCACTACTGGCTGACCCTGGCGGCCCGCTTCTTTGCCGGCATGGCGGCCGGACTGGCGTGGAGCTTGCTGGCCGGCTATGCGCGGCGCATGGTGGCGCCACACCAGCAAGGCCGCGCCCTGGCGCTGGCCATGGTGGGCGCACCCGTCGCCCTGTCCCTGGGCGTGCCGCTGGGCACATTGCTCGGTTCGCTCGTCGGCTGGCGCGCCGCGTTCTGGATCATTTCCGCACTGACATTGATCCTCATCGCCTGGGTGCTGGCCAAGGTGCCGGACTACCCGGGCCAGTCCGTCCATGAGCGCCTGCCCTTGCGCCGCGTCTTCACGACGCCGGGCGTGCGCCCCGTGCTGGCCGTCGTCATCGCCTGGATGTTGGCACACAATATTCTCTACACCTACATCGCCCCATTCGTGGCGCCGGCCGGATTGACGGAGCGGGTCGACCTGGTGCTGCTCGTCTTCGGCGCCGCCGCCATGGCTGGCATCTGGATCACGGGCAAGCTGGTCGAGCGCCACTTGCGCGCCACCGTGCTGGCCAGCCTGGCCGTGTTCGCCGCGACGTCCCTCGTGCTGGGCGTCGCATCGCACATTCCCGCTGTCATCTACCTGGGCATGGCTGTCTGGGGCTTGTCCTTTGGCGGCGCGGCAACGCTGTTGCAGACGGCGCTGGCCGACACGGCAGGCAGTGGCGCCGACGTGGCCTTGTCGATGAACGTCGTGGCGTGGAATGGCGCGATTGCGGCCGCGGGCGTGGTGGGCGGCACCCTTCTGGAAACGTGGGGCGCGGACGCCTTCCCGTGGGCCATGGTCAGCTTGCTGGTACTGGCGCTCCTCGTCGCCTGGTCGGCCCGCGCGCACGGCTTCCGGCCAGGACGGCGCAGCGGCGGCGCGTCCGTGGCCGGGCATTGATACAACGCGTTTAATCAGCTGCCGGCACGCTCAGAATGCGGGGTACGTGTCCAGTATGGGCGAGGAAATCGACCAGGGTGGCATGCGACAGCGCCACCGTGGCCGTATTGCGCAAGGGATGGGCTTGCACAGAACCGGCTTCCCATACGGCCTGGTCCAGCACCAGTTCCACCGCCTGCGCGCTGTCGTGGATCAGCGCAAACAGGCTGACGGAGCCAGGCGTGATGCCCAGATGCTGGAGCAAGCGTTCAGGCGAAGCCATGCTCAGCTTACTGGCCGGCAACAGCCGCCCCAGCGCCGCCAGGTCGATGCGCTTGTCGAAAGGCACGATGACGAGAAAATGCCGCCGGCCCTTTTCATCGCGTACGAACAGATTCTTCACCATCAGGCCGGGCATGGCTGGCACGTGGATCAGCGCCTCGGCTATGGTGTGGACGGCCGGGTGTTCGGCCAGGGTGTAATCGCCGGCGCTGCTTGCCAGCCAGCGGGACAGGGTTTCTTGCATGGAGACTCCTCAGCTCGGACGCGATGAAGAGATTGTAGCGGCGCGCCGCGTGCTGCGCTGCCGTCAGGGCGGGTTCTCGTCCTTGTCGGCCTTGTCGACCTTGTCGGCCGCCGCCAGCCCCCAGTCATTCCAGCCTTCGCCAAACAGCTCGATCGGATGCTGCGTGCGCTCGGAACCATTGCCGCAGCGCATGGCGTCCGGCGGACAATACTTGTCGCAGCCCCAGCAGATGCGTTCGGGGTTCTTGGGGTTCAAGGGAAAAGGCTTGGCCATGGTGTGGGCGCCGGGGTCGGTTGGGTCTTGTTGATGACTCTAGACCTGGCGCGGTGGGCGGTCAAACCAATTTCAGCTAAAAACTTGTCCAATATCAAGCTTATGCAGATAGTGGAGCATCTGCATGGCGCGGCCCCTACTCTGTATCTTTTCTGACGGAGATGGCCACTTCCAGCACGATACGCGCCACATTGACACCGCCGTCGGCGGCTGGCTGTGCCTTGAGCTCATCGAGCGCGTAGACCATCGTCACCATGGCGCCAGGCACGAACAGCTTGATGTCCTGTTTGTCGTTCATGTAGATGCTCTCGTCCACTGCCGAGCCATCCGCCTGGCGCAAGGTAACGCTGTTGACTTGATCGCCACGGCGGCTGTCCTGCCCCGCGAAATACGTTCGTTCGATGATGCCCGTCAAGGTTTGCGTCGGGAGGCGCTTGGCCTCGATGCTTTTCCACCATGCTTCGGAAGCGAACAGGCCATGGCTGCCTTTCAGGCCCATGTAGGGCCTGGTACTGTCGAGGGTGAGGGCCTGGGTTTTGGCGACGCGGCTGGGGTCTTTTGCCAGGGCTTCGGCGAGGGTATAGACGGGTTTCATCAGGTGCGGGAATTGTTAAAAACGGTCGCTCAATGTTTGCGCCGGATGACGTAGGCATTGCCGGCAAGCTCAAAACCGAGCGTCGGATAATAGGACATCGCATCCGGCGCGGAGAGCAGTATCAACGACACTTCCTCGCCGATGATGGCCTGGGTGCGCTTGACAAGTTCCTTGCCGATTCCCAGGCCTTGGTAATCCTTGTTGACTGCCAGATCCGACAGATAGCAGCAATAGGCATAGTCGGTCAACGACCGGGCCAATCCTACCAGCTCGCCATCCACCCAAGCCGACAGCAAGAGGCAAGGCGCGGCGAACATGCGCGCGATTCTCGGGAGATTGTCGGTGGGGCGCTTGATTCCGGACTGATCGAAAACACGGACGACATCGACCGGATCAAGGGGAAAATTGTGACGATATTCTACGGTGATGTTGTTCATAGTTTCAAAGGTGGAGGTAAGCGCGCTTGGGCGTGCCGTACCCATGATATGGCCGCAGCCTGTTTCGACAAGTATCGCTCATGTCGGCGTATTCATAGTATGGCAGTTGCGGGAGATGAGGGCTGTTTCCGTCCCCGCCACGCACCAGTAACTCAATCAATTGCCCGGAACTTTAAAAAACATTGTCCTTCATACTCTACTTCGCAATCCAATGCGAAGCCGATTCTTGCAAGCCCCCTGACGCGAGTGCGGCTGGGCGGCAGCAGGATACTGACCGGGCCAATACCCAGTTCCAGCCGGAGGTGCATGAACCGGCGAACCAGCGCAGGACCATGTCCCCAGAACGCGGGGAGCAATACCAGTGCCAGGTCAGCTTCGCGCCCTTCCTTCTGAAAACCGCCCCAGCCGGCAAACGCGCCATCACTCCGGATAGCCCACGGCCCATAGCCATTTGTTTGCCACTGCGCGTCCTTGCCTCTCGCCCATTCCATCACAGCGTGCTCATCCCAGCTTTCGGTGGCGAGCGGCATGTGGCGGATGACGTCCGGGTGATTCAACAGAACGAGCCATTCTTCATTGGCAATATCGGAGAGCGGGTGAAAAGTAAAAGCCATGTGCGTCTTGTCAGTTTAATGAGAACCCGATGAACCTCTCATCGTGCCACGAAAACTACACACTCACCAGTGGAGAACAAAAACGCTGGAGCCGGGATTGTTGACTGTAGACGGGGCAGTTCCATCCTTCCTGCATTCGCAACGGTGTGACGGCAGAGTCAACATGCGTGAGGCAATCCTGCCAGCAAACGAACAGGCTGTCGGCAGCTTGTGTGACAATGCACACACTGGAAATATGGAAGCTTCCATATCTCTATCTGATATCGAACAGACTTGGCAAGGATTGTAAATATGTTGGCACCGTTACGTTTGAATAGACGCATGTACGCTTCCTTTGTCGCCGCCGTTTTTCTTGTTGCTGGCGTCTCATCGGCGCGCGCGACCACGCTTGACGAGGACAGGACACGCGGTGATATACATGGCTTATTTGAGATCAGGGATGCTGCAGTAAAGTTCATGGCAGCAGAGAATTCCAAAAACGGCACACGGTGGCGGGTCTCGGAGCCGAACCGGAAGATTCTGGTGACGAAATGCGCGGTATTGTTGCGTGTGGAATGGGTTCCGAAGAGCCGTGGCCTGTCTGGATCAAATGTTGCGGTGAGCTGCGCCAAGACTGTAAAGCCCACGATACAACATAAATGGGAAGTGTTTGTGCCAATCGCCAAGGATCCACAACACGTCACAGTTATTCCAGGAAACTCCTGAGTGACACCGCTTATTTTGAGCCGCGGACGTAAAAAATGACCAAAGAATAATCATTGACACAAATATTTCATTTGGGTAGTATCGATTTGCATTTCTGAAAAGTCATACACTTATCAGGACTTCGTTTCACACTAGAACATTGACCGCATCAAGTTAAAAGGGTTTACAATGCCATTTAAAAAGTCGATTTTTGCAACGTTTTCCGTAGGATTATTAGCTTTTTCAGCCTATGCTTATGCGGCAGCTGCGTACTCCATTTCATACGCATACTATTCCGATGCCAGCTACAGCGAGCAAGTGGGCGAAGGACAATTCAATTGCAATGGAAGAACCATTGTCCTGTGGGGGCAGTCGACCTCTTACAAATTGGAGCAAACACGCGAATCTTGCCGCTCAGGCGATCCGTATACTGATCCGTGGGGAAACTAAATCAATTCCTTGCATAGCCAAGAAACTGCATCTTCTTAATTCATTGCCCAACATTTTGTGCGATAAAAAAGCCAGTCAAGTGACTGGCTTTTTTATTATGCAGGACTTTCTTGAAACTGTTTTGCATTATCACAAATTTCATACCATGCGGGCTTGGAGCCGACATAAACATGAAATTGCATGCTGACCTCAGGGTCATCATCCAGGCAGTTAACTGATATCGGAAACGAATCATTTTCTGAGCCAATTTCCCCCAAAGAAGTCCCGCAGTTTTTACAAAAAGTTCTTGCATATTTAAAGGGAGTCTCTGGCTCATATCGCTGAATAAATTCTCGCCCCTCCAGCAAGGTAAATGAATTCTTATCAACGAAGGCCAAGGCACTCGCGCCGGCCTTCCGACAACGAGAACAGTGACACATGCCCATCATGCCCGGGGGCGACGCCAGTTCAAACTTTACTGAGCCACAGCAGCAACTGCCTCTGATCATGAGATGTCCTTTTTGAAAGTTGACACTGTATTTTTACACAGTACTTTTGGAGAGGCAAGTTACATATGGTGGAATTTTTCAGAACCGAAGCGAGGAAGGGGCAACTCTGCCATTCAGGCACAGACTGATGCGTTGAGTGCCGTGAAAGCTTGCTCAGTCTTAAACTGATTAGAGCTCTGTGTAGAGTTTGCGAACGGTAGCAGTGGATCTATCCTGCTGTTGGAACAGGCAGGGAGATCGTGCTTGTGTTGATGATGAGCGTGCACTGGAGTCAAAAAAGCAAGGGAAGGATTCTGGGCGGGCTGGGCCCGCAGGCCCAGCCTGTAGCCCAAGCTTTATTCTTCACCAATGTACACGGAGTTCAACTGGAATATTTATCAATGGTTTCACTGAATAATCTGGCTTGCGATCCAGGAAACAAGCAACGTCGGGAATGGGAAGGATCTGTGCAAATATTCCTAGCTTTGTCTTGTATTCGATTTTATTGAGCAACACGGCATTCGCATGGGATAGAGCATGGATGTCCTCGCAAGCAAGATCGAGTGTCTCGTATCGCGCATAGTGATCGCCCGGCTGATTGGCCCAATAGATGCACAACGCTGTAGCAAATTCACACTTTTCTTGCGCTATGATCTGCGTTAGAAGCCATATGCCACTATCATAATTATGATGCTGGACGATGGCATGAAGCTGACATCCAGACAGAGTCGAGAGATCGTTTTCTACTTCTTTTTTGAACGCTTGAATACCTATCGTTCTCTGCCGAACATAGAAGTGATAAAAATCTTCCTCCTCGTTACCTTCCATAGCGCTGTCAAAAACCGACTGATCCATGTTGTGGTAATAAGTGTCGCCGGCACATTTTCCTTTCAGGGCCAGGATTAGGATATCTTGCTCGGCATCCGAGCCGTTCGGCTGTTTAAGTCCCAGCGCTTTTTCCAGTTTTGTTAAAATTTGCATTCCTTGGAGTAGACGGTTTGACAAAACTTCAGGATGAGTGAATGCGACAAATGGAAAAGAAATGTCGTTCCTCATGCAGCCTGCACAATATTGTCGTAACTATTTAGCTGGCGCGACCCGCACCGCAACGTACCAGCAATATGAAAGAGTTAATGGAAAACATCAATTGTAAAGGCATGCCACACATCCGCGTACTGGCAGACGAAGACACCGACGGCCCAACGTACGAAACTCTGCCGGCGCACCAGATTGACGAGCACGTCTTAGAACTGCTGGCGTCACCCGGTTTGGCCCTGAACCTGGCACGCGGCGACATCGTAAACATCGCCGACCCGCTCTCCCCTGCACAAGTATTGAAGCGCGGCGGCAACTTCTGCATCCAGATCTACGACGCCGACGCCGTGAGCCAGTCCGCAGTCGACCAGCTCGAGTACGACGTGCAAAAGCAGCTTGGCGGCACCATGGACGGCCAATATGAGGGCAATCTGACCTTCAGCGTGCCAGGCCACCACGGCATTTACAACATCAACGGTCCCTTCGACGCCTTCCGCGAAGCAACGGGCGTGGAATGGTACTTCGCCAATATCTACGCCAACCTCGATGACGACAATGATGAAACCCTACTCAACTGGTGGGTGGATATATAAAGTTTACTGACTACCTTGACGAGGCGCCGCAAGCCTTGGTCCAGCACGTCATCAAAGGCTACCTCATACCAACACCAAAACCGTAGAAAAGGTTTATAGCGCCTGGGCCACTTGGCGAGGCAAGTTCGGTCCCAGATGTTTCCACCACTGAATTTTAGAATCAACTAGGCAGCTAGAAGAAGGCTGTCATTCTTTGGGTGTTTTTGGGGTGTTTTAGCCTGGGAATGACAACAAAATGACAGCTTTTTTTCGTACGTTAACGACTCAACAACAATAGCCATTCCCTCATTTCCTAGCCTTGCGATGGGTTTGCGTCAAGACCCGGAGCGCTATGTGCATAGGAACGTTGTTTTTCGCCAAGTAGGCGGCCGCAGTCGCTGTGCCTAGCATTTCTTGAAAAATGACTCCGACATCGACTTTTTGCGCTGTTAGACCGTCATGCCTTAAACAGTCATAATTTTGGTTGGCTGCAATAGCAAATATGGGTTCATCAAGGTTGTTAACGTGCATTTTTGCCTCATCAATAAAAGAGAAAAATGTCTCCTTTTTTTGCCTTAAAGATAACTTAAATTTCCATTTTTGAGTAAATATTTTCTTTAATCAAGTTGTTAAAAAAGTAAAAAAATAACTATTAACAAGCAAAAATCATGCTGACAAGAACGTAAGGAAGCAGGGGGCAAAAAACCTATTATTGTAAGGGAGCCCTCTCCCGCTTCCCCTGTAAATTCCTTGAGCAGTACACACCACGCGCACTGACGCGAGGGTCAGGTTTGGCGTTCAGACACGGACTGAGGCGTGGGGTTCTGTGACAGTTGGCTCAGTCGAAAAACTGATTGGAACCCCGAACGCGCGCCCACGGCGCGCGGGGCTGCCGCGCAGCGGCAGCTGTTGGAGGATTCGGGACGGGCTGGGCCGGTAGGCCAGCCCTTCGAATCTCACACGCAGGGCACCGCCCTGCGTGTGAGATTCGAACTCACGAACAGTTTAACCCGTCGCTAGTTTTCAAGTCTCCAAAATCCTTATTTAATATCAATAACTTAGGGTAATTTCCATTCCGCATCCAGGATTTTTCTGCTGCCTTACAACGTCCTGCTCTCGCGGCCACATGCAGACGATGCGGAAACGATTTTTTCTATGCAAATGCAGACTAAAATCCTATCGAGCTAACTACTTAGCTGCTGAAAAATTACCATTTATTTTGGTATAGGTCCCAGCGATTTCCGTAAATATCCTCAAATACCACGACCGTTCCGTACTCTTCCTTCCGTGGTTCCTCACAAAAGTGAACGCCTGCGGCCTTCATGGCACCATAATCTCGCCAAAAATCGTCTGTGTGAAGGAAAAGGAAAACCCGCCCGCCACACTGATTGCCAACAAATGCCTCCTGCCTGTCGTTTGAGGCACGAGCCAACAAAAGATTACAGTCGCTTTCTGGGTTCGGCGTTACAACCACTCAGCGTTTCCCCGCTTGTGGAGTATCTTCGACCACAGTAAATCCGAGTTTTTCTGTGTAGTACTCGATCGCCCGATCGTAATCGTCGACGACGATGGCAACATACCCCAAGCATCTTTTCTGTGTTCTCAAAATCCATTCCTTCCATGTTGGGATGAACATCCCAGTCACTCAAATTTACCATAACACCTGCTACAGACACCGGCCTCAAGCCACTAACCATCCATACGGACTTGCGCTCCATATCCGATCAAAAATGCAATAAATGGCATATTTTTGAGCATTCAAGATTCCTCCTGAAGCAATGAATATTTTAACAACATACCGCATATTCGCACATCTCGTTATGATGTACGGACGGCATTATTAATTGAAAATTAAATTTCCATGAGGAAATTAAAACATGTTAAGATTCTGCCATTTTTTGCGGAGTTCCTCATCCCTGATCGTTATATCCCTGCATCAGTGAAGTCCGCAAGTATTTTAGATACAACTAAAACGTTAGCAGGAATAAATGAAAACAATTCAATCGCGTGTCTTGGCTGCTGCAGTTGCAACTTTGTTGATCGCTTGCGGTGGTGGTGGTGGTGGTGGTGATACAGAGAAAAATACTGAAATTGGAGTAACTCCGCCAATTACCCCACCAGTCACTCCTCCAGTCACCCCACCAATCAACCCACCAGTTACTCCTCCGGTCATCCCGCCGGCAGTGGACTCAACAATTCAGACTGAAGTACTTCTCGCAACTTACGCAGTAGGAACTGAGCAGCGGTACGCATACGATTATCTGAATGCCCAACGTTTGGCATGCGGGTTTGGATTATTGCAACAAGATTCGAAGCTCGATGTTGCCGCGCAAGGACATGCGAGCTATTTATCAGTGAATCATTTGGTGAGTCACTACCAGAATCAGGTAGGGTACCCTAATGGTTTTACAGGTACAACGTTAAATGATCGGCTTACAAATGCTGGATATGTAGCGACATCGGGCGCGGAAGTGCTAACTGAACTATTTCCGTATTCTGCATACCAATCGTACGGCTCATCTTATGGCCAATCCGCCGTAATGGACTTTTTTACAGCCCCCTACCACGGAAATGGCATACTACAGGGCCAGCGTGATGTAGGCATCGGCTTTGGCGTTACGGATACATATTGGAGGCGCGTTGTCATCAATATCGGATCGACAGCAAGCCGTACTCTCCAACAAATTAACGCAGATAATGTTCTGACGTACCCATGCGAAGGTACCACTGGTGTTCTTTCAAAATCATATACAGATGAAATCCCTTCACCTATTGCCGGCCGTCGTCTATTAGATAATCCAATCGGCCATCCAATCTATGTGAAAGTACGAGATGGAAATATTTTGGTGTTGAGTGGCTATGTATTGCGCAAAACAGGAACCAATCTCGATATCCCATTGCAATTACTCAACAAAGAGAACGACCCAAACCGGCTTATTACTGATAGCTCTGTTGCGATTCTGATGCCTTTATTTCCATTGGAAAAAAATTCATCTTATGAATTCGCATCCACGGGGATGAATAGTGGAATTGCTATATCGGTGTCATTCACGTTCGCTACGGGAATGTATTAATAAAAAACAGCCCACCGCACGAACAGCGGTTGGTGCGGCGCCGGCGACCATCGTTAAACATGCACGGTAGGATTACGGCATAGTTCCGCCAGCGCACAATGACACCGTTTCAGGCCATTGCCATAGCAGCGACGCGAGGGTCAGGCCGGCGTTCAGACACGGACGGATGCGTTGGGTGCTGCAAAAGCTGGCTCAGTCGAAAACCTAATTAGAACCACAAACGCGCGCCCACGGCGCGCGGGGCTCCCGCGCAGCGGCAGCAAGTGGAGGATTCGGGGCGGGCTGGGCCGGTAGGCCCAGCCCTTCGAATCTCACACGCAGGGCGCGAAGGCGCCCTGCTCGCTTTCGCTAGGCAATAAAAAACCGCCCGAAGGCGGTTTCTTTATTTCTTGGCGGAAGCGGTGAGATTCGAACTCACGAACAGTTTAACCCGTCGCTAGTTTTCAAGACTAGTGCCTTCAACCACTCGGCCACGCTTCCAGATGGCAGCATTATACATAAAGGTCCGTGGCTTACCAATGGCGAGTAGTCAGTGGCGCGTATTTAAACCTCACAGCAACCTCCGGGGTCAGACCCGGCGTGTCTGACCCCGGCCCTTCGCCTATGGGTTCCATATTTGCGCCGGTACGCCAACGGGAAGCCTAAACGCCCCAGTTTTTCCGCAGCGCCTTCTCGAACTCCCCCGCCGGCAACGGCCGCGAGAACAGGTAGCCCTGCACTTCGTCGCAGCCAGAACTCTTCAGGAAGGCCAGCTGCTCCGCCGTTTCCACGCCTTCCGCGATGACTTTATGGTGCAGCTGCTGGGCGATGCTGATGATGGTGCTGGCGATGGCGCAGTCGCTGGCATCTGTCGGAATGCCGGTGGTGAACGAG
This sequence comes from Janthinobacterium sp. BJB301, assembly GCF_002735685.1. Classification (NCBI taxonomy): domain Bacteria; kingdom Pseudomonadati; phylum Pseudomonadota; class Betaproteobacteria; order Burkholderiales; family Oxalobacteraceae; genus Janthinobacterium; species Janthinobacterium sp. BJB301. The sequence goes on along the minus strand of NZ_PDZJ01000001.1, from coordinate 74,238 downwards.
CGGTCGATCTTTAATGTGTCGATGGGGAAACGCTTGAGGTAGGACAAACTTGAGTAACCAGTGCCGAAATCGTCCAGCGACAGGGCCACGCCCAGCGCCGTGATGCGGTCCATGATGCCGATGACCCTCTCGATGTTGTGCATCAGGGTGCTTTCCGTGATTTCCAGCTCCAGCCAGGCCGCCTCCAGGCCGTAGCGGGCCAGGGTCGCGGCCACCCTGGCGGGCAGGGCTGCCGTGAATTCGCGGGCGGACACGTTGACGGCCAGGCGGATCGGCGGCAGGCCGGCCAGTTTCCACGCTTGCGCCTGGGCGCAGGCCGCTTCCAGCACCCATTCGCCCACTTGCACCACCAGCCCCGTCGATTCGGCCAAAGGAATAAACTCGGCGGGCGGGATCATGCCGTGCTGCGGGTGGTGCCAGCGCACCAGGGCTTCGGCGCCGATGATGCGCCCGCTGGCCAAGGCATACTTTGGCTGGTAATGCAGCAGCAGTTGCTGCTCAGACAGGGCCTGGCGCAAGCCTGTTTCCAGGCGCATGCGCGCCTGCATGCCCAGGTTCATGTCCTGGCTGTAGAAGGCCACGCTTTCCGCTTCGCCGCCGCTGTCCTGCTTGGCCCGGTACATGGCGATATCGGCCAGGCGCAGCAGGGTTTCCGCGTCCTGCCCGTCTTGCGGATACACGCTGATGCCGATGCTGGCGCCCACGCGCAAGTCGTGGCCTTCGATCAAAAACGGTTCCACCAGCGAGGCCAGCAGCTTTTGCGCCACCATGCTGGCCTCGAAATGCTGGCCGATGTCGAACAGGCCGACGGCGAACTCGTCGCCGCCCAGGCGCGCCACCAGGTCCTGGTCGCGCAAGGCGTGGCGGAAACGCAGCGAGACTTGCCGCAGCAATTCGTCGCCGATGCGCCGGCCCAGGGTATCGTTGATCAGTTTAAAACGGTTCAAGTCGATGAACAGCACGCAGCCGAGCATCTTGCTGCGCTGCGCCACGCTGAGGGCCTGGTCGACCAGCTTGGCCAGCAAGGTACGGTTAGGCAGGCTGGTCAGGGGGTCGTAATAGGCCAAGTGGTGCAGGCGCTCTTCGGCCAGCTTGCGCTCCGTGATGTCCGTCAGATAGGCGATGAGTCCGATGGGCTTGTCGTCCAGGTCTTGCAGCGGCGACAAGGACAGGCTGGCCCAGAAGATCTCGCCCGACTTCTTCCGGCGGCGCACCTCCATCAGGCGCCCTCCCTGCTCCAGGAAGGCGTCGTGGAAACCCGTGTCTTCGTCGTCGTACAGGAACAGGATGTTGCGCCCCACGGCTTCCACCGAGGTGTAGCCGAACAGGCGCTCGGCGCCCTTGTTCCAGCTGGTGATGTAGCCCGTCAAGTCCATCGTCAGCACGGATTCGTGCAACTGGTCGAGGATTTGCGTCTGCTGCGCCAGCAAGGCTTCGACTTGCGCGTAAGCATGGGTCGAACGTTGCGCCAGCGAATGCACTTGCAAGACGCCGGCCGTCAACGATGCCAAGCTGGCCAGGTGGCGGCGGTCAGCGTCGTTATACAGCGGGCGCCCCGCCACGCTGTAATGGCCGAAGCAGTGGCCGTCGAAACTGATTTCCTGCAGCAAGGCGGGCGTATCGTCGGGAAACAGCGCGGCCGGCGCAACGGCGTCCATGTTGGCCGCAGGCAGGAACCGGCCATGCGGGCTGGCCATCACGGCGCTGGCGATACGGCCCAGCTCGGCCACCAGCGCAGGGCCGCGCAAACGCACGACGGCGTCGCACAGGGCGGCGCTGTCACCGAGGAAATCCGACACCGGAAACAGGGTCATGCTAGAGATTCCGGCTGACCTGGATGGCCCATTGGTAGGCCTGCAGCAGGCTGCGCCAATAGGTTTCTCCATCGATGCCGGCGCGGCGCAAGCCCTCGGGCGGCGGCGCGGCGCTTTCGACCAGCGCCAGCAAGGTGCCCAGTTCGCCATTGCGTTCGAGCAAGGCGGTGCTCACTTCCGGCGCCAGATTCAGAGTGGCGATGATCTCCTGCATCGGCATGCCCAGCAGGACGTCGAGCAGCGAAAACACGCCCGCCATGAAGGCCAGGTCCTGCGCGTCGCGGTCGCCGCCGCGCAGCTGGCACAGCGCTTCCATCTGCGCCGCGCGCACGGCCGCCAGCGGCAGCAGCGCGTGGATCTTGCCATCGTCCTGTTGCCGCGCATACAGCAGCAGTTGCAGCCAGCGCTGCAGCTGGCGCCGGCCCAGCAGGGTGATGGCCTGGCTGAAGCTGGTAATCGGCGCCGTGAAGCCGAAGGCAGCTGAGTTGACCAGTTTCAATAAATGATAGCTGAGCGACGGATCTTGCTTGAGCGGCACTTCCAGCTCGTGCGCGTCGGCATCGCGGGCCAGCAAGCCCAGCAGCGCCAGCAGGCGGCGCCGCGACGTGGCGTCTTCCGGCTCGCTTTGCTGGCGCGCATGATGCAGGGCGTAGTCGCCGGCAAACCAGCTCACGCCGAGTTCTTGCAAGGCAGCAAACTGCCCCGCGTCGGCGATGTTGTAGGCCAGGTGCGGCCCCGCCAAGGGCAGCAACTGGTGCAGGGCCGGGCGCGCGCCGGACGCGTCAAAGCTCAGCGCGCGCGCGTCGACTTGCGCCGCCGCCACGGGACCGGCATCGGCGCCATCGAGGATGAGGCGGTAGCCGGCGTCGCGCCATTGCTGGCATTTTTTCTGGATCTGCTTATCGCCGGCAAGATGGGCCGGCAAACGGAAGATGGTGCGTTGCGGCGCCAGTTGCGCCAACACGGCCTCGTCCACGCCATGCGGATCGGCCAGGGGAATGATGCAGTCGAGCGGCGCCAGGAAGGCATACGCATCGGCAGCGGCCAGCGCCGCCAGCAGCGGCGCCGTCGAGGCCTGCGGTACATGCAAGGTGACAGCGACCCACTCGTTATGAGCATTGGCAACTGCTTGTAATCCCACCAACGGAAACAGGTTTGATTCAGACGCTGACATCGGTATCTCAGTGTGGGTAGGGCGCCATAGTAAATAAACTGACCAGCATTGGCAACCCTGGCCCGACAGGGATGCCATTTCGACAGCGAGAATCATTCTATCCGAATCTCACCCATGAAACAGTTTAATTTTGGCAATAAATATTCAAAAAGAGCATTCCCCCGCGAGACCCGCCTGCCATGCGGGTTTGACAAAAACACGGCACGGCGCGCGCATTCTCAGGCGCTGCCGCCATGCGCGTGCTCGACCGCATATTTGATCAATTCGGCCTGCCCTTCGATGCCCAGCTTGCGCTTGATGTTCAGCCGGTGCGTCTCCACCGTGCGCACGCTCAGGTCCAGGTCGCGGGCGATCTGCTTGTTCGACTGGCCCGCCGCGATGTGCTGCAGCACTTGCTGCTCGCGCGTGGTGAGGAAGGAATCGTGCACTTGCGGGCGCGACAGTTGCCGCGCCAGGGCCGCGCTGTAATAGATGCCGCCGGACATCACCGTCTCGATGGCGAAGACGATATCTTTCCCAGGAGCATCTTTGAGTACATAGCCTCGCGCCCCGGCGGCGATGGCTTGCGACACATATTCGAGCTTGTCGTGCATGGACAGGATCAGCACGGCAATCTGCGGAAACGCCTGCTTGAACAGCGCCGTCGCTTCGATGCCGTTGATGCCGCGCATATTGATATCCATCAACACGAGATCCACCTGATGTGCGCGCGCCTGAAGCAACGCCTCGTCGGCGCCGCCCGCCTCGGCCACCACGTCGAAATGCGCAACCGCTTCCAGGCGCGCGCGCAAGCCGTCGCGTACGAGGGGGTGGTCGTCCACCAGCAGGATGTTGATCTTCTCGGTCATGTGTATTTATCAGTGTGAGGGTGGGAGGGCGAGCCGCGCCAGCACCAGGGTACCGGCCGCAGACGAGGTGATGTGCAGGCTGCCGCCGATGGCTTCCATACGTTCCGTCATATTGCGCAGGCCGATGCCGCGCTGCGGATGCAGGGCGATGCCGTCGAAGTCGAAGCCGCCGCCATTATCCTGGATGCGCAATTCCACGGCCTTGCCCGCCTCGTGCAAGCTCACTTCCACGCCGCGGGCGTGGGCATGGCGCTCGCAATTGGTCAGCGCTTCCTGGGCGATGCGGAACAATACGGTATTGACCATGTCGGGCAAGCCCTCGCCCGCCGCCGCCGGGCTGGCCGTGAAACTGGCTTGCGCGCTGCTGCTGTCGTTAAATTCATGCACGAGGTGGTCGAGCGCGGCGGCCAGGCCCAGGTCGTCGAGGATGGCCGGGCGCAGGTTGTGCGAAATGCGCCGCACTTCGCCCAGCACCTTGTTGAGTTGCTCGGCGGCCCGCTCGAAGGTGGCGGGCGCCTTTTCTTTCTGTTCTGGATTGCCGGCCAGGCGCGCGATGCCCGCCTCGATCTGCAGCTTGATGGACACCAGCCACTGGCTGATGCCGTCATGCAAGTCGCGCGACAGCCGCGCCCGCTCTTCTTCCTGCGATTCCACCACGCGCTGCGCCAGCACTTTCAGCTTGGCGTCGGCCACCCGCAATTCGCGCAGGTTCAGCACGAGGCCGCAGGCGGCCACCAGCAGGGAGCCGAGGATGGCGATGGCGGCGATCAGTTCCATGGTGGAGCGGATATTGCGCGACTGCTGGGCGTCAACCTTGGCCAGCGCCTGGTCCACGTCATCCATATAAATGCCGGTGCCCATCATCCAGCCCCATTCCGGCATCAAGATCACATAGCCGAGCTTGGGGGCGGACTTGTTCGTCGACGGCTTGATCCAGTTGTAGCGCTCGAAACCGCCGCCGCTCTTCGCCCGCTGCATCAGGCGCTGGATGGTCAGATTGCCCTCGGCGTCGCGCAATTGCCACAGATTCTGCCCCACCAGTTCGGGCTGGCGCGGATGCATCAGCGACTTGCCCTGCAAATCATAGATGAAGAAATAGCCGTCGTCGCCATAGCTGAGGGCGGACAGGATGCGCTTGGCCTCCTCTTGCGTGGCCTCATCCTTGCGCCCCGACTGGTACAGGGAAGCGATGGAATGGCTGGCCAGGGTCACGTAATGCTTGAGTTCAGCTTCCTTGCTGGCCAAATACGCCTGCTGGATGGTGGCGCGCTGCTGCTCGGCCAGGGTGATGGCCTGGTGCCGCACGGCAAATGCGATGGCGCACAGGGCGAGGATCAGCGGCGTGATGGCCAGGAAGATGACTTTCTGTCTGAGTTTCATGGCCTGGCGCTCCGGCGGCGTCGATGCTGGTGGGAATGCGTGATTTTACGTCGCGGCACGGCGATCGGTCTGCGTAGTAATACTGAGCGTTACTGCGTAGTCGTGCGCTTGCGGCAATTATACGATTCCTGAATACTCGCCATAAGCTGCAAACACCCAATTCACACCCAAACTGGCGACGACCAGGCTCGGCAGCACACATCATCGCACGGCACAGCGCCCGTCAATCTCTGGAGGAAGCATGAACCGCATTTTCAAACAACTGGGCTGGGCAGCGCTTGCGCTGGCAGGCGCCGGGTCCCTGGGCGTCGTCGCCCTGCAACGTGGCGAACCGATCAGCGCGATCTGGATCGTCATCGCCGCCGTCTGCGTGTATCTGATCGCCTACCGTTTCTACAGCCTGTTCATCGCCGACAAGGTGCTGGGCCTGGACGCGCGCCGCATGACGCCGGCCTTCAAGCACAACGATGGCCTCGATCACGTGCCGACGAATAAATATGTGTTGTTCGGCCACCATTTCGCGGCGATCGCCGGCGCCGGCCCCCTGGTCGGCCCCGTGCTGGCCGCGCAGATGGGCTATCTGCCCGGCATGCTGTGGATCTTGGCGGGCGTGGTGTTTGCGGGCGCCGTGCAGGATTTCATCGTGCTGTTCATTTCCATGCGCCGCGATGGCCGCTCGCTGGGCGACCTGATCAAGGCTGAACTGGGCGAAATTCCCGGCATGATTGCACTCCTGGGCTGCTTCATGATCATGGTCATCATCCTGGCCGTACTGGCATTGATCGTCGTCAAGGCGCTGACCGGTTCCCCATGGGGCAGCTTCACCGTGATGGCAACGATCCCCATCGCGCTGTTCATGGGCGTGTATTCGCGCTTCATCCGCGTGGGCCGCATCGGAGAAATTTCCATCATCGGTTTTGTCTTGCTGATGCTGGCCATCATCGGCGGCCAGTACGTGCAGGAACACGCCGTGCTGGGCCCGATGTTCACGTTCACGGGCACGGAACTGACGTGGATGCTGATCGGCTACGGCTTCATCGCTTCCGTGCTGCCCGTGTGGCTGCTGCTGGCGCCGCGCGACTACCTGTCTACTTTTCTCAAAATCGGCACCATCCTGGGCCTGGCCATCGGCATCATCGTCGTCGCGCCTTACCTGAAAATGCCGGCCATGACCAAGTTCATCGACGGCTCCGGCCCTGTCTGGTCGGGCAATCTGTTCCCCTTCCTGTTCATCACGATCGCCTGCGGCGCCGTCTCCGGCTTCCACGCGCTGATTTCCTCGGGCACCACGCCGAAGATGATTGAAAACGAAAGCCACGCCCGCTTCATCGGCTATGGCGCCATGCTGATGGAATCGTTTGTGGCCATCATGGCCCTGGTGGCAGCATCGACCATCGAGCCGGGCATCTATTTCGCCATGAACAGCCCGGCCGCCCTGATCGGTACAACAGCCGAGTCCGCCGCACAGGCGATCTCGCAGTGGGGCTTCTATGTGACGCCGGAAATGCTGACGCAGACGGCCAAGGACGTTGGCGAGCACAGCATCATTTCGCGCGCCGGCGGCGCACCGACCCTGGCCGTCGGCATGGCGCAGATTCTGTCCGGCGCCATCGGCGGCAAGGCCATGATGGCCTTCTGGTACCACTTCGCCATCCTGTTCGAAGCGCTGTTCATCCTGACGGCCGTCGATGCAGGCACGCGTGCCGGCCGCTTCATGCTGCAAGACTTGCTGGGCAGCTTCGTGCCAGCTTTGAAACAGACGGAAAACGTCATCGCCAACCTGCTGGCCACGGGCCTGTGCGTGGCGGCCTGGGGCTACTTCCTGTACCAGGGCGTGGTCGATCCGCTGGGCGGCATCAATACCCTGTGGCCGTTGTTCGGCATCGCCAACCAGATGCTGGCGGCCATCGCGCTGATCCTCGGCACTTGCGTGCTGTTCAAGATGAAGCGTGGCCAGTATGCTTGGGTCACCATCACGCCGACGATCTGGCTGCTGCTGTGCACCCTGACGGCGGGCTGGCAAAAGATTTTCGACGCCAACCCGCGCGTCGGCTTCCTCGCGCATGCCAAGAAATATTCGGCGGCACTCGATGAAGGCACCCTGCTGGCGCCGGCCAAGTCGGTGGCGCAGATGCAACAGATCATCTTCAACGATTACCTGGACGCCGGCCTGGCCGCCTTCTTCGTCATCGTCGTCGTCAGCGTGCTGTTCTTCGGCATCCGCACCATCATGAAGGCGCGCGCCGACAGCCGTCCGAGCACCAAGGAAACGCCGTTCCAGGCCATGCCCACGGTGCAATGATGATAGACGAAATCATCAAGGCTGGACGGTATCTGGGGCAAAGCATGCGGCTGATGTGCGGCTTGCCCGAGTACGACACCTACGTGGCCCACCGGGAAGTCACCCATCCCGACGAGCCGATGATGACGTATGAAGAGTTCTTCCGCGAACGGCAGGAAGCCCGCTACGGCGGCGCCGGCAAACGCGGAGGTTGTTGTTAGTAGCGGGGTCAGACCCTTCGGGTCTGACCCCAGCTTTTCACCGGGTTTGATTTCATAAGCCCCAAAAGCAAATACTGGGGTCAGACCCACAGGGTCCGACCCCACCCTCCGTTGTTTCATCTTCAGTAAGTTCCCCTCCCCTCTCTTCCCTTAGACCCACATCAACATCTGGGTGTGTCTTCGCGTCTATATTTTTCCAATAGGAATTAAATAACAGTCAACGGGCGACCGGGGAAGCAGCGACTCATGTTCAATTTCCAACGCTCCAGCATCAGCCAGAAGCTGACCATGATTTCGGTACTGTCATCGGGCTGCGCGCTGCTGCTGGTGTTCGTGGCGTTTGCGCTGACGTCCGTGCTCAGCCACAAGAACGATGAAGGCAAGCAATTGCTGTCGCTGGCGGGCGTGATCGGTGCGGCCGGCGCGGTGCCTTTGCTGGTGGGTAAATCGGCGCAGGGGCAGGCGGAACAGGTGCTGGCGGCCTTGTCCGCGCGCGACGAGGTAGCCCAGGCGGCCCTGTTCGACAAGGGCGGGCGTTTGTTCGCCCTGTACCGCGCGCCGCAGCATGCGGACGGCCTGCCGGCGCCGGAAGACATGGACCCGGCCTTGCTGGCCGACATGGCCGTGCAGCCCGTCACGCAAGGCTCGGGCACGACCCTGGCGCCCGGCATGCGCCTGTACCGTCCCGTCTACCGGCCAGGCGAGCCGCAACAGATCATCGGCGCCGTGCTGATCGAGGCGGACCTGAACCACATGTGGCGCGACATCGGCCGCCACGTGAGCGCCATCGGCGGCGCCACCGTGCTGTCCTTCCTGATCGCCGTGTTCCTCGCGCGGCGCTTCAAGAGCGTGATCGCCGAACCCATCACCAAACTGATCGATACAGCGCAAAAAGTGTCGAGCAGCCAGACCTACAGTCACCGCATCGCGCACCAGCGCAGCGACGAGCTGGGCGTGCTGATCGACAGTTTCAACGACATGCTGGCGCAGATCGACAGCCGCGACAGCACCCTGGCCAATTACCGCGACCAGCTCGAACGCCAGGTGGGCGTGCGCACGGCGCAGCTGGAAAAGGCCAAGGATGCGGCCGAGGCGGCCAGTCACGCGAAAAGCGCCTTCCTCGCCACCATGAGCCATGAAATCCGCACGCCGATGAATGGCGTGCTGGGCATGACGGAACTGCTGCTGGCCAGCCCTTTGAGCCCGCAGCAGCGCCACTACACGAGCATGGTGCAGCGCTCGGGACAGAATTTGCTGGTGATCATCAACGACATCCTCGACTTTTCCAAGATCGAGGCGGGCAAGCTGAGCGTGGAATACATCCGCTTCAATTTCCGCGAATTGCTCGACGACATAGAACACGTGTTCGCGCCGCAGGCGGAAGCGAAAAACATCAGCCTGGAATTCGATATCGCCTACGACATCCCCATCGCCATCTGCGGCGACCCGAACCGTTTGCGCCAGATCATCGTCAATCTGCTGGGCAACGCCATCAAGTTCACGGAAACGGGCAAGGTCACGGTGAAAGTGACCGTGTGCAGCGAAGACGCGCCCAGCGTGGGCTTGCGTTTCGAGGTGCACGACACGGGCATCGGCGTGTCGAACGAGGCGCAGACGCGCATCTTCGAATCGTTCTCGCAGGCGGACGGTTCGACCACGCGCAAGCACGGCGGCACGGGCCTGGGGCTGACGATCTCGAAACAGCTGGTGGAGCTGATGGGCGGCACTATCGGCGTTGATAATGCTTTAACGCAAGGCTCGATCTTCTGGTTCGAAGTAAATTTCGATAAGCGGCGGGTCGACAGCGAGGACCCGTCCTTCAACCTGAAAACCACGCGAGGGTTACGCGCCTTGATCGTCGACCACACACCCGCCACGCGCGCCGTGCTGGAGCGGCAACTGGCCAGCTGGCACATCGTCAGCGACAGCGCCGGCACGGCCAGCGACTGCCTGGGCAAGCTGCGCGCGGCGGCCCAGGCGGGCACGCCGTATGCCGTGGCCTTGCTGGACATGGAATTGCCGCGCACCAGCGGCCTGGCCCTGGCCGCCAACATCAAGAGCGATCCGCTGCTGGCCGACCTCAAATTACTGCTGCTGAGCACGGAACAGGCGGCGGCCGATCCCGTGCAGCGGCGCGAGGCGGGCGTGGCCTTCCAGCTGATCAAGCCGGCCCGCGAATGCGACCTGTTCGACTGCATCGTCACGCCGCCACGCGCCAACGACAGCCTGCGCATCCATCCGCCGCACACAGCGCGCCAGGTGGGCCGGCGCCAGCGCCGCCGCGTGCTGCTGGCCGAGGACAATGCCGTCAACGTGGAAGTGGCGCTGGCCATGCTCGACAGCCTGGGCCTGGACGTCGTCTGCGCGCGCAACGGCGAAGAAGCCTTGCAGGCGGCGCAGGCCGAGGATTTCGATTTGATCTTGATGGATTGCCAGATGCCGGTGATGGATGGCTTTGCCGCCACGGCGGAAATCCGCCGCCACGAACAGCAGTGCGGCCACGCGCGCGTGCTGCCCATCGTCGCCATCACGGCCAATGCGCTGCAGGGCGACCGCGAAGCATGCCTAGCGGCCGGCATGGACGATTACCTGAGCAAACCGTTCACGCAGCAAGACCTGGGCCACACGATCGCCCGCTGGATCACCCTGCCGCGCGCGGCCACCGTGCACCACAGCGAAGCGCCGCAGGCACACACGCCGCAGGAGGCGCCGCCCGAAGTGCCGCCGCCTGCGCCTGCCTCCGCGACATCGGCCCAGCCGCTGAACCGGCAGGCGCTGGAAAACATCCGCGCCCTGTCCGGCACGGATGGCGATGCGCTGCTCGAACGGGTCATCCTCGCCTTTACCAGCGAGACGCCGCGCCAATTGAGCGCCATGCGCGAAGCGATTGCCGGCGCGGATGCGGAAGCGCTGCGCAAGGTGGCGCACAGCCTCAAGTCGGGCAGCGCCAACGTGGGCGCCGACGGCCTGGCGCAGCTGTGCAAGGAAATGGAAAAACTGGGCCGCGCCGGCAGCACCGAGGGCGCAGCTCCCCTGCTGCAAGAAATGCAGCAGGCCTTCCTGGCCGTACGCGAATCGCTGAAAGCCATCCTCGTGAAGGAACACTGACATGACAGCGCCCCTCTCCCCTCCCCGCGGCCTGGTGCTGGTGGCCGACGACGATCCCGTGATGCGCTTGCTGATGCGGCAAATGCTCACGCAGGTGGGCCTGGACGTGATCGAGGCCGAAGACGGCGTGCAGGCCCTGGCCAGCTACAAGCACAGCGGGCCGGACCTGGTCATGCTCGACGTCGACATGCCGGCCATGGACGGCTTTGCCGTATGCCGCGAAATCCGCCACCAGGAAGTGGGCGGCACGGTGCCCATCATCATGGTCACGGGCGGCGACGAACTGGAAGCCGTCACGCGCGCCTACGAGGTGGGCGCCACGGATTTCATTTCCAAGCCCATCAACTGGCCCATCCTCGGCCACCGCGTGCTGTACGTGCTGCGCGCCAGCGACGCCATCGCCCGCCTGCGCATCGCCGACGCGCACAACCGCGCCGTGCTGGCCGCCATCCCCGACACCTTCTTCCGCCTGAACCGCGAAGGCTTTTATCTCGACTACGAACAGGGGCACGACGCCAGCGCCGGCTTTTCCCTCAGCGACTGCGTGGGCAGCCATATCCGCGACGTGCTGCCGCCCGAAATCGCCGCGCGCCTGCTGGACCAGGCGCACGCCGTGCTGGCCACGCAGCATATCGGCTCGGTCGACTACACGCTCACGCACGAAGACAGCACGCGCCATTTCGAGGCGCGCCTGGTGGCGACGGGGGCCGATGAAGTGCTGGGCCTGGTGCGCGACATCAGCGAGCGCAAGCGCACGGAGGAGCAGATCCGCCGCCTCGCCTATTGCGACAGCCTGACGGGCATCCCCAACCGCCAAGCGTTCCTGGAAACGCTGGAGCGCGAACTGGTGCGCTCGAAGGAACACGACAAGAAATTCGCCGTGCTGTTCATGGACCTCGACGCTTTCAAGCGCATCAACGACACCCTGGGACACGACGTGGGCGACCATTTGCTCAAGGTGGTGTCCGAACGCCTGCGCGAAACCATCCGCCCCAGCGACCTGGTGCTGCGCGCAGAGTATGAACTCGACGGCATCTCCGGCGGCAGCAACCTGGCGCGCCTGGGCGGCGACGAATTCACGATCCTGATTCCCGACCTGGAGCGGGTGGAGGACGCGCTCAACGTGGCGCATCGCGTGAAAGAAGCCATGCGCCGGCCCTTCATGATCGAAGGACACGAGATTTTCGTCACGGCCAGCATCGGCATCTCGCTGTATCCGGAAGATGGCGAGGACTGCAACTCGCTGCTCAAATATGCGGACACGGCCATGTACCACGCGAAGAACTGCGGCAAGAACAACGCCAAGCTGTACAGCTCTTCGCTGACGATGGAAATCATGAGCCACGTCAAGATGGAAGTGGGCCTGCGCAAAGCCTTGCAGAACAACGAGCTGTATCTGCTGTACCAGCCGCAGATCGACGTGCCGAGCACGCAGATCGTCGGCGTGGAAGCGCTGGTGCGCTGGCGCCATCCCGAACGGGGCATCATCTCGCCCACGGAATTCATCCCGCTGGCCGAAGAGACGGGGTTGATCGTGCCGATCGGCGAATGGGTGCTGCGCACGGCGTGCAACCAGGCCAAGGCGTGGCAAAGCGACGGCGGACGCGCCATCCGCATGGCCGTGAACCTGTCGGCCAAGCAATTCAAGGATGAAAACCTGATGCAGATCGTGCTCTCGGCCCTGGCCGACACGGGCCTCGACGCGCGCCTGCTGGAACTGGAATTGACGGAAGGGACGTTGATGGACGATGCGCGCGCCACCATGGTAACCCTGGAGCAATTGCGCGGCATCGGCGTGTACCTGTCGATCGACGACTTCGGCACGGGATATTCTTCAATGAATTACCTGAAACGCTTCGACGTGCGGGCCTTGAAGATCGACAAGAGTTTTATTGCCGGCTTGCCGCAGGATACGGAAAACGCGGCCATCACGCGCGCCATCATCGCCATGGCGCATGGCTTGAAGATGGTGGTGGTGGCCGAGGGCGTGGAAACGGACGAGCAACTGCTGATGCTGGAAGAATACGGCTGCGACATGGCGCAGGGATACTTCCTGGGCCACCCGTCGCCGCACGACACGATCACGGCCATGCTGGCCAGGCAGAGGGGCCAGCTGGCCAGCGTGGAAACTAGAGCACTTCGAAGGCAAGGATTTGCGTGACTTGCTGGGCGTTGAAATTATCGTCGGAAATCATCACCAGGCTGCGGCGGCCGTTTTCCAGACGCAGCCCCCAGCTGATGCCTTCGATATTGTCGACTCTTTCAAGGCCGGTCTTTTCCAGGTCCAGCAGCAATCGCTTGCGCGCCGGCACATAGCTGGCGCCCGCCAGCGCCGGGATGGCCTGGATATCGGTGGCACCCTGCGTTTCCATCTCGTAGATGCGCACGTGATTCGTGTAGAGGCCGTCGGCGTGTTCCACGCCGGCCCGCTCCACCACCAGCAGTTGGTGATCGTTGACGGCGAGGATTTCCGACACGCCATTGTCCGCTTCCTTCCCCGGCGCGGGCCGCGACGCCACGGGCTCAATCGGATACGCGTACTGGCCCAGCACGGTGCCGGCGCGGTCCAGGCGCGTGATGCGCACGACGGAGCCGTGGTCCGGCGTGGCCAGCGGAGCATCCTGGTACAGGGCCGCTTCCATGCCCAGCCACAGGCTCTTGCCATCCGACGAAAACGACAGCGCTTCAAAGCTCATGTTATTGCGCGAACCGATTTCATCCTTCGCAACCTTGAACATGGCCGGCGTGGGCAAGGTGGCCAGGTAGTGGCCACCACTATCGGCATGCCGCACGAAGGGGTCCAAGCCCACCTTGCGGTTGCCTTCGCTGCCGTACCACAGGCTGCCGTCCTGGGGATCGACGCGGATGGTTTCGATGTCGGGCACCTGGTCGCCCTGCTCCAGCTTTGCATGCGCCAGGTTCGGATAGCGGCTGCCGTCGGGCTGCGTGAAGAAATGCACGCTGGCCAGGGTCACGCCCGTAAACGCCTTGCTGTCATAGGCCAAGGTGGCGCGGTAGAAGCGGGCCGGATTGATTGCCGAGCGGTCATCGCTTTCCATCACCCAGCTGTTATTGGCCGCATCGTAATCGAGGCCGGACAAGCCGCCCACCGTCGTGCCCTCGAACGGGTATTTCAAGGCGATGCGCTGTTCGCCGATCAGGCGCAAGCCCGTGACCGGCGCATCGTGGGGGAAGCTGGCGCAGGCGGAGAGGAGGATGGAGATGGCCAGCGCGGGGATCAGACGCGCACGGGGGGCGCGGAGGGACGACTGCTTCACGATATTCCTTAATAAAACCCAAAGGACACAATCCGGGGTCGGACCCTGAGGGTCCGACCCCAGCCCTTGCCTGGGGTCAAGATGATTTACCAAGCTAAACCTACACCACCCCATCCGCCTTGAGCCGCGCGATGGCGGCCGCGTCAAACCCCAGCGACGCCAGCACCTCGTCGTTGTGCTGGCCCAGGGTCGGCCCCAGCCATTGCGTCTTGCCCGGCGTGGCGGACAGTTTCGGGCTGATCGCGGGCAATTTCACGGGCGTGCCGTCGGCGAAATGGTGTTGTTCAAACATGTCGCGGGCGAGAAATTGCGGGTCGCTCAGCATGTCGCGCACCGAGTAGATTTTACCGGCCGGTACGTCGGCTGCCTTCAGCACGGCCAGCGCGCTGTCTATCGTGTGCGTGGCGCACCAGGCGCCGATGGCGTCGTCGATTTCCTGCGTGCGCGCCACCCGGCCGTCGTTGCGCGCCAGTTGCGGGTCGCCCGCCATGTCGATGCGGCCCATGGCCAGCATCAAGCGCTTGAAGATGGCGTCGCCATTGCCCGCGATGACGATGTTTTCGCCGTCGCCCGTCGTGTAGGTATTCGAGGGTACGATGCCGGGCAGGGAGCCGCCCGTTCGCTCGCGCACCACGCCCGCCTGGTCGTATTCGGGCACCAAGGACTCCATCAGGTTGAACACGGATTCGTACAGGGCCACGTCGACCATCTGCCCTTCCCCGTGCTCGCGCCCACCCGTCACGTCGCGGTGGCGCAGGGCCATCATGGCGCCGATCACGCCGTGCAGGGCCGCCACGGAGTCGCCGATCGACACGCCCACGCGCACGGGCGGGCGGTCGGCAAAGCCGGACACGTAGCGCAAGCCGCCCATGGATTCGCCGATGGCGCCGAAACCGGGCAAGTCCTTCATCGGTCCCGTCTGGCCAAAACCGGACAGGCGCACCATGATGAGCGACGGTTTCTCTTTCTTGAGCTGCTCGTAGCCGAGATCCCACTTTTCCAGCACGCCGGGGCGGTAGTTCTCGATGATGATGTCCGCTTCCAGGGCCAGCTGGCGCGCGATGGCGCGGCCCTCGGGCGACTTCAGGTTCAAGGTGATGCTTTTCTTGTTGCGTGCCTGCACCGACCACCACAGCGAGGTGCCGTCTTTCAGCACGCGCCAGGTACGGATGGGGTCGCCGCCATCGGGCGACTCGATCTTGATCACGTCGGCGCCGAATTCGGCCAGCATGCGGGCACAGAACGGCCCCGCGATCAGGGTGCCCAGTTCCAGCACTTTAATGCCTTGCAGTGGACCAGTGGTCGCGGAGGATGTTGTCATGTTGTGCTCAGGTTGCCCTGCGGTCGAGCATCGCGCGGGCAATCGTGCCCGCGTCGACGTATTCCAGTTCGCCGCCCACGGGCACGCCGCGGGCCAGGCGGCTCACGCGCAAGCCCCGCGCCTTCAGCATTTCGCTGATGTAGTGGGCCGTCGCTTCGCCTTCATTCGTGAAATTGGTGGCCAGCACCACTTCGCCGACCACGCCATCGTTGGCGCGGTTCAGCAATTTTTCGAGGTGGATATCTTTCGGGCCGATGCCGTCCAGCGGAGAGAGTCGCCCCATGAGGACGAAATACAGGCCCTTGTAGGTGAGCGTCTGCTCGATCATCAGCTGGTCGGCGGGCGTTTCCACCACGCACAGCAAGCGCTTGTCGCGCTCTTCGTCGAGACAGGTCTCGCATACTTCGTGTTCGGTAAACGTATTGCACAGGCCGCAGTGATGCACGGCATCGACGGCCTGGAACAGGGCGCGCGACAGCATGGCCGCGCCTTCCCTATCGTGCTGCAACAAATGAAACGCCATCCGCTGCGCCGACTTGGGGCCGACGCCGGGCAGGCGCCGCAGCGCCTCGGTCAGGAATTCAAGCGACTTGGACATGGATCAACCTTGCCCCGTGCCATAGATCGAGCGCATGCGGTCTTGCATCAGAATGGCATTTTGAAGCCGGCTGGCAAGTTCATGCCGCCAGTCAAGCCCGCCATTTTTTCCGCAGACGTCGCTTCCGCCTTGCGCACGGCGTCGTTGAAGGCGGCGGCCACCAGGTCTTCCAGCATGTCCTTGTCGTCAGCCAGCAGCGACGGGTCGATGGACACGCGCTTGACGTCGTTCTTGCACGTCATGACGATTTTGACGAGGCCGGCACCGGACTGGCCTTCCACTTCCACCAGCGCCAGTTGTTCCTGGGCCTTTTTCATGTTGTCTTGCATTGCTTGCGCCTGTTTCATCAGGCCAGCCAGTTGATTTTTCATCATGAGAATGCTCCGTTCAATTCAGTTTGTGAGTGTGTTAATCATCAATGCAGGGTCGGCGCGGCGGAGCCGGCCGGTGCAGGGGTAATCGTTCCCGGCACAACAAAAGCGTCGAATGCACGCTTCATGTCGAGCACGAAGGGATCGCTGGCGATGGTTTCTTCCGCTTGCAGCTGGCACGCCTCGCGGTGGGCCTGCGCTTCCGCGCTGGCCGTATACCAGACAGCGCCCAGTTCCGTATCGACATTGACCTTGCGGCCGAAGCGCTCGCTCAGCACGGCAGCCAGTTTTTCCACGTTGGCCGGACTGCGCCACGTGTCGATCGGCACGCGCAGGCGGAACGTGGTGCTGTGACCGTCGTGCAGGCACTCGATCAGCTCGGCCTGCACGGCCAATTGCTGGGCTATGCCGCGCAGGGGCAGCACGGCGGCGACGGCCGGCCAGTTGCCATCCCAGTCCAGGCCAGGCACGGGCGTGATCACATACGGTCCGCTGGGGGCGGCTTGCTTGGCGGCACGCTGCGGCATGATGACGGCCGGCTGCTCGCTGCTCTGCGCGGCGGGCGCCGACACGGCCGCGGAGGCGCTGTCGTCGGAAAATTCGGTGACCCACGGCGGCAAGTCGTCGTCGGCGGGCGCCTGCTGCTGTGGCGGCGCCTGGCGTACCGGTGCCGCCGCCGGTACGGATACCGGTGCTTCCATCACGGCCACGGGTGGCGCGTCGTCCCACGGCGCCGGCGCTTTCGCGGCGGCGGGCGGTGGCGGCGGAGCTGCTTGGACTGGCGCGGCCGGGGCAGCGGCGACAGGCGCCACTGCTGGTACCGGTGCGGCTGGCTTGGGCGCCGACGATGGCGCCGACGGCGCGCTACCCGGACGGCCCTTCGAGGCGGCGCGAGCCGCTTCCAGCGCCGCATTGATGGCGGCGCGCGCGGAACTGATCGGGGCGCCCGATGCTGCCGGGGCAGCCGCAGCAGGAGCAGCCGCTGGCGGCGTAGCGGGCGGCGGCGCCGTTGGTGCCGGCGCCGGTGCAGCGGCTGGCGGCGGCGGCGCTTCGCTGCGCGCCATGCTGGCGGCTGCGGCGGCGACCACGGCGGGCGGTGTCACGGCGGCGTGGCTGGCCACGCTGTTCGTGGCGGCGCGGGCGGCGGGAGCCGAAGCCCCAGCCGCGGCGCGCGCGGCGACCACGGCGGCCGGACGGTTGCCCGTGGCAGCGGCCGGTGCAGCCGGCACGCCATCGGCGCCGCCTATGCCGGGCCGAAAGGCCAGCATGCGCAGCAAGGTCATGGTAAAGCCCGCGTATTCATCGGGCGCCAGGCCCAGCTCATTGCGGCCATGCACGGCGATCTGGTAAAACAGCTGCACTTCTTCCGCGTCAAACGCGCCAGCCAGGCGCACGATGTCCGCGTATTCGGGCAAGTCCTGCGGCAAGGCGGCGGGCACGGTTTGCGCCAGCGCAATGCGATGCAACAAGGTGCCCAGGTCCTGCAGGGCGCCGTTGTAGGACAGGCTGCGCGAGGCCATCTCGTCGGCCACGGCCAGGAGATCGGCGCCATCCTGCTGCGCCAGCGCGTCGAGCAGGCGCACCAGATACGACTGGTCGAGCGCACCCAGCATGCCTTGCACGGCGTCCAGCGTGACTTCGCCAGCCGCATACGCGATGGCCTGGTCCGTCAGGGACAGCGCGTCGCGCATGGAACCGTGGGCGCCCTGGGCCAGCAGGCGCAAGGCTGGCTGTTCGAAGGCGATGCCCTCCTGCCCCAGGATATTGTCCAGGTGGCTGATGATGTGGCCGGGCGGCATCTGCTTGAGGTTGAACTGCAGGCAGCGCGACAGCACGGTCACGGGAATCTTTTGCGGGTCCGTCGTGGCCAGGATGAACTTGACGTGCTCGGGCGGCTCTTCCAGCGTTTTCAGCATGGAATTGAAAGCGTGGTTCGTCAGCATGTGCACCTCATCGATCATATAGACCTTGAAGCGCGCATTGCTTGGCGCATACACGGCTTGCTCGAGCAGCTGCGCCATTTCATCGACGCCACGGTTCGATGCCGCATCCATCTCTATATAGTCGACAAAGCGTCCCGCATCGATCGCCGTGCACGCTTCGCACACGCCGCAAGGCTGGGCCGTGATGCCGCCCGTGCCATCGGGGCCGATGCAATTGAGCGACTTGGCCAGGATGCGCGACAGGGTCGTCTTGCCGACGCCGCGCGTGCCCGTGAACAGGTAGGCGTGATGCAATCGGCCGCTGTGCAAGGCATGCGTGAGCGCGCGCACGACGTGCTCCTGGCCGACGAGCGTCTCGAAATTCTTGGGGCGGTATTTACGGGCGAGGACTTGATAGGACATGCTGAGATTTTACCATGCGATTTTGCGGGTGATCCTGCGCGGCGGGCGCAAGCCTCATGGCCGGGCCATTCAAAATGGCAAACGCGGCAAAGCAGCAATTGTATAACATGGCCAGCTGGAAATATGGAAAACACGGCAAGCCCGGCAATGCTGCGGGCCGGCAAGAAAATATGGCCGTAAAAGCAAAAAAGCTGCCTATGGCAGCTTGATTGTTGATCCTGATAAAACATTCCCGAAGGAGGCGAGCCTGATCTGCGGCACTCATGGTTAATAGCCGTGGCTGCTTCGTTCCCGACCTGACCAGGTTAGCCATGCCACGATGCGCAGGGGCCCGCCAGGGACAATTATAACCGACCTGCGCAAGATTGGGAAATTGCCGTACTGCACGCGATCATTGTATGCGTAGGCCGGCTTAGGCCGCAGGCCGTAAGCCGACACTGCTGACTACGCAGGCCCTGAACATGCAAGCGCCGCAACGTCGGGTTACGCGCAAGCGCTAACCCGACCTACTTAGCGCCTACAAACCCAGCTCTTGCCAGATGCCATCCACCCTCGCCTTCACTTCCGGCGTCATGGCGATCACCGTGCCCCACTCGCGCGTCGTTTCGCCCGGCCATTTATTCGTCGCGTCGATCCCCATCTTGCTGCCCAGGCCGCTGACTGGCGAAGCGAAGTCCAGGTAATCGATGGGCGTGTTGTCGACCAGCGTCGTGTCGCGGATGGGGTCGACCCGCGTCGTGATGGCCCAGATGACTTCTTTCCAGTCGCGGATATTCACGTCTTCATCGACCACCACGATGAACTTGGTATACATGAACTGGCGCAGGAAGCTCCACACGCCGAACATCACGCGCTTGGCGTGGCCCGCGTACTGTTTCTTGATCTGCACCACGGCCATGCGGTAGCTGCAGCCTTCGGGCGGCAGATAGAAGTCCGTGATTTCGCTGAACTGCTTTTGCAGCAGCGGCACGAACACTTCATTCAGGGCCAGGCCCAGCACGGCCGGCTCGTCCGGCGGTTTGCCTGTATACGTGGAGTGGTAGATCGGGTCGCGGCGCATGGTGATGCGGTCGATGGTAAACACGGGGAAACTGTCCTGCTCATTATAGTAGCCCGTGTGATCGCCATACGGCCCTTCCAGCGCGTGCTCGTAGCCGCTCGGATGGTTTTCATCCGGGTAGATATGGCCTTCGAGCACGATTTCGGCGGAAGCGGGCACGCGCAGCTCGCTGCCGATGGCCTTCACCAGCTCCGTGCGGCTGCCGCGCAGCAAGCCGGCGAACTGGTATTCGGACAGGCTGTCCGGCACCGGCGTGACGGCCCCTAATATAGTAGCGGGATCGGCGCCCAGCGCGACGGCGATCGGATACGGCTTGCCCTTGCTCTGGATCGCGTGCTCGCGGAAGTCCAGCGCCCCGCCCCGGTGCGCCAGCCAGCGCATGATGACCTTATTACGCCCCAGCACTTGCTGGCGGTAGATGCCCAGGTTTTGCCGCTTCTTGTTCGGGCCCTTGGTGATCACCAGGCCCCAGGTAATCAAAGGGGCGACGTCGCCGGGCCAGCAATGCTGGATCGGCAGGCGCGCCAGGTCGACGTCGTTGCCTTCCCAGACGATTTCCTGGCACTTCGCGCCGCGCAACTCCTTCGGCGACATGTCCCACACGGATTTCACCAAGGAACCGAGGCCCAGCAGATCCTTGAAATCCTTCGGCGGCTCCGGTTCCTTCAGCCGCGCCAGCACATGGCCGATCTTGCGCAACTCGCTCACATCTTCCGCGCCCATGCCCAGCGCCACGCGGCGCGTGGTGCCGAACAGATTGCCCAGCACCGGCATGTCGTATCCCGTCGGATTGTTGAACAGCAAGGCCGGTCCGCCCGCGCGCAAGGTGCGGTCGCAGACTTCCGTCATCTCCAAAATCGGTGAAATGGGGGTCGAAATGGGCTTAAGTTCACCCATTTGTTGCAGTTGAGAAATAAAATCTCGCAAATCTGAATATTTCATGTGTTTTTAATTTTTTTTGACGTCGGACGCCGTTGCTGAAGGATCTATGCCAAGTAATTGATTTTATTGGCTTTTGGCACAATGCAAGTCAAAAAATAAGACATAAAAGTAATAAAGAAACGATTCGTTAGTATTGACTTGATATAAAACGGCTTCTACAATTCGCCCAACTTGAAAGAGCACGCCGGCCCAGAGCTTGATTTTAGCGTTTCTCTTTCATTCACGGAGTCGGGGCTCCACATGACATTTTAAGGAGTGTTTTCAAAAGGCGTCTGCCTTACCCCCGGTAAAAGTTGTATTGCGACTGATCCAATACCAAAAACGGGACCGATCAGCTCAAGCAAGCAATGACGGCGTTTCTCGCACGCATCCATACGCGGCGGAAACGATGATATTTCTGATGCACGGCATTGGCAGTACCCACAACACCGCGAGACCGCGGAGGGACTGTCTGTTGACGCGACATTTCGGGGAACTCTATGACTCATCGTAGCACTGAAGCAGCTTTGCCTGCTTCAACCGTGGCTGGCCAGCCAGCGTTGGCGCGTTTGCGCGCCCGCGCACAAGCCATTTCGGCACGTGGCGTATTGACCACGGCACAACACACACTGACAGTCTTCGGCATTTCCGCCCTCGCACTGATCGCCCTGCTGATGTTCCGCCCTGACCTGGGCAAGCAACTGACGCACAGCCTGTTCCCGCTGCCGATGGCAGAGGCGCAAGCCGTTGAAGCACCGGCCCTGTCGGCACTGATGGAAGCGCCTGCTTCCGTGCAAACGGCCGCCAGCGACGCACCGCTGAGCAAGGAAGAAAAAGCCTTGCTGGGCACGCAAAAGCAGCAGCAATGGGTCACCAACTGGCTTTCCAAGCGCTACCGCGTAGCCAACGATGCGACCAATATGCTCGTCTCGACGGCCTACCTGACAGCCCGTGAAATCAAGCTGGACCCGCTGCTGATCCTGGCCGTGATGGCCATCGAATCGGGCTTGAACCCGTTCGCGGAAAGCCCCGTCGGCGCGCAAGGCTTGATGCAGGTCATGTCGAAAGTGCACCATGAGCGCTTCCAGGAAATGGGCGGCGTGCAGGCAGCCCTGAATCCCGTCGCCAACATCCGCGTCGGCTCCCTGATCCTGAAAGACTACGTCACGCGTGGCGGTTCCGTCGAAGCGGGCCTCAAAACCTACGTCGGCGCCGCCAACTTCGCCACCGACTCGGGCTATGGCTCGCGCGTGCTGGCTGAATACCGCCGCCTGAAACAAGTGTCGGCCGGCCAGCGCGTGCCGACCACGACGCCGGTGATGGCATCGAACACGCCAGCGCCAGCCAAGGCCCCGGCAGCGGAAAGCGGCATCACCATCAAAGTATTGCCCCATAACGAGATCGCCGGCCTGTGACCCTTTAAAAGCCCTCACAGGGGCATCCAAAAAGCGGCACCCAGTAAAAAAGCCACCGCACGCAAGTGCCGGTGGCTTTTTTATTGCCCTGCAGCATCAGCCGCAGGAACTGCTGTATATATTACTTGCGCTTGTTGGCGCCCACTTCTTCCTCGCGGAATTTCACTGCCAGCTTGTCCAGCACGCCGTTCACATACTTGTGGCCATCGATACCGCCAAACGACTTGGCCAGCTCGACCGCTTCGTTGATGACGACGCGGTACGGGATTTCCATGTTGTTCTTCAGCTCGAATGCACCGATCAGCAGGATGCCGTGTTCGATGGGCGACAGTTCCGCGATATTGCGGTCGATCAAGGGTGCCATGCTTTCGCGCAGCGCCAGCGAATCCTTGATGGCGCCGTACAGCAGCACCGTGAAATGATCGCCATCGGCCTTGTCGAAACCATGCGCGGCGCGAATATTGTTCACGACGGTGGTCGCGTCTTCATTGTTCAGCAGCCACTGGTACAAGCCCTGCAGCGCAAACTCGCGCGCGCGGTGACGCGGCGTGCGGTTTTTGCTGGGATTGGCGAGCAAATTTTTCTCAGTCATGATTGTTACCTGTTCTTAAATACGTGTTCACTACAAATTCCGGCGAGACACTGCGGCGCGCTTTTAGGTAGCGCAGCCGCAATTCAAGCGTGCGTGAGAAGGATGTCAGGGCAAGGCGCGGGGCCGAAGGCAGTACGATAGTACGGCGAGGCCTTGCAACGCAGCCATGGCATTCTTATCACACGCGCTTAGTCTTCGTCGGTGTCTTGCAACTCTTCTAGCGCTTGCGCCAGATTGGCCATTTCCACTGCCACGCGTGCCGCTTCTGCTCCCTTGACCAGCATGCGCACTTCCGCCTGCTCGTCGTTTTCGGTCGTCAACACTGCGTTGGCGATGGGAATGCCGTAATCGAGACCGACGCGCGTGATGCCCGCGCCCGATTCGTTCGATACCAGCTCGAAGTGGTAGGTTTCACCGCGAATCACGGCACCCAGTGCGATCAGGGCATCGAATTGCTCGGTTTCCGCCATTTTTTGCAGAATCAGTGGGATTTCCAGGGCGCCCGGCACGGTCACGTGCAGGATATCTTCATCGGCCACGCCCAGCTTGCTCAACTCTTCCAGGCATGCCGACAGCAAGCCACCACCGACGATTTCATTGAATCGTGCCTGGACGATACCGACGCGCAAACCTTCGCCGGCAAAATTGGTTTCGTATGTTCCTACGCTCATCATATGCCTCTTTAATCTGGTGGTTCAGGGCGACATGCACATGCCGCCATCATTTAATCTACATCGACGCCTGACAAAATCGTAGCGAGCGGCAGCGAGTTGTGGTCGAGAAGCGCAACTGTACGAAGGTACAGTGAGCATCACAGGCCGCAAATCGCGACGCGCAGTAAATTTAGTTAGGCGTCCTGGCCTGGATGGCACTGAAAACCCGTCACTTCCAGGTCGAACCCGGCCATCGACGGCATCTTGCGGGGGCTGGCCAGCAATTGCATCTTGCTCACGCCCAGGTCGCGCAGGATTTGCGCGCCGATGCCGTAACTGCGCAAGTCCATGCTGGCGGCGCGGCCTTTCGGCTTGGCTTGCGGCGTATCGAGCGCGGCGAACTGGGCAAACAGCTCGCCCGACGTCTCGCCGCAGTTCAGCAAGACCATCACGCCCCGCTCGGCCTGCTTGATGGCGGCCATCGAGGCAGCCACCGTCCACGAGTGGGTGGTCGCTTCGCTTTCCAGCACGTCCAGCAGGGAAACGGGCTGGTGCACGCGCACCAGGGCTTCCAGACCGGGCGCCAAATCGCCATGCACGAGGGCCAGGTGGGCCGACGCGCTGGGCTTGTCGCGGAAGGCGATCAGGCGGAATTCGCCGTGCGCCGTGTGCAAGGTGCGCTCGGCAACGCGCTCGACCAGCGATTCCGTCTGGCTGCGGTAATGGATCAGGTCGGCAATCGTGCCGATTTTCAAGCCATGCTGCTCAGCAAAGACCAGCAAGTCCGGCAGGCGTGCCATGGTGCCGTCGTCCTTCATGATTTCGCAAATCACGGAGGCGGGCGTCAAGCCGGCCATGGCCGTCAGGTCGCAACCGGCTTCCGTATGGCCTGCGCGCATCAGCACGCCGCCTTTTTGCGCTTTCAGCGGGAAGATATGGCCAGGCTGGACGATATCGCTGGGCTGCGTGCCCTTGGCTACGGCCACCTGGATGGTCTTGGCGCGGTCGGCGGCGGAAATGCCCGTCGTCACGCCTTCGGCCGCTTCGATGGACACGGTGAAATTGGTGCCGTAGGCGGTGCCGTTGCGCGACGTCATCATCGACAAGTTCAGCTCGTCGCAACGCTCTTCCGTCAGGGTCAGGCAGACCAGGCCACGCGCATGCGTGATCATGAAATTGATGGCTTCAGGCGTCACGAAATCGGCGGCAAGCACCAGATCGCCTTCATTTTCCCGGTCTTCTTCATCGACCAGTATCACCATGCGGCCGGCGCGCAATTCAGCGACGATCTCTTCGGTGCTGGATATAGACATTGTTCATCCTCGTATGACGCCCGGCAAAACCTGCTGCGCGTCGGTATAGGCGGCTTGCGATGCTCACCGTACCTTCGTACGGTTGCGCTTCTCAGCCACCTCTTCCTTCCGCTCGCGACGGTTTTGCCTGGCGTTGTTAGTGAAACTAAAAACTGAAACCGAACTGAAACATCGAGTGCGAATATTCCTCAGATTTCCGGGAATTTTCTTATAACCTGCTATTTTAAAGGATTTAGCGCTTGCAGACCTGAAATAAGACAGCTTTGCGGCACGGACGCCACCGCCTGCCCTGCAAAGCGCTCATTCCCTGATCCAGCGCATACGGCGACGGCAAGGCGCGCGCCGCCGGCCTTGCAAAGAGCATAAGATCAGCCAGTCACCGCCACGGCGCTGACGCCCCACTCGCAGCGACACCCCACACAGGAGCGGCACTATGAAAACCAATGGATCGGCCATCTGGTCAGGCGGCATCAAGGATGGCAAGGGCGCCATCAGCACGCGCAGCGGCGCCTTGCAGGAATATCCCTACGGCTTTGCCAGCCGCTTCGAAGGCAAGCCCGGCACGAATCCCGAGGAATTGATCGGCGCCGCGCACGCGGGCTGCTTCACCATGGCCCTGTCGCTGATCCTTGGCGAAGCGGGCCTGACGGCGGAAAAGATGGAGACGACGGCCGAAGTCACCCTCGACAAGGTCGACGACGGTTTTGCCATCACGGCCGTCCATTTGATCCTGAAGGCAAAGATCCCCGGCGCCAGCCAGGCTCAATTCGAGGAATTGACGGGCAAGGCCAAGGCCGGCTGCCCCGTGTCGAAGCTGCTTAAAGCCAACATTACCCTGGACGCTACCCTGCAGCCCTAGATTTTCGTCACGGGCTTGACGGGTTCCACGGGGGCCACCGGCGCCACCAGCGGCAGGCGCGAGTCGCTGGCCGGCAATGGCCGGTTCATCAAACCGGGATTCAGGGCTGCATTGTTCAGGTTATAGGCGGCGATGGCCGCCGCCACGGACGGGTCTTGCGATGAAGGCGGCGGCACGGCCTGGCCCGCGTTTTGCGCAGCCAGCTCTTGCGCCTGCGCATTTTGCTGGGCCAGCCGGGCTTGCGCCGTCGCCAGGCCGGCATCGGCCTGCCCCTGCGCCGCGCGCGCCAGCGACTGCGCCCGGTCGGATGCCGCCTGGGCCGCCATCTGCGCGTCGCTGGCGGCCAGCTGCGCCCGCGCCGCATCGTCCGCCGCTGCTTGCGCCTGCTGCTGCAATCCCTGCTGCTGCACTTGCCCCTGACGCAGCTCGTCCACCCGCGCCGCTTCCTGCTGCTGCGCCTGCTGATCGGTATTGATGCGTTCGCTGTCCAGGCGTTCGGCGTCCAGGCGCTGGGCATCGACGCGCTGGTTGTCGGTGCGCTGCGTCTGCAGCAATTGCGCCGCATCGGCCGCTGATTGCGCCTGCGGCTGGGGCCGCAGTTCCTGCAAGTCCAGGTTCAGCTCCTCCGCTTCCAGTTGCTGCTGCAGTTCCAGTTGTCGCTGCGCAATGGCGGCCGTCTGCGACGGCGCTTCGTCGATGGCCTGCATCTGCTCGGCCTGCGGAGCGCTGGACGGCAGTGCTTCGCCCGTCAAATCCGCTTCGACCACGGCAGCCAGCGGGGCGCCCTGCTGCTGGGCCAGCACGGCGCCCACCTGCGCCAGCACGTCCGTTCCCTGTTGCAAGGCATCCAGGGTGGCATTGCTGTCGGCCGCATACGCGGCCTGCAAAATGACCGCATCGACATCTTCATTGCGCAAGTCGATGCCGATGCGGGCCAGCTGCGCTTGCGTGAGCAAGCTGCCGTCCTGCGCCAGCGCGGCGGCCGCATCCGTCGTGCCGTCGCCCGACAGCAAATCGTAGCGCTGCGCCAGGCTGCCCGGCGCATCGCCGGCCGTCGCCAGCTGGCTGGCATCGATGCCGCTCGTTTGCAGCTGGGCGAACGATTCCGTCAACTGCCGAGCCAGCGCCAGCAAGTCGTCATTGACATTCACTGGAGTAGTTGCCGCCCTGGCCTCTTCCGTGGCGCCCTGCAAAGCCAGCAGTTGCCGGCGCGACAAGGCCACGCCGGACAGGAACTGGCCCAGCGGGGAGATGTCGACCTGGGTCGATGACAGGATGGCAAGAGCAGCCGCCGCGCTGGAAGGCGGCACGGGCAGTACAGGCGGCAGCGGCGCCGTTGCGCCCACGCGGGACGTGGCCGGGATGGTGTTGGGCACGGTTGCGCGCGAAATCGGGTCCATGGCTAGCCTCCACTGCGGAAAGCTTCATAGTATGCGCGTCTGAAAGAAAAGCAACACACGCTTGGCAGGGCAGCGAGTGTGTTGCTTCAAGCTGTAGTGTTAAGCGGCAGCCTTGTCCAGCGACAGCATGCGTTCGACGTAGCGGGCGATCAGGTCGATTTCCAGGTTGACCTTGCCATCGACCGTCAAGTGTTTCAGGGTCGTCATGGCGATCGTGTGCGGGATCAGGTTGATCGAGAAGCGGCAGCCGTTGACGGCGCCCGCGCCCAGGTCTTCCACGCGGTTGACGGTCAGGGACACGCCATTGACGACGACGGAACCCTTGAAGGCCAGGTATTTCGCCAGCTCGTGCGGCGCCTCGATCACCAGTTCCCACGATTCGCCCACGGCTTCGAACTTGCGCACGATGCCCAGGCCGTCGACGTGGCCGGAGACCAGATGGCCACCCAGGCGCTCGGCCAGGGTCAGGGCTTTTTCCAGGTTCACTTCCGTGGTGGTATCGAGGCCCACGGTGCAATTGAGGCTTTCGCGCGAGACATCGACGGCAAAACCCGTGTCCGACTTTTCCACCACCGTCATGCAGGCGCCATTGATGGCGATCGAATCGCCCAGGGCCACGTCAGCCAGCGGCAAGCCGCCCGCGTGGATGTTCAGGCGCACGCCTGCATCGAGGCCGCCGTCGAGCGGTTGCACGGTTTCAATCTTGCCGATGGCGGCAACAATTCCTGTAAACATGAACTAACCCTATAAAAGTATGAAAGTATTAATTGCGCTGGGCGAATCTTGCAAGGATACGCAAATCTTCGCCCACTTGCTGAACCTGGTGAAATTGCAAAGTGTGCTGCTGCTTGATATCCGTCAATGGGGGCAAGGCAAACATGCCTTGCGCATCGCCCAGCAAGGTCGGCGCCAGGTAGACCAGCAGCTCGTCGACGCAGCCTTCGCGGATCAGCGAGCCGTTCAGTTTGGAACCGGCCTCAACGTGGACTTCATTGCATTGCCGGCGTCCCAGTTCCAGCATCAGCGCGGCCAGGTCGACCTTGCCGGCCGCGTTCGGCAGCATGATGACTTCCGCGCCGAGCGCCTGCAACTGCGCTTCCTTTTCCGGGTTGGCCACGGCCGCAACGATCCACGTGCCGCCCCCTTGCAGGATGCGCGCGTCGGGGCTGATGTCGAGCCGGCTGTCGACGACGATGCGGCGCGGCTGGCGCGGCGTCTCGACGGCGCGCACGTTCAATTGCGGATCGTCCGCCTTGACGGTGCCGATGCCCGTCAGGATGGCGCAGGCGCGCGCGCGCCAGGCGTGGCCGTCGGCGCGCGCTTGCGGCCCGGTGATCCACTGGCTTTGCCCGTTGTGCAAGGCTGTCATGCCGTCCAGGCTGGCTGCCGTTTTCATGCGCACCCACGGCTTGCCGCGCTGCATGCGCGAAAAGAAGCCGATATTCAATTCATATGCCTCGTCGGCCAGCACGCCCGTGGTGACGGCGATGCCGGCCGCCTCCAGCTTGGCCAGTCCCTGCCCCGCCACTAGCGGGTTCGGGTCCGTCATGGCGGCCACGACGCGCCCCAGCCCCGCGCGCACGAGCGCATCGGAGCATGGCGGCGTGCGGCCGTGGTGGTTGCACGGTTCCAGGGTGACATAGGCGGTGGCGCCGCGCACATCGTTGCCGCGCGCCGCCGCATTGGCCAGCGCTTGTACTTCGGCATGATCCTGCCCGGCCGCCTGCGTCACGCCGGCGCCGATCACCTGGCCATCCCTGACGATCACGCAGCCGATGCGGGGATTGGGCGAGGTCGTGTACAAACCGCGCGCCGCCCATTCCAGCGCCAGGCGCATGCCATCGATATCGTTGAGTATTTCCACGGGCTTCTTTGCTAGTGAGTGATAGGTGAGTCGGGTTACGAACTGTCGGCCACGCCGCTGCAATTGGCCGGCTGCTGCTGCGGGTCGCACACGCGCACCCTGCCCAGCATATTGATTTTAATATGCCGTACCTGCTTTCCCAAAGCCAGGGACAAGGTACCCCAGCGCGCCGCCAGGCTATTGGTCGCGCTGCAACTGCGTCCTGCGCCATTGTAGGCGATATAAAACGGCGCCGTGGCCGACGAAAACGCGAACTGGGCCGTGATGCCCGCCGGCAGCGGCCCCTGGCGGAACAGCAATTCGTCATCGCCATCGAACGCCAGGTTGGCATTGCGGTCGATGAATATCAGCCAGCCCTTACGCCAGTCCACGCCACCGGCGCCGGCCGGCATCAGCAGCACGCGCTGTCCCCGCGCCATCGCCTCTGCCCGCGTCAATTCGATGGCCGAAAACAAGTCCGTGGCCGCCGCGCGCACCTGCTGACGTGCCAGCACCTGCTGCAGGCTGGGCATGGCAGCGGCCGCCAGCAACGCGGCAATCGCCAGCACGGCCAGCAATTCAGGCAGGGTATGCCCGACGGTGTCCCCGAAGGCGTGCCCAATCCGCGGTGAGCACTTGTGCATGGCCGTGGCCTAGGGCCAGCAGTGGCTGGACGGGCCGCTGCTGCCGCGCTGACCCGTGCTGCTCAAGGACAACACGCCGCAATCGGCATCCTGGAAATGCGCATCGACCTTGGACGTGCCCGGCATCGCGCGCAACAGCACGCATTGCCCGATCGCCAGGCCGGGACAAGCCAGCGCCTCGATTTCATACGCGCTGCCGGCCGCGCCCCCGTCGCCAGACCACCATGGAAACTGCTGCACTTGCGACGACGGCGACGCGGAGGAAAATGCCAGATAGCGGTTGTTTTGCGAATAATAGCGCTCCTGCTGCTGCATCAGCCGCAGCAGGGCCGCCTGTCCCTGCACCCGCTTGGCGCGCACGACATGGCCGTGATAGGCGGGCACGGCCAGCGCCAGCAACAGGCTCATGATCGCCAGCGCGGACAGCAGTTCGATCAGGCTGAAGCCCCGTGTGGCAGCAGGAGCACCACCGTTTGCAGCGGGACCGTTCTGGCTTGCTACCACGCCCATATGACCTCCCGTCTTTCCTGAAATCGCCGCCGATGCGATGCGCCAGCCTCACTGGGCCTATTTTTTCTTGGCCGCCTCGTGCAATTCGCGCCAGTTCGCCACTTCGCGCCAACTGAGGCGCCGGGCCGGCAGCGGTGCGCTGACGACCTTGAGTCCCGTTCCACTGGCTGCGCCAGGCAAGCCAGGCTGCAGCACCGCCAGTTCCTTGCGCCCCTCGGCCCGCCCCGTCGCCGTCGCGGCACCCACCGTGCTGTTCAATTCCAGCGCCAGCGGCGGCGCGCGCGCCAGGCCGTCGAACAAGCGCCCCGTCTGCGCACCCGCCTGCACGACACCGGCGCCATCGGCGGCAAAGCCGCTCAGCACATCAAGCACGTACAGGCGCGTGGCCGGCTTGGCGCAAGGATCGCGCCCGGGCAGGACGGTGTTGAACAGCAACTTGCCGGCGGCCAGTACGGGACTGTTGATGCTGCGTTCACCCGTTTGAGCGGTATTGAGGAAATCGAGGTACCAGCCGCGCATGGCGTCGCTGCCTGTATAGCGCAGCTCGGCGCCATCGACGCGCACGCCGCCCACCGCCTCACCCAGGCCGCGCTGTTCCAAATCAGCCCGGCTGCGCGTGGGAGACGACTCCCGCAAGTCGTCATGCACGGCATAAAACGATTGCGACAAAAAGGCGGAAGGTGAGGTATCGGCCGCTTCGACCAGTTTGCCCGTGCCGAACAGCAGCAGATAGCCGCCACCGGGCGCGTAGGCCACGTTCAGCTGCTGCGTCACGGGCTGGCGCCTGCCCTGCGCATCGCGCGCGACAAAGACGAGCTTGCGTCCTGCCCCCTCTTTCCACGGCGGCCCGCCAGCCATGTCGAGGCGCCAGATATTGCCCTGCAAATCGCCCGCATATAGATAAGCCAGCGCGCCGTCGCCGCCCGGCACCACGACGGGCGGACCCAGCGCGTGGGGCATGGCGTCAGCGCCCGCGTTCGCGCCCGCATCAGTGTCATGGCCGCCATCGCCACCACCACCGCTGGCCACCGGCACCTTGAGGCGGAAGTAATTACTTCCCAACACCCAAGGCGTGCCGGGCGCCTTGTCCAGCGCCAGCAGGAAAATGGCGGCGGCCGATGCGGGCGCCGTCGTGTCCTTGCCATCATCCACCTGGTTGTTGTAGCCGCTGGCGACGATGGCAAAATCGCGGTAGGCTGGCGCGCCCTCCTTGCCGCCCATGTTGATGCGGGCAAAGCTGGGCGGCGCGCGCACGTTGCCCATGAGCCTGTCGTCACGGTCCGTAAACTCCCACAGCGCTCCGTCTTGCGCGAAGCGGGCCGGATCCGTGATGTCGAGCGCAAACACGCCTTGCGCCCCGCCACCCATGCCCGATACCAGTACCGTCTTCCAATGCCCCAGCGCCAGCACTTCCGCCGTGGCCGCCGCACCATCGAGCAGCGGGCCGGGGCTGTAGTGAGTACTCGCAGCGGCTGGCGCAAGGTGCAGCAGCGCTTGCGGCAGATAGGCAAACAATTCGCTGCCCGTGCGCGCATCGTAGGCATGCAGCAAGCCATCGTTGGCGCCCAGGTACAGCATTTTGCGCCGCTGCAACAGCGCCTTGCGGTGCAAGCCATAGCCTGCCCCCGGCATGCCCAGCCCCGGTGCGCCCACGTACAGCAAATTGCCATGCGGCGCGGCTCCCAGGCTGCCTGTGCGGCGGCGCAGGAAGCCGCCCGGCTGGCCTACCTCATACGTGCGCTGGCCCAGCAGATACGCCAGGCGCGCTTCCCCTCGTCCATCGCCGCCGTCGAATGCGCCGCGCTGCTCCGTATCGAGCCGCTTCCAGGCCAGCGGCATCAGGGCGCCCTTGGCGTCGAGCGTGTAGACGGGACGCAAGGCCGCCGGCGTTCCATCTGGCGCGACCTGCTCCTGCCCGCCCGTGCGCCACCATGGCTTGCCGGGAAGCAGTGCGCCATCGCCCCCCACGGCAAATGCGGTGCGCGACAAGGTCATGCTGCCATCGGCCAGGCGTATCTGCGTCTGGAACCAGTAAGCCTCTTCCGTGCCGCTGGCCAGCGCCATCAGGGCCGGCCCGGCGAGCGTCGCCGGCAAGCTACCCTTGTCGGCGGCCGCAAAGGCTGCGCGCAGTCCCCCGATCAGGGCGGCCGGGTCGCTGCCGGGCAGGTAATGGGCGGGCCAGCGGCCATCCAGGCTCCACTCGCTCAGCGCGCTGCCAGTCGCGCTCTTGAAGGGGTTGGCATCGCCATTGGCATCGAGAAAGCCGCCATACTTGGCCGCCAATAACAAGGGCGTAGCGGCGGGAGTGGCGGCCGATTCGCCGGCCGGGTCGCCCTGGCGCAAGTCGCCCGCATAGTGCTCGACATTCGCCATGCCGTCGCTCTTGCCGCCGGGACGCAGGGCCTGCACATGCGACCAGTAGGCCAGTCCTGCCGCATGGTAGCTGGCGCCGCCCGCCCCCTCGGCCAGCAATTCCAGTGCCGCCAGTTCGGGCCGTGGCGCGGGATTGCCTTGCGCGCCACCGCTTTCCAGGCTGCCCACCGCATGCGTCCAGGCCATGACATCGAACGGGGGCGGCGCAAAACTGTCCGGCGCGCGGGCGCGGTCGCCGTTTGATGCGGGAGTCGCCGGGACGTTGCCGGGCACGTAGCGGTCACCCGCCATGCCCGCATCGCCGAGACTGACGACGATGTGACGCTGGCAACTGGCCGTTTGCGGGTCGCTCCATTGCGTCACGACCGGCAAGCCGTCGTCGATGGCAGGCGGTGCCGTAGCGGGTGGCACGATGGCGCTCGCTTGCCGCCCCTGCAGATAGCGCAGCGATTCGTACAGCAATTCAGCCAGCGGCGCCGCGCTGGCGTACGCGCCGGGATGCCCGGCGTTGCCACGGCCCAGGCCATTGATGTAAGCGGTCACCCCGCCGCCAGGGCTCGCGCCTTGGGCCGCAGCTTGAACCGCATACACGCCAGTGGCGGGGTGCCACTCGGCGCCGGTATTGTCTTGCGGCATAAAGTCGGGCGCCATCCAGCGCTGCTGTCCCACGTGGGCCAGCGGCGCGCGCAGCACGCCGCCATACACGGCGCCGGCGCTTGCAGGCAGGCCGTTCAAATGGCCAAACACGCCCACGCGCACCCTGCCGCCATGGCGCTGCACGGCGCCCACCGGCTTGTAGTTCTTGCCATACGCCAGGCACAAGTCGTCGCGCAGCGGCCCCTCATCAGCGTCGCACACGCGCACGCGCGCGAGGAACACGCCGTGCGTGGCGGCGGCCCCAGGCGCGTCGCAATTGCCGCCCGGAGGCAAACTGGCGTCGCCGAACAACAGGCGATTACGGCAAGAAACGATGGCCAGTTGCGCCAACGCAAATGGTGTCGCCGCCGCCACGCCAGTCTGCAAGACCTTGCGCGGGAAAAAAACGGGGTGGGCAAAAAAGTCGATGGGGCTGTCGGCATCGGGCAAATAGGCGCGCTGCAGCACCGTCTTGCGCAACTCGTCGATGACGCGGTCGCCGCCCGTCAGGGCATAGCGCACGATGTCGAGCATGCTGGCACTGGCCCAGTTGAGAAAGTTGCCGCTGAAACTATCGCCGCCGCAGCCGTGCAGCGCATCGGCCGGTTTCAGCACGGAGAAGTAAGCGGTCGCTACGCGCAAGTCCGGCAGCATGACGCCGTCCTTGCTGCGATATGGATAGCTGTAGCACATGCGGGCATGGAAATAACCTTGATACTCGCGCTGCGGCGCATAGTCGCTGCCATACGCGGCAGCGGCGGCAGCGTGCGTGAGGGACAGGTTGAGCAGCAGATTCGGCGGCACCCTGGCGCCGTGCAAGCCCGCGTCGGCCCGCGCCAATGTCACCGGGGGAGCGGCGGCAAGGACACTACGGCAAATCAGGCCAGCCACCAGCAGCCAGGCCCAGCCGGAGCAGCGCAGCGCGGACGAGAAAGCGGACGGCAAAGCCCTCATTGCCCCGCTCCAGCCGCCTGCTTGCGGTAGTAGCTTTGCAGCACGACTTGCGTGCTTTCCTGCGCACCAAAACCGATGGCCGTGATGCGGTACACATAGCTTTCCGTGGCCAGACCACTGGCCACTGCCGTGGCCTGCGCGCCGGGCGGATGAAACGGCAGCAATTCAATGAGGTAGCTGGGCCGGCGCGACGGCAGGAAACCCTGCCCCGTCTGCATGGCGGCACCCGTAAACTGGCCGTACGGCACGGTGCGGCTGCCCCCTGCGGCACCATCCAGGTCCGTGCTCAGCCAGAGTGCCGGCGCACCCGGGGCTGCCGGCAGGCACAGGCCCAGTGCTCCCCCTTCGCCGCAGCCGTCCGCAAACCCTGCCGCACTGCCAGGTGCGAAGAGGCTGCTGCGCCCCGGTGCGCCGGGCAAGCCTTCGATATCGTTTTGCGCATCCACCAATGCCTCCTCCGCCGCCTGAAACGCGATCTGCCTGTCGCGCTCGCCCCGTGCCGCCTTTTCGCCCTGCAAGGCCATCTGCGCCGCCGATATGCCCAGCAACAAGATAATCACCAGCAGGCACAGCACATACACGAGGGTGGCGCCGCCGCGGCGCCCACGAAGTGCACGACAAGGTACGCAACAGCGGACGCCCGCGCCAGCCATCGCGCCGCCCGCCTAGGCCGGCCCGTTGCGCAGCATGATGCTCGTCTGCGCCAGTTGCCGCAGCCGGGAGCGCGTTGCGGCGGGCAAGGACGCGCGCGCGATGCGCACGCCCGTGTCCCCGGCGCCGTGCGCCTCGGCATACGCCTTGCCGAACAGATCGAACTGCGCCGGCCCCAGTTCCGCCATCTTGTCCGCCTGGCCCGCCTCGCCATGCAATAGCAGCGCCACGCGCACGCTGGCCACGCGCTTCCAGTGCGTGCGCCGGTGAAAATCGCGCTGACGCGCGGCCGCGTCCGCGCCAACCAGCACCAGCGCCGCATCGTAGGCGTCGAGCGCGCTGGCGTTGACATAGCGGTTCGCCACGCCGTCGGCCGGCGTATCCGTGTCGAGGCCATACAGCACCTGGAAGCCGTCGACGCCGCGGATGATGGCGTCCGCGCCCCAGCCGTTCGCGCCACGGTATTTGCAGCGCAATTCCCCCTCGCCATCGGCACCCTGCGCTACATAGAAAATGCTCCAGCCCCGCTGCGCCTCCGTTTGCGCGGCGCCCACGCCAAAACCCGCGCAATTGAGCACGGAACCGTCGCCGCCCTCTTCCTTGCCAGCGCCGTAATAGCGCAAGGCCAGCACATCGCTGCCATGCAGGGCGCCGGGCAGCGCGCCGCTGATGCCTTCGCTGTTCTTGCCCAGGCTGCGCGCGTCGAGTCCGGCCACATTGGCGCTGTCGTCATCGGCATGGGCGACGGGCGCGGCGCTGCTATCCCAGTTCACGTACGCCGTCTGGCGCACGGCGCGGGCGATGGTATCGAGCGCATAGCGGCCGCTGTCATCCAGCCGCGCGCTGGAGGACTGGTCGCCATAGCTGCCGCTGGCCGCCAGCAACACGCTACTGGCCGCCAACATCAACAGCGCACCGAGCGACAGGGCCACCAGCAATTCCACCAGGCTCATGCCACGATGCCGGCGCCACGCGGCAGGCACGCGGTTCATGCCCCGCCTCCGCCCAGCTGGAATGCCAGCCTGGGCAGCGACTCGCCTGCCGCATTCTCCGCGGACGAGCCATCGGGCAGACGGGCGCGCCAGCCCAGCTTGATGACGATGGGCGCCCCCTTGCCGCCGCTGCAAGCCCAGTGCAAACCCTCGGCAGCGGCGTCCCACGCGGCGAGGTCCCGGCAAATGTGCAGACGCGCGCCGGGCAAGGCCGCATGCAGCCGTTGCTTCCATTCGGCGATATCGAATTGCGCCAGTTCAGCCGCACCGCAGGCGGCGGCACCGAAGCAGTCCGGCGCACCGCCGCCAGCGTCGGCGCCGTCCGCCGCCGCGTACGTCACGTTCAGGTAGGGATTGCCCGCATCGGGTCCATTCATGAGCACGCTGTTTGCGCGCATGCGCTCGGCTATGCCGGCGGCCAGTTGCACGCCCGCCGACAACAACGCCGACTCGTGGCGCGCGCGCAGGGCGTTCAGTTGCAGGATGCTGGCACCGAGCAGGCCCAGCGCCAACAGCAGCAGCGACACGAGCACCTCGACGAGGCTGCTGCCACCCGCAGGAAACATAGTGCGACCGCCATTGCGCATGCGCTACTCCCTTCCGCAGAAAGAGTCGCAAGAACAGGCGGCCCAGCTACAAGATAGGCGCGCGCAAAAAACCGGATCTGCGCTAGCGCAAACAGGAAGGCGATAAGGTGAGAAGAACAGCGTTGAATTGATCAGGCCGCTTGCCAGGCGAACGCTGGCATGGTGAAAACGGGGCGCATGAGCAGCCCCGTTGTCGGCGAAGTGAACGTCAGGGCTTGCGTGCCTGTCCCACTTCGGCAATCGCATCCTGGAACTCGGCCAGGTCTTCGAAGTTCTTGTAGACGGAGGCGAAGCGGATGTAGGCGATCTTGTCCAGGCGCTTCAATTCTTGCATGACGAGTTCGCCGATATAGCCGGAATCGACTTCGCGCAAGCCGCTGGTCAACAGTTTTTCCTGGATGGACGCGATGGCCGTATCCACGGAGGCGGCCGCGACGGGACGCTTGCGCAAGGCCAGCATCAAACTGCCGCGCAACTTATCCGCAGCGAACTCCGTCCGGCTGCCATTCTTTTTGACGACGGCCGGCATGATAAGTTCAATGCGCTCGTACGTGGTAAAACGCTTGTCGCATTTGCCGCAACGGCGGCGGCGCCGAATGGCATCCCCTTCCTCCGATACGCGCGTATCGAGAACCTGGGTGTCGCCGTGCTGGCAAAATGGACATTTCATGGGCTGGCTACAACTTTATAGTAATAATTACGGGAAATCGCCGCCCTTGTACAAAGGGCGCCCGAATCACTCCGGGCGCCCTTGGGCACGACTGGAATGTGTCATACAGAATCTTACTCCGTATGACACATTCTGGACAAATAATTATGCTCCGTATACCGGGTGCGCGTCGGCCAGCACTTTCACGGCCGCTTTCACGCGCTCGATGGTGGCGGCGTCATGCGGATTGTCCAGCACGTCGGCGATCAGGTTGCCCACTTCTTCCGCTTGCGCTTCCTTGAAACCGCGCGTCGTCATCGCCGGGCTGCCCAGGCGGATGCCCGAGGTGACGAATGGCTTTTGCGGGTCGTTCGGGATGCCGTTCTTGTTGCAGGTGATGTGCGCGGAACCGAGGATGGCTTCGGCTTCCTTGCCCGTCAGGTTCTTGGCGCGCAGGTCGACCAGCATGACGTGCGATTCGGTGCCGCCGGACACGATGCGCAGGCCGCGCTTGATCAGGGTTTTCGCCAGCACGTCGGCGTTCTTGATCACTTGCTTCTGGTATTCGACGAATTCAGGGCTCAGCGCTTCCTTGAAGGCGACGGCCTTGCCGGCGATCACGTGCATCAGCGGGCCGCCCTGGATGCCAGGGAAGATGGCCGAGTTGATGGCTTTTTCGTGTTCGGCCTTCATCAGGATGATGCCGCCGCGCGGGCCGCGCAGGGATTTATGCGTGGTCGAGGTGACGAAGTCGGCGAACGGCACCGGGTTCGGGTACAGGCCGGCGGCGATCAGGCCGGCATAGTGGGCCATGTCGACCATGAAATACGCGCCAACTTCCTTGGCGATCTTGCTGAAGCGTTCGAAGTCGATCTTTTTCGAGAACGCCGACGCGCCAGCGATGATCAGTTTCGGCTTGCGTTCGCGGGCCAGGCGCTCCATTGCCTCGTAGTCGATGTCTTCTTCCGCCGTCAAGCCGTAGGAGACGACGTCAAACCATTTGCCGGACATGTTCAGCGGCATGCCGTGGGTCAGGTGGCCGCCTTCGGCCAGCGACATACCCATGATCAGGTCGCCTGGTTTCAGCATGGCGAAGAACACGCCCTGGTTCGCCTGCGAGCCGGAATTCGGCTGCACGTTCGCGCATTCGGCGCCGAACAGCTGTTTCACGCGGTCGATAGCCAGTTGCTCGGCCACATCGACGTATTCGCAGCCACCGTAGTAGCGCTTGCCTGGGTAGCCTTCGGCATATTTATTCGTCAGCTGCGAGCCTTGCGCTT
Organism: Janthinobacterium sp. BJB301; assembly: GCF_002735685.1. Lineage (NCBI taxonomy): Bacteria > Pseudomonadati > Pseudomonadota > Betaproteobacteria > Burkholderiales > Oxalobacteraceae > Janthinobacterium > Janthinobacterium sp. BJB301. The sequence continues at coordinate 36,167 of NZ_PDZJ01000001.1, read as the reverse complement.
CCATTACGGCTGGCGACGTGTAGTTCTCCGACGCGATCAGTTCGATGTGGTCGTGCTGGCGCGTATTCTCTTTTTGGATGACGGCGAACAATTCAGGATCGACGTTGGCGAGGTTGTGATCTTTTGCAAACATGTAAAAACTCCAAGTATGAGGGTGCTTGTACTGGCAGGTTGGATCGAATGAGGGGAGCCGGCGTTAAGTGAATAACAACATTGGACAGGCAGCCTCTTCGTGCTTTTCCATAGTGGCTACCCAGGCGAACGGCTGATGAAAAATCTCACGTTTCCCGGTGGATGCCCACCTTTCGCCGGTTTGCCGATCGCCATTCATGGAGATCGCCCGACTTTTCGCCAGTCACGTGAGACGTAATGGAAGCCAAATTGTAAGTTAAGTGCCCAAATTGAGCAAGGAATGCAACCGTGCGGCTATAATCGCCGCGCGCCACCCCAGCCAGGGTGCGGCCACAAGCTGCCCCGGGGCATGACTGCGGCTTTTAAGCTGAACTTAAACCTGGCCATGGCATGTAAGCGTATGTTACGAAGCTTGCCATTGCACACGCCGGATTTACAATGCTGCGGTGCAACTTATATGCAGCTTTTGCATGGCTTTCCAGCAAGCGCCCACAGTCACAAGAAGAAAAATCGCGTAAAATGTTGCTCAATCTCACTACTGGCGCAATAAACATGCCTTCAGTCTTTACCTGGAACGTACGTGTCTACTATGAAGACACCGACGCCGGCGGCATCGTCTATTACGCAAATTACCTGAAATTCTTCGAACGCGCGCGTACCGAATGGCTGCGCGCCATCGACGTGGGCCAGCAGGCATTGCTGGAGCAGCACGATGCAATGTTCGTTGTCAAAAGCGTCAACGCCGACTATCATGCGCCAGCCAGGCTCGATGACACGGTAAGATTAACCTTAAGCATAGAAAAAATGGGGCGCGCCTCCATCGTTTTCCTGCAACAAGCCTGGTGCGGCGACCGCCTGCTCAATACGGCCCGCGTCAAGATCGGCTGCGTCGATTCGGCACTGCGCCCGCGCGCCGTGCCTGATGCAGTCGCGGCCCGCATGCGCGCCGCCTGAGCCCTACCCGCCACTCCCGGACAATTCACCCAACAGACTGCCAGCCAATGAACGTTACACAAGATCTTTCTTTCCTCGCGCTCATCTCCAATGCCCATTTGATCGTGCAACTGATCATGGCCCTGCTGCTGCTGATTTCCCTGACCAGCTGGACCTACATTTTCCGCAAGATGTTTGCCGTGCGCCAGGCGCGCAAGCAAACCATCGAATTCGAACGCAGCTTCTGGGCCGGCGGCAACCTGCATGCGCTGCACCAGAACGCCAGCGGCAACCGCGACCAGAGCGGCGCACTGGCCCGCATCTTCGATGCCGGCATGGGCGAATTCATCAAGGGCAAGGCTTCCTACGGTTCGCGCGAAGCGCTGGACGTGGGCGCCGTACTCGACGGCGCACGCCGCGCCATGCGTGCCGCGTTCCAGCGTGAAATGGACGTGCTCGAATCGCACCTGGCCTTCCTCGCTTCCGTCGGCTCCGTCTCGCCGTACATCGGTCTGCTCGGTACCGTCTGGGGCATCATGAACGCCTTCCGCGGCCTGGCCAACGTGCAGCAAGCCACCCTGGCTGCCGTCGCGCCCGGCATTGCCGAAGCGCTGATCGCCACCGCCATCGGCCTGTTCGCGGCCATTCCCGCCGTCGTCGCCTACAACCGTTTTTCGCATGACATCGACCGTCTGGCGATCCGCTTCGAAAGCTTCGTCGAGGAATTCTCCAACATCCTGCAGCGCCAGTCGCGCTAAGAGGGAGCAGCGTCCATGGGTTCCTCATTCAATAGCGGCGGCATGCGCGGTGGCCGTGGCCGCAAGTTCAAGTCCGAGATCAACGTCGTGCCGTATATCGACGTGATGCTGGTACTGCTGATCATTTTCATGGTGATGCCGTCGTCGAACAATCCCAGCGTGGTGAACTTGCCCAACGCGGAAAAGTCGGCCAAACCGCCCGATGACTATATTCAGATCGTGCTGAAGCCGAATGGTTCGCTGTCGATCGGCGTCATCGGCAAGGAACAGCTGTCGCCGGAAACGGAGCCGAACCGCGACGCCCTGCTGCGCAAACTGCGCGGTTTGCATGAAAGTAATCCCGACTATCCAGTGATGATCGCGGGCGACAAGGAAAGCAAGTACGACGATGTGATCCAGCTCATTTCGGAAGCGAAAAAGATGGGCATTACCCGCGTCGGCCTGGCCACCAAGTAAGCGCAGCACCCTGTTTCCAGACTTGACCGTTTTTAGATAGACTAGACTTTGCAGAACAAACAAATCGACCATGTACTCGGCAAGCCCTACAGCGTGCCGCGCGAACGCAGCCGCTGGCCCTCGCTGGGCCTGGCGCTGGCGATGCACCTTGGGCTGCTGTTTTTCCTGTGGGTGGGCGTACACTGGCAAAATACGGAACCTGTCGCCGTCGAAGCGGAAGTGTGGGATATGAAAGTGCAGACGGCCGCGCCGCCGCCTGAAGTGGCGACGGAACCGGAGCCGACACCGGCGCCGCCGCCGGAACCGCAAGTGGAACAGCCGGCTCCGCCGCCACCGCCGCCCGTGGCAGCGCCCGAGCCGAAGGTCGACCTGCGCGAGGCGGAGATCGCCCTCGAGCGCAAGAAGGCCAAGCTGAAGGAAGAAAAAGACAAAGCGGCAGCGGAAGAACGCCGCAAGCAGGAATTGAAGGAACGCGAGGAAGAAAAGCGCGAACTGGAAAAACAGAAGCAGAAAGAAAAAGACAAGGCTGAAAAGCTGGAAAAAGAAAAGGCCGACAAGCTGGAGAAAGCCAAGGAAGCCAAAGAGAAAGAAAAAGCGGCGGAAGAAAAAGCCGAGAAAGAACTGTCCGAGAAAAAAGCGGCGGCAGAAAAAGCCGCCAAGGCGAAAAAAGCGGCGGAAGAGAAAAAAGCCGCCGACAAGGCGCGCGCCGCGGAAATGAGCCGCATCACGGGTGCGGCGGGCGCCGGCACGACGGGCACGGCCGCGAAAGCGACCGCGCCACGCAAGGACAGCGGCTATGTCGCTGCCCTGACGAGCAAGATCAAGAGCAATATCGCGTACAGCGGTAGCACGGACGTGCCGGGCAACCCGCGCGCCGTGTTCAAGATCGAGCAACTGCCAACTGGGGAAATTATTTCGGTCCGAAAGATTAAAAGTAGCGGCCTGCCGGCGTATGACAGCTCGGTGGAAAACGCCATTAATAAATCGTCGCCACTGCCGAAGAAAAAAGACGGCACCGTGGAACGCGAGATTGAACTCATATTCGAGATGAAGGATTTGCCTAAATGATGACCATGAAAAAAATGAGCTATGTCGTGCTCTGCGCCAGCCTGGTGCTGGGAGCGTCAAGCGCCCAGGCGCAGCTGCGCGTGGAGATTACGGGGATCGGCAGCAACCAGATCCCGGTGGCTGTCGCCAGCTTCGTCAATGAATCGGCGGCGCCGCAATCACTGTCGGGCATTATCAAGGCCGACCTGGCGCGCAGCGGCGTGTTCAAGCTGATCGACGCCGATGCGCCCGTATCGGAAACGGCGCCCGTCAGCTACGAGCAGTGGAAGTCGCGCGGCGCCGACGCGCTGGCGGCCGGCACCGTGCAAAGCATGGCCGATGGCCGCCTGGACGTGCGCTACAAGCTGTTCGACACCATCAAGGGCGCCCAGATCTCCAGCATGAACAATGCGGCCGCGCCGCAGTTCAACCGCTTGCTGGCGCACAAGATCGCCGATGACATCTATGAAAAACTGACAGGCGTCAAGGGCGCGTTCGCCACGCGCATCGCCTACGTCACGCAATCGGGCCGCGAATACCGCCTGGAAGTGGCCGACGCCGATGGCGAAGGCATCCAGGTCGCCCTGCGCTCGAACGAACCGATCATTTCGCCGTCGTGGTCGCCGGATGGCACCAAGGTCGCGTATGTGTCGTTTGAAAAGAAAAAGCCGATTGTCTACGTGCAAAATCTGGTGACGCGCCAGCGCACCATCGTGTCGAATGAAAAAGGCAGCAATTCGGCGCCGAGCTGGAGCCCGGACGGCTCGCGCCTGGCCGTGGCCCTGTCGCGCGATGGCCATACCCAGGTCTATACCGTCAATGCCGACGGCAGCGGCTTGCGCCGCGTCAGCAGCAGCAGCGGCATCGATACGGAACCTCAATTCTCGGCCGATGGCCAAAGCATTTACTTCACCAGCGATCGCAGCGGCGGACCACAAATCTACCGCATGTCGGTCAGCGGCGGCGAAGCCAAGCGCGTGACGTTTGGCGGCTCCTACAACATCAGCCCGCGGATTTCATCCGACGGGAAGACACTCGCTTATATTTCCCGTCGCGACGGCAATTTCCAGCTCTACGCGCTCGACCTGGCTAGTGGCCAGGAACTGCGCCTGTCGGACACCGCCAACGACGAATCACCGAGCTTTTCGCCCAACGGGAAATATATCATGTACGCGACCGAATCCGGACGACGCAAGTCGCTGGCAGTGGTATCGGTGGATGGCCGCGTCAAACAGCGTTTGACTACGCAAGCTGGCAATATCAAGGAGCCCACCTGGGGTCCTTTTATGAAGTAAATGCTGTACAGTTTCACCTTTAACCATGACCCGGAGAATAAAAATGAGTAACTTTAAAAGTTTGGCTTTCATCGCCGCTACCGCAGCCCTGCTGTCCGCCTGCAGCACCCCAGTCAAAGTCGCAGAAACCCCAGTGGTTGAGCGCGCTCCTGAAAAAGTCGTTGCTCCAGTTGACACCCGTCAAGTTCAGCCAGTGACGACCGCATCGGTCGATCCACTGGACGATCCAAAAGGCGTGCTGGCTAACCGCAGCATCTACTTCGACTTCGACAAGTACGTCGTGCGCGAAGCGGACACCCCAGTCGTGCAAAACCACGCTGGCTACCTGGTGAAAACGCCTAGCCGCAAGATCCTGATCCAAGGTAACACCGATGAACGCGGTGGCGCTGAGTACAATCTGGCCCTGGGCCAGAAACGTGCTGAAGCCGTGCGCAAGTCGATGGCCGCCCTGGGCGTGCCAGAAGGCCAAATGGAAGCCGTGTCGCTGGGCAAAGAAAAGCCTAAAGCTCAAGGCAGCAACGAAGCAGCATGGGCAGAAAACCGCCGCGCTGACATCGTTTATTGATGTTCAGGGGTGAGCGCCGCAGCATTGACGCTTACCTAACTGGCCAGTCATAGGCATAATAATGGGGCGCAGCGCGGTGATTCACCGCCCGGCGCCCCGTTTGCATGTTTTGCGTAACCTTTGAAAGCCCGACCCATGATGACATTCTCGAAAGCCGGCGTCGCCGCCGCCTTGATGGCCGCGTTTGCCTACCTGCCCCTGCACGCCAACGCCGCCCTGTTCGACGACGACGAAGCACGCAAGGCCATCCTCGAGCTGCGCGCCAAGGTCGACGCCATGGCGCGCGACCTGAACAGCCGCATCGACACCAAGGCGGACAAGACCAGCACCTTGAGCCTGATCAACCAGCACGACCAGACCATGCAAGAGATCGCTCGCCTGCGCGGCCAGATCGAAGTGCTCGGCAACGACCTGGCGAATGTGCAAAAGCGCCAGAAGGATTTCTACACCGACATCGACGCGCGCCTGCGCAAGCTCGAGCCGCGCCAGGTCACCATCGACGGCCAGGAAGCGGCCGTGGGCGTATCCGAGCAAAGCGCGTACGAATCCGCGTTCGGCCTGTTCAAGTCGGGCGACTACAAGGGCGCCGTCACGGCGCTGGACGGCTTCGTGAAACGCTATCCGGAATCGGCCTACGCGGCCAACGCGCAATACTGGCTGGGCAACGCCTATTACGCCCAGCGCGACTGCAAGAGCGCCATCACGGCCCAACAGGCAGTGCTGAAGAACTACCCGGACAGCCCGAAGGCGGCCGATGCCATGCTCAACATCGCCAGCTGCTACACGGAGCTGAAAGACAAGCCGAACGCGACCAAGACGCTGAACGCGCTGATCTCGCGCTACCCGGACTCCAGCGCGGCCCAGGCGGCCAAGGAACGGGGCGGCAAAAAGTAAAAACGGGGAAAAAGTTGCCCGTTAGGTTTGACAGAATCCCGGGCACCCCCTATAATCTTTCTTCTTCGGGTCGTTAGCTCAGCTGGTAGAGCAGCGGACTTTTAATCCGTTGGTCGCAGGTTCGAATCCCGCACGGCCTACCACGAATACGCAGTACTGATCTGCTTGCGAGTTGTTATAGCAAGCATTTTTTTACGGCACAGTGTTACCGAAGTTGTTGTAAAAAGTTTTTGGGTCGTTAGCTCAGCTGGTAGAGCAGCGGACTTTTAATCCGTTGGTCGCAGGTTCGAATCCCGCACGGCCTACCAAATACTTGAGAAAGCCCACGAATTTCGGTTCGTGGGCTTTTTTCATTTCTTGCCGCCCCTGATAACATCAAGCAGAGCCGCGCTGGTGCCGGCCAGCCCTCTGCAATCCAGGTAGCTTGCCGGCTCCCGGCAATACCACCAGATCGGCCCTACACCCACAATACAGCATCAATCCAATGGCTTCAAAACAACGTATCGCAAAGAGACATTGCCAGCCTTGATAATCTTGAAGCGCGCACCGCGAAATCCAATGACGTCACCCTCGGATAAATCATATTTCAATTCCTGCGTAAAGGCCGGCCGGGCCGTTTTATCAGCGAACTCGCGATAACTGATGGCGACCGTCCCCTGCGATACTCCCCCATAGACCAATTCCTTGACGAAGCTGTCGGCTTCAAATGTCTTGATCGACGTTGCCGTGGTGACCACCGGCGCATCGCCAAAATAAACTACCGCTTTCGAGAAGGTCCAGGGGAGCGAGGGCTGATTCGGATCGTTCGGCACGAAAACCCCGCCCTCCTGATCCAGGGTACCCGCCGCAAAAGTGAACGTGGCACTGTCTGCACGATAGAAGACGCCCTCCTCATTACTGAAATAGCGCTTAAATTTACCTTTTCTTATGGTCGCAGTTCCAGACCATGTATTTGAAAAGAAGCCGCTTTCCACCTTAAAAGAAAGATCGCTACCAACCTCCAATGCAGGGTGCACCAACTGCTTAGCCTTAGAAACGATGGTCTGCCCGATTTCAACTTCGCTCTCCACGCCAATCTCGGGAAAATAAATCGTCTCCGCGACGGGATGAAACGCTACAATATTTTTTACCTTGAACGGCTCCTTGGCGGAAACATTAAAAGCACTTAACAGAATCAGGACGGCAAGTACGGTTTTTTTCATTATCGGTGACCATTGAGATTAAATTGACAGGCAGCATAACTTGAAAGCTGCTTCTGGGCAATTCAGAGGCCTCCACCATAAGAAGCCTGACTTCTCTCACCGAAGCTCGCAATCGATTATCCCTATACAGGCAGGGCGGAAAATACCAGCGCATCGCCCGACAACGATCAGTATGAGCGATAAACCTGCCTGACGGCTCAGGTCGCAGCCAACTACAACCGGATCAAACCCATCACACTTATCGGCGTTTCCGCTCCCAACATCTTGCAGTACGCATTCGCATGCAAAAATGGCGCGCCGGCCAGGAAATTATGAAGCAGGCTTCTTGTGATCATTTTTTATAAAGTGCCGGCGTGATTGGACGGGACTTGACGGCTCTCCAGTCCTGCCGCATAGCATCTTGATCACTATTAATGTGCCACTCGGCAATTCATTGGCCGCCGTCGATGCAACCTCAGCCAAGCGCCGGCCGCGCTCGCAAATGCGACACAGCCAGCGGCACGATGCGCCCCAGCGGCACCTCCACCCAGCGGTAAAACGCGGCGCCGGCCGCCAGGCTGGCGCCCCAGGCTGTCAGCATGCCCAGCGCCTGCCATTCCGGCTCGAGCGGCACATACGCGATGAACAAGGCATTCACCAGCAGGCTGACGGGGAAGTGGACGAGAAACACGGCATACGAGATCCGCCCCAGCGCATTGATGATGTTCCAGGCGCCGCCTTGGGATGGCGTGCGGGCGCGACCGAACAGGAACAGGGCGCAGGCGACGATCAGGGCCAGGGCGATGCGGCTGCGGTAATCGACGGCCAGGGCCAGCAGGACGGGCACTGCGGCCATGGCCATGAGCACGGTCATGGTACCCGGTTTGCGGGCCGGATCGCTGGCCCACCAGGCCAGCATGCCAAGGCCATAGCTGCCGAAGAAATACGGCGCCCAATTGTCCCAGTCCGCGTCGAGATTGAAATACAGCAGGGAAAAGGTAATGCCCGCAGTGACGGCCAGCGGCATCAGCCAGTGCCCGCGCCGCTGGCCCGCCAGGCGGCCGCCCAGCCACAGCAGCGATACCGTCAGCAAGTACAGCTGGAAATCGATGGCCACGTACCAGGCGCCGGCCGACAGCGATTCATAGCCCAGCACGCCATGCAGCAGCAAGGCATGGGCGCTCAGCTGGCCCAGGGTGACGGCGGCCGACATGGAGTCGTGCTGCATCCAGATGCCGGCGACCGGCGTAATCACGGCAGCGAGCAAGGTGGCAGCCAGGAAAGGCGGCGCCAGCTTGGCATAACGGCGCCAGATCGCCTGTAGCGGGGTGGCGATGCCGGGACGGCCGGCAGGCGAAAGGGATTTGGCGACGAGAAAGCCGCCGATGACGAGAAACACTTGCACGGCGATGCGCGCACTGCCGCCCAGCCAGTCCAGCAATGCGGGCCACATGGGCTGCACATAGTCGGACATGGGCCCGTAAAACGCCAGGTGGTGCAACACGATCAACTGCGCCGCGCCTGCCTTCAAACCATTGATCCAGCCAAACTGCGGACGATTTGCCAGGTCCGCCTGTGATACCACTGCTGCTGCCGTCATTCCCATCCCTTGCCGTGCCAGGTAGCGTCGCCAGCCCATCGCGCAACAGGCGCGCGGCCGGGGACTTACCGAAAGGCCGATATCATAGCCGAGCCTGGAAGATGGCGGGGCACGGCAGGCCGCTACGCGCCCTGCCCGCCCGCGTCCGGCGCCTCGGGCGCCAATGGCTGTTGCGCCAGGATGGCGTCCAGCAAGCCGGGGAAGCGGCTTTCGATATCGGCGCGGCGCAAGGTGTTCATGTGCGTCGTGCCCGCGTTTTCCGTATAGACGAGGCCCGCTTCGCGCAAGACCTTGAAATGGTGGGAAACGGTCGACTTCGGCCGTCCGCCGTCGAGGTCGCCGCAAGCGGCCGCGTCGACTCTGGCCAGGTGGCGCACGATGTCGAGGCGAATCGAGTCGCTCAAGGCGTAGAGCACGCGTTCGAGCACGAATTCGCTGGCGGGAGGATGTTTGTGTGGGCGCATGAGCAGAATCATACAGCATGCGCTATACTAATTCCATTCTTCGAATATTTACGAACTACCGAATCAACATCCACCAATACTTCCACCAACAAACACAAAGGCCACCATGTCCGCCCTCTTCCAGCCCTACACCCTCAAAGACATCACCCTGCGCAACCGCATCGCCGTGCCGCCGATGTGCCAGTACATGGCCGTCGATGGCCTGGCCAACGACTGGCATCTGTCGCACTACGCGGGCATGGCCCGTGGCGGCGCCGGCCTGGTGATCGTCGAAGCGACGGCCGTGGCACCCGAAGGCCGCATCACGCCAGGCTGCACGGGCATCTGGAACGATGACCTGGCGCAAGCCTTCGTGCCTGTCGTGAAGGCCATCAAGGCGGCCGGTTCCGTGCCCGGCATCCAGATCGCCCACGCCGGCCGCAAGGCCAGCGCCAACCGCCCATGGGAAGGCGACGACCATATCGCTGAGGGCGACGCGCGCGGCTGGCAAACCATCGCCCCATCCGCCATCGCCTTTGGCGGCGGCCTGCCGAAAGTGCCGCGCGCCATGGACCTCGACGATATCGCCCGCGTGAAGCAGAACTTCGTCGACGCTGCCGTGCGCGCCCGCGAAGTTGGCTTCGAATGGCTGGAACTGCACTTCGCCCACGGCTACCTGGCGCAAAGCTTCTTTTCCGCCCACTCGAACCAGCGCGACGACATCTATGGCGGCAGCGTGGAAAACCGCAGCCGCTTCCTGCTGGAAACCTTGAAAGCCGTACGCGAAGTGTGGCCCGAGCACCTGCCGCTGACGATCCGCTTCGGCGTGCTGGAATTCGATGGCCGCGACGAGCAAACCCTGCTCGAATCGATAGCCCTCGTGCGCCAATTCAAGGATGCGGGCATGGACATGCTCAGCGTCAGCATGGGCTTCACGATTCCCGACGTGGCGATTCCATGGGGTCCGGCCTTCATGGGCCCGATCGCCGAGCGCGTGCGCCGCGAAGCGGGCGTTCCCGTCTCGTCCGCCTGGGGCTTCGGCACGCCGGCCATCGCCGAGCGCGTCGTCAAGGAAGAACAGCTCGACGTGGTGATGGTGGGCAAGGCGCACCTGGCCAATCCGCACTGGGCATATTTTGCCGCCAAGGAGCTCGGCGTCGAGCGCGCCTCGTGGACCCTGCCGGCGCCCTACGCGCACTGGCTGGAACGCTACTGATCGTCCTTCGTCTGCGCTGCCGGATGCCCATCCAGGGGCAATTCCGGCAGGAATAACAGCCCCAATAGCAGCAGTGGCATGCAGCAGACGTCTGGACGCCGTGCACAATTCGTCGGACGGCGCCGGCGCTCGCTCGGGGATGGGAAGGTCTTCGTTGCAGGCATGGGATCCGATATAGGCAGGCTATCTAGCAATATGAGACCGCGCATGAGGGCTACGCGAGGCTTTTTTCCGCCCATATCCCGCACGGCCCTTCCCAAAACCGCCGTTGGCCGTCATAATAGCCGCCCTTGGGTCGTTAGCTCAGCTGGTAGAGCAGCGGACTTTTAATCCGTTGGTCGCAGGTTCGAATCCCGCACGGCCTACCAAGATTCAGCCGTCAGCATGGCAAGCATGTTGATACGGCACAGTATTACCGCAGTTCAGTAGTCAAAGTTTTTGGGTCGTTAGCTCAGCTGGTAGAGCAGCGGACTTTTAATCCGTTGGTCGCAGGTTCGAATCCCGCACGGCCTACCAAATACTTCAGAGAAGCCAACCGTTCGCGGTTGGCTTTTTTGTTTTGCGCGCCAGTTATGTCATCCCTTCCCCATACCTGCCCGGCGTCACCCCCATCACCCGCTTGAACATGGCGATGAAGGCGCTGACGGTGTCGTAGCCCAGGTCCAGCGCAATCGTCGTGACGGGCTGGCCGGCGGCCAGCAGTTCCAGGGCGCGCAGGATGCGGGCGCGCTGGCGCCAGGCCGAGGGGCTAAAGCCGGTCTCCAGCGCAAAACGGCGCGCCAGCGTGCGCGGCGATACGCCGGCCCAGGCGGCCAGCGCTTCCACGCCCCGCTCGTCGGCCAGGTCGTCGAGCACGGCGCGCGCCACGCGCAGCAGGCGCGGGTCCGTCGGCAGGGGCAAGCCGAAGGACTCGTGCGGCGCGGCGGCGATCTCGTCGAGGATCACGCCCGCCACCCGGGCCTGCCGGGTGTCCAGTGCACCATCCTCCCAGGCGCTGGCGCGGCCCACCGCCTCGCGCAGCAAGCCCGAGACGCGCATCACACACGGCGCGGCGGGCAAGCTGCCGCAACTGGCCTCGTCCACATACACGCTCCAGCCCGCAAACGGGCCATGGGAACGCAGCGCATGCACGTGATGGGGCGGCATCCACACGCAGTGGCTGGCCGGCACCACCCATTGCCCGTTGTCGGCGGCAACGGAAAGCAAGCCCCGCATGGCGCCAAACAGCTGGCCGCTGGCATGGCGGTGCGCCGCCGTCACCCGCTCCTGCGGCTGGACAATGCGCATGGCGCGCAGCGGTGACGGCGGCGACGCTGAAAAAATTGGCGGATTTAACGTATCGAATGACATAAACAACGCAGACAAGACAATCCCATCATCATACAGTGAAGTCTTTCGATATTCAGGAGTGCATCATGCGTGCAGAAGACGTATTACCCGATCAACAAAACCAGGGCCAGTTCAATGGCGTCACTGTACGCAAGGGAACGGTGGGGGCCTTCCTGGCCAACGCCCGGCTATGGCTGGACGAGACCAGCAGCGACGCCGACCGGAGCATGGCCGAGCGCGACATTATTGAAGCGCTGCCCGCTCTGCACGCGCTGGGGCTGTTCGACATCGTGCAAGTGCGCGATGCGGCGCTGCGCGAACTGGTATCGCCATCGGGCGCCTAGGCGGCACCGGCTCGTCGCCGGCGCGCATTTCCTCTATCATGCTGCTTTGCCCGCCTTCGCACCCGCCATGCCGTTTACCATTGCCGCCCCCGTCCACAGCGAACTGATCATCAAGAAAAGCCGTTTCATCGGTTGCGTGCAGCCGATGACGGACCGCGCCAGCGCGCAGCAGGTGGTCAACGATTTGAAGGCGCAGCATCCGGGCGCCTGCCATGTGTGCTGGGCGCTGCTGGCGGGCGGACAGTCGGCGGCCGTCGACGATGGCGAGCCGAGCGGCACGGCCGGACGGCCCATGCTCGACGTGCTGCGCCACCAGGACCTGGAAGGCGTGCTGGCGACGGTGGTGCGCTACTTTGGCGGGATCAAGCTGGGCGCGGGCGGTCTCGTGCGGGCCTACACGGATAGCGTGGCGCAAGCGTTGTTGCAGGCGGAAAAGACGGCCATCGTGCGCCAGCGCAGCCTGCGTTGCACGGTGCCGTATGCGATGGAAGGCATGCTGCGCCGCGAGCTCGATGGCGCCGGCGCCACCTTGCTGAACGTGGAACACGGCGCAGACGTACTGTTCGATTTCAGCCTGGCGGAAGCGGCAGCCACCGCCCTGCTGGCCCATTTGGATGAGGCAGGCAATGGACGGATAACCTGGCTGAAAGCAGAAGCCGAAGAGGAAGAATAAAACTTACAAGTTGCCAGGGCGCTTGATCTGCAGCAAGATGAAATGCGTCCACGCCAGCGCCGGCAGCACCATCAACAGCAGCATCAGTCCGGCCGGCATGTCCGGCACGAAACGTACGAAGCAACCGAGAAAACCGGCGATGGCCAGCCAGAAACGCCAGTTGAATGCGTATGCCTTGCGCGCCACGGTTGCCAGGGAGATGCGCCAGAATTCCAGCAAGGCCCACAGGCCGCCCGTCAGCAGCAGCGCCGCCAGCGTATTGGCGACGGGGGCGTCGGCCCAGGTGCGCACCAGGTTGTACAAAAGCACGGGATAGCCGGCCGTGATGGCCAGGGTGGCCGGGCCGGCGGCGATGACAGCTTCCAACAGCTGCCCTTTGGAACGATGATCCACTAACTCTTGCTCCTCAAGCCACGACGCCGGAATGGGCGGCGATCACTTGCAGCGCGCCGGCCGCATCCTGCGCCCAGACGCGCGTAAAACGGAAGTCGCCATGCGTTTCCACATCGTGATAGCTGCCTGTCAAGTGCATGCGCACGGAGACGACGGCCACGTTGCCATTGACACGCACATGGCGCTCGGACGCGCGCAAGTCCGTGATGGTCAGCAGCCGCTGCTCGTGCGCGGCCAGGTCCGCATGTTTGCTCAGTAGATGACCCAGGTGATTCGTAAACAACAAGTCATCGGCCAGCAACACATTCAGTACAGCCACGTCGGAGGCCATCATGGCCAGGCGCAAGCGTTCTTCCGCATCGAGTACCTGTACTTCCGTTAAAGCATTCATCTTTTTCCTTGAAATAATTGGAACGACATTAATAAATAGGCAAAACATGCTTGCATGAAATCTTCTTTTTCACAATCCGCCGGAAGACTTATGCCTGTGGGGCATATTTATATAGCGTAATATTCGCAGCGGTATTGCGCAAAACGCCACCATAGTACTGTACAGTGCTTGCCCTTCCGCCCCGGGCTGGGGCAGCTGTCAGTTGTAGTACTGTTTTATGTGCTCCGTGCAGTCTCGAATAAAACCAAGATAAGGCCCCTTCATGGCAATTAACATCATCCTGAACCTGCTCGTTGCGTTGCTCGTCTTCGCTTTCATGTTCCACCAGCAACGCAAACACGCGACATTTACCGTGCGCGTCTTTACAGGCCTGGGCCTGGGCGTGCTGCTCGGTGCGGCCGTGCAGTGGCTGTACGGCGCCGGCTCGCCCATCATCGCCGGCACCAATGAATACATCGACATCGTCGGCAGCGGCTACGTCAAACTGCTGCAGATGATCATCATGCCGCTGATCATGGTCTCCATCATTTCCGCCATTCTAAAGCTCAAGGATGCGAGTTCCCTGGGCAAGATCAGTGCGCTGACCATCGGCACCCTGCTCATCACCACGACCATCGCCGCCGCGCTGGGCATCCTGATGGCCAAGCTGTTCGGCCTGACGGCCGTCGGCCTGACGTCGAGCGCCGCCGAAGTGGCGCGCGGCGTGCAGCTGCAAGGCTCGCTGGAAACGGCGAAGGCCCTGTCGCTGCCGAAACTGCTGGTCAGCTTCGTGCCGACCAACCCATTCCTCGACATGACGGGCGCGCGCAAGACGTCGACCATCGCCGTGGTCGTGTTCTCCATCTTCATCGGCATCTCGGCCACGGGCATCGCCGTGAAGAAGCCGGAAATCTTCGCGTCCTTCGAAAACTTCATGAAAGTGGCGCACGCCATCGTCATGCGCATGGTCACCCTGGTGCTGCGTCTGACGCCGTACGGCGTATTCGCGCTGATGTTTGAAGTGGTGGCGTCGTCGAGCTACACGGACATCTTGAAACTGATCAACTTCGTCGTCGCCTCGTACAGCGCGCTGATATTGATGTTCCTCGTGCACCTGGCCATCATCGCCGGCGTGGGTCTCAATCCGCTGCGCTTCGTGAAAAAAGTCTTCCCCGTGCTGGCCTTCGCGTTTACCTCGCGCACCAGCGCCGGTTCGATCCCGATGAGCGTGCAGACGCAGACGCAGCGCCTGGGCACGCCGGAAGGCATCGCCAACTTCGCCGCCTCGTTCGGTTCGACCATCGGCCAGAACGGCTGCGCCGGCATCTATCCCGCCATGCTGGCCGTCATGATCGCCCCCACCGTCGGCGTCGACCCGTTCACGATCAGTTTCCTGCTGCCCTTGCTGGCCATCATCACCATCGGTTCCGTCGGCGTGGCCGGCGTGGGCGGCGGCGCCACGTTTGCCGCCCTGATCGTGCTGTCGGCGATGGACTTGCCCGTCGCGCTGGCCGGCTTGCTGATCTCCGTCGAACCGCTGATCGACATGGGCCGCACGGCGCTGAACGTGAGCGGCTCGATCACGGCCGGCACCGTCACCAGCCGGGTCATGGGACAAACCGACCTGGCCGTCTACAACAGCGACGACGCGCCCGACCTGGACGAAGCGGAACACGCCGCCTAAGCAGCAGTCCACCGGCGCGCCGCGCCTTGCCGCTTTCGTCTATATTTATTAACAATAAATACAGAGGAAGGCGCAAGGCGATGGAACAGAAATGGCCGCAGCAAATCTGGATCGTGCGTCACGGCCAAAGTGCCGGCAACGTGGCGCGCGATGCCGCAGAAGCGGAAAAACAGTTATTGATCGCCATCGCCGAGCGCGATGTCGACGTTCCCCTCTCCGAGCTGGGCGCGCGCCAGGCGCAAGCCCTGGGCGACTGGTTCGCCACCCTCCCCCCTGAACAACAACCGACCGTGGTGCTCTACTCGCCGTATGTGCGGGCGCAGCAGACGGCACAAGCCGTGCTGGCGCGCATCGATGCGGACAGCCTCGCCTCCGTGGTGGCCGACGAACGCCTGCGCGAAAAGGAATTCGGCATCCTCGACCGCCTGACCGTGCACGGCATCGCCAGCAAGTACCCGGAACTGCACGAACAGCGCCAGCACGTCGGTAAATTTTACTTCCGTCCGCCGGGCGGCGAAAGCTGGTGCGACGTCATCCTGCGCCTGCGCAGCGTGCTCGACACCATCACCCGCGAATACCGGGGAGAACGGGTGCTGATCGTCGGCCACCAGGTCATCGTCAACTGCTTCCGCTACCTGCTGGAACGCTGCGACGAGCACGCCATCCTGACCATCGACAAGGCTGCCGACGTGCCCAACTGCGGCGTTACCTCCTACGCCTTCAACCCGGTCCTCGGCAGTCGCGGCAAGCTGCAGCTGGACCTGTGCAACTTCGTCGCGCCGCTGGAAGCGGCCGGCACACCCGTTACGGCGCAGCCCGACATGCCGGCTGCGCCCAAGTCCTAGTTTTTTCGGAGTCACGCATGGACACCACCGACATCACCCCATCCCTGCTGCGCTCCTGGCCCCTGCCCATGCCGCAGCCCGACGGCGACAAGGAAGTGCGCGGCCACCTGCTGATCGTTGCCGGCTCGGCGGAAATGCCGGGCGCCATCCTGCTGGCGGCCACGGCAGCGCTGCGTGCGGGCGCCGGCAAGCTGACCCTGGCGACGGGCGCATCGGTGGCGGCGCAGGTAGCCATCGCCATGCCCGAGGCGCGGGTCATTGGCCTGGACGAGACGGCGCTGGGCGGCTTCCGGCATGAGGCGCAACACCAGTTGGCGCCGCTGGCCGGCAAGGTGGACGCCGTCCTCGTCGGGCCAGGCATGTGCGACACGGCCGCCAGCTGCGAGCTGATGCGCCACCTGCTGCCCCTGTTTGCCGGCAGCCGCCTCATTCTCGACGCCTGCGCCATGCAGGTCGTTCGCAAGCCCGCGCACTTCCGTTTTGAGCAAGCCGTGCTGCTGACGCCGCACGCGGGCGAGCTGGCCCAGTTACTGGGCCTGTCGAAAGACGCCGTGCTGGCCGACGCGCATGCCTGCGCCGTGGACGCGGCGCGGCGCTGGAACGCCATCGTCGCCCTGAAAGCTGCACTGACCGTCATCGCCATGCCCGACGGCACCAGCTGGACGCATGCAGGCGGCAATATCGGCCTGGCCATTTCCGGTTCCGGCGACACCCTGGCCGGCATCATCGCGGGCCTGGCCGCCCGCGGCGCGCCATTGGAGCAAGCGTGCGCCTGGGGCATCGCCCTGCATGCGCTGGCGGGCGATCAGCTGGCCTTGCGCTTCGGCAGCCTCGGCTACCTGGCACGCGAAATCCCTGCCGAGATTCCCGCCCTGCTGCGCCACCTGGCGGCATAAAAACAACAGCATAAGCATATCCAGAAAGAATCGTTAGCGCCGGCGGGCACCTCCCTTAAGCTCATTGCAACTGTTTCCATACGAACACTAATCGAGCCCAAAGGACACCGCCTTGCATCCGCGCCATTTCTCCGCCCCATCAGTCCTTCCCGCCACGCCGTTGCGCGCCATCGTGCTGGCCTGCGCCATGCTGGGCGCATCATCCGCCTGGGCCCAGGACGCGCAAGCCACCACCGGCACAGGCGCTGTTGCCTCCACCGAAACGGCTAGCGCCGGCATCGACCAGGTCACCGTCGTCGGCTCGCGCGCGCGCAACCGCACGGTGTTCGACAGCAGCGTGCCCATCGACCGTTTCGGCGCGCGCGAAGTGAGCAATGCACTGGCCACGGGCGACGTGGGCGCAGCCCTGCAAAACCTGTCGCCGTCGATTAACTTCCCCCGCATAGAGTCGAGCGGCGCATCGGACTCCGTGCGCGGCATCCAGTTGCGGGGACTGGCGCCAGACCAGGTGCTGGTGCTGATCAACGGCAAGCGCCGCCACACGAGCGCCGTGCTCGACACGGAAAGCAGCTTTGCCGGCACGGTGCCGGTCGACATCAACGCCATTCCACCGAATGCCATCGACCACATCGAAATCCTGCGCGACGGTGCCGGCGCCCAATACGGCAGCGATGCCGTGGCAGGCGTCATCAACATTGTGCTGAAAAAAGCGCGCACTGGCGGTGCCGCGTCCGTCAGCTATGGCGCCAACCACACGCATTTCGACCCGACCGATCAAACCCTGACGGATGGCCAGACCGTCATCGTCAACGCCGACTATGGCGTGCCGCTGGGCGAGGCGGGATTCTTCCGCTTCGGCGCAGAAACGCGGCGCCGCTCGCCCACGGAAAGAGCCGGCCCCAGCGACGCGGGCTGGACTTCCTACAACTTCACGCCGGCCGACCAGGCGCTCGACGGCAAGGTGGTGTTCAAGTCGGGCGACTCGCGCCAGCGCAACCACTATTTGTTCTACAACACCCAGCTCACCCTGGACGGCGGCCTGGACCTGTACTCGTTTGCCACCCTCAACGAACGCACATCGGACGGCAGCGCCTACTTCCGCTATCCGGGCGACCCGTCGAACGTAGCGCCCCTGTATCCGAACGGCTACCGCCCCGTCACCAATGGCGACAAGCGCGACCTCAGCATCGTGGCCGGCGTGCGCGGCAGCGCGGGCGAGTGGAACTGGGACGCCAGCGCGCGCCACGGCAGCGACCGCTTTGACTACGGCGTGAGCCACTCCGTCAACGCTTCGCTGGGTGCGGCCAGCCCCACGCGTTTCCACCTGGCCGGCTTCGATTTCCGCCAGAATGCCCTGAATATCGATGCCACGCGCAGCATCGACATCGGCTTGCCCGCGCCATTGAGCCTGGCCGTGGGCGCCGAATGGATGCGCGAAACCTACACCAGCTCGGCCGGCGATCCTGCCTCGTATGCGGCCGGCAGCTTCACGGACGCTCCGCCGGGCGCCCAGGCGGGACCGGGCTTGCGCCCCTCGGACGCCTATGACGGCAGCCGCCAGATCCGCTCCGTGTATGCGGACGTGGAAAGCGACCTCACGCCGCGCCTGCTGGTGGGCGCCGCCGCCCGCTATTCCCACTACAGCGACTTCGGCAGCGCCAGCACGGGCAAGCTGTCCACGCGCTATAAAGTGACGGATAACTTCCTCGTGCGCGGCTCGCTGTCGAACAGCTTCCGCGCGCCGGCCCTCGTGCAGACGGGTTTCCGCTTCGCCACACTGAACTTCAACGCCGATGGCACGGCACTGCAAACGGCGGCCCTGCTGCCGGCCAGCGATCCGCTGGCGCGCAGCTTCGGCGCGCAACAGCTGAAACCGGAAAAGTCGACCAACGTATCGCTGGGCCTGGCCTGGAAACCGGCTACCGCCACCAGCGTGACGGTGGACGCCTACGTGATCCGCATCCGCGACCGCATCACCCGCTCGAGCGACCTGCAAAGCGACGCCGTCACGGCCTACCTGGCCGCCAACGGCCGCAGCGACATCCAGTCCGTGGCCTACCTGGCCAACCTGCTCGACACGCGCACAAAAGGCCTGGACGTGGTGCTGAACCATGACCTGGCGTTCACCTCAGGCAAGCTGAACCTGAATGCGGCGCTGAACCTAAACAAGACCAGCCTCGACCAGGTACGCCAGAGTTCCGCTGCGCTGGCCAATATCGATCCGAGTCTGACCCTGCTGACGGAAACGAGTTTGTTCCGCATCAAACATGCGTCACCCGCGAGCAAATTGATCCTCGGTGCCGACTGGCAAGCGGCCGGCTGGGGCGTGCAGGCGCGCGCCACGCGCTTTGGCGAGCTGAAAGATTTTTCCTACGACAGCGATGCACCGTTGATCGACGGCATCCCCGCACAGCGCTTCGGCGCCGTCTGGTCGCTGGACCTGGAAGGCCAATTGAAACTGAGCAAGCAACTGACTTTGAGCGTGGGCGGCAACAACATCCTCGACCGCTATCCGCAGCGCGTGCGTGAAACGAATAACGCCACGTATGGCGGCGCCCTGCCCTACAATTTCATCAACCCCATCGGCGTCAATGGCGCGTACTTCTACGCCAAGCTGAACTACACCTTCTAATGCCACGGAAAGAACCCATGATCATCAAGAAAATCTCCCACCTCGTCGCCGGCGCCTGCCTGAGCGCCCTCATGCTGTCCGCCGCGCAAGCCGCATCTCCGCTGGTGCTGATGACGGACTTCGGCACGGCCGATGGCGCCGTATCGGCCATGCATGGCGTGGCCTATGGCGTCGATCCCCAGCTGACCATTTCGGACCTGACGCACCAGATTCCCGACTACGACATCTGGCTGGGCGCCTATCGTTTGTACCAGACGGCCAATTACTGGCCGCAAGGCACGGTGTTCGTGTCCGTCATCGACCCGGGCGTGGGCACGGCGCGCAAGTCGGTGGTGCTGAAAACCAAGGGTGGACGCTATTTCGTGGGGCCGGACAATGGCCTGTTCACCCTGATCGCCGAGCGCGACGGCGTGGCCGAACTGCGTGAAATCGATGAAAAGGTCAATCGCCTGGCGGGTTCCGCCGAATCGTACACCTTCCATGGCCGCGACGTGTACGCGTATGTGGGCGCGCGCCTGGCGTCGGGCGCCATCACGTATGAACAGGTGGGTCCGCAATTGCCGAGCGAATCCGTGGTGAAGATCGCGTATCAAAAACCTGTACGCGACGGCAACACCATCCGCGGCATCGTGCCCGTGCTGGACGTCAAGTATGGCAATGTGTGGACGAATATCCCGAAATCCCTGCTCGACGAGTTGCAGGTAAAGCTGCACGATCCACTGCAAGTGCGCATCTTGCACAAGGGCAAGCAAGTGGCCAAGGTCACGGCGCCATTCGAACACACGTTTGGCGGCGTCGCCAAAGGCAAGCCGCTCGTCTACCTGAACAGCCTGCTCGACGTGGCCGTCGCCATCAGCCAGGGCGACTTTGCCGCCAAGCATCACGTCGAATCGGGCGTGGATTGGGAAGTGGAAGTGAGCAAGGCCCCTGCCGCCAAATAAACGCTCCTTACGCGGCCGGGACAACCTGTCCTGGCCCAACTGATCATATCCCTTGCAGGTTTGCGCTGCGTCAAACGCAGCGCGCTCCCCTCCCCCGCCAGCACCACGCCTGCGCAAGTCCGGTGAACCTGTGCCGGCCCGCCTACTCTAAACCTTGCAAGCGATGCCAGCCTTGTTCCAGATACGCAATCTGGCGAGGCATGCGTTTCCATGACAGTCTTACACTGAAAAGGAACAATCATGACGGCTCCACTCCTGACTACCAGCAAGCTCGTCCTCGGCAGCACCATCGTCTGCGCGCTGCTGGGCGGTTGCAACAAACGCAATGACACCAGCACCACCGCCACGCCCGCCGCCACCGGACCGGCAACGCCGCCCGCCACCAGCGGCACGTCCGGCACCACGGGCACGACCAACCCGGACACCACCACGCCAGCCACGCCTGGCATGACACCGGGCGCCACCACCAACCCCGATGGCACGACCACGCCGCCATCCACCACGCCGCCCCCCAACGGCACGACACCGGGAACAGGCACGGGCACAGGCACCACGCCGCCGCCACGCAACAGTTAGCCCTCTGGCCAGACGGGCAGGTAAAAAAAAGAGCCTTCCGCGGAAGGCTCTTGAAATACCACGGCGCAGCGCAAGCTGCGCCTTGGCCCGGTATTACTTTTGCAGGCTGACCGACGTCGCCTTCGGCGTGCGGCGTCCCATCAGGAACAGCACGGCCTTTTTCAGCATGCGGTAGACGAAGCGCACCAACAGCAAGGTCAGCACGCATTCGAGCAAGGTCAATATCATGGCCACGGCTACGGGCATGCGCGCGGCGCGGCGGTGGAACTTGGCCACGGCGCCATCGCGGGCGATCTCGATGCTGTCATAGAAGGTAGGCACGACCAGCAGGGTCAGAATCGTCGAGGTGATGGTGCCGCCGATGATGGCGATCGCCAATGGACGGTAGAACTCGCCACCCTCGCCCAAGCCCAGCGCCACGGGGAACATGCCGGCGATCAGCGCGAACGTCGTCATCAGGATGGGACGCAGACGCATGCGGCCCGCATACATCAGCGCATCTTCGCGGCCATGCCCCTCTTCCTCGCGCTTGCGCGCCGCGTCCAGCAGCAGGATGGCGTTCTTGGCGACCAGGCCCATCAGCATGATGATGCCGATAAAGCTCATCAGGTTGAGGGTATTGTTCGTGATCACCAGCGCCACCACCACGCCGATCAGACTCAGCGGCAAGGACATCATCACGGCCACCGGCGCCGTAAATGAACCAAACTGCATCACCAGGATCAAATACATCAGGCCGATACCCATCACCAGCGCGATCAGCATTTCCGTGAACAGCTCTTGCTGATCCTGGCCGGCGCCACCGAGCGCCAGGCCGTAGCCGGGCGGGAAGTCGATGGAGTTGGCCAGTTTCATGGCGTCGCTCGTCACTTCGCCGTTCGAGCGGCCTTGCGCATTGGCCGACACGGTGATCGTGCGCTTGCCATTCTTGTGCTCGATGCCGGACGGACCTTTGCCCATGGTGATGGTGGCGATCTGGTCGAGCGGCACCATTTGCGACGTGCCCGTCACGCTGATCGGCAGGCGCTCGATGTTTTCCGACGCCACGCGGTCATCGGGATGCAGGCGCACGGCCACGTCGCGCGTCTCGCCCGTCGGGTCGACCCAGTCGCCCACTTCCACGCCGGCGAAGGCCACGCGCAACGATTGCGCCGCATCATTGACGGAAATGCCCATCGAGTTGGCCAGGCCGCGATTGAGCTCGATCTGCAGCTCGTTCTTCGGGTCTTGCTCGGACAGGCCCACGTCGACGGCGCCGGGAATCGCGCGCAGCTTGTCCATATAGGCGTTCGTGATTTCCATGAGCTTACGCGAATCCGGGCCCGTGAATTCCACCTGGATCGGCTTTTGCGAACCATTGCTCAAGTCATCCTGCACCACGTACTCGGCGCCCACCAGGCGCGACATCTTTTCGCGCAGCTCGACGGCGATTTCCTTGGCCGAACGCTTGCGGGTGTTGCGCTTGCCGATGTCGACATATACCCGTCCGCCACCGGCATTGATGGAGCTGTTGGTATCCTTGGTTTCAGGCAAGGTACGCGCCAGCACGGCCGCCGCTTCCAGTTTCAAGCGCGAATACTCGATGCTGCTCGACGATGGCGTGCGCACATTGATCATCAGATTGCCCGAATCGGATGCCGGCAAGAAACTCGTGCCGCCATGCGTGGAGTGCAGGACGATGGCGCCCACCAGGCTGCCGAAGGCGATGACGGCCATCCAGCGGCGGTGATGCAGGGCCCAGGCGATCACGCGGCCATAGCGGTCGGCCTGATGGTCGAACCAGTGGTTGAATTTTTCCAGCACGCGGCCGATGCCCTTTTTCGGCGCCGAGTGTTCCTCGACCGGGTCGCCCCAGTAGGCCGACAGCATCGGGTCGAGCGTAAACGAGATGCCCAGGCTGACGAGCACCGAGCACGTCACTGTCAAAGCAAACGGGCGGAACCATTCGCCAGAGATGCCTGGCATGAACGCGACGGGAATGAAGACGGCGATGATGGAGAAGGTCGTGGCAGCCACGGCCATGCCGATCTCGGCCGTGCCTTCCAGCGCGGCCGTGCGGCGGTCCTTGCCCATCTGCATGTGGCGCACGATGTTTTCGCGCACGACGATGGCGTCATCGATCAGCACGCCAATGGCCAGCGACAGGCCCAGCAAGGTCATGAAGTTCAGGGTAAAGCCGCACAGCCATACGGCAATGAAGGCGGCAATCACGGACGTAGGCAGGCTCAGCGCCGTGATCAGGGTCGAACGCCACGAGTTCAGGAAGGCGTAGACGACGAAAATCGTCAGCACGGCGCCCAGCACCAGCGATTCGATCACGTTGTTCAAGCTATGCTGGGCGTTTTCGCCGCCATCGCGCGTCACTTGCAGGATCGTGCCTTTCGGCAAGGTCTTGTTGATTTCCGCCACCATGTCGCGGATCTTGTTGGCCACGCTGACGGTGGAAGCGTCGCGCACGCGGGTGATCGAAATGCCCACGTTGGGCTTGCCGCTGCGCATGCTCAGGCTGTTGACTTCGGCAAAGCCATCTTCGATGGTGGCCACTTGCGCCAGGCGCACGATTTCCTCGCCGCGCCGCTTGATCACCACTTTTTCGAAGTCGCTTGGCGATTCGATGCGGCCCACCAGACGGATGCTTTTCTCGTCCAGGATGCCGCGCACCTTGCCCACGGGCGCATTCGTGTTCTGGTTACGCAAGGCGGTGACGACATCGCTGACGGACACATTGTATTCACGCAATTTTTCCGCCCGCAGCAGCACGGACAGCTCGCGCTTGAGCGAACCGCCCACGTTGACCAGCGCCACGCCATCGACGGTGCGGAAGCGGTCCGACAGCACGTCTTCGGCCAGGCGCGAAATTTCCGCATGGCTTTGCGTATTCGACGACAGGGCCAGTTGCATGATCGGTTCGGCAGCCGGGTCGATGCGCTGCAAGATAGGCTCGCGCATTTCCGTCGGCAACTTGTAGCGCACGGCGGCAATCGCATTGCGGATATTGTCGGACGCTTCGATCAGGTTGGTATTGAAGGAAAACTTCAGGAAGATGCTGGCCGAACCTTCATTCGAATCGCTGTTGACTTCGGTCACGCCGGAAATGCTTTGCAAGGACTTTTCCAGGCGGTTCACCACTTCGCGCTCGACCGTGTCGGGCGACGCGCCGGGGTAAGGAATGCTGACGACGATGAACGGTACTTCGACGTCCGGGTTCTGGTTGACGCGCAGTTTCTTGAGCGCCAGCAAGCCGACGCACATCATGGCCAGGATCAGGACGATGGTGGCGGTGGGCCGCTTGATACTGAAATCGGAAAGGAACATGGCTTAGTTTCCTTTACCGGCAACGGCGGTGCTGCTGCTGGCCACGGCGGCGGCTGGCACGGCCTTGACGGCCGTCAATTCCACTTTCTGCCCATCCTTGAAGGTCGAGCCCGGCGTGCGCAGCACGGTATCGCCGCTGGCCAGGCCGCTTTGCACTTCCCACTGGCCCGTGCGCACGTCGCGCGCGCCGATGCGCAAGTTGACTTTATGCAAGGCCTTGTCCTTGACTTTCCACGTGTACGTGACGTCGCCCGCCTTCACCAGGGCCGAGTCGGGGATCATCAGCGCGCTGACGGTTTCCGTCTCGATGCGGCCTTCCGCATACAGGCCGGCCACGCGCGGTTGTTCCTTGTCATTGAAATCGACCAGCACGGCCACCTGGCGCGTGACGGCGTTGGCGGCAGGATCGACGCGGCGCACCTTGCCAGCGAAATCCTGTCCCGGATAACCATTGATGCGGAACAATACCGGCTGGCCCACCTTGACGACGCCGATCTTGTCGGCCGACACCAGGCCTTCGAGGCGCATGCTGGTTGGATCGATGACCTTGATCAATTCCTTGCCGATTTGCGCCGTATCGCCATTCGATACCTTGCGCTCGCTCACGATGCCGTCGAACGGCGCGCGCACGAGGGTACGCTGCAACTGCTGGCGGGCTTGCACGGCGCGGCTTTTCGCGGCGGACAGGTCGCTTTGCGCATTGTTGCGGCGGATTTCCGCGTCTTCCAGCGCCTGCGTCGACGTCATGCCCGAGGCGCGCAGGGTTTTCATGCGCTGGAACATGCGTTCGGACTGCTCCAGCACCTGGCCGGCGGCGCGGCTGGCTTCCTCGGCCGAATTGAGGCCGTCGCGGATGGACGTTTCGTCCAGGCGCACCAGCACGTCGCCCCGTTTGACCACTTCGCCATTTTCCTTCATGACCTGGATCACCACGGCCGACACTTCGGCGCGCAAGTCCGCATTGCGCTCAGGCTGCACGGAACCGGTGATGACAGGCCCCGATGCCAGCGCATTGCTCTGGATGGTCAGCAGGTCTTCCGGGGATACCAGCAGATTGACGGCAGCGCCCGCCTGTTCCTTGCCATTCTTGCCGCCCTTGCCGGGATCTTTGGACTCTTTGCCGCAGGCGGCCAGGGCGGAAGCGATTGCCAGAACAAACAGGGTTTTGCGCAACATGGGTAATTCTCCGGATAGATAGCACCACTACCGTTGCTGCGGCCCGGATAGGGCTGCAAGCGATAGCAAGCATAATATTTTTATTAAAACCACAAGCGCCAAAGTATCCATGAGCGTGTCCGGGCATGTCAATCGGCGGCTTCCTGTAATGCTTTAATGAATGGATGAAACGTAGTTTTTACGCCCTGAAACGCAAAACCCCGCCTTCAGGCGGGGTTTTGCGTTTCAGGGAAAGCGAACTTAGCGGGCAAAAACGGTGTTGATCAGGAAACCGATCGCCACGCCCGTGCACAGGCCGCCGGCGATTTCCACCAGGGTATGCCCCATGCGCTCGCGCAACCAGGTATGCGCCGGGCTGGCCGCTTCCTTGGCCAGGCGATTGATGGCCGCCGCCTGCTTGCCCACGTGCTGGCGCAGGCTGTTGGCGTCGATGATGACGATGAAGGCCAACGTCACCGCCACGCCGAAGGCGGGATGGCCTATGCCCTCGCGCAAGGCGATCAGGGTGGCCATGCTGGAAACGACGGCGCTATGGTTGCTGGGAAAGCCGCCATTGCCGACCAGGCCGAACGCCCATTGCCGCGTGCGGACACTGTTGATCAGGAATTTGATCGGTCCGACCAGGATCCAGGTGATCAGGGGCGTGACGAGGTAAGCGATATCCACGGGGTATTCCTTCTTATATATATGTCTGTCAAGTGTGCGAGGGGCTGCGGCAGCCCGACGGGCGCGCCGCAATTATCGCAGATCATCCGAGCCAGCAGAACTGTCCATCGTCAGCCTATAAAACGCCGCCCCCGGCGGCAACTAATATAAAATCATGGCATATACAACAATTGACGTATATCAACACTGAGTGCGGCGCACACAGCGGCGCGGATAATCAAACGTCTTTCACACTTGCAACGGGGTCCTCATGCGGCATTTCAGAATTTCCTTTTTAGTCACTTTTATCCTGATGGCAGTGTCAGGCTGGTGGGGGTACAGCCATGGCGGCATGTCAGGCATGATCCAGGCGCTGTGGATCACGGGCGTGCTGGGCATCATGGAAGTGTCGCTGTCGTTCGACAATGCCGTGGTGAATGCCTCGGTCTTGCGTCACTGGAATGAGTTCTGGCAAAAACTGTTCTTGACGGTCGGTATCCTCGTGGCCGTCTTCGGCATGCGGCTGCTGTTTCCGTTGGTCATCGTTTCCGTCGCCACGGGCCTGGGCCTGGTCGACGTGTGGACCATGGCCACCACGACGCCGGACGTGTATGCCAAGCACCTGACGGACAACCATGCGCAAGTGGCGGCCTTCGGCGGCGCCTTCCTGCTGCTGGTGTTCCTGAACTTCCTGTTCGACGATGAGAAGGAGTTGCACTGGCTGGGCTGGGCCGAGGAAAAAGTCAATGCGCTGGGCACCGAAAGCCTGGCCGTGCTGATCACCATGGGCGCCGTGGCCGCCTGCGTGGCGATGGGCCCTGTGGATGAAAAATACAGCGTGCTCGCCTCGGGCATCGTCGGTATCGCCGTCTACATCGGCGTGAACTGGATCAGCGGCTTGCTGGAAGAAGACGAACCGGACTTGCAGGATGACGCAGAAGAAGGCGCCGCGCCAGCCAGGAATGGCAATGGCGACCTGGTAAAAACGGTGGCGCGCGGCAGTATCGGCGGCTTCCTGTACCTGGAAGTGCTGGACGCCTCGTTCAGCTTTGATGGCGTGATCGGCGCGTTCGCCATCACCAACGACGTCGTCATCATCATGCTGGGCCTGGCCATCGGCGCCATGTTCGTGCGCTCGATGACGGTGTATCTGGTGCACAAGGGTACCCTGGACGAATTCGTCTACCTGGAGCACGGCGCCCATTATGCGATCGGCATCCTGGCCTTGATCATGCTGGCGTCCGTCAAGTACCATATTCCGGAGTGGTTCACGGGCCTGTCGGGCGTGGCCTTCATCCTGGTCTCGCTGTGGTCATCCTTGCGCTATCGCAAACGGCACGCGGCACAAGCTTGAAATCGGGGGTTCCGCCCCCAATTGAGGAAGTAATGGCACGAGCGCCTTGCGCTCATCCCATGCAGGTATGTTTAAGTAAATTACTGAAAAGGAGCACCACATGGCAATCAGTTTGCAAAAAGGCGGCAACGTCAACCTGAGCAAGGAAGCACCGAACCTGAAGAAGATCATCGTCGGCCTCGGCTGGGATCCTCGTTCGACGGACGGCGCCACCTTCGACCTTGACGGCAGCGCTTTCCTCCTGAAAAGCGACGGCAAAGTCCGTGGCGACTCTGACTTCATCTTCTACAACAACCTGAAGTCGACCGACGGTTCCGTCGTCCACACGGGCGACAACACCACGGGCGAAGGCGAAGGCGACGATGAGCGCATCGAAATCGACCTGTCGCGCGTGCCGGCCGACATCGACCGCATCAGCATCACCGTCACCATTCACGATGCCGACGCGCGCCGCCAGAACTTCGGCATGGTCTCGAAAGCCTTCATCCGCTGCCTGAACGCGGAAGGCGAAAAAGAAATCGCCCGCTACGACCTGTCCGAAGACAGCTCGACGGAAACGGCGATGATCTTTGGCGAAATCTACCGCTACAACGGCGAATGGAAGTTCAAGGCCATCGGCCAGGGCTTCAACGGCGGCCTGGGCCCACTGGCCCGCTCGTTCGGCGTCAATGCCTAAAATTCACACGCAGAAAGCCTGCCTGGCTTTCTGCGGTGAATTGGACTAGTGTCGTATCATCACTGCCGCCTGCACAGTTCAGGCGGCTTTTTTTTGGAGATTTATCATGCCAGTATTTAGTGTCACGGGCGACGTCGATCCTTTCCTCCACGTCAGCATGAAACAGGGCGAAACCATCTATTGCGAATCCGACGCGATGGTGATGATGGAAACGGCGCTGGACTTGAAAGGCAAGATGACGGGCGGCCTGGGCAGCGCCATCATGCGCCGCTTCGCGAATGGCGAATCGTTCTTCCAGCAGCATATCGAAGCGGTGCGCGGCAGCGGCGATTGCCTGCTCTCGCCCACCCTGCCGGGCGCCATCGAAGTGGTCGACGTGGGCGCGCGCCAGTACCTGCTCAACGACGGCGCCTTTGTCGCCGCCACCTCGGGCACGGAAATGAAGGTGCGCACGCAAAGCATCGGCAACGCCCTGTTCGCGCAGTCGGGCGGCTTCTTCGTCATGGAGACGGCCGGCACGGGACAAGTGGTGGTGTCGGGCTTCGGCTCCATGTTCCAGCTCGACGTCGAGCCGGGCAAGGATGTCGTGATCGACAATTCCCACGTCGTGTGCTGGGACAACAGCCTGAAATACGAGATTTCCGTGACCACGGGCGGCGGCGCCAGCGGCGGCGGCATCGGCGGCTTCCTCGGCAATATCGTCAATAGCGTCACCAGCGGCGAAGGCATCGTGCTGCGCTTTTCCGGCTCGGGCAAAGTGTTCATCTGCTCGCGCAACCGCGACGCCTTCCTCAAATGGACAGCCAGCGGCAAGGCTGGCTGATCCTCAAACGCCCGCCAAAACCGTTGCGAGCGGAAGGGGACGTGGCCGAGAAGCGCAGCTGTGCGTATGCACAGTGAGCATCGCAGGCCGCGTCCACGACGCGCAGCAGGTTTGGGCGGGCGTTTTTCTAAGGCCAGGTTAAGTCTGGCTGGTTAGACTCCCCGCGCGCGCACCTGCGCGCGGCTTTCCCTTTCTTTACCCGGTCCCCGTACATGCAAAGAGTCTGGTTCAACAAAACATTTTCCTCGGTCGGCACGGCCATGCGCCTGATCCGCGAGGCCGATATGGCCGCGACTGGCGGCGCGCCCCGCTACCACATCGTGTGCAGCAATACGAACGCGCACGCGGCCGCCTTTTTGTCGGCCCACGAATACGCGGTCGAACCGTCGGGACTGACGGGCCTCAATTATGTCGAGTGGTGCCTGGAATTCTGCCGCGAGCGGGGCATCACGATTTTCTGGCCCGGCAAGGAAGCGGGCCTGATCGGCAGCGCCAGCGCGCGCTTCGCCGCCATCGGCACGCGCGTGCTCAGCGTGGCAAGCGAAGACATCCTGAATTTGATGCACGACAAGGCGCGCTTCTGCGACGGCCTCGATCTGCCCATGGCGCGTCCGGCCGACTACCGCGCCGTCACCACCATCGCAGAATACGACGCCGCCTACGCCGAACTGCGCCCGCTGCATCGCAAGCTGTGCATCAAGCCGTCCGAATCCGTGTATGCCCTGGGCTTTGCCATTCTCGATGAAGAGCGCACCAGCGCCCAGCTGCTGCTGGCCGGCGCCGCCTACCAGATCAATGCGCAAGAGCTGCGCAGCGGCCTGGCGCAGATGGCATCGTTCAAGACCCTGCTGCTGATGGAATACCTCGACGGCCACGAATACAGCGCCGACTGCGTCGCCGACCAGGGCAAGCTCGTTTGCGCCGTGCCGCGCAAGAAGCTGCACGGGGGCGGCAGCGGCCAGCTGATCGAACTGCGCGACGACTTGCTGGCAGCCTGCGACAAACTGGCGCGCGACTACCGCCTGAATGGCGTCTTCAACATCCAGTTCCGCGAAGGCGCGAATGGCCTGGCGCTGCTGGAAATCAACCCGCGCATGTCGGGCGGCATCGGCATGGCGTGCGCTGCCGGCCCGAACCTGCCCTACCTGGCGCTGGCCGGTTTCGACCAGGGCTTTGACAAGCTCACCGTGCCCGCCATCCACGAAGGCATGCGCGTGGGCGAAGCCGCCTACGCCGTGGAGCTGCCATGAACATCGTCAAGCAGCAGATGCCCACGGGCGAGCTGACCTTGAAAGTGGACGAGGCGCGCTTTCCGCTGGACTGGCTGATCGGCTTTGCCGCGCGCGCCAACGCCAAGCGGGGTTTCCTGTTCCTGTCCAAGGTGCTGGGCAAGCACTGGCCCGTCACGCCGCGCGCCATGCAAGCCATCCACGACGACCTGGCCGCGCAGATCCCCCCCAGCCTGCCCGGCCCCGTGGTCTTCATCGCCATGGCGGAAACGGCCGTCGGCCTGGGCCAGGGCGTGTTCGAGGCATGGCTGCGCGCCAACCCGCATGGAAAAGCCCTGTTTTTGCACAGCTCGCGCTACCGCGTGGGCACGGTGCCCTTCTTCGAATTCGAGGAGGCGCACAGCCACGCGCCGCGCCAGTTCCTGCATTTATCGGACGCCGCCAGCGCGCTGTTTTCCACGGCCCGCAGCCTGGTGCTGATCGACGATGAAGCGTCGACCGGCAACACCTTCGCCAACCTGGTGCAAGTGTGCCGCGCGCGCTATCCGCAGCTGGAAAAGCTGCACCTGGGTGTGATCACCAATTTCATGGGCCAGGCCGCAAACGCGGGCTTGAGTGAGCGTTTCGGCCTGCCCACCAGCATCGGCGCGGCGCTCTCCGGCCAGTACGCCTTCCAGGCAGGCGATGCGCCTGCTCCGGTAGCGGCCAGCGCGCAGCGCTTCGAGGCGAATGCGGAACGGGGCGCCAGCCCCGCGTTTGGCCGCATCGGCGTGGGACGCGCCCTGGCGCCGCCGCAAGGCCTGGCGGTGCAGCTGGCGCAGGAAATCGGCGCCGGCGACTCCGTGCTGGTGCTGGGCACGGGCGAATTCATGCACCCGTCGTTCTTGCTGGCGCGCGAGCTGGAAGCGCTGGGCAAGAACGTGGTGGTGCAATCGACCACGCGCTCGCCCATCCTGTCATGGGGCTCCGTCGGCCACATCGTCAACTGCGACGACAACTACGGCGAAGGCATCGCCAATTACCTGTACAACGTGGCACCTGGCCAGTACCAGCACGTTTTCATCTGCCATGAAACCCCGGCCAGCCCGGCCCTCATGCAACTCGCCGGCCAGTTGAATGGCCGCCTGTTCCACTTTCAGTCAGAGACCAAAATTGAAGAAATTCCTGTTTGTTGATCTGGACGACACACTGTTCCAGACCCCGAAAAAATGCCCGGGCGAGACCGACCTGCAGCCGGCCGCCTATCTGAAAAATGGCGACGCCTGCTCGTTTACGACGGCGCGCCAGCGCGCCTTCTTTGAATTCGCGCACAGCGGCATGACCCTGATTCCCGCCACGGCGAGAAATGGCGACGCCTTCCGCCGGGTCGACCTGCCGTTTACCAGCTACAGCGTGCTCGATTACGGCGGCATCGTGCTGCAGCCGGGCGGCGCGCTCGACGCGGGCTGGCTGGCCCTGATGCAGGACGACATGCAGACGGCCTTGCCCGGCCTGCGGGAAGCCATGCGCATCATCGACGATTTCCAGGCCAGGACGGGCATGCCTTCGCGCGCGCGCCTGATCGAGGACTACAACACGCCGTTCTACATCGTCGTCAAGGACCACGAAGCGCGCGGCGAACGCCTGGCCGATATCGAAGAGCAGGTGCTGCAACAGTGGATCGCCACCGAAGGCACCGACTACTTCATCCACCGCAACGGCAACAACCTGGCCGTGCTGCCGAAAACCCTGAACAAGGCACGCGCCGTCGCTTACCTGCGCGCGGAGCTGGAAGCCGAACATGGCCCCATCGTCAGCTTCGGCATGGGCGACAGCCGTTCGGACGCCCGCTTCATGGCCGCCTGCGACTACGCCATCATCCCCAACGGCACCCAGCTGGCGGCACTCACGGTGGCGGCGCTATGACCGACGGCATGCAGCATTTCAGCGGCAGCTACCGCCAGGAAGACGTGGAGTTTCTGCTCACGCCGATGGCGCTCGAGCCTATCCTCGACCTGGCCGAAAAAGAGCGCTTGATCCAGTCGGGCCAGCGCCACTACAGCGAAATGCTGTCGCCCGAATCCCTGCCCTCGCCCGCCTACCTGGCCCTGTTCCGGAGTGCGTTTGCGGCCAACCGCCTGCAGATGGCGCGCGACTGCCTGCGCCTGGCCGCCCTGATCGCGGCGCGGCGCACGGGCCCCATCACGCTGGTCTCGCTGGCGCGCGCCGGCACGCCCGTGGGCGTCATCCTGGGCCACTTGCTGCGCCAGGTGTTCCAGCGCGAATGCAGCCACTATTCCGTCTCCATCATCCGCGACCGCGGCATCGACGCCAATGCCCTGCAGCACATCCTGGCGCACGGCCATGCGGCCGAATCCCTCGTCTTCGTCGACGGCTGGACGGGCAAGGGGGTGATTTCGCGCGAACTGCGCCAGACGGTGAACGACTTCAACGCGGCGCATGGCACGGCCATCGACGGCGGCCTGTTCGTGCTGTCCGACCTGGCCGGCACGGCCGCCTGCGCCGCATCGGCCAGCGACTACCTGATCCCGTCAAGCATTCTGAATGCCACGGTATCGGGCCTGGTCAGCCGCTCCGTGTTGAATGATGCCATCGGCCCGGACGACTTCCATGGCTGCGTGTACTACGCGCAGTTCGAAGCGCACGACCAGTCGCGCGATTTCGCCGACGGCCTGGTGGCCGACGCCGTGGCGATTGCCGCCAGCAGCGGCATCCCGCTGGCCGAAGCGAGCGATGCGCCAGCCATGGCGGCCCGCTCGCAAGCCTACATGGCCGCGGCGCAGCAGGAATACGGCATCAGCGACATCAACCTGATCAAGCCAGGCATCGGCGAAGCGACGCGCGTGCTGCTGCGCCGCGTGCCCGAGCGCCTGATCGTGCGCGACACGAATGCGCCGGACGTGGCACATTTGCTGCTTCTGGCGCAGGAAAAAGCCATACCCGTCACAGTAGAACCGGCGCTGCCCTACCAGGCGGTTGCCCTTATCAGGAGCGCAGTCGATGGATAACAACTCCCTACACCCGCAAAGCGAGCATAAAGCGGCGCTTGGCGCCTCCATGTATGTGCCGACCACGCACAAGGACTTGCTGGCGATCGCGAATGGCGACAAATTCAGCCATTTGCGTTCGGTCATACTTTGCACCGAAGACGCCATCGCGGAACGCGACCTCAGTTACGCGATGTTCAACCTGTCGCTGGCGCTGCAAAACATGTGCGACGAATCGGATACCTTGCGCTTCGTGCGCGTGCGCAATCTCGACGTGCTGGCACGCGTGCTGGCCATGCCCGGCGCCGACAAATTGAGCGGCTTCGTGCTGCCGAAATCCACGCGCCACAATTTCGCCGCGTATTTCGAGCTGGTGCGCCACACGCACCATCTGCTGATGCCGACCCTGGAAACGGCGGAAGTGTTCGACGACGAGGAAATGAAGCAGTTCCGCATCATCCTGTCGGCGCCGGAAGTGCGGCGCCGCATCCTGGCCCTGCGCATCGGCGGCAACGATCTGTTGGCCCTGCTGGGATTGCGCCGCCCCACCAGCGGCACCATTTATTCAACGCCGCTGGGCCAGGTCATCGGCCGCCTGGTCACCATCTTCAAGCCGCACGGCTTCCAGCTGACGGCGCCCGTCTTCGAGCACCTGTCGCAGGGCAGCTGGCTCGATGCCGAAGTGGCGCAGGACATGGCGCACGGCATGATCGCCAAGACGGCCATCCACCCGGACCAGGTGCCGCAGATCGAACGCCACTACCAGGTGGCGCAGTCGGACATCGAACTGGCGCTGCGCATCATCGACCCGGACAGCCCGGCCGTGTTCCGCATGCAGGAATCGATGTGCGAAGTGGCCACGCACAGCAGCTGGGCACTGCGCATCATCGAGCAGGCGCGCCTGTTCGGCATCCGCCATGCGGCCGACGGCGCCGCGGCGCCCGCCCCCCATTTGCACCACTCCTTGAATACTCAACTCTCCAGCGACGAAGGGACTGCACGACCATGACCAATTTCACACGCGGACAAAAAGGCAAACTGGCTGACCTGGGCTTGAATGGCCCGTTTGCCGTCACACTCGATATCGTTTCGGGCTCGATGGAAGTGGACGTCAGCTGCTTCGGCGTCGATGCGGCCGGCAAGCTGTCGGACGACCGCTACATGGTGTTCTTCAACCAGAAAAGCGCGCCGGACAACGCCATCACGGTGGACTTGAACGGCCCCCGCTCCACCTTCCAGGTCGACCTTTCCCGCCTGCCCGCCTCGATCGACAAGCTGGTGTTCACGGCGGCGACGGAACAGGGCAGCATGCGCGCGCTGGGCAATTCCAGCATGGCGCTGGGCCAGGCGGCCACGTTTGCCTTCACGGGCAATGACTTCCAGGATGAAAAAGCCGTCATCATCGGCGAACTGTATCGCCGCGACGGTAGCTGGCGCTTCGGCGCCGTGGGCCAGGGTTTCGCGGGCGGCCTGGCGGCCCTGCTGAAGCACTTTGGCGGCAGCGAAGCGGGGGCATCCTCCCCGGCGCCAGCGCCGGCTTCCGTGCCCACGCCGGCGGCCCCGCCGCCGGCGAATAAAATCTCGCTGTCGAAAATCCGCCTGGAAAAACGCGGCGACAAGATCTCGCTCGACAAGCGCGACAGCGGCGGCTATGGCCGCATCCGCGTCAACCTGAACTGGAACCAGAACGCGTCGCAAGGCCAGGCGCCCGCGTCGAAGCTGGACACGGGCTTCCTCGGCAAGCTGTTCAACAAACCGGCCGGCCGTGCGGGCGGCATCGACCTCGACATCGGCTGCCTGTTCGAAATGAGCAATGGCAGCAAAAGCGCCGTGCAGGCGCTGGGCAACAGCTGGGGTGCCTACGACCGTCCGCCGTACATCCACCTGGAAGGCGACGACCGCACGGGCAGCATCAGCAGCGGCGAAAACATCTTCATCAACGGCACCCATTTCGACCAGATCAAGCGCGTGCTCGTGTACGCCTTCATCTACGAAGGCGTGCCGAACTGGGCCGCCACCGATGGCGTCGTGACGATCGAAATTCCCGGCCAGCCAACGGTGGAAGTGCGCCTCGACAGCGACAGCCAGCACGCCATGTGCGCCATCGCCATGCTGGAAAACCACGGCGGCAACCTGCAGGTGACAAAGTTGGTGGAATACTTCGGCGGCCAAGGTAAAATCACGGCGCACCAGGCCATGGACGAGCGCTACAATTTCGGACTGAACTGGAAAGCCGGCCGCAAGGACTGATCCTTTTACCTAAACAACCCTACCATGACCCCTACGACCAAAAAAGTCACCTTCGCCTTCGCCATCTTCCTCGTGGCCGGCTTCCTGCTGCTGGCCGCCTACACGTGGATGGCCCTCAGCTTCTCGTACTCGGAAGGGGAACGGGCGGGCTACCTGCAAAAGTTCTCCAAGCGGGGCTGGATCTGCAAGACATGGGAAGGTGAATTGCTGTTGACGGCACTGCCCGGCACCATCCCGGAAAAATTCCAGTTCAGCGTGCGCGATGAAGACGTGGCCAGGCAGTTGTCGGCTGCCGCCGGCAAGCGCATTCTCGTCACCTACAGCCAGCACAAGGGCGTGCCCACGCAATGCTTCGGCGAGACGGAATATTTTGCCGATAAAGTCGTATTGAGCCAGTAATAAGACAGCAATACGACCGCAAGTTCAGCAGTCCCGCGCCGGCCAGCCCCTTCAGGCCGGCGCCTCCCCTCCCCCCCCCCCCCCCCCCGATTTTTTTTTAAAAAAAAAAA